>NZ_RAPE01000001.1 GCF_003651245.1 Roseovarius spongiae
CCTTCGGAAACTGGCCAAGATTTTTCCGGCACCGCAGCAAATGCGCAAAGCCTGACAAAAAAGGCGCTCGCGCGCCCTTCACCACCAAGTTTTCTGCGTCAGCAACACGGTGTTTTTCAACAGAATCGGTGGGAAGCCGTCATTCGCTGCAATGGCGAGGCGAATTTGTGAGCAAGGTGCGAGCCGACATTCAGATCTGCCCGTTAACGGCTTGCGCTCTGCGATGTCGCATGACTGCCACGCGCCCGGACTGGATCTAAATCTGCTCTCGCGGCCTGCTGATCATGCGCCACGGAGACCTCACCCGGAGGCATGGCCTCACATGAAGAAGTTCTTCGTCATATTCGGGCGTTGGTTTACAATGCCTTGATCGGAGAGCTGGGAAGGAGGATTCGCATGATCACAAAAACTTCAATGGCAGCCGTCTGTCTTGCTGCCTTCGCGTCTCCGGCTTTTTCAAGCTTGTGCGATCTAAATGCACAGGATGAGGAAGATGGGGGTTATGGCCATGTTCACGGCGAATCCAGGTCGACCCCACGAACGCATTTCCGGTGGGGCAGCGACGTCGATGATTATGATCTGCGCGGTATCCGGACCAGCCGCGCCTGGTACTACATCGAAAATCTGCACGACAAGAAACTGGCCTTCAATTGGCGCAAGCCGGGTGTCGAAATCATTGTCCGAAACGCTTTGCACGGCCGATCTTACGACCCGCCGTATGAAGACTGTCAGAAACGCTACGGCACCTTTGGTTTTGAAGCAACCGCCCCAATCTGGACAAGCAATGACGGTCGGAAACCCGCGTCTGCCTATGTCCCGATTGACCAAACCTTGGTTAGTCCAGCAGCCCCTTTCGAAGGAGACGCCCCGTCTGGCGGGAACGGCAGCAACTCGGAACCCGCCGTTTTTGGAACCGAGTTGGTGCATCCGGACGAGTTGCAGGAAGGCCGGTACGAAGGCGCCCGGGTCATCCTTGTCTACCGTGACGACGCACTGGAGCTCGAACTCGCATCAGGCCCGCGCGGTTACCTCGGATTTCAGCCGGAGGCACTTCACATCTCCGAAAAGCAGTTTCTGGCAGCCGCGAAAGAGCACGGCATAAAAGTCGTCGGAACACGAAAACTTCAAGACTTCTTTGAGACATACGAAAGCTTCTCGGAAGTCGTGGAGGAAGGCGTCCTCGCGGGAGTCGAGAACACGCAATTCTGGTTCGTCGACACTTCCGAAAATGTCGTACTCGAATTTCCGTACCGCACCGACACAATGGCAGCTTTCACAGCGATCTCTCCGGAACCGCCGAGCAAGAGTGCCATCTTGCTGGTGAATGAGGACATGCAGCTGATTTCTGCTGGACCGCTCGAGGCTCCCTTTTTTCAGTAGGAGCATATTTCTGTGCCTGCCATATTCGATCTCCTGAGTGGTCTTCCCGGCAAGCTTCTCCTTATTGGAAGCGTCGTATCGGCGATCCTGACGTTGTTGTTAAACTTCACAATTCCTGCTCTCGGTCTACAGTTCCTCGCAATCTCTGTGATCATCAGCCTCGTCACAAGTGCATGCGGTGCCTTCCTTTGGGTCCTCGCCGAACTGGGGAGGCCATGGATACGCGTGGTTTTCGGAGTTGTAGCTGTGATTGTGGTGGTGGTCTGTGTTTGGCAACTGGTTGAAGCTTCGGGTGCTGAACCTGGCGAGGGTCTGGAGGGCCGCCTTTATCTCATACTCGGCTTCTTCTTTCTTGGTTTCGGGGTCGTCGTAGAGGGCGGAGGGCTGCTGGTCAGCGGATCGCCTCGCCCTAATTGAGGTGGCGATGGCTTGCGGGAGCGGCGGCGAATAGCCCGCGTCGCCCGCCAAGTAAGTTCCCTCGGAAAGCCCATCTCGCCTCACGTTGATGGCCCGGCCTCTACCGACTCAATCCGGCCGTCATCGAATTGCCAGAGCCGCATGACCGGAAGTGCAGCGAAGTTGCCGCTTGCCCACTGAAAATGTCGCGGAACGCATAAAAAGGCCGGTCCGGCGAAGCCGCGGCGCAGCGCTGACGCATTGCATGAACGGCAGCTCAGGGCCGATAGCGGCCATACCGAACTCCCCTCGCCCGGAATCAAGGCGCGCTTTGCGCGCCGCCGGGCAGCGCCCGACCGCCCATCGCACCAGAGGTGCGCTGGTTAACGGCGGCGCGCCTTTGGCGCGACGGGCGGGCGCTTTTGCGGCGTTGTGCTTCGCGTGGACGTTCGACGGGTGTGGCGGGATAAAGTGCCACGTCCGGGCGTCGGTGCGCCCGCCCGTTTTGCCGGAGGCAAACCTTTGGTTTGACGGTCGGGCGCTGCCCGGCGGGGGTGGCGCTGCCCGGCGGTGGGGCGTGGTGGGCAGGATGCCCACCCTACGGGGGCGCCCTCACGCGCGCGCGCGCTGGGCGCCTTCCTTGATGGCGGCGCGGAGCTTGCGGTCGAGCGCGGTCTGCTTGGCCTCGGAGTAGAATTTCAGGCCGAACATGTCCTTCACGTAGAACGTGTCCACCACCTGCTCTCCATAGGTCGCGATCACGGCGCTGGCGATATAGACGTTGTTCGCCGCCAGCGTGCGGGTCAGGTCATGGAGCAGGCCGGGGCGGTCGCGGGTGTCGACCTCGATGATGGTGTAGATCTCGGACCCTTCGTTGTCGAAGGTGATGTGCGTGGGCACCCGGAAGGCGCGTTCGCGCTTGCGGATCTTGTCGCGCGATTCGATGGCGTCGCGCGCCACGACCTCGCCGGTGAGGGTGCGGAAGATGGTCTTGCGCAGGCGGGGCAGGCGGGCCTCCTCGAAGGGGCTGCCCTCGGCGTCCTGGATCCAGAACACGGCGGTGGCGTAGCCGTCCTTGGAGGTATAGGTGCGCGCGTCGACCACGTTGGCGCCCACCAGCGCCAGCGCCCCGGCGAGCCGCGAGAAGATGCCGGGATGGTCGGCCATCACGAAACAGGCGCGGGTGGCGTCGCGATCCTCGTCCGGGTGCAGGTCGATGCCGATCTCGTCCGTGCAATCGGGGCGGTCAAGGTCGCGCAGCAGGCGGGCGAAGATGGCGTGCGCGGTGACGTGCAGCCCCTGCCAGTAGGGCGGGTAATGGCGGGCGGTTTCGTGTTTGAGGGCCTTCGCGCTCCAACCCTTGAGCGCGGCGCGCAGGTTGCGCTTGGCGTCCGAGCCGCGCTGTTCGCGGTTGATGTCCTCGAGCCCGTTCTCCAGCGCGTGCAGCGTCTGGCGGTAGAGCGCGCGCAGAAGCGACGCCTTCCAGTTGTTCCAGGTGCCGGGGCCGACACCGCGGATATCGCAGACGGTGAGCACGCAGAGCAGGTCGAGCCGCTGCTTGGTCCGCACCGCCTTGGCGAAGTCGCGCACGGTGCGCGGATCGGCGATGTCGCGCTTCTGCGCCATGTCCGACATCAGGAGGTGATAGCGCACCAGCCATTCCACGGTGTCGACCTCGCGCGGCTTGAGCCCCAGCCGCGCCGCCACCTTGCGCGCGATCTGCGCCCCGAGGATCGAGTGATCCTCCGCCCGCCCCTTGCCGATGTCGTGCAGCAGGAGCGCGACATAGAGCACCCGGCGGTTCACCCCGCGCTCGAGGATCGAGGAGGCGATGGGCAGTTCCTCGACCAGCTTGCCGCGCTCGATCCGGCTCAGGTGGCTGATGCACTGGATGGTGTGTTCGTCCACCGTGTAGTGGTGGTACATGTTGAACTGCATCATCGCGACGATGGGTTCGAATTCCGGCAGGAACGCGGAGAGCACGCCGAGCTCGTTCATCCGCCGCAGGGCGCGTTCGGGGTTGCCGTGCTTCAGCAGCAGCCCGAGGAACAGCTTCGCCGCCACCGGGTCGGCGCGGAAATCGTCGTCGATCAGGTCGAGGTTCGCGGTGACCAGCAGCATCGCGTCGGGGTGGATCAGCAGACCGGTGCGCAGCCCCTCCTCGAAGATGCGCAACAGGTTGAGCCGGTCCGACAGGAATGCCGCGTCGTCGACGATGGCGAGCCGGCCGTTGACCTCGCTGTAGCCGTCCTTGAGCTTCTTCTTGCGGCGGAACAGGCGTTGCAGCAGGGGTTCGGATTTGACGTGCGCGGCCTCGAGCTTGGTCAGGAAGATGCGGGTGAGGTCGCCGACGGACGTGGCGTGACGGAAGTAGTCCTGCATGAAATGCTCGACCCCGCGGCGCCCGGCGCGGTCCTTGTAGCCCATGCGATCGGCGACCTCGACCTGGAGATCGAAGGTCAGCTTGTCATTGGGCCGCCCGGTGATCAGGTGCAGCTGGCAGCGCACCGCCCAGAGGAAATTCTCGGCCTCGGCGAAGAGATCGAACTCCTCGCGGGTGAACATGCCGAGCGCCACGAGTTCCGCCGAGGAGGTGACGCGGTGCAGGTACTTGGCGATCCAGAACAGCGATTGCAGGTCGCGCAAGCCGCCCTTGCCCTCCTTCACGTTGGGTTCGACCATGTAGCGCTGGCCGCCCTGTTTCTCGTGGCGGGCGTCGCGTTCCTCGAGCTTGGCCTCGGTGAATTCGCGCACGCTCGACTTGAAGAGGTCGTGCCAGAGCCGGTGGGTGAGCTCCCCCGCGAGCCGCGCGTCGCCGGTGACGCGCCGGTTTTCCAGAAGCGCCGTGCGGATGGTGAAATCCTCTTCGGCGAGGCGCAGGCAGTCGGGGATGGTGCGGCTGGCGTGGCCGACCGTGAGCCGCAGATCCCACAGGATGTAGAGCATCGATTCGATCACGCTCTCGGCCCAGCTGGTGATCTTCCACGGCGTGAGAAAGAGCAGGTCGATATCCGACTGGGGCGCCATTTCGCCGCGCCCGTAGCCGCCGACGGCGAGGACCGACAGACGCTCGCCCCCGGTGGGCGTCGGGTTCGGGTGCAGCCGCCCGGTCGCGAGCTCATAGGTGGCGCCGACGATGCGATCCATGAGCCAGGCGTAGCTGCGGATCGCGGCGCGCGCCGCGAGCGGGCGTTCGGCGAGCGCGGCGGCGATGGCGGCGCGGCCGCGCGCCATCTCGGCGCCGAGCACCTCGACAGCGTGCCGACGTATCGCGGCGGCGTCCGCGTCATCGTCCGGCGCGAGCTCCGCCGCGACCCTTTCGACGTCGAAAATGTCGGCGGCGGGGCGGATCAGGGTCGGCGCGTCTTCGGGAGGCGCGGGCGCGAGGGCGCGGTCGGCGGGCTGGGTCAGAACCCGGCTCCGCCGAAGCCCTTCGGCGCGGGGTCGAGGATCACCACGCGGTTATCGCGGATGGTGGCCACGGCCAGGCCGCGCTGGCTGGTCCCGTCCTTCCGCAGACGGAACACGCCGCCGGTGCCCTGGAAGCCGGCCGACTGGGTCAGGCTGGCGCGCGACAGGGCGTCGCGCCGCCCGCTCTTGGCCAATGCGCCGACGGCGGCGATCCCGTCATAGGCAAGCCCGGCGAGCGCGTGCGGATACCTGCCGTTGGCGGCCTGGAAGCGGGTTTCGAACGTCCGGGATTTCCCCTGGTCGGGCATCGCGAACCAGCCGCCCTGCACGCCGGGCAGTTCGAGCGTCTGGGGCGGTTCGTCCCAGCGCGAGAGGCCGATATACTGGATGTCGCCGGGCGCGAGGCCGTTCTCGGGGAGCATCTGCGTGAAGAGCGGCAGCGCCCCGGCGGTGTTCGCGGTCATGAAGAGCGCGTCCGCGTTGGCGCTGCGCACGGCGGACGTGACGCGCGGAACGGCGGCCACGACCCCCTCCTGCGAGAACTGGTAGGGCACGTTGGCGACGACGCTGGCGCCGGCGTCCGACGCGGCCTTGGCGATGGCGTCCCGGCCGAGTTCGCCGGCGACGTTGCTGGAATGGACGGTCACGACGCGCCGCTTGCCGTTGCGCACGGCGTAGTCCATCAGCCGGCGCGCGGTGTCGTCGAAGGTCTGGCCGAGCACGAAGAGATTGCCCCCCGCGACGGTCGGGTTGTTGGAAAAGGCCAGCACGTTCACGCCCTTGTTCGCGACCGCGACCGCCGCGACATTGGCGGATTGGGCGTGCAGCGGGCCGACGATGATCCGGGCGCCGTCGGAGACCGCGTCGAGCGCGGCCTGCTGCGCCCCCGCGGCCTGTCCGAAGGTGTCATAGACGCGCAGATCGATCCTGACCCCCTCGAGATCCGCCACGGCGAGACGCGCCGCCGCCTCGAGATCGCGCGCGAGCGCGGCCTCCTGCGCGCCGGAGGCCCCGAGCGGCGCCAGAAGCGCCACGGGCACGGGCGCGTCCGGCTGGATCGGCTGGCCGCCGCCGCCGCCGGTGTTCAGCGAGACGTCCCCGCAGGCGGCGAGGACGAGCGCTCCGAGCAGGAGGCACAGATGCCGGAGCAGCTTGCGGGGGGTGGGCAAAACAGCGAACATGTGGGAATTCTCACTTCTCGGGGTTGGGCGGATGGACCGCGTGGGGTTCTGGAAGGATAATAAACGTCATGCGATGCGGGTCCAGAGGTGATTGACGACAGGCGGAAACTGGCGGGCGGGCTCTATCTCGTGGCGACTCCGATCGGGGCGGCGCGCGACATCACGCTGCGCGCGCTCGACATCCTCGGGGCGGCGGATGTGCTGGCGGCGGAGGATACGCGCTCCTTGCGAAAGCTGATGGAGATCCACGGCGTCGCGCTTGGGCAGAGGCCGCTGATCGCCTATCACGATCACAATGGCGCGCGGGTGCGGCCCCGCCTGATCGAGGCGCTGGGCGCGGGAAAATCAGTCGCTTACGCCTCGGAGGCGGGCACGCCGATGGTCGCCGACCCGGGCTTTGACCTCGTGCGGGCGGCGATCGAGGAGGGTTATCCGCTGGTCTCGGCGCCGGGCCCGTCGGCGGCGATCACCGCGCTGACGCTGTCGGGCCTGCCGACCGACCGGTTCCTGTTCGCCGGGTTCCTGCCGGGCGCGGCGGGCCAGCGAAAAACCGCCCTGTCGGAACTGGCGGACGCGCCGGCGACGCTGGTGTTCTACGAATCGCCCAAGCGCGCGGCGGCGATGCTGCGCGACGCGGCCGAAGTGCTGGGGGCGGACCGGCAGGCGGCGCTGGCGCGCGAACTGACCAAGAAATTCGAGGAGGTCCTGCGCGGCACGCTGGGCGAGCTGGCCGCGGAGATCGCCGGCAATCCGCGCAAGGGCGAGATGGTCGTGCTGGTGGATCGGGCGGGGAAGGGGACTGTTAACTTCGATGATGTAGAACGGGCGCTGAAGGCGGTGATCGGTGATATGTCGGTGCGGGACGCGGCCGACGCGGTTTCGCGTGATCTGGGGCTGAAGCGGCGGCAGGTCTACCAGGCCGCGCTGCGGCTGAACGCCGAGAGGACGGAGAAGGATGATGACGATGGTGCTTCTTGATCCGGTTGACGGGCGGCGCGCGCCGCCCGTGGCGCGCCGCGCGCGCGGCAGGCGGGCCTATAACAGCGGCCTTGCGGCGGAGGAGCGCGCAGTCGCGCTCTACACGGCGGCCGGTTTGCGCCTGCTCGAGCGGCGCTGGCGCGGGGCGAGCGGGGAAATCGACCTGATCCTCGCGGATGGCGATGAGATCGTCTTTGCCGAGGTCAAGCAGGCCCGCACGCATGACGCGGCCATCGCCAGCCTGCGCCCGGAGCAGATGCGCCGCATCCACGCCGCCGGGTCGGAATACCTGGAGCGCTGCCCGAATGGCCAGTTGAGCGAGGTGCGTTTCGACCTGGCCGTGGTGGACGGCGCGGGGCGCTGCGATATCATGGAGGGCGCGTTTTCGCATTTCTGAATTGCGCCCGAACCGGCCTTGGCGCATGTAGGCGTGACAGGATTGCGGGGGAGACCCATGAAAGTTGCGTTCCAGATGGACCCGATCGGGCCGGTAGATATCGACGCGGACAGCACCTTCCGCCTGGCCGAGGAGGCGCAGGCGCGCGGGCATGAGATGTTCTATTACCTGCCCGAGCACCTGGCCTATGACGAGGGGCGGGTCACGGCGCGGGGGCGGCCGCTTCGGGTGCAGCGGGTGCGGGGCGATCACGCGATCCTGGGCGAGGAAACGGTTGTCGATCTCGGCGAGTTCGACGTGGTCTGGCTGCGCCAGGATCCGCCGTTCGACATGTTCTACATCACCACCACGCATCTGCTCGACCGGCTGGCGCCCGGCACGCTGGTGGTCAACGATCCGTTCTGGGTGCGCAATTTCCCCGAGAAGCTGCTGATCCTCGACTTCCCCGAGCTCATGCCGCCGACCACCATCGCGCGCGACCTGGACACGATTCGCGCGTTCAAGGACCGGCATGGCGACGTCATCCTGAAGCCGCTCTACGGCAACGGCGGGGCGGGGGTGTTCCTGCTGAGCGAGACGGACCGCAACCTCGCCTCGCTGCACGAGCTGTTCACCGGCTTCAGCCGCGAGCCGCTGATCGTGCAGAAATTCCTGCCGGACGTGGCGCGCGGCGACAAGCGGGTGATCCTCGTCGATGGCGAGGCCGTGGGCGCGATCAACCGGGTTCCCGCCAAGGGCGAGACGCGCTCGAACATGCATGTCGGCGGGCGCGCCGAGAAGATCGCGCTGAGCGAGCGCGACCGCGAGATCTGCGCGCGGATCGGCCCGCGCCTGCGCGAGAAGGGGCAGGTTTTCGTCGGCATTGACGTGATCGGCGACTACCTGACCGAGATCAACGTGACCTCGCCCACCGGCATACAGGAGCTCGAGCGGTTCGACGGGATAAACGTCGCCGCGAAGATCTGGGAGGCCATCGAGGCGCGGCGCGCATGAGCCGCCGCGCGGCGCTGCTGCGATTCTGGCTGCGGCGCACCGAAAAGCGCCGACTGCGCCGCGTGCAGGATCCCGCGCGCCTGCGCCGCGGTTTCGAGGCCAGGGCGCGGCTGTTCTTCCGCCCCGCGCGCGGCGCGCGGTATCGCGCGATCCGCCCCGGCGACGGGGTGGAGGCGCTCGAAGTGACGCCGGAGCGGTTGCGGGGCGAGGCGATCGTGCTGTTCCTGCACGGGGGCGCCTATGTCTTTGGCTCGCCGCATACGCACAAGGCGATGCTGTCGCGTCTCGCGGTCCTCGCGGGGGTGCGCGCGGTGTTGCCGTGGTATCGTCTCGCGCCCGAGCACCCGTTTCCGGCCGCGCTGGAGGATGCGCTGGCGGCCTATCGCGCGGTGATGGATCATCCCGGCGGGGTGGTCCTTGGCGGGGACAGCGCGGGGGGCGGGCTTGCCCTCGCGCTGCTGGCGCGGATCAGAGCGCTGGGATTGCCGTCGCCGCGGGGCTGTTTCGCGTTCTCGCCGCTGACCGACATGACCTTCGGTGGGGAGAGCATCCGCGCCAATGCCGAGAGCGACGTCCTGCTGCCCGCCGAGCGGGCGGGCGACATGGCGGCGATGTACCTGGCCGGCGCCCCGGCCGAAGATTCGCGGGCCTCGCCGCTCAACGCGGATTTCACCGGCGCGCCGCCGGTCTGGCTGACGGCGAGCGACAGCGAGATCCTGGCTGACGATACGCGCCGCATGGCCGCGCGCCTGCTGGAGCAGGGCGTCGACGTCACCTGCGTGATCGAGCGCGACCTGCCGCATGTCTGGCCCCTGTTCCAGACGTTCCTGCCCGAAGCGCGCCAGACCCTGGCCGAGCTGGCAGGCTGGATCACATCTCTTTCGCGCCTGTAATGCGGTAGCTCACGGCCTCGGCGACATGCGGGCGGCGCACCTCTGCGGAGCCGTCCAGATCGGCGATGGTCCGCGCCACGCGCAGCACGCGGTGGTAGCCGCGCGCCGAGAGGCCGAAACGTTCGGCGACCTTCAGCAGCAGCGCGCGCCCCTCCGCGTCGGGGCTGGCCACGCTGTCGAGCAGCGCGCCTTCGGCGTCGGCGTTGAGCCGCGCGGGCCCGGCGTCGGCGAAGCGTGCGGCCTGCACGTCGCGCGCCGCCGCCACCCGCGCTGCCGCCTCGGCCGAGCTGTCGCCCGAGGGGGGCAGGTCGAGGTCGGTGAACTCGACCGGCGGCACCTCGACGCGCAGGTCGATGCGGTCCATCAGCGGGCCGCTGACCCGCCCGAGGTAATCTTCGCCGCAGGCCGGGGCGCGCGCGCAGGCGCGGGTGGGATCGCTCAGGTAGCCGCATTTGCAGGGGTTCGCGGCGGCGATCAGCATGAAGCGGCAGGGATAGGTCACATGCGCGTTGGCGCGCGCGATCATCACCTCGCCGGTCTCAATCGGCTGGCGCAGGGTCTCGAGCACGGTGCGGGAAAACTCGGGGAATTCGTCCATGAAGAGCACGCCGTTATGCGCGAGGCTGATCTCGCCGGGCGCGGCGCGGCGCCCGCCGCCGACGATTGCGGCCATCGAGGCGGTGTGGTGTGGTTCGCGAAACGGGCGGGCGCGATTGATGCCGCCCTCATCCAGCAGCCCGGCGAGCGAGTGGATCATCGAGGTTTCCAGCGCCTCGCGCGCGTCCAGGGGGGGCAGGATGCCCGGCAGGCGCGCGGCCAGCATGGATTTGCCCGAGCCGGGCGTGCCGACCATCATTAGGTGGTGGCGCCCGGCGGCGGCGATCTCGAGCGCGCGCTTGGCGCGTTCCTGTCCCTTGACGTCGCGCAGGTCGCGTCCGCCGGGCAGCGGCAGCACCTCGCCCGGTTCGGCCGGGGGCAGGGGCGACTGGCCGGTATAGTGGCGCACAACGTCGGCGAGGCTGGCCGCGCCGATCACATGGGCGGCGCCGACCCAGGCCGCCTCGGCCCCCGAGAGATGCGGACAGAGGAGGGTGCGCTCCTCCGCGGCGGCGGCCATCGCGGCGGGCAGGGCGCCGACCACGGGGACCAGCGAGCCGTCAAGCGACAGTTCGCCCAGCGAGGTGGTGCCTTCGACGGCGTCCTTCGGGATGATCTCGAGCGCGGCCAGCAGGGCGAGCGCGATGGGCAGATCGAAATGGCTGCCCTCCTTGGGCAGATCGGCGGGGCTGAGATTGACGGTGATCCGCTTGCTGGGCAGGGCGATGGCCATCGAGGTCAGCGCCGTGCGCACCCGGTCGCGCGCCTCGCTCACGGCCTTGTCGGGCAGCCCGACGAGCGAGAAGGCCGGCACGCCGGCGGTGACGGCGCATTGCACCTCGACCTGCCGGGCCTCCACGCCCTCGAAGGCGACCGTGTAGGCGCGCGCCACCATGTCTTTTCTCCCCGGAGCCGATCAAGGTTAACGGTATCGCGGCAGAGATTTAGGAATGGTTAACGCCGGCGAGCGGGCGCGCTCAGACCATGCGGTCGACCATCATCTTCTTGATCTCGGCGATCGCCTTGGCGGGGTTCAAGCCCTTGGGACAGGTCTTGGTGCAGTTCATGATCGTGTGGCAGCGGTAGAGCTTGAACGGATCCTCGAGATCGTCCAGCCGTTCGCCGGTGGCTTCGTCGCGGGAATCGATGATCCAGCGATAGGCGTGCAGCAGCGTGGCCGGTCCCAGGAACCGGTCGGCGTTCCACCAGTAGCTCGGGCAGGCGGTCGAACAGCAGGCGCACATGACGCATTCATAAAGCCCGTCGAGCTTTTCGCGGTCCTCGATGGATTGCTTCCATTCCCGCTGGGGCGGGTTGGTCTCGGTCTGCAGCCAGGGCTTGATGGACGCGTGTTGCGCGTACCAATGCGTGAGGTCGGGGATCAGGTCGCGCACGACGGGCATGTGGGGCAGCGGGTAGATCTTCACGTCGCCCTTGATCTCGTCCATGCCGTAGATGCAGGCGAGCGTGTTGATCCCGTCGATATTCATCGCGCAGGAGCCGCAGATGCCTTCGCGGCAGGAGCGGCGGAAGGCCAGCGTCGGGTCGATGTCGGTCTTGATCTTGATCAGCGCGTCGAGAACCATCGGGCCGCAATCGTCCATGTCGACGAAATAGGTGTCCATCCGCGGGTTGTCGTCGTCATCCGGCGTCCAGCGATAGATGCTGAACTTGCGCAGGTTGGCGGCGCCCTCGGGCTTGGGCCATGTCTTGCCGGTGGTGATGCGGCTGTTCCTGGGAAGGGTGAGTTGAACCATGAGCGTCTACTCCTTCAGTTGCCCATCAGCGCGAGGCTGTTGCGGGCGATACATTCCACGGCCTCGGGGCGCTGCGCGATGGCGATCACGTCCCGTGCGGTCTCATCCGTCACGCCGGAGACGGAGGCCCGGGCGATCGACAGGATCTCGCCCGCGCTCGCGGCGTCGATGATGCAGTCGGTCACCGGCGCGGCGTTGACGCCCGGGAACCGCTGTTGCACCACGCCGTTCACGACCGTCTTGGCCCGGTCGCGCGCGATGGCGTCGGCCGCGTCGTTGGCCGCCGTGCAGCCGGTCGCGGCCAGCAGCGCCGCGAGCGCGGACGCGGGCGCGAGGCGCATCAGAACGTCCGCGCCTTCGGCGCGATCTTATTGAGCGGGATGCCGCCCTGTTTTTCGGTGGTCAGCGGATCCTCGATGATCGGGCGGTAGCTGAGCTCAACGTCGTTGCCGTGCACGCGGGCGATGGTGTGGACGCGCCAGTTCTCGTCGTCGCGCTCCTCGTAATCCTCGTGCGCGTGGGCGCCGCGGCTTTCGTGGCGGGCCTCGGCGCCGTAGATCGTGGCGAGCGCGTTGGGCATGAGGTTGGTCAGCTCCAGCGTCTCCATCAGGTCGGTGTTCCACACGAGGCTGCGGTCGGTGACGTGCAGGTCGTCCAGCTTGGCGGCGATGTCGTGCATCTTGTCGATGCCCTCGGCGAGCGTCTTGGAGGTGCGGAACACGGCGGCGTCGGCCTGCATGGTCTTCTGCATCTCGGTGCGCAGCTCGGCCGTGGGCGTGCCGCCCTTGGCGTGGCGGATGCCGTCGAAGCGGTCGAAGATCTTGTCGATCTGCGCGGCGTCGGCGTCCGGCGCGGCGCTGTCGCGGTCGATCACCTCGCCGGCGCGGATCGCGGCGGCGCGGCCGAACACCACGAGGTCGATAAGCGAGTTCGACCCCAGCCGGTTCGCCCCGTGGACCGAGGCGCAGCCCGCTTCGCCCACGGCCATGAGGCCGGGCACGATGGCGTTGGGGTCGTCAGCAGTCGGGTTCAGCGCCTCGCCCCAGTGGTTGGTCGGGATGCCGCCCATGTTGTAATGCACGGTGGGCAGGACCGGGATCGGCTCCTTGGTCACGTCGACGCCGGCGAAGATGCGCGCGGATTCGGAAATGCCGGGCAGGCGCAGGTGCAGCGCCTCGGCGGGCAGGTGGCTGAGGTTCAGGTGGATGTGATCGCCGTCCTTGCCCACGCCGCGCCCCTCGCGGATTTCCATCGTCATCGACCGGCTGACGTAGTCGCGCGGCGCCAGATCCTTGTATTGCGGGGCGTAGCGTTCCATGAAGCGCTCGCCCTCGGAGTTGGTGAGGTAGCCGCCCTCGCCGCGCGCGCCCTCGGTGATGAGACAGCCGGCGCCGTAGATGCCGGTGGGGTGGAACTGCACGAATTCCATGTCCTGAAGCGGCAGCCCGGCGCGCGCGACCATGCCGCCGCCGTCGCCGGTGCAGGTATGCGCGGAGGTGGCGGAAAAGAACGCGCGGCCATAGCCGCCGGTGGCCAGCACGACCATCTTGGCGTTGAAGACGTGCATCGTGCCGTCGTCGAGCTTCCAGCAGACGACGCCGGTGCAGGCGCCGTCGTCGGATATCACGAGGTCGATGGCGAAGTATTCGATGTAGAATTCGGCCTTCTGCTTGAGGCTCTGGCCGTAGAGCGTGTGCAGGATCGCGTGTCCCGTCCGGTCGGCGGCGGCGCAGGTGCGCTGCACGGGCGGGCCTTCGCCGAATTCGGTGGTGTGCCCGCCGAAGGGGCGCTGGTAGATCTTGCCCTCTTCGGTGCGCGAGAAGGGCACGCCGTAATGTTCGAGCTCGTAAACCGCCTTGGGCGCCTCGCGGGCGAGGTATTCCATCGCGTCGGTGTCGCCGAGCCAGTCGCCGCCCTTGACGGTGTCATACATGTGCCACTGCCAGTTGTCCGGCCCCATGTTGGAGAGCGACGCGGCGATGCCGCCCTGCGCGGCCACGGTGTGAGAGCGGGTCGGGAACACCTTGGTCACGCAGGCGGTGCGCAGCCCCTGTTCGGCCATGCCAAGCGTCGCCCGCAGCCCGGCGCCGCCGGCGCCCACCACGACCACGTCGTAATCATGCGTCTCGTATTCGTATTCGGCCATCGGATCGTTCCTCAAATCGCGATTTTCGCAAGGGCGAACAGGCCGGTGGCCGTCGCGCCGTAGGTCAGCACCGTCACGCTCATGATGAGCACCTTGCGCGTGGAGCCGCGCCAGTAATCCTCGATCATCATGATCGCGCCCTTGCGGAAATGTTCGAGCCCGACGAACAGCACCAGCCCGGTCAGGATCGCCACGGCGGGGTGCGAGAAGGTGGCCAGCACCTCTTCGCGCGTGCCGCCGAGCGTGCTGCCGAAGATGTAGAGGAAGGTCGGCACGATCAGCGCGAGGCCGACCGCGCTCATGGTCATGTACCAGTGATGCTCGGTCCCGGAGCCGGCGGCGCCGCGCCCCTTGGCGAGCTTGCGGGGGGTGATGAAACGCATGGCGTGCCTCCTCAGATGATGATGAGCGTCAGGATGGTCAGCACGACCGACCCGATGACGCAGGCCCAGCCCAGCCGCTCGGCGGTGACGATGTCCATGCCGCGCGCGGCGTCGAAGAGCAGATGCCGCAGACCGGCGAGGTAGTGATACCAGATCGCCCAGAGCGAGAGGGTGAACACCAGGTCGCCGAACCAGGAGGTGACGAAGGCGTTGGCGGTCTCGAAATATTCCGGCCCGGTCGCCGCGGCCAGCAGCCACCACACGATGAGCAGCACGGCCACGATCAGCCCGTTGCCGGTGATCCGCGTCAGGATCGAGGACATCGAGGTCATCTGCGGGCGGTAATACGGCCCGATCATGAATGGTGATAGCGGACGTTCGGTCTGGTTCGCATCGGACATGGGCGTGTTTCCCTTCCTCTGGCTGGCGGCGGCTGGCCTCCCGCGGGGGCGCCGCCGGGGATCGGCTGGCCTTATGTGACCTGTTTTAGCGCGGCTGTCACGCAAGCGCACCCCCAAACGCCGGAAATCTGCGGGCTTTGCCGGCGCGCGGGAAAGTCGCGATCGCGCCCGTGACGGCGCAACCGCGCGGCGCGGGATCAGGTGGGGACGAGCGCCCAGTAGTCGAGGTCGAGCAGCACGTCGGGCAGGTATTTCCCGTCCGCGTCGCGCAATTCGCCCGGCGCGCCGCCCTTGGTCGCCACCAGCCGCAGGCGCAGCGCGCCGACGCCCGGCGCGGCGGTTTCGGCGCGGTCCAGCACCTCGGACCAGGCGCGCACGGTGTCGCCCGCGAAGCAGGGGTTGGCGTGGGCGCCGCCGTTCAGCCCCGCGATCATCTGCGCGTTGGCCAGCCCGTTGAAGCTGAGCGCCCGCGCGAGCGAGATGACGTGCCCGCCATAGATCAGCCGCCTGCCGCCCTCGCGCGCGGTGGCGTCGAAATGCACTTTCGCGGTGTTCTGCCACAGGCGGGTGGCCATCATGTGTTCGGCTTCCTCGATGGTGACGCCGTCGACATGGTCGATCACCTCGCCGGGCGCGTAATCGCCCCAGCGGTGCGGTTCGCCCGCCAGCGCGAAATCGTAGCCGGTGAAGTCGAGCCCCTCGGGGATGACGAGATCGCCCGCCGCGAGCGCGGGTTTCAGTTCGGGGATCACCGGGGCGGGCGCGTCGCCGCCGGTTTCGCGTTTGCGCACCATGACCCAGCGGACGTAGTCGAGCACGACCTCGTCCTTCTGGTTGCGCCCCTCGGTGCGCACCCAGACGACGCCCGATTTGCCGTTCGAGTTCTGTTTCAGCCCGATCACCTCGGACGTCGCCGAGAGCGTGTCGCCCGGCCAGACCGGGCGCAGCCAGCGCCCCTCGGCATAGCCCAGGTTCGCCAGCGCGTTGAGCGAGATATCCGGCACGGTCTTGCCGAAAACGACGTGGAACGCGGCGAGGTCGTCGAGCGGCGCGGCGGGCAGCCCGCAGGCGCGGGCGAATTCGTCCGAGGAGGCCAGCGCGTGCCGCGCGGGGTAGAGCGCATGGTAAAGCGCGCGTTCGCCCGCCCCGACGGTGCGCGGGACCGCGTGGGGGATCACCTCGCCCGGTTGGTAATCCTCGAAGAAGCGGCCCGGGTTGGTCTTGGTCATCACTGCGCCCTGAGCTTCGTGTCCGGGGTATATTCGCCCGGCGCGTCCTTGATGACGGCCTGCCCGCAGCGCATGGCGCCGCTGAGGGGATCATGGGCGTAGGTCGGGCTGCCGTAAAGCTCCCAGCCCTTGTTCAGCGCCTCGGTCACCTTGTGGCAGAAGGCCGAGCTGTCCTCAGCGGTCAGGAGTCGGTAGAGTTTCATGGCGGTCACCCGAAGACTGGATAGCCGAGCGCGTAATGCGCGGCGGCGATTGCGAGATAGACGACGATCGCGGCGATCAGGACGATGATTTCCTTGCGCTTCGATGCGGGCGGGGGCGGGGTCCAGTGCGGCTGCGCCCGGTTGATGAGGATCACCTCGGCCACGGCCCAGGCCAGCAGCCCGCCGAACAGGATGAACGAAGGCGTGTCGCCGTTGACCAAAAGGTGCGCCAGCGCCCAGACCTTGACCGCGCCAAGCATCGGGTGGCGCATCCGCCGCGCCAGCGCCGTCTTTGCGCCGGCGACGGCGAAGAGGTAGACCGACAGAAGCATCAGCAGGTTGTTCAGCCCCACCATCGCCGGCGTGCGGCCCCAGAAATAGGCGCCGTCGGCCATGCGGTAGCCGATCACCATCAGCGCCACGCTGCCCAGCACGGCGAGCGCGACGGCCCCGCGCCCCGCGTCGCCCATGCTTTCGCGCGCGGCCGGGGCGAGGCGCTTGAAGAGATGGGCCGCGGCCCAGAGCGCGACGCCGAGGATCAGCAGGAGCGTTCCCATGCTCAGCCCTCCAACGTCGCGATGGCGTCGGCGCGGGCCAGCGTGCGGCGCGCGGTGACGACGTGCAGGTTCTCGACGATGGCGCCGTCGACCACGGCGACGCCGCCGCCCGCGGCCTCGAACGCCTCGATCTGGCGGCGGGCGAGGTCGATCTCGGCCTCGTCCGGGGCGAAGGCCGCGTTGGCGATGGCGAGCTGGGCGGGGTGGATCAGCGTCTTGCCGTCGAAGCCGAGGTCGCGGCCCTGTTCGCATTCGCTCGCGAGCCCGTTCTCGTCGCGGAACTTGTTGTAGACCCCGTCGATGGCCGGGATCCGCGCGGCGCGGGCGGCCAGCACGATCTGTTGCAGCGACAGCATCAGCGGCAGCCGGTCGGCGCGCGCGCGGCAGCCGAGTTCGCGCGCGAGGTCGTTGGTGCCCGCGACCAGTCCGCCCACGCGCGGATGCGCGGCGATGGCGCGCGCGTTCATGATGCTCTGCGCAGTTTCCATCATCACCCAGACGCCCATGCGGGCGGGCAGCAGTTCAACCAGCCGGTCCACGTCCGAGGGCGCGTCGACCTTGGGCAGCAGGATCGCGTCCGCGTCCGCGTCGGCCAGCGCGCGCGCGTCGTCGAGCCCCCAGTCGGTGGTGAGCGCGTTGATCCGCACGATGCGGAACCGCTTGCCATAGCCGCCCTGGCCGAGCGCGGCGGCCAGTGTCTCGCGCGCGCCGGCCTTGGCGTCCGGCGCGACGGCGTCCTCGAGATCGAAGATGATCGCGTCCGTGGGCAGATCGCGCGCCTTGTCGAGCGCGCGGTCCTTCGCGCCGGGGATGTAGAGCACCGAACGGTAGGGATGGCTGGCCGCGTCCATGCGCCTCTCCTTGCTGTGGCGGGTGTGATGGTTGCGCAGCCATGCCATCATTGCCCCGCCCGGTTCAAGTCCCTTCGCGGCGCGGGGCGGCGTCAGAGGGCCCGGAACCCGCGGCGTGATCTTTCCGCACGGGAAAATTCAGCAGAAACAGCGCGGCGCCGGGCGGGCGACGAAAAATGTGGAGCCGCGGGGAACCCGATCCCGCCGGCGGCGTTGCCAATGCAGACCGGGGCAAGAGCCTCGGCGACAGATTGAACCAGATGTATGAGGGTGACAATGAAACGTTTTCTGACAACGACCGCGATTGTTCTCGCGATGGGTTCGGCGGGTTTCGCCGACACCGACGGCAACATGAACTGGGATACGCCGGTCGAATCCTCGGCAGGCCAGTTCTATGGCTCGGAACTGATCGGGATGCGGGTGTACCGCAGCGATCAGGACTTTGAATCCGGCGCGGCGGTGGAAGCCGGCGCCAACGAGAACTGGGATGACATCGGCGAGGTCAACGACATCATCATCAGCAAGGACGGCAATGTCGACGCCGTCATTCTCGGGATCGGCGGGTTCCTCGGCATGGGCGAGCGCGACGTCGCCATCCGCATGGACCAAATCCGGGTCGTGCGCGAGAATGACGACCAGGACGATCGTTTCCTGGTGGTGAAGGCAACGCGCGAGAACCTCGAGTCGATTCCGGAGTATGAGCGCCGTGCGGGCGTGGATGACGAGTCCATGACCAACAACCAGAACAACGCGCAGGACGACGACGCCGTGACGGCCGAGCAGAACGCCGACCAGAACAACGCGCAGGACGACAACGTCGCGATGGACGATGACAACGCCGCGATGAACGAGGAGTCCGTGGCCAACGAGACCACCCAGGCCAACGACAACACGGTTGAGCCGCTCGCGATGAACCGTCCCCAAGTCCAGCGCGAAGGTTACACCGAAGTGCCGTTGGAAGAGGCCGACAGCCTCAATACCGAGGACCTGACCGGCACGAGCGTCTATGGCGCGAATGACGAGGACATCGGCGAGGTTTCCGAACTTATCGTCGAGAACGGCAAGATCACTCGGGCCGTGATCGACGTGGGCGGTTTCCTCGGGCTTGGCGAAAAGCCGGTGGCCGTCGACTTCAGCAAGCTGCAGGTCATGCGGCAGGGCGAGGACGGATCGCTCGTGGTCTATATGGACGCGACCGAAGAGACGCTCGAGTCGCAGCCTGAATACGAAGGCTAAGCCGAACCCCTATGACCATTTCGAGGGCCGCCCGTCGAGGGCGGCCCTTTCGCGTTTCAGGCGTTTTCGCAATTCGTTGAAGCACGGCGAAAGTGGAAATATTCGCTTTGCTATCTTCAGCTGAAGAGCAACAGGTTCTTGCTGTCCTTCTCGGCAACCGCTTCTTTCGACGGCGGAATGCCCTCTACGTCTGCTTCTTCCTGCGTGCGGCAAAAGCGAAGAGCCCCAGTCCGCCTAAGAGCAGCGGAAAGCCTGCGGGGAGCGGAACGGGCGCAATGGGGTTTTGACTTTGAGAAACATAACCACCGCTTGCGTTATCACCGTGTAATCCAAGGTAGAAAATACTGAATGGATCAACAGAACCAGACACAAGTTCCATCCGAACAAATAAAGGATCTGTTGCCGGTAGCGAGAAATTAGAGCCAAAGATAAACCCAGAGAAGCCTGAATAATCACCAGATGAGGTTCCAATATTATCTATCGAAGCTATGTTGCTAGCGCCAAGATCTGACCCAAAGCTGAAATTGAAAAAAGCAGCATTGAAAACGTTCCGCGCATCAGAACCGGTAGCACCCGCAATTGGATCCGCCCCAAAGGATCCACGTACGTCCGTTAACGAAACTAACCCTTCGAATTTAAAGTCTAATGTCAGGTCAGTTACCGCATCGGCCGTAGCGCCCCACGAAGTGACCGGCAGCGCTGCCACAGCGGCAGCAAGCGCAATTTTCTTGAGAGCCTTGAAAATATTCATTTGAGAGTCTCCAACGCATCTGAACGGATTATGAACGTATGGACACTGCACCAGACCACATCGCTGAGTCAAAAGATTCCGGTTAAACGAGAGGGCTTCTGACATTCTCTGCTTTTTGGATAGGGCATACCTACCGGCAGATGTGCAGCAGTTTATACGCGGTCTTTCAGCTCATGGGGCCTGCGCAAGCCGGGCCGCCCATGCCGCGCGGGCGCGGCATCGCGGCTTGCGCGTCACCCGCGGAGTGCGATAGCACAAGGCGCAAATTCATCCATCCGGAGTTAGACTCATGGCCAGACCCAAGATCGCCCTCATCGGCGCAGGACAGATCGGCGGCACGCTCGCCCATCTCGTCGCGCTCAAGGAACTGGGCGATGTCGTCCTGTTCGACATTGCCGAAGGCACCCCCGAAGGCAAGGCTCTCGACATTTCCGAGTCCGGCCCTGCCGGGGGGTTCGACGCCACGCTGAAGGGCACGCAGTCCTATGCCGACATCGCCGGCGCGGATGTCTGCATTGTCACCGCCGGGGTTCCGCGCAAGCCGGGGATGAGCCGCGACGATCTGCTGGGCATCAACCTCAAGGTCATGAAAGCCGTCGGCGAGGGCATCCGCGACCATGCGCCGGACGCCTTCGTGATCTGCATCACCAACCCGCTCGACGCGATGGTGTGGGCGTTGCGCCAGTATTCCGGCCTGCCCCATGAGAAGGTCTGCGGGATGGCGGGGGTTCTCGATTCCGGGCGGTTCCGGCATTTCCTGAGCCTAGAGTTCGGGGTGAGCATGCGCGACGTTTCGGCCTTTGTCCTTGGCGGGCATGGCGACACGATGGTGCCGCTCACGCGCTATTCGACCGTGGCGGGCATCCCGCTGCCGGACCTCGTGAAGATGGGCTGGACGACGCAGGAGAAGCTCGACGCGATCGTGCAGCGCACCCGCGACGGCGGCGCGGAGATCGTCGGCCTGCTGAAGACCGGGAGCGCCTATTACGCGCCGGCGACCTCGGCGATCGAGATGGCCGAGGCTTACCTGAAGGATCAGAAGCGCGTGCTGCCCTGCGCGGCGCATGTGGACGGGGCCTATGGGCTTGACGGGTTCTACGTGGGCGTGCCCACGGTGATCGGCGCCGGCGGCATCGAGCGGGTGATCGAGATCGCGATGAACAAGGACGAACAGGCCATGTTCGACAAGTCGGTCGACGCGGTGAAGGGCCTCGTCAAGGCGTGCAAGGAAATCGACGGCGCGCTGGGCTGACGCGAGCGCACAGGAGACGGGGCCGGCCATTTCCGGCCGGCCCTTGCGCCGGGGTCCGCGGTTGCGCGCGACAGCCGGTGAATGCAGCCGGGCCGCGTCGCTACCGCGTAGGCTGTAGCTATTGATCTGGTAGCCCTCTCTTTGTATTATGTAACACACTTAAGACCCATTGCCGGACGATCTGACCCGAAAGAGGCCGGGGGTTCGGTAATTTCAAGTTACTTCATTTACATCCAGGGGAGAGAATCAATGATAAGCAGGGTAATTGCGGCGGCGCTCGTCGCCGGCCTGGCCGCCACGGGGGCCGGCGCGGCGACGCTCGATTTCGTGGCCGAAGCGTTTGGAGATGAACGCGGCGTCGCCGACGGCACCACGATCAACAATGTCAATACCGGCTTCCTGAACGTGACCTTCAGCTCGTCGCATTTCGCCTATTTCGACGATCTGTCGGGCGGAAAACCGGCGGGTCTGGGCGTGTGCAAGGTTCTGACTGGCGACGCACAATGCAAACCGAGCAGTGACGACAACGTCACCAGCGGCGAAAGCGTCACGCTGACATTCGACACGATGGTCGATCTCCTGGGCTTGTCCTTCTTCAATGCCGATCACAATCCCGTCTCGGCCACGGATACGCTCAGGATCGGGACCGATCTCATGGCGATCGGCGAGACGACGTTCGGTGCTGCCTCCGCCGCGACCTTCAGCGGCATCACCAGCATCACGTTCGCTTACGGCGGCAGCAGCGCCAACCAGTTCTATGTCGCGGGCGCGACGGCCACCCCGGTCCCGATTCCGGCCTCGCTGCCGCTTCTTGTCGGCGGGCTGGGCCTGATGGGCTGGGTCGCGCGGCGGCGCAGGAAGGCCTGACGCCGGCGGCGCCGCCCTGACAGGGCGGCGTCCTTCATCGCCCGCGCCCGGCCTGCGCCCTGGCCGCGGCGTATGATGCGCGTCTCCGACCGGGTTGTGTCCCGGGAGGTTCCGAAGGATAACTTCGGGGTCTTCTTGTCGGATGGGGCGGGGTAGCGATGATCAGGACGCTTGCATGGATGCTGGTCGCGGCTTTGGTCGCGGCGACGGGCGGTTGCGCCACGGTGAAGCCCGGCGGCGGGCCGGACGACGTCGCCGCGCTGGCGGCGGAGATCCGGGCGCTGGGTCCGGAGGTCGCGCCCGATGAGGCCGAGCGGGCGGCGCGGATCGCCTATGGCTATTCGCTGCAACTCGCCCGGGAATACGGCGTCACCGATCCGCCGCTGGTTCACAACGCCAAGGTCATTCACGGCCTGCGCGAGCGGGGCCTGTGCAACGACTGGACCGAGGATCTGAGCAAGCGCCTGAAGCAGGAGCGTTTCCGCACATTGACGGTGCATTGGGCCATCTCGCCGCCCAAGCCGTTCCGGATCATCCATCATTCGGTCGTCATCAGCCGGCGCGGCGGGACGATCGAAGAGGGGATCGTGCTTGACCCGTGGCGCCATGGCGGCGCGCTTTACTGGGCGCGCACGCCGAAAGACGACCATTATGACTGGCGCCCGCGCATGGAGGTGCGCGAAGAACTGGTGAAGGGGCGCGTGACGACCGGAGGCTGAGGCCGGCGCGGCATGATCAGGGCAGGTGGCGCTTGCAGTAGGCCATTCTGCTTGTCCTCGGGTCGGAACTGTAGCGAATGTCCTGCGCGCCTTGTCCACGGTGTTCCGCTGCGCGCCGCTCAGTTGGCCTGTTCGGGATCTTCTTCCGGGTCGGGCGCGGCGTCGCCGTTGGCCTCGGACTCCGCCGCTTCGGCGCCTTCGGGCGCGTCGTCCTGCGGATTGGCGGTGGCGTCCTGCGCGTCGGTTGCGGACTGGTCAGCCGGCTGGTCCTGCGGAGTGTCGGCGTTGGGCGTCTGACTTGGGTCGTCGCGGGTCGTGTCGGCGGCGTCATTTTGAGCCTCGCCCCCGGACTCCGTCGCGTTCGGGGAAGTCCCGCCGTCGTTCCCATTGTCTGTGCCGGCGTCTTCGGACGCCTCGCCCTGGGGCTCTGCGCGCTCTGCACCGGCGGAGGAATTTTCGCCTTCCTGCGTGGCCGCGCTGGCGCCATCGGTCTCGTTCAACTCCGCGATGCGCTGTTCGATCTGCAACAGGCGGTCGCTGCGGGTCTTGACCTCTTCGGTCAGCCGCGTGACGAGGTCCTGCACATCGGCGCGCTGCTTGCTGGCCGCCGCGACGTCCTCTTTCAATTGGGTCCGGCGCGTCTGCATGTCGGCGATTTCGCCCTCGAGCGCGTCATGCCGCGCGGTCATCTGTTCGAGCTCGCTCGAGCGGGCCTGGAAGTTCTCGCGCAGCTTCGCGTCCCTCTCGGTCGCCTCGGCGACGCGTTCCTGGGCCTCGGCCAGCTTGTCGGTGAGCGCGGCGTTTTCCTCGGTGAGCTTCGCCTGGGTTTCGCGCAATTCGTTTTCCTGCTGGCGCGCCTCTTCCAGCCGCGCGCTGACCTTGGCCAGTTCGTCGGTCTGCGCGGCGATCTGGTCGTCCAGCGTCTTCTTGCGCTCCTCGAAGCCGGCGATCTCCTCGCGCAGCGGGCTGGCCTCGTCCTCGAGCCTGCTCAGCTTTTCCTCGCCGGCGGCGATGTCGCTGGAGAGCTGATCATGCGTGGCCTGGAGATCGGCGACGGCCGGCTCCAGGTCGTCCAGCTTCGCGCGGGCCTCATCTTCCTGGGTCTTCAGGTCGTCGAGCTTCGGTTGCAGTTCTCCGATCCGGGTCCTGACCTCGTCGAGCGAGCCGGTGCTTTCCTCGTAGCTGGCGACCTCGCTGTTGAGGTTGTCGACCGTGGCGGTCATCTGGGTTTCGACCTTCGATTTCGTCACGGCGAAATAGGCCGCGCCGAGCCAGCCGATCACGGCGATGATCGTGATGATCGCCAGTTTCATTGTGGAATTGTCGCGGCCGTCGCCCTGCGCCATCTGTCGATTCTCCCTGTCCAGTTCGCCCCGGGGGGCATCCGTTTCGCTGACGAACGCCGCGCCGCGCCGATTGGTTCCGCACGCGGCGCAGGTTCGCGCGGGGCGACCGGAAACGCGGCTGATTCTGCCGGTTCGGGGTGCGCGCGCATTTGTGATCACACGAAACGGGCTGTGATCACAAATGCGGGCAATATGGAGCAAATGCCGAAAACTGTGAGAAAGCCGTTTAACCTCGGCCCGATCTTGTGGGTATAGTCGGCGCAACCGAACCCAAGGCGGAGACTGCCCAGATGAACATCCACGAATACCAGGCCAAGTCGCTCCTGCGGTCCTACGGGGCGCCGGTGTCGGACGGGCGCGTCGTGTTGCGCGCGGAAGAGGCCAAGACGGCGGCGGGCGAGATGGATGGCCCGCTCTGGGTGGTCAAGGCGCAGATCCACGCGGGCGGGCGCGGCAAGGGCAAGTTCAAGGAACCCGGCGCCGGCGAACAGGGGGGCGTGCGTCTCGCCAAATCGGTCGAGGAGGCCGCGGACGAGGCCAAGCGGATGCTGGGCCGCACGCTCATCACCAAGCAGACCGGCCCGGAGGGCAAGCAGGTCAACCGCATCTATATCGAGGACGGCAGCGGCATCGAGACGGAGTTCTACCTTGCCCTGCTGGTGGACCGGCAGACCAGCCGGGTGAGCTTTGTCGCCTCGACCGAGGGCGGCATGGACATCGAGGAGGTCGCCGCCAGCACGCCCGAGAAGATCCTGAGCTTCTCGGTCGATCCCGCGACCGGCTACCAGCCGTTCCACGGGCGGCGCATCGCCTTCAACCTCGGGCTTTCAGGCGCGCAGGTGAAGCAATGCGTGCGGCTGATGGGCATCCTCTACAAGATGTTCATCGAGAAGGACATGGAGATGCTCGAGATCAACCCGCTGATCGTCACCGACAAGGGCGATCTGAAATGTCTCGACGCGAAGATGGGGTTCGATTCCAACGCGCTCTATCGCCATTCGGACATCAACGAATTGCGCGACACGACCGAGGAGGACCCCAAGGAGTTGGAGGCGTCGAAATACGACCTCAACTACATCGCGCTGGACGGCGAGATCGGCTGCATGGTGAACGGCGCGGGCCTTGCCATGGCGACGATGGACATCATCAAGCTCTACGGCGCGGAGCCGGCCAACTTCCTTGACGTGGGGGGCGGAGCCACCAAGGAGAAGGTGACCGAGGCGTTCAAGATCATCACCTCCGACCCGCATGTGAAGGGGATACTCGTCAACATCTTCGGCGGCATCATGCGCTGCGACGTGATCGCCGAAGGCGTGGTGGCGGCCGTGAAGGAGGTGGGTCTCAAGGTGCCGCTGGTGGTGCGGCTGGAGGGCACCAACGTGAAGAAGGGCAAGGAGATCCTCAACAATTCGGACGTGGACGTGATCGCGGCGGACGATCTGAAGGACGGCGCGCAGAAGATCGTGAAGGCGGTGAAGGGGTGAGACGCGATCCGGCGCAGCCGATGAAAGGTCCGGGGGACCTTTCGAGCGTCGAACGGGCGGAGCCCCGGGCCGGCCGGAGCCCGCGCGGCATTCCGGGCGGACGAACCTCGTGACGGCGTCTCGGGACCGGGACGCGCGGACCTGCGCCGCGCCGGGGACAGATTGGAGAACGCGATCATGCACATGACGATCAAGGCGGGCGGCGTCGCGCTTCTGGCGCTCGGGCTTTCGGGCTGCGGCTGGTTCGGCGCCGACTTCCCGGTGCGCAACGGCCCGCAGAGCGAGCCGCACGTGACCTATGCGACCTCGGGGCAGGTGGCGGAGCGGATGGTGACGCAGAGTTCCGCCGCGGGCGCCGGCGCGCAGGCGGTTTGCGGCGCGCAAAGCGCGGCGGCGGCAGAGCGCGCGGCCGCCGCCACCGGGCGGTTCGGCGCTCCGCTGAGGACCAATCCGGATGGGGATGGCGCGCGCGGCGCGCTGTTCAACGACCATTCCGGCACGGCGGTGATGATCACCAGCGGGCCGGGCGGCTATGAGTGCATGTGGTCCGGTCCACAGGGCGTATCGACATGGCGCAACGGCGCGCCCGCCTGAGCGGCGGCAAGGGAAATTCATGAAAAGGGGGCCGCGGCGCCCGAACAGGAGACGGAAGACACATGGCGGTATTGATCGACGAAAACACCCGCGTGATCTGTCAGGGCCTCACCGGCAGTCAGGGCACGTTCCACACCGAGCAGGCCATCGCCTACGGCACGAAGATGGTCGGCGGCGTGACGCCCGGCAAGGGCGGGCAGACGCATCTCGACCTGCCGGTGTTCAACTCGGTTCACGAGGCGCGGGCGGAGACGCAGGCGAACGCGTCCGTGATCTACGTCCCGCCGCCCTTCGCCGCCGATTCCATCCTCGAGGCGATCGACGCGGAGATGGAGGTCATCATCTGCATCACCGAAGGCATCCCCGTTCTCGACATGATGCGCGTGAAGCGGGCGCTGGAAGGCTCCAAATCCCGTCTTGTGGGCCCCAACTGCCCCGGCGTCATCACGCCCGATGCGTGCAAGATCGGCATCATGCCGGGCCATATCCACAAGCGCGGCTCCTGCGGGGTTCTGTCCCGTTCCGGCACGCTGACCTACGAGGCGGTGAAGCAGACCACCGATCTCGGGCTCGGGCAGTCGACCGCCGTGGGGATCGGGGGCGACCCGATCAAGGGGACCGAGCATATCGACGTGCTGGAATGGTTCCTCGCCGACGACGAGACCGAGAGCATCATCATGATCGGCGAGATCGGCGGGCAGGCCGAGGAGGACGCCGCGCAGTTCCTCATCGACGAGAAGAAGGCGGGCCGCTGGAAGCCCGTCGCCGGGTTCATCGCCGGGCGCACCGCGCCGCCGGGCCGGCGCATGGGCCACGCGGGCGCCATCGTCGCCGGCGGCAAGGGCGGCGCCGAGGACAAGATCGAGGCGATGCGCAAGGCCGGCATCGTCGTCGCCGACAGTCCCGCGGGGCTTGGCGAGGCGGTGATGGAGGCGATCGGATGAGAAGAGCCAGAACGCGCCGCGCCCTGCCGGGCGCCAGCCAAGTCACGAACCGCTCCGGGCGGACAGAGCAGCCGAAACCCGACTGACCGACGACCAGACCGAAAGGACGCAACGACATGGGATTCCCCGAAGCCGTAAAAACCTGCCTCACCCAGAAATACGTTCAGTTCAGCGGCCGGGCCTCGCGCCCGGAATACTGGTGGTTCTTCCTCGCCTACGTGCTTGGCGCGATCATAGCGTCCTTCCTGGGCAGCATCGTCTACCTCCTTTATATCCTCGCCGTGATCGTGCCGGTCACCGCCGCGGGGTACCGTCGGTTGCAGGATACCGGGCGGCCGGGGTGGTATATCTTCATCCCCGTCGCCGTGGGGCTGATCAGCATGTTCCTGATGCCCGCCGCGCCGGTGGTGGAGGACGGGCAGCTCACCAGCGCGCCCAGCATGGGGAGCATGGGGCTGATGGCCATTTTGGGCATCGTGCAACTGGTGCTGGCGGTGATCTACATCTGGTGGCTGACCCGCCCCTCTGACCCCGAGACCAACGCCTACGGCCCGCCGCCCGCCGCATGACGCGGCCGGCGGCGCCGGCGCACCAAGAACGTTCCGATACTGATGGGCCGCGGCCCGCATGAGGTAAGCAAATGACCAACCAATCCCCCAACGACGAGTTTCACGCGTCCAGCTTCATGCAGGGGCAGAACGCCGAGTATCTCGAACAGCTCTACGCGCGCTACGCGGGCGACCCGGACGCCGTGGACGAGGCATGGCGCGCGTTCTTTTCGCAGTTGGGCGATGATGATCGCGCGGTCCAGCAAGAGGCCGCCGGGCCAAGCTGGGCGCGGCCCGACTGGCCGCCGATGCCCGAGGACGACCTGACCGGCGCGCTGACCGGCGAATGGCCGGACGAGCCCGGCCCGGCGGAGGTCGGCAAGAAGATCGCCGGCAAGGCGCATGAGAAGGGCGTCGAGGTCAGCGACGAGGTGATCCAGCGCGCGGTGCTCGATTCGGTGCGCGCGCTGATGCTGATCCGCGCCTATCGCATCCGCGGGCACCTGGTGGCCGATCTCGATCCGCTGGGCCTGCGCGACCAGCCCTATCGCCCCGAGCTCGACCCGAAATCCTACGGCTTCACCGATGCGGACATGGACCGCCCGATCTTCATCGACAACGTTCTGGGCCTTCAGATCGCCTCGGTGCGCGAGATCCTGGAGCTGGTGCGGCGCACCTACTGCGGCACCTTCGCGCTGCAATACATGCATATCTCGGACCCCGACGAGGCCAACTGGCTCAAGGAGCGGATCGAGGGTTACGGCAAGGAGATCGGCTTTACCCGCGAGGGCCGCAAGGCGATCCTGAACAAGCTGGTCGAGGCCGAGGGGCTCGAGAAATTCCTGCATGTGAAATACATGGGCACCAAGCGGTTCGGCCTTGACGGGGGCGAGTCGCTGATCCCGGCGATGGAGCAGATCATCAAGCGCGGCGGCAGCCTTGGCGTCGAGGAGATCATCATCGGCATGCCCCACCGCGGGCGGCTGTCGGTGCTGGCCAACGTGATGGGCAAGCCCTACCGCGCGATTTTCCACGAATTCCAGGGCGGCAGCTTCAAGCCCGAGGACGTGGACGGCTCGGGCGACGTGAAATACCACCTCGGCGCCTCGTCCGACCGCGAGTTCGACGGCAACGAGGTGCACCTGTCGCTGACCGCGAATCCCAGCCATCTGGAGGCGGTGAACCCCGTCGTGCTGGGCAAGGCGCGGGCCAAGCAGGACCAGCTCAACGACGAGGACCGCACCAAGGTGCTGCCGATCCTGCTGCATGGCGACGCGGCATTCGCCGGGCAGGGCGTGGTGGCCGAGTGTTTCGGCCTTTCCGGCCTCAAGGGGCACCGCACCGGCGGCACGATGCATATCGTGGTGAACAACCAGATCGGGTTCACCACCGCGCCGCATTTCAGCCGCTCGAGCCCCTATCCCACGGATATCGCGCTGATGGTCGAGGCGCCCATATTCCACGTCAACGGCGACGACCCCGAGGCGGTCGTGCACGCCGCGCGCGTGGCCACGGAGTTCCGGCAGAAGTTCCACAAGGACGTGGTGATCGACATCATCTGCTATCGCCGCTTCGGCCATAACGAGGGGGATGAGCCGATGTTCACCAATCCCCTCATGTACAAGAAGATCAAGAAGCAGAAGACCACGCTCAGCCTCTATACCGAGCGGCTGGTCAATGACGGGCTGATCCCCGAGGGCGAGGTCGAGGACATGAAGGCCGCGTTCCAGTCCCACCTTTCGGACGAGTTCGAGGCCGGCGCCAACTACAAGCCGAACAAGGCCGACTGGCTTGACGGCAAGTGGTCCCATCTCGACCGCGACAATGAGGACTACCAACGCGGGCCGACGGCGATCGAGAAGGAGACCTTCGAGGAGATCGGCCGCGCCATCACCACCGCGCCCGAGGGCTTTCCGCTGCACAAGACGGTGCAGCGCTTGCTCGAGACCAAGGCGCGCATGTTCGAGACTGGCGAGGGGTTCGACTGGGCAACCGGCGAGGCGCTTGCCTTCGGCTCGCTCATGACCGAGGGCTTTCCGGTGCGCCTCGCCGGGCAGGACAGCGCGCGGGGCACCTTCAGCCAGCGCCATTCCGCGCTGATCAACCAGGACACCGAAGAGCGCTACTATCCGCTCAACCACGTCCGCGAGGGGCAGGGGCGCTACGAGGTCATCGATTCGATGCTCAGCGAATACGCGGTGCTGGGGTTCGAATATGGCTATTCGCTCGCCGAGCCGAACGCGCTCACGTTGTGGGAGGCGCAGTTCGGCGATTTCGCCAACGGCGCGCAGATCATGTTCGACCAGTTCATCTCGTCGGGGGAATCCAAGTGGCTGCGCATGTCCGGGCTGACCTGCCTGCTGCCCCACGGCTACGAGGGGCAGGGGCCGGAACACTCCTCCGCGCGGCTCGAGCGGTTCCTGACCATGTGCGGGCAGGACAACTGGATCGTCGCCAACTGCACGACGCCGGCCAACTATTTCCACATCCTGCGCCGGCAGCTTCACCGGACCTTCCGCAAGCCGCTGATCCTTATGACGCCGAAATCGCTCTTGCGGCACAAGCTGGCGGTCAGCAAGGCCGAGGAATTCATCACCGGGTCGAGCTTTCACCGGGTGCTGTGGGATGACGCGCAATACGGCAATTCCGAAACCGAGCTGGCGCCCGACGACAAGATCCGGCGCGTGGTGATGTGTTCGGGCAAGGTCTATTACGATCTGCTGGAGGAACGCGACGCGCGCGGCATCGATGATATCTACCTGATGCGCTATGAGCAGTTCTATCCCTTCCCCGCCCAGTCCTCGGTGAAGGAGCTGGAGCGGTTCAAGCAGGCCGAGATGGTCTGGTGCCAGGAAGAGCCGAAGAACCAGGGCGCATGGTCCTTCATCGAGCCCAACATCGAATGGGTGCTGGGGCGCATCAAGGCCAAGCACACCCGCCCGGTCTATGTCGGCCGCGCCGCCGCCGCCTCGCCTGCGACGGGGCTCGCCTCGCAGCACAAAGCACAACAATCCGCGCTGGTCGACGCCGCGCTGACGATCGAAGGGAAATAAGCCATGTCCACCGAAGTACGCGTCCCCACGCTGGGCGAATCCGTGACCGAAGCCACCGTCGCCACCTGGTTCAAGAAACCCGGCGACGCGGTCGAGGCCGACGAGATGCTCTGTGAGCTGGAAACCGACAAGGTCACCGTCGAGGTGCCCGCCCCCGCCGCAGGCAGGATGGGCGAGATCGTCGCGGCCGAGGGCGAGACGGTGGGCGTCAACGCCCTGCTGGCCACCATCGAGGAAGGGGCGGGCGCCTCTGGCGGCGGCAAGGAGGACGACGGCGACGGCAAGACCGTCTCAAGCGCCGGCGGCAAGCCGACGAAGGCGGGCGAGCAGCCGGAAAGCGGCGGCAACGTCGATGTGATGGTGCCCACGCTGGGCGAATCCGTGACCGAGGCGACGGTTTCGACCTGGTTCAAGAAGGTCGGCGACGATGTGAGCCAGGACGAGATGCTCTGCGAACTGGAGACCGACAAGGTTTCGGTCGAGGTGCCCGCGCCCGCCGCCGGCACGATCACCGAGATACTTGCCAAGGAGGGCGACACCGTGCAGGCCGACGGCAGGCTCGCCGTGCTTTCGGGGGCCGCCGACGGAGCGGTCGAGCCCTCCACGCGCGAGACGCCGAAGGAGGAGGACGACGCGCCGGCCGAACCCGCCGCCGAGCGCAAGGGCGAGGACGCCCCCGCCGCCAAGAAGGCGATGGCCGAGGCCGGGCTCAGCCCCGGTCAGGTCGTTGGCAGCGGCAGGGACGGGCGCATCATGAAGGAGGACGTCTCCAAGGCGCTTGCCGCGGGCAAGAGCGCCGCATCCCCGGGCGCGGAATCCGCCCCGGCCGCGCCGGCGGAGACCCCGCGCGCACCGGCCCCGGCCGAGGACGCCGCGCGCGAGGAACGGGTCAAGATGACCCGCCTGCGCCAGACCATCGCGCGCCGCCTGAAGGAAAGCCAGAACACCGCCGCCATGCTGACCACCTACAACGAGGTCGACATGAGCGCGGTGATGGCGCTGCGCAGCCAGTACAAGGAAGAGTTCGCGAAGAAACACGGCGTCAAGCTTGGCTTCATGTCCTTCTTCACCAAGGCCTGCTGCCACGCGCTGAACGAGGTGCCCGAGGTCAACGCCGAGATCGACGGCACCGACGTGGTCTACAAGAACTTCGTGCATATGGGCATCGCCACCGGCACGCCCACGGGGCTGGTCGTGCCGGTGATCCGCGACGCCGATTCCATGAGCTTCGCCGCCATCGAGAAGGCCATCGCCGAGAAAGGCGCCCGCGCCCGCGACGGCAAGCTCTCCATGGCCGAGATGCAGGGCGGCACGTTCACCATTTCCAACGGCGGCGTCTATGGTTCGCTCATGTCCTCGCCGATCCTGAACCCGCCGCAATCGGGGATCCTCGGCATGCACAAGATCCAGGAGCGCCCGGTCGTGGTGGACGGCGAGATCGTGATCCGCCCGATGATGTATCTGGCGCTCAGCTACGATCACCGGATCGTGGACGGCAAGGGGGCGGTGACGTTCCTCGTGCGGGTGAAGGACGCGCTGGAGGATCCGCGGCGGTTGCTGATGGATTTGTGAGGGGGCGGTGGGTTGGAAACCCACCCTACGCCACCCCGTAGGGTGGGGTTTCACCCCACCATGCCATCGCGACCGCTCTGCCGCACGCGTCCACGCCGGGCTGAAGCCCGGCCTACGCGAGACCCGTAGGGCGGGCTTCAGCCCGCTATCGACGAAAGGACGCCGCCATGACCCCTGAACTCACCGCCCTTACCCTCGCCGCGCTCCTGCAAGTGGTGCAATACGCCCTCATGGCGGTCCCCGCCAATCTCGAACTCGGGCCGGGCAAGACGCTTTCGCCGCGCGATCCCGAGCGCATGGAAAGGCCGCTGGAGCAGCAGGTCAGCCCGCGCACCGGGCGGCTCTTTCGCGCGCTCAACAACCATTTCGAGGGGCTGATCCTGTTCACCATCGCCTGCGTCGTCGTCACGCTCGCGGGCCAGTCCACCGCCCTCACCGCCGCCTGCGCGTGGCTCTATCTGGTCGCGCGCGTGCTCTATGTGCCGGCCTACGCCTTCGGCCTCGTGCCGTGGCGTTCGCTGATCTGGGCGGTGGGGTTCGGCGCGACCGTGCTGATGCTTCTCGCGGCGCTGTTCTGACCGTTCAATGTTCCCAAAATACTCGGATCCGACCCATGCGGCCGGGCGCCGCGCCCCGCGTTCCGGTTGACCCCGAGGCCAATCAGGGTCAGTTTGCGCAGACTCCAAACACTAGAGGGGATGAACCCAATGGCCTCCTATGACGTGATCGTAATCGGCTCCGGCCCCGGTGGGTATGTCGCCGCCATCCGCTGCGCGCAACTGGGTTTGAAAACCGCCTGCGTCGAGGGGCGCGAGACGCTGGGCGGCACCTGTCTCAACGTTGGCTGCATCCCCTCCAAGGCGCTGTTGCACGCCTCGCACATGCTGCACGAGGCCGAGGAGAATTTCGCCAAGATGGGCCTCAAGGGCAAGTCGCCGTCGGTCGACTGGAAGCAGATGCTGTCCTACAAGGACGACACCATCGGCCAGAACACCAAGGGCATCGAATTCCTGTTCAAGAAGAACAAGATCGACTGGCTCAAGGGGTGGGGATCGATCCCGGAGGCGGGCAAGGTCAAGGTCGGGGACGACACCCACGAGGCGAAGAACATCATCGTCGCCACCGGCTCTGAGCCCGCCGCGCTCAAGGGGGTCGAGGTTGACGAGAAGGTCGTCGTCACTTCCACCGGCGCGCTGGAGCTCGGCAAGGTGCCGAAGAAGCTGGTGGTGATCGGCGCGGGGGTGATCGGGCTCGAGCTCGGCTCGGTCTATGCGCGGCTGGGGTCCGAGGTGACGGTGGTGGAGTTCCTCGACCACATCACGCCGGGCATGGACGCAGAGGTGCAGAAGACGCTGCAGCGCACGCTCAAGAAACAGGGGCTCAAGTTCATCATGGGCGCCGCCGTGCAGAAGACCGAGGCGACCAAGACCAAGGCCAAGGTGCATTACAAGCTGCGCAAGGACGATAGCGAAGAGGTGCTCGACGCCGATGTCGTGCTGGTTTCCACCGGGCGCCGGCCCTACACGGACGGGCTCGGCCTGTCCGAGTTGGGCGTCGAGATGAGCGACAAGGGCCAGGTCAAGACCGATGAGCACTGGCGGACCAACGTGAAGGGCATCTACGCCATCGGCGACGCGATCGACGGTCCCATGCTCGCCCACAAGGCCGAGGACGAGGGCATGGCCGCCGCCGAGGTGATCGCGGGCAGGCATGGCCACGTCAATTACGGCGTGATCCCGTCGGTGATCTACACCCATCCCGAGGTCGCCGCCGTGGGCAAGACCGAAGCGGAGCTGAAGGACGAGGGCCGCGCATACAAGGTCGGCAAGTTCCCCTTCATGGGCAACGCGCGCGCCAAGGCGATGTTCGCGGGCGATGGTTTCGTGAAGCTGATCGCCGACAAGGAGACCGACCGCATCCTTGGCTGTCACATTATCGGCCCCGGCGCGGGCGATCTGATCCACGAGGTCTGCGTCGCGATGGAATTCGGCGCCTCGGCGGAGGATCTGGCGCTGACCTGCCACGCGCATCCGACCTTCTCGGAGGCGGTCCGCGAGGCGGCGCTGGCCTGCGGCGACGGGGCGATTCACGCCTGAGCGGGCGCGGCGCGCGGGCCGGTTTCAGTCCAGGCCGCGCGCCTCTTCCTCCTGTTCCAGCACGAAACCGGCCTCGGTCATGAGCGCGTCCGACGCGCTCTCGACCTCGGTTTCCAGTTGTTTCATGAACCCGGCCTTGTCGAGCCCGGCGGGGATGCGCGGGAGGAATTCGACCACCGCGAGGCCCGGCTTGCGCATGATCCCCTTGCGCGGCCAGAACACGCCGACATTCGTGGCGACCGGCACGCAATCCTGCCCCAGTTCCTGGTAGAGTACGCTCGAGCCGACCTTGTAGGGCGCCTTCACCCCCGGCGCGATGCGGGTGCCCTGCGAATAGATGATGAGCTGCCCCGGCGCCTGCGCGCCGCGCGCGACGTCCTTGACCATCTTCTTGATCGCCTGGCTGCGCTTGCCCCGGTCGACCGGGACGCAGCCGATGCGCAGCGCGTACTGGCCGATCACCGGCGCGTACATCAGTTCGCGCTTCATGATGAACTTGCCCGCCGGGACCGAGCCGAAGATCAGGATGATGTCGAGAAAGGATTGATGCTTGGCCGCGATCAGCACCTCGTCGGTCGGTGGCGTTCCGCGCACCTCGGTGCGCAGTCCGACCATCCACCGGGCGGTCCAGCGCACCCAGACGCACCACGCCTTGCACGCCGCGCGCGCGCCGCGGCGGCTGAACAGCGCCCAGGGCAGGAACAGGATGCCGAGCACCCCCATCATCGCGTAGATCTGCACGACGAAGACCAGCGAACGGAGCCATTGCAGCGCGTGCGTCACGACATTTCCCCCAGCGTCCGGCGCGCCGCCGCGCGGGTGGCGAGGAAGGCGACCAGCGCGGCCAGCGGCGGGATCAGCGGCGGCCAGAGCCAGCCCCAGCCCCGGAAGCCGAGCCCGGTGAGGAAGCCGCCGCCGACCTCCGCGCTGGGCAGGAGCGCGATCGCCACGCAGCCGAGCAGGGTTCCCACCGCCGCGCCGGTCAGCGCGCGCAGGGTGAAGCGGCGCACGAAGGCCCGCGCGATGTAGCGGTCGCGCGCCCCCACGAGGCGCAGCACCCCGATCACCTGCGCGTTGGCCGCCAGCGCCGCGCCCGCCGCCAGCGTGATCATCGCCGCCACCGTCGCCGCGATCAGCCCGAGCGAGACCCAGCCCAGCATGCGCAGTCGCGACGCCGCGCGCACCAGCGGCGCGCGCCAGCGGGTGTGATCGTCAAGCACCGCGCCCGGCGCCTCGGCGGAGAGGCGCAGCCGCAACCCGGCGGCGTCATAGCCCGCGCCCTCCTCGATCACCTCGATCAGCCGGGGGATCGGCAGGCTTTCCACCGGCAGGTCTGGGCCGAACCAGGGTTCGAGCAGCGCGCGTTGCTCGTCATCCGAGAGCGCGCGGGCCGAGGCGACGCCGGGCGTGGTTTCCAGCACCCGCAGCGCGGCCTCGGTCTGGGCGGCCATCTGCCCCTCGGGGGCCGAGATGCGCAGCGTGGACGAGCGCGCCAGCTCCTCCCCCCAGCGGTCGGCGAGCCGCGACGTCGCCAGCGACAGCGCCAGCGCGAACACGGCGAGGAACGCCATCGCCGCGGCGGCGAACAGCGTGAGCGAGGCGGTGAAGCCGGTGGGCGGCACGACCCGGTCGGCCTGGCTGTCGCCTTTCATCAGGGTGCGCAGATCGCTGAGCCGGGGTTTCACAGGTCGGCCCCCGCCAGTTGCAGACGCCGGTTCGAGATGCGCAGCACGCGGGCCTGCACATGCGGCTTGGCCGCGCGGATCAGCGCAAGGTCGTGAGTGGCGATCATGATCGTCTTGCCCATGCGGTTCAGCTCGACCAGCAGGCGCATCAGGCGTTGGGACATGTCCCAGTCGACGTTGCCGGTGGGTTCGTCCGCGAGGATCGCGTCGGGCGACATGATGACCGCGCGGGCGAGCGCGGCGCGCTGGCGCTCCCCGCCCGAGAGTTCGGGGGGCAGGGCGTCGGCGCGGGCGGTCAGGCCGACCCATTCGGTCAGTTCCCTGAGGTTGTCCTGCTCCGCCGCGGCGTCGCGGTCGGAAACGGTGAGCGGCAGCGCGATGTTCTCGGCGACGCTCAGGTGGTTGAGGAACTGGCAGTCCTGGTGAACCACGCCGATCCGGCGGCGGGCGAGGGCAATGTCGTCGCGGCCCATGGCGCGCACGTCCTGCCCGAAGAGATGCACGAAGCCGGCCGTGGGTATCAGCGCGCCGTAGCAGAGCTTGAGCAGCGTGGTCTTGCCCGCGCCCGAGGGGCCGGTCAGGAAGTGGAACGATCCGGGCTGGAGCTTCAGCGTGATGTCGCTGAGCAATTCGGCCCCGCCATAGCTGTAGGCGACGTTTTCCAGCTCGATCACGCAAGGCCCCTTTTCCGATCCGCCCCCTGAATGCCCGAGCGCGAGCGCGCTTGCAATCGCGTGCGCGCATTTCCTTTGCTCTTTTCGGGCGGTCCGTTACACCTTATGCTAAGGGAAAACCCGTGCCGGCCCGCATTGCGGCGCAGGCGGAGAAGGAACCGGACGAGGCTAGTGGGGTGATCGAATGAGGCTGACCTGCCCGAATTGCGGGGCGCAATACGAGATCCCCGATGACGTTCTTCCCGAGACCGGGCGCGATGTCCAGTGCTCAAATTGCGGCGATACGTGGTTTCAGCATCATCCCGATCATGACCCCGCCAAAGAGGCCGAGCCTGCCGAATTCGCCCGCGCCCCGGCCCCGGATGCGCCGCAGGACGCCCCACAGGGGGCGGATGACGACGCGCATGCGCAAGGTGATGCGCCGGGGCCGGCCGCCGCCACGCCGACCGGCTCGCCGCGCCGGGAACTCGACCCCGAGGTGAGCAGCGTGCTGCGCGAGGAGGCCGAGCGCGAGGCGCGGGCGCGGGCGCGCGAGGCCGGCAATCTTGAATCCCAGCCCGAACTGGGGCTGGACGACGGCGCGGAGGACATGGACCGGCGCAGCCGCGAGGCCCGCGCCCGCATGGCGCGTCTGCGCGGCGAACCCGATCCGGCGCCGGATGGCGACGCAGCGGCGGCGGGCGGCGAGATCGACCCGACATCGCGCCGCGGCCTGTTGCCCGATATCGAGGAGATCAATTCGTCCCTGCGCAACGAAGAGAGCGCGGCCGACGCCGACGCCATGCAGGACGCCTATCCCGAGGCGCCCGACCCGGCGCAGGCGGGCGGCGGTTTTCGGCGCGGCTTCCTGCTGGTCGTGGCGCTGGCGGTGATCCTGCTGCTGCTTTACGTCTTCGCGCCGCAGATCGGGCGCGCGGTGCCGGCGCTGTCGGATGTCATGAACGAGTACGTCATCGTGGTGAATGACGGGCGGCGCTGGCTTGACGGGCAGGCGGCGGCGCTGATGCTCTGGCTTGACGGGATGGCCTCCTCCGCCCCCGCCGCGGAGGGGAGCTGACCGCAAGGCGGTCGCCCCGGTCCCATGCAATGACCCGTCCCGTGGTTTCACAGTCGCTCGCCCCGGTGTTGCTGACCTTTCTCTCGGCGATCTTCTGGGGCCTGTGGTGGATTCCGATGCGCTACCTCGGGGCCCAGGGGCTTTCGGGGGCGCAGGCGCCGATCCTGACCAACCTCGGCGCCAGCATCGCGATCGGGGCGTGGCTGATCGCGACGCGCCGCCCGGTGCGGCTGAACCGGCGGGCGCTGGCCGGGGCGGCGCTGGTCGGGGGCGCGCTGACGTTCTACTCGATCTCGCTGGGGATCACGGACGTGTTGCGCGCGATCCTGCTCTTCTACCTCGCGCCGGCCTGGAGCAAGGTCATCGAATGGGCCGTGCTGGGGCAGCGCTGGCGGCATTCGGCCACTCTGACGCTGCTCATGGCGCTGATGGGCGCGTTCCTCGTGCTTGGCGGCGACGTGTCGCTGGCGGGGGTCGGGCTGGGCGACGGGGTCGCGATCCTCTCGGGCCTGTGCTGGGCCGTCGGCGCGACCTTTCTCTTTACCGAGGGGCGCGCGCCGGCGGGGGCGGTCACGTTGGCGACGCTGCTGTTCAGCGTGCTGATCGCGGCCGGGTTCATGGTGGTCGTCGGGGATGCGCTGCCGGCGGCGCCGGACCCGATGGTGCTGTCGACCGGGCTCGGGCTCGGGGCGGTCTATATCCTGCCGGTGATGTTTCTCACGCTCTGGAGCGCGCAGCGCCTGTCGCCGGCGCTGCTGAGCTTTCTCTTCACGCTGGAAATCCTGTCGGGCGTCATATCGGGCGCGGTGCTGCTGGATGAGCGGTTCGGCGCGGCGCAGGTCGCGGGGGCGGCGCTGATCCTTGCCGCGGCGCTGATCGAGGTGATCCTGGCGCTGCGCGCAAGGCCGGTCCGGCCCGCCTGAGGCCGGGTGCGGGAGCCGAGTATTCGGGGAACATTGAACGTCAGGGATCGCGCGGCGCGGCGGCGCGGCGCAGGCGGTCGTTGATGGCGCGCCCGAGGCCGGTTTCGGGGATCGGGGCGACGGCGATGCCGCGCGCGCCTTCGGCGTCGAGGCGGTGGAGCATGGCGAAGAGGTTGGCGGCGGCCTCGGTCAGATCGCCGGTGGGCGAGAGGTTGCGATCGGCCTCCATGCGCCCGAAGCCGAGCAGCGTCTCGCCGGGTTCGGCCGCGTCCGCGTTCAGCCGCACGCCCGCGCGCGGCGCGTAATGCGAGGCGAGCTGCCCCGGCGCGGTGATGGCGGCGTTGGCGGCGGCGCGCGGCAACGCGTGGCCCAGCGCCGCCTCGAGCGCCTCTGCGGGCAGGCCGCCGGGGCGCAGCAGGGTGGGGGCGCCGGTCAGGCCGAGGATGGTGGATTCGACGCCCACCGGGCAGGGCCCGCCGTCGAGGATGGCGTCGATGCGCCCGCCGAGACCCGCGGCCACATGCGCCGCGCGGGTCGGGCTGATTCGCCCCGAGCGGTTGGCCGAGGGCGCGGCGACGGGCCGGTCGAGCGCGCGCAACAGCGCCTGCGCGACCGGGTGGTCGGGCGCGCGCAGCGCCACGCTGTCCTGTCCGGCGCTGACCAGCGGGCTGAGCCTGTGGCCCGCGCGCAGCGGCAGCACCAGCGTCAGCGGCCCCGGCCAGAAGGCGGCCGCCAGCCGGTCGGCGGTGTCCGACCATTCGCCGAAGCGCCGGGCCATCCCTGCATCCGCCACGTGCACGATCAGGGGATTGAACGCGGGCCGGTCCTTGGCCGCGAAGATGCCCGCCACCGCGCGCCCCTGCGTCGCGTCGCCGCCGAGGCCATAGACCGTTTCGGTCGGAAAGGAGACCAGCGCGCCCTGCGCCAGCAGCGCGGCCGCGCGTTCGATCCCGGCGGCGTCGGGGGCGAGCGTTTCGGTCTGCAGGGTATCGGCCAAGGGCGGGTGATCCTCTGACGCCGCGTTCTGCTTGATGGCGTCGCGCGGCGCGATAGGTTACGAAGACTTCGATGCGTCAGTAGCGCGCGCGCCCGGCAAAGCCAAGGCCGCGCGGCCAAGGAGACCCGGATGCCCTATCGCGCCCCGCTGGACGAATACCGCCTGCTTCTCGATCACGTGGTCGGCTTTGACCGGGTCGCGGCGACCGATCGCTTCGCGGAGGCGACGCCGGACGTGACCGCCGCGATCCTCAGCGAGGCGGGGCGCATGTGCGAGGACGTGCTCGCCCCGCTGCAACGCGCGGGCGATCTGCATCCAGCAAAGCTCGAGAACGGGATCGTGCGCACCAGCCCGGGTTTCGCCGAAGGCTACAAGGCCATCGCCGAGGGCGGCTGGGTGTCGATCAGCGCCCCGCCCGAGCATGGCGGCATGGGCCTGCCTATGACGCTCACCACCGCCGTCAACGAGATGATGAGCGCCGCCTGCCTGTCGCTGCAACTGAACCCGCTGATGACGCAGGGCCAGATCGAGGCGCTCGATCATCACGCCAGCGACGCGTTGAAGGCGATCTACCTGCCGAAACTGGTGAGCGGCGAATGGTCCGGCACCATGAACCTGACCGAATCGCAGGCCGGCAGCGATGTCGGCGCGCTGCGCACGCGGGCCGAACCGATCGGCGACGGCGCCTACGCGATCACCGGGCAGAAGATCTATATCAGCTGGGGCGACAACGACTTTACCGCGAATGTCTGCCACCTCGTTCTTGCGCGGCTGCCCGACGGCAAGCCGGGGACCAAGGGGATCAGCCTGTTTCTCGTGCCGAAGTTCATCCCCGACGCGGATGGCGAACCCGGCGAGCGCAACGCGCTGAGCGTGGTCAGCCTCGAGCACAAGATGGGCCTGCACGGCAGCCCCACGGCGGTGATGCAGTATGACGGCGCGACCGGCTGGCTGGTGGGCGAAGAGCATGACGGGATGCGCGCGATGTTCACCATGATGAACAACGCCCGCCTTGGCGTCGGCGGCGAGGGGATCGGCGCGGCGGAAGGCGCCTACCAGCACGCGCTGGCCCATGCGCGCGAGCGGGTGCAGGGGCGCAGCCCGGTGGAGGGCGGGACCGGGACGATCATAGATCACGCCGACGTGCGCCGGATGCTGCTGGAGATGAAGGCCGAGATCTTCGCCGCGCGCGCCATCGCGCTGGCCTGCGCCGTGGCCATCGACATGCAGACCGCCACCGATGACGCGGCATGGGCGGCGCGGGCGGCGCTGCTTACCCCCATCGCTAAGGCGTTCGGCACGGCGACCGGCATGTCGGTCGCCGAGACCGGCATACAGGTGCATGGCGGCATGGGCTATATCGAGGAAACCGGCGCCGCGCAGTTCTACCGCGACGTGCGGGTCACGGCGATCTACGAGGGCGCCAACGGCATCCAGGCGATGGACCTGGTCGGGCGCAAGATGATGGACGGGGGCGATGCGGCGCTTGCCCTGCTCGATGAACTGGAGGCGCGCGGCAGGGACGCGCGAGGGGCGCTGGCCGATCTGGCCGAACCGGTGCTGGCCGCGTCAAGCGCGCTGCGCGAAGGCGTCGAATGGCTGGCGGGGCAGACGGAGATGAACGCGCGTTTCGCGGGCGCCGCGCCGTTCCTGCGCGCCTTTGCGCGGGTGCTGGGCGGGCATTACCACCTGGCCGCCGCGATGGCGTGCGGCGAGGGCAGCGCGCAGGCGGCGCTGGCGCGGGTCTACATCATGCGGATGCTGCCCGAACACGCCGCGCTGCTGGCGGCGGCGCGGCAGGGCGCGGCGGATCTCTACGCGCTAGACGTCGAGGACATGGCGCGATGAACGACGCCGCCCATACCGGCCTGCGCTATCCCTGGCCCGAACCGCCCGCGGAGGGCGAGGCGTGCGAGGTCGCGCCCGGCGTGCTCTGGCTGCGGCTGCCGCTGCCGATGGCGCTCGATCACGTCAACGTCTATGCGCTCGACGAGGGCGACGGCTGGACGGTCGTGGATACGGGGGTGAAATCGCGCCGCGCCGTCGCGCTGTGGGAGCGGTTGCTGGCCGGGCCGTTGCAGGGACGCCCGGTAAAGCGCGTGGTGCTGACGCATCACCATCCCGATCATATCGGCATGGCCGGCTGGCTGATGGAGCGTTTCGACGCGGAGCTGGTCGCGACGCGCACCGCCTGGCTGATGGCGCGGATGCTGATCCTCGACGTGGAGGAGCGCCCGACGCCGCAGGCGCTCGCCTTCTGGCGGGCGGCGGGGATGGATGCGGAGACTTTCGCCCGGCGCAAGGACGAGCGGCCCTTCAACTTCGCCGACATCTGCGCGCCGCTGCCGGTGGGCTACACGAGGCTGCGCGAGGGCGACGCGTTCGCCGCGGCGGGGCGGACATGGGACGTGCGCGTGGGCAATGGCCATGCGCCCGAGCACCTGACGCTCTGGAGTCGCGACGACGGGCTGGTGATCGCGGGCGACCAGATCATCGCCTCGATCAGCCCCAATATCGGCGTCTACCCGACCGAGCCCGAGGCCGACCCACTGGCCGGATGGCTCGACTCCTGCGCACGGTTCCGCGCGCTGGCGCGGTCCGATCACGTCGTGCTGTCGGGGCACAAGCTGCCCTTTACCGGGCTGGCGCTGCGGATGCGCCAACTGATCGACAACCACCACGGCGCGCTGGCGCGGCTGATGGAGCGTCTCGGCGAACCGCGCACGGCAGCGGAGTGTTTCCCGCCGCTCTTCAAGCGCCGGATCGATCAGGGGACATACGGGCTCGCGCTGGTGGAGGCGGTTGCACATCTCAACCATCTGCATCAGGCTGGGCGCATCGAGCGCAGCGCGCGGGCGGACGGCGCGTGGCTCTGGCGGCGCAGGGAGTGAGCGATGGACGACGAGATCAGGACCACTGCCGAGGCGCAGGAGAACGCCGCGCTGCCGCGCTGCCACGAGGTTCACGCCGACCCGGACACACCCCACGCGGACAGCGGCGCGCCCGCCGCGCTGACGCGCGAGCCGGTCGAGAAGAAGAGCCCGGCGCAATGGGCCTACGAGCGGCTGATCCTCTATATCCGCAACTTCGAGAAGACGTTGGACAACGAACACGAGGTCGCCATGGGGTTCACCGGCGGCGACGCGGGCGTTCTGCGCATCGAAGGCATGGGGTATTTCGACCCGGACATCGTGACCTTCTACGGCAGCGATCCGGCGGGCGGCAAGACGCAGCTGGTGCAGCATGTCACGCAGCTGAGCGTGCTGCTGCGCGCCGTGCCCAAGCCCGAGCCCGAGGCTGCGCCGACGCGGATCGGTTTCCGGCTCGCCGCGGACCTCGACAGGGGCTGAACGCCCGGCCCTTTGGGCGTGACAGCCTTTCGCAAATCGGCTAAGCGGGTCGGGAAAACCGCGGCATGGCGACCATGCCGCCACCGGATCGGGACAGGAGGGAATCGGAGACATGGCTGAGCATGAACACGGCGATATGCGCATCGAGGATCACGAAAAGACGTTCGACGGCTTCCTTGCCTGGATGATCCGGGGGGCGATCGTGTCGATCGTGGCGCTGATCTTCCTTGCGATCTTCAACAGCTGATCCGCACGCGGCCGATCCCGCCCGAGAGGAGTTTTTCCCGATGCGCCTCCTGATTCTCGCGTTCATCGCGCTTGCGACGCTGGCCGGTTGCGGCGGCGGGAAAGAGGTCTGGGCCACCAAGGAGGCGGTGGAGCGCGTCGCCTATCGCGCCGAGGGGCCGCCGCGGCTGACGCTGTTCACCATGATCAACAACAACACCGGCGCGGGCGCGCATACCTCGCTGATGATCAACGGGTCGCAGCGGGTGATCTGGGATCCGGCCGGGTCGTTTCACCATGAAACCATCCCGGAACGCAACGACCTGCTCTACGGGATCACGCCGCAGGTGGCGGATGTCTACACCCGCTATCACGCGCGCAAGACCTATCGCGTGCGCATCCAGACGCTCGACGTGAGCCCCGAGCTCGCCGAGCGGGCGATCACGCTGGCGCGCGAGGCCGGGCCGGTGGGGCAGGCGCAATGCGCGCTGGTCACGTCGAAGATCATGGCGCAGCTCTTTCCGGGCAAGATCAGCTCGGGCTGGTTCCCCAACAAGCTCGCCGATCAGTTCGCGCGCATCCCCGGCGTCAGCGAACAGGTGCTGCACGAATACGACAGCGACGACAATTCCAAGGTGCTCGCGCAGTGGACGCCTGAACGAGGGTAAGCCCCGAAGTTGCGCGCGCCGCGCCAGCGGTTGCGCCGAGCGCGGAGCGAGACCTCCGGCGAGCGTATTTTCCGGCTAGAAGAAGCAGGGGGCGCAGCGCCCCGGGGGCATCCGCCGCGCGATTGGCGGCGGATGCGGGCGGCGTCAGCCGAACACCTTGGTCAGCGCGTTGTCGGTCGCGGTGATGATTTCGTCGATGTCGTCCTTCGTGGCGATCAGCGCGGGCGAATAGCACAGCGTGTTGTTGAACCCCGGAAGCGAGCGGTTGGTCGCGCCGATGATGACGCCCTGCGCGTTGCAGTCGGCGACGACCGCGCCCACGGCCTTCTCCGCGACTGGTTCCTTGCTGGTCCGGTCGCTGACCAGTTCGGCGCCGAGGAACAGCCCCTTGCCGCGCACGTCGCCGATGACCTCGTGCTTGTCCATCAGCGCGTGAAGCTGGTCGAGCATGTAGTCGCCCATCCTGGTGGTGTTTTCGAGCAGGCCCTCGCGTTCGATGATCTCCATATTGGCGAGCGCGGCCGCCGGCCCGGCGGTGCAGCCTCCGAAGGTCGAGATGTCGCGGAAGTAGTTCATCGGGTCATCTGCGTCGTCCGAGAACATCTCGAAGACGCGCTCGTTCGTCACGCAGCAGGCGATGGCGGCGTAGCCCGAGGCGACGCCCTTGGCCATGGTCACGAAATCGGGTTCGACCCCGTAATGCTGGTAGCCGAACCAGTGGGTTCCGGTGCGCCCGACGCCGCAGACCACCTCGTCGATATGCAGCAGGATGTCGTATTTGCGGCAGATTTCCTGCACGCGGGGCCAGTAGCCTTCGGGCGGGCAGATGACGCCGCCGCCGGCGGTGACGGGTTCGAGGCAGAGCGCGCCCACGGTGTCCGGCCCCTCGGCGAGGATCACCTCCTCGATCGCGTCCGCCGCGCGCTTGCCGTATTCCTCGCCCGAGAGATCCCATTGCGCGCGGTATTCGAGGCAGTGCGGCACGCGCACGAAGCCGGGCGCGAAGGGGCCGTATTGCGCGTTGCGCTCGTCCTGGCCGCCGGCCGAGAGCGCGCCGATCGTGGTGCCGTGGTAATCGCGCTCGCGGTAGAGGATCTTGTGTTTCTTGCCGCCGTAACGCTTGTGCGCGATCTGGCGGACCATCTTGAACGCCTTTTCGTTCGCCTCCGAGCCGGAGTTGGTGAAATAGACGCGGCTCAGGCCCGGCATCTTGGAGATCAGTTTCTCCGAGAACATCGCGCCGGGGATCGACCCGGTGGAGCCGGCGAAATAGGGCAGCTGGATCAGCTGGTCGCGCACGGCGTTGGCGATTTCCTCGCGCCCGTAGCCGACGTTGACGGTCCAGACGCCGCCCGAAACCGCGTCGAGATGCTCCTTGCCCTTCTGGTCCCAGACGCGCATGCCCTTGCCTTCGACGATGATGCGCGGGTCGGCCTTGGGGTCCGGGCCGGTCCAGGGGGCGTGCTGGATCAGGTGGTGCCACACATGGGCGCGGTCGGCATCGACGACCTTCTCGATATCATTGTCCAGAAACTTGCCGTCCATGACTTATCCTCCATCAGACAGGGCGCCGGGCGCAGAGTCGGGCCGGGCGGGTGTTCTTTCGCATTTCATCATACCACCTTTGACCGGTCCGGAGCGATAGCGCCAGATCAAAGCAAGATTAGGTCCAGATTGAGCGGTGCACAGCGCCATGCACATGCATTTCAAGAAATTTCTTTTCCGAAAATCCGAAAAGGCCGGCGGGCGCGGCACAAAAACATTGATCGGTCAGGCGTTTTCCGGTCCGATGGGCGCTCAAGACGTCGCCGGATCACAGGTCCGGTGACGAATTCGCGAGAATCACCGCGCAAGACGGGGGGTCTCGGGCTTGCTTGCCAAGCGCACACACCAACGGGAGAAACAAACAATGACATTCAAATCCAGGCTACTGTCCGCTGCCGCCGGCGCCGCCGCCCTCGTCGGGGCCGGCGGTGCGTATGCGGAGGACATCACGGTCGGCTATTTCCTCGAATGGCCGATGCCGTTCCAGTACGCCAAGGCGACCGGCATGTATGACGAGGCGCTCGACGCCACCGTGACGTGGCGCGCGTTCGGGGCCGGAACGGAAATGTCCGCCGCGATGGCGTCGGGCGACGTGCAGATCTCGGTCAGCCAGGGCGTGCCGCCCTTCGTCGTCGCCGCCTCCAGCGGCCAGGACATCCAGATCGTCGACGTCGCCGTCAGCTATTCGGACAACGACAATTGCGTCGTCGCGGAGGCGCTCGAGATCGACAAGGACAGCGCCGACGAACTGGCCGGCAAGAAGGTCGCCGTGCCGCTGGGAACGGCCGCGCATTACAATTTCCTCAAGCAGATGGAGCATTTCGGCGTCGATCCCGCCGAGATGGAAGTCGTCAACATGAACCCGCCCGAAGGGTCCGCGGCGCTGGCGCAGGGCGCGGTCGACATGTTCTGCGGCTGGGGCGGCAGCCTGCGGCGCGCGCTCGAGCACGGCAATGTCCTCCTGACCGGGGAGGAGAAGGAGGAACTGGGCATTCTCGTCTTCGACGTGACCTCTGCCCCCGCCAGCTATGTCGCGGAGAACGCCGAGCAGCTGGCCACCTTCCTGGCGGTGACGGCCAAGGCGAACGCGATGTGGAACAGCGGCGAGCATACCGACGAGATGCTGCCCGTGATCGCCAAGGACGCGGGCATGGACCTCGACGCGACCAAGGCGACGATCTCGACCTTCGTCTTCCCCTCGACCGAGGAGCAGCTGGGCGACAAATGGCTGGGCAGCGGCGCGCCGGCCTTCATGAAGGGTGTGGCGGACGTCTTTGTGCAGGCCGGCAGCATCGATGCCGCGCTCGACACCTACGAGGACGCGGTCAACACCGGGCCGCTGGAGGCGGCGCAATCGGAAATGTGATCGCCGCAGGTCGGCGGGGCGGGTTCGGGGCGCGTGCGCTCCGGGCCCGCGTTGCCGTGCGACAGGGCAAACACGGAAGGGGGCGATGAATGTCCACTTTGAACATCGAGCATCTTTCGATGCGTTTCGACCTGCCCAATGGCGGGTATGTGCAGGCGCTCGAGGATGTGACGCTTGAACTGAAGAGCGGTGAACTGATGAGCGTGCTGGGACCGTCGGGTTGCGGCAAGACGACGCTTCTGAACATCGTGGCCGGGTTCCTGGCGCCGACCGAGGGGCGCATCGTGCTGAACGGGCACGAGGTCACCGGGCCGGACGCCGAGCGCGGCATGGTGTTCCAGCAGGGCGCGTTGTTCGAATGGATGAGCGTGCGCGACAACGTGAGCTTCGGCCCCCGGATGAAGGGGCAGAGGCGCGCCGAGTACGCCGCCAATGTCGATCACCTGCTGGAAATCGTGGGCCTGCGCGATTTCAAGGAAAAGTCGGTCTACGAACTCTCGGGCGGGATGCAGCAGCGCGTGGCGCTGGCGCGCTGTCTCGCCAATGACCCGGACGTGATCCTGATGGACGAGCCGCTCGGCGCGCTCGACGCGCTGACGCGCGAGAAGATGCAGGGACTGGTGCTGAAGCTCTGGAAGGAGACGGGCAAGACCATCATCCTCATCACCCATTCGGTCGAGGAGGCGCTGCTGCTGGGCGAACGCCTGCTGGTGATGGCGCCGCGCCCGGGCCGCATCCACCGCGAATACAGCCTGCCCTTCGCCGACATGGGCGTCGGCAAGGACCTGCGCGAAGTGAAGAAACATCCCGAGTTCGCCGAAAAGCGCGAGGAGATCCTGTCGATGATCTGGGACATGGAAGAGGAAATCATGGGGCGCACCGAGGAGGCGGGCGCATGATCATCCTTGTCATCTATATCGCCGTCTTCGTCCTGTCCTTCCTGGTGGTGCGCTGGGGCGTCAAGCGTGTCCTGCAGGCCCGGCGCGATTTCACCTCGCTCAAGACGGTGACGTTCGGGGACGAAAGCGCGGTGCGCCCGGACCGCTGGGCGAGCGTGATCAGCGTGGTGACGATCTTCCTGCTCTGGGGGGCGTTCACCGGGTCGAAATGGGTTCCGATCCACGCGCCGGGGCCGTTCGTCGGGGATACGGCGTTCACCTATACCGCCGAAGCCGAGGATGGCAGCCGCGACGACGCCACGGTGCATGTGCACGTCTTCCGCGTGGGCGAGGAGGCCGCCGAGCGCGAGGTTCCACCCGGCGAGGGCTTTGCCAAGGACGACAGCGTGAGCGTGGGGGCGTGGCGCTCCACTCTCGTGCGGGTGGACAGGAACGACGAGTTGACCCGCAAGGACGGCGCCAATGTGGTGGCCGTCGACGGCCAGCCCATCACGCCGGGGGGCGAGGTCACGACGGACGCGGGGCGGATCGCGATGACGGCCAAGGGGTCGCTCAACTACGCGCCGCCCACGGGCATGCAGATGGAGCCGATCTGGCTGCCCCCGCCCGAGGCGGTGGTCGCGCGGTTTTTCGAGGTGTCGCGCGAGGGTTACCAGAACTTCACCCTGTGGGAGCATCTCTACTGGTCGCTGTTCCGGGTGATCGTGGGTTTCGTGCTGGGCGCGCTGGTGGGGATTCCGCTGGGCTTCGCGATGGGGCTGAGCAACTGGTTCCGCGGCTGGTTCGACCCGATCGTCGAATTCATGAGGCCGGTGCCGCCGCTCGCTCTCATCCCGCTGGTCATCATCTGGGCGGGCATCGGCGAGACCGGCAAGATCATTTTGCTGTTCCTCGCCGCGCTCTGGATCATGACGATCGCGGCGCGCGCCGGCGTGTCGGGCGTGGCGATCTCCAAGGTGCACGCCGCCTATTCGCTGGGCGCGAGCAGGTGGCAGATCCTGCGCCACGTCATCATGCCCAACTCGCTGCCCGAGATCTTTACCGGCGCGCGGGTCGCGATGGGGGTCTGTTGGGGCACGGTGGTGGCCGCCGAACTGGTCGCGGCGGAAAAGGGCGCCGGCATGATGATCATGGTCGCCTCGCGCTTTCAGCTGACGGATATCGTCATCATGGGGATCATCCTGATCGGCGTCATCGGTTATGGCATCGACATCCTGATGCGCAAGGCCGAGGCCTGGCTGGTGCCGTGGAAGGGACGGGTCTGAGAAAACTCTGTGGATTTTCTGCGCGCCGCCGCGGCCGGAACGGCTGTGGCGGGGCGGTGCGCCGTGAGTATTTTCAGAAAGATGAAAGCCCTGTGGATCAGCGCCCGTCGTAGCCTTCCTTCTGGGCGTTGTAGAGTTGCGCGTAGAGGCCGCCCTGCGCCAGCAGATCGGCGTGCCGGCCCTTTTCGACCAGCCGGCCCTGTTCGAGCACGAAGATGTGGTCGGCGTCCGCGACCGAGGACAGGCGGTGCGCGACGACGATGGTTGTCTTGCCCTTCGTGAGCCGGTCGAGCGCGGACTTGATGCGCGCCTCGGTCGCCTGGTCGAGCGCCGAGGTGGCCTCGTCCAGAAGCAGGATCGGCGCGTCCATCAGGAAGGCGCGGGCGATGGCGATGCGCTGCTTCTGCCCGCCCGAGAGCTGCGCGCCCTTGGGGCCGACGGGCGCGTCGCCCCGGCGGCGGACCAGTTCGGCGATCTCGGCGTTCTCGGCGGCCTGCCAGACCTCGGCGTCGGTGGCGTCGGGGTTCACGTAGCGGATGTTTTCCCAGATCGAGTTGTTGAAGATCACGATGTCCTGCGCCACCACCGAATAGGCGGCGCGCAGCGCGCGCAATTGCAGCCGATCGATGGGCTGTCCGCCGATGGTGATGCGCCCGCCCTGCACGTCGTAGAGCCGCGAGAGCAGCGACAGCACCGTCGTCTTGCCCGACCCGGTGGAGCCGACGATGGCCGACACCTTGCCGCCCGCGAGGGTCATGTCGAGCCCTTCGAAAAGCGGCTGATCGGGGCTGTAGGCGAAGCTCACGTTCTCCAGCACGATATCGCCGCCGGTGTCGAATTCGGCCACTGCATCGGGCGCGTCGCGGATCGTCGGGACCTCGTCATAGAGGCGGCGGATGCGTTCGAGCAGCACCATGTTCGATTGCAGCCCGCCGAAGAATTGCGCCAGCAGGCGCGCGGGGTCGAAGACCATCACCATGCCGAGCAGGAAGGTGATGATCCCGGCGCCGTCCACGTCGAAGGAGGGCGAGATGACCATGTAGCCGCCCAGCCCGATCACCAGCACGTAGACGAAGGCCGAACTGAGGTCGATCGACGGCATGACCAGCGCCTGGGTGATCTGCACCCGGTTCATCAGGTCGCGGATATGGCCGGTGCCCTTCATCAGGCGGTCGGTCTCGACCTGCTCCTGGCTGGCGATCTTGACGGTGCGCATGCCGTTCACCGTTTCCTCGATCCCGTTCATGTAATCGGCGAGCTCGGTCTCGGCCTCGCCCTGCGTCACTTTCACCCGGTCGGATACGTAGTTCATGGTCCAGATGATGAAGGGCAGCACCACCACGGCGGTGCCGAACAGGATCGGGTTCTTGTAGATGAGATAGCCCGACACGATGACGACCGTCACCGCGTCGCGCACCGCGTTGGCGATCGCCTGGCCGACGAACACGCCGAGCGCCTGCGTCTGCGAGACCAGCCGCTGAATGATCTCGCCGGACTTGGTGCGCTCGAAATAGGCGAGGTCGAGCGACATGAGGTGATTGATCAGGTCGCGGCGCATCTGGTAGATCGCGTCGTTGCTGACCCAGACCGTGACCCGCGGCACGAGGTAGGACATAAGCCCGCGCGTCGCGAAGAGCAGGAAGACGAAGGCGCAGATCCGCGCCAGTTCCGCGACCGAGCCGCTTTCGAAGATGACGCGCAGCCCGCTTTCGGTCATCGCGAGGAACTGCTGGTAGACCAGCCCCTGTATCAGGATCATGCCCAGCACCAGCAGCAGCCAGGGGGATTTGCGCCGCAGGTAGCGCGACCAGAGCCAGCGCAGGTTCTCGCGGTCGCGCGGGGAATAGAGCGGCGCGCGTTTCTTCGGCTTCTTCATCGGCGCATACCCGTGGCTGGTGGCGGTCGTCGTCCGCTCTTAACCGCTTTGGCCGGGAAGCTGAATGCCGATCCGCGCGATCCCGCCGCGCGCCTCAGTCCCAACAGCTGACCAGCACGGTCATGCCGGCGGCCCGGTCCGACAGTTCCGCGGGCGCGAGCTGGCGGCCGCCATTGGCCACCGCCGTGCGCACGCCGGCGTCCGAGAGCAGCCTTTGCAGCGTTTGCGCGTTGACCGCGAAGGCCACGCCCTCGGGAAGCTTGCGGCCGTCCTCGGCGGGGGGCAGCAGCATGCCGAGCACCTCGCCGCCGGAATCGAGCACCGGCCCGCCCGCGTCGCCCTCGAGCGGCTCGAGCGCGAGGCGGCTGATCCCCGTCTCGCCGTTCAGGCCGCGCAGATCCTCGAGCGCGCCATAGGTCAGCGACGGCGCGCCCAGCACCCCGCCATAGGAATAGCCCGAGACCGCCACGTCCGACTTGAGCCGCGCCGGCCCCTGCCGGAACGCGGCCACGTTCATCGGGGCGAGCGTCGCGCGCGGGCGCAGCAGCGCGACCCCGTTTTCGGGATCCTGCGCCGCCACGTCCGCCTCGAAATCGTCCTCGATGGTGATGCGGCCGCAGCTCTCGACCACCCCGGCGGTGGTCAGGACCATGCCGTTCGCATCGACGTAAAAACCCGTGCGCGACAGGATCGGCTTGCGGATCTCGAGCCCCGACACGAGGTCGACGCTTTGCGCGTCATTCGCCCCCGCCGCCGGGTCCAGCACGCCGTCGGTGCGGGTGAAGCTGTTCTGCATCTCCGTCAGGATGCGCGTGCGGCGCTCCTCGTCGCCGGCCGGCCAGACGAGGGTAAAGCCCTTGATCCGCCCGTTCTTCAGGCTGGCCTCGGTATGGGAGACGATGCGCGCGCTTTCCCCGACGAGGGTAAAGCTGTTCGACTTGCGCTCGCGCGGGCCGTCCGGGGGCACGATGGCGAGCGTCTGCATGATGTCGTAGAGGCCGAAGAGCGTGTTCTGGTCGCCCTCCTGGCTGATCATCAGCACGCGGGCCGGAATGTCGCCGGTGGCGTCGAAATGGGCGAAGGGCGGTTCGTACTTGGTGAACTTCACCACGCCGGTGGGCACGATCATCTCGATCCCCATCTTCGGATCGCTGACCGCGGCAAGGCCCATGCCGTCCAGCACCGCGTTATACTGGCCCAGCAGTTCGGCGCGCTGTTTCGTGGTCAGAACGCCGGTCGGCTCATGGTTGTTGGCCTCCTGCCAGCCGGCCATCGAGCTGCGCGTGCCGCGCCCGAAGGCGGCGTCGATCCGCCCCTGGTAGAAGCCCGCCCATTGCAGCGCGACCTGGAGCGCGGCGCGTTCGTCGCGGGTCAGGCGAGCCTCGCTCGCGCGGGCCTCGCGCGGGGTTTCGTCGGCGGCTTCGGGTTCGGGCGGGATCACCTCGGCGACCTCGGGCTGTGTGACCTCGGGTTGCGTGATCTCGGGAGGGCTGTCGCTTTCGCCCTGCTCGGGCAGGGCGGTTTCCGGCTGCGTCGCCTCGGCGGCGGCGGAGAGCTGATCAAGCCCGATGGGCCAGATCTGGCGCTCGTAATCGGCGGCGGTGGCGATGTAGCTGTCCCGCGGGATGCGCCCCTGCGCGCGCAGCCGGCGCAGCGTCGTCTGCGCATCCTCGCGCGTGTAGGGGCCAAGGGCGACGCCATACCACCCCGAGCCGAGATAGAAGCCGTTGACGTCCGTCAACTGGGCCGCGCGGCGCTGGAGCGCCTCGTTGATCGCGTTCAGGCTGGGCTGCGCCTCGATCTGCACCCAGACGATGTCCTGGTCCGAGGCCGCCTGCTGCGCGCCCGCCGCGTGAACGGCCATGAAAAACATGCAGGCCGCAGCCAGAAATCTCCGTATCATCAATCGTGTTACCTTTGCCTGTCGCGTTTCCGGTCCGGTTTCGGCAGTCTTACCAAATCTGCGGCCATATGCACCACAAATGTTGACCCAACCGGCGTTCCCGGCGCAATTGACCCCCGGTATCGCAGGCCGTAGGTAGGGCGGGCGATTTCAGGGGGCGACCATGGCCGAGCAAAGCACCAGACCGCGCAGTTTCCAGGAGATATTGCTGCGCCTGCAAACCTACTGGGCCGGGCAGGGCTGCGCCGTGCTGCAACCCTATGACATGGAGGTCGGCGCGGGCACCTTCCACCCGGCGACGACGCTGCGCTCGCTTGGCCCGGTTGCATGGTCGGCGGCCTATGTGCAGCCCTCGCGGCGGCCCACCGACGGACGCTATGGCGAGAACCCGAACCGCCTTCAGCATTATTACCAGTACCAGGTGCTCATCAAGCCGTCGCCGCCCGATCTGCAATCGCTCTATCTCGGCTCGCTTCCGGCGATCGGGATCGACATGGACCTGCACGACATCCGTTTCGTCGAGGACGACTGGGAAAGCCCGACGCTGGGCGCCTGGGGGCTTGGCTGGGAGGTGTGGTGCGACGGGATGGAGGTGAGCCAGTTCACCTATTTCCAGCAGGTCGGCGGGCATGACTGCCACCCCGTCAGCGGAGAGCTGACCTACGGGCTGGAGCGGCTGGCGATGTACGTGCTGGGCGTCGATCACGTGATGGACATGCCCTATAACGACCCCGCCGCGCCGATCCCGCTGCGTTACGGCGACGTGTTCCGCCAAACCGAGCAGGAATATTCGCGCTGGAACTTCGACGTGGCCGACACTGCGATGCTGTTCGATCATTTCGAAGAGGCCGAGGCCGAGTGCCGCGCCATCCTCGCCGCGCCCGAGACCGATCCCAAGACGGGGAAGCGCATCGTCATGGCCCATCCCGCCTATGACCAGTGCATCAAGGCCAGCCACATCTTCAACCTGCTGGACGCGCGCGGCGTGATCTCGGTCACCGAGCGGCAGGCCTATATCGGGCGCGTGCGCGCGCTGGCCAAGGCCTGCGCCGACGCGTTCGTGAAGACCGAGGCCGGCGGATGGGCGGCATGAGGCCGGCGCGCATCCAGGGGCGCATTTGATGGGCAAGATCCTCACCTTCCTGATCCTCGCCTGCGCGCTCGTCGCGGGCGGAGTGATGTATTACCTCCAGGTCTATTACTACTACGAGGAGGTGCAGCCCGACGGCGTCGATGACGTGATGCTGACCCCTCTCGTCACCGGTGAGCCGGAGGCGATCGCATACGAGGATTTCCGCGCCATCGACGCCGAAAGCTCTCCGATCCGCTACCGCGCCTGCTTTACCACGCCGCAGTCGCCCGCCGCGCTGGCCGACGTTTACCAGCCCGCGAAGGACGCCGTGCCGCTGGTCGCGCCCGGCTGGTTCTCCTGTTTCGACGCCGCCGAGATCGGCGCGGCGCTCGAGGCGGGCCGCGCGCGCGCCTTCCTGGGCGCCGAGAACATCCATTACGGCATCGACCGCATTGTCGCCGTCCACGAGGACGGGCGCGGCTGGGCGTGGCAGCAGATCAACCATTGCGGCGAGATCGTCTTTGACGGCGCCCCGGCCCCGCCCGAATGTCCGCCGCCGCCCGACTGAGCGCGCCCGTCCCCGGGCCTTCCTGGCCCGGATAGCCCAGGGTGGACGCGGCGGCGCCAAGCCAGTATCCACGCGCACGATCCCAACACGGATAACAACCCCATGCCCGACCTGCTGATCGAACTTTTTTCCGAGGAAATCCCGGCCCGGATGCAGGTCCGCGCCGCCGCCGACCTGCGCGCGCGCATGACCGACGCGCTGGTCGAGGCGGGGCTGACCTACGCGGGCGCCGCCGCGTTCTCGACCCCGCGCCGCCTGGCGCTGACGGTGCAGGGGCTTCTCGCCGAGAGCCCGACCACGCATGAGGAGCGCAAAGGCCCGCGCACGGATGCGCCGGAGAAGGCGATAGAAGGCTTCCTGCGCGGCGCCGGGGTCGCGCGCGAGGATCTGGAGGTGCGTTCCGAGAAGAAGGGCGACGTTTACTACGCGCGCATCACCCGCCCCGGCCGCCCGGCCGAGGCGATCATCGCCGAGGCGCTGGAGGACGTCATCCGCTATTTCCCCTGGCCCAAGTCCATGCGCTGGGGCGCGGGCAGCCTGCGCTGGGTGCGCCCGCTGCATTCGATCCTCTGCATCCTGACAGACGATGCGGGCGAGGCGCGGGTCGTTCCGCTCGAGATCGACGGAATCAGCGCGGGCGACGAGACCGAGGGGCATCGCTTCATGGCGCCGGGCAGGGTGCGCGTGACCTCCTTCGATCACTACCGGGCGACGCTGGCCAAGCGGCACGTGATCCTCGACGCCGAAGAGCGCGCGGACATGATCTGGCAGGACGCGACCAACCAGGCGTTCGGCTCGGGGCTCGAGTTGGTCGAGGACCGCGGATTGCTGGCCGAGGTGGCCGGGCTGGTCGAATGGCCCGTGGTGCTGATGGGCGGGATCGAGGCGGAGTTCCTCGACCTGCCGCCGGAGGTGCTGCAAACGTCGATGAAGGAACATCAGAAGTTCTTTTCCGTGCGCAACCCGAAAACGGGCCGGATCGAGAAGTTCGTCACCGTCGCCAACCGCGAAACCGCCGATGGCGGCGCGACCATCCTCGCCGGCAACCAGAAGGTGCTTTCCGCGCGGCTGTCGGACGCCAAGTTCTTCTGGGAGAACGACCTGCGCATCGCCGAAACCGGCGGGCAGGCGTGGCTGGATGCGCTGGCGGACGTGACATTCCATAACAAACTGGGCAGCCAGGCCGAGCGGATCGAGCGCATCGCCGCCCTCGCGCGCGAAATCGCCCCCAAAGTGGGGACCGATCCGGACCTCGCCGAACAGGCCGCGCGCTGGGCCAAGGCGGATCTGAGTTCGGAAATGGTCTATGAATTCCCCGAATTGCAGGGGTTGATGGGGCGCTACTACGCTGAGGCGGCCGGGATGCCCGCCGAAGTCGCCGCCGCCGCGCAAGAGCATTACTCGCCGCTTGGTCCGAGCGATACGGTGCCGAGCGCGCCGGTATCCGTGGCCGTGGCATTGGCGGACAAGCTGGATTTGCTGACGGGGTTCTGGGCGATCGACGAGAAGCCCACAGGGTCGAAGGATCCGTTTGCGTTGAGGCGGGCGGCGCTGGGGGTCATTCGGTTGGTGGTGGAGAATGATCTGCGTGCCCCAATGGCTTACGCTTTGCCTTTTGGTTTCGAAGCCCACGGACTTGCCATGAGCATTTTTGATCCGCGTCTCTTCTTTAAATCCTATGATGGTTTGAAAATAGTGGCCGCGTTAGATTTTATGCCGGTTGATAAAGAGACCTGCGATCAATTGACTGCACACGGAGTTGACCACAAGGATTTGCGTGGCGCGCATCTTTCATACGCCAACCTTCTCGTCTTCTTCCACGACCGTCTCAAGGTATACCTCAAGGACCAAGCTATCCGCCATGACGTGATCGACGCCTGCATCGCCATGGACGGCAACGACGACCTCGCCCTTCTGGTCAAGCGCGCCACGGCGCTCAGCGATTTCCTCAAGACCGACGACGGCGAGAACCTGCTGCAAGGGTTCAAGCGCGCCAACAACCTGTTGACGCAGGCCGAGGAAAAGGACGGGGTCGAATATTCCTACGGCGCGGACGTGAAATTCGCCGAAACGGACGAGGAACGCGCGCTGTTCGCCGCGCTGGACGCGCAGGAACCAGTGATCCGCGCCGCGCTGGAAGCCGAGGATTTCGCCGCTGCGATGTCCGGCATGGCCGCCCTGCGCGCGCCCATCGACGCCTTCTTCGAGGCGGTGCAGATCAACACCGACGCGCAGGTCGTGCGGCGCAACCGGCTGAACCTGCTGAGCCGCATCCGCCGCATCTGCCTCGAGGCGGCGGATTTGACGCGGGTCGAGGGGTAGCGCCGGGCGGTCGTCAGGCCGCGAGGACGGCCTGACGATCGCGCGGCGGCGCGCAAGGCGCGGCTTGATTCCGCGCGGGCGCGCAATGCCGAATCCACGCAGCAAACCCTTGCCAAGTCGCGCGCGCGCCTTATGCTGCGCGCAAAACAAAGGGTGCCGCAGTGCAGCAAGACGACCCGCAGATCACGCTGATCACGCCCGCCGCGCCGATCGCGGCGCGCACCCATGGCGGGCGGGCCAAGTGCCTGCAACGGCTGGTGCGGCTCGACCTGCCGGTGCCGCGGACCGTCGCGCTTTCCTTCGACGCCGTGCACGCCATCGCCGCGGGCGACATGCCCGATCTCGACGCGCTGCTGGCGCTGCTGGGCGACAGCGCGCCCCTGTGCGTGCGCCCGTCCTCGGAAGAGCCGGACTGGGGCGGGCCGCGGGCGATCCTGAACATCGGCATGACCGAGGCGCGCCGCGCCGCGCTCGCCCCGCGCATCGGGGAGGCGGCGGCGGCGCGGCTCTACCTGCGCTTCGTGCAGGCCTACGCGGTGGACGTGGCGCGGCTGGACGCCGACATCTTCGATGACGTCTCCGACGATCCCGCCGAGGGGCTGAAAGAGGCGCTCGCCGCCTACGAGGACGAGGCCGAGGAGCCGTTCCCGCAGAACCCCACCGTGCAACTGGCCGAGGTGCTGCGCTCCATGGCGCGCGCCTGGGAGGGCACGACCGCGCGTCTTCTGCGCACCGCCAAGGGGGCGCCGGCGGATGCGGGGCTTGGCCTTGTCGTGCAGGAGATGGTGATCGGGCTGGGGCGCGGCGAATGCGGCTCGGGCGTGATGCAGTTGGTGGACAGCGCCACCGGCGCGCGTCAGATCACCGGGCGTTACCTGAGCCAGAGCCAGGGGCGCGACGCGCTGAGCGGGGGGGCGGACGCGCTTTATCTCGAGCGCGATCCGCGCGGTCCCTCGCTCGAGGAGCTCGCCCCGGAGGCGTTTGCGCAGCTCAAGGAATACACCGCGCTGATGCGCACGCGGCTGCGCCAGGAGATGCAGGCCGAGTTCACCATCGAGAACGGGCGGCTCTATCTGCTCGACGGGGTGCGCGTTGCGCGCAACGCCCGCGCCGCCGTGGGCATCGCCGTTGCGCTGGCGCAGGACGGGATCATCCCGCGCGAGGAGGCGCTGATGCGGGTCGAGCCGCGCGCGCTCAACGAGCTTCTGCACCGGCAGGTCGACCCCGAGGCGCCGCGCGACGTGCTGGCCCGCGGCATCGCCGCCAGCCCCGGCGCGGCGTCCGGGCGGATCGTGTTCACCTCGAGCGAGGCGCAGGCGTCGCACGCGCGCGGCGAGCCCTGCGTTCTGGTCCGGCGCGAGACGAGTTCCGAGGACGTGCGCGGCATGCACGCCGCCGTCGCCGTGCTGACCGAGCGCGGCGGCATGACCAGCCACGCGGCGGTGATCGGCCGGGGCATCGGTCTGCCTTGCGTCGTCGGCGCCTCCGAGATGCGGTTCCAGACCGGCAAGCGGCAGCTGACCGCGCCGGATGGCCGCGTGCTGCGCGAGGGCGACGAGATCACCGTCGACGGCACGAACGGGGAAATCCTGATGGGCCGCGCGCCGCTGCTGGACGCCGGGGAGGACGACAGTTTCCGCGTGCTGATGGAATGGGCGGACGAGACCCGCGACCTCGCCATCCGGGCCAATGCCGACACGCCGACCGACGCGCTGGTCGCGCGCAACTTCAAGGCGCAGGGGATCGGGCTGTGCCGCACCGAGCACATGTTCTTCGAGGAAGGCCGCCTGCGCGTCATGCGCGAGATGATCTTCGCCAATTCCAGCACCGACCGCGCCGCCGCGCTCGAGCGGCTGCTGCCCATGCAGCGCGAGGATTTCGCCGATCTCTTCCGCATCATGCAGGGACAACCGGTCTGCATCCGCCTGTTCGACCCGCCGCTGCATGAATTCCTGCCGTCCGACCGCGCCGGGCATCGCGAACTGGCCGAGGCGCTCGACCTGCCGCTGAGCCAGGTCACCCGCCGGGTCGAGGCGCTGGGCGAATACAACCCGATGCTGGGCATGCGCGGCGTGCGGCTGGGCATCACCGTGCCCGAGATCTACGAGATGCAGGTGCGCGCGATCTTCGAGGCGACGCTGCTGGTCGCCGGCGAAGGGGTCGAGATCGTGCCCGAGATCATGATCCCGCTGGTCAGCGCCAGCCGCGAGGTCGAACTGGTCAAGGCCCGCGTCGACGCCGTCGCCGCCGCCGTGCGCAGCGAGACCGGGCAGGCGTTCGATTTCCGCCTGGGCGTGATGGTGGAGACGCCGCGCGCGGCGCTGCGCGCGGGCGATATCGCGCCGCAGGTGTCCTTTCTGAGCTACGGGACCAATGACCTCACGCAGATGACCTACGGGCTCAGCCGCGACGACGCGGGGCGGTTCATGTCCGAATACGTCCGCCAGGGCGTCTATCCCGAGGACCCGTTCCATTCGCTCGATACCGACGGGGTCGGAGAGCTGCTGAGCATCGGAGCCGAGCGCGGCCGCGCCGCCCATCCGGGCCTGACCCTGTCGATCTGCGGAGAGCATGGCGGGAACCCCGAATCGATTGCCTTCTGCCGGACGGCGGGATTCGATTATGTTTCATGTTCCCCTTTCCGCGTTCCGGTGGCGCGGCTGGCCGCCGCGCAGCACGCCGTGCGGGACAAGATCGGGTAGGGCCGCCGCGCCCGTTCCACCAGATGCGGCGCGCGCGCCTATGGTTGCGCCTTGTTTCAAAGGCGCAAAAGGCCCCGGGGTGGACGATTTGAGCCAAATTCGATAGATGGCCCGGATGCTGGGGGACCGTCCCTCGTCACCGAAAGAGGCGCATCATGCTTCGTATCTTATTCGCTTTCCTGCTCGCCCTGGGCAATCCGGCCGTTGCGGACACGGCGCTGGACCGTTTGCTGGGGCAGGAGCAACGCGCGCTCGGCGCGATGTCCGAAACCCGCCTGGCCAGCTATCTCGAGATGCCCGAAACCGGGTTCGCCTATTCCCGCGACTGGCTCAGTACGCAAAAGCCGATCAAGGCCGGCGGAGCGCAGTGGCGCTGCCTGGCCGAGGCGCTCTACTTCGAGGCCCGCGGCGAGAGCGTCAAGGGCCAGTTCGCCGTCGCCGAGGTCATCATGAACCGCGTCGACAGCGCCAACTACCCCAATACCGTCTGCGGCGTCATCAAGCAGGGGACGGGCCGCAAGTACGGCTGCCAGTTCACCTATACCTGCGACGGCCACAAGGAAGTCATCACCGAGCCGCGCGCCTTCGAGCAGGTTGGCAAGATCGCGCGGATCATGGTCGACGGCGCGGAACGGCCGCTGACCCACGGCGCCACCCATTACCACACCCGTGCGGTAAGCCCGCGCTGGTCGCGGACCTTCCCGCGCACCGCCGCCATCGGCCAGCACTATTTCTATCGCCAGCCCACGCGGGTCTCGCAAAACTGACGCGCCGCGAATTGCGCAGCGCCGCGCGGCATGCTAGGGCGCGCCGGTATGGGCCGGGCGCCCCATGACCTGCGGAGCGACGCGATGACCAAGGAGATCAGGCTGGCCTTCGAGCATCCCGACGCCCGCGCCGACGCTACCGCGCCTGACGGCCCGCTGGACCGGATTTCGCTGCGCGACCACATCGTCGAGGTCGAGATCGGCGCCTTCCAGTCCGAGCGCGGCACGACGCAGCGCATCCGCTTCAACGTGGTGGTCGAGGTGCGCCCGCTGTCCGATCCGGTCGATGACGACGTGGACCGCATCCTGAGCTACGACCGCGTGACCGAAGCGATCGCCGCCGAGCTGGCCGAGGAACGGCTGAACCTGCTCGAGACGCTGGCGGACCGCATCGCCACGCGCATCCTGCAGGAACCGCAGGCGGTGCGCACCTTCGTGCGCATCGAGAAGCTCGACCGCGGCCCCGGCGCGCTGGGGGTGGAGATCGTGCGTTCGGTCGACGATCTCAAGACCAAGCCGGTGAACGCACAGGCCGATTCGGGGCCGCATCCGCATGTCGTCTACCTGACCAACGCCGCCGTGAAGTCGGCCAATCTCGGCCGTTGGCTCGACCAGCTCGAGGCGCGGGCGGAGCCGGTGATTCTCTGCGTGGGGCGCGCCGACGCGCCCGCCCCGCAGACCGGGCACCGCATGACGCAGCGCCGTGTCGATCTGCTCGCCATCGAGCAGAACGCATGGGTGCTCGCCGGGCGCGACGACCGCTGCGTCGTGGTCGATACGCGCACCGAGCTCGACTGGGCGATGAAGAATGGCCAGATCAGCGTCTGGGCGCCTTCCAAGATCGTGCTCGACGCGGTGGACGGCCCCACCGTCGGGCCGGGCGATCCGGTCGCGCTCGCCGCGTGGTTCGCGGGGCATATCGAGGCCTCGGACCTGCTGTTGATCGGCGAAGCCCCGCCCGACGGCCCGGCCCCGGTGCCGGTGCTGGTGCAGGACATCGCGCAATCGGGGCTGTGATGGGGACGCGCATGGGCCAACGCTACTACCGCCCCATCGCCTCTATCGACCATGCGCGGCCCGAGGGCGCGCTGCCGCTTGCCGGGGGTTGGGCGTGGTTCGACCGGGTCGAGGAAATGCGCCGCGACGGGCCTGCGCGCCTCATCCCGGCCAAATCCGCGCCTGCCGAGGCGCTCGAGCGGCTGACCGCGCCGAGGGACGCCATCGCCGGGATCGGGATGGACGCGCCGCGGCTCATGGGGATCCTGAACGTGACGCCCGACAGTTTCTCGGACGGGGGGCGGCATCACGCCTTCGACGCCGCAGTGGCGCATGCAAGCGCGATGGCCGAGGCGGGCGCGGACATCATCGACGTGGGCGGGGAATCGACCCGCCCCGGCGCGCAACCGGTGCCCGAGGCGCAGGAGATCGAGCGCACCGCGCCGGTGATCGAGGCCATTCGCGCGGCGCTCGACGTGCCGATCTCCATCGACACGCGCAAGGAGAGGGTCGCGCGCGCCGCGGTGGAGGCCGGCGCGAACCTCGTCAACGACGTGGCCGCGTTTACCTATGATCCGGCGCTTGCGCCGTTCTGCGCGCAAGCGGGGCTGCCGGTCTGCGTGATGCATGCGCAGGGGGATCCGGCGACGATGCAGGACGATCCGCGGTACGATGACGTCACGCTCGACGTCTATGATTTCCTCGCCGAGCGGGTCGAGGCGCTGGTCGCGCTCGGTATCCCGCGCGCGCGGATCGTGGTCGATCCCGGCATCGGGTTCGGAAAGACGCGGACGCATAACCTGACGCTCATCCGGCGCCTGTCGCTGTTTCACGGGCTGGGCTGCCCGATCCTGCTGGGCGCGTCGCGCAAGCGGTTCATCGGCGATATCGGCGGCACGCCCGAGGCGGCGGACCGCGTTCCCGGCTCCATCGCCGTGGCGCTGGCGGGGATCGCGCAGGGGGTGCAGATCGCCCGCGTGCATGACGTGGCCGAAACCCGCGCCGCGCTCGCGCTCTGGCGGGCGGTCACCGGCTGAGCGTCACCCGAGCGGCTGGCGCGGCACGTGCGGCGGGCGCTTGCCCGCCTTGCCCCGCCCGAAGAGCCGCGCCAGCGCCCCCGCCTGGCTGAGCGCGAGGCCAGACAAGATCAGCAGCAGCGCCCAGATCAGCCCCGGCGGCAGCTCTTCGCCCAGAAGCATGACGCCGAAGATCACCGACCAGATCGGCACCTGGTAGTTGACGAGGCTCATGAACACCGGCCCGGCGTCGCGGATAACCTGAACCAGCAGCATCTGCGCCACGCCGGTGGGCAACACCCCGAGATAGAGCAGCGCCGCGAGCGCCAGCCAGGGCACGTCCGAAGGCCACCCCTCGGCCCAGAGCGCATAGGGCGTGAAGGTCAGCGCCGCGATGGTCAGGGCCGCCGCCGAGAGCGACAGCATTTCGACCTTGGGACACAGCCGCGTAACGATCGTGCCCACCGCGTAGCAGCCCGAGGCGCTGATGCAGGCGATCCGCGCGATGTTCTCGAGGTTTTCTCCGGTCGCCGCAAAGGCCGCCGGGCCGATCAGCACCATCACCCCGACCGTGCCGATCAGGAACCCGATCCCGCGCCGCAGCGTCAGCCGGTCGCCGGGCACGAAGACATGCGCCAGCGGCAGCACGAAGAGCGGCACCACCGCCATGCACACCCCGGCAAAGCCCGAGGCGACATATTGCTGGCCCCAGCTCAGCAGGAAAAATGGCAGCGCGTTGGAAAAAAGGCCCATCAAGACCGCGCAGAACCAGATCGTCGCCGCGTTCGGGCCGCGCCGGCGCGGCAGGCCGACCCCGCGCAGATGCGCCAGCAGCAGCAGGAACGCCGCGCCCAGCGACAGCCGCGCCGCGACCAGGATCAGCGGCCCCACCCCGGTAAGCGCGACCGACACCGCCATGAACGAGCCGCCCCAGATCATGCCGAGGGTCGCGATCTTGAGCCAGTTGATCGGGCGGATCGTGGTCATGGGGGTCCTTCGGGCCGGGCGGGGCGCGCGCCGCGCCCGGAAGTGGTGACCGCGCGACCCCGGAAATGCAAGGCCCGGCGCGCATCACCTGCGCGCCGGGCCGGTTTCATCGCCGCTGCAGGGCTCAGTTCTTGGACTGGTCCACCAGCTTGCCGGCGCTGATCCAGGGCATCATGTCGCGCAGCTTGCGCCCGACTTCCTCGATCTGGTGCTCGTCGTTCATCCGGCGCGTGCCCTTGAAGAACGGCTGGCCGACGGCGTTCTCCTGCATGAAGTCACGCACGAATTTGCCCGACTGGATGTCGTGCAGGATCGCCTTCATCTCCTTCTTGGTGCGCTCGCGGGGAAGCACGCGCGGGCCGGAGACATATTCGCCATACTCGGCCGTGTTGGAGATCGAGTAGTTCATGTTGGCGATGCCGCCCTCGTAGATGAGATCGACGATCAGCTTCACCTCGTGCAGGCACTCGAAATAGGCCATTTCGGGGGCGTAGCCCGCCTCGACCAGCGTCTCGAAGCCCATGCGGATGAGTTCCACGAGGCCGCCGCAGAGCACCGCCTGTTCGCCGAAGAGATCCGTTTCGCATTCCTCGCGGAAGTTGGTTTCGATGATGCCCGAACGCCCGCCGCCGATGGCCGAGCAGTAGGAAAGGCCCAGCTCCAGCGCCTTGCCGGAGGCGTCGGTGTCCACGGCGACAAGGCAGGGCACGCCGCCGCCCTTGACGTATTCGCCGCGCACGGTGTGGCCCGGCCCCTTGGGCGCCATCATGATGACGTCGATGCCGTCCTTGGGTTCGATCAGGCCGAAATGCACGTTGAGCCCGTGGGCGAAGGCGATGGCCGCGCCCTCGCGGATGTTGTCATGGACGTATTTGCGGTAGGTTTCGGCCTGCAATTCATCGGGCATGGTGAACATGATGAGATCGGCCCACGCCGCGGCCTCGGCGATGCCCATCACCTTCAGCCCTTCGCCCTCGGCCTTTTTCGCGCTGGGCGAGCCTTCGCGCAGCGCGACGACGAGGTTCTTGGCGCCCGAATCGCGCAGGTTGAGCGCATGGGCGTGGCCCTGGCTGCCATAGCCGAGGATCGCCACCTTCTTGTCCTTGATGAGATTGATGTCGCAATCGCGGTCGTAGTAAACGCGCATTTCGTCGTCCTCCGGTTTAAGATTGAAGGGAATTTAGGCGATATCATTGCGATAATAGGCGCATAACGCATTTCATTACCGGATATTATTGGGTAATCATAACCAAGAAAAAGCTAGAGCGATAAAATCATGCTTGACGAGACGGACCGCCGCATCCTGCGCCAGTACCAGCACGACCCGGGCATGGGCCCCGCCGAACTGGCCGAGCGGGCCGCGGTGACGCCGGCGACCTGCGCCCGGCGGCTCGAGCGGATGCGCGCGGCGGGGATCATCCGCGCCAACCGCGCGGTGATCGACTGGCGCGCGCTGGGTTACGAGGTCGAGGTCAGCCTGCGCGTCGCTTTGGACAAGACCCAGCCGCGCGCCTTCGACGAATTCACCGCGGCCGCCCGCGAGGTCCCGGAGGTGGTCGAGATCCAGACGTTCCTGGGCCGGGTCGATCTGCGGCTCTACGTGATCGCGCGGGACATGGCGCATTACCAGCACCTCTATCGCAGCGCGATCCTGCCCCTGCCGCATATCGCCGACATCGAGGCCCTGATGCATGTCGCGCGGATCAAGTCGGACGAGGTGCTGCCGGTATGACCGAACTCGACGACACCGACCGGCGCATCCTGCGCGCGTTGGTCGCGGACGCCACGCAGAGCGCCAGCGCGCTGGGCCGCAGGCTTGGCCTGTCGCAGCCCGCGGTCTGGCGGCGGATCAGGCGGTTGCGCAGCGAGGGGGTGATCGCGGGCCAGCGGCTCGACCTCGACCGCGAACGGCTGGGCTTTGGCGTTACCGTCTTTCTCGGGGTCAAGCTGGCCACCAAGGGGCGGGTGAGCCTCGACGATTTCGAGCGCGCGGTGAGCGCCATCCCCGAGGTGCAGACGGTCGAGCATATCCTCGGGCTCTTCGATTACCGTCTGCGCGTCGTCGCCCGCGACATCGCCGATTTCGAGCGCGTTCTGCGCCGGCGGATCATGACGCTGCCCGGCGTCGGCGACGTCGAGGCAAACGTGCTGCTGAGCGAAGAACGCAGGCCGGGGCCGATAGGCTGAGGTGGCTGGCAAATCGCCGCACGGCGCGGTAGCCATGAGGCGAACCAGAACAGGAGATGACCCGATGACCGCCCTTCTCGATACCGTGGACCCCGATGGCCTGCAGGAATTCTCGGTGGTGTTCACCGACCGTTCGCTCAACCACATGTCGGCGCGGTTCCAGAAGGTGATGCGCGACATTTCCGACATGCTGCGCGAGGTCTACAACGCCGATGCGGTCGCGCTTGTCCCCGGTGGCGGCACCTACGCGATGGAGGCGGTCGCGCGCCAGTTCGCGACCGACGCCCATGCGCTCGTCGTGCGCAACGGGCAGTTTTCCTACCGCTGGAGCCAGATTTTCGACGCCGGGCGGTTCACCTCGGAGACGACCGTCTGCATGGCGCGCCAGACCGGCAACGGCGTGCAGGCGCCCTTTGCCCCGGCGCCGATCGAGGACGTGACCGCGAAGATCCGCGAAAGCAGGCCGGACGTGGTGTTCGCGCCGCATGTCGAAACATCGGCGGGGATCATCCTGCCGGACGATTACATCACCGCGCTGGCCGACGCCGCGCATGAGGTCGGCGCGCTGATGGTGCTGGACGCCATCGCCTCGGGCTGCGCCTGGGTCGACATGAAGGCGACCGGGGTGGATGTGCTGATCTCGGCGCCGCAGAAGGGCTGGTCGGCCTCGCCCTCGGCCGGGCTGGTGATGATGAACGACCGCGCGGCCGAGCGTCTGGAGGCGACGACATCCTCGAGCTTCGCCATCGACCTGAAGAAATGGCGCCAGATCATGAAGGCCTACGAGGACGGAGAATTCGCCTATCACGCGACCATGCCGACCGACGCGCTGCTGGTGTTCCGCGACACCATGCAGGAAACCAGGGAGTATGGTTTCGAGCGGCTGCGCGAGGCGCAATGGGCGCTGGGCGACGGGGTGCGCGCCATGCTGGCCGCGCGCGGCGTGCGTTCGGTCGCCGCCGAGGGGTTCGGGGCGCCGGGCGTCGTGGTGGGCTATACCGACGATCCCGAGATCCAGAGCGGCAGGAAATTCGCCGCTGAGGGGATGCAGATTGCGGCGGGCGTGCCGCTGCAATGCGATGAGCCGGAGGGATATCGCAGTTTCCGCCTGGGGCTGTTCGGGCTGGACAAGCTCTATGACGTGCCAGGCACGCTGGCGCGGCTGGAGGCGGTTCTCGACAAGGTGTTCTAGGCGGCCACTCGTCCAGCCCTTGCGGGCTGTCCTCGTATGGGCCGCGGCGACAGCCCGTCAGGGATGAAGGAGCGGCGTGGTCAGCCGCGCGCGCCGAGCCCCATCCGCATCAGCCGGCGGCGCACCGGCGCCAGCGCATGCAGCGCATTGAGCCCCATCGCGCGCGCGTCCCGCAGGGGGCGCGCCTGGACCATCGACGCACGGTTGAGCAGGTCGATCCCCGCCACCCGCGCGCGCACATCCAGATGCCGGGCGCGGTGATAGGCGTCCAGCATCGCCCGGTCGCCCAGCCGCTCCGGCGCGGCGATGGCGAGGTCGCGCAGCGCGCGCATGTCCGCGAGGCTCATGTTCAGCCCCTGCGCGCCGATGGGCGGGACCACATGCGCCGCCTCGGCGACCAGCGCCACGCGCTCGGCCGTCATGCGCTCGGCCAACTGGCTTATGATCGGCCAGACCGTGCGCTGCGAGGCGAGCGTGAGCGGCCCGAAGAGGTGGCAACTGCGTTCGCTCATCTCCGCTTCGAAGGCGGGGGCGTCCAACGCGGCAAGGCGGCGGATCTCGGGGCCGCGCTCCATCCAGATCACGGCGGAGGAGGGCAGGCCGTCATGATCCGGCAGCGGCACCAGCGTGAAGGGGCCGCCAGTGCGGTGGATCTCGGTCGAGACATTTCCGTGCGGGATCGGGTGGGTGACGGCGAAGGCCAGCGCCTTCTGCCCGTAGCGCGTGACCCTCGCGCCGATTCCCGCCGCCCGCCGCACGGGCGAGTTGCGCCCATCCGCGGCGATCACCAGCCGGGCGCGCAGGCGGCTGCCGTCCGACAGGCTGACGCGCGCCTCTTTCTCACGGGTCACGAGGTCGGTCGTGCCGACGCCCGGCCTGAATTCGACCTGGGGATGTCTGTCCAGATGCGCGACCATTTCGCGCCGCAAGAGCCAGTTGGGGAGGTTCCAGCCAAAGGGCTGGTCCGAGAGTTCACCCGATACGAATTCGCGGATCATGCGCGGCGCGGCGGTGTCGCCGCCCGCGTCGACGATCCGCATGACCGAAAGCGGCGCGGCGTGATCCGCGAGCCTGTCCCAGAGTCCCGCCTGTTCGAGCAGAGTGCGCGCAGGTTGCAGGAAGGCCGTGCTGCGCAGGTCCGCCCCGTCGGCGTCGCGTGTGGTCACCGGCGGCGCCGGGTCCACGCACAGGACCGAGAAGCCCGCCGTTCCGAACACCGCCGCAGCGGTCAGCCCCGCCACGCCGCCGCCCGAGATCAGGATGTCAACGCCCGTCATGCGTGTCTCCGCCGTGTTTTGGCCGCCGGGGTTGGGGCGCTATCTGCCGGTGCAGATCAGGATGAAGCTTCCGAACACGACCGGCACCAGCGCCACCGCCGGCAGATATAGTCCGGGCAGCCCCCAGACGGCAAAGCAGAGGCCCCACGCGACGATTCCGAGAATGACGGCGATCAGCGTGGTCCGGGCCTGCCGCGCCTCGGTTTCGTCAACGGCGGTCGGTGCGCCGCTGTCCGCGGTTGTTTCGGTAAGCGTCATGGGTTCCGGTCCTTTTCGTGGCCATTCTATCAGGGCTTACCTAAGCCGTGCAAACCCGCTGCGCCGCGCGCGAATTGACGCATCCCCCGCGCGTCAGAGCAGCCGCGCGAGAAACGTTGCGAGGTCGTCCGTGTGGTGGTGAATGTGCGGCGCAGGCGCGGGGGCGGGGGCGACATGCACCGTGCGCAGCCCGAGCGCGTGCGGCGCGGCGAGGTTGCGCGGGTCGTCCTCGAACATCGCCGCCTGCGCGCCGCGCAGCCCGTCGCGGGCGAAGACCGCGTCGAAGGCCGCGCGCTCGGGCTTGGGGAGGTAGCCGGCGTGCTCCACGCCGTAGACGGCGTCGAAGACCCCGCCGAGGCCGCGCGCCGCCAGCACCCGCTCGGCATAGGCGGCGGTGGCGTTGGTGTAGACGATCCGCCGCCCCGGCAGCGCGCGCAGTTGCGCGGCCAGCGCGGGGTCGGGTTCCAGCGCGTCGAAGGAGATATCGTGAACATGGGCGAGATACGGCCCCGGCTCGACCCCGTGATCGCGCATCAACCCTGCGAGCGTCGTTCCATACGTGCGCCAGTATTGCAGCCGCAGGCGGTCCGCCTCGGCGTGATCCAGCCCGAGCGCGTCCATGACAAAGCGCGTCATGCGGAGCTCGATCTGGTCGAAGAGCCGCGCGCCGGGCGGGTAGAGCGTGTTGTCGAGGTCAAATACCCACGACGTCACGTGGGCAAAGGCGTGTTTGGGCATGCGCGCATCCTATCGCGGCGACCGGCGCGCCGAAAGCGCCGTTTGGCGGGGCGGGAAATCGGCAATTCAGCTTTGCCGCGAAACCCGGTAGGGTCGCGGTCACCGGGACGCGCTGCAAGGAGGGCGCCGATGAAATCCGCACAGACCGACGCCTATTCGCTGATCCTCGAGGCGATCGACGTCGGCATCTTCAAACCCGGCGACCGGCTGGTCGAGAGCGACCTCGCCGAGCGGTTCGGCGTGTCGCGCACCCCCATCCGCGAGGCGTTGCAGCGGCTTGAGACGCAGTCGCTGCTGACCCGCGACGGGCGCAGCCTGATCGTGGCCTCGCTCGATCACAACCAGATGGCCGAGCTCTACGCCGTGCGCGCCGAGCTCGAGGGACTCGCGGCGAGCCTTGCGGCGCGGCACGCCTCGCCCGAGGAGGTCGCCGTGCTGCGCGACATGGTCGAGCAGGACCGCGCCCTGGTGGGCCGACCCGACGCGATGGCGCGCGCCAACCGGCGGTTTCACAAGCAGGTTCATCTTGCCTCGCACAACCGCTTCCTCGTGCAGCAGCTCGACCTCGTGCATCGCTCCATGGCGCTGATGGCGACCACCTCGCTTGCCGCAGAGGGGCGCGATTCGACCGCGATCAAGGAACATGACGCCATCGTCAGGGCGATCGAGGCGGGCGATGACGCGGCGGCGCGCGCCGCGCTCTGCGCGCATATCTCAAAAGCGTTCGTGACGCGCCTGAAGTTGGATTCCGGCGAGGTCAAATCGACGCTTTAGCGCGCCCTTCGCCGAAGCGCGCGCATGGGCGAGCGAATGGCCGTGGCTCGTCTTGTCCCAGAAGAAGGGCGCGAAGACGAGTTCATACAGCGCCTTGTAGGCCGCGACCGTCCCGAGCGGCGTGTAGAAATGCATCGTCGGCGCCCAGGCCATCAGGTGTCGGTGATAGCGGCCCGACACCGCGATCAGGTAGATCGCGATGTTGAGCAGCTCCACCGCCAGGAACAGCCGCCCCAACCCGACCAGCACGCCACGGCCCAGGAGCGGATCGAGCGGATGCGGCAGCCCCAGCAGCACCAGCCAGAAGGACCACAGGAACGGCGCGAGGAAGAACTGCGACAGCGCGGCGACGAAATGCGCCTGGAATCCCCAGAATTTCCACGGCCCCAGTTGCGACAGGAGCAGCCGGGGCCGGCGCATGTGCACGAGGTATGTCGTCATGTAGCCCTTGAGCCAGCGCGAGCGTTGCTTGACCCAGGGCCAGACGCGGCAGTTGGCCTCCTCGCCGGTGACGGTGCCGATGATCTCCGTGCGATAGCCGTGCCGCGCGAGGCGGAAGCCGAGATCGGCGTCCTCGGTCACGTTATGCGCGTCCCAGCCGCCCAGTTCCTCGAGCGCGTCGCGCCGGAAATAGAGCGTCGTGCCGCCCAGCGGGATCGCCAGCCCCATACGCGCGAGGCCCGGCAGCATGACGCGGAACCAGGCGGCGTATTCGATCGTAAAACAGCGCGCCAGCCAATTCTGGCGCGGGTTGTAGTAATCAAGAATGCCTTGCAGGCAGACCACGTCCGGCGGCGCCGCCTGGAATCGGCGGGCGACCTGGGTGATCTGGTCGGGGTCGGGGCTGTCCTCGGCGTCGAAGATGCCGATGATGTCGCCCTCGCAGAAGTCGAGCGCATAGTTCATCGCGCGCGGTTTCGTGCGCGGCTGTCCGTCCGGCACGATCACCGCGCGCATCCACGGCGGCAGGTCGATCTCGGCCAGGGTCTGCTGCGTCATGCGGTCGTTCTCCTCGAGCACGAGCACCACGTCGAGCAGGCATTTCGGATAGCTGAGCCGCGTCAGCCGGGTGATGAGCGCATGCGCGATCTCGGTCTCGCGGAAGAGCGGGACGAGGACGGACACCTTGGGCAGCTTCTGCGTGGCCGAAGCGTGCGGACGGTCGTCCTCGACCCGGCCCAGCGTCATGCGCGCGATGAGCGCGCTGGCGCGCAGCCCGAAGGACACGATGAGCGTGAGCGCGGCCCAGCCGGCGAAGACGGCGAAGACGGCGGTGGGGAAAAGCAGCGTCAGCACCAGCCCCGCCGCCATCGCGGCCAGCGTGATCGCCAGCCGCCGGTAGGGCGTGTTGCGCCAGGTGCGGAAGCTCTCGGCCTCGGGGACGCGGGCCTGCGCGGCGTATGTCAGCGTGGCCCGGTTGAGGTTCGCGACCTCTGCCTGGATGGTGTGGCGCGGGGCGATTGTCAGCGGCAGGTCGGCCATTCCCTCGGGCAGCGCGGTTTGGAGCGCGCGCCGGCTCTCGGGGTCGGCGACGGCGATCCGCTCGATCCCGTCGGGGCCGCTCAGCGGCACTGCCGCGTGTTTCAGCAGGTGCCGGGGATCGGTCCCCGGAACCGCGCGTGCGCCGCGCGCCAGTTCATCGGCGCCGATCACCGTGGCGTCCGCGCGCCGGGCCTGCGCCGCCATCAGTTCCGCAGGGTTGACCAGCCCCTCGGCGTCGAGCACGCGAGCCAGCGGCGCGTCGCAGTGATCCTGCACCATCTGCGCCAGCGTGGCGTCGTCGTGCGACAAGACGCCGGCGCGCACGAGATCGCGCCCCAGATCGCCGAGCGCGCCGGCAGAGTCCCGGAACTGCGCGTCCAGCTGCCGCAATTCTGAAACACCCATAGGATAGCCTTCGTCGGTTAATGCGCCGACGAGTTTCGGTCATATGGGTTAACGATGTGTAAATGGAAGGTTAACCAACGGTTAACCCCGCGGCGTCACCCCGCCATCGACTCCACGAAGCGTTCGAACAGGTAATAGCTGTCCTGCGGGCCGGGACTGGCCTCGGGGTGGTGCTGCACCGAGAAGACCGGGCGGTCCTGCAGGCGGATGCCGCAGTTCGACCCGTCAAAGAGCGACACGTGCGTTTCGGCCACGCCGGTGGGAAGGCTCTGGCCGTCGACCGCGAAGCCGTGGTTCATCGAGGTGATCTCGACCTTGCCGGTCTCCATGTCCTTGACCGGGTGGTTCGCGCCGTGGTGACCGTGGTTCATCTTGACCGTGCGCGCCCCCAGCGCCAGGGCGAGCATCTGGTGCCCGAGGCAGATGCCGAAGACCGGCAGATTCGCCTCGAGTATGCCGCTGATCGCGGGCACCGCGTATTCGCCCGTGGCCGCCGGGTCGCCGGGGCCGTTCGAGAGGAACACGCCGTCGGGATCATGCGCGAGCACCTCGTCGGCGGTCGCCGTCGCGGGCAGCACCGTCACTTCGCAGCCCGCGCTGGCGAGACAGCGCAGGATGTTGCGTTTCGCGCCGTAGTCGACCGCAACGACCTTGTGCCGCGGGTTCGTCTGGCGCGCGTATCCGTCGGGCCAGGCCCAGCGCATCTCGTCCCAGCGGTAGGACTGGGCGCAGCTCACCACGCGCGCGAGGTCCATTCCCACCAGCCCATTGAAGCCGCGCGCCTTCTCGATCAGCGCGGCCACGTCGAAATTGCCGTCCGGGTCATGCGCAAGGGCGGCGTGCGGCGCGCCCTGCTGGCGGATCGCGCGCGTCAGGCGGCGGGTGTCGACGCCGCCGATGGCGATGCGCCCGCGCCGCGCCAGCCAGTGCTGAAGCGTCTGCGTGCTGCGCCAGTTGCTTGGCGCGGTGGGGTCCCACTTGACGACCATGCCCTCGGCGAAGGGCTCGGCGGTTTCGTCATCCTCGGGGTTCACCCCGGTATTGCCGATATGCGGGAAGGTGAAGGTCACGATCTGCCCGGCATAGCTCGGGTCGGTCATGATCTCCTGGTAGCCGGTCATCGCGGTGTTGAAGCACAGTTCCGCCACCGTCACGCCCGTCGCGCCGAAGCCGCGCCCGTAAAACACCGTCCCGTCGGCGAGAGCGAGGCAGGCGGTGGGGTGGTTCGGGGGGGTATCTGCCATGCGATGCTCTCCGGGCGCTGAAGCGGGCGACAAATCTGCGCTTGTCTAGGCGCGCGCCCCGGCAGGGTCAAGGGCCGGACCGGGGCGGGCGCGACCGTCACGCCAGCGGCACGAGGTTGTTGCAAGCGGCGTTGAGACTATATAAATGCCCATGCTCATGGCCGCCCCGCCGGATGGATGGCGCGCGGCGCGAAGTCAGGCGCATGATGCGCGCAGACCCCGAGGATGAACATATCATGACATTGCGAGAACGTGTTGGCGCGTCGCTCAAGACGGCCATGAAGGAAAAGGACGTCAGCCGGCTGGCCACGCTGCGGCTGATCAACGCCGCGATCAAGGATCAGGACATCGCCGCGCGCGCGCAGGGCAACGAGGATGGCGTGGGCGATGCGGAGGTCCTGGCGATTCTCGGCAAGATGACCAAGCAGCGCCACGAATCGATGCGCGCCTACGAGGAGGGCGGGCGCATCGACCTTGCCGAGCGCGAGCGCGAGGAGGTCAAGGTGATCGAGGAATTCCTGCCCCGCCAACTGAGCGGCGAGGAGGTCGAGGAGGCGGTCGAGCAGGCCATCGCCGAGACCGGCGCCAGCTCGATCCGCGACATGGGCAAGGTCATGGGCCAGCTCAAGCAAAACTATGCCGGGCAGATGGATTTCGGCGCCGTCGGTCCGCGGATCAAGGACCGGCTCTGCAGCGGCGGCTGAGCCGCCGCTCGTCTAACGGGTCGCGCGCGCTCGTGACAGTTCCCGCAGCAATTCGGAATAGAGCGCCTTGCGCTCGTCCTCGGAGAGAAACGCGCCGATCTCGACCTCGCGCCCCGCGCCCCTGAGCGTGAGGTAATGCGGCACCGGGCCTCCGGTCGGATACATGTCGACCTGCGCCCAGTAGCTGTTGCAGTCCCACTCGCGCACCTCGCCCCGCGGGTCGGTACGGGTCAGGTGAATCGCTTCGGCGTCGATGGTCAGCGCCTCGTGCACCCGGCCGCTGGCGTATGAGCGTTTGAGCGCCCACCAGAGCCCCGCCACCGCCAGCGCGAGGAACGGCAGCAACCCCCAGAGCAGGGCGGTGCCCAGCAGCGGGAACAGCGGCAAGGAGATCATCGCCGCGGTCAGCGCCATGAACCCCGCGAAGCCGCGCCGCGGCAGCGATCTGTAGGGCCAGAGATCGAGCCGCGCGACCTTGGAGCCGACGGCGGGCGGGGACCATTCGTAGGGCATGCGCGAGTATCTAAAGCGTTTCGACCGGCCGAAAAGTGCCGCATCGCGTGGCCGAGGTCAAACCGCCCCGGCGGCGCGTGATCCGCTTATGTGCGCCGGGGCGCGCGCATTTTCACCCGTTGCGCGCTCAAAGGCCGGGGCGTGCCCCCGACCCCCGGCGGATTTCCGGCGGAGCCCCCATTCCGCCGGCCCGCGGATCGTGCTAGGCCCGCGTCATGAGCACCCTGCCCACACGCGACGAGATCCTGCAATGGATTTCGGACAACCCGACGCTGACCTCCAAACGCGACATCGCCCGCGCCTTCGGCGTCAAGGGCGCGGCGCGGATCGATCTCAAGCGCATCCTGCGAGAGCTCGAGGCCGAGGGCCATCTCGAGAAGCGCCGCAAGAGCTACCGCGATCCCGATCGCCTGCCGCCGGTGAGCGTGTTGCAGGTGGGCGAGGTGACGCCCGATGGCGACCTGACGGCGCGCCCGATGGAATGGCAGGGCGAGGGGCCGGAGCCGCTGATCCTGCTGATCCCGCGCGCGGGGGAGCCGGCGCTTGCGCCGGGCGACCGCATCCTCGCCCGGCTGAGCGAGGTGAAGAACGAGCCGCACGCCTATGAGGGGCGGCTGATCCGGCGTATCGGGATCAACCCGCGAAAACTGCTCGGCGTCTTTCGCAAGACCTCGGAAGGCGGGCGCATTCAGCCCGTTGACAAGGGCCAGGACCGCGAATGGCGCGTCGACGAGAAATCGACCGGCGGGGCGAAGGACGGTGAGCTGGTCGAGGCCGAGCAATTCGGCCCCAAGGACCGCATGGGCCTTCCGCGCGCGCGCGTCTTGCAGCGCCTGGGCGACCCGAGCGCGCCGCGCGCCGTGTCGCTGATCGCGATCCACCAGCACGGCATCCCCGACGATTTCCCCGACGCGGCGATCACAGAGGCCGACGCGATGAAGCCCGCGGGCCTCAAGGGGCGCACGGACCTGCGTCATCTGCCGCTCGTCACCATCGACCCGTCGGACGCGCGCGACCACGACGACGCCTGTTTCGCCCATGCCGACGACGACCCCAATAACGAGGGCGGCCACGTGATCTGGGTCGCCATTGCCGACGTCGCGCATTACGTGACCCCGGGAAGCGCGCTCGACCGGGAGGCGCGCAAGCGCGGCAACTCGAGCTATTTCCCCGACCGCGTGGTTCCGATGCTGCCGGACCGGCTGTCGGGCGATCTCTGTTCGCTGCACGAGGGCGTGCCGCGCGCCTGCATCGCGGTGCGGATGGTGGTGAACGAACAGGGCGAGAAGATCGGCCAGGACTTCGTCCGCGGGCTCATGCGATCGGCCGCGTCGCTGAACTACCGCGAGGTGCAGGCGGCGATGGACGGCGCCCCGAACGAGAAATGCGCGCCCCTCATGGACGAGGTGATCGCGCCGCTCTACGCCGCTTACGAGGCGCTGAAGCGGGCGCGCCGGTACCGCCAGCCGCTTGATCTAGAACTGCCCGAACGCAAGGTGGAGCTGAGCGAGGAAGGCAAGGTGCTGAGCGTGAGCTTTGCAGAGCGGCTGGACGCGCACAAGCTGATCGAAGAATTCATGGTGCTGGCTAACGTCGCCGCCGCCGAGGTGCTGACGGCGAAGAAATCGCCGCTTCTCTTCCGCGTCCATGAGGAGCCGACCGAGGAAAAGCTCGACACGCTGCGCGACGCGGCCGAGGTGGCTGGGCTGACGCTGGCGCGTGGGCAGGTGCTCAAGACGCATCACCTCAACGCGCTCTTGCGGGGCGCGGCGGGCACGGAACATGCCGAGCAGATCAACATGTCCACCCTGCGCGCCATGACGCAGGCCTATTACGCGCCGTCGAATTTCGGGCATTTCGGCCTCGCGCTGCGAGCCTACGCGCATTTCACCTCGCCGATCCGGCGTTACGCCGACCTTGTCGTGCACCGCGCGCTCATCTCCGCGCATGGCTGGGGCGACGACGGGCTGCCGCCGGACGCCGAGGACCGGCTCGAGGCGACGGCGGAGCATATCTCGGAGACCGAGCGCCGCTCGATGATGGCCGAGCGCGACACCAATGACCGCTACCTCGCCGCGTTCCTGAGCGAACGGGTGGGCGAGGAATTCACCGGGCGGATCAGCGGCGTGGCGCGGTTCGGCGTTTTCGTGCGGCTGGACGAAACCGGGGCCGACGGGCTGATCCCGATCCGCAACCTCGGACGCGAGTACTTCCACTTCGACGCCGAGAGCGCGACGCTCATGGGCGCCGATTCGGGCCGGGTGATCGGGCTGGGCCAGCGCGTGACCGTGCGGCTGGCCGAGGCGGCGCCGGTGACGGGGGGGATCGCGCTCGACCTCGTCAGCGTCGAGGGCAAGGCGGTCGCGCGCGGCCCCTCCAAGGGCCGCGGCAAGCCGCCCAAACGCAAGCTGGGCGCGGCGAAGAAGAAGGCGGCGAAGGCCCGCAAGAAGGTGAAGCGCAGCCGCAAGTGACGGGCGCGGCGCAAGACTATTCCAAATAGTCCTGCCAAAACTCTTCGAAGAGTTTTGGCCGTCACGCCGGGCCGGTCACCCGGTTCACATGTCCCATCTTGCGGCCCGGCTTCACCTCGGCCTTGCCATAGAGATGAAGCGCGGCGTTCCCTTCCCGCGCGAGTGCCGGCACGCGGTCCATGTCGTCGCCGATCAGGTTCTCCATCACCACGTTCGAATGCCGCGCGCCATCGGCCAGCGGCCAGCCGGCGACGGCGCGGATGTGCTGCTCGAACTGGTCCACCGCGCAGCCGTTCTGCGTCCAGTGGCCCGAGTTGTGCACGCGCGGGGCGATCTCGTTCACGATCAGGCCGCCGGGCGTGACGAACAATTCCACGCCCATCACGCCGACATAATCCAGCTTGTTCAGGATCTTTGCCGCCAGCAGCACCGCGTCGGCGCGCTGCGCGGCGCCAAGGCGCGCGGGCACGGTGGTGGTGCGCAGGATGCCGCCCTCGTGGACGTTCTCGCCCGGATCGAAACAGGCCACGTCGCCGCCGAGACCCCGCGCCGCGATGACGGAAACCTCGTGGCTGAACTCGATGAACCCCTCGTAGATCGCCGACGCGCCCTGCATCGCGGCGAGCGCGCCCTCCGCGTCGCCCGGCGCGCGCAGACGCGCCTGCCCCTTGCCGTCATAGCCGAAGCGCCGGGTCTTGAGGATCGCGGGCAGGCCGATCTCGTCGATGCTCTGCGCGAGGTCGACCGCGTCATCCACCGCCGCGAAGGGCGCGGTGGCGAGGCCGAGATCGGTCAGGAACGCCTTTTCGACCAGCCGGTCCTGGCTCACCCGGAGCGCGTTGCGACCGGGGCGGACGGGTTTCAGCGGTTCGAGGATGTCGAGCGCGGAAGTCGGGATGTTCTCGAATTCGTAGGTGATGACGTCGGCGGCGGCGGCGAAATCGCGCAGCGCGTCCGCGTCTTCATACTCGGAACGGAAATGGTTGTTGGCGACGTGGCTTGCGGGGCAGTCGCCGCCGGGCTCGAAGATGCAGGTCCTGAACCCCAGCCGCGCGGCGGCGACCGAGAGCATCCGGCCCAGCTGGCCGCCGCCCAGGATGCCGATTGTGGCGCCGGGTGCGAGCGGCTCAGTCATCGCGCGGCTCCTCGGGGATCGAGGCCGAGAGCGCGGCGCGCCAGGCGTCGAGCCGCCGCGCCAGCGCGGCGTCCCCGTTGGCGAGGATCGCGGCGGCCAGCAGCCCGGCATTGGCGGCTCCCGCCGCGCCGATCGCCATCGTCGCGACCGGGTAGCCGCGCGGCATCTGCACGATCGAATAGAGACTGTCGACCCCCGAGAGCGCCCGCGTCTCGATCGGCACGCCGATCACCGGCACGCGGGTCTTGGACGCCATCATGCCCGGCAGATGCGCCGCCCCGCCCGCGCCCGCGATGATCGCGCCCAGGCCGCGATCCGCCGCCTCGGCCCCGTAGGACCAGAGCCGGTCCGGCGTGCGGTGCGCCGAGACGATTCGCGTCTCGAAACCCACGCCGAGCGCATCGAGGATCTCCGCGGCCTCTTTCATGGTGGGCCAGTCCGACTGGCTGCCCATGATGATTCCCACGCTGATATCCGCCATGCCGCGCCCCCTGTCCTGAGGGGCGCACTATACGCATCACATGAGGCTAGGCAATGATGTCCGGCAACAGCCGGTCCTCTATGTAGGCGATCATGTCCTTGAGGCGCAGTTTCTGCTGCTTCAGCCGCTTGACGGTGAGCGGATCGCGCGCGCCGCGCTCTTCCAGCGCGGAAATCGCGTCGTCAAGATCGCGGTGCTGGCGGCGGAACTCCTCGAGCTCCACGCGCAGCACCTCGTCCGACTTCATCGACAGATCGCCAAATGCGTTCATGGCCCAAGGAGCCCCCAAAACCGCTGTGGCCCTTAATATAGAGGCTCGCGCGGTTTTCGCATAGCCCCCGCGCGCCGCCCTTGCGCGGCCCCGAAAGGGCGCCCATATTCATTGGCGAAGGCGGGTCGCCGTAACGGGGCCCTGTCTGAACGGACGGTCGCTTAATCGCAAGGACGAGTCGATGACGAAACTGACCCTGGGGGCGCACCCCTACATGCTGGGCTTCGAACAGCTCGAGCGGCTGCTGGAACGCAGCGCCAAGTCTGGAAACGAGGGGTATCCGCCCTTCAACATCGAACAGACCAGCGAGAATTCCTATCGCATCACCCTGGCCGTCGCCGGGTTTTCGGAGACCGAGCTGTCGGTCACCGTGGAGGACCGCCAACTGGTCATCCGCGGACGGCAGGCAGAGGACGATGGCGGGCGCATCTTTCTGCACCGCGGCATCGCCGGACGGCAGTTCCAGCGGTCCTTCGTTCTCGCCGACGGAGTCGAGGTGGGCGAGGCGATCATGGAAAACGGTCTGCTGCATGTCGATCTCACGCGCGCACAGCCGGAAACGGTCGTGCAGACCATCCAGATCAACAAGCCGTCAAGGGGAAAGGAGTAACGTCATGGACACGAACTACGATTTCGGCGCGGGCGACGAGAACCGCATCGCCTATATCCGGTCGGTCGACGTGGCCGAGCTGCCTTCGGAGATCCGGTCGCAGGTCCAGGGGCTGGGAACGATCTACGCGGTCCACAGCGCCGAGGGCGAACGGCTCGCGCTGGTGCGCGACCGCAAGCTGGCCTTCGCGCTGGCGCGCCAGCACGACCTTCTGCCGGTGACGGTGCATTGACGGCGCAGTCTGCGTTGAGGGAGTTTCCCGGGCGCAGGCGCGCTTGAGGTCGCGAACCTGGCGCAACACGTACTTGTCGATGCAAATGCTTGCGAGGCCGCGGGTGACGCGGCCTCTGGATAGGGCCGTTGAGGCCACCGGCCGAATCTTCAGTCATGAAACGCTAAGACAAACGGCGCATTGTAGCTGTACCGCGTCAGCATAATTCCCCATTCCAGACGGTCCGGGCGTCCCGGCGGGCCCGCCGGGAAGGGCCGGCGCGATTGGCGCCGGCCTTTGGGCTTGTTTCATTTCGCACCAGGGCGGCCGGCGCATCCAATTTTTCCGCTCAACCTACGATTCAGGTGAAGATTTCGCTGCATCCACATGCTATAGAACGCAAAACAAGAAAACGAGACGGTCATGAGCAGCACCCCCAAGATGGATGCAAAACTGCGCGAGCGGATCATCAGTCAGCCCGATGTCATCCTTGAAGATCAGGATCTTATGCGCGCGCTCATTGCCGCCAACGAGCGCGCGATGGGCGGCAATATCGTCGATCTGCGCGGCATCGCGATGGACCGGCTCGAGGCGCGGCTGGACCGGCTCGAGGATACGCATCGCTCGGTGATCGCGGCGGCCTATGACAACCTCGCGGGGACGAATCAGGTGCATCGCGCGATCCTGCGGATGCTCGACCCGGCGGAGTTCGAGGCGTTCCTGCGCGACCTGGGCGGCGAGGTGGCGCACATCCTGCGGGTCGACGCGATTCGGCTGGTGCTCGAATCCGTGCAGAACGACGAGGACCCGGCGGTCAAGCGTCTGGACGACGTGCTGACCGTGGCCGAACCCGGTTTCGTCGAGCGATACCTTACCGGCGGGCGCAACACCGGCCAGCGGCAGGTCACACTGCGGCAGGTGCACGAGAGCGCCGGCCATCTCTTTGGCGGCGACGCGCCCTTTATCCGCTCGGAGGCGTGCCTGCGGCTCGATTTCGGCGAGGGGCGCCTGCCCGGCATGCTGGTGATGGGGGCCGAGGATCCGCACCAGTTCAGCCCGCAGCAGGGAACCGACCTACTGGCGTTCTTCGCGGGCGTCTTCGAACGCTCCATGCGGCGCTGGCTGTCATGATCTCGCCCGCCGCGCGGGACGCCCTCGCGGGCTGGCTCGCCGCGGAACGCGCGCTCAAGGGGGCGGCGGAGAACACCATCGCGGCCTATACGCGCGACGTGGCGGATTTTCTCGCCTTCATGACCCTGCACAAGGGCGGGCAACAGGGGCTGTCGCCGCTCGCGCGGATCGGCACGGCGGACATGCGCGCCTGGATGGCGCATACCCGCGGGGACGATGTCGGGCCGCGCTCGCTTGCCCGCAAGCTGTCGGCCGTCAAGTCCTTCTATCGCTGGCTGAGCGAGCGCGAGGGGTTCGAGCCGACTGCCGTGCTCGCCACGCGCTCGCCGCGGTTCCAGCGCAAGCTGCCCCGCCCGCTGAGCGAGGACGCGGCGCGCGACGTGCTGGATCAAGCGCCGATGCAGTCGCTCACGCCGTGGATTGCGGCGCGCGACGGGGCGGTGGTGACGCTGCTCTACGGTTGCGGGTTGCGCATCTCCGAGGCGCTGGCGCTCTCGGGGGGCGATCTGCCGCTGGGCGAGGCGCTGCGCATCATCGGCAAGGGCGGCAAGGAGCGCATCGTGCCGGTACTGCCCGCCGCGCGCACGGCCGTGGCGAATTACGCGCGTCATTGCCCCTTCGACCTTGGCCCCGATACGCCGCTCTTCTACGGCGCGCGCGGCGGCCGGCTGTCGCCGCGCCTGGTGCAGAAGGTGATGGAGCGGGTGCGCATGCAGCTTGGCCTGCCCGCCACCGCGACGCCGCACGCGATGCGCCACAGCTTCGCCACACACCTGCTGAACGCGGGCGGCGATCTGCGCGCGATCCAGGAACTGCTGGGCCACGCGTCCCTGTCGACGACGCAGGCCTATACGGGCGTGGACAGCGCGCGGCTCTGGGAGGTCTATCAGCGCGCGCACCCCAAAGCCTGATTGCCCGCGCCGGCCCAAGCCCCTATAGGGACGCCATGACACGTGAAATGAAAGCCCTCGCCGTTCACCTGTTCACCGCGACAGGCATCGTGTTCGCCATGTTGGCCATGCTGGCCGCGGCGGACGAGAAATGGGGGCTGATGTTCGTCTGGCTGGTCGTCGCCTTCGCCGTGGACGGGGCCGACGGCCCGCTGGCGCGCAAGTACGAGGTCGATCGCTATGCGCCGCGCTTTGACGGCGTGTTGCTCGACATGATCATCGATTTCATCACTTACGCCTTCATTCCCGCCTTCGCGCTGTTCAAGTCCGGCCTGCTTCCGGGCTGGACGGGATGGGCGGCGATCATCCTCATCACCTTCGCCAGCGCGATGTATTTCTGCGACAAGGGCATGAAGACCGCCGACAAGTCCTTTGAGGGGTTTCCCGGCTGCTGGAACATGGTGGTGCTGGTGCTGTTCGCGACCGAGCCGCCGTTCTGGTTCACGCTGGGGCTGGTCGCGGTGCTGGCCGTGGGGATGTTCCTGCCGCTGAAATTCGTGCATCCGGTGCGCACGAAACGCTGGCGCGCGATATCACTGCCGATGATCTTCGCCTGGACGTTCTTCGCGGGCTGGGCCGCATGGGTCGATTTCCACCCCGAAAGCTGGGCGCATTGGGGGCTGGTGGTGAGTTCCGTGTATCTGCTGTGCGCCGGGGTGGTGCAGCAGATCGTGCCCGAGCGGGGGTGAGGCCAAGACTTTTCAAAAAGTCTTGGCAATTCTCTTCTCAAAGAGAATTGGCGCTCAGATCAGGAGGCCGGCCGCGCCCTCGTGCCGCAGGAGCCACACTTTCGTCTCCACCCCGCCGGCGCCGGAAAATCCGCCAAGGCCGGTTGCGCCCAGCACCCTGTGACACGGGATCATGATCGGGATCGGGTTGCCGCCGCAGCCCGCGCCGACCGCCTGTGCGGGCGCGCCGAGTGCGCGGGCGATGTCGCCGTAGCTGCGGGTTTCGCCAAAGGGAATCGCGGCGATCTGCGCGCAGACATCGCGCTGGAAGCCGGAGCCTTCGACGCGCAGCGGCAGATCGAATTCCGTCAGCGCTCCATCGAAATAAGCGGTGAGCTGTCGGCGGGCCTCGTCCAGCTCTGGCGTGCTGTCCTCGGCATCGGCCGCGCCCCAGTCGAGCGCCGTGATCGCCCCGTCACGCGCGGTGATCGTGAGCCGACCCACCGGTGATGCGAACCCGGCGCAGGCCATTGGCTCAGGCCGAATGCGCGCCGTCGGCGAGGCCCTTGACGAAGCTCAGCACGTCCGCCGGGCTTTCACCTTCGCCGACCTTCGCCACGATGGCCGAGCCGACCACGGCGCCGTCGGCCACGCCGGCGATGGCGCGCGAGGTTTCCGGCGTGCGGATGCCGAAGCCGACGATCACCGGCAGGTCGGTCTGCGCCTTGATGCGCGCGACCTCGGGGCCGACATCGCCCGCCTCGGCGGCGGCGGCGCCGGTGATCCCGGTGATCGAGACGTAATAGACGAAACCGCTGGTGTTCTCGAGCACCTTTGGCAGGCGCGCGTCGTCGGTGGTGGGCGTGGCGAGGCGGATGAAGTTCAGCCCCGCCTCCTGCGCGGGGATGCAGAGTTCGTCATCCTCCTCGGGCGGCAGGTCGACCACGATCAGCCCATCGATCCCGGCCGCCTTCGCATCGGCCAGGAACCGCTTCACGCCGCGGCTGTAGATCGGGTTGTAATAGCCCATCAATACGATCGGCGTCGCGTCATTGTCCTTGCGGAACTCGGCCGCCAGGTCGAGCGTGCGTTGCAGCGTCATGCCCGATTTGAGCGCGCGCTGCCCGGCGATCTGGATCGTCGGGCCGTCGGCCATCGGGTCGGTGAAGGGCAGGCCCAGCTCGATGATGTCGACGCCGGCGGCGGGCAGGCCCTTGACCAGCTCGAGCGAGCGGTCGTAATCCGGATCGCCCGCCATGACATAGGCGACGAAAGCCTTTTTTCCGGCGGCTTTCAGGTCTGCGAACTTGGCGTCGATACGGCTCATGGCGTTGCTCCCGCATGTCTTTGGCAAGCGGTGTGCCGAATTCGCGGACCGAAGGCAAGTTGAGACCGCGGTGCGGTGAGTATTTGTGGAACATTGAAAGACGGTCAGGGCCGTGTGGCCTCCCGCGAAAAGCCGTGTTGCAGGACCGGTGCGAAACGGCTTAGAAGCCGCTGCAATCACCGGAAGGGATCGTCATGGGCTTCAAGATGGGAATCGTGGGTCTGCCGAATGTCGGCAAATCGACCCTGTTCAACGCGCTGACGCGCACCGCGGCGGCGCAGGCGGCGAATTTTCCGTTCTGCACGATCGAACCCAACGTGGGCGACGTGGCCGTGCCCGACGCGCGGCTCGAGAAGCTGGCCGAGATCGCGGGCAGCAAGCAGATCATCCCGACGCGCATGACATTCGTGGACATTGCCGGGCTGGTGAAGGGCGCGAGCCGGGGCGAGGGGCTCGGCAACCAGTTCCTCGCCAATATCCGCGAGGTGGACGCGATCGCCCACGTTCTGCGCTGTTTCGAGGACGGGGACGTGACCCACGTGGAGAACCGTGTCGACCCCGTGGCCGACGCAGAGACCATCGAGACGGAACTGATGCTCGCCGATATCGAAAGCATCGATAAGCGCCTTCAGAACATCGTGCGCAAGGTGCGCGGCGGCGACAAGGAGGCGGTTCAGCAGGAACGTCTGCTGCGCGCCGCGCTTGCAGCGCTCGAAGATGGCAAGCCGGCGCGCGTTGTCGATGTGGACGCCGAAGACATGCGCGCCTGGAAGCAGTTGCAACTGCTGACCACCAAGCCCGTGCTCTACGTCTGCAACGTGGGCGAGGAGGACGCGGCGGAGGGCAACGCTTTCTCGGCGCGGGTGGCCGAGATGGCGGCGGCGGAGGGCAACGCGCATGTCGTCATCAGCGCGCGGATCGAGGAGGAGATCAGCCAGCTCGACGCCGAGGAGGCGCAGATGTTCCTCGAGGAGATGGGCCTGCACGAGGCCGGGCTCGACCGGCTGATCCGGGCGGGCTATACGCTATTGCATCTCGAGACCTATTTCACCGTCGGCCCCAAGGAGGCGCGCGCCTGGACGATTCCCAGCGGCGCCACCGCGCCGAAGGCGGCCGGCGTGATCCACGGCGATTTCGAGAAGGGCTTCATTCGCGCGGAAACCATCGCCTACGACGATTTCGTCACGCTGGGCGGTGAGCAGGCGGCCAAGGAGGCGGGCAAGATGCGCGCCGAGGGCAAGGCTTATGTCGTGCGCGACGGCGACGTGCTGCATTTCCTCTTCAACACCTGAGCAGCGCGTCTCAATGCGTGTCGAGCGGCCCGGTTCCGGCGACGCGCCGGGCGCGGCGGCGCTCGGACACCGACATGGCGATCCCCGACGCCACGATGATGCCGATCCCGGTCCAGCCGAGCGCATCCGTGCTGTCGCCCCAGAGCAGCATGGCCCACAGGCTTGCGAAGATCAGGAACGCGTATTCGAACACCGCGACGAAGGATGACGTGCCGATCCGGTAGGCGTTGGCGATCAGCGTGACCGCGATAACCGCGCCCCCTGACTGGAGCGCGGTGAGCAGCAGGAAACGTGGAGTCGGCGTCACCCAGCCCTGGGTGATGAAGTCGGTCCGCGCCTCCGCTCCCGGCAGCACGGTGGTCACGCCCAGCATCACCGCGCCGATCGTTCCCATCGTCAGAAATATTCCGAAGGCCAGCGTCATCGCGCGCTCATTCGCGCAGAGATGCCGGGTCATCAGCACGCCCATGCCGTAGAACAGCCCCGCCCCCAGCGGCATCACCGACAACAAGGTGAGGTTCCCGACATCCGGGCGCAACAGCAGCAGCGCCCCGGCGAAACCGGCGACGATGGCGATCGCCTGGATCGGGCGAATCCGCACGCCCAGCAGCGCCGCCGACAGCAGCAGCACCCAGAGCGGCGCGCTGAACAGCCCGCCGCTGGCCTGCGCCACGGGCAGCGCCCCGAGGCATCCGAAATAGATCAGCAGCCCGCCCGCCACGGTCATGCTGCGCAGCGCCACGTATCGCGGCCGCACGGGTCGGATCGACCGGTTCGAGAGGCGCGCCGCAAGCAGCAGGAGCGGCAGCGCGATCAGCGCGCGAAAAACCTGGAACTGCCAGAGCCCCGCCTCCTGGCTGACCGCGTAGACGAAATTGTCCGTCAGGCTGAGGATCGCGGTGGCCGCAAGCGCCATGCACGCTGCCTGCGTGTCGCGACCGTTTTCCAATTTCCGCCCTCCTCTCGTCAGGCGGCCGACGTATCGCGCATCGCCTTCAACACACTCGCCAGGGAGCATACGGCGCCGCGTTGCAGATATTCCATAGCCCTCAGCGCCGCGTCATGCGCCTCGCGGCTGGATCCCGCGACGCAATCCTCGATCACCCGGCAGAAATAGTCGCCCTGGTGCCCGTCCACGAAGGTGTAATGCACGCAGACATCGGTGAGACCGCCGGTCAGTATCAGCGTCTGCACGCCGAGGCCGCGGAGCAGGATCTCCAGGTCGGTGCCGTAGAAGGCCGAGTAGCGCCGCTTGGACACGCGGTAGTCGTTCTCGCGCATCCCCATCTCCTCGCGCGCGAAATCGGTGAGCGGGTTGTCGTCGAGGCAGTGGATGTCCTCGTCCCCGTCAAGTTCGCGGCCGATGTCGCTGAGGTCGGCGCGGTGGATCTCCTGGATGAAGATCACCGGGATATGGGCCGCGCGCGCGGCGTCGATGGCGGTCCGCGCACGGGCCATGCGCTCGGCGTAGTCGGGCATGTGGGCGATCGCGCGCTTTTCGTCGGGGATCGGGGCGAAGGTCGATTTCTGTATGTCGATCACGATCAGCGCGGCTTTGCCCTCTATCAGCGCGCGGCGGTTTTCCTGTCCGTGCATCATCGCGTCGGCCTTCCCTCAGAGCCCGCCATGCACCGCCCGCCCGCCGACATAGGTGGCGACCACGGTGATGTCCTTGATCTCTGTGCTGTCGACCTCGAAGATGTCGCGGTCCAGCACGCAGAAGTCGCCCAGCATTCCGGGGATGAGCCGTCCCTTGAGGTGTTCCTCGCGCCCCGCGAAGGCGCCGAGCGTGGTGTAGCATTCCACCGCCTCATGCACGCTGATCGCCTGCGCGGGATCGAGACTGGCGCCCGAGGCGGTCACGCGGTTCACCAGTGAATGGATGCCGCGCATCGGGTTGGGATGGCAGACGGGCGAATCCGAATGGCCCGGCGCGATGACGCCTGCGTCGATCATCGCGCGGTGCGGCCACATATGCGTCATAGCCTCCGCGCCGCGGTTGCGGATATAGGCGTCGCCGAGGTCATAGGCGAATCCGGTCGCGGATGAGCAGATCACCTTCATGGCGCGCAGCCGCTCGAGGATCGCGGGGGTCACGTTGCAGCAATGCTCGACCCGCATCCGGTGATCGTCGCGGGGGTGCCGCTCGAGCGCGGCCTGGAACCCGTCGAGCACGAAGTCGATGCCGCGATCGCCCACCCCGTCCGCGCCCACCAGCAGTCCGGCGGCATGCGCGCGGGTCACGCGCTCGTTGAAATCGCCCTGTTCATAAAGAAGCATCCCGCGGTTGTCGTCCGGTTCTCCCAGCACCTTGTCGCCGATATAGGGCGTGTAATAGGCCGCCGTGCGCCCGCTGGTCGAACAATCCGGGCACCACTCCACGCCGGTGAGGCGCAGCCATTCGTCCCCGAACCCCGTGCGCCAGCCCGAGCGGATGATCGCGTCGATCAGATCGTCCTCGCGTCCGCTGGCCAGAAGCCCGACGCGCAGGCGCAGCCGGTCCGCCTCGCGCATCTTCTGGTAGGCTATGATCCCGTTGGTCGAGGCGAGGCTGTTGTGAACCGATGTGATGCCGTAACCCACAAAGCGTTCGAACACCTTGACCAGCCCGTCGGCGAACTGGGCGGGCGTGTAGGATTGCTGGATGTGGTTCACCACCACATGCGCCGCCGTCTCGCGCAGCAGGCCGGTCAGGCGTCCGGTTTCGGGGTCGCGGTCGAGCTTGCCGAAGGGCGGATCGCCGCTTTGCTCGTCAAAACCGACCGCGGCCAGCGCGGCGCTGTTCGCCAGCCCGATATGCCCGTCGCGCCGGTAGAGGAACATCGGATGATCCCCCGCCGCCGCGTCCATCTCATCGCGGGTGGGGTAGCCGCCCATCGCGATGTCGTCGAACCCGAAGCCGACGAACCATTCGCCGGGCGGCTTCGCCTTCACGTCTTGCGCGATCCGGCGCAGCAGCGCGTCCTTGTTCTGTTTGATCTCGGCCATGTCGAGCCAGCGGCCCAGCCGCGCGCCGTGCATGTCCGGGTGGCAATGGCTGTCGATCAGCCCCGGCAGGACGGTGCGCCCGCCGCAGTCGATCACCTGCGCGCGCGGGGCGAAATCGCGGATCTCCCGCGTGGTCCCGATGGCGGTGACGCGTCCTGACGCGAGCGCCATCGCCTCGCAGAAGCCCGCCTTGCGGTCCATGGTCGCGATCTTGGCGTTCAGAACGATCGTGTCGGCGGTCTGGCTCTGCATGTGGTTCTCTTCCCGCTGGTCAACCGGCCGGCGCCAGCATGTCGGCTTCCTGCACCTCGATCAGCGTCGGCGCGTCCCGATCCTGCGCCGCGACGAGCGCGGCCTTCAATTCGTTGAGCGTCGCGGGCCGCTCGGCGTGGCAACCGTAGGACCGGGCCAGCGCGGCGAAATCGGGATGGGTCGGATCGCAGGCGATCGGGTTCATGCCCGCGTCGCGGAAATTCATCGCGATCATCTCATAGGCGGCGTTGTTCCAGATCACGACGGCGACCGGCAGTTTCGCCTGGACCGCGGTCGACAGTTCGTTGATCGTGAACTGCACCCCGCCATCGCCCAGCAGCGCCACGATGGGCCGGTCGGGCGCGCCGAGCTTCGCGCCGAAGGCGGCGGGCAACGCATGGCCCAGCGTGCCGAACCCGGTCGCGGCGGTCGCGAAGCTGCGCGGCGCGGGCGGGTGGAAGTGGTCGGGCGCGGCATAGGCGGGCTGCACCGAATCCCCCACGAGGTAGAGATCCGGCAGCGCCTCGAGCATGGCGGCGTGAAAGGCGCCATAGCCGCGGTCGGGCAATTCCGCCATCGCGGCGTTTGCGCTCGCGGTGCGGTCTGCGCCGCCGTGCGCGCCCTTCTCGACCAGCGGCAGCAGGGCCGCGGCAAAGAGCGCCGCATCGGCATGGATGGCGATCGCCGGGCGCGCCATCCGCGTCAGTTGCGCGTTGTCGAGATCGACGCGGATCAGATCGCCCGTCCCAAGGTCCAGCATCTGCGCCGAGAGGGAGAAGTCATAATCCGTTTCGCCCAGTTCGGTGCCGATGGCGAGGATCGCGTCCGAGTCGCGCAAAAGCGCGCGCGCCGCCTCGGATCCGGGCCCGCCGCGCAGGTAGAGCGGATGATCCGGCGGCAGGATCCCCTTGGCGTTCTGGGTGAGCACGACCGGCGCGTCCAGCCGCTCGGCCAGTGCGCGCAAGTCGTCCGCCGCGTCCACCGCCCCGCCGCCGAGCGCCAGCGCCGGGCGCTTCGCGGCATTCAGACGCTCCGCCGCCGCGAGCAGCGCGCCCGGGTGCGGCGCGGGCCGGACGGGGGCGGGCCAGAGCACGGGTTCCACATGGCTCGCGTCGGCGGTGATGACGTCGAGCGGCACGGTGATATGCACCGGGCCGGGCCGTTCGGAGCGGAAGATCGAGAACGCCCGCGCCAACACGCGCGGCAGCTCATCGGGGCGCATCAGCACATGCGACCAGCGGCTGCATTGCTCCATCGCGCGCTCGAGGTGATGCACCTCGTGGAGACGCCCTTCGCCGAGGTTGCGGCTCGGCAGCGCGTTGTCGGCGGAAATCACGAGCATCGGTATGCTGTCCTGAAGCGCCTGACCCATCGCGGTCGCGATGTTGAGCGCGCCGGGCCCGCTTACCGTCATGCAGAGCGCGGGGCGTCCGGTGATCCGCGCATAACCGTCGGCCATGAAGCCCGCGCCCTGTTCGTGGCGCGGCGTCACGTGGCGGATACGTCCGCTTTGCAGCCCGCGATACATTTCGATCGTGTGCGTGCCGGGGATGCCGAAAGCGATGTCGATGCCGTATTCCGCCAGCATCTCCATGATGCGTTCGCCACAGGTTGTCATGATGCGCTGCTCCCCCGCTTGTGCCCTCAATGCCGACGGCAAGCTAGGCACAGCCCCCGCCAAAGGTCAATTCGGACGCGCGCCGAAGCCGCCGCGCGTCGCCGGGGCCGGGCAGGGGAGGAGAGGGGCGTCAGAAAGTCGCCCTTATCCCCGCGACAGAACCGAACCGGGGCGCGCGCGCGCCAGCGCCGCCGTGAGCATCCCGGCGATCGCCGCCTTGAGCGCGTCGCCGGGGACGAACACCGCGACCAGCAGCGCCGCCTCGCCCCAGGTCTTGCCCAGCACCAGCGCCATGCCGGTGATCCCGAAGGCGTAGAGCACGACCACCCCGCCGATCACCGACGCCACGCCCGCCGCCAGCGCCAGCGGCGCGCCGCGCCAGCGCTCGACGATCCAGCCGGTGACGAAGGCCGCCACGGGAAAGCCGACGAGGAACCCCGCCGTCGGCCCGGCGAACACGCCAAGCCCGCCGCGCCCGCCCGCCAGCAGCGGCAGGCCGAGCGCCACCAGCAGCAGGAACAGCAGCACCGCCAGCGCCCCGCGCCGCGCGCCCAGAACCGTGCCGCAAAGCATGACGCCAAGGCTCTGCGCGCTGATCGGCACGCCGAAGGCCAGCGTGACCTGCGGGATGAGCCCCAGCGCCGCGATGAGCGCGGCGAAAAGGGCGATGAGGGCGATGTTGCGTTCCATGTCGTTTCCTTGTTTTTGTCAGTGTCATATTCCGCCGCGCGCGCGGATCGCCTCGGCCACGTGGTCCGCGTCGTCGATCGCGAGAAGCGCGAAGGGCAGCACGATCCGCCAGCCCACCCGCCGGGGCGAGCGCGCGCGCCAGGATTGCGCCAGCAGTCCGCCCTTGTGGGCCAGCGCGGGCGTGAAGCGGATCACCAGCGCGACGCCGAGTTCGAGCGCGCGCGTACTGATCCCGAAGCGCCTGAGCGGCGCGGCCAGCCGCCGCAGAACGGCGATCATGTCGTCAAGCCGCGTCGTCATGGTCACGAGGTTGGCCAGCCCCACGGCGGTCACGAGCCGCAGCGCGATCACGAGGCCGGCCTCCGGCGTGCCGGTCCAGCCATGCCAGAGCGCGATCACCGCGAGAAACGGCCAGAGCACCAGCAACCGTCCGACCCCCGCACGCAGGAAGACGCGCCCCGGCGCGGCGTAGAGCGCCAGCATCCCGAGGAACGCCGCCGCGTGAAAGAGCGGCGCGCGCGCGGCGAAAAGCACCATCGTCGCCACGCAGAGCGCCGCCAGCTTGGCCCCGGCGGGCCAGCGGTGCGCGCGGGTCTCAACCGGCGAGGTCAGACAGATCATCGCGCCCCCCCGCCCGTCGCATTTCGGCCCCGTAAGCCGCCAGCACCCGCGCCGCGGGACCGTCCTGCTTGATGCGCCCCGCGTCCAGCCAGATCACCCGCTCATACCCCGTCAGCGCGTCCGGGTCGTGCGATACGTGCACGAGCGTCGCCGGCGCCGCGTCGAGATAGCGCCCAAGCTGCATCCGCGTCGGGATATCGAGCCCCGACAGCGGCTCATCCAGAAGGATCACCGCCGGCTCCATCGCCAGCACGGCCATCAGGCAGACCAGCTGTTTCTGTCCCTGCGACAGCGTGTGCACGGCGGCGCCGGCCCAATGCGCCTTGTCGAACCGTGAGAGGATCGCGGCGACGGCGCGGGCGGCCTCGGACTTGCTGCGCCCCTGCTGTGTGAGGCCAAAGGCGATCTCCTCCTCAATGGTGGGAAAGATGATCTGGTGATCGGGGTTCTGGAACAACATGCCGACCACGCCGACCGCGCGCTTGCGGTCGTGCGCCACATCCACGCCGCCCACCCGCGCCTGCCCGCGATCCGGCGCGATCAGCCCGGCGATGACGCGAATCAGCGTCGATTTGCCCGACCCGTTGCGCCCGACGATCCCGATCCGCCGCTCGGTTGCGGCCAGATCGACGCCGTCGAGCACGCGCCGCCCGTCCAGCGTCAGCGCGACGTCGCGCAGCTCGATCAAGGGGGCGTCTGGGGGCATGATACGGCTTTCGGTCAGGGCTGCGCTATCTACCCGCGTGCGGGGCCATCGGGCAAGGGGCGCGTGCATCTTGCCCTCGTCCGGCAAACGTCTAGGTTGGCGAAAACCGCCGCCCGGAGACCCCACATGGATCGCGCCGAGATCGTTCACGAGAATTTCCACAATCGCTGCCGGACGGGCGACCTCCCGCCGGGCCGCGCGCCGGGCGGAGGGCTCGGGCGCGCCGACGCCGCGCGGCTCTTTCGCGCGCAATGCCTGAGCCGCGCGCTCGACCGCACCAGCCGGGCGATGCAGAAGGCCGGGCAGGGGTTTTACACCATCGGCTCGAGCGGGCACGAGGGCATGGCGGCGGTGGCGCATGCGCTGCGCCCCGACGATATCGCGTTCCTGCACTACCGTGACGCGGCGTTCCAGATCGCCCGCGCCGACCAGGTTCCGGGCCAGTCGATCGCCTGGGACATGTTGCTGAGCTTCGCCTGCTCGAGCGAGGACCCGGTATCGGGCGGGCGGCACAAGGTCCTGGGGTCAAAGGCGCTGATGATCCCGCCGCAGACCTCGACCATCGCTTCGCACCTGCCCAAGGCGGTGGGCGCGGCCTATGGCATCGGTCTTGCGCGCCGCCGACCGCCCGAGCACCGCGCGCTCCCCGCCGACGGCATCGCGATGGCGAGCTTCGGGGACGCCTCGGCCAACCATTCGACCGCGCAGGGCGCGATCAACGCCGCCGGCTGGGCCAGCGTGCAATCCGCGCCGATGCCCCTCCTGCTGGTCTGCGAGGATAACGGCATCGGCATCTCGACCGAGACGCCGAAGGGCTGGATCGAGGCGTCAATGCGCCACCGCCCCGGCATCCGGTATTTCAGCGCCGACGGGCTGGATATGTATGACACCGCACGCGCCGCCGCCGAGGCCGCCGCTTACGTCCGCCGCCAGCGCAAGCCGGCGTTCCTGCATCTCACGATGGTGCGCCTTTACGGCCACGCGGGCGCGGACCTGCCCACGACCTACCTGCCCAAGGCGCAGGTCGAGGCGGAAGAGGCGAACGATCCGCTCCTGCATTCCGTACGGCTCATGGACGCCGCCGGGGTGATGACGCCGCAAGAGGCGCTCAAGGTCTATGACGAAACCTGCGACCGCGTGGCCCGCGTAGCGGCCGAGGCGGCGCAACGCCCGCGCCTGAAAACCGCCGCCGAGGTGATGGACACCATCATCCCGCCCAAGCGCCATTGCGCGCCGACCAACGGGCCGAGCGCCGAGGCGCGCGAGGCCGCCTTCGGCAGCGACATGAAGCAGATGGACCAACCGCAGCCGATGGTGCGGCTCATCAACTGGGCACTGACCGACCTGATGCTGGAACATGGCGAGATCACCCTCATGGGCGAGGACGTCGGCCGCAAGGGCGGCGTCTATGGCGTCACCAAGGCGCTGCACCAGCGCTTCGGCCCCGACCGGGTGATCGACACGCTGCTGGATGAACAATCCATTCTCGGCCTCGCCATCGGCCTCGCCCATAACGGGTTTCTGCCGATGCCGGAAATCCAGTTCCTCGCCTACCTGCACAACGCCGAGGACCAGTTGCGCGGCGAGGCGGCGACGCTGCCCTTCTTCTCGCGGGGGCAGTTCACCAACCCGATGGTGCTGCGCATCGCCGGGCTGGGCTATCAGAAGGGGTTCGGCGGGCATTTCCACAACGACAACTCGCTCGCCGTGCTGCGCGACATTCCGGGGATCATCATCGCCTGCCCGTCCTCGGGGGCGGATGCGGCATGCATGTTGCGCGAATGCGTGCGCCTTGCGCGCGAGGAACAGCGCGTGGTGGTGTTCATGGAGCCGATCGCGCTTTATCCGATGCGCGACCTGCTTGAAGCCGGGGATGGGGCGTGGATGGAGACCTACCCCGCCCCCGACCGGGTGATCGGGCTGGGCGAGGTGGGCGTGCATGGCGACGGGACCGACCTTGCCATCGTGACCTACGGCAACGGGCATTACCTGTCGCGCCAGGCGCAGGCGCGGCTGGCCGGCGACGGGGTGAACGCCCGCGTGATCGACATGCGCTGGATCGCGCCCTTGCCCGAGGACGCGCTCTTGCGGGCGGTCGAGGGCTGCGATGCGGTGCTCATCGTCGACGAATGCCGGCGCACCGGCGGGCAGGCCGAAGCCCTGATGGCGCTTTTCACCGAGAAGAGCGACCTGCCGCACGCGCGCCTCGTTGCCGAGGACAGCTTCATCGCGACCGGACCGGCCTATGGCGCGACCATGCCCTCGGCTGACGGGATATATGACGCAGCCCGAGCGCTGCTGGAGGACCGGACATGACCCGCCGCGCCGTCGTCATCTGCCCGGGCCGCGGGACCTACAACAAGGCGGAGATCGGCTATCTCGCCCGCCACCACGCCGGGCGGGTCGCGCCGCTCGACGCTGCGCGCGAGGCCGAAGGGCTCGATACGCTGACCGCGCTGGACGGGGCCGAGAGGTTCGCCCCCAAACTGCACTTGCGCGGGGATATCGCAGCCCCCCTGATCTACGCCTGTTCCGCGCTCGACGCAGGCGCGCTGGCCGAGGATATCGAGGTGGTCGCGGTCACGGGCAACTCGATGGGCTGGTATACCGCGTTGGCGGTGGGCGGCGCGCTGAGCCTCGTGGACGGTCTGCGCGTCACCACGACGATGGGACGGCTCATGCATGACGCGATGATCGGCGGGCAGTTGATCTATCCCTGCACCGATGCGGACTGGCGCGCGGACCCGAATCGGCGCGCCGCGCTGCTTGCCACGGTGGCCGAGATCGACGCGCGCGCGGACCATGTGCTGCGCCTGTCCATCGACCTCGGCGGGATGTTGGTGCTGGCGGGGAACGGGGCCGGGCTCGATGCGTTCGAATCGGATGTGCCGCGCGTGCAGGACCGCTTTCCGTTGCGCCTGCCGGGGCACGCGGCGTTTCATACCGACCTGCAGGCGCCGGTGGCCGAGGCCGGGCGCGCCGCACTCGGCGCGGACCTCTTCCACGCGCCCGCGATCCCGCTTATCGACGGGCGCGGCGCAATCTGGTGGCCCGAGGCGAGCGACCCGGCGGCGCTGCGCGCCTACACGCTTGGCCACCAAGTGACCGAGGCTTACGATTTCGCCCGCGCCATCGCGATTTCGGCGCGCGAATTCGCGCCCGATCTGTTCATCGTCACCGGCCCCGGCACGACGCTGGGCGGCGCGGTGGCGCAATCACTGATCGCCTGCGGCTGGGACGGGATGCAGGACAAACCCGCGTTCCAGACCTGGCAGGAGGATGGCCCGCGCCTCGTCTCGATGGGGCGCGAGGATCAGCGCGGGGTCGTGACGTAATTCTCTTTTTCAAAGAGAATTCCCAAGACTTTTCCATGAAAAGTCTTGGACGTCACACCTGACCCGGCAGCCAGAGAACGATCATCGGAAAGCTCACCAGCAGGGCGATGGTGATTGCGTCGGCGATGAAGAAGGGCGTGACGCCCTTGAACACGTCCTGCACGCTCAGATCCTCGCGCACGCCGGCCACCACGAAACAGTTGAGCCCGATGGGCGGGGTGATGAGGCAGAACTCGGCCATCTTGACCACCAGGATGCCGAACCAGATCGCGCACATCGGCCCCGACATGCCGAAGGTGCTGTCGGCGGCACTCACCAACTCGCCCCCGTTCAGCGCCATGACCGCCGGGTAGACCACCGGCAGCGTCAGCAGCAGCATCCCGATCGCGTCCATGAACATGCCCAGCACCGCGTAGGCCAGCAGGATGCAGACCAGGATCAGCATCGGCGACACGGTCAGCGAGGTGATCCAGTCCGCGAAGGCGCCCGGCAGGTCAGCGAACCCGAGGAAACGCACATAGACCAGCACGCCCCAGATGATGGTGAAGATCATCACCGAGAGCTTTGCGGTCTCGAGCAGCGCCGCCTTCAGTTCCGCCCAGCGCATCCCGCGCCAGACCGCCATGAGAAAGACGATGAAGGCGCCGATCGCGCCGCCCTCGGTCGGCGTGCCCCAGGCGTCGCCGCCGAAGGGGTTGTAGACGAAGAAGATGATCGTCACGACCACCAGCACGATGGGCAGCGCGGGCGGCAGCGCCACCAGCCGTTCGCGCCAGGTGAACCCGCCGACCGGCGGGCCGAACCCCTTGATCGTCAGCGCAAGCCCGATGATGAGCGCGCCGTAGACGAAGGCGGAAAACACCCCCGGCAGGAACCCGGCGAGCAGCAGCTTGCCCACGTCCTGTTCGACGATGATCGCATATATGACGAGGATCGCCGAGGGCGGGATGAGCGAGGCGAGCGTGCCGCCCGCCGCCACGACCCCGGCGGCGAATTTCTTGTCATAACCGATCTTCAGCATCTCCGGGATCGCGATCCGCGCGAAGACCGCGGCGGTGGCCACGGACGCGCCCGAAACCGCGGCGAACCCCGCGGTGGCGAAGACGGTCGACACCGCCAGCCCCCCCGGCACCCAGGCGATCCAGCGTTTCGCCGCCTCGAACAGCGCCTTGGTCAGCCCCGCGTAATAGGCGAGATAGCCGATCAGGATGAAGGTCGGGATGAGCGAGAGCGCCTGGCTCGACACCTTGGAATGGGGCACCTGTCCAGCGGTCTTCACCGCTACGGTCAGCGCCCAGAGGAAATCCTCGCCCGCATAGCCCTTCTTGGCCCAGAAGATCCAGATCAGCCCGATCAGCCCCGCGCCCGCGGCGGCGAAGGCCACGCGCATTCCGAGGATGACAAAGACCAGCATCCCGCCGGTGACCGCAAGGCCGATATCGATGGGTTCCATCGCGCCTATCCGTCCCGGCCGGACAGTTGCTCGGCCTCCATGCGCGCCTGCGTGGCCGCGTCCGTCACCAGCGGCACGGCGACGGGCGCGTCCGCGTTTCGCAGGAAGGCGCGGCCATAGCCCCAGAGTTGCAGCACCAGCCGCAGCGACAGCACCGCAAAGGCCACCGGCGCCAGCAGCTTGGCCGGCCAGAGCGGCAGGGCGATGTCCATGCTGCTGTCACGGCTCCAGAGCGGCGCGCCGAAGTCGAAACTGCGCGAGAAATGCGCCCAGCTGCCCCAGACCAGCAGAAGCATCAACGCCAACACCGCCAGCGTGGTGATGAACTCGGCCACCCAGAGCGCGCGACCCCTGAGCGCCCCGACGACGATATCCATGCGGATATGCCCGCCGTCGCGCTGGGTAAAGGAGATGCCCATGAAGGCGATCAGCGGCATCGCCTGCTCGATCCAGTCGACATAGCCCGGCAAGGGCTGGTTGAGGAAATTCCGCCCGGACACCGACACCACGGCAAGGATCATCAGGGCGAACACCGCCAGGCCGCTCAGCAGCGCCAGAACGCGTTCTAGCCGATAGAGCGCGCGGTCGATCCGGCTCAATCGGCTGTCATCGGTGATGATCGACGCGCTGCCTGCCATTCGCTCTCCTTCCATTTGGCGGCAACAGTCGAGTCACTGTAGATACTCGGCGTATGCCTATGTCTCTTGGGGCGTCAGTTGTACCGCAACCCGGCTGACAAAGGGGTCGGCCATGCTAGCTGCAAACGTCTTTGTCCTGACCACGAACGGAGGGTTGGCACCCTGCCCGTAGTCGACACTCCAGACTTGCCCCACATCTGGTATGAAGGGTGGCTGACTCCCGTCGAAAACGAACTCTTCATGGAATATCTGATCGCCATTCTGATCTCTGATGTCGACCTGAAGCACAAATTTCGATTCGGCTATCTCTTGGGGGCACATGTCACCGTGTCCTATCGCAAATGATCGCTTGCACCGTTCCGCGCACCGATCCGAGGCCTCGCGCATTCGAGCGCGGCGAGGCCCCCTGTGATGCTGAGGCGCGGAACGCTTAGACACCTACATGCCCTTCAGCTCTTTCAGCTTCGCGGTCACGAAATCATAGAGCTCCTGCCCCGGCAGACCGCGGGCGTTCATGTCCTCGATCCAGGCCTGCGCGGCGGGACCGGCGACCTTTTCCTCGAAGGCGGCAAGACTGTTGTCGTCAAAGCTCACCCGCTCGATCCCGCGCTCGTCAAGCGCCGGACCCCATTTCGCCATCGTGTTGTTCTCGTAGTTCTCGACGTAGTAATCCAGCGCCTCGTCGATGGAGCCGAGCAACGCCTCGCGATGCGCGTCGCTCAGGTCGTTCAGAGCATCGGTATTGGCGACCACGGGGCAGTTGACCGTTCCGGGGTTGAGGTTCGTGGTCCACCACTGCGCGTTCTCGATCGTGCCGAAGGACATGTGCGCGTGCGGGGCGAACGCCGCCGCCTTGATGACGCCGCTGTCGAGCGCCTGGCGCACCTCGGTCGCGGACATCGAGGTGGGCACCGCGCCGACCGCCTCCATCGCCTGTCCGATCCCGCCGGTGGCGCGCACGGTCAGCCCCTCGAAATCATCGAGGCTCTGCGGCGCGTCGCCAAGGCCCACGAGGTTGTATTGCGGCATCGGCGAGGGCATGAGGATCGTCGCGTTCCAGCGGGCGAGGTCCTCCTTGACCGCGGGCTGATCATAAAGCGCCATCGACAGCTCGCGCTCCTGCGCGAGCGTCTCGACCCCGAGGAAGGGCAGTTCGAGGACGGTGATCGTCGGGTTCTTGTCGCGGTGGTAGCCCGCGCAGAACTGCGCCATCTCGAAGGCGCCGATGGAAATCCCGTCGAGGTTCTCCTTGTTCTTGGACAGGCCGCCATAGCTGAGGTTGAGGGTGAATTCGCCGTTGGTCTTCTCGCTCACCAGCTCGGCGAGCTTCTCCACGTGTTCGGTGAACGCCCGCCGCTTGCCCCAGAGGGATACGTTCCATTCCGTCGCGAGCGCCTGGCCCGCAAAGGTCATCGCGACCGCGGCGGCGAAGCCGCATTTCCAGCATTGTTTCATCTGCCATCTCCCTGATGATCGTTTTTTCTGATCCCGACGATAGCCGACGACGCCGGATTGCAAAACCTGTTTTGACGGCGGCCCGGGTATTTCGCCTTCGGCGAGGATGTTTCTTGGCAAGAATAAAGACCGAGTTAACCTGAATCGGCCAAGGTGACGTTACGGTTCAGGCGGGGACGCCGATGACCGTGCATGGAGAAGGGCGAGACGCCTTTTTCGGGGAGGGACGGATGCCGTCCCCTCCTCCTGTTCTTGCTTCCAGATATCCTCGTCAAAGGCGAAACACCTGACCGGCGGCCGCGCGACGCGGCCCGATGTTATTTCCCCTTCCAGACGGGATCGCGCTTTTCGGCGAAGGCGCGCGCGCCCTCGAGCTGGTCCTCCGAGGAATAGAGCACATCGACGGTCGGATACTGCCGGCGCGCGATCTTGTTCATCGCGGTCTGGAAATCGCTTCCTTCGGCGTCGCGCACGATCTCCTTGATCGCGGCGTAGACCAGCGGCGGGCCGCTTGCCAGGTGATCGGCCAGGGCGCGGGCCTCCTCCATCAGCTTGCCCGCCGGGTGCACCTGGTTGATCACGCCCCAGCGCGCGGCCTCTTCCGCGTCGATCCAGCGGCCCGTCAGCAGCATCTCCATCGCGATGTGATAGGGGATGCGCTTGGGCAGCTTCACGCTCGCGGCGTCCGCGACGGTGCCGGAACGTATTTCGGGCAGCGCGAATTGCGCATGATCGGCGGCGAGGATGATATCCGCGCCGAGCGCCAGCTCCAGCCCGCCGCCGCAGCAGATGCCGTTCACCGCCGCGACGATCGGTTTGTTGAGATCGCGCAGCTCCTGAATTCCGCCGAAGCCGCCGACGCCGTAATCGCCATCGACCGCGTCACCCTCCGCCGCCGCCTTGAGATCCCAGCCGGGGCAGAAGAACTTTTCGCCCGCGCCGGTAACGATGGCGACGCGCAAGGCGTCGTCGTCGCGGAAATCGCGGAACACCTCGCCCATGATCCGGCTGGTGGCGAGGTCGATGGCGTTCGCCTTGGGCCGGTCGAGCGTCACCTCAAGCACGTGGCCGCGGGTCTCAGTGCGTATGGGACTGTCGGTCATGTCGTCTCTCCTGTCCTGATGAGCGCATCCGCGGCCACCGCGCTTGTCGGGGTGCAGATGAGCGGGTTGATCTCGACCTCCTCGAGCGGGCCGGCGTGGGCGGTGGCGTAGTCCTGCACCGCCATGACCGCCCTGATGATGGCGGCGCGGTCCGCGCCCGGCCCGCCCCGGTAGCTGTGCAAGAGCGGCGCGATGCGCAGGGAGTCGAGCGCGGCGTCGATCTCGGCCCCGGTGGCGGGCAGGAGCAGTTGCGCGGAATCCCGCAGGATCTCGGTCAGCACGCCGCCCGCGGCCAGGGTCAGAACATAGCCGTGCGCCGGGTCGCGCACCACCCCGATCAGCAGTTCGGCGACGCCGCCGGTCACCATTTCCTCCACCAGCCAGGAGGCCGCGTTCATGCCTTCGGCGGCGGCGATCGCCTCGGGCTCGGTCGCGAGGTTGACGGCGACCGCGCCCGCCTCGGTCTTGTGGGCGACGCCCTCGCCCTTCAGCACGACGGGCAGGCCCACCTCGCGCAGCGCGGCGGCAAGGCCGTCACGCGTTTCTGCGCGGGCGTGGCGCGGCACGTCGAGCCCATGCGCCCTGAGCGCCGCCTTGCTCTGCGCCTCGCTCAGCACTCGCGCCGGCCCGCCCTCACCCGGCAGCAGGAGCGGGGCCGGGGTGCCGGCGCGCGCGGCGGTCAGCGCCTCGACCGCCGCCAGCGCATCGTCGAGGCCCAGCATCGGTATGAGGCCGGCGGCGGCGATCTGCGCCGCCTTCGCCTCGGACAGGTTTTCGGGCAGGCTCGCCACGATGGCGACGGGCACGCCCGCGTCGCGCTGCGCCGCCGCGCCTGCGGCGATGGTGCAATCCCAGGCCGCGTCGCTGCACCGGTCGGTGCGCGGGTAGTCCACGATGAGACAGCCCAACGCGACATCGCCGCGCAGCGCGGCGGTGAAGGCCTGCGACATCTTCGCCACGTCATCCCAGATGAAGGTGTGATAATCCAAGGGGTTGGCCAGCGCCACCATCGGCCCCAGCGCGGCGCGCAGCCCCTCGTGCTGCACCGCGTCGAGCGGCGGGAAGACCACGTCGCGCCCCTCGGCGCTGTCGGCCATCAGGCTCGCCTCGCCGCCCGAGCAGGAGATCGACACCAACCGGTTCGACCGCAGAGGCCCCGCGAAATGCGCGAGCTTCAGCGTCTCGAGCATCATTGGCAGGCTGCTCACTTGCGCGATGCCGAGCCTGCGCAGGAGCGCCCGCGCGCCCGCGTCGCTCCCGGCGAGGGAGGCGGTGTGCGACACGGTGGCGGCGCGCGCCTGTTCGGAGCGGCCCGCCTTGAGCGCGACGACGGGCTTGCCCAGATCACGGGCGCGCGCGGCGAGCGCCTCGAAGGCGCGCAAGTCGCCGATCCCCTCGATATGCAGGCCTAGCGCGGTCACGCGGTCGTCCTCGATCAGCGCGCCGCCGATTTCGGCAAGCCCGATCTGCGCCTGGTTGCCGGCGGTCGCGACATAAGCGAGCGGCAATCCGCGCGCCTGCATGGTGAGGTTGATCGCGATGTTCGAGCTCTGCGTGATGAGCGCGACCCCGCGTTCCGCGCGCACCCCGCCGTGCTGGTCGGGCCAGAGGAGCGCGCCGTCGAGATAGTTGATGAAGCCATAGCAGTTCGGCCCGATGATCGGCATGTCGCCCGCCGCCGCCAGCAGCGCGTCCTGCATCCGCGTGCCGTCGCCGGTCTCGGCCTGCGCCTCGCGGAACCCGCTGGCGAAACAGACGGCCCCGCCCGCGCCCCGCGCCGCAAGCGCGCGCACCACGTCGATGGTCGCGGCCCGGTTGACGCCGATGAAGGTCGCGTCGGGCGCCTCCGGCAAATCGTTGACCGAGGCGAAGGCGGGCAGCCCGGCCACGTCCGAACGGGTCGGGTGCACCGGCCAGACAGGGCCGTCAAAACCCATCCCCTGGCACTGCGCGATTACCGACGCGCACCAGACTCCGCCGCCGACCACGGCGATGGAGCGGGGACGGATGAGGCGGGAGAGGTCACGGGTCATGTGAAACGGTCCACTACAAGAAGACTCTTTCGCCGCGCATCGGTCTCACGCACCCAGCGGTCGCAGCAATTCGCGGCTGATGATGTGACGCTGGATTTCGGAAGTGCCGTCCCAGATGCGTTCGACCCGCGCATCGCGCCAGAAGCGTTCGATCGGGAAGTCGTCCATCAGCCCCATGCCGCCGTAGATTTGCAGCGTCGCGTCGGTGACCCGGGCCAGCATCTCGGTCGCGTAGAGCTTGGCGCTCGCGATCTCGCGGTTGGCGGGCAGGCCCTGGTCGAGCCGCCAGGCCGAGGCCAGCGTGAGGAAATCCGCCGCGTCGATCTCGGTCACCATGTCGGCGAGTTGGAAGCCGACGCCCTGGAACTTGCCGATGGGCTGGCCGAACTGCTCGCGCTCGGCGGCGTAGGCGAGGCCCATCTCGAAGCAGCGGCGTGCGCGACCCACGGACATGGTGGCCACGGTGATGCGCGTCGCGTAGAGCCATTCGTTCATCACCGCGAATCCGCCGTCGACCTCGCCCAGCACCTGCGCGTCCGGCAGGCGGCAGTCGTCGAATTCCAGCACCATGTTCTTGTAACCGCGATGGCTGACAGAGTTGTAGCCGTCGCGGATGGTGAAGCCGGGCGTGCCGCGATCCACAAGGAAGGTGGTGATCCGCTTTTTCGGCCCCTTCGGCGTCTGATCCTCGCCGGTGGCGACGAAGACGATGATGAAATCGGCGTGATCCGCGCCCGAGATGAAGTGTTTCGTCCCGTTCAGCACCCAGTCTCCGCCGTCGCGCCGGGCCGAGCATTTCATGCCCCGCACGTCCGATCCGGCGCCCGGCTCAGTCATCGCCAGCGCGTCCATGCGTTCGCCGCGCACCGCCGGGAGCAGGTATTTCTCGCGCTGCTCGCCCTCGCAGGCCATCAGGATGTTCTGCGGGCGGCCGAAGAAATGGTTGAGCGCCATGCAGCCGCGGCCCAACTCGCGCTCGACCAGCGCGAATTCAAGATGCGAGAGGCCCGCGCCGCCCACCTCCTCGGGGAAGTTGCAGGCGTAAAAGCCGAGGTCCTGCGTCTTCTGCTTGATCCGCTCGGCCACCTCGGGGGGCACCTCGCCGGTGCGCTCGACCTCGGCCTCGTGCGGGTAGATCTCCTTCTCGACGAAGCTGCGCACGGTCGAGACGATCATCTCCTGTTCGTCGGTCAGTCCGAAATTCATCGTCTCACTCCTTGTGGGCGGCCGCGAAGGCGGCGATGCGCTTGGCGACCTCGGGGGTGGGCAGGCTGGTGCGGCGGGTCTTCATGTCGACATGCAGCATGAGCTGGTCGCTGGTCGCGAGCAGCGTGTCATCGCTGGTGCGGACCAGTTCGTGGAAGCAGCGCAGTTTCTTCCCCTCGCCATCGGTCACGCGGGTGCGCACCTCGACCGGTTCGCCGGCGTTGGCCTCGGCGAGGAACTTGATGGTGTTCTCGACGGTGAAGTAGCTGCCGCCGGCGGCGATGTAGTCCTCGCCCGCGCCGGCCACATCCATCACGATTTCCGCCGCGTCCGAGAATATCTGCCCGAAGCGGCCTTCGTTCATGTGCCCGTTCCGGTCGGTCCAGTCGACGGGCACGGTGCGGCGCACGGTAATCATCGGCGTCTCTTCCACCGGCGGCAGGTCCAGCGTCTTCTGGTGCGCCGCGATCAGGCGTCCGGCGGCGGCGCCCTGCTGCTTGAGCGCGCGCATCATCGCGATCAGGTTGTTGTCGCGCTTGCGCTCGAGCTCGCGGATGCTGAGATGGCCGGATTGCGCGTCAGACTGATCGGCGATCTTCTGCGCCAGTTCGTCGGTCAGTTCGGGTACGTCCATCAGCTTGGTCCAGGGCCATGCGAGGGCGGGGCCGAACTGGTCGATGAAATGCTTCATCCCCGCCTCGCCGCCGGCGACGCGGTAGGTCTCGAACAGGCCCATCTGCGCCCAGCGGATGCCGAACCCGTAGCGGATCGCGTTGTCGATCTCCTCGGTGGTGGCGATGTCGTCCTTGATGAGCCAGAGCGCCTCGCGCCAGACCGCCTCGAGGAAGCGGTCGGCGATATGGGCGTCGATCTCCTTGCGCACGCGCAGCGGAAAAAGGCCGACCGAGCGCAGCAGGTTGCTCGCGCGGTCTAGCAGGGCGGGGTCGCTGGCCTCTGTGCCGACCACCTCGATCAGCGGCAAGAGGTAGACCGGGTTGAACGGGTGGCAGACCATGATCTGGCCGGGACGGCTGGCGCCCTCCTGCAATTGGGACGGCTTGAAGCCGCTGGTCGAGGATCCGATCACCGCGCCCGCGTCGCAGGCGGCCTGGATCTCGGCAAAGACCTTGTGCTTGATGTCGAGCCGTTCCGGCACGCTTTCCTGGATCCACGCCGCGCCCTCGACCGCCTCGTCGATGCGATCGTGAAACGTCAGCGCGCCCTCGGCGGGCAGCGCCTGGTCGTAGAGCATGGGCAGCGCGTGACGGGCGTTGCCGAGCACCTCGCCGATCTTGCGTTCGGCCTCCGGGTCGGGGTCGAAGACGCGCACGTTCCAGCCGTTGAGCAGGAAGCGCGCGGCCCAGCCGCCGCCGATGACGCCGCCGCCGATGATGGTTGCCGTTTGGGTCATGTTCGGAATTCCGCCTTGGGGCGCCCTCAGGGCGCGTTGGTTTCGGTATGGCCATCGACCGCGATGATCTGGCCCGACATCTTGCTTGCCGCGGGGGAGGCGAGAAAGAGGAAGGTGTCCGCGAGGTCATCGACCGTGACCCATGTGCGCATGGAGACGCCGCGCACGTATTGCTCGCGCACGTCCGCCTCTGGCCGGCCCGAGGCCGCGGCCTCCATCGCGACGACGCGATCCATGCGCTCCCCCTCGACCGCGCCGGGGCAGACGGCGTTGACCCGCACGCCGGCGGGCCCAAGCTCCATCGCCAGCGTCTTGGTCAGCCCGACGAGCCCCCATTTCGCGCTGGCGTAGGGCGACCGGTAGGGGTGGCCCCACTGACCGGACGTGGACGAGGTGAGGATGATGCAACCCGATTCCTGCGCCCGCATCAGCCGCGCGGCCCAGCGGCAGGTCAGGAACGCGCCGTTGAGGTTGACGCCGATGCAGGCTTGCCAGTCGGCATAATCCAGATCCTCGATCCGCCCGGCCGGTCCGCCGGTGCCGGCATTGGCGCAGACCACGTCGACGCCGCCCCATTCCGATTCGACGCGGTCGAGAAAGGCGGCCATCTGCGCCTCGTCGGTGACGTCCGCGACCGCGGCGATCGCGCCGCGCAGCGCGTCGCCCATGCGCGCCACGGCGTCCGCGTCGGCGTCGCAGAGGGCCACGCGGTCGCCCTCGGCCGCGAAACGACGGGCAAGGCCAAGGCCAATTCCCGACGCGCCGCCGGTGATGAGGACGCGGCGGGTCATCCTTTGGGCGCCCGCTTGGTCAGGTTCAGCTTCTTGCGCACGTCCTCGGGACCGATCACGCGCGCGCCAAGGCGTTCGATGATCTCGACCGCGCGGGTGACGAGCTGGTGGTTCTCGGCCAGCACGCCCTTGTCGAGCATCAGGTTATCCTCGAGCCCGACGCGCACGTTCCCGCCCGCCAGCACCGCGGCGGCGACATAGGGCATCTGGTCGCGGCCCAGCGAAAACGCGGACCAGTTCCAGTCGGCGGGCACGTTGTTGACCATCGCCATGAAGGTGTTGAGGTCGTTGGGCGCGCCCCACGGCACGCCCATGCAAAGCTGCACGAGCGCGTCCGCCTCCAGCACGCCGTCCTTCACCAACTGCTTGGCGTACCAGAGATGGCCGGTGTCAAACGCCTCGATCTCGGGCTTGACGCCGAGTTCGGTCATCATCCGGCCCATCGCGGTCAACATGCCCGGCGTGTTGGTCATCACGTAGTCGGCTTCGGCAAAGTTCATCGTGCCGCAATCGAGCGTGCAGATCTCGGGCAGGCATTCGGCGACGTGGGCCACGCGCTCGGTCGCGCCCACCATGTCCGAGGCGGACTCGTTGATCGGCAGCGGCGATTCGGCGTCGCCGAACACCATGTCGCCGCCCATCCCGGCGGTGAGGTTCAGCACCACGTCGGTATCACTGGCGCGGATGCGGTCGGTGACCTCGCGGTAAAGTTTCACGTCGCGCGACGGCGCGCCGGTCTCGGGGTCGCGGACGTGGCAATGCACCACCGCCGCGCCCGCCTTGGCCGCGGCGATGGCGCTGTCGGCGATCTGTTCGGGGCTGCGGGGGACGTGCGGGCTGCGGTCCTGGGTGCCGCCGCCGCCGGTGACGGCGCAGGTGATGAAAACCTCGCGGTTCATGGTCAGGGGCATGGGTCGGTTTCCTCCGGTTCTGGTTCGCCGCCAACCTAGCCCGCTGGACGGTGGATGGCTCTTTCCGTATTGGACAATCATGATGCAGAAATGGACAAAAACCCCGGCAAGCCCCGTCACCATCGGGATCCTGATTTTCGACCGGTTCTCGAACCTCTGCCTGAGCAATTGCCTCGAACCGCTGCGCGCCGCCAACGACGTGGCGCGCGAGGCGCTCTTCGACTGGCGGATCGTCACGCCGGACGGCGCGCCGGCGCGATCGTCCAGCGACATCCAGGTGCTGCCGCATGGCGCGCTGCGCGACCTGCCGGAATGCGACTACCTGTTCGTCCACGCGAGCTATGACCACCTGCGCCACGATACGCCCGAAACCCGCCGCGCGCTGCGCGCCGCCGCGGGGCGGGCGGGGACGGTCGTCGGTCTCGATACCGCGCCCTGGCTGCTGGCGGCGGCGGGGCTGCTCGACGGGCGGCACGCGACGTTGCATTGGGACATGCTCGACGCGTTCGCCGAACGGTTCCTGAAGGTCGAAGTCGAGCGCGCGCGCGCCCTGCGCGACGGCCCGTTCGTGACCTGCGCGGGGGCGATGTCGGCGCTCGACCTCACGCTCGACCTGATCGCGCGGCACGCGGGAACGGCGACGCGGCTCGACGTGGAGGACCAGTTCATGCATTCGGGCGACCGCGGACCGGCGCAGGTCGTGCCGGAGGGCGACCCGCTGGTGCGCCGCGCGCTGGCGCTGATGCGCGAACACGTGGAGCGTCCGCTCCCCCTCTCCGCCGTGGCCCGGCGGCTCACTTGCCAGCCGCGCACGCTCGACCGGCGGTTCCGCCGCGCGCTCGGCGCGCCGCCCGGCGCCGTCTATCGCCACCTGCGACTGTCCGAAGCGCGCAAGCTGCTCGACGGGACGCAGCTCGGCATCGCCGAGATCGCGGTGCGCTGCGGCTACGATTCGCCCGCCGCGCTGGCCCGCGCGGTAAAGGCCCGCTACGGGCGCGCGCCCAGCGCGCTCCGGCAGAGCGGCTGAGGCGGGCAGGGCGGGCTCAGGTGGTTTCGTCCTCGAGGTGCATCTTCATGTCGACCAGCACCTTTTGCAGATGCGTCGTTTCGCGCAGCAGGCGCTTGGCTTCGTTCACCGTGATGCGGCCGTCCTCGATCGACTGCTGGTATTCGGCCATCAGCATCGCGAACCGCTGGCTGAGCGCGATCACGTCGCTGTTCACACCGCCCTTGCCGCGCGTGTTGCGGCGCGTCTCGTCGAAGTCGAGACCGATGCCCTTCAGCTCGGCCAGCGCGGCGGTGACGTGCGGATAGCTCGCGGCCTCTTCCAGCGCCGCCACCGCATCGACGGGCATGAAACGGTCCGCGTGTTCGGGATGCCCGGAATAGTAGCGCCCCAGCGTCGCCTTGGACTTGCCGGTCAGCTTGCAGGCCGGCTCGATGCCGACATCCTTGACCAGCGCCTCGGTGTGCTTCTTCAGGTAGCTCGCCATCGCCGTCATCTTCTCGCCCCTCGTGTTCCGGGGCGTCCCGACGCGGATACCCAAGACAGTTTTCCGAACAACCCGCCGAAATTCAAGACAAAAGACGTCGCAGCGCGGCGACGCGCCGGAACCAAGCCGCGCGTGCCGCGTTTTCCATAAGAACGCTTCGCCAGATCAGGGGGATTGCGCCATGGACCGTCTCGCCATTTTCATCGCCGTGATCGGCGGCAGTTCCATTGCCGGGGCGCTGGTGATCGCGGCGTTTTCGCTTGGATACTACGGATATTGGGTCATCGCGGCCTGCGTCATCGCGGGCCTCGTGATGGCGTGGCCGACCGGTTATCTCGTGGCGCGGCGGATCAAGCGCGAGGATCCCGCGTGGAACGAGAGGCGCAACGAGCCGAAGCCGGGGCTGAAGCGATAACCGGCTAGCCCGCCCGCTCGACCAGCACCGATCCCACGGAATACCCCGCCCCGAAGGAACAGATCAGCCCGAGATCACCGGGGGCGAGGTCGTTCGAGTATTTCGAGAACGCGATGATCGACCCCGCCGAAGAGGTGTTGGCATAGTCCTGAAGGATGTTCGGCTGTTCGTCCGGTTCGGGCGCGCGTCCCAGCACCTTGCGCCCGATGAAATCGTTCATCGCCTTGTTCGCCTGGTGCAGCCAGAGCCGTTTGAGGCTGTCGGCCGCCACGTTTTCCTCTGCGAGATGCGACAGGATGTGCTGGGAGACCAGCGGCAGCACCTCCTTGAAGACCTTTCGCCCATTCTGCATGAACTGCATGTCGCGCCGGTCCTCCATCTGGCCATGCGCGCGCCGCAGGAAGCCGTTGTTGTTGCGAATGTTGTTGGAGAACTGCGTCGCGCAGCGGGTGCTGCGTATGCGGAAATGCGCGCCCTGCGCCGCCTCCGCGGGTTCCAGCACCGACGCAGTGCAGACATCGCCGAAAATGAAATGACAGTCTCGGTCGCGCCATTCCAGATGGGCCGAACATATCTCGGGGTTGACCACCAGCGCGCAGCGCGCGGATCCGGCGCGGATCATGTCCGCCGCCGCCTGCATGCCGAAGGTGGCCGACGAACATGCCACGTTCATGTCGAAGGCGAACCCGCCCGCGCCCAGAAGCTGCTGGATCTCGACCGCGATCGCCGGATACGCGCGTTCGTGGTTCGAGGCCGCGCAGATCACGAGATCGACCTCTTCGGGGTCGCGGCCCGCCTGCGCGAGCGCGTCGCGACAGGCGGCCAGCGCCATTTCGGCCATGACCGATGGTTCCTCGTCGCTGCGCGGGCGCAGGCGCGGATGCATCACCTCGGGGTCCAGCACGCCGGATTTGTCCAGCACGTGACGGCGCTCGATGCCCGAGGCGTTGACGATGAATTCCGTGCTGGAATGGGCCTTGGCCCTGACCTCGCCCGCCGCGATTTCCGCGGCGTGCTCGGCGTTGAACCGGTCGGCATAGGCGTTAAAGGCCGCGACCAGTTCCGCGTTGGTGATGGTCTCCTCCGGCGTGAAGACCGCGGCGCCCGTGATGGCGGGGGAAGTCATGAGAAAGCTCCGAAGATGGGTCCGCGCAGATCATAGCACGCACGCGACGAGGTCAAGCGGAACCCCGCGTCGCACCGCCGCTCAATTGACGAGGTTCGGCGGCTCTTCGCCCGCGAAGAAGGCGCGCAGGTTCTCGACCGCCATCAGCCCCATCGCCTCGCGCACCTCGGTTGCGGCGGTGCCGAGATGCGGCAGAAGCACGGCGTTCTCCAGCGCGATCAGCGCGTCGGGCACCTTTGGCTCATGCTCGTAAACGTCGAGCCCGGCGCCCGCGATCCGCCCTTCGGTCAGCGCCGCGATCAGCGCCGCCTCGTCCACCACGTCGCCGCGCGAGACATTGATCAGATGCGCGTGCGGCTGCATCGCGCCCAGCACGCTCTCGCCGATCAGGCGATGCGTTTCGGCCCCCCCCGGCACGGCGATCACGACGAAATTGGCCTCTGCCGCCAGCGCCTCGGCGCTCTCCATCCGGCGCGCGTCGAAATCCAGCGTCTTCTCCGACCGGCTGACATAGAGCACGTCCATGCCGAAGCCAAAGCGGCAGCGCCGCGCCACCGCCTGCCCGATTCGCCCCATGCCGATGACGCCCACCGTCTTGCCGCTCATGTGCAAGCCAAGCATCTGCGTGGGGTGCCAGCCCTCCCACGCGCCCGCGCGCAGCATCCGCTCGCCCTCGCCGGCGCGGCGCGCGCTCATCAGCATCAGCGTCAGCGTGATATCCGCCGTCGCGTCGGTCACGGCGCCCGGCGTGTTGGTCACGCTGATCCCGCAGGCGCGCGCCGCGGCCACGTCGATATGGTTATATCCCACCCCGAAATTGGCGAGGACCCGGCAGCGGTGATGCCCGTCGCCGAAGATCTCCGCGTCGAACGCATCGCCCAGCGTCGGCAGAACCCCGTCGTAGAGCGCCAGCGCCGCGCGCATCTCGGCCGGTTTCATCGGTCCGGTGCTCTCGCGCGTCTCCACCTCGAAGTGGGCCTCGGCGGCGGCGACCACGCAGCCCGGAAGCGGGCGGGTCAGGAACACCCGTGTCAATGCATCCTCCCGCCTTCGGGAACCTCACGGTCCGGGCGCAAAAGCACGATCTCGCCATCCGCATCCGCCACGCCCAGCACCAGCACCTCGGACATGAAGGGGCCGATCTGGCGCGGCGGAAAGTTCACCACGCCGATCACCTGCCTGCCCGTCAGCGATTCGGGCGTGTAATGCGCGGTGATCTGCGCCGATGTCTTGCGCTCGCCGATGTCGGGGCCGAAATCGATCCACATCTTGATCGCGGGCTTGCGCGCCTCGGGGAACGGTTCAGCCCGCGTTACGCGCCCGACGCGGATATCGACCTTGAGGAAGTCGTCGAACGTGATCTCATCCGCCATGTTTCAGCTCCCGCGAACGCTCGGCCGCCGCCCCCACGGTGCGGATCATCAGCGGCGGCAACCCGTCCGAGGTGTCCATCAGCACCTTCAGTCCGGCCTGCGTGGTGCCGTTGGGGCTGGTCACGTTGACGCGCAGTTGCTCGGGCGTCTCCTCGGCGGCCTCGGCCAGCGCGCCGGCGCCCGCCACCGTGGCCTTGGCCAACTGCATCGCCATCTCGGGCGGCAGGCCCTGCGCCTCGCCGGCGCTGGCGAGGCACTCGATCATGTGAAAGACATAGGCCGGCCCGGAGCCCGAAACCCCGGTGACCGCGTCCATCTGGTCCTCGTGCTCCAGCCGCACCACCTGTCCCACCGCGCGCAACAGCGACTCGGCAAGATCGAGCTGCCCGGTGCCGGCGTGATCATTCCCGATGATGGCGGTGATCCCGCGGCCCACGGCGGCAGGCGTGTTGGGCATGGCCCGCACGATCGGGCTATCATCCCCCAGCGCCTCTTCGAACGCGGCGATCGACGTGCCCGCCGCGACCGACACGAACAGCGTGTCGCCACCCCCCATCGCCGCGATCGCGGGAAGGGCGTCGCCCATCATCTGCGGCTTGACCGCGATCAGCACGATCGCCGGGGCCTCGGGCAGATCCTCGTTGAGTCGCACGCCGACGCCTTGCAACCAGTCCGACGGCGCGGGGTCGATCACCCAGACCGAACCGGGCGGCAATCCGTCCGAAAGCCAGCCCTGCAACATCGCCGATCCCATCTTGCCGCAGCCGAGCAATACCAGCCCGCGTTCGGTGACATCGTTCATATCCATACCAGGTCCCTCCGCTTCACGCCCCAAGTCTTACGCGCGGCGATTCCGCGAGGCAACGCAAGATGGCGAAAGCGGCGATCTCCTGCGCCCCCGTCTTTCTTCTTGCGTCGAAATATCCCAAGGGAGGGTTGAATTTTCGTGAAAATTCAACGTGGGGGCCGGCCCCCTGTCTCGCGCTTGCGCGAGCACTGAAGATGCGTGTCGAAGACGCTCGATCGGGTCAGGCGTCAGGCGCGGCCAAAGGCCTCGGCGATGGCGACCTGCATCGCGTCGCGCGGCGCGCGGTCGCCCCAGACGACCAGTTGCAGCGCCGGGTAGTAGCGTTCCGCGCTGGTGACCGCGGCGGTGATCAGCGTATCGATCTGCTCCGGGCTGGCGCCCTGTCCGCCGCTCATCAGCAGGCCGTAGCGATAGACCATCAGCTTCTGTTCGGCCCAGTAGGTGAACGCGCCGGCCCAGCATTGGTCGTTGATCTCGTTCAGCACGTGGTAGAGCGCGGGCAGCTTTTCCTCGGGCGGCTCCATCTCGAAGGTGCAGACCATGCGCAGGGTCTCGTCGTAGCCCGACCACGCCAGCGTGATCGAATAGGTGCGCCACTGGCCCTCGACGGCCATGGCGATCTGGTCGTCGCCGATCCGGTCGAAGTCCCAGTCGTTATGCTCGGCCAGGGTCTCGACGATGTCGATGGGGTGAAGATCTTCCTGTAGGAACTGTTCGGACAATGCCACGGCGCCACCTCGTTTTTATATAGCGGAGAAGGCGGATATCGCCCCCAATCGCTAGGCGTCTGCTCAACGGACGGGGGTTCGCCCCCGCGTCCCTACCAGATATGGTGAGGGACGCGAGTCGCCCTGTAAAGCTATTTGTTGTGGATAACCGCAATAACTTGTGGAGCGCCGAATCCCCGCTGCAACATGCCGCGCGGGTCGTGGGTCAGCCCTCTGCGTCGGGCTCGGCTTCGATCAGGTGCACGACGCGCTCGAAGACGCCCGCCTCGTTCAGCGCGTGCAGCCGCTCGATCAGGTCGTCGATCAGCCGTGTATAGGTGATGATCGCGGCGTCCCGGCGCAACTGGTTCTCGGCGTGCTGGATGATCCTGCGCAGCGCCTTCGCCCTGGCCAGCGCGCCCTGCACGGCGCGGATCTCCTCTGCCGGATCACCGGACACGAGACCTGCCTGCGCCGGAACCGGTGCGTGCCTTGCGCGCCCGTCCGATCGACCGCGCCGCCATTTCGCAACCCCTGACTGATACGCCCCCGCGGCACACAGCCATAGGTGGTAAGGCATTGATACAACGCAACATTTCAACGAGCGTGCGGCGACGCGAACCTCGAGTCAAATCAAACTTTGCAACAATTTTACGAATAAGGGCGCTGAGCGCGCGGCCTCAGCCCTTCGTCTTCTTTTTCCCGGCTTCGAGCGCGTCGAGTCGCGTCTTGAGGGCTTCGTTCTCCTCGCGCGCCTTCTGCGCCATCGCGCGCACCGCGTCGAATTCCTCGCGGGTGACGAAATCGCGGTCCGCCAGCCAGCGGTCCACCATCGAGCGCATCGCGGTTTCCGCTTCCTGTTTCGCGCCCTGCGCCACGCCCATCGCGTTGGTCATCAGGTGCGAGATATCGTCGAGCACCTTGTTACGGCTCTGCATCCTCGGCCTCCGTCATTTCAGTCGGCTCCTATATGGGGCGCGGGCGCGCGATTCACAAGGTTGACGCCCAACGCGGCGCGGGGCAAGAGAGGCGCAAATGCAGGCGCTCATTCCCTTCCCCGACATCTCGCCCGAGATATTCTCGATCTCTCTCTTCGGGTTCGAATTCGCGCTGCGCTGGTACGCGCTGGCCTATATCGCGGGACTGGTGATCGGCTGGCGGATCGTGGTCGCGGCGGCGCGCCGCCCAAGGCTCTGGCGGAACGATGCGGCCCCGATGACGCCGGCGCAGGTGGACGACCTGCTGTTCTGGGTGATCCTCGGGGTGATTCTCGGCGGGCGACTGGGTTTCGTGGCGTTCTACCAGCCCGCATACTACCTGGCCAACCCGGCCGAGATCCCGATGATCTGGCAGGGCGGGATGTCGTTTCACGGCGGATTGCTGGGCGTGGTCACGGTCAACTACCTGTTCGCGTGGCGGCACGGGATCAGGCCGCTGTCGACGGCGGACGCGATGTGCATGGTCGCGCCGATCGGCATCTTCTTCGGCAGGCTGGCCAATTTCATCAATGACGAACTCTGGGGCCGCCCGACCGATCTGCCCTGGGCGGTCGTCTTTCCGGGCGCGGCGGCGCAGGACTGCCCCGGCGTGGTCGGGCTTTGCGCGCGCCATCCCTCGCAGCTATACGAGGCGTTGCTCGAAGGGGTGCTGCTGGGCGCGATCCTGCTCTGGCTCGCCTGGCGGCGCGGCGCGCTCAAGCGCCCCGGCGTCATCACCGGCCTGTTCTTCGCAGGCTACGGGGTGGGCCGCTTCATCGTCGAATTCGCGCGGCAGGCGGATGCGCAGTTCATCACGCCGGACAACCCCTTGGGCCACGTGGTCCAGATCGGCGGTCTCGGTCTGAGCATGGGGCAACTGCTGTCGCTGCCGATGATCGTCTTCGGCCTCATCGTCGCGATTTGGGCGCGGCGACGGCGGGTCGCGTGACGCCGCTTGGCCGGCAACTGGCCGCGCGGATCGCCCAGACCGGGCCGATCCCGCTTAACGAATACATGCGCGACTGTTTGATGCACCCCGAGCACGGCTATTACAGCACCCGCGATCCGCTGGGCGCGGCGGGCGATTTCACCACCGCGCCCGAGATCAGCCAGATGTTCGGCGAACTGGCGGGACTCGCGCTTGCGCAGGCGTGGATGGATCAGGGCGCGCCCGCCCCTTTCGCTCTGGCCGAGCTGGGGCCGGGGCGCGGCACGCTCATGGCCGACATGCTGCGCGCCACCGCCGGCGTGCCGGGCTTTCACGCCGCCGCCCGCCTGCACCTGGTCGAGGCCTCGCCGCCGCTGCGGCAGGCCCAGCGGCAAGCGCTGGGCGACCGCGAGGTCACTTGGCGCGACCGGCTGGAGGATGTGCCGGCGCTGCCGCTTTTCCTCATCGCCAACGAATTCTTCGACGCGCTGCCGATCCGGCAGATGCAGCGCGACGGTCCGGGCTGGCGCGAGCGCTGCGTCGGGTTGCGCGGCGGGGCGCTGACCTTCGGGCTGGGCGGGCGCATGGGCGTCGCGGCGCTGGAGCATCGGCTCGCGGACACGCGCGACGGCGACATCGTGGAATTCTCGCCCGAGGGGCAGGAAATCGCCGCCGCGCTCGGCGCGCGCATCGCACGAGAGGGCGGCGCGGCGCTCATCGTTGATTACGGCGATTGGCGCGCGCAGGGCGACACCTTCCAGGCGCTGCGCGATCATGCCCCAGCCGATCCGCTGGCCGAGCCGGGCAAGGCCGACCTGACCGCGCATGTTGATTTCGAGGCGCTGGCCCGCGCCGCCGCACCCGCCTTGCACAGCCGCCTGACCCCGCAGGGCGTGTGGCTTGAGCGGCTGGGGATCACCGCGCGCGCGCAGGCGCTGGCCGCCGGGCTGAGTGGCGCGGCGCTTGAATCGCATGTCGCCGCACATCGGCGCTTGACCCACCCGGCGGAAATGGGGACCCTCTTCAAGGTGATGGCGCTCTATGCGCAGGGCGCCGCACCGCCACCCGGGTTGGATCCATGACGCTCGAGATCCTCACTTCCGACAGCCTCGCGCCGCTGCGCCACGGCTTCTTCACCCGCAAGGGCGGAGCGTCCTCGGGGATATTTGCCGGGCTGAACTGCGGCAATGGGTCAAGCGACCAGAGCGAGATCGTGGCGATCAACCGCGCCCGCGTCGCCGCCGCGATGGAGGTGCCGGCCGATCACTTGCTGAGCCTGCACCAGGTCCATTCCGCCAGCGCGGTCACGCTGGACGCGCCGCCGCAAGAGCGGCCGCGCGCCGACGCGATGGTGACGCGCACGCCCGGCCTCGCGCTCGCGGTGCTGACGGCGGATTGCCAGCCGGTGCTCTTTGCCGACGCGGACGCCGGGGTGATCGGGGCCGCCCATGCGGGCTGGCGCGGGGCGCTCGACGGGGTGCTTGAGGCGACGCTCGACGCGATGGAGGCGCTGGGCGCCGCGCGCGCGAACACCCATGCCGTCATCGGCCCGGCGATCAGCCAGGCCGCCTACGAGGTCGGGCCGGAGTTCATGGAGGACTTCATGGCCGACGACCCCGAAAACGCCCGCTTCTTCGCCGGCGGCGCCGGCGATCAGGTGCAGTTCGACCTGCCAGGATACGGCCTGCACCGGCTGCGCGGCGCCGGGGTCGGGGGCGCCGAATGGCTCCGGCACTGCACCTATTCGGACCCGGCGCGGTTCTACTCCTACCGCCGCGCCACCCACGAGGGCGAGGCGGATTACGGCAGGCTGGTCTCGGTCATCCGTCTCTGAGCGCGGACGCGCCGCCCGGCTGCCGCGGATTGAACCGGAAATGCCCCAGTTGCGGACAAATCTTGGCCGCAAATCCCCGCGATAGTCCGCTGGTCAGGAGCAACAGGCCCGCCGGTTGGGTATTTCGAGGAGATAAGCGCATGAAACTTAAACAGAAACGCTGGATGGCGTCGGTCATCGCGACCAGCCGCGCCGAGCTTCCGACGCTGCCCTTCGCGCGGGGCAAGCGCGCGAACGCGACCCGCCATCCCGCGCGCGCTGCGCTCAGCGATCTGCGCCGGGCCTGAGCCCGCGGGGTCGCTCCCGAAGGTTTTGACGAGTGCCCGGTTTGTGTCCGGAGCGGGGCCGTCCATTGGCGGTCCCGTTCCTATCATGAGCGGCGGGGCGAGGGCGGCCCGGATTGAGCCCACTCCGTTCGCATCCGGTCAACAATCCCGCACCCCGGCGTGGGATTGGCGCGGCGCGGGCATCGAATGTTCTCGGAAACTGGACGATAATGCCCGAATTCCGCCGTTTTGCGCATGTAGTGAGACAAGAGACACCAGTTCTTCTGTCGTCGTCGGTGGGAGCCGACGCGGTTGTGACAACCTCGAAAGGGTAACGCGACATGGTCTACACCCCCTCGGCGCAGAGCCTCCGGCGCGCGACGCCGGCCGATAATGGCGCCCCCCAACGCATGGTTCGCCCACTAGACACGCGTGCGGGCGGCGAGCGGGCGGTCTTTTCTTGCGATGTCCAGTATCTGCGCCGCGACGGCAGCATCGGGGCCGCCCATCACCGCGTGCCGCGGACGCCGCCCTTTCTCGACGCTTTCACAGCCTTCGCGCGCGGCGCGTTGATCGCCACCACGGCCGGGCCCGTCGCGGTCGAGGATCTCACTCCCGGCATGTGGCTGCACACCAATGAACGCGGACCTTCACCGCTGCTCTGGGTCGGCGCGATGACCATGCGCCCCGCCGCCTGCGCGCGCGAGGACGCCGCGCCGCGCCTTGTGCGGGTGATGCCGGATGCGTTGGGGATCGGCCGTCCAATGGCCGATTTCATGGCCGGTCCCGGCGCGCGCATCATGCGACGCATCCCCGGCCTGCTGGACGAAACCCTTTACCCGGTGACCGACCTTGTCGACGGGACGCACGCGATCGAACTGCGCCCGCCCGGCGCGGTGCATCTCTACCACCTGGCGCTGCACCGGCACGCCACGATCACCGCCGCCGGCCTCCATGTAGAGACGTTCCACCCCGGCCCGGGCTTTGACCAGAACCTCGGCGCTGCCGATCTGGCGCTGTTCCTCGGCCTGTTTCCGCACGTGTCGCGGCCGGTCGATTTCGGCAGCCTCGCGCATCCGCGCGGGCCGCTGAAGGGGATGGGCGGGGCCGGCGCGATCTAGGCGTCGCGCGCCAGCCGCTCCTCGAGCACGTCGAAGGGGACGCCGGGCTCATCCTTGGCGCGGCGGATCACCAGCGAGGTCTTGACGCTCGCCACGTTGTCAGCGGCTGTGAGTTCCTCGGTCAGGAACCGCTGGAAACTGCCGAGGTCGGGGGCGACGCATTTGAGGATGAAATCCACCTCGCCGTTGAGCATGTGGCACTCGCGCACCAGCGGCCAGGCGCGGCAACGGTCCTCGAACGCGCCGAGATCCGCCTCGGCCTGGCTGACGAGCCCGACGGAGGCGAAGACCTGCACCTCGAACCCCAGCTCGCGCGCGTCCACATCCGCGTGATAGCCGCGGATCAGCCCGCTTTCCTCGAGCGTGCGCACCCGGCGCAGGCAGGGCGGCGCGGAAATTCCGACGCGGCGGGCCAGTTCCACGTTGGTCATGCGGCCATCGGCCTGCAATTCGGCCAGAATCTTGCGGTCGATCGGATCGAGGCGTGTCGTCGCCATTTAATGCCAGCCCCCCGGATAAGCAGCAGGTTTTCGCGTTTCTTATATGAGGGCCGAAGGTTGCGCAACATTGTTTCGCGCGCGCGCAATATCGTTTCGCCATCTTCGCGCAGCCCGTCCCCGGCCGCAAGCAATGCAGGGCTTTCGTCCCGCCGCCCCCGCGTCTATATCAGGCGTGGCGCGCAACCCAAGCATTGAGAGGCATGAACATGGCCGAGACCCGCAAGACCAAAGTCCTGATCATCGGCTCCGGCCCGGCCGGCTATACCGCGGCCGTCTACGCCAGCCGCGCGATGCTTGAGCCGATCCTCGTGCAGGGGATCGAACCGGGCGGGCAGCTCACCACCACCACCGAGGTCGAGAACTGGCCCGGCGACACAGAGGTGCAGGGCCCCGACCTGATGATCCGCATGGAGGCGCACGCCCGCGCCGTGGGCTGCGAGGTCGTGGGCGACATCATCACGAGCATCGATTTCACCGCCCGGCCTTATGTCTGCCAGTCAGATAGCGGCACGGAATACGTCGCCGACGCGATCATCCTCGCCACCGGCGCGCGGGCCAAGTGGCTGGGCCTGCCGTCGGAGGAGAAATTCAAGGGCTTCGGCGTCAGCGCCTGCGCCACCTGCGACGGGTTCTTCTACCGCGGGCAGGAGATCGTCGTCGTCGGCGGCGGCAACACCGCGGTCGAAGAGGCGCTGTTCCTCACCAATTTCGCGTCCAAGGTGACGCTGATCCACCGCCGCGACGAGCTGCGCGCCGAGGCGATATTGCAGGACCGGCTGCTCAAGAACCCCAAGATCGAGCCACTGTGGTTCCACACGCTTGACGAGGTCTACGGGACCGACGATCCGCTCGGCGTCGAAGGCGTGAAGGTGAAGCACGTCAAGACCGGCGAGATCACCGATATTCCGTGCAAGGGCGTGTTCATCGCCATCGGCCACGCGCCCGCGAACGAGCTGGTGAAGGACGCGCTTGAAACCCATATGGGCGGCTACGTTGTGACGAAGCCCGACAGCACCGAAACCTCGATCCCCGGCATCTTCGCCGCGGGCGATCTTACCGACTGGAAGTACCGGCAGGCGGTGACCTCGGCCGGCATGGGCTGCATGGCCGCGCTCGAAGCAGAACGCTGGCTGGCCGAGCAGGACGACGCGCCGCGCAGCGAGGTGACGGAACCTCTGGGCTACGGCGCGGAGGTCGCCGCGGGCGAATAGGCCGGGAAGGGCCGTCGCAAGAGAGTATTTTTACAAAGAAGAAGCGGGGCGATGCAGGACGACTGGTACGAGATCGCGGAAATTGCCCCCGGCGTCTTCGCCATAGGCGAACCGCGCTATCACCAGCAGAACTGGAGTTACCTGATCCGCGGCGCGGAGCGCGCCCTGCTCTTCGATACCGGGTCTTTCGGGGGCGATATCACGGGCGTCGTGGGCCGGCTCAACGATCTGCCGCTGACCGCGCTGCCCTCGCATATGCATTACGATCACCTGGGCAACGTGGAAGCCTTTGACCGTGTGGCGCTGGCCGACCTGCCGATGCTGCGCGCCTGCGCGGCGGACGGCGTCGTCATCCCGACCGAGGCGCTGTTCCTCGGCGCGCGCGAGAACCGCGCCGCGCCGCGCATCAAGGTGGCGGAGTGGCTGCCGGTCGGCTCGGTGATCGACCTTGGCGGGGCGGCGCTCACCCTTTTGCACACGCCCGGCCATTCGCCGGACAGCGTGGCGCTCTGGTGGGCGGAGCGGGACATGCTCTTCGCCGCCGATTTCCTCTATCACGGGCGGCTCTTCGCGCAGACGCCCGGCGCGTCTCTTGCCGATTACGACCGCACGGCGCGGGCGTTGCGCCACCGGATCGGCGCGCGGATCCGCATCCTGGGCGCGCATGGCGACGCCGCGCGCGTGGAGGCGGCCGCGCCGCCCGAACTTGACCGCGGCCATCTCGACGCGCTGATCGGGGCGCTGGACGGAATTCGCCGAGCGTCCCCGGAATTGAGCGACGGCGTCGCTGAACTGCCGGTCACGCCGCTGAACACGATTGTCGTCGGCGCCGACGCCTTGCGCGGATTTTCCTGAAACCCCGCACGAATGTGGAAAAAATGTCCCCAAGGCGACGGAAACGCGCCCGTGCGCTAGACTTTCGCCACATTCAGGGTCTATGCCGCGCGCCAACGGGCCGTGGATGCCCGACGGCCAGGCAAAAACCGAGAGTGATCCGATGACCATGCTGAGCAACCTCACCCCGATCCCCGAACTCTATGTCAGTTACGAGAGCGCGCAGAAGCTCAAGGTGGAGGCGGGTGACCTGGTGAGCCACGACCTCACGCCGCGCCAGATCTGCGACCTCGAACTGCTGATGAACGGCGGATTCAACCCGCTCAAGGGGTTTCTTTCGGAAGAGGATTACGACGGGGTCGTCGACAAAATGCGGCTTGCCGACGGCACGCTCTGGCCGATGCCGATCACGCTCGACGTGTCCGAGGACTTCGCCGAGGGGCTGGAGCTTGGTCAGGACATCGCGTTGCGCGACCAGGAGGGGGTGATTCTCGCCACGATGACGGTCACCGACCGCTGGACGCCCGACAAGGCGCGCGAGGCCAAGGGCGTCTTTGGCGCGGACGACACCGCCCATCCGGCGGTGAACTACCTGCACAACACTGCCGGTCCGGTCTACCTCGGCGGGCCGGTCACCGGCATCCAGCCGCCGGTGCATTACGACTTCCGCGCCCGCCGCGACACGCCCAATGAGCTGCGCGCCTTCTTTCGCAAGCTGGGTTGGCGCAAGATCGTGGCCTTCCAGACCCGCAACCCGCTGCACCGCGCGCACCAGGAACTGACCTTCCGCGCCGCGCGCGAGGCCGAGGCGAACCTGCTCATCAACCCGGTCGTCGGCATGACCAAGCCGGGCGACGTGGATCACTTCACCCGGGTGCGCTGCTACGAGGCGGTGCTCGACAAATATCCCGGATCGACCACCACCATGAGCCTGCTGAACCTCGCCATGCGGATGGGCGGCCCGCGCGAGGCGCTGTGGCACGCGCTCATCCGGCGCAATCACGGCTGCACGCATTTCATCGTCGGGCGCGATCACGCCGGCCCCGGAAAGAACTCCGAAGGCGAGGATTTCTACGGCCCCTACGACGCGCAGGATCTGGTGCGCGAGCACCAGGACGAGATCGGCATCCAGATGGTCGACTTCAAGCACATGGTCTATGTGCAGGAGCGCGCGCAATACGAGGCCATCGACGAGATCGAGGACCGCGACAACGTCACCATCCTCAACATCTCGGGCACCGAACTGCGCCGCCGTTTGCGCGAGGGGCTCGAGATTCCCGACTGGTTCTCGTTTCCCGAGGTGGTCAAGCAACTGCGCCGCCGGTTCCCGCCGCGTAGCAAGCAGGGGTTCACCGTGTTCTTCACCGGCTTCTCCGGCTCGGGCAAGTCGACCATCGCCAACGCGCTCATGGTCAAGCTGATGGAGATGGGCGGGCGTCCCGTTACGCTTCTGGACGGGGACATCGTGCGCAAGAACCTCAGCTCCGAGCTCGGCTTTTCCAAGGAGCACCGCGATCTCAACATCCGGCGCATCGGATACGTAGCGAGTGAAATCACCAAGAACGGCGGCATCGCCATCTGCGCGCCGATCGCGCCCTACGCCACCACCCGCCGCGCGGTGCGCGAGGACGTGGAGGCCTTCGGCGCCTTCGTGGAGGTGCACGTCGCCACCAGCCTCGAGGAATGCGAGCGCCGCGACCGCAAGGGGCTCTACAAGCTCGCGCGGGAGGGCAAGATCAAGGAGTTCACCGGCATCTCGGACCCTTACGACGTGCCCGAAAGCCCCGAACTGCGCGTCGAGACCGAGAATGTCGAGGTCGACAACTGCGCGCACCAGGTGATTCTCAAGCTCGAGCAGATGGGGCTTATCGCGGGCTGAGGGATGGGTGGCGCGCGCAGGTTCTCAGCGCGCGTCAAGCACCGCCTCCGCGGCGCGGCGCAGGGTATCGCCCCAATGCGCCGCGCGGGCCTTCTGCGCGACTAGCGCGGGCCGGCGCGCGGCGTAGTCGGCGGGCGACATGGCCTCGATGGCGGCGCGGATCTCGCGCTCGTCCCGGCAGAGGATCATGCCGTCGGTGTCGAGGAAATCGCCGATATTGGGGCAGCCCCAGTAGATCGGCACCGTCTCGCACAGCACCGCGTCAATGATCTTTTCGGTAAAGTAGTTCCGCTCGCGCACGTTCTCGATCACCACCGAGTAGCGGTAGGGCGCGAGCCCCTCGGCCTTGGCGCCGAACTTGCGATAGCCCCAGCCCAGCAGATCGACATCCCGCCCCTCGGCGCCGGCCCAGCCAGCGACGGCGTGGCGCAGCCTGTGCCCCTCTTGCGAACGCTTGGTCGAGGCGATGAGCGAACACATCCGCGTCTTGCTCACCTCGAGGTCGCGCCACTCGGACACCCATGTGTCGCCATGCGCGAAGAAAATCCCGTTGGGGATCGCCCCGAGCAGATCCTCGTTGCAGGTCAGCACGCGGAAGAAGCGCCGATAGGTCCAGCGCAGCGCGCGCAAATGCGCGCCGTGGATGGCGGCAGGCTCCATCACCAGGATCGACACGCGCGCCCGCGTGCCGAACCCGGGGCGCAGGTGCACCGTCTTGCGCGGTGAGACGATCAGGTGATCGTCGGGACCAAGGTCGCGCAGGCGCCCGTCCTCGACCCCGGGCGGCGCGCCCAATGGCCAGACCAGGTCGGCCAGCGGAATATCCCCCGGCGCGAAACCCAGTCTCATGTTGTTGGGCAGGATGCCCACCTTCGGGATTGACGGCACCATGCGGCCCTCCGGCTGATCGGTCGGGGACCGCATTAGCCCCATGGCGGGGGCGGGGCAATCGCGGATGGTTCCGCAATACCGTGCGGGCGGAATCAGCGGTTGTACTTGATGAAGGGGGTCAGGGTCGCGATGCGATCATAGAGATAGCGGGCGGTCTGGTTGAAATCCTGCGTCATCCAGTAAACCGAGGGGCAACCGTCGGCGTCGGCCTGCGCATAGACCGCCTCGATCAGCTTGCGCCCGACGCCGCCGCCGCGCGCGGCCGGGTCGGTATAGAGATCCTGGAGGTAGCAGACCTTTTCAAGCCGCCAGTTGTGCGGGTGATAGATATAGTGGACAAGTCCGACCGCGTCGCCGCCCCGATGCGCGATCAGGCCGTTCTGGTCGGGCTGATCGTCCGAGAGCAGGCGGCGAAACGTGGTGCGGTAGACCTCTTCGGGGACGGTGGTTTCGTAATAGTCGAGGTAGCCGGTCCACAGGCGGCGCCAGTCGGGTTCATCCGTCTGGGCGAGGGGGCGGATCGTGATCGGGTCGCTCATTGTCGTGGCCTTTCATCGCGGTGAGTCGGGGAATGCCCGGTTCATTCTGCGGCCACCGCCTTGGGGTCGGCAAGGGTCACGATATCCATCATGATCGTGTTCAGCCCGAAATCCTTGGGGGTATAGACCTTGGCCACGCCCATTTCCGAGAGGCGGCGCGCGTCCTCTTCGGGGATGATGCCGCCGACGATGACCGGCACATGCCCGAGGCCGGCCGCGCGCATCCGCTCCATCAGGTCCTCGACCAGTGGGATATGGCTGCCCGACAGGATCGACAGGCCGACCACATGCGCGCCGTCCTCGAGCGCGGTGCGCACCAGTTCCTCGGGTGTCATGCGGATGCCTTCATAGGCGATGTCCATGCCGCAATCTCGCGCGCGCACCGCGATCTGTTCGGCGCCGTTGGAATGCCCGTCGAGCCCCGGCTTGCCGACGAGGAACCGCAGCCGCCGCCCCAGCCGGGTCGAAACCGCGTCGACCGACGCGCGCAACTCCTCCAGCCCCTCGGTGCGGTTGGAGGGGCTGGACGACACGCCGGTGGGGCCGCGGTATTCGCCGTGCACGGCGCGCATTTCTGCGGCCCATTCGCCGGTGGTCACGCCCGCGCGCGCCGCGTTGAGCGAGGCGGGCATGATGTTCTGCCCCATCGCGGCGGCCTCGCGCAGCGCCGACAGCGCCATTTCGACCGCCGCCGCGTCACGCTCTGCGCGCCACGCCTCGAGCCGGGCGATCTGGTCGGCCTCGACGCCGGGATCGACGGTCATGATCCCGCCGTCCTCGCCCATCAGGGGGCCGGCTTCGCCCTCGGTATAGCGGTTCACGCCCACGACCACGGTTTCGCCCGCCTCGATCCGGGCCAGCCGGGCGGCGTTGCTCTCGACCAGGCGCGCCTTCATGTGCTCGATCGCGCCGATCGCGCCGCCCATGCCCGCAAGCGTTTCCAGTTCGTGGCGCGCGCCTTCCTTCAGCGCCTCGACCTTCGCATCCACCACCGGGTTGTCGTCGAAGAGGTCGTCGTATTCCAGCAGGTCCGTCTCGTAGGCCAGGATCTGCTGCATCCGCATCGACCATTGCTGATCCCAGGGGCGCGGCAGGCCCAGCGCCTCGTTCCACGCCGGAAGCTGCACAGCCCGCGCGCGGGCCTTTTTCGACAGCGTCACCGCCAGCATCTCGATCAGGATGCGGTAGACGTTGTTCTCGGGCTGCTGTTCGGTCAGGCCCAATGAGTTGACCTGCACGCCGTAGCGGAAACGGCGGAACTTCGGATCCTCCACGCCGTAGCGGTCGCGCAGGATCTCGTCCCAGAGATCGACGAAGGCGCGCATCTTGCACATCTCGGTGACGAACCGGATGCCGGCGTTGACGAAGAAGCTGATCCGCCCGGCGAGCGCGGGGAAATCCGCCTCGGGCACGCGCGGCTTCAGTTCGTCCAGCACCGCGATGGCGGTGGAGAGCGCGAAGGCCAGTTCCTGCTCGGGCGTCGCGCCGGCCTCCTGCAAATGGTAGGAACACACGTTCATCGGGTTCCATTTCGGCACGTTCTTCAGGCAGTATTCGGCCACGTCCCCGATCATCCTGAGCGAGGGTTTCGGCGGGCAGATATAAGTGCCGCGCGAGAGATATTCCTTGATTAGATCGTTCTGCACCGTGCCGGTGAGCTTCTCGACATCGGCGCCCTGTTCTTCGGCCGCGGCGATATAGAGCGCCAGCAGCCAGGGCGCGGTCGCGTTGATCGTCATCGAGGTGTTCATCTGTTCGAGCGGGATGCCGTCGAACAGCGCGCGCATGTCGCCCAGATGGCAGATCGGCACGCCGACCTTGCCGACCTCGCCGCGCGCCAGCGCGTGGTCGCTGTCATAGCCGGTCTGCGTCGGCAGATCGAACGCCACGCTGAGCCCGGTCTGCCCGCGCGCCAGGTTCGCGCGATAAAGCGCATTCGACGCCTCTGCCGTTGAATGTCCGGCATAGGTGCGAATCAGCCAAGGGCGGTCTTGCTGCGGGCGGGGTGCGGATTCGGACATCGGCGGTCTCCAGACTGTCGAAATTCAGGTGCGCAACAATGTTACGCCAACGACTGCATACTTGGAAGATTGTGCCGATGTCAATTCGCCGCGATGCGGCATTTTGCTGTGTCCCAACTCTTGCGCGGAACGCTTCATCGGACCTACCGGACCCAAGCCCGAGCGGTTACGATGCCCGCACCTGCGCCCCCGAGCGGGACCGGAAAAGCGGAAAGGCCCGAATGACATCGACTGTGGAAATGCCACTCTGGGCGCTGCTGCTGCTACTGGCCTTCGCCGCGGTGACTTTCGCGTCGCATTTCCTGTTCCCGTCCGTGCGCTGGTTCTTTCGCCGCCGGCTGGAACGCGCGGTGGCCAGGCTGAACGAACGGCTGACGCGACCCATAGAGCCGTTCAAGCTGGCGCGCCGGCACGACATGATCCAGCGGCTGATCTACGATCCGACCGTCACCCAGGCCATCGTCGATTACGCGCGCAAGCACAACGTGCGCGAGGACGTCGCCTTCGAGAAGGCCCGCCGCTACGCGCGCGAGATCGTGCCGAGCTTCAGCGCCTTCGCCTATTTCGGCCTCGGCACGCGGCTGGCGAACTGGCTGGCGGGCGCGCTCTACTCGGTGCGCACCGGGCCGGACAACATGGCGGTGCTCGAGGCGATCGACAGGGACGCCACCGTGGTGTTCATCATGAACCACCGTAGCAACATGGATTACGTGCTGGTCACGACGCTGGCGTCCAAGGCCTCGGCGCTGTCCTACGCGGTGGGCGAATGGGCGCAGGTCTGGCCGCTCAGCCGTCTCATCAGGTCGATGGGCGCCTATTTCATCCGCCGCCGGTCGCGCGGCGGGCTCTACCGCACGGTTCTGGGGCGTTACGTGCAGATGGCGACGGCAGGCGGCGTGACGCAGGCGATCTTTCCCGAAGGGGGGCTCAGCGTCGACGGCCTGACGCGCCCGCCGAAGCTCGGCCTGCTGTCCTATGCCATCGACGGCTGGACGCCGGGGGCGCGCGACGTGGTCTTCGTGCCGGTGGCGATCAATTACGACCGCGTGCTCGAGGACCGGGTGCTGGTCTCCGCCGGAGCGCGCGGCGACCGGCGGTTCCGCGCGCGCATGTCGGTGGTGCTGCGCTTTGTCCTGCGCATGATCTGGCAGCGGCTGCGCGGGCGGTTCCGGCGGTTCGGCGTCGCCGCGGTGGTCTTTGCCGAGCCGGTGAAGCTCAGCGATTACGGCGGCGTCCCCCCGATCGAGGTGTTGGGCCGCGACCTGATGCAGCGGATCGAGGCGGCGATGCCGCTTCTCTTCGCGCCGATGCTGGCGCGCGTGATGTTGCTGGCCGAAAGCCCGCTCGACGCCGACGGGATGCTCGACGCGATGCGCGCCTGCGCCGCGGAGGCGCGGGCCGACACGCCGCTGGTCGCGCCCGAGGCGTTCCCCGCCGCCGTCGCCCGCGCGCGCGCCGTCCTCGCGCGGCGCAACCTCATAGAGGAAACCGGCGGGCGCTGGCGGGCCGCGCCGCATGAACGCGCGCTGCTGACCTATTACGCCAACTCCATTGCGCATTTCTATGACGCGCCCGCGGGCGAGCCTATCATGCCGGCGGCGCGCCCGGATGCTGCGACAGCAAAATCAGATGCTGCGCCTGCAGGGTCATAAAATTACCAATTCCACATCCGAGGCATTGCATTGTTGCGCCGCGATGCGTATCCACAGGGTGGAAATCCGCGATTCTGCATTGCGGCAAAGCTGACGCGGCCGGACCCCATCCGACCGCACCTGATGATGAAGGAGGCCGGCATGGCTCTGGACACCGATAACGGGATCGCGCAGTACGACGCGCCCGAAAAGGACCTCTACGAGATGGGCGAGCTGCCCCCGATGGGCTATGTGCCGAAACAGATGTACGCCTGGGCCATCCGGCGCGAGCGGCACGGCGAGCCCGATTCCGCCATGCGTGTCGAGGTCGTCGACGTGCCCGTCCTCGACAGCAACGAGGTGCTGGTGCTGGTGATGGCCGCGGGCGTCAACTACAACGGCGTCTGGGCCGCGCTGGGCAAGCCGATCAGCCCCTTTGACGGGCACGGGGCGGACTATCACATCGCCGGCTCGGACGCCTCGGGCATCGTCTGGGCCGTCGGCGACAAGGTGAAGCGCTGGAAGGTGGGCGACGAGGTCGTGATCCACTGCAACCAGGACGACGGCGACGACGAGGAATGCAACGGCGGCGATCCGATGTATTCCACCTCGCAACGCATCTGGGGCTACGAGACGCCCGACGGCTCATTCGCGCAGTTCACCAACGTGCAGGCGCAGCAGCTCATGCCGCGTCCCAAGCACCTGACATGGGAAGAATCGGCTTGCTACACGCTGACGCTCGCCACCGCCTACCGGATGCTGTTCGGCCATGAACCCCATGATCTGAAGCCGGGGCAGAACGTGCTGGTCTGGGGCGCGTCGGGGGGCCTGGGCTCCTACGCGATCCAGCTCATCAACACCGCGGGCGCCAATGCCATCGGCGTCATCTCGGACGAGGACAAGCGCCAGTTCGTGATGGACCTCGGAGCCAAGGGCGTCATCAACCGCAAGGATTTCAACTGCTGGGGGCAGTTGCCCACGGTGAATACGCCGGAATACGGCGAATGGTTCAAGGAGGCCCGCAAGTTCGGCAAGGCGATCTGGGACATCACCGGCAAGGGCAACAACGTCGACATGGTCTTCGAGCACCCCGGAGAGGCGACCTTTCCCGTTTCCACCTTCGTGGTGAAGAAGGGCGGCATGGTCGTGATCTGCGCCGGCACCACCGGGTTCAACTGCACCTTCGACGTGCGCTACCTCTGGATGCACCAGAAGCGCGTGCAGGGCAGCCACTTCGCGCATCTCAAGCAGGCGGCGAGCGCCAACAAGCTGATGCTCGAGCGCCGGCTTGACCCCTGCATGTCCGAGGTCTTCCCTTGGGCTGACCTGCCCGAGGCGCACATGAAGATGATGCGCAATCAGCACAAGCCCGGCAACATGTCGGTGCTGGTTCAGGCGCCGCGCACCGGGCTGCGCACGGTCGAGGACGTGCTGGAGGCGCGTAGCTGATCAACAACGTTTCCTTTCCGGAAGCGATGGCCCGCGATTCGGTGCGCCGGAACGCGGGCTTTTTCATGCGCGCTGACCGCCTGGTTTGAAATCAATGACTTAGAGTCACTCATACCCCCTATAATTGGGGGGATGAAATCTGCGAATACCCTGGCGGTAAGCCGCGTGCTAGTCTCAAGTTGACCTTCCGTTAACTCCTCCGAAAGCAGACACCAGATGCAGAATACGTGGATACTTGACGTCCTTGCCGATCTGAAGACTTTCGCGCAGAATAACAACCTGGGCGCCCTGGCCGAATATCTCGACGACACGAGTCTCGTCGCGGCAGCGGAACTGGCGTCGCTTGGGGAAGGAAGCAGCGGACATGACCGTCGCAGCGCAGGCGCGCTTGGATGCCATTTTGGAACGCCTCGAGGAGGCCACTGACCGCGACGGGCTGCAACAGGTCACCGAGGAACTTCGCGACTTTCTTGATGTTCGCCATGTCGTCTATCACTGGGTCAGCGCCGCGGGCGAGCAATACGGCGTCGGCACCTACGCGTCCGAATGGGTCGAACGCTACGTCGCCGAAGGCTACCTGCGCATCGATCCTGTCGTGCAGGGCTGCTATCAGCGGTTTCACCCGGTCGACTGGAAGCGGCTCGACTGGTCGGGCAAGGCGACGCGCAACTTCCGGAACGAGGCGATCGAATACGGGCTCGGCAACCAGGGCTACTCGGTGCCGGTGCGCGGCCCCGGCGGCCAGTTCGCCATGTTCACCGTCAACGATCATTGCGACGATGACGCCTGGGCGCAGTTTGCCGAGGATAACCGCCGCAGCCTGATCCTGATCGCGCATTCGTTCAACGAGAAGGCGCTCGACTTCGAGCCGGACCGCCAGCCCGACGCGGCGCCGAATCTGTCGCCGCGCGAGCTCGACGCGCTGACACTGATCGCGGTCGGCCACAGCCGCGCGCAGGTGGCCGAGACGCTGACCATTTCGGAGCATACCCTGCGCGCCTACATCGAATCGGCCCGGTTCAAGCTGGGCGCGGTCAACACCGTGCATGCCGTCGCCCGCGCGCTCAGCCGCGGATTGATCGTGATCTGACGCGCGGCGCGTCACGCGCCCCCGGACGCGGCCCAGTCCCAGTACATCTCGCGCACCTGCCGCGCGACCGGCCCGATCTCGTAGCGGCGGTCGTCGAAGGCCGACACCGGCGTGATCTTGGCCATGTTGCCGGACAGGAACACCTCGTCCGCGGCCTCGAAATCGGCGTAGTCGAGCACGCATTCATGCACAGTCATCCCTTCGCGGCGCATATTCTTCAGGTGCCGCGCGCGGGTGATCCCGGCCAGAAACGTGCCGTTGGCGATCGGCGTGAACACCTCGCCGTCGCGCACCATGAAGACATTGGTGGTCGCGGTCTCCGCCACGTTGCCAAGCGCGTCGGTCGCCAGCGCGTTGGAAAATCTCTTGGCGCGCGCCTCGGCGAGCATCCGCGCGTTGTTGGGATAAAGGCAGGCGGCCTTGGCGTTCACCACCGCGTCGTCGAGCGTCGGGCGGCGGAACCGCGTGCGCGTCAGCGTCGCAGCGGCGTCCGGGGCCGGCATCGGGATTTCTTCCAGCGCGACGGCGAATCGCGTGCTGTCGCCGTCGGGCACGATCGCCATGTATTCGCTTTCCGCCGCCCAGTACATCGGCCGGATATAGACCGCCGCCCCTTCGGGATACTGCGCCAGCCCCTCGCGAATGATCGCAACCATGTCTTCGGTGGTGACGCAGGGCGTCAGCATCAGCGCCTCGGCGGATCGGTTCAGCCGCGCGCAATGCAGATCGAGATCGGGCGCGCGCCCCTCGTAGAACCGCGCCCCGTCGAACACGTTGGAGCCAAGCCAGGCGCCGTGATCCGACGCGCGGATGACCGGCGGGTTCCCGTCGCGCCATGCGCCATCGAACCAGGTGCGGAGATTCCTGCCAACCGCCATGTCGCCTCCTCCTTTTTCATGGACCCTAGGACTCCGGCCGCGAGCCGTCCAGCGGTGACGCCCCCCGGTCCTGCAATGTTCCGCAAATACTCGAACACGGCAAGTGCGCCATGCGCCCGCCCGGAGGCTTGAGCCCACGTCCGCCATGCCCTACCAAAAGCAGCAGCGCGAGGAGAGGCCAAATGACATTCACGGTCGCGATCGACGGGCCCGCGGCGGCGGGCAAGGGCACGGTGGCGCGGCGGGTCGCCGCGCATTTCGGTTTTGCGCATCTCGACACCGGCCTGCTCTATCGCGCGACCGGGCTGCGCACGCTCGACGGAACCGACCCGGTCACCGCCGCCCGCGCGCTCAAGGCGGGCGACCTCGACGCCGAAGAGGCGCTGCGCGCGCCCGAAGTGGCGCAGGCCGCCAGCCGCGTCGCCGCCATCCCCGAGGTGCGCACGGCGCTGGTCGATTTTCAGCGCGCCTTCGCCCGGCGCTCGGGCGGCGCGGTGCTCGACGGGCGCGACATCGGCACGGTGATCTGCCCCGACGCCGAGGTAAAGCTGTTCGTCACCGCCAGCGACGATGTGCGCGCGCGCCGACGCCACGCGGAACTGACCGGCAATGGGCATGATGTCTCCCTGGACGACGTGCTGTCGGACCTGCGCCAGCGCGACGCCCGCGACAGCGCCCGCGCCACCGCGCCGCTGAAGCCCGCCGTCGATGCGGTGCTTCTGGACACATCGCAAATGACGATCGAACAGGCGGTTGCCGAAGCGATCGCGATTACCGACGCCCGCAAGGGGTAAGGCGCATCCCTATCGGTGGACCCGGCCCTATCGGTGGACCCGGCGCTCAGCCAGAACCACGCTTTCCTTGCGGGTCAGGATCGGCGCCGCAGGTTCTGGCGGCCCGTTAGGGGCCACGTCATCCAGCAGCAACTCGATCTCGGCCATCTGCTCGGGCAGCAGATTGCGCTGCGCCTCGGAAGCCAGCAGGAGACTTTCGCAGGGTTGACCGTTCGCCATCAGGATCACGTGCTCTTCACACAGGATGTGGTAGTAAGTGACCTGCGCCGCGTCGTAATCGATATGCGCCCCGGCGCCGACCAATGCCTTGGCCGGGACCAACACCTTATTGGCCGCAAACAGCATCTCCGCCGCGGGGTCGTCGATCAGCACCCGGTGCTGCTGTGACAGGTATAGATCTGCGTCGGGCATTCCGTGACCTAATGCGCCAGTCGGAATGCAAACCGGACGCATTTTATCACGCGTTCCGGGCAAGGCGGCATCGATATCCACGCAACCATTGCCGATCCAGCGAATCGCATGCGCATCGCCGAACATGTCCAGAACCAGATCACCGGCCGCCAGATCCTCCACCAGCACCTCGCCCCGCGGTGTGGCGATTCGCGTGCCGGCGCAAAAACACACCGGCGTCAGCCCATCATAGGGCACATCCTCCAGATCGGTCACAACGGCAACCGCCGACAGCAGGTTGGGCGGCCCTTCGGGGTAGTGGAAGAAAATCCTGCCACCCGCCTCGAACACGACCAAGTCCTTGGGCGTACCGAGCGGCAAAGTGGCGCCCGCTATGTCTACGCCGGGCGTCGCATCGCCCGACCCGATATAGGTCACCGGATCGCCATTGAAAGTCGCTGTTCCGTTGTCGTCGGAACCAAAGCTGTTATCATCATCCACCAAGAGCCCACTTTCGGCGGAGCCGAAAGACCCCAGGACGATGGTTTGGTTGCTAGACAACAGCTCGGTTTTCAGGAGTTCGCCAGTGTATTCATAAACGGTTATATCGGCTGATGGCATGTTGCGGCCTCCTATTGGCAGTGAGCCCCAGAAGCGAACCTGCGGATGCCGCGGTTCTTGTATTCTACCCAGTGCCACAACTCTAAGTTGATAAAGGCTAACAAAAGGTTAACAGGGACCGCCTAAGCCCAGATTTTCTAAGGCTTGATCTCACCCGGGCTTCGCCGTAGAAGGGCGCGGTCTGCATGAACCTGCGGCGAGGCGGATATCCAAGAGGTCCGGGGCGGAGATGCTCCGGCCCTTGTCTGCGTTCGCCGCATCTCTGACCAACGAAACCTTCAAGACCGGCGGAGACAACCGCGCGGCCCGTATAAATCGCTAGTTAGGATAGAAACGCCACATGGCTCAGAACGCATCTATGGAAGACTTCGAAGCCCTTCTGAACGAAAGCTTCGAAATGGACACGCCCGAAGAGGGCACGGTTGTCAAAGGCAAGGTCATCGCCGTCGAGGCAGGCCAGGCCATCATCGACGTCGGCTACAAGATGGAAGGCCGCGTCGAACTCAAGGAATTCGCCAATCCCGGCGAGGCGCCCGAGATCGAAGTCGGCGACGAGGTCGAAGTTTACCTGCGCGCCGCCGAGAACGCGCGCGGCGAGGCGGTCATCAGCCGCGAAATGGCCCGCCGCGAGGAAGCCTGGGACCGTCTGGAAAAGGCCTATGCCGACGACCAGCGCGTCGAGGGCGCGATCTTCGGCCGCGTCAAGGGCGGCTTCACCGTCGACCTCGGCGGCGCCGTGGCGTTCCTGCCCGGCTCCCAGGTCGATGTGCGCCCGGTGCGCGACGCCGGCCCGCTCATGGGTCTCAAGCAGCCGTTCCAGATCCTCAAGATGGATCGCCGCCGCGGCAACATCGTCGTCAGCCGCCGCGCCATCCTCGAAGAAAGCCGCGCCGAACAGCGCGCCGAGGTGATCGGCAACCTGCACGAGGGCCAGAACGTCGACGGCGTGGTCAAGAACATCACCGAATACGGGGCCTTCGTGGACCTCGGCGGTGTCGACGGCCTCTTGCACGTCACCGACATGGCGTGGCGCCGGGTCAACCACCCGTCCGAGATCCTGTCGATCGGCGAGACGGTCAAGGTGCAGGTCATCAAGATCAACAAGGAAACCCACCGCATCAGCCTCGGCATGAAGCAGTTGCAGGAGGATCCCTGGGATCTCGTCGCCGCGAAATACCCGATCGAATCGGTCCATACGGGCCGCGTCACCAACATCACCGATTACGGCGCCTTCGTGGAGCTGGAGCCGGGGGTCGAGGGCCTCGTGCACGTCTCGGAAATGTCCTGGACCAAGAAGAACGTGCACCCCGGCAAGATCGTCTCCACCTCTCAGGAGGTCGAGGTCATGGTGCTCGAGATCGACCAGGCCAAGCGCCGCGTTTCGCTGGGTCTCAAGCAGACCATGCGCAACCCGTGGGAAGTGTTTGCTGAAACCCATCCCGAGGGCACCGAGGTCGAGGGCGAGGTCAAGAACATCACCGAGTTCGGTCTCTTCATCGGTCTCGACGGCGAAATCGACGGCATGGTCCACCTTTCGGACCTCAGCTGGGACGAACGCGGCGAGGACGCGATCCAGAACTACCGCAAGGGCGATGTCGTGCAGGCGGTCGTCTCCGAGGTCGACACCGAGAAGGAGCGCATCTCGCTCTCCATCAAGGCGCTCGGCGGCGACAAGTTCGCCGAAGCGGTGGGCGGCGTGAAGCGCGGCTCCATCATCACGGTCGAGGTCACCTCGATCGAGGATGGCGGAATCGAGGTGGAGTACGAGGGCATGAAGAGCTTCATCCGCCGCTCGGACCTGTCCCGCGACCGCGCCGAACAGCGCCCCGACCGGTTCAGCGTCGGCGACAAGGTCGACGTGCGCGTGACCAACGTCGACAGCAAGTCGCGCCGTCTCGGCCTCAGCATCAAGGCCCGCGAGATCGCCGAAGAGAAGGAAGCGGTGCAGCAATACGGCAGCTCGGATTCGGGCGCCTCGCTGGGCGACATCCTCGGCGCCGCGCTGAAATCCGGCGACGACTGATCGCGCGACGGACTTGAAATCCAGACGGCCCCGCCCTCACCCGGCGGGGCCGTTTTCGTTTCCGCCCCCTGCTTCTTCTTGCTGGAAAAAATTCGGCCCGGCGGCTCGGGTCACGCGGCGCGCTTGCCGTAGTAGAGCCCGACCACATGCTCGGCCTCGGCGAAGAACAGCCAGCGCGACGCGGCGATCCCGGCCAGGTGGCTCACCACCGCGATGGCCGCGGCGACATGGCTGAACGGCAGCAGGAGCAGCAGGACCGGCAGCGCATAGCCGAGCGCAAGGGCGATCATGCGCAGCTTCAGCGCATGCTTGCGCCCCACTACGTAGACGAATTCCCGCAGGAGGTAGTTGGTCCCGGTATGCGGCGGCTCGAAGGCGCGCACAGCGCCGCCGCCCGGCCCCAGCCCCGTCGCACTGGCGAGCGTCGTGCCGCTTGCCGCGAGCGCGCCGTCGCCCCGCACCCACCACAGCGCCTGCAGCACCGCCGCCACCGGCAGCAGGATCAGCGCCCAGACCACCTGTCCCGCCAGAAGCGCGCCGCCCGCCAGCGCCAGCGCCAGGTAAAGCGCCGGCGTCAGAGGCGTGCGCCAGCGCGGCACGGTGCGCATCTGCGTATAGATCATCGAGGTCGTGTAAACCGTCCCGAGCGCCAGCGCCGCCCCGAGCCAGCCAAGCGGCCACCACCGCGCGTCGAAGAACACCAGCCCGGCGCCGTACAGCGCCATCACCAGCAGCGTCGCAACCGAGGTCCAACCCTCGCGGCTGAGCCAGGAGCTTCGCCATTGCGTGAACGCCTTCAATGCGCGTTCCGGGTGGCCGAGGTGGAAAACCGACGCGATCAGCCCGCCCACCGCCAGCAGGTAGGCGATGGTGAAGAAGGCGAAGGCGCTCCAGCCGGTGACGGATGGCAGCCCGAGACCCAGCCAGAACAGCAGGCCGAACCCGAGGCCCGAAAGCGTGGTGAAAACGATGACGGAAGGGGCGGGGTTCATCTCAGATTCTCTCCAACGCCTTGTCGAGCCAACCGATGAACCCGCCCGCATCCTCGGCCACGGGGTCGAGGAAAGGGGCCAGTACGTCCACCTGGTCCATCTCGTCGCGCATGCGCGGCGGGAGATACTGGTTGACGGGCTTCGTTCCCTGCTCGGGCATGAGATCCATGCCGCCGCGCTCCGCGACGAGGCGGCTCACGTCGCTGTCGGGATCGCCGAGATCGCCGAAATGCCGCGCGCCGGCGGGGCAGGTGCGCACGCAGGCGGGGGTGCGGTCCACCTCGGGCAGGTTGTCGTTGTAGATGCGATCGACGCAGAGCGTGCATTTCTTCATCACGCCCTCGGCCTCGTCCATCTCGCGGGCGCCGTAGGGGCACGCCCAGGCGCAGAGGCCGCAGCCGATGCAGTCGGCCTCGTTGACCAGCACGATGCCATCCTCCACACGCTTGTAGCTCGCTCCGGTGGGGCAGACGGTGACGCAGGGCGCGTCCTCGCAATGCAGGCAGGATTTCGGGAAATGCACCAGCTGCGCCGCCGGGTGCGGCATGTCGCTGGTGGCGAGCGGCTGCACCTCGTAGCTGTGCACGCGGTTGAGGAACGTGCCGCGTGGATCGTCGCCGTAAGGATCCTGGTCCGAAAGCGGGGCGCCGTAATTCTCGGTGTTCCAGCCCTTGCAGGCGACGACGCAGGCATGGCAGCCGACGCAGGTGTCGAGGTCGATCACGAGGCCGAGCTTGCGGTCGGTCTGGGCGGGAAGCGTGGTCATCGCCTGCCCTCCGCTCTTGGCGCGCAAAAGTCTGTTGAAGACTTTTGCCAAAACTTTTCCGAAAAGTTTTGCGTCATTCTCCCACCTTCCATGTCAGTTCATCCGGCCCCGTGCCGACAGGCGACTCGATCGCCGGGAGGACCGGCTGCGCCTCTTCGGGGGCCGCGACCTTCTCGATCTTCACGCGCAGATCGAACCATGCGGCCTGCCCGGTGACGGGATCGGAATTGGCCCAGCGCATCCCGTCGCCGCGTTCTGGCAGCAGCTCGTGGATGAGGTGATTGAGCAGGAAGCCCTTGGTCGCCTCGGGCGCGTCGCTTTCCAGGGCCCAGGCGCCCTTGCGCTTGCCGATGGCGTTCCATGTCCAGACCGTGTTCTCGTTGAGCGCGGCCATGTGGGCGACCGGTACGGTGATTTCGCCGTGATGCGAGGTCACGCGCGCCCAGTCGCCGTCGGCGAAGCCATGCGCGGTCCAGAGTTTTGTCGGCAGATAGAGCGGGTTATGCCCATGGATCTGGCGCAGCCAGGCGTTCTGCGACCCCCAGCTGTGATACATGGCCATCGGCCGCTGGGTCAGGGCGTGAACCGGGTATTCCTCGGGATCGGCATGACCGTCCTCGAGCGCGGGATACCAGATCGGCAGCGGGTCGAGCGTCGTCTTGATCTGTTCGCGCAGGCGGTCGGGCGGCTGGCGCTCTCCGTGCCCCTCGGCGGCAAGCTGGAAGCGGCGCATCGGCTCGACGTAGAGTTCGAAGATATAGGGTTGGGGCGCGTCGAACAGGCCAATGCCGACCGCCCACTCCTGGTAGCCCATGTTCCACGGTTTCATGTATTGCGCGGCCTCGGGGATGTGCGCGGAGAAGAAGCCGCCGTTCTTGATATAGGCGTCAAGCTGCGCCTCGTTCGGCGCGCCGCGCCCGTGTGTCAGCCCGTTTTCGCCCATCCGCCATCCGGCGAGCGGGCCGATGCCGGGCTTGCGTTCGTGGTTGGTGATGTAGTCGGCGTAATCGGCGTATTTCTGGCCGCCCTCGCCATCGGTGAAGCCCGGCAGCTTCAGCCTTGCGCCCAGTTCGCACAGCACCGACTGGAAGCAGCGCACGTCGCGATCCGGCTCCACCACCGGCCAGCGGATCGCGTCCGCCGCGGCGTCCGCCTCGCTTATGGGGCGGTCGAGCAGGGAGATGCAGTCATGGCGTTCAAGGTAGGTCGTGTCGGGCAGGATCAGGTCGGCGTAGGCGACCATCTCCGAACTGTAGGAATCCGAATAGATGATGCGCGGGATCACGTAGTCGCCGTTCTCGTCCGTGTCGGTCAGCATCTCCAGCGTGCCGCGCGTGTTCATCGAGGAATTCCACGCCATGTTCGCCATGTACATGAACAGCGTGTCGATCCTGTAGGGGTCGCCCGCATGGGCGTTAGAGATGACCATGTGCATCATTCCATGCGCCGACATGGGGTTGTCCCACGTGAACGCCTTGTCGATGCGCGCGGGGCTGCCGTCCTCGAGCAGCGCGAGGTCGTCGGGGCCGCGCGGATAGCCGAGATGCGGCCCGTCAAGCGGCTGGCCCGGCGTCGCCTTGCAATGCGGGGCCGGGTGGATCGACACCGGTTTCGGGTAGGGCGGCTTGAAACGCATCCCGCCGGGAACCTCGACGCTGCCGAGCAGGATTTGCAGCAGGTGCAGCGCGCGGCAGGTCTGGAACCCGTTGGAATGGGCCGAGATGCCGCGCATCGCGTGAAAGCTGACCGGGCGGCCGGTCATGGTCTGGTGAAGTTCGCCGCGGAAATCGGTCCACTCGATATCGAGCGTGATCGCCTCGTCAAAGGCGACGCGGGCGAGTTCGCCGGCGATCCGGCGTATTTTGTCTGCACATATTCCGCAACGTTCGGCCACCGCTTCGGGCGCGTATTTCGGGTCGAGATACCGCTCGGCCAACAGGTGCATCACCGGGCGGTGGGTGATCCCGGCTGCGCGGTGGGTGGCGTGCAGGTCCGGACGCACGCCCGGCTTGTCGAAGGCCGCCAGCTTGCCGGTGGCGCGGTCGATTACCAGCGGCTTGCCGTCGTCGTCGCGCAGGAACAGCCCGTGCTCTGGCGATTTCGCGTCGCCGTTCACCAGAACCGGCGCGTTGGTGTAACGCGCGAGGTAGTCGAGGTCGATCTTGCCCGCCTTCATCAGTTCATGCACGAGGCTGAGAATGAAGAGCCCGTCGGTCCCGGGGGTGATCCCGACCCAATCGTCGGCCACGGCGTTGTAGCCCGAGCGGATCGGGTTCACGCCGATCACCCGTGCGCCGCGCTCCTTCAGCCTGGCCAGCCCCATCTTGATCGGGTTGGAATCGTGATCCTCGGCCACGCCGAACAGCATGAACAGTTTCGTGCGCTCCCAGTCGGGAGAGCCGAATTCCCAGAACGCGCCGCCCATCGTGTAGATGCCCGCCGCCGCCATGTTGACCGAACAGAACCCGCCATGCGCGGCGTAGTTCGGCGTGCCGAAATTCTGCGCCCAGTAGCTCGTGAAGCTCTGCGACTGGTCGCGTCCGGTGAAGAAGGCGAGCTTTTCCGGCGCTGTTTCGCGCAGCGGGGCAAGCCAGTCGGTCGCGATGTCGAGCGCCTCGTCCCAGGTGATTTCCTCGAACTCGCCCGACCCGCGCGGGCCGACCCGTTTCAGCGGCGCGCGCAGGCGCGACGGCGCGTTGTGCTGCATGATCCCCGCCGACCCCTTCGCGCAGAGCACGCCGCGGTTCACCGGATGGTCGCGGTTGCCCTCGATATAGGCGACCTTGCCATCCTTCATGTGCACGTTGATGCCGCAGCGGCAGGCGCACATGTAGCAGGTGGTGCGACGTATTTCGTCGGAAACGGGCGGCGAGGTGTCGAGTTCGGGTTGGCGGTGGTGGGTCATACGGGCCTTCCTGTCATCTGCATCCGAGGTTAGGCCAGATCGCGCCCGACCGCGACCGGATTCCTCCCGGCGGCGGGGTCATGCGTCCGCGTCCAGCAGGGCCGCGGCGTCGGCGGCGATCATCCGCTCTTCCGCCGCCGGGACGACCCATGCGCCGACCGATGAGCCGGGCGCGTGCAGCCGCGCAGCGCCCGCGGCGTTGGCGTCGGGGACAAGGCCGGTCCATTCCAGCCCCTCCATGATCCGGGCGCGCACCGTTGTCGCGTTCTCGCCGATGCCGCCGGTAAAGGCGAGCGCGTCCACCCCCTCCATCGCAGCGATCATCGACCCCGCATGACGCCGCGCCCAGTAGCAGAAATGATCGACGGCGAAGGCGGCTTCGGGCGAGGAATCGCCGAGCAGCGTGCGCATGTCCGGGCCGACCCCCGAGAGCCCGGTGAGCCCGCTTTCGTGGTTGAGCAGCCGCGCGGCGGCGTCGATGCCGTCTTCTTCGGCCATCCGCAACACCGCGTTGCCGTCGATATCGCCGGTGCGGGTGCCCATCGTCAGCCCGCTCAGCGGTGAATAGCCCATCGTCGTCGCGACCGACCGCCCGTCGCGGATCGCGCAGAGCGACGCGCCATTGCCAAGGTGGAAGGCCAGCACCCGGCGCGGCAGCGTCCCGCCCGCGATGCCGGGCAGCGCGCGGGTGAGCGAAGCGTAGGAAATGCCGTGAAACCCGTAGCGGCGAATGCCGCGCTCGGTGATTGCGGGCGGCACGGCGTAGGTCGTGGCGACGGGCGGATTGGTGGCGTGAAAGGCGGTGTCGAAGCTTGCGAAATGCGCGAGATCGGGGGCGAGGTCGCGCAGCGCGTTGATGGCGGCGAGGTTGTGCGGATTGTGCAGGGGCGCAAGCGGGTTGCAGCGCGCGATCTCGGCCACGACTGCGTCATCGATGCGCACCGGCTCGGTCAGGCGCGCGCCGCCATGCACCACGCGATGCGCCGTGGCGCGCAGGCGCGAGACGGGAAAGCCCTGCGCCTCGAGTTGTTCAAGAACCGCCTGCAACGCCGCCACGTGGTTGGCGAACTGCGCCTCGCGCGTCACCTCGCCCACCTTCAGGCCGCCCGCCGCCGCGCCGATCCCGTCGGCGGCGCCCGACAGGCGCTGTTGCAGGGCGTCGTCGAAGATCGCGACCTTGATCGAGGACGACCCGGTATTGACGACGAGGATCACCGCGCCGCCACCACCGCGCCGAGCGCGGCCGCCGCGATCCGCGCCGGCGCCGCCTGCGCCCGCGAGGTGAGCAGCACCGGCACGCGCATGCCCAGCACGATCCCCGCGCAGCAGCAGCCCATGCCGAAGGCCATCGTCTTGAACACCGCGTTGCCGGTGGTGATGTTGGGGGTGAGGATGATGTCGGCGTCGCCGGATACTTCCGATCGGTAATTCTTGGCGCGCGCCGCGTCGGCCGACAGGATCAGGTCCATCGCCATCGGCCCCTGCACCACGGCGTCTGGCAGGGCGGTCGCCGCCCATTCGGCGATCTCCGCCGCCTCGATGGTGTTGGGCACGGTTTCGACCAGGTCTTCTGTCGGGGCGAGCAGCCCGGCCTTCGGCCGTTCGACCCCCAGCGTCTGCGCGAGGCGCACGGCATGGCCGAGGCAGGCCTTGCGGGTTGCGACATCCGGGTCGACATTCATCGCCGCATCGGTCAGCAGCAGGGGCCGGTCCGACCCCGGCGTGGTGATGTGAAACACGTGGCCACAGCGCGCGCCCTTGTCCCGCAGCCCGGCGGCCGAGGGCAGCAACTGCTTGAGGAATGTCGAGGTATGGATCTGTCCCTTCATGATCGCGTCCGCCTCGCCCGCGCGGACAAGGCGCGCGGCCTCCGGCGCGGCGGTGTCGCGGGGCGCGTGGATAAGGCGGACGCCCGAGATGTCCCAGCCGATGTCGCGCGCGGTGGCCTCGATCTTGGCGCGGTCGCCGATCAGGATCGGCTCGGCCAGGTCGGCCTCCATCGCCTCACGGATACCTTGAAGCGGATTGGGCGCGCCCGCGTTGACCAGCGCCACGCGCGGCGGCGGCAGCGATTTCGCGCGCTCGAGCAGCGCCTGCGGGGCATGAGGCGGGGTGGCGGAGAGAAACGGGTAGGGGGCGGTCATCAACGATCCTTGTTCATTTTACGTCACCTTTGACCGGAACCGGCCCCATGATCAACATGCCGCCCGCCGCGCTCAGCCCACCTTCTGCGGGCGCATGTCCGCCTTGTCGATGCCGGCCACGGCCACCGGTTTCTTCATCGCGTCGCGGCGGAAGGGTTCGCCCAGTTCCTGGTTGATCATCGCCTCGATCAGCGTGGTCACGCCGTTCTCCATCTGGTCCTTCACCGCCTGCGCCAGCGCGTCGGTCAACTCATCCATCGTGCGCGCCACCACGCCCTTGAGCCCGCAGGCCTGCGCGATGCCGGCATAGCTTACCTGTTCGTCCAGCTCGGTGCCGACGAAGTTGTCGTCATACCACAGCGTCGAATTGCGCTTTTCCGCGCCCCATTGGTAGTTGCGGAACACGATCTGCGTGATGGCGGGCCATTCCTCGCGCCCGATGGCGGTGAGTTCGGTGACCGCGATGCCAAACGCGCCGTCGCCGGAGAAACCGACGACCGGCACGTCGGGGCAACCGATCTTGGCGCCGACAACCGATGGAAGGCCATAGCCGCAGGGACCAAAGAGGCCGGGGGCGAGGTATTTGCGCCCCTCCTCGAACGAGGGATAGGCGTTGCCGATTGCGCAGTTGTTGCCGATGTCCGAGCTGATGATCGCCTCCTTGGGCAGCGCCGCCTGGATCGCGCGCCATGCCTTGCGCGGGCTGAGCCAGTCGGGTTTGTCCGCGCGGGCGCGTTCGTTCCAGGTGGTGCCGGGATCGTCCTCTTCGTGGTCCATCGAGGTGAGTTCCTGCGCCCAGGCCGATTTCGTCTGCGCGATCAGATCCTTGCGCGCGTCGCGGCCCGCGTCGCCCGCATCGTCCGAGAGCTTCTCGAGGATCGAGGTTGCGACCTTCTTCGCGTCACCGACGATGCCGACGCTCACATCCTTCGTCAGGCCGATCCGGTCGGGGTTGATGTCGACCTGGATGATCGCGGCGTCCTGCGGCCAGTAGTCGATGCCATAGCCCGGCAGGGTCGAGAACGGGTTGAGCCGAGTGCCGAGCGCCAGCACCACGTCGGCCTGCCTGATCAGCTCCATCGCCGCCTTCGACCCGTTATAGCCCAGCGGCCCGGCGAAAAGCGGATGCGAGCCGGGGAATGCGTCGTTGTGCTGGTAGCCCACGCAGACAGGCGCGTCGAGCCGCTCGGCCAGTTGCCGCGACACGTCCATCGCGCCGCCCAGCACCACGCCCGCGCCGTTGAGGATCACCGGGAATTTCGCGCCCGAGAGCAGTCTCGCCGCTTCGTCAAGCGCGGCCTCCCCGCCTCCGGGGCGCTCGAATTCGACGACTCGGGGCAGCTCGATGTCGATGACCTGCGTCCAGTAGTCGCGCGGCATGTTGATCTGCGCCGGCGCGCTCGCGCGTTTGGCGTTCAGGATCACGCGGTTCAGCACCTCGGCCACGCGCGAGGGGTCGCGCACCTCTTCCTGGTAGGCGACGCAATCGGCGAACATGTTCATCTGCTCGATTTCCTGGAAACCGCCCTGGCCCATCGTCTTGTTCGCGGCCTGCGGCGTCACGAGCAACAGCGGCGAGTGGTTCCAGTAGGCGGTCTTCACCGCGGTGACGAAGTTCGAGATGCCCGGGCCGTTCTGCGCGATCATCATCGACATCTTGCCGGTCGCGCGGGTGTAGCCGTCGGCCATCATGCCGCCCGATCCCTCGTGCGCGCAGTCCCAGAAGGTGATGCCGGCGTCGGGAAAGATGTCCGAAATCGGCATGAAGGCCGAGCCGATGATGCCGAAGGCGTGCTCGATCCCGTGCATCTGGAGGGTTTTGACGAAGGCTTCTTCGGTGGTCATTTTCATGGGGTCGTCCTCGGCGCTGGGGTGTCTGTGAAATCTGCCGGACCCTAGCCCCAAGGCGGGGGGCGCGTTAGGGCCAGCCGGCCTGCCGGGATAAGGCCAGTTCGCGCGCGATGAGCGCGATCCCGGCGGGGATCTTCGCAGCGGGGATGGAGGAGTAGGCCAGCCGGTAGAAATTGCGCGGCGGCGCCTCCCCGTGGAAGAAGGGCGCGCCCGGTTCGATCAGCACGCCGCGCACGCGCAGGGCGTGATCGACGGCCTCCATGTCCGCGCCCTCGGACGCGCGCATCCAGATCGAGGAGCCGCCGAACACCCCGCGCCCGGCGACGCGCAGCCCGTGCTCCGCCAGCGCGGCCTCCATCGCCTCGCGGCGCGCGGCGAGCACGCCGCTCATCCGGCGGATCAGGCTGTCGTAATGGCCGAGCCCGAGGAAATAGGCGGCGGTGCGCTGGATATGTCCCGGCGGATGGCGCAGCACGCTGGCGCGCAGCGCGCGCGCCTCGCGGATGAACGGGCGCGGCCCGACGAGATAGCCAAGCCGCAGCCCCGGAAAGATCGACTTGGAGAAGCTGCCGACGTAGATCACCCGTCCGTCGCGATCCAGCGACTTGAGCGAGGGCGAGGGCGCGGCGAGGAAGGACATCTCGAACTCGTAATCGTCCTCGACGATCAGCGCCTCCATCTCCGCCGCGCGCGCCAGCAGCGCCTTGCGCCGGGCGAGCGGCATCGTGGCGTTGGTCGGGCACTGGTGGCTGGGCGTGGTGAAAATCACGTCGGCGCGTTCCGGAAGCGCGCCGGGCGGCAGCCCGTCATGGTCGACCGGAACGGCCGTGAGATGGCAGCGGGATTGCGTCAGGATATCGCGCAACGCGTGGTAGCAGGGATCCTCGACCACCGCCGTGCGCCGCTGGGTGAGCAACACCTGCGCGGTCAGCCAGAGCGCGTTCTGCGCGCCCATGGTGACGAGGATTTCGTCCGGCTCGGCCAGGATGCCGCGCCGGGGCAGGGTGTGGCGCGCGATGAACTCGATCAGTTGCGGGTCGTCCTGGTCGTAGTAATCCGTGGTCAGCGCCTGGAAATCCTTCTGTCCCAGCGCGCGCAACGCGCAATGCCGCCAGTTGGCGTGATCGAAGAGCCGCGGATCCGCCTGCCCGTAGATGAAGGGATAGGGATAGCGCGACCAGTCCTGCGGCTTCTCCGGCGTGGCCCCGCCGGTAAAGCGCCGGCCGAGCGCGCGCGACCAGTCGATGCGATCCTGTTTCGGGTGGCGCGGGGCAAAGCGCGGCGGCTCGGGCGCGTTTTGGGACACGAAGAACCCCGATCGGTCGCGCGCGGTGAGGTAGTCGTTGGCCTGCAGTTCGGTATAGGCGAGCGTGACGGTGATCCGGCTCACCCCAAGATGCGCCGCGAGCCGGCGCGAGGAGGGCAGCCGCTCGCCCTTGGCGAGCCGGCCCGACAGGATGCCCTCGGCGATCATCTGCTGGATCTGCGCCTGGAGCGTGCCCTGCGCGTCCGGATCGAGAAAGAAGGTTTCGACGGGAATGGCCATGCGGCCAAGGTTAGACTGGACCTATCCGCAGGGCAATCTGGCCTGACGAGGGAGAAGGCTTTTTGTCAAAAAGCCTTGGCAATTTTCTTGGCGAAGAAAATTGCAGCGTCTCACCCCCAGCCGTCCGTGTAGTCGTCCACCAGCGGGTCGATCCGGTTCCGGCGAAACCGTTTCCAGCGCACTCGGATCGCCCAGAATATCGCGATCAATAGCGTGATGACGATGATGTTGAACCACGGGATGATGGTGACGTCTGGGCCGTCGACCGCGCGCACGCTGATCGCGTTGGGAAAGATCGACATGAACTCGTTGCGCCAGCCGTAATGGGTGATGACCACCCATTGCGGTTTGGCGGCGCTCTTCTTGGAGATCAGATCGGCCGCCTCGGCCTGCAAATTCGACGTGTCGAACTTGAAATAGGGCGGCCAGCCCCAGCCGGTGTCCTCGTTGCGGTAGATCATCGGCTTGTTGTCGGTGCGGAAGGCCTGGATGAAGAATACGTCGCGGTTGACCGTGCCGGTGGCGCTGCCTACGTCCGGGCTCGACCAGAAGATCGAGTTTTCGCCGAAATCGACGCGTTTCTCGTAGGTGTCGGTGATGCGCGCGATGTCGTGCTGCGGCAGCGTGTAGTGGAGGAACGCCGCGACCAGCACCCAGAACGTGCCCCAGAAAACCCACTTCACATAGACCATTCAGCGGTCCCCTCAGTTGAAATTCGTCAGGTAGATGATCGTGCCCATCGCCGCCATCGGGATGATGTAGACCAGCAGGATCAGCTTGCGCCGGACCGAGCCGTCATATTCCTTCAGCCCCGCCTCGACAAAGGCCTCCTTGTCGCCGCTCCGCCCGCTTGCGTCCCACTCCGCGCGCAGCTTGCCCGCGCGCACCGCGCGGGAATAGAGCGACAGCGCCACGTAGATCACGCTCAGGAACAGGAAGCCGTACACCAGCAGTTTCAGCAATGCCGCCATCTATGCCTTGCGCCTCCCCGTCTCGAAATCCCTTCGTTTCTGTCTACCGTTTGCGCGGCAATTGTCCACAGTCTCTGCAACGCGTCCGGCGCCGGTTCAGCGCAAGAAGCGGCGCGAAACGCGGATTTTCGCTTTGGATCCGGCGGTTCGGTGGTAGCCTCGGGAAAGGTCCAGCCAGAGGAGAAACTGATATGTGCGACGCTTGCGTAATGAACGCGGTCAGGGAGCGCATGCTGTCCCGCCGCAACTTCTTCACACTCTCGGCCACCGCCGGGGCCGCCGCCGGTTTGGGCGCCGCCGCCGCCCCGCCCGCCCTCGCGGCGGGCCACGCCACGGTGGAGGACATGACCCATACCCTCAGCGCGGAGTTTCCGACCTTCTCGGGCGCCCCCGGTTTCGGGGCTGAGCAGGTCGTCAATTTCGCCGATGACGGCTACAACGTCTTCAACCTGTCGATCGCGGAACACACCGGCACGCATATCGACGCGCCGCTGCATTTCTCGGCCGACGGCGCGTCGGTCGACGAAATTCCCGTCAGCAGCCTCGTCGCGCCGCTCTGCGTGATCGACATCGCCGCGCGCGCGGCCGAGGACGCGGACGCGCAGTTGACGCCCGACGACCTGAAGGCGTGGATGGACGCCAATGGCGAAATCCCGGACGGCGCCTGTGTCGCGCTCTATTCCGGGTGGGCGGCAAAGGTCGGGGGCGACGGGTTCCGTAACTTCGACGGCGAGGCGATGCATTTCCCCGGATTTCACATCGAGGCCGCCGAGATGCTCATGGAAGAAACCGGCGCGAAGTCGATCGCGGTCGACACGCTGTCGCTCGATTTCGGGAAATCGCCGGATTTCGCGGTGCATTACGCGTGGCTGCCCTCGGGGCGGTTCGGGATCGAATGCGTCGCGAACCTCGACAAGATGCCCGCCAAGGGCGCGACGCTGGTCATCGGGGCGCCCAAGCACAAGGGCGGCACCGGCGGACCCGCGCGTGTTCTCGCGATGGTTTGATCGGGTGGCGGGGCCGCCGGATTCGGCCGCCCCGCCTGTCGCCGGGTTCAGCCGACGACGTTGAAATCGGGGCCGTAGGGATACCCGGTGATGTTCTCGTTGCCGTCCTCGGTGATGATCAGCACGTCATGTTCGCGATAGCCGCCCGCGCCGGGGTTGCCCTCGGCGATGGTCAGCATCGGCTCCATCGAGATGACCATGCCGGGCTCCAGCACCGTGTCGATGTCCTCGCGCAGTTCGAGCCCCGCCTCGCGCCCGTAGTAATGCGACAGCACGCCGAAGGAGTGGCCGTAGCCGAAGGTGCGGTACTGCAGAAGATCGCGTTCCTCGAGGAAGTCGTTGATCTTGTGCGTGACCTCGGCGCAGCTGATGCCGGGCCTGAGCAGGCTCATCCCGTATTCATGGGTGGCGACGTTGGCCTCCCAGATCTTGCGGGACGCCTCGTCCACCTCGCCCACGAACATCGTGCGTTCGAGCGCGACGTAATAGGCCGAAACCATCGGGAAGGTGTTGAGCGACAGGATGTCCCCGCGTTCGAGCTGGCGCGCGGTTACCGGATTATGCGCGCCGTCGGTGTTGATGCCCGACTGGAACCAGACCCAGGTGTCGCGGTATTCGGCGTCCGGGAAGACGCGGGCGATTTCCAGTTCCATCGCGTCGCGCCCGGCGATGGCGATATCGATCTCGCGCGCGCCGATCTTGACCGCGTCCTTGATCGCGTAGCCGCCCACGTCCGCGATGGCGGTGCATTTGCGGATCAGCGCGATCTCGGCCGCCGATTTGTGCATCCGCTGGCGCATGGTCGCCGGGGCGAGGTCGACGGCGCGGGACGGTTTCATGAAGCTGTCCAGCTTGCCCTTCTGCAAGAGCGTCAGGTGATCGCCCTCATAGCCGACGACGCGGCCCTCGCCGGTGACCGAGACGATCGCGCGCCAGTAGTTGTCGCGCTGCCAGTCGGTATAGGTGATGTTGTCGCAGAAACAGCGCCGCCAGGGCTGACCGGCGTCGATGCCCGCGCTGATGGTCACGCATTCATCTCCCGTCACGACAAGGGCGTAGGGCCGCCCGAAGGCGCAGTAGAGAAAGCCCGAGTAATAGGCGATGTTGTGCATGGAGGTGAAGACGGCGGCTTCGACGCCCTCCTTCTCCATGATCTTGCGCAGGCCAGCGACGCGTGATTCGTATTCCGATACCTCGAAGGGCAGCGGCGCCTTTTCGCCGTTGTGGAAGCGATACATTTCAGGACGTGCAGTCATTTCGACCCTCCTAATCAAAGAAAGGTCCCGGCGTTCAGGACTGTTGGGATATGTCCGGCCTTGGCCCGCGCGGATGAAAATGCGGGCGGGCGACGCCATCGCCCCGGCCTTGGCTCTTTCCTTGCCGATCCCGCGCATTCTGGCAAGGTGTTTTGCGACGCGGATGGAGGATTAGCGACATGACCATGCAGACCGGGGCGCGGAACCTCATCACCGACGTGGCCGGGCTGTGCGTGGGCAACGCGGACGACGCGGCGCTGAAATCGGGGGTGACGGTGCTGACGTCGGATGCGCCGTTCACCTGCGGCGTTCACGTCATGGGTGGCGCGCCGGGCACGCGCGAGACGGACATGCTCGCCCCCGACAAGCTGGTGGAGCAGGTCGATGCGTTGACGCTCTCGGGCGGATCGGCCTTCGGGCTCGACGCGGCATCGGGGGCGGCGGACGCGCTGCGCGGCATGGGGCGCGGGTTTGCCGTGGGCGGCGTGCGCGTGCCGATCGTGCCGGGCGCGATCCTGTTCGACCTCATCAACGGTGGCGACAAGGACTGGAGCGAGAACCCCTATCGCGCGCTGGGCCGCGCGGCGCTGGAAACGGCGGCGCCCGACTTCGCGCTGGGCACGGCCGGTGCGGGGACGGGGGCGAGCACGGCGGCGCTCAAAGGCGGGCTCGGTTCAGCCTCGCTTTTGCTGGCGTCGGGGCACACGGTCGGCGCGCTGGTGGCGGTAAACGCGGTCGGTTCGGCCACGGTGGGCGCGGGGCCGCACTTCTGGGCCGCGCCGTTCGAAATCGGGGCGGAGTTCGGCGGGCGCGGCGCGGCGCCCGGGTTCGGCGATCCGCTGGACGCGCCCACCAAGCTCGGGCAGCACGCGGCGACCACCATCGGGATCGTCGCCACTGACGCCGCGCTGAGTCAGGCGCAGTGCACGCGGCTCGCCATCGCGGCGCATGACGGGTTCGCCCGCGCGCTGCTGCCGTCGCACACGCCGATGGACGGCGACCTTGTCTTTGCCGCCAGCACCGGCGCGCGCCCCTTGGGCGATCCTGTGGCCGAGTCTCTGATGATCGGCCACGCCGCTTCCATCTGCATGGCGCGCGCCATCGCGCGGGGGGTTTTCCTCGCGACGCCAGCGCCGGGGGATACGTTGCCCTGCTGGACGACGCGGCACGGGGAGCGCGGCGGGTGAATGCCCTTGAACCCGGCGATTCGCGCGCCATATGAACCCATTAATCCAGCCCAAAACAAAGAGATTTTCCTTTTGATGCGCCACGCCCTCGGTCTTTTCGCCCTTTGTCTCGCAACGCTTTTCATGGCCGCCCCGCTGGCGGCGCAGCAGACCGGGGAGGGGGGCGACGAAGCGCCCGCGCCGCTCGTCATCGCGACCAAGAACGCGCCGCCCTTCGCCTTTATGGACACGAACGGGGAATGGACCGGGATCGCCATCGACGCGGTCACCGCCATCGCGCGCGACATCGGGCGCGAGGTTGAGTGGCGCGAGGACACGCTGCAGGGCATGCTCGACGCGGTCGAAGCGGGCGAGGTGGACGCCGCCGCCGCCGCGATCAGCATAACGCACGCGCGCGAGTCGAAGCTCGATTTCACCTTTCCCTATTACACCACCGGTCTTGGCATCGCGGTCGACCCCGAGGCGGGCGGCGGCTGGCTCAGGGTGTTGCGCAACCTCTTCACATGGCAGTTCGCCGCCGCGATCGCCACGCTCTCCGGCGTGCTGCTGATCGCCGGCGCGGCGGTCTGGCTGTTCGAGCGCGGCCGCAACGAGGAATTTCCCCGCGATCCCGCGCAGGGGCTGGGCGACGGGTTCTGGTGGGCGGCGGTCACCATGACCACGGTCGGCTATGGCGACAAGTCGCCGCGCACGCTCGGCGGGCGGATCGTCGGGCTGATCTGGATGCTGACCGCGATGCTCATCGTGGCGAGCTTTACCGCCGCGATCGCCGCCGCGCTGACGGTCGGCAGCCTCGGCCACCGCATCCAGGGGGTCGGGGACTTGCGCGATTATCGCGTCGGCGTGGTCAGCGACACCACCGGCGCGGAGGAGATGCGCGCGCGCGGCATGCGCACCGGCCGGTTCGAGACGGTGAACGACGCGTTCGATGCGCTGCTCGCCGGCAGGGTCGGCGCGGTCGTCTATGACAAGCCGCTGATGCAATGGGTCGCCATGCAGGATTACGACGGCGAGATCGCGATCCTCGAGAACGCCATCGGGCGACAGGATTACGGCATCGCCCTGCCGACCGATTCGCCGCTGCGCGAACCGATGAACCGCAGCCTGCTGACCTACCTGCGCAGCGACGACTGGAACCGGGTGCAGAACCGCCATCTCGGCCGCGAATGAACGGCGCGGAACGGGGGGCCGGATTGGGTATTTTTTAGGCGAAATGCCCGGTCAGGGCAAAAGCGCGCCGATCATGCGGCTGGCGGGGTCGGCCAGGCCGTCGATCACGTCGAAGTGATGCTTGCTCCCCTCGATCACGTGGCTCGCGCCCCAGGCCTCGGCCAGCCAGCGCGCCTGGTCAAGGAAGACGGGCCGCTCATTCGCGCCGACCCAGACGGTGACCGGCGCAGCGGGAGCGGGGTGCAGGACCGGGCTTTCCGCGCGGGCCGTCGCTTCGGTCAGGTGGAAATCGGCGTTCATCGCCGTCTGCATCAGCGGGCGCAGGTCCGACACCGGGGATATCGGCATGATATGCGCGATCCGCTCGGCCACCGCCCTGGGCAGCATCGCGGGCGCGCCCATCCGCGCGACAAGGTGCCCGCCGGCAGAGTGACCGGCCAGCGCGACCGGCCCCGCCACGCGCGCCGCCGCCGCGCGCACCGCCTGCGCGATCTGCTGCGTGATGTCGGGGATGCGCACCGCCGGGCAGAGGTCGTAGGACGGCATCATCACGGCCCAGCCGCGCGCGACCGGCCCGGCGGCGAGATGCGACCAGAAGCTGCGGTCGAACCGCAGCCAGTAGCCGCCATGCACGAAGACGCAGAGCCCCCCGGGCGCGCCTTCGGGCAGGAAGAGATCATAGGCGCAGCGCGGCCCGTCCGCGTAGGCGATCCCGAGTTCCGCGCGGCCCCGGCGCGTCAACGTATCGCGAAAGGCGGCGGCCTGCGAGCTCCAGCGTTCGGGATAGGCGTCCGCCCCCGGAATGTGGGGCGCGTTGGCGTAGGCGTCGTCAAGTTCCACGGGCGGGCTACCTCTCATGCGGGGGCTGGACAAGCCTACCCCAACCTGCTTTGCGTTTTCGAGAGCGAAATCGGGCGCCTTGCGCGCCCCCCGCATCCGAGGAGGACAGAAGAGATGAGCGATACCGACCTGAAATCCCTGCTCAAGGACCCGAGCCTGTTGGCCGAGGCGTCCTATGTCAACGGCGAATGGGTCAAGGGCGATGGCGCGTTCGAGGTCACCAACCCCGCACGCGGCGACGTGATCGCCAATGTTGCGGACCTGAGCCGCGCGCAGGTCGCCGACGCGATCGACGCCGCCGAAGCCGCGCAGAAGGACTGGGCCAAGCGTACCGGCAAGGAACGCGCCGCCATCCTGCGCAAGTGGTTCGACCTGATGATGGAAAACCAGGACGACCTGGCCACCATCCTCACTGCCGAACAAGGCAAGCCGCTGGCGGAGGCCAAGGGCGAAATCGCCTATGGCGCGTCCTTCGTGGAGTTCTTCGGCGAAGAGGCCAAGCGCGTCTACGGCGAGACGATCCCCGGCCACCAGCGCGACAAGCGGATCACCGTCATCAAGCAGCCCATCGGGGTGGCCGCCTCGATCACGCCGTGGAACTTTCCCAACGCGATGATCACCCGCAAGGCCGCGCCCGCGCTCGCCGCCGGCTGTTCGTTCGTCGGACGCCCGGCGAAGGAGACGCCGCTTTCGGCCACGGTGCTGGGCGTTCTGGCCGAGCGCGCGGGCATCCCGGCGGGCGTATTCAACATTGTGACCTCGGCGCGTTCCTCCGAGATCGGCAAGGAATTCTGCGAGAACCCCAAGGTGCGCAAGCTGACCTTCACCGGCAGCACCGAGGTGGGGCGCATCCTGCTGCGTCAGGCCGCGGACCAGGTGCTCAAATGCTCGATGGAGCTGGGCGGCAACGCGCCGTTCATCGTGTTCGACGACGCCGATCTCGACGCCGCGGTCGAGGGCGCGATCATGTGCAAGTTCCGCAACAACGGGCAGACCTGCGTCTGCGCGAACCGCATCTACGTGCAGGCGGGGGTCTATGACTCCTTCGCCGAGAAGCTGAAGGCCGCTGTCGAGAAGATGAAAATCGGCGACGGGCTGAAGGAGGGCACGCAGCTTGGCCCGCTCATCAACGCGGACGCGATCGACAAGGTGCAGGAGCACATGGCGGACGCGACCGGCAAGGGCGCGGAGGTGATCCTTGGCGACGGCAAGCCGTTGGAGGGCGAAGGGCACTTCCTGCCGCCCACGATCCTCACCGGCGTGACGCAGGACATGCAGGTCGCCACGGATGAAACCTTCGGCCCGCTTGCGCCGCTCTTCAAGTTCGAGGACGAGGACGACGTGATCGCGATGGCGAACGACACGATCTTCGGGCTGGCCAGCTATTTCTACGCCAAGGATCTCAGCCGCGTCTACAAGGTGGCCGAGGCGCTGGAATACGGGATCGTCGGGGTGAATACCGGCATCATCTCGACCGAGCTTGCGCCCTTCGGCGGGGTCAAGCAATCCGGCCTCGGCCGCGAGGGCAGCCACCACGGCATCGAGGACTACCTCGAGATGAAATACATCTGCATGTCGGTCTGAAAAAACCGCCCCGGCTCAGGGCCGGGGCGGGCAGGAACGACAGCGCCCTGCCGGATTGTCCGGCAGGGCGTTTTTGCGTCAGTTCACCGATTTGGCGTCGACGACATCCTTTTCGCTCGCGGCGCCGCGGCTTTCGATCGCGATGCGGCGCGGCTTCAGCGCCTCGGGCACTTCGCGCACGAGGTCGATATGCAGCATGCCGTCGGAATGGGCGGCGCCCGTCACGCGGACATGGTCGGCCAGCTGGAAGCGGCGCTCGAACGCGCGGGTCGCGATGCCGCGATGCAGGTAGGTGCGCTCTTCTTCGTCCTCGGCCTTGCGGGCCGCGACGATCAGCGCGCCTTCGCGCAGTTCGACCGAAAGGTCGCTCTCGGCAAAGCCTGCGACGGCAATCGAGATGCGCCAGGCGTCATCGTCCGTCTTCTCGATATTGTAGGGGGGATAGGTCGGCTGGGCGACGTCATTGGACAGGACGCGGTCCATCATGTCCGCAATCTGATCAAAGCCGACGGTGGCGCGATACAGCGGCGCCAGGTCAAAGTTTCGCATGGGTCATCCTCCATTGAGCGATAACAATATGTGCCTTCCCCTAGGGGACAGGCTGGGTGTGACGCCGGACCCGTGATGGCGCCCGGCGCTGCAAATGTGGGAATTCCGCGCCCCGTTTCAAGAGGTGGGCGGCGTCAGGGTCTGGCGAATTTCGCGCCCGACGCGCGGCGTTCGTCACCCACGCGCACACGCTTGATGCGCGGCGCTTTCAATGTGGCGCGGGGCGCGGCGCGCAGGTCGCGCTTGAGCCGGTCCACCACGTCGGGCAGATCCATCCCGTAGGCGACAGACGCGCCGTCGTCGCGCCGTCCGCCGCTGATCAGCGACACGATGCGCGCGCGTCCCGATTCGCGGGTGAATACCGGCGCGCCGGATGACCCGAAGGTCACGTCGCAATCGAACTGCATCAGCCCGCGCCCCGCCGCCGTGACCCCGCAATCGCGCTGCCAGGACAGCGCCGCCTCGCGGCCCTGTCCGTAGCTGACGACGCTGACGCGCTCGCCCGCGCGGCGCGGTTCGGCCAGCACGAAGGGGCTCGCCACCGCGCTGAGGATCGGGCGGTCGAGCGACAAGAGCGCGGCGTCCGCGCGGATGTTGCGCGCGCTCAGCCCTTGCTGCGGCGCATAGTCCTCGTGCGCCGCGATCCGCGCGACACGGCTCTCCGAGATGAACGCGCCATCGCGCAGGCCCGCGCGGAAGGTGACGGTTTTCGGCTCCACCGCGCGGCCCGAGTCGTCATAGACGCAATGCGCCGCGGTCAGCACCAGATCGGGCGCGATCAGCGTGCCGGTGCAATAGCCGCTGTCGCCGATATCGACCCGGCCCACCGCCTCCCATCCAAAGAGATCGTCGCGATCCGTCAGCCGGATCAGCCCGCTGGCCGCCGCGCCCTGCGCCACGAGCGCCAGCGCGATCACGATATGCCACGCGCCCCTCATGGTTTGGCGAATTTCGCGCCGGTTGCGCGCCGTGCGCTGACCGCGCGCATTCGCGGCGCTTTGGCCTGCTGAACGCCTTCGCCCGCGTCGAGCGCGGCGCGCAGCACCGCCAGCGGCTCTTCGAGCTGGGTGCCGAGCGAGACCTTGCGCCCGTCCACCTCGGCCATGGCCGACACGACCGACACGATGCGCGGCGTTCCATCCTCAAAACTGAAGATCGGGGCGCCGGACGCGCCGTAATCGACGTCGCAGGACATCACCAGCACACCCTGCTGGCGCGCGATCACGTCGCACATTCTCTCGAGCGACGGCGCCTCGGAGCGCCCGCGCGCGTAGCTCACCACGCCGATGCGCTGCCCCTTGATCGGTCGCTGATCCGTGGCGAAGGGATGAACGCGCCCGTTGCGGATCGGGTGATGCAGTTCCAGCAGCGCCACGTCATTGCGCACGCGCTCCGCGGCGACCGCCTTGCGAAAGACGTAGTCGGGATGGATCACCGCCCGGCGAATCCAGCGATAGGCCGAGGCGCGCCCGTTGCGCCACCCGGCGAGGAACTCGATCTGCTCCTGGTCGATCCGCCGGCCGGTCTTCTTGTCGAACAGGCAATGCGCCGCGGTCAGCACCAGGTCGGGCGCGATCAGCGTGCCGGTGCAGAACCCGCGCCCCCCAAGGTCGAGCCTGCCGACCGCCTCCCATTCGCGCCCCTCGTCGGTGGTGTCGAGCCGCTTCAGCCCTGTCTGCTGCGCCGCGGCGGGAAATGTGAAAAGGCTCGCCAACAGGGCGAGCAGGAACGGGCGCAGCATGCGGGTCTCCGGTATTCCAGTCGTCCGGACGTCACTACCGGAGATTTGAGGCCAAAATTGGGCGGGTCAGGGTTTGTTCCCGGGATCGGCGGGTCGTGGCGCATCCGCCAGCGCGCGCGGCATCGGTCCGCCGGTCGCCCAGTCGAGCAGTTCGACCGTATGCACCACCGGCACATCGGTTCCGCTTCCGATCTGCATCATGCAGCCGATGTTCCCGGCCGCGATCACGTCCGGCGCGCGCGCCTCGAGCGTGCGCGCCTTGCGGTCGCGCAACTGCGCCGAGATCGCCGGCTGCATCAGGTTGTAGGTGCCCGCCGAGCCGCAGCAGAGGTGGCTGTCCGCCGGCTCCACCACGCGGTAACCGGCCCGCTCCAGCAGGGTCTTGGGCGCGCGGGTGATCTTCTGGCCGTGTTGCAGCGAACAGGCCGCGTGATAGGCGACCGTCAGGTCGCGCGGCGCGCCTTCGGGCAGGTCAAGTTTCGTCAGTAGTTCGGACACGTCGCAGGCGATCCCGGCCACCCGCGCCGCATCGCCGGCAAGCGGATCGTTGCGGAACATATGGCCGTAATCCTTGACCGTCGTGCCGCAGCCCGAGGTGTTGATGACGATAGCGTCGAGCCCCGCACCGTCCATCTCGGCCCGCCAGGCGCGGATGTTCCGGGCCGCCGCCGCGTGGCTCTCATTCGTGCGGCCCATGTGATGCGTCAGCGCCCCGCAACAGCCCGCGCCGCGCGCCACCACCACCTCGCAGCCCAGCCGCGTCAGCAGGCGGATGGTGGCGTCGTTGATGTCGGTGTCGAGCGCCTTCTGCGCGCAGCCCGTCAACAGCGCCACGCGCTTGCGGCGCTTCCCTTTGGGCGCAAAGCTCTGCGGGTCGTCGTTGCGGCTGACCGGCGGGATGCGCTTCGGCGCCATGTCCAGCATCGCGCGCAGGCGGGCGTCGGGGACGAGCCGCCGGAACGGGCGCGCGGCCTTCGCGCCCAGCAGTGCGAGGCGGAACCGCGTCGGGTAGGGCAGGATGCGCGCCAGCATCCAGCGCAGCGCCCGGTCGGACCAGGGGCGGCGATAATTTTCCTCGATATAGGCGCGCGCGTGATCGACGAGGTGCATGTAATGCACGCCCGAGGGGCAGGTCGTCATGCAGGCGAGGCAACTGAGGCAGCGGTCGATATGCAGCACGGTCTTCGCGTCCGGCACGCGCTCGTTCTCGAGCATGTCCTTGATCAGGTAGATACGCCCGCGCGGGCTGTCGAGCTCGTCGCCCAGCACCTGGTAGGTCGGACAGGTTGCGGTGCAGAACCCGCAATGCACGCAGGCGCGCAGGATCTCGTTCGACCGCGCGGTGTCGGGATCGCGCAATTGCTCTTCGGTGAATTCGGTGCGCATCCGTCAGTCTCCCATCAGGCCGGGGTTGAGGATGCCGCGCGGATCGAACCGCGCGCGCAGCCCGGCCTCGAGCGCGGCGATGGCGGGCGGCTGCGGGGGATACGCGCCGGGGCCGTCCCCGCGCAGCCGCGTCGCATGACCGCCTGCGGCGCTCACGGCCTCGCGGATGGCCGCCATATGCTTTCCCTCGGGCGCCAGCAGCCAGACCAGCCCGCCGCCCCAGTCATAGAGCGCGCGGCATTCCGGCAGCGCGGCGACGATCCTCGGCGCGTCCGAAGGCTTGACCGACAGCCGCCAGACATCGCCCGAGCCCGCCTGAAACGCCGCCACGTCGCGGATCGCGGCCCAGAGCCCGGCGTTTTCCGCGCCGTCGGTCACGATTTCCGCCGCGCCGAACCCGGCCAGCAACTTTTGCAGCGCGCCGGCGCGGTATCGCACCGACGCCTCCGAGCCTTCGATCCGGATCAGCGTCGCCGCCCTATCGGGCGCATGCGCCGCGCCGCTCACCTCCCACGGCGAGCCGAGCGCGCGGGCGAGCGCCGTCACCGCGTCCACGTCCGACAGCCCCGAGAGGCGCAGCGTCGCCACGGCCGCCGGGCGCGGCAGCACCTTGAACGACACTTCGCTCAGAACACCGAGCGTGCCGCGGCTGCCCGCCATCAGCTTCACGAGGTCATAGCCGGTGACGTTCTTCATCACCCGTCCCCCATTGGCCACGATCCGCCCCGCCCCATCGACGAACCGCACGCCCAGCAGGAAGTCTCGCGCCGCCCCCACAGCGATCCGCCGCGGCCCCGACACGTTGGCGGCGAAGACCCCGCCGATCGTCGGCTCCCCTTTCGTGCCCAACAGCCCGCGATGATCCATCGGTTCGAACGGCAGGCGCTGTCCCTCGGCGGCAAGCGCCGCCTCGACCTCGGCGAGCGGCGTGCCCGCGCGCGCCACCATCGTGAGCGCCCCGGGTTCATAGAGCGTGATTCCCGACAGCCCGCCGGTCCGCAGCACCGCGCCACCGCCGCCCGTAGCGCGCGTGCCGCCCCCCTCGACCCGGATCGGGCCGGTCGCGGAGCCGATCGCGTCCGCAAGCTCCGCTTCGGTGTCAGGGCGCATCATGCACTTTCAATGTTCCCAGAATACTCAACGCCACCGCCCGCTCCATTCACTCCGCCGCGACGCGGCGCGGTTCGCTCGCGGCCAACGGGAACACCTTGGCCGGGTTCAGCAGCCACTTGGGGTCGAACACGTCCTTCACCGCCATCTGCGCCTCCAGGTCGTCGGGCGTGTATTGATGCGCCATCAGGTCGCGCTTTTCCACGCCGACGCCGTGCTCTCCGGTCAGGCAGCCGCCGACCTCGACGCAGAGTTTCAGGATCTCCGCGCCGAACGCCTCGCAGGTCTCCAGATCGCCCGGCTTGTTCGCGTCATAGAGGATCAAGGGGTGCATGTTGCCGTCGCCCGCGTGAAACACGTTGCCGACGCGCAGCCCGAATTCCTCGGACATCTCGGATATGCGGCGCAGGACGCGGGGCAGTTCGCTGACGGGGATGGTCCCGTCGAGGCACATGTAATCCCCGATCTGTCCCATCGCGCCGAAGGCCGACTTGCGCCCGAGCCAGATCGCCGCGCTTTCCTCCTCCGATCCGCTTTCGCGCAGCTCCACCGGATCGTGGCGGCGCGCGATCTGCAGGATCACGCCAAGCTGTTCGTCGATCTCGGCTTCGCTGCCCTCGACCTCGACGATCAGCAGCGCCTCGCAATCCGGGTAGCCCGCGCTTGCGAAGGCTTCGCAGGCGCGGATGCAGGGGCGGTCCATGAACTCGATCGCGACCGGCAGCACGCCCGCCTTGATGATGTCGGAAACGCAGGCGCCCGCGACCTCGCTGCTGTCGAACCCGATCAGCACCGGGCGCGCGCCCTCGGGGCGGGGCAGGATGCGCAGGGTGGCCTCGGTCACGACGCCAAGCTGCCCCTCGGAGCCGCAGACGAGGCCCAGCAGGTCGAGCCCGCCCGCGTCCAGATGCGCGCCGCCCAGCTCTGTCACCGTGCCGTCCATCAGCACCAATGTGACGCCCAGCAGGTTGTTGGTGGTCACGCCGTATTTCAGGCAATGCGCCCCGCCGGAATTCATCGCGATGTTGCCCGCGATGGCGCAGGCAAGCTGGCTGCTCGGGTCGGGCGCGTAGAAGAACCCGTCGGCCTCCACCGCGCCGGTCACGCTCAGGTTCGTGCGTCCCGCCTGCACGCGGATGAAGCGGTTGGCGTAATCGGTTTCCAGCACCGCGGTCATCCGCGCCACCCCGAGGACCACGCAATCCCCGCCGGGCAGCGCACCGCCGGCAAGCGACGTGCCAGAGCCCCGCGGCACGACCGGCACGCGCATGTCGTGGCAGATGCGCAGCACGGCCGCCACCTCTTGGGTCGAGGATGGCAACACCACGGCCAGAGGCGCGCAGCGATAGGCGGTGAGCGCGTCGCATTCGTATGCTCGCGTCTCGGCCGGGTCCGAGATCACCGCGCCGGCGGACAGCGCGCCGGACAGGCGCTTCACGAGCTCGGGCTGTCGGGCCAAGATGGCCGGATCGGGGGGCGGCATCTCCATCGGCGGTCCTCCTGTCGGGGCGGCGGGGCCAGTTTGCCCGGTATCGGGCGTGCGGCGCAATGACGGATCGCTGTCCGCCGGGGCCGAATTGCCATGACGCAGAGATAGTGCGAACACACAGACGTGAAAGCATGACATACGCCCGCATCCTATATCATGAACCCATGACCCGATTCACTTTTCTCTTCTGTGCGGCCCTCGCGGTCGCTGCCGCCCTCGTCACGCCCGTCCGCGCCGCGGGGCCGGAGATCACCGGCGTCGAGGTCGAGCGCGACGGGATGGGCTGGCGGTTTCACGTCACCGTCCTGCACCCCGATACCGGCTGGGACCATTACGCCGACGGCTGGGAGGTGCTGGATGCGGACGGCGCCGTGCTGGCCAAGCGCAAGCTGCACCACCCGCACGTGAATGAGCAGCCCTTCACCCGCAGCCTCGGCAACGTGATGCTGCCCGACGGCACGCGCGAGGTCTGGCTGCGCGCGCATTGCTCGGTCGCCAACTGGGTGGGCGAGGCGGTGAAGGTGTCCGTGCCCTATTGATCCGCGCCGCTCGCCGGATGCGAGGACGCCCGCAAGAGCGAAAGAGCGTCAGGTCCGCCGCCCCTCGCGCAGCCAGCCGCCGACCACCAGCCCCGCGACCAGCAGCAGCACCAGCCACGCGGGCAAAAGCGCCGTCTGCGTCACGCTCAGCGTGCGGTAGGCCTCGCGCGGGGTGACGCCGAGCCACGTGCGCCCCGCCGCCGGGCGGCCCTCGCGCACCGTGCGGATCGCGGGCAGCCCATCGGCCAGCGCGCGGACGCCGCCCCCCGTCGCCTTGATCGCATCGGCCAGCAGGTCGCCCGTGGCGATGGTCTGCTCGAACTCGACAGGCGCGGCGGGACCGAGGCCGATCACCGCCGAATGCTCTCCGTTCTCCAGCCGGTAGAGCCCGATCACCGGCCCGTCGTAAAGCGCCTCGAACCGCCCCGGCGACACCTCGGACAGGTCCAGCTCCACCGTGTCGCCCACGGGCGTCGTCACCGTCACCGGCGGAACCGATTCGCCCAGCGTGCGGCGGATGATGCGCATCTCTTGCCCTGTCGCCTCGGCCCAGAGCGCCTCTTCCTCGAGCTCGGGTTCCTTCATCATCCAGTGCGCAAGGCGGCGCAGCATTTCCAGTTGCGGCCCGCCGCCCTCGTAGCCGCGGTTCCAAAGCCACGCATGATCGGAGGCGAGCAGCGACACGCGCCCCTCGCCCACCCGGTCGAGGATCAGCAAGGGCGCGTCTCCCGCCCCGGTCATGACCACGTCGCCGGTGGCCTCGTCCACCTCGACCTGGCGCAGCCAGCGGCCCCATTCGCCGTCATGCATCTCTTCCAGCCCCGCCGTGACCGGGTGGCGATGGCCCAGTTCGCTTATCGTCGGGCGGTAGCCGCGGTCGATCACCCGCGCCGTGGGGCGCGCGGGCACGATCGCCTCGAGCGGTGAGCGGTAGAGGCTGTCGGCGCTGGCGAAATCCGGCCCTGCGGCGATCAGCACCGCGCCGCCCCCTTCGACATAGCTGCGCACGTTGTCGAGGTAGAGCGACGGCAGGATGCCGCGCCGCTTGTAGCGATCGAAGATGATCAGGTCGAAATCGTCGATCTTCTCGAGGAACAGCTCGCGCGTGGGAAACGCGATCAGGCTGAGTTCGCGCACCGGCACGCCATCCTGCTTGTCCGGGGGGCGCAGAATGGTGAAGTGGACGAGATCCACGGAACTGTCGGATTTCAGCAGGTTGCGCCATGTGCGCTCGCCGTTGTGAGGCTCGCCCGAGACCAGCAGCACGCGCAGGCGGTCGCGCACGCCGTTGATCTGCACTAATGCGGAGTTGTTGCGCTCGGTCAGCTCGCCCTCGGCCTCGGGGACGGTGAATTGCAGCACGTTGCGCCCGCCATGCGGCAGCGCGAGCGGCAGATCGATGCTGCGCCCGACCGGCACGTCGAAGCGTTGCGGCGCCTCTCCGTCGACGGAGATGTCGAGCGGCGCGCTGTCCATGCCGGCGGGCACGGCGCCGCTGTCCTCGATGCGCAGGGTAAGGGTGATTTCCTCGCCGAGAATGGCGAAGGCGGGCGCGCCCTCGACGATCAGGCGGCGGTCCCAGTCATCCTCGCGCCCGGTATGCAGCAGGTGCATCGGCGCGGGCAGGTCCGGCGCGCGTTCGATGTCGTGCAGCCGCCCGTCGCTCAGCAGGAAGACCCCGGCGATACGCCCCTGCGGTTCCTCGGCGATGGCCTCGGACAGCGCGGTCATCAGTTGCGTGCCGCTGTTGTCCGGCCCGTCCGGGACGGTCACGCGGCGCACCTCGGTGTTGGCGCGCGCGCCCAACCGCTCGGTCAGCGCGGCGGCGGCCTCCTCGGTCATCGCGGCGCGGTCGCCCAGCTTCTGGCTGGCGCTGGTATCGTCAAGCACCAGCACGATGTCGCTGAGCGGCGCGCGGTCCTCGCGCTGGTAGACCGGACCGGCCAGCGCCAGCAGGATCACCGCCGCGCCGAGCGCGCGCAGCGCCCAGCCCGACAGCCCCCGCCAAAGCGCCAGCGCCACGGCGCAGAGCGTCATGCCCCCGAGCGCCGCGATCAGCCACCAGGGCAGCAGCGGGTCGAAGATCACCGCGCCCGTCATTGGCCCAACCTGTCGAGAAGCGCCGGCACGTGCACCTGGTCGGATTTGTAGTTGCCGGTCAGCACATGCATCACGAGGTTGACGCCGAAGCGGTAGGCCAGTTCGCGCTGCCTCTCCCCCGCGTTGCCCCGCCCGACCGGGAACATCGGGGCGCCGCGCCGGTCCACCGCCCACGCGGCGGCCCAGTCGTTGCCGCCGATCACCACCGGCGTCACCCCGTCGTTGAGGTTGCGGAACGGCATGCCCTCGACCTGCTCGGCGTCCGGCGGCGCGGCCTCGACCCAGACGGGTTGGCCGGCGTAGCGGCCCGGGAAATCCTGCAAGAGATAGAACGCGCGGGTCAGCACGTGGTCCCGCGGTACGGGTTCAAGCGGCGGAATATCCAGCGGCGCGGCAAGCCGTTGCAGCCGCGCGCCGTTGGGCGAGGCCGCGCCGAACCCCGCGACGTCCGCGTCGCGGGTGTCAAAGAGGATCATGCCGCCGGTGCGCAGGTAGCGGTTGAGCTTCACGTAGGCCTCGGCCGAGGGCGTCGGCTGATCCGGGCTGATCGGCCAGTAGAGCAGCGGAAAGAACGCCAACTCATCCGTCTCCAGGTTCACGCCCACCGGCTCGGCCGGTTCCACCGAGGTGCGAAAAAACAGCGTCTGCGTCAGCCCGCGCAGCCCGGCCTTCGCCATGTCGTCAAGCTGCGCGTCGCCGGTGATGACATGCGCCAGCGTCAATTCGTCCGCCAGCGCCTCGGGCGATTCCTGCGCCGCGCCGGGCTGGGGCAGCGTCAGCGCGGCGGCAAGGATCAGCGCCGCGCCCGCGCGGGCGGGCCAGAGCCGCCCCGAAAGCCCCAGAGAGGCGAGCACATCCGCCGCCAGCAGCACCAGCGCCAGCGCCAGCAGCCAGCCGCCAAGCGGGCGCTCGGTCCCGGGGGCGAGGCCGCTTATCCGCGTGCCTGCGGGCCACGCGACGGGCGCGATCGCGTCGTCCGAGCCGATGACGTTGCGCGCGATGCGGCGGTCCTCGTCCTCGTAGACGCCGGGGCGCAGATCCGGCCCGAGGGCGGCGTCGGCAAGGTCCGCGCCCGCGACGCCGGGCAGGGCGCCCGCATCCTCAAGCGCGCCGAAGGCGTCCATGACCTGCACCGGGCTCCAGGTGGTCCCGGCAAGGTCCTCCGCGCCGGGCAACCCCGCACCCGATGAAATCGCCAGGCGTTCGAGCATCTGCACGAAAAGACCCGAGAGCGGCAGCGTCGACCACTCCGCATTGGCGGTGACGTGGAACAGCACGACCTGCCCGGCTCCGATGCGCTTGCGAGTGACCAGCGGCGTGCCGTCCTCGAGCTGCGCAATCACCCGCTGGGCGAGGTCCGGATCGGGCTGGGCCATGACCTGCGCGCTGACCTTCACGTCGTCCGGGATGGGAAGGCCGTGAAACGGGCTGTCCTCGGGGAAGGGGGCCAGCGCCTTGGGCGAACCCCAGCTCATCGCGCCGCCCACCGTGCGGCCGCCCGCGCGCAGCCGCACCGGCATGAGCGGGGCCTCCTCGGCGCGCGACACGTCGCTCGCGGCAAGGCGCGGTCCGGCAAAACGCAAGAGCGCGCCGCCGCCCTCGACCCAGTCAAGCAGCGCGGCCTGTTCCGCCCCGGCGAGCGTGGCGACATCGGCCAGCACGATCACGTCCGGCGCGGCGGGCAGGACGTCCATCAACGCCCCGTCCAGCAGGTCGGCGGAAGGGGCGAGCGCACGGTTCAGGTAGTGCAGCGGCGACAGCAGCTCCAGCCCCTCGCGGTCTTCGCGCCCGGCGATCAGCGCCACCTCGCGCCGCTTGAGCCCGTCACCCGTCAGGCTCACCGCGCCCGCGTGGTCCTGCCCGGCGATTTCGAACCGGGTGAGGCGCGCGCGCAGTTCGGCGGGCAGGGTCAGCGCGCCGGCGGCGGTCGTCTCGCCGGCTGTGAAAGACAGCGGCAGTTGCGCAAGCACCCGCGGCGCGCCAGACGGATCGCGCCCGTGGGCGAGGATGGTGACGTCGCGCGCCAGCGCCGCGTCGGTGCGCAGCGCGGTAAGCGCGAGCGCCCCGTCCTCGAGCATTGCGGGCGCAAGCGCGAGGATCGGTTTGGCGCTTTCGATGATCGTGACCGGCCCGTGCGTCTCCAGCGCGTCCAGCAGCGCGCCGCGCCCCTCGCGGGCAAGCCCGTCCGACAGCCAGCGCGTCTCGAACGGCGCGTCGCCCAGCATTCCGGCCGCGTCCTGCATCGTCTGCGGCGAGGGTTCCCAGGCGGCAGGCGCAAGGCCGGGCAGGCGGCCGCGCCACGTAGCAGCCGAGCGGAACACCGGCGTCTCGGGGTCGCTCAGCCGCAGCACCGCGACGGCGCGCGACTCGCGTCCCGCCTCGGCCAGCATCGCGTCGAGGAACTCGCGCTGCGCCGGCCAGTCGCGCGCGCTGGCCCAGCTGGCGTCCATGACCACCAGCAGCGGGTCGGCGTTGCGCGCGCCCGCGTCCCGTTCGGGATTCAGCACCGGCCCGGCGAACCCGATGATCACCGCCGCCACCGCCAGCATCCTGAGCAGCAGCAGCCACCACGGCGTGCGGTCGGTGACGCTGTCCTCGTCCCGCAAGCCCAAGAGCAGCGCCACGCCGGGGAAGCGGCGGCGCACCGGCGCGGGCGGCACGGCGCGCAGCAGCAGCCACAGGATCGGCAGCGCGGCGAGCGCGACCAGAAGCCACGGCGCGGCGAAACCGATGGGGCCGATCATCATCGCGCGCGCCCTCCGCCCTCGATCGCGCCGAAAAGCCACAGGAGCGCGGATTGCGCGCTCTCGGAGGTGTGGTGGCAGCCATAGCGCCAGCCGGTCGCGTCACAAAGCGCGGCCAGCTCCGCCTTGCGCCGCGCGAGCCGATCAAGATAGCGATCCCGCAGGTCGGCGGCCTTCAGCGTCTCATGCGCGAGCGTGCCGCCGATCGACTCGAAAATCGCCCGCCCGCGATAGGGAAACGCCTCTTCAGCGGGGTCGAGCACCTGGTAGAGCACACCCTGCACGCCGCGGTCCGCCGCCTTGGTCAGCGCGGCGCGCACCGGTTCGGGATCGCCGAGGAAATCCGACACGAAGAGCGCGCGCGAATGCGGCAACATGCCCCGCGTCTCGGGGGCGCCGTAATCCTCTGCCGCCGCATCGCCGAGGGATCGGGCCAGCCGCAGGATCTGCGCCTCGCCCCGGCGGGGCGGCAGCGCGGCGCCGGTGAGGCCGACGCGCTCGCCCCCGCGCAGCAGCAGCACCGACGCGGCCAGCGCCAGCAGGGCGGCGCGGTCGGCCTTCTCGGGCAGGTCGGGCGCGCTGGCAAAGCGCATGGAGGCCGCTGAATCGACCCAGAGCATGACGCTCTGCGCGATCTGCCATTCGCGTTCGCGCACGAATTGCGCATCGCTGCGCGCCGAGCGGCGCCAGTCGATCATCCGGCGCTGGTCGCCCTCCTGAAGGGGGCGGTATTGCCAGAAATCGTCGCCCAGCCCCGCCCGCCGACGCCCGTGTTCGCCAAGGATCACCGACCCCGCCAGCCGTTCCGCGCGCGCCAGCAGCGGCGGAAAGCGGGCGGCCTCGGACTCGGCCCGGGCGCGCAGGGAGGCGGGGGCGGCGCTCACGCGGCGGCCCGCGTCCGGTCGAGCGTTTCGATCGTCTCTTGGATGAGCGCGCCAAGGCTGTCGCCTCGCGCCCGCGCCGCGAAGTTGAGCGCCATGCGGTGAATCAGCACCGGTTCGGCCAGGGCGGCCACATCCTCGGCGTTGGGCGCGAGCCGGCCCTCGATGAGCGCGCGGGCGCGCACGGTCAGCATCAGCGCCTGCGCGGCGCGCGGCCCCGGCCCCCAGGCGACGGTTTCGCGGACCCGCTCGGACGCGCTGGCGTCCTCGGGGCGGAAGGCGCGCACGAGGTCGAGGATCAGTTCCATCACCGCGTCGCCCACCGGCATCCGTCGCAACAGATGCTGCGCCGCGATCAACTCGTCCGGGGCGAATACGGCGTGCGCTTCTTCCTCGGCGGCGCCGGTCGTGGCCAGCAGGATCGCGCGTTCGGTGTCGCGGTCGGGGTAGGGCACGTCGATCTGCACGAGGAACCGGTCAAGCTGCGCCTCGGGCAGCGGATATGTGCCCTCCTGCTCGATCGGGTTCTGCGTGGCGAGCACGTGAAACGGCGGCTCAAGCGCGCGATCCGCCCCGGCGACGCTGACCTGGCGTTCCTGCATCGCCTGCAAGAGCGCGGATTGCGTGCGCGGACTGGCGCGGTTGATCTCGTCCGCCATCAGAAGCTGGCAGAAGACCGGCCCCGGAATAAACTTGAACGCGCGGGAGCCGTCCGCGCCGGTTTCCAAGACCTCGGAGCCGAGAATGTCGGCGGGCATCAGGTCGGGGGTGAACTGGATGCGGTTGGCGGCCAGTCCCATCACCGTGCCGAGCGTCTCGACCAGACGCGTCTTGCCCAGCCCCGGCAGCCCGACAAGCAGCCCGTGCCCGCCGCAGAGCAACGCCGAAAGGGCGAGGTCGACGACCCGCTCCTGCCCGATGAATCGGCGGGTGATCGAGGTCCGCGCGGTCGCGAGCCTGTCCTTCAGCGCCTCGATCTCGGCCACCAGGTCGGCGGGTTCGGTCATGACATATCTCCTGCGCGGTCTATGATTACGCTGACGAGTGTATAGACCAGATGCGAAATGGCAAAAGCAATGAGCGACGATCCGATCACGACCCCGTCAGCAACCCGCCTCGAGGACGCCGCCCGCACGGCGGGCGATGACCGCCGCCTGCCGCCGGTGCATATGTGGGATCCGCCTCTGTCGGGCGAGATGGACATGCGCATCGCGCGCGACGGGACATGGTATCACGAGGGCGCGCCGATCAATCGCCCCGCGCTGGTGCGTCTGTTCTCCACGATCCTGCGACGCGATGCGGAAAAGGACGCCGGCCGTTACGTGCTGGTCACGCCAGTCGAGAAATGGGCGATCACGGTCGAGGACGCGCCATTCGTCGCCGTGGATTTCGAGGCGCGCGGCGCGGGCGAGGACCAGGTGCTGACCTTCACGACGAATGTGGGCGACAGCGTGACCGCCGGCCCCGACGCCCCGCTGCGCGTCACCCGCGACGGCGCGGAGCCCGCGCCCTACGTCCTCGTGCGCGGCGACCTCGAGGCGCTGATCGACCGCAAGAGCTTTTACCGGCTGGTGGAGCTTGGCGCGCATCGCGACGGGTGGTTCGGCATCTGGACGGGCGGCGCGTTCTTTGAGGTGATCCCGTCCGATGAAATGCGGGCGTAGCGCCTGGTTCGCGGTCCGCCTGCGGCGGGCCGCCCTTCGGTCAATGCGCCTCGGCCCAGTTCGCGCCATGGCCCGCGTCGACGATCAGCGGCACGCCGAGCCGCACCGCCGGAGCGGCGGCGCCCTGCATCACGTCGCGCGCGGCGGCGATGACGTCCTCGACCGCGCCATCCTCGACCTCGAACAGAAGCTCGTCATGGACCTGAAGCAGCATCTTGCAGGGCAGACCCTCGATGGCCGCGGGCATCCGGATCATCGCGCGGCGGATCACGTCGGCGGCGGTGCCCTGAATGGGTGCGTTTATCGCGGCGCGGCGGGCGAAGCCGGCGCGCGGCCCCTTGGCGGAGATTTCCGGCGTGTGGATGCGGCGCCCGAACAGCGTCTTCACATGGCCGTGCTCCTTGGCGAAGGCGATGGTGTCGTCCATGTAGGCGCGGATGCCGGGGAAACGTTCGAAGTAGCGATCGATAAACCCCTGCGCCTCGGCGCGCGGAATGCGCAGGTTTCGCGCCAGGCCAAAGCCCGAGATGCCGTAGATCACGCCGAAATTGATCGCCTTGGCCTGGCGGCGGATTTCCGGCGTCATCTGGTCCAGCGGAACGCCGAACATCTCGGAGGCCGTCATCGCGTGGATGTCTAGCCCGTCGCGGAACGCCTGCTTGAGCGCGTCGATATCCGCCACATGGGCAAGGATGCGCAGCTCGATCTGCGAATAGTCGAGGCTGACGAGCGTGCGGCCCTTCGGCGCGACAAAGGCGGTGCGGATGCGCCGGCCCTCCTCGGTGCGCACGGGGATGTTCTGGAGGTTCGGATCGGTCGAGGCGAGCCGCCCGGTATTGGCCCCGGTCTGCACGTAGGAGGTATGCACGCGCCCGGTTTCCGGGTCGATATGGTCCTGAAGCGCATCCGTATATGTCGATTTCAGCTTGCTCAACTGGCGCCAGTCGAGGATCCGGGCGGGCAGATCATGTTCCGTCGCGAGATCCTCGAGCACGTCGGCGCCGGTGGCGTAGGCGCCGGTCTTGCCGCGCTTGCCGCCCACGAGGCCCATCTCGTCGAACAGGATCTCTCCCAGTTGCTTGGGCGAGCCGACGTTGAACTTGCGCCCCGCGAGGGCGTGGATTTCCTCTTCCAGCGCGGCCATCTTCTGGGCGAAGGCGCTCGACATGCGGCTAAGGACCTCGCGGTCGACCTCGATTCCGTGCCGCTCCATCCGGGCCAGTACCGGCACGAGGGGGCGTTCGAGGGTTTCATAGACCGCCGTGACCTTCTCGCGGTGCAACTGCGGCTTGAACAGGCGCCACAGACGCAGGGTGATGTCGGCGTCCTCTGCGGCGTACGCCACGGCGTCGTCCACCGGAACGCGATCGAAGGTGATCGCCGACTTGCCGCTGCCCAGCAGCGTCTTGATCGGGATCGGCGTGTGGCCGAGATAGCGTTCGCTGAGCGCGTCCATGCCATGATTGTGCAGCCCCGCGTGCAGCGCGTAGGACATCAGCATCGTGTCGTCGATGGGCGACATGCTGACGCCGTGGCGCGCCAGGATCTTCATGTCGTATTTCATGTTCTGCCCGATCTTGAGGATCGCCGGATCCTCGAGCACCGGCGCGAGCGCGTCGAGCGCGTCCTGAAGCGGCAACTGCCCCCCGGCCAGCCTGTCCGAACCAAAGAGATCATCCGCGTCGCCGCTGCGATGGCCAAGCGGGATATAGCAGGCATGGCCCGGCTCGACCGCGAGGCTGATGCCGACAAGTTCGGCCTGCATCTCGTTGAGCGAGGTCGTCTCGGTGTCGATGGCGACATGCCCGTGCGCCTTGACGAGGTCGATCCAGACCGCGAGCGCGGCCATGTCGGTGATCTTCTCGTGGCTGGCGGCGTCGATGGCGGGCCAGTCGGGGGCGGCCTCCCCGGGCGCTTGCGGAGCCGCGTCGGGGATGACCGGCGGCTCGACCTCCATCGCGGCGGCGATGCGCTTGGAGAGCGTGCGGAACTCCATCTCGGATAGGAACCCGAGCAGCGTGTCGGGATCGGGGTCGCGCACCTCCAGGTCGTCGAGCGTGAAGTCGAGCGGCGTCGCGCAGTCGAGCTGCACGAGCTGGCGCGACAGGCGGATCTGGTCGGCCTTCTCGATCAGGGTCTGGCGCCGCTTGGGCTGCTTGATCTCGCCGGCGCGCTCCAGCAGCGTGTCGAGATCGCCGTATTCGTTGATGAGCAGCGCCGCCGTCTTGACCCCGATCCCCGGCGCGCCCGGCACGTTGTCGACCGAATCGCCCGCCAGCGCCTGCACGTCGACCACCCGGTCGGGGCCGACGCCGAATTTCTCCTCTACGCCCTCCGCGTCGATCCGGCGGTTCTTCATCGCATCCAGCATCTCGACCCCGCCGCCGACAAGCTGCATCAGGTCCTTGTCCGAACTGATGATCGTCACCCGTCCGCCGGCGTCGCGCGCCTGCATCGACAGCGTGGCGATGATGTCGTCGGCCTCGTAGCCCTCGATCTCCTTGCAGGCGATGTTGAACGCCTCGGTCGCGCGGCGGGTGAGCGGGATCTGCGGGCGCAGATCCTCGGGCATCGCCTCGCGGTTGGCCTTGTATTCGGGGTAGAGATCGTTGCGGAAGGTGTGGCTGCCCTTGTCGAAGATCACCGCGACATGCGTGACGTCGCCGCCGGCGTTGTCGTCGACATAACGTTGCAGCATGTTGCAGAACCCGCTGACCGCGCCGATCGGCAACCCGTCGGATTTGCGCGTCAGCGGCGGCAGCGCGTGATAGGCGCGAAAGATGAAGGCGGACCCGTCGATCAGGTGCAGGTGGCAGCCTTTTCCGAATGACATGGCCCGGGCCTCCTGACGCGCGCCCCCGCGCTTTTTCCTGGTGTAGATACCCAAAATCCCGCGGCTTGCGGCCGGGCGCGGCGCCGATGGATCAGACCTTGCCCTCGAAGTCGCGGTGGATGATCCTGCAGTCGCAATAGGGACACTCGACCCAGCCCTGCTCGGCCGGGATTTGCAGCCAGACGCGCGGATGCCCCAACGCGCCCTCGCTGCCGTCGCAGGCGACGCGATACTGGTCGACGATCCGGATCTCGGGGGCCTCGGTCACCATCGGGGCGTTTCCTTTTGCGGTCATATCTCTTAGGTGCATTTATGGGCGATCCAATCGGCAGGGGCAAGGGCACCATGAGCGCGAACGCAATCGAAATCCGCAACCTTCGCAAGACCTATCGCGGGCGGCGCGGCGAGCCGGCGAAGGAGGCGCTGAAGGGCGTGGATCTCAACATTCCGGCGGGCTCGGTGTTCGGGTTGCTCGGTCCCAACGGCGCGGGCAAATCGACGCTGATCAACATCCTCGCCGGCCTCGTCATCAAGACGGCGGGCAAGGTCGATATCTGGGGCTTCGACCAGGACGTGAACCCGCGCCAGAGCCGGGCGGCGATCGGCGTCATGCCCCAGGAGCTGAACCTCGACCCGTTCTTCACGCCGCGCGAGGCGCTCGAGGTGCAGGCCGGTCTTTACGGCGTGCCGAAATCGCAGCGCCGCAGCGACGAGATCCTCGCACTCGTCGGGCTCGAGGACAAGGCGGAGGCCTATGCCCGCACGCTCTCGGGCGGGATGCGTCGGCGGCTGCTGCTGGCCAAGGCGCTGGTGCATCATCCGCAAGTGCTCGTGCTGGACGAACCGACGGCGGGCGTCGATATCGAGCTGCGCCAGATGCTCTGGGAGAACGTGCGCCGGCTCAACGCCGAGGGCATGACCATCATCCTGACCACCCATTACCTCGAGGAGGCCGAACAGATGTGCGACGAGATCGCGATCATCGACCACGGCGCGCTGGTGGCCCGCGACAGCACCGCCAACCTGCTCGCCCGGCTGGATACGCGCACGATGATCATCTCGCCCGAAGAGCCGGTCGCGGCCCCGCCCGCCGCCGAGGGGATCGAGGTGACGGCGCGCCCGGACGGCGCGCTCGCGATGACCTACCACGCGGGGCGCACCAGCGCCGAGGCGGTGCTTGCCGCGGTGCGCGACGCGGGCATCCGCATCCGTGACGTACGCACGGAACAGGCCGATCTCCAGGACGTTTTCCTTGACCTGACCCGCAGCCGGTAAACGCCGAAGGCCGCGCCGGGCCGGGGCAGGCCCCGCACGCCGTCGCATGGTTCACGATCGACAGGGCCCCATTGCGAAGCCTCTGCGCCGCAAGGCGCGGAAAAGTTATCGAATCGGGATAATTCGTGGTAAATTTTCGGTCTACGAAAGGGAATTTACCATGAAATATTTAAAAAGCATTACTTGTGCGTCGCTTCTTCTGGGCGGGATGCTCGGCACGGCGTCCTCGGCTGCAATCGTCGGCGGCGACGTCACCCACGGGTCGGGATCGTTCAGCATACTCGATCCCACATCCACCTTCTCGGTCGGGGAAGACAAGTTCGATGACGCCAATCTCTATGCCTTCAACGAGGATCAGAACATCATCATTCCGTCGGCCATCTCGGTCGATATCGGGACAGGGCCTGATAAGGGCGACGTGGTGGCAAGCCACTACGTGTTCTTCGATCCCGCCGCATTGACCAGCCAGAAGGGCTATGTGGATTTCGATGCCGACATTTTCGGAATCGCCACCTCCACGGCCAACCTCGACGCCAGCGACTTTCTTCTGAACAACAACGTCACCTACCTGAACCCGTCATTGCGCGGCCTCGAGGCCGGCGATTCGGTTGCGATCGACACCAGCAATTCGAAACGGCTGCTCATTGACTGGACCGCCTCGTCGCCGGGCGATTACGTCCGGGTCTTCACCAAGCAGTCGTCTTCGGGTCCGCCGCCGTCAAGCCCGGTGCCGCTGCCCGCCGGCGCTCCGCTGATCCTCACGGCCCTGGGCGCGCTGGCGCTGCTGCGACGCCGTCGCAAGGAGGGCTGACGCCCGGCCGATCCACGCCGCTGCCATGCGGGTGACTGAAGCCTGCGGTGTTTGACGGGGTCCAGGTGAATCCGGTTGACCCCCGCGCGAGGCATCAGCGCCCGCATGCGCCACGCCTTTATCAAGTGCCCGGGATCAAAAGGCGTGACGCTTCGCGAAGACGGCCTCGCCCTGCGATATGGCCGCCGCGGATGGATGGGGCGCGTTCAGTCGGCCTTCTCCACCATCCGCCCCATGTCCCGCCCGCCGAGGACATGCACATGCAGGTGCGGCACCTCCTGCACGCCATCCGCGCCCGCGTTCGAGATCATGCGGAACCCGGCCCGCCCTTCCTGCGGCATGACCCCCTTGATCCGGCAGACCTCTGCGATGGTGCGGTTGAAATCGACGATCTCGGCGTCCGATGCCTCTGCCGCGAAATGATCGAAGCTCACGTAGGCCCCCTTCGGAATCACCAGGGTATGCACCGGCGCCTGCGGCGCGATGTCGTCGAAGGCGAGGCTGTGCTCGGTTTCGAGCACGGTCTGGTTCGGGATTTCGCCGCGCAGGATCTTGGCGAAAATGTTCTGATCGTCGTAACGGTATGTCATGTCGTCCCTCTTCAGTCGGCGAACAAATGCTCGGTTCTCGCGATGTCCCGGGCCTGTTCGTGGTCGATGTCCAGAAACCGCGCGATGGGCGCGGCGTTTTCCTCGGGCGGGCGGGATTCGCTGATGATGTAGTGATGTTCGAACTCCGCGTCGCGGATCCCGTCGCTTTCATACACCATGTCGCCGCGGATCGTGGGCAGCAGCCGCTCGAACGTCTCCGCGCTGGTCTGCTCCCCGGCAAGGCCGACGCGCATGGCGTGGCCGATCAGGTAGTCGTCGGTAAAGACGCACTGGATTTCCAGCATCCGCGTCGTCGACCGATCGCTCGCGAAATCCTGCAACAGATCGAGCGCGCTGGGGTCCATGCAGACGATCAACTGGTCCGTCCCGTAGTAATCGAACAGCATCCGCATCAGCGCCCGGCGGTGGCGCGTGCGTTTCTCCAGCGTGGACTGGATGCCGCCGAGATCGGGCAGATCGGTATCCTCTTCGTTGAACAGGTATTCGATCGCCGGGGTGTTGGTGATCTTGCGCACCTGCTCCAGCAGGCGCTTGGCGACGTGCCATTTCTTGCAGATCACGATCATCAGTTCGCGGTGCCGCCCCAGCGTGCTCTCGGTTTCCCAGAACCGGCTGCCAAAGCGCTGTCCGATCCGGCCCCGTCCGGTCAGGAACTTGAACAGGCTGCGCCCCTCGTTGGAGATCTTGAACGTCGCGTCGTCGTCGGAATAGAGCGCGCCGAGCCGCGCCTTCAACTCGGTCGCCTCGGGGCTGATCTTGCGGGCAAAGAGGAAATCCTGCCCCAGAAGCAAATCATAATGATCGTTGTAGAAGGTCTGCGGCATTCCGTAATCGGTGAACATCAGGAAGGTGAGCGTGCGCGTGCGGATCTCGGCATCCGGCACGACATGGCGCACCAGCGTCTGAAAGAACGTCTCGTCCGGGATCCAGGTCGTGCGGAAGAACCGCATCACGTCGCGCCGCTTGCGCGTGAATTCGAGGATCCACTCCACCGTGCGGCGGCGCAGGCACCACCACTGGCTGCCGATCATGATCTGGATGTCATTGGGAATCGCGCGGCTCAATCCCAGCTTCCGCTGCAACGCGAAGGACGCGTCGAACAACCACTTGCGCTTGCGTTCGTTGAAGTAGTGGCGGTAGATCAGCCGCTCTTCCTTCATGCCGGTCTTGATCCAGTCGCTTTCGAAATAATCGAAACTCTCGATGTAATCGACGTCCTCGGCGTCAAGGAACTCGTGCGCGTAGCGCGCCGACTTGATCGCGGCGCAATCGCCCGACAGCATGTAGAAATGCGTGGCGCGCGGAAAATCCTTTGCCGCCGCCTCGACCGCCAGCAGCGTCGCCTGCACGAGACTCCATTCCCCCCAGCCGCATTTCACGCGCTTGCGCGCGAAGGTGACGTTGGGATTGTCGGCCAGCGCGCCGCGGATACGGCGGTAATGTTCGGGTCTCGCGCGCCCGTCGAAATGGATCGCGATATAGTCGCCTGCCTTGGTCAGCATCTCGGCCTGTCCGATGATCGCATCGGGGTCCTTGTGGCACAGCAGGATGTAGGCGATTTTTGCCATACGGGAAACAGACTGGCCCTTGTTGCAGCGACTGTTTACAGTGATAGTCCTGAAGTTGCTGTGAATAAACAGGCTTTCGCCCGTTTTTTTATCAGGCTAATTACCAAGAGACCCTGAACAGGGCAATTTGAGGCATGGAGGGCAGTCATGGGGTTTCCCGGGACATGGATGACCGAGAGCGAAAGCGTCGTGTACCGCGTGGTGCCGAAATGCGCCTGCTCGACCATCGGTCAGATCATGTATTACTCCGACCACGGGGAATTCTTCGACGGCGATATCCACGATGCGACGCACGGCCTGCACAAATGGGCGCTCGACGACAGCCAGCCGTTGATCACCGCCAACGTGACCGGGCACAAGTCCTACGCCTTCACCTGCGTGCGCAATCCCTATACCCGCATCCTCAGTTCGTTCTTCGACAAGATCTGCGGCATCCAGCGCAACGGCAAGCGCTACCGGGGCAAGCTGGTGCCGCTGTTGGTGCAGAAATACGGGATCGAGGTCGGCGGCGAGGACGGCAAGCAGGCGTTCGACCAGATCGCCAGCTTCCGCCGCTTCCTTCTGTTCGCGCGCGACACCATCCGCTGGCGCCGCCCGATGGAGCCGGACATCCACTGGTCCGCGCAGGCCGGCCACGTGAGCACCTATATCGTCAACGGCGGAACCTATGACCGCATCTTCTGGACCGAGGCGTTCAACGACGGGATGCAGGACGTGCTCGACGCGATCGAAACGCCCCACGCCGTCGACCTGAAGGCGATCCCGCGCTTCAACGAATCCGAGGGCCACGGTCCGAAACGCGCCCACCCGGTCGAGGATTACTTCGACGATCTGTCGATGCATCTCGTCTATGAAATCTACAAGCAGGATTTCGAACTGTTCAAATACGACCCGGCGGATCCGTCTAGCAAGATGCCCATCGGCGAGATCGACCTGGACGAGGTGCACGCCAAACTCGGCGAGTGACGCGCGCCGGGCGGAACGCCGCCCGACCCCGTCGCGCCCTATCGACGCGAGGACGGCCCGCAAGGGCCGGAGGAGCGGCGCGTCAGACCAACCCCTCGGCCGCGAGCAGCGCCTTCACGTCCCGCTCGGGGCGCGCGCCGTAATGGCCGATCACCTCGGCGGCGGCGATGCAGCCCATGCGCCCAGCCGCCTCGAGGGGCGCGCCCGTCGCGAGGCCATAGAGGAACCCGGCGGCGAACTGGTCGCCCGCGCCAGTGCTGTCCACCGGCGTCACCGCGCGCACCGGCACGCTCACCGTCTGGTCGCCGCGCACGATCGCCACGTCATGCCCCGACCGGGTGCAGACGATCAGCCCGCTTTCCGCCGCCGCCTGTTCCAGCGCCGCGCCCAGATCGTCGGTCTGGTAGAGCGCGCGCCACTCGTGCTCGTTGCCCAGCACGTAGTCGAGCTCGCCCACCAGCGCGCGGAAATCTTCGCGGTGCCGGTCCACGCAGAATGGATCGCTGAGCGTGATGCCCGCCATCCCGCCGCCCTCGCGACAGGCGCGCGCGGCCCGCGTGAACGCCGCCTTGCCCTTGGGCTTGTCATAGAGATACCCCTCGAGCAGCAGCAGCCCCGCGCCGCCCGCCGCCGCCTCGGGCACGTCCTCGGGGCCGAGCTCGGTCGAGATGCCGAGATAGGTGTTCATCGACCGCTCCCCGTCCGGGGTGACGAAGATCATCGATTTCGACGTCGGCAGTTCGCCCCCCGCCACCGGCGCGTTGACGAAATCAACGCCGACCTCGGCCATGCCGCCGGCGTAGAACCGGCCCGGCTCGTCGTCGCGGACCCGCCCGATGAACCCGGTCGAAAGCCCCAGCGCCCCCAGACCCGCGATGGTGTTGGCGACCGACCCGCCCGCCATCTGGCGGCGGTTCTCCATCGCGCTGTAGAGCAGTTCGCCGCGCTCTTCCTCGATCAGCTGCATCACCCCCTTCTCGATCCCCATGCGGGAAAGGAAGGCGTCGTCGCATTGCGTGATCACGTCGACGACGGCGTTGCCGATCCCGACGGCCTGGTAGGTCTTGGTCATAGGTTCTTGTCCTCGTAGGGGCAGAGATCGCGGATCAGGCAGGTCTTGCACAGCGGCTTGCGCGCCTTGCAGGTGTAGCGGCCATGCAGGATCAGCCAGTGATGCGCGTGGTTCTGGAAATCGGCCGGGATGTGGTCCTCGATCGCGCGCTCCACCGCGATCACGTCCTTGCCCGGGCAGATGCCGGTGCGGTTGCCGACGCGAAAGATGTGGGTGTCCACCGCCTGCGCGGGCATTCCCCACCACATGTTGAGCACCACGTTCGCCGTCTTTCGCCCGACGCCGGGCAGCGATTGCAGCGCCGCGCGTGAATTGGGCACCTCGCCGCCGTAGTCGTCGACGAGGATCCGGCTCAGCTTCATCACGTTCTTCGCCTTCTGGCGATAGAGGCCGATGGTCTTGATATGATCGGTCAGCCCCTCGATCCCGAGGTCGAGCATCTTCTGCGGCGTGTCGGCCACGGCGAACAATCCCCGCGTCGCCTTGTTCACGCCCGCATCCGTCGCCTGCGCGCTAAGCGCAACCGCAACCACCAGCGTGTAGGCGTTGACATGCTCGAGCTCGCCTTTCGGCTCGGGCTCCGCATCGCGGAACCGCTCGAATATGGCGCGGATCGCGTGGTAGTCGAGTTGCTTGCTCATGCCATCCCTATGCCCGCTTGGCGGGCAATGCGCAACATTCGGGTCGCCGTGCGCGCGCCGGGCGCCTAGATTGGAAGGCAGGCAAGGAGGATCACCGCGATGAACGTGCAGACCGACCAAGGCTATCACTACCACGTCATGCGCCGCGCGATCGAGCTGATCGACGCGAACGGCGCCGACATGACGCTGGATCGGCTGGCGCGCGCGATGAACATGAGCCCGGCGCATTTCCAGCGGCTGTTCTCGGCCTGGGCGGGCGTGTCGCCCAAGCGGTTTCAGCAATATCTCACCCTCGGCCACGCCAAGGCGCTGCTGGCCGAGCGGTTCACCACGCTCGCGGCCGCCGATGGCGCGGGCCTGTCGGGCGCGGGGCGGCTCCACGACCTCTTCCTGCGCTGGGAGGCGATGAGCCCGGGAGAGTTCGCGCGCAAGGGCGAGGGTCTTTCGATCCGCTGGGGCTGGTTCGACAGCCCCTTCGGCCCCAGCCTCGTGATGGGCACGGAACGGGGCATCTGCGGCATCGGTTTCGCGTCCGAGGCGGGGGAGGGCGCGACGATGGCGGATCTGCGCGCCCGCTGGCCCAGGGCCGAGTTTCGCGAGGACGCGGACATGCTGCGCCCCTGGGCGCTGGCGGCCTTTGGTGCGGACGCGGGCAACCCGGCGCCGCTCTACCTCATCGGCGCGCCGTTCCAGATCAAGGTCTGGGAGGCGCTGATGCAGATCCCCTCGGGCCATGTCACCACCTATTCCGAGATCGCCGAGGCGATCGGCCGCCCCCGCGCCGTGCGCGCCGTGGGCACCGCGGTGGGGCGCAACCCGATCAGCCTGCTCATCCCCTGCCACCGCGCGCTGCGCAAGTCCGGCGGGCTTGGCGGCTATCACTGGGGGCTGCCGGTCAAGCGCTCGATCCTCGCTTGGGAAAGCGCGCGGGCGGACGCCTGATCGCGCGGCGGGCATTCACGGCAATGTGCGCGAAATGCTGCCGATTTCACGTTGCATGGCGTCTTGGGCAATGGCGGAAAGACGCCTATACTCGCGCCCAACCCGACGAAACGGGCGTAACCTGAAGAGGCCTTTCATGATCCGAGCGAACAAACCCATTCTCGCGCTGACCGCGTCGGCGCTGCTGACCGTCACCGCCTGCACCAGCCCCGCGCATCTCGACGGCACGACCAATCCCAACGCCAAGGCGCAGCAGGGCGCGCTGCTCGGCGGGGTGATCGGCGCGATCACCGGCGCCGCGGCCAGCGACAAGAAGGGCAAGGGCGCCGTGATCGGCGGGGCCATCGGCGCGCTGGGCGGGGCCGCCATCGGCAACGCGCTGGACAAGCAGGAGGCCGAGCTGCGCCGCGACATCGAGAACGATCGCGTGAAGGTGACCAACACCGGCGACCGGCTGATCGTGACGCTGCCGCAGGACATCCTCTTCGCCGTGGACAGCGCGCGGGTGAACAACAGCCTGCGGGGCGATCTGCTCACTGTCGCGGACAGCCTGCGCTCCTATCCCGACACCACGGTGCAGGTCGTGGGCCACACCGACAGCACCGGCGCGGCGGCCTATAACCAGGGCCTGTCCGAGCGTCGCGCCAACGCGGTGGCCGACGTGCTGATGGACGGCGGCGTCGGCTTCGGGCGCATCCAGACCTTCGGCCGCGGCGAGGACCAGCCGGTCGCGTCGAACCTCACCGACGAAGGCCGCGCGCAGAACCGTCGGGTGGAGATCGTGATCCTGCCCAACCCGCGCTGATCCGCGCGCCCCGCGGGCCGGGCGTCGACCCGGCCCGCGGCGTTTCTTGACCATCGGGCGCCTTCGCGCTACCCGGTTCGGGACAGACATTCCCGAGGACATTCCACATGAGCACCCCTTCGCTTCTCATCCTGCCCGGTGACGGCATCGGCCCCGAAGTCATGGCCGAGGTCCGCAAGATCGTCGACTGGTTCGGAAAGAAGCGCGACCTGGCCTTCGATGTCTCCGAAGACCTCGTCGGCGGGGCGGCCTATGACGCGCATGGCGCGCCGCTTTCCGACGCCACGATGGCCCGCGCGCAGGAGGCGGACGCGGTGCTGCTGGGCGCCGTGGGCGGGCCGAAATACGACGACCTCGATTTCAGCGTGAAGCCCGAGCGCGGGCTGCTGCGGTTGCGCAAGGAAATGGACCTCTTCGCCAACCTGCGCCCGGCGCAGTGTTTCGACGCGCTGGCGGATTTCTCGTCGCTGAAGCGCGACGTCGTCGCCGGGCTCGACATCATGATCGTGCGCGAACTGACCAGCGGAATCTATTTCGGCGAACCGCGCGGCATCGTGCAGGAAGGCAACGAACGGGTCGGCGTCAACACCCAGCGTTACACCGAGTCCGAGATCGACCGCGTCGCGCGCGCCGCGTTCGAGCTTGCCCGCCGGCGCGGCAACAAGGTCTGCTCGATGGAGAAGGCCAACGTCATGGAGTCGGGCATCCTCTGGCGCGAGGTCGTGACCAAGGTCCACGCCGAGAGCTACCCTGACGTGGAGCTCAGCCACATGTATGCCGACGCGGGCGCGATGCAGCTCTGCCGCGCGCCCAAGCAGTTCGATGTGATCGTGACCGACAACCTTTTCGGCGACATCCTGTCCGATTGCGCCGCGATGCTGACCGGCAGCCTCGGGATGCTGCCCTCGGCCAGCCTCGGCGCGCCGATGGCGAATGGCCGGCCCAAGGCGCTATATGAACCCGTCCACGGCTCCGCCCCCGACATCGCCGGGCAGGGCAAGGCCAACCCGATCGCCTGCATCCTCAGCTTCGCGATGGCGCTGCGCTACAGCTTCGACAAGGGGGAAGAGGCCGACCGGCTCGAGCGCGCGGTCGAGGCGGTGCTCGCCCAGGGCGCGCGCACGCCCGACCTGATGGGCCCCGAAGGCGGCGCGCCGATCTCGACGACCGAGATGGGCGACGCGGTGCTGGACGCGCTCGACGCGAGCCTCTGAACCGACCTGCGGCGACGGCTTGCCCTTGACGGACCCCGCACGCAATTGCTCTGATGCGCGGAACAGTTGGTTTTTTCCCGGGGTGGCGTCATGCGTGCTTTGTCTTATGTTTTCGGCTGCCTGATCGGTATCGGCAGCCTGTCCGTTCCTCTTGCCGCACAGCAGGCCAGCGTCGCCGACGCGATCGTCGCCGAGACCGAGGATTTCCAGCTCTTCTGCTTCAGCAACCAGCGTTGCCCGGCCAGCGACGTTGCCGCACCGCAACGCGCCGCCGCGCAGCGCGGGCTGGAGGAACTGCAGAAGGCGCGCGCCTGGCTCGAGGGGATGGGCTTTGACGTGGAAAACGCGGACATGGATCCGGGAACCGACGGCAAGAAGGCGCTGCGGCTGCAATTCGACACCGCCATCCACGAGCGGCGCTGCACCGGCATGGCGGCCGCCTGCCGCACGCTCAGCGTGCTCAACGAGAGCCGGGTGATCCTTCCTGTCGAGGACGTCGACCAGCTTGCCGATGGGGGCACGCTGGTCCACGAATACGTGCACACGCTTCAGCCCTCGCGCGACGACGAGGGCGTGCACTGGTTAAACGAGATGGTGGCGACCGCCATCGGCTCGGTCTGGGTGCGCAAGCGGACCGGGCGCAGCGCGGTTTATGAGCCGAAATACTCGATGGTCCTCGACCGCGAATTCTGGGATGGGCAGGACGATCCGGGCTACGGCAAGTGGGATTACGCGATCTCATTGGGTCAGGAGATCGGCAGCCAGGACGGCGTGGCCTATCTCGCGCAGGACAGGATCATCAACGCGGCCGCTGACGCCGCCCTGCGCAGCGGCAACGGCATGACGCTTCTCTACGATGACGCGCTGATGGGCGGGGCGACCTTCGACACGTTCTTCCCCCGCTATGTCGCGCGCTTCAACAACGTCGAAAAAGACATCGCCCAACAGGACCGCACCGGCAAGTATTTCTACTACGGCGACATCGCCAGGCACGCGGTCGAGGTGACCTCGACCACCTTCACCCACGAGGACCGCTTCGCGGGCAAGGCGATCGCCTTCGCGGCGCATCCGATGCTGCTCCCGCTCAAGGTGACGCCGACCCCGGACACTCCTCCATCCGAGAACATCCTGCTGGCGACGGTCGAGGTGACCGAAGCCGACGATCCGGACAGCCTGACGCTCATCCGCGAACACCGGCTGGCCAAGGAGAAGCTGCGCGATTCCTTCCTGCTCGACGGCAACGATCCGCCCGATGAGCTGGGCTTCTTCCGCGTCGCGCACACGCCCGCCCCTGACAGCACGGCGGAGAACGGCTTTGTCCTGAAGGTGCAGACCCGCCCGGTGAGCATTGAGCCGCCGACCTGCTTCCAGGCGGGCAAGCCCTCCGAAATGACGGTCACCGGGCTGCCCGAAGCGGCCGCCGACAACTGGCGCTTCAAGGTCGACAATGGCCGCGCCGAGGGCCGCACGATCACCCCCGCCAGCCCCGGCGAGATCGCCGTTCAGGTCGAGATCGACAGCTCCATCACGCGGCGCGAGACGGGGATTGCGCCCAAGGATCCCGTGAAGACGCGGGTGGAGCTGGGAACCTTCGACGTCGCCGCCGACGATTGCATGGTGCGCCTGACGATGGGGCCGGCGGTCATGACCTATGTCGCCGACGGCAGCTATACCGAGTTCAGGAGCCCCGGCGGCGAGGCGATGTATATCAGCGAATCCAACCTCGCCATGTGGCAGGGGGGCGGGTGGATGAACGTGCCGGCGCAGGCCAAGGCGATGATCCTGGGCAGCATGAAGCAGAACAACGCCGCGCTGCGCATGGAATTCCCCGGCGCCCATGACGACGAGGGCGATTTCATGTCGCAGATGCCGAAGATCTTCGCGAAGCGTTTCGGCTGGACGAATCTCCGCAACGCCCACGCGCTGGACGGCGGAACGCCCGTGCGCAAAAGCGCGGCCTGCCCGGATGGCGGCAGCGGATGCAGTTCGATCGTGTTCTCGATGGAGGGCAACCCGGTGCCGGTCACCTTCGATGCGCAGAAACGCCCGAAGGTGGTCACTTTCGACGGGCAGGACATCGTCTTTGACTACGGCACGTGGACCGTGCGCCGCCCGCCGGGCTGGTGACGGTTTTCCTTGCGGAACAGCTTGCATCCGGAACCGATAGCCAGTAATTCCGCCCCACGGTCGGGCAGTAGCGCAGCCTGGTAGCGCACCTGCTTCGGGAGCAGGGGGTCGGAGGTTCGAATCCTCTCTGCCCGACCAGTTTCGGAGATGGCGGCAAGACGTATCGTGAGAAACCTGACTCGCAGCACTTCGCGAGGCGCTCGACTGACTATCAAGTTGTGCAGTTAGTCTCTGTCATCGCCAGCGACGCGTTTAGCTTCGAAGTGTTCCCAAACATGCATACGGCCTTTCTGACGCGCGTCTGCTAACCATAGTTTCTTGCGCGCGTCCGGCAGTTCCAACGGTCGATACTTCCCACCCGAGAACTTTGACCAGTCGATGGCCAATCCGAGTTTCACCATTTCAGCCGAAAGGTCTCGGCCATCTTGCAGGTGGCATCTTGCCACGGCGCGACCATAAGCATCTTGTTCGGTCACTTCCGCCTGCACTGTCTGCCCCTTGCAAAGCGAAACCAGAGCCCACTTGGCCTTCTTTCCGTAGGGATGATTCAATTCCGGCGCATCGACGCCAAATAAGCGTATCTGCGTCTTGCGGATGACCAAAGTGTCGCCATCTATCACGTAAGCAGAGCCTCTCAGGATGGGATTGGCTGCCTGCGGTTTCGCGGTCTTGACGTCGAATGGCTTTAGATGCGCGTCAGTGCTCTTGTAAGGTGCCGTTCGGTTTCGTCGAGCGTTTTTCCGGACTTTTCTTCTGGTGCGCAGCGCGAGGATCAAGACACCGCTCAACAGGAGGATAATGAACACGCTTTCCAAGTTACGGAACCTCTAACGATTAACAATTAAAATGCACGCGTAAGCAGCAATGAGTGGGTTCGCCTTTCGCGTGCGAGGATCAAACTGGTTTGGCGGGAAAATAATGTCCAGCTAAAAGGTGAGAAGTCGCAATGCTCTTACCAAAGCGTGTTCCGTCCTCCCGCGCCTCGGGCCGCGCGCGGCGATCCCGCCGCGCGACGGCGCTGCTACATCAGCCCCAGCGCGCGCGGGATCGCCAGCGACAGGTCTTCCCAGAAGGTCGTGACCAGCATCACCGGGAACGCCACGAAGGTCATCAGTCCGATTGCCGGCATCACCGCCTGCATGATTGGCGCGCGGGTGATCCGGCAGGACAGGAACAGCGTCGGCGCCACCGGCGGGCTGTTGGCCCCGATCACGACCGAACAGCCGACGATGGCCGCGAAATGCACCGGGTTGACGCCGTTGGCCACCATCAGCGGCATGAACAGTGGCGCGATCACCACCGTCACGGATACGTCATCCATCAGCATGCCCGCGATGATCAGCACGAGGTTGACCATCAGCAGCGCGATGATGGGGTTGTGCACGACCGCCTGGATCGCCTCGGTCATGTCTTGGGGCACCCGCTCGAACGCGAGGATGCGCGAGATCATGAACGAAAAGAGCAGGATCAGGATGATCGTGCCGGTCGTCTCGGCGGCCTCGATGATGCTTCCGGCAAGGCTCTTCCAGGTGAATTCGCGGTAGATCAGCCCGCCGACGATCAGCGCCGCGACGGCCGCGACGGCGGCGGATTCGGTGGGGGTGAAGATGCCGCCATAGATGCCGCCCAGGATGATCACCGGCAGCGTCAGGGCGGGCAGGGCGCGCAGCGTCACCTTGCCGAAACTCTCGCGCGGGCCTTCTTCGGCGACCTCGACCTCCTCGAAGGCGCGCCCGACCAGGAAGCGGTTGTAGAGAATCAGCCCCAGGATCAGCACGATGGCCGGGCCGATGGTGGCCGCGAAACAGGCGGCGACGGATTGCCGCGTGACCACGGCGAACAGGATCATCGTGATCGACGGCGGGATCAGGATGCCCAGCAGGGACGAGATGCCCAGCAACGCCGCGACCCGCCCGCGCGGATAGCCGCGCGCGACCAGCGGTTCGGTCATGATCGACCCGATCGAGGCGATGGCCGCCGTCGCCGTGCCCGCGATCGCGCCGAAGATGCTGGACGACAGAACCATCGCGCTGCCCATCCCGCCCTTGCCCGTGGCCAGCCGCGACACGAACGCGATGATGCGCCGCGCAATCCCGCCCGACTGCATCAGGTATCCGGTCAGGATGAACAGCGGCAGCGCCACCAGCACCAGCGAGTTGAGCGACCGGAAGCCCTGCAACATCAGCGTGTTGAGATTGGCGTCGAAAACGAACGCGAGATAGGCCAGCACACCGGCGAAGGACCAGGCGACAGGCAGACCGATCGCCATCAATAGGATCAGCAGCGGAAGGGCGACAAGTGCATCCATGTCAGGAACGTCTCAGCTTGCGGATCGCGGTGATGAAATCGCGCAATCCGTAGAGGAAGCAGGCGACCGCCGCGATCCCGATGGACAGTTGCGGCACCCAAAGCGGGATTCGGTAGGCCGGCGTCAGTTGCGGCCGTTTCAGCCCCCAGGAAAACATCCAGTAGGCCCAGACGATGAAGAAGATCGTGATGATGATCGTCAGCGTGGCGATCAGCAGCTCGTGCGCGGCCTTGCGGCGCGGGTTGGTGATGGTCCCGGCCAGCCAGTCCACCGTCAGATGCGAGCGCGTGCGCGAGGCGATCATCGCCCCGATCATGTAAAGCGCGACGGCGGCCAGCATGATCAGTTCGTGCAGGCCCACCACCGACAGCCCGAGCACATAGCGCGCCACCACCAGGAAGAACATCAACCCGGTGACCGCCAGCGACGCAATCACCGCCAGCGCGTCGAGCAAACGCGCGAGAGCCCCGCCGATACGTGCGACGGGGCTCTTGTCGGTTTCGTCAGAGCTCGCTGGCATTGGCCCGGATCGTGTCCATGATGTCCTTGCCGACCCGGCCTTCCATCATCGGCCAGACCTGTTCGCGAACATGCTTGGCCATCGCGTTGAGCTGCTCTTCGGAGGGTTCGACATAGGTCATGCCGGCTTCCTTGGCCTTGTCGACGTAATACTGGTTACGCTCCTTGGCCTGCTCGAACGCTTCGTTCATGATGGTCATCGCCGCGTCGTGGACGACCTTCTGCTGGTCTTCGCTCAGCCCTTCCCAGGACCCCTGGTTCATGGTGATCACGCCGGTCACGAACTGCTGCTTCGTCTGGTTGTAATAATCCAGCACGTCGCGGAAATATTCGTAGTCCCAGTAGATGATGTTGGCGCCGTCGCCATCGACGGTGCCGTTCTGAATCGCCGAGAACACCTCGGACCAGTCGATCGTCGCGGTCTGGTAGCCAAGCGCCTGCACGGATTCAGCCATCGGGAACATGGCGGGCACGCGGATCTTGAGATCCTTGGCCTCTTCCGGCGTCATCGCGTATTTGCCGCTCGAGGCGATGCCGTTGAAGCCCTCGGGCCAGGGGCCGAAGAACTTGATCCCGAGATCGGCCCAGATGCCGCCCAGCATCTCGTTGACCCAGCCGCCGGGCTTGTAGGCGTCGAACGCCTCTTCCCAGCTCATGACCATGTAGGGCGTGAACAGCACGCCCAGGCGTTCGTCATAGGCGGTGATCGGCCAGTTGATCATCATGTCCACGTCGCCGGCGACCAGCAGGTCCAGCACTTCGGCCTGGCTGCCCAGCTCGTTCTGGTAGAAGACGTCGACCTGCACCTCGCCGTCGGTGCCCTCTTCGATCAGGTCCGCCCAGCGGTCCATCGCATCGCCCGAGGGCGAGCCCTTGGCGCCCGAATCCGTCGCCAGCTTGAGCGTCGTCTGCGCCAGCGCCGGGGTTGCGGTCATCAGCGCCAGCGCGGCGCCGGCGACCAGGATTTTCTTCATGAACATCAGCGTTATCCCCCTTCTGTGAAATGCCCTGCGCGGCAGGCCCGCGCGGCACCGCGATTAACTGGGCATAGATGCCCATTACTGTCAATGCGGATTGCATGCAGGCGGGGGGCGGTCAGGCCGGATCGGCCGCCACCCGGTTCAGCCACTCCGCGAGGAACCAGGCGCGCGGCCACTCGATCAGCACGACATAGCCTTCGTCGTGACGCCCCAGCAGGCAGGTTTCGCCGGCAAACAACACCGCCGCAGAGGCAGAGCCGCCATCCGGATCGATGGACGCGCCCTCGGCGATCACGCGCGGCGCGGCCCTGCCCGAAAGGGTGAAGATGGCCCACTGGTCATCCGCCGGGGTCGCGGCGAAGCCCCCTGCATGCCAGCCGGGCGTCGCGTCGGTCGGCGCGTCGCATACCAGCAGCGCGCGGTCGCGCGCGATGCGCAGGCCCACCGGCAGCGTGGCGGCGTCGCCCCCCAGCCCCAGCAGCGGCGCAGCGGGGGCGAGCGCCGCAATCGCCGCGTCCAGATCGCCCGAGATCAGCACCGCGCCGCCCGTGCGCCGGCATGTCGCGTGCAGATCGGCGGTGTCTATCAGCACGTCGTCAAGGTCGATCAGTTCCGGCCAGTCCATCTCACGCATGAAGCCGCTCCCCTTTCGCATCGAACGCGCAGGGCGCGATCACCCGCGCCTCGCGCACCGCGCCGTTGTCGAAGACGCCGACGCTCTCCCCCATGCGGCTGCGCCCTGACTCGAGCAGCGCCAGCGCATGCGGGGCGCCCGGATCCGGCGCGACGGAGGTGACGAAGCCCAGCGACCGGCGCGCGGCGTCCAGCGGCACGAGATGCGCGCCTGCGGTAAACGCCGCGCCGCCATCCGTCGCCGTCAGCCCGACCAGCTGGCGACGGTCGTTGCGCAGCGCCTCGTCGGTGAGAAGGGATCGCTTGCCGATGAACTCGTCCTCGCGCCGGTTGGGCCAGCCCAGATCCTGCGGCATGGTGAGCCCGTCGGTGTCCTTGCCGATCAGGATGAACCCCTTTTGCGCGCGCAGCGTCAGCACCGCCTCGAGCCCGATGCGCCCGCCGCCCGCTTCCCCGACCCTTGCCGCCAGCAGCGACTCGAGCCATTCGGCATGGCGCGACGGGACCGATAGTTCGTAGCTGCGTTCACCGGTGAAACTGACGCGCGCGATGCGCAACGTGCGCCCGTTCCAGTCAGCCTCGGTCACGCCCATATGCGGCAGGGCGGCATCGTCGAGGTCAACCGGAACGCCCGCCGCGCGCAGCACGTCGCGGGCTCGCGGCCCGGCGACGCAGAGCGTGGTCCAGTGCGCGGTCACGTCATGCAGAAAGACGCGGGCGGGATCGAAGCGGTCCTGGCGCGCATCCTCGAGCCGCAGGCGCACGCCGTCGACGTGGCTCGATGAGGCCGAAACGATGAAGCGATCCCCGGCCAGCCGCAGCGTCACGCCGTCATCGAACACGATGCCCGTCTCCGACAGCATCAGCCCGTAACGCGCGCGCCCCGGTTTCAGCGTCGAGAGCCGGGTGAAGAAACAGAAATCCAGCAACTCCGCCGCGCCCGGCCCGATCACCTCGATCTTGCCCAAGGGCGAAGCGTCGTAGAGCGCGACCGTTTCACGCGCGACGCCCGCCTCGCGCAAGGCCGCCTCGGCCTCGTCGTCGCCGTAATGCGCGGGGCGCAGCCAGCCGCCGTACTCGCGCAGCTGCGCGCCCGCGGCGCGATGCGCGCGCTCCAGCGTCAGACGGCGCGGCGGGTCGAAAAGCTGCCCGCGCCGCCGCCCGGCGATCACCGTCAGCGGCACCGGCAGGAAGGGCGGGCGATAGGTGGTCGTGCCGGTCTCGGGGATGGAGCGATCGGTCAGCCCCGCCATCGCCGCCAGCCCCGCGAAATTCGACGTGCGGCCCTGGTCGGTCGCCATGCCAAGCGTCGTGTAGCGTTTCAGGTGCTCGACCGACACGAACCCTTCGCGCTGTGCCAGCGCGACGTCCTTGAGCGTGACGTCGTTCTGGAAGTCGATCCATTGCCGCCCCGCGGCGTCCGGGTCGGGGCGCATCGGCAGCACGCCCCAGTCGCCCGCCGCCTCTGCGCGCGGCGCATTGCCCGCGCCGCCCGCCGCCGCGTGTCCCTCGGCCAGCGCGTCGGCCAGCGCGAAGGCGCCGTTCGCGGCGCCGGCCACCCGCATCGACGCGCTGCCTGCGCGCGGGATCAACGCATCGCACTCCGCGTCCCAGTCAAGCCGCCCGCCCGCCTGCATGAAGATATGCACCGAAGGCGTCAGCCCGCCCGAGACAAGCAGCGTGTCGGCCTCCTGCAGCACCCCGTTAAGGCGCACGCGCGCCACCGCGTCGCGCCCTTCGGCCCCGGTCACGCGGGTCTCGCGGCGCAGATCGACCCCTTCGGGGGCGTCGGGCGTATCGCCTCGCGCGTCGGCCAGCGTCACGTCGCAGCCCGCGCGCGCCAGCGCCGCCGCCACCGGGTAGCTGCCGTCATTCCCGGTCGCCAGAACGATGCGCCGCCCCGCCACCGCGCCATGCAGGGTCAGGTAGCGCAGCGCCGCCTCGGCGGAGATCACGCCGGGCAGGTCGTTATTCGCGAACCACAAGGGCCGCTCGATCGCGCCGGCGGCGAGGATCACGTCGCCCGCGCGGATGCGCCACAGCCGGTCGGGGGCGCCGCAGCGGCGCTCCCACGCGGCGTATAGCCCATGATCGAACGCGCCCCAGAGCGTCGTGCGGCTCAGGATCTTTCCGCCCGCGCGCAATATCCGCTCCTGCGTGTCGGCGCACCAGTCACGCCACGGCCCGCCGTCGATATCGCCGCCGCGCCAGCGCAGGCTGCCGCCCGGCGCATCCCCGTCGTCGATCAACCACACGGCGCGGCCCGCCCGCGCGGCCGCCCGCGCCGCCGCCAGCCCCGCGGGCCCGGCCCCGATGACCAGCAGATCGGCGCGCGCGTTGATCTGCGCGCAATCGGCGGGCGGCGCGTTGGCCGGGTCCAGCCGCCCGAGCCCGGCCATGCGGCGGATCATCGGCTCCCACCGCATCCAGCCGCCCGCCATGAAGGTCTTGTAGTAGAACCCGGCCGGCAGGAACCGGTTCAGCCGGTCGAGCAGGCGATGCCGGTCGCGCGCCGCCTCGGGCCAGGTGTTGACCGAGCGTAGCGCAAGCCCCTCGCGCAGCGGCTCCAGCGTGGCGCGCAGGTTCGGTGTCGTGACGCCGCCCTCGGTCACGTCGACAATCGCGTTCGGCTCTTCCGCGCCCGCCCCCCAAAGGCCGCGCGGGCGGTGATACTTGAAGCTGCGGCCCAGCACGCGGCGCCCCGACGCCAGCAGCGCCGAGGCCAGCGTATCGCCCGCGAACCCGGTCACGGCGTGGCCGTCGAATGTGAAGCCAATCGGCCTGTCGCGGTCGATTTCGCCGCCCCTGTCCAGCCGCCAGCCGCTCATGCTCTTCTCCCCGGCAGGGTCTCGCTGCCCTTTACTTCGCGCGTGAGCGTGTCGCGCGTCATCACGAAATACTCGCCGCAGGTCAGGTGCAGCCAGACCTCGCGCGCCTCTCCCCTGGGCGCCTCGTTGGCGTAGAGGTACGCGGCCCAATCCTCGGCCGACACCTTGTCTGCGGGCTCGGGGCGCGGCTTGCCCGCCTCGGTGGCGAAGTGGAACTCGCGCTCATCGCGCGGGCCGCAGAAGGGGCAGGGGAATATCTGCATGGCTCAACCTCCTCAATGCGCGATGCCGGACCCGGCGGCTTCGTCGATCAGCCGCCCGCGCGCAAAACGCGTCACATCGAAGGGCGCGCTGATCTCGTGGTGTTCACCCGTGGCCAGCAGATGCGCGAGCAGCCATCCCCCCGCGGGGATCGCCTTGAACCCGCCGGTGCCCCAGCCGCAGTTGACGAACAGCCCCGGAACCCCGACGGGCCCGATGATGGGCGAGCTGTCGGGAACGACGTCAACCACCCCGGCCCATTGGCGCAACAGTTTGAGCTGCCCGAAGGCCGGGAACATCTCGAGCAGGCCCGAGGTCACGGTCTGCTGCGCGGGCAGGTTGCCGCGCTGGCCATGGGTCGGAACCCGGTCGAGCCCGCCGCCAAAGACCATCTCCCCCTTGTCCGATTGCGAAACATAAGTGCCCGTGCCGAGGTAGAGCAGCACGGTGTCAAGGCAGGGCTTGACCGGTTCGGACACGAAAGCCTGAAGCGCGTAGTCGTGGATCGGCAGCGTGACCCCCGCCTGCGCCGCCAACCCCGGTGTCGCCCCCGCCGCCGCCAGCCCGACGCGGGCGGCGCGGATCGGGCCCCGGTCGGTTTCGACGCCGACGCATGCGCCGTTCTCGATCAGCAATTCGCGCACCGCGCAGTTCTCGACGATATCGACGCCCAGGTCGCTGGCCGCGCGGGCGTAGCCCCAGGCGACCGCGTCATGGCGCGCGATCCCGGCGCGGCCCTGCCAGATGCCGCCCTGAAGGCGGTGGCGCGCGTCCTCGGACTGGTTGACCAGCGGCACGCGTTCGAGCGCCTCGTCGCGGCTCATCAGCGCGCCGTCGACGCCGTTCAACTGCATCGCGTTGGCGATGCGGGTGCAGATCTCCATCTGCATCGGCGTGTGCGCGGCGATCAGCATGCCCCGCTGGCTGAGCATGACGTTGTAGTTCAACTCCTTCGACAGCCCCTCGTAAAGGCGCAGCGCCAGATCGTAGAGCGCCACGCTTTCGGGGTGAAAGTAGTTCGACCGGATCACCGTGGTGTTGCGCCCGGTGTTGCCGCCGCCGATCCAGCCCTTCTCAAGCACGGCGACCCGGCGCAGCCCGTGATTCTTCGCAAGGTAATAGGCGGTGGCGAGACCATGCCCGCCGCCGCCCACCACGATGGCGTCATATTCCGCCGCCGGCGTCGCCTTGCGCCAGGCGGGGCGCCAGCCGCGATGGTTCTTCAGCCCCTCAAGGGCCAGCGTCAGGGCGGAATATCGTTTCATCGCTCTTTCAGCGCCTCCGCATGGGCTCGCAGCTTGGCCGTTTCCTCCGCGCGCGCGGCCTGCCCGGTAAAGCCGAGAATATAGCCGTCAATGCGCGACAGACGTTCGTCCAGCGGCTCGGCCAGGTCCAGCGCGTAATAGCCGATCTGCATGAAGTAAAGGATGCGCGCCCGCGCATCGGCCTCGTAGGGGGCAAAGCCGTGGCGTTCAAACATCGCGGCGATGGCGGCGCAGCGGGCCGCGTCGCTGCGATCGATGACGCGGCGCACGTGGCCCTCGCGCCGCGCCCATTCGCGCACCGCGAAATCCAGCTGGTGATTGAACAGCGATGGGTCGAGGAAACAGTGGAAAAGATTGCAGACGGATGCGGTGATCGTCGGCGCGGGCATCTCGGCATGGGCGATCAACGCGCCGGTATTGCCGCTTTCCCATTCCTTCAGCAGCGCGTCGAGCAGATCCTTGCGGCTCTTGAAATACCAGTAGAAGCTCGACCGCGACACGCCGAGGCGCTCGCTGATGGGCAGCACCTTGACCTCGGCCACGCCGTCGCTGACGAGGATGTCCATCGCCACGGTGAGCCAGTCGGCGCGCGTGACCTTGGTGTTGCCGCCGGGGCGGGGGGATTTGCTGTCGTCGGGATCCATCTGCGTCCTCAGCTTTCGGGGGGCGCGCCGCCCTCGGCGCTGCGCCGCGCGATGAAGGCGGTAAGCGCCTCGGCGCGTTCGGGCGGGACGTCAAGCGGCGCGGGATTGTCCAGCAGCGCCTGCCAGATGCCGGTGGCGCGCGTGCTGGCGTCGCGCGCGCCTGCCTCGGTCCAGGCGCCGAAATTCGACCAGTCGGCGACCAGCGGCTCGTAGAATGCGGTCGCGTAGCGTTCCATCGTGTGCGCGCAGCCGAAGAAATGCCCGCCCGGCGCCACCTCGGCCAGCGCGTCGAGCGCGAGATCGTCCTCGGGCATATCGGCGCACAGTTCGGCGAAGGTCTGCAACACTTCGAGATCGGTGATGAATTTCTCGTAGGACACGCTCAGCCCGCCCTCGATCCAGCCTGCGCCGTGCAGCACCACCGTCGCCCCGGCCAGCACCGCGCCCCACGCGCTCATCTGCGTCTCGTGCGCGGCCTGCGCGTCGTTGATGTTGGCGGCGCATCCGGCGGCGCAGCGCCAGGGCAGGCCCAGCAGGCGCGCCAGTTGCCCGGCCCCGAGATTGGCCCTGACCTGCTCGGGCGTGCCGAAGGCGGGCGCGCCCGATTTCATGTCCACGTTCGACGCGAAGGCGCCGTAGCAGACCGGCGCGCCGGGGCGGGCGAGCTGGGTCAGCGTGATACCGGCCAGCGCCTCGGCATGGGACAGCGTCAGCGCGCCCGCCACCGTCACCGGCGCCATCGCGCCCATCAGGCAGAAGGGGGTGACGATCACCATCTGCCCGGCGCGGGCAAAGTCGATCAGCCCCAGCGCCATCGGGACGTCCAACTGCCGGGGCGAGTTGGTGTTGACGATGGTGTAGCACCACGGCTCGGCCGCGAAATCGGCGTCCGACAGTCCGCGAAAATCGCGGATCATCTCGAACCCGTCCTGCACCTGCGGCGTGCCGCGCGCGAAGATCACCGGGAACTTGTCCGACAGGGTCAGCTGCGCCTCGAGCGTGGCGTAATGGCGCAGGTTCAGCGGCACGTCCTGCGGCTCGACCAGCGGGGTGAGCATGTGCAGCGCGTCGAATTGCTGGGTGAGGATGGTCAGTTCGCGGTAGTCGCGCAGGTTGGCGGGCCGCCTGCCGCGTATCAGGTCCGTCGCGTGCGGCGCGCCCGCCCCGGCCTCGAGCGTGAGAACGCCCAACTCCATCAGCACGTCACGGTCGCGCGCCCCGGCGCGCAAGGTGAAGGAGCGCGGCGCGCTGGCAAGCGCCGCTTCGACCATGTCGCGCCCGATGCGCACCATCTGGCTCGCGTCATCCACCACCGCGCCGCCCGCGCGGTAGAGCGCGCGCGCCTCGGGCAGCAGCACCTTCATTCCGAGGTTTTCGAGCACGCCGAGCGCCGCGTCATGGATCGCCCCGACGCGGTCCTCGGAGAACACCGGGACCGGCGGGAAGGGATTTCGCAGGTGGCGGTAATCCACCTCGCGGGCCGGCGCGGTTTCACCCCCGCCGCGCCGCCGCCCCCGTCTGCGATCGCGCGGTCCGGTCATCCCCGCACCGCGCGCCCCTCGGGGTCGTAGGGCGAGGGGGCAATGACGCGCGCGGCGCGTTCGTCGCCCACGACATGCACCGAAAGCTCGGTCCCCTCGGCGGCGGCGTCGCGGTCGATCAGCGCCATCGCCAGCGATTTGTCGAGGCAATGCGCATACCCGCCGGAGGTGACGAACCCCACCATCGCGCCATCCTTCCAGACGGGCTCATAGCCGCTGGCGTCCGCGCCGTCGGCGTCGACCTCAAGCGTGACCAGCAGCTTCGCGGGGCCATCGCCGTCGCGTTCGGCCAGTGCCGCGTCGCGGCCGATGAAATCGGGCTTCTGCCAGTCGATCCAGCGATCCATGCCGGTCATCGCGGCGGTGTAGCCCTGGGTGAATTCCGCCGACCATATGCCGAAACTCTTTTCAAGGCGCAGCGACAGCAGCGCGTTCATCCCGATCTCGCGCAGGCCCTGTTCGGCCCCCGCCTCGATCAGCATCCGGCGCAGCGCGACATGCTCGCTTGAATGGCAGTGGATCTCGTAACCCAGCTCACCCGTCACCGAAAGCCGCCCGACCTTGGCGCGGATCAGGCCGATATCGAATGTGCCGCAGCCCATGAAGCGCAGTTCCGACAGGTCCTCCTCGCAGAGCGTTTGCAGGATGTCGCGCGATTTCGGCCCGGCGATGGCGAAGCCGACGGTATCGTCGGATATGTCGCGCAGATGCACGTCCCCGAACAGGTGATCGCGGAACCAGCGCATGTGCCACGCGCGCAGGTAATAGGACCCCATCAGCCAATAGACATCGTCGCCCGCGTCGTTCGGCCCCCAGTTGAACACCGTCAGGTCGCCCTTGAGCCGCCCGTCATGGCCCAGCATCGGCGCCAGCCGCGCGCGCCCGCGCGCCGGCAGGCGGCTGGCCAGCAGACGGTCGAGCGCGGCCCCCGCTCCGGGTCCGCTTATCTCGAAACGCGAAAACGCCGTAATGTCGAGCAGCCCCGCCGCCGACCGCGTGGCGCGGCATTCCGCGCCGACGATGTCATGCGCGTTCGAGCGGCGCAGAGATCCCTTCTCGCTGAATCCCTCGGGCGCGAAATAGAGCGGCGTCTCAAGGCCGTAGCTGACCCCCCAGCGCGCGCCCGCAGCGCTCATCGCGTCATGCGCGGGGGCCATCTTCAGCGGCCGTCCGGCGGGCAACTGTTCGTTCGGGTAGGTCATGACGAACCGGCGGCTGTAGAACTGCCCGGTGGTCTCGCGGATGAACCGCTTGTTCTGCGCGTAATCCCCGAACCGCGCCACGTCCATGCCGAAGACGTCCGCCTCGGGTTCGCCGTGGATCATCCACTCGGCCAGCGATTTGCCCACGCCGCCCCCTTGCAGGAAACCCGCCATCACCGCGCAGGCGCACCAGTAGCCGCGCTTGCCCGGGACGGGACCGACCAACGGGTTACCGTCGGGCGCGAAGGTGAAGGCGCCGTTGACCCAGCTCTTGACGCCGACCTCCTGCAACGCCGGGTAGCGCTCAAAGCCCTTGATCAACTCGCCCTCGATCCGGTCGGTCTGTTCCTGGAACAGCTCCATCCCGTAATCCCACGGCGCGCCGTCCAGCGCCCAGTGCTCATGGTCGATCTCGTAGATGCCCAGCAATACGCCCTTCTGGTCCTGCCGCAGATAGGTGAACCCTTCGAGGTCCACGGTCATCGGAACCTCGAAGTCGAGCGATTCCAGCGCCGGGATCGCGTCCGAGATCAGGTAGTGATGCTTGAGCGGCGCGACCGGCAATTCGATCCCGGCCATGCGCCCCACCTGCTTGGCCCAGAGCCCGGCGGCGTTGACCACGTGCTCGGCCTGCACCGTTCCCTTCTCGGTCACGACTTCCCAGCCTTCGGCGGTCTGGTTCAGCTCCAGCACGCGGTTATGCTCGATCACCTCGGCGCCGTGGTTGCGCGCGGCCTTGGCGTAGGCGTGGACCGTGCCGGTCGTGTCGACATAGCCCTCGCGGTCGGCCCACATGCCGCCCAGCAGCCCCTCGGTCGACATGATCGGGTTGAGCTCGCCCGCCTCCTCGGGGGTGACGAGGCGGCAGTCCTCGATCCCGATGGATTGAAACACCCGGTAATTCGCCTGAAGCCAGTCCCAGCGGTCGGGCGTGCCCGCCATCGTCAGCCCGCCGGTCATGTGCAGCCCGATCGACTGCCCGCTTTCGGCCTCGAGCTGGCCCAGCAGGTCGATGGTGTAGCCCTGCAACGCCGCGATGTTCGGATCGGCGTTGAGCGCGTGGATTCCTCCCGCGGCGTGCCAGCTCGACCCGGCGGTCAGCACCGAACGTTCGATCAGGCAGACATCGCTCCAGCCCATCTTGGCCAGATGGTAAAGCACCGAGGCGCCGACGACGCCCCCTCCGATCACGACGACACGGTAATGCGATTTCATGGCGGCCCCCCTCGATGCGCTGTCGGGGCCGAGCATATGCAGGAAGGCGCGAAGCTGTCTAGACATTACTGTCCATTGGGGCGGGGAAGCCTTCAGGGCGCCCCGACAAGCGGCGGCTCGCCCGGCGCGTTCCAGTCCTCGGCGGTGATCCAGTCGCAGAAGGTCGCCACCGCCTCGATCCGCCGGTTGGCGCGCGGCAGCACGAGGTAGAAGCCGGGGATGTCCGCCGCGTCCATGTCCTTCAGCGCGTCCTCGCCCAGCGGCGCGACCAGCCGGCCGGTTTTCAGATCCTCGCGCAGATCGATCTCGGAAACCAGCCCGACGCCAAGCCCGTTGATCGCGCCGCGGCGCATGGTGGCCGCGTCCTGGAACTCGATCTCGCCCGCGGGATCGCAATCGCTGTTGCCCAGGTGGCGCAGCACCCGGCTCCAGAGATCGCGCGACAGCGCCGGGTGCAGAAGCGTCCGCCCGGTCAAATCCTCGGGCGTCGAGATCTCGCGCGCCAGCGCGGGCGAACAGCAGATGATCTTGGGGTCGCGCACCAGCAGCGTGACGTCGTGATCCTTCCACGTCCCGAACCCCCACTGGATCGACACGTCGACCTCGTCGGCGTGGAAATCGGGCAGGTCGATCATCGTGGTCAGGCGCAGATCCGCCCCCGGCAGCCGTTCGCGGAACCGGTCGAGCCGCGCCATCAGGAAGCGGGTCGCGAAATAGGGGCTGACGTTGATATTGATCCGGTTGCGGTAGGGCGCCTTGGAAATGCGCCGCACGCCTTCGGCGAACTCCTCGAACCCGGCTTCGACGTAATGCGCCAGCACCCTGGCCTGTTCGGTCGGCTCGATCACCCGCCCCTTGCGCCGGTAGAGCGGCGCGCCGAGGATGTCCTCCAGCAGCTTGATCTGCTGGCTCACCGCCTGCGGCGAGACCAGCAATTCATCCGCCGCCGCGCGAAAGCTTCCCTTGCGCGACACCACCCAGAACACGCGCAGCGCATTGAGCGGGATCATCCTCAGTGACGGGTTTCGCATCTCCGGTCTCCGGCGGCGGGCAGGGCGGCGCCCGCCTGTCCGGGGCGGGACGCGTCAGATGACGGCCTTCTCGATGAAGGGCCGGTTCTCGACTATACGCTCGAATCCGACCTCTGTCAGGTCCAGCGTGCGGAAACCGCCATAGGTGATCAACTCGGACACCCCGCGCCCCGCCGCCGGTCCCTGTTGCAGCCCGTGGCCGGAAAACCCGTTGGCGAAGACGAAATTCGCGACCTCGGGGTGACAGCCGACCACCATGTTGTGATCGAGCGTGTTGAACGCGTAATGCCCCGCCCACTGGTTGACGACCTTGATCGCCTCGAAATTCTGCGACCGTTCGGCCAGCGTGGGCCATATGATTTCCTCGAATTCCTCGTAGCGCGGATCGAAATCGTCCCAATCCACCGCCGGATCCTCGACCGGGGGCGCGCCGCTCAGGAAATACTGCCCCTCGGGGCGGCAGAACACGCCAGAGGGGTCGATCATCAGCGGCAGGCGGCCTTCGTTGACGCGCGCCGTGCCCTCGGGCGTCTGCGCGCAGTCAAAGACGAAGATCGTGCGCTTGCGCGGCTCGACCGGGATGTGAAGGCCGGCCATCCGCGCCGTCAGCGCCGCGCGCGGCCCCGAGGCGTTGACCACGTGGCCCGCCGCGACCGTCGCGCCCGAGGCCAGCGCGACCGCGGTGACGCGCGCGCCGTCGCGGGTGATGCCGGTGACCTCGTCCTTGACGAAGGTCGCGCCCTGCGCGCGGGCCTTGGCGCGAAACCCGTGCATGAGGCCGGTATTGTTGAACCACCCCTCGCCCGAGCGCCCGTAGGAGGCCAGCGCGATATCCTCCACCCGCAGATGCGGGAACGCATCGGCCAGCGCGTCGCGCTCGAGCAGGTCCACATCCGCGCCGCACGCCTTCTGCACCGCGTGGTTGTCGCGCAGGATCTGCGCCTGTTCCGGCGTGCTCGCCAGGAACAGGTAGCCGCCGGGATGGAAGTTGAGGTCGGGCCTGTCGCCGTCGACCTCCATCATCTCGCCGAAATTGGTGATGACCTCGTGGCCGTACTGGCTCACCTTGACGTTGATCGGGTTGGAGAACTGCGTGCGGATCGACGAGGACGACAGCGACGTCGAGGCGTGCGCGTAGCTGGGGTCGCGCTCGACCACGAGGACGGAGCCGTTGAAATCGGGGTTGGCGGTCAGGTAATACGCGACGGCGGAGCCGATAACGGCCCCGCCGACGATGACGACGTCAAAGCCGTCGTTCATTTCCCCTCCTCGTCGTCGGGATGGCCGAGGTTCACGAACCAGCCGCCGATATGCTGCGTCGAGGGGTCGCCGGGATCCGCCGGGTCGGTCTTGGCCTCCATCGCCTCGCGGTAAGGTTCGCTGCTGTCCTGCGGGCGGAACCCGACATGGCCGCCATTGGTCATGTCCACGGGCTTCACCTTGTTGTCGGACATGCCGGCGGTGATGGTGGCGCCCAGGTAGGGCGCGGTCAGGCAGGCGCTGAACAGGCGGCAGCAGTCGTCGAAGGACAACCACGACCACAGCATGCGCCGATCGGCAGGCTCGGGGAAGGACGAGAAGATGCGCACGCAGGCGCTCTCGATCCCGAACTTGTCATGGTAGAGGCTGGCCAGCGATTCCACGAAACACTTGGACACGCCGTACAGGCTGTCGGGCCGGGGTTTCGCGTCGCAGGGGATGTGATCGCCCAGGCGGTGATAGCCGATGGCGTGGACCGAGGAGGCGTAGATCACCCGCTTCACCCCGTGTTTCCGCGCGCCCTCGAAGATGTGGTAGGAGCCGCGGATATTGCTGTCGAGCACTTCCTGCCAGGGCCGCTCATGCGGCGCGCCGCCCATGTGGACGATGGCGTCGCAGCCCTCGATCGCGGCCATGGTCGCCTCTTCGTCGCCGAGGTCGAAGACGATCCCTTCCTCGTTCGCCTGAAGGTCCTTCACCTCGACCATGTCGGCCAGCAGCAGCGTGTCGGCCAGCGGCGCAAGGCCGCGGCGCAGCTCCGTGCCAAGCCGGCCGGCGGCGCCGGTGATCATGATTTTCTTGTATGGTTTGGTCATGCGTGTCTCCGGGTTCAATCTGTCAATGCCGCGACGGCGCGGCCGATCCGCGACACCGCCTCGGTCAGCGTGTCTTCGGATGTGGCCGTAGAGATGCGGAAGAACGGCGACAACCCATAGGCCGTCCCCGGCACCGCCGCGACATGGCCTTCGTTCAGAAGGTATTGCGCCACGTCGACATCCCCCTCCAGCGTGTCGCCATCCGGCGTCTTCTTCCCGATCAGCGCGTCACATCCGATATAGGCGTAGAACGCGCCCTCGGGAGGATCAAGGGTCAGCCCCTCGATCCCGGCGATGCCCTTCACCACCAGGTCGCGGCGGCGCTCGAACTTCTCGCGGAAGGCGGCGACCATGTCCTGCGGGCCGTTGAGCGCGGCGATCGTGGCGTGCTGCGCCACCGCGGAGACCGAGGTGCAGGACTGGCTCTGCACCGTTCCCATCGCCTTGATCAGCGCCTTCGGTCCCGCGCCATAGCCCACGCGCCAGCCGGTCATGGCGTAGGCCTTGGACACGCCGTTGACCGTCAGGGTGCGGTCGCGCAGTTCCGGGCAGGCCTGCGCGAAGGCGATGAATTCGCGCCCGTCGAACAGGATATGCTCGTAAATCTCGTCAGACAGGATCAGAACGTCCGGGTATTTCGCCAGCACGTCGCCCAACGCGCGCAGCTGCTCGCGGGTGTAGACCGCGCCGGACGGGTTGCCCGGCATGTTGAGGAACAGCCAGCGGGATTTGTCGGTCAGCGCGCCTTCCAGAACCTCGGGGGTGAGGCGGAACCCGGTTTCGGCCGGGCAGGCGGGCATCACGGGGACGCCGCCGAAAAGCTTGGCCATCTCGGGATAGGACACGAAATAGGGCGCGGGCAGCACCACCTCGTCGCCCTCGTTCACGGTGGCCATCAGCGCGTTGAAGATGATCTGTTTCGCGCCGTTGGCGACCGCGATCTCGTCCAGCGCATAATCCAGCCCGTTTTCGCGCGCGAATTTCGCCTGGATCGCGGCGCGGCATTCCTCGATGCCCAGCGGCGCGGTGTAAAGCATCCGCTCGGCCTTGGCCGCCTTGAACGCCGCTTCGGTGATGTGATCGGGCGCGGCGAAGTCCGGCTCTCCGAGGCCAAGGTCGATCACGTCCACGCCGGTCGCGGCCAGCGCCCTGGCCGCCTGCGACACGGCCATCGAGGCCGAAGGTTTCACCGCGCTCAGGCGGTCTGCAATCTGCGTCATATTCTTCACTCCGTCACGTAACCCTTGCGCCTGTCTTCGGCGCGCGCTTCCTTTGACCGTTTGGCGGGGTCGCCGTATCCGCCCCCGCCCGGCGCCGCGAGGATCAGCCGCCGCCCGGCGGGCACGAATTGCCAGCCCTTGGGCTTCATCCGCGTCCCGTCATCGAGCGTGACCGCCCCGGCCTGGCCGTCGCCGCCGCCGTCGCGGCCGCGCGCGGGCGCGGTGATGCGGTCGAACATGGCCGAGAACTCGAACTCGTGGCCCTCGGCCGGGGCGATTTCGATCATTTGGCCGAGCCCGCCGCGATGTTCGCCGTCGCCGCCTGAATCCGGGCGCAACTCCTTGCGCCAGACGACGATCGGGCCGGTGTGCTCCGTGGCCTCGATCGGCATGGTGTGCACGCCCGAGGGAAACGCCGTCGCCGAAAGCCCGTCAAGCGTGGGCCGCGCGCCCATCCCCCCCGAGTTGAACATGAGCACCTCGGCGCGCCGCCCGTCGCGACCCTCCGCGGGGCGGGCCGAGATGTGGATGTTCCAGAGCGCCCCGGCCCCTTCGGCCAGCACCTTGCCCGGCAGCGCCTTGGCCACCGCCCCGAGGATCAGGTCAGGAACCATGTGGCCCAGCACGTGACGCACCGACACCGGCGCCGGCCGCGCGGCGTTCAGGATGTTGGTCGGCGACGTTACATTGAACACGGCAAGCGATGCGGCGTTGTTGGGGATGTCCGGCGCCACCACGCATTTCAGCGCGTAGCACGCGTAAGCCTTGGAATAGATCAGCGGCACGTTGATGCCCCAGCGGCTCATCGGCGAGGTGCCGGTGAAATCGACGGTGACCTCGTCCTCGCCGATGCCGACCTCGGTGACCAGCCTGATCTGCTCGTCGTAACCGTCTGTCGTCATCTCGTTGGTCCAGGCGCCTTTCGGCAGGCCCGCCAGCCGCTCCATCATCGCCTTGCGGGTGCGCGACAGGATGAACTCGCCGAGCTTCTCGAGGTTGGGCAGCCCGACCTCCTCCAGCATCTCGATCAGGCGCAGGTGGCCCACGTCGTTGCACGCGGCGAGCGAGTAGAAGTCGCCGATCACCTGGTTGGACTCGCGCACGTTGGTGCGCAGGATGCGCAGCAGATCGCGGTTCACCTCGCCGCGTTCGGCAAATTTCATCACCGGGATCTGGATGCCTTCCTCGTAGACCGACTTGCCGTCCGCGCCGAACCCGCGCCCGCCCACATCGACCACATGCGCCGTGCAGGCGAAGAAGCCGATCAGCTCATCCCCCTTGAACGAGGGCGAAACCATCGTGATGTCGTGCAGGTGCCCGGTCCCCTTCCACGGGTCGTTGGTGACGTAGGTGTCGCCGGGATACATCTCCTCGCGCGGGATCTCGTTGATGAAATGCTGAAGCGCCTCTGCCATCGTGTTGACGTGCCCCGGCGTGCCGGTCACCGCCTGGGCGAGCATCTCGCCACGCGCGTTGTAAACCCCGGCGGACAGATCGCCCGCCTCGCGCACGGAGGTCGAGAACGCGGTGCGCAACAGCGTCATCGCCTGTTCCTCGACGACGGAGATCAGGCGATTCCACATCACCTGCATCCGGATTTCCTCGATCTGGTTCATTGGTCGGCTCCTTTCCGCACGAGCAACAGCGCGCCATCCGGCTGGACGACCGCATCAAAGGGCGAGGTCACCACGGTCGAGGTCTCGTCCTCGACGATCACGGCCGGCCCCGCCACCCGGTCGCCGGGGGTAAGCGCGGTGCGCTCGAAAATGGCCGAATCGCATTCCTTGCCCTCGGTCGGGTCGAACACGGCGCGGCTCTGCTTTGAAGTGACCGGCTTGCCGGCTTCGTCGATGGTCTGGCGCGCGCCCTCGGGGCGCTGATCGTAGGCCTTGACCGAGAATGTCACGAACTCGATCTCCGGGCCTTCCACCGCGCGGCCGAAGAACTCGGCGTAGCGCGATTTGAACGCCGCCTCGATCATCGCCTCGTCATCGGCGGTGAAGGCGCGCAGCGGCAGGGCGACCGGGATTTCCCAGCCCTGGCCCCGGTAACGCATGAAGGCGGTGATCTCGCACAGGATCTCGCCGTCCGTTCCGGCCCGCACGAAGCCCTCGGCGGTCTCGCGCAGGTCGCCCAGGAGCGTGTTCAGCGCGTCCGCGTCGAACCCGGACAGCGTCTGGATCTGCGACGCCACCGCCTCGTAGCCGAAGGGCGCGCGCAGGAAACCGATGGCCGAGCCGACCCCGGCGCTCTGCGGGATGAGGCAGCGCGCGACGCCCAGCTTCTCGCACAGGCGCGCGGCGTGCAGCGGGGCCGCGCCGCCGAAGGCGATCATCGTGTTGTCGCCGATATGCTTGCCGTTCTCGACCGCGTGGACCCGCGCGGCGTTGGCCATGTTCTCGTCCACCACGTCGCACACGCCAAAGGCCGCCGCCTGCGCGTCAAGGCCGAGCTTCGCGCCAACGTCGCGTTCAAGCGCCGCCTTCGCGGCGGCGGGGTCGAGCCGGATCGCGCCGCCCGCGAAATTGTCGGGGTCGAGCTTGCCCAGGAGCAGGTCGGCGTCGGTGATCGCGGGGCGCTCGCCCCCCTTGCCGTAACAGGCCGGCCCGGGTTCGGAGCCCGCCGATTCCGGCCCGGCGAGGATGCGGCTCATCGCGTCCACCGACGCGATGGACCCGCCGCCGGCGCCGATCTCGATCATCTCGATCACGGGGATGGAGATCGGCATGCCCGATCCCTTGGCGAAGCCCGAGGTCCGCGCAACCTCGAAGCTGCGCGCGGTCTGGGGCTGGTAATCCTCGATCAGGCAGATCTTGGCGGTGGTGCCGCCCATGTCGTAGCTCACCACCCGGTCGAGCCCGAAACTCTTGGCGATGTCGGCGGCGAAGATCGCGCCGCCGGCGGGGCCGGATTCGACCAGCCGCACGGGGAATTCCGCCGCCGTGTCGACCGAAACCAGCCCGCCGCCCGAATGGATCATGTAGACCGGGCAGCCCGCGCCCATCTCCTTCAGCCGCTCTTGCAGGCGGCCGAGATAGGTCGCCATCTGCGGGCGCACATAGGCGTTGGCGCAGACGGTGTTGAAGCGTTCGAACTCGCGCATCTGGGGGCTGACCTCGGCCGAGATCGAGATTGGCACGTCAAGGTGTTCCTGCAGTATTTCACGCGCGCGCTTTTCATGCGCGGCGTTCATGTAGGAATGGATGAACCCGATGGCGACCGCGCCGAAATCCTCGGCGGCAAGGCGTTTGCCCAGCGCCTCGAGCGCTGCCTCGTCCAGCGGCTGAAGCTCCTCTCCCTGCGCGCTTATCCGTCCGGCAATGGGAAAGCGGTCCTCGCGCGGGATGAGCGGCGCGGGCAGCTCGATATTCATGTCGTATTGGTCGAACCGGTTCTCGGTGCGCATCTCGATCACGTCGCGGAAGCCCTCGGTCGTGACCAGCGCGGTGCGCGCGCCGCGCCGCTCGATCAGCGCGTTGGTGGCCAGCGTGGTGCCGTGGATGATCATGTCCACCTCCGACACGTCAATGCCGGCCTCCTTCACCACCGCGTCGATCCCGTCGAGGATCGCCTGTTCCGGCGCGGCGTAATTGGTCAGCACCTTCGCAGTGTATAGCGCGCCGCGCAGGTCGAGCGCGATATCGGTGAACGTGCCCCCGATATCCGCGCCGAGCCGAATGTCGTCTCCGGTCTTCATGCTTCATCCTTTCTTGCAAGCGCGGATTCGCGCATCTCGGTTAGCGTCATCCTCGGCGTCAGCGCCTCGGGTGAAATCACGAGGTCGAGCACCGCGCCGGTGCCCGACGCCAGCGCGCGGTCGAAGGCCGCCGCGAAATCCTCGGTTCTCTCGACCCGCTCGGAATGGAACCCGTAGGCCGCGCCAAGTGCGACGAAATCGGGGTTTGCGGTCATCGTCGTGCCGGACACGCGGGTCGGGTAATTGCGCTCCTGGTGGGCGCGGATCGTGCCGTAGATGCCGTTGTTCACCACCAGCACGATCGGCTGCGCCCCGGCCTGAAGCGCGGTCGCCAATTCGGGGCAATTCATCTGGAAATCGCCGTCCCCGGCAAAGCAGACGACGGTGCGCCCCGGCTCCGCGATTTTGGCCGCGACGGCGGCGGGCAGGCCATAGCCCATCGCGCCCGATTGCGGCGCCAGCAGCCGCGCGTCGGGGCCATAGCGAAAGAACTTGCCGGGCCAGACGGTGAAGTTGCCCGCGCCGTTGGTCAGGATGAAATCCTCGGGCAGCTTGTCGCGCATGATCGCGCAGACCTTGCCCATGTCCACGGGCGAGGGCAGGTCCGGCAGCTCGAACCCGGCCTCATACGCCTCGCGCCCCGCGCGACGCCAGTCGGCCCAGCCGCCCTTGACCGGCGCGAGTTGCTCAAGCGCCTCGGCGAATGCGTTCGGCCCCGCATGGATGCCGAGCGTGGGGCGATAGACCTTGCCGATCTCCAGGTCCGAGCCATGCACATGGATCACGCGCTGCTTGGGGTCGGGGCAGTCGAATAGCGTGTAGCCATCCGTCGACATCTCGCCAAAGCGGTTGTTGAGCGCGAGGACGACGTCGGCCTCCTGCACCATCTTGCGGATCTGCGGCGTCATGCCGACGCCCAGTTCCCCGACGAAGACCGGCGAGTTGTTGTCGAACCGGTCCTGGTAGCGAAAGATCGCCGCGACCGGAATATCCGAGCCTTCGGCGAAGGCTTGCACGCGCGCGCGACTCTCATCGCTCCAGTTGCAGCCGGCTATCAGGATCAGCGGACGCTCCGCCCCGGCGAGCATGTCGCGCACCCGCTCCATCGTCGCCGGAGTCGGGGCGGGTTCCGCGATCTCGATCGGCCCCGCCAGCGGCGCGGCGTCGGTCAGAGAGGTCAGCATGTCCTCGGGCAGCGCCACCACCACCGGGCCGGGGCGGCCGGTCGTCGCCTGCGTCCATGCGCGCGACAGGATCTCGGGGATGCGATCGGCGTCCTCGATCTCGACCGCCCATTTCGCCATCGTGCCGAAAACCGCGCGATAATCGATTTCCTGAAACGCCTCGCGGCCCTTCATGTCGGTGCCGACCTGCCCGACGAAGACCAGCATCGGCGCGCTGTCCTGCATCGCCGTGTGAATCCCGATCGAGGCATTGGTCACGCCGGGACCGCGCGTCACCATGCAGATGCCGGGCGCGCCGGTCAGCTTGCCATAGGCGGCGGCCATGTAACCGGCGCCCCCCTCGTTACGGCATAGGACGAAATCAAAGGCGCCCTGCGTGTCGTGCATCGCGTCCAGCACGGCGAGATAGCTCTCGCCGGGGACGCCGAACGCCTTTTTCGCGCCCAACGCGACAAGGCTTTCGACAAGAAGCTGCCCACCGTTGCGTGTCATGTGTCTGAATCCTCGGAGGTTCTGGGGAAAGGGCGCGGATGCAACCCGAGTCGGGCGCGATGCTGCCCCTTTCCCTCCGCCCGGTAAACCAAGAAATTCCGCCGATGGACAAGGCAGGCTTGTCTATTATCCGCCCGTCCGCACCACCACTCCGGGGTTGAACACGCCCTCGGGGTCGAGCGCTGCCTTGATCCGCGCCTGCAACGCGCGTTCCGCAGGCGCGCGCAGCGCATCGGCAAGCGCGACTTTGGCGCGCCCCAACCCGTGCTCGGCCGCGAAACTGCCGCCAAGCTCTCCGGCCAGCCCGCCGAGCGCCAGCCCGAGCCGCTCTTTCACAGGGCCGAAATCGCCGCCCGCGTCGGGCAAGGACAGGTTGTAATGGGTGTTGCCGTCGCCCAAATGCCCGAACGGGTTGATCCGCACCCCCGGCATGATCTCTTCGCAGAGGGCGGCGCCTTGCGTCAGGAATTGCTCGAGCCGCCCCGGCGGCACGGAGATGTCGTGCTTGAGCTGCGGCCCTTCAAGCCGCTGGCCCTCGGGCTGTTCCTCGCGCAGCGCCCAGAGCGCGGCGCGCTGCGCCTCGGACATGGCGATCGCGCCGTCGCTGACCAGCCCCTTCTCGAACCCCGATTCGAGGATGTCCGACAGCATCTCGGAAAGCGGGACGCGCGCCGAACCCGCCGTCAGCTCGACCAGCAGATACCACGGCGCGCGGCTTTCCAGCGGATAGTCCAGCCCCTGCACATGGCGCAGCGCCAGGTCGAGCCCGAGATCGCAGAAGAACTCGGCCCCGCTGATGAATTCGCCCGCCTCCGCGCGCAGCGCCGTGCCGACCGCCGCCAGCGCGGCGAGATCGGGCAGCGCCAAGAGCGCCGTCTCGCGCTGTTTCGGGGCCGGATACACCTTCAGCACCGCGCGCGTGACCACGCCCAGCGTGCCCTCGGCCCCGCAGAACAGGCGGCGCAACTGGTAGCCGGCGTTGTCCTTCTGCACCGCGCGCATCCCATCCCAGACCGTGCCGTCATGCAGCACCACCTCGAGGCCCAGCACCAGGTCCTGCATCATGCCATAGCGCGCCGCGTGGCTACCCCCGGCGTTGGTCGCGATCAGCCCGCCGATCTGCGCGGTGCCCTCGGCCCCAAGATGCATCGGAAAGATCAGGTCATGCGGCTCCAGCGCCTCGTGCAGCGCGGCGAGCACCACGCCGGCGCCGACCTCTATCGCGCCGCTCGCCGGATCGGGGGCGGAGATGTCGCGCATCCGGGCCAGCGACAGGATCACCGCGCCCGTCCGCCCCGCCACCGCCGCGCCGCAAAGCGACGTGTTGCCGCCCTGCGGCACGATGGAGACGCCCGCCGCGCGGCACGCCTTGACCACGGCGGCGGTCTCTTGCGTGTTCCGGGGCCGCGCCACACCCAGCGGCGACTCCCCGTAACGGTCCAGCCAGTCGCGCGCATGGCCAGCCGCGTCCGCCCCCGTCAGCCAGCCCTTGCGGCCCAGCAGCCCGTCCAGCTTGTCTGCCAATCCGCTCATCTCTCAACCCCTTCCGCGCCAGCGCCCTTTCCGCCGCATCATGCTGGCAAAGCGGGCCTGCCGCCACAGCCAAGAAGCGTTGGCGAAGGAAAAGAACAGCTTGGCGATGTCACATCGCCGGAACGCCGATCACCAGCGGGTGCAGCAGGATCAGCGCGGCGAACGCCGCCACGCCGATCACGACGCGCAGGATCGCGCCGGGCCACGAGGCCGGGCGCGGCAGGATCGGCCCGGCGCGCACGGCGTCGCGCAGCGCCTGCCAGCGTTCGGCCCCCATCTCGCGCCGCTTGCGCGCATCGATCAGCCGCATCCCGGCAAGGGCAAAGGCGAAAAGCGGCGCGAACAGCAGCAGATGCGCAAGGTCGCCATTGACCAGCAGATGCAGCCCCGCCCACAGCCCGAGCGCAAGCAGCACGGGATGGCGGGCCCAGCGCACGATGCCGGGCCGCGCGGGGTCGAACCGCTCATCATGCGCGCCGCCGAAAGAGAACGGGTTGGGCCGCAACAGCGCCAGCGCGGCGATCAGGCAGACGATCAGCATGCCGATATGCACCACGTGCACCTGCCACGGATGCTGATACCACACCGCCACGTAAGGCGCGCGCCCGGCGGCGAAGATCAGCAGCGCCAGCATCGCGAGCGACAGCAACGCATAGGCGACGGTGAAGCCGCGCGCGCCCAGGCGGCGCACCAGCCGCGCCTTGACCGCCGGCCGCGTCGGAAAAGAGTGACTGACCGCGAAGGCGACGAACGCCGCGCCGAACCCGAGCCAGCCCATCACGCCCCCTTGCGATACCGCAGAAGCGCGGGCCCATAAAGCGCGGCGAAGCCCGCGAACCCGACGATCCAGAGCGCGCCCGCCGCCTCGTATAGCGTCTGTTCGGGCCAGACCCCGCCCAGCGCGCGCACCAGCACGGAGCCGAACAATGCGCCGTAGATCGCGACCGTCCCGGCGCCCGCATGAAGCGCCTGACCGGTGTGTCCCAGCGTCGCGCGGCTCATCACCGCCATCGTCATCAGCCCCATCGCGCCGCTCATCCAGACATGTTGCGCGCTCGCGGCGTCATACAGCCCAAGGATCGCGATCCCCATCAACAGCGCGCCCAGCGGGATCAGCCCATAGGCCGCGTGCAGGATCAGCACCAGCGGCTCCGCCGCGGTGCGCGCGCCCTGCCAGCGCGCCAGCCGCACCGCCTGAAGCGCGCCCATCACGATCAGCGCCGCGCCGCTCAGCCGATCCTCCGGCAGCGCGACCCAGAGGCCGAGCGCGAGCGCGCTCAGCAGCAGCACCGCCTTGTCGAGCCGCTGCATCGGCGGGGCAGGGCGCGCATCATGGCCCGCCTTGACCAGCCAGTTGCGCGTGAACGAAGGCACGATCCGCCCCCCGATCACGCCGATCATCATCAGCACCGTCGCCACGCCCAGCCGCAGCCCGATCCCCTGCGCCGCGTAGACCCCGCGCGCGTTCTCGAGGTGAAACAGCAGGTTGGCGAGCGTGAAGACCCCCAGCATCATCAGCACGACCAGGTTGCGCCAGTTTTTGCCCGCCACGATCTCGCGCAGGATCACCGCGCCGAGGAGGATGGGAAAGGCAAGGTCCACCGCCGCCGCCACGCCCGCGGGCAAGTGCGCCGAGAACGTCACCGCGACCCGCCCCGCGGCCCAGAGCGCGAACAGCCCGCCCAGATACCAGCCCACCACCGGCAGGCGCCCGGTCCAGTTCGGCACCGCCGTCAGCAGGAACCCCGCGATCACCGCGCCGAGATAGCCAAAGAGAAACGCATGCGCGTGCCAGGTCACCGCGTCGAACCGCGACGGCAGGTCCAGCGCGCCGCTCAGGGCCATGATCCACAGCACCATCGCCCCCGCCGCCCAGAGCGCGCCGAAGAGGAAGAAGGGCCGGAACCCGAAGGACAGGATCGCCGGCCCCTGCCATTGCCGCATCTGTTCCGCCGATGTCTGTGCCATTGTCACTTCCTATGCCTTGCGGTCGGCGACATCCATCAGGCGCCTGATGTGTCGCGCGAACATGATTGTAGCGGGGATTCCGATCACGCAACCGATTGCAATCGACCAGCCCGCGCCCAGAATCGGCAACCCGACCCAACTGCCGATCAGCGAGGCGAAGAACACGTTGATCGCCATCGCCCCCGCCCCGAACGGATAGAGGACAAGCGCGATCCGGTTCGCCGACCACGCGCCGCCGTCGCTCATCGCCGGGCGACCAGCCGCTGGACTGCGATCAGCGCCACGATCAGCGCGATGGACGCCAGCGCGAACCAGAACTCGGCCGTCGCCGATTGCGATTGCGGGATCGGCCGTTGATAGGCCTCGGCGGCCAGCGGGCCGCCGATCAGGGTGAAGATCAGGGTGAGAATGCGCAGCATGTCATGTCTCCTCGGTCAGGGTGCGGTAGATGTCGGGCAGCGTGCGGGTCAGCCGGGCGGGATCGGGCAGCAGGGCGAACCCGCCACGCCCGAAGATGCGCGCGAACCAGTCCTGCCCGTCCTCGTCGATGATGACGCCATATAGGGACTGGCCTTTCGCGCGCGCCTCGCGGACGGCCATGCGGCTGTCCTCGATCCCGTGCTGGCCCTCGTAATGGTCGAGATCGTTGGGCTTGCCGTCGGTGAGCACGATCAACAGTTTCCTGGCGCTCGGCTCGGCTTCGAGCTGCGCGCTCACATGGCGGATCGCGGCGCCGAGGCGGGTGTAATGGCCGGGGCTGAGCGACGCGATATTGGCGTCGATGGCCGGGGTCATGGGATCGGCGAAACCCTTGCAGCGGGTCAGGAACACCCGGTCGCGCCTGAGCGACGAGAATCCCCAGACGCCGAGCCGATCCCCCGCCGCGTCGATCCCGGCGGCGAGCGCGGTCATCGCCTCGCGCGCCACCTCGATCACCGAGGTCTCGCCGATCGCCGCCTCGGTCGAACGCGACGTGTCGATGAGGAACGCCACCGTCAGGTCGCGCTCGGTCCGGCGGGCGTCCTGCCAGATGCGGTCCGATCCGCGCCCCGTCGCCAGCAGGTCGGCCCGCGCGGTCAGCGCCGCGTCGAGGTCGAGCTCGGCCCCGTCCACCTGGCGCGGGCGCAGGATGCGGCGCGGGCGCAGCGTCTCGAACTGGCGGCGCACCTCGCGGATGCGACGGTCGTTCCGCGGGATCACGGCCTCGCCATCGGGCTGCGCGGCCGCGTCGAGCACGCGGCAATGCCCGTCCATGTAGCTGCGCGCGCGGTGGTTCCACTCGGGATAGGTGTGCTCCCCGGCGAGCTTCTCGTGCTCCGCATCCGCCGGCGACAGATCAAGATGCAGGCGCAGCCGCGTCGCCGCCTTGCGCCCCAGGTCCGACAGCGTGATCTTGTCCTGGTCCTCCGCGGCCTTCTGGGCGTTCTCGTCGTCGTCATCGTCAATGCTGCGGTTGATGTTCATCGATTCGACCCAGGAAAGGATCGATTCAAACCGGTGGATGATGAAACTGTCCTTGCGCCCGTGCTGGTCCTGGTCGCGGCGCTCGCCCAGCTTGCGGTCGGTGCGCGCCGCGTTCGGGGGCGGCGCGGCGCTGTCGGCCTCTTCCTCGGTCGCGGCGGCGCCGGATTCGGGATGCGCGAAACTCAGCCAGATCGGCACCGGGGCAAAGGGCAGGTGCCCGTGCGCGGCGCCCACGTCCACCGGCTCGGCCGTGCTTCCGCAAAGCTGGTCGCGCACCGCGCGCTCGATCGCCGCCTCGCTTGGCGGGCGCGCGATCCGGGGGCGGGCCTCCACGCAGGCGGCGGCCATCCGGTCATAGGCCGCGCGCAGCCCCGGGCAGCGCGCATAGGCGCGGTCGGCGGCGTCGGCATTGGCGTGGATCTGCGCGCAATCGCGCGCCGGCCCCCCGGCGGGCAGCTCCAGCGTTGCCGGGTCGCTCACCGCGGCCAGCGCGGTCAGCCAGAAATAGGCGGCGCGGTTCAGTTCGGGGTCGTCGAACGCCGCCATGACCGGCGGCAGCGACAGCCGCGCCCCGTCATAGCGCGCCAGCCACTCGCGGTCGCGCTCCGCGCCCAGCTTGCGCCGCGCCGGGCGGCGATGGGCGGCCAGCGTCGGCGCGCCTTCCCCGATCTCGACGCCCCCGGACCCGCCAAGCGCGCGGAAGAGCACGGCGAGGCTGCCCCGAAGCGGCGCCAGTTCGACCGCCGCCTCCGCGTGTCCCGCCGTCGCGCCGATCCCGCTGGCCATGTCGTGCCAGAGGTTGCCGACGGTCTCTTCCGGTTCCATGAGGTCCATGAGGCGCATGGCGTCACCCGTAAACGGTCGCGATCAGGTCGCGCAGCGCCTGGCGGGTCTCGGGCTCGTCGGTCAGCGGCTCGATCACCGCCGACTCGAGCGCGCGCTCCACCCCCATGCCGCCCGCGATCAGCGTCGCCGCATAGATCACCAGCCGCGTGGAAATCCCTTCTTCAAGGTCCATGCCGCTCAGTTTGCGGATGCGCCCGGCAAGCCGCACCAGCGACGCCACGCGCGCCTCGTCCAGCCCGCTCTCGGTCGTCACCACGGCGATCTCGGTCGCCTCGTCGGGGAAATCGAACGACAGCGACAGGAAGCGCTGCCGGGTCGAGGGCTTCATCCGCTTCAGCACGCTCTGGTAGCCGGGGTTGTAGCTCGCCACGAGCATGAAGCCCTCGGGCGCGGATAGTTCCTCGCCGGTGCGGTCGATCATCAGCGTGCGCCGGTTGTCGGTCAGCGGGTGCAGCACCACGGCCACGTCCTTGCGCGCCTCCACCACCTCGTCGAGATAGCAGATGCCGCCCTCGCGCACCGCGCGGGTCAGCGGCCCGTCGGTCCACACCGTCTCGCCCCCTTTCAGCAGGTAGCGCCCGATCAGGTCCGCCGCGCTGAGGTCGTCATGGCAGGCGACGGTGTAAAGCGGCCTGCCCAGCCTTGCGGCCATGTGCTCGACAAAGCGCGTCTTGCCGCAGCCGGTCGGCCCCTTCAGCAGAAGGGGCAGACCGTGCCGGTGAGCGGTCTCGAAAAGATCGCACTCACCAGCGGTTTCCCGGTAGAACGGGATGGCCGGATTGGTTTGCATGTTCATCGCTCACTCTCCGGGAACATGCGCCGCGGGACCGGGCGCGATGATCTCGCGGCGACGCACGACCAGCATCGAGTAGATGAACAGCAGCGCCCCCAGAACCACCGCCGCGCCGGCGCCGAAGCGCATGATGTAGAACAGCATCAGGTCGTCCTGAACCACCATGAAATATTCGCCCAGCACCCGCTGCATATGCGTCTGGATGGTGCCGGCGAAGGTCAGCACGAAGGTCATGAACGCCATGCCGCTGGTCATCAGCCAGAAACTCGCCATGTTCAGCACCTGGTTATAGGGCGCGCGATTCCGCAGCATCGGCATCGCGTAGGAGAACATCGCGAGATTGAGCGCGACATAGGCCCCGTAAAAGGACAGGTGCCCGTGCGCCGCGGTGATCTGCGTGCCGTGGCTGTAGAAGTTCACCCCGTGCAGCGTGTGCAGGAAGCCCCAGACGCCCGCGCCGAAGAAGGCGACCGTGGCCGAACCCAGCGACCACAAGAGCGCCGCCTTGTTCGGGTGGTTCTTGCGCCCCTTCCAGACCATGACGAAGGCGAAGGACATCATCAGGAAGAACGGGATCACCTCGAAGGTCGAGAAGATCGACCCGACCCACTGCCAGTAGCTCGGCAGCCCGATCCAGTAATAGTGGTGCCCGGTCCCGAGAATGCCCGAGAAGAGCGCCGTGGCGACGATGACGTAGAGCCATTTCTCGATCACCTCGCGGTCCACGCCGGTCAGCTTCAGCAGCAGGAAGGCGAGGATCGACGCCATCACCAGTTCCCAAGTGGCCTCCACCCAGAGGTGCACGACGAACCACCAGTACATCTTGTCGAGGCTGAGGTTGTCGGGGTTGATGAACGCGAAAACCCAGAGCAGCGACAGCAGCCAGAGCCCCATCAGCAGCACGTTGGTGATCGCCGTCTTGCGCCCCGCCAGCACGGTCATCGACACGTTGAAAAGGAAGATCAGCGCCGCGACGAGTATGCCGAACTTGACCCAGAGCGGCTGTTCGAGGAACTCGCGCCCGCCGTGGATGCCGACAAGGTAGGAAACCACCGCGCCGAGCGTGCCGACCACCAAGAGGATGAGCTGGATATAGGCCAGCGGGACCGAGTAGATCTCGCGCTCGGACTCCTCGGGGATGAGGTAGTAGGCCGCGCCGAAGAAACCCAGCAGCAGCCAGACGATCAGCGCGTTGGTGTGGATCATGCGGATGATATTGAACGGCAGCAGTTCCGACAGGAAATTGGGCGAGACATAGATCCAGCCCGCGATCAGCCCGCCCAGGACCTGGATGCCGAACAGCGCCAGCGCGCAGACGAAATAGGCGAGCGCCACTTTCTGTGATTGGTATTTCATTGTCCTTGGTCCCTCTTATCCGGCGTCGTTGGGCGGCCAGCCCTGCGTGTCCGTCTGGTCTGCCCAGCGGAGGAATTCGGCCAGGCCGCGCATTTCCTCCTCGTTGATCTCGAAAGACGGCATCTGGCGGCGCCCCTCGATGCCCGACGGCTGCGCTTCCATCCACCCGGTCAGGATCTCGTAGGCGCCTTCGGGGTCGTCCAGCACTCCCCAGCGGGTCATCACGTTGGCCAGTTCCGGCGCGAAATAGGCGCCTTCGCCATGCAGCGTGTGGCAGTTGATGCAGGAATGCCGCTCCCACACATGCTTGCCGAGGATGACCTCCTCGCTCAGCGGCATGCCTGCGGTCGATTTCTCCACCACGTATCGGTGGCTGTGCACGGTCATCGCGATGAACACCGCCACGAAGAACAGCGATCCTCCGTAGAAGATGTTTCGCGCCCGTGATTTCGTCAGGATTTCGGCCATTGCGGGCTCCTTGGTCAGGCTGAGTCACCCCACAGCTACCGCACCGCCCGCATGAGAAGTTTGCGCCAGCGCAACGTTCATCGCGATCGGGCGGCTAGGTTCCGGCCATCACAGGAGTCGACTGATGCGACGACGGCCCAGACTGGACGACCCGGACCTGCCCATTGCCGACCTGCTGCGCAACTGGCCGCAGGCGGTGGCCGTCTTCATGCGCCACCGGATGCTCTGCGTCGGCTGCCTGATCAGCTCGTTCCACACCGTCATCGACGCCTGCGACGAATACGCGCTGGACGAATCCGAATTCCGGCGCGAGCTGCGACAGGCGGTCAGCGCGTCGGATGCGCCTCGGAGATGACGACGAGCCGATGCGGATCGCACAGGATGATCCGCTTGCGGCGGCTCTTGACGATGCCGTCCTTCTCCCAGGCGCTCAGCATGCGGCTGACCGTGTGCAGCGTGGTGCCGGTCAGTTCCGACAGGTCCTGTCGGGTGATCGGGAAATCGATCTCGATTCCCTCATCCGTCTGCCGCCCGTTCTGGTTGGCGAGCCGCAGCACCGCGTTGGCGATGCGCTGCTCCACATGCTGGGTCGCCATCTCCACGATGCGCGTGTTCATCTCGCCGACGCGCTTGCCGACGGTCTTGTAGGTCTCGGTGGCGAAGCCGTCGTAGCGCGTCACGAATTCCTGCCAGAGCCGGACCGGCCAGCTCAGCGCGAGCGATTCGGACGCGGTGATCGCGGTCGCCGGGTAGGTGTCGCGCCCCAACGCCGGGGCGATCCCGAACAATTCGCCGCTCGGGATGTGCAGCGCCGTCACCTGTTCGCCGGTCGGCGTCACGCGCACCACGCGGATATGCCCGTCCAGCAGCATGAAGAACCGCTGCGCCGGTGCGCCCTCGTCGAAGACGGCGATGCCCGCGTCGTAGCGGCGCACGGTCCCCTGGTCGAGTATCGTGCGGATCTGCCGCCGCTCCAGCCTGGAAAAGGGCGGCAGACCGGTCAGCAGGCTTTCGTCGAGTCGGGAAAGAGGCTTTCTCGGCGCGGGTTCGTTCATGTTTTTCCTCTCTACGGGACCGTCCCCCTATGCCATCGCGCGATAGTTTGCGCCAGCACAACGTAATTGCTGCGCAGCGGCGTATATTTCCTCTCGAAGCGATCAAGAAAAGGAAAGGACACCTCATGATCCGCATCATCGCGAAATCCCTCGTCATCGCCGCGCTGCTGGGCGGCGCGGCCTACGCCGACACCGTCGAGGTCCAGATGCTCAACAAGGGCTCGGACGGCGACCGCATGGTCTTCGAACCCGATTTCGTGCAGATCCAGCCCGGCGACACCGTGAAATTCATCGCCACCGACAAGGGGCACAACGCCGAATCCATCGACGGCATGATGCCCGAGGGCGCTGAATCCTTCAAAGGCAAGATCAACCAGGAAATCGACGTCACCTTCGACGCCGAAGGGCTCTACGGCGTGGAGTGCAAACCCCACTTCGCCATGGGCATGGTGATGACCATCGCCGTCGGCGACGACGTCAAGGCGCCCGACGACTTCCTCGAAGGCCGCATCCCGCGCAAGGCCAAGGAGAGATTCGAAGAACAGCTCGGCAATCTCTGACGCCGCGCAAGGCTTGCCGCCGGGGCGCAGACCCCGGTGGCGCAACACACGGAGCAAGACATGACCAGACTCATAAACCCCGGCCTTAAACAGACGTCACGGCGCAACGTGCTGCGCGGTTCGCTCCTCGCGGGGGCCGCCGCCATGACCGGCGCCGCCTCCTACGCGGCGCCGCGCCGCGCGCCGATGCACCACGCGAACGCCGCATCGGCCCGGCTCTACAAGGCTTCGGCCCAGGGCCAGGCCGAAAGCCGCGCGAAACCCGCCGACCTTTCGGGCTATACCCGCGTGCGCCAGGAACTCGTCGCGCCGCCCTTCGCGCCCGAACATGAACAGGTCGCGACCGGCGGACCGAAGATCATAGAGGTCACGATGGAGACGACCGAACGGCTGATGGTGGTGGACGAGGACACCGGCGCCTCGATCTGGGCGCTGACCTATAACGGCTCGGTCCCCGGCCCGCTCATCATCTGCCACGAGGGCGACATGGTCGAACTGACCCTGCGCAACCCCGAAGATTCGATGATGGAACACAACATCGACTTCCACGCCTCCACGGGCGCGCTCGGCGGCGGTGGGCTGACCCATGTCTATCCCGGCGAGGAGTGCGTGCTGCGCTGGAAGGCGACCAAGCCGGGTTGCTTCACCTATCACTGCGCGCCGGGCGGGGCGATGATCCCCTACCACGTCACCCACGGGATGAACGGCGCCGTCATGGTGCTGCCCCGCGACGGGCTCAAGGACCGCGACGGAAACCCGCTGCGCTACGACAGCATCGCCTATATCGGGGAACAGGACTACTACCTGCCGATGGACGAGAACGGCGAATACAAGACCTACGAAGTCGCCGGCGACGACTATGCCGACAGTCTTGACGCCATGCGCACGCTGACGCCGACGCATTCGGTCTTCAATGGCGCGGTGGGCGCGCTCACCGGCGAAGGCGCGCTGCGCGCCAGGGTCGGCGAAACCGTGCTGATGATCCACAACCAGGCCAACCGCGACTCGCGGCCCCACCTGATCGGCGGGCACGGCGACTACGTCTGGGAGACCTCGTTCAGCGACGCGCCGCTCACCGGGCTGGAAACCTGGTTCGTGCGCGGCGGCACCGCGATGGCGGCGATGTACACGTTCGAGCAGCCGGGCGTCTACGCCTACGTCAACCACAACCTGATCGAAGCGGCCATGCTGGGCGCCACCGCGCATTTCGTGGTCGAGGGCGAGTGGAACAACGAACTGATGGAACAGGTCACGCCGCCGCGCGCGTTCGCCAGCTAAGGCCGCGCGCGACCCCAGGAACGCCCCCGGCCCTCGGGCCGGGGCCAAGCGCCCAGGCTCTGGGACAGGAGCATCCACAATGATCGCCGCCGCCAGCATACAGCGCGAACGCCCGCACCTCATGGCGGGCCTTGCGATCGCGCTGGCGGTGGCGCTGATCGGGGCCACGTCTGTCCTTCGTGGCCCCGATCCCGTTCTTCCGGCCCCGATGGCCGCCGAACGTCCCGTGGTCATGCCGGACGGCCGCGAACTTTACGTCCAGAAATACGAAGTCACCATCGGTGAATGGAACGCCTGCCATGACGCCGGCGCCTGCCTTCTCGCGCTCAGGACGCCGCGCGGCATGGACGCCGCGACGACGCCCGCCACCGGTCTCAGCTACGCCGACGTGGCCGAATACCTCGCCTGGATCGGCAGCGGCGCGCGCCACCCGTTCCGCCTGCCGACGGCGCGCGAATGGGCGGTCATGGCCTCCGACGTCCTGCCCGAGGACCCGGACCCCATCTTCACCGACCCGGCGCTGTCCTGGGCGTCGGCCTACCTCACCGAAGGGCTGTCGCCGCGCCGGCTCATGCCGCAGGGCAGTTTCTCCACCAGCGCCGAGGGGGTGGCCGATCTCGACGGCAGCGTGTGGGAATGGACGCAGGACTGCCATGACGGCGCGGACGGCGATCCCGGCGCGCGGTCCGACCCATCCCGCTGCCCCGCCTTCTATGTCGGGGGCGAACATCTCGCGGCGATGTCCTACCTCGTGCGCGACCCCGCGCGCGGCGGCTGCGCCGTGGGCAGCCCGCCGGCGCATCTCGGCGTGCGGCTGGTTTCGGACAGGCCCTGGTAGCGGGCTCAGACCGAGGCCAGCAAATCCGCCACCGCCGCGCGGTAATCGCGCAGCACCGCCTCGCGCGCGACGTGCCGCCCCTCCCGGACCTGATGCCGCCCCGCCGACCAGAGGTCGGTCACCACCGCGTCCTTCGCGGCGAAGGCCAACCCGTCCAGCAATTGTTCCGTGGTCAGCGCGCACAGCGCCGGCGCGCTGCTGTCCACGGCGACAAGGTCGGCCCAGAGCCCTTCGGCGATCTCGCCCGCGTCCCGCCCCAGCGCCTGCGCCCCGCCGCGCGCAGCCCCGGTATAGAGCGCGCGCCCCACCGATCCTTCGTCGCGCACCATCACGTTGCGCTCGCGCCGGTGCAGGCGCTGGGCGTATTCCAGCGTCCGCAATTCCTCGGTCAGCGAGATGTTGACGTTGGAATCCGATCCCACGCCGAACACGCCCCCCGCGCCGAGGAACACCTCGCCGTTGAACACTCCGTCGCCCAGGTTCGCCTCGGTGATGGGACACAGCCCCGCCACCGCGCGACTTCGGGCCAGCCCGCGCGCCTCTGCGTCGGTCATGTGGGTGCAGTGGATCAGGCACCAGTCCGGCGTGATCCCGACATTCTCCAGCAGCCATTCCACCGGCCGCGCGCCAAGCCAGCCCTGCACGTCCTCGACCTCCCGGACCTGCTCGGCCGCATGGATATGCACCGGTCCGCCCTCGCGCGCCGCCAGCGCCTCGCGCAGCTCGTCCGGCGCCGTCGCCCGCAGCGAGTGGGGCGCGATGCCGATCACCGTGTCGCCCGGCAGACCCGCCGCGCCCTTGCGCGCCGCCTCGACCAGTTTGTGATATGTGCCGACGTCATTGCCGAAGCGTCGCTGCCCCTCGGCCAGCGCCGCCTTGCCCGCGCCGCCATAGGTATAGAGCACCGGCAGATGCGTCAGCCCGATCCCGGTCTGCGCGGCGGCGGCGAAGATGCGCTGCGACAACTCCGCGATATCGTCGTAATGCCCGCCGCCCGCGCGATGATGGACATAGTGGAATTCCCCGACGGCGGCATACCCCGCCTCCTGCATCTCGACATAGACCAGCGCCGCGATCGCCTCGATCTGCTCCGGCGTGAGCTGATCCATGAACTGATACATCACCTCGCGCCAGGTCCAGAAATTGTCGCGCCCGGCGCGGCGCTGTTCGGTCATCCCGGCCATCGCCCGCTGAAAGGCGTGGCTGTGAAGGTTCGAAAGCGCCGGCAAGAGCGTGTCGACGGAGACATCGCCATCCCGCGCCCGCGCGCCGGTCGCGATCCCTGCGATTCGCCCGTCCGCGAGGTCGACGCGGACATCCTTCGCCCAGCCGTCCCCGAGAAGCGCCTGCCGTGCGTGTATCATCGCCTCACTCCTGGTTGGCATTATTATGTCTAGACATAATAATCAAATCGCGCTAGGCGAGGGAAGCGGAATCCGCGTCACCGGGGGATGGGTTCATGGCCGACACGTCGCGCGTCCTTGTCGATCTGCACGCCGCCACGATGGCGGGCGCCGACGCGCCCTACGGCATGATCCGCGACGTCGCGATCGCGGTGGCGGACGGGCGCATCGCCTGGGTCGGCGCGGTTGACGAACTGCCTGAACCCCACCGCGACCTGCCGCGCGACTCGCTTGGCGGCCGGCTGGTCACGCCGGGGCTGATCGACTGCCATACCCATGCCGTATTCGGCGGCGACCGGGCGCGGGAATTCGAGATGCGGCTCGAGGGCGCAAGCTATGAAGAGGTGGCGCGCGCCGGCGGCGGGATCGTCTCGACCGTGCGCGCGACCCGCGCGGCCTCCGAGGATACGCTGCTGAAGGCCGCGCTGCGTCGGGTCGATGCGCTGATCGCCGAAGGTGTCACAATGATCGAGATCAAATCGGGCTACGGCCTTGATACAGATACGGAATTGCGGATGCTGCGGGTCGCCCGCGCCATTGGCGAACAACGCCCGATCCGCGTCCGCACCAGCTTTCTCGGGGCGCACGCGGTCCCGGCCGAATACCTCGGCCGCGCCGACGCCTATATCGACGAGGTCTGCATTCCCGCCCTGCGCGCCGCCCATGCCGAAGGGCTGGTCGACGCGGTTGACGGTTTTTGCGAAGGCATCGCGTTCTCGCCCGCGCAGATCGCCCGCGTCTTCGACGCGGCCAAGGACCTCGGCCTGCCGGTCAAGCTCCATGCCGAGCAGCTCTCGAACCTCGGCGGCGCCAAGCTCGCCGCGAGCTACGGCGCGCTGTCGGCGGATCATGTCGAGCATCTCGACGCCGAGGGCGTGCGCGCGATGGCCGGGGCGGGGACCGTCGCGGTGATCCTGCCCGGCGCCTTCTACACCCTGCGCGAAACCCAGGCGCCCCCGATAGATTCCTTTCGCGAACAAGGGGTTGCGATGGCGCTCGCGACCGATCTCAATCCCGGCTCATCGCCGCTCAACTCGCTTCTGCTGGCGATGAACATGGGCTGCACGCTCTTCCGGCTCACGCCCGAGGAGGCGCTGCGCGGCGTGACCGCGAACGCGGCGCGCGCGCTCGGGCTGACGGATGCGGGGCGCATCGAACAAGGACAGCGCGCGGACCTCGCCGTGTGGGATATCGAGCACCCGGCCGAGCTTGCCTATCGCATCGGGTTCAACCCGCTGGCGCGCCGCATCTTCGGGGGCGCGCCATGCTGACGCTCACCCCCGGCGCGGCCACGCTCGCCGATCTCGAACGCATCTACCGCGATGAAATCGCCGTGAAGCTCGACCCCTCTTGTCACGGCGCGATCCATGCCGCGCAGGCGCGCATCGACGCCGCCGCACAGGGCGAGGCGGCGGTTTACGGCGTCAACACCGGGTTCGGCAAGCTCGCCAGCGTCAAGATCGCGGCCGAGGACACCGCGACGCTGCAACGCAACCTGATCCTGTCGCATTGCTGCGGCGTGGGTCAGCCGATCCCGCGCGCCCATGCGCGCCTCATGATGGCGCTCAAGCTCCTGAGCCTCGGGCGCGGCGCCTCGGGCGTGCGGATGGAGCTGATCGCGCTCTTGGAAGGGATGCTCGCGAACGGTGTCACGCCGGTGATCCCGGTGCAGGGCTCGGTCGGGGCGTCCGGCGACCTCGCGCCGCTGGCGCATATGGCCGCCGTGATGATGGGCGCGGGCGAGGCGGAATTCGGCGGGCAAAGGATGCCGGGCGCCGACGCGCTGGAACGCGCGGGGCTCGCGCCGGTGACGCTGGGCGCGAAGGAGGGACTCGCGCTCATCAACGGGACGCAGTTCAGCACCGCCTTCGCGCTCATCGGGCTTTTCGGCGCGTGGCGGGCGATGAACACGGCGCTGGTCACCTCGGCCATGTCGACGGATGCGATCATGGGCTCGACCGCGCCCTTGCAGCCCGAGATCCACAGCCTGCGCGGCCACGCCGGCCAGATCGAGGCGGCGGCGGCCATGCGCGCGCTGCTCGACGGATCGGTCATCCGCGAGAGCCACCGCGAGGGCGACGCGCGCGTGCAGGATCCCTACTGCATCCGCTGCCAGCCGCAGGTGACGGGGGCGGCGATGGACATGCTGCGCATGGCCGCGCGCACGCTTCAGATTGAGGCCAACGCGGCCACCGACAACCCGCTGGTGCTGGAGGAGGCGGGGCTGATCGTCTCGGGCGGGAATTTCCACGCGGAACCCGTGGGCTTCGCCGCCGACATGATCGCGCTGGCGGTCGCGGAAATCGGCGCCATCGCGCAGCGCCGCATCGCGCTGATCGTCGACCCGGTGCTGAGCCACGATCTTCCCCCCTTTCTGACCCCCGATCCGGGGCTTAATTCGGGTTTCATGATCGCCGAGGTCACGACCGCCGCATTGATGAGCGAGAACAAGCACATGGCCAACCCCTGCGTCACCGACAGCACGCCGACATCCGCCAACCAGGAGGACCACGTCAGCATGGCCGCGCATGGCGCTGTGCGGCTGGGGCGGATGGTCGCCAATCTCGAACGCATCCTCGGGGTGGAGCTGCTCTGCGCCGCGCAGGGGATCGAGTTCCGCGCGCCGCTGGTCACCAGCGCGCCGCTCGCGCGGGTGCTGGCCCGGCTGCGCCAGTCGGTGCAGAGCGTGGGCGTCGACCGCTACCTCGCCCCCGATCTGGAAGAGGCGGGCGCGCTGGTGCGCGGCGGCGTGGTGGCGGCCAGCGCCGGGATCGCCCTGCCGGAGCTGGGCGCATGAGCCCGGTCGAGGTCACGCGCGGCGACGGGCCGGTGGTGCTTGGCCTGCCGCACACGGGCACGCATGTGCCCGACGCCATCGGCGACCGGCTGAACGCGCGGGGGCACGCGCTGGCCGATACGGACTGGCATATCCACCGGCTCTATGACGGGCTGCTAGAGGGCGTGACCCTGGTGCGCGCCACCTTTCACCGCTACGTGATCGACGCCAACCGCGACCCGGAGGGCGCGAGCCTCTATCCCGGGCAGAACACCACCGGGCTCGTCCCGCTCACCGATTTCGACGGAGAGCCGATCTGGGACGCGCCCCCCGACGAGGCGGAGATCGAGGCGCGGCGCGCGGGCTTTCACGCGCGCTATCACGCCGCGCTCGCGGCAGAGCTGGCGCGGGTGCGCGACCGGCACGGGGCGGCGATCCTCTATGACTGCCATTCGATCCGCAGCCGCATTCCCTTTCTCTTTGACGGCGTGCTGCCGGATTTCAACATCGGCACCAATGGCGGGACCACCTGCGATGCGCGCATCGAGGCCGCGGCGCAGGAGATCTGCGCAGGCGCGGCAGGGTACTCCTGCGTTCTGAACGGACGGTTCAGGGGCGGCTGGACGACGCGGCATTACGGCCGCCCCGAAACCGGCGTTCACGCGATCCAGATGGAGCTGGCGCAATCCGCCTACCTCACCGCCGAGGCGCCGCCCTGGACCTATGACCCGGACCGCGCCGACGCGCTGCGCGTGCATCTCGGCGCGATCCTCACCGCGCTGCGCGACATGGCCCCCAAGCTGAAAGGCACGACATGAGCGATCCCCGCAAGAACACCCGCGACATCTATCCCGCGACCGGGTCCGACATCACGGCGAAAAGCTGGCTGACCGAGGCGCCGATGCGGATGCTGATGAACAACCTGCACCCCGACGTCGCCGAGAACCCGCATGAGCTTGTCGTTTATGGCGGCATCGGGCGCGCGGCGCGGACGTGGGCCGATTTCGACCGGATCGTCGCCAGCTTGCGCGATCTGGAGGAGGACCAGACGCTGCTGGTGCAATCGGGCAAGCCGGTCGGCGTGTTCCGCACGCATGCGGACGCGCCGCGGGTGCTGATCGCGAACTCCAACCTCGTGCCGCACTGGGCGAACTGGGACCATTTCAACGAGCTCGATAAAAAGGGTCTGGCGATGTATGGCCAGATGACCGCCGGGTCGTGGATCTATATCGGTTCGCAAGGCATCGTGCAGGGCACCTATGAAACCTTTGTCGAGGCGGGGCGCCAGCACTACGGCGGCGACCTGTCGGGGCGCTGGATCCTGACCGGCGGGCTTGGCGGCATGGGCGGCGCGCAGCCGCTCGCGGCGGTGATGGCCGGGGCCTGCTGCCTCGCGGTGGAGTGCAATCCCGACAGCATCGATTTCCGCCTGCGCACGAAATACGTGGACGAAAAGACCGACGATCTCGACGACGCATTGGCGATGATCGACCGCTGGACCCGCGCGGGCGAGGCGAAGTCGGTCGCGCTCCTGGGCAATGCGGCGGACGTGTTCCCCGAACTCGTGCGGCGCGGCGCGCGCCCGGACATCGTCACCGATCAGACCAGCGCGCATGACCCGGTGAACGGCTACCTGCCGCAGGGCTGGACGATGGCGCAATGGCGCGCGCGGCGCGAAAGCGACCCGAAGGCGGTGGAAAAGGCCGCCCGCGCCAGCATGCGCGTGCAGGTCGCGGCGATGGTCGAATTCCACGAATCGGGCATCCCCACCGTCGATTACGGCAATAACATCAGGCAGATGGCGCTTGAGGAGGGGTTGGCGGACGCCTTTGCCTTTCCCGGTTTCGTGCCGGCCTATATCCGCCCGCTCTTTTGCCGCGGGATCGGGCCGTTCCGCTGGTGCGCGCTGTCGGGCGAGCCCGAGGACATCTACCGCACCGACGCCAAGGTGAAGGAGCTGGTGCAGGATGAGCACCTGCACAACTGGCTCGACATGGCGCGCGCGCGGATCAGCTTCCAGGGGCTGCCGGCGCGGATCTGCTGGGTGGGCCTTGGCGTGCGGCACAAGCTTGGCCTCGCCTTCAACGAGATGGTGCGCTCGGGCGAGCTCTCCGCGCCTGTCGTGATCGGGCGCGATCATCTCGATTCCGGCTCCGTCGCCTCGCCCAACCGGGAAACGGAGGCGATGAAGGACGGCTCGGACGCGGTCAGCGACTGGCCGCTGCTGAATGCGCTTCTCAACACCGCGTCGGGGGCGACATGGGTGTCGCTGCACCACGGCGGCGGCGTCGGCATGGGGTTCTCGCAGCATTCGGGCATGGTGATCTGCTGCGATGGGACCGAGGACGCGGACCGGCGCATCGAACGGGTGCTGTGGAACGACCCCGCGACCGGGGTGATGCGGCACGCGGACGCGGGCTATGACATCGCGCTCGACTGCGCGCGCGAACACGGGCTGGATCTGCCGGGCATCCTGAACGCGTAGCAGAAGATTTACGACGGCGTCATCGCGGATTCGCCGTCGTGATGGACAGCCGATACGTCATTCCCCGCGAGGCGCGGACGCGCGGCAGGCGGACGCGGCAGCGCAATCCCAGGGTCGGCTTGACCTGCCCGTCAAGGCGGCGGTCGTGATTCACAGGGGGTCGCGGACTTTCCCTTCCGGCGCCCCGATCTCATTCGGCGCAAGAAGAGACAGGTACCTGAAGTTCAGCCCCGGGATGGCGCTACCGGGGCGTAACCCGGTCACACGCGGGTTTGACGCCGGCGCCACAGCGCCAGCATCCCGAACCCGGTCACCAGCAGCGGCAGGGTCGCCGGAAGCGGAACCGGCACCGTGCCGTCCTCGACGTAGGTCCGGAAGATTGCATTGTCGTCTACTGTTTTCCAATCGTAGCCGCCGCCGACACCGTTATTGTAGAAATAGGTTTGCGCGCCGAAATATATTGGATCTGTGCTTATTCGGTATCCGTTCCAAATCTTGAACGCCAGCACGTCGCCCACGGCGACCGAGATCCCCATAGACAGCACGTCGAACGAGGCCCAGCCGCCAACGTTCACGCCGCCAGCGGTCCCAACCACGGTGGGATTGGCCGGGGTGCCGCCAACAGGAGCGCCAGCGACGGTGGACAGGATGTCGATCGTCTCCACTGAACGATCCGGAACGCTCAGCAGGAATTCGATACGCGACAACGTGCCGGCGACGCCGACGGTAAATGTCTGCGCCCTGCCGAACCAGGGTGCGACACTTGCGCCCGCGCTGCCCGACTGGCTGGCGCCCGAGTAGTCCTGATCGAGAACGGTGACGGCCGAAGCGCTCGTCGCGGTCAGGATGGCAATGGCTGAAAGGGCGGTTCTCAGAATATTGATCATGGTATCCAAATTCCCTTGAAAACAAATATTATCGGATAAAAATGTCGTCTACCTTCTCACCGAGTCAAGAGATTCCTTGCGCCCGCCCTGCCAGGCGCTTCAAAAGCAGGGCTCGCACCCCCCTCAATACCGCGTCTCCAGCCGATAGCCGGGCCGGAACCACAGGCGCACGAAGGTGATCGCCTCGCCCTGCCACCAGGTCGAGCGTTCGGTCTGGAAGAGCGGCGTGGCCTCCGTGCACGCCAGATGCGCGGCTGCGTCGGCGTCCGCGGCGACCGCGCCGAAGGCGATCTCGGCGTTGGAAAAGGGGATCGCCGCGACCAGCCATTCGTTGGGGCCGGTCGCGGTGAAATCCGCATCCGCCGCGTGGGGGAGCATGTCGAGGCTGATCCAGCGGTCCTCGTACTGGTAAGGAGCGCCGTCGGCGAAATGCAGACAGGTCAGGTGCAGCGCGCGGGCGCCGTAGAGCAGCGACAGGCGGTCGCGCAGCCAGTCGGGGGCGGTCGTTTCCTCGCGCGAAAGCAGGCTGTAGCGGTAGCGCGCGCCGGTCGCCTCAATCTCGTGGCGCACGATGGGGATGGGGACGCGTGCCTCGCGCCGGGGCGCGAGGCGCACGCGGGTGCCGGCCTTGCGCTTGCGCTCGATCACGCCTTCCTCGGCCAGTTCGCGCATCGCGCGGTTCACCGTGGCGCGGGCGCAGTCATAGGTTTCGGCCAGTTCCAGTTCATTCGGGATCAGCGCGCCGGGCGCGAGCGCGCCGCGGGTGATCCGGGCCAGGATGTCGGCCTTTATGTCGCGGTAGGTGGTCGCCATCGCGCCGCTGCTCCTGTCTTGTCGGACCTCAGCAGGCATAGCGCATTTTGTCTAGACATAATAGCGCGCACGGCGCGTTCAGTTGATGGTCGAACTGAGCCCCTCGGGCGCGCCGACGACGACGAAGGTGAGGCGCTCGGGGTCGAGCCGTTCGCGCGCGACGCGGTTGATCTGCTCGAGCGTGACGGCGTCAACCATGTCATTACGATTGGCGATGTAGTCTGGTGACAGTCCCTCCATCTGCATCGCGACCGCGATGTTGGCGATGGCGGCGTTGCCGTCGAAGCGCAGCGGGTAGGCGCCGGTCATGTAGGTCTTGGCGTCTTCCAGTTCCTTCGCGGTGACGCCGTCCTTCGCGATGCGCGCCCATTCCGCGCGGATGACTTCGATCGCCTCCGCGATGCGGTCATTGGCCGAGGCGACGCTGCCCGCCCAAATCTGCGCGGCGTCCTTGTCCACGAGGTAGGAATAGACGCCGTAGGTGAGCCCGCGCTTCTCGCGCACCTCCTGCATGAGGCGGCTTTCGGTGCCGCTGCCGCCGAGAATCTCGTTCAGCAGGTAGGCGGCAAAGAAATCGGGGTCCTCCCGGTCGATGCCGGGCTGCGCGAAGGTGGCGACCGATTGCGGGGTGGCGAAATCGACCACCTGCACCCCGCCCGGCAGGTTGAGGCCGGCAGGGCCGGGCAGGGGCGCGTCGGTTTCGGGCAACCCGTCGAGCAGGGAATCGACCAGTGCGGTCACCTCCTCGGCGGTGATGTCGCCCACCGCGCTCACGTAAAGGCGGTTGCGGGCCAGCGCGGCGTCATGCGCGGCGACGATGTCGTCGCGGGTCAGCGCCGTCACGCTCTCGACCGTGCCGTTCTTCGAACTGGCATAGGGGTGGTCGCCGTAAACCAGCGCGTCGAAAGCCCGCCCGGCGATGGCGCGGGGATCCTTGAGATTCGACTGGATGATCGACAGCACCTGCCCGCGCACCCGGTCGATGGCCCCCTGCGAGAAGGTCGGGTTGACGAGGCTCTCGCGCAGCAGCGCCACCGCCTCGCCCCGGTTTTCGGTGAGGAAGCGGGCCGATACAGACACCGCGTCGTCGTTGACCGAGTAGCTGAACCCGGCGGCCAGCGCCTCGCTCGCGCGGGCGAATTCGCGCGCGTTCATGTCGCCCGCGCCTTCCTCGAGCGTGGCCACCATGAGGTTGATCGCCCCCCGCTTGCCCGGTGCGTCGAGCGAAGCGCCACCGCGGAAGCGCAGCTCGAGCGCGACGAACGGGATCGAGTGTTCCTCGACCAGCCAGATGTCGGCGCCGCCGGGGGTCGTCAGTTCCTGGATGTCGATTTCGGCGCGCGCGGGAAGGGTGACGAGCATGAGCACGAAGGCGGCGAGGACGAGACGGATCATTGGGTTACCTCCGGTGCGGTCAGCCAGCCGGTGACCGATTTGGCGGGATCGAAGACGGCGCGCGCGGCGGCCATGATCTCATCGGACGTGGTCGCCTGGAGGATGTCGGGCCAGGCCTGCACGTCCTCGACCGTGAGCCCCTGCGTCAGCGCCGCGCCGTAGCGGTTGGCGAGCCGTTCCACATCGTCGCGGGCGTAGATCTGCGCGGCGCGAAGGCCCTTCTTGATCCGCGAAAGCTGATCCTCGTCGACGCCGTCCTCGAGGAAGCCGGCGATCACGGCGTCCATCGCCTCTTCGGCCTCTTCCAGCGACACGCCGTCGGCGGGGACCACCAGCAGCGAAAAGGTCGTGTCGTCGAGCGAGGTTCCGTCATACCAGGCCTGCGCCTGCACCGCGACCTGCGTGTCGAACTGCAGCTTTTCCGCCATGACCGAGGTGGTCCCGCCGCCCAGCAATTCGGCCAGCAACGCGAGCGCGGCGGCCTGCTGCTGCGCGCCGTGATCGCGTTCGGGCGCGAGATAGGAGCGCATGACATAGGGCTGCGCGACACGGGCGTCCTGGTAGGTAATGCGGCGCGCGGCGATCTGGCGCGGCTCCTGCGGGCGGTCGCGCGGGGCGAGGTCGGGATTGGCGGGGATGGGCCCATAGTATTTCTCGGCGAGCGCGCGCACCTCGTCCGGGGTCACGTCGCCCGCAACCACGAGGACCGCGTTGTTGGGCGCGTAATTGCGCTCGTAGAAGGCGAGCGCCTTTTCGAGGTCGAGTTCGCGCATCTCGCGCCGCCAGCCGATGATCGGCACGCCGTAGCGGTGGTTGAGATATTGCGCCGCGTTGCGCTGTTCGCGGAACAGTGCGCTCGGGTTGTTCTCGACCCGCTGGTTGCGTTCCTCGAGGATGACGTCGCGTTCGGTCGCGATGTCGTTCTCGTCCAGCCGGAGATTGACCATCCGGTCGCTTTCCATCCGCATCATCAGCTCCAGCCGGTCGGCGGCGACCCTCTGGTAGTAGCCGGTATAGTCGTAATTGGTGAAGGCGTTGTCATTGCCGCCGTTGCGCGCCACGGTGGCGGAAAATTCCCCTGGCGCCAGCGTGTCGGTGCCCTTGAACAGCAGGTGTTCGAGGAAATGCGCGACCCCAGAACTGCCCGGTTCCTCGTCGGCCGAACCGGCGCGATACCAGACCATGTGCACCACCACCGGCGCGCGGTGGTCCTCGATCACCAGCGCCTGCATCCCGTTGTCGAGCGTGAAGCTCGTCACCTGGTCGTCGGCGGAGGCTGCGAGCGGAAGGCAGAGCAGCGCGACAAGCGCGGCCAGGTGGGCGAAGGGGGCCGTGATGATGCGGTCGCGCATGGGCGTCTCCATGAGGGTTGGGCGTGCTGCGCCCTAGATACGCGACGGGGCCGCGCATTCAAGCGCGGTGACGATCCTGTGACCGGCCGGGATGAAGCGGTTACCGCTTGGGCGGCGGGGCCGAGGGCACGCCGACGCCCATCGCGCGCAGGCGGCGCAGCTCGCGCTGCGCGTCGAGCCACTGGCGCTTGTAGGCGTCGGTATAGTCGTCGTTCGGCCCGATATTGAAGATGTTCACCCGCCCGTGCCGCTTGCGCACCTCGAGATCCTCGCGCGCCAGCGTCTGGCGGATGCCGCCGGTCACGCCATAGCGCCGCGCCCGGTTCAGCAGCGCGCCGTCCGCGGCGCCGACGCCATGCGGGGTCAACGCCGCCGGATTGCCGCCAAGGGCCGCGACGCCTTCGGCCTCGGGGTTGGGATCGACGAGATTGGCGCCGCCGGGATTGGGCGGCGGCAGGCTGTTATAGCTTTCGGGGGCTTGCAGCGGCTTGGTCGGCAGCACGGTGAATTCATCCGGTCCGTTGCCGGTGTTCTTGAACCGGCGCAGGCGCAGGTCGTCGCCGCTCCCGCAGGCCGACAGGGTCAGCCCGATCGCCATCACCATCAATACGCTGCGCGACAGGATCATCGCCGTACTCCCAAATCGTTCGAGCCCGGTGTATCGCATGATCGGCGCGAGGTCACGAGGGCTTTTTCGAGGGCGTGAAGATCACCATGCCGATCGCTCCGGCGAAGATCGCCACATCGGCCACGTTGAAGGCGTAGGGGTTGTCGAAACCGGGCAGGCCGAAGTTGAGAAAATCCGCGACCGCGCCGTAAAGCAGCCGGTCCACCACGTTGCCGAGCGCGCCGCCGACCAGCAGCCCGGCGGCGAATTTCTGCCACCACCCGCCCGGTTCGCGCCGCACCCACCACAGCACCGCGCCCGAGATCGCCAGCGCCACGCCGATCAGCGCCCAGCGCGCCACGTCCGAGTCGCCGGCCAGCAGGCCGAAGTTGATCCCGTAGTTCCACGCCATCCGCAGGTTGACCCAGGGCGGAAGCAGATCGATACGCCCCAGCGCGTCCAGCGCCATCGCATGGACGACGACGTATTTCGTCACCTGGTCGATCATGAAGGTCCAGAACGCGGTCCAGAACACCGTTTTCATCGCCTGCTCCTCCTGCGGGGTCGCGGGGCTTCTGCCAGAAGCGCCCGCCTTGCGAAAGCGAAACCCGCGTCAGTGCCGGAAATGCCGCATCCCCGTGAACACCATCGCGAGCCCGGCCTCGTCGGCGGCCTTGATCACCTCGTCGTCGCGCATCGACCCGCCCGGCTGGATCACCGCGCGCGCGCCCGCCTCCGCGGCGGCAAGAAGGCCGTCGGCGAAAGGAAAGAACGCGTCCGACGCCACGACCGAGCCTTCGGTCAGCGGCGCGGGCAGGCCGAGCGTCTCGGCCATGTCGCGGGCCTTGCGCGCGGCGATGCGGCAACTGTCGACGCGGCTCATCTGGCCCGCGCCGACGCCCACCGTCGCGCCATCCCTGGCGTAGACGATGGCGTTCGACTTCACGTGTTTCGCCACCTTCCAGGCGAAAAGCAGGTCGGCCATCTCGCGCTCGCTCGGCGCGCGCCGGGTCACGACCTTCAGATCGCCTTGCCCGACATGCCCGTTATCCTTGTCCTGCCAGAGATACCCGCCCGAAACCTGCCGGATCAACCGCGCCGCCGCGCGGGGGTCGGCCATCCCGTCGGTCAGCAGGAGCCGCAGGTTCTTCTTCTTTGCGAAAATACTCAAAGCTTGCTCGTCGGCGCCGGGCGCGATCACCACCTCGGTGAAGATCCCGGTGATCTCTTCGGCGGTTTCCGCGTCGAGCGGCCGATTCAGCGCGACGATCCCGCCGAAGGCCGAGGTCCGGTCGCAGTCATATGCCGCGCGGTAGGCGGCGCAAAGAGTGTCGGCGCGCGCCGCGCCGCAGGGGTTGGCGTGCTTGACGATGACGCAGGCGGGGCCGTCTTCGGGGGTGAACTCGCAGGCCAGTTCGAACGCGGCGTCGGTGTCGTTGATGTTGTTGTAGCTCAGATCCTTGCCCTGCGCCTGCCGGGCGGTCGCGACGCCGGGCCGCGCGGAGCCGTCGGTGTAGAACGCCGCGCGCTGGTGCGGGTTCTCGCCGTAGCGCAGTTGCTGCGCAAGCGTTCCGGCCGCGGCGCGGCGACGCGGGGCGGCGTCGCCCCGCCGCCCGGCCATCCAGCCGGAAACGGCGGCGTCGTAGGCGGCGGTGCGGGCGTAGGCGGTCATCGCCAGCCCCTGCCGGAATTCCAGCGTCGTGGCCCCGTCATGCGCCGCCATCTCGGCCAGCAGCGCGTCGTAATCCTCCACGTCCACGATCGTCGTGACGAAGCGGTGGTTCTTGGCCGCGGCGCGGATCATGGCGGGGCCGCCGATGTCGATGTTCTCGACGCAGGTGTCATAGTCCGCGCCGCGCGCGACGGTTTCCTCGAACGGGTAGAGGTTGACCACGAGCAGGTCGATCGCGCCGATGCCGTGTTCCTTCATCGCGTCAAGGTGGCCTGCGTCGTCGCGCAGCGCCAGCAGGCCGCCATGCACCATCGGGTGCAGCGTCTTGACGCGGCCGTCCATCATCTCGGGGAAGCCGGTCACCTCCGCCACGTCGCGCACCGCGAGCCCCGCGTCGCGCAGCGCGCGGGCGCTGCCGCCGGTGCTCAGCAGCTCGACGCCGCGTTCGGCCAGGGCGCGGCCCAATTCGACCAGGCCGGTCTTGTCGGAGACGGAGAGCAGGGCGCGGCGGATGGGCGTGGTGCTGGTCATGGGCGGTCCTCGGGATCTGTTGCGTGCCGCCCGCATAGCGGGTTTCCCCGGAAAGCTGAATGGCCGATTTTCGCGCGCCCGCGCTACTCCGCTTCGTCCTCCCAGGGTTTCTCTTCGGCCAGATCACGGATGGCGATCGGCGTGTCCTGCGCCTTGGAGAGCGACCAGCGGATGCGCGTCACGTGATCGCGGGCCAGGCCCGAGAGCACGATCTGCCGGGTCGCGCGGGGCTTGAGGCGCCCTTTCTCGAGATAGACGCTCGGTTGCAGCGCGATCTCCGCGCGGCCGTCATGGCGGAATACCCAGATCTCGCCCGAGCGCAGCGCGACCGAAACCGCCGCCCCGCCCATGTCGAGCGTGGCGTCGGCGTCCGGGTGCAGATGAAAATGGACCTGGTAGCCGATCCCGGCGAGCCGAACGGCGTCCATCGCCTTGTCAAAGCGCCGCCGGTCCGCGTCCCCGAGCGCGACCAGCATGTCCTCACCGGCGACGCCGCGCCCGTCGAAGGTCATCTCGAGCGTGCGCGCGTGGGTGAGGCCGAAGCGCGAGAGGTAGCCGTCATGCCCGCCTTCGAAGCGCAGCCCGTCCGAGGCGTGGCCGATCTCCACGGGGACGTGTCCGGGCCCGCCGACCAGCCATTCCTCCTGCGGGCCGGCGGGCCCGAGCCGGGCGCTCGATTCTCCGGCCACGACCAGCGTGGAATGCGAGGGCGTCGCGCGTCCGGCGCGGCGCCAGTCGGGCCCGAAGGTCGCGCCCGAGCCGCAGTTGACGATCAGCGGCCGGCGCCCCGAGGTCAGTTCGAACGCGAGCGTGGAGGCATGCGCGCCCGCCGAGGCCGCGCCGCGCGGCGGAAGGCTTGCGTCGACGATGAGCGAGCTGCGCCCGGCGCTGAGCCGCGCGAAGCCCATCGCCAGCCCCCCCGGCGCGCGCTCTTTCACGCCGCTGGTCGCCAGCGCGCTGTCGAGCCGCCCCTCGAGCCCGCGCCCGCCGCCGTGGAACCGGGCCAGCCCGCCATCGGCGTGGCGCAGCGTGCGCAACGTCGGCGCGATGCGCCGGATCGCCCGCCAATGGGCGTCGCCGGGGCTCTGGCCCGCGTCGGCCAGCGCCGTGGCGGCCCAGGTCAGCAGGGTAAACACCTCGAGCAGGTCTTCGGGGTTGCGCGTGGGCAAGAGAGCGTCCCCCGCGAGCAATGTTTCGCATTCGCGGGCCAGCGCGCGTAGGGCGGGGGCGGCGTGATCCTGCATCCCCTCGAGCGAAAGCCCCGCGTAGATCAGCCCGGTGAGCGCCTCGAACCGGGGCAGGCCCGGCGGCGCGGCGCGCCAGCGCCGCCCGAGAAACAGCGTCTGCTGCCCGAGCGAGCGGTAGAACGCATCCGATTGCGCGCGATCCTGCTTGCCCAGCAGGAAGAGCGCATGCGCGATCCAGCGGATCAGCCGCCGCCCGGTGAGCGCGGGCGTCCAGCCCGGCCCGCGGCCAGCGCCGAAGCGCTCGATCCAGTCCCAGGTCCATTGCCGCGCCGCCGCGCGGGCAGGCGCGTCGCCCGCCGCGGCGAGGTCGTCGAGCCAGGCGAAGCCCTGCAACTCGGCCTCGAAGGCGAAATCGGGCGCCGCGATGTCCCAGATCGACGTGGCGGGCGGCGCCTGCACGAGATGTCCGGCAAAGAGGAAGTTGCCCGAACAAAGCTGCCGCCCGCGGGCGAAGCTGCCGATGGTGCGCGGTTCGGGCGATGAGACGAAGGCGGTTGCGGGTCGTGCGGAGGCCGCGCGCCGCGCCTGCACGCGGTTCATGAAGCGCGTCCAGCGCGCGGTCATCGTGTCGGATCCTGCCATCGCTCGCCTCTCGGGCGCTCTTTGCGGCGCCTCATGCGGCCAGCCTACCGCGCGGGCGCGTGCAAGTCACCGGCAAAATCGGCGCGGGCGCGCGCGCGGCGCGGAAACGCCGTGCGGTGGGTGGCGCTGCGCCGCGTTGAAGCGCGCAGCCCGCCACGCCTGCGGCGCGGGTATGCGGGCCGGGAAAAAACGCCGGGTCGTGGATGGTGGCCGGGGGAGGGGGTCAGCTGCGCAAGAGCGCCATGTAGAAGCCGTCCATGCCGCCTTGCTCGGCCCAGAGGTCGGGGCGCAGGCGCAGCCCGCCTTCCTCGGTGCGCCAGCTCTGCTCAATGCCGGGCAGGGCGAGCGCGCCCGCGTCGACGCTGAGGCCGGGGTGGCGGGCGAGCGCCTCCTCGATCTGGCATTCGCCCTCGTCCGGCAGAAGCGAGCAGGTGCAGAACATCAGCCGCCCGCCGGGTTTCAACAGCGTCAGCGCATGGTCGAGCATTGCGGCCTGGAGCGCGATCAGTTCGGCGATTCCGGCGCCGTCGCGCGCGTGCGGCAGATCCGGGTGGCGGCGGATCGTGCCGGTGGCCGAACAGGGCGCGTCGAGCAGGATCGCGTCATAGGGCCCGCCCTGGTGCTCGAGCGCGTCGCCGGTGAGGCAGGTGGCCGCAAGGCCGGTGCGCGCGAGGTTCTCCTGCACGCGCTTCATGCGTGTCTCCGAGAGATCGAGCGCGGTGACCTCCGCGCCCGCGGCGGCGAGCTGCATGGTCTTGCCCCCCGGCGCCGCGCAGAGGTCGAGCACCGCCTCCCCCGGTTGCGCGGCGAGGATGCGCGCGGGAAGGGCTGCGGCGGCGTCCTGCACCCACCATGCGCCTGTCGCGTAACCGGGCAGGGCGCTGATCTGGCCCGGCTCGCGCAGGCGGATGGACCCTGTCGGCAGCAGCGCCCCCCCCCCGGTGGCGGCGGCGACCGCGTCCGCGTCGTCGCGCGCGGTAAGGTCGGTGGGGGCGCCGGCGAAATGCGCGGCTTCCATGCGCGCGACGGTCGGCGCGTCGTAGGCCGCCACCAGCGGGGCGCGCAGCCATTTGGGCAGGTGCGGGACGCGCAGCCGGTCCCATGCCGCCGGGCCGTCCGAGGCGACCTTGCGCAGCACCGCGTTCACCAGCCCCTTCATCGCCGAGAGGCGCTTGTGTCCGGCGATCAGGGTCACCGCCTCGTTCACCACGCCATGCGCGTCGCCGCCGGTGCAGAGCTCGACCGTGGCGAGGCGCAGCACGTTCATCACGTGCAGTTGCGGGGTCTTGCGCAGGTGGCGTTTCAGGACGCGGTCGGCGCGTTCCAGCCCACGCAGCGTGTCGGCGGCGAGGCGTTGCGCACGCGCGCGTTCCGCCGGGTCGAGCGCGTCGAGCGCGCCGGCGGCCAGCAGGTCCGACAGCATCCGCCCCTCGCCCAGGATCCGGTCGAGCAGGTGGACCGCGGCGCGTCTTGCGCCGGGATGTCGCGGGGCGTTGGCCATCATGAGTCCTTGCCGGGGCGTGCGCGGGGCGTATATCAACGGGGGGATCGCAAGGAAAGGGGCGCAGATGACCGAGGACGTTCGAGCGGAGTTGCCCGAAGCCGCGCGCCGCGCGCTGGCCGAGGCCGAAGAGCGCCGCCGCGCGCAGCAGCCGCGCGATCTGCCCAAGGAGCTTGGCGGGCGCAGCGAGGGGCTCGAGCCGGTGCGCTATGGCGACTGGGAGAAGAAGGGGCTGGCGGTCGATTTCTGACGCTTGACGCGCGCACGGGGCGGGCGCATATCTGGGCTGCGACGGGGGCGTCCGCGCAAGCGGGCTGAGAAGCACCCTTTGAACCTGACCCGGATCATTCCGGCGGAGGAAGTCGCGGGACCGCCGCGCCGGCACGGTCCCGCCACCACCTGCGCCGGGCAGGAGGCGAGACATGAACGACATCGGAGCCCATCTTGCGGCGATGCGGAACACCGCGCCGCTGGTGCAGAACATCACCAATTACGTCGCCATGAACGTCATGGCCAATGCGCTGCTGGCGGCGGGCGCGTCGCCCGCGATGGTGCACGCGCGCGAGGAGGCGGCGGAGTTCGCCGGGCTCGCGCAGGCGCTCAGCGTCAATATCGGCACGCTCGATCCCGACTGGGTCACAGCGATGGAGGACGCGGCGCGCGTGATGAACGACGCGGGCAAGCCCTGGGTGCTGGACCCGGTGGCGGTCGGGGCGACCGCGCTGCGCCGGGACGCGGGCGCGCGGCTTCTGGCGCTGAAGCCTTCGGTCGTGCGGGGCAACGCGTCGGAGGTCATGGCGCTGGCGGGTGCGGACGCCGCCGGGCGCGGCGCGGACGCCGCCGACGAGGTGGCGAGCGCGGAGGCCGCGGCGCGCGACATCGCCACACGCACCGGCGGGGTGGTCGCGGTGACCGGGCCGGTGGATTACGTCACCGACGGCGCAGCCGCCTACCGCATCGAAAACGGCTCCGCGATGATGCCGCGCGTGACCGCGCTCGGCTGTGCGCTGAGCGGGGTGGTGGCGGGTTTCGCCGTCGGACAGGAGCCGCTGCCGGCCACGGTCGCCGCACTCGCCTTCTACGGGCTGGCGGGCGAGGAGGCGGCGGCGCGCGCGCAGGGGCCGGGGAGCTTCCTGCCCGCCTTCATCGACGCGCTGGCGGGGGTGACGCCCGAGGCGCTCGACCGCGGGGCGAAGGTCATGGGCGCATGATCGGGCCGCTCTATTTCGTGACCGACGCGGGCGCGCCGGCGCCGGTGGCCGAGCAGGCGCTTGCCGTCGCGCGGGCGGGCGTGCGGATCGTGCAACTGCGCGACAAGACGGCGAGCGACGCCGAGATGATCGAGACGGCGCGCGCGCTGCGCGGCGCGTTGGCGCCGCTGGGAACGCGGCTCATCGTCAACGACCGGGTCGAGGTCGCGATCAAGGCGGAGGCGGACGGGCTGCATATCGGGCAGGGCGACGGCGATCCGCGCGCCATTCGCGACCGGATCGGGCATGACATGCTGCTGGGGCTGTCCATCGACGCGCTGGCGCAACTGGACGCGGTGCCGCCCGATTGCGTCGACTACCTTGGCGTCGGCCCGCTGCGCGCCACGGCGAGCAAGCCCGACCACGCCGCGCCCATCGGCTTGGATGGCGTCGCGAGGGCGGTGGCGCAGAGCGATCTGCCGGTCTTTGCCATCGGCGGCGTCACGGCCAGGGACGCGCCCGCGCTCAAGGCGACCGGCGCGGTCGGCATGGCGGTGGTTTCGGCCATATCGCGCGCGCAGGACATGGAGGCGGCGGCGCGCGCGCTCATCGACGCATGGAGGGACCCATGACGCCCAATATCCTGAGCATCGCCGGGTCCGATCCGTCGGGCGGGGCGGGAATCCAGGCGGATATCAAGGCGATCTCGGCCAATGGCGGTTACGCGATGGCGGTGCTGACGGGGCTGACCGTGCAGAACACGCAGGGCGTGCAGCGGGTCGAACTGGTCGCGCCGGGACTTATCGCCGAGCAGATCGCGGCGCTGCGCGAGGATATCCGCATAGACGCCGTGAAGATCGGAATGCTGGGCGACGCGGCGGTGATCGGCGCGGTCGCGGATGCGCTTGGCGGGCTGGAGGCGCCGATCGTGCTCGACCCCGTGATGGTGGCCAAGGGGGGCGACCGGCTGCTGGCCGATGCGGCGGTGGCGGCGCTGCGCGAGCGGCTGCTGCCGATGGCGGCGCTCATCACGCCGAACCTGCCCGAAGCCGCCGACCTTCTGGACAGGACCGAGGCGCAGAGCCGCGACGCGATGACCGAACAGGCGCGCGCGCTGCTGGCGCTGGGGCCGGAGGCGGTGCTGCTCAAGGGCGGGCACCTGGGCGGCGGGCAGAGCCCGGACCTGCTGCTGGGCGCAAATGGCGCCGAAGAGTGGTTCGAGGCCGCGCGGGTGGAGACGCGCAACACGCATGGCACGGGCTGCACGCTTTCGTCGGCGCTGGCCGCGCTGATCGGCGCAGGGTTCGATCTGCCCGAGGCGGTGCGCCGGGCCAAGGCCTATATCGGCGGCGCCATCGCCGCCGCCGACCAGCTTGGCGTCGGGTCGGGGCACGGGCCGGTGCATCACTTTCACGCGCTCTGGCGCGGGGGCGACTGACGGGCTTTCATGCGCGCCCGCCGCGGTGTAGGCAGGCGCGATCACTGACGGGAGCCTTGCCGCATGACCACCCTGCCCGATTTCCGGCTCGAGACGCATTTCGCGAAATGGGAATTCACCGCGCGCCACCACATGACCGCGTCGGACGCCGAGAGCATCGCGCTCAGCGAATTGCTGGACATGGCCACGCCCGAGGATCGCCGCGCGTTCGAGACGATGTGGCTGGGTTATACCGAAACCCGGGGCGCGCCCGACCTGCGCGCCGCGATCGCGGGCATCTACGCGGGGCAGGACGCCGATGACGTGCTCTGCTTCGCCGGGGCGAGCGAGGGGATCTTCGCGGCCAATTCCGTGCTGCTCGACCGGGACAGCCACGCGATCGTGGTGACGCCCAACTATCAGAGCCACGAAACCCTGCCGCTGGCGATCTGCGAGGCGACCGGCGTGCCGCTCGACCCGGATGAGGGCTGGTCGCTCGATATCGACCGGGTGCGGGACGCCATCCGGCCCAACACGAAGCTGGTCACGATCAATTTCCCGCACAACCCGACCGGCGCGATCCTGTCGCTGCAACGCTATCGCGCGCTGATCGAGCTGTGCCGCAAGCACGGCATCTGGATCCTGCATGACGAGATCTTTCACGGTCTGGGGCCATCGGGCGCGCGGCATCTCCCGTTCGTCGCGGACGAATACGAGCGCGGGCTGTCGCTGGGTGTCATGTCCAAGAGCTATGGCCTGCCGGGGCTGCGCATCGGCTGGATCGCCTGCCAGGACCGCGAAGTGCTGGGGCAAATGGAGCGGATGAAGCATTACCTGTCGATCTGCAACTCCGGCCCCAGCGAGCGGCTGGCGCTGATCGCCCTCAAGGCGCGCGACCGGCTGCTGGCGCGCAACAACGCCATCGTGGAGGAGAACCTGCCGAAATGGGACGCCTTCTTTGCGCGTCATCCCGGGTTGTTCGAGTGGACGCGCCCCGACGGGTCCTGCATGGGTTATCCGCGCTACCTTGGCGCGGAAGGGGTGGACGCGTTCGCGCGCCGGCTGGTCGAGGAGGCGGGCGTGCTGGTGCTGCCAAGCACGATCTATTCTTCCGATCTGGGCGAGACGCCGGAAGACCGGTTCCGGATCGGGTTCGGGCGCCGCAGGCTCGACGCGGGGCTGGCGGCGATGGAGGCGTTTGTCGGGCGCGGCCGGGGATAGCGACGCCGGTCTACCGCTCGGGCGTGGTCCAGTCCTTCTCCATCTCGACCCCGCGCCGGCGCAGGCGCAGCGCGAGGCCGACCGAGACGCCGACGCCGATGGCGACGGTGAGGTCGGCGAAGACGGTGAGCACGAGCGTGAGCAGCAGCAGCGCCCGGTCAGAGACGCGCGTGCGCATGTAGGCGCCCCAGCGGTGGGGTTCGCTCATGTTCCAGGCGGTGAGCATCAGCAGCCCCGCGAGCGCCGGCATGGCGAGATAACCCGCAAGCGGCGCCGCGAGCTGCATCACCAGCAGGATGGTGAGGGCGTGCACGATGCCGGCCACCGGCGTCTTGCCGCCCGCCCGGACGTTGGTGGCGGTGCGCGCGATCGCCCCGGTGGCGGGCAGCCCGCCAAAGAGCGAGGAGCCGATATTGGCGAAGCCCTGCGCCAGCACCTCGGCGTTGGGACGGTGTCGCCCGCCGATCATCTTGTCCGAGACCATCGCGGAGAGCAGCGATTCGATGCTGGCGAGGAACGCGATGACGAGCGCGGAGGGCAGCAGCTCGACGAGGCGCCCGACGCTGATCTCGGGCACGGCGGGCATGGGCAGCGTGGCGGGCAGCGCGCCGAAGCGCGACTGAATCGTGTCGACCGGCAGCGGGGCGAACGCGACCAGCGCCGAGGTGACGCCCACGGCGACGATCAGCCCCGGCGCCCTTGGCGCGAGACGGCGCAGCGCCACGATCATCACCATCGTCGCAAGCCCGATCGCGACCGCCCAGAGGTTGAGCGTATCGCGCCCGGCCCAGAGCGCGCCGGTCTTGGCGATGAAATCGGCGGGCGCGTCGTCCAGCGCGAGGCCGAGAAAATCCTTCACCTGGCTCATCGCGATGATGACGCCGATGCCGATGGTGAACCCGCTGATCACCGGCTCGGGCACGAAGGCGACGAGGTTGCCGGCGCGCAGCAACCCGGCGACCAGCATGATCACCCCGGCCATCAGCGTGGCCAGCACCAGCCCGTCATAGCCATGCGCCGCGATGACGCCGAAGACCACGACGATGAACGCGCCTGTCGGCCCGCCGATCTGCACCCGGCTGCCCCCCAGGGCCGAGATCAGGAAGCCCGCGACGATCGCCGTCACCAGCCCCTTCTCCGGCCCCGCGCCCGAGGCGATGGCGATGGCGAGGCTGAGCGGCAGCGCCACCATCGCCACGCTGACGCCGGCGGCCAGGTCGGCGGCGAACTGGTGGCGATCGTAGGTCTTCAGCGTGGTGAGGATCTTGGGTTTCATGGGGCGGATCTATCCGCCTTTCGCGACCGGGGATCAAGTGCGCGCGCCGCATGGACGCCACGCATTCATGGCGCCCGCTAACAGGATATTAATGCCTTCGGCGGGGATATTCGGGGCAAGAAGAAGGGGCTGACGCGGGCGCCGGTCAGGCGGAGGCGCCCCGCATCCCCAGCACATCCAGCATGTCGTATTCGCCCGGCGGGCGGCCCTGGCCCCAGAGCGCGGCCTTGAGCGCACCGCGGGCGAACACCGCGCGGTCGGTGGCGACGTGGCGCAGGGTGACGCGTTCGCCCGCGCCGGCGAAGAGCACGTCGTGTTCGCCGACGATATCGCCGCCCCGGATCGCCGTGAAGCCGATGTCGCCGCGCTTGCGCTTGCCGGTGATGCCGTCGCGGCCGCGATCCGAGGCGGCGTCGAGCGACAGGCCGCGCCCCTCGGCGGCGGCTTCGCCCAGCATGAGCGCGGTGCCCGAAGGGGCGTCGACCTTCTGGTTGTGATGCGCCTCGACGATCTCGATGTCGAAATCCTCGTCGAGTGCTGCGGCGACCTGCCGGGTGAGCTGCGTGAGCAGGTTCACGCCCATGCTCATGTTGCCGGCGCGCACGATCGCCGCGTGCCGCGCGGCGGCCTTGATCCGGCTCAGGTCCTGGGGCGCGAAGCCGGTGGTGCCGATCACGTGCACCGTGCGCGCCTGCGCGGCCAGATCCGCGAATTCGACGCTGGCCGCGGGCGCGGTGAAGTCGATCACCGCCTGCGCGTGGGCGATGACCTCGAGCGCGTCGTCGCTTACCGTCACGCCGAGGTCGCCGCCGCCCATCGCGGCGCCGACGTCCTGCCCGATCCAGTCATGCCCGGCCCGTTCGAGCGCGCCGGCAAGGCGCACGCCCCGTGTTTCTGAAATCAGCCGGATCAGCATTTGGCCCATGCGCCCCGAGGCGCCGGTGACGACGATCCCGGTGGTTCCGGGAGTTGCGGTTTCGCTCATCTGCGTTCTCCTGCTGCGGTCGCGACTCTCTTAGCGCGGGCCTGCCCGCTTGGCAAAGGCGGGCGAAAGGCTTAGATGCAGGCGCATGGCCAAGAACAAGCATCATCAGAGCGCCGGCCCCTCGCAGCGGCAGCTGCGGGTGGGTGAGTTGATCCGCCGGACCCTGTCCGACGTCCTGGCGCGTGGCGACGTGCATGACGCGGAGCTGAACCGCCTGTCGGTGACGGTGGGCGAGGTGCGCGTCTCTCCGGACCTGAAGATCGCGACCGCCTATGTGCTGCCGCTGGGCGGCGAGGGACAGGACGAGATCGTCGGGCTGCTGGCGCGCAACAAGGGCGAGCTGCGCCGCGTGATCGCCAAGAAGCTGGCGCTGAAATACGCGCCCGACCTGCGGTTCCGGCTGGACACGACATTCGATCAGATGGACGAGACGCGCCGCCTGTTCGCGCAGGACGCCGTGCAGCGCGACCTGGACGGGGAATGAGCGCGCTGCGCCGGCTCTGCGCGCTGCTGGCGCTGGCGCTGCCGCTGCCCGTCGCCGCCGCCGAATGCGGCGATGTGACCTGGGAGGGCGCGCGCTACACCATCTGCGAGGCCGACATGGCGCGCGACGAGTTGCGCCTGTTCCTGCGCGCGCCGGGCGCGGGGGCCGCGCTCGGCAGTTTTCGCAACGTGAACGAGGTGCTGGCGCGCGAGGGCGGACAGCTTGGCTTTGCGATGAACGCGGGGATGTATCACTCGGACCGCCGCCCGGTCGGCCTTTACATCGAGGACGGGCGGGAAGTGAGCGGGATCGTGGCCTCCGCCGGGCCGGGGAATTTCGGGCTGCTGCCCAACGGGGTGTTCTGCATCCGCGAGGGGCGTGCGGACGTGATGGAGACCGGGCGTTACCTGCGCGAGTCGCCCGGCTGTGCCTACGCCACGCAATCGGGGCCGATGCTGGTGATCGACGGCGCGCTGCACCCGCGGTTCCTGCGCGACAGCGACAGCCGCTATATTCGCAACGGCGTGGGCGCCTCGGAAGACGGGCGCCGCGTGGTGTTCGCGATCTCGGACGCGCCGGTCAACTTTGACAGTTTCGGGCGGTTCTTCCGCGATTACCTGGAGCTGCCGCAGGCGCTTTACCTTGACGGCAATATCTCGCGGCTGCACGCCCCGGCGCTGGGGCGCAGCGATCTCGGGCTGCCCATGGGGCCGATCGTCGGCACGGTCGCGCCCAAGGATTGATCCGGCGCGCCGGCCCGCTAGCTGGGACAGGATGAACGACCGGACCGCCCGATGAGCGCCGACCGGAGCCTGACCGACGGGCCGGTCGGCCGCGCGCTCTATTCCGTGAGCGCGCCGATGACCGTGGGGATCCTCGGCGTGTTGTCGGTGGGGCTGGCGGATGCGTTCTTTCTCGGGCGGGCGGGGACGGACGAACTGGCCGCCATCGGTTTCGTCTTTCCGGTGATCGCGACGCTCACCTCGCTCTCCATCGGGCTGTCGGCGGGAACGAGCGCGGTGATCGCGCAGGCCATCGGCGGGGGCGCGACGGGCGCGGACCAGCAGCGGCTGACGGTGCACGCGATGATGCTGGCGGCGGCGCTTTCCGGCGTGGCGGCGGTGCTGTTCTTCGCTCTGGCGCGCTGGCTGTTCATGGCGCTGGGCGCCGGGGGCGCGGTGCTTGACGCGGTGCTGGGCTATGTCGGCTACTGGTGCATCGGCTTTCCCTTCATGGTGACGGGCATGGCGCTTAACGCGCGGTTCCGCGCGGCGGGGCGCAGCGGCGTGGCGGCGACGGTGATGAGTTTCCAGGCCCTGCTGAACGTGGCGCTCGATCCGCTGTTCATCTTCGGCGCGGGGCCGTTGCCGCCGCTGGGGGCGGACGGGGCCGGCATCGCCACGACGCTGGCGCGGCTGGTCGCGTTCGCGGGCATTCTGACCTACGGGATGCGGCGTGACGTGATCCGCTTCGACTGCGCGCCGCTGCGCGGCCTCTGGCCGTCGGTGCGGCGCATCGTGCGCATCGGCGCGCCCGCCGCGCTGTCGAACGCGATCGGCCCCTTCGGCATGGCGCTGGTGACCGGGGCGATCGCCACCATCGGCGATACGGCGGTTGCGGGTTTCGGCGCGGCGACGCGGGTGCAGGGGCTGATGATGGTGCCGATGCTGGCGCTGTCCTCGGGGATCGCGCCGGTGGTCGGACAGGCATGGGGCGCGGGTCGGCAGGCGCGCGCGCAGGAGGCGGTGCGGCTCACCTTCCTGTGGTGCCTTGGCCTCGGGCTGGGCGTGGCGGTGTTGCTGACGGCGCTGGCCGGGCCCATCGCGATGGTGATGACAGCCGATGCGGGCGCGGCGCGCTATGCCGCAGCCTACCTGCGCGTGGTGAGCTGGGCGTTCTTCTGCTACGGCATCCTCATCACCGCCAATTCGGCGATGAACGCGCGGGACCGCGCGCTCTGGTCGATGGGGGTGAGCATGCTGCGCATCTTCGTCCTCTACGTTCCGATGGTCTGGGCGGGGGTGCTGACGATGGGCTATGGCGGCGTGCTGGCCGCGGCGGTGCTGGCCAATGCGCTGGGCGCGTGGGGTGCGTTGATCGCGGTGCGGGCCGTCGGGCTGCTGGCGACCGATCGCGCGGCGCTGCGCGCGCCGGCGGAGTGGGTGCTGCGGCGGCTCGGGCGCGGCCCGATTGACAGGGCGCGTCCGCTGGGCTAGCCCGCAGGCTTCATTTCCACAGACGAAGGGCCGGGCATGGCACGCAAACGCAAGGGGCGCGACATTTCGGGTTGGCTGGTGGTGGACAAGCCGGCGGGGCCGAGTTCGACCGCCATCGTGAACAAGGTGCGCTGGGCGTTGCAGGCGAAGAAGGCGGGCCACGCAGGCACGCTGGACCCGGAGGCGACCGGCGTGCTGGCCATCGCGCTCGGGGAGGCGACCAAGACGGTGCCCTTCGTGACCGACGCGCTCAAGGCGTACCGGTTCGGCGTGCGCTTCGGGCAGGCCACCAACACCGACGACGCCGAGGGCGAGGTGATCGCCGCCAGCGACGCGCGCCCCACGGATGACGAGATCAAGCAGGCGCTGCGCCCCTTCATAGGCGACATCATGCAGGTTCCGCCACGGTTCTCCGCCGTCAAGATCGACGGTGAGCGCGCCTACAAGCGCGCTCGCGAGGGCGAGGACATGGAGATCGCCGCGCGTCCGCTCTGGGTCGAGGAACTGCTGCTCACCGACCGGCCGGACGCGGACGGCGCCGTGTTCGAGATGACCTGCGGCAAGGGCGGCTATGTGCGCGCGATCGCGCGCGACCTGGGCGAGAGCCTGGGCTGCCACGCCCATGTCACCTGGCTGCGCCGCACGTGGTCCGGCCCCTTCGAGGAGGAGGACGCGATCCCGCTTTCGAGGATCGAGGATCTGGCGCAGGACCCGGCGCTGGACGAATTCCTGCTGCCGCTGGAGGTCGGCCTGAGCGAGTTGCCCGAGCTGCGCTGCACCCCGGAGGGTGCGGCCAAGCTGCGCAACGGCAACCCCGGCATGGTGCATCCCGGGGACGCGGAATATGGGGATGAATGCTGGGCCTCGCTCGACGGGCGGGCGGTCGCGGTCGGTATTTACAAGGCGGGCGCGCTGCACCCGAGCCGGGTGTTCGCGGCCCCCGCATGATCGAACGCACGCACATCAAGGGCGACGCGCCCTCGACCGCGGTCTATTCGGATTGCGAGCGGTATCGCTACCTGCTGACCCGCGTGTGGAACCCCGAGGGGCGGCGGGTGCTCTTCGTCATGCTGAATCCTTCGACGGCGACCGAGGTGCAGAACGATCCCACGGTCGAGCGCTGCGAGCGGCGGGCGCGGGCGCTGGGCTTTGGCGGGTTTCGCGTGACCAACATCTTCGCCTGGCGCGACACCGATCCGCGCGCGATGCGCGCCGCCGCCGATCCGGTGGGGCCGGATAACGACGCGGCCATTGTCGAGAGTTGTGGCTGGGCGGACGTGATCGTCGCGGCCTGGGGCGCGCATGGCGCGCATCTAAACCGCGGCGCAGAGGTCGAGGCGCTGCTGCGCGGCACGGGCCGCGCCGTGCATCACCTGGGGCTGACCAAGGCGGGTCATCCGAAACATCCCCTCTACATCGCCTATGCCCAGCAGCCAGAACCCTGGCTGCCCGGCGCCGTGGGCGCAAGCTGACGTTAACCACCTCCCCCGGTTTTCGTTGATCCCAAACCCCGCGTGGCGGCACACTGGCGCGGGGTAATGTGTGGATTGGTGGTATGCTGCTATTGGCGGGACTGGTGGGTATGATGGCGGTCGGTTCGCTGGCCTTCGTCGGTATGTCGGAGGACGAGGAGGACGACGCCGACGCGGAGTGCGCCGAGGAGACCCCGACCGAAGAACATGAGACCGGCGCGGAGGGGCAGGGCGTCATCGATTTCGCGGGCCGCGGCGACGCGCCGCGCGCAGCCGATCCCGAAGAGCGCGACGCCGGGGCGGACCCGGAGGCGGAAGAAGGCACAAGCGCGGGCGCCGAAGACACGATCGGCGCGCCCGACGGACCGGACGTCGCCGCGGACCCGGAGAGTGAAGACGCCGACGCCACCGGCGCGCCCGGCCCCGACCGGATGCGCGGCGGCGACGGTCCCGACCGGATCGAGGGCGGCGCGGGCGATGACGAGCTGCTGGGCGGAGCGGGCGATGACAGCCTGTCGGGAGGCGACGGCGACGATACGCTGAACGGCGGTGAAGATGACGACGCGCTCACGGGGGGCGCGGGGCTCGATACGCTTTACGGCAATGTGGGCGACGACGTGATGGAGGGCGGCGCGGGCGATGACAGCCTGCATGGCGGCGCGGGGGACGATACGCTTGCGGGCGATGATGGCGACGACGCGCTGCATGGCGGGCTTGGCGATGATGCGCTCGACAGCGGGGCGGGGCGGGACACGCTCTTTGGCGGCTGGGGGGATGATACGCTTTCCGGGCTGGGCGATGGCGCGGATTTCCTGAACGGCGGCGGCGGGGACGACATGATCACCGCCGGGGCGGGCGATATGGTGACTGGCGGCGAGGGTGCGGACACAGTGGCGCTGGGCGACTGGCTGAACGGAGAGCACCAGGCGCAGATTCTCGATTTCGCCACCGAGGAGGACAACCTGATGGTGATCTTCGACGATATCGCCGATCCCGACCCGGAGGTCGCGATCGAACGGGACGAGGACGACGCGAATATCCGCCATCTCGTGCTGAACGGCGCGCGGATCGCGGCGGTGCACGGCGCGCCGGGGCTGACGCTCGGCCACGTCACGCTGATGGGGCAGAGCGTTCTCGCGGAAGGCGCGGCGGCCTGACGCGATCCGCGCGCCGCGGCCTTGGCGACATGCGCTTGATCGAGGTTGCGAGCGCGCAAGCGGAATGCCCTAGCGGTTGTCGTCTTGGACGCCTGGCGCGAATCGGCTTTTCTTCGCGCGCCGGCTGGCCTATACGCGCCCGGTGTTCCGGCGCGCCCGGAGCATTTCCATGGACCTTGCTGGACGACATCCCGGCTTGCGCCCGCAACCTCTGACCCCAAGGAGACCCCGATGTCGATTACTGTCGAAGAAAAGCAACGCCTGATGAAGGAATTCGCGACCAAGGAAGGCGACACCGGTTCGCCCGAGGTTCAGGTCGCCATCCTCACCTCGCGGATTTCCACGCTGACCGAACATTTCAAGACCCACAAGAAAGACAACCACGGCCGCCGTGGCCTTCTGATGATGGTCGCCCAGCGCCGCAAGCTGCTGGACTATCTCAAGAAGAAAGACGAACCGCGCTACCGCGTCCTGATCGCCAAGCTCGGCATCCGCCGCTGACGCAGGGCCGCAATTCGCGGCGCCCGTGACGACGGAAAATTGGGGAAACGCCCGCTCGGATGGAGCGGGCGTTTCGTGTTTCATGGCGGTCTGTCGCGGCCCGGCGGGCAGGCGTTATGGCGCCGCCCCATGAGACATCATCGAGCGGTTCCGCATCGACGTGAACGCCTGCGCGACAGTCTGAAGAACCGTCACGCTTGCCTTTCGGCGCGGATCAAGCGGCCCGCGCCGATGAACACCGTGCAGAGCGTGACAATCATCGCCGCCGCGATCACGCCGAGCGCGCGTTCGTACAGGCCGTCTATGCCCGTGGGCAGAAAGAAAAAAACCGGCGCGGTACACCCCCAGAGGAGTCCGAGTCCGATAAGGACACGCCGCACGCGGGAATGGTGGTGCGGCAGCGCCCACGCCATGCAGAGCGGCATGGCCAGAAACAGCAGGCCGAGCGCGTAGACAAGGTAGCTATGGATCACCACGCCATCGCTATCGGAATCGCCGTATTCGTTCCGCGCCCCGACGATTATCACGATCCCGGCAAGGATCGCGAGGCAGAAGATACCGGTGGACCAGGCTCCGCCACCCGGATGTAGATGCGCAGCGCCAAGCGCCGTGGCGAACAGTCCGACCGAAAAGCCGTAGAGCGCGATATCCATCGCGATCTCGCTACGCCCGGCGGCAAGATCGCTGATGGTGTCCGAAATCCAGTCATGGTTCGGCACGAGAAAGGCCGCGACAACCGCGCCGGCGATAAGCGCGGCGCAGCCACAGATCCCCATCCAACCGAGTGTGATGAGAAGGCGTGACTGTAACATGTTGTCCGGTAACCCGTGGGATCGGTCATGCGCCACGTCGTGCTCCATCGCTATGCAATCGCAGAGCTTAACTCGCGGCGATGCCGGATCGTTCCGCGCCCGATTTTAACCCGTTCGCCCCGTTCAGATCGCCCGCGCCGCCATCGCGCCCTCGGCGAAGGCTTCCTCGGCGGTGCGCGGCGCCAGCGCGTCGCCGATCAGGCGCCAGTCGCGGCCCGAAGCGGCGGCCGCTTCTTGGAGCTCGGTCACGGCCAACCGCCCGTCCCAGGCGACGATCAGATCGATGGGCTCAACCGCCACTTCGCGCAGGGAATAGACGTTTTCGAGCGTCGCGCCGCCACCCTCAATGCGCAGCAGGTCGTGATTGGGGTGGAAGGTCGCGCCTGCCGACAACAGCCGTTCATAGAGCGGCACGCGGCGCACGATGTCGAGGTCTTCGGCCACGGCGGGCTGCGGCGTGACGATATCGAGCATCAGCCCCATGTCGTTCGCCGCCTCCATCGCGCCCGCGCCTATGATGCCGCCCGCGCGGTCCCAGACCAGCGCGCGCTGCGCCGCGCCGGCGCCGTTCTCGATCAGCGCGTGGGGGGTGACCACGGGGACCGATCCGTCGCTGTCGATCTCGGGGGGCAGGGGCAGCGCGCCGGTGGCCAGCACGATGGCGTCGGCGTCGAGCGCGTCGATCTCCGCCGCCTCGATCCGCCGGCCCAGCTCCATCCTGACCTGCAGGCGTTCGAGCACCTGCCGGCGCCAGTCGATGGCCTTCTGGAATTCCTTCCAGGTGGGGATCGAGGCGCGCAGCATGAACTGCCCGCCAAGATGCGGCTGCGCCTCGTAGAGCGTGACGCGGTGGCCGCGCTCGGCCGCGACGCGCGCCGCCTCGAGCCCGCCGGGACCGGCGCCGATCACCGCCACCTTGCGCGGCGCTTTGGCCGGCGTGGCGGGGCCCCAGTCATGTTCGCGCGCCGCCTCGGGGTTGTGCAGGCAGCGGATCGGTCCGCCGGCGAGCGCGCGCTTGATGCACACGTTTGCGCCGACGCAGGGGCGGATCTCGGCGGCTTTGCCGGTCCTGACTTTCGCGACGATCTCGGGGTCGGCAATATGGGCGCGGGTCATGCCGACCATGTCCGCGCGGCCCTCCGCTACGATCCGCTCGGCCAGCGCCGGGTCGGTGATGCGCCCGGTGGTGAAGACCGGCAGCGATACGACCTGTTTGACCTGCGCGGCGAGGTCGACGAACAGCCCGTGCGGCGCGGGCGTGGGCGGCCAGTGCGTCGTGCGGTGCAGGCGGTCCATGTTGTGCCCGGCGATCACGTTGAGATAATCGAGATGCCCGGTCGCCTCGAGCATCGGGGCGATCTCGCGCATCTGGGTGATATCGATGCCGCCCTCGATGAATTCGTCGCCGGGCACGCGCATCCCGACGATGAGATCGGGGCCGGCCGCTTCGCGCACCGCCTGCGCCACCTCGATCAGGAAGCGCAGCCGGTTCTCGAGCGAGCCGCCGTAACGGTCGCCGCGCGTGTTGGTGGCGGGCGAGAGGAAATTCGCCAGCAGCAGGCCGAAGGCGGCGAGGATCTCGATCCCGTCCATGCCGCCGGCGCGCGCGCGCCCCGCCGCCGCCCCGAAGGCGGCGACCATTTCGTCGATCTCGGGGATGGTCATCTCGTGCGCCTGCACGCGGGCGAGTTCGGACGCCTTGCCGCTGACCCCCCAGAGGGGCGCGCCGGGGGCCGTGTCGCCCAGCGTCGGCCCGTAATGCGCAAGCTGGGCGAGGATCGCGCCGCCTTCCTCGTGAACGGCGTCGGACACCATGCGGTAGCCCTCGATCACCCGGTCGTCCACATTGGCGAGCGCGCGCCCGCCCCGCCCGCTCGAGGCGTGGACCGGCGCGGCGCCGGTGATCTGCAACCCCGCCCCGCCGCGCGCGCGTTCGCGGTGATAGGCGGCGTAGGCCTCGCGCGGGACGCCGTCGACGGAAAGGCCGGGCACATGCGCCGTCACCAGAACCCGGTTGCGCAGGGTACGCGGGCCGACGGTGAGGGGGGAAAGCAGATGATCGAAACCCATGGGATTCTCCTGTCGTGGCGCGATCTGCGCAGGATGCGCAGCGAACGCCCGGGCAGGCAAGCCCCCGGGCCGGCGATCAATTCACCGTGCGACAATCAACACATGTGCGGCGCGCCGTGCGGTGTCTCTTTCATTCCACCGTGAAACCCTGTATGCGCGCAGAATCTGAAAGCCGGCGCCCGGACCTCAGCGCCAGACAAAGAAGATACCGGGGTCAGGGGCAATACGGCCCCTACGCAAACGCCCGATCCGGGCGAGAACAGGAAACGACAGATGTTCAACGAAGTTAAGAAATCGATCGAGTGGGGCGAGGAAACGCTCACGCTCGAAACGGGCAAGGTGGCCCGTCAGGCGGACGGGTCCGTCATCGCCACGCTGGGCGAAACCAGCGTCATGGCCAACGTCACGTTCGCCAAGCAACCGAAGCCGGGCATGGATTTCTTCCCGCTGACGGTTCACTACCAAGAGAAATACTATGCCGCGGGCAAGGTTCCCGGCGGCTTCTTCAAGCGCGAAGCGCGTCCGACCGAAAAGGAAACGCTGACTGCGCGCCTGATCGACCGTCCGATCCGTCCGCTCTTCGTGCCGGGCTTCAAGAACGAAACGCTGGTGATGTGCACGGTGCTGAGCCACGACCTCGTCAATGACCCGGACATGGTGGCGATGATCGCCGCGTCGGCCGCGCTGACGATTTCGGGCGCGCCGTTCCGCGGGCCGATTGCCGGTTGCCGCGTGGGGTATGAGGATGGCGAATACATCCTGAACCCGACCGTCGACGACATGCACGAGCTGAAGAACAACCCCGATCAGCGTCTCGACCTCGTTGTCGCCGGCACCAAGGACGCCGTGATGATGGTCGAATCGGAAGCCTACGAGCTGACCGAGGACGAGATGCTCGGCGCGGTGAACTTTGCGCATGAGCAGATCCAGCCGGTGATCGACTGCATCATCAGCCTCGCCGAAGAAGCGGCGAAAGAGCCGTTCGATTTCGAAGCGCCGGACTACTCGGAGCTTTACGAGGCCGTCCGCGCCGCGGGCGAGGACAAGGTGCGCAGCGCCTATGCCATCACCGACAAGCAGGAGCGCACCACCGCCGTGGCCGCGGCCAAGGACGCGATCCGCGAGGCGCTGACCGAGGAACAGCAGGAAGACCCGAACCTGTCCTCCGCGCTGAAGAAGCTCGAGGCGACGGTGCTGCGCGGTGACGTGGTCAAGACTGGCAAGCGGATCGACGGCCGTGCGCTCGACGAAGTGCGCGACATCGTTTGCGAAACCGGCCTGCTGCCGCGCACGCATGGCTCCGCGCTCTTCACCCGCGGTGAAACGCAAGGTCTCGTCGTGACCACGCTCGGCACCGGCGACGATGAGCAGTTCATCGACGCGCTGCATGGCAACTTCAAATCGAACTTCCTGCTGCACTACAACTTCCCGCCCTACTCGGTCGGTGAAGCGGGTCGCGTGGGCCCTCCGGGTCGTCGCGAGATCGGTCACGGGAAACTCGCATGGCGCGCGTTGCAGGCTGTTCTGCCGGCGGCGACGGATTTCCCCTACACCATCCGGCTGGTCAGCGAGATCACCGAATCGAACGGCTCCAGCTCGATGGCGTCGGTCTGTGGCGGGTCGCTTTCCATGATGGACGCGGGCGTGCCGCTGAAAACCGCCGTGGCGGGTGTCGCGATGGGCCTGATCCTCGAAGAGGACGGCGACTATGCCGTGCTGACCGACATCCTCGGCGACGAGGACCACCTCGGCGACATGGACTTCAAGGTGGCCGGCACGAAAGACGGCATCACCTCGCTCCAGATGGACATCAAGGTGGCGGGCATCACGCCCGAGATCATGCAGAAGGCCCTGGCGCAAGCCAAGGAAGGCCGGATGCACATCCTCGGCGAGATGAACAAGGCGATCACCGGCGCGCAGGAGTTTTCTGTCCACGCGCCGCGCATCGAAACGATGCAGATCCCGACCGACAAGATCCGCGAAGTCATCGGGTCCGGCGGCAAGGTCATCCGCGAGATCGTCGAAGTGTCGGGCGCCAAGGTCGATATCAACGACGAGGGCGTCATCAAGATCGCCAGCCCCAACGGTGATGCGATCAAGAAGGCCTATGACATGATCCATTCGATCGTGGCCGAGCCCGAGGAAGGCGCGATCTACACCGGCACGGTGGTCAAGATCGTCGATTTCGGCGCCTTCGTGAACTTCTTCGGCAAGCGCGACGGACTGGTCCACGTGAGCCAGATCGAAAACCGCCGCCTGAATCATCCTTCGGACGTGCTGAAGGAAGGCCAGGAAGTGAAGGTCAAGCTGCTGGGCTTTGACGACCGCGGCAAGGTGCGCCTGTCGATGAAGGTCGTGGATCAGGAGACCGGCGAAGAGATCAAGAAGGGCGAGGACGCCTGAGCGTCCGCGTCCCTTGCTTAAAACCTATGGACCCCGGCGGAAACGCCGGGGTTTCTTGTTTGTGATTCCCGGTTTTCCTGTACTCAAGCGGTTTTGAGTAGCCACCACTGACCACAAACTATTTTGAATATAGAGGTGGCGACGATATCATATTCAAGTTGTTTGAGTATGACGCCTCCGATACAACGGCTTTCATGGTAGCCAAAACCGAAGTTCTTATACACAACACAATATATGACCGTTCGGACGCGGTGGACTACCACTATGGCCAATTCCCGCCGCCCGCACCCGACCTGAACGTGCTTCAGGCGCCGTTTGCCGGGGCGCTTGTCGCGCTTACCAAATATGACACGCTATTGCGGCAGCTTCCCAATAGTGAATTGCTGCTCGCCCCGCTCCGCGCCCGCGACGCGGTCGTTTCGTCGCGCATGGAGGGCACAATTTCGACCATCGAAGAGGTGCTGCGGCTCGAGGCGGATGCGAATGAAAACGCGATGTCGACGACATCGCGAAACGACGCACTGGAAGTGGCGCTCTACGCGCGCGCCCTGCGACAGGCCGAGGACCAGATTGCCGAGGGCTATCGAATTTCCGAACATCTCATCAAGTCGGCGCACCGAGTCCTCCTCAGCCACGGGCGCGGCGCCGAAAGGCGCCCCGGGGAATACAAGGCGGACCAGAATTACATCGGCGAACGGCGAGGACGGAAGATCGACTTTATCCCGATCAATGCCGGGGACCTGACTGCCGCGATGCAATCGCTTGTCGTGTTCGTGAACGAAAGCGACATGCAGCCGCTTTTCAAGACGGCGATCGCGCATGCCGAGTTCGAGGCGCTCCACCCGTTCGATGATGGCAACGGCCGGGTCGGGCGTATGCTGATCCCGCTGATGCTGTGGCAGCAGGGCGTGCTCAGCGCGCCGCGTTTCTTCGTCAGCGACTATTTCGAGCGCAACAAGGAAGAATACATCGAACGTCTGCGCGCTGTTTCCTCCGATGGGGACTGGACAGGCTGGTGTCGGTTCTTCCTTGACGCCCTGAGCGAGCAGGCCGGTGACAACCTCGTCATGGTCAATGAAATCCAGGCGCATTATGGCGATATGCGCGAGGCCTTCCGTGATGTGTTGCGTTCGCACTGGTCCGGCGATGCGCTGGACTACATCTTCGCCAACCCGATCTTTCGCAACAATCGCTTCACTCGGAATGCCGGCATACCCAGACAGACCGCGCACAGTTTTACCCGCAAGCTGGTCGATGCGGGGTTCCTGAAAGTGCTCGAGCCTCCGGCGGGACGCGCACCGGGCCTCTATTCGTTCCCGTCGCTCCTCGAGATTGTCCAAGAGCCACGCTGAGTGGCAATGCCGCCCGCGACGTCATCGGATTGCTTGCAATTCGGGCGGTAGTGCAAGCAATGTAGCTGAAATTGAAACAATCCGGATGGGGGAATGATGAAGAAGAGGATCGCGGGCCTGCTGGGTCTGTCGCTGGCGGTGGCGGGATGCGTCGAGACAGCAGAGATGGCGTCGCCGGCGCGGCCGAACGTGCCGCGCGTGCTGTCGACGGTGCCCGAGAACATCAAGGAGATGGCCGCGCCGAGCCAGGACCTGACATCGGTGCGCGTCGCGCCGGAGGACGGCTGCCTGTGGTATCTCTACGCCGGTCCGGTCGAGACCACGTGGCTGCCGCTGCGCACGCGCGACGGGCGGCCGATCTGCACGGCGAAGGACGCGGCCGCCTGAGCCGCCCCGCCGGGGCGGGGCCGCCTCAGCTGCGCGCGGTGACGTAGTTTTCGGTCGGGTAGAGATGCGCGGTGGACCCGAGCGCGACCCGGTCGTAGAGGCCGATGATGTGGGCCATCACCATGCGCACGCAGCCCGAGCTGGCCCGACCGCCCACGGAACGCGGCGTCGGCGTGCCGTGGATCCGCAGATAGGTGTCGCGATTGCCCTCGTAGAGATAGAACGCGCGCGAGCCCAGCGGGTTGGTCGGGCCGCCGGGGACGCCGTCCTCGAACTGGGCGTATTTTTCCGGCTCGCGCTTGATCATCTTGGCGGTGGGCGTCCATGTCGGCCATTTCGCCTTGCGCTTGATGGTGTAGGTGCCCGGCTCGTACAGGTCGCCGCGCGCGATGGCGACGCCATAGCGCATCGCCGTGCCGCCCTCCTCGATGAAGTAGAGATAGCGCGCCACGGCGTCGACATGGATGTCGCCCGGCCGCAGCCCGTCATTCGCCTTGACCCGCGCCGGCATGAAGCGGGGTTTCAGCCCCCAGGGATTCGACGTCGCCGGATCGTAGTTCGGCGGCGTCACCTGTGCGTCCCATTTCGCCCACATGCCGGGCGAGGATTTCGGCGCGGCGTGAAGCGACGCCGGCAGCGCGGCGGCGGAGAACAGCGCGCCGGTTGTCTGGATGAAATGGCGTCTCGTCAGCATAGGTTTCACACCCTCCGGGATCATGTACTGTTTGGTACTCAATGACTTTACGGCATTTTTGTTCGGGTGGGGAGGATAACATTCCTGTGCGCCGTTGCGGTTGGTCCGCTGCGTCAGACCGGCAGCGCGGTCGTCTTGCAGACCGTGCGCAGCGCGAAGCTCGACTGCATCTTGGCCACGCCCGGCAGCCGGGCGAGGTGCTGGCGGTGGATGCGGGCGAAATCCTCGGTGTCCTCGGCGACGAGCTTGAGGATGTAGTCGGCGGTGCCCGCCGTCAGGTGACATTCCAGCACGTCGGGGATGCGCGCGACCGCCGTCTCGAACGCGCCCAGCACGTCCTCGGCCTGGGTGGAGAGGGTGATCTCCACGAAGACGGTGGCCGGCACGCCAAGCTTGCGCGCGTCCAGCAGCGCGACGTAGCCGCTGATATAGCCCTCTGCCTCGAGCCGCTGAACGCGGCGGTGGCAGGCGCTGGGCGAGAGGTTGATCCGCTCGGCCAGGTCGGCGTTCGAAATCCGGCCTTGCCGTTGCAGGACGGTGAGAATGCGGCGATCGGTGGCGTCGACGGACATTGTGCAAGCCTTTTGAGTAACGAAGTTCATATGGCGAAGAATATTCGAATAAAACCGCTAATTGCGAGAGTTAATTGGCCACGTTTGCGCGGCGGTTGCGGCATCATGCCGTCAAACAGGAGGAGAATCGTATGAAGATCGGCTGCCCGACGGAAATCAAGCCACAGGAGTTCCGCGTCGGAATGACCCCGAACGCCGCGCGCGAGGCGGTGCATCACGGCCACGAGGTGATGATCCAGGCCGGGGCGGGGATCGGCGCGGGCTTTACCGACGCCGACTATGTGGATGCGGGCGCGCGGATCGTCGATACCGCCGAGGAGATATTCGCCGGCGCCGAGATGGTCGTGAAGGTCAAGGAACCGCAGGCGGTCGAGCGCAAGATGCTGCGCGAGGGGCAGGTGCTCTTTACCTACCTGCATCTCGCCCCCGATCCCGAGCAGACGAAGGATCTGCTCGCCAGCGGGTGCACCGCCATCGCCTACGAGACGGTGACCGACGCGCGTGGCGGTCTGCCGCTTCTGGCGCCGATGTCCGAGGTGGCCGGGCGGCTGGCTCCGCAGAGCGGGTCATGGGCGCTGCAAAAGGCCAATGGCGGCAGCGGCGTGCTGATGGGCGGCGTGCCCGGCGTGCGCCCCGCCAACGTCGCGATCATCGGCGGCGGCGTCGTCGGCACCGCGGCGGCGCGGGTCGCGGTGGGCATGGGCGCCAACGTGACGGTGCTGGACCGGTCGGTGCCGCGGCTGTCATATCTTGACGACGTGTTCATGGGCCGCCTGACGACACAGTATTCCGACAAGGGGGCGGTCGAGGACCTGCTGCCGCGCATGGACATGGTGATCGGCGCGGTGCTGATCCCCGGCGCCGCCGCGCCCAAGCTGGTGAGCCGCGAGCAACTGGGCGTGATGAGCCCCGGTTCCGTCCTCGTGGATGTCGCCATCGACCAGGGCGGCTGTTTCGAGACGTCCAAGCCCACCACCCACGAGGACCCGATCTACGAGGTCGACGGGATCATCCATTACTGCGTCGCCAACATGCCCGGCGCGGTCGCGCGGACCTCGACCATCGCGCTGGGCAACGCGACGATGCCGTTCATGCTCGCGCTGGCCGACAAGGGCTGGAAACAGGCCTGCGCGGAGGACGAGAATCTGCTCAACGGTCTTAACGTCCATGCCGGGCAGCTGACCTATTACGCGGTGGGCAAGGCGCTCGGGATCGACGTGATTTCGCCGCAGAAGGTGGTGAAGGGCTGAACCTGCGCATATTCGGGCTTCCCGCCGGGCGCGGGACGTGCCACATCGACCCTGGCAGGAACGGGGCAGGGGGAGACCGATGATGGCGTTCATTTCCGACATGATGCGGGTTCTGACGCGGGACAGCATCCGGCGGGCGGTGCTGGTCTGCTGCGTTCCGGCGCTGGTCTTTTACCTGCTGGCGCTGCTGATCCTCACGCAGGCGGGGTTCACCCTGGTCGAGATCCTGCGCGACACCGCGCAGACCACGGGAGAGTCGAGCTTCCTCGGCTTCGTTTCAAGCTTTGGCGCCTGGCTCTGGGTCGCGGCGGCGAGCGTGGCGGCGTTCCGCGTGGTGGTCGAGGGGCGCGGCGCGACCGGCGCGCATCGGAGATTGGCGTTGTTGCTGGCGGGCTTCTCGTTCTTCCTGGCGCTGGACGATTTCTTCATGATCCACGACCGGTTCCTGACCGAAGGCATCCTGATCCCGCTCTACATCCTGTTCCTCTATTACCTGATCCGCCGCTTCTGGCCGCTGATCGCGCGCGTGGACGGGACCGCGTTCCTTATGGCGGGCGGGTTCCTCGCGATGTCGGTGATCGTGGACGCGGTGCAGGAGATCCTGCCGATTTCCTACGGCGCGTCGCAGGCGCTGGAGGAGGGGTTCAAGTTCCTCGGCGGAGCGGGGTGGCTATACTTCTGCACCCGCGTTGCCGCGCATCGCCTCGTGGTGGCCCCGGTGGAAGAGGGTTGAGGGGGGACTGAAAATCCTTGAGGCCCCCCGGCGGCGCGGCTACACCCGCGACCAAAGGAGCCGCGCCATGAGTTTCAACACGTTCGGACATCTCTTTCGCGTCACCACCTGGGGCGAAAGCCACGGTCCCGCGCTCGGGGCGACGGTCGATGGCTGCCCGCCCGGCGTGGCGGTGAGCGAGGCGATGCTCCAGCACTGGCTGGACCGGCGGCGGCCCGGGCAGAACAAGAACATGACCCAGCGCAATGAGCCGGACGCGGTGCGAATCCTGTCCGGCGTGTTCGAGGGGCGCACGACCGGCACGCCGATCCAGTTGATGATCGAGAACACCGACCAGCGCAGCCGCGACTATGGCGACATAGCGGACACGTTCCGCCCCGGCCATGCCGACATCACCTATCACCAGAAATACGGGCTGCGGGACTATCGCGGCGGCGGACGCAGTTCCGCGCGCGAAACCGCCGCGCGGGTGGCGGCGGGGGGCGTGGCGCGGGCGGTGCTGGAAGACCTCGTGCCGGGGATCGCGGTCAAGGGGTACATGGTGCGGATGGGCGCGATGGCGCTGGACCGCGCGCGGTTCGACTGGGACGCGATCGAGGGCAATGATTTCTGGCTGCCCGACGCTCAGGCCGCGCCGGAATGGGAGAAATACCTGCAAGCGCAGCGCAAGGACCGCAATTCGGTCGGGGCGGTGGTCGAAGTGGTGGCGCGCGGCGTGCCTGCCGGCCTCGGCGCGCCGGTCTATGCCAAGCTGGACACCGCCCTGGCCGCCGCGATGATGAGCATCAACGCTGTCAAGGGCGTCGAGATCGGCGAAGGCATGGCCGCGGCGGAATTGACCGGAACCGGCAACGCGGACGAGATTTTCATGGGCGAGGACGGGCCGGAATACGGGTCCAACCACGCGGGCGGCATCCTTGGCGGGATCAGCACCGGGCAGGAGATCGTCGTGCGGTTCGCGGTCAAGCCGACGTCGTCGATCCTCAGCCCGCGCCGGTCGATCCGCAGGGACGGCTCGGCCATGGAGGTGGTGACGAAGGGCCGGCACGACCCCTGCGTCGGCATCCGTGCGGTTCCGGTCGGCGAGGCGATGATGGCCTGCGTTCTGCTCGACCAGCTGCTGCTTCAGCGCGCGCAGACCGGTGCGGCGGGGCCGGTGGGCCGCATCGGGTGACGCCGTTCAGCTGCGCCAGAAATTGATGGTGAAGATCGCGTAGACCGCCATCAGTTCCAGCCGCCCGATCAGCATGGCCGCGCTCAGGATCCATTTCGCGGTGTCGTTGAGAGGCGCGTAATTCCCCGCCGGGCCGATGGTGTCGCCCAGCCCGGGGCCGATATTGGCCAGCGCCGCCGCCGCGCCCGAGATCGACGTGACGAAGTCGAGCCCGGTAAGCGAGAGCAGCACCGAGATGACGCCCAGCGACACGATGAAGAAGACGAAAAACGCCATGACCGAGTTCAGCACGTCATCCGCCACCGGCCGCCCCGCGTAGCGCGGCGTGAAAACGCCGTGAGGCGTGCGGATGCGGCGCATCTGCACGCGGATCGAGGCGAACAGGAGCTGGTAGCGGAAGATCTTGATCGAGCAGGCGGTCGAGCCGGCGCAGCCCCCGATCAGCCCGGTGAGAAAGATCACCGCGATCGGCAGCGGCCCCCATGTCATGTAGTTTTCGCTCGCGTAGCCGGTGCCGGTCATGATCGAGATGGTGTTGAACAGCACTTCGCGAAAGGTCTTTTCACTGGCGTCGCCGGCCTGGATGAAGCGCCAGAGCGTGAGGGAGCCGATGATGGCGAACAGCGTCAGCAGGTAGGCGCGCACCTGCGGGTCGGTCAGCAGCGGGCGCGCGGTTCCGGCGGTCAGTTGCACGAACCGCACGAAGGGCAGGGCGGCCAGCGCCATGAACAAGGAGGCGACGTATTCGCTCGACGCTGGCAGGGCGACGAAGGAGGCGTCGTAATTGGCCATGCCGCCGGTCGCGATCGTGGTCATGGCGTGCACGATGGCGTCGAACATGTTGAGCCCCGCCAGGACGTAGGCGGTGACGCAGACCAGCGTGAGCGCGAGGTAGATCACCGATATTCGCGACGCGATCTCGGTCGCGCGGGGCAGGATCTTGCCCATCGTGTCAAAGGCTTCGGCCTTGAATATCTGCATCCCGCCGACGCGCAGTTCGGGCAGGAACACCATCGCGACGATGATGATCCCGATGCCCCCCAGCCACTGCATGATGCCGCGCCAGAGCAGCAGTCCCTTCGGGAGATCGTCAAGCCCCGACATCACGGTCGATCCGGTCGTGGTCAGCCCCGACATCGCCTCGAAGAAGGCGTCGACGAAGCGCAGTTCGCTTTCGCCCAGCATGAAGGGCAGCGCCCCCAGAAGCGGCAACACGACCCAGACGCCGGTGGTCAGCAGAAAGGTCTGCTGGATGGTCAGCCCCTGCTCGACCCCGTTGCGGCAGGTCAGCGCGACCAGCCCGCCGCTGAGCATGGTGAGAAGCGAGGATTGCGCGAACACCGTCCATTCGCCGCGCCCTTCGGCGAGATCGACCATCAGCGGAGCCAGCATCGCCAGCCCCAGCGCCATGACCGTGAGGCCGACAACATATCCCACCGGACGAAAATCCATGAGCGGCAGCGTTGGACTCGGCCCGCGCCGCTGTCAAGCTGCAACGGAGCGCGGCTCCGGCAGGGAATGAATCCCCCTTTACAGGGCGGGCGAATTGTATACAGATTGTGTACGATATGGGGGTGGCATGGCCGGGGAACGCAAGAAACAGTGTCTCGACGATCTCCGGATGCGGATCCTGACCCAGCAGATCGCACCGGGCGCGGATCTTGACGAGGTGTCGCTCTGCGACGCTTACGGCATGTCGCGCACGCCGATGCGCGAGGTGCTGCAAAGGCTTGCCGGGGACGGTTACGTGCGGCTCGAGCGCAACCGCGGGGCCAAGGTGGCCTCGATGGATCTGCCGGTGCTGCGGATGTTCTTCCAGACCGCGCCGCTGATCTACGCCAACATCGCGCGTCTTGCCGCCAGCAACCGCCGCCCCGAGCAGATCGCGCCGCTCTGCGCCACGCAGGAGGCGTTCCGCGCCGCGACCGAAGCGCAGGACGCCGGGGGCGCCGCGCTGCTCAACCACCGCTTTCATGAGACGCTGGGCGAGATGGCGCACAATCCCTACCTGATGCCGGCGCTGCGCCGGATGCTGATCGACCACACGCGGCTTGGCCAGACGTTCTACCGCCCCACCTGCGCGGACGAAAAGCAGCGGATCGCCACCGCCTGCCTGCATCACGAGCAGATGATCGGCGCGATCGAGACGCAAGATGCGGAGCGCGCCGTCGATCTCACGCTTGCGCACTGGGATCTCTCCCGCGACCGGCTGGAGCGTTACGTGACGCCCGATCCGCTGCCGCTCGACCTCGATACGACAAAGGACCAGGCCCATGCAGTTTGACGGCATCTACGTTCCCATAGTCACCCCCTATCACGACGATTTCACCATCAACGAGGAGGCGCTGGCCGACACGGTCGAGCTGCTGATCGGCGCGGGCGTCGCGGGGATCGTCGTCGCCGGGACGACGGGGGAATATTACGCGCAGTCGATGGAGACGCGGCTCTGGCTGTTCGAGCGGCTGAAGAAGCTGATCGATGGCCGCGTGCCGATGGTCGCGGGCACCGGCGACATGCAGACCGAGAATTCCGTCACCTACGCGAGGGCCGCCAAGGAGATCGGCGCCGATGCGCTGCTGGTCGCCACGCCGCCCTATTCCTGCCCGACGGGGCGCGAGATCGCGCTGCACTGCCTTGCGATCGACCGGGCGGCGAACCTGCCGGTGATGCTTTATAACTACCCGGGGCGGATGGGCGTGAACATGGACGAGGAATGCCTCGACCGGCTGGGCCGTTCGCCCAATTTCTGCGGCATCAAGGAAAGCTCGGGCGACATCAACCGGCTGCACATGCTGGCGCGGGATTACCCGCATATCGGGCTGGGGTGCGGGATGGATGACCAGGCGCTCGAATTCTTCGCCTGGGGCGCGCGGTTCTGGGTCTGCGCGGGCGGCAACTTCGCCCCCGAGGCGCATGTCGCGCTGTGGCGGGCCTGCGCGGTCGAGGGCGATTTCACGCGCGGGCGCGCGATCATGTCGGCGATGCTGCCTTTGATGCGCGTGCTGGAGCAGGGCGGCAAGTTCATCCAGTGCATCAAGCACGGGCTGACCATGCGCGGCATCCCCGCCGGACCGCCCCGCAAGCCGCTGCATCCGCTCAACAAGGACGACAAGCGCGCGCTGGAGGAGGTGATCCGCACAATGAACACCGCCATCGCCGCCATCGAAGGAGAGGCAAAATGAGTGCGAGCTGGCGAATGGCCCGCCCGGACGCAGGCCGGGCTTCGGATAGGCATCCGATCTCGCACGCAATCAGTGTTATGGAAGGGGTCTCGAAATGACCGAGTTTCTCACACGCGCCGAATACGCCGCCATCGCGGCCGAGATCGACCTGCCCGCCGCGCCCTATATCGACGGCAAGTTCCGCAAGGGGTCGGGGCCGATGATGGACACGCTGAACCCCGCCACCGGCGAGGTTCTGACCTCGATCAGCACGGCCGGCGCCGATGACGTGGATTTCGCCGTCGCCAAGGCGCGCGAAGCGTTCGAGCGGGGCGACTGGTCGCGGCTGCACCCGTCCGAGCGCAAGGACGTGCTGATCCGGCTCTGCAAGCTCATCACCCGGCGCAGGAACGAACTGGCGGTGATGGAATGCCTCGATTCGGGCAAGCCGATCCGCGATTGCGTGAGTATCGATATTCCTGAGACGATCGACACCATCAAGTGGCACGCCGAGCTGATCGACAAGCTCTACGACCAGACCGCGCCCGCCGGGGATGACGCCGTGGCGATGATCGTGCGCGAACCCATCGGAGTGGTCGGCGCGGTGCTGCCGTGGAACTTCCCGCTGATGATGATGGCGTGGAAGATCGGCCCGGCGCTGGCCGCGGGCAATTCGGTGATCGTGAAGCCGGCCGAGCAGACGACGCTGACCGCGCTGCGCATCGCGGAATTGGCGAGCATGGCGGGCCTGCCCGCCGGCGTGCTTCAGGTGCTGCCGGGCGACGGGCCATCGGTGGGCGAACCGCTGGGCCTGCACCGCGCCGTCGACATGGTGAGCTTTACCGGCTCGACCGAGACCGGAAAGCGGTTCCTGCGTTATTCGGCCGACAGCAACATGAAGAAGATCACGCTGGAATGCGGCGGCAAGAACCCCGCCGTGGTGCTGGCGGACGCCGAGAACCTCGACCACGTCGCCGCGCATGTGGTGAACGCCGCGTTCTGGAACATGGGCGAGAATTGCAGCGCCGCCTCGCGCCTGATCGTGCACAAGGACGTGAAGGAGCCGCTGATGGAGCGCATCGTCGCGCGTATCCGCGACTGGAAGACGGGCGATCCGCTCGACCCGGCGAACCATCTTGGCGCGCTCATCGACGCGAAGCATTGCAGTAAGGTCGCCGCCTATCTCAAGGGCGAGGCGATCGTGGGTGGGACGGCCGAGGGCGCGTTCGTGCCGCCCACGGTTTACGAGGTGAAGGTGGACGATGCGCGCGCGCAGGACGAGATCTTCGGCCCCATCCTGTCGGTGATCGAGGTGGCCAGCACCGAAGAGGCGATCCGGCTGGCCAACGACACGAGCTACGGGCTGGCCGCAAGCGTGTTCACCGCCAACGCGCGGACCGCGATTCGCGCCGCGCGAGAGATTCGCGCCGGCACAGTGACCGTCAACTGCTACGGCGAAGGCGACATTTCCACGCCCTTCGGAGGCTATAAACAGTCGGGATTCGGCGGGCGCGACAATTCCATTCATGCCCATGATCAATTCACCGAACTGAAGACGATCTGGATCGACCTGAGCGATCCGGCGGAAGGGGACAACGTGGGCTGAAGGCGCGGGGCGCCGGCCCTTGGGCCGGGCTCCTGGTTGCAGAGGGGAGACCCCGGCCACGTCCGGGGCGGGGAGGGAACGATGGAGACACAGACGCTGAAACCCGCCCGCCGCGGGCGCGGCGCGCGCACCGCGATCCGCAAGGCGCGCGATTTCACCATGCTGCCGGCGCTCAGGCGCGGCCTGCCGCTGACCGAGCCGATGGACGAGGTTGAGATCGAGCGGATCGACGCCGCGTCGATGGACATACTCGAGAATATCGGCGTCGTCTTTCGCGACGATACGGCGCTCGCCGACTGGCGCGGCGCGGGGGCCAGGGTGGAGGGCGAGACGGTCTATCTCGACCGCGGCCTCGTGCGGGAATTGATCGCGACCATCCCCGAGACGTTCACCTATCACGCGCGCAATCCGGCCAACAACCTGCCCTTCGGGCGCGATCATGCGATGTTCGTGCCGATGACCGGCGCGCCTTACCTGCGCGATCTGAACGACGTGCGGCGCAATCCGACGCTGGAGGATCTCGCCAATTTCCACAAGCTGAGCCACATGCTGCCGGCGATCCATTCCTCGGCGCATCATATCGTGGAGCCCTACGATCACCCGATCAGCCAGCGGCATCTGCGCATCACCTACTCTTCGATGAAACACTCGGACAAGACCTTCATGGGCATGACGACGAGCCCGAAGAACGCCGAGGACGTGATGGAGATGTGCGCGATCCTCTTCGGCGCGGAGTTCATGGAGACCCACCCGGTCGTCACCGGGAACTGCAACGGCAACTCGCCCTTGGTGTGGGACGAAACCATGCTGGGGGCGATGCGCGCGTTCAACAAGCGTAACCAGCCGGTGCTGTGTTCGCCCTTCGTACTGGGCGGGGCGAACACGCCCGCAAGCGTCGCGCCCACGGTGGCGCAGCTCAACGCCGAGGCGCTGAGCGCGCTGGCCTACACGCAGGTCGTGCGCAAGGGGTGTCCGGCGATCTACGGCCACTACCTCAGCACGGTCAGCATGAAATCCGGCGCGCCGATGGCGGGCACGCCTGAAATATCGCTCATGAACCTGATGATCGGCCAGATGGCGCGGTTCTACCGCGTGCCGTGGCGGTCCTCGACCAGCCTGGGCGGGGCCAAGACGTTCGACGCACAGGCGGGGTATGAAAGTGCGACGACCCTGATGGCGCTGCAAATGGCGGGGACCAACTACATGTGGCACGCCGCCGGCTGGAACGAGGCGGGGATGCATTGCTCAATGGCGAAATTCGTGGTGGACGCGGAGCAATGCGCGATGGCCTACCGCATGGCGCAAGGAATCCGCTGGGACGATTTCGACGAGGCGCTGGCGGCGGTCGCCGATATCGGCCCCGGCGGGCATTACCTGGGCCATGCGCATACGCTCGAGAATTTCCAGCGCGCGTTCTTCATGCCGGAACTGTTCGACAACAACTCGATCGAGCAATGGCAGGCCGAGGGGGCGATCGAGATCAACGCGCGCGCGCTGGCCTACACGCGCGACCTGCTGGGCGCCTACGAGGAGCCCCGGCTCGACGAGGCCGTGAACGAGGCGCTGCTCGACTACATCGCCCGGCGAGAGCGCGAGATCCCGCCCGCCGACGCGCTCAACCAGGACCGCTAGCACGGTGAAGATCGCAAGCATCCAGATCTACCAGGCCGAACTGCCGGTGCGCAACGGCCCCTACACGATGGCCTGCGCGCAGGTTTGGTCGCTGACCAGTACGCTGGTGCGGGTGGTGAGCGATAACGGAATCGTCGGCTGGGGCGAAACCTGCCCCGTCGGCCCCACCTATGCCGAGGCGCATCCGGGCGGCGCGCTCGCGGCGCTCGGCGCGATGGCGCCGGGGTTGATCGGGGTCGAGATCGCGCCGCTCACGCTGCACCGGGCGATGGACGGGCTGCTGACGGGGCACAACTACGCCAAGGCCGCCATCGACATCGCGGCGCATGACCTCATCGGCAGGGCGACCGGGCGGCGCGTGGCGGATTTCCTGGGCGGCGTCGCGCAGGAGCGCGTGCCGTCCTACTACGCCACCGGCGTGGGCGCGCCGGACGAGATCGCGCGCATCGCCGCCGAGAAGGTGGCCGAGGGCTATCCCCGGCTTCAGATCAAGGTCGGCGGGCGGGACGTGGCGATCGACATCGCCGTGCTGCGCAAGGTCTGGGAAGCGGTAGGCGGGCGCGCGCGTCTTGCCGTGGACGGGAATCGCGGCTGGACTACGCGGGACGCGCTCCGGGTGAGCCGCGAATGTGGGGATATCCCCTTTGTCATGGAGCAGCCTTGCAACAGCATCGACGAGCTGCGCCAGATACGCCCGCAGATTCGCCACGCGCTCTACATGGACGAGAACGCGGTTGACCTCTCGACGGTGGTGAACGCCGCGGGGAGCGGGCTTGTCGACGGGTTCGGGATGAAAGTGACGCGCATCGGCGGGCTGCACCCGATGGCCGTCGTCCGCGACATCTGCGCGGCGCACCGCCTGCCGCATACCTGCGACGACAGCTGGGGCGGCGACGTCATAGCCGCCGCCTGCGCCCATGTCGGCGCCACCGTGGCGCCCGATCTGCTCGAAGGAGTGTGGATCGCCGCGCCCTACATCGAGGGGCATTATTGCGCGCGCGGCGGGATCGAGGTGACGGACGGCATGATCGCGCTACCCGAGGGGTCGGGGCTTGGGCTTGAGATAGACGCCGCGCGGTTCGGCGCGCCGGTGCTGGAGGCATGATGCGGTTTACAGGAAAAAGGGCGCTGGTGACCGGCGCGGCGGGCGGCATCGGGCGGGCGATCGTCGCCGGGCTGCGGGCCGAGGGCGCACAGGTGGCGGTGACCGATCGCGATTGCGGCGCGCTTGAGGCCGAAGCGCGCATCGACGGCGACCTGCTCGACGGCGGGTTCTGCGATGCGCTGCCGGGGCGGGTGGCCGAAGAACTCGGCGGGCTGGACATCCTCGTGAACAACGCGGGCGTCATCACGCGCGGCGACATCACCACGGCGACGGATGCGGATTACGCGCTGACGATGGGCGTCAACGTGGAGGCGCCGATGCGCCTTTGCCGCGCGGCGATCCCGATCATGGCGGCGGCGGGCGGCGGGGCGATCGTCAACACCGCGTCCTGCTGGGGGCTGCAACCGGGGCCGAACCATCCGCTTTACGTCATGTCGAAGGCGGCGCTTGCCTCGCTCACAGAATGCCTGGGGCGCGATCACGCGCACCAGGGCGTCCGGGTGAACGCCGTCTGCCCGAACGAGGTGAACACGCCGATGCTGCGCACCGGTTTCGCCATTCGCGGGCTCGACCCCGAGGCGGGCATCGCCACGCTGAACGCAAGCGTGCCGCTGGGTCGCATCGCGGAGCCGGAGGACATCGCCGACGTGGCGCTGTTTCTCGCCTCGGACGCGGCGCGCTACATGACCGGCGCGCTGCTGCCCGTGAACGGCGGGAAACCGGTCGGATGAGCGAGTTCAAGGGCAAGGTCGCGCTGGTCACCGGCGCATCGAGCGGAATGGGCGCAGCGACCGCGCGGCTTCTGGCGCGACGCGGCGCGCGGGTCTTTACCGCGCAGCGCGGCGCCGCGGAATTCGAGGCGGTGCGCGCCGATTTGGCCGAACCCGAAGCGCCCGAACGGGTGATCGCCCATGTGGCGGACGCGGCCGGGCGGCTCGATATCCTCGTGAACAACGCGGGCGTCATGCGCGAGGGCACGGTCGAGGAAACCTCGCTCGAGGATTGGCATGTGCAGTTGCAGGTCAACCTCACCGCGCCGTTCCTGATGATCCGCCACGCCATGCCGCTGTTGCGCGCCGCGCGCGGGGTCATCGTCAACGTCGGCTCCATCGAGGGGCTGGGCGCGAACCCGCGCCACCCAGCCTATGGCGCGTCCAAGGCCGGGCTGCACGGGCTCACCCGCGCTGTGGCGGTCGATCACGGGGCGGACGGCGTGCGCTGCAACGCGGTCGCGCCGGGGTGGATCGACACGCCGCTCAACGAGGATTTCATCGACAGCCAGCCGGACCCGGCGCGTTTCCGCGCGCAGATCGGCGGCATCCATCCGCTGCGGCGCACCGGGCGGACGGACGAGGTGGCGCAACTTGTCTGCTGGCTCGCCTCGGACGCCGCAAGCTTTGTCACCGGGCAGGTCTATGCCGTGGACGGCGGGCGCACCGCGCAGTTGAGCCTGCCGTGAAGGTCGCGCGCCTCCCCGTCGATCCCGGCGCCTCCGGCTGGAGCGCCCTGCTGCCCGCACAACCTGCGCCCGACCGGCTGGAGGATGCGATCACCGCCGACTGGCTGATCATCGGGGGCGGGTTCGCCGGGCTGGCGGCGGCGCGCAGGCTGGCGCAGCTCCACCCCGGTACGAGGATCGCGCTGCTCGAGGCGACGCGCATCGGCGAGGGGCCGGCGGGGCGCAACTCTGGCTTCATGATCGATCTGCCGCATGACCTCGCCTCGGAAAGCTATGCGGGCGCAGAGCAGGGCGACGCGGCGCAGACCCGCGCCAATCGCGCGGCCATCGCGTTCGCGGCGGAAATGGCGGCGGAATTCGGGCTGACGGCCGAGGCCTTCGCGCCGACCGGCAAGGTGAACGCGGCGGCGGGCGACAAGGGCCACCGGCACAACCTCGATTACGCCGCGCATCTCGCGGGGTTGCGCGAGGCGCATGAAATGCTCGACGCTGACGCCATGCGCGAGATGACCGGCACGCGCTACTACCGCAGCGGCCTTTTCACCCCCGGCACGGTGATGATCCAGCCCGCGCTTTTCGTGCGCGGCGTGGCGAAGGGGCTGGCGGGCGCGGGCGTGCGGATATTCGAGGACAGCCCGGTCACGGGGCTGAGCCGCGACGGCGCGTGGGGGGCGCAGACGCCGCGAGGATCGGTTGTCGCCCCGCGCGTGATCCTTGCCGTCAACGGCCATGCCGAAAGTTTCGGACAGTTTCGGGGGCGGTTGCTGCATGTCTTTACCTATGCGTCGATGACCCGCGCGCTGACCACGGATGAGGTGCGCGCGCTGGGCGGCGCGGCGCGCTGGGGCGTGACCCCGGCGGACCCGATGGGCACCACCGTGCGGCGCATCAGCGGGACCGGGGGCGACCGGATCATCATCCGCAACCGGTTCACCCATGACCCGGCGATGCAGGTGTCGCAGCGGCGCATTGCGCGGGTGGGCCGCGATCACGACCGCGCCTTCGCCGCGCGCTTTCCGATGCTGGCGGGCGTGGGGATGGAGTATCGCTGGGGCGGGCGGCTTTGCCTGAGCTGGAACGGCGCGCCCGCGTTGGGCGAGGTGGCGCCGGGGCTTTTCGCGGCGTGCTGCCAGAACGGGCTGGGCGTCGCCAAGGGGACGCTGCACGGAATGCTGATGGCCGAGCTGGCCTCCGGGCAGAGCTCCGACCTGCTCCGCGAGGTGCTGGCCCAGCCCGCCCCGCGCCGCCTGCCGCCGGCGCCGCTGACCTATCTCGGGGCGAATGCGACGATGCGCTGGGGGGAATGGACGGCGGGGCGCGAATTCTGAGCCATATCTTCGCGCCGCGCCTAGAACTGGCGCCGTAGCCACGACCTGAATGCTTCCACGTGCGGTTGGATTGCCGTGCGGTGCTCGGTCCGGACAAGATAATGAGACTGCCCAAGGTCCATGGGCTCACCGACGATGCGGATTTTCTGTCCCGCCTTGATCGCCTGTCGCGCGAATCTTTCGATGACCACAGCGCAGCCCAGCCCCGTCGCGACCATCTCGATCGCGGCGGTCGAGGTGTCGGTGATCAGCCGCCCGCCGGAGGTCGCCGGTTTCAGCGCGTGCCCGGAAAGATATCGCGCCCAGTGATCGTCAAAACCCGTGATATGGATCGGGGGCTGTTCCAGCAAGTCCCGGGGTGTTCTTATCTTGCGGGCGGATGCGGCGCTGTGGACGGGAACGATCGCTTCGTCCGCCAACAGTTCGAGATCCGATCTTGTATGCTGTTTCGGGGCGAGGACGATATCGATATCGATTGGGTTCTGGTCGGGGGCCGTCCAGATGGCGGTCATCGTCTTGATGCCGATATCGGGATGGTCCTTCAGGAAGCCGTCCAGCCGGGAAGAAATCCACATGATGAACGCCATCGAGGCGCGCATGGTGATCGTGCTGGCCCGGCGCGGTCCGAACAGGCCGGTGGTCGACATCTCGATCGCGTCAAGCGCGCCGCGTACCGCCGGCAGGTAGGCCTTGCCGACATCGGTCAGGTGCAGGCTCTTGGGGCGGCGCAGGAAAAGCTTGTGGCCAAGCTGCGTCTCGAGCGCCTTGATATGTTGGCTGACGGCGGTTTGCGTCAGGCCGATTTCATGACTGGCGGCGGTGAAGCTCAGCAATCGCGCCGTTGCCTCGAAACTGCGCAGCCAATTGAGATTCAGGTTGTGGCGCATGACATCGTCATAAGTTTTTTATGTCCATCGGCGTTTATTGTTTCGTTTTATCTGACAGAAACCTCGCTGCATAGTCTTCCGGACCCCACCGCTTTCGCGCCGCCCTAGGGGCAATGAGAGGAGACCGTCATGGCTGACAGCAAACAGGCCCGAAACGATATCGCCCTGGATATGATCGACCTCGACCGCTATCCCATTGCCGATCTGGACAGCGGGCCGGGCGCGGAGTTCCTGGCGGAATGCCAGCGCAGTATGGATGATCAAGGTTGGTGCAACCTGGACGGGTTCATCCGCGCCGATGCTCTTGAACAGCTCAACGGCGAGGCCAACGACCTCTTGCCGACCGCCGAAGTGCTACATGTCAAACGCAATATCTATCAGGGCGCGATCGATCCGTCGGCGCCCGAGGATGATCCCCGGCGAAAGGAATTCACACATATCGCCGCCCAGCTCGCCGATGATCAAATACCCGCCGAAACGCGGCTAAAGCGGCTTTATCATTCGGATACGCTGACTGAGTTCGTGCGCCGGGTTCAAAGGAAAGCCCAGCTCTTTCGCTGCGCGGATGAGTTCCAGGCGCTCAATATCGTCGCGCTGCAACCCGGTAGCTGGCACGCATGGCATTACGACACGACCGAATGCACCGTCACCCTGCTGTTGCAGGCCGCCGAGGCAGGCGGCGAGTTCACGTTTCTGCCCAACTCTCGCACCGATGAGGCCGAGGACCGCGAGGCGGTGGACCGGCTGCTGTCGGGCGACATGAGGCAGGCCCGGACCTTTTCGCGCGGGGCGGGCGCGTTCACCCTGTTTCGCGGCGGCTATTCCCTGCATGGCGTCACCAGGGTCGAAGGCGGCCGATCGCGCATATCCGCGATCCTGACCTACGATGAACAGCCGGGCCGCTTGATCGAGGATGAGATCAACATCCGCATCTATGGCAAGCGGGTGGAGAACATCCTGGCCAGCCGCAAGACCCAGGCGACTGCATAGGGACGCGCGACGATGAAAACGGCATTGCTTGTGATAGACGTGCAGATGGCGCTGGCGCATGAGGATGCCGCCGGCGCGGAGCGATCCTGTCCCGGAGCCGAGGACAACATCGCCCTGCTTCTGGACGGGTTTCGCAGCATTGGCGGCATGGTGGTGCATGTCCATCACCACGGCACGGACCCGGACGACCCGTTTCATCCCGACTCTGCCGGCGCGGCGGTTCAGCCTGTCGCCGCCCCGCAACCGGGTGAGCCTGTCGTCACCAAGACCGGCAGCAGCGGGTTCGTGGGGACGCCGTTGCAGACGATCCTTCAGGAAGCCGGCGTCGAACGCGTCATCCTGTGCGGCGCGACCGCCAATCATTGCGTGGAATCCACCACCCGCAATGCGGCTGATCTGGGGTTCAACCCCGTTTACGCGGCCGATGCGGTCTGGACTTATGGCCTCACCGGGCCGGACGGGGTGAGGCATGGCGCAGAGCGGATACACTCGGTCAGCATGGCGACGCTTGACGGTGAACTAGCCGTCGTGAAGAACACCAAAGACATTCTGTCGATGTGACCTCCGCGCGGCGCCAGCGCCATTGCCGCAGTGCTGCGCCTCGCTGCGCAGACCGTGAACGCCCGCCTTCCCGCTTTCCGGCTTCCCTGCACCCTCAATCCGGCGCGAGATCCTGCAGGATCGGGCAATCGGGGCGCTCATCGCCCGCGCAGGACTCGACGAGATGCGCCAGCGTGTCGCGCATCGCCTGAAGCTGGGCGATCTTCTCCTCGATCTGCGCGAGGTGGGTGCGCGCGACTGCCTTCACGTCCGCAGAAGAGCGCCCCTCGTCCTCGTATAGCCCCAGCAGCGTGCGGCACTCGTCGATCCCGAACCCGAGCGCGCGCGCCCGCGCGACAAAGCCGAGCTTGTGCGCGTCGGCGTCGCTGAAGCTGCGATAGCCGTTCGCCCTGCGCTCCGGGCGGATCAGGCCGATATCCTCGTAATAGCGGATCGTCTTGGCCGGCAGGCCGGTGCGTTCCGCGACTTCGCCGATATTCATGGCCTTTCTCCCGTTTCCAGCCGCCGCAGCCGCAGCGCGTTGCCCACGACGAAGACCGACGACAGCGCCATCGCGCCGGCGGCGAGCATCGGCGACAGCAGCAGCCCGGTCAGCGGGTAGAGGACCCCGGCCGCCACCGGGATCAGCGCGGCGTTGTAGGCGAAGGCCCAGAACAGGTTTTGCCGGATGTTCGACATGGTGCGCGCCGAGGCGTGCCGCGCGGTGAGCGCGCCATGCGGGTCGCCTGAAATCAACACCACGTCGGCGGCGTCGATGGCGATGTCGGTGCCCCCGCCCATCGCGATGCCGATATCCGCCTCGGCCAGCGCGGGCGCGTCGTTGATGCCGTCGCCGACAAAGGCGACCGGGCCGTGCCGGTCGCGCAGCGCGCGGATCGCGTCGCGCTTGCCGTCGGGCAGGACGCCGGCGATCACCTGGTCGATGCCGATCTCGCGCGCGATGTTCTGCGCGGCGGCCTCGGTGTCGCCGGTGATCATCGCAGTGCGCAGCCCGGCGGCGTGCAGCGCGGCGATGGTGGGGGCGCTCGCGGGCTTGATCGTATCGGCCACGCCGATCACCCCGACGAGCGCGCCGTCGATGGCGACCATGATGAGCGTCTGGCCAGCCTCGGCCATCGCTTGCGCTTCGGCGTCCAGCGCATCCGTGCCGATCCCTTCGGTCCGCATCAGCGCCGCGTTGCCGATCAGCACCTGTCGCCCCTCGACCTGCGCGCGCATCCCGTGTCCGGCGATCGCCTCGGCCGCCTCGGCGCGGGGCAGGTCCATGCCCTGCGCCGCTTCGGCCACGGCGCGGGCGAGCGGATGATCGGACTCGGCCTCGACCGCGGCGGCGACGCGCAGCACGTCGGCGCGCTGCGCGCCCTTGGCCAGCGCGATGCGCTGCATCCGCGGCTCGCCCACGGTCAGCGTGCCGGTCTTGTCGAAGGCGATGACGCGCGCGTCGTCCAGCGATTGCAGCGCCGCGCCGCGCCGGAACAGCACGCCGAGTTCCGCCGCGCGGCCGGTGCCGACCATGATCGACGTCGGCGTCGCCAGTCCCATTGCGCAGGGGCAGGCGATTATGAGCACCGACACCGCCGCCACCAGCGCATTGGTGAGGGCGGGCGCCGGCCCGAAGGCAAGCCACGCCGCGACCGTCACCAGCGCCACTGCGATCACCACGGGAACGAAGACGCGCACCACCCGGTCGGCAAGCGCCTGAATCGGCAGTTTCGCGCCCTGCGCCTCTTCGACCATCGCGACGATGCGCGACAGCACGGTGTCGCGCCCCACCTGGATTGCGCGCACGCGCAATGCGCCGCTGCCGTTGCCGGCGCCGCCGATCACCGTGTCGCCCGGCGCTTTCTGCACCGGCATCGGTTCCCCGGTGAGCATGGATTCATCGACGAAGGACGTGCCCTCGATCACCTCGCCGTCGACCGCGATCCGGTCGCCGGGGCGGGTGCGGATCACGTCGCCGACCTCTACCGCCGAGAGCGGGATTTGCTCAGTCCCTTTGCCGCGTTCGACCAGCACCTCGTCGGGTTGCAGGCCCATCAGGCGTTCGATCGCCGCGCCGGTGCGGCCGCGCGCGCGGGCCTCCAACCAGCGCCCGACGAGGATCAGCGTCACGATCACCGCCGCCGCTTCGAAATAGACGGCGCGCGCCGCCTCGGGCAGCAGCGCGGGCGCCAAGAGCGCGACCGTGCTGTAGCCCCAGGCCGCCAGCGTGCCGAGCGCGACGAGGCTGTTCATCTCGGGGGCGCCGCGCAGCAGGGCGGGGATGCCCTTGGCGTAGAACACGCGCCCCGGCCAGAGCAGGACCAGCGTGGTCAGCGCGAACTGGATCATCCAGGCGGTTTGAACGCCGATGGTCGCCGCGATGGCGTCTTGCAGCGGCGGAAAGACATGCCCGCCCATCTCCATCACGAAGACCGGCAGCGTGAGCGCGCCCGCGATCAGCGCCGCGCGGCGGGTCTCGGCCGCCTCGTCATCCGCGCTGTCGCCGTCGCGCGCAGCTTCTCCGACGATCGGCGCCGCTGCATAGCCCGCGTCCGTCAGCGCGCGGGCCAGCCGCGCAGGATCGGTCGCCCCGTCGAGATAGGTCACCCGCGCGCGCCGCGTGGCGAGGTTCACCGCCGCGTCAAGCACCCCCGGTACGGCGCGCAGCGCGGTCTCGCTGCGGCTGACGCAGGAGGCGCAGGTGAGCCCCGACACGTCGAGTTCCGCCTGCGCCTCTCGCGCAGGGTAGCCCGCCTGCGTCAGCGCCGCGGCAAGCGTGGGCGCATCCGCCGCGGCGGGCTCGACCTGCGCGGCGTGGCTGGCGAAGTTCACGCTCGCCCGCGCCACGCCCGGCGCGGAGGCGAGCGCGCGCTCGGCCCGCCCCGCGCAACCCGCGCAGGTCATGCCGGTGATCCTGAGGGTAAGTGTGTCGCCCATCACGTCGCTCCTTCATCCGAGGGTCAGATAGTGCTTCCAGTAACTGGAAGGTCAAGGGGCGGCATCCGCGACAATGCGGCGCGCGCCCCTTGACCTCGGCGCGCGCGCCGCGCACATGTTTCCGGTAACGCGCACAGCAGGAAAGCCGGTCCCATGCCCCTGGACAGATCCGTCAAGATCGCCCCTTCCATCCTCTCGGCGGATTTCGCCAATTTCGGAGCCGAGATCGAGGCGATCGAGGCGCAGGGCGCGGACTGGGTGCATGTCGACGTGATGGACGGGCATTTCGTGCCCAACCTCACCTTCGGCCCGCCGCTGGTGAAGGCGATCCGCAAGCATGTGCGCACGGTGATGGACGTGCACCTCATGATTGCGCCGGTCGATCCCTATATCGACGCCTTCGCCGATGCGGGCGCGGACATCCTGACCGCGCATCTCGAGGCCGGACCGCATATCCACCGCACGCTTCAGGCGATCCGGGACGCGGGCTGCAAGGCGGGGCTCGCGCTCAACCCCGGCACGGGGCTCGATGACGTCAAGCATCTTTTGGACATGATCGACCTTGTCTGCGTGATGACGGTGAACCCCGGCTTCGGCGGACAGAGCTTTATCGAAAGCCAGGTCGCGAAGGTGCGCTCATTGCGCGAGATGATCGGCGACCGGCCCATTCATATCGAGATCGACGGCGGAATCACGCCCGACACCGCGCCGCTGATGACGGCGGTGGGGGCGGACGTGCTCGTCGCCGGGTCGGCGGTGTTCAGGGGCGGCGGCGTGGACAACCCGGGGGTTTACGGCGCCAATATCCGCGCGATCCGCGACGCGGCCGAGGGCGCGCGCGCCGCGTGACCGATGGCGCCGGCGGAGCAATGACGACAGCAGGGGAACGGACATGACCGATATCGTGATTCTGGGTGGCGCGCGCACCGCCATCGGCACATTCGGCGGATCTCTCAAAGGGGTGAAGCCGACGGAACTGGGCGCGATCGTGGCCCGCGCCGCGCTTGAACGTTCGGGTGTCGAGGGCGGGCAGATCGGCCACGTGATATTCGGCCAGGTCATCAACACCGAACCGCGCGACATGTATCTCAGCCGCGTGGCGGCGATGGATGCGGGCGTTCCCGAGACGGTTCCGGCGATGAACGTCAACCGGCTCTGCGGGTCGGGCGCGCAGGCGGTGGTGTCGGGCGTCCAGGCGCTGCGCCTCGGAGATTGCGATTTCGCGCTGACCGGCGGGGCCGAGAGCATGTCGCGCGCGCCGTTCATCAACCCGGACGCGCGCTGGGGCGCGAAGATGGGCGACGTGCGCGCGCTCGACATGATGCTGGGCACGCTCAACTGCCCGTTCGGCACCGGCCACATGGGCGTGACCGCCGAGAACGTCTCCGCCGAGCATGGCGTGAGCCGCGAGGCGCAGGACGCCTTCGCGCTCGAAAGCCAGACCCGCGCGGCGAAGGCGATCGAGGCGGGGTGGTTCAAGGAACAGATCGTGCCGGTCGAGGTGAAGGCAAAGCGTGACACCGTGGCGTTCGACACCGATGAACACCCGAAGACGACCACCGCCGACGGGTTGGCCGGTCTGCGGCCCGCGTTCCGCAAGGACGGGTCGGTGACGGCGGGCAACGCATCGGGCATCAATGACGGCGCGGCGGCGCTGGTGCTGGCGCGCGCCGGGGCGGCGGAGAAGGCGGGGCTGACGCCCCGTGCGCGCGTCTTAAGCTACGCCCATGCAGGCGTGCGTCCCGAGGTGATGGGAATCGGCCCGGTGCCAGCGGTCAAGGCGCTGTTCGAACGCACCGGGCTTGGCGCGGATGATTTCGACGTGATCGAATCGAACGAGGCCTTCGCGGCGCAGGCGGTCGCTGTGAACGCGGCGCTGGGGCTGGACGCGGCGAAGGTGAACCCCAATGGCGGCGCCATCGCGCTTGGCCATCCGGTCGGGGCGACGGGGGCGATCCTCGTGGTCAAGGCGCTTTATGAACTGGAGCGGACCGGGGGCGCAAGGGCGCTCATCACCATGTGCATCGGCGGCGGGCAGGGCATCGCGCTCGCGATCGAGCGGGTCTGAGCCGCGCGCTCCTCCGCCCTTGCGGGCGTCCTCGCTTTTTCATGGGAAGAACACCTCCGCCGAAAGCTCCGGTGGCCGGTCAGGGACGCCTTCGGCGAGAGTATTTCGGGAGCATTGAAAGCCGGCTTCAATCCAGCCGGATCGTCACGCGCGCGGCGCGGCCCTTTGCGTCAATCACCGAGAGTTGCGAGAAACCCCGCTCGAGCCCGGTGAGTTCGGCCTGCCGCCTGTGCACCCCGGTCAGCAGCGGCGCGCCATTGGCGAGCCAGGTGAAGGGCGGGGTTCCGTCGCGGACCTTGACCGGCACGCCGTGCTCCCCGGTGGCGAGGCGCGCGCCGTCAGGCGGGAAGATCAGCTTGGGCGCGTCCGGCGCGGCGGCGAAGACCGCGTCGCGCGGAGTGAAGCGGCGCAGGGGCTGGGGCAGTTCGGCGGTGGGAAGGATCAGGGTTTCGGGCGGCGGCGGGGGCAGGGGCGTCCGCGGCGTGTCGAGGCGCTGGAAGGCTTCGAAAAGCACGGGGGCGGCGATGTTCCCGCCAAAGGCGCCGGGCACCGGCGTCCCGTCGGGCCGCCCGATCCAGACGCCGGCCACATGTGCGCCGTCATAGCCCACCGCCCAGGCGTCGCGGTGGCCGTAGGAGGTGCCGGTCTTGTAGGCCAGCGCGCGGCGCGGCGCGCCCGGCGGCGGGGCCAGCCCCAAGAGGATGTCGCCCACCTGCCACGCGGCGACCGGGCTGAGGATGCGCTGCGGCGGCGCATCGGACGCGGGGCCGGTCCAGCGCAGCGGGCGGGCGATGCCGCCTTCGGGCAGCGCCGCGTAGAGTTGCACGAGATCGGTGAGGCTGATCCCGACGCCGCCAAGCGCCACCGCCAGCCCCGGGCGTTCGCCCGGCAGCTCGGCGCGCACATGGGCGCGGCGCATCAGATCCATCAGGTGCGCCGGGCCGATCTCGTTCATCAGCAGCACGACGGGAATGTTGAGCGACTTGCGCAGCGCGTCCGTCACCGTCACCTCGCCGCGGAAGCGGCCGTCGAAATTCTGCGGCGCGTAGCGGCCGAAGGCGATGGGGCGGTCGTCGATCAGCGTTTGCGGATGGGCAAGCCCGCGGTCGAAGGCCAGCCCGTAGATCAGCGGCTTGAGCGTGGAACCGGGCGAGCGCAGCGCCTGCGTCATGTCCACGAACCCGTCCCGCGCCTCGGCGTTCCTGAGCCCGGCGGAGCCGACCGAGGCCAGGATCGCGCCGCTGCGGTGGTCCGCCAGCACGATGGCGATCGAGACGTTGCCGGGCAGGCCGCGCAGCGCGCTCCGGGCGAGCGTTTCAAGCCGCGCCTGAAGGCCCGCGTCGAGGGTAAGCCGATGGTAGGTTTGCCCGGGCGCTTCCGCCACGGCCCGGTCGGTCAGGTGCGGGGCGAGCGCGGGAAAGGGGCGGCGCGCCTGCGGGACGGGTTCGCTCAGCGCGGCCTCGGCGGCCTCGGCGGTGAGCCGCCCGGCGCGCACCATCCGGTCCAGCACCCGGTCGCGCGCGGCGCGCGCGGCGCCATGCGCGCGGTCGGGGCGGCGGGCCTCGGGCGATTGGGGCAGCGCGATCAGCAGCGCGGCCTCGGCCGGGGTCAGGCGGCGGGGCTCCTTGCCGAACCAGGCGAGCGTCGCGGCGCGGATGCCCTCGAGGTTGCCGCCATAGGGCGCGTGGGTGAGGTAGAGCGCGAGGATCTGCGCCTTGCTCAGCCGCCGCTCGAGCGCGAGCGCCACGCGCATCTGGCGCAGCTTGCCCGCCCATCGCCCCGTGCCGCTTTCCTCAAGGAGCCTTGCGACCTGCATGGTCAGCGTCGAGCCGCCCGAGACTACCCCGCCATGCCACGCCGCCTGCCATGCTGCGCGTAGCATGGCGCGGGGATCGATGCCGGAATGGCTGCGGAACCGCTTGTCCTCGTAGGCGATCAGCATTTCGAGGTAGCGCGCGTCGACCTGTCCGGGCGTCACCGCCAGCCGCCAGCGCCCATCGGCGACGGTATAGACGCGCAACAGGCGCCCCGCGCGGTCGCGCATCTCGGTCGAGGTCTCCGACAGGAGCGGCGGCAGCACCGTCGCGTCCACCCATGCGTCGAGCCGGTCGCGCGCGTAGCCGCCAAGCGTCAGCAGAAGCGCGAGCGCGAAGAGGAGGCGATGCGCGCGCATGCTGCGAACGCTATTCCACCACCGTCATCGCGCCGGTGTCGGTGTTGGCGCGGAATTCGGGGCGATACATATCCTCGACCGTGGCGGCGGGGTGATGGTAGCGCCCCGGCGAGACGGCGCGCACGATATAGGCCAGCGTGAAGGGCTTATCCCCGCGCCACTCGACGGCGGCGATGAACCGGTCCGAGCGGAACTCGGAATGTTCGGCCTGCGCGGTGTCGAGCCAGTCGAGCGCGCGCACGTCGCCCGAGCGCAAGAGGTTCGGGTTGTCGATCTCGAGCCCCGCCGGCAGCGGATCGTCGATGATGAGCCGCGCCGCGCTGTCGCCTGCGGGCCGCACCTTCAGCACCGCGACGAGCCGCTCGCCGCTGCTCACGCCATCGAGCGGGACCGCCTTGCCGTCCATGTCGTAATAGCTGCGCTCGATCCGGTAGCCGTAGCCGCCGGCGGGCGGCGGGACCTGCGGTACGCCGATCGTGGTCAGCGTCACGTCGGCCTCGCGCGCGCCGGTGTTGGCGATGGTCTGCGCGCTCAGCGTGTCGGCCGCGAGCAGCCGCACGAGCGGCCCGTTGACCGGCTCGCCGTTGAGCGTGAGGTCGCCGCGCGTCGGATTGTCGATCAGCGAATGCGCGGCCAGCAGCGTCCAGGCGCGTTCCTGCGTCGACATGTGCGGCCCCGTCCGGCCAAGCCCGCCGGCAAGCTGCGCAGGATCGGCGACGTTGCTGCGCGCCTCGAGCAGCAGGGCAAGCACCCCGGCGCGGTCGCGGTACTGCGTGCCGTAATCCGAGCGCCAGACTTGCCGCTCATTGCCGCTGTCTCGGGTCAGCCGCGACACGGCGGCGCGGAACATCCGGTCGGCCCGGGTCTGATCGCCGTAGGCGGCGAGCGCCGCGCCGAGCTGCGCCAACGCCAGCGGCGTGGCGAAGGCGTCGGCCTTCACGTCGGCGTAGTAGCGCAAGTCGCCCATGCGCGCCGCCCCCTCGCGGGCGAGCACCATGAGAGCATAGGCCACCGCCTCTCCGCCGTCGTCGAAATCGGGGGCGTAGTTCAGCCGGTTGCGCAGGTTGTCCATCGCCATCGAAAACGCGCGGTCGGGGACGTCGAACCCTTCGGCGCGGGCGCGGCTGAGGAAATCGGCGATATAGGCGTCGAGCCAGAAATCGCCCGACCCCGCGCGCCAGAGCCCGAAGGCGCCGTTGCTGTCCTGGCGGGTGAGGATGCGATCTATGCTCCGCTCGATGCGGTTCGCGATCTGCGCGTCGGTCCCGAGGTCGAGCGCCCTGGCGACCTGGTTGAAATAGAGCAGCGGCATCGCGCGCGAGGCCACCTGCTCGGTGCAGCCATAGGGATAGCGGTCAAGCGAGCGCAGCATCGCGGGCGCGTCGAGTTGGGCCAACGGACCGGCGGTAAGCACCGCTTCGCCAGTGCCGGGGCGCATATCGGCGAAGATGTCCGAATCAAACGTCAGGCTCTTGCCGGCCGCGAGCGTGAGGCGGCGTGTCTGCGATACCTCGGGGTCGTTCGAGCGCACCGGCAGGGTCAGCGATTTGGTCAGTTGCCTGCCCCCCGGCGTTGTGAGCGCGATCTGCACGTCATAGTCGCCCGTCTCCCCGGCGGTGATCGGCAGGCTGAAGCTCGCCTTGCCGTGCTCCGCGAGGTCGAAGCCCGAGGGCACGGCGCCGCCCAGGGTCACGCCCGGCGCGCTCACGTCGAGGCCGACGCGGCCCGCCGGGCCAGTGGCGTGCGCGATCTCGAGCAGCAGGCGGCTTTGATCGCCGGGGGCGAGGAAGCGGGGCAGCGACGCGGTGAGGACCACCGGGTCGCGCACCAGCACGTCGCGCGCGGCCTGCCCGACGCCGGTATCGGACCAGGCGATCGCCATCAGCCGCACCGTGCCGTTGAAATCCGGCATCTCGAAGCTGGCCTCGGCCCTGCCGTCCGGGCCGACGCGCAGCGGGCCGGTGAAGAAGGCGACGAGTTCCTCGGTCGGCGGGGGCGATTGGCGCTGCATCCCGCCGCCGGCGTCGCCGCCCGAGCGGACCTGCCCTTCGGCGCCGTTCATCCCGTCGATGAGGCGGCCGTAGAGGTCGCGGATTTCCACCCCCAGCCGGCGCTGGCCGAAATAGTATTCGGAGGGGGCGGGCGCCTCGAATCCGGTGAGGTTGAGGATGCCCACGTCCACGGCGGCCAGCGTAACGTAGCCCGTCGCGCCGTCCGCCAACCCGCCGACATCGACGGTGACCGGCAGCGGGCCGCGCGGGTCGGACGCCTCGGGCGCATTGATGCTGACCGAGAGCTGCTGCGCGCCCGGATCTATTTTCGCGTAGCTGAGGCCGAGCGAGCGCGCCGGGTTCTGTTCTGCTGAAACGTCCATCGGGCGGATCACCTGCGCGGTGACATAGGCGCCCGCGCCCCACTCGTCGGTCACGTCGAGAGGGATCGTGTTCTCGCCCTCCGAAACCTCGACCGCCTTCATGTCGATCACCCGGTTCGACAGCACGGTGATGAGCGCGGTGCCCGCGTAGCGCGGCACGATGCGCAGTTGCGCCGTCTCGCCGGGGCGGTATCCGTCGCGGTCGAGCGACAGTTCCAGCGTGTCGGGCGTCTGGCTCGCGTCGGCGGGGGCATACCAGCCGGCGTGAAAATCCGTCGACGCCGCGACGTACGCGCCATCGGTGCGCTCCACCACCAGCTCGTAATGGCCCCAGTCGACGTCGCCGGACAGCTCGAGCGGCGCGTCGCCGAGCGCGCCGGCGCCCTTGGCGATGCGTTCGCGGGTGGTCACGGGCTCCCACTGCCAGTTGCCCCATTCCTGGTACCACTGGTAGCGCGTCGTCACGCGGTTGAGCGTCCATGTCACCTGCATCGGCTGCGGCTCCAGATCGGAGCCGAGGCCGATCACGCTGAACCGCGCCTTGCCGCCTTCGGGCACGACGCCGTCGAATTGCGGCTTGATCCCGATCATCGGCCCCTTGGGCGCGGTCATGCGGGTGATGCGCCGCTCGACCGGGCGGCCCGAGCCTTCGCGCAGGCGCAGCACGACCTCCGCCTCGTAAGGGCGGTCGGTCACCTCGATGTCGGGCAGTTGCAGCGAGATCGAAAGCGCGCCGGCGTCGTCGGTGGTGAAACTGTCCAGCGTCGTGGTGCGCGTCGGCGCGCGTTCGTCGTACCGCCCGAAGACATAGCCGGGGAAGGCCTCGAGGCTGCGTTTCGGGCGCAGCACGACCTCGCCGCCGGATTTCAGGCCCGCGCCGGGCGCGCTGAAGAGGTATCTGGCCGCCACCGAAAGCGCGGGCGGGTTGTCCATCGCGATCAGCCCCTCGGGCAGCGAGAGATCGAAATCGATGCGCTCGGGCAGGAAATCCTCGACCAGCACCGACTGGCTGGCGAGCGCGGGCGCGTCCACGTCGGCCTTGATGTCGATCTGCCATGTGCCGCGCGGGGCGGTCTCGCCTATCGGCATGTCGAACACATGCCCGCCCGCAGCGTCCTCGGCAGAAAGGTGACGCGCGTATTCCACCCCGTCGGGCCGCGTCAGGATCGCGGTCAGCGGCAGGCCGGTCACGGCGTTCACCTTGCCGTCGCGCGCCAACGCGGCCGCGTGGATCACCTCGCCCGCGCGGTAGGCGCCCCGGTCGGTGGCGAGAAACACGTCCACGGGCGGCGCGGGCGGACGGCCCTCGACCCCGCGATCGGACAGATCGAACGCCGGATCGGTGAGCGACAGGAAGGCCATGTCGTCATCGCCCTTGCGCGCCAGCACCATCGCCGGGGCCGCGCCGCCGGTCCCGCGCGCGAGGCCGGGATCAAACCGCACGTGCCCCTGCGCGTCGGTCGTCGCCGTGTCCAGCACCCGGTTGGAGCGCGACAGCAGCGTGACTTCGATCCCGTCGAGCGCCTCGGCGTCCGACAGGGCGCGGGCGAAGACATGCAGCCCGTCCGTGCCCTTGAGCGTGGTCAGCCCCAAGTCGGTCAGCACGAACCATTGCAGCGCGCCGGGATCCTCGTAGCGCTCCACGCCTTCGATCCGCGCGCCTAGCGTGTAGATGCCCGGCGGCTGATCCGACAGCGCCTCGCCCAGCGGCAGGCGGGTCGTCATGGTGCGGTTGAGGGTGTTCTGCACCTCGCCCTTGCCGGTCCAGACCTGCTCGGAGATGTCGTTCTCGAACGTGTCGAACTGGTACTCGCTCAGCGGACGGCCGAAGTAATCCTCCTGCATCGCGCGCAAGAGGTTGCGGTCGCTCACCCGGCGCAACTCGAGGGTCACCTCGTCCAGGTTCACCGTCTCGATCGGGAGCGCCGCGTCGGCGGCGCGCGGCAGCACGTAGGCGCGGCCCGGAAACGCCACCTTGGGCGAGCGGTCGCGGATATAGAGCGAGATCGGCACGTCCTTGGCCAGCGTTTCGCCGGAGGCGGCGGGCAGCCCCTTGCGGAAGGTGATGGTGTAGCGTTCGCCGTGCTCCACGCCGTCGATGCAGATCTGCCGCCCGTCGGGCTGCACCACGAGGCCGGGATCGGGCAGCTTCACATAGGGCGTGTAATCGGTTCCCGCCTCGATCAGCCTTTCGGAGAACTCCGCGCAGATGCGCGGCGCGGCGGATTCGTTGTCGGCGCGATGCTCGGTGATGCGGAAGCCGTATTTCGCGATCGCCCTGTCCAGCGCGGCGTTCACGTCCTCGCGCGGCTGGAGGTCGCTGGCCAGCCGCAGCGCGCGCAGCGAATCGCGGCCCCGGCTCTGTTTCTCGAGCGCCTCGGCCAGGATCATGAGCGCGTTCACCCGCGCCCCGTCGCCGCGCGCGCGCAGGTAGCCGTTGACCGCCGCCTCGACCGCCTGCCGGGCATGTTTGCTCCGGTCCTTCTTGGTAAGCAGCGACAGGCGGGCGAATTCGGTCCACTGATCGGCCGCGTCGGTGACCGAGACCGCGGCCCCCATCCAGCGCATCGCGTTGAGCGCGTCGCCATCGGCCATCCGGTCGCGCGCCGCCTTGAGCATCGCATCGACATCCCATTGCCCCGCCGGGTGCTTGCCGCCCACGCTGCGGGCGAGGTCATGCGCGCTGTCGATGATGTAGGCGCCGAGAAATCCGAGGTCCTCCATCCGCGCGTCCGCCTGCGCGAGCACCGCGGGATCGGTGGGCAGGATGCGCGCCGAATAGGCGCCCTCATAGGCCACTTCCTCGCTCACCGCGCTCTTGGGGAAGCAGGCGCTGGATTTCGAATTATAGGTGAACGCCTTGCAGGCCGGATCGTTCAGGCAGGCGTTGCGGCAGGTCTTGTAGGTCGTGTCGAAGATCGCCTGAAGGTCCGAGCCGTAGTAATCCATGTCGTTTGTCACCACCGCGCGCCGGTCGGGCAGGGCGGATTGGCCCATGGCCTGCGACGCCAGCAAAACGAGGGCGAAAAACGGGAAAATCATACGCGACATGGCGGCCTCCGGGGTTGGCGTTGCGCCCAGTGTGCCGCCCCGTCGCCCGCCTGGCAATGATTCCACGTCGCCTTTTAATTAGTTGTTCACGCCGATGACGGAACATGCGTTGGATCGGAACGGCGCACGGCGGAGGTGTGCATGAGCCTGGCCAACAAGCTGGCGGAGGAACGGCGCGCGCGGCTCGCCGCCGAACGGCTGCTCGAACAGAAGCAGGCGGAACTGCATGCCGCCAACCGCAAGCTGGGCAAGCACGCCCGCCAGCTCTCGGACGAGATCGTGGAGACGCGCGCGAAGGTCCAGACCGTGGAGGACGAGAACCAGCGCGTCAAATCCGACCTCACCGTCGCCAACGAAAAGGTCGAGATCGCCGAACGTCGGCTCTGGCACTCGATCGAGACGATCCAGGACGGGTTCGCCTTCTTCGACGAGGGCGGCCGCATGATCGCCGCGAACCCGGCATGGATCGCCATCTTCGATGGGCTGGCGGATGTGCGCGCGGGCGTGAGCTATATCGAGATCCTGCAACTCGCCACCGAGGAGGGGATCGTCAACACCCGGGACGAAACCCCGGCCGAGTGGCGCGAACGCATGCTCGACCGCTGGCAGTCCGAGGCGCCCGAACCGACGGTTATCCGGCTCTGGAACGGCGCCTATATCAAGCTGATCGACCAGCGCGGGCATGGCGGCGACGTCGTGAGCCTGGCGCTCGATATCACCGACACGGTGCGTTATGAGCAGCAACTGAAGGAAGCGCGGCGGCGGGCCGAGGCGGCGAACCGCGCGAAATCCTCCTTCCTCGCCAACATGAGCCACGAGATCCGCACGCCGATGAACGGGGTCGTGGGCATGGCCGACCTGCTGCGCGAAACCGCGCTGGACGAGGAACAGCTGCTCTACGCCACCACGATCAAGAATTCCGGCGAGGCGCTGCTGGTCATCATCAACGACGTGCTCGACTACTCCAAGATCGAGGCGGAAAAGCTGGTCCTGCATCCCGAACCCTTCGATCTCGAACGCTGCATCCACGAGCTCATCATGCTGATGCAGCCCAGGGCGCGCGATCAGGGGGTGGAGGTGCTGCTCGACTACGACCTGTTCCTGCCGACGCGGTTCATCGGCGACCCGGGGCGCCTGCGCCAGGTTCTGACCAATCTCATGGGCAACGCGATCAAGTTCACCGCGAAGGGTCATGTGCTGATCCGGGTGACCGGCATCACCGATGACGGGGCCGGCGCGGTGCAGGTGCATGTCGCGGTCGAGGATACCGGCATCGGCATCCCCGAGGACATGGTCGATCACGTCTTCGGCGAATTCAACCAGGTCGAGGGGGAGCACAATCGCAAGTTCGAGGGCACCGGGCTCGGCCTCGCCATCTCGGAGAAGCTGATCGGGTTGATGGGCGGCGATATCTGGGTCGAGTCCGAGGAAGGCGCGGGATCGACCTTCGGCTTCCGCATCACCCTGCCGGTCGCCGAGGGGGCCGCGCCCGAGCCGCCCGCGCGCGCGCAGACGCTCCGGCGCGCGCTGGTGGTTGGGGGCAGCGACGCCAACCGGACCCTGCTGGAAAAGCAGCTCGATCAGCTCCGGATTGCTCCGCTGGCCTGCGCCGACGGGGCCGAGGCGCTGGCGCGGCTGGAGGAGGGCGCCGACGCCGTTTTCGCCGAGCATAACATGAACGCGATGGACGGGCTGGAACTCACCGCCGCGATCCGCGAGGCCGGAAGCGACGTGCCGGTGATCCTGCTGAGCGCGAATACCGGCTATGCGGAGCGCGACCCGGCGGCGCATCACCTGCACGCGATCCTGCAAAAGCCGGTCGCGCGGCGCGATCTCTTCGCGGTGTTGCGCAGCCTCGACGCGGCGGCGCCCCCGGATGCGCCGAAGGCGCCCACCGCCCCCGATGCGCCCGCGCCGGCCCGTGCCGCGCCCGCGCCCGACCGCGCGCTGCGGGTTCTCGCGGCGGAGGACAACAAGACCAACCGCCTCGTCTTCTCCAAGATGGTGGGCGCGCTCGACATCGAACTCGAATTCGCCGGGAACGGGCATGAGGCGGTCGCGCTCTACCAGTCATTCGCGCCCGATATCGTGTTCATGGACATCTCCATGCCCGGCATGGACGGCAAGGAGGCGACGCGCGAGATCCGGAAGCTGGAGCAGGAAAGCGGCGCGCATGTGCCCATCGTCGCGATGACGGCGCACGCGATGGAAGGCGACGACGCTGAGATCCTCGCCGCGGGGCTGGACCACTACCTGACCAAGCCGCTGCGCAAGGCGCTGATACATGAACGGATCGCGGCGATGGCGGGTGACGGCATACGCCCGCCGATGGGCGCGGACGTGGCCTGACGCTCAGGCCGCCTTGGCGGCCGCCTCGCTGCGCAGGAAGACGGGGCGATCGGGTTCCGACATGCCTGCGTCGAAGCGATAGCCGCCGAGGTCGAAACTATGCAACGCCTCGGCGTCGCGCAGGCGGTTCTGCACGATGAAACGCGCCATCGCGCCGCGCGCCTTCTTGGCGAAGAAGCTGATGACCTTGGGCTCGCCGCCCCGCTCTTCCATGAAGACCGGCGTGACGACGCGCAGCCCGAGCGCGTCAAGGTCGACCGCCCCGAAATATTCCTGGCTGGCGCAGTTCACGAGCGTATCGCTGCCGGTCTCGGCGGCTTGCGCGTCGAGCGCCTCGGAAATCTGCGCGCCCCACCAGTCATAGAGCGACCTGCCCCGGTCGGTCTTCAGCCGGCTGCCCATCTCGAGCCGGTAGGGCTGGATCGCGTCGAGCGGACGCAGCACGCCGTAAAGGCCCGACAGGATCCGCAGGTGATCCTGCGCATAGCGCATCTCGTCCGCGTCGAGCGTGCCGGCCTCGAGCCCCTGGTAGGTGTCCCCGGCGAATGCGAGCGCGGCGGGCTTGGCGTCCATCTCTCCGAAATCGCGGAACCGGCGGGCGTTGAGGCTGGCGAGATCCTCGCTGATCTTCATCAGCTTGCGCAGCTCTGCATGGGTGAGCCGCGCGGCGCGGCGCGCCAGCGCCTCGGCCTCGTCCGCGAATTGCGGGGTGGTGGGGGTCACGCCCTCCACCGGGTCCATATCGAGCTTCTTCGCGGGCGAAATGACGACGAGCATGGCGGTTCCTCCGTATTCTCCCAATACCTAGGACGCCCCGTGCAGAACGTCCAGAAAGGCCGCGCCGAAGCGTTCCGCGCGCCTGTCGCCGAGGATGTGAGACATCTGGACCGCGTCGCGGGGGCGCGTCTCGGCCACGCGGGTGATGAGCGAGGTCGAGCAGCTGAGCGGCTTCTCGGTGCCGTCCGTCCCGCGCGCCAGTTCCGCGTGCACCTCGGCCAGCGCGTCGAACAACGTCCCGGACTCGCGCCCGGCAAGCCTGCGCCGCGAGGGGTGCATACGCGCCGCCTCGCCGTTGATGACGGCGAGGAAGGCGTCGCCGTATTGTTCGAGCTTCTTCGCGCCGACGCCACCGATGCGCGCCATCTCATCAAGCGTCGCGGGCCGGGCTTCGGCCATCTCGATCAGGGTGCGGTCATTGAACACGACATAGGCGGGCACGCGCGCGGCCTCGGCAAAGGCGCGTCGACGCGCCTTGAGCGCCGAGAGCAGCGGTTCGTCCTCTTCCGACACCAGCGTTTTGACCGCCGGGCGGCGGTCCTTTACGGCCAGCGTGTCGCGGCGCAGCGTGATCTGCGCCTTGCCCTTGAGGATCGGCACGGCGGGATCGGTCATGCGCAGCGCGCCGTGGCGGTCCGGATCGGGGCGGATCAGGTCATGGCCCATCATCTGGCGGAAGATGCCCTGCCACATGGGCCGCGCGATGTCGCGCCCGACGCCGAAGGTGGGCAGCCCGTCATGGCCGCGCGCGCGCACCTTTTCCGTGACCTTGCCGGTCAGGATGTCGATCAGGTGCCCCGCGCCGAACCACTCATCGGTGCGCAGGATCGCCGAGAGCGCCTTCTGCACCGCCTCGGTCCCGTCGAAGGTGGCGGGGGGCGCGTCGCAAAGATCGCAATTGCCGCAAGGCTGGGCCTCCTCGCCGAAGTAGCGCAGCAATTGCACGCGCCGGCATTCCAGCGCCTCGGCCAGCCCGAGCAGCGCATTGAGCCGCGCGTGATCGGCGGCGCGGCGCTCGGGGGGCGCGAGGCCCTCGTCGATCTGTGCGCGGCGCAGGCGGATGTCGTCGGGGCCGAACAGCGTCAGCGTTTCCGCCGGCGCTCCGTCGCGGCCCGCGCGGCCGATTTCCTGGTAGTAGGCTTCGATCGATTTCGGCAAGTCAGCATGCGCGACCCAGCGGATATCGGGCTTGTCCACGCCCATGCCGAAGGCGACGGTGGCGACCACGATCAACCCGTCCTCGGTGTTGAAGCGTTGCTCCACCGCACGGCGCGCATCCGCCTCCATCCCGCCGTGATAGGCGATCGCGGAATGCCCGGCCTCGCGCAGCGCCTGCGCGAGCGATTCGGTGCGCGCGCGGGTGCCGCAATAGACGATTCCGGGCTGCCCCTTGCGCGCCGCGGCGAAGGTGGTGATCTGCTTGCGCGGTCCGTCCTTGGCCTGGAAGGCGAGGTGGATGTTGGGCCGATCAAAGCCGTGCAGGAAGGTGTCGGGCGCGCGCCCGTCAAACAGTTTCTCGACGATCTCGGCCTGCGTTTCCGCGTCCGCCGTGGCGGTGAACGCGGCGAGCGGCACGTCGAGCGCGCGGCGCAATTCACCGATGCGCAGGTAATCGGGGCGGAAGTCGTGACCCCACTGGCTGACGCAGTGGGCCTCGTCCACGGCGATCATGCTGACATTGATGCGCCGCAACATGCCCATCGCCGACCCCGCGGCGAGCCGTTCGGGCGCTATGTAGAGCAGCTTCAGCCGCCCCTCGTCCAGCGCGCGCCAGACCGCTGCGGTCTCGTCCTCGGTGTTGCCCGAGGTGAGCGCTCCCGCCTCGACCCCCGCTGCGCGCAATGCCCGGACCTGGTCGCGCATCAGCGCGATCAGCGGCGAAATCACCACCGTCACGCCATCGCGCATCAGCGCGGGCAGCTGAAAGCAGAGCGACTTGCCCCCGCCGGTGGGCATGATGGCCAGCACGTCGCGCCCGCCCGCAACCGCATTGACGATGTCCTCCTGTCCGGGACGAAAGGCGTCGAATCCGAATATGTCGCGCAAGAGCGTGGCGGCGGCTGGCATGGAAAAGCCCTGTATCTGGTGTTCTGTTTTCTGCTCGCCCCAAGGACTAGCCCAGACCGGCGGCCTTGCGCAACGCCTCGTTCATGCGGCTCTGCCAGCCGGGGCCGTCCGCCTTGAACCGTTCGATCACGTCCGCGTCGAGCCGGATGGTCGTGGAGACCTTGGGGTTGGCGGATTTCGGGCGGCCGCGCTGCACCGGCGCGGCCTCGATCACGGCGGCCCATTCGTCGGTGGAGAGATCGGGAATCTCATCCGGATCCACCCAATCGGTTGCGGTATCTTCTTTCTTCACGCGCATTGGCTTTCCTCAGGCTGATGATGCGCCGCGCATCGCCGCGATATGTCCAGGCGAGAACGACCATCCGTCCGTCCAGAAACCCGAAGGTCAGGTATCGGTCTTCGCCGTAGTCGTAACGGATGTCGGGAAATGTAAGGCAAGTCCCGACAAAGACGGCGTAGGCGTGGGCCATGTCGAGCCCACGGGCAGCATAAGTCGCGTCACGCTTGCCGCATCATGCTCGATCTTCATTTACGTTACTACAATAAATGGGCGTTGCACCCACTATCGGCAAGCGTATTCAAGAATGGATGAAGTTCGGCCGTCGCTCAGTAGAACGCGGCCGCGTTGTTCGTGAGAATGATGCGCAGCGCGTAGACTGCGACCAGCGCCACCAGCGGCGCGAGGTCGATGCCCGACATCGGCGGCAGGATGCGGCGGATCGGGGTGTAGATCGGTTCGAGCAGACGGTCGAGGCCGCTCCAGATCTGGGCGACGAGCGGCTGGCGCAGGTTCAGCACCTGGAAGTTGATCAGCCACGACATGATGACATGCGCGATGATGACGAACCAGACGATATCGAGGATCAGCATGATGATCTGGAAAAGCGATGTCATGAGCGCGCCCTGTTCTGCAAATTCGCCCCCGTAGGTAGGCGTCGGCGCGTCAAAGCGCAAGACTTACGCCAAGTGACGGTTGACGCCCGCGCCCGGCCATATGACATGGACCGCAAAGGAGCCCGCCCATGTATCCCGCGATCCGAATGCTCTGGCAGTTGTGGAAACACCGCAACGACCCGGCGTTGCCGGTTACCGGCACGCATGTGTCGCGGCACTACTGCCTGCCCTGGGATATCGATCTGTGGATGGAGCTGAACAACGGGCGCACGCTCACGCTCTATGATCTCGGGCGGATCCCGCTGGCGCGGCGCGCGGGGCTGATCCGGGTGCTGCGGGCGCGCAAATGGGGACTCACGATGGCCGGCGCGTCGGTGCGCTATCGCCGCCGCGTGCGCCCCTTCGAGGCGGTGGAGATGCGTAGCCGCATGGTGAGCTGGGACGAACGGTTCGTCTATATCGAACAGTCGATGTGGAAGGCGGACGGCGGTTGCGCCAATCACATCGTCTATCGCGGCGCCGTCACCGGCAAGAGCGGCATCGTGCCGCCCGCCGAGGTGCTGGAGGCGATGGGGCGCGCCAATGCGCCACCTCCCATGCCGGAATGGATCGCCGCCTGGATCGCGGCCGACGCCGTGCGACCCTGGCCGCCGATGCAGGACGCCACAGAGGGCGAAACCCCGCAGGAATGACTTGCCCCGAACGCGCGCCCGCTGTCATATCGGCGCGGGAAAGACTTGGGGTTGTTCATGAAATCGGCATCGCATCGCAAGCGTATCTGGGGATGGTTCTTTTTCGACTGGGCAAGCCAGCCCTACAACACGTTGCTCATCACCTTCATCTTCGCCCCCTACGTGAAGGAATTGATAGGCGACGGGGCCGCGGCGCAGACGGCCTGGGGGTTCGGGATCGGCGCGGCGGGGCTGATCGTCGCGCTGCTGGCGCCGGTGCTGGGGGCGATGGCGGATCATTCGGGCAACCGGATGGAATGGATCAAGCTGTTTTCGGCGATGTATGTGATCGGCGCCTTCGGCCTCTGGTGGGCCGCGCCCCATGATTTCAACCTGACGCTCATCCTGATCCTGTTCGCCCTCGGAATGATCGGGATGGAGTTCGCGACGATCTTCACCAATTCCATGCTGCCCGACCTGGGTGACAAGCAGGAGATCGGCCGCATCTCCGGCAATGGCTGGGCGTTCGGTTATGTCGGCGGACTGTCGGCGCTGATCATCATGCTGCTCTTCTTCGCCGAGAGCGGCGACACCGGCAGGACGCTGATCGGGCTCGACCCGCTTTTCGGGCTCGACCCCGTGAAGCGCGAAGGCACGCGGTTCGTCGGGCCGCTGACCGGGTTCTGGTACTTGCTGTTCATGGCGCCGTTCTTCCTCTGGGTGCGCGACCCGCAGCCCCGGACGGTCGAGAAGGGCGTCGTGGGCGAGGCGTTGCGCAGCGTCGCGGCGACGATCCTGCGCCTGCCGCGCACGCCGTCGCTCTTCGCCTTCCTCGGGAGCTCGATGCTCTATCGGGATGCATTGAACGGCATGTATTTCTTCGGAGGGATCTACGCGGCGGGGGTGCTTGACTGGAACGTGGTCGATACCGGCACGTTCGGCATCATCGCAATCATCGCGGGCGCGATCTTTGCCTGGCTGGGCGGGCGCGCGGATCAGCGGTTCGGACCGAAGCCGGTGATCATGGTCTGCATCATCGTGCTGGGCTTCGTCGCCGTATCCATCGTCTACGTGTCGCGCGAGAGCGTCTATGGCGTCGCCGTGCCCGCGCGTTCGACGTTGCCGGACATGATCTTCTACGCATTCGGCGCGCTGATCGGGGCGGCGGGCGGCGTGATCCAGTCGGCCAGCCGCACGATGATGGTGCGCCAGGCGCGGCCCGGGCACATGGCCGAGGGGTTCGGCCTCTATGGCCTTGCCGGCAAGGCGACGAGCTTCGTCGCGCCGATCGCCGTCGGTCTCGCCACGGCGGCGAGCGGCAGCCAGCAGATCGGCGTGACGCCGCTGATCGGGCTTTTCACGGTGGGGTTCGTGTTGTTACTGTTCGTCAAACCGAACGGGGACGCCGCGCCATGATGAACCCTTTGAAAGCCCTTCTGATCGCCGCCGGGCTGTGCGGTCTCACCCTGCCGGCGGCGGCGGAGATTCCCGCCTCGATGAAGAATGTCGAGGCCAAGCAGCTCTTCGGCAAGCAGCGCGCAGGTTCGGCGCACAAGCCCGCGCCCTTTGGCAGCTACGCGAAGGGCTGTCTCGCCGGTGGTCTGCAACTGCCCGGGACGGGTCCGACATGGCAGGCGATGCGCCTGAGCCGCAACCGCAACTGGGGCCATCCCGAAACCATCGATTTCGTCCAGAAACTCTCGGCCTTCGCGGCGCGGCAGCCGGGCTGGGCCGGGCTTTACATCGGGGATATCAGCCAGCCGCGCGGCGGGCCGATGCTGACCGGGCATCGCTCGCACCAGCTCGGGCTCGATGCGGATATCTGGCTGATGCCGCCCAAGCGGCTCAACCTCAGCCGCGCCGAGCGCGAGAATCTCTCGGCGATTTCCTACCGCCGCGCCAAGGGGGCGTTCGTCAATTCGCGCTGGACGCGCCAGCATCATGAGGTGATCAAGGCGGCGGCGAAGGACCCGCGCACCGCGCGCATCTTCATCTTTCCCGGCGCCAAGGTAAAGATGTGCAACGACGAGAAGGGCGACCGCGCCTGGCTGCGCAAGATCCGCCCCTGGTGGGGGCATCACTACCATTTTCACGTGCGCCTCGCCTGTCCGCGCGGCGCGCGCGGCTGCGTCGACCAGAACCCGCCGCCGCCGGGGGATGGCTGCGCCGCGGCGCAGAAATGGGTGAACGACATCCTGAACCCGCCGCCGCCCGACCCGAACGCGCCGCCACCCAAGAAACGGCGCGAACTGACGATGCGCGACCTGCCGTCGCAATGCGTGACCGTCCTGCAATCGCGTTGAGCGCGCGCCAATAAAGAGTCTTCTTGCCTACGGCGAGGATATTTCGGGCAAGAAGAACGGATGCCGAGCGGTTGACCGGTGGCGGGGCGGGGTGTATCGGGCGTCGTCCCCGGTGATCAGGGGCCAAGTTTCCGCAACCTTGTGCAAAACGGACCCATCATGAAACATCTGACCGGCATCTTGGTCATGGCCGCGATCGTCGTGGCCTCGAACATCCTCGTGCAGTTCCTGCTGCTGGACGGCATCCTGACCTGGGGGGCGTTCAGCTATCCGCTGGCCTTTCTCGTCACCGACCTGATGAACCGCATCTATGGCCCCGCCGCCGCGCGGCGCGTGGTGCTGGCGGGTTTCGTCGTGGGGATCGTCTGCAGCCTCATCGGGTCGCAGATCATGCTGAAATTCGGCCCCGCCGTGCCGCTGCGGGTCGCGGTCGCCTCGGCGACCGCGTTCCTGGTGGCGCAATTGCTGGACGTGGCGATCTTCGACCGGCTGCGCGGCGGCGCGTGGTGGCGCGCGCCGCTGGTCTCGACGCTGATCGGGTCGGTGGTGGATACGGCGCTTTTCTTCACCATCGCCTTCTCGGCCTCGATCACGGTTTTCGGCGCGGGCGCGGACGCCGCGATCAACTGGGCGTGGGAGGGCGCTCCGTTCATGTTGCTTGGCCCGGTGGCACCGCTCTGGGTGACGCTGGCGGTGGCCGACTGGACGGTGAAACTGGCCGTGGCGTTGGTCGCACTGATTCCCTTTCGCCTCATCTCGGCGAAATATTCGCGGCCCATGCCCTGAATTCTTTTGACAAATGCGAAATCCGTGGCAGGCTGTTCACAGGTTCAACGAGCGAAAGGAGGTGGTCCAGTGTCTATAGAGGTATTGGAGCGAGGTGTCGGAACAGTGCGGGAGGCGCGGGTCTAGGGCAGCCCCTGGACGTGTAACCACCCGGATTGGTGCGCCTAACCGGCCCACCTCCGAGAGACTTCTAGAGGGCCGTTCCCGCCAGGGGCGGCCCTTTTGATTTGCGCGCAAGGCATTAGGTTGGGGCGATGCTGAGGATCGACGACGCCATCGCCATCGAGGATTGGGAACTGACCGAGCAGTTCGTGCGCGCCAGCGGGCCGGGCGGGCAGAACGTGAACAAGGTGGCGAGCGCGGTCGAGTTGCGCTTCGAAGCGGAACGCTCGCCCAACCTGCCCGATGCGGTCAAGCGGCGGCTGAAGCGGCTTGCCGGACGGCGCTGGACGAAGGACGGCGCGGTGGTGATCCAGTGCGACGAGACCCGCCACCAGGCGCGCAACCGCGAAATCGCGCGCGCCCGGCTGGCCGAACTGGTCCGCGCGGCGGCGACCAAACCGAAACGGCGCATCCCGACGCGTCCGACGCTCGGGTCGAAGAAGCGGCGGCTCAAGGCCAAGAAGGCGCGCGGCGAGGTCAAGGCGCTGCGCGGCAACGTATCGCCCGGCGAGGAATGACATGCGCCGGGACGCCGACAATCTGGTGGCCTCGCGCGCCGATCCTATGTAGAGCAAGGACGCAACAGGTGCGAAGGACAGGTTATGGCGAACCATCTTTACCAGGGCGATCTTCCCGACGGGCTTGATCTCGGGCCGGTCGTGGCCATCGACTGCGAGACGATGGGCCTGAACCCGCATCGCGACCGGCTCTGCGTGGTGCAGATGTCCGGCGGCGACGGCGACGCGCACCTGGTGCAGATCGCCAACGGGCAGTTCGAGGCGCCCAATCTCTGCGCCATGCTCGAGGACGAGGACGTGCTCAAGCTGTTCCATTTCGGGCGTTTCGACATCGCCGCGCTGCTCAACGCCTTCGGCGCGCTGACCGCCCCCGTCTATTGCACCAAGATCGCAAGCAAGCTGATCCGCACCTATACCGACCGGCACGGGCTGAAGAACCTGTTGCAGGAACTGCTGGACATCGACATTTCCAAGCAGCAGCAGAGCTCGGACTGGGGGGCCGACAGCCTGAGCGACGCGCAGGTCGAATACGCCGCGTCGGACGTGCTCTACCTGCATCGGCTGCGCGAGAAGCTGGATGCGCGGCTGGTCCGGGAGGGGCGCATGGAGATGGCGCAGGCCTGTTTCGATTTCCTGCCGGTGCGCGCCGCTCTCGACCTCGAAGGCTGGCCCGAGCAGGACATTTTCGCCCATTAGGATCGCCGATGCGCGCTGGGGACAATCTCTATTCGGTGCTGGTGGCGTGGATGAAGATCATCCTGCCGCTGGTCGCGCTTGGCCTGTTGTCGACGGTATTCCTGATCAGCCGCAAGGTCGATCCCGGGGGGACGATCCCGGTCAGCCAGGTCGATATCGAGCAGCGCGCCGACGAGCAGGGCGTGACCAATCCAAGCTTTGCGGGCGTCGCCACGGGGGGCGAGCAGATCACGTTCAAGGCCGATCGCGTGCGCCCGGACCTCGACCATGAAGGCCGCCTGATGGCCGATCGGGTGCGGGCCGAACTGCGCCTGAACGGCGGAACCGTGGTCAACATCACCTCGGATCGCGGCGAAAGCGACCAGTTCGAGTATTCCGCGCGGCTCGACGGGGATGTCCACATCACCACCACCACCGGCTACGATATCCGCACCGACGTGCTCACCGCCGAGTTCGACACCCTGCGCGCCGAGGCGCCGGGGCGCGTCACCGGTTCCGGCCCGGCGGGCACGCTCGAGGCGGGGCGGATGCTGCTGACCTCGGAAGAGGAGGACGGAACCGCACATTTGCTGTTCACGGACGGGGTCAAGCTGGTATACAGCCCCGCAGACACAAAGGACTGATAAGACGTGGCGCGCCTGATAAAAGTAATCCTATTCATGTGCCTTGCAGGCATGGCGCAGGCGCAGGGCACGCAGGTCGCCTTTGGCGACGTCAGCCAGGATTCATCCCTGCCGGTCGAGGTGACGGCGGAGAATCTCGACGTTGATCAGACCGACGGCACCGCCGTGTTCACCGGCAACGTGCTGATCGGGCAGGGGGAGATGCGCCTGTCGGCGCCGCGCGTGCTGGTGGTCTATCTCGAGGACCGCTCGGGGATCGAGCGGCTGTCCGCCACCGGCGGCGTGACGCTGGTCAGCGGCGAGGACGCCGCCGAGGCGACGCAGGCCGATTACAACGTCCAGACCGGCATGATCGAACTCGATGGCGATGTTCTGCTGGTGCAGGGAACCTCCGCGCTGACCGCCGACCGCATGTTCGTGGACACCAGGGCGGGAACCGCCCGGATGTCCGGCCGGGTCAAGACGGTGCTGCAGCCCGAGCAGGAGCAATGACGCCCGCCGCGCTGCATATCGCGCATGAAAGCGACGCGCAGGACCTGGGCCTGAGCGTGCGCAACCTGCGCAAGAGCTACAAGAAACGCGTGGTGATCCGCGACGTGTCCCTGACGCTGCGCCAGGGCGAGGTCGCGGCCCTCCTGGGACCGAACGGGTCGGGCAAGACCACGACATTCTACGCCATCGCCGGCCTTGTCTATCCCGAGGGCGGCAAGGTGATGATCGACGGGCGCGACGTGACCGGCCTGCCGATGTATCGCCGCGCCAAGATGGGGATCGGCTATCTTCCGCAGGAAATGTCGATCTTTCGCGGCCTTTCGGTCGAGGACAACATCATGGCGATCCTCGACATATCCCAGAGCGACCGCCACAAGCGGCGTGAACGGCTCGAGGCGCTGCTGTCGGAATTCTCGATAGAGCATATTCGCCGCGCGCCCGCGCTCGCCCTGTCGGGCGGTGAGCGGCGCCGGGTCGAAATCGCGCGCTGCCTTGCCGCCGATCCGCGTTACCTGCTGCTGGACGAGCCATTCGCGGGGGTCGATCCGATCAGCGTCGGAGATATCCGCCACCTTGTCGCGGACCTCAAGAAGCGCGGCATCGGCGTGCTCATCACCGATCACAACGTGCGTGAGACACTGGAAATCGTGGACCGCGCATATATATTGCACGATGGGCAGGTGCTGATGTCCGGCGCCCCTGCCGAGGTCGTGGAGAATGAGAATGTCCGCCGCGTCTACCTGGGTGAGAACTTTCGCATCTCGTGATATTCCGTGCTGAATTCCGCAGGGGGATCCGTGATCGTGATTGACGAATCGCCTCGAACCGGCCTCAATTATCCCATGACATTCGAGACGCCCGAACAGCCCGGCGCCGGGGTGCGGACCCCCGGGGCAAGGACCGGACAGATCGGCGGGATGAGCATTTCAAGCGACCAGGATCAGGGCTGCATCACGCTACGCAACCGCGCGGCGCGGCAATGACCGGCGCAAAGCCCGAAGGAGAGAACATGCGCTATCAAATCACCGGAAAGCAGATCGATATCGGCGAGGCCCTTCAGACGCACGTCAAGAACGAGCTTGGCGTGGCTGTCGAGAAATACGCCGAGCGGCCGGTCGACGCCCAAGTGGTTTTTTCCAAGAGCGCCAACGAGTTCGTGTGCGAGGCGACCGTGCATCTTTCGACCGGTCTGACGGCGCAGGCCAGGGGCCGCGCGCACGAGATTTACTCGGCGTTCGACAAGTGTTGCGAGAAAATGGAAAAGCAGCTGCGCCGTTACAAGCGCCGCCTGAAGGACCATTACCGCGACCGCACGGAGCCGGTTGAACTTTTTGGCGGCGCCTCCTATATCCTCGCCTCGGAAGCAGAGGAGGGGGAATCGGAACCCGAAAGCCTCCAGCCGATCATCGTGGCGGAGATGGAAGCGCGGATACCGTCGCTCTCCGTCGGCGAGGCCGTCATGCAGATGGAATTGGCCGGAGCCCCCGTCCTGGTGTTCAAGAACGAGGCGAAAAACGGGCTGAACGTCGTGTATCGCCGCGATGACGGCAACATAGGCTGGATCGACCCGTAAACGAGGGCAGCGCGCGGCAAGACGGCGTTTGTTCGGAGCGAGAATGGAAGTTTCAATGATCCTCAAGCCCGAGGCGGTACGAGTCCTGTCATCCGTATCCAGCAAGAAGCGTCTGATGCACGAGCTGGGCGATATCGTCCACGCCGCCTATGGCGTGAGCGCGGGCGCGGCCGTCGAGGCCCTGCTCGAGCGTGAAAGCCTGGGGCCGACCGGCGTCGGACATGGCGTGGCGCTGCCGCATGCGCGGCTCGATGATCTGGGCCGCGTGGTCGGCGCGCTGGTGCTGCTCGAACATCCGATCGAGTTCGGGTCCGTGGACCGCCGCCCGGTCGACCTCGCCTTCGGGCTCTTCGCGCCGCGCGACGCGGGGGTGGAGCATCTGAAGGCGCTGGCGCTGGTGTCGCGCACGCTGCGCGACGACTCGCTCTGTGCGAAGCTGCGCGCAAACCGGGACGCGGCGACCCTCTATGCCATCGTGACCGAGGCTCAGTCGGCCCTCGCGGCCTGACGCAAGGCTGTTGCAAGATCCCTGGCGCTCAGCCCCAGCGGGTGAACCCGAACGTCTCGTAGTCGCGCTGGTAGATGTCGGCGGTCAGCGCCTCGATCCCGTCGTCGTAGATGTCGGCCAGCGCAAAGGGCGCATCCGGTGCGGGCGCCGGAACCGGGACCGCACCCGGATAACCCGCCTGCTTGGCCAGCGCGGCAAGGTGCAGCACCATCTCCTCTTCGCGCAGCACCATGTCGGGGAGGACGAATTGCGCCATCCCCTGCAGGACCGAGACCTGGCTCGCCCAGGCGGCGTCGACCCGCACGCTGGTCTGGCCGCGCAGGTTGGCCTTGAGGAATTCGAGGAACGCTATGAAGGCGGTGTGATGCGCGCGCCGGTCCCAGCTCTCATCGGGGCCCGGGCCGGGGATCGGCAGCTTGTGGAAATTGCGCAGCGTGCGGCGGATTTCCGGCAGGCAGTCCGGCCCGCGGTTCAGGATGCGCGTGCAGAAGGCGTGGTGTGCGCGGGCCACCGGATGACGCAGCACGGTAAAGCGGCGATGACCCGGATGCGCGGCCATCCAGGCGCGCATCCCCTTCTGGTTCATGCCGCTGCGCAGCGCCTCGGGCGCCGCGCCGTCGAGCGCGGCGAGCCATTGGCGCACTTCCGCCTCGGGCCCCGCCCGCACCGGCATATAGAGAAGCGGCGCGCGGAGCGCCGCCACGTGGGCGGGCACGGCGGGGCCGCGGCGCGGTTCGAAATTCGGCGTGCGGGTAAGGTTGAAGCGGTCGAGCCCGGCGAGCGCTCCGGCCATTTCGTCGAAATTGGCGACCTTTTCCCCAATCGCCTGAGGGTTCTGTATCTTGAGGGTGCTGTCGAGCGATTCCAGCTGCTCCCCGACGCCGAGGAAACGCGCCAGCCCGTTCATCACGTCAAGGTCGCTGAGGTCCTCGTAGGCGATGTAGAACGCAGTCTGCCCGCTGCGCTGCAGCGCGTTCAGCAGCTTTAGCTGGAATTCCTGCAAGCGCGTCACATGCGCGTCGAATTCCGCCGCGTCGAACTGCGCGCGCGCGCCGCGGCGGCGCTTCACGTTGGTCAGTTTCCACTGGCCGGTTTCCTGCGCGATCTTCCAACTCACATAGCTTTCGGCGGGGTTGCGCGTCAGGATGATCTTGGCGCAGCGCGGATCGTTCAGCACGATGTCGAGCGCGCGCTGATCATGATCGTGAAAGAAGCGGAATCCGCCCAGGCCCTCCGTGTCGTCCCGGATGGCGTAGATCAGCCGCCCGGGGTCGCCCTCGCGCATGGCCTGCGTGACGCCGAGGATTTCGGTTCGGTTGGGGTAGCCGATGAAATGCGGGTTGAACGCTTCGCCGTGGCAGGCGATGCCGTCAAAGGCGTTGAGATTGGATTCGAGCAGGTTGCTCCCGGTGCGCATCTCCGCGAACACCACGAAGTAATCGAAACGGCTCATGCTGGGCTACCGGACCAGATAGGGTTTGCGCTTGCCGGCCTGAGGCGCGTGCGGGCTGTGGGCGACGGGGAAGTTGCCCATCAGGTAGGGGTGCATCCCCTGGTTCTTGAGGTTTTGCAGGAACTGGCCGAACCCGGTGAGGTCGGCCATCTTGGGCGCCTCCGCAATGCCACGCGTGGTCTGCTGCGCGCCGATCTCGTCGATGATGGTCTGCAAGGGCTCCATCGGCGCCTCGATGAACTCGGCCATGGTCCAGATGCGCACCCGCGCCTTGGTCCAGGATGAGCGCAGGATCTCGAGATGCTTGCTCTCGATCTGTTGCAGGCGGGCCGCTTCGCGGCGGATGTCGGCGAAGTTGCGGTTCGACTGGAACAGCGTCACCGCCCAGGCGCCCGATATGACGGAAATCTGCGCGTTGGGATCCTTGGCGATGTCCCAGTTGATCGCCTGGTTGTCGCAGGGGCCGAACTGGAAACATTGCCGCTCGCCGCGCGTGTTCCAGATCAGCGAGGCGAGAAACGCGTGCGGGTTGTAATCGCGCAGCGCGGCGCTGTCGCTCAGCGCGCCGTTCATCACCGTCTGATCGTCGCAGAACTCGGCCCGCTCGGGCGCGAAGATATGGCCGTGCACCCGAGTGCCTGTCGCCCGCGCGAGCCAGGGTTCGAAATTCTCGAACAGCTCGGTGAAGCCCTGGAACATCGAATATTGCGCCGAGGTGAGACCGTTTTCGCGGGTTTCCACCGGAAAGCGGCTCTGCATGTAGAGGCCGGGGCGGCCGCGCGTGCGCCGCTCCACCGCCTTGGCGAAGATGCGGTCAATCTTGCCGGGGTTGGGTTCGGTCTTTTTCATGGCGTGCGCGGCGTCGGTCAGAAACGCGTCGTAGAGCCGGTTCGCCCGCGGCCAGATCTTGCGCGCGACGAAACAGTCGGACCGGCGCAGCAGTTGCAGGTGATCGTCGTAGAAGATGTGCGGCTTGCCCTGGTAGTCGAACTTGCTCAGCGTGAGCGAGCGGCTCTCGATCCGGCGGGAATACTGCCGCGCGAGGGTCTGGAAATAGGCTTCGTCAGGGATCCACACCTTGGAGAAGTAGCGATCGTAAGTGGCGCGCTCGGGATCGCTCAGGATCGCGGACAGGGTCTGGCGGGTGAGGCACCACCACTGGCTGCCCATATGTGGCACGATGCCTGGCGGGATGCGCCGGCGCAGGCGCAAGGTGCGCTGCAACGCGACGTATTTGTCAAAGAGATAGCGGTGCCGGCGCCACGAGAAGGGAAAGCGCAGCGTGAACCGTTCGGCGTCCAGCCCGCCGATCGTCCAGGGCACATCCGCCGTCGTCGCGCTTTCGATGAAATCGGTTTGCGGGCGCTCGGCGAGATAGTCGATCAGTTCCTCCACGGGGCGCAGCGGCAGGCACGACCCGGAGGCGAGATAGACGTGACGCACCTTGGGGAATTCGTCCAGCATGATCTGCGAGGCCGCCTGCGACGCGGCGACAAGACCCCATGTCCCCCATTCGCAGCGATGCCGCCTCGAGAAGCGCACGTCGGGCAGGTCCGAAAGCGCCTCCCGGAAGGCGCGGAAGGTCTTGTTCGGGACCGAGACATCGGCATGGATCACCAGCGGGCAGCCCGCCGCCGACCAGTGGCGCGCCACCTGCTCGGCCCGCGCAAGGGCCGTGTGGACCAGCATGACGATGCCGACGCTCATGGCGCGTGTGCCTTCCTGCTCATGCCCAGTTGCCCTTGGACATGAGGCCAAGGATCTCAAGCTGGCGCCAGTTTATATATTTCTCCGACCATTTGCACCAAAGCTCTGGCGTGTCGCGGAGGTTTTCCATGTAGGCCTTGTATTCGATGCTGGCGCGATAGTGCTGGCGGCGCTCCATCTCCTCCTCGGCCTTGTGGGTGAAGGTGTCGAGAAACTTGGCGTGCAACAGCACCCCGCTCGCCGTCTCCCCGCCCCATTCGTCGTAGACGAGGTTGAGCCCGCGCGGCAGCAGCATGTGGGTGGAGCTGATGTAGGCATAGCGCCGGTGCCATTTCACCAGCGGTATTTTATTGAGCGCAGGCGCCTTTTTGGGCATGTCCTGAAAGAAGACGCGGGCGCGCGGCCCACCCTGGATCCAGAGATTGCCGTATTTGCGGTTCTTCTCGATCATGTAGTTGCCGGGGTCGAACCACGACGCGATCTCGATCGGGTCCTGTCCGCGCCGGTAGGGCACGGAATCAAGCCGCCCCTTGGGATACATGTCCAGCAGCATCGCCCCGAAGCTGCGCACGTTCGACCCGTCGAGCCAGTCGGTGAGCGCGCCGATCGGCCGCGTGTCGCAGAACGGATAGATGAAGAGTTCGTCCGGGTCGACCACCAGCGTCCAGTGGCCATGACCATAGCGCGCCTGCAACCAGTTGAGCCAATCCACGCCAAAGCGCGACCGCCGGTAACTGCCCCGCGTGTGCCAGAGCGACACGTCGGGCTGATCGGCCAGGTAATCGCCGCCGCCGTCGCTGCTCTCATTGTCCACGATCAGGAAATGATCGACGCCGAGGCCGCGGTAATATTCAAGGAAATAGGGCAGGCGGACATGTTCGTCCCGCATGGTCGAAAAGAGCAATATATGACCCGGCCGGATCTGGCCTGTGCGGTCCACCACCGGGCGCAGCGCGAAATGCTTGCGAAACGCGCGCGCCTTGGCGTGCTTGCGTCGCAGCCGCATCCGGTAGGATTGCACGAAACTCAACTCGGTTTTCCCTCGCTTCTGGTTGCCGGACAAGGGTCACTTGGCGCAGCATAGGCGCGTCCGATTAAGACAAGATTGCTGAAATTACCCCTGCCCCTGCCTGCGGCGGGACGATAAGATGTTGGCGCGTTTGGGTAAACGCATATTCCGCCAAACTTCACAGCCAAGTTCCCCGGCTCATCAGTCCCATCGCCTCGAGTTGCCGCCAGCCGATCAGCCTGGTCGAGCCCTCGCACCAGAGATCGGGCGCCCGCGACAGGCTGTCATAATATTCATCATAAAGCGCGGAATTGGCGAAGTGTTCGCCGCGCGCTCTTTCCTCGACCGATTTTTCGGCGATCTCCGGCAGGAACTTGGTGTGCAGCAGGACGCCGCAGGTCCGCTCGCCGCCCGTCTCGTCGTAGACATGGTTGAGCCGGCGCGGCAGCAGCGAATGGGTGGAGCTGACATAGGCGTAGCGGCGCCGCCACTTGACCAGCGGCACCTTGCCCATCGTGGGCGCGCGCCGCGGGTTCCGGGCGAAGAAATTGCGCGCGCGGGGGCCGCCCTGGATCCACAGGTTCTCGAGATCTTTCTTCTTTTGGATCATGTAGTTGCCGCCGTCGAACCATTGCAGGATCTCGAACGGGTCCTCGCCAGCCTCGTAGGTCTGGGCGTCGAGCGGTCCCTTGGGATACATATCCAGCATCAGCGCGCCAAAGGCGTCGATCCCCTTGCGCTCCAGCCATTCGGTCAGCGCCGGCAGCGGTCGGGTGTCGTGGAACGGGTAGATGAATATCTCGTCCGCATCGAGGGTCAGGCACCAGCGGCCGTGGCCGTGGCGGATTTGCAACAGGGTGAGCCAGTCCACCCCGAAGCGCGACAACCGGTAGCTGTGTGATGTGCGCCAGACGGATACGTCCGGTTGCTCAGCGAGCAATTCGCGCGTTCCATCACCCGAGTCATTGTCCACGATCAGGAAATGATCGACCCCGAGTTTGCGGTGATGGTCGAGCCAGAAAGGCAGGCGGGCCGCCTCGTTCCGCACGGTGGAGAAGCACAGGATCGCGCCCGCCGCGAGCCCGTTCGTGCGATCTTCGACCACGCTCAGCTGGCGGCGCTTGCGCAATGCGCGCGCCAGCAGCCGGCGGCGTTTCCAGCGCAGGCGATAGGCCATCGCCGCACGGCTCAGATGTCGCGAAATGTCCTCTCTTTTCGGCATCGGTCCTCGGCGGGTGGCGTTTCACGTCTTCTGCCACGAAACTTGGGCGATTCGATGAAAATCCGCATCGCTTCCAGGCGCGGCGACCGCTACCGTTCGTAATGCCCGCTCTGGTGCCAGCGCCAGGCGTCCGCGATCATCTGCCTGAGCGTGGAGCGATGCGGCGTCCAGCCAAGTTCGGCCTCTGCGCAGGTCGATCCCGACACCAGCCTGGTGCAATCGCCGGGACGGCGCGGTCCCTCGATCACCGGCGCCTCGCGCCCCGTCACCGCGCCGGCGTGGTCGATCACCTCGCGCACGGAAAACCCGGTCCCGGTTCCGAGATTGAAGATCCGGCTGCCCTTGTCTCTTTCCAGCCATTTCAGCCCCAGAAGATGCGCGTCCACCAGGTCCATCACGTGAACGTAATCGCGGATGCAGGTGCCGTCGGGGGTGTCCCAATCCGTGCCGAAGATGGTGAGCGCGTCCCGCTTGCCGTCGATCGCGTCGAGCATGAGCGGGATCAGGTGCGTCTCGGGGCGGTGGAATTCGCCGATCTCGCCGTCGGGGTCGGCGCCGGCGACGTTGAAATAGCGGAAGATCACGTGGCGCAGCCCGTAGGCGCCCTCGAAATCGCGCAGCATGTCCTCGATCGCGCGCTTGGAGGCGCCGTAGGCGTTGATCGGATGCTGCGCGCAGTTCTCATCCAGCACCACGTTATCCTGGTCGCCATAGGTCGCGCAGGTGGAGCTGAACACCACATCGAGACACCCGGCATGCACCGCCGCCTGCAACAGCGTGAGGGAGCCGGCGACGTTGTTGTGCCAGTAGGTCTCGGGGCTGCGGATGCTGTCGCCGACCTGGCTCAGCGCGGCGAAATGCATCACGGCGGCGGGCTGGTAGGCGGCGAACACCTGATCGAGCCGCTCGCGGTCGGTCAGGTCGCCCTGCTCGAAGGGGCCGAACTTCACCGCGTCCCGCCAACCGATGCCGAGATTGTCGTAGGTGACGGGGGTATACCCCGCCGCGAGAAGCGCCTTGCACGCATGGCTGCCGATATAGCCCGCGCCGCCCGTCACCAGAATGTTCGTCACGTTGTCGCCTTCGTGGCTGCGAAAAGGTTATTGCGCAGCCTTACTAGCGTTAACGATGTCGTAAAGGAAGTTTTGCAGATCGTCGCGCAGGTCGGGCCGATCGAGCGCGAATGACACCGTCGCCTGGAGGAACCCGGCCTTGGAGCCGCAATCGAACCGCTGCCCGCGGAAGCGCAGGCCATAGACCTCTTCGCCCTCGTCGCGGGCGTCGTCGATCGCATCGGTCAACTGGATTTCGCCCCCCGCGCCCGGCTTCTTCTTGTTCAGCATCTTGAGCACCGTGGGCGTCAGCACGTAGCGCCCGATCACGGCGAGGTTCGAGGGCGCCGTGCCGGCCGCGGGTTTTTCCACCATGCCCTTGGTCGACACCACCGAGCCCATGTCGTCCTTGATATCGAGGATGCCGTAGGAGGACGCCTTGTCATCCGGCACCTCCATCGCGGCGACGATGTTGCCCTGTGTTTCCTCGAACTGTTCGATCATCTGTTGCAGGCAGGGTTTCTCGGCCGCGATCACATCGTCGGGCAGCATCACTGCGAACGGTTCGTTGCCGATCAGACGCCGGGCGCACCATACCGCGTGACCCAGGCCGAGCGGCTTGTGCTGGCGGATATAGGCGATTTCACCAGAATCCATGTTGGTGGATTTCAGGATTTCCAGCAGCTCGGACTTGCCCTTCTTGCGCAACTCCTGTTCCAGTTGGGGCGCGTTGTCGAAATAATCCTCGAGCGCGCCCTTGCCGCGCGAGGTGACGAAGATGAATTCCTTGATCCCCGCCGCGCGCGCCTCGTCGATCGCGTATTGCACGAGCGGGCGGTCGACCAGCGTCATGATCTCCTTCGGTACCGATTTCGTGGCTGGCAGGAACCGCGTTCCCATCCCGGCGACCGGAAAGATGGCCTTGGTCACTTTGCTGCGCATGCGCTTGTCTCCGACACGTCCCATGATTCACCCACCTAACATCGAAAAGCTAAAGACAGTTTCCAGCTAAGTGGGAATTTTGACATTTTTTTGTCCCCGGGGCCGGAATTCCTGACCAATGTTGGTCCGGCGGCGCAATTCTATCAACAACGGCAAGCAAATGCACTCGGAAGTTGCTTGATCACGGCATTCCCATGTCGCGCATCATCGCCTCGATGCGGGGCGCGTCCTCGGGGTTGTTCAATTCCCAGAACTGCCGCCCGCGCGCCTCGACCTCGACGCAGAGAATGGCGCGCCCCTGTTCGAGGAACCGCAGCTGCTCGAGCCCCTCGAGCGCCTCCAGCGGCCCGGGCGCGGCGGCGGTGTACGCCGCGAGCGCCTCGGGGCGGTAGGCATAGACGCCGACATGGTGGAAAACCGGCGTGGGCGCGTCGTCGGCGTAGGTTTCCGCGGTGTAGGGCACCACCTCCTTGGAGAAGTAGAGCGCGTGACGCGCGGCGTCGAACACCGCCGTAGTGCCGCCGACGCGGCCCTCGCTGCGGTCGCGCAGGAACCCGTTGAGCGCGCGCCCGTCGCAGCGCAGCACCGGGGTCGCGACCCCGGCGCCGGCGTCGGCGCGCAGGCCCTCGATCAGGTCCTCGACGAACCAGTGCGGCGTAAGCGGCGCGTCGCCCTGAAGGTTCACCACCATCTCGAACCCGCCGCCCAGAGCCGCCGCGGCCTCGGCGCAGCGTTCGGTGCCATTGGCGCAGTCGGGCGAGGTCATCACCACCTCGGCGCCGAACGCCTCGGCATGGGCGCGGATGCGCGCGTCGTCGGTGGCCACGACGACGCGGTGGTCGCCCGGCACGGCGCGCGCCGCCTCCCACGACCGCTGGATCAGCGATTTCGTCACGCCGGTCGCGCCGGTGAGCTCCGCCAGCGGCTTGCCCGGATAGCGGGTCGAGGCGTGGCGCGCGGGGATGGCGATCAGCACGCTCATGGCTCAGCCGTCCTTGAGCGCGACGCCGGGCGCGTGGGCGATGAAGAAAGGGTTGGCGAAGCCGTCCTTGCCGTAGGTCAGCGCCTCGTGATCGTCAAACCGCACGACATGCCCGCCCGCGCCCGACAGCACCGCATGACCCGCCGCCGTGTCCCATTCCATCGTCCGCCCCAGGCGCGGATAGATGTCCGCCTCACCCGTCGCGACAAGGCAGAACTTGAGCGAACTGCCCGCGCTTTTCATGTCGCGCACGGCGTACCTGCCGATATAGTCGTCCGTCGCCTGGTCGCGGTGGGATTTCGACGCCACCACCATCAGCGCCGCGTTGTCCGGCCTTGCGACGCGCACCGGGCTGACGGGTCCGGGCGCATCCTTGTCGAAGGGGCCGGTCTCCTCGACCGAGCCGCCATCGGCGAGCGTGTAGAACAGCCGCCCGCGGGCCGGCGCATAGACCACGCCGCGGATCGGCGCGCCGTCTTCGACATAGGCGATGTTGACGGTGAAATCGCCGCGCCGGTGGATGAATTCCTTGGTCCCGTCCAGCGGATCGACGATCAGGAAAGTGCTGACGCTCTGCGCGTGGGAATTCGCCTGTTCCTCGGTCACCAGCGGCAAGTCCGGAAAAGCGGCGCGCAGCCCGGCCGAAATGATGGCGTCAGCGGCCACGTCCGCCGCGGTGACGGGGCTGGCGTCCGCCTTCGTTTCGACCCCGAGGTCCTCGGACTCGTAGATCGCCATGATCGCGTCCCCCGCCTCGAGCGCGAGGCGGCGGGTCACCGCAACAAGATCGGCGTGATCCATGAAACTGCTCCTATATACCTTCGCGACACCCCGTGATCACGAGATGTTGCGGGAAATTGCCTGTCCCCTTATGGTATGGCGCTAACGGGACGGCAAGAATTCCGTGCGACATTGCGGGCAGCAAAGGCAGGGCGGATGTTTCAGGCGGCCAAACCGAAGTCGAAACTGCAGACGGCGATCTCGATCGCCGAGCTGATCTATCACGCCACCGTGCGCAGCGTGCGCAAGGGACATGGCAACGCGCTGATGGCGATCGGGCTGAACATTCTTCAGGCGCTGGTCTTCATCGCGACGTTCTACGTCATGTTCGCGGTGCTCGGGCTGCGCGGCGCCGCGCTGCGCGGGGATTTCCTGCTCTACATCATGTCGGGAATTTTCCTGTTTCTCACCCATGTCAAGACGTTGGGCGCGGTGGTCGGTTCCGAAGGGCCGTCATCGCCGATGATGAAACACGCGCCGATGAACACCGTGATCGCGATCTCGGCGGCGGCGCTGGGCGCGCTCTATATCCAGGTGCTGACGCTGTTCCTGATCCTGTTCGTCTATCACGTCGGCTTTCACCCGTTCGACATCGATCAGCCGTTCCTGGCCTTCAGCATGCTGCTGCTCGCGTGGTTCACCGCTGTCGCGATCGGGATCGTCCTGCTCGCGGTCAAGCCATGGTTTCCGACCTTCACCACCACCGTCGTCACCGTCTATTCGCGCGCGAACATGATCGCCTCGGGCAAGATGTTCGTCGCCAATGCGCTGCCGCCCTTCATGCTGGCGATGTTCGACTGGAACCCGCTGTTTCATCTGATCGACCAGTCGCGCGGCTTCGTCTTCGTCAACTACTTTCCGCGCAACAGCAATATCGAATACCCGGTGACGGTGGGCGTCATCTTTCTCGTGGTCGGGATGATGGGGGAATTCTACACCCGCCGCCAAGCTTCGCTCAGCTGGGACGCGCGGCGCTGACGCGATTGCGCGCCGCCGCTCAGTTCCGGCCGGCGCTGCGCACCGCTTCCGCGATGCTGCCCACCACGTCCTGCAATAGCGGTTCGTCCTCGCATTCGGCCATGACGCGGATCAGCGGTTCGGTCCCCGACTTGCGGATCAGGATGCGCCCCTTGCCGTCGATGCGCCGCTCCTGCGCCGCTATCGTCTCCTGCACCGGTGCGGCGGCCAGCGGCTCCGCGCCCGCCTCGAAGCGCACGTTCTCGAGCAGTTGCGGCACCGGCTCGAATGAGCGGGTTAGCGCGCTCGCCGGTTGGCCGGTGGTGACCATCGCGGCAAGGAACTGCAACCCCGCGATCAGCCCGTCGCCGGTGGTGGCGTAATCCATCATCACGATATGGCCCGACTGCTCTCCGCCGAGGTTGAAACCCCCGTCGCGCATCCGCTCCACCACGTAGCGATCCCCCACGTTGGTCCGCGCGAGCGTGATCCCGCGCGCCTCGCAGAACCGCTCCAGTCCGAGATTGGACATCACCGTGGTGACGAGCGTGTTCTCGCGCAGCCGCCCGGCCTCGGCCCAGAGCCCGGCGAAGAGCGCCATCAACTGATCGCCGTCCGCAACGGCGCCCGTCTCGTCGATGAGGATGATCCGGTCCGCGTCCCCGTCAAGGCAGATCCCGAGATCGGCGCCATGCTCGCGCACCGCGGCCGCGGCGGCGCCCGGGCAGGTCGAGCCGCAATCGCGGTTGATGTTGTAGCCGTTGGGCGCGACGCCCAGCGGGATCACCTCCGCGCCCAGTTCCCACAGCACGTCGGGCGCCGCGCGGTAGGCCGCCCCGTTGGCGCAATCCACCACGACCTTCAGCCCCGAAAGGCGCACGGCGCGCGGGATCGTCGTCTTGGCGTATTCGACGTAACGCCCCTCGCCCTGCTCGATCCGCTTGGCCTTGCCGATGTTGTCGGGCTGCGCGGGTTCGATCTCGCCGCCGAGGATGCGCTCGATATCGGCCTCCGCCGCGTCGTTCAGCTTGAACCCGTCGGGGCCGAAGAACTTGATCCCGTTGTCGTGATGCGGGTTGTGGCTGGCCGAGATCATGATGCCGAGATCGGCGCGCATGGAACGCGTGAGAAAGCCCACCGCTGGCGTCGGCACCGGCCCGAGCAGCAGCACGTTCATCCCCGTCGAGGTAAGCCCCGCGGTCAGCGCGTTCTCGATCATGTAGCCCGACCGGCGCGTGTCCTTGCCGATCACCACGCGATGCCCGTTCGACCCGTCATGCCGGAAGTGCCGGCCCGCCGCCGCGCCGATGCGCAGCGCGTTCTCGGCGGTCATCGGATAGGTGTTGGCGGTGCCGCGGATGCCGTCGGTGCCGAATATCTTGCGGGTCATCATGATCCCTTCGCAGTCGGGGTTGGCGGCGTTCGCCGCGTGCGCTCTGGGGCGCGTCTTATACCCCCGCGCGCGCTTTGGCGAGCGTTTCCGCCATGTTGGCGCGCTCACGCGCATTTCAACGTCGACCGGTTGCCAGCCGCGGAACGGCAAGGCAGAACAGGGTCGGCAACGACCCGGAGGAGGCGACGCATGACATCATCCGACCCCAGGGCGCGCGACCGCAGGCTGGCGGGTCGGGCGACGGTGGCGCTGGTGCTGCTGATCGCCGGTCTCACCCTCTACCCGATCCAGACGCCGGGCTCGGTCCCGGGCACGGACAAGCTGCACCACCTGGTCGCCTTCGCCGCCCTTGCCCTGCCGCTGTCCTGGGCCTGGCCGCGCCATGCGCTGCTAGTGATCGTCGCGGCGGCGCTCTATGGCGGTGTGATCGAGCTGGTCCAGCCCCATGTCGGCCGCTTCGGCGAGTTGAGCGACTGGTATGCCGACTCCATCGGCGCCGCGCTGGGCGGCGCGCTCGGCGCGATGCTCGGCGCGTGGCGCGGCCGGCGCCTTACCCGAGAAGCGTGACCCCCGCCTCCTGCATCCGGTCGAGCGCGGTGGCGAGCGACCCGTCAAGGTCGATCGCGCGGCAGAGCGGCAATTCCACCGAGACGTGATAGCCCAGCTGCGCCGCGTCCTCGGCCGAGAAGGCGACGCAGAAATCGGTGGCCAGCCCGACCAGCCGCAAATGGGTGATCCCGCGCGTGCGCAGGTAGCCGTGCAGCCCGGTGGGCGTGCTGCGGTCGTTCTCGAAAAAGGCCGAGTAGCTGTCGATGGCGGGGTTGTAGCCCTTGCGGACGATCATGTCCGCCCCGTCGGTGTCGAGACCGGGATGGAACGCGGCGCCTTCGCTGCCCTGCACGCAATGATCGGGCCAGAGCACCTGCGTCCCGTAGGGCATTTCGATCGTCTCCATCGCCGCCTTGCCCGGATGGGACGAGGCGAATGAGGAATGGTCCGCCGGGTGCCAGTCCTGGGCGAGGATCACGGCGTCGGCGTCCTTCATGCGTTGGTTGATCCCCGGCACGATCCGGTCGCCGTCATCGACGCCGAGCGCGCCGCCGGGGCAGAAATCGTTCTGGACATCGATCACGATCAGGGCGGTCGGCATGGCGGTCTCTCCGGTTCGGGGGCTCGTCATCGGTAGGCGGGCCGGGCGGGCGCGTCAACCATGCCGCAGGCCCACGCCCTTGCCGGGGGCGGCGCGAGGGCGTAAATGCGCCGCATGTACACCATTGCCGCGCTCTATCACTTTACCCGTCTTGACGATCCCGCCGCGTTGCAGGGTCCGTTGCGCGCGCTGTGCGAGGCGCGGGGCGTGACCGGCATCCTGCTGCTGGCGCATGAAGGCGTGAACGGCACCATAGCCGGGTCGCGCGACGGCGTCGACGCGGTGCTGGCGCACCTGCGCGCGCTGCCGGGTTGTGCCGCTCTCGAGCACAAGGAAAGCACGAGCGCGACGCAACCCTTCGGTCGCCTGCGCGTGCGCCTGAAGGCCGAGATCGTGACGATGGGCCGCGAGGACGTCGATCCGCGCGCCGGGACCGGGCATTACGTGGACCCCGCCGACTGGAACGCGCTGATCAAGGCACCCGACGTGGCGGTGATCGACACGCGCAACGATTACGAGGTCGCCATCGGCACGTTCGAGGGGGCGATCGACCCCGAAACCGAAAGCTTCCGCGACTTCCCCGCGTGGTGGGAGGCGAATAAACACCGGTTCCACAATAAGCGGATCGCGATGTTCTGCACCGGCGGCATCCGTTGCGAGAAATCGACCAACTACCTGCTGGGACAGGGGGTGGAGGATGTCTATCACCTGAAGGGCGGGATCCTGAAATATCTCGAAGAGGTGCCGGAGGATCAGAGCGCGTGGCGAGGCGAATGTTTCGTCTTCGACGGGCGGGTGTCGGTCGGGCACGGGCTGCGCGAGGGGCGCCACCGGCTCTGCCACGCCTGCCGCCGCCCCGTGTCGCTCGCGGATGCCGCGCGCCCGGAATACGAACAAGGCGTGTCCTGCCATCATTGCATCGCCGAGACGAGCGAGGCCGACAAGGCCCGGTTCCGCGAGCGCCAGAAGCAGATCGCGCTTTCCGCGGCGCGGGGCGAGCGGCACATGACCCGCGTCCCCGGCGGGTGAGCGGGGTGTTGCCGCCGCGCGGCGCGGGCTGTAGCACTCTGCGATGATGACGAAGAAACGCGGCGCCGCGAAATCCTCAAAACCGACCCCGCGCCGCCGCCCGCTGCGGCGGCTGCGCCGCTTCGCGCTCTGGTGCGTGCTGGTCTGCGTCGTCTCGACCTGCCTCGCCGCGCTGGTTCATAGCCGGATCGCGCCGAATCCGACGCATTACATGCGCGAGGAGGCGCGCCGCCTCGGCGGGATCGAGTGGCGCTGGGTCGATATCGACGATGTCGCCCCGGTCATGGCGCGCGCCGTGGTGGCGGCGGAGGACGCGGATTTCTGCATTCACTGGGGGTTCGACATGCGCGCGATCCGCTCCGTGATCGAGCGCGGCGAGACCCGCGGCGCCTCCACGCTCAGCCAGCAGACGGTCAAGAACGTCTATCTCTGGCAGGACCGAAGCTGGGCGCGCAAGGCGCTCGAGGCGCTGATGACCCCGCTGATCGAGGCGCTCTGGTCCAAGCGGCGCATCATCGAGGTCTATCTCAACATCGCGGAGTTCGACGAGGGCGTATTCGGAATCAAAGCGGCGGCGCGGCATTACTTCGGCGTCAGCCCCGATGCGCTGAGCGCGCGACAGGCGGCGCGGCTGGCCGCGTTGTTGCCCGATCCCAAGGATCGCTCGGCCAGCCAGCCGAGCGCATGGGTGCGCAAGCGCGCGGGCGCGATCATGGACGGGGCGGCCACCATTCGCCGCGACGGGAGATCAGGCTGTTTCGAGGATTGAAAATCCCGTTCGGAGCAGGCATTGAAGACCCGAGTTCCCCGCGAAGGTGCCCGCCGGTCATGGCCAAGCTCTATCACGTCCCGCTCTCGCCGTTCTGCCGCAAGGTCCGTCTCAGCCTCGCCGAGAAGAAGATCGAATGCGAGCTGGTCGAGGAACGCTACTGGGAGCAAAGCGCCGAATTCCTGCGCCGCAACCCCGCCGGCAAGGTGCCGGTGCTGCGCATCGACGGGCGCACCCTGTCCGAAAGCGCGCCGATCTGCGAATATATCGAAGAGAAATACCCCGAACCCGCCTTGCTGCCAAAGAGCGCCGAGGCGCGCTACGAAGTGCGCCGGCTGGTGGCGTGGTTCGACGACAAGTTCCACCACGAGGTCACCTCGAAGCTGCTCTACGAGCGGGTGAACAAGAAGATGATGAGCGCGGGCTACCCGGACAGTTCCAATGTCAAGGCGGGCGCGCGCGCGATCAAGTATCACCTCGACTACATGACCTGGCTGCTGGATCACCGCCGCTGGCTGGCCGGCGACGTGATGACCCTCGCGGATTTCGCCGCCGCCGCGCATCTGAGCGCGCTGGACTACATCTCGGACGTGGACTGGAACCGCTCGGAGGTGGTCAAGGACTGGTACGCCAAGATCAAGTCGCGCCCGGCCTTCCGCAACATCCTGACAGATCAGGTGTCCGGCTTTCCGCCGCCGCCGCATTATGCTGACCTCGATTTCTGAGATGCCCCGCCGCGCGTGGTCCCGCCGCCGGCTGTTCGGGTGTTTCTACCAAGAGAAAACATGAGCGGGCTCAAGCAGAGGCTGGTGGCGCGCGCCGTCGAGGAAGGGTTCGACGCGGCCCGCATCTGCCGTCCCTGGGATATCCCGAAAGTGCCCGCGCGGCTGGCGGAGTTCCTGGACAAGGGGCGGCACGGGCAGATGGGCTGGATGGAGGCGCGCAGCCATTGGCGCGGTGACCCCGCCGCGCTCTGGCCCGAGGCGCAATCGGTCGTCATGCTGGCCGAGAGCTACACGCCGGAACTGGACCCGACCGCGACGCTGGAGCGCCCGGATGTCGGGACCGTGTCGGTCTATGCGCGCAACAAGGATTACCACGACCTCGTCAAGAAGCGGCTGAAGCGGCTGGCCCGCTGGCTGATCGCGGAAGCCGGGCCGCAGACCGAGGTGAAGGTCTTCGTCGACACCGCGCCCGTGCCGGAAAAACCGCTGGGGCAGGCGGCTGGCCTTGGCTGGCAGGGCAAACATACCAACCTGCTGAGCCGCGAACTCGGTAACTGGTTCTTCATCGGGTCGATCTTCACTACGCTCGAGCTTGAGGCGGACGCGCCCGAGGTCGATCATTGCGGGTCGTGCCGGGCCTGTCTCGACGCCTGCCCGACGAACGCGTTTCCCGCGCCCTACCAGCTCGACGCGCGGCGCTGCATTTCCTACCTCACGATCGAGCACAAGGGGCCGATCGACCCCGAGTTGCGCCCGCTGCTGGGCAACCGGATCTACGGCTGCGACGATTGCCTCGCTGCCTGCCCGTGGAACAAGTTCGCGGTCAGCGCCCGCGAGGTTCGCTATCACGCGCGCGACGATCTGAACGCGCCGCCGCTGGCCGAACTGGCCGCGCTGGACGACGCGGCGTTTCGCGCCAAGTTCTCGGGCAGCCCGATCAAGCGGATCGGGGTGAACCGGTTCCTGCGGAACGTGCTTTACGCCATCGGCAACTCGGGCCGGGCCGACCTGGCCCCGAGCGCGGCGGCGCATCTCGATGCGGAGGCGCCCGAGGTGGCGGATGCGGCGCGTTGGGCGCTGGAGCGGTTGGGGCAAGGCTGAAAAGGGGACGGCAATGGCGATACTGTTGGGGGTGGACACCGGCGGCACCTACACGGATGCGGTGCTGCTGCGGGACGAAGAGGAAGTGATCGCGTCGAGCAAGGCGCTGACCACGCGCCACGACCTCGCCATCGGCATCGGCGCGGCGGTCGGGCGCGTGCTGGAAGAGAGCGGCGTCTCGCCCGGCGACATCGCGCTGGCGTCGCTGTCCACCACGCTGGCCACCAACGCGCTGGTCGAGGGGCAGGGCGGGCGCGTCGGGCTTGTCTATATCGGGTTTCGCGAACAGGATATCGACGGGCACGGGCTGCGCGCGCCGCTGAACGGCGACCCGGCGATCGTCGTGGCCGGCGGGCACGATCACGCCGGCGGCGAGGCGCGCGCGCTGGACCGCGAGGCGCTGCTGACGTGGCTCGATTCGGTCGAGGGCGTCTCCGCCTACGCGGTGGCCGCGCAATTCGCCACTCGCAATCCCGAACATGAACTGGCGGCGGCCGAAATGATCACCCGGCTGACGGGGCGGCCGGTTTCCTGTTCGCACCACCTGTCCGCGCGGCTCAACGGGCCGAAACGCGCGCTGACCGCGCTGCTCAACGCGCGGCTGATCGGCATGATCACGCGGCTGGTCGAAAAGGCCGAGGGCAAGCTTGCCGAACTCGGCATCACGGCGCCGCTGATGGTGGTGCGTGGCGATGGCGCGCTGATCAGCGCCGCGCAGGCCCGCGCCCGCCCGATCGAGACGATCCTGAGCGGCCCCGCCGCCTCCATCGTCGGGGCGCGCTGGCTGACCGGCGCGTCGCTGGCGCTTGTCTCGGACATCGGCGGCACCACGACCGACATCGCGCTGCTGCGCGACGGGCGCCCGATGATCGACCCCGCCGGCGCCCGCGTCGGCCCCTGGCGCACGATGGTCGAGGCGGTGGCGATGCGCACCTCGGGCCTCGGCGGCGACAGCGAGGTGCATGTCGTCGACGAGGGGCTCGTGGGGGGTGTCACGCTCGGGCCGCGCCGGGTGCTGCCGGTCTGCCTGATCGCGCATGAATCGCCCGAGATCGTGCATCGCACGCTTGATGCGCAACTCCGCAGCACCGTGCCCGGCGAATTCGACGGGGCGTTCGCGCGCGCGGTGCCGGGGATCGACGCCGACGGGCTGCACAAGCGCGACGCAGCACTTCTGGATCGGATCGGCGATGGGCTGCACCCGGTCGGCTCGCTGCTGAACAGCCGGCTCGAGCAGATGGCGCTCCGCCGGCTTATCGGGCGCGGGCTCGTGCAGGTGTCGGGCGTCACGCCCACGGATGCGAGCCACGTGCTCGGCCACGTGAACAGGTGGGATACCGAGGCGGCGGAAAAGGCGCTGACGCTGATGACGCGCAAGCGGACCGGCACGGGCAACGTGCTGGCCGAGGACGCGGCAGGCGTGGCGCGGATGATCGTGGACCGGCTGACTTGGCAGACGGTGATCGCGCTTCTGGAGGCGGCGCTCTCCGAGGAGGAACGCCCCTTCGGCCCGCCGCCCGAGCAGCTGGCGCGCCATGTGCTGATGGCGCATGGGCTGAACGGCTATCGCGGGCTGACGCGGCTCGACGCCGGGCTTGACGTGGCGGTGGTGGGTCTGGGCGCCTCGGTGGGGTGTTACTACCCGGCGGTCGGAGAGCGGCTGGGCTGCGAGATGATCCTGCCGGACCATGCCGGCGTCGCCAACGCCATCGGCGCGGTGGTCGGGCGCGTGACGATCCGGCGCAGCGGCACGGTGACGGCGCCCTCCGAGGGGCAGTATCGCGTGCATCTCGACAGCGGGCCGGTGGATTTCGAGACCGCAGAAGAGGCGCTGGCCCGGTTGCAGGCCGAACTCGAATCCGCCTCCCGCGCCGAGGCCGAGGCGGCGGGCGCCGAGGACATCCAGATGAGCGCCACGCGCGAACTGCGCACCGCGCAGGCGCAAGAGCGCGAGGTGTTCCTCGAGGGCGAGATCACCGTCGAGGCGTCGGGGCGGCCCCGGATCGCGGTAGGCGGCGCGGCGGGGTGAGGCCCCGCCCTACGCCTGCGCGTGGGCGATCAGCCAGTCGCGGGCGGCCAGCGCCTCCGCGGAGAGGGGGGCGCCGTTCGACCAGACAAGGTAGAACCCCGCGCCGGTTTCCCAGGCCCAGTCCGCACGCTCGGCCAGCAGGCCCTGTTGCACGAGAAAGGCGGTGGTGTGCCGCCAGCCGAGGGCAAAGCCCTCGCCCGCCATGGTCGCCTGGAGCACCAGCGCGTAGTCGTTGAGCCGCAGCCCGCCATGCGGTTCGGCGTAAGGCGCCTGCCAGTGGCGAAAGAAATCCGCCCAGGTCGGGCGGTCGCGGACCGGCTCTTCGAGGTGGATCAGCGGCTGGTTGCCCAGCGTGGCGATCGAGCGCAGGTTGATCGCGGCCGCCATCACGCGGGGCGCCGCGATCGGCGCGATCACCTCGGGGGCGATAAGGGCGGCGTCGCAGCCGGGCCAGTTTCCATTGCCTCGCCTTATGGCAAGGCTCAGCCCTTCGGCGTCGATATCCGGCTCGCGATCCGAGGTTTGCAGGCGCAGGTCGGTGTCCGGGTTCGCCGCGTGGAACCCGGCCAGACGCGGCACCATCCAGTAATGCGCGAAGGCGGTCGAGGCCGAGAGCGTCACCCGGTTGCCCGCATGGCGCGTGGCAAGCGTGCGGGCGCTGTCCAGCACCCGGGCGAAGGCGCCGGATACGTCCGTGTAAAGCCGCTCGCCCGCAGGGGTGAGCGTGACCGAGCGATGCGCGCGGGTGAATAGCGCCGTGCCGAGCGCCTCTTCCAACTGCTTGATCGCCGCGCTCACCGCGGGCTGCTGCACGTTCATCTCGCGCGCGGCGCGGGTGAATGAGCCGTGCCGCGCCGCGGTCTCGAAGACCAGCAGATGACGCGGGGAGGCGACCAGTTTCCAAAGTTCCTGCATAAGCTCACGTTATCCAAGGCCATGGTTTTTTCAAGGCTCACATGCGCCCTGCCGCGGGCTAGTCTCAGGGCGGTGCGAGAGCGGAGGGCAAGGTCATGGCCAGGCGGACACGGATCAGGAGGGACGGGGGGGAAGGACAGGGGCCGGACGTCGCGTCGCCGCATGTCGAGCGGCGCCTGCCCTATTTCGACCCGCTGAACGAAGAGGGGCTCGCGCGGCTCGAGGCGCAGGTCGACTGGATCATGCAGGACGTGGGGCTCGAATTCCGCGACGACCCCGAGGCGCTTCGACTCTGGAAAGAGGCCGGGGCGAAGGTCGAGGGCACGCGGGTGCGCGCGCCCGCGGACTGGATCCGCGATCTCTGCTTGAGAGCGCCGCGCGAGTTCACCCAACGCGCCCGCAACCCGGCGCGCAGCGTGACCATCGGCGGCGTCAACCAGGTCTTCGCCCCGATCTACGGCGCGCCCTTCGTGCGCGACCTCGCCGGGGGGCGGCGCTACGGCGACATGGAGAGCTTCGAGAAGCTGGTGAAGCTCGCCTGGATGCACCCCAACCTGCACCATACCGGGCTGGTGATCTGCGAGCCCTGCGACGTGCCGGTGAGTCACCGCCATCTCGACATGGTCTACACGCACATGAGATGGAGCGACAAACCCCATCTCGGCGCGATCACCGAGCAGAGCCGCGCGCAGGACAGCGTCGACATGGCCGAGATCCTGCACGGGGCCGACGTCATGAACGAACATTGCGTCATCATGGGCAACGTCAACACCAACTCGCCGCTCCTGGTGGACAAGGTGGTGACGCAGGCGATCCAGACCTATTGCGGACGCGGTCAGGGCATCGTCGTCGTGCCGTTCATCCTGTCGGGCGCGATGGGGCCGGTCAGCACCGCGGCGAGCGTCTGCCAGGCGATGGCCGAGGCGATGATGTGCTGCGCCTACGCGCAACTGGTCCGCCCCGGCGCGCCCTTCGTACTGGGCAATTTCCTGAGCTCCATGAGCCTCAAGTCCGGCGCGCCGACCTTCGGGATGCCCGAACCGGTGCTCAGCAACTACGCCATCGGCCAGATGGCGCGGCGCGTCGGGCTGCCGCTGCGCTGCGGCGGATCGCTCACCGCGAGCAAGCTGGAGGATGCGCAGGCGGCCTATGAATCGGCCGATTCGATGCATTCCACCATGCTTGCCGGCGCGCATTTCGTCCTTCACGCGGCCGGTTGGCTCGAGGGGGGATTGTGCACCGGGTTCGAGAAGCTGGTGATGGACGCCGACCGGCTGGGCAGCTACCAGAAGGTGCTGGGCGGGCTGAACGTGAGCGACGAGGCGCTGGCGCGCGACGCCTACGAGGAGGTGAAGCCGGGGGGCCATTTCCTTGGCTGCGCGCACACGATGCGCAATTATCAGACGGCGTTCTACGAACCCGCGCTGAGCGATTCGGAAAATGTCGAGAGCTGGGAAGAGGGCGGATCGCTGGACATGCGCGCGCGCGCCTACACGCGGTGGACCGGGATGCTGGCGCGCTACGAGGCGCCGCCGATCGACGCCGACAAGGACGAGGAACTGCGCGACTTCATTGCCCGTCGCAAATCCGAGATACCCGAGGCATGGTATTGACGGGCCCGCCAGCCCCCGACCCCCGGGATATTTGGCGCAAGAAGTAGTAACAGGCGGGCAACAAGGAAGGAACGGCGATGCGAGCATCGGAAAGATTCGACCAGGACATCGGAGCAAGGCTTGACGGATTGCGCGACGACGGGCTCTACAAGACGGAGCGGGTGATCGCCTCGCCGCAGGGCGGGCGGGTGACGCTGGCCGACGGGCGCGAGGCCGTCAACCTATGCGCCAACAACTACCTTGGCCTTGCCGATGACGCGCGGATCGTGGCGGCGGCGAAGAAGGCGCTCGATCGCTACGGGTTCGGCATGGCCTCGGTCCGGTTCATCTGCGGCACGCAGGAGGATCACAAGGCGCTGGAGGCGCGCATCGCGGGATTTCTGGGGATGGAGGACTGCATCCTCTACCCGTCCTGTTTCGACGCCAACGCCGGGCTCTTCGAGACGATCCTCGGGCCCGAGGACGCGGTGATCTCGGACGCGCTCAACCATGCGAGCATCATCGACGGCGTGCGGCTTTGCAAGGCGCAGCGGTATCGCTACGCCAATTCAGACATGGGCGATCTGGAGCGATGTCTGAAAGAGGCGAGCGGCGCGCGGCACCGGCTGATCGCGACCGACGGGGTGTTCTCGATGGATGGCTATTACGCGAGACTCGACGATATTTGCGACCTGGCCGAGCGTTATGACGCGATGGTGATGGTGGATGATTGCCACGCCACCGGCTTCGTCGGCGCGACGGGGCGGGGCAGCCATGAGCATTGCGGCGTCATGGGGCGCGTCGATATCCTGACCGGTACGCTGGGCAAGGCGCTCGGCGGGGCGTCGGGGGGCTACACCGCCGCTTCGACGCGGGTGGTGGACTGGCTGCGGCAGCGCTCGCGTCCCTATCTTTTCTCCAACGCCGTGGCGCCGGTGATCGCGGCGGCGTCCCTTACCATGTTCGAACTGGTCGAGGCCGGCGACGATCTGCGCTCGCGGCTCTGGGAGAATGCGGCCCATTTCCGCGAGCGGATGGGCGCGCTGGGATTCGAGCTCTTGCCGGGCAGCCACGCGATCATCCCCGTCATGCTGCGCGATGCGAAGCTGGCGCAGGCGATGGCGGCGGCGCTTGGCGAACGGGGCGTCTTCGTCACCGCGTTCAGCTTTCCGGTGGTGCCCAAGGGTCAGGACCGCATTCGCACGCAGATGAGCGCGGGGCTGACGCACGATGACCTTGATGCCGCCATCGACGCCTTCGCCGAGGTGGGGCGGGAACTGGGGGTGATCGCGTGAAGAACGAGATGAAGGCGCTGGTGAAGGCGCGGCCCGAACCGGGGCTGTGGATGGAATACGTCCCCGTCCCCGAACCGGGGCCGAACGACGTGCTGATCAAGGTGCGCAAGTCGGCCATCTGCGGCACCGACGTGCATATCTGGAAATGGGACGAATTCAGCGCGAAGACCGTGCCGGTGCCGATGGTGGTCGGGCACGAGTTCGTCGGCGAAATCGCCGATTGCGGCGCGGCGGCGACGCGCTATCGCATCGGGCAGCGCGTGTCGGGCGAGGGGCATATCGTCTGCGGCGCCTGCCGCAACTGCCGCGCCGGCCGCGGCCAGCTTTGTCGCAACACGAAGGGCGTGGGCGTGAACCGGCCTGGTTCCTTCGCCGAGTATCTCTGCATCCCCGAGGCCAACGTGGTCCCGATCCCCGCCGATATCCCGGACGAGATCGCGGCGATCTTCGACCCGCTCGGCAACGCGGTGCATACCGCGCTCAGCTTTGATCTGGTGGGGGAGGACGTGCTGGTTACCGGGGCCGGCCCGATCGGGATCATGGGCGCGCTGGTCGCGCAGAAGGTCGGCGCGCGCAAGGTGGTGATCACCGATATCAACCCCTATCGCCTGACTCTCGCGCGGGACATGGGCGTGCAATACGTGGTCGATGTGTCGGGCGAGCAGTTGCGCGACGTCATGGACGATATCGGCATGACCGAAGGCTTCGACGTGGGACTTGAGATGTCCGGCGCCGCCGCCGCCATGCAGCAGATGATCGCGCGGATGAACAATGGCGGCAAGATCGCGCTTCTCGGGATCGCGCCGACGGAGTTCGCGGTGGACTGGAACAGCATCATTTTCAAGATGCTGCACGTGAAGGGCATCTACGGGCGCGAGATGTTCGAGACCTGGTACAAGATGATCGCGCTGGTGCAGTCCGGGCTGGACGTGTCAGGGCTCATCACCCACCGGATCGGCATCGACGAGTTCGAGGACGGGTTCGAGGCGATGATGTCGGGCAATTCGGGCAAGGTGGTGATGGATTGGTAGCGGCGCGCGCTCTTCCGCCCTCACGGGCGTCCTCGCGTCGCGAAACGGGAAAGGAAGTGACATGAGCGATATCGGGGCCAGGTTTCGGGCGCTGCATCGGCGCGGCGATCCGTTTCTCCTTGTCAATGCGTGGGACGCGGGGTCGGCGCGGATGATGGAGAGCATGGGCGCGCAGGCGGTCGCCACCACCTCGGCGGGCCACGCCTTCAGCATGGGACGCGTCGACGGCGGCACGCTCAGCCGCGACGAGGCGCTGGCCCATGCGCAGACGCTGGCGGCGGCGGTGAACGTGCCGGTGTCGGGCGATTTCGAGAACGGCTTTGCCGAGGCGCCGGACACGGTGGCCGAAACCATCCGCCTTGCGGACAAGGCCGGGCTTGCGGGCTGTTCCATAGAGGACACCGCGCTTCCTGCTTTCAATTCCTACGGGTTCGACCTCGCGGTCGAGCGCATCCGAGCCGCCAGCGCGGCCGCCCGCGCCCTGCCGCGCGACTTCGTGCTGGTGGCGCGCGCCGACGGGGTGATGCTCGGCCAATACGACCTGGACGAGGCGATCCGCCGCATTCGCGCCTTCGAGGAGGTCGGCGCCGATTGCGTCTATGTCCCCGCGCCGCCGGACGTGGACGCGCTGCGCCGGGTTGTCGCGAGCGTATCGATTCCGGTGAACGTGCTGGCGGCGGGGCGGTTCGCGTCGCTCAGCCGCACCGAGTTCGCGGAGATGGGCGCGGCGCGCCTGTCCGTCGGCGGGGCGTTGTCACGGGTCGCCTATGGCGCGGCGATCAAGACGACGCGCGGCATGCTGGGCGGCGACTTCACCGGGCTGACGCGCGTCGCCGGGGAGCCCGAAATCGAGACATTGCTGACACGGAACGGCGGAGATGAAGATGCCTGAAATCCAGAAAGACACCGAAACCGGCGCCAGGACGCTTCCCTCGCACGCCAAATGCGTCGTCATCGGCGGCGGCGTGGTCGGCTGTTCGATCCTCTTTCACCTCGCCAAGTTCGGCTGGAAGGACACCGTGCTGCTGGAGCGCGACGAATTGACCAGCGGCTCCAGCTGGCACGCGGCGGGGCAGATCCACACGATCAGCTCGGACCCCAACATCTCGCGCCTGCAAAGCTACACCATCGATCTCTACAAGGAGATCGAGGAGCTGAGCGGGCACAGCGTGGGGCTGCATATCACCGGCGGCTTCTACCTTGCGTCCAACAAGGAATGGTATGATTACCTCAAGCGCGAACGCTCCAAGGCGCGCTACATGGGGCTGCATCAGGAATTCATCAGCCCCGAGGAAGTGGCGAAGCGCCATCCGCTGATCGACCCGAAACACTACCTCGCGGCGCTCTGGGACGACCAGGACGGCGATCTTGACCCCTCGGGCGCGACCTATGCGTTCGCTAAGGCGGCGCGCTATCACGGCGGGCAGTATTTCACCCATTGCGGGGTCACCGCGACGACGCAGCGCGCTGACGGTTCATGGGACGTGACCACGCCCAGGGGCGTCATCAACGCGGAGCATATCGTGAACTGCGGCGGCCTCTGGGCGCGCGAGGTGGGGCATATGCAGGGGCTGAACCTGCCGGTGCAGCCGATGGAGCATCACTATCTCATCACCGAGCCGATCCCCGAGATCGTCGCGCGCAAGGATCGCCTGCCCTGCGGCATCGACTACGAGGCGAACATCTATTTCCGCCAGGAACGGCAGGGGATGCTGCTTGGCACCTACGAGCCGCGCGGCACGCCCTGGAAGGTCGAGGGCACGCCCTGGGATTTCGGGCATGAATTGCTCCAGCCCGATCTGGACCGCATCGCCGACCGGCTTGAGCTCGGGTTCGAGCGCATCCCGGCGCTGGGGGAGGTCGGGATCAAGGACGCGATCAACGGCCCATTCACCTTCGGTCCCGACGGCAATCCGATGATCGGGCCGGTGCCGGGGATGCGCAACTACTGGTGCGCGGTGGGCGTCATGGCGGGGTTCTGCCAGGGCGGCGGCGTCGGCCTCACGATGGCCGAATGGATGATCGACGGAGAGCCCTCCATCGACGTCTGGGCGATGGACGTGGCGCGCTTTGGCGACTGGGCGTCGCCCGACTGGGGCACCGTGAAATCGACCGAGAATTACGAGCGCCGCTTCGTCATGACCTTCCCGAACGAGACGCTGCCGAAGGGCCGCTTGCAGAAGACCACCGCGATCCACGACCGGCTGATCGCCAAGGGCGCGCTGATGGACCAGTCCTTCGGTCTCGAGAACGCGCTCTGGTTCGCCGACGGCCCCGAGGACGCGCATGAGGACCCCACCTTCGAGCGCAGCCGCAGCCACGCCTATGTCGCGCGCGAAGTTGCGGCGGTGCGTGAAGGCGTTGGCGCGATCGAGATCGCCAACTTCGCCAAGCACGAACTGACCGGGCCGGGCGCGCGCGCCTTCCTCGACCAGTTGCTCGCCGGGCGGGTGCCGAAACCGGGCCGCTTGACGCTGACGCCGATGCTGACGGAAAAGGGCAAGCTTTACGGCGATCTCACCGTTGCCTGCCTCGCCGACGATCATTTCATGCTCTTCGGCTCGGGCGCGATGCAAGAGGCGCATCGCCGCTGGATCGAAGCGCGGCTGCCCGATGACGTGCTCTATCGCAACGTCTCGGACGACTGGCACGGGATCGCGCTGTCGGGGCCGAAGTCGCGCGCGCTTCTGGCGTCGATCACCCGCCATGACGTGAGCGCGGAAGCGTTCAAATTCCGCGACCTTGCGCAGACCTACGTGGGCGGCGTGCCGGTGATCCTGAACCGCATCAGTTTTTCCGGCGAACTGGGCTACGAGATTTATTGCCGCCCGCCATACCTGCTGCGCCTCTTCACCGCGGTGGAGGAGGCGGGCGCCGATCTCGGCCTGCGCTGGTATGGCGCAAGGGCGCTGATGAGCATGCGGCTGGAAAAGGGCTGGGGCGTCTGGACGCTCGATTACCGCCCGGATTTCGATGCGATCGAAAGCGGCATGGACGCCTTCATCGACTGGAGCAAGGACTTCGTCGGCAAGGACGCCGCGCTTGCCCAGCGCGAGGCGGGGCCAAGCCGCCGGCTTGTCACGCTGGTGATAGACGTGGACGGCATCGATGTGTCGGGAGACGAGGCGATCCTTCAGGACGGGCGCGCGGTGGGCTACGTGAGCTCGGGCGGCTACGCGCATCATGTCGGGAAATCCGTCGCGATGGGCTATGTCGAGGCGGATCTCGCGGCGGATGGAACCGCGCTCGAGGTTGAGATCCTGGGCCGGATGTACCCGGCCCGCGTGCAGGCCGCGCCGCTCTATGACGCGAACGGGGCGAACATGCGCGGCTGAGAGGCGGGGCGCGGCGTTTCGGGCGCCGCGCCCGCTGCTCGCATGGGATTCCGAGTATTCGGAGAACATTGAAAGGGCGGACTCTGGCCAGCATCGCCGATGGCTTGCGTTGCGCCGCACTTGCGCCTTGGGGACGTCGGGTCTACCTCTACGGCGACAAAGCGTTCTGAGTTCAGGTTGAGCCACAGGCTGATCACGAAACGCACGCAACCTTCATATGTCGTGGGCGTTTCGACCTATCGTCGTGATCCGACGCCATGTCGAAACGCTTTAGCGGAGCCGCCGATGACCACGTCCCTCACTGACCTTGCAGAGATGCTTCTCGACGCCGCGCGCCGGGCCGGCGCGGACGGGGCGGATGCAATCGTCGCCAGCGGGCGGTCGGTCATGATCGACGTGCGCGCGGGGCAATTGGAACAGGCCGTGCGGGCCGAGGGCCGCGATCTTGGGCTGCGTGTGCTGATCGGACAGCGGCAGGCCGACGTGTCTTCCTCGGATGCGCGCCCCGAAACCATCGACGCGCTGGCCGAACGCGCCGTCGCGATGGCGCGCGAGGCGCCCGAGGATCCGCATATCGGGCTGGCCGACCCCGCGCAGCTGGCGCAGGAGCGCGACAGCGCCGCGCTCGAACTGGCCGACCCGGCGGACGAGCCTTCGGGCGAGACGCTCCAGGCGCGCGCGGCGTGCGCCGAGGAAGCCGCGCTCGCGGTCGAAGGGGTGAGCCAGGTGCAATCCGCCATCGCCGCCCATGAGCGCAGCGAGATCGCCCAGGCGATCAGCAACGGCTTTCGCGGCAGCTATGGCCGCACCAGTAACCACGTCGGCTGCACCGCCATCGCCGGGGCCGGCGCCGGGATGGAGCGCGATCACGACAGCGATACCCGCATCTTCGACGCCGACCTGCGCGACGCCGCCGGAATCGGCCGCCGCGCCGGGGAGCGCGCCGCCGAGCGGCTGGGCGCGCGCCGCCCGCCCACCGGCGCCTGGCCGGTGCTGTTCGATGAGCGTATCTCGGGCTCGCTCATCGGGCACCTCGTTGGGGCGGCGAACGGAGCTGCAGTGGCGCGCGGGGCGTCCTGGCTGCGCGACCGGCTGGGCGAACCGGTGCTGCCCGAGACGCTTTCGCTGATCGAGGATCCGCATCGCCCCCGCGTGAGCGGCTCGCGCGCGTTCGACGGCGAAGGGCTGGCGACGCGGCGGCGCGCCATCGTGGAGAACGGCGTGCTGACGGGCTGGCTGCTTGACCTCGCGAGCGCGCGCAAGCTCGGGATGGCGCCCACCGGCAACGGCAAGCGCGGCCTGTCCGGGCCGCCCAGTCCGGGGCGGTGGAACGTGGCGCTGACCCAGGGCGCGGCCGACCGCGACGAACTGCTGGCGCAGATGGGGACCGGGCTTCTGGTCACGTCGATGATCGGGGCCACGATCAACCCCAATACCGGGGATTATTCGCGCGGCGCCGCGGGTTTCTGGGTCGATAACGGGCAGATCGCCTACCCGGTCAACGAATGCACCATCGCGGGCAGCCTGCCCGATTTCCTGCGCCGGATCACGCCGGCCAACGACGCGCGCACGTGGCTCTCGTCGGTCGTGCCGTCGCTGCTGGTCGAGGGGCTGACGCTTGCCGGGGAATGACCTGCCGCTGCTGGTCGCGGCGGCGCGCGAGGCGGGAGAGACCGCGCGGCGCTTCACCGGGGCCAGCGCGCGCCGCTGGGACAAGCCGGGCGGCGCCGGCCCGGTGACCGAGGCCGATCTCGCCGTGAACGAGGTGCTGGCCGCGCGGCTGCGCGATGCGCGCCCCGGCTACGGATGGCTCTCCGAGGAAAGCGAGGACGGCGCCGGGCGCCTTGACGCCAGCCGCGTCTTCATCGTCGATCCTATCGACGGCACGCGCAGCTTCATCGAGGGGTCGCGCGCCTGGGCGCACGCGCTCGCCGTGGCCGAGGGCGGCGTCGTGCGCGCCGCGGTTATCTACCTGCCGATGATGGACAAGCTCTACGCCGCCGCCGAGGGGCAGGGCGCCACGCTCAACGGGACGCCGCTCCGCGCCAGTGCGCGAACCGAGCTGGAGGGCGCGTCGGTGCTGGGCGCCAAGCCGGCCTACGAGCCGCGCAACTGGCGCGTGCCGGTGCCGGGTTTTCGCCGCGCATACCGCCCGTCGCTCGCCTATCGGTTGGCCTGCGTGGCCGAGGGGCGGTTCGATTCGATGCTGACCCTGCGCCCGACCTGGGAATGGGACGTGGCCGCGGGCGATCTGATCCTGCGCGAGGCGGGCGCGGTCACCTCCAACCGGCGCGGCGGCGCGCTGCGCTTCAACAATCCCGTGCCGCAGGTCGACGGCATCCTCGCCGCCAACCCATTGCTGCACGCCGCGATGCTGGACGCGCTGGCGTGAGAGGCGCAAGGGGCGCTCACTTCTGCCCGATTTTCGGTTCCGTCCCGGCGCGGATGCGGCGGATATTGCCCCGGTGCCGCCAGAACACCAGCAGCGTCAGGACCGCGCCGAGGATGACCGCGTGGCCGTGGCCCAGCAGCAGCATCCAGATCGTCGAGGACGCCGCCGCCGTGATCGCGGCGAAGGACGACATTCGCGTGATGGCCGCGGCGGCCGCCCATGTCGCGCAGCAGGCGATACCCACCGGCCAGGCCAGCGCCAGAAGCAGGCCAAGGAATGTCGCCACCCCCTTGCCGCCGCGAAAGCCCAGCCAGACCGGGTAGCAATGCCCGAGAAACGCCGCCAGCCCAGCCAGTTGCGCCGCGTCCTCGCCCGCCGCACAGCGGGCCAGCAGCACCGCCGCCGCGCCCTTGACCCCGTCCAGCAGCAGCGTGGCCAGCGCCGCGCGCTTGTTGCCGGTGCGCAGCACGTTGGTCGCGCCGATGTTGCCCGATCCGATCTCGCGCAGGTTCCCGAGCCCCATCGCGCGGGCCAGCACCATGCCGAACGGGATCGACCCCAGCAGATAGCCTGAAATGGCCCAGAGGATCAGGACGCCGGTTGTGGTTTCGATCAGGGGCATCGGTCGGCCTCGTAAACGGTTTGGCCCGCGACGAAGGTCATGGCGACCCGGCCCTGCATGCGGGCCTCGTCAAACGGGGTGTTCTTGGATTTCGAGCGCAGCTTGAACCGGTCGAGGATGAAGGGCGTGTCGGGATCGAACAGCACGAGGTCCGCAGGGGCGCCCGCCGCCAGCCGCCCAGAGGGCAGACCCAGCCGCTTCGCGGGGTTGAGCGCCAGCGCGCGGAACAGCGTCGGCAGGTCGAGATCGCCGGAATGATACAGGCGCAGCGCCGCGGGCAGCAGGGTTTCAAGCGCGACCGCGCCGCTTGCCGCTTCCTCGAAGGGCAGGCGTTTGGATTCCTCGTCCTGCGGCGTGTGCATGGAACTGATGGTGTCGATCAAACCGTCGCGCAGTGCGGCGATCACCGCCTGGCGGTCGTCCTCGGACCGCAAGGGGGGCTTTACCTTGAAGAAGGTGCGATAGCCCGCGACGTCCAGCTCGTTGAGCGTGAGGTGGTGGATCGACGTGCCCGCCGTGATGTCGAGCCCGTTGCGCTTGGCCCGCTCGAGCGCGGGCAGGGCGCGGGCGGTGGTGATCTGGTCGGCGTGATACCGCGCGCCGGTCATTTCCAGAAGCGCTATGTCGCGATCCAGCCCCATACGCTCGGCCATCGGGCTGACGGCGGGCAGGCCGTAGAGCGACGCGAACTTGCCGCTGGTGGCGGCGGCGCCGTCCGAGAGGCCCGGCTCCTGCGGGTGGGCGATCACCAGCGCGCCAAGGCTGCGGGCGTAGGTGAGCGCGCGGGCCAGCACCTTGGTGTCCTGCACCACGTGGTCGCAATCGGTGAAGGCCACCGCGCCCGCGTCCAGCAGGAAACCGATCTCGGTCATTTCCCGCCCCAGCCGCCCCTTGGTCAGCGCGGCCATCGGCAGCACGTTGACCGGAGCCGCCTCGTTCGCGCGCCGGCGCGCGAATTCAAGCACCTCGGGGCTGTCGATCGCCGGCAGCGTGTCGGGGCGCGTGGCCATGGTGGTCACGCCCCCCGCAGCGGCGGCGAGGCCGGCGGAGCGGTAGGATTCCTTGTGCCGCTCACCCGGCTCGCAGACCTTGACGCCGATATCGACGATGCCGGGGGCGAGGCACTTGCCCCCGGCGTCGATCACCCGCGCGCCCTCGTCCAGCCCTTGCGGGCTCTCCTCGGGCCTGACCTCCAGGATCGCGCCATCCTTGATCAGAACCGCGCCGGGGGCGTCGGCGCCGGCCTCGGGGTCGATCAGTCGGGCGTTGGTGATGAGGGTGCGGATCATTGGGCTGTCCCTTCCATCGGCGGCTTGCGGCGAATGCGGTCGCTCATGTCCCCTCCTTCTCCCGGCCCAGCCCTCCGGCGCGCTCATGCGGGGGTCCCCTGCATCGCGGCGGCGATCCGGGCGCGGGTGGCGGCGCGGTCGCGCTGGTATTTCAGCAGATGCTTGTCGCCGCCCTCGGTGACGATCTGCACCGCGCTGCCGAGGCCGCGGAGCGCCGTGATCCGGGCGAGCGGGACGTTCCGCCCGCCGGGGCCGAGCAGGCCGCGGTCCGTGAGGTCCCAGCGCGCGTCGAGCTCTTCGGAGGCGAGGTAGAAGCAGCGCAGCGCGACCGCCGCCAGCCCGCCGACCGCGCCGGTCCAGACATGCGGATTGCCAAGCGCCCAGAGCGCCGCCATCCCCGCCGCTATCGCCAGCGCCGCCATCCAGGCGTGATCGCGGTAATAGGTGGCGCGGTCGGGGCGGAAGCTGTGGCGCACAATCTCTTCCGCCCGCATGGGGCCGCCGCCGTCCGGCGTCATGACAGCGCCAGCGCAAGCAGGCCGACCGCGACTCCGGCGATCAGCAGGATCACCGCCCACCAGCCGCGCCCGGACGCGGGCGCGCCCGCCGTCCCGGTCCCGGCCACCGTGCCGACCGCGCCGGACGAGGGCAGCGGCTCGAACTGGACCTTCGGGCGGGCCTCATGGAAGGTTGCGACATGGCGCAGCGGCGCGCGCGGCTTGAGCGTGACGGCCTGCCCGCCGAAGGCGCGCGAGCGCAGGATCAGCACGCCGCGCTCCAGTGAGTCGAGCCGGGCGCGCATGTCCTCGAGCTCTTCCGCCGCAACGCCCAGCCCCTCCTCGAGGTAACCCGAGAGGCCGACGCCGGCGAGATCGGAGGCGGGGAAGAGCTCGACCTGGTCGGGGGCGAGCGTGTCGACCCCCAGCGCCTCGGCCGCCGGCCAGGCGCCGTTGCGCTGCCCGAAGGCGCGCAGCTCATCCGCGTCGAGATCGACGGCGAAGACCCGCACGACCCCGTGCTCGTCCGCGCTCACCTCGATTTTGTCGCTCATGCCATCACTCCCTTGTCGCTCTGTTCCGCGCGCCGCACCCGCAACCGGCGCGCCAACAGGTCCATCGCCGCCATGCGCACCGCGACGCCCATCTCGACCTGTTCGCGGATGACGCTGCGGGCCACGTCGTCCGCCAGTTCGCCGTCGATCTCTACGCCGCGGTTCATCGGCCCCGGATGCATGACGATGGCGTCGGGCGCGGCATGGACGAGCTTTTCGGCGTCCAGCCCGAAGCGGTGGTAATATTCGCGCTCGGACGGGATGAAGCCGCCGTCCATCCGTTCGCGCTGAAGGCGCAGCATCATCACCACGTCGACGCCCTTCAGCCCCTCTTCCATGTCGTCGAACACCTCGACGCCGAATTCGTCGATGCGCGCGGGCATCAGCGTGGGCGGCCCGATCAGGCGGATGCGGTTCTCCATCTTGCCCAGCAGGATGATGTTCGAGCGCGCAACCCGGCTGTGCGCGATATCGCCGCAGATCGCGACGCTGAGCCGGTGCAGCCGCCCCTTGGCGCGCCGGATCGTCAGCGCGTCGAGCAGCGCCTGCGTCGGATGCTCATGCCGCCCGTCGCCGGCGTTCAGCACCGCGCAGTTCACCTTTTGCGCAAGCAGATCCACCGCGCCCGATTGCGGGTGTCGCACCACCAGCAGGTCGGGGTGCATCGCGTTGAGCGTCGTCGCCGTGTCGATCAGCGTCTCGCCCTTCTTGATGCTCGACGCCTGCATCGCCATGTTCATCACGTCCGCGCCAAGCCGCTTGCCCGCCAGTTCGAAACTGGCCTGCGTGCGCGTGGAGTTCTCGAAGAACATGTTGATCTGGGTGAGCCCGGTCAGCGCGTCGGTATGCTTGACCTCGCGGCGGTTCAGCGCGGCATACTGGTCCGCGAGGTCGAGCAGCGTTGCGATGTCCGCGGGCGCGAGCGGTTCGATCCCCAGAAGGTGGTCATGGTCAAAGCGCACTGGTCCGGTTCTCCTGCCGCGGGGGCCCCGCGCAGTTATCGCATCTCGCCGGGGGCGGATCAACGCCCCCGCGCGGCGCGCGCGCCGCGGCGGCGGGATTCAGGCGTTTTCAGCAGCAAATAACATCCGGCGCGGCAGATTTGCGCGCTGCTTTCCGCGGCGCGCCGGGCGCGATAGCATGGGGCATGGATTCGGCATTGGATTTTCACGCGGCGCGCGCGCTGCTGGCCTGGCAGGTAGAGCTCGGCGCGGACGAGGCGATCGGCGACGCGCCGGTGAACCGCTACGATCTGCCCGACACGGCGCCGGGCAGGCCCGCTCGCAAGACGGCGGCGACCGAGCCCGAGCCGGTCGCGCAGGCCGCGGCGGCCGACCCGGTGGCGGATGCGCGGCGCATGGCGCAGGCGGCGGCGGATCTCGACGGCTTGCGCGCGGCGATGGCGGCCTTTGAACATTGCGAACTGAAGCGCGGCGCGCGCAACCTGGTCTTCGCCGACGGCAACCCGGCCGCGCGGGTGATGATCATCGGCGAGGCGCCGGGCCGCGAGGAGGACCAAGCCGGCAAGCCCTTCGTCGGGCGCGCGGGCAAGATGCTCGACCGGATGCTGGCGGCGATCGGGCTGGACCGCGCCGCGCAGGACGGGGCGCACGCGGCCTATATCGCGAACGTGGTGCCGTGGCGGCCGCCACAGAACCGCGACCCTTCCGCCGAGGAGATCGCGATGATGGTTCCCTTCATGCAGCGTCATGTCGAGTTGGCCGCGCCCGACCTGCTAGTGCTCGTGGGCAACATCAGCTGCGAGGCGGGGCTGGGCAAGCGCGGCATCACCCGGCTGCGCGGCGGCTGGACGCAGGCCTATGGCCGCCCGGCGCTGCCGATGTTCCACCCCGCCTACCTGCTGCGCCAGCCGGCGAAGAAGCGCGAGGCCTGGGCCGACCTGCTGAGCCTTCAGGCGCGGCTGCGGGAGGGCGGCGCATGAAAATCCTCGCGTTCTCGGACTTGCACCATGCCTGCGCCCGCGCCGAGGCGCTGGTCGCGGCCAGCCGAACCGCCGACCTGGTGATCGGCGCCGGCGATTTCTGCAACATGCGCCGGGATCTCGCGGACGCGCTGGCGCTGCTGGACGGCATCAGCGCGCCGATGGTGCTGGTCCCCGGCAACGCCGAGAGCGCGGACGAGCTGCGCGCCGCCGCCCCCGGGGGCGCGCGCGTGCTGCATGGCGAGGGGACGGAGGTGGACGGCCTACGCCTCTTCGGGCTGGGCTACGGGGTGCCGGTGACGCCGTTTGGCGCGTGGTCTTGCGATCTGCCCGAGGAAGAGGCCGCGCGCATGCTCGCGCCGTGCAGCCGCGCCGACATTCTCGTCACCCATTCGCCGCCCAAGGGCGTCGCCGACCGCACTTCGGCGGGGCAATCCGTCGGCTCCACCGCGATCCATGCGGCGATAGAGCGCATCCAGCCGCAACTGGCGCTTTGCGGGCATATCCACGACAGTTGGGGGCAGGGCGGGCTGATCGGCCGCACGAAGGTGCGGAACCTCGGGCCTGCGCCCAACTGGTTCGACATCGAGGGAGAGGCATGAGCGAGACGCGCGAATTCATTCCGGTCCGCATCGCGGTGCTGACGGTCAGCGACACGCGGCAGGCGGGCGACGACCGCTCGGGCGACACGTTGGCCGGGCGGATCGGGGACGCGGGCCATGTCCTCGCCGCGCGCGCCATCGCAAGGGACGACCGCGCGGAGATCGCCGCGCAACTGCGGGCGTGGATCGACGACCCGGAGATCGACGTGATCCTCTCTACCGGGGGCACCGGTCTCACCGGGCGGGATGTCACCGTCGAGGCGCATCGCGACGTCTACGAGAAAGAGATCGAGGCTTTCGGAACCATCTTCACCATGCTCTCGATGCAGAAGATCGGGACCAGCGCGGTGCAGTCGCGCGCGACCGGCGGCGTCGCGGGGGGGACCTATCTATTCGCGCTTCCGGGCAGCCCCGGCGCGTGCAAGGACGCCTGGGACGGCATTCTCGCGGCGCAGCTCGATTACCGGCACATGCCCTGCAACTTCGTCGAGATCATGCCGCGCCTCGATGAACACCTGCGGCGCAAGTGACGCAACTGTCATCGGCTGCGCGCTTGGTGTTTCGCGCGCGACGCTTTACATTGGGCCAATGCGCCCAGGGCGGGGCGCGCCAACAAGGCCCTGTGAGATATGCGGTTTCTGCGCCATAGCCTGACCGGTCTGTTCCTCGTGTCGATGACGCTGGGGCTGCTGGGCTACGCCGGCTACGTGCTCTATGACGCGGTGCAGACCCGGCTGAGCGCGGAGCCGCGCATGCCCGAGCGGCGCGAACGCATGTTCGCGGTCAACGTCGTCACCGCCGCGCCGCAGCGGATCACCCCCGTCCTCACGGTCTTTGGCGAGGTGCAGAGCCGCCGCTCGCTCGAGATACGCGCCCGCGCGAGCGGCACGCTGGTCGAACTGGCCGAGGCGTTCGAGGAAGGCGGGCAGGTGCGCAAAGGGCAGCTTCTGGCGCGCATCGACCCCGCCGACAGCGAGGCGGCGCTCGCCCGCGCGAAAAGCGACGTGCTGGATGCGCGGGCCGAGGTGCGCGACGCGCAGCGCAGCCTCGGGCTGGCGCAGGACGAACTGGCGGCGGCGCAGGCGCAGGCGGACCTGCGCGAGCGGGCGTTTCAGCGGCAGAAAGACCTCGAGGAGCGCGGCGTCGGCACCGCGGCGGCGGTGGAGACGGCCGAGCTGGCCGCATCGCAGGCCCGGCAGGTCGTCATCACCCGCCGGCAGGCCGTGGCCGCCGCCGAGGCGCGGATCGATCTTGCCAAAACCGCGCTGTCGCGCGCCGAGATCTCGCGCGATGAGGCCGGTCGCAGGCTCGCCGATACGCGCATCACCACCGGCTTCTCGGGCAGCCTGAGCGACGTGGCGGCGGTCGAGGGCGGGCTGGTTTCGGCGAACGAGCGGCTGGCGACGCTGGTCGACGCCGACGCGCTCGAGGTGGCGTTCCGCGTCTCCACCCCGCAATTCGCGCGGCTGCTGGACGCGGACGGCCGCCTGCGCCGCGCGCCGGTCACCGCCACGCTCGAGGCGTTCGGCGTCGATCTCGAGGCTACCGGCGCGATCACCCGCGCCGGCGCGGCTGTGGGCGAGGGGCAGACCGGGCGACTGGTCTTCGCCCGGCTCGGGGAGGCGGCAGGCATGAAGCCCGGCGATTTCGTCACCGTCCGCGTGCGGGAGCCGCCGCTTGACCAGGTTGTGCGGCTGCCTGCCTCCGCACTCGGGGCCGATGGCGCGGTGCTGGCGCTGGGCCCGGATGACCGGCTCGAATCGCTCGAGGTCACGCTCCTGCGCCGCCAGGGCGACGACATCCTCGTGCGCGGCGCGGCGCTTGCCGGGCGCGAGGTGGTGACCGGACGCTCGCCGCTTCTGGGCGCGGGGATCAAGGTGCGCGCGATCCGCCCCGAGTCGGCGGGCCCGCGCGCCGACGCGCCCGAGATGCTGACGCTGAGCGCGGAGCGCCGCGCGCGGCTCGTCGCCTACGTGCAGGACAGCGCCGACATGCCCGACGCGGTCAAGACTCGGCTGCTCGCCAAGCTGGGGCAGGACCGCGTGCCCGCCCGCGTGGTCGAGCGGCTGGAAACCCGGATGGGCGGCTAGGGCATGGCGCGCGCCATTCCTCCGGCGGCGGGCGGGCTGCTGTCGTATTTCACCCGCCACCGCACCGCGGCGAACCTGCTGCTGTTGTTGCTGATCGTGCTGGGCGTCGCCGCCGCGCCGCGCATGCGCGCGCAGTTCCTGCCGGACGTGATCGTGGACACCGTCACCGTCTCGATCACCTGGGAGGGCGCGGGGGCCGAGGATGTCGACGCCGCGATCGTCCAGCCGCTCGAGCCTGCCTTGCTGGCCGTGGAAGGCGTCGAATCAACCCAGGCCACCAGCCGTGAAAACAGCGCGCGCATCACGCTCGAGTTCGAACCCGGCTGGGACATGGGCCGCGCCGCGACGGATGTGGAGGCGGCGGTCGACTCTGTCACGACCCTGCCCGAAGAGGCCGATGAGCCGGTGGTGCGCCGCGGGGCGTGGCGCGACCGGGTGACGGACGTGGTCATTACCGGGCCGCTGGGCGCGCAGCAACTTGGCCTTTACGCGGATGAATTCATCACCCGCCTGTTCGCCGCGGGGGTGACGCGGACCACCGTGCGCGGCGTGGCCGCGCCCGAAACCATCGTCGAGGCGCCGTCTACCGCACTCATGGCGCATGACGTTACGATGGCCGAGATCGCCGCCGCGATCCGCGCCGAGGTCGACGCCGCCCCGGCGGGCGATGTCGAGGGCGCCAACACCCGCGTGCGCACCGGCACCGAAAAGCGCACGCCCGAGCAGATCGCCGCCATCACCCTGCGCGTCAATCCCGACCGCTCGCGGCTGACCATCGGCGACGTGGCCCATATCCGCACCGAGGGCGTGGCGCGCGAGCGCGGCTATTTCGTCGGCGACGACCCGGCGATGTCGATCCGGGTCGACCGTTCCGCGCGGGGCGACGCGCTGGCGATCCAGGACGCGGTCGAGAAGGTCGCGGCGCAGATGGCCGAAACCCTGCCCGAAGGCGTCACGGTCAAGCTGGTCCGCACCCGCTCCGAGAACATCTCGGCGCGGCTCGACATGCTGCTCGGGAACGGGCTCACGGGGCTTTTGCTGGTGGTGACGCTGCTGTTTCTCTTTCTCAACGCGCGCATCGCGTTCTGGGTGGCGGCGGGCATTCCGGTGGCGATGTGCGCGGCGGTGGCGCTGATGTACGCGGCGGGGATCACCATCAACATGATCTCGCTCTTTGCGCTCATCATCACGCTGGGGATCGTGGTGGATGACGCGATCGTCGTGGGCGAACACGCCGACGCCCGCACCCGCCGGCTGCGCGAATCCCCGGCCCAGGCGGCCGAGAACGCCGCCCGGCGCATGGCGATGCCGGTGTTCTGCGCGACGCTGACCACGATTATCGCCTTCTTCGGTCTCGTGGTGATCGGGGGGCGGTTCGGGACGCTCATCGCCGACATTCCCTTTACCGTGATCGTGGTGCTCACCGCGTCGCTGATCGAGTGTTTCCTGATCCTGCCCAACCACATGAGCCACGCGCTCGTCCATTCGGCGCGCGAACACTGGTACGACGCGCCGTCGCGGGTGGTGAACCGCGGGTTCGTGTGGGTGCGCGCCTATCTTTTCCGACCGCTGATGGCGGGGGTGATCCGGGCGCGCTATCCGGTGCTGGCCGGCGCGGTGCTGGTGCTCAGCTCGCAGCTGGCGCTGTTCGCGCGCGGCGACGTCACATGGCGGTTCTTCAACGCGCCCGAGCGCGGCAGCGTGACCGGCAATTTCGCGATGGCGCCGGGGGCCACGCGCGCCGATTCGATGGCGATGATGCGCGAGATGCAGCGCGCGACCGAGGCGCTGGCGGCGGAATATGTGCAGACATATGGGCGCAGCCCGCTGGCTTACGTGATGGCCGAGGTCGGCGGCAACGCCGGGCGCGGCATGGCCGGAACCGAGACCAAGGAGCCCGACCAGCTCGGCGGGATATCGATCGAGCTGATCGACGCCGACCTGCGCCCCTATTCGAGCTTTGCGTTCGTCGCCGACCTCCAGGAACGGATCGTGCAGCACCCGCTGGCGGAAACCGTGAGCTTCCGCGCCTGGCGCGGCGGGCCGGGGGGCGATGCGCTCGACGTGCAGTTCTACGGCGCGGACGCGGAGCAGCTCAAGCAGGCGTCGGGCGCGCTCAGGGCGGCGCTGATGCGCTATCCCGAGGTCTCGGGGTTGGAGGACGACCTTGCCTACGACAAGGAGGAGCTGATTCTCGACCTGACGCCGCAGGGGGCGGCGCTCGGGTTCGACATCGACGGGCTGGGCCGGGTCTTGCGTGCGCGCCTCGCCGGGATCGAGGCGGCGACCTACCCGCTCGGGCCGCGTAGCGCCGCGATCCGGGTCGAGCTGCCCGAGGGCGAACTGACCGCCGATTTCCTTCAGCGGATGCAGTTGCGCACGGCGGCGGGCGGCTATGTCCCGCTGGCCGATATCGTGACGGTCGAGCGGCGCAACGGCTTCTCGACCGTGCGGCGCGAGAACGGGCTGCGCACGATCAGCGTGACCGGCGAATTGTCCGAGGACGACCCGGCCCGCGCCGCCGAGGTGATGCAGGCGCTCGAGAGCGAGATCCTGCCGCGCATCGCCGCGGAGCAACAGGTCGAATGGCGGCTCGCGGGCCTCAGCGAACAGGAGGACGAATTCCTCGCCGAGGCGCGGCTCGGACTGATGCTGACGCTAACGGGGATATACCTGGTGCTTGCCTGGGTGTTCTCGAGCTGGACGCGCCCGTTCGTGGTTATGGCGATCATTCCCTTCGGCCTTGTCGGCACGATCTATGGCCATGCGCAATGGGACGTGCCGCTCAGCATGTTCACGGTGGTGGGGTTGCTGGGCATGACCGGGATCATCATCAATGATTCGATCGTGCTGGTCACCACCATCGACGAATACGCCGCCGAGCGCGGCCTGGCGCCGTCGATCATCGACGGGGCGGCGGACCGGCTGCGCCCGGTGATGCTGACCACGCTTACGACCGTGGCCGGCCTTGCGCCGCTTCTGTTCGAGCGCTCGGCGCAGGCGCAGTTCCTGCTGCCGACGGTGATCACGCTGGTCTACGGCCTCGCCTTCGGGATGCTGCTCGTGCTCTTGGTGGTGCCCGCGCTGATCGCGGTGCAGCATGACCTCGCGCGCGAGACGGCGGCGCTGCGTCGCGGGCTCGGGATGCGGCGCGGCGGGCGGATACGGCTGGCGCTATGGGCCGGGGCGGCGTTGATCCTTTGCTGGCTTGGCGCGACGCTGGGCTGGACGATCGCGAGCGGCGCGTTGCCCGCGACGCTGCTGGCGGCGCTGCCGGTCCTGGCGGAGTTCGATCCGATGGTCGCGGCGCTTCTGGCCTTCCTCACGGGCGCGGCGGCGCTCGTGCTTGCGCTATATGTCGCGCTGGCGCTGACGCAGGCGCTGCGGCGCCCTCAGCCCGCCGGGCAGCCCTGAATGTCCACGGCGTAGGACGTGCCCAGCACGGTGATGCGCAGCCCCTTGCGGTTCACCGCAAAGCTGCGCCCCTCGGCATGGACCATGCGCGTGTTCACCGTCAGCGTGTCGCCCTTGCGCGCGGCCTTGGCCGGGGCGACCCAGACCGCCGGGTTGTCGGTCTCGACCACGGCGAATTCGCGTCCGCCGCTGCTCGGCATCGCGATCTCGGCGTGCAGGCGCAGACCCCCATCCGCCGGGGCGAGCGTGCAGCGCACCGCGCCGACGCGCGCCTCGGACGCGCTGTAGGGTTGATCGGCGAGCGCGGCGGCGATGCGCGGGTCGCGTTTTTCGGTGGTGCGGGGCAGGTCGGCGTCGAGCCGCAGCTGCACCGGAATGCACACGTCGCGGCAGACCCCGAGATCGAGCAGCCCGTCGAGCCGCACGTCGCGCCCCGCCCGGCGCGGCAGCACCCGCAGCGGCAGGATCACCCGTCCGTCATAGCCGATCGTGGTCGTCCCCGCCTGCAGAATCGGTTCGGGCGTTGGCCAGACGATCTCGACCCCGGCGAGGTTGCGCGAGCCGCTCCAGTCGAACTGCGGCGGGATCCCGAGGTCGCCGGGCGCGCGCCAGTAGGTCTTCCAGCCCGGATCGAGCGTGATCTCGAGCGCGGCCATATGCGTGCCGTCCGCCATCCGCCAGCCGGGCAGGAGCCGCGCCTCGAGCACGTCCTCGACCGACCCAGCCGCATGGGCGAACGTGGCGGCAAGGGCCGTGGCGAGGCAGGCGAGGGAGCAGAGAACCGTGCGTATCATGCCTCCGACATGGGCCATTCCGCGGGCAAAGCCAACTCACGTTCCGGCGAAGACGTGCAACAATTCCGCCAACGGTATGCAACAATGTCCCATGAACGGACGTTACAGGCCCATGCGCGTGCGGTCCGGCCCCGCCCCTTGTGTTGACCTGGGCGGTATCCCATTGTCGGAGGGAATACGCGCGCAGGGGCGCGAAACCGCAGGAGACCGGCAATGGCCGAGGAAATGAACCTGACAGGACAGACGCTTATCGCCATGCCGGGCATGGGCGACGACCGTTTCGGCAATGCGGTGGTCTTCATGTGCGCGCATTCTCCCGAGGGCGCGATGGGCCTCATCGTGAACAAACCGACGTCGGACCTGTCGCTGTCGCATCTTCTCGACCAGTTGTCGGTGGAGGTGAGCGCGGAGGCGCGCGAAATGCCGGTGCATTTCGGCGGCCCGGTGGAGCATGGGCGCGGCTTCGTGCTGCACGAAAAGGGCTACGCGTCGCCCGTTTCCACGCTTGACGTGAGCGACGCCTTCGCGATGACCGCGGCCATCGACATTCTCGAGGACATGGCTGGCGGCGGCGGCCCGGAGCATGCGATCATCGCGCTGGGCTATGCCGGCTGGGGGCCGGGGCAGCTCGAGAGCGAAATCGCGCGCAACGGCTGGCTGATCTGCCCGGGCACGCCCGACCTGATCTTCGACACCGCCGATCCCGACAAGTGGGAGGCCGCGCTGACCCTGCTCGGGGTGAGCCCGCTGACGCTTTCGGCGGAGGCGGGGCGGGCGTAGGTTTTTCGCACGCTGCGCACGCTTGATCTCTCGCCCCGAGGCGGAGGCTCGCGCCGTCTTTGGCGAGAGTATTTGGGGAACATTGAAAGCCCGTCGGGGGCGTCAGAACCGTTCGAGCAGGCGTTCGAGGTAGTTGCGCTCGACCTCGGGGCGTTCCGTTTCGCCCGAGCGGCGGCGGATTTCATCGAGCAATTCGCGGGCGCGGCGATAGACGTCCTCGCCCTGGAGCAGGCTGTCGCGGGTGCCGGCGCGGTCGCCCTGGCCGGGGGTGCGGCCCAGAGGGTCGCTCTGCTGGCCGCCATCCATGCCGCGCGCCTGTCCCTGGCCTTCGCCGGGGTCGCGGTTGGCCAGCGCCTCGCCGAGGCTGCGCATGCCGTCGCGCAGCGCGTCCATCGCCTCGGCCTGCCGGTCGATCGCCTCGGCGAGATCGTCGTCGCGCAGCGCCTCCTCGGCGCCGTCCATCGCGCGCCCGGCCCGGTCGAGCGCGTCGCGCGCCGCATCGCCCGCCTCGGTCCCGGCGCCGGGCAGGGCGCCGCGCTGGCGGTCGAGTTCGCGGCGCAGCGCCTGTTGGCGGTCGGCAAGCGCGCCGGCCTGACCCTGGCCGTCCTGCCGGGCGCTCTCATCGCCCCCGCCGCCCTGGCCCGGCCGACCCTCGCCGCCCTGGCCCTCGTGACTCTGGCCGCGGCCCTCACCGCCGCTGCGGCCCTCGTTCTGCTGGCTCTGGCCCGACTGGGCGTTCGGGTTGAACTGTTCCTGCAAGTCGCGGAACGCCTGGTCCGACAGGCCCTGCTGCTCGCGCAGGGTGTCGGCGAGGCCTTCCATCGCCTGCTGGCCCTCGCCCTCGCCGCGCTGGCCTTCGGTGACGCGCAGGTTTTCCATCATCCGCTGGAATTCCTCCATCGCCTGCTGCGCCTCGGCCATGCGGCCCTGTTCGATCAACTCCTGGATGCGGTCCATCATGTCCTGAAGGTCCTGCTGGGTGAGCTGCATGCGGTTCTGGTCGCCGCCGTCGGGTTGATCCGCGCCGCTTTCGCGTTCGGCCTGCTGGAATTTCTGACGCAGGTAATCCTGCGTCGCGTCGCGCAATTCCTGCATGAGCTGGGCGATTTCCTCGTCGCTGGCACCGTTCTTCATCGCCTCGCTCAGCCGTTCCTGCGCCGCGCGCATCCGTTCGAGCGCGTCGCCGATGTCGCCGTCCTCGAGCATGACGCCCAAATCCCAGAGCGCCGCGGCGATCTCGTCCTGCGCCTCGGAGGTGATCGGGCCGTCCGCGATGGAGGCTTCGAGCCGGCGCAGGATCACCCGCAGGCGCAGGTAGCTGGCCGATGTCGGGAACAGCCCGTCCTCGGGGCGGTGCGAAATGGCGCGCAGGATCTGCGCCGCCTCGGCGGCGTTGGAGCGCGCCCAGAGCAGCGCCTGGCGCTGCTCGATCACGGATGCGGCCAGCGGGTCGAAGAAGCGGCGAGCGGGCAGGGTCAGTTGCTCGGGCGGGCTGTGGCCGGTCTGGCCGCGCGCGTCCTCGACCTGCAATTCCAGCGTGACGGGCAAATGCGCCCAGGGGTGCTGCGAGAGGTTTTCGACCAGGGTTTCGGTGAACTCCGCGCGGTCGCCGGTGATCGGCATCGGCAGGTCGAGCGTGAGTGGCGCGCGCGGGTCGGGTTCGGCGGCGAGGCCATAGCGCCGCTCGACCCGGTCGAGATCGAGCCGGAACGTCGCCGTGCCGCCGGTCACGCCATAGTCGTCGGAGGCGCGGAACGGGCGGCTCATCCGGCCGTCGAAGGTGGTCTTCGCGCCCTCTGCAAGCAGCGCGACCGAGGGGCGCGCATCCGGCGTGGCGGTGACGCTCCACTTGCGCCCGCCGGGGCCGTCGATGGCGATCGTCCCGTTTCGGGTCACGTCGAAATCCTGTTCAGGATCGGTCGCGACGCCCACGTCCTCGGTGCGGCCCGACACCGTCTCGGACACGCTGAGCGCGCCGGGGGCGCCGTAGAGACGCAGGGTCACGCGGCTTCCCTCGGGGACGCCAAAACGGTTCCCGAGATCGGCGAGGTAGAGGCTCGGCAGCCCGGTATGGGCCGGCGGCTCGATCCAGCCCTCCCATGCGGGGCCAGACGTGGGCGCCGGGCCGCCGCCGGCGATGTGCTGCACGCTGCCGACGCGCCAGACCGACCCGAAGGCGAGCGCGACGACAAGACCCAGAAGCGCGATATAGCGCAGCCCGAAGGGATCGCGCCGCGCCAGCCGCAGATCGGGTTCGATCGCGCGTGCGCGCGCCGCCGCCTTCACCATGCGCGCGCGGTGCGCGTGCCAGAGCGCCTCGGACGCCGGATCGCCGGCGCCGATCGCCTGCCGGTCGGCAAGCGCGGCGAGCGGGCGGCCCGGCAGCGCCGCGTCCATCCGCGCCAGCGCCTCCGCGCGGCGCGGCCAGCGGAACCGGATCAGGCCGAGCCCTGTAAAGACCAGCGCCCCGAGCGCCGCCCCGGCGAGAACCGCGAAGACCAGTTCGATCATCGCCCATTCGTGAAAGCCCAGCATCAGCGCCGCCGCCACCGCCGCGATCAGCGTCCAGAGCGGCCAGAACGCCCGCACCAGCCGCTCGGCCAGCAGTCCCGCCCATGTCAGGGTGAGCGGCAGGCGCAGCCGTGCGGCGATGTCGCGTGTCAGGGGTGTCCGTTCAGCCATCTCCAGCCATTTAACGCTTTGGTGGGGCCGGACACGGGGATCGCGTCAGAGCCATGCGGGCATCGTATCGCGATTTATGATTTCGTCAAAGCTCGGCCGGGGGCGGATGACGGCGAATTGATGCCCATGCACCAGCACCTCGGGGACGAGCGGGCGGGTGTTGTATTCGCTGGCCATCACCGCGCCGTAGGCCCCGGCGCTGCGGAACGCGACCAGATCGCCCGCCCCGAGCGGCGGCATGGCGCGCGCGCGGGCAAAGGTGTCGCCGCTTTCGCAGACCGGGCCGACGATGTCGTAGGGGCGTTTCTCGGCGCCGGCTGCGGGTTCGGTCACGGGAACGATATCGTGCCAGGCGTCGTACATCGCGGGCCGGATCAGGTCGTTCATCGCCGCGTCGAGGATCAGGAAATCGCGCCCCTCGCCGGATTTGGGGTAGATGACCGCACTCACCAGCAGTCCGGCGTTTCCCGCGATCAGGCGGCCTGGCTCGATCTCGATCTCGCAACCCAGATGCCCGACGGTCTCCTTCACGACCTGCCCGTATTCCATCGGCAGCGGCGGCGCGCTGTTGGAGCGCTCGTAAGGGATCCCCAACCCGCCGCCAAGGTCGAGCCGGCGGATGTCGTGCCCGTCCGCGCGCAGGGCTTCGGTCAGCTCGGCCAGTTTTCCGTAGGCCTGCCGGTAAGGATCCAGATCCGTGATCTGGCTGCCGATATGCATGTCGATGCCGATCACCTCGAGCCCGGGCAACGTCGCCGCATGAGCGTACACCTCGCGCGCGCGGGAGATCGGGATGCCGAACTTGTTCTCGGCCTTGCCGGTGGCGATCTTGGCGTGGGTTTTCGCGTCCACGTCCGGGTTCACCCGCACCGCGATGGGCGCGCGCGTCCCGAGCGACAGCGCCACTTCGTTCAGCGCCTCCATCTCCGGCTCGCTCTCGACGTTGAACTGGCGCACCCCGCCGGTCAGCGCGAGGCGCATCTCCTCGCGCGTCTTGCCGACGCCGGAAAACACGATCCGCTCGCCCGGGACGCCGGCGGCCTGCGCGCGCCGGTATTCCCCGCCCGAGACGACATCCATACCCGCCCCGAGCCGCGCCAGCGTCGTCAGGATCGCCTGGTTGCTGGCCGCCTTCATCGCGTAGCAGACAAGGTGGTCGAGCCCTTCCAGCGCCTCGTCGAACAGGCGGAAATGCCGCGTCAGCGTGGCGGTGGAATAGACGTAGAAAGGCGTGCCGACCTCGGCCGCGATCTCGGGGATGGGGACGTCCTCGGCATGCAGCACGCCGTCACGGTAGAGAAAATGATCCAAGCCTCACCCCTGCCGGATCGTCCGGCTTTCAATGTTCCAAGAATACTCGAAATCCAACGTGCGATCGGTGGAAACCGCGTCAGAAGCCCACGCCGACATGCGTGCTGACGCGCCCGCTGATCCAGTCGGTCCCGACGGTGGCGTTGGTTCCGTTCGACCCGACCCCGACCGTGGTGTTGACCGACGGGCGCACGGGCGGGCCGTCCACGCCGCAGGCGGCGAGTGCTGCGAATAGCGCGATTGCCGCTGTCATCCTCATCCCAATATCTCCTGCCAGCGTTGCACCTGGCGGCGCACCTGTTCGGGCGCCGTGCCGCCGTAACTGGTGCGGCTGGCGACCGAGTTATGCACGCCGAGCACGTCGAACACCTCTGCGCTGATGTCGCCATGCACCGATTGCATGTCCCCGAGCGAGAGGTCGGGCAGATCGCAGCCCTTGCCTTCGGCCATCGCCACCAGCGCGCCGGTCACATGATGCGCCTCGCGGAACGGCATGTCCAGCACCCGCACCAGCCAGTCGGCGAGGTCGGTCGCGGTCGAGAACCCGGCGCTGGCCGCGGCCTCGAGTGCTGCGCGGTTGGCGCTCATGTCGCGCACCATGCCCTCCATCGCGGCCAGCGCCAGCATGAGGTTGTCAGCGGCGTCAAAGACCTGTTCCTTGTCTTCCTGCATGTCCTTGGAATAGGCGAGCGGCAGCCCCTTCATCACCAGCGTCAGCGCCACGTTGGCGCCGAAGATGCGCCCGATCTTGGAGCGGATCAGTTCCGCCGCGTCGGGGTTCTTCTTCTGCGGCATGATGCTGGAGCCGGTCGAGAACCGGTCGGACAGCGTCACGAAGCGGAACTGCGCGCTGGACCAGATCACCAGCTCCTCGGCCAGCCGGCTCAGGTGCATGGCGCAGATGCTGGCCATGCCGAGAAATTCGAGCGCGAAATCCCGGTCGCTCACCGCGTCGAGCGAGTTGGCGCAGGGCCGGTCGAAGCCCAGTTCGGCGGCGGTCATGTCGCGATCGATCGGAAAGCTCGTCCCGGCGAGCGCCGCGGCGCCAAGCGGGCATTCGTTCATCCGCGCCCGCGCGTCGCGCACCCGCCCCAGGTCACGGTTCAGCATCTCGACATAGGCCATCATGTGATGCCCCCATGTCACCGGCTGCGCGGTTTGCAGGTGGGTAAAGCCCGGCATGACCCAGTCGGCCCCCGCCTCGGCCTGCGACACAAGCGCGCGCATCAGCGCGATCAGCGCGGCGTCGGCGGCGTCCAGCTGGTCGCGCACCCAGAGCCGGAAATCGGTCGCCACCTGGTCATTGCGCGACCGGCCCGTATGCAGACGGCCTGCGGGCGCGCCAATCAGCTCCTTGAGGCGCGCCTCGACGTTCATGTGGATGTCCTCGAGCGCGGCGGAAAACGCGAAGCTGCCGTCCTCGATTTCTGACAACACCGTGAGAAGCCCTTCCTTCATCGCGGCGGCATCGCTATCACTCACGATGCCGGTGCTGGCCAACATGGCCGCATGGGCCTTGGAGCCCGCGATGTCCTGCGCCGCCATGCGTCGGTCGAACCCGATCGAGGCGTTGATCGCCTCCATGATCGCATCGGGTCCGTCGGCGAAGCGGCCGCCCCACATTGCGTTCGAGGATGAGTCTGCCATTCGCCTGTCCCTTCGGAGGAAAGATGCCCCTGTCACGTTCCGCAATCGTCTACATCGCCGCCGGCGCGGTTGCAATTGCAGCCGTCGCCACCGTCATGCTGGTGCGCCCGTCGGGCGAGGTTCTGGCGCAGGACGCGCGCGATTACAGCGCCTATCAGCAGATGCTCGAGGGCGACATGAAGAAGCTGAGCTTCCACGCCGCGCCCAAGGCGGCGAGCGCGCTTGCCTTCACCACCGGCGACGGTGGCGAGGGCACGCTGGCCGATCACCGGGGCAAATACGTGCTGCTCAACTTCTGGGCGACATGGTGCGCGCCCTGTCGCAAGGAGATGCCGATGCTTTCCGAGTTGCAGGCCGAGTTCGGCGGCGAGGATTTCGAGGTGCTGACGCTGGCCACCGGGCGCAACCCGGTCCCGGCGATCAAGGCGTTCTTCGACGAGATCGGCGTCGACAACCTGCCGATGCACCGCGATCCCAAGCAGCAGGTCGCCCGCGAGATGGGCGTGCTGGGCCTGCCGATCACCGTGATCCTCGACCCCGAGGGGCGAGAGATCGCGCGGATGCAGGGCGACGCGGAGTGGAACAGCGACAGCGCGAAAGCGATGCTGCGCGCCCTGCTGGACGGCGAAACGGGCTGAATCCGCGCGCCGGAGATTTTTCGACGAAGAATCGTCACCCCGCGCGGCGCAGGATATGCGTCGCGCGGTAGGTCATCACCACCACGTCGTCCTGGTTGATCACCTCGTAATCGATGTCCGAACGCCCGCGATCCGGGCGGCTGCGCGAGGGCGTGACCGACGCGACCGTGCCGCGACAGCGCAGCACGTCGCCCGGACGCACCGGATGCAGGAAGCGCAGCGCGTCCATGCCGGGCGAGCCGAGCGACGCCTCGGTCCAGATGTCGGCCTCGAGCGTGAGGGTGAACGCGGTCAGCAGCGTGTGAAACCCGCTGGCGATGATCCCGCCGAAGGGCGTCGCGGCGGCGGCCTCGGCGTCGATATGGAAGGGTTGGGGATCCCACTGCCGCGCGAAGGCGAGGATATCCTCGAGCGGCAGCGCCTTGGCGGCGGTCTCAAAAGTGAACCCCTCGTGAAGATCGTCAAGATACATGGCCGTTCCTTTCCGCCGTGCGGGGCGCGAGCTCCTGCTCGACCAGGGCCGCCCACCAGGCCGAACCGGGCGTTAGCGCCGCGTCGTTGAAGTCGTAATCCGGTGAATGGAGCGGGCGCGCGTGCGCGCCCTCTGCGCCGTTGCCGATCAGCATGAAACAGCCCGGCGCCGCGTGGGCGAAATGCGCGAAATCCTCCGAAAAGAGCTTGGGCGGGCCGGCGTCGTCGACGTCACCTGATACACGCGCGGCGGCGCGGACGGCGCGCGCGGCGCTCTCCGCATCGTTCATGGTGGCGGGAAAGATCGTCTCGTAGCTCACCTCGGCCCGCACGCCATGCGCCGCCGCGACGCCGTCGACGATCCGGCGCATCGCCGCCTCGATGCTTGCGTTGGTCTCGGGGTCGAGCGCGCGGCAGTCGCCGCGCAGCACCGCGCGCCCGGGCAGCACGTTGCGCCGCCCGTCGGTTTCGAACGTGGTTAGGGAGACGACCGCGTGGCGCGCCGGATCGATCTTGCGCGCGACGATGGTTTGCAGCGCGAGCGCGATTTCCGCCCCAACGGTGAGCGCGTCCACCCCCATATGCGGCAGCGCCGCGTGCCCGCCTTGTCCGGTGATGGCGATCTCGAAGAGCGCCTCGCTCGCCGTCATCACGCCGGGGCGGGTCTGGAAGGCGCCCACGGGCAGCCCCGGCATGTTGTGCGCGCCGTAGATCGCGTCGACCGGGAACCGGGCGAACAACCCGTCGGCCAGCATCGCGGCGGCGCCTTCGCCGTGTTCCTCGTTCGGCTGGAAGATGAACACCGCGCGTCCGTCGAACCGCCCCTCGTCGGCGAGGTGTTTCGCCGCGCCCAGCAGCATCGCCATGTGCCCGTCATGGCCGCAGGCGTGCATCCGCCCGGGTGTCTTGCTGGCGTGCGCAAGCCCCGTCGCCTCCTCGATGGGCAGCGCGTCCATGTCGGCGCGCAGCCCGATGGCGCGGGGGCCGTTGCCGCGCTGCAGGACGCCGACCACGCCCGAGCCGCCGACGCCTTGATGCACCTCGAGGCCGAAACCTTCCAGCAGCTCGGCCACCCTTCGGGCGGTGCGCGGCAGATCGAAGCCGAGCTCCGGATGGCGGTGGAAGTCCCGCCGCCACGCCTGCATCTCGGCCCAGAGCCCCGCTGTCGGAAGCGCGCTCGCGTCCATACTTCCCTCCGTTTCACGCCGCGCCCAGCATGGGGCGGAATCGCCCATTGCTCAAGCCGGCGCGGAGCCGGTAAGACTCGGGCGCGCCAGCCGAGGGAAATCCCATGCCCGTCATCACCGATATCGAGGATCTGCACCGCATCTACCGCCGCCGCGCGCCGCGGATGTTCTACGACTACACCGAGTCGGGAAGCTGGACCGAGCAGACCTTCCGCGCCAACAAGAGCGATTTTTCCGAGATCCTGTTTCGTCAGCGCGTCGCCGTCGACATGTCGAACCGTACGACCGCGAGCCGGATGATCGGGCAGGACGCAGCGATGCCCGTCGCGCTCGCCCCCGTCGGGCTGACGGGGATGCAATGCGCGGATGGCGAGATCAAGGCGGCGCGGGCGGCGGAGAAGTTCGGCGTGCCCTACACGCTTTCGACCATGTCGATCTGTTCGATCGAGGACGTGGCGGAGCACACCGAAAAGCCGTTCTGGTTGCAGGTCTACACGCTCAAGGACGACGATTTCATGCAGCGCCTGTTCGACCGGGCTCGGGACGCGAAATGCTCGGCCGCCGTCATCACCGTCGATTTGCAGGTGCTCGGCCAGCGCCACAAGGATATAAAGAACGGGTTGTCCGCCCCGCCGAAACTGACCGCCAAATCCGTCGCCAACATGGTGACCAAGGTGCAATGGGGCCTCGGGATGCTGGGCACGAAGCGGCGCTTCTTCGGCAATATCGTCGGCCACGCCAAGGGGGTGAGCGATCCGTCCTCGCTGAGTTCCTGGACGTCCGAAGCCTTCGACGAGGCGCTCGACTGGGACCGCATCCGGCAGTTCCGCAAGATGTGGGACGGACCGCTCATCATCAAGGGGATCATCGATCCGCGCGACGCGAAGGAGGCGCTGAACGTGGGGGCGGACGCGATCGTGGTCTCCAACCACGGCGGGCGGCAGCTTGACGGGGCGCTCAGTTCGATCCGCGCGCTGCCCCTGATCATGGACGCGGTGGGCGACCGGATCGAGGTGCATCTCGACAGCGGCATCCGCTCGGGGCAGGACGTGCTGAAGGCGCTCGCGCTGGGGGCGACGGGAACCTATATCGGGCGCGCCTATGTCTATGGCCTCGGCGCGATGGGGGAGGCGGGGGTGACCCGCGCGCTCGAGATCATCCACAGGGAACTGGACGTGTCGATGGCGTTCTGCGGGCATCGCGACATACGCGGCGTGGATCGTGATATCCTCATGGTGCCGAAGGGGTTCTCCGACGGCTGGGAGTGAGGGGCGAAGAAAATTATGGATTTTCTTGGGCCAGTGTCGGGTGTCGTGGCGCCGGGGCCTTCAGAGGATATTTTAGGCAGGAAGAAGGGGGTGCGGGCGCTCAGAGCCAGTCTTGCAGCGTCCGGTCATGGGGCGCGGTGTCGCCGATGCATCGCGCGACCCAGGCGGGGTCGTAATAGGTGTCGAGGTAGCGCTCGCCCCCGTCGCAGAGCAGGGTGACGATCGAGCCGCGTTCGCCCCTCTCCATCATCTGCCGGGCGATTTTCAGCGCGCCCCAGAGGTTGGTGCCGGTCGAGCCGCCGGCCTTGCGTCCGATCAGGCCCTCGAGCCAGTGGATCGTGGCGATGCTGGCCGCATCGGGGACGCGGATCATGTCGTCGATCACGTCCGGCTGAAAGGATTTCTCGACGCGCGGGCGTCCGATTCCCTCGATCCGGCTGGAGCAGTCGGCGGTGAGGCTGTCGTCGCGGCTCTGCCACGCGTCGAAGAAGACCGAATTTTCCGGGTCCACCACCACCAGTCGCGTGTCGTGGCCGCGATAGCGCACGTAGCGGCCCAGCGTGGCCGACGTGCCGCCGGTGCCTGCGCTCATCACCAGCGTGTGCGGGACCGGGTGGGGTTCGCGCTGCATCTGCTCGAAGATGCTCTCGGCGATGTTGTTGTTGCCGCGCCAGTCGGTCGCGCGTTCGGCATGCAGGAACTGGTCCATGAAATAGCCGCCCGTATCGGCGGCCAGCCGCGTGGCGGCGTCGTGCATCTGCGGGGCGCTGTCGACGAAGTGGCATTTGCCGCCGTAAAGCGTGATCTTGTCGATCTTGCTCTGCGCGGTCGAACGCGGCATGACCGCGGTGAAAGGCAGGCCGAGCATCTGGGCGAAATAGGCCTCGGAAACCGCGGTGCTGCCCGAGGACGCTTCGATCACCGGCGTGCCTTCGGTCACCTTGCCGTTGCAGAGCGCGTAGAGGAATAGAGAGCGCGCGAGGCGGTGTTTCAGGCTGCCGGTGGGGTGGGTGCTTTCGTCCTTGAGGTAGATGTCGACGCCGTCGAGCTTGGGCAGCGTGAGTTTCAGCAAATGCGTGTCCGAGGAGCGGCGCACGTCGGCCTCGATCCGCGCGATCGCGTCGGCTATCCATCTCGCCATGTCGGTCCCTCCCTTGCCGGTCGCTAAGGGTTAGCGCGGCGGCGCGCCCCTGTCCAACGCTCAGCCGATCATCGCGCGTTCGCGGAAGGCGCGGGTAGTCAGCATGACGGCGGCGAGGGTCTCCATCTTGTCGCGCGCGGCGCGCATCAAGGGGGGGTCCGCGGGCAGCAGGCGACGGGCGGCGTAGTCGACCTCGTCCACGCCGCGCGCGCCGGGCATGGGCTGCGCCTGGAAGCTGGCGCGCAGCCAGATGCCGTCCATCACCGTGCGCAGCTGAAAGGCCACTCGGCGCGCTTCGGGTTCCGGCAGCAGCGGGCGCAGCGCGCTCATCAGGTTCGAGCGCATCCGCGCGTGCACCGCCGTCTGGATGCGCTGGCTGGCGCGGTGGTGGGGCACGTCCGAGCACAGGCTGATCCAGGCGTGACAGATCTCCTGCTGGAACACCGGCTCGGCGAAGTTGCCGGCGATGATCGCGTAGAGCCGTTCATGCGGGGTTTCGGCGTGGCGCAGCAGTTCGGTCACGCATTCGCGCAGCACCGTGTAGGTCTTGCGCTGCACCGCCTCGAAGAGCGCGTCCTTGTCGCGGAAATGGTGCAGCACGACGCCCTTGGACACGCCGGCGAGCGCGGCCACCCGTTCGAGCGTGGCGCCGCGAATCCCGTGTTGCACGAGCGCGTCGAAGGCGGCCTGGCTCAGTTCGGCCCGCCTGATCTCGCCGATGCTCTGCCGCGCCATGCGCCTGTCCTCCGGTTGCCCCGGTCCAATCTAGGGGCGCGGCGAGGAAGGCTCAATATTTACCTTTTGACATGAAAACTGACCGTTGGTAAGTATTCGGCTGCTCAAGCCTCGGGAGACCTGAAAGATGCAAGCCGATTACGTGATCGTCGGGTCCGGGTCCGCCGGGTCCGCGCTGGCCTACCGGCTCTCGGAGGACGGTAAGCATTCGGTGCTGGTGCTGGAATTCGGCGGCAGCGACGCGGGGCCATTCATCCAGATGCCCGCCGCGCTCAGCTACCCGATGAACATGCGACGCTATGACTGGGGCTACCGGACCGAGCCCGAGCCGAAGCTCAACAACCGCCGGCTCGCCGCGCCGCGGGGCAAGGTGATCGGCGGGTCGTCCTCGATCAACGGGATGGTTTACGTGCGCGGACATGCCGGCGATTTCGACCATTGGGAGGAAAGCGGCGCGGCGGGCTGGGGGTTCCGCCACGTGCTGCCCTATTACAAGCGCATGGAGACGTGGCATGACGGCGGCCACGGGGGCGATCCGGCCTGGCGCGGCGTCGACGGGCCGCTGCACGTCCAGCGCGGATCGCGCAGCAACGCGCTGTTCAAGGCGTTCGTGGAGGCCGGGCGGCAGGCCGGTTACGAGGTCACCGACGACTACAACGGAGAGAAGCAGGAAGGCTTCGGCCCGATGGAGCAGACCATCTGGCGCGGGCGGCGCTGGTCGGCGGCCAACGCCTATCTTCGACCCGCGCTGAAGCGGCCCAATTGCGACATGCTGCGCTGTTTCGTGCGCCGGGTCATCATCGAAGAGGGCCGCGCCGTCGGGGTCGAGATCGACCGCGGCGGGCGAATCGAAATCGTGCGCGCGAACGCGGAGGTGATCCTCGCTGCATCGGCCTTCAACTCGCCCAAGATCCTGATGCTGTCGGGGATCGGGCCGGGCGCGCATCTGGGCGAACATGGCATCGACGTGATTGCGGACCGCCCCGGCGTCGGGCGCAACCTTCAGGATCACCTTGAGCTTTACATCCAGCAGCAGAGCCTCCAGCCGATCACTCTCTACAAGCATTGGAACCTGATCTCCAAGGGGTTGATCGGGGCGCAGTGGCTGCTGACCGGCCGGGGGCTCGGCGCGTCGAACCAGTTCGAGAGCGCGGCCTTCTTGCGCTCGCGCGCGGGCGTCGAATATCCGGACATCCAGTATCATTTCCTGCCCATTGCCGTGCGCTATGACGGCAAGGTCGCGGCAGAGGGGCACGGCTACCAGGCGCATGTGGGGCCGATGCGCTCGAAGTCGCGGGGCGCGGTCACGCTGGCCTCGGACGACCCCGGGGCCGCGCCGCGCATCGCGTTCAACTACATGAGCCACGAAGAGGATTTCCCCGATTTCCGCCGCTGCATCCGCCTGACGCGCGAGATCTTCGCGCAGGACGCCTTCGCCCCCTATCGCGGCGCCGAGATCCAGCCGGGCGAGGCGGTGCAGAGCGACGCGGCGCTCGACGATTTCATCCGCGAACACGCCGAGAGCGCCTATCACCCCTGCGGGACCTGCAAGATGGGGGCGCCGGACGACCCGCAGGCGGTGGTCGATCCCGAATGCCGGGTGATCGGGGTCGACGGGCTGCGCGTCGCCGACAGTTCGATCTTTCCGCGCATCACCAACGGCAACCTCAACGCGCCCAGCATCATGACCGGCGAGAAGGCCAGCGACATGATCCTCGGGCGCGACCCGCTGCCGGCGTCCAACCGGCAACCCTGGGTGCATCCCGAATGGAGGACGAGCACGCGGGCGGCGGCGGCGCAGGCTTGATCCAACGCGTGTGAGCGGCGACAAGGGACGGGTGACCGCCCGGAGGCCTTGATGTCCACCCGTCTGCCCCCCTTCAAGTCGCTCGAGGCGTTCGAGGCCGCCGGGCGGCTTGGCAGCTACAAGGCCGCCGCGGCGGAGCTGAACGTGACCCCCTCGGCCATCAGCCATCGGATATCGGCGCTGGAGAAGGCGCTTGGCGAGACGTTCTTTGCGCCGCAAGGGCGCGGCACGACGCTGACGCAGGCGGGGCGGACCTACCTCGGGGCGGTGCAGCGGATGTTCGACCAGCTTCGGACCGCGACCGACCGGCTCAAGCACAAGGGCGTGGCCGGGCCGCTGGGGGTGCAGGTTTTCTCGACGATCCTGCGCGGCTGGCTGATCCCGCGGCTGCCGCGCTTCACCGAACGGCACCCGGAGGTGGAGCTGAACCTGATGACGCCGCAGAACCCCTTTGACCACCCGTTCCAGGTACGGGATCTGTCGGTCGAATACCTGCGCGCGCCGATGTCCGGCGTGGTGTGCGACCTGCTTTGCGAGGACCGGATTCACGCGGTATGCAGCCCCGCCTACGCTGCGCGGCACGGCCCGTTTAACAGCCCCGCCGACCTGGCCGAGGCGACGCTCATCCACACCATGTATCGCCCGGACGAGTGGGCCTTCTGGCAGGAGGTGGTGCGCGCCGAGCATGGCCACCAAGGCCGGAACATGCGCGTGTCCACCCGCAACGCCGCGATCGACGCTGCGGCGGCGGGGCTGGGATTCGCGCTGGTGCACTGGCCGGTGGCCGAGGGGCTGTTGCGTTCGGGCGCGTTGGTCGCGCCGCTCGACGTGCCGGTGGAGACCGGGCATTCCTTCTATCTCGTCTCGACGCCGGAGCGCGCCGCGCTGCCGCGGGTCGCGGCGTTCCGCGAATGGATGCTGTCGGAATTCGCGCGGGATGCCGCCGGGCAGGGCGACGCCGCGGGCGAAAAGCGCCGGGTGTGAGAAATCATCATCAATCCGTGAGGTTTTTTCACTAGACCGCAGGGATCGCATGCAGCATCCTCATCTGACCGCTATGGGGTTTGTCAATGCCATCCGACGTCACGACACGAGTTCATCCTGCCTCCGCACCCAGGCGGACCGAGTGCCGCAGCATGGAAAAGCATCCTTGAGCGCCGCTGCGCCACGCCGGATTCCGGTCGCGATGACGCCCAGCGCCGCATTGTGCGGTCGAAACGCCCCGGATCGACAATTGCCCTGAGGAGCCGCGCCAATCCCTGCTTCCCGAGCGAGAGACATGGCGGCAGCGCCGCCCCGTCAAACATCCAGGCGAACCGCCGAGACCAGATAAACGGCGGACGCTTCCAACAAGGAGAAACCATGACCCTTTTCAAACGCAACGACCCGACCCTGCAGACGCTGAGCCACAGCGATCGTGAATTGCTGCTCAGGATGAACCGGCAGGGCGCATCGCGCCGGCAGGTGCTGGGCATGCTGATGGGCGCAGGCGCGACCTTTGCGGCGTCCAACGCGCTCTTTACCGGGGTTGCCCGCGCGGCGGCGGAAACGCCGAAGGTCGGCGGGCGCCTCATCATGGCGGGCGATCAGCACGGGCCGAACGACACGCTGGACCCGATCCTGGCCACCTCGGCGGTGGATTATTTCCGCATGCGGATGTTCTATGGCTCGCTGACGCGGCTGACCGATACTCTCGGCTACGAACCCGAGCTGGCCGAAGAGATCATGTCCAACGACGACGCGACCGAGTGGACCTTCAAGATCCGCAAGGGGGTGGAGTTCCACGACGGCAAGACGCTGACCGCGGATGACGTGATCTACACGATGAACCGCCACATGGGCGCGGATTCGGTGTCGAAATCCGCATCGCTCGTGTCGATGGTCAAGGAATGGGTCAAGGTCAACGATTACGAGGTCAAGGCGGTGCTGGATTCGCCCAACGCCGACCTTCCCATCGCGCTGGGTACGTTCCATTTCAAGATCCTCAAGGATGGCACGACCGATTTCTCGACCGCGATCGGGACCGGCCCCTACAAGGTCAAGGAATTCAAGCCCGGCGTGCGCACGATCGGCGCGCGCTACGAGAATTTCTGGACCGAGGGCGGCTATCTCGACGAGCTCGAGCATTACGGCATCGGCGATTCAGTGTCGCGTCTCAACGCGTTCCTCGCCGGGGACGTGGACGCGATGGTCAACCTGCCGCCCAAGGCGATCAAGCAGGTCGAGGCCGCCGAGGGCAAGGAAATCTGGGCGCTCGTTTCCGGCGCCTATGTCAACATCGCGCCGCGGCTCGACATGAACCCGTCCGGCAACATGCACATGTGGAAGGCGATGCAGCAGCTCCAGGACCGGCAGCGGCTGGTGAAGGGCGTGCTCAAGGGGCAGGGGACGCTGGGCAACGACCAGCCGATCAACAAGGCCTATTTCGACTATTGCGAGGACATCCCGCAGCGCGAACTCGACCCCGACAAGGCCAAGTGGCATTGGGACAAGTCCGGCGTCGGATCGACCGCCGTGCCGGTGGTCTGCTCCGAGGTGGCCCCCGGGGCGGTCGAACAGTGTCTCTTCATGCAGCGCGAAGGCAAGAAGATCGGCGCAAATTTCGACGTGAAGAAGGTGACGACCGACGGGTATTGGGGCGCGGTGTGGCTCAAGGAGCCGATCGCGGTGTCCTCGTGGAACATGCGCCCGACGGCCAACATCCACATGACGCTGGCCTTCAAGAGCGACGCCGCCTGGAACGAGACGCGGTGGAGCAACGAGAAGTTCGACCAGACGCTTCTCGCGGTGCGCGGCGTGACCGATCCGGCAAAGCGCAAGCAGATGTATTGCGATCTCCAGACCATGATCCACGAAGAAAACGGCATGTCGATCCCGATGCACCGCAACTACGTCGACGCCGCCGCGAATTACGTGAAGGGGCGCACCTTCGTGCCGCTCAACAACTTCGGCGGCGCGGAATCGCCCGTGACGCTCTGGCGGGACGACAGCGCCTGAGCCTGTCTTTCCGGCCTGACCCGGCCCCTGGCGCCTTGGCGGGCGGCAGGGGCCGGGTTCCCGCACCGCACCCGGAGGCGCTTGTATGCTATCACTGATCCTGCGGCGGCTCGGGATCGGACTGATCACGGTCCTCGCCGTTTCGATCATCATCTTTTTCGGCACCAAGATCCTGCCCGGCGACGCCGCGCAGATCCGTTTGGGCCAGGAGGCGACCGAGGCCAACGTCGCCGCCATGCGCGAGCGTCTCGGCCTCGATCAGCCGGTGCCGATGCAGTATCTCAACTGGCTGGGCGATTTCATGACTGGCGATCTCGGCACATCGCTGGCCAGCGACGTGCCGATCGTCAACCTGATCTCGGACCGCTACAAGAACACCGTGATCGTCAGCGCGCTGACCGCGCTGATCGCGGTGCCGGTCTCGCTCTTGCTGGGAATCATGGCGGCGATGTTCCCGGGCAGCATCTATGACCGCATCCTGACCTTCGTATCGGTGTCGCTGGTGGCGGCGCCGGAATTTTTCACCGCCACGCTTCTGGTTCTGATCTTCGTCTTCGCGCTTGGCTGGGGCAACGCGGTGGTGGTGGGCAGCATCGAGGGCAAGGGCTTTTTCGAACTGATCGCGCATTTCGCGCTGCCGGTCACCACGCTCGGCTTCGTCATCGCCTCGCAGCTCATCCGGATGAGCCGGGCGGCGGTGCTCAACGTGATGAATTCGCCCTATATCGAAATGGCGATCCTCAAGGGCGTGCCCAAGAAGCGGATCATCTTTCGCCACGCGCTGCTCAACGCCATCGGTCCCATCGTCAACGTGATCGCGCTCAACCTCGCCTATCTGGTCACGGGCGTGATCGTGGTCGAGATCTATTTCGGCTATCCGGGCCTCGCCACTCTGATCGTGCAGGCGGTGCAGACCCGCGATTTCGTGCTGATCCAGGGGCTCGGCATGATCTTCTGCCTGACTTACGTGATCCTGATGCTGATCGCCGACATCGCGGCCTTCGCGTCCAATCCCCGCCTGAGGCACCCGAAATGAGCAACCCGTCCAACACCGAGCATTTCGTCGCCCCCTTCGAGGAGGGCGTCGCGTTCGAGGAATTGCAGGACGCGCCGCCGCGCACCGGCTACCGGCCCTCTCTCACCGGGTGGATCGGGATCGCGGTGGTGACCTTCTGGGCGGTGATCGCGCTGGCCGGCCCGTGGCTTGCGCCATATGGCGAGAACGCGCTGCCATTTCCCGACGCCTACGAGGAATTCCAGGTTCCCCAGGCCGGCGCGCCGCTGGGCACCGACGTGGCGGATCGCGATATCCTGTCGCGCATCATGTACGGCGCCGGGCGCACCATCGGCATATCGCTGGCCGCGACGCTGCTGGCCTACACGCTGGGCGTGGTGCTGGGGATCGGCGCGGCGGTGTCGGGGCCCAAGGTCGACATGGTGATGAGCCGGATCAACGACGCCTTCCTGTCGCTGCCGACGATCATGCTGGGTCTTGTCGTTGTCGCCGCCATCGGATCGTCGATCCCGGTGCTGATCGCGACGGCGGGGCTGATCTACGCCACGGTGGTGTTCCGGCTCGCCCGCGCCATCGGGATGGAGATCATGGTGATGGATTTCGTCGAGGCCGCGAAGGCGCGTGGCGAAGGGCGGTGGTGGATCATCACGCGCGAGATATGGCCCAACGCGCGGATGCCGCTGATCACCGATTTCGGGCTGCGGCTGATCTACGTGATCCTGTTCACCTCATCGCTGAGCTTCCTCGGCCTTGGCGTGCAGCCGCCGCAGGCCGACTGGGGCAGCATGGTGCGCGAGAACCTCGGCGCGCTGCAATATGGGCAGTCCATCGTGCCGGTGCTCGCGCCGGCGCTTAGCATCGCGACGCTGACCGTGGCGATCAACCTCATCGTCGACGACGTCTCCGCACATGGCGGCGGCAGGCTCTCGGGGAGAATGTAGCGCATGCCAAAGGACAGCCGCACGCAGGACGTGATCTTCGAGGCGCGCGATCTGCATATCTCGGCCCGGCGCGAGGACGGCGCCGAGGTTCCCATCGTCAAGGGCGTGAATTTCACCGTGCGCCGCGGCGAGGTGGTGGCGCTGATCGGCGAGAGCGGTTCGGGCAAGACGACGATATCGCTCGCCGCGCTGGGATATACCAAGCCGGGGCTGGAATTCACCGGCGGGCAGGCGCTCTTGCTGGGCGAGGACGTGACGGGCAAGACAACCGACCAGTTGCGCCCGGTGCGCGGCGAAAGCGTGGCCTACCTCGCGCAATCCGCCGCCGCGACCTTCAACCCGTCGATCAAGATCAACGAACAGGTGACCGAGGCCCCGGTGCTGCACGGCACCAAGACGCAGGGAGAAGCCAACGAGAAGGCGCTCGCGCTCTACCGCGCGCTCGAACTGCCCAACCCCGAGAGCATCGGCGCCCGCTACCCGCACCAGGTTTCGGGCGGGCAGTTGCAGCGGCTGATGGCGGCGATGGCGCTTTGCGGCGATCCCGATCTGCTGGTGCTGGACGAGCCGACCACCGCGCTGGACGTGACCACGCAGATCGAGGTGCTGAAGGCGTTCAAGCGCGTCATCAAGGAAGAAGGCGCGGCGGCGATCTACGTCACCCACGACCTCGCCGTGGTGGCGCAGATCGCCGATCATATCGTCGTGCTCTACAATGGCGAGGTGAAGGAGGCCGGGCCGACCGACGTCATCATCAACCGCCCCCGGCATCCCTATACCAAACGGCTGATGGCCGCGATCCAGCCGCTGCCCGAGCCGGGGCAGGGGAATATCGCGCTTGACGAGCATCTGCGCGACGACCCCGCGATCGAGGTGCGCGACGTGGACGCGGGCTATGGCATGGGCGTGGGCGGGCAGCCCGCGGTCAAGATCCTGCGCGACATCAACATCAAGATCGAACGCGGCCAGACGATGGGGATCATCGGCGAGTCGGGCTGCGGCAAGTCCACGCTGGCGCGGGTCATCGCCGGGCTGCTGCCCGCCTGCGAGGGCGAATTGCTGCTCGACGGGCAGCCGCTGCCGCCGGCGCTCGCCGATCGCACGCGCGATCAGTTGCGCCGGGTGCAGTTCGTCTACCAGATGGCCGACACCGCGCTCAATCCGCGCCAGTATATCCGCTACATCCTCGGGCGGCCGGTCGAATTCTACACCGGCCTGCGCGGCAAGAAGCGGCGCAAGCGGGTGGAAGAGCTGCTCGAACTGGTCGAGCTGCCGGCTTCCTTCGCCGACCGTTTCCCGCATGAATTGTCCGGCGGGCAGAAACAGCGCGTGAACCTCGCCCGCGCGCTGGCGGCGGAACCCGAGGTGGTGCTCTGCGACGAGGTGACATCGGCGCTCGACACCATCGTCGGCGCCAACGTGATCGACCTGCTGACCCGGTTGCAGAAGGAAACCGGCGTCAGTTTCGTGTTCATCAGCCACGATCTCAGCACGGTGGCGAGCTTTGCCGACGAGATCGTCGTGCTCTATGCCGGCCGCGTGGCCGAACAGGGGCCGACCGACATGGTCCTGGCCGCGCCCCATCATCCCTATACGCGGCTGCTGATCTCATCGGTGCCCGAACCGCGGATGGGCTGGCTCGAGGAGGCGGCGCAGACCCGCGCGGCCAGAAGCGGCATCGCCGGCGGCGTGGAGATGACCGAGGTCGGCTGCCCCTTCTTCGAGCGCTGCCCGCTGGCCATTCCGGGCACCTGCGACAAGGTGGACCCGCCGCGGCTCGACGATGGGCATGGGCACGTCATCGAGTGTCACCGGGAGTTGTCGGAGTTGGAGTAGCCTCGCCGCGGCTCGATAGCCGCCGCCCAGACGCGACGCAGCGAGAGCCGGTCACACATTCTTGACGCTGCCGGACCCAAGGCTTGGGAACAATGCCACTTGGCGAACATTTTCGGCCTGACCGGTCGGATACCAAGAGGCGAGGCGGTTCCGTGAGCTATGGTGGCGGACATCTTGTCAGGGACATAAGTTTCTTTGTCGCTATCCTGGCGACCGCAATCGCGTTGGGCGGGGCGCTCGCCCACGCATTCGAATTCTTCAGCAAGATGCGCCTGAGCCGCGAAGACTATTTCGTCGTGCAGACGATCTATGCCGGCTGGAATCGCTTGGCCTATGTCCTGCTGCTCGAACTGCTCGGCATCGTCGCACTGATCGTTCTCTATCGGAAGGAGCCGACTGTCATGTGGCCGGCGGTCGCGGCCCTGGCGTTCCTGCTCGCATCCCAAGCCATTTTCTGGATCTGGACCTACCCCGCGAATATCGCAACCAACAATTGGACCCAACAACCTGAGAACTGGCAAGAATTGCGCCAACAATGGGAGTATTCCCATTTCGCGGGCGCGATCTTTCAGGGCTTGACCATGACGGCGCTGATCGTCGGGGTTCTCCGCCGTTAGCCGGTACCGTCGCCCCCAGAAATGACCGCGCGGCGACTGTCCATATCTTGGCATTTGCCCCCTCGGTCGTGCAGTTGAATATGGCCGGTTCTGCACGCCACGATTCAGCTTTGGCCGGGAAATTGGAACCCAGCGAGAGCGCATCCTGTCCCGCATAACGGACGCTACCGCACGCAGCAGCGAACTGTCGCGATCCGCTCGTCACACAGTACCCCTGCGACGAAAAAGGGCCCCGGTCGAAACCGGGGCCAGTTGAGGCAGGGACATGCACATGATTTCCCGCATGTGCGACGGTCTATTAGGGCACGGGGACACGTGCCTTGTGCAGACGAAACCCAACCGGCGGCGAAAGGTTCCCGGCTCAGGCCATTAATCTGTAACCGCCGCTTTCGGTGACCAGCAGTCGCGCGTTCGAGGGATCCGGCTCGATCTTCTGGCGCAGGCGATAGATGTGGGTCTCCAACGTGTGCGTGGTGACGCCCGCGTTATACCCCCAGACTTCGTGCAGCAGCGTCTCGCGCGCGACGACGCCTTCGGTCGCGCGGTAGAGGAACTTCAGGATGTTGGTTTCCTTCTCGGTCAGACGAATCTTGCGCTCGTCCTCGTCGATCAGCATCTTCATCGCCGGCTTGAACGTGTAGGGGCCAAGCTGGAACACCGCGTCCTCGGACTGCTCGTGCTGGCGCAATTGCGCGCGGATGCGCGCCAGCAGCACGGGAAACTTGAACGGCTTGGTGACATAGTCGTTGGCGCCTGCATCCAGCCCCAGGATCGTGTCCGCGTCGCCGTCATGCCCGGTGAGCATCAGGATCGGCGATTTCACCCCCTGCTTGCGCATCAGGCGGCAGAGCTCGCGCCCGTCGGTGTCCGGCAGGCCCACGTCGAGGATCACGAGATCGTAGAGCGTGTCCTTTATGTGCGCCATCGCCTCGGCGCCGTCGCCGGCCTCGAACACGTCGAAATCCTCGGTCATGATCAACTGTTCGCCCAGCGCCTCGCGCAGGTCTTCATCGTCGTCCACCAGCAGTATCTTCTTGAGTTGCGCCATCTTTCGCTCTCCTCGGCCTCGTTCCCTCACACATGCGTCAGGAGGCGTGATCCGGCAAGGAATGCTACATCCGGATCACGCCCAAGTGTCACCACGCGGCAGTTTGTTTCATTCCCCGCAGAAACGCATTAAACGGGATCAACCACGAGGATACCCGCGCATATGCCCCTTTCTCCCGACCTTTCCGAACTGCTCGCGCGCGCGCGCGCGGACCTGCGCATGGGGTTGCCGGTTGCGCTCCTGAACGAAAGCGGCGGGGCGGTGATGCTGGCGGCGGAAACCGCGCGGGCGCACCGTCTGGCGGGCCTGCGCGCCCTCGGCGGCGCGCCGGTACTGGCGGTGACCGCGCGGCGGGCCGCCACGCTGAAGGCGCGGGCCTATGACGGCGCGCTGGCGCGCATCGAACTGCCAGACGACGCCGACATCGCGTGGGTTCACGCGGTCGCCGACCCCAAGGACGATCTGCGCGCGCCGCTCAAGGGGCCGTTCACCACCGCACGCGGGGGCGACGCCGGGTTGCACGCGCTCGCCATCGATCTCGCCAAGGCCGCGCGCCTGCTGCCCTCCGCGCTGGTGGTCGAGATTGCCGACGCCCGCGCGCTTGCCGATACCGCGCGTCTCACCGCCATCCCGGCCGCTGCGGCCCGCGACATGATGCAGGGCGCCAGCCCGCTGCGCGCCGTGGTCCACGGGCGTCTGCCGCTTGCCGTATCGGAGGCGGGCCGGCTGCATGTTTTTCGCCCCGAGGACGGCGGCGAAGAGCATTACGCCGTCGAGATCGGCCAGCCCGACCGCGCCGCGCCGGTGCTGGCGCGGCTTCATTCCGCCTGTTTCACCGGCGACCTGCTCGGCAGTCTCAAATGCGACTGCGGCCCGCAACTGCGCGCCGCGCTGGCCCAGATGGGGGCCGAAGGGGCGGGCGTGCTGCTTTATCTCAACCAGGAGGGACGTGGCATCGGACTCGCCAACAAGATGCGCGCCTACAGCCTCCAGGACCAGGGATTCGACACGGTCGAGGCCAATCACCGCCTCGGCTTCGAGGATGACGAGCGCGATTTCCGTCTCGGCGCGGAGATCCTGCAACAGATGGGTTTCAAATCGGTGCGGCTGATGACGAACAACCCGGCCAAGATCGACATGATGCGCCGCTCGGGCGTCGAGGTGGCCGAGCGCGTCCCGCTCAGGGTCGGAGAGACGCCGCAGAACCGTGCCTACCTTGCGACCAAGGCGGCGAAATCCGGTCATTTGTTCTGAGCCGCTCCGGACATCTATGAGCGCAGCACCCTGTCGGTCAGGTTCAGCCGGTCCGCGACGATGGGCGCGATCGCGCGGTCGAGCTCCGGGTCGTCGCGGCAGAGCAGCTCCAGTTCGTCCAGCCGGTTGGCGGCGACCAGGTGCAGCGCGTCCTCGCGCACCCGGCCGGCGTCGTCGCGGGGCAGGGCGGTGACGGGCTGGATCAACTCGGGGCGCGGCGCGGGCGCGAGGCTGGCGAGCGTCGCGGCGTCGAGCGACGTTTCGACAAAGGCGTAAAGCCCGACGCCCTTTGCCGGCAGCGCGTAGGTGGCGAGCGCCACCTCGCTTACCTCTGGATGCGCCATGAGCGCGGCGCGCAGGGCGGGGCCGTCGCGGGCGACGCGGTCCTCGGTGCCTTCGCCGTCGGACCAATTCATCAGGCGGCGGGTGATGAAGTTATATGCGGGCTTGGCCGTGGCCATCCAGATACGCGCGGGCAGCGCCTTTTGCGCCAGCATCCGGCGCTCGGACGGCGTGAGCAGGTGGGGCGCATAGGCGCGCTTCTGCTTCAGCAGGTGGCGCAGGTCCTCGCGCGCCATGACGCGAAAGAGCCGCCCGCGCCTGCGATGCACCGAGGCGAGTTGGAAGTCGATCACCGCCGCGCGCCCCTCTGGCGTCATCAGCCAGTTCTGCGGCTTGGCGATGTCGTTATGTGTCACGCCCTTGCGGCGCATCTCGCGGAGCAGGCGGCGGGCGTCGCGATACCATGCCGCATCGGTCGGCTTGGCGAGGTGCAGCGGCGTGCCGCGCGTCCAACTGCGCAACAGTCCGGTGCGGTCGACCCGGACCAGCGTCGGGCACCCCTCGATTCCCTGCACCGCGCGCAGGCCCCGGATCTCGCGCCGCGCCAGCAACCACGCCAGCGGGCGGGAATAGAGCGGCAGCGCGTCAAGCTTGCGCAGCACGACGGGGAAATCGGGCACGCCTTCGAGCCTCCCCGAAACGGTTTCCGAGAAGATGTCGCGCTTGTGCACCGTGCCGGGCACGAAGGCGGCGTCGGCTATGGCGGGTGGCAGGGTCATGGCCCTCTCTTATCGCGTTGCGCGTCCCGTGCAAGCCGCTCAGAGCCGCAGCCAGCCTGGCGGACAGAGGTCGGGATTGTGCAGCTTCGCCTTGGCGAACCAGGTCCTGGGCGCGATCACGGTCTTGTCCGCGTTCGGGTTGAGCCACGCGCCCCACCAGGAAAACGTCGAATTGGCGATCACGTTATGCGCGCAACGCGCCATCAAGGCCATGTCGAAGTGGCCGGTCGCTTCGTCGTTGATGTCGACGATCACCGTCTCAAGCCCGAGCGCGAGGTTGGCGCGCGCCCAGCCGGGATCGTTGGAGAAGACGAAACAGGTGGGCGCGGCACTCGCACCTTCGGCGATGCGCGCAGCCGCGCGGCGATAATAGTCGGGCGGACAGGCGGCATAGCTGTCGCCCGCTACGTAGTCGCCGCGGCGCACATGCAGCGCGACGGGCAGGGCGGCGGCGTCGATCCGCGCGGCCATCTCGGCGTTGGCGGGATCAAGCGGCGTGGTAAAGGCCAGGTCGCGCCGCAACTGGTCCTCGATCTGCGCGAAATAGCGCGGCGATTGCCAGTAGCCGTGCAGATACGTGCCGGGTTTAAGATCGAAAAACACCGGATCAAAGCCCTGCCGCCGCTCGCGAAAGATGCGCGGATCGCGCCCCAGCGCGCGCCAGAGCGCATAGCGGACCATGCCGTCGGATTTCGCAGGAGGCAGCGCCACGTCCCGGCGGAACCGCGCCTGCGCGAAATGCGCGAAAGCGTCGCCACGGTCCCGGCTTGCGGCCACGTAGCGCGAATCGAGCGCGAGGGCGCAGCCCAAATGATCGGCCAGCGCCCGGCCAGCCGCATACTGGAACAGCTGGTTGCCCGCGCCCCCGAACAGGCGGACGGTGATCGCGTCTGCGGGATCGGCCTCAGCCATCCGGGCGCGCCTTTGCCGAGGCCCGCCGCACGGCGGCGCGGTAGCGGGCGCGCAGCACCTCGCGCCGCAGCTTTTCCCATGGCGATTTTCGCGCGCCCTGGATGGTGGAGCCGTCCAGTTCACCGGCGATCTCGCGCACGCCGGACGGGGTGATGGCTGCTGGCTGAATCCCGGTGCGCCAGTGGCTCTGCACGAAGGTGTCGACCGGGCGGTCGAAGGGATCGGAGAGTTCCAGCAGCCGCGCGGCGGCGCGTTTGCTCACGACCTGCGCGGTGGTGCGCAGGCCGGCCACGCGCGGCAGGATCAGCGTGCAGGGTCCGGTCTTGTCGATCAGGCGGGCGGGGCCGGGCAGATCCCGCGTCTGCAACTGGATATAGCCGAGTTCCTCCACATGCGCGCCCGCCAGCCGCAGCGCGGTGGGAAAGAGGTCGGGGTCGAGCCCCGCGTCGTCCTCTATGATGAGCGCGGCGTCCTCGGCGCGGTCCTGCATGTCGGCCCAGATCTGGCGGTGGCTTAGGAAGCAGCCGATCTCGCCGGTGCGCAGCGCGAAGGGATAGTAGGGGCGAAAGAGCTTGCCGCCATAGCTCGCCTCAAGCTCCGCGCTCGCCATCGCGGCGCCGTCGACGGCGGGCCAGATCTCTCCGGCCACGCCGCAGGAGCGAAGCAGGCTGCGCGCGTTTTCCCGGCGCGCATGGGCGCGCAGAAGATGCAGGACATACGCGCGCATCGGCCCCGTCAGCCGGCCTTGGCCCAGCCCGAGATCGATTTGACCTCGGTGAAGTCCTCGATCCCCCACTTGCCGCCCTCGCGCCCGTTGCCGGACTGCTTGGTGCCGCCGAAGGGCGCACCCTTGCCCCGGCTTTCGCCGTTCATCTCGATCATGCCGGCGTTGAGCGCGCGCGCCAGCCGGTTGCGCCGGGCGCCGTCCTGCGTCTGGACATAGTTGGTCAGGCCGTAGGGCGTATCATTGGCGATCCGCACGCCTTCTTCCTCGGTGTCGAAGGGGATGATCGACAACACGGGGCCGAAGATTTCCTCTTGCGCGATGGTCATGTCGTTGCTCACGTCCGCGAACACGGTGGGCTTGACGTAGAAGCCGCGGTTCATCCCGTCGGGCCGCCCGGCGCCGCCGGTGACAAGGCGCGCGCCCTCGTCGATGCCCTTCTGGATGAGATCCTGGATCTTGTTGAACTGCACCTCGTTGACCACCGGGCCGATATGCTTGCCTTCCTCGCTCGCCGGGCCGACCTTGACCTGGGCCGCGACCTCGCCGGCGGTCTCGACCGCCTGGTCATAGATGTCGCGCTGCACCAGCATCCGGGTCGGCGCGTTGCAGGACTGGCCCGAATTGTTCATGCAGTGCAGCACGCCGCGCTTCACCGCCTTGTCGTCGGCGTCGGCAAAGATCAGGTTCGCGCCCTTGCCGCCCAGTTCCAGGCTCACGCGCTTCAATGTGTCGGCGGCCGCCTTGGAGATGAGCTTGCCCGCGCGGGACGAGCCGGTAAAGCTCACCATGTCCACGTCCGGGTGCGCGCTGAGTTGCGAGCCGACGCCGGCGCCGTCCCCGTTCACGAGGTTGAAGACCCCGGCGGGAATGCCCGCCTCGTCCACCATTTCGGCAAAGACCATCGCGGAGAGCGGCGATTCCTCGCTCGGCTTCAGCACCATCGTGCAACCCGCCGCGAGCGCCGCGATCACCTTCAGCGTGACCTGGTTCATCGGCCAGTTCCACGGCGTGATGAGCGCCGCAACCCCGATCGGTTCATGCGCGATCATGGAGCCGGGCGTGTCAGGGTCCATCTCGTGGATGAAGGGAAACTTCTTGGCCTCGTCGATGAAGGACGCGATATGCCCGCTGCCCGCCGCGGCTTGCTGGGCGCGGGCCATGTCGATGGGCGCGCCCATCTCGAGACTGATGGCCTGCGCCATGTCCTCGGTGCGGGAATCATAGACCTCGCGCAGCTTCTCGATATGGGCGATCCGCTTTTCCGGCGGGGTCGCGGCCCAGGCCGGAAGCGCCGTCCGCGCGGCGGCGACCGCGGCGTCGGTGTCGGCCTGCCCGCCCAGGGTGATGACGGCGCAGGATTCCTCGTTCGAGGGGTTGATGACGTGGTGGTCGTTCGCGCTGGCCGGGTCGGTCCAGGCGCCGTCGATGTAGAATTGACGTTTCTCGATCATGTCATGCTCCTTCACGTCGCAAAATTCCATGCCCTTCATATAGGAGGGCGGCGGCTCACGCGCCACCTTGTCACCGGCGGCGGGGAGGGGCAAGTGACGGGGGTGCAATTTCGCCGCGGCGGTCTTATCTTGCGTGGTGAGTCGGATAACAACAGCAGCAAAGGAGAGCCGTCATGGGTCTGCGCATCAACGACATCGTCCCCGATTTCAAGGCCGAGACCGACCAGGGACCGATCAGCTTTCACGAGTGGATCGGCGACAGCTGGGCGATCCTGTTTTCGCACCCCAAGGATTTCACCCCCGTCTGCACGACCGAGTTCAGCGCCGTGGCCAAGCTGGCGGATGAGTGGAAGAAGCGCGGCACCAAGGTGATCGGCGTTTCCGTCGACGGGGCCGAGGATCACCGGAAATGGAAAGGCGATATCGAGAAGGTCGCCGGAACCGAAGCGGATTTCCCGATCATCGCCGATGAGGGGCTCGAGGTGTCCAAGGCCTTCGACATGCTCCCCGCCGAGGCCTATCTGCCCGATGGCCGCACCCCGGCCGACAGCGCCACGGTGCGCGCGGTCTATATCATCGGCCCGGACAAGCAGTTGAAACTGTCGATGACCTACCCGATGAACGTTGGCCGCAACTACGGGGAAATCCTGCGCGCGCTCGACGGGTTGCAGACCGCCGCCAAGGCTGGCGTCGCAACGCCGGTCGATTGGCAGGTGGGCCAGGACGTGGTGATCCCGACATCGCTGAATGACGACGAGGCCAAGGAGAAGTTCGGCGAGTTCGAGACCGTTCTGCCCTATCTGCGCATGGCGAAGCTCCCCTCCTGAAGGCGGCCCGCCTCAGTTGAAAAAATCCCGGCCGGTGTCGAACCGGCCGGGGTTCGCTTTTCCAGCAAGACACCGATTTTAATAGATTTCTATGCACTCGAGAATTGCGGTTCGCGCCCGGGACGCCTAAGGTGATCCCATCGAGACCAGGACGGTCGAGACCTATTCCAGAAAGACACGTGTGGTGCGTAGGGAGCACGTGGGGTAACGGAGGGTTTCGGCCAGGGCTGGAATCCTCCGTTTGTTTTGGCGCACCGGAAGGCTCAGTCGGCCGGCACGCCCGCCATTTCGCAGACGATGCGCCATTCCTCGTCACTCACCGGCTGCACCGACAGGCGCGAATTGCGCACCAGCACCATGTCCGACAGGCGCGGATCATCCTTGATCTCCTGAAGCGTGACGGGCCGCTCGACCCCGCGCACGGCGCGCACGTCCACGCATTCCCAGCGGTCGTCATCCGTGGTGCTGTCGGGATGCGCGGTCGCGCTGACCTCGACGATGCCGACCACCGCCTTTTCCGTCTGGCTGTGATAGAAGAAGCCGCGCTCGCCCAGCTTCATCTCGCGCATGAAGTTGCGCGCCTGGTAGTTGCGCACGCCATCCCATTCCTCGCCCGCGTCGCCCTTGGCCACCTGGTCGTCCCAGCTCCAGGTGGCGGGTTCGGACTTGAACAGCCAATAGGCCATCTCAGATCACCTTCTTCCATGCGATCAGTTTCACCTCGGCGAAGAGATCCGCCCTGGCGTAGGGGTCATCCTCGGCCCAGGCCTCGGCCGCGGCCATGTCGGGCACGTCGAGAACCACCAGTGAGCCGGCCATCTCGCCCCCCTCGTCGAGCAGCGGGCCGGCCTGGGCAACCACGCCGGTCTTTTCGATATAGGCGAGATGGGCGTCGCGGTTGTCGACCCGGATCTGCAACGCGCCCGGCTTGTCCCGGGCCATGAGAACGATCAGCATCATTCCTCCTTCAATGGTCGTGACAGCAGCCTATCGAGGGCCGCGTCAACACGCAATTCGCCCGCGACCAGCAGCGCCACGATTTCCGTGATCGGCATCTCGACCTGCAACGCGCGGGCGCGCAGGGCGGCGGCGCGCGCGGTGGCCGCGCCCTCGACGGTAATGTTCGGGTCGAACCCCTCGCCGCGCCCGATGCTGAGGCCGAAGCGCATGTTGCGCGACTGCTCGGAGGTGCAGGTCAGGATCAGGTCGCCGAACCCCGACAGGCCCGACAGGGTTTCGGGCCGCGCCCCGAGCGCCTGCGCCATGCGCTGCATCTCGGCGTAGCCGCGGGTCATCAGCGCGGCGCGCGCGCTTTCGCCGAACCCTGCGCCGATGGTGGCGCCGCAGGCGATCGCCATCACGTTCTTGAGCGCGCCGCCCAGTTCCGCGCCGATGGTGTCGGTGGTCCGGTAAAGCCGCAAATTGCCGGTGCTGAGCGCATCCTGAAGCGCCGCGCCGATCAGCGCGTCGGCGCAGGCCAGCGTCATCGCCGTGGGCAGGCCGCGCGCGATGTCGTTGGCGAAGCCGGGGCCGGTCACGATGGCCGGCGTCGCGTCGGGGACGGTCTCGGCGATGATCTGCACCGGCCCCTGCTGCGTGTCGAGCTCGACCCCCTTGCAGCAGGCGACGAGCGTCTTGCCGGCAAGGGTTCCGGCGTGCTCTTCCAGCACCGCGCGCAGCCGCTGCATCGGCACCGCCAGCAGTACCGTCTGCGCCAGCCGCAACGCCTCCACGTGCTCGCTTACCCGCACCCCGTAGGGGAAGGCGGCGCCGGGCAGGCGGCGGGCGTTCTCGCGCGTGCGCGCCATTTCTGTCACGTGATCCGCGTCCCGCGCCCAGAGCGTGACCTCCCCCTCGCGCCCCAGCGTTAACGCTAGCGCGGTGCCGAACGCGCCCGCGCCCATGATCGCGATCATGCCTTCGCCCCCTTTTTTCCCGAGCCCAGCATCGCCGGGCTGGTCGCGTCCAGCGGCCAGCGCGGCCGCGCGCCAAGGTCCATCCCGTCGCGGTCCCCCTTCATCAGGCGAAAGCTGCCGGCATAGGCGATCATCGTGGCGTTGTCGGTGCAATAACGCAATGGCGGCGCGGCAAAGGCGCAGCCCGTGCCGGCCGCCGCCTCTTGAAGCGCGGCGCGGATCGCCCGGTTGGCCGCCACGCCCCCGGCCACGGCGAAGGCGCGCACATCGACGCCGCGCGCCGCGCAGGCCTCGAGCGCGCGGCGCGCCTTGGTCGCCAGCACGTCGCGCATCGCGGCCTGGAACCCGGCGCAGAGGTCGGCGCGGTCGGCGCGCCACAGCCCGCCCTGTTCGGCCACAAGCGCATCGCGGGCGCGTAGCACGGCGGTCTTGAGGCCCGAGAAAGACATGTCGCAACCCGCGCGGTCCGTCAGCGGGCGCGGAAAGGCAAAGCGCGTCGGGTCCCCGTCCCGCGCCGCCGCCTCGACCGCGGGCCCGCCCGGTTGCGGCAGGCCCAGAAGGCGCGCGACCTTGTCGAATGCCTCGCCCGGCGCGTCGTCGATGGTGCCGCCAAGCCGGGTGAACCGGTCCGGCCCGTGCACGATCAAGAATTGGCAATGCCCGCCCGACACCAAGAGCACGAGATAGGGAAAGGGCACATCGTCGCTCAGCTGCGGCGACAGCGCGTGTCCGGCAAGATGGTTCACCCCGACGAGCGGCAGGCCGGTTCCCGCCGCCAACCCCTTGGCGCACATCACGCCCGCGATCACCCCGCCGATCAGCCCCGGCCCGGCCGTCACGGCGATGCCGTCGAGATCGGCGAATGTCAGCCCCGCCTGGGCCACCGCCCCGGCCACGCAGGTATCGAGCTTTTCCGCGTGCGCCCGCGCGGCGATCTCGGGGACGACACCGCCGAACGCCGCATGGGCGGCCTGCTGGTCGGCGGTGACTTCGGCCAGCGGCGCGGGGCGGGCGCCGCCGGGCGCGCAGCGCAGCAGCGCCGCCGACGTGTCGTCGCAGCTGCTCTCGATGCCGAGGATGGTCCATGTGCCCTTCATTGCCCTGCCCGTTGCGGCCCGCGCCCCCGGCAGGTAACACCGGGAGGTCATGCAAACAACTGCGCATCCATCCCGCCGGCCGATCGTCCTCGTCACCCGGCCCGAACCCGAGGGCGCAGCCTTCGCCGCCGAACTCGCCGCGCGGCACGGTGACGCGGTGCGCCTCATCCGCGCGCCGATCATGGAGATCGTGCGCGATGCGGACCTGCCCGACCTCAAAGGAATCGAAACGCTGGTCTTCACCTCGCGCAACGGGGTGCGCGCCTACGCGGCGGCCACAGCGCGGCGTGAAATTCCCTGCTATGCCGTGGGCGACGCCACCGCCGAGGCCGCGCGCGCCGAGGGGCTCAGCGCCATTTCCGCCGAAGGCGACGCGCGCGCGCTCGTGGCGCTGATGATCGCAGACCGGGTGCGCGGCCCGGTGATGCAGCTTCACGGCACGCACCGCGCGGGCGATATCCCCGGCGCGCTGCGCGCCGCGGGGATCGAGGCGCGGGCGGTCCCGATCTACGATCAGCGCGCGCGCCCGCTCAGCCCGGAGGCGCGCCGCGCGTTGCGGGGCGACGCGCCGGTGGTGCTGCCGCTCTTTTCGCCGCGCAGCGCGGAGCTTGTCATCAATGACACCCCGCCTACCTGTCCGCTGGTGGCCGCGGTGATCAGCGAGGCGGCGCGCGACAGGCTGCCGGACCCGCTGGCGCGCGACGCGATCGTGGCGGCGCGCCCGGACGGCCCGGCCATGCACGACGCCGTGACGCAGGCGATCGCGACGGCCAAGCGGCTTGAGGGCGCAAAAGGCACGCAGTAAGGTGTTTCGACGAGCGAAAGTGGCAGATTCGAAAAGGGTTTAGAAAGTGGCGGACAAGAAGAAGCCCGCGAAGGGCGAATCAAAGCCCGAAGACGGGGCCGCCAAGCCGGAAACGGCTGCGCCCGGCGCCGGCAAGAGTGAACCCGGCGGCGCATCTTCGAAACCGGGCGACGCGCCGTCCAAGCCGGGCGCCAAACCCGCGGGCAAGCCGTCCGAAGCCTCCGCGCTCGCCCGCGCGCCGGAGGGCAAGAAGACATCGAAGGCCGCGGCCGCGGCCCCGTCCTCCAAGGGGACCGCGAAAGACCCCGCCAAGCCCGGCGCGGCGTCAAAGGACAGCGGCAAGACGAACATCCCCGCGACTGCGCCGAAGACGGACGGCGCCAAGTCGGACGCGGAAAAGACCGGCTCGGACAAGGAGGCCCCGGCGAAGCCCGGCGCCACGACACCCGACCCCGTGAACTCCGACTCACCGAAAGATGCGCCGGCGTCGGCCAGCCCCGCGAAACCCGCCGCAACCACCAGCGAATCCGCGGCAAGATCCGCGCCGTCGCGCACCGCGCCCGAAAGCCCGCCCGCGCGCAAGGGCGGCTTCGGGGGAATGGTGCTCGGCGGCGTCATCGCGGCCTGTCTCGGCGGGGCGCTGGTCTATTTCCTGCTGCCGCAGGTTTTCGCGCCCGATACCGCATGGCGCGACCAGGTCGTCGACACGCAAGAGGCGCAGGCGGGCAGGATTGACGCGCTCGATGCAAAGCTCGCCGAACTGCCGCCGCCTGCCGAGATGCCCGATCTCGGCCGTCTCGAAACCGGGCAGGAAGAGCTGCGCGCCACGCTCGAGGAACTGACAGGACAGATCGCGACCCTGCAATCGCGGCTGGGCGCGCTGGAATCGCGCCCCGTCGCCGAGGGCAGCGGCGTGTCGGAGGGTCAGATCACCGATCTGCAAGCGGCGCTGGACGCGCAGCGCGCCGCCCTGGCCGAGCAGAAACAGCGGATTGACACGCTGATCTCTGCTGCCGACGCGCGCGAGGCCAAGGCGGAATCGGCGGCCACGGCGACGCTGCAACAGGCGGCGCTGACCCGCATCCGCACCGCGCTCGACACCGGCGCGCCGTTCGAGGACGCGCTGGCCGATCTGGCGCAGACCGGCGCCGACGTGCCTGACGATCTGCGCGCCGCCGCCGCCGATGGCGTCCCGACCCTCGCCACGCTCCAGGCCGAGTTCCCGCCCGCCGCGCGCGTCGCACTGCGCGACGCGCGCAAGGAACGCGCGGATGCCGGCGAGGGCGAAACCGGCGTGATGGCGTTCATTGGCGAACAGCTTGGCGCGCGCTCGCTCGAGCCGCGCGAAGGCGACGACCCCGACGCCGTGCTGTCGCGCGCCGAGGCGGCGCTGCGCGAGGGACGGCTGGCCGACGCGCTGGCCGAGATCGAGGCGCTGCCGCCCTCCGGGCAGGCCGCGTTGCAAAGCTGGGTCGACAGCGCCCGCGCCCGGATGAACGCGACCGACGCCGCCGACGCGCTCTCTGCGCAACTGAACTGACACCGAAAAGGGTCCCGCCACATGCTATGGTCAATTGTCAAAATCGCGATCTTCCTCGCGCTTGTCGTCGGAGCCAGCTTTGGCGCGTCCTATCTCCTGGACCTCGACGGCGGCGTGCGGATCGTCCTGGGCGGGATCGAGCTGAACCTCACGCCGCTCAAGGCGGTGATCGGTTTCGTTCTCCTGCTGCTGGTGGTGTGGCTGCTGCTCAAGCTGGCGTCGCTGCTGATCGCAGTGCTGAAATTCATCAACGGCGACGAAACGGCGATCTCGCGCTATTTCGACCGCAACCGGCAGGAAAAGGGCTATCGCGCGCTGAGCGAGGGGATGATGGCGCTCGCCTCGGGCGAGGGCGGCGTCGCGCTGGCCCGCGCGAACAAGGCGGAACGCTACCTGCGCAAGCCGGAACTCACCAACCTGGTGATCGCGCAGGCCGCCGAGATGTCGGGCAACCGCGCCAAGGCCGAGGCGGTCTACAAACGGATGCTCGCGGACAGCCGCACGCGTTTCGTGGGCGTGCGCGGCCTGTTGCAGCAGCGCCTGGAGGACGGAGAGACCGACACCGCGCTGGAACTGGCCAAGAAGGCCTTCGGGCTCAAGCCTTCGCATGCCGAGGTGCAGGACACACTGCTCAGGCTGCAAACCGACAAGGCTGACTGGTCGGGCGCGCGCGCGACGCTCAACGCCAAGCTCAAGCACGGCAACCTGCCCCGCGACGTGCACAAGCGCCGCGACGCGGTGCTGGCGCTCTCGGAGGCGCGCGAGGTGGCCGAGGCTGGCCGCGACATCGAGGCGCGCGAAACCGCGATCGAGGCCAACCGCCTGTCGCCGCACCTCGCGCCCGCCGCCGTCATGGCCGCGCAGAGCTATATCGACCAGGGCAACAAGCGCCACGCCGCCCGCGTGCTGCGCAAGGCATGGAGCGCGCAACCCCATCCCGACCTCGCCGCCGCCTTCGCCCGGATCGAACCCGACGAGACGCCCGAAGAGCGGTTGAAGCGGTTCAGGCCCCTGATCAAGGCCATGCCCGACCATCGCGAGACCAAGCTGCTGGAAGCCGAATTGCATATCGCAGCCGAGGATTTCCCCGCCGCCCGCCGCGCGCTGGGCGATTTGCCCGAAACCGACCCGGACGCGCGTGTGCTGACGATCATGGCCGCCGTTGAGCGCGGCGAGGGCGCGCCGGATGCGGTGGTCAAGGGCTGGCTCGCCCGGGCGCTGAGCGCGCCGCGCGGCCCGCAATGGATCTGCGACAACTGCCAGCATATCCACGCCGATTGGCTGCCCGCCTGCGAACATTGCCATGCCTTCGACACGCTGGAATGGAAATCGCCCCCCGCGCATACGGTGACCACGCCCACCGGGGTCGAGATGCTGCCGCTGATCGTCGGCCAGATCGAGGGACGCGGCAACGCCCCGGAGGCCGGGGATCCGGACAAGCCGGACGTCCTCGACGCCGAGATCGTGACCGACGCCGAAGCCGAAAAACCGGCCGCTCCGACGACGAATTAGGCTTGGAACGCCCCGGTCGCGATGCTATAGCGCCGCGATACCGGGCCGCTGTAGCTCAGCTGGTAGAGCACGTCATTCGTAATGATGGGGTCGGAGGTTCGAGTCCTCTCAGCGGCACCAGTAACATCTTTCTCCGGCATGTTTCACCGTGAACCCGCGACGCATCGGCCGCGCGGCTCTGGACGCCGGGAAACGCGGCCCCTATAAGGCCGGGCATGACGCGGTTCATGGCGATCATCTTCCGAATTACATGCCCGGCGCTCTGACTGTCCGAGCCGCCGGGAAAAGGCGTTTGACCCGTCGCGCCGCCCAAGCCCTTTTTGCCACGACCTGACTGACGAAGGACGCCGCCGATGTGCGCCGACACGACCCAGACAACCGAATACAAGCAGACGCTGAACCTGCCGCAGACCGACTTCCCGATGCGCGCAGGGCTACCCAAGCGCGAACCCGAATGGCTGAAACGGTGGGAGGAGATCGGCATCTACGACCGCCTGCGTGAACGGGCAGGGGACCGGCCGCCCTTCACCCTGCATGACGGCCCTCCCTACGCCAACGGGCACCTCCATATCGGCCACGCGCTGAACAAGATCCTCAAGGACATGGTCGTGCGGTCCCAGCAGATGATGGGCCGCGACGCGCGCTACATCCCCGGTTGGGATTGCCACGGTCTGCCCATTGAATGGAAGATCGAGGAACAGTATCGCGCCAAGGGCCGCAACAAGGACGAGATCGACATCGTCGATTTCCGCCAGGAATGCCGCAAGTTCGCCGATGGCTGGATCGACATCCAGCGCGAGGAGTTCAAGCGCCTCGGCGTCACCGGTGCCTGGGACCGTCCGTATCTCACGATGGATTACCGCGCCGAGCGGATCATCGCGGAGGAGTTCCAGAAGTTCCTGATGAACGGCACGCTCTACCAGGGCTCCAAGCCGGTGATGTGGTCGCCGGTTGAGAAGACCGCGCTGGCCGAGGCGGAGGTCGAATACCACGACAAGGAGAGCTTTACGGTCTGGGTGAAGTTCGAGGTAGTTCAGGCCGGCGCAAGCGGAACAGAGCCCATGGACCTCGCCGCCAGGGCTGATGATCTGCTGAATTCTTATGTGGTGATCTGGACCACCACACCCTGGACCATCCCGTCGAACAAGGCTGTGGTTTACGGGGAGGATATTTCGTACGGACTTTACGAAGTCACGAAAGCACCCGATGAATGTTGGGCGAAGGTCGGCGAAAAATACATCCTTGCGGACAAATGCGCGGAAGATGTCATGGGCCGTGCACGGTTGGACGATGACATGTATCGTCGATTGCGCGATGTAACCGTCGACGAACTTCTGCATATCAAGCTGATGCACCCCTTGGCCCACGCCGAAGGCTCCAACGGCGAATGGGACGCCCCCCGCGATTTCCGCGCCGCCGATTTCGTCACCGACGAGGAAGGCACCGGTTTCGTCCACTGCGCCCCCAGCCACGGGATGGAGGAGTTCGAGCTTTACCGCGATCTCGGGATGCTCGCCGATGTCATTACCTACAACGTGATGGACGACGGCGCTTTCCGCGAAGATCTGCCGTTCTTCGGGGGCAAACGCATCCTCAAGCCCAACGGCAAGGAAGGCGACGCCAACAAGGCCGTGATCGACAAGCTGGCCGAGGTCGGCGGCCTGCTGGCGCGCGGCAAGATCAAGCACAGCTATCCGCATAGCTGGCGCTCCAAGGCGCCGATCATCTATCGCAACACGCCGCAATGGTTCGCCGCCATCGACCGCCCCGTGGGCGACGGGCAGGACGACTACGGCAAAACGATCCGCCAGCGTGCGCTGACCTCCATCGACGAGCTGGTGACATGGACCCCGCAGAAGGGCCGCAACCGCTTGTATTCCATGATCGAGGCGCGCCCCGACTGGGTGCTGTCGCGTCAGCGGGCCTGGGGCGTGCCGCTGACCTGTTTCACGCGGGCGGGGGGCAAGCCGACCGATGACGACTACCTGCTGCGCAACAACGAAGTGAACGCCCGCATCCTTGAGGCGTTCGAGGCCGAGGGCGCGGATGCGTGGTACAAGGACGGCGCGAAGGAGCGGTTCCTGTCGGGCATCGTCGATCCCGCCGACTGGGACCAGGTGACCGACATCCTCGACGTGTGGTTCGATAGCGGCTCCACCCACGCCTTCGTGCTGCGCGACCGCGAAGACGGATCCGACGACGGGCTGGCGGATCTCTACCTCGAGGGCACGGACCAGCACCGGGGCTGGTTCCATTCCTCGATGCTCCAGGCCTGCGGCACGCTGGGCCGCGCGCCCTATCGGGGGGTGCTGACGCATGGCTTCACGCTGGATGCGAAGGGCAACAAGATGTCCAAGTCGCTCGGCAACACGGTCAGCCCCGAGGACGTCACGAAGCAATACGGCGCCGATATCCTGCGCCTTTGGGTGGCGCAGTCGGATTATACCGCCGATTTGCGCATCGGGCCGGAAATCCTGAAAGGGGTCGCCGACAGCTACCGCCGGCTGCGCAACACGATGCGCTACCTGCTGGGCAATGTCGTGCATTACACCGACGCGGACCGCATGGATGCGGCGGACATGCCCGAGCTTGAACGCTGGGTGCTGCACCGCCTCGCGGAACTCGACGCGCGCGTGCGCGAAGGCTACGCCGCCTATGATTTCCAGGGCGTGTTCCAGACGCTGTTCAACTTCTGCACGCTGGATTTGTCGGCCTTCTACTTCGACATCCGCAAGGACGTGCTCTATTGCGACGGCGACAGCCCCGAGCGCCGCGCCGCGCGCACGGTGCTCGACCTCTTGTTCCACCGGCTGACCACCTGGCTCGCCCCGGTGCTGACCTTCACGATGGAGGAGGTCTGGCTCGAGCGGTTCCCCGGCGCGGATAGCTCGGTGCATCTTCAGGACATGCCCGCAACCCCGCAGGACTGGCGCGACGACGCGCTCGCCGCGAAATGGGCGCGCATCCGGCAGGCGCGTCGCGTGGTCACCGCCGCGCTCGAAGTGCAGCGCACGAACAAGGTGATCGGCTCCTCGCTCGAGGCCGCGCCGTGCGTGCATGTCGAGGATGCGGATACGCTCGCCGCGCTGCGCTCGGCGCCGCTGGCGGACGTCTGCATCACCTCGCAGATCGCGCTCACCGACGCCGCCGCACCCGAGGGGGCCTACAGCCTGCCGGAAACTCCCGGCATCGCCGTCGCCTTCGCGCGCGCGGCGGGCGACAAGTGCGAGCGCTGCTGGAAAATCCTGCCTGACGTGGGCGCCCACGCGCACCCCGGCGTCTGCGCGCGCTGCGACGCGGCGCTAGAGTGACCCCGGCCCGGGGCGGCCCCGCACACCGCCCCGGGTTTTTCTTGGCGAAAATACCCTCGCCGAAGGCCGAAACGCGAAGACGCCCGCCCGGGTGGATGAGCAAGCCAGGACGCATCCGATGAGAAACCGCCCCCTGTCCCCCGCCACCCGCGTCGCGCAGGCGCTGCGCTATCTCGACCCCGATACCGGCGCGATCACCCCGCCGATCCAGCCCTCGGCGACCTATGCGCGCGCGCCCGATTACACGCTGCGCGACGCCTACATGTATCGCCGCGACAGCAACGAGACGACGGATCACGCCGAGGCGATCATCGCCGATCTCGAAGGGGCGGCCGATACCATGCTCTTCGCCTCCGGCATGTCGGCGGCCAACGCGGTGCTCGACGCGCTGCCCGCCCGCGCGCATGTGGTCGCACCAGACGTGATGTATCACGGCATCCTCCACCGGATGCAGAAGCTCGACGCGCTGGGCCGGCTCGGATTGTCGTTCTACAAGACCGCCGACCTCGCCGCGATGCAAGCCGCCATCCGCCCCGGTGAAACCGCGCTGGTCTGGGTCGAGACGCCCAACAACCCCGATTGGGACGTGACCGATATCAAGGCCGCCGCCGCCATCGTCCATGACGCGGGCGCGCGGCTGCTGACCGATTGCACCGGCACGCCGCCCTGCTGCACGCAGGCGCTCGCGCTTGGGGCCGATATATCGTTCCATTCCGCGACCAAGTATCTCAATGGCCATTCCGACGTGACCGCCGGGGCGCTGTCGGTGCGCGATACCGGCGACTGGTGGGAGAGCGTTTCGGACATCCGCAAGCTTGCCGGGACGGTGCTGCACAGTTTCGACGCCTTCCTGCTGATCCGCGGCATGCGCACGCTGATGCTGCGTGTGGAGCGCGCGACGCAGAACGCGCTCGCGCTCGCCAGCCATTTCGAAGGGCATCCGCTGATCGAACGCGTGCTCTATCCCGGCCTGTCGTCGCATCCGGGGCACGAGATCGCCAAGCGTCAGACCGGCGGGCTTTACGGCGGGATGCTGTCGCTTATCACCGCCGGGAATGAGCGGACCGCCATCGACACGGCCCGGTTCTGCGAACTCTTCTACCCCGCCACGTCGCTGGGCGGGGTCGAGAGCCTGATCGAGCACCGCAAGACCGTCTCGGGCGAAGGGTTCCGCGTGCACCCGAACCTGCTGCGCCTCAGCATCGGGATCGAGGATGCGGACGACCTCATCGCCGATCTCGAACAGGCGCTGAGCCGCGCCGCGGGCTGACCCTGCTCAGCCCGCCGTGCGCGCGGTGCAGAGCTGGATCGCGGCCGGGATGCGGATGCCTTCAGGCGTTTCGAAATTCGCGAGCGCGTCGCGCAGCGCCTTCTGAATCGCGGCGATGTCCTCGGCGCTGCCGTTCTTCTCACGGATGATGCTCGCCGCGGGACCGATCCGCGTCGACAATGCCGCGACATCCACCGCCGTGCCCGGCGGCGTCAGCGCAACATCCGCGCGCGCGACCTCGACGTCCTGCAAACCGGCTTTCTGCAAGAGCTCTGCGACATAGGTTTCATCCTCGAACGCCATCGGCCCCGGCGCGCGGGGCGGCGTCGGAGACGCGTCGCCCAGCCGCTCCCTGGCCGCCTTGGCGGGGATGGCGAACCACGGGTTCTCGGCGACGCTACGCCAGGCGGTGAAGACCAGCGGCGCGCCCGGCTTGAGCGAGCTCGCGATGTTGCGGAACGCCTGCGCCGGATCGGCGAAGAACATCATCCCGAACCTTGAGACCGCCACGTCATGTGCGGCAAGCTCGAACGGGTGAATCTGCGCGTCCCCTCTAGTGAAATGAGCGTTGGTCACAGCGTCGCCGCGGGCGCGGGCCTCCTCCAGCAGCGTTTCGGAGATATCGACGCCAAGGACGCGCCCGCCCGGCGCGATGCGCTCCGCAATGGCGAGCGTGCTGGTTCCCGTGCCGCAGGCGACGTCGAGCACGCGCATCCCCGGCGCCGGCGCCGCGCGCTCCAGCATGAGGTCGAGCACCGGCGCAAGCGTCGCGTCCAGCGCCTCGCGCTGCTCCACCCATTTGCGCCCCGGTCCGCTGGTCCAGTATTCCGCCTGGTCGGTGTTGTCGTCGCTCATCGTCGCTCATCCTTTCGCCAGTTGCATTGGTCGGGCCGCAGGATACGGGGGGACGGCAGGGCGGAGCCCTCGCGTTTCAGCCGATCGGCCCAAGCCGCCGGTGCGCCCGCACCTGTCCTTCGCCCTGCGCCGCGATCCGCGCAAGCGCGGCCTCGAGCGGCTCCTGGGCGACGGCCATGTGATATGCGTTGGCATGCAGGATCGCGCCCGGATCCGCAACCCATGCGACGTGCCCTTTCCAGAATAGCAGATCGCCGCGCCGGGGCGGCGCGCCCGCAGGCAGGAGCGTGCCGAGCGCGGCCTCCTGCTGGTCGCTGTCGCCGGGGCAGGGCAGCCCGCAGGCGAGGCAAGCCGCCTGCACCAGCCCCGAACAGTCGATCCCGAGGCTCGAATTCCCGCCCCAGAGATAGGGCGTCCCGAGATAGAGCGCCGCCACCGCCACGGGATCGGCCGCGGTGACGCTGAGCGGCGCGATATGCGCGGCGGGAACGTATAGCGGCGCGGCTCCATCCGGGCCGGGCATGTCGACCTCGGCCCACGCGCCTTCGATCCCGCGCACATGCAGGCGCGCGCCATGGCAGAGGAGCATCACCTCGTCACGCGATTTCAGTTGCGGCGTGGCCTTGGCATGGCTTTGCCGGACATGCACCGCATGGGTGGGCGGCGCCCCTTGCGGCGCCAAGCGGAGCGTACTCACCCAGCCGACATACCCGTCGCGCGCGCAGAACCCGAAGGCGTGACCGTCCTGCGTGTCGAGCACCGTAAAGGTTTGGCCGAAGATCAGTTCGCGCTCCCGCCGCCCGTCCGGCGCATCAAGCACCGCGGCGACGCGCGCGGTGACGCAATGCGGCGCGCCGGCGACGAAACGCTCCGCCTTCACCCGGCCTCGCAGGCTTTCATGCGCGACGCGCCCGTTGCTGCGCAGGTCGCGCCGATCGCTCACAGCTTCAGCGCACGCGGCAGCGCCGCCAGCAACGCCCGCGCCCCCATGCCGACGCCGCCCTTGGGCCGCGCCGGGGCAGGTGTCGGGTTCCAACCGTAGATGTCGAAATGCAGGTAATTGGCGCCCCCGGCGAACCGCCGCAGGAAGAGCGCCGCAGTGACCGAGCCGGCAAAGCCGCCTTTGGGCGCGTTGTCGAGATCGGCGATCCCCGGCTCTATCATCGCCTCGTACGGGGCGTGGAACGGCAGCCGCCAGACCGGGTCGGCGGCCTCGGCGGCGCCGGCCTCGAGCGCGGCGACCACGTTCGCGTCGTCGCAGTAATAGGGTGCGAGATCCGGCCCCACCGCGACCCGCGCTGCGCCGGTCAGAGTGGCCATCGACACCATCAGGTCGGGCGCGTCCTCGGCCCCAAGCGCCAATGCGTCGGCCAGCACCAGCCGGCCTTCGGCGTCGGTATTATTGATCTCGACCGTCTTGCCGTTTCGCGCGGTCAGGATGTCGCCGGGGCGGAAGGAATTGCCCGCGACCGCGTTCTCGACCGCCGGGATCAGCACCCGCAGCCGCAGCGGCAGATCGAGCGCCATGATCATGTGCGCCAGGCCCAGCACCGTGGCGGCGCCACCCATGTCCTTCTTCATCAGCGCCATGCTGCCGCCCGGCTTGAGGTTGAGCCCGCCGGTGTCGAAACACACGCCCTTGCCCGCCAGCGTGAGCGTCGGGCCACTATCGCCCCAGGTGATGTCGATCAGCCGCGGCGCATCCGCCGCCGCGCGCCCGACCGCGTGAATCAACGGGAAGTTGCGGTCAAGCAACGCCTCGCCGCGGATCACTTCCATCCGCGCGCCATGCGCGGAGGCCAGCGCGCCGCAGGCCGCCTCGAGATCGGTCGGCCCCATGTCGCTTGCCGGCGTGTTGATGAGGTCGCGGGTCAGCGCCTCGCCCGCCGCGATCGCCTCAAGCCGCGCCGCATCGACGCCCTCGGGCGCGATCAGCCGCGCCTTGGGGCGGGTCTGATCGGCGTAGCGGTCGAAGACATAGCCGCCCAGCAGCCAGCCCAGCGCCTCCTCCTCCGCGCGATCAGCCGGGAGCCCGGCCAGACGATAGACGCCTTCAGGCAGGGCTGCGGCGCATCCCGCAAGGTGAAACCGGCCGCGCGCGCGCGCCTCGGCCGTGCCATAGCCCGCCAGCGCCAGCGCGATCCCGCCCGCATCGTCCGGCACGGGCAGGGCGCCGCCCAGCCTGGCCGTGAACCCGCTGGCGCGCACCCAGTTGGCGACGCGGGCCGGCTGCCCGTCGAGCCAGCGGTCAAGGTCGTCCTGCGCGATCACATGCAGCGTGATCGCGTCACCGTCCGGGTCGGCGAATGTCAGCTGCGCGGCGGTCGGGGCTTGGGGTGTGGTCACGGGGCATCCCTTCGGGCTCGAACGGTCGATTGGCGTAACCTATCCGACCCGGCGCGACCTGCAAGCCCCGGTGACGCGCGCGTCCGCCGCTCAGACCGACATGTCCTGCAAATCCCATATTTCGCTCAGGCTGCGTTCGCCGATCCGCAGAAGACGCGCCAGCGTCGCGGCCAGCGCGACCGGATCGCCGCTGTCGGCGCAGCGGGTCACGTCATTCGCGACGCGGCCCAGCATCTGCATGCCGATCTGCTCTGCGATCGCGACGAGGCTGCGAGCGGATTTGCGCATGTCGGGGCCGCGCCCCTCGCGATAGCAGCGTTCGGTATGCGAAAGCCGCACGGCGATCTCCTCGAGCGCGCGGCAGACGATATCTTCCGCCCCCGCCTCGCCCAACTGATCGTAGAGGGATTCGAGCCGCTCGGGATCGAGCTGCGCCGATTCGTTCTGTTTCAGCAAGGTCACGTGTTCCACAATCTCACCCCAGGTATCATGCCGACGCCGGGCGGTCCCCACGCCGCCGGGCAGGGGCAAGGTGACAGGAAGCGCCTTCCAAAAGGTTTCGGGGCGGCGCATTTCTCGCTCGAATTCGTTGTGAATTCCCACTATTCACCATGCATATCATACCGCGCGAAAGGGATTGAAATGCACCGCACCCATCCATTGCCGCCCTACCTGATCAATCGCTATCACGGCTGGAAAGCCACGACTTACGCCGACAACAAGCCGTGGTATCGCCTGCTTGCCGAAAAGGGCCAGCGTCCGCGCGCGATGATCATTTCCTGCTGTGACAGCCGGGTGCATGTGACTTCGATCTTCGGCGCCGACCAGGGCGAATTCTTCATCCACCGCAACATCGCCAACCTGGTGCCGCCCTACGACGCCAGCGGCGGGCAGCACGGCACGTCGGCGACGATCGAATACGCGGTGATGAACCTCAATATCGCGCACCTTATCATCATGGCCCACTCTCACTGCGGCGGCGCCGCGGGTTGCGACCAGATGTGCGCCGGCACCGCGCCCGAGCTCGAGGACAAGTCGAGCTTCGTCGGTCGCTGGATGGACATCCTGCGCCCCGGCTACGACCGCGTGGCCCATATCGAGGACGAGGCCGAGCGCCTGCGCGCGCTCGAAAAGGAAACCGTGCTGGTCTCGCTCGACAACCTCACCACCTTTCCCTTCGTGGAAAGCGCCATCGACGAGGGGCGACTGACGATGCACGGCCTCTGGCTCGACATCGGCAGCGGGGAGCTCGAGCAGTATATTCACTCGACGGGCACGTTCACGCCGGTCTGAGACGAACCTCGCAGGCAGCCGGTGACCTCTGGCCGCGGGGAACGCGCCCGGACCCCTTCAATGGTCCGATAGATACGCAAACTCTGCGGCTCCCGGCCAGGCGTCGCCGGATGGCACGATGCGGGGCGATTGCAGCCCCTGCTTCGCCCCGCCGCGGCTCAGCGCAGGATCATCCCCTCCGGCCATTCGAGGTCGGACTTCAGCCCGATCTTCTGCGTCTCTCCGGCGGGAAGGTCGAACTCCCAGGCGAGCACGCCGCGCTTGCCGTCGATATCGGTCTCGGTTGGCTCGGGGTCCGCGCTCCAGGTGATCGTCAGCTTCTCCTGCTCAGAATAGGCGACGCGGTCCAGCAGGCGCACCGGCCAGGTCTCCTTGGTGAGGTTCTCGACCTCGATGCGGACCTCTTCGCTGAGGTCGTTGGATTTCGAGATGACGCCGCTCGCGCCCTGTTCGCGGACCAGCACCGTGCGGGTCAGACGCAATCCCTCGATCGGACCGAAGGACAAAGTTTCCTCGGCCCCCGCCGCGATCAGGGCGATGCCGCGTTGCCCCTGGTAGGCGCCGTCGAGGTAGAAATTCGCCTCGGCCGAGGGCAGGATCAATTCGCCCATGTCGTTGGTGAATTTCGCCATCAGGAACGCGGTTTCATCCAGCAGCGGAACCGCCTCGGCAAAGACATCCGCCCCGGTCTCGAGCGTGTCGAGCGTGAGACGCATGTAATCGGCGCCGCTGGCGATGGAAACCGGTTCGGGGTAGGTGTAGGTTACGGCCAGTCCGTCAAATTCGGCCTCTGCGGTCACACGCTTGAACGCGGCGCCGGCGGCCATGTCCTGCGCCTCTTCGGCCATCACCATCGGCGCGGGCGCGGCGGAGGCCAGCGGAACGGGGCCGTCTTTCGGCTTTTCCATGACCCAGCGCCGCTCGGGCGGGAGGTCGCTTGGCGTGGTCTGTTCGGACGGGCGCACCGTCGAGAGGCGCAGCGCGACATCCTCCCAGTTCTCGCCGGTCGATTGCGCGACGAAAGCGCCGCGCTCGATCGCGAGCGCGCCGCTCGCGCGGTCGAGCCGCAGGTCATAGACCGGCCGCCATGAAGCGCCCGGAACCATGTAGGTGATCGTCATCATGCCTTCCATCGCCTTGTCGCCTGCGATGGCGACGGACAGCATCGCGCGTTCCTCGGGTTCGGGAACCAGGGCCGCCAGCGCCTGTCGCGCGGCCTTCAACTCTTCGGAGAGGTCCCTCAGCGCGCGCTCCGCCGCGTCGGCGCGGCGCAAGGCGTCATGGGCGTCGCGTTCGGCGGACAGGGTTTCCCGGCCGATCAGGCCGACGAGATCGCGCAACGCCGAGATGTCGAGGCCGGCGACCCCTTCGCCTTTGCCGATCTGCTCGAGGAAGGCGACCCGCGCCTTCGCCGCCCCCGCCTCGAGCCGGATATCCTGCACTTCCGCCTGCCGGTTGCGCATCTCCTCCTCGAGCCGCTCGACCTCTTCCTCGGCGGCCTTGATCGCGGCGCTGTCGGTGTCGCCCCGCGGCGGCACGAAACGGTTTCGCGCCGTCACGCCGCCCATCTCGGCGCCGTCGACCGCGACTCGGACACTCGACAGTGGCGTGCCGAGCGGCAGGTCGGTGAGGATCAGGGCGTGCCGCCCGGCGGGGGCGGCAAAGGGCGCTTCGCGGGTGATCGTGGCGCCCTGCGGATAGAGCGTGACCGCGCTCACGTCGCTGCCGAGCGGAATGTCCTCGGCGAAGAGGGCGGTGGGCAGAATGGCGAGAGCGAGGGACAAGGCGCGCATGAAATTTCCTCCGGTTGGATGCGCACAATCTTTGCCGGGTATGAGAGCATTGCAAGCGCGGCGCGGAAAATTGTGCGGATTCACGCTAAATTAACCGTGATCGGGCCAGCGTGGCGGCATGAGAACCGAACACGTCACATTGCGACTGCCGACCGAGGCGGTGCAGGCCGTCCGGCGCCTGGCGCACGCGCGCGACATCACGCCGGGGCAGTTCATGCGCGAGGCGATCGGCGCGGAAATCAGGCGCTCCACGCGCAACGCGAAGACGCCCAACCGGGCGGATGAGCAGCTCCTCGGCCCCTTGCGGGTCCTCCTCGCCTCGGATTTCGCGCGCGCCACGTCATGGGAGGACCTGAACGACCGCCTGTGCGCCAAGGGCTACGCGCTGCGCGAGGCCGGCGGCGGGCTCGCCCTGCACGAGGCGCCGGGCGGCGCGCGGCTCTGCAAGGCGTCCGAGCTCGGTCACGCGTACGGCGCGCTCATGCGCCGCTTCGGCGCGCCCCTTCCGGGACACGCGCATCGTCACCTGGCCGACCGTATCCTTGGCACGGCGCGCCCGCGCGACGCGCCGCCGGATGATTTCGACGTGATCGAACCGTTCTGACGTTCAGGCCTTCTTCAACACCCGGTTGCCCAGCGTCTCGGCAATCTGCACCGCGTTCAATGCGGCGCCCTTGCGCAGGTTGTCACTGACGCACCAGAGGTTCAGCCCGTTCTCGATCGTGCTGTCCTGGCGGATGCGGCTGATGAATGTGGCGTAATCGCCGACGCATTCCTTGGGCGTCACGTAGCCACCGGATTCGCGCTTGTCGATCACCATGATGCCGGGGCTTTCGCGCAGGATGTCGCGGGCCTCGTCCTCGTCGAGGAACTCCTCGAACTCGATGTTGATCGCCTCCGAGTGGCCGACGAAGACCGGCACCCGCACGCAGGTCGCCGTGACCTTGATCGCCGGGTCCACGATCTTCTTGGTCTCGGCCACCATCTTCCATTCCTCCTTGGTCGATCCGTCCTCCATGAAGACGTCGATATGGGGAATGACGTTGAAGGCGATTTCCTTCTGGAACTTCTTGGGCGCCACCTCGGCCGTGGGATTGTAGACGGCCTTGGTCTGCTCCCAGAGTTCGTCCATGCCGTCCTTGCCCGCGCCGCTCACCGATTGGTAGGTGCTTACCACCACGCGCTTGATCCGCGCGCGGTCATGCAGCGGCTTGAGCGCCACCACCATCTGCGCGGTCGAACAGTTGGGGTTGGCGATGATGTTCTTCTTCGCACAATCCTCGACCGCCTCGGGATTCACCTCGGGCACCACGAGCGGCACGTCCGCGTCGTAGCGGTAGAGCGAAGAGTTGTCGATCACGACGCAGCCCGTCGCGGCGGCCTTGGGCGCGTATTGCTTCGTCGCGTCAGAGCCGACGGCAAACAGCGCGATGTCCCAGCCAGTGAAGTCGAACGCGTCGAGATCCTGCGTCTTGAGCGTCCGCTCGCCGAAGCTCACCTCGGTTCCCAGCGACCGGCGGCTCGCCAGCGCGGCGATCTCGTCGACCGGGAAATGGCGCTCGGCCAGGATGTTCAGGATTTCGCGGCCCACGTTGCCCGTGGCGCCGACGACGACGACGTTGTAGCCCATGATGTCCTCTCCGGATCGAATTGCACTGGCCTCTTAGACGCAAAGCGCGGGGGTTGGAAGGGCTTCGATCAGCGCGGGGCGTCACGGCTCAGCAGGTAGATCAGCGTCCCGGCGAGGATCACGATCCCGAAGAACGCGAACAGCGTCGCATAGGCGGCCCCGGTCCCGCCGCGCGCGAGCGCCGCCGCGTGCAGCGGGCCCGAGCCGAACTGCATGACGCTGACCCCGCCGATGCCGAAGAGGTTCATCAACGTCACGCCGCGTCCGGCAAGGTGCGGCGGCAGGAAGCTGCGCCCGTGCGCCACCACCAGCGGAAAGCTTGCCCCGAAAAGGCCGATCACCGCGCAGAGCGCGACCGACAGTCCGACGCCATGCCCCACCAGCAGTGCGAGCGCGAGCGTCGCCGCCGCGCAGACGAGGTTGCCGCCGAAACACACCCATTTCTGCGTGCCGAGCAGCCGGTCGAGCGGACCGTACAGGAACGTCCCCGCGATCATCGCCGCGCCCATCACCAGGGTCGCCTGGCCGATCTGCCCGGTTCGCAGGCCGAAGACATCGCCGAGATAGGGGCCGATCCAGAGGCCCCGGATCGCCGCGGCGGGCGCGTAGGAGACGAACATCAGGATCAGGATCGGCCAGAGCGCGCGCATCCGCAGCAGATCGAGGATCGAGCCGCGCGCGCCGCCCTCGACCGCGTCGGGGTCGCGCAGCACAAGCGCGATGCCGCCCGCCACCGCGAAGGCGATCACCGCCAGCCCCCAGAGCGAGGCGCGCCAGCCGAAGGTTTCGGCGGCAAACGCCATCGGCCAGGACGCCACGAGGTTGCCCGTCGATCCCACGCTCAGCATCACTGCCGCCAGCGTGGCGAAACGCGCCACCGGGAATTGCCGCGCGAAGATGTAGTAGGAGGCCATCAGGACCGGCGCGCAGCCGATCCCGATCAGCATCATCGCCAGCGTCACATGCCCCGGCGCCGCGGCCATCGCGAACAGCGCCGATCCCCCGCCGCCGCCGAGCGCCAGCAGCACGGCGGCCGTGCGCCGCGGCCCCACCCGGTCGAGCGCCCAGCCGATGGGCAGCTGCATCGCCGCGAAGCCGAGGAACCACATCCCCGAGGCGAAGGCGAGATCCTCGGCCGTGGCGCCGAGGTCGCGGCCCAGCACCCCGCCCAGCACCGCGAGGAAGGCGCGGAAGAACTGGCTCAGCACATAGGCGAGGCAGAGCAGGACCAGCCCGGCGCGCATTTCTCTCAGTCCGCGCCGCGCGCGATCAGCACGTCGACATGAGCGGCGGCGCAGCGCGCAAGCGCGGCGAGGTCGTAGCCGCCTTCGAGGTTTGAAACCAGCCTGCCGCCGCAATGCTTGTCGGCGAGGTCGCAAAGCCGCTCGGTGATCCAGGTGAAATCACTGTCCTCCAGCATCAGCCCCGCGAGCGGGTCGTCGCGATGCGCGTCGAACCCGGCGGAAACGAGCAGAAGTTCGGGCGCGAAGGCGTCGACGGCGGGCAGCACCTGCGCCTCCATCACCTGCCGGAACGCGCTGCCGCCCGCGCCGTCATGCAGCGCGACATTGAGGATGTTGCCGTCCACCCCGGTTTCGCCCGGGTCGCCAGTGCCGGGGAAAAGCGGCATCTGGTGGGTCGAGCAGAACAGGATGCGCGGGTCGTCCCAGGCGATGTCCTGCGTGCCGTTGCCGTGGTGCACATCGAAATCGACGATCGCCACGCGGCCAAGTCCGTGGCGCTCCAGCGCGTGCTTCGCCGCGATCGCGACCGTGCCGAACAGGCAGAACCCCATCGGCGTGGCGCGCTCCGCGTGATGGCCCGGCGGGCGGCAGGCGACAAAGGCGTTGGCGGCTTCGCCGGCCAGAACCATGTCGACCGCGCGCACCGCGCCGCCCACCCCGCGCAGCGCCGCGTCCAGTGAGCCGGGCGAAATATACGTGTCCGGGTCCAGTTGCGCGGCTCCCGCCGCGGGCTCCGCCGCGCGGATCGTTTCGACATGCTCGGCGGAATGCGCCAGCAGCAGGTCGGCCTCTTCGGCCAGCGGCGCCTCCATGCGCTCCAGAACTTTGCCTTCGAGCGCGGCCAACAGATGTTCGAGCCGCGCGACCCGCTCGGGGTGGCCCGGCGGGGTGGCGTGGCGCAGGCAATCGGCGTGGGTCAGGAGGGCTGTGGTCATGTCGGGCACCTTCGACGGCAAATCGCGGGCATGTGACGCGAATCCGCCGCGGCTGTCCAGTGCAGGCTTGCCGTGATGGAAAGCGCGGGGCATTCTGGTGCGAATGGCGACAGACGCGCAATCAGCGAGCGGGGCCGCCGCTGCGGCCGATCCGGCCCAGCAGGTGCAGGACATCGCGCTTGGCATCTTGGGGCAGACCAACAGTTTCATTCTCGGCCTGATGCGGCCGTGGAACGCCTATCAGATCGGCATCATCCTTGCGTTGTTCGTCGTGGCGCACCTGTTGCGCGCCATTTTCGGCCCAAGGCTGCACGACTGGATGCGCACCCGCGAGGGCTGGCCGAAGTGGCGGATGCGCCTTCTGGTCATGCTGCACCGCCGCTTGCGGCTGGTCTTCTTCGTGCTGACCGCCTGGCCGACCTACTGGATCATGCAGGAGGCGACATGGCCCAGCCGGTCCTACCTGATCGGCATCGCCGGGAGCCTCGCGCTCGCCTGGCTGGTGATCGCCATCGTCACCCGGCTGATTACCAACGGGTTCATCCGCGCGGTGGTGCGTTACGCGGGCTGGACATGGGCCACGCTGATCATCCTCGATCTCACCGACGAGGCGCAGAGCCTGCTCGATTCCCTTTCGGTCACGATCGGCGAGACGCGCCTGTCGGCCTGGCTCGTGGTGCAGGCGGTCGCCGTCCTCTGGGCGCTGATTTTCGTGGCGCGGCTGGCGTCGAGCACGGCCAGCGGCCAGATCCGACGCAACGAGGAAATCAGCCCCTCGATGCAGGTGCTGGCGGTCAAGTTCGTGCAGGTCGCGCTTTACGGGGCGGCGTTCTTCATCGGGTTGCGTACGGTGGGGGTCGACCTGACCGGCCTCGCGGTCCTGTCGGGGGCCATCGGCGTCGGCCTCGGCTTCGGTCTGCAAAAGGTGGTCTCCAACCTCGTGTCGGGGGTCATCATCCTGCTGGACAAGTCGATCAAGCCGGGCGACGTCATCAGCCTGGGCGAGACGTTCGGCTGGATCCAGACGCTGGGCGCGCGCTATGCGAGCGTGCTCACCCGCGACGGCAAGGAATACCTGATCCCGAACGAGGATCTGATCACCGGGCAGGTGGTCAACTGGTCCCATTCCAACGAATTCGTGCGGCTCGACATCTATTTCGGCACCGCCTACGGCGACGATCCGCACGAGGTGCGCCGCATCGCCATCGGGGCGGCGGCGAGCGTCGATCGGGTGCTGCGGATGAAGGCGCCCGTGTGCCATATCGTCGGTTTCGGCGACAGTTCGGTGGATTACATCCTGCGCTTCTGGATCCGGGATCCGACGGCAGGGCTGACCAATATCCGGGGCAACGTCTATCTCGCGCTCTGGGATGCGTTCCGCGAGAACGGCATTTCCATCCCCTTCCCGCAGCGCGAAGTGCGGATGCTAAACGATGCCGAGGACGGCGCCGCGCCGACGCGGGCCTGACGGCGCAAGACGTTTCGCGCGTGTCCGGCGGTCCCGGGTCAGGGGCGAGCGCCATATTGGGCACGATCCTGCAAAATGCGCCGAAATTTCTGCGCCTTTCATTGAAACGGGCCGCGCCGATTGCTACCTTCGGGGCAGGCCCGGCACCCCGGCTTGCTTGAGGCGGTGCGCGACAGAGGAGGACATCGTCCTGTCTTTTACGACCCACGCGGCGCATGCCGCCGACACCGGGAGGCCCGCTGCGGCCTCCATCGCGGGCGCATCCGGCGAGGAGCAACTGGCCCGCATAATTTCATCCCTGAACGAAGACAAGGCCGAGGATATCGTCAAGATCGACCTGCGCGGCAAGTCCGCCATAGGCGATTACATGGTGATCTGTTCGGGCCGGTCGTCGCGCCAGGTTTCGTCCATCGCGGAAAAGCTGGCCGAGCGGCTCAAGTCTGATCTCGGCACGCGGGTCGAGGGCAAGGACGCGGGCGACTGGGTGCTGATCGACACCGGCGACGTGATCGTCCATGTCTTCCGCCCCGAGGTGCGCGACTTCTACCAGCTGGAAAAGATGTGGCTGCCCGCCGGCGAACAGGCGGCCGCGACCTCTTCGGGCTGAATGCGGCTGCATGTCTGCGCGGTCGGCCGGGTGCGCCCCGGTCCTGAACGCGCTTTGCTGGACGACTATTTCAAGAGGTTTGAACGCACCGGCCGGGCGCTCTCGCTCGGGCCGCTCGGCGAACACGAGGTGGACGAGCGCAAGGGCGGCGGCATGACCGGCGAGGCTACCCTGCTTGAACGCGCCATCCCCGACGGCGCGCTGCGGGTGATGCTGGACGAGCGCGGCGCGCTGCTGAGTTCCCCGAAACTCGCCCGCCGCCTGGCCGACTGGCGCGACGACGGCGCGTCCGACGTGGCTTTCGTCATCGGCGGCGCGGACGGTATCGACCCCGCGCTGCGCGCGACTGCGCGGTTCACGCTGTCCTTCGGGCCGATGGTCTGGCCGCACATGCTCGCCCGGGTGATGCTGGCCGAGCAGCTTTACCGCGCCGCGACGATCCTGGCGGGCACGCCGTATCACCGCGAATGACGCAGGTCCGCGCGGCGTTCACTCCACCGCGCGGATCATCTTGCGCTCGAGCACGCGCAGCACGGTCCTGAGATCGCCGCCGCGTTTCAGGATGCGCCCGTCCATGCCGATCACCGCGTATTGTCCCTGCCTGCCGCGCAGGCGGGGCCGCTTCTCGATCCGGTAGAGCGGATGTTCCGCGGTGCGCCGGAAGATCGAAAACACCGCCACGTCACGCAGGGAGGAAATGCCGTAATCCCGCCACTCCCCGGCGGCGACCATGCGCCCGTAAAGCGACAGGATCGGGGCGAGCTCAGTGCGGTGGAACGCGACCCGCTCGGCGTCGCCTCGGCCGGCGAGGGGGGTGGGCGATTGGTATGTCATGCTGCCAGAGTTGCCCCGAAGTGCGCGCAAGGCAAGAGAATTCGCGAGCTGCGACTATCCGCACCAGACCCGGGTGACGATCCCGTCCTCGTCGATGTCGACGTTGAGCCGATCGGCGCGGTAATCCATCGTGACGGCGGAATCGGGCGGGATGATCCGCAGCGGGCGGTCGCCATCGGTGAAATCATGGTCCGCGCGCGGCGTGCCGACCGTGTCCGCATAGGCCGAGGCGCCGCAGGCGTCCGGGCCGGGGTTGGTCAGGTTGGCGTCCCGCGGTGCGGACTCGGGCACGCAGGCGGCGCTGAACAGCGCGGCAGTGAGGATCATCGGGTATTTCATGTCGGTTCGCTCTCCGGTCCTTTCCCCTCCACTTTGGCGCGTTCCGCGCCGCTTTCAACCGCAGGTCGCCAAAGGCTGTTGAAACTGCGCGGGCTTTCGCCCAGAGTCGCGCCGGATCAAGGTTGAAAGGAAGCCGGACATGCGCACCAAAGCCGCCGTCGCCCTCGAGGCGGGCAAGCCGATGGAAATCATGGAAGTGAATCTCGACGGCCCCAAGGCGGGCGAAGTGCTGGTCGAGATCAAGGCCACGGGCCTCTGCCATACCGACGATTTCACCCTGTCGGGCGCCGATCCCGAGGGCGCGTTCCCCGCCATTCTCGGCCATGAGGGCGCGGGCGTCGTGCTCGAGGTGGGCGAGGGCGTGACCAGCCTTGAGCCCGGCGATCACGTGATTCCGCTCTACACGCCGGAATGCCGGGAATGCGAATACTGCCTCAACCCCAAGACCAACCTCTGCCAGGCGGTCCGCGCGACGCAGGGGCAGGGGGTGATGCCCGACGGCACCAGCCGCTTCTCGATGCTCGATGGCACGCCGATCCTGCATTACATGGGCTGCTCGACCTTCGCCAACCATACGGTGATGCCGGAAATCGCGCTCGCCAAGGTGCGCAAGGACGCGCCGTTCGACAAGATCTGCTACATCGGCTGCGGCGTGACCACCGGCATCGGCGCGGTCATCAACACCGCCAAGGTCGAGATCGGCAGCAACGCGATCGTCTTCGGGCTGGGCGGCATCGGGCTCAACGTCATCCAGGGGCTGCGGCTGGCGGGCGCGAACCAGATCGTCGGCGTCGATCTTAACGACGACAAGGCGGAAATGGCGCGCCATTTCGGCATGACCGATTTCGTCAACCCCAAGAAGGTCGACGGCGACATCGTCGCGCATCTGGTGGAACTGACGGGCGGCGGGGGCGACTACACCTTCGACGCCACGGGCAACGTCACGGTGATGCGCCAGGCGCTGGAATCCGCGCACAAGGGCTGGGGCGAGAGCATCATCATCGGCGTCGCCGGCGCGGGGCAGGAGATCGCGACCCGTCCCTTCCAGCTCGTCACCGGGCGCGTCTGGCGCGGCACGGCCTTCGGCGGCGCGCGCGGGCGCACGGATGTTCCGAAGATCGTCGACTGGTACATGGACGGCAAGATCGAGATCGACCCGATGATCACCCACACGCTCACCCTGGATGAGATCAACAAGGGGTTCGACATGATGCATGCGGGCGAATCGATCCGCTCGGTCGTCGTGTATTGAGGCGGGCGCATCCCGCGCCCCGCCCGCGGACCTGATCCGCTCCGGACAGGCCATGAGACCCCGGCGCGGAGGCCGGGGTCCGACGCGCCCTCTTGCGCGCGGCGTCGCGCGGCTTAGGTATCCGCCAGACATCAATTTCAGGAGCCCGAGACATGGCCGACGATAACTACACCCCGCCCGAGGTCTGGACCTGGGACAAGGAAAGCGGCGGCGTCTTCGCCTCGACCAACCGGCCCATCGCCGGTCCTACGCACGACAAGGATCTGCCGGTCGGCGAGCATCCCCTCCAGCTCTATTCGCTTGCCACGCCCAACGGCGTGAAAGCGACGGTGATGCTCGAGGAACTGCTCGAGGCGGGGCATGACGCGGAATACGACGCCTGGCTTATCGACATCGGCGAGGGCGACCAGTTCGGCAGCGGCTTCGTCGAAATCAATCCCAACTCCAAGATCCCGGCGATGGTGGACCGCTCGGGCGCCTCGCCCGTCCGGGTGTTCGAGAGCGGGTCGATCCTGCTGCACCTCGCGGAAAAATACGGCGCCTTCCTGCCCGCATCGGGCAGCCAGCGCACCGAGGTGCTGAACTGGCTTTTCTGGCAGATGGGCAGCGCGCCCTACCTTGGCGGAGGCTTCGGACATTTCTACGTCTATGCGCCGGAGAAATACGAGTATCCCATCAACCGCTTCGCGATGGAGGTGAAACGCCAGCTCGACGTGCTCGACCGGCAACTGGCCGAGCGCACCCATATCGCGGGCGAGGATTACAGCATCGCCGATATCGCGATCTGGCCGTGGTACGGACAACTGGCGCTCGGCCAGGCATATGACGATGCGGATACGTTCCTCGACACCGGCAGCTACGAGAACCTCCAGCGCTGGGCGAAGATGATCGCCGCGCGTCCGGCCGTCAAGCGCGGCCGCATGGTCAACAAGAGCTCGGGCGCGCCCGAGGGCCAGTTGCGCGAACGCCACGCCGCGAGCGATTTCGAAACCCGCACGCAGGACAAGATCGGCGGCGACGGAGCGTGAACCGCTTTCGCCGGCGCGCGGGATCGGGCATGTAGGGGCAAAGGAGACCATTCATGTCCGAACGCACGCCGCTTCTCGCCGTCCTGATTGACGCCGACAACACCTCGCCCCGCTGGACCAAGGCCGTCTTCGACGAGATCGCCAGCATCGGAGAGGCGTCGGTGCGCCGCTGCTACGGCGACTTCTCCTCGCAGCAGATGAGCGGCTGGAACAAGGTGCAGGCCGAGTTCGGTCTCGTGCCGCACCACCAGCCCGCCAACACGGTGGGCAAGAACGCCAGCGACATCGCGCTCGTGATCGACGCGATGGACCTGATGCATTCGGGGCGCTTCGACGGCTTCGTGCTGGTGTCGTCCGACAGCGATTTCACCCGGCTGGCCAGCCGCATCCGCGAACAGGGGCTCGACGTGTTCGGCATCGGTGCCAAGAAGACGCCCGAAGCGTTCCGCAAGGCGTGCAAGCGATTCATTTACCTCGAGAATCTCGGCGGCCAACCCGAGGAAACCCCGCAGCGCCGCACCGCCCAGAACTTCAACGAGGCGCGCGACCTGCTCTTCAAGGCGATGGATAGCATCGACCAGGACAGCGACTGGTATGCGTTGGGGCGGCTGGGTCAGCAGATCACCACCGCCAACCCGGATTTCGACACCCGCAGCTATGGCCACAAGAAGCTGAGCGATCTGATCGCGGCGATCAAGGTGCTCGAGACGCGCCGCGAGGGCAACCAGTTGATGGTGCGGCGCGTCGACTGAACCGATCGCCCGGTCACGCCCGCGGGATTGGAGTATTTGCACAAAGAAGAAGGACTGGTCGGGCGCCCCGCCTCCGCGCCGGACCACTGATCCTATGGGCGGCAGGCGGGGCGCCTTCTCCTTTGGCGGTCATCGGCTCTCCAGCCTGTACCGCGACACCCTTGAACCACGCCAAGGTTAAGGAACCGTTGCTTCTTCTTTGTGAAAATACTCAAGCCGCCACCTGCCGCCCGCGCCGCCCGGATCGGGGGAGCGCGCAGAAAATTCGCAGGATTTTCTCGTCGTTCAGTTCAGCAGCCCGGCGTGGCGCAGCCCTTCCTCGACCAGCGCCTTGGTATTGTCCGAAAGGCCGGTCAGCGGCGAGCGGACTTCTTCGCTGCAAAGATCGAGCCGCGACATGGCGTATTTGACGCCGACGAGTCCCGGTTCGGCGAAGATCGCCAGATGCAGCGGCATCAGCCGGTCCTGGAGTTCGAGCGCCTTTGAATAATCGCCCGCAAGCGTCGCCTCCTGCAGTTGCCCGCAGAGTTTCGGCGCGACGTTGGCCGTGACCGAGATGCAGCCCGTTCCCCCTTGCGCGTTGAAGCCGTGCGCCGTCGGATCCTCGCCTGAAATCTGGATGAAATCGGTCCCGCAGGCGATGCGCTGCTGGCAAACGCGGGCGAGATCGCCGGTCGCGTCCTTCACGCCGATGATCCGCGGCAGCTTCGCAAGTTCGCCCATCGTCGCGGGAGCCATGTCCACGACCGAGCGGCCGGGGATGTTGTAGATGACGATCGGCAATTCGCAGCAATCGTGCAGCGCGCGGAAATGCGCGATCAGCCCGCGCTGGGTGGGCTTGTTATAATAAGGCGTGACCACCAGCGCGGCGGTGGCGCCAACCTTCTCGGCGTGCTTCATGAAGCGCATCGATTCGACGGTGTTGTTGCTGCCCGCCCCGGCGATCACCGGGATGCGGCCGCGCGCGGCGCGCACCACTTCCTCGACGACGGCCTCGTGTTCCTCGTGGCTGAGCGTCGGGCTTTCGCCGGTGGTGCCGCAGGGCACGAGGCCGTGGCTGCCTTCCCCGATATGCCACTCCACCAGTTTTCGCAGCGTCCCGAAATCGACTTCGCCGCCCGAAAACGGCGTGACGAGGGCAGGCATGGAACCTTTGATCATGGCGCGCTCCTTTCCGGACACGGGGTTTGGCGCGCGATGCCGGGAATATTATTGGACGGCCTCCGTCCGCGCGCATAGGTTGGCGCTGTCTATCCTTCGACAGGGCGGGAAATGCAAGGGATGTTGCGCGTTTTCATGGTTTGCCTGGCGCTGATATGCGTCCTGCCGCAGGCGCGCGCGCAGGAGGCGTCAGCGCGCCCGCCGCGCCCGCTGGCAAGTGCGCTTGACGCGGCGGCGGCGGGGCGCTGGGATCGCGCGGCGCAGATCGCGGCGCGCGACGGCGCCGCGGCGGAGGCGATCATCGAATGGTATCGCCTGCGCGCCGGCGAGGGCGCCCCCGACGAGGTGCAGGCCTTTCTTGCGGCGCATCCCGATTGGCCGGGGCTCGATTACCTGCGCAAACGTTCCGAACCGGCCTTCGAGGACGCAAGCGACGCCGAGGTGATCGCGCTCCATGCCGGCGGGCAGCCGCAGACCGCGAAGGGGGTGCTGCGCTACGCCAGGGCGCTGACGAAGATCGGCCAGCGCGGCGAGGCCGAGGCGACCGTGGTGCTGGCCTGGCGCACGATGGACCTCTCGACGCAAGAGCACCTGGCGTTTCTCGAAGCCTATGGCCCGCTGCTTGGGGAGCATCACGTCGCGCGGCTGCGTATGACGCTCTGGCGGGGCTTGCGCGACAGCGCGCTGATGCTGCCGCTGGTCTCGCAGGAGGAGCGCGCCGTGGCCGAGCTGTGGCGCGCGATCGAGCGTGGCGAGAACGACATCGAGGAAGCGCTGGCCGCGCTTCCGCTTGCGCGGCGGACGGATGCGGGGATCGCTCATGCGCGGTTCAACAGGTTCCTGGAACAGAACCAGCCCGAGAAGGCGATGGCGCTCATGCGCACCCAGAGCCGCATCGAGGGAGGCTTGGGCGAGCCGCCGCGCTGGGCAAGCTGGCGGCGCAGCCTGGCGCGGCGGATGATGCGCGCGGGCGATTACGCGGCCGCCTACGACCTCGCCGCGCATCACCAGCTTGCCGAGGGGGCGGCCTTCGCCGATCTCGAATGGCTCTCGGGCTATATCGCGCTGCGCTTCCTCGATGAACCGGCGCTGGCGCTGGACCATTTTCAGCGGCTGCGCGCCGGCGTCGAATCGCCGATCTCCATGGGCCGGGCCGGCTACTGGATCGGTCGCGCGCAGGAGGCGCTGGGCGACGGCGAGGCGGCGCAGATCGCCTATGCGCAGGGCGCGCATCACCAGACCAGCTTTTATGGGCTGCTCGCCGCCGAAAAGGCGGGACTCGGGTTCGACGTGGGACTGGATCAGCCGGACCCGCCGCCCTGGCGGGATGCGGAATTCGCAAAATCGACGCTGGCGCAGGCGGGAATCCTCGCGCTTGCCTCGGGGCGGCTCAATCTGGCCGAACGGCTGTTCCTCGCGCTCGCGGACACGCTCGATGAAACGGGGCTGCGGCAGATGTCGAGGATGCTCGACGACCTTGCATCGCCGCATTTGCGGGTGATGCTGGGCAAGGCGGCCGCGCGGCGCGGGATCATACTGCCGCATGCATATTACGCGCTGCATCCACTGACGCAGATGAGCCTGCCGGTGCCCGCCGAAATGGCGCTCGCCATCGCGCGCCGCGAGAGCGAGTTCGATTTCAGCGTCACCAGCGGCGCGGGCGCGCAGGGGCTGATGCAGCTGATGTCGGGCACGGCGCGGGACGTGGCGCGCGACCTCGGGATCAAGCATGAGGCGGGCCGCGTGCAGGGCGACTGGGCCTATAACGCGCGGCTGGGCGCGACCTACCTTGCGCAACTCTCCGACCGGTTCGACGGCAACGTGGTGATGATCTCGGCCGGCTACAACGCCGGGCCGGGACGGCCTATCCGCTGGATGGCGGATTTCGGCGATCCGCGGGCGGGCGACATGGACGTGATCGACTGGATCGAGCACATCCCCTTCCGCGAAACCCGCAATTACGTCCAGCGCGTCGCCGAAAGCCTGCCGATCTACCGCGCGCTGCTGGGCGCGGATCCCCTGCCGATCCCGTTCAGCAAGGAGCTCATCGGCGCAACGATTCCGTCGACGCTCGACTCTGGCTGAGCGGCGCGCTCTTTCAACGTTCTTCGGATACTCTCGCCGAAGGGGTCCCGCCTCAGGCGGCCCTGCGCTCCCGCCAGAGGGTGAAGAGCCCAGCCGACACCACGATGACGACGCCCGCCGCGACGTTGGGGCGGATCGCCTCCTCGAAGATCAGCACGCCGAGCGCGCTGATGAAAACCAGTTGCAGGTAAGCAAAGGGCTGTACGGCGCTGGCTTCGGCGACCTCGTAGCACTTGATGAGCGTGAAATGCCCGCTCACCCCGGTCAGGCAGAGCATCCCCATCCAGAGCCAGTCGCGCGGCGCCATCGGCTCCCAGTGCCAGACGCCGACCAGCGTGATGCCGACCGCCCCCACCACGCCCGTCCAGAAGAAGCTGGTCGCGGCGCTGTCGGCGCGCGCGGCATAGCGGGTGAGCAGCCCGTAAAGCGCGAACAGCAGCGCGGCGATCAGCGGGATGACGGCAAGCGGCTGCAACGCGCCGACGCCGGGTTGCAGGATGATGAGCACCCCAATGAATCCGATTCCGATGGCCGACCAGCGCCGCCAGCCCACCCGCTCGCCCAGAACCGGACCCGACAGCGCGGCGACCAGCAGCGGAGAGCAGGCGAGAACCGCGTGGCTCTCGATCAGCCCGAGCTGCGTGAAACCATAGACGATGGTGCAGATCTGCATTACCAGCAGCAGCCCCCGCGCGCCCTGCACCAGCGGCTGGCGTGTGCGGGCGGTGGCGCGCAGGCCGCCCGGGCGGCGGCTGGCGAGGGTGATCACGAAGGCGGCGAAGAACCAGTAGCGGATCATGATGATCAGATAGACGTTGTATTCGCTCGCGAGATAACGCGATACCGCGTCCTGGATCGCGAAGATGACGGTGGCGAGCATCATGAGCGCGATGCCGAGGCGCTGGTTCTGCTCGGTCATGGCGCGCGCCGCGCCGTGGTCATGTGCCGCTTGCGCCCGTAACCCGGCGCGCGCGTCACCGCGAACCCCGCGTCGGCCAGCCCGCGGCGCACGAAACCGGCGGCGGTGTAGGTCGCCGCCGTGCCGCCCGGGGCGGTGTGCTCGAACACCGCGCGCATGAGTTCCGGCTGCCAGAGTTCCGGGTTGCGCGCGGGCGAGAATCCGTCGAGGAACCATGCGTCGGCCCGCCCGTCCCAGCGCGGCAGCGTGGCGCGCGCGTCGCCCTCGATCACCTCGAGCGTCGCGCCATGGCCCAGGCCGATCCGCCGCTCGCCCGCGCGCCAGCCCGCCAGTAGCGGCGGCGCGACATCGGCGAGTTCGGGATGCGCCGCCAGCGCCCGGGCCATGTCTTCCGCGCTCATCGGGTAGGCCTCGAACGAGGTGAGCCGCAGCCGCCCCGGCGCGCCTGCATCGCGCCACGCCAGCAGCGCGCAGAGCATGTTGAGCCCGGTGCCGAAGCCCAGTTCGGCCACGTGGAATCCGTCTCGGAGCCGCTCGGTAAAACCGTTGCCCGCGAGAAACACGTGCCGCGTCTCGGCCAGCCCGTTCTCGAGGCTGAAATAGGGATCATCGAACCGCCGGCTCACCGGGACGTCGCCCGCGCGCCAGTCGAGTTCGGCCTGCTGGCCCTGCATCGCTCATTCCTCTAAACCCGCGCCGGAAGCGTCCGGCAGGCGCGGGCGACCATGCAGAGGGAGACGGGGATTGGCAATGGCCGATGTGACGGTGCGCGGGGCGGGGATCTTTGGCCTTTCGGTTGCGTGGTCCTGCGCGCGGCGCGGGGCGCGGGTGCGGGTGATCGACCCCTGCGGCCCGGGGGCTGGCGCCTCGGGCGGGATCGTCGGCGCGCTGGCGCCGCATGTGCCCGAACAGTGGAACACGAAGAAGGCGTTTCAGCTCGACAGCCTGCTGATGGCCGAAACCTATTGGACCGAGATCCGCGCGATTGCCGGGCGCGATCCGGGCTACGCCCGGCTCGGGCGGTTGCAGCCGATCACCGACGATGCCGCCCTTGCGCTCGCCCGTGACCGGGCCGAGGGGGCGCGCGCGCTCTGGGGGGAGCGCGCGACCTGGGAGGTGGTCAAGGCCGCCGACAAGGGATGGACGCCCCAGAGCCCGACCGGCCTGCTGATCCGCGACACGCTCAGCGCGCGCATCCACCCGCGCCGCGCCTGCGCCGCGCTCGCTGCGGCGATCATGTCGCGCGGCGGCGAGGTGGTGACGGACGCTCCGGATGAGGGCCGTGTCGTCTGGGCGACCGGGGCGGCGGGGCTCGCGGCGCTGAGCGCGGCGCATACCCGCAGCGTCGGCGCGGGCGTCAAGGGGCAGGCGGCGCTCCTGGCCTTCGACGCCGACGTCTGCCCGCAGATCTTCGCCGGCGGGGTGCATGTCGTGCCCCACGCCGACGGCACCGTCGCCGTTGGCTCCACCTCGGAGCGCGACTTTGCCGACGCCACCGCGACCGATGCGCAGCTCGACGCCGTGATCGCCGCCGCGCGCGCCGCGGTGCCGGCGCTGGCCGACGCGCCGGTCGTGCAGCGCTGGGCCGGGCTGCGCCCGCGCAGCCGCAGCCGCGCGCCGATGCTGGGCGCGCATCCTCTGCACGACGGCCAGTTCATCGCCAATGGCGGGTTCAAGATCGGCTTTGGCATGGCGCCCAAGGCGGGCGAGGTCATGGCCGACCTGGTGCTCGACGGCGTCGACGCCATCCCCAAAGCCTTCCGCCCCGAGGCGTCCTTCTGACTTCCCCCGGGGGCGGGGATGGGGCAGAAGGGGGCATGACGCCGCATGACATGGTTCTCACCCCCACCGGCCTGCGTTTTCGCGGGCGGCGCTACCCCTGCACGATCGGGCGCGGGGGGATAAGCGCGACCAAGCGCGAGGGCGACATGGCGACGCCCACCGGCGCGCATCGCATCGTGCAGATGTTCTACCGCCCCGACCGCATGGCGCGCCCCGCCGACTGGGCCACGCAGCTGCGCCCCGGCGACCTGTGGTCGGACGCAAGCGAAGATGCGGCCTACAACACCCATGTCCGCGCGCCTTATGGCGCCAGCCACGAAGTGCTGCGCCGGGCCGATCCGCTTTACGATCTCATCCTCGTGACGGACTGGAACTGGCCGAATGCCGTGCCGGGGCGGGGGTCCTGCATCTTCATGCACCAGTGGCGCCGCCCCGGCCATCCGACCGAGGGCTGCGTCGCGCTCAGGCGCGATCACCTGCTCGGAATCGCGCGCCATGTCGCGCCCGGCGCCCGGTTGATCGTGACGCCTTCGCAATAGCGCGGAGAAAATTCGACGAATTTTCTTTACGCGGAATTGCCGTTGGAAAACGTGTGGCAATCGAAATGATTTGCGCGGTTAATATTATCCGACTAAAGAACGCGTTTATAACTGCATGAAGAACAAAAAAGGAAATTGAATGAGCCAGATCGACCTCAAAAAGATGACCACGCGCGAATTGACCACGTTGCGCGCAAAGGTGGATCGCGCGATCGCGTCTCGCGAAAAGCGCGAGCGCAAGGAGGCGCTGAAGACGCTCAAGGAAAAGGCCCGCGAAATGGGCTATTCCTTCAATGAACTGATCGATGGCAGCGAAAGCGGTGAGGGAAAACAGCAGCGGAGTTCCTCTAAACCGCGCAAACGGGCCGCGCCGAAATACCGCCACCCGGAAAACCCCGACCTGACCTGGAGCGGGCGGGGCCGTCAGCCCAACTGGCTCAAGGAAGCTGTCGCGAATGGCGTCCCGATGGAAAACTTCCTGATCGACAAATCCTGACCCGTCGCTTTCAGCCCGCGTCGCGCGCGCCGAAGATGGCGCTGCCGACGCGGACATGGGTCGCGCCCTGCGCGATGGCGCTCTCGAAGTCGCCGCTCATGCCCATCGACAGGCCGGGCAGGCCGTTGCGTTCCGCGATTTTCGCCAGCAACGCGAAGTGCAGGCTGGGTTCCTCCTCAACGGGGGGAATGCACATCAACCCGCGCAGCGGCAAATCCAGCGCCCGGCATTCCTCCACCAGCGCATCCGTCTTGGCGGGCGGGACGCCGGCCTTCTGATCCTCTTCGCCGGTGTTGACCTGAACGAAGATGTCGGGGCAATGCCCTTCCTCCTGCGCGATGCGCGCGATGGTGCGCGCCAGCTTGGGTCGGTCGACCGAATGGAACGCCTGGAAGAGACCCATCGCCTGGCGCACCTTGTTGCTTTGCAGCGGGCCGATCAGGTGCAGGTCCACCCCGTCGAAACGTTCGCGGAAATCCGGCCATTTGCCCGCCGCCTCCTGCACGCGGTTCTCGCCGAACGAGCGGTGCCCGTCCTCAAGCACCGCCTCGACGCGCGCATCGGGCTGGAGCTTGGACACGGCGATCAGCGTGACGGAATCCGGGTCGCGCCCGGCGGACTTGGCGGCGGCGCGGATGCGGGCTTTGATCTCCTCGAGGCTCATGGGGCTTTCTCCTGCCGGGGCTGTCAGCGTCAGAGGTAAACCAGCCACGCGCGGATGCAAACCGTCAAGCGGCATGAGGGCTAAACCGCTTGCTCCGCTGGCCCGGCTTGGATAGTAGGGAAGAGCAATCAATGTCGGACGGTGGTATGATCCTCTTTTCTGCAAAACGCGCAATCGCGATGCTGGCCTGCCTTGTGATGGTGGCGGCCTGCGGGGACGAGCCGCCGAAATTCGACCCCGACGCGATCAAGGTCGAAAGCGGCCCGAACAAGACCACCCCGGTCACCTCCGGCACCAGCCTGCTGGACGCCTTCCGCGGCAAGGAAGCGGGGGTCAAGGTCAACCGCTTCCTGTGGACCGCGGCGCTCGACGTGCTCGACTTCCTGCCGGTGCAGGCGGCGGACCCGTTCACCGGTGTGATCACCACCGGCTACGGCGTGCCGCCGGGCGGTGGGCGCGCCTACCGCGCGACGATCCTGATCAGCGATCCGGCGCTTGATGCGCGTTCGCTCAACGTGGCGCTGCAATCGCAGGGCGGGCGGCCGGTGGCCGCCGGCACGCAGCGCGCGGTCGAGGACGCGATCCTGTCGCGCGCGCGCCAGCTGCGCATCCAGGCGGGCCGGTACTAATCCCCCGTTGACGGCGCCTCGAGGTGATCGAAGGCCCATGTGTTGTAGTGCTGCTTGTTGCGGTAGTACCGTTCATCGCTGTCGTCGGTGGGCGTGTGATCCCAGCGCGGCTTGATCCCCTGTTCCGTCGCCTTGTTGATCAGCTGCCGCCGCTGCTGCGAGCGTAGCACGTCCCGGCTGAGCGCGGCGTTGTCCCAGCGTTGGCGCACTTCGTCGCCAAGCTCCTTCAGCGTTCCTGCATGGGCCGGGTCGCGTGCGAGGTTGGTCCGCTCCTCGGGGTCCGCCTCGAGGTCGAACAGCATCGGGGGGTCGCCTTCGGACATCACCAGCTTGAACCGGCCGCGCCGGATCATGAAGATCGGCGCGTTGATCCCCTCGCAAAGCAGCTCTCCCAGCATCGGGCGCTCACCGAAGCCCGCGCGCGGCAGCGCGAGGATGTCGGTCCCGTCAAGATCGTCGACCGGCGCCGGCGCATCCCCGGTCGCGCCGAGCGCCACCAGCGTTGGCAGCAGGTCGACCAGCGACACCAGCGCCGCGCTGCGACCCGGCTCTATCCGCCCCGCACCGTTCATGATGAACGGCAGCCGGGTCGAGCCGTCGAAGAACGTCTTCTTGAGCCACAGCCCACGCTCGCCCAGCATTTCGCCGTGATCGGTGGTGAAGACGATGACGGTGTTCCCGGCCTGCCCGCTCTGCGCCAGCGCGGCCATCAGGTCGCCGATCTTGTCGTCTATGAAGCTGACCGAGCCGCAATAGGCGCGGCGCGCGCGCTGGATCATCTCGTCGGTGATCTCGGCGTCGCGCAGCCCGTGCTGGAACAGGATGCGCAGCGAATGCGGGTCGTTGTCTGCGTCGTCGGGGCGCGCGGTGCGCGGCATCGGCACGCCATCCGGGTAGAGATCCCAGTGTTTCGGCTGGCAGAGATAGGGATCGTGCGGATGGGTGAACGACACCTGGAGAAAGAACGGGCGCGTATCCTGCGCGCGCGGCGCGTCATAAATGAATTGCACCGCGCGCGCGGCGACGTCCTCGTCATAGTCGATCTGCACGTTGCGCGCAGATGGCCCCGACACCGTCAGCATCCGCATGTCGGTCGCCCCGTGGAACCCGTCGGCAAGCCAGTCGGGCGTCCATGTGAAGTCGGACGGGTAGACGTCCGAGGTCAGCCGCCGCTCGAAGCCGTGAAGCTGGTCGGGGCCGATGAAATGCATCTTGCCCGACAGGCAGGTCTGATAGCCAAGCGCGCGCATGTAGTGTGCGTATGTCGGGATCGAGGCGGGAAATTCCGAAGCGTTGTCATAGGCCCCGATGCGCGACGCCAGCATCCCCGCCGCCATCGACGCGCGGCTGGGCGAACAGAGCGGATAGTTGCAATAAGCGTTCTCGAACACCAGCCCGCCTTCCGCCAGTCGGTCGAGATTGGGCGTCACGGCGATATCATTGCCATAGGCGTTCAGCACATCGGCGGTCAGCTGATCGCACTGGATGAAAAGGATGTTGGGTCGGGTCAAGGGCGCGCTCCTGTCGGGCAATCGCGGGCAGAATGCCCTGATTCGCGGCATAAGCGCGCAGGAAAACGCGGCGCGTCTTGACCCGCGCGGGATTATCGCGCCACCTGAGCGGACGATCGGGCGGGGACCAGCATGACAGACGACATCACCATACGACCGCTGGCGCTGGAGGATCGCGCCGAATGGGCGCGGATGTGGACCGCTTACCTCGCTTTTTACGACACCACGCTGCCCCAAGCAGTCTTTGACACCGCCTTCGCGCGGATGCTGAGCAGGGCGCCGGGCGAATACCAGGGGCTGATCGCGGAACTTGACGGCAGGCCCGTGGGCCTCGCGCATTTCCTGTTTCACCGGATCCTGTGGTCCGCGGAGGACACCTGCTATCTCATGGACCTTTTCGCCGTGCCGGAGGCGCGCGGCAGGGGCGTCGGGCGCGCGCTGATCGAAGCGGTGAACGCGGCGGCGAAATCGGCGGACATTCCCATTGTCTACTGGACCACGGAAGAGAACAATCAAACGGCGCGCAGGCTCTATGACACGCTCGCGACGCGCATTCCCTTCGTGATCTACGAAAAATACGACTGAGGGCTGCGCGTCAGACCACCAGCGGCAGGTCCATCACGTCCTCCACCCAGTCGAGCTGCCGGGGCAGGCAGATGCGGCGCAGGTCGAATTTCTGCTGCATGAGCGCTCGGGCGCCCCGCCCCAGCCGCGCACGCGCCTCCGCGTCGTCAAGCAGCGCGCAGACCTCGTCCACCAGGCCCTCGCGATCGAAAAAATCGACCATGCGCCCGGTTTCGTCGTGGGTGATGACCTCGCGCACCGGGGCGGTATCGCTGGCGACGATGGCCGCCTCGCAGGCCATCGCCTCGAGCAGCGACCAGCTAAGGACAAACGGATAGGTGAGATAGACATGCACGCGGCTCAGTTGCAGGACGCGGGTGAACTGGTCATGCGGGATGCGGCCGAGGAAATGCACGCGGGCCCAGCCTTCGGGCGCTATCTGATCGGCCACCTCGTCGCGGAAGATCTGCTTCCACGTCTTGCCCTTGGGCGGGGCGGCGCCATAGCTCACCTCGTCGCCGCCGATGATGATGACCCGCGCCTTGGGGCGTTCGCGCAACAGGCGGGTCAGGGCGCGCATGAAGACGTGATAGCCGCGATAGGGCTCCAGGTTGCGATTGACGAATGTGACGATCTCGTCCTCGCGGCTCAACTCGGGATGACCCTTGAGTTGCAGCCGCGCGTCCGGGTCGGGGCGCGAGAGATCGGTTTCGATCCCGTCATGGCTGAGCGTGATGCGCTCGCGGAAAGGGGCGGGAAAGGTGTCGGCCTGGAACCTCGTCGGGCTGATCCCGGCCTCGGCCAGCGGGAAATGCAGGTGGTTGTTGAGGTTCTTCAGCCTTATGCGCAGCGGTTGCAGCTCCGCGTCCTTCGCCGGGAATTCGGGATCGAAGTCGAGATGCGGATAGCCTGCCTCGTGGTAAAGCTCGCAATAGAGCGCCAGCCGCGCGCCGGGCCAGAGATCGCGCAGGAACATCGATTCGCCCCAGCCGGGATGCGCGAGGATGAGGTCGGGGGCGTATCCGTCGTCGCGCAGCCGCCGCGCGGCGCGAAAGCACGCCTCGGCGCGCGTGACCTTGGTGTCGAGGTCGATGAGCCAGGGATGCAATTGCTGCGCGCGCCGCGCGGGCAGGCTGTAGGGCAGCACGCGCACGCCCTTCCAGTCGAGCGCCTCCTTCACCCGCAGCGTGAGTGCGGTGCAGTCATGCCCCTTCGCCGCCAGTGCGGGGGCCAGGTGCTTGTATTGGCCGGGGAAATTCTGATGGATGAAGAGGATTTTCATGGGTCTGCCCGCGGTTTTTCGCATTCTTATAGGTGGCGCGCAGCGGTCTGCATAGCCGTAGGGTGGGGTTTCAGCCCACCACGCCGGGCGCCGCCGCAGGGTGGTGGGGTGAAACCCCACCCTACGCGGGGATGGCGAAACGCGCGTTAAAACCCGCGGCCCTCTGGACCCCGCCCCTTGCGCGCCCTATCACCGCTTCTGACGAAATCTGACCGAAAGGTGCGCCGCCCATGTCGCGCTACTCCCCCGCCGAAATCGAAGCCCGCTGGCAGGACGCCTGGGAACAGGCTTCGGTGTTCCGCGCCGTCCGTTCCGAGGACAAGCCGAAATACTACGTGCTCGAAATGTTCCCGTATCCCTCTGGGCGCATCCATATGGGGCACGTGCGCAACTACACGATGGGCGACGTGATCGCGCGCCACCGCATCGCGACGGGCCACAATGTGCTGCATCCGATGGGCTGGGACGCCTTCGGGATGCCCGCCGAGAACGCCGCGATGGCCAGCGGCGGCCACCCCAAGGACTGGACATACGGCAACATCAACGACATGCGCGCGCAGATGAAGCCGCTTGGCCTCAGCATCGACTGGTCGCGCGAATTCGCCACCTGTGACCCGGAATACTACGGGCAGCAGCAGGCGCTATTCCTCGACATGCTCGAGGCGGGGCTTGTCTATCGCAAGAACGCCGTGGTGAACTGGGACCCGGTCGACATGACCGTTCTGGCCAACGAACAGGTGATCGACGGCAAGGGCTGGCGTTCGGGCGCGGAGGTGGAGCGGCGCGAACTCACGCAGTGGTTCTTCCGCATCTCGGACATGGCGGGCGAATTGCTCGACGCGCTCGGCGACCTCGATGACTGGCCCGCCAAGGTGCGGCTGATGCAGGAGAACTGGATCGGCAAATCGCGCGGCCTTCAATTTTCCTTCTCGCTCATCGGCGGGCCAGAGGGCTTCGACCGGGTCGAGGTCTACACCACGCGCCCCGACACGCTCATGGGGGCAAGCTTCATCGGCATCTCGCCCGATCATCCGCTGGCCCGGCGGCTCGAGGAGGAAGACGACGCGCTCGCCACCTTCAACGCCGAATGCCGGCGCGGCGCGACCACCGCCGAGGCGCTGGAGACGGCCGAGAAGCGCGGGTATGACACGGGGTTGCGCGTGCGCCATCCCTTCGACACCGCATTGGAGCTCCCGGTCTATGTCGCCAACTTCATCCTGATGGATTACGGCACCGGAGCGATCTTCGGCGTGCCGGCGCATGACCAGCGCGATTTCGATTTCGCCACGAAATACGACCTTCCCATCATCACCACCTTCATGCCCTCCGAGGACGCGGAGGACGCCCTCGCGCAGGCCTTCGTGCCGCCCAAGACCGAGCGGGTCTTCTACAACCGCGGCTTCGCCGGTGAGGCATGGCAGACCGGGGACGCGGCCATCGACGCCGCCATCGCCTTCTGCGAAGCGCAAGGCGTGGGGCAGGGCGTCACCCGCTACCGCCTGCGCGACTGGGGGCTCAGCCGTCAACGCTACTGGGGCTGCCCGATCCCGGTGGTGCATTGCGACACATGCGGCGTGGTGCCCGAGGCCAAGGACAACCTGCCCGTCCGCCTGCCCGATGATGTGAGCTTCGATCAGCCCGGCAACCCGCTCGACCGGCACCCGACATGGCGGCGCACGACCTGCCCGGCCTGCGGCGGCGAGGCCCGGCGCGAGACGGATACGATGGACACATTCGTCGATTCGTCGTGGTATTTCGCGCGCTTCACCTCTCCGCGCGCGCAGACGCCCATCGACATGGCCGAGGCGGAATACTGGATGAACGTGGACCAGTATATCGGTGGGATCGAGCACGCGATCCTGCATCTGCTCTATTCCCGCTTCTTCGCCCGCGCGATGCACATCACCGGTCATCTGCCGGCAAGCGCGGTAGAGCCCTTCGACGCGCTCTTCACCCAGGGCATGGTCACGCACGAGATCTACCAGACCCGCGACGCGCGCGGCCGCCCGGTCTATCACCTGCCCGAGGATGTCAGCGACGGCAGGCTCGCCGATGGCAGCGAGGTCGAAGTGATCCCCTCGGCCAAGATGTCGAAATCCAAGAAGAACGTCGTCGACCCCACCACGATCATCTCGCAATACGGCGCCGATACCGCGCGCTGGTTCGTCCTCTCCGACAGCCCGCCCGAACGCGACGTCGAATGGACCGCCGCCGGCGCGGAGGCCGCGCATCGCCACCTCGCCCGCGTGCATCGCATCGTCTCGGACATCGCCGCCGACACTGCCGAAGACGCCTCGCCAGAGGCGGATGAGGCGCTGCTGCGCGAAATGCACAAGGCGATCCATGACGTGAGCGTGGGCGTCGAATCCTTCGGCTTCAACGCCGTCATCGCGCGGCTCTACGCCTTCACCGCGACGCTGTCGAAAAGCGGCGCGGGAACCGGGGCGAAACGGCAGGCGGCGCGGGCGCTGGCGCAGCTCATGGCGCCGATGACGCCGCATCTGGCCGAAGAACTCTGGCACATGCTGGGCGGCGACGGTCTCGTCGCGACCGCGCCCTGGCCCAAGGCCGACCCGTCGATGCTGGTCGATGACACGGTAACTTTGCCGGTGCAGATCAACGGCAAGCGGCGCGGCGAGATCACCGTCGCGCAGGACGCAGCCAAGGACGCGGTCGAGGAAACCGCGCTCGCGCTCGACGCGGTGCAAAGGGCGCTTGACGGGGCCGCGCCGAAGAAAGTCATCGTCGTGCCGGGGCGGATCGTGAATGTGGTCGTGTAAGCCGCGCAATAGGTGATAAGGTAGCCCGTGATGACCCTGACCCGCCGCTTTTTCTGCCTTGGATCGCTCGCCGCACTGGCGGGCTGCGGCTTTGCGCCGGTTTATGGCCCCGGGGGCGGCGGCGGCGCGTTGCAGAACGCGGTGCTGGCGGATGCGCCCGATACGCGCGACGGTTTCCTGCTCGTGCGCGAGATCGAGGACCGGCTGGGCCGCGCGAACCCGGCGAACTATGGCCTGTCCTACGCGATCGACGTGCGCCAGGAGGCGATAGCAATCGACCGCAGCGACGTGACGCAACGCTACAACATATTGGGCGAAGTGACCTATGCGCTGCGCGACCTCGCAAGCGGCGCGGTCGTGGCCTCCGGCAGGGTCAGGAACTTCACCGGCTACTCCGCCTCGGGCAGCACCGTCGCCACCCAGGCCGCCGAACGCGATGCGCGCGCGCGGCTGATGAAGATCCTGGCCGGCCAGATGATCACCCGCCTGGTCGTGGCCGCGCCGACGCCGTCCCAATGAAGCTCGCCCCCCGCGACGCGCCCGCCTATTTCGCGAAGCCCGACCCCGCGGCGGCGGGGCTTCTGATCTACGGCAACGACGCGATGCGCGTGGCCCTGCGCCGGCAAGAGGCGATCGCCGCCCTGATCGGCCCCGAAGGCGAAGAGGAGATGCGCGCCACGCGGATGAGCGCGGCAGAACTGCGCAAGGATCCCGCACGGCTCCTGGATGCGGTGAAGGCGCAGGGCTTTTTTCCCGGTCCCCGCGTGGCCTTTGTCGAGGACGCGACCGAGGCGCTGGCCGCGCCGATCCTCGCCGCGCTGGACGAGTGGCGCGAGGGCGACGCGCAGATCGTCGTGACCGCCGGCGCGCTCAAGCCCGCGTCGAAGCTGCGCAAGGCGTTCGAGGCGCACCCGAGCGCGCGCGCCGCCGCGATCTACGACGACCCGCCCTCGCGGGACGAGATCCAGACCATGCTCGCCAAGGCCGGGTTGCGCGATGTCGCCCCCGACGCGATGGCCGACCTTCTGACGCTCGCCCGCGCGCTCGATCCAGGCGATTTCCGCCAGACGCTCGAGAAACTCGCGCTCTACAAGCTCGACGACGGCGCGCCGCTCACGCCCGGCGACATCGCCCTCTGCGCTCCGGTCTCGACCGAGGCGGAGCTCGACGAGGTGCTGAACATCGTGGCCGAGGCGCGCTCGGACGAGATCGGACCGATCATGAAGCGCCTGCGCGCGCAGGGGATGCAGCCGGTCACGCTCTGCATCACCGCGACGCGGCATTTCCGCACGCTCTACACGGCCGCCGCCGATCCGGGCGGGCCGTCGCAGGGCATCGCGCGGATGCGCCCGCCGGTCTTCGGTTTGCGGCGCGACCGGATGATCCGACAGGCGCAGGACTGGGGCGCGGCGCGGCTCGAACAGGCGCTGGGCGTGCTGACCGACACCGATCTGCACCTGCGCTCGGCGGGGCAGAGCGCGCCGCAGATGGCGCTGGTCGAACGCGCGCTTATCCGGCTCGCCATGATCCGGGCGCGGGGCTGATCCGCTAGCCGCGCTCCGCCGCCGCGCGCCCGGCCCAGCGGCCCGTCGCAAGGCAAGCGGTGATTAGATAGCCGCCCGTCGGCGCCTCCCAGTCCAGCATTTCACCGGCGGCGAAGACGCCGGGCCGGTCCCGCAACATCAGTCCCGCGTCAAGCGCGTCCCAGCGCAGCCCCCCCGCGACCGAGATCGCCTCGTCCAGCGGCAGCGGCCCCGCGTGCCGCACCGGCAGCGCCTTCACGATCGGCGCGACGTCCGCAGGCAGGGGGCGGGCGAACTCCATCAGCAGCGCCTGTTTCGCCGCCGGCAGTTTCAGCGCCTTGCGCAGGTGATTGCCCATGCTGGCCTTGCCGCGCGGTCGGTCCAGCCGCGCGCGCACCTCGTCCAGCGGCACATCCGGCATGAGATCGACGCTCAGCGTCGCGCCCTCGCGAAGCGCGCGCGACACCTCGTAAACGCCGCCGCCCTCGATCCCGCGGGCCGAGATCACGAATTCCCCGCGCGATGTGGCCGCGCCCGCTTGCAGGCGCACACCCTTGACCGCGCGGCCCAGATGCGGCGCCATGTGCCCGGACCAGTCCACGCGGAACCCCATGTTTGCGGGTTGGAATGGCGCGGTCAGCTCCGGCAGATGCGCGGCCCAACCGCCGTCCGAGCCGAGCCGCGCCCAGCTCGCCCCGCCGCAGGCGAGCACGGTGACGGCAGGCGTCACGCGCTGCCGCCCCTCGGGCGTGTCAAAGCAAACCGCGTCGCCCTCCCACCCGGTCCAGCGCCAGCGGCGGCGCAAACTCACCCCCAGCGAGTCGAGCCGCGCCAGCCACGTCCGCAACAACGGCGAGGCCTTCATCGCGCGCGGAAAGACCCGCCCCGTCGAGCCGGCAAAGACCGGCTGACCCAACCCTTCGGCCCATTCCCGCACCGCGTCGGGGCCGAACGCGTGCAGCATGGGCGCGAGCGGCTCCGCCGCCGCGCCGTAGGCGGCGAGGAAGGACTCGATCGGTTCATCTTTCGTGAGGTTGAGGCCCGATTTGCCCGCCATCAGCAGCTTGCGCGCGGGTGAGGGCATGGCCTCGGCCACGGTGACGCGCATCCCCGCCTGCGCCAGCGTCTCGGCGGCCATCAGCCCCGCCGGTCCGGCCCCGATGACCAATGCGCCGCCTGTCTTCATGCTTCACCCTGTCGCCAATCCCGCCATCCTTATCCCTGTTGCCGAAGGCAAGGACCAGCGATTCCGGGACGGTGGCGGCGGAAGAAGGGCGACCGGGTGCGCCGAAAGCGCGTCTAGTGGCCGGCCCCCGGCGCGGTGATATGCAGCCCGGGCGCGGGATGTTCCAGGTCATGGGCGTCCTGGCCCTCGGCGGGAACGCCGGTCCACCGCAACTTTCCGGTCGCGCATTCCTGGACGACAGGAAAGTAAAGCGTCGTCCCCGCCGCGTGCATGTCGCTCAGCGTGCCGCGGAAGACAAAGCGATCGAAATAGGCATCAAGAAGCTCTCCGGTCCAGATCAGTTCCTTCACCCCTTCGGTCATCGGCGTGCCGTAATAGTCATGGCTGCTTTCATAGGGTCCGGTGATTATCTCGACCGACCAGCCCGGCTTTGGCGTCGGCTTGACCGCGATCACGCCCTCGGGGATCTGCACGCGCAGCTTCACCGTGGCTTCGCCGTCGCAGCCGTGACCGATGCCCAGCACGCCGACGAATGTCGAGTCCTGCGCGGCATGAGGTGTTTCGAAACTGACATGCGCAAGGGCTGCCGGGGCGGCGATTGCGAGGGCGGCGAGGCCGGTCATGAAGGCTTTCATCATTGTTCTCCATATATGTGTTTTAGTCGCATGCCCGAAGGTGAGGGAGCCGTTTGCGTGGTCATCCGTCATGCTGTTTACGCAGGCCGAGGAACTCGCGCCGCAGGGCCTCATCCTCGCGGAAGGCGCCGCGCATGACGGTGCTGGTCATCACGGGCTGTTCGTCCCGAACGCCGCGCCAATGCATGCAGAAGTGATCCGCCTCCATCACCACCGCCAACCCGTCGGGCCGGATGCGGCGCTCAAGCTCGTCCGCCAGCATGACGACGGCCTCTTCCTGGATCTGCGGACGGCTCATGATCCATTCGCAGAGACGCGCGTATTTCGACAGGCCGATCAGTTCGGTTTCCGCGCTGGGCAGAACGCCGATCCATACCCTGCCCATGATCGGGCACAGGTGATGTGAACAGGCGCTGCGCACGGTGATCGGGCCGACGATCATCATCTCGTCAAGCCGCGCCACGTTGGGAAATGACGTGACCGGGGGCGCCGCGCGGTAGCGCCCGCCAAAGACCTCGTCGATGAACATCTTCGCCACCCGGTGGGCGGTGTCGTGTGTGTTGTGATCGTTTTCGGCGTCGATCACGAGCGCGTGCAACACCTCTTGCATGCGCGCCCCGACCTCGGCGCGCAGCGCGTCGAGCTCTCCGTCCTCGATGGCGTCCGCGATGTTGTCATTGGCGTAGAAATTCCGTCCGGCATCGGTCAGCCGGCGCCGGATCCGATCCGAGACCTTCATGCCGATGACATCGTCCTCGACATTCGTCGCTTGCGACGAAACGGCGTTCAGCATGATCTCCACCCCGCTACGGTCGTGAGAGATTCCCCGGTCCTGGCGGCCAGCGGCCAGCGTGAAAGCGTCATGTCCTGTCCTTTCCCCTGAAACCCGGCGCCTCTTGCGCCGGTCCTGGCGATTGGATGCGATGCTGCGCAAAAGGTTCCCGCGCGTCGCCGGTCGGCTCACGTCAGTGATTAGGGACGCCAACGGGGCGAAGGCGCGCGGCCACCCATTAGCGCGGGAAAAGAGGGAGGAGCGTACGACAGCCCCGCAAAGGCGTGGCTATCCCGTTCCGCGCAATGCCTTGCGCGAACAGCGGTAAGCGAGCGTTGCTTCGACGCTGACGGCTCAGCCGCCGCGCACCGTGTCGATCATCAACTGAACGTTGGCCGGGTCCGCGTCGGGCGTGATGCCGTGCCCGAGGTTGAAGATATGGGGCCCCCCCGAGAACGACTCGACAATCGCGCGGGCTTCGCGCACCAGCGCCTTGCCGCCCGTGACCATATGGGATGAGGCGAGGTTGCCCTGCACGCAACCCTCCACCTGCACGTGCCGCGCCGCCCAGTCCGGCGCGACCGAGTTGTCGAGCGCGACGCAATCCGCGCCGGTGCGCTTGGCGAACCCGACATAGTTCTCGCCCGCCTCGCGCGGGAACGCGATGACTGGCGTGTCGGGATGCCGCGTCTTGAGCGCCGCGATGATCTGCCGCGTGGGCTCTACCGCGTAGCGTTCGAAATCCGCGCCCTTGAGAGAACCGGCCCAGCTGTCAAAAAGCTTGACCACCTCCGCGCCCGCCTCGATCTGCGCCGAAAGGTATTCGATCGTGGCCTCGGTCAGCCGCGCGATAAGCGCATCGAAGACCTCGGGCGCGCCGTCCTTCAGCGCATGCGCCGGCCCCTGGTCGGGCGTGCCACGCCCGGCGGTCATGTAGGTCGCCACCGTCCAGGGCGCGCCCGCAAAACCGATGAGCGTCACCTCGGGCGGGAGCGCGGTCGTCAGGTTGCGCAGCGTCTGGTAGATCGGCGCCAGCGTGTCGTGAACGTCGCCCGCGTCCCTGAGCTGCGCCATGTCCTGCGCATTGCGGATGGTCGACAGGCGCGGCCCCTCGCCGGTCACGAACCACAGGTCGGCCCCGAGCGCCTGCGGCACCAGCAGGATGTCGGCGAACAGGATCGCCGCGTCGAAGCCGAACCGTCGGATCGGTTGCAGCGTCACCTCGGTCGCAAGCTCGGGATTGTAGCACAGCGACAGGAAATCGCCCGCCTTGGCGCGGGTCGCGCGATACTCGGGCAGGTAGCGGCCCGCCTGGCGCATCATCCAGATCGGCGGCACGGGCAATGTCTCGCCCGCGAGGGCGCGCAGGATCGTCTTTTTCTCGGCCATGTCCGGGTCTCCTTCGCGGGCTACGTCCCCTTCCGGAGCCGGGATGTCAAGCCGGATGCTTGCCAGTCGCGCGCGCGCGCTCTAGACCCGGGCGCATGACGTTGAAACTGCCCACCCCCACGGCGCCGATGAAGCTTGGCACGCGCGGCTCGCCGCTGGCGCTCGCCCAGGCCTACGAGACGCGCGCGCGGCTGGCCGCCGCGTTCGACCTGCCGGGCGAGGCGTTCGAGATCGTGGTCATCAAGACCACCGGCGACCGCGTCATCGACCGCCCGCTGAAGGAGTTGGGCGGCAAGGGCCTCTTCACCCGCGAGATCGAACAGGCGCTGCTCGCCGGGCGGATCGATCTGGCCGTGCATTCGATGAAGGACATGCCGGTGTTGCAGCCGGAGGGCCTGCTGCTCGACACCTATCTGCCGCGCGAGGACCCGCGCGACGCCTTCGTCTCGGAGGTGGCCGCCGGGCTGGCGGAACTGCCGGACGGCGCGAAGGTCGGCACGTCCTCGCTACGGCGCAAGGCGCAGGTGCTGGTTGCCTATCCCGCGCTAGAGGTGGTGGAGTTCCGCGGCAACGTGCAGACCCGCCTGAAGAAGCTGAACGATGGCGTCGCCGCCTGTACCTTCCTCGCCGTGGCGGGGTTGAACCGGCTGGGCCGGGCGGATGTCATCGCCTCGGCCATCGCGCCCGAGGTGATGCTGCCCGCCGTCGCCCAGGGCGCGATCGGGATCGAACGGCGCGCGGATGACGACCGCGCCGCCGAGATGCTCGCGGCGATCCACGATCATGAGACCGGCCTGCGCATCGCCGCCGAGCGCGCCTTCCTGGCCGAGCTCGACGGCTCTTGCGAGACGCCGATCGCCGGGCTTGCCGATCTCGACGGCGGCACGCTGCGCCTGCGCGGCGAGGTGCTGCGCCCCGACGGGTCCGAGAGCCTCGCGGATGACCGCACCGCCCCGGTCGAGGATGGCGCGGAGCTGGGCCGCGCGATGGCGCGCGACCTGCTGACGCGGGCGGGGCCGGGCTTCTTCGACTGGCGGACCTGAGCGCCTGCCGCGCCGTCGAATGAGTATTTCCGGAACATTGAAAGCCGGAGTCGCGGGTTTCTCCCGGGTATGAATACCCAGGGGCCGGCGTCAGGGATCGGGCAGGACCTTGCCGGGGTTGAGAATACCGTTGGGATCAAGCGCCGTCTTGATCGCGCGCATCGCGGCCATCGCGGCGGGGTTCTTGTGGCGCGCCATGCTGTCGCGCTTGCGCAGGCCGATGCCGTGCTCCGCCGAAAAACTGCCGCCAAGGGCGATGGCGGCGTCCTCGACTTCGGTATGGATGGTTTCCATGAGGTCGGGATCGGGCCGGGTGGGGCAGCAGGTGAAATGCAGGTTGCCGTCGCCCAGATGCGCCACGGACACGTCGCGCGCGCCGGGGTCATGGCGGGCGATGATGGCGGCGATGCGGTCCAGCAGGGCCTGCATCCGGTCGAGCGGCACGGCGACGTCGTTGTCGATCACCGGATCGTTCAGCCGGGTTATCTCGGCAGAGGCTTCGCGCAGCGCCCACATCGCGTTGCGTTGAGCCTCGTTCTGGGCGACTACCGCATCGAGAAGCGCGCCCTCCTCGAAGAGCGCGCCAAGCGCCTCTTCGAGCTGCGCGGCGATCGGCGGTTGCCCGTCCTCGCCGGGGGTGGCGGCGCGCGGCTGCGTGGCGCCGACCTCGACCAGGACGTTCACGTCATACGCCGACTCAAAGGGCGTGCGCAGGCCCGGGATCTGGGCGACGCATGCCTCAACGAAGGCGCGCGGCATGTATTCGAACGCCTGCACCGCGCCGCCGGTTTCGCGCTGAAGCCGGTTCAGCAGGCCGAGCGCGTCGGAGACCGAGCGCACGGCGAGCATCGCCGTGGCGTTGGCGAGCGGCGCGGGGTGGAGCTTCAGCACCGCGGCGGTGATGACGCCAAGCGTGCCCTCGGCTCCGATCAGCAGGTGGCGCAGGTCGTAGCCCGAGTTGTCCTTGTGCAGCTGGCGCATCAGGTCCACCACCTCGCCGGTGGGCAGCACCGCCTCGATCCCGAGGCAGAGATCGCGCGTGTTTCCGTAGCGCAGCACGTTCGAGCCGCCCGCGTTCGTGGACAGCGCCCCGCCGATCAGCGCCGAGCCGCGCGCGCCGAAGAACAGCGGAAAGATCAGGTCATGTTCCGCCACCGCCTCGTGGATGTCGGCGATGATCGCGCCCGCCTCGACCACGGCGGTGCGCGCGGCGGGGTTGATCGCGCGGATCGCGTTCATCCGGCCCATCGACAGCAGGATCGCGCCATCGGCCTGCGTGCCGCCGGCAAGGCCGGTGTTTCCCGAAATCGGCACGACCGGCGTTCCGGTCTCGTTGGCGAGCCGCAGGATGGCGGCGACCTGGTCCGTGTCGGCGGGGCGGACCACGGCGAGCGGCGCGCCCTGCGGGCGGTCCGCCCAGTCGCAGACGTAGGAGCCCATGTCCGCGCCGGTGAGCACGTTCGCGGGGCCGGCGATGGCGGTGAGCGCGTCCAGCATTCCCATGTCTCAGAACGCCTTGAAGGTGAGCGTGGTTTCGGTGCGCTCGATCCCGTCGATGTCCAGCAGGTTCTCGTTGATGAACTTGCCCACGTCGGCCTCGGGCGGGACGTAGAGCTTCATCAGCAGGTCGAACGGCCCCGAGGTCGAATGCAGCTCGGAATGGATTTCGCGCAGGGCGATCTGCTCGGCGACCTTGTAGGACGTGCCGGGGCGGCACCGGATGCTGATGAAAACGCAGCGCATGGCGTGTCTCCTCGGGTGGTGGGCCTCGCGCGCATTAAGCAGCAAACCGGGCGCGATGGGAATGGGAATTTTCCCGGCGCGGGGGCGCTCAGGCCGTCATGTGCCGCGCCCGCGCGCCGCGCTCGATCGCCGCGGCGTGCAGCCGGTCGATGTTGAGCTCGTAGCGGATTTCCTCGAGCAGGCGCAGTTCGCTTTCGTCGAGCTTGCCGTCGGCTGCGGCGACGTCGCAGGCCAGCGCATAGGCCGTCTCGAAGAGATGGGCGGGCAGGTTGTCGCGGATCAGGCCGAACAGCGCGTCGAGCCCGTCTTCCTCGGCGAAGAGGTCGAACACCGTCTGCGCGGCGCGGTTCATGCGGTCCACGTCATAGGTCGCAAAGACCGGCAGGTTGTTCACAGCCGTTTCGATCTTGACCAGCTCGGCGGTGCGAATCTGTTCGTCCGAGGCCGAAACCGCGATCATCACCGCGACAAGGCAATCCTGCGCGCTGAGAGGATGCTGTATCTGGTCGGTCATTCCACGTACCCCGGTGATGTGATGTCGCCGCGGACATTATTGACTGCATCGCGCCCCGGCAATAGGTAGCGACCGACCCGGAGCGCGTTCCCGCCCGGCCGGGACAATCAGGAGAGCGATCAAATGTCCGATCTGCGCGACGCCGCAATGCAATCGAAAGCCTGGCCTTTTGAAGAAGCGCGCCGCGTTCTCAAACGTTATGAGAAGGCTCCGCCGCAGAAGGGGTATGTGCTCTTCGAGACGGGCTATGGCCCCTCGGGCCTGCCCCATATCGGCACCTTCGGCGAGGTGGCGCGCACCACGATGATCCGCCGCGCATTCGAGGTCATCAGCGACATCCCGACCAAGCTGATCTGCTTTTCCGACGACCTTGACGGGATGCGCAAGGTTCCGGGCAACGTGCCCGAGCCCGAGGCGCTGAAGGAGCATCTGCAAAAGCCGCTCACCTCGGTTCCCGACCCGTTCGGAAAGTTCCAGAGCTTTGGCGGGCACAACAACGCGATGCTGCGCCGCTTTCTCGACACGTTCGGGTTCGAGTACGAGTTCATCTCGGCGACCGAGTTCTACCGCTCGGGCCAGTTCGACGAGGTGCTGCTGCGCGCCGCCGAACGCTATGAGGACATCATGCAGGTGATGCTGAAATCCCTGCGCGAAGAGCGGCGGCAGACCTATTCGATCTTCCTGCCGATCCATCCCGAAACGGGGCGCGTGATGTATGTCCCGATCAAGCATGTGGACGCGGCCGAGGGCACGATCACCTTCGACGACGAGGACGGGCGCGAGATGACGCTGCCGGTCACCGGCGGCAACGTGAAGCTGCAGTGGAAGCCCGATTTCGGTGCGCGCTGGGCCGCGCTTGGCGTCGATTTCGAGATGTACGGGAAGGATCACAGCACCAACACGCCGATCTATGACCGAATTTGCGAGATCCTCGGGGGCAAGAAACCCGAGCATTTCACCTACGAGCTTTTCCTCGATGAACATCGCCAGAAGATCTCCAAATCCTCGGGCAACGGGATCAGCATCGACGAGTGGCTTACCTACGCCAGCACGGAATCGCTGTCCTACTTCATGTATCAGAAGCCCAAGACCGCCAAGCGCATGCATTTCGACGTGATCCCCAAGGCGGTGGACGAATACCATCAGCAGTTGCGCGCCTATCCCGGCCAGGCGCCGGCGCAGCAGGTCAACAACCCGGTGTTTCACATCCACGGCGGCGATGTGCCCGAAAGCCGCATGGTGGTGCCGTTCTCGATGCTGCTCAACCTCGCCTCGGTGGCGGGGGCGGGCGACAAGGATCAGCTCTGGGGCTTCATCCGCCGTTACGCGCCCGAGGCCAGCGCCGAGACGCATCCCGATCTCGACCAGGCGGTCGGTTTCGCGCTGCGCTATTTCGAGGATTTCGTGAAGCCCACCCGCGTGCGCCGCGACCCCACGGAGGCCGAGCGCGAGGCGCTCATCGCGCTGCGCGACGCGCTGGCGGCGCATGACGGCCCGCGCGACGACGAGACGCTTCAGCAGATCGTCTATGACGTGGGCCGCGACCGGTTCGACCCGCTCCGCGACTGGTTCCGCGCGCTTTACGAGGTGCTGCTCGGCGCGTCTCAGGGGCCGCGTTTCGGCGGGTTCATCGCCCTTTACGGGGTCGAGGAGACAGTGCAGTTGATCGATGACGCGCTGGCTGGCAAACTGGCCTGAACCGCGGCGCATTGCGCTGCATCAAGGCGGCGAAGACCGCCCCATGCCAGCCTTGAGGCAAAGGAGTCAGCGAATGAGATATCTGTCAGTCATGGCCGGGCTCGGCGCGGTTGCCGCGCTCGCGGCCTGCGTCCAGTCCGCGTCCATGCCCGAGGCGGACGAGGGGCGGATGCTCTATGCGCAGAACTGCGCCCAATGCCACGGTCCGCAGGGCAGGGGCGACGGCCCCTGGGCGCGCGGCATGTCGCCGCAGCCTTCGGACCTCACGCAACTGGCCGAGGGTGGTCAGTTCCCGAGGGCGCGGGTGCTGTCGACAATCGACGGCTATCACCGCGCGCAGCTGCCGGGGCAGAAGATGCCGGAATTCGGCGCGCTCCTGAACGGGCCAACTGTGCCGGTGGATGTCGGCGACGGTGCGATGACGCCGACGCCGCGCCCCCTTGCGGCCCTTCTGGCCTATCTAGAATCGATACAGGGCGCCTGACGCGGATCTCCCTAACCGGGGCGGCGCCAGGCGTCAGTTGATGATCTCGGATTCCTCGACGAACATGTTGGCCCAGGCGCGGTCGATCAGTTCGGGGGACATCTGGTAGGGAATCCCTTCGAACTGGCAGATCGAGATCATCTGGTCGATCAGGAACACCGGCTGATAGTTGGCGTAGACGTTGTCGATCTCGGGGTATTTCTTCTTCAGAAGGTGCACGAGCGACGCTTCGTCCAGCGGGAGGCCCTTCTTGCGCGCGACCATCGCGAAGATCTTCAGGAAATCCTTCTGGCAGGGGCCATCGATCTTGATCTTGTAGAAGATCCGGCGCAGCGCGGCCTGGTCGAAGATCTTGTTCGGGTGGAAGTTGGTCGAGAAGATCGCCAGCGTATCGAACGGCACCTCGAATTTCTCGCCCGATTGCAGCGCGAGAATGTCCTTGCTTTCCTCCAGCGGCACGATCCAGCGGTTGACGAGGTTCTGCGGCGGCTCCACCTGCCGGCCAAGGTCGTCGACGATGAAGATCCCGCCCGTCGCCTTGAGCTGCAAAGACGCCTGGTAGGTCCGCGCCGTGGGGTTGTAGACGAGATCCAGCATGTCGAGCGTCAATTCCCCGCCCGTGATCACGGTGGGCCGCTCGCAGCGCACGTAGCGCGTGTCGAACGACCGGCGCAGGCGCAGCGAATTGGGATCGCTCTTCTCGGATTCGGCGGCGGAGTGCACGATCGGGTCATAGACGGTGATCACCTGGCCCGCGTATTCAATCGCGTAGGGCACGTATATCTTGTCGCCCATCGCGTCGCGGATGCCGTTTGAGATGCTCGACTTGCCGTTGCCCGGCGGGCCGTACATCAGGATCGAGCGCCCCGCGCTCACCGCCGGCCCGAGGTGGTCGAGCAGGCTGTCCGGCAGCACGAGGTGGCCCATCGCGTCGGTCAGTTCCTGCCGGGTGATCTGGATGTTGCGGATCGACTGGCGCTTGACCTGTTCCGCATAGACGTTGAGCGGCACGGGCATCGCCCCGTAATATTCCGACTGGCTCAGCGCATCGAGCGCGCGCGCCTTGCCCAGATCGGTCAACTGGTAGCCCATCTCGTTGCCCGCCGTCGCGCTCATCGTGCCGGTGGCCTCGATCAGGCGCTGTTCGCGGGCCATGTCCACCAGTTCCTGCGTGACGGTGCGCGGCAGGCAAAGCGCCAGCGCGATGTCGGTCACGAGGTCGAGCGACTTGCGGAACATCGTCTTGATCAGGATGTCGCGCATCATCACGATCGGCAGGCGCATGTCCTCCATCGTGGTGGGCGGCGGGGGCGCCTGGACGCCGTGGGTGACTTGCATGTTCATGGATGCCGGGCCTTCGCTGCTACGTTCCTGCGCGCGAGACTGCCACGGAAAGGTGCGGAAATTATGGCGCGATGCGGGCGTCGCCGGGCCGCTTCAGGACCCGTAGAGCGCGCCCAGCGCAAGGTAGATCCCGAGCGTGCCGCCAAGGCAGAGACCCATGGGGAATTTCTTGCCGCGCGACCAGCTTTCCCATTCCGGGGCCAGCCGGCGCAGCGCGGTGTATTTCGCGATCCGGTGCGCCGTGAAGCCGGCCAGCAGATTGGCGGCGAGGATCACGCACAAAAGCCGCAGATCGCCGAGCGCGACATAGGGCGCGGCGGCGGCGGCGAACTTGGCGTCGCCCGCGCCGATCAGCCCGGCGGCGTTCATCACGATCCCGATCACCAGCACGATGACGAGATGCAAGAGCCGCCACGGATAGTCCGCAATGGGCAGCGCGACGAGCCCGACGACGACGAAGATCCCCGCCAGCGTCAGCACGGCGACGTTGGGAATCTTCATCACCCGCAGGTCGCTCCATGCGACCCAGAGGCACACCGGAAGGACGAAGGGCAGGAACCACATCGCGGAGATCGCGGATATATGCATCATGGACGCCGCCCTTCTTGCGACAGCTTCAGTTCGACACGCTGTCTTCCAGCGCGCTCAGGCTGCGCGCGGCGGCCTCGAAATGCTGGGGATGCGTGTCGATCGCGTCGCGCAAGAGCCCCTTGCCGGTGCTCGTGTCGCCCTGCTTGATCGCCGTAAGGCCAAGCGTGTAGAGCAGTTGCGCCCGCTCGGTCTGATCGACCGGCATCACCGGCAGCGAATAGTTGCGCTGCGCGCCGCGCGCGAGGACAAGGTTGTTCTTGGCGGTGAACAGCGACTGATCAAGGCGGATCGCGTCTGCGAACAGGCGTTCGGCGCCCGCGTAATCTCCGCGGGTCAGCTTGGAATAGCCCCAGTTGTTCATCACCCCGGCGGGGCGGGTGGTCAGCCCCACTGCGGTTTCATAGAAACTGTCGGACTTCTTCCATTCCTCGTTGCTGTCCGCGACCATCGCCTCGAGGCGGTAACGCTTGAACGATTCATGCGTCGGCGGCACGCTGTCGAGCACCTCCTCCGCGCGGTCCCATTCGTTGTTGCGGATGAGCGCGTCGGCGAAATCGACCCGGTCGTCGGCGGTGGCGTCCTTCATCTCGGAGACGCGCTTCCAGGCGGCGACCGCCTCGGTGTGGCGCTTGGCCCGGACCAGCGATTTGGCGAGCCCGCGTTGCAGGTCGATCCGGTCGGGATGTTCGCCGGTGCTGCGCTGGAAGTAGGTCACCGCCTCGTTCGGGTCGGATGAATTCAGCATCACGTCGTTGAGATTGCTCTCGTCCACGACGTTCACGTTCTGAAACTTGCGGTCGACACTCTCGGAGTCGCCCTGTTCGCATGCGGACAACGACGCGAACGCCGCTGCGCAAAGCGCAATAAGGATGGGGTGGCGCATTTTTGCGTCCTTTTACTGCCTCGGCCTCGTCATGATATCGTGCGGATCAGGTAGTCGCTGCTTCCGCGCCGTATCAATTTATAATCTTGTTCTTGTTGCTCACCATAACCGGATTCATCGAGTTTTGCGAGCGCCAACCGCAAATTATCGCGGATTGAGTCACTTTGGCCATTATCGAGCGCGTAGGCGCGGCGGAACATCTCGCTCGCCTCGCCGGTTTCGCCCCTTTCCATCAGCACCACGCCAAGGTTGTTCCACGCCTCCGGCGCGGCCTCGTCGGTCGCAATCGCGTCGCGCAGCAGCTTTTCGGCCTGTCCCAGCCGGCGCAGGCCAAGGTTGGCGCTGCCCAGCCCGGTGAGGATTTCCGCTGTCATTCCCTGCTCGAGCGCCGCGCGCGAAAATGCCTTGATCGCCATCTCGTATTCGCCCGCCCGGATCAGGCGATGGCCGACGATAGCGCCGTCGACCGCTTCGCCGCGCTGCGACAGGCCCGGCGCGTAGGGGCCGTCGGGCGCGGGTTCAGCGCACCCCGCCAGCACCGCCATCAAGAGTATTCCCGCGACCGCTCTCGTCATCAGGCCCCGTTTTTCCGCGACGGATCATTAGCCGCCCATCGCCGTCAGTTCCATGATACCCAAAACGGACGGTCCGACAAGGATGATCAGCAGCGGCGGCACGGTCAGCATCATCGTCGCCAGCGTCATCTTGGTTGGCAACTTGTTGGCCTTTTCCTCGGCGCGCATCACCCGCTTGTCGCGCATCTCGCTGGCGTAGACGCGCAGCGCGTCGGCGATCGAGGTGCCGAAGGTCTGGCTCTGCACCAGCACGGTCACGAAGCTGGAAATATCCTGCACGCCGCAGCGGTCGGCCATCTCGTTGAGCACCGACGCCTTGTCGCGGCCCGCCTTGATCTGCTGGCTGACGATCAGGTATTCGTCCGCAAGCGCCGGAAAGGACGGGCGGATCTCGTTGCTGACGCGGATGATCGACTGGTCGAGCGACTGCCCCGCCTCTATGCAGACCAGCATCATGTCGAGACTGTCGGGAAACCCGTCGGTGATTTCTTCCTGCCGGGTCTGCTGGCGCTTGGTCACCCAGTATTTCGGCAGCATGTATCCCACGCCGCCGGGGCCGAGGATATACATCAGGATCTGCGTCGCGCTGGTTTCGCCGCCCGATTTGAAAAGCACGTAGTAGACCACCCCGATCGCCAGGAACCCGATCCCGAGCGCGAACTGCGCGAAGTGGAAATAGCGCACCGCGTCGCGGTCGCGGTAACCCGCCTGCATGAGCTTGCGGCGCATCTCCGAGAACTGCTTTTCATCCTGCGGCTCGAGGAAGTTGGCGTATTTGTCCAGCTTGTCGTTGCGCGAGCCCGAGCGCAGTCGTTGCTGGGCCTGCGTGTTTTTGGGCGCCCGCTGGGCGCGCTTCAGCTTGTCCAGCGGGTCTTCGCGCTGGTTCATCATGAGCGCGACGGTGATCAACACGAGAAGCACGCCCAGCGTGCCCACGGCGATCACCGGCCCGAAGGGACCAAGCGCGCCGGTCAGCATTTCATTGACGAATGACATGGGATGTCCCCTAGACCTTGATGTTGACGAGCGCGCGCATGACGATGAGGTTCAGCACCAGAAAGGCCCCGACGACGAGACAGGCCGGAATGAACCACGGGTGGTCGAGCACCTTGTCGTAGTAATTCGGATCGATGAGCTGGATGCCGATCAGCGCGAGGATCGGAAAGCCGGACAGGAACTTGCCCGACCATTTCGCCTCGGCGGTGATCGCCTTCACCCGGCGGAACAGGCGGAAGCGCGCGCGGATCACCTTGGCCAGGCCGGCGAGGATCTCGGCGAGGTTGCCGCCCGATTGCTGCTGGATCGTGACCGCCACGGCGAGAAAGCGCAGATCCTGCATGTCCAGCCGCTCGGCCATGTCCTTGAGCGCCTCGCCCACGTCGCGGCCATAGGCCGCCTCGTCGGCGATGATGCCGAACTCGGTCGCCAGCGGGTCCGACACCTCGGAAGCGACGATCGAGATCGCGGAGGAGAACGGATGCCCCACCTTGAGCGAGCGCACCATCAGTTCGATCGCATCGGGCAGTTGCTCTTCGAGCAGCGCCATCCGCTTGGCCGCCTTCATCGAAATCCACATGAAGATCGCGCCGATCCCCATCGCGATGGACACCGCGACGCGCACGGGCATGGAGGTCGCCGTGCCGACGCTGAGCCCGACGAAGGCCAGGCAGCCGAGCAGAGCCATCAGCATGATCAACTGCTTGGGCGAAAAGGCGATGGCCGCCTTCTGCGCCTTGGTCGACAGGATCGAATAAAGCGGGATGCGCCGCGCCTTGAGATGCTGCTGCATCTCCTTGCGCAGCTTTTCCATCACCTCTTCGCGGTTCTGGCTCTTGTCCAGCATCTCCAGCCGGCGGTTCACGCGGCTGTTCAGGCTGATGCTCTTGCCGAAGACGGTGAGGTAGATCCCCTCGACGAGCGCGAGCACGCCAAAGAAGATGAGACCATAGATGATCGGTTCCGCGCTGAGGCTCATGGGATCACTCCGGTCTCACGGGTTCATAGATGCTCGCCGGCAGGTCGTAGCCCCACAGGCGGAAGCGTTCGGAATAGTTGGAGCGCACGCCGGTCGCGGTGAAATGGCCGATGATCTTGTTCTCGGGCGTGAGGCCGACGCGCTGGAAGCGAAAGATCTCCTGCATCGAGATCACCTCGCCCTCCATGCCCGTCACCTCGGTGATCGAGGTCATGCGGCGCGACCCGTCCTGAAGGCGGCTGGCCTGCACGATGAGGTTCACGGCGCTCGCGATCTGGCTGCGCACCGCCTTGAGCGGCATCTCGATGCCGGCCATCGCCACCATGTTTTCCAGCCGGCTGATCGCGTCGCGCGCGTTGTTGGCGTGGATCGTGGTCATGGAGCCGTCATGCCCGGTGTTCATCGCCTGGAGCATGTCGATCACCTCTTCGCCGCGGGTCTCGCCCACGATGATGCGGTCGGGCCGCATCCGAAGCGCGTTTTTCAGACAGTCGCGCGGGGAAACCTCGCCCTTGCCCTCGACGTTGGGAGGGCGGGACTCCATCCGGCCGACATGGATCTGCTGAAGTTGCAGTTCGGCCGTGTCCTCGATCGTGAGGATACGTTCCGCGTTGTCGATGAAGGATGACAGCGCGTTGAGCGTCGTCGTCTTGCCCGACCCCGTCCCGCCCGAGACGATCACGTTCAGCCGGCAGGCGACCGCGGCCTGGAGGTAGGCGGCCATTTCCTCGGAAAAGGCGCCGAAATTCACTAGGTCGTCGATGCCGAGCTTGTCCTTCTTGAATTTCCGGATCGACACCAGGCTGCCGTCCACCGCGACCGGCGGCACCATCGCGTTGAAGCGCGAGCCGTCCAGCAGGCGGGCGTCGACATAGGGGTTGGATTCGTCCACGCGCCGACCCACCGCGCTCACGATCTTGTCGATGATGCGCAAGAGGTGGCGTTCGTCCTTGAAGGTGATGTCGCTGAGCTCGAGCTTGCCCGCGCGCTCGATGAAAATCTGGTGCGGGCCGTTCACCAGGATGTCGTTGACGGTGTCGTCCTTCAGCAGGGTTTCAAGCGGCCCCAGGCCGCGCACCTCGTCATAGAGCTCCTGCGTGAGCGTGCTGCGCTCTTCGCGGTTGAGCACGATGCTGCGCTCCTCGAGCACCTCGGCGGTGATCGCGCTGATCTCGGCGCGCAGGTCGGCTTCGGACGCTGAATCGAGCGCGCCGAGGTTGAGGTTGTCCAGCAGCGCGCGGTGCAGATCGAGCTTGATCTCGCCGAGCCGCTCCTTGCGCCTGCGCTCCTTGTCCTGCGGTGCGGCGGTCGCCGGCGCGACGGGGGCGGGGCGGCGCAGGCTGGCCTTCGGGGCGGGGGCGTCCGCGCCCGCGGCGGACGCTTCGGCGGGGGCGGCTTTGTCCTTGGCGGACGCCTTCGCCGGGGTCGCCCCTGTCGGCTTCTTGTAACGCGAGAACATTCGACTTACCCTCTCTCAGATTTTCAGGCCGCCTCGGCGTCCGATTTGCCCAGCTCGTGCAGCTGCGCAGCCAACTTGGCGATTTCCTTGCGCAGCGGATTCTTGGGCGCCGAGGAGGCCAGCGGCAGGCCGTGATCGGCGCCCTGGCTGACGGCGCGCCCGCCATCCGGCAATTGCAGTTCAATGTTGATCTCGAGGCTCTCGGCCATCCGCTTGATCCGGCTCTTGCCGTTCAGGTCGGTGAATTTCGGTGCGCGGTTGATGCAGAAGCGCAGCCGCTCCAGCGGCAATTCCTCGGCCATCAGCGCGCGTTTCAGCCGAAGCGTGTTCTGCGCGGAACGCATGTCCATCTCGAGCGTGACGAAATAGATCTGCGCCGAGGTCAGCACCGTTTCCGTCCACTGCACCAGCGTCGTGGGCATGTCGACGATCACGTAGTCGAAATGCTTGCGCGCCTGTTCCAGAACCCGGTTCACGTCCTCGGGCGAAATCATGTCGAGCGGCAGAACCTCGGGCGGGGCGGTCAGCACCCAGAGCCGGTCCTCGTAGCTGACCAGCGCCTGCTTGAAGATGTCCTCGTCCATCGCCTCGGTGTCCGACCACATCTCGAAGACCGGCTCGCGGCGGGGCAGGTCGAGGAAGGTCGACACCGACCCGAATTGCAGGCCGAAGTCGAGGATGCAGACCCGCGGCGCGTCCTCCTTGGATACGGTCGCCAGTTCCCAGGCCAGGTTGACCGCAAGGGTCGTGGCCCCGGTCCCGCCGGCAAGCCCGTGCACCCCGAGAAGCACGCCGTCCTCGCCGTTGGCCGTGGGCGCCGTTACGCCCTGCGGCGCCGGCGCAGGGGCGCGCAGCCGCTCGATCGCGGCCTGAAGCTCGTTCTCCGGCAGCGGGTAGGGCACGAATTCATCTGCGCCGTCACGCAACAGCTGGTGCAGCGCGGCGGGCCCGACGTCATCGGCGATCAGGATCACCTTGATATCGCGCCCGTGAGCGAGGCCGATGATCTCGCCGATCATTGTCAGGCGGTCCTCGTCCTCATCGTCGAGCGCGATCGCCACGAATTCAAGCGACTCCGCCTCTGGCTGATTGAGATAGGCCATGGCCTCGGCAAAGCCGAGATCGCCCCAGGCTTCGCCCATGGCGGTTTCCATGTCCTCGATCAGCAGATCGAAGTTGCTGACGTCACGGCTGATCGTGCAGGCGACGATCGGGCTCGCATCTGGTTGCTTCATGGCGCTGCTCATTTCAGTTCGGTCCTATTTCATGTGCCACCTTTTACGGCGCCTCTTTATGTGGGGGGCTTGATGGGTGTCCTCGCCCGCCCCGGAGCGCCCGTCCCGGCGATTCGGATGACGCGCCGGGGCTTCTGCCCATGGGGGAATGTCGCGGAAAATATGGGCAACATTAGGGCCAAAAGATCGTAATTGTGCGTTGCGGCGAGACAAAGAAAAACCCGCCGAACGGGTCGGCGGGCTGAAGGTGTCCCGGCAAGCCGGGCAGGGAGATTCGCGTGTTTCTACTCGCTTGAACTCGCGGCGCTCGAAATCGTCCTGAGCTCCGAGGCCGGCGCGGCGCTGGCGATGTATTCGCGATAGACCACTTCGGCGTATTTGCCGTCCATGATGATGGGGTGCGATCCGACGAAACCCGACACCTCGGTCACGGTGCGCCGGTTGCGCCGCTCGCGGCCCTGCGTGACGATCAGCGGCTGGGTCTCGCCGAAGGACACCACCGCCTCGAGCCGCGAAGTGCTGATGCCCTGGCTGGCGAGGTAGGCGACCACGGCGCGCGCCCGCGCAAGGCCCAGGCGCTTGTTGTAGGCGTTCGACCCGACGGCGTCGGTGTGGCCATAAACCCTGAAGCGCACCTCGGGGAAGTGGCGGATCCAGGCCGCCTGTTCACGCAGGGTGTCGCGCGCGACCGCATCAAGCTGCGCGGAATTGAACGCGAAGTTCACCGTGCTGCGCACTTCGTTCGCGAACCGGTTGGACAGGTCATGGACATAGGCCCGTTCGCCGCTCATCACCTGGGTGTTGTTCATGTTGGCGTTGCCAAAGCTGCCGGTATCCACCAGCGACCCGGTTTCGGAGTAGGAGCGGTAGACCTCGCCGGGCGTCCCGGAGCATCCGGCGGCCGCGAGAACTGACAAGGCTGCAAGTAGTTTCTTCATCTGTCCTGTCTCTCTTCTCAATCCATCACGTAGCCGTAGGACCCGTTGAAGTCCTGTTTCGCGACTTCGCCCGCGGGGGTCGTGGTCCCGACCTCGCGGGCGACGCGCCCGTTGAGGAACAGGTCCGCCTCGCTTGGCAGCCGCACCCGGTCGGTCGGCAGCGCGAGCGCTTCGCCCCTGGTGGGCGTGACGAGATGCGCGGTCACGATGATGACCAGTTCGGTCTGCTCGCGCTCATAGTCAGCGCTGCGGAACAGCGCCCCGAGCACCGGCACGTCGCCCAGCCACGGCACCTGGCCGTTGGTGTCCTGGAAATCGTCCTGCAACAGACCCGCGATGGCAAAGCTGTCGCCGTCGCGCAGCGCGATCGTGGTCGACGCGTCGCGGCGCCGGAAGGCGGCGATGGTGAACGCCGCCGTGTCGATGCCGTTGGCGAGATCGAGCGAGGAAACCGCCGCGGCGATTTCGAGGTTGATCACCTCGTCGTCGAGCACGCGCGGCACGAAGTTGAGCTCCACGCCGAAGGGCTTGTATTCCACCGAGATGGTGTCGTTGTCCTGCGCCACCGGAACCGGGTATTCGCCGCCGGCCAGGAACTTGGCCTCCTGCCCGGAGAGGGCGGTCAGGTTCGGTTCGGCCAGGGTGCGCACAACACCTTTGCTTTCAAGGGCTTGCAGAAGGACGCCGATCTGTGCGGAGCCGACGTCAAGGCCAAAGAACGCGGCCCCGTTGTTCTGCGACCCGCTGCGGTTGGTGCCGGGCTGCACGCCGGTGACGTTGACGTTTGACGGCCCGGCGTTGTTGGTCGAAACCCCGACCCCGGCGCCCGCGCCCAGCCCGTCCACCAGAAGCGAGGTCGACAGGCTCTTGGTGACGGTGCGCTGCATCTCGGCGAAGCGGACCTTCAGCATCACCTGCTGCTTGCCCGAGACCGACATCAGGTTCGACACCCGCTCGGGCGCGTAGCGTTCCGCGAGGTCGAGCGCGCGCTGCATCCGCGGCGTGCTGCTGACCGTGCCCGAAAGAACGATGCCGTCATTGGCGGTGCGCACTTCGATCCGTTCGTTGGGAAGGATCTGACGCAGCCGTTCCTTGAACTCCGAGACATCCGCGCTAACGCTTACCTCGACGTTCGCGATGAGCCGCCCGTTTTCGTCCAGAAGCGTCAGCGTGGTGCGCCCGGGCGACTTGCCCAGCACGTATATGGTGCGGTCCGACAATGTGGAGAAATCCGCGATCGAGGGGTTGGCGATGCTCAGCTCCGCGAAAGGAACATCGCTTTCGACAACGACCGCGCGGTTCATCGAAACGGTGAGATCGCGCCCCATACCCTTGCGCACGACATGAAGATTTTCGGCGGCGGCCGGAGTCGGAGTCGTGCCGCCTATCGTGGCGAACCCCAACAGGGCCGCCAGCATAATACTCTTGTATTTCATGTGACCCTGCCTTTCGATCACGCCTCGGTTTTTTGGGTCTTTACGCCCTGAATTGGCCTTACTGTGCGGCACTTTTCGCAATTTATCAAGAATCAATGCCCTTAAGCGGATTTTTGCGAATATGTGGCGAAAATAGTTGCAGGAAAGAAACGCGGCGCAGGTGATTCGGCGGTGGCGTCCCGGGCGGCCAGAGGACGCGACCGCCGGTTGGTCGGGGGCCGCCCCGCGCCTGTCGGAAAGGGGAGAACGATCGTTCAACAAGCGATGCCCGTTCGCTTTTTTCCGGGACCGGCCTTCTTATCGAGGGCATAGGCGGGTAAGACTAGGGGCCAGGGGTGTCGGTCAATCGGGGAATCAACGATGCCCGCCCGCCGTCAGGCGATGTTCAGAATTAGGAAGTTGACATGCATTACTCAATGAAAGCCCTGTTCTCGGCCTGCGCCGTCGTCTTGTCGATGCAGCCCGTCCAGGCTGAGGATATTTCGATCGGCGGCGTCCCTCAGGACCCGAGCTACATCGCAGCCACAGATCAGCACCGCGCCATCCTTGATTGCCACCACGCACTGCGTGTGGGCGGCTGGCCGTTGATGCAGGCGACCTACGTGGCCTACCCTTGGGGCGGGGACACCGTGATGCGGGTTCTTCCGGACCGAACCGTCAGCCCGCGGGCGGCGGCCTGGATCAATTCCTGCGCCGACAGCAAGCTCGGGCGCGCGTCCGTCGCGCATGTCGCGCCGCGGAGGGTGCTGAACGCGCGCTGCCCCCGCGGTGCGGAGGTCATCCGCGGCGGCGCCGGCTACTGCATCGGATACTGATCCCGCCTACCGGACGCGACAGGGGGCGCCGACAATCCGGCGCCCCGCGATCCTTCCCGGTCCATTGACGCGTTCAGTTGGTGCAGGGGATCGGCGTCACGATCACCTCGGCCCCGCGGCGCGTGCGGATCGAGCAGACCTCTTCTTGCGGCGCTTCCACCGGGGCGGGCGCGGAGGCCAGGCCCAGCAGTTCCCTCTGGTCGATCTCGATGGATTGCGTGACCGTATCGTCCTGCGCTCCGACCAGGCTCAGGCTCAGCCGCCCGGTCGATTGCGCCTGCGCGAGCGCGGCGACCTGTTCGGGACGCGCGGCGACGGTGACCGTGCTGGCGATCTGCGCCTGCATGGCGTCGCTGCTGGCTGACTGGTCGATGGCGATCAGTTTCACGCCGGCCTCAATCAGCTTGGTCACGTCGCCGCTGCTGTCACCTTCGGTGCGCATGCCGGCGCGGCCGATATTGCCGGTCCAGTAGACGTCTACCCGGTCGCCCACGCGCAGGAAGCCGGACACGCCCGAGGTGCGGTCGACCTTGATGGCGAAGGCGCGCATGCCGCGCTCCAGCTTGTTGGTGATTCCTGCGTCCTTGCCGGCGTCGGTCACCTTGGCCTCGAGGATGGCCTCGTATTTCTCCATCGTGCGCAGCACCGTGCGCGGCTCGACATCGCCCTTGGGGAAAAGCTCTTTCTCGGTCTTGAAGACGCCCTCGGGCAGCGACGCCTTGGGGAACTTGATCAGCTTGACGTCGTCAGGCATCAGCCGCTGCCCGTATTCCAGCTGCTGCGTGGCGACGTAGACGTCGACCGTCTCGATGTTGGGCGCGCGCTGCTTGCGTTCATGCTCGAGCTGAGCCTGGTAGCTCTGGATGTAGGTCTTGGCCATGTAAACGGCGAATCCCGCCAGGCCGAGCCCTACGACAAGTACCAGTCCGAAAACGATGCGCATGGCCTATCCTTTCGATTTTGCGGTATTGTTTCGCGCCCGGGGACGCGGAACGGAATTGTCCGGGGGCCACCATCGCGCAGGAATGTGGCGAAAAATGGAAGACGGCGCGGTCGTTTGCGGGCGAACCGCGATATTATTCGCTGCCGTTGACGTCCGTGTTGGTCATTCCGCTCTCGATCTTGCCGGTCAGCACGCCGGTCGAGTCCTGGACCGTGGCGATGGTCCCGGCGGCAAGGCCGACCAGCGCGGCGGTCAGAACGACCCAGTCGACGGAAATGGCCCCGTCCTCGTCTTCGCGAAAGCGTTTGATGAATGTGGATTTGGGCATGTTGCACCTTGTATGCGATTTGTGAAGTCTCGCCCCTTGGTCGGGACGGGACGTTGGGCTGCCCCCGAGGCCGGCTCACGACCCCGTCGTCGGGGTCGAATTGGCTTTGTCTATGGCAAAGAGCCGCAAATCGATGACTTGCGGCTCTTTGTATTTCAGATATCGAAAGGCGTGAATTATTCGGCGCCGTTGACGTCTTGGCCGGTAACGCCGGTCTCGATCTTGGTGGCGAGAGCGTCGACGCCGTCGGACACGGTCGCCACGCCGGCAACGCCCAGGCCGACAACGGCTGCCGTCAGCACGACCCAGTCGACAGTCACTGCGCCGTCTTCGTCTTTCTTGAAGTTCTTGAAGAATTTAATCATGGTTTGGTCCCTCCAGAGGATCACTAGGTTTACTCAGGTTCACTACCGGTTTGCCTCTGGCCGCCTCTCTCTGTTGGCCTTCAGCGCCGCGGTATGGGCAGATATAGCCAGTTAATTCAGGCAGGAATTGGGCGCGATCCGAACGTTTTTGGCGCATCTTTAACTTTTTCTTAGAGATTATGGTATCGCTCTGATTCTAATGGTTAAAAAGCGTTAAGATTTTATTCTGGACGCGCTTTCTGCGTGAAATGCATCACGCTTGCCGGTTCAGTTGTTGCGGGTTCGTCGTCCAACGCTGGTAAAAGCGGGTGATCTTTGCCAATCTGTCGCCAATCGAAAAGAGGCTGAGCAGTCCGCGATGATCCGAGGGAACAAAATCCGCCTGCTGGCGGCGGCGCTTGCGGTGTGCGGCGCGGGCGCGCGGGCCGACGATCCGCCGCCGTTTCCGGATTTCACCTTCAAGATGGGCAAACCGCCCAAGCCGGGCGCGACCAAGCGGATCACCGTCCAGATCGAACCCGCCGCGCAGCCGGCCCCGAAACCGGACACGCCGGATGCGGTAACGCCCGCACCGCGCGTTTCGCGGTACGACTGGTTCTGGGAGGCGATCCCGACCGGCTATTCGGACGCGGGCGCGCTGCGCTTCGACTCGGCGCTGCTGAAACTGGCCAAGCCGCCCGACGGGGTGGCGGTGGCCTATCCCCGGCTTCAGCACCTGCAAGAGATCGCCAGCGCGCAGGGCCAGAACATCCTGACGGCCACGATCGGCACCGACGTGTCGCCCGCGCTCGTCCTCGCGGTGATCGCCGTGGAGTCCGGTGGTCGTGACGCCGCCGAGAGCGAGAAGGGCGCCCAGGGGCTGATGCAGCTCATCCCCGCCACCGCCGAACGTTTCGGCGTCGCCGACAGCCTCGCCGCGGATCAGAACATCAAGGGCGGCGTGGCCTATCTCGACTGGCTGCTCAAGGAGTTCAAGGGCGACCCGATCCTCGCGCTCGCCGCATACAACGCCGGAGAAAACGCGGTGAAGGCCAATGAAGGCGTGCCGCCATTCGCCGAAACCCGCGATTACGTGCCCAAGGTGCTGGCCGCCTATGACGTGGCCCGCGGCCTGTGCAAGACGCGCCCCGAGTTCATCTCGGACGGCTGCGCGCTCAATCTCGCGATGAAATAGGACGGACCCGCGCGGCCCGAGCCGCCGCTCTGCCATAAAACGCCGCGGCGCGCCCCGCTTTCACGGAACGCGCCAAGAAAATTCAAATTTTCTTGTCAAAAGTCTTGCAAGACTTTTGACGGCTCACACGATGGTGGCCTCGGTCGCGGCGCGAATATCGTCCTCGCTCACGCCTTCCGCGGTTTCGACGATCTTCAGCCCGCCCTCGACCACGTCGAGCACGCCGAGATTGGTTATGATCCGGTCCACCACGCCCGCGCCGGTCAGCGGCAGCGTGCATTCCCTGAGCAGCTTGCTCTCGCCGTGCTTGTTGGTGTGGTCCATCACCACGATCACCCGCGGCACGCCGGCCACGAGATCCATCGCGCCGCCCATGCCCTTGACGAGCTTGCCGGGGATCATCCAGTTGGCGAGGTCGCCGTTCTCGGCCACTTCCATCGCGCCGAGGATCGCCGCCGCGATCTTGCCGCCGCGGATCATGCCGAAGCTGGTGGCGGAATCGAAATAGGCGGTGCGGTTCAGTTCGGTGATGGTCTGCTTGCCCGCGTTGATGAGATCCGGGTCCTCCTCGCCCTCGTACGGGAAGGGGCCCATGCCCAGCATCCCGTTCTCGGATTGCAGGGTGATCTCCTTGTCGCCGGTATAGTTCGCCACCAGCGTCGGGATGCCGATCCCGAGGTTGACATACCAGCCGTCCTGAAGCTCTGCGGCCGCGCGTTCGGCCATCTGGTTACGGTCCCAGGGCATTATGCGTCCTCCCGCTTGCGAGTCGTGCGTTGTTCGATGCGTTTCTCGTGCTCCCCCTGCACGATCCGGTGCACGTAGATGCCGGGCAGGTGGATGAGATCGGGATCGAGGCTGCCGCGCGGCACGATTTCCTCCACCTCGGCCACGCAGACCTTGCCGCACATCGCCGCCGGCGGGTTGAAGTTGCGCGCGGTCTTGCGGAAGATGAGGTTGCCGGTGTCGTCGGCCTTCCACGCCTTCACGATCGAGAGGTCGGCGACCAGCCCGCGTTCCATGATGTAGGTCTCGCCGTCGAACTCCTTGTGCTCCTTGCCCTCGGCGATAACCGTGCCCACCCCGGTTTTGGTGTAGAAGCCCGGGATGCCGCAGCCGCCGGCGCGCATCCGCTCGGCGAGCGTGCCCTGCGGGTTGAACTCGAGCTCGAGCTCGCCCGAAAGATACTGGCGCATGAATTCGGCGTTCTCGCCCACATAGGACGAGATCATCTTCTTCACCTGGCGGGTCTGGAGCAGGATGCCGATGCCGAAATCGTCGACGCCGGCGTTGTTGCTGGCAAAGGTCAGGTCCTTGGTCCCGGCCTCCTTGATCGCTTGCAGCAGCAGTTCGGGAATGCCGCAGAGGCCGAAACCACCGGCCGCGATGAACATTCCGTCGAACAGCAGCCCGTCGAGCGCCTCTTGCGCCGATCCATAGACCTTCTTCATGAAAACCCCCACTGAAGTCGCGTTCAACTGGGGTATGCCGCCCCGCGCCGCCCAAAGTCAACGGGGCGGCGCAGGGAAGATCGCGTTACAGCGGATTCCGCCGGTGGCGTGATGTCACAGGACGCGAACCTGCGTGCCGATCGGCGTGATCGCGAACAGCTCTTCGATCATCGGGTTATAGAGCCCGAAACAGCCCGAGGACGACCGCCGCCCGATCTTGCGCGTGTCATGCGTGCCGTGGATCAGGTAGGCGGGCCATGTCAGGTACATCGCGTGCGTGCCAAGCGGGTTGTCCGGCCCCGGAGGCATGTAGTCGGGCAGGTCCGGGTTGGCCTTCTTCATGTTCTCGGTGGGCGTCCAGTCGGGGCCGACCCTCTTGCGCACGATCTTGGAATAGCCGCGCCGGGTCAGTTCGTCTGTCATCGGCACGGAGGTGGGATAGACCCGGTAATCGGTCCCGTCCGCGTTCCAGTGATGCAGCGAGCGCGAAACGGTGTCCTCGATGATCACGCCCTTGCCGAGTGAATCGAAATGGTCGCGCCAGTCGTGGGTGACGAAGCTCGACACGTTGCGCCGGACCGGCGCCAGCGGCTCGCGGGCAAGCGCCGGCGCGGCCAGGCCGGTGGCGATGCCGGCGGCCGCCCCGCCAAGGATTAGGGATCGACGGGAAATGGGGGAACGTTCCATATCTGCCTCTCTTCATTCGTGTTGGCGGCAACATGCCCCTTTGGCGCTCACGAAGGAAGGGCGCTGCGCTCACGAATGCGTTAGCGCCGCCGGGCGGGACGCAGGCATGCGCCTGTCGCATGACAGGGGTGGCGTCATTTTTTGGCGGCAGCCTTCTTTTTCGGCGCTGCCTTTTTCTTGGCCGGCGCCTTCTTGCGCCCCTTGCCCTTCTTCGCGGCCTTCTCGTCGATCAGCGCCACGGCCATGTCCATCGTCACGGCGTCGGGTTCGGTGTCCTTGGGAAGCGTCGCGTTGACCTTGTCCCACTTGACATAGGGGCCGTACCGCCCGTCCAGCACGTTCACCGGCCCGCCGTCGCGCGGATGCTCGCCGAGTTCCTTCAGCGGCTTGGCCGCCGCGCGTCCGCGCCCGCCGGGATTCGCGCGCTTCTCGGCCAGCAGCTCCACCGCGCGGTTCATGCCGATATGGAACACGTCATCGGGATCCTTGAGGTTGGCGTAGACGCCCTTGGCCTCGCCCTCGGCCTTGTGGTGCACGTAGGGGCCGAAGCGACCGAAATTGGTGGTGATAACGCCGCCGTCGGGATGTTCGCCCACCTCGCGCGGCAGGCTCAGCAGCGTCAGCGCCTTCTCGAGATCCATCGCGTCCGGCGTCCAGCCCTTGGGCAGCGACGCGCGTGGCGGCTTCTTCACCTCCTCCGTCACCTGCCCGCGCTGCACGTAGGGGCCGAAACGCCCCGTGCGCAGGCTGATCTCGTCGCCCGCATCCTCGCCCAGCACGCGGTCCTGCGCTTCGCCGGCGTCGCCGCCGATGGGACGGGTGTAGCGGCATTCGGGGTAGCGCCCGCAGCCGACGAAGCCGCCGGATTTCGACGTCTTGAGATGCAGCCGCCCCTCGCCGCAGAGCGGGCAGACGCGCGGATCGCCTCCATCCTCGCGCGGCGGGTAGAGGGTGGGCGCGAGCGCGTCGTCGAGCACGTCGAGCACCTCTTTTATGCGCAGCTCGGACGTTTCGGCGATGGCGGCCGAGAAATCGCGCCAGAACCCCGACAGCAGTTCCTTCCAGTCCTGCTGCCCGGCGCTGACATGGTCCAGCTCTTCCTCCAGATTGGCGGTGAACTCGTAGCCGACATACTGGCGAAAGAAGTTGAGCAGGAAGATCGTGACGATCCGGCCCTTGTCCTCGGGGATCAGGCGGTTGCCTTCCTTGCGGACATATTCGCGGTCCTGGATCGTGGTGACGATGCTGGCGTAGGTCGAGGGGCGCCCGATGCCGAGCTCCTCCATCTTCTTGACCAGCGTCGCCTCGGTATAGCGCGGCGGCGGCTGGGTGAAGGATTGCAGCGCCAGCACCGCCTCGTTCCCGGCCATGATGGCGGCGTCGTGGCGGGCCATGCCGCCGCTTGCGTCCTCGGTCACGGCGTCGGACTTGTCGGCCTTGGCGAACTGGTTGCGCAGGGACCCCTTGGCGAAGGCGGCGGGGTCGCCCTGCGATATTTGCGGCAGGCGACCGTCGTCGTCCTCGGCCGGCTCGTCGCGGCCCTCCTCGTAGACCCGCAGGAAGCCGTCGAACAGCACGACCTGTCCGGTGGCGCGCAGGCCGACCTGGCCGTCCTCGCTGCCGATCTCCACTGTCGTGCGCTCAAGCTTCGCCGCCTCCATCTGGCAGGCGAGCGTGCGTTTCCAGATCAGGTCATAAAGCCGCGCCTGGTCCTTGTCCGCGATTTTGAGCGCGGCGGCGTCGCGGGTCATGTCGGTGGGCCGGATGCATTCATGCGCTTCCTGCGCGTTCTTGGCCTTGTTCTTGTAGATGCGCGGAGACGGGGGCACGTATTCCTCGCCGTAGCGGTCCTTGATCGCGTCGCGCGCGGCCTGCACCGCCTCGGGGGCCATGTCGATGCCGTCGGTGCGCATGTAGGTGATGCGTCCCGCCTCGTAGAGCCGCTGCGCCGCGCTCATCGTCTGGCGCGCGCCCATGCCGAACTTGCGGCTGGCCTCTTGCTGAAGCGTGGAGGTCATGAAGGGAGGGGCGGGGTTGCGCGCGCCCGGCTTGGCCTCGACCGAGGTGACGGAAAGCGCGCGGGAGGTGACCGCCTGCACGGCAAGCTCCGCCTGCGTGGCGTTCCCGAGGTCGAACTTCTCGAGCTTCTTGCCCGCCAGCGTCGTCAGCCGCGCCTCGTATTCCTGCCCGCGCGGGGTGGAGAGAAGCGCCTTGACGGTCCAGTATTCGCGCGGATCGAACGCTTCGATCTCCATCTCGCGCTCGACGATGAGGCGCAGGCAGACCGATTGCACCCGTCCGGCCGATTTCGCGCCCGGCAGCTTGCGCCACAGCACCGGCGACAGGTTGAACCCGACGAGGTAGTCGAGCGCGCGGCGCGCGAGATAGGCCTCGACCAGCGGCGCGTCGACCTGCCGGGGATTGGCCATCGCCTCGGTCACGGCCGATTTGGTGATCGCGTTGAACACCACGCGGCTGACGGCCGTGTCCTTCCCGATCGCCTTGCGCTTGCGCAGCGCCTCCTCGAGATGCCAGGAAATCGCCTCGCCCTCGCGGTCGGGGTCGGTGGCGAGGATCAGCGCGTTGTCGTCCTTCAGAGCGTCGGCGATCGCCTTCACGTGTTTCTTGCTGTCGCTGCCGACCTCCCATTTCATGTCGAACCCGTTCTCGGGATCGACCGAGCCGTCCTTTGGCGGCAGGTCGCGGACATGCCCGTAGGACGCCAGAACCGTGTAGTCGGACCCCAGATACTTGTTGATTGTCTTGGCCTTGGCCGGGGATTCGACGACGACGACGGGCATGGATTTCCTTTCGACTCGGGGCAGGCGCCTCATGGCGGCGGACCATGTGGGGTCAAAAAGGGAATTGTCAATGCGGGCCATCGGCGCGACCCGCGTGCCGGCGCCGCGGCGTCAGAGGTCGCCGCGAGCCGCCGGTCGGGGCGTGGAGGGCTGCGTCGCGCCGGGGTCCGGTCGGTCAGCCGACCTTGGAGAGCAGGCCGCCCGGCTGGCGGCGAATCCGGCCCTCGATCTCGAGATCGACAAGGACCGGCGCGACGCGCTGGACCGGAGCGCCGACGTCGCGGATCAACTGGTCCTCGGCCAGCGGCGAGGGGCCGAGCCGGTCGAGGATGGTGCTGTGCAGATCGGCCGTCTCGCGCAGCGAGCGGCGGTCAGGCGGCGGCGCGTCCGGCGGCGTCGGCGGATTGGGCGCCGCCGGCGGCGCGGCGAGCGGCAGTTCCGGCGCGGCTTGCGCTGTCGCCATCGGCAGCGCCTCGATCACGTCCTCGGCGCTGCGCACCAGCCGCGCGCCGTCGCGGATGAGCATGTTGCACCCCGCCGCGCGCGCATCGAACGGGTGGCCCGGCACCGCCAGCACCTCGCGCCCCTGGTCAAGCGCATTGCGCGCGGTGATGAGCGAGCCTGACTTCGCCGCCGCCTCGACGACGACGACCGCCTGCGCGAGGCCGCTGATGATCCGGTTGCGGGCCGGGAAATGCCGCGCCTGGGGCGTCTGGCCCATCGGCTGCTCGGACAGGCGCAGCCCGGTTTGCACCATGTCTTCGGCGATGCGGGTGTTTTCGGCCGGGTAGAGCACATCGACCCCGCCCGCCAGCACGGCCACCGTGCCGGTCTTCAGCGTCGCGGCGTGCGCCGCCGCGTCGATGCCCCGCGCAAGGCCCGAGACCACGACATAGCCCTTCGCGCCCAGCTCCGCGGCCAGCGCGCGCGCCATCCGCGTGCCGAGCGAAGAGGCGTTGCGCGCGCCAACAAGCGCGATCATCGGGCGTGAAAGGACCGAGACATCGCCCACCGCCCAGAGCATCGGCGGCGCGTCCGCCAGGCCGCGCAGGGCGGCGGGGTAGTCGGGGTCGGTCATGAAGATCAGCCGCGCCCTTGCCGCGCGTCCGGCGGCCATTTCGGCGCGCGCGACGCCTTCGGGGCAGGCGCGGTAATCCTCCACCCCGGCGGCGCGCGCCACCTCGGGGAGGGCCGCCAGCGCGGCCTGCGCCGTGCCATGTTCGCCCAGCAGGCGATGAAAGGTCGCGATCCCGACGCGGCGGGAACGCAAGAGGCGAAGCCACGACACCCGATCATCTTCCGTGGTGGGTGGGAGTGGGGGGTGAGTGGAAGAGTAGGGTTGTTCGGACATCATGTCTCCGCCGTCTTGCAGAATCATGTGTAGCGCACGTCTGGTTAACATGGCGTAAACCACGGCGGAGCCTTACGCCCTTCAAATCAGATCCATGCAAACGCCCGTTGCAGGTAGGCCGCGCCGCCCGCGTCCCGCCAGCCGCCATGCGCGATGACCACGCGCTCGGGACGCCAGGCCAGCACCTTGTCGCGGGCGGCGCGCAGCCGGCTTCGGTGGACGACCGACAGCCGCACCTCCAGCGGCGCATGCCCCTTGCCCTCGATGATCTTCCAGCGGCGCGCGATCCAGCGTTTCCACCATGACCAGTGTTCTTGCAGAAATGCGTCCGGGAAGTTTTCCGACATGTCGGCGATTATTGCGGTGCGCGAGTCGCGGTGAAAGAAGACGATCTCACCGCAACCTGCCTCTCTCTCTCAGGCCGCCGATCCCCCGACCGTCAGCCCGCCGATCATCACCGTCGGCTGGCCGACGCCCACCGGCACCCACTGGCCCGCCTTGCCGCAATTGCCCATGCCGGGATCGAGCGCCATGTCGTCGCCGAGCGCGCGGATATGCCTGAGCGCCGTCGCCCCGTCGCCGATCAGCGTGGCGCCCTTGACCGGCTCGCTCACGCGGCCGTCCTTCACGCGGTAGGCCTCGGTGCAGGAAAAGACGAACTTGCCGTTGGTGATGTCGACCTGCCCGCCGCCGAAACCCACCGCGTAGATCCCGTCCTTCAGGTCGGCGACGATATCTTCGCGCGTGGCGTCCCCGCCCAGCATGTAGGTGTTGGTCATCCGAGGCATCGGCGCGTGCGCATAGCTTTGCCTCCGGCCGTTGCCGGTGGGCGCGACGCCCATCAGCCGCGCGTTCTGGCGGTCCTGCATGAACCCGACGAGCACGCCATCCTCGATCAGCACGTTGCGCGCGCTCGGCGTGCCTTCGTCGTCAAAGCTGATGGAGCCGCGCCGGTCGGGCAGCGTGCCGTCATCGAGCACCGTCACGCCGGGCGCCGCGATGCGCTCGCCCATCAGCCCGGCGAAGGCCGAGCTTCCCTTGCGGTTGAAATCCCCCTCGAGCCCGTGCCCCACCGCCTCGTGCAGCAGGATGCCGGGCCAGCCGGGGCCGAGCACCACGTCCATCACGCCCGCCGGCGCCGGCACGGCGCGCAGGTTGACGAGCGCGATGCGCAGGGCCTCGCGCGCCTTTTCCCGCCAGTCCTCGGGCGCGATCAGCCCGTCGAGGCCGACGCGCCCGCCGCCGCCCGCGGTTCCCTGCTCGCGGCGGCCGTCCTGCTCCACGATCACCGACACGTTCACGCGCGTCATCGGGCGCACGTCGCGCAGATGGACGCCCTCGGGGCGCAGGATCTCGACCTCCTGGAGCGAGGCCATGATCACCGCCGAAACCTGCACCACCCGTGGATCGAGGTCGCGCGCGAAGGCGTCGATCTCGCGCAGGGTCTCGATCTTGACAGGGAAACCGGCGCCGGCGATGGGATCCTGGTCGGTATAAAGCCGGCGGTTGGTCGGCGCCGGCCCCGCCGCGAGCGCGCCGCCGCCCGCGCCGACGGCCAGTCGCGCCGTGTCCACCGCGCGGGTCAGCGCGGCCTCGGATATCTCCGAGCTGTGGGCATATCCCGCCACCTCGCCGCGCACCGCGCGCAGGCCGAATCCCTCCGAGGCGTCATAGCTCGCCGTGCGCACGCGCCCGTCGTCAAAGACCAGCGCCTCGGAGCGGCTGCGCTCGAGGAAAAGCTCTCCGTCGTCGGCGCCGTCGGTCGCGGCCCGCAGCTGCGCAAGCGCGGCGTCGCGGTCCAGCGCGGTCTCGAACGGGCGAAAGGGCGTGTCTGTCATGCTGTTGTCCTGCTTTCCTAGCGGGCTGGATGGTTCGCCGTACCGTTGAAACACGACGCCATGCCGGAATACACGCCTTCTTGCGACCCTCGCGGGCGTTTTCGGCTCCAAGTTGCGCTTCAACTCGGTCCCGAAACGCTCTAAACGATGGATAGCGGGAAATGTGCCTGGATACCGCGATCGTATTTCTTGTCTGTCCTGACAGAATATGGTTTTAACTGGCGACGAAACAACGGGGGTCGGCCCATCCGCCGGACAGCCCCGCAAGAAAACAGCGTTAACTGTCTCAACCGACCAAGGTGCCCAATGCGATACATTCCGAACCTGCTGGCTGCGATGGCCGCACTGACAGCCGCGCCCGCCATGGCGCAGGACAAACTCGAGATCATCGGAAAACCGCATCAGGGCGGTGTCGGGTTCCAGGAGGCCGCGACGGAACTGGCGCGCGACCTGCATTGGCTCGACGGGCTGGTGCTCGTCATCATCACGGGCATCTCGCTGCTGGTCGTCGTGCTGCTTCTCTATGCGATCGCGCGTTTCAACCGCCGCGCCAACCCGACCCCGGCGCGGTTCACGCACAATTCGCCGATCGAGGTGGCGTGGACGCTGATTCCGGTGCTCATCCTCGTCTTCATCGGCGCGTTCTCGCTTCCGGTCCTGTTCAAGCAGCAGGAAATTCCCGAGGGCGACATCAACATCAAGGTGACCGGCTACCAGTGGTACTGGGGCTATGAATACACCGACCACGATTTCGGCTTCGACAGCTTCCTGATCGGCGAAGGCAAGGTTCTCACCGACGAAGTGATCGCCGAGCTCGAGGAGGCGGGGTATTCCAAGGACGAATTCCTGCTGGCGACGGATACCGCGGTCGTCGTTCCGGTGAACAAGGTCGTCGTGATGCGCGTGACCGGCGCCGACGTGATCCACAGCTGGACGATTCCCGCCTTTGGCGTGAAACAGGACGCGGTGCCCGGCCGGCTTGCCGAACTCTGGTTCAAGGCCGAGAAAGAGGGCGTCTATTTCGGCCAGTGTTCGGAGCTCTGCGGCAAGGACCACGCCTTCATGCCGATCACCGTCAAGGTGGTGAGCCAGGAAGCATACGACGAATGGCTGGAAGGCGCGATCGAGGAATATGCCGGCACGCCGCTGGACTTTGACGTCGCCGCCGCCAAATAAGGATCGGGAAGACCCGTCCCGCTACGTTTGCGTAAGGTGGGGTTCCACCCCACCGATCGGAGACTGAAATGACCGACACGAGCCTTCACGCCGCCAAGCCACGCGAGGACGACGCGGGATTCGGCGATTTCTTCGCGCTGCTGAAGCCGCGGGTGATGTCGCTGGTCGTGTTCACCGCGCTGGTCGGGCTTGTCGCCGCGCCGGGATCGCTGCACCCGATCGAGGCGTTCTGGGCGATCCTCTTCATCGCCGTCGGCGGGGGGGCGTCGGGCGCGCTCAACATGTGGTGGGACGCGGATATCGACCGGGTCATGAAACGCACCCGCAAGCGCCCGATCCCCGCCGGGCGCATCACCGCGGGCGAGGCCTACCGCTTCGGCATGGCGCTCGCGGGGATCTCGGTCGTGATGCTGGGGCTGGCGACGAACCTAGTCGCGGCGGGGCTGTTGGCGTTCACCATCTTCTTCTATGTCGTGATCTATTCGATCTGGCTCAAGCGCAGCACGCCGCAGAACATCGTGATCGGCGGCGCCGCCGGGGCGTTTCCGCCGATGATCGGCTGGGCTGCCGTGACCGGTGGCGTGTCGGTCGAATCGGTGCTGATGTTCGCGCTCATCTTCATGTGGACGCCGCCGCATTTCTGGGCGCTGGCGCTGTTCATGAAGTCCGACTACCACGAGGCGAAGGTGCCGATGCTCACGGTGACGCACGGGCGGCGCGCGACGCGGACGCATATCCTGGTCTATACCGCGCTGCTGGCGCCGCTGGCCGTCGGCATCGCCTTTACCGGTATCGGCGGGCCGGCCTACCTGGCCGTGGCGCTGGTGCTGAACGCGCTGTTCCTCAAGGGCGCCTGGGACATTTGGCGCCGCGACGAGGCGCGGGCCGAGGCCGATGGCTACGCCGTCGAGAAAAAGGTGTTCCGCCTGTCGCTGATCTATCTCTTCGCGCATTTCTGCGCGATCTGGCTGCAAACCGTCCTCAACGCGCAGGGCGTCTGGAGCTGGTGATGGGAAGCTTTCGTGAAACCCATGAGCTGCACAAGCGGCGCTTCAGCCGCAACCTCGGCCTTGGTCTCGTGCTCGCTGCGTTCGTGGCGCTGGTCTTCGGGCTGACCATCGCCAAGGTGAGCCACGAGGATTTCTCTGTGCCCGCGGATGCAAGGGGGACGGATTGATGGCGACGGATCGCAATACGCGCACGCTTGGCGTCCTTGTCGGCGTCGTGCTGCTTATGGGCGCGCTGGCCTGGGCGTCGGTGCCCTTCTACAACTGGTTCTGCCGCGTCACCGGTTTCGGCGGCATCACCGGCGTGGCCGACGCGGGCTCGGATCAGGTGCTGGACCAGATGATCACCGTCCGCTTCGACGCCAGCAAGGACCGCGGCATGCCGTGGGAGTTCAAGCCCGAAGTGCACGAGATGAAGCTGCGTATCGGCGAGACCGGCCTCGCCTTCTACGAGGCCTACAACCCCACCGACCGGCGCGTGGCGGGGCAGGCCGCCTATAACGTCACCCCCTACCAGGCCGGCGGCTTCTTCGAGAAGATCGAGTGCTTCTGCTTCACCGAACAGGTGCTGGAGCCGGGCGAGCGGGTGATGATGCCCGTGACCTTCTTCGTCGACCCCGGCATCGTGACCGATCGCGACGCCAAATACACGCACACGATCACGCTCAGCTACACATTTTACGAGATCGACCTGCCCGAAGAGCAGGCCGCACTTGCGCCGGACGGGCAAACGGGTAAAAACCTGAATTGAGCCTCAAAAGAGGGATGGGACATATGGCACACGAGAAGAACCACGACTATCACATTCTGAATCCCTCATGGTGGCCCTTCCTCGGGGCGGTGGCGGGTTTCGTCATGCTGTTCGGCGCGGTGCTGATGATCTCGCCGCAGGCCGAGACCAACCAGCCGTGGATGTTCCTCATCGGGCTTATGGGCGTGTTCTACGTGATGTTCGGCTGGTGGTCCGACACGGTGTCCGAGAACATCGCTGGCGATCACACCCCGGTGGTGCGGATCGGCCTGCGCTACGGCTTCATCCTGTTCATCACCTCCGAAGTGATGTTCTTCGCCGCCTGGTTCTGGAGCTTCTTCAAGCACGCGCTCTACCCCATGGGGCCGCTGTCGCCCATCCAGGACAGCGTCTGGCCCCCCGAGGGGATCGAGACCTTCGACCCCTGGCACCTGCCGCTGATCAACACGTTGATCCTGCTCTGCTCGGGCGCGGCTGCGACATGGGCGCACCATGCATTGGTGCACGAGAATAACCGCGAGGACATGAAATGGGGCCTCACGATCGCGGTGGTGCTGGGCCTGCTGTTCACGCTCTTCCAGGCCTATGAATACAGCCACGCGGCCTTCGGCTTCTCTGGCAACATCTACGGCGCCAACTTCTTCATGGCGACCGGGTTTCACGGGTTCCACGTGGTCATCGGCACCATCTTCCTGTTCGTCTGCCTGATGCGCACGATCCGCGGCCATTTCACTCCGGACAACCATATCGGGTTCGAAGCCGCGGCCTGGTACTGGCACTTCGTCGACGTGGTCTGGCTGTTCCTCTTCGCGGCGATCTACATCTGGGGCAGCTGAGGGTTTCGCGAAAGGTCCGCCTCCGGCGGGGATATTTTCGGCAAGAAGAAGATGCGGGGGGCGCGCGCTTTCCGCATTTTCCGTTGAAAGAGGGCGCAGATGCGGCAGCGGTTGCTGGTTCCATTGCTGTTCGGTGTGTTGGGAACCGGCATGCTGGTCGGGCTCGGCGTCTGGCAGGTTCAGCGCATGGTCTGGAAACATGGCGTCCTCGCCGAGATCGACGCGCGCATCCACGAGGCGCCCGCGGCGCTGCCCGAGGCGCCCGAACCCGCGACCGACAGGTACCGTGCGGTCAGCGCGACGGGCGTCCTCGGGGGGCCGGAAATCCACGTTCTCGTCTCCACCAAGGAGCTTGGCGCGGGCTACCGGGTGATACAGCCCTTCAACACCGACGGGCGGCGCATCATGGCGGACCGCGGCTTCATCGACCTTGCGGACAAGGACGCCGCGCGGCCGGGCGGGACGGTCACGCTCACCGGCAACCTGCATTGGCCCGACGAGGTCGATTCCTACACGCCCGACCCCGACGAGGAGCGCGGCATCTGGTTCGCGCGCGACGTGCCCGCGCTGGCGGCCAGGCTCGGGACCGATCCGGTGCTGCTGATCGTGCGCGATGCGGCGCCGAAAAGATCCGGCGATCCGATCCCGCTTCCACTGGACAGCGCGACGATTCCCGACGATCACCTCGAATATGCGATCACCTGGTTTTCGCTCGCCGTGGTCTGGGCGGGCATGACGCTCTACCTTGTCCGGCGCCGCATGCGCCCCGAGAAAGGCGACACGACATGAGATACGTATCCACGCGGGGCCAGGCCCCGGTTCTCGATTTCGAGGCGGCGATGCTGACCGGCCTTGCCCGTGACGGCGGGCTCTACCTGCCGGAACGCATCCCGCAGATGGCCCCGGCCGAGATCGCCGCGCTGGCGGGCCTACCCTATGAGGAGGCCGCGCTGCGCGTCATGCGTCCCTATATCGGCGACGCGTTCAGCGATGCGGAATTCGAGGCCATCATCGCGCGCGCCTATGCCGGGTTCAATCATGTCGCGCGCGCGCCGCTTGTTCAGTTGGGTCCGAACCATCACCTGCTCGAACTGTTCCACGGTCCCACGCTCGCGTTCAAGGACTTCGCGATGCAGCTCATCGGGCAGCTCTTCGAGGCCGCGCTGAGCCGCAGCGGCACGCGCGTCTGCATCGTCGGCGCCACCAGCGGCGACACCGGCTCGGCCGCGATCGAGGCGTTCCGCGGGCTCGACATGGTGGACGTGTTCATTCTCTACCCGCAGGGTCGGGTGAGCGAGGTGCAGCGCCGCCAGATGACCACTCCGTCGGAGGCGAACGTGCACGCCATTGCCGTGGAGGGGCATTTCGACGACTGCCAAGCGCGCGTGAAGGACATGTTCAACGATTTCGCCTTCCGCGACGCGGTGAACCTCGCAGGGGTGAACAGCATCAACTGGGCGCGGGTGCTGGCGCAGGTGGTCTATTACTTCACCTCCGCCGCGGCCCTGGGCGCCCCGCATCGCGAGGTGAGCTTTACCGTCCCCACCGGAAATTTCGGCGACGTATTCGCGGGATATATCGCGAAACGGATGGGTCTGCCCGTCAGCCGGCTGGTGGTGGCGACCAACCAGAACGACATCCTGCATCGCTGTCTCACGTCGGGGGAGTACCGTCCCGACGGGGTCGCGCCCTCGATCAGTCCGTCGATGGACATCCAGGTCAGCTCCAACTTCGAGCGCGCGCTGTTCGAGGCCTACGGGCGCGACGGGCGCGCTGTGGCGCAGCTGATGGACGAGCTGAAGTCGGGCGGTTTCTCGGTCAGCCAGGGCGCGCTTCAGGCGCTGCGCGAGGCGTTCGATTCGGGCCGCTGCGACGAGGACGAGACCCGCGCCGCGATCCGCCGCACCTGGGACACCACCGGCGAGCTGCTCTGCCCGCACGGCGCGGTGGGCGTCCACGTCGCCGAGACGCATCTCGTCCCCGAGGTTCCGATGATAACCCTCGCCACCGCGCACCCGGCCAAGTTCCCCGCCGCGGTCGAAGAGGCCAGCGGACAGCATCCCCCCTTGCCCTCGCACATGGCGGATCTGTATGACCGCAAGGAGCGCGTCACCGAGGCCGCGAACGACCTCGGCGTCATCCAGCAGATCATCAGGGAACGGATCGGCCAGTGACCGTCAACCTCATGACCCTGCCGAATGGATTTCGGATCGTTACCGAGCACATGCCGGGCCTGCAATCGGCGGCCATCGGCGTCTGGGTGCTGGCCGGCGCGCGCCACGAGACGTCCGAGCAGAACGGAATCGCGCATTTCCTAGAACACATGGCGTTCAAGGGCACCGAGACGCGCAGCGCGCTCCAGATCGCCGAGGCGATCGAGGACGTGGGCGGCTACATCAACGCCTACACCAGCCGCGAGGTCACGGCCTATTACGCGCGCGTGCTGAAGGACGACGTGCCGCTCGCGCTCGACGTGGTGGCGGATTTCCTGCGCCGCGCGCGCTTTGACGCGACCGAGATCGAGATCGAGCGCGGCGTGATCCTCTCGGAGATCGGCCAGGCGCTCGACACGCCCGACGACATCATCTTCGACTGGTTGCAGGAAAAGGCCTATCCCGATCACCCGCTGGGCCGTGCGATCCTGGGCGCGGAAGAGCGCGTGCGCGGTTTCGCGCGCGACGATCTGACGCGCTTCGTCGGGCAGCACTATCGCCCCGGCAACATGATCCTCGCCGCCGCGGGCGCCATCGACCACGACGCGCTTGCGCGCGCGGCCGAGCGGCTCTTCGGCGACATGGAGGCGGCCCCCGCCCCCGAAGCCCCCGCCGCCCGGTTCGAGGGCGGCGAAAGCCGGACGGTCCGCCCGCTCGAACAGGCGCATTTCGCGATGGCCTTCGAGAGCCCGGACTACGGCGATCCGCTCATCCACGCGGCGCAGATCTACGCGACCGCGCTGGGCGGCAGCATGTCGAGCCGGCTTTTCCAGGAGATCCGCGAGAAACGCGGGCTCTGCTACACGATCTTCACCCAGGCGGGCGCCTATGCCGACACCGGGATGATGACGCTTTACGCCGGCGCCTCCGCTGATCAGCTGGCGGGCCTGGCCGAGATCACCATCGACGAAATGAAGCGCGCCGCCGGCGACATGCGCCCGGACGAGATCGAGCGCGCTCGCGCCCAGATGAAGGCCGGGCTCCTGATGGGGCTGGAAAGCCCCAGCAACCGGGCCGAGCGGTTGGCGCGCATGCTCCAGATCTGGGGCCGGGTGCCGCCGCTCGAAGAGGTCGTGGACCGCATCGACGCGGTGACGCTTGGGGATGTGCGCGGCCTTGCCGAACGGATCGCGTCGCGCGCCCCCGCCGCACTTGCGCTTTACGGCCCGGTGGAGAACGCCCCCTCGCTCGAGGCGCTCCAGAAGAGGCGCGCCGCGTGATGCTCCTGCCGCGTCGGAAGTTCCGGATCGAGACCGAACGCCTGACGCTGCGCCCGCCTGTCCTGGGCGATTTCCGCATCTGGAGCACGCTGCGCCGGGGCAGCGCCGATTTCCTCATCCCGTGGGAGCCGATCTGGTCCGCCGATCATCTCGCCCGCAAGGGGTTCAGCAACCGCGTCTACTGGGCGCAGCGCGCATTGCGCGACGGCACCGCGCTGCCGCTGTTCCTGGTCCGGCGCGAGGACAAGGAAATGGTCGGCGCGATCACGCTCGACAACATCCGCCGCGGCCCCGCGCAGGCAGGCACGCTGGGCTACTGGGTTGGCGAGAGCTTTGCCCGGCAGGGCTACATGCGCGAGGCGATCGAGGCGGTGACGCATCACGCCTTCGAGCGCATGGACCTCAGCCGGATCGAGGCCGCCTGCCTGCCCGAGAACGCCGCCTCGCGCGCGCTGCTCGAGAAATCCGGCTTCAAATACGAGGGCGTCGCGCAGAGCTACTTGCAGATCAACGGCCGCTGGCGCACCCATGTGCTCTATGCCGCCCTGCGCGCTGACCGGCGCGGGCGCACCACGGCGGGCTAAGCCGGCCGGCGACGGAAAGGAACGACGATGACGGACCTCAACCCGGTAAGCGCGGCCTGTGTCGCGGATCTGCCGCAGGACGCGCTGCGCGAGGTGGCGCCGCGCTACCTCGAGGAACCGCGCGGGCGCTGGTTAGGGCAGGCCGGCGCGCTCGTCCTGCCGCGCACCGTTGAGGAGGTCGCGCAGACCATTCGCGCGGCGGCGGAGCACCGGGTCGGGGTCGTTCCCTACGGCGGCGGCACGGGCCTCGTCGGCGGGCAGGTCTGCCCGGACGGCCCCGCGCCCATCGTGCTCGGCCTCGAGCGGATGACCGCGACGCGCGCGATCTATCCCGAGGAAAACGTGATGGTGGTCGAGTCCGGCGCGATCCTGTCGGACATCCACGACGCCGCGCAGGAGGCGGATCGCCTGTTTCCGCTCAGCATCGCCGCCAAGGGTTCGGCGCGGATCGGCGGGTTGCTTTCGACCAACGCCGGCGGGGTCAACGTGCTGCGCTACGGCAACGCGCGCGATCTCTGCCTCGGGGTCGAGGCGGTGCTGCCCGATGGCAGCGTCTGGCATGGGCTGAAACGGCTGCGCAAGGACAACACGGGCTATGACCTGCGCAACCTGCTGATCGGCGCCGAGGGCACGCTCGGCGTCATCACCGCCGCCGCGCTCATGCTCGCTCCGCGTCCGGCGGAGGAGGGGACCGCGCTGATGGTGGTCGAAGACCCCCGCGCCGCGCTGGCCCTGCTGGCGCTCGCCCGCGCGCATGCGGGCGAAGGGGTAAGCGCGTTCGAACTGATGAGCGGGCAGGGCCTGCGCTTCCTGGCCGAGACCATGCCGGATCTGCGCCAGCCCTTCGCGGAGCCGCCCGACTGGCTGGTGCTGATCGACCTCGGGCTCGCCCGCGGCCTCGCCCCCGCCGGGGTGCTCGAGCGCATCTTCGAGGAGGCGCTCGAGGCCGGGCTGGCGCATGACGGGCTGATCGCGCAGTCCGAGGCGCAGCGCCACGATTTCTGGGAGTTGCGCGAACAGATCCCCGAGGCGAACCGCCTGATCGGCTCGGTGAGTTCGCACGACATCTCGGTGCCGCTGGGCGCGATCCCCGATTTCATCGCCCGCGCCGGAGAGGCGATCGCGCGGCTGGGCGATTTCCGCGTCAACTGCTTCGGCCACCTGGGCGATGGCAACCTGCATTACAACGTCTTCCCCGCCAGCGGCCACGACCGCGCCGAACACCTGGGCGCGCGCGACACCGTCAAGGCGACGGTGCATGACCTCGTCCACGGCTTCGGCGGTTCGGTCAGCGCCGAACACGGCATCGGCCGGCTCAAGGTGGAGGATCTGGAACGCTACGGCGACCCCGCCAAGCTCGCGGCGATGCGCGCGGTGAAGGCCGCGCTCGACCCGTTGGGCATCATGAACCCCGGCGCGGTGCTGCGCGGCTGAGCCTTAGCGGCAGTGTCGCGCCACCTCGCGTTCGCGCAGCCCGGTGGCGACCAGCAGGCAGCGGTCGCGGGCCTCGTAATAATACCCGCGCGCGTACCACATCACGGCCTCCTCCATGTCCCCGTCCGACACCAGCCAGGCGCCGCGCAGGTATTTCACCGCGTAGGTGAGGTTCGTCTCCGCATCGAGCAGGTCGCTCGCGTCGCCGACGAAGCCCATCCCGCGCGCGGTCGCGGGCAGGATCTGCATCATGCCGTAATAGGGGCCGTTGCGCGCCGCGGGGCGATAATCGCTCTCGCGCTGGATGACCTTGTGCACCAGCGGGCGGGGCACCTCGTAGACATCCGCGAAATGGTTGATCATCTTGCGCAGTTCCGGCGTCTCGTTCGGGTAGAGCGCGGGCGCGGCGCCCGCCGGTTCCCTTGGGGCGGAGCCGCAGGCGGCGAGAAGCGCGAGCGCGGCGGCGGAACATAGGCGCAAGAGCATGGCGGGCGAAATCTCCGAAGTTTCCCTGCCGACGAAAAACCCCGTCACGCCCCCCGAAGGCAAGCCCCGCGTTCCCCGCTTGGCGGCTTTCCGCCCGTTGCGCGCTATCCGCGCCCGCCGGCGAACCGCGTCTGCCACTCCTCGCGCTGCTCGTCCGAGATCTTGGCGAACAGCACCTCGGGCACGGTGAAGGCGTGGTCGGGACGCAGCGCCTCGAGCGCGGTCGGCACATCCTCGGGCCAGCCGTCGTTCTCGGTCTGCATGCCCGCCAACATCGCCTGCGCGGCGTCGGGGATGAAGGGCGCGCTCAGCACCGCGTAGACCCGGATCAGGTTCAGCGCGAGACGGATCTGCATCGCAGCGCGGTCGGGATCCTCCTTGAAGGTGGCCCAGGGCGCGACCGATTGCAGGTACTCGTTGCCCGCCACCCAGATGCCGCGCAGCTCGGCCGCGGCCTTGCGGATCTCCATCGCCTCCATGTGCCCCTCATAGGCGCGGATGCGGGTGGTGAGACTGCGGGTGAGCGCCTCTTCCTCGGTGCCCGGCGCGCCTTCCGCCGGCACCCTCTCGCCGAATTTCGAGCGGCAGAACTTGGTCACGCGGCTGACGAAATTGCCCAGCACGTCGGCCAGATCCTTGTTCACGTCCCCTTGGAAATTCTCCCAGGTGAATTCCGCGTCCGAGGATTCCGGCGCGTGGCTCAGCAGCCACCAGCGCCAGTAATCGGCCGGCAGGATATCGAGCGCCTGGTCCATGAACACGCCGCGCCCCTGGGAGGTGCTGAACTGGCCGCCGTCATAGTTGAGGTAATTGAATGACTTGATGTAATCGACGAGCTTCCAGCGCTCGCCGGAGCCGAGGATCGTCGCCGGGAAGCTCAGCGTATGGAAGGGCACGTTGTCCTTGCCCATGAACTGGGTATAGCGCACGTCATGCGCGCCCTTGTCGGTGCGCCACCAGCGTTCCCACTTGGCGTCCGGCAATCCGTGCGCCTCGGCCCATTCGCCGGCGCAGGCGATGTATTCGATGGGCGCGTCGAACCAGACGTAGAACACCTTGCCTTCCATGCCCGGCCAGTCCTCGGTCCCGCGCTTGACCGGGATGCCCCAGTCGAGATCGCGGGTGATGCCGCGGTCGCGCAGCCCCTCGCCGTCGTTGAGCCATTTCTTCGCGATCGAGGTGGTGAGCACCGGCCAGTCCGTCTTGCTGTCGATCCAGTCGTTCAGCGCGCCGCGCATGTTGGACTGGCGCAGGTAAAGGTGCTTGGTCTCGCGTTCCTCGAGGTCGGTGGAGCCGGAAATAGCGCTGCGCGGGTCGATCAGGTCGGTCGGGTCAAGCTGCTTGGTGCAGTTCTCGCACTGATCGCCGCGCGCCTTGTCGTAGCCGCAGTTGGGGCAGGTGCCCTCGATGTATCGATCCGGCAGGAACCGGCCGTCGGCGATGGAATAGACCTGTTTCTCGACCACTTCCGCGATCAGCCCCGCTTCGTCCAGACGACCGGCGAAATGCTGCGTCAGCGCGTGGTTCTGAGGGCTGGAGGAGCGCCCGAAATGATCGAAGCTGAGCCGGAACCCGTCGGATAGCCGCTTTTGCACGCCCCACATCTCGGCGCAGTACTCCGCCACCGGCTTGCCGGCTTTCTTGGCCGCGAGTTCGGCAGGCGTGCCATGTTCGTCAGTGGCGCAGAGGAACAGCACCTCATGGCCGCGCGCGCGCAGGTAACGGGCGTAGAGATCGGCGGGCAGCTGGCTGCCGACGAGGTTGCCCAGGTGCTTGATCCCGTTGATGTAGGGGATCGCCGAAGTGATCAGATGCCGTGCCATGTATTGCCTGCCATTGCTGCGTTGCGCCCCGTTTAGCGCAGGTGACGCGCAGGCGCCAGCGCGGCGCGGTCAGTCGGCGTCGCGGCCGCCGCGGGTCAGGCGGCCGATGGTGAAGGAGGTGCGCGGCGCCCAGACATAGCGCGTCCGCCGGGACTGTGTGGGGCGCGCGCGCATGCGGCTTACGCCAAAGAGGATGAGGACGCCGTGTCCCGCGGCGATCATCACGAACATTGCCGCGGGGCCGAAGATCTCGATCAGGTAGGAGGCGAAAAGCGGCGCCGCGATCGCGCCCACTGCGTAGAAGAACATCAGCGCCGCGGCGAGGTCGACGCGCTGGTCGCTCTGCGCGAAGTCGTTGGCGTGCGCGGTCGAGACCGAGAAGATCGGGAACGACGTCAGCCCGAAGAAGAACGCCGCCCACATCACGCCGGTCGTGCCGAGATCGGGCAGCGTCGCGGTGGCGATGCAGGACACGATCGCCGCCAGCGAAAGCGCGATCAGCACGCTGCGCCGGTCGTACTTGTCCGCAAGCCAGCCCACCGGGTATTGCGCAAGCGCCCCGCCCAGCACGAAGGCGGCCAGGAACCAGGCGATCTGCTCGACCGCCAGCCCGACCTGCTGGCCGTAGAGCGGGCCGACCATGCGGAAGGTCGCGCTCGACAGCGCGGCGACGATCACCCCCATCACGGCCAGCGGCGAACAGGCGATGGCGAAGCGGGGCCGAAGGCGCGGCGCGCTCGGGGTTTCGGGTTGGCGCACCTTGGTCAGCGTCATCGGCAACAGCGCGGCGCAGCAGAACAGCGCGAGGATATTGTACGAGATGTAGGAGGCCGGCTCGAGCACCGAGATCAGCATCTGCGCCACCAGCGACGCCCCCATGTCCGCGACCCGGTAGACGCCCATCGTGCGCCCGCGCGTCTGGTTCGTGACCTTGGCCTGCAACCACGCCTCGATCACCGTGTAGCAGCCGGCCACGCACAGCCCCATCGCCACCCGCATCAACGCCCAGGCGTAGGGATCTATCACCACCATGTGCAGGATCAGCCCGATCGTGCCCGCCGCCGTCAGCGCCGCGAAGGCGCGGGAATGCCCGACGCTCCCGATCAGCCGCGGCGCCCACCAGCAGCCGATGAAGAATCCCATGTAATGCGCCGAGCCCAGCAGTCCGATCTGCGCCGTGGAGAAATCCAGCGCCAGCCCGCTCAGCGCGTCGAGCGGCCCAAGCCCCCCGGATGAAAGCTGCATGAGGATGACGGACAGGAAAAGGGCGGCAAAGGAAATGATCGTACGCATGATGCGGGCAGATTGCCCGAGGCCGGCGCGGTGCGCCATGCCGATTCGACACGACCATGTCGCTTTTGTCGCCTCGCGGCCCCTTCGCGCGGTTCCCCCTCCGGCGCAATCCCCATAGTGTTCGCGCGGACAGTGTGAAAGGACGCGCGATGAAGATGAACCCGTTAGGCCGCACCGGACTGAGGGTGAGCGAACTCTGCCTTGGCTCGATGACCTGGGGCACGCAGAACTCCGAGGCCGAAGGCCACGCCCAGATCGACCGCGCGCTCGACGCTGGCGTGAATTTCATCGACACCGCCGAGATGTACCCCGTCAACCCCAAGAGCGCGGAAACCCAGGGCCGTACCGAAGAGGTGATCGGCTCGTGGTTCGCTCGGACCGGGCGGCGCGATGACGTGATCCTCGCCACCAAGATATCCGGCGAGGGCTACCAAGTCGTGCGCGACGGCGCGCCGATTTCGCCCGCAACGATCCGCGCGGCGGTCGAAGGATCGCTGAAGCGGCTGCGAACCGACCATATCGATCTTTATCAACTGCACTGGCCCAATCGCGGCAGCTACATGTTCCGCCAGAACTGGACCTATGACCCTTCAGGGCAGAACACCGCCCGCGTGCTTGCCGACATGGAGGACACGCTCGGCGCGCTGGAGCGCGAGGTCGAGCGCGGCACGATCCGCCACGTGGGCCTGTCGAACGAAAGCGCCTGGGGCACGGCGCAATGGCTGCGTCTGGCCGAGGCGGGGCGCGGCCCGCGCATGGCGTCGCTTCAGAACGAATACTCGCTGCTCTGCCGTCTCTATGACACCGATCTCGCGGAGCTGAGCGTGCATGAGGACGTGGGCCTGCTCGCCTTCTCGCCGCTGGCGGCGGGGCTTCTGACGGGCAAATACCAGGGCGGCGCCGTGCCGCCCGGCTCGCGCATGACCTATGTGGCGGACCTTGGCGGGCGCGTGACCAAGCGGATGCCGGACGCGGTGCAGGCCTATCTCGACATCGCCGCGCGGCACGGGCTCGACCCGGTGCAGATGGCTCTGGCCTGGGTGGCGCAGCGCCCGTTCACCGCCTCGGTGATCTTCGGCGCGACGTCGCCTGCGCAGCTTGACCTTGCGCTCGGGGCCGCGGACGTGACCCTGCCGGACGAAGTGCTGCGCGACATCGACGCCGCCCACCGGGCGCATCCGATGCCCTACTAGGCGCGCGGCGCGATCAGCGGAACCAGAACTGCGACTGGCGGTGTTGCGCCGGTCGCCCGGTCTCCGGCGGCGCCACGAGACGCAGCAGGATCGCCGTCAGCGCCAGCGCCAGCCCGAGGGCTGCGACCGAATGCAGGCTCAGCACTTCGCCCAGAAGGACGAGCTTGCCCATCACGAGCCCAAGCGCGATCCCCGACGCCACCTGCACGAAAAGGCCCGAGGTCAGCCAGAACCCCAGCGCGCCCAACACCACCAGGTAGAACGTGTCGAGCCCGGCGCCGTATCCCGACGGGCGCAGCAGCGACGTCACGATGTTATGCGCGCCGAATTCGTGTCCTTGCAGCCCGTATGCCGCAAGCGTGAAGAGCACAATACCCGTGCCGATACTCAGGAAACTGCCAAGGAAACTCTGCATCTCGATACTCCGCATATCTTGCCTGCGCGGGCGTGAAGAGGTGGGGGCAAACCGCATGTATATTGCCATCGGCCCCGATGACGACATCATCCGGCTGTCCGGCGGGGATGCCGGAACATATCGTTTCGCGAACTTCAGGCAGGGTTCGCGCGGGTTGGTGGGTGTGCCTGTAGTGTACTGCTATTCTTTTGGTTGCATTGATCGTGGCACCAATGGCTTTCTGATGCAATAGCAATTGTCGAAAATCTTTTAGGTAGTAAAGAAATCGATGCAGTCTGTCATCGCGTTGACGCCGATAGGGAATTTCGGATGACTCTTTGCGCGCTCACTCGTGATTTCGGCTGAACATCCTGCGAAATTGGCCCATTCGTCGCGCATGAAGCGCGCGGGCCATTGGGTTGCCGAGGGCGAGAACCGCCAGCGCGGCAATCAAGAGGTAATCGAGCATCTATTTCTCCGGTGCGGTAATATCGCGAGCAGACGCACAGCCATTATAGACGAACTTTGGCAGGATAATGACGCCAATAGTCCGAAATGCGCGCACCCGTCAGAACCTGGATTGTCTTTTAGTCGGTGCAATCGGAGAAAATCTCACCTATCTTAGTCATCCGATCAAGAGTTTTCCGCACGGCTACCGGACGTTTTTCACATAATGCGACATTTCCCGCGCTGTCACCGACGCCTCTCGAACCAGATGGTCGAAATGCTCGGTCAGCGCGCGCACTCTTTCGGTGTCGCGAAACGCCATGTAGTTACGCCCGATATAGATCACCGCCAGTAGCGGCCCGAAGATCGTGACCGGCGCGGAGAACACCCGCCGCGCGTCAAAGAGATAAAGCCGCAACCGCGGATAGAGCTGCCCGGACACTTCCGCCAGATGCGAGATCTGCTCGCGCCGAATTTCCGCCGGCAGGTCGCGGTAGTATCCGTCGCCGCGCGCGCAGCTCGTCAGCTCGTGCTCGGGCAGGGCGATCTCGTAGTCGGATTCCGTCCCGCGCATCCACGTCATCCGGTCTTCTGAGGCGCCGATCACCTGGTCGGTGCTGCGCCCCAGATGCGGCGCGTACTCCCATTCCAGCATCGCGCGCGTCTTGAGCATGTCGGGCAGCCCGGCGGGGACGTGGCGGATCTTGTAGCCCGCCGCCTCCTTGTGCCAGGCGAAGATCTGCTCGTCGATAAGCGCGCGCGGGGCCTCGGTCAGCGCCAGCGAATTGGCCAGCATGTCGGCGGCCGTCTCCGGCCGGTCGGTCAGCCCCAGCAGCCAGTCCGCCGACACCCCGAGCACGCGGGCGCATTCGCCCACCACCTGCGCGTTGGGCAGGCGCGGGCTGTCCCCGGACATGAGCTGCGAGATGGTCGAGCGGTCCACGCCCACGGCGCGGGCCAGTGCGCTCTGGTTGGTGTCGCGGCTGCGCATCGCCTCGTTGAGGCGGGCACGGAACAGCAGCGCGCGGGCGCGTTTGTCGGTTATTTTCATCATATGGTGATTTATATCACGGATGCAGAAGAATGTTAACTACATACGGAATGCCCCGCCGCCCGCGCCCCGGCTAAACCAATGACATACATTGGGGAAATCGAAGAGGACGGAATGGAACGGCCCGGGCGGACGCTGGTCAAGGCAGTGGTCTGGAACATAATCGGTCTTGGGACAATGGCGCTGGTCGGGTTGCTGATGACCGGATCCATGGCGGTTGGCGGCGCGATGGCGCTCATCAACACCGGGATCGGCCTCGCCGCCTATGTGATCTATGAACGCATCTGGGCGCGCATCCGCTGGGGAATCGCGCATGTCTAGGCGCCCGGTGGAATGGCCGACGCTGGCGATGCTGGCGGGAACCTACGCGCTCTGGGCGCTGGCGACGACATGGGCGGCGGCACTCTGGCTGCCCTTCGGCATGGCGCTGGCGATGCTGGCCATCGCGCAGCATTCCTCGCTCAGCCACGAGGTCCTGCACGGCCACCCGTTCCGCAATCGTCATCTTAACGAGATGCTGGTCTTTCCCTGTCTCGGCCTTTTCGTGCCCTACGGGCGCTTCCGCGACCTGCATCTTGCGCATCACCAGGATTCGCTGCTGACCGATCCCTATGACGATCCGGAATCGAACTACATGGACCCCGCCGTCTGGTCGCGCCTGCCGCGCCCCCTGCGCGCGGTGCTGATGTTCAACAACACGCTTCTGGGGCGCATGGTCGTCGGGCCGCTGGTCGGGCAGATCATGTTCATGCACGCCGACTGGCGGTCGATCCGCGCCGGCGACCGCGGGGCGCTTGCCGGCTGGCTCTGGCACGTCCCGGCGGTGATCCCGGTGCTGATCTGGGTGCAATATGCGGCGATGCCGCTCTGGGCCTACGTCGTGTGCGCCTATGGCGGGCTGTCGATCCTCAAGATCCGCACCTTCCTCGAACACCGCGCGCATGAGCGGTGCAGCGGGCGCACCGTGGTGATCGAGGATCGCGGGCCGCTGGCGCTGATGTTTCTCAACAACAACTACCACGTCGTGCATCACATGCACCCCCAGGAGCCGTGGTACCGGCTGCCGCAGGTCTACGCCCGCAACCGGGGCCATTACCTGCGGCGCAACGACGATTATGTCTATACAAATTACGCGCAGATCTTCCGCCGCTACTTCCTGCGCGCCAAGGACCCGGTGCCGCATCCGCACTGGACCCGCGACTAAATCGCGTCCATAGCGCGGCGATGGACGCCTGGATCATCCTCTCCATCGCCGCTGCCGGTTTCCAGACGCTGCGCTTCATGTTGCAGAAAACGCTCAGCATGGGCGCGCTGTCGGCGATGGGCGCGACCTATGCGCGCTTTGCCTACGCGATGCCGCTCGCGGCCGTCCTCGCGGCGGCCTACCTGCTCTGGTCCGGGGCGGATTTTCCTGCCTCTTCAGTGCGTTTCTGGCTCTTCGCGCTGTCCGGCGGTCTCGCGCAGATACTGGCGACATGGTGTGTCGTGGCGCTCTTTGCGCGGCGCAATTTCGCGGTCGGGATCACGTTCAAGAAGACCGAGGTAGTGCAGACCGCGCTTGTCGGCCTCATCGTGCTGGGCGACCGGATCGGCGCGCCGGGGATGGGCGCGATCATCCTCGGCCTCGCGGGCGTGCTGATCCTGTCGGACATGCCCGGCGGCGACGGCGCGCCTTGGCGGCGGCGCATTCTCAACCCGGCGGCCGGGCTCGGCCTGTTGTCGGGCGCGTTTTTCGCCATCTCCGCAGTGGGTTACCGCGGCGCCACGCTGGAAATCGCGAGCAATGATCCGCTGGCGCGCGCGCTGGTCACGCTGGCGGCGGTCACTGCGGCGCAAACCTGCGCCATGACCGTCTGGCTCGCCTGGCGCGACCGGGGGGAACTCGTCCGCGTGCTCGCCGCGCGGCGCACGGCCATCTGGATGGGGATTACCGGCCTCGGCGGCAGCCTCTGCTGGTTCACCGCCTTCACGCTGCAATCGGCGGCCTACGTCTTCGCCGTGGGGCAGGTCGAGGTGATCTTCTCGCTCGCCGCCTCCGTTCTCTTCTTCGGAGAACGGATCAGCGCGCGCGAAGCGTTGGGAATCGCGCTCATCACTCTGTCGGTGGTGATAGTGGCGATCGTCCCCTGAGCCGCAGGAACAGGCTTTCCTCGTCGTCGTTGCGGAAGAACGGGACCGAGGCGGGCGGCGCCGGGTCGTGCGCGCGCGCGGCGACCTCGGCCAGCACCACCTCGGTGATGAAGGGCAGGTCCACCCGGCGCGCGTCGCGCAGCGGCACCCATTGCAGGTGCGACAGCTCTTCGCAGGCGGCGCTGAAATCGTCGAGGTCGCTGGCGATGTCCTCCCCGTTGACGAGGAAGAAGCGCGCGTCGAAGCGGCGCGGGCGCCCCGGCGGGGTGATGGCGCGAAAGACGAATTGCAGCGCGGCGGCGTCCGGCACATGGCCCGTAGCGGCAAAGCCCCGCCAGTCCGGCGGGACCGGGCCGCGCCAATCCGCGGGGCGCCCGAGGATCAGGCCGGTCTCTTCCCAGAGTTCGCGGATCGCAGCGGCGGCGAGCGCGTGCGAGCGATCCTGCGCGCAATCCTCGCAAAGCCGCTCGGCGCAGAGCGGCGGCAGCGGTCGAAACAGCGGAATCTCCGCATCGCCCGGATCGACGGCGCCGCCGGGAAAGACGAACTTGCGCGGCATGAAGGCGGCCTTGTCGCCGCGCTGGCCCATCAGGACATGCGGATCATCGGCCCCGCCGCGCAGGACGATGACGGTCGATGCGTCGCGCAGCGCGGATTTGTCCGGCGTCGTCACGACGGCCCCTAGCGCGGCGCGCCAAAGCCGTGCATGTGCCGCGCCCACTGGAAGGCGACGATGCCGCCCTTGAGCCGCGGCAGCAGGTAGAGCGAGAGGCCCACACAGCCCACCGCGAATATGGTGAACAGCACCAGCGGCTCGGGTCGGAACCGGGTGAACACGAACATCAGCAGCGGCGCCATCAGGTGCCCGACGATCAGGATGGTCAGATAGGCCGGCCCGTCATCGGCGCGATGATGCGACAGATCCTCGCGGCAGACGGTGCAGGTGTCGCGCACCTTGAGATAGCTTTTCATCAGCGGGCCGGAGCCGCAGCAAGGACACTTGCGGCGAAAACCCCGCCGCAGCGCGGGCCAGAGTTCGCGTTCCTCCTCGCCGGCGGCGGCGGCAATGATGGTGGGCTGTTGGGTCATGCGGGCCTCTTTGGGTGATGCATGCAAAGTGGGGGATCGCGCGGCGAAAGAAAAGGGGACAATCGGGCCGCGCGGCGTCATGTCGCGAATCCGCGGCGCGGTTTATGCATACTTGACGGTAAAATCCAGTCGGCGGCCCGGCTCGGCGGTTCGGGTGCGCGCGATGGCGGCCATTGCACGGCGGACCGGGCCGCGCGGGATCATCGCGGGCGTCTGCCACCGCCCGGTCGGGCGCCGCGCCGCCGCGCGCTCAGGCGGCGGAACGTTCGCTGTAGTTGACCGTGTCGCGCCCGCGCGCCTTGGCCGCGTAGAGCGCGCGATCCGCCTCTTCCAGCAATGCGTCGATGCGCGGCGGCGGGGCGCCATGGCGAGGAGCGACAAGCGTCACGCCGATGCTGACCGTGACGGTGATCGGCCCGGTCCCCGGCAGCGCCGTCAGCGGGTGTTCCCGCACCGCCCGACAGAGCCGCGCGGCGGTGCGCCGCGCCTCGTCGCAGGGCGTGTCGGGCAGTGCGATCAGGAACTCCTCGCCTCCGATGCGGGCGATCATGTCCTCCTCGCGCAGGTTGCGCTGCAAGAGGCCGGCCACATGCGCCAGCACCTTGTCGCCGGCGGCATGGCCGTGGGTATCGTTGATCGTCTTGAAGTGGTCGAGATCGGCGACCATCACCGCGAAGGGCCTGCCCCCGGCGGGCGCCGCCGCCAGCCGTTCAAGGAAGGGCAGCGCGAAACGCCGGTTGTGCAGCCCGGTCAGCGGGTCGATCACCGCCGCGCGCAACCCGTCCTGGATGCGTTCGCGCAGGTGATCGCAGAACTGCTTGCGGCGCAGTTCCGCGCGCAGGCGCAGGTTCAGTTCCGCCGCGCTGGCGCGGTCGCTCACCACGTCGTTCGCCCCCATGTCCAGCAGCGCGGCCATGAGTTGCGCCGCGCCGCTTTCGACCACGGCGACGATGCGGCTGTGGCGCGTGACGGGCGAGGCGCGCAATTCGGCGATCGCGTGCATGCCCGCATCCTGCGCGGCGGGGCCGACGAGAACGGCGAATATGTCCGGCGTGCGCACGCCGGTCTGCGCGATCATCGGCAGGTCGGCGTCGAGGATGGACAGCGCATGCCCCGTGCCGGGCCCGAGCCGTGCGCGCAGCGCGATGGCGGCGGCGCGGTTCCCGGCAATGAGCGCGATGCGTCCCTGCGCGGCGAAACCGCCCCGCGCCTCGGCCAGACCGTCCGCGCCCTCGGCCCCGGCGTTGAGGCGCATGTCCTCGAGCGCGTGATGCTGGCGCAGGAGGCTGCGGATGCGCGCCAGCATGATCCGTTCGTCCATGGGCAGCGCGATCACCTCGTCCGCGCAGGCGCGCAGGGCCGCGACGCGGGCCGTTTCGGTGTCTTCCGGCAGCAGCAGGACGATGGGGACGCAGGCGAGCGCGGGCCGCGCCCGGATCGCGGCGATCAGCCGGGCGGCGGCGTCGCCGGGCAGGGCCGCGCTCGCCACGATCATGTCGGGCGCGGTCCGCGCCGCCAAGCGCAGCGCGTCATCGGCCGACGCCGCCTGCGTCACCGAAAAATGCGCGGAAGCGAGCTTGACCTTCAGGATGATCCTGTTGGTCGTCACCGCGTCGACGATCAGAATGTTCCCTGACATGGGCTGGCGCCTTTCTGACTTGCCCTTTTCGCTTCTCCGACTATCCATGTCAGAAGTTAAGAAAACCTTTCCGGGAGTCCTGCCGAATGCCTCAGAAGCAAGAAGCCGCCGAGACCGTCGGCCTGCGCTGCCTCGCTTGGCTGATCGGGAACGAAGATCTGCTGCCGGTCTTCATGGGCGCGAGCGGCGCGACCGAGGCGGACCTGCGCGAGGGCGCGCAGGACCCGGCCTTTCTCGGCGCGGTGCTCGATTTCGTGATGATGGACGACGCCTGGGTGATCGCCTTCTGCGAGGCGGAGGGGCTGGCGCCCGAGGCGCCGGCGCGCGCCCGCATGGCGTTGCCCGGCGGGCAGGAGATGAGCTGGACATGAGCGGCGCGCATGATATCGGCGGAATCGTCTTCGACAAGGACGGCACGCTGTTCGACTTCCACACCGCCTGGTCGGCCTGGACGGCCGCGCTCATCGCGAGGCTGGCCGAAACGCACGGCGTGTCGCGCGGAACGCTCGCGCGGGCGGTGGATTTCGACCTCGAGGCGGAGGCCTTCCGCCGCGACAGCCCGATGATCGCGGCCACCAACCGCGACGGCGCCGAGGCGCTGGCGGCGGTCATGCCGGGCGCCGACGTGGACGCGATCGAGCACGAGATGATGCTGAGCTCGGCCGACATCCCGCTCGCCCCGGCGGTGCCTCTGGGGCCGTTCCTCGACGGGTTGCGCGGGCGCGGGCTGCGGCTGGGCGTGATGACCAACGACACCGAGTACGGCGCGCGCGCGCACCTGAAGAGCGCCGGCGTGCTCGACCGGTTCGATTTCATCGCCGGGTTCGATTCGGGCCACGGGGCCAAGCCCGATCCCGGCCCGCTTCTCGCCTTCGCGCGCGCCGTGGACATCGCGCCGGCGCGCGCCGCGATGGTGGGCGACAGCACGCATGACCTTTTGGCCGGGCGGCGCGCGGGCATGCACACGGTGGGCGTGCTGACCGGCATGGCGGACGAGGACGACCTCGCCCCGCATGCCGACGTCGTGCTGCCCGATATCGGGCATATCCCGGGCTGGCTGACCGGGTGAGACAGCATCCGTTCTTCGGCCTAGGCCTCGCGCTTTTCGGGGCGCTGATCCTGTCGCCCGACGCGATGCTGATGCGTCTTTCCTACATGAACGGACCGCAGATGATGGCCTGGCGCGGCCTGTGCATGGGCGCGGTGATGCTGATCGGCTGGCTGCTGCTGAGCCGGTCGCGCCGCGCCGACCTGCGCGCGGCGCTGAGCGGGTTCGGGTTGCTCATCATCGGCTGCCAGTGCCTCAATTCGACGCTTTTCAGCGCCGGCATCGCCACCGCGCCCGCCGCCGTGGTGCTGTTCGGCATCGCGACCGTGCCGGTCTTCGCCGCGTTGGGATCGCGCCTGCTGACCGGAGAGCGGGCGCGCCCGGCCACCTGGGCGGCGACGGTTGCGGTGATGACGGGCATCGGCATCGCGGTGTTCGGCGGGCAGGGCGAGCGGATCGGGTTCGACCTCGCCTCGGCGCTGGGGGCGCTGGCGGGGCTGGGCGTCGCGATGGTGCTGGCGATCAACTTCGTCGTGCTGCGGGCGCGCCCCGAGCTGCCGATCGCGCTGCTGTTCTGCGTGGGCGCGTTCTGCACCGGGGCGATCGGCACGTCGGTGGTCGGTCCGGCGGCGCTGCTGGACGGGCGGGTTTGGGCGATCCTGCTGACCGCGGCGGTGGTGGTGCCGGCGTCGTTCTTTTCGCTCTCGGTCGCGTCGCGCTACACGGCGGCCTCGAACGTGAGCCTGCTGATGCTGCTCGAAACCGTGCTTGGGCCGGTCTGGGTCTGGCTCGCGCTGGGCGAGGCGGTGGGGCCGGCGATGCTGCTTGGCGGGGCGATCGTGGTCGGCAGCCTCGCGCTCTACCTGCTGCACGAGCGCAGGCGGATGGCGCGCGGCAGGATTTTTCGCTGAAGAAACCGGAACGGGAAATGCGCGCGATCTCCGGGGCGCGCGTGACGGGACGGCTGCGCGAAACCGACATCATTCGTCGGAAACCGGAAACTCGCGCCGGTCCGTGCGTGCTTGTCTTGGCTCAGGCCGCATGACGGGAGCATGAGATGACCGGGAACAGACGCAGGAAACGCAGCGGGGGCCGCGCAGGCGCCGCGGACCGGCGCGGCACGGCCGCGATCGAGCAGATGCCGTGGGCGCCGCCCATCAACCTTGACCGCCCGACCGAACCGCTTGACGAGGACGGCATCGCCGCCATCCATGACGGCGCGATGCGCATCCTGGAAGAGATCGGGATACAGATACTGAACGCGGAAGCGGTCGAGATATTCCGCGCTTCGGGCGGTTGCGCGATCGACGGCGACAAGGTTCGGATGGGTCGCGACTTCGTGATGGAGCAGATCGCCAAGGCCCCGCCCGAGTGGAGCGTCACCCCGCGCAATCCCGCGCGCCAAATCACGATGGGCGGGCGGCACATGAATTTCGGCAACGTGTCCTCGCCGCCGAGTTACTGGGACATGGGGCTGGGCCGCAAGGTCACCGGCAACCGCGAGATGTGCGCGAACCTGCTGAAGCTCAGCCAGTATTTCAACTGCATCCATTTCGTCGGCGGCTACCCGGTGGAGCCGCAGGACGTCCACGCAAGCGTCCGCCATCTCGACGTGCTCTTCGACAAGATGACGCTGACCGACAAGGTGGCGCATGCCTACTGCCTCGGGGCCGAGCGGGTCGAGGACGTGATGGAGATGGTGCGCATCGCCGGCGGGCACTCGGACGCGGAGTTCGACTCGGGGCCGAAGATGTACACCAACATCAACTCGACCTCGCCGCTCAAGCACGACCACCCGATGCTCGACGGCTGGATGCGGCTGGCGCGGCGCAACCAGGGGCTTGTCGTCACGCCCTTCACGCTCGCGGGCGCGATGGCGCCGGTCACGATGGCCGGCGCCGTGGCGCAGAGCATCGCCGAGGCGCTGATCGCCGTGGTGCTGGCGCAGCTCATCCGCCCGGGCGCGGCCTGCGCGATTGGCACCTTCACCTCGAACGTGGACATGAAATCGGGCGCGCCGGCCTTCGGGACGCCGGAATACATGCGCGCGACGCAGATGACCGGACAGATGGCGCGGTTCTACGGGTTGCCGATGCGCGCCAGCGGCGTCTGCGCGGCCAACGTGCCGGACGGGCAGGCGATGTGGGAGACCTCGAACAGTCTCTGGTCGGCGGTGCAGGCGGGGGCGCACATGGTCTATCACGCGGCCGGCTGGCTCGAGGGCGGTTTGATCGCCAGTCCCGAGAAATTCATCATGGATTGCGAGATCCTCCAGCAGATCCAGCGTTACATGGACCCGATGCTGACCGCGACCGGCCCGGACGAGATCGCCATCGATGCGGTGCGCGAGGTCGGTGGGCAGGGGCACTTCTTTGGCATCCAGCACACGCAGGACCGCTATACCACCGCCTTCTACCAGCCGTTCCTGAGCGATTGGCGCAACTACGAGGCATGGGAATCCGCCGGCGCCGTCTGGACCGCCGCGCGGGCGCACCAGACCTTCCACGACATCATCGCTAGCTTCGAGCCGCCGCCGATGGATGAGGCGATCCGCGAGGAACTGGTAGACTTCGTGGCCCGGCGCAAGGCCGAGGGCGGCGCGCCGACGGATTTCTGAACCGCCGCCGCGCTCGCCTATCTGTCCGGCGAGAGGGCGCCGCCAGTCTATCGCGCTGATGCAGAGGATGATCGCGAAGCACCCGCGCGGCAGGCGGCCGGGCCAGGGCGCTTGTCAGCCGCTCACCTCGACCACCGCGCGCGCCAACACCGGGACCGTGCGTTCAGAGAGCCCTGCCACGTTGATCCGGCTATCGCCCAGCATGTAGACGCCATGCTCTTCGCGCAGCCGGGCGACCTGCGCCGGGCTGAGCCCCAGCAGCGTGAACATGCCGCGGTGCTGCGCGACAAAGCCGAAACGGTCCGACCCTGACAGGCGCCGCAACTCTTCCGCCAACTGCGCGCGCAGGCCGAGCATGGAGCGGCGCATTCGTTCGAGTTCGGCCTGCCACTCGGCGCGCAGCATCGCATCGCCCAGCACCTTCGTCACCAACCGCGCGCCGTGATCTGGCGGAAAGGAATAGTTCTGCCGGTTGAGATGCGCGAGGTTGTCCTGCGCGACGGCGCGCAGCCTGCTCTCCTGGGCCACCGCCAGCAGGATGCCGGTGCGTTCGCGGTAGATGCCGAAATTCTTGGAGCAACTGGCGGCGATGAGCGTTTCCGCGCAGCGCCCGGCGATCATCCGCGCGCCCGCCGCGTCCGCGTCGAGCCCGTCGCCGAAGCCCTGGTAGGCGATGTCGATCATCGGCGTGGCGCCGGTGCGGTTGAGCGTGTCGACCACCGCCCGCCATTCGGCGGGGTTCAGATCCGCGCCGGTGGGGTTGTGGCAGCAGCCGTGCAGCAGCACGACGTCGCCGCGCGGGACGCAGGCGAGATCGGTCAGCATGCCATCCGCGTCGACCCCGCCTGTCGCGTCGTAGAAATAGCGGTAGGGGACGGCCTCGATCCCGAGATGGGCGAGAATGCTCAGGTGGTTGGGCCATGTCGGGTCCGGCACGTGGACGCGGGCGCGGGGGTTGGCCATGCGGATCAGCTCGAACGCCTGGCGCACCGCGCCGGTGCCCCCCGGCGTGCCGGCCGCCGCCACCTGTTCGCGCCCGACCGCGTCGCCGAGGACGAGTTCCGTCATCGCGTCGGCGAAACCCGGATCGCCGACGAGACCAAGATAGCTCTTGGTGGTTTCTTCCTCCCACCACTGGCGCTCGGCTTCCTTGACGGCGCGCATGATGGGGGTTGCGCCGGCGGCGTCCCGATAGACGCCGACGCCGAGGTCGATCTTGTCGGCGCGCGGATCTTGGGCGAACGTCTGCATGAGCGTCAGGATCTTGTCCGCCGGCTGATCCCGCAGCGCGCCCAGCATCAGGCGTCGCCGGTCGCCACGGCCACGGTGGGCGAGGCGCCCCATTCGGTCCAGGACCCGTCATAGAGCGCATGGTCGGTCTTGCCGATCCGTTCCAGCGCGAGGTTGAGAATCGCGGCGGTGACGCCCGACCCGCAGGTGGTGATGGCGGGTCGGGATAGATCGACGCCGGCGGCCTCGAAGGCGGCGCGCAGGGCGTCCGGCTCCTTCATCGTGCCGTCCTCGTTCAGCAGCGTCGCGTAGTGCACGTTGCGCGCGCCGGGGATGTGCCCGGCGCGCAGCCCCTCGCGCGGCTCAGGCGCGTCGCCGCGAAAACGGTCGGGCGCGCGGGCGTCGATGATCGCGTGATCGCCGAGCTTGGCGGCGGCGGCGACCTGGGTGGCGTCCTTGACCATCTGGTTCTGGCGGCGCGCGGTCATGTGCCGGTCGCGCACCATCGGGGGCATGTCCTCGGTCGGGCGCTCCTCGGCCCGCCACTTGGGAAAGCCGCCGTCGAGCACGGCGACGTTCCGCTGTCCCATCAGCCGGAACAGCCACCAGACCCGCGCGGCGGAAAATATCCCCGCGCCGTCATAGACCACCACCTGGTGCCCGTCTCCCACGCCCATCGCGCGCAGGCGCGACATGAACTTCTCGGGACTGGGAGCCATGTGCGGCAGCTCGGACCGGCTGTCGGAAATCTCGTCGATGTCGAAGAATCGCGCGCCGGGAATATGGGCCTCGTCATACTCGGCCTTCGCGTCCCGTTCGGCGGCGGGGAGATACCAGCTCGCGTCCAGGATGCGCAGATCCGGGTCCTGGAGATGAGCGGCCAGCCACTCGGTCGAAACAAGGGTCTTGGGATCGTCCTTGGGCATCTCGCTCCCCCGCTTTGCAATACCTGCCTTGGGTATCGCCCGCAGGGTGGCAAGGCAAGACCGCCAGGACCCCGTTTCGCCGCGCGTCGGTTATTTGCCGATGGCGTTGCGCAGCGCGCCGACGGTGGCGAGCACGGCGGCGCCGCCGAGGCCGCCTGCCGCGATCTGCCCGACGATCCCGCCAAGGGTCGCGCCGCCGGCGCCGGTCACGTCGCCGCCGCCGAGCGTCGAGAGCAGTTGCGCCCCGGCGCCGCCCCCGAGAATGCCGAGGGTCGCGGTCGCCAGCGTCCCGAGGCTCAGCCTCCGGAACACGCCGCCCGCGACAGCGGCGCCGAGCGCGCCCGAGATCATGCCGATGATGAGATCCATGCGCGCCCTCCCGGATCAGCCTCAGCCGTAATCCTTCAGCAAACGCTGCTTCTGGCGGTTCCAGTCGCGCTTGGCTTCGCTGGCGCGCTTGTCGACGTTCTTCTTGCCCTTGGCGATGCCGATCTTGAGCTTCGCCCTGCCGCGGTGGTTGAAGTAGAGCACCAGCGGCACCAGCGTCATGCCCTTGCGCTGGGTCTCGTTCCAGAGCCGCGCCAATTCGCGCTTTGACACCAGCAGCTTGCGCCGCCGCTTCTCGTCATGGCCGAAGGTCTTGGCCTGCTCGTAGGGGGCGACGTAGCTGTTCACCAGCCACAGTTCGCCCTCGTCCACGGCGGCGTAGCTTTCGGCGATGTTGGCGCCGCCCGCGCGCAGCGACTTGACCTCGGACCCCTCGAGCACGATGCCGCATTCGACGTCGTCCTCGATCGCGTAATCGTAGCGCGCGCGACGGTTCTCGGCGATCACCTTGTAGTTGGATTTTTCACTGTCTTTGGCCATCAGCATGACTTAGGCGCGCGGCCGCCCGTTGTCCAGCGCGCGCGCTGGAGCCCGCGTTGCGAAATCCGGTTCACCGCGGCCTGCGACTGGCCGGCGGCGCGATGGCGCGCTTCAGCTGCGGCGCTGGAACGCGATCAGGATCAGCGCCAGCAGGGAAGAGCCGAGCATCAGCAACAGCGAAACCGCGTTCAGCAGCGGGGTCGAGCCTTCCTTCAGGCGGTCGAACATCTCGATGGTCAGCGGCGCGTCCGAGCCGACCAGCATGAGCGTGGTGTTGAAGTTCTCGAAGCTCATCAGGAACGCCACAACCGCCGCGCCGACGATGGCGGGCATCAGGAACGGCACCGTCACCGTGCGCACCGCCGTCAGCCGGTTCGCCCCGAGGTTCAGCGCCGCTTCTTCCAGCGTCGTGTCGAATTTCTGCAACCGCGCGGAAATCACCAGCGTCGCAATGGTGGTGATGAAGGAGAACTGCCCAAGCACCACCAGCACGAGGCCGGGGCGCAGTAACTCCGCGTCGATCTGGGCGGCGTCCCACAGCTCGTTGGCGACGGTCGAGGAAAACACCAGGATCGAGATGCCCAGCACGATCCCCGGCACCACCAGCGGCAGCAGCATCAGCACATAGAGCAGGCCGCGCCCGCGGAACTTGTAGCGGTTGAAGAGAAAGGCGTTCGACGTGCCCACCGCGACCGACAGGGTCGCCACGCACACCCCGACAAGCGCGGAGGTGCCGATCGCGCCAAGGATGCTGCGTTCGTGAAAGACGCCGATCTTGGGGGCGGCGTCGCCGAAGAACCAGTCCAGGGTGAACCCCTCCCAGGGCAGGGACGGGAACTGGCTGTCGTTGAAGGCGAACACCGCGACCACGGCCAGCGGCAGCGTCAGGTAGACGAAGAACAGCGCGACGTAGCCGGTCCAGATCAGGTTGAGCGCGCGCGGGGAGGGGATCGTCGGGATCATCAGCCCATTGTCCTTTCCAGCGTCTGCCCGGTCAGGCGCAGCATCCCCCAGACGATCACCGAGGACGCGAACAGCAGCATGAAGCCGAAGGCCGCGCCCAACTCCCAGTTGAAGCGCACGATGAACTGCGAATAGATCATCTCGGTGAACCAGAGGCTGTCCTTGCCGCCCAGCATGGTCGGCGTCAGGTAGTTGCCAAGACTCAGCATGAAGACAACGATGCAGCCCGACACGATCCCCGGCACGGCGTGGGGGATCACGATTTCGCGCATAACCGACCAGCCCGAGCCGCCAAGGTCATACCCCGCCTCGATCACCGAATCGTCGAGGCTGTCGAGCGTCGTCACAAGTGGGACCACCATGAACAGCATCGAGGTATAGACGAGACCCACCATGATCGCCGCGTCGTTATAGAGCATCTCGACCGGACCGCTGACCAGCCCCGCCCATTGCAGGAATTGCGAAATCACGCCGGTTTCGCGCAGCAGGATCATCCAGCCGAAGGTGCGCACCAGTTCGGACACCCAGAACGGGATGAGGCAGAGCAGGAACAGCACCGAACGCACCCGCCCGCGCGCCATCTTGGCGATGTAATAGGAGACCGGAAAGGCGATCAGCAGCGTGATCAGCGTCGCCAGGACCGACATCACCGCCGTGCGCATGAAGGTGCGCATGTAGAGCGGCTCGGTCGCGATGGTGACGTAATTGGCGAGGCTGGTCCGGTATTCGCCCACGCCGACGCGCTCGCGCAGCGAGATCAGCAGCATGTCGACATGCGGGATGATGATCAGCAGCACCAGCCACAGCAGGATCGGCATCAGGAGCAGGACGAAGCCGATGCGCGCATGCGCCGCCATGCCCCTAGCCCCCGTTCGCGGCAAAGCAGTTCGCCTGCGCCGCGGACCAGCCGACATGCACCGGCGCGCCGCGTTTGAGGTCGGCGAATTCGCCGGATTGCGGCAGGGTGACCTCGATTTCGCCGCCCGCTTCGCCGCTTTCCACGATGATGCGGCTGGCGGCGCCGTTGAAGAGCAGGCTGCCCACGGTTCCCGACAGCCGGTTGTCGAACCCCGCGAGGTCGCCGGGCTCGCGCGCGAGGCGGATCGCCTCGGGGCGCACGAAGATGTCGACGGCGCCCCCATTGGCGGCCTGCCCCTTGGCGGCGGCGCGCATGGTCAGGCCCGTCTCGGTGCGCAGTTCCACCGCGTCGCCCGCGACGCGCTCCACCGTGCCGCGCCAGCGGTTGCTGTCGCCCACGAACCCGGCGACGAAGGCCGTTTCGGGGCGATAGTAGAGATCCTGACCGGCGCCGACCTGCTCGAAGCGACCATTGTTCATCACGGCGATGTGGTCGGACATGACCAGCGCCTCGGACTGGTCGTGCGTGATGTAGACGAAGGTGGTGTCGAACGCCGCCTGGAGCGATTTCAATTCGATCTTCATGCGTTCGCGCAGTTTGAGGTCGAGCGCGCCCAACGGTTCGTCGAGCAGCAGCACGTCCGGCTCCAGAACCATGCACCGCGCGATGGCGACGCGCTGTTTCTGCCCGCCGGAAAGTTCATCGACCTTGCGCTTGCCGATGCCGGGCAGGCCGATCCGGTCGAGCACCTCGTCGACCTTGCGCGCGATGTCGCCCTTGGACATGCCCGCGCGGCGCAGGCCATAGCCGATATTGGCCTCGATGTTCATCATCGGGAACAGCGCGAGGTGCTGGAACACCATGTTCACCGGGCGCTTGTTCGGCGCGACGTCAAGGACCGAGCGGCCCTTGATCGCGATATCCCCCGACGTGGGCTCCAGGAAACCGGCGATCATCCGCATGATCGTCGTCTTGCCGCAGCCCGAGGGGCCGAGGATGGAAAAGAACGACCCCGCCGGCACCGAGAACGAGACGTCGTCGACCGCCAGCGTTTCGCCGAAGCGGCGGGTCAGGCCGGTGCATTCGAGGTCGGGGATCATGGGCATTCCGTCTTGCAGGATGGGGCGGCCCAGCTTTCGGGGCCGCCCGCCATGTATTGTTTACTGCGCCGCCTTCACGCGGTCGAGGATGCCGCCCTCGATCGCCTCGAGCCCGGCGGGGACTGGCGGATACCACTTGATGTTGTCCACCGCCTCGGGCGAGAAGCTGCCCTGGTACTGCGCCTTCAGCGTGTCCGACGCGTATTCGTCCGCGCCCTTGGACGCGGTGAAGTTGCCGGCCGATTCAGTGATCATCGCCGCCACTTCCGGCTGCATCACGAAGTTGATCCAGTCATAGGCGGCGTCGTCTGCCTTGCCCTTGGCCGGAAGCACGAAGGTGTCGATCCACCCCAGCGCGCCCGAGGCTGGTGCGACAAAGTTGATGTCCGCGTTGTCGGCGTTCAGCTTCCAGCCGCCGGTATCCCACGCCATCGCCGCGACCACCTCGCCCGAGCGGACGAGGTTCAGAAGCTCATCCCCGCCGGACCAGTAGGTCTTGACGACGGGTTTGCACTCGATCAGCTTCTTCTCGACCTTCTCCATGATCTCGGTATAGGCGTCCTCGTCGCCGTAGGCCTCGAACGGGTCCATCCCCATCGAGAACGCGAAGGCGATCAGCGTCGGGCGCTTCAGGCGGTAGGACACCTTGCCCTCGAGGTCGGGATTGCAGAGGTCGGTGTAATCCTTCACGCCCTCGGCCTCGGCCTTGTTCACGATCAGCCCGCTCGTGCCCCAGATATGCGGCACGGCGTAGACCTCGCCATCGACGGTCGAGTTCGCCTTGGTCGCCTCGAGCATGGATGCGGTGAACTGATCCGCGTCGATCTTGGACAGGTCGATCGGCTTGTAGATGCCGAATTCCTCCTGCGGGCCCTTGATGCGGTCCTGGCTCGGCTGGGCGAGGTCGAAGCCGCCGCCGCCGGTGGCGCGCAGCTTGGCGATCATTTCCTCGTTGTTGGACATGGTGACTTCGACGGTGTGGCCGGTTTCGGCCTCGAATTTCTCGATGACGTTCTCGGGGGCGTAACCGCCCCATGTGAGCAGGCGCAACGTGTCGGCCTGCGCGGCGCCGGCCAGCAGCGCCGTCCCGGCGACACCCGCCGTGAGTGTAAGCAGAAGGTTCTTCATTTCGTTCTCCCTTGTCTTGTCGGGAAACCCGGGTTGCGCGCCTACTGCTTCCGCGAAACAGTTTCGTGGCGCGCAGGATTGCGGATTCGGCAACCTCGGGGCGGTTCCGACCACCCCAATAGGGCGGAGTTTCGGGGAGCCGTCAACGCAGGAAGCGGATTGATGCGGGAATTTTTTTAACGGATGGTCAAATTCCGTCGCGGGGTTGCTGGAAACAATGCGCGCATGAACGGCCCATTGTCGCCGGATTCGGGGCAAAACACGAAGTCACCCCGCTTTGGTCCAGAGAGCGGCGTCAAACGAGACAATTTTTCAGGTCTATCTTGGCCCCTTCACATCGCGTCAACGGGTTTCGCGCAGTCTCGCGACCGCCATAGCCAAGGATCGCCATGCCCTTTCTCGGAATCTTCTCCTGGTCGCAATACACCACGCCCGCAGGCATTCCTTCCGGCGATCTGACATCGGACACCACGCCGAACGATCCCGCGTCGCCGGGGTACAGTTCCTCGTCGCCGTCATGGATCGGGGAAACCTTCACCTTCAACGGCGGCGCGCCGACGCAGATCGACATCAACGACGACGACGGAAATTTCGAGGACGGCTATGTCGAAACCGGCGGCGCGCAGACCTTGGCGCAGGCGGTCACGATCGACGGCACGCTGTACCCCGCCGGCTCGGTGGTGGAGAATGAATTTTCGCTGATCGACGCGGGCGGGCAGGAAATCTACGTCGTCCGCATAAACGGAGAGAATGTCGGCTTCACCTACGCGACCGGCGAAGGGCCGACAGCGGGCGAAACCTTCACCGCGCAGCAGGGGCTCGACGGCTCCGGCGCGGACAATGCCGATGGCGTTTCGTCAAGCTCCGAACCCTACTCGGACGTCATCTGCTTTGCCGAAGGAACCCTGATCGAAACCACGCTCGGCGCGCAGGCGGTGGAAAGGCTGCAAACCGGCGACATCATGGCCCGAGGCCGGTCCTCTGGCTGCGAACGAGCCGTCAGTCGCTCGATGGCGCGCCCGACGATGGAAGGCCGGTTCTGATCTCCGCAGGCGCGTTGGGGCCGGGACGCCCTCATGCGGATCTTGTCGTGTCGCCCCAGCATCGGATCCTCGCCGGCGGCGGACAACTCTGCGAGCATTTCGCGGGCGAGGCCCTCGTCCCCGCGAAAGCGCTCACCGGGTTGCCGGGCGTCAGGCGCATGAGGGGCAAGCGGGAAATCATCTGGGTTCACTTCGCCTGCGCGGCGCACGAGATCGTGTTTGCGAATGGCTGCATGGCCGAGTCCCTCCTGCTCGGCCCGATGGTGCTGAACGGATTGAAGCAAGGCGAACGCCGCGAGCTGAGCCGGATTTTCGGACGCGCCACGCGCCGGGGCGCCCCTCTCAATGGGCCCCCGGCGCGCAAGCTGCTGACCGTGCGCGCCGCCCGCGAGGTTGTCGAGGCTGAACCGGGGGCGCGCAATGAATACTGCTTCCCGATGAAACAGAAGCCGGGCAGGGGACTGCAGCCCCCCGGCCATCTGACGCGTTGGAGCCGGGTCGCCGTCAGGGGGCGTATTTCGCCACCGCGTCACCGTAGACCGGCCCGGAATAGGCCGGCATTTTAACCCGGCGGGGCGCGTAATCGCCCGCCTCCGTCACCTTGCGCACATGCGCGGCGATCTCCTCCATCGGGGCGAACCAGACATCGCCGGCGTCCACCACCCGTTCGAGGAACTGCGCCACCACCTCCCAGCGCGCCAGCCGTCCGGTCGCGAAGGGATGCACCACCGCGACCCAGAGCCCGCCATGCCGGCGGATCGCCTCGAATTCCTGCACATAGGGCGCAAATCCCGTCTCGGGCGCCATGATGTTGCCGAAGTAACCCAAATCGTCCGACTGCACGAATTGCGGCCAGTCATCCAGCCCCCAATGCGTCGGCAATTCGACCAGCGACCCCTTGGGCGTGTCGAGCATGTAGGGCTGATCGTCGCCCATGAGCGAGGCGTCATAGGAAAACCCGCGCTCGGCCAGAAGCGCGCAGGATGCGTCCGACATGTTGTAAAGCGGCGCGCGCCAGCCGCGGGGCGCGGCGCCCGTGGCGCGCTTCAGGATGTCGATGCCCACATCCAGCCAATGCGCCTCTTCGTCCGGTCCCAACTCGTTCGGGTGTTCGTGGATATACCCGTGATGGCCGATTTCGTTGTCGCCCGAAAGGATCGTCTCGACCGCCTGCGGGTAGCGTTCGACGCACCATGCGGGGATGAAGAACGACTGCCGGATGCCGATTCGCCGGTAGGTCTCAACGATGCGCGGAATCGCCACCTCGGGGCCGTATTGCAGCATCGAGGTGGTCGCCGCCTTGCGGTGGCTGTCCTTGGGGTGCGCGATATGCACGAGGCTGTCGGCGTCCATGTCGAAGGTCACGCAGGCGGCGCATTTCGCCCCGTTGGGCCAGGGCACGGGATTTCGGATCATGGCATGATGCTCCCTCCGTTCACACCGATCCCCTGACCGGTGATGTATTGCGCGTGCGGCCCCGCGAGGAAGAGCGCCATCGACGCGATCTCCTCGGGCTGACCGAACCGGGCGAGCGGAATCGCCAGCTCCTTCTCGCGCCATTCCGGCGTCATGTGTTCCGCCGCCAGCATCGCGGTGTCGATCGGCCCGGGGCAGAGCGCGTTGACGAGGATGTCGGGCGCAAATTCGCGCGCCCAGCTACGCACCAGCCCGAGCACGCCATGCTTGGAGGCGACGTAGGGCGAGAACGTCTCGCGCCCGTAATAGGCCAGATCCGATGCCACCATGATGAGCCGCCCCTTGCGCCCGCTCATTGCGCGCAACGCCTCGCGCCCGACCAGGAAGGAACCGCGCAGGTTGACGGCGATTACGCGGTCGAACTCTTCGATCGGCGTGTCGAGCAGGGGGCGTTCGTGAATGATCCCGGCGCAATTGACGGCGGCGTGAAGCGGGCCGAGGGTGGCGGCCTGCTCGAAAAGGGCGCGCACCGAAGCCTCGTCCGCCACATCGCATTGCACGGCCGTCGCCTTGCCGTTCGCGTCGCGGATGGTCCGTGCGGTCTCATGCGGCTCGTTGAGATCGGCGCAGAGCACCTGCGCGCCTGCTTCCGCAAAGGCCTTTGCACAGGCCGCCCCGATCCCGCGCGCGGCGCCCGTGACGACCACGTTCCGCCCCACAAGATCGGTCACGCCATCACCTCGCCCCGGTCGAGGTGATAGGCTTGGCCCGTGATGTCGCGCGCTCCGTCCGAGGCGAGGAAGAGATAGATCGCCGCCATGTCGTCGGGCTCCAGCAGCCCGCTTAGCACCTGACCGCCGATGACCTCCTGCATCAGGTCCTCCTCCGCGCGCCCCGTGCTCTGCGCCATGCGTTCGAGCGTGAGCACCGCCGCCTCGGTCTTGACCCAGCCGGGGCAGACGGCGTTGACGTTGATGCCGCGCGGCCCGAGCTCATGCGCGATCGAGCGCATGAAGCCGATATTGGCGTGTTTCGAGGCGCAATAGGCTGAAAACTCGGCCACCGCAGTGCGGCCCCAGATCGACGCGGTCAGGATGATCCGCCCGCCGCTCTGCATCTTCGGCAACGCCCGGCGCGTCATGAGATACGTGCCCATCACGTTGATGTCGATGATCCGGCGGAACGTGTCCTCGACCTCTGCGCCGGGCTCGGCGAGCGGCGTCGTGCGCTCGAGCCCGGCGTTGTTGACAAGCACGTCAATGGTGTCGAGCCCGCTCAGCGCCGCGTCGATCTGATCCGCATCGGTGATGTCGCAGCGCAGGGGCGTGACGCGCGTCCCGGTCTCCTGCGTCAGCGCCTCGGCCGCCTCGACCACGCCCGCGTCATCGGCGAGGATCGCAAGCTCCGCCCCCGCCCGCGCGAAACCGCGCGCGACGCCAAGGCCGATGCCCCGGCTCGCCCCGGTGACGAGCACGGTGCGGCCCGAGAAATCGTAAGAGACCCGCCCCATCAGCCGGCCTTGCGGTTGTGCATGATGCGCCCGATGGTGTTCATCAGCACCTGCGCGGCGAGGATCGCGGTCGTGCCGGTGTGATCGTAATCCGGCGCGACCTCGACCAGGTCCATGCCGACGATGTCGCCGCGCTTGGCCAGCCCGTCCAGCAGCTCGAGGATCTCGTAATAGAGGAACCCGCCGTGGCTCGGCGTGCCGGTGCCGGGCGCGATGGAGGGGTCGAACCCGTCGATGTCCAGCGTGACGTAATAGCGCGCGCCCTCGGGAATGCGGCTCAATACGCCCTCGACGCCGGCTTTGCGGAACTGGCGCACCGACAGGATATCGGCCCCCATCTCGCGCGCGGCGTCATAGCCGTCCTTCGCGGTCGAGGACACGTTGCGGATGCCAAGCTGCGACAGCCCGGTGACATAGTCCTTTTCCGCCGCGCGGCGCATCGGGTTGCCGTGGCCGTAACGCACCCCGTGGCGCACGTCGACGAAATCGAGATGGGCGTCGATCTGCACGATGTGGATCGGCTCCTGATCGGAAAACGCGTTGATGCAGGGGATGTTGACCGAATGATCGCCCCCAAGCACGATGGGGACCGCTCCGGCGGCGAGGATCTTGCGCACGCCGTGCTCGATATTGGCGTGGCTCTGCTCGGTATCGGTATGGACGATGTCGGCGTCGCCGATATCGACGATGCGCACCTTGTCGGCGGGCAGGTAGGTCACGTCGTCCTCGTGGTCATAGGCGCCGCCATGCCCGAAGGAGAACAGCGTGCTCGCCTCGCGGATGCCGCGCGGGCCGAACCGTGCGCCCGAACGCCATTGCGTGCCGAAATCGAACGGCGCGCCGAGGACCGCCACATCGGCGTCGATGGCGTCCCAGTCCTGCACGTAGGGGTTCTTGCCGAAGGTGGAAATCCCGACGAAGGGCAGGTCGAGCCGGCCCTTTTCATATCCGTGTTGCGTCATCTTATCCCTCGCAGAGTGGTGTCCGGTGTCTTGTCGGCGAAGATCACGCCAAGGTCGCGGCGGAACCGCATGTCGGCCTCATCTTCGTCCTGGTTGTCGTCCGAGATGAATAGGAAGAACCGTATGTTCTGCATCTCGTAAAGCGTGTCGGCGAGCGCGCGGGCGTCGATCTTGCGGCAGAGCGCGCCGCGCCGCTGGTAGGACAGGACCAACTTGGTCATCACCACCACCAGCGCCGCGTCAAGCTCGCGGTAGGTCGTGCCGAACTGCGTGCCGCCCTGAAGGATGCTGGCCGCCAGAACCTCGCGCCATGTGCGCTTGGCGAGATAGGTCATGGCGTGGTGACGCATGATGCGCCCGAATTGCGCGACCGCGTCGATCATCTCGTCCGGCAGATCGTCGGTGAGGGCGCGGAGCTGTTCGATCAGGCGCACGTCGCTTTCCTTCACCAGCTCGAGCAGCAGGTTCGCCTTGGTGCCGAAGTAATTGTAGATTGTGACGGCCGAGAGTTCGGCTTCCGCGGCGATGCTTTCGATGGTGACGGCGTCGTAGCCCTCGTTCTGGAACCGGGTGCGCGCGACCTCGAGGATCCGCTTGGAGCGGTCGAGCTTTTGCTGTTTCCTCAATCCCACGCGCATCGAACCTCCTGCCTTGCAGCCCGTCATGCCATGCCCCCGGTTCGAAGGCCAAGCGGCGATGCGAGTCTCGGAAAAAAACTTCTGGACAGATATAATTTTTAGTGACTAAACTTTCTTAGTCAACAAAAATAAATCAATTGGAAGGGGAGTTTCAGATGTTCAGAAAAACCGGGGCGGCGCTTGCCGTCAGCGTCGCGGCGATGACGGCTCCGGCCGGCGCGCAGGCGGCGGAGCGGGTCAATGTGGGCTTGTGCGTTTCGTGGCCGGGCTACGCCATGCTTGAGCTTGCGCAGCGCATGGGGCTGGCCGAGGGCTATGAGATCAATAGCGTACTCTTCGACGATCCGCTGGGGGGGCACGCGGCGCTCGCCGCGGGGCAGATCGACGTCTATGAATGCACCGGCGATTACACGCCGCTCGCGATCGAGCGCGGCACCGGTGTGGTCAACGTCGCCCTTGCCAACCCGTCCTACGGCGTGGACAAGATCATCATGGCGCCCGGAATCACCGCCGAGACGCTCGCGGGCAACCGCATCGGCGCGCCGCAGGCCTATATCGGCCAGCTTCTGATGGGCGTGTTCCTTGAAACCGCGGGCGTGCCGCTCGACAGCGTCGAATGGGTCAACCTGCTCGCCGATGAGGCGGTCGGCCCGATGATGTCGGGCGATTTGGCCGCGGCCTATCTCTACGAGCCGTGGATCACCAAGGTGATGGATAACCTGCCCGGCTCGAGCGCGGCCTTCGACACCGCCTATCCCGAGGCGCTGCGCACCGGCATCTTCACGGACGTGATCTACATGAACGGCGATTTCGTCGCCGAGCGCCGCGACGTCGCGCGCGACATTCTCAAGGCGCGCTTCGACGCGGTGGGTTGGTGGCACGAGAACACCGCCGAGGGGAACGAAGCGATGGCCGAGTTTCTCAAATGGCCGCTGGCGGATGTCGAATCGGTGATCGGGACCAACGGCAAGTATCTCGACGACGGCATCTACATGTACGACTTCGACGAGGCGGCGCAGGCCTGCGGCGTGCTCGAAGGGGAGCCGCCCTTCGAGATCGGCAACGGCTCGATCACAGGGGTCGTCGCCACGATCAACGACTGGTGGATCCGTCTCGGCCTGATGACCAAGACGGTGGACGCCGCCGCCGGGGTCGATTGTTCGCTGATGGCCGACTTGGTTGAAAGCGGGTATCGCCAGTCCTTGGACGCGAACGAATAACGGCTGCCCCAGCCGGCGGCCGCAGATGCGGTCGCCGGCGCACCGGGGCGCGCAACACGGGAACCCATGATGTCCGATACCAAAAGACCACCGGCGCGCCGGCGTTGGCTGGAGTTGCGCAAGCCGGTCTCGCGCACACAGGCGATCCTGTCGGGAATCCTGATCTGGACGCTGTTCTTTGCGGTCTGGGAGGGGGTGTCGCTTGCCGGGCTGGTGAATGACCTGCTGGTGCCCGCCCCGCACGAAGTGCTGGCGACGTTGGGGGACATGCTGGCCAATCGCGGGCTTGTCTCCGACATCCTCATCAGCGTGTGGCGCGTCGTCTTCAGCTTTTCCATCGCCTGCGCGGTGGCGATCCCGCTCGGGATCGCGATGGGCGCCTTCCCGAGCGTGGAGGCGGTGTTCAACCCCTTCGTGTCGGCCTGGCGCTACCTGCCCGCGCCATCCTTCATCCCGATCCTGCTGATGTGGTTCGGCACCGGCGAGACGCCCAAGATCGCGCTGCTCATCATCGGCGTCATCTTCTTTCTCATCACGCTGATCATGGATCACACGCGGCAGGTGCGGGCGGAACTGGTCGAAACGGGTCTTACCCTCGGCGCGGGGCGCTGGACCATCGTGCGCACGATCATCTTTCCGGCGGTCATGCCCAACATCCTCACCGCGATGCGCCAGATGCTGGCGGTGACATGGACCTACCTCGTGATCGCGGAAATCGTCGCGTCCACCACCGGCATCGGCGCGATGATGATGCGCGCGCGCCGGTTCCTGCACACGGACGAGATCATGGCGGGCATCATCGTGATCGGCATCCTCGGCCTCGGCTTCGACATCCTGTTCCGCATGCTGCACCGCTGGCTCTTTCCCTACACGCAGGAACGGGGGTCCTGACATGACAGACGCGACCACCACAGGGGCCGCCCCCGCCAAGCTGGTTATCGAGCGCGTCTCCAAGCGCTTCCCGATGAAGGGCGGGCGCGAAATCCTCGCGATCGAGGAGGCGTCGTTCACCGTCGAGGAGAACGAGATCTGCGTCATCCTCGGCCCCTCGGGCTGCGGCAAATCCACCGTGCTGCGCATGATCGCGGGGCTCGAGACGCCGACCACCGGCGCGCTGCGGCTTGACGGAAGCGCGATCGCCGGGCCGGACCGCGAACGCGGCATGGTGTTCCAGGCCTACACGTCCTTCGACTGGCTGAGCGTGCGTGGCAATGTCGAATACGGGATGCGCATAAACGGCGTCCCGAAGGACGAGCGCCGCGAACGGGCGCAGAGATACATCGATCTCGTGCACCTCGCCGGGTTCGAGGACGCCTATCCCGCGCAACTGTCCGGCGGCATGAAGCAGCGGGTCGCCATCGCGCGCACGCTGGCCAACGATCCTGCGCTTTTGCTGATGGACGAACCCTTCGGCGCGCTCGACGCCGAAACCCGCTGGCACATGCAGGAGCTTCTCGTCGCCATCGCCGAGGCCGCGAACACCACCACCGTAATGGTCACGCATGACATAGAGGAGGCGATATTCCTCGGCGACAGGATCGTCTTCATGTCGGCCCATCCGGGCCGCGTCCACCGGATCATCACGCCCGAGTTCAAGAAGGGCCGCCGCTACGCGAGCAAGGAGGCAGTGCTTGACCTTCCGGGGTATTCCGCGCTGGAAAAGGAGATCATGGGCCTGATGCGGGAACAGGGCGGCAAGGATCAGCACTGAGCGCGCGGGCACGGCAGAAAGGACTGACATGAGCGATTCGCAATTCCAACCCGTTTCCGGGTTCGACCTGCCCCGTTTCGCGGGCATCCCCACCTTCATGCGCCTGCCGCATGTGGGCCTCGACGATCCGCGCCTTGCCGACCTGCGGATCGGCCTGATCGGCGTGCCCTGGGACAGCGGCACCACCAACCGGGCCGGCCCGCGCCACGGCCCGCGCCAGTTGCGGGACCTCTCGACCATGATCCGCGCGCAGAACGGCATCACCGGCGTGCGCCCGTTCGAGGCGGCCAATTGCGCCGATCTCGGCGACGTGCCGCCCAACCCCGCGGACATCATGGACAGCATGGAGCGGATCACCGGCTTCTATCGCCGCGTCATCGAGGCCGGCGTTCTGCCGCTCACGGCGGGGGGCGATCACCTGTCGACCCTGCCGATCCTGCGCGCGGTGGCCGCCAGCGGGCCGGTCGGCATGATCCATTTCGACAGCCACACCGACCTCTTTGACGGCTATTTCGGCGGCACGAAATACACCCACGGCACGCCCTTCCGCCGCGCAGTCGAGGAAGGTCTGCTCGACCCGAAACGGGTTTGCATGATCGGCATCCGCGGCACCACCTACGACAGCGAGGACCGCGATTTCGCCGACAGCGTCGGCATCCGCGTGATCCCGATCGAGGAATTCCACACCCGCGGCGTCGCAGACGTGATGGCCGAGGCGCGCGAGATCGCCGGTACGGGCGATACGTACGTCTCGTACGATATCGACTTCGTGGACCCCGCCTTCGCCCCCGGCACCGGCACGCCCGAGATCGGGGGACCGAACAGCTTTCAGGCGCTCGAGGTGGTCCGCCACCTCGATGGCGTCAGGATCGTCGGCGCCGACGTGGTCGAGGTCTCGCCGCCCTTCGACGCTTCGGGCAACACCGCGTTCCTCGGGGCGTCGATCATGTTCGAACTGCTCTGCGTGATGGCCTCGGACGCGCCGCAGGCGTAACGCCGCTCTACCGCTGACCGCGAACACCCGCCCCGCCAAGCCGGGGCGGGTCTGTCTGACGCCGCGTCAGAAATAAAGTGACCGATCCATTCTGATCGTCTACCCTGCCCGGATTACTTTTGCGATTTTTCACCTGCGCGCCAAACGCGGCAGTTTGCTTTTTTCATTCCCGTTTTCAGTCGGAAGTCTTTTGCGATGACCCTGATTACCCACGATTCGAACCTGCCCGACCCCACGACCACCGGCAGTGAACTTCACGATTTCCAACTCAATCTCGGCGATACGCGCGACAATCTGGACGACCTGAACGGCCGGCTGGAAACGGTCGAGGATGCGGTCGGCGCGACCAAGACCGCGCTGGAACAGGTCGATGAGCTGGCCGATGGCGCCGACAAGTTCCTCAGTACGATCAAGTCGATGCGCTTCACCCTGAAGGTGACGGAAAAGGTCGGGCCGCTGAAATTCGTGTCCGACTTTCTCGACGGCGTTCTGGGAAAGCTCGAAACACTGGCCACCCATGTCACCTACCGCGCCAAGCAACTGGCGCAGAAGATCGAGGATGGCGATTACGTCGACAAGCTCGACGCGGCGGAAACCAAGATCGGCGACCTGCGCGACGGGCTGAATCTGACGGCGCATAAGGTCGCGGAATACGAAACCGGCGTTTTCAACACGCGATTCGCGCTGGGCGTGGTCGGCACGCCCGCCGACGGGCTCGAGACGTCGCTCGACTCCGCCAGCCAGCCGGTCAACGACATCCTCGTGCCGCTGAACCAGACCTACATGGACGTAACCGACAAGATCGACGATCTGACCGGTATCTTCGCATCCCCCTCCGCGCCCAGCCTGTCGGTCTTCAACCCGTTGGAGAACCTCGCGGTGCAGTTCGGCGCGATCAACGGGTCGATCGCGTTCCTGACCGGGCCGCTTCAGGCAGTCTACAACGCCGTGAAACCCGTGGAGTGGGCGCTCGACGCGGTCAAGGCGGTCTATGACCTGACCGTCGGGCCGATCATCGATTGGGTGCTCGACAGTCTGGGGATCACCGACATCATGAGCAGGATCGGCGACGCGATCCTCGGCGCGCTGCCCATCGACCTCGACGGGGTGCTGGATGAGGTGACGGCCCGGATCGACGCCGTCTTCGACGAGATCGAGGGCTTCATCGGCGACGGCCTGCCCGGATGGGACGCGGATATCGACGGGATCATAGACGACATCACCAGTGACGTCGTGGGCGCGTTCGACGCGGCTTCGACCACCGAACTGCGCTTCGGCTCCTCCGAAAACGACCTGCCGCTCGACGGGCGCGCGGACGGGATCGACGTGCTGATCGGCCTCGGCGGGCAGGACAGCGTCGAAGGCGCGCCGGGCGGCGACGCGACGGACGCTCTCGACATCTTCATCGCCAGCGGCGGCGACGACACGCTCCATGGCGGGGCCAGCGACAGTGATTTCCTGATCCTGCCGGGGCTTCTCGACGACTGGATCGTCACCCGGTTTTCCGACACCGCGCCCTTCGTCTTCTACCACAAGGAAGGCGACTGGGGCTACGAGGTCGCCTTCGATATCGAGAATTTCGCGTTCTATGACGGCGCCTATACCGGCGCGGAACTCGAGGCGCTGGGAATCGTCACCGACGGGCAGACCAACGGCAACGACCTGATTTTCGGCGGCGCGGACGACGACCGGATCACGCCGCTCGACGGATCGGACACGGTGGATGGCGGCGCGGGGCACGATACTTACGTGATCCACGCGGATCAGCCCGTTGGCGGCAATTTCGCGACCGTGAAGCTCGACGCGCCGCGCGCCGCGCCCGGCGGGATCACCTATGAGGGGTGGACGTTCTCATCGAACGACGTGGACTACCTCAACAGCATCGAAAGCGCGATCGTCCAGCTCGACGTGGCGTCCGAGATGATCGGCACCGATGGCAACAACCTTCTGATCAGTTCCGACCAGGACGATTACCTCTTCGGCCGCGGCGGCGACGATTTCCTGAGCGGCAATGGCGGCGACGACTACCTGCGCGGCGGCGCGGGCAGCGATACGCTGAATGGGGGCGACGGTCGTGACGCGCTGATCGCGCGCGAGTCTCTGGCCGGGGACGCGGCGGTCTATAATGGCGGCGCGGGCAATGATCGGCTGCTTTATACCGCGCAGCAGTCGAACTACGATATCTACCCGCCGCGCGGCAACATCACCTCGTCGGACCTCGTGAGCGCGGGACCGCTGCGCATCTTCGCCGAGACGGGCACGGTCGAGCATTTGGCCCCCGATGGCGTCACAGTGATTGCCACCGACACGGCCCTCGGGATCGAGGAGTATGTCGGGTCCGACCACGATGACCTGATCTATGGCGCGCCTGCCGTGAACGAACACACCGCCATCATCGACGGTGGCGGCGGCGACGATACGCTCTATTCCAATGGCGCGGACTGGGTGCGCGGCGGATCGGGCGGCGACACCATCTATGTCACCGGAAGCGGTACGTCGGTGGATGGCGGCGGGTCGAGCGGGGATGAGGTCGATATCCTCGATCTGCGGCTGATCGAAAACGCGCGTTGGAAGGTCAACAACGGCTTTGGGGCGCAGTTCGATCTCTTCGCATACGAGAAATTCGAGATCGAGACGCTGACCGACGAGAACGGCGGAGACACCGGATCGGGTGCCAAACAGATCTTTGCCGGGTCGATGACCAAGTTCGACGAGCTCTACCTCGGCGACGGCAACGATGATTTCTTTCATAACGGCACCGGCGACGTCACCATCCACGCGGCCGGCGGCGACGACCTGCTGCAAGCGCGCCACGGCAATGGCAGCCAGCTCGATATCGGGTTCTGGGCCGGCGAGGGGCGCGACACGATCGACTTCAAGGATGCGAGCGGCTTCGGTTATGGCGAAGGGGGCGATGATGAGTTCATCATCTCGGCCGCCGGGTCGAACCTCGATTTCGACGGCGGCGACGGCGACGATTTCTTTCTGATGCGCCGTTTCGACGGGAACCGCATAGGCGGCGTGTCCGAGGTGCGCGGCGGTGACGGCTATGACCGGGTGTCGCTGCAGCAGCGCGATGGGTTCACCGGGATGACGAGCGTGTTCTACAACGCGCAGACCGGCCACGTGTCTTCGGTGCAGACCGTGGGCGCGACCAACTACTCGGGGCTCATCACCGGGTTCGAGGAAGTGATCGGCGCCACCAACGCGCGCTCCAACCTTTACGGTTCGGACGCGGGCGACCGGTTTATCGGGCTGGGCGAACGCGACCGGCTGGAAGGGCGCGACGACAGTGACGAGCTTTTCGGAAATGGTGACAACGACACGCTGCTGGGCGGCAATGGCGACGACCTGCTGCATGGCGGGACGGGCAACGATTCGCTCGACGGAAACAACGGCATCGACACGGCGAGCTACGCCAACGCGCGCCCGGACGGGATGCGCGGCGAGATGACGACCGGCAATTTCGGATCGGTCTACGTCAACCTCGACACCGGCAGCAGCAGCGGCAGCCAAGGCAATGACACGCTTGTCCGGATCGAGAACGTGATCGGGTCGATGGGCGACGATGTCATCATCGGCGACGACCTCGGCAACGTGCTGATGGGCGGGCAGGGCGATGATCTTCTGTTCGGTCATGAGGGCTATGACACGCTCTTGCCCGGCGAAGGCGACGACACCGTCCTTGGCGGGGCGGGCGAGGACCGCATCCTGATCGGCAATGGCGCATCGACGGTCCACGGCGGCGCCGGGCGCGACCTTCTGGACCTCAGCGCGGCGACGGGCGATCTGGCGATCCAGCTGGCCGAGCGCATGGTGCTCGACGTGCCGATCACGGTGACCATCCCCGTCTGGCGGGACGGCGCCGGCCTCGACACGAGCGTGCGCATGTTCGGCGGTCAGTCGATCACGCCGCAGGACGCGCTCGAGATGACGCCGGAGAATGCCAATGACGCCTCCGACCTGACGCGCACCCTGCCCACGAGCGCCGACTACGACGCCGACCCGGCTCTTCCCTCCTTCGAAATCCGGCTGGAGGAGGTGGTGCAGACCAGCACCATCACCGCCACCAGCATCGAGGGCGTCGCGGGCGGGGCTGGCGACGACGCGCTGACCGGCACCACCCGTTCTGAGCGGATCGAGGGCGGCAACGGTCACGACACGCTCGAAGGCGGCGGCGGCAATGACGGGCCGGATGTCATCATGGGCGACGATGGCGACGATCTGATCTATGGTTACCTCGCCAGCGGGCCGGTCACCCTGCCCGGCGGTCCGGAATGGAACCTCGCCACCTTTAACGACACCGCGCTTGACGGACGGCTGCAATCGGCCCAACTCGCCAACATGCCGACCGCGATGGTGACGGTCGAGATGCTGGTGCGCGCGACCGACGCGACACGGTTGCAATCGTGGTTCTCCTACGGCGTTGACGGCAGCACGAACGAACTCACCGTTTTCAGTACCGGCCCCGCGGACGCGCGGGTGATCCGGGTCCTGATCAACGGTTCGGCCATCGACACCGATGTGCCCGTGCGCGCGCTGTTCGACGGCGACGTCCACCGCTTCGCCTTCCGGCTCGACACTGCGGCGGGAACGCTCGCGCTCTTCATCGACGGCGTGAACGTCTGGGAAGAGATGACAGCCCACGCGACCGAGATCGAAGCGGACGGGTTGCTCGTGCTCGGTCAGGACCAGGACGGCAGCACGCCCGGCACGACGTTTAACACCAATGACGTCTTCCAGGGCGATATCGGCGACGTGCGCATCTGGAACCGCGCGCTGAGCGATGCCGAACTGAGGACGCTCGCGGGCCAGGACAGCCTCGCCGATCCTGCGAGCCAAGCGAACCTCGCCTATTACTGGGCGGCCGATCCGGTCGCGAACACCTTCGGCAGCACGCTGAGCGGGAACCTCGCACAGCACGGCGACGTGTCTGTCGGAGCCTTCGCCCCCACGACCTATCCCGGTGGCCTGAGCGCCGAAGGGGGCGCGGGAAACGACACGATCCACGGGACCGATCTATACGATGTGCTGGAAGGCAATGGCGACGACGACCTGCTGATCGGCGGCGGCGGCGGCGACAACCTCCTTGGCGGGGACGGCGACGATACGCTCGACGGTGGCCCGGGCGGCGATTACCTTGTGGGGGGCGCGGGCGCGGATACGTTCGTCTTACGCGCGGCGCAGGATTACAACCTTCTTATCGATTTCGAATTCGGAATCGACGGGCTCGACCTCACCGAGATGGGACTGACACAGGGCGAGATCGACCGCGCCGCGCTGCGGGCCGGGAACGATTCCTTCGGTTTCGCCGAACTCGATTTCGGCAACGGCACGGTGGTGAACTTCATCGACATGGGCGCGGTTCACATGCCCGGCGTGGTGGCCAAGCTGCTGCCCGGCGGCCTTGTCGCGGACAAGGTGATGCTGCCGGGATACTGGACCCGGCTGGCGGATGTGCTCGACTATGATTTCGCCACCATGCCTACGCCGGTCGCCTACGAGATATGGGACGCCGAGGGCGGCGACAACTGGTGGGCCGATGGCGGCATGGTCGACGCAAACACTGGCTACGTCACCTCGGATCTCACGGACATCTGGTTCCTGAGCGACGCCACGCCGGGATCGCAGGACCTGTGGCTGCGCATCGATGACGGCGCGGGGTTTGGCGAATGGGACCGCTTCGTGCTCAGCACCAACCACGCGCCCGAGGCCGCCATCAACGATCAGCGCGGCGGGCTGAACGAATGGACGTTGCTGAGCGACGTGCTCACGCTTTCGGACGCCGACGGCGATCCCTTCACCCGGTTCGAGCTCTGGGACGACACCGGTCAGGTCAGCTGGTGGGCCGACGGCGCGCTGGTGGACGCGAGCGAAGGCCACGCGGTCAAGGACCTGTCGGACGTCTGGTTCCGCACCGACCTCGCGCCGGGGACACAGACGCTCTGGGTGCGGGCCTTCGACGAATTCGGCCCCGGCGCATGGGAGGGGTTCACGCTCACCACCAACGCCGCGCCGACCCTCGCGGTCAACGACGCGACGGTGACGAGCGGCGGACACCTCACGCTTGGCGACGTGGCGAGCATCACGAACCCGGACGGCGATCCCCTGACGGTCGAGCTGTGGGACGCCGAGGGCGGGGACAACTGGCAGGTGAACGGCGCCAACGTGGACGCCTCGGCCGGCCATGTCGCCAATGCCTCGGGCGCGATCACCCTGCACGCCGATCCCGGTCCCGGCACGCAGGAGCTCTGGCTGCGCGTGTCGGACGGGATCGCCACCACCGCGTGGCAATCGTTCGAGCTCACCACCAACGCGCCGCCCGAGGTCACCTTTCCCGATGTGCGCCTCTCGGGCGCGACGCCCACCGCGCTGAGGGAGCTGATGATGGTGACCGACGCGAACGACGACCTGGTCGCGCGGCTCGACCTCTGGGACGATGACGGCGCGAACAGCTGGTCGGTCAACGGGGTCACCGTCGATGCGAGCAACGGGTACACGACATGGCCCGGAGACGCGGTGGCGTTGCAGGCAGAGGCCGCGCCGGGCGCGGTTCAGACCGTCTGGATCCGCGCCTGGGATTCCCATGAGCCGGGCGCGTGGCGGACCGCCGAAGTGACGACCAACGCCGCGCCGGATGTCGAAGTCGCGGACATGACCGTGGCGCCGAATGCATGGACCCGACTGAGCGACGTGTGGACCTTCACCGACCCCGAGGGCGACAGCCCGACGGAGATCGAGATCTGGGACGATGAGGGCGGCCATAGCTGGTGGGCCGACGGGGGCGTCGTTAACGCCTCGATGGGCCATGTGACGTCGGATCTGTCGGACATCTGGTTCCGCGGCGACGCGGCGCCGGGCGCCCAGCGGCTCTGGGTGCGGGCCTTCGACGAATTCGGCCCCGGCGCATGGGAGGGGTTCACGCTCACCACCAACGCCGCGCCGACCCTCGCGGTCAACGACGCGACGGTGACGAGCGGCGGACACCTCACGCTTGGCGACGTGGCGAGCATCACGAACCCGGACGGCGATCCCCTGACGGTTGAGCTGTGGGACGCCGAGGGCGGGGACAACTGGCAGGTCAACGGCGTCGCCGTGGACGCGTCGGCCGGCCATGTCGCCAATGCCTCGGGTGCGATCACCCTGCGCGCCGATCCCGGTCCCGGCACGCAGGAGCTCTGGCTGCGCGTGTCGGACGGGATCGCCACCACCGCGTGGCAATCGTTCGAGTTCACCACCAACGCGCCGCCCGAGGTCACATTTCCCGATGTGCGCCTTTCGGGCGCGACGCCCACCGCGCTGAGGGAGCTGATGATGGTGACCGACGCGAACGACGACCTGGTCGCGCGGCTCGACCTCTGGGACGATGACGGCGCGAACAGCTGGTCGGTCAACGGGGTCACCGTCGATGCGAGCAGCGGCTACACGACATGGCCCGGAGACGCGGTGGCGTTGCAGGCAGAGGCCGCGCCGGGCGCGGTTCAGACTGTCTGGATCCGCGCCTGGGATTCCCATGAGCCGGGCGCGTGGCGGACCGCCGAGGTGACGACCAACGTCGCGCCGGATGTCGAAGTCGCGGACATGACGGTGGCGCCGAACGCATGGACCCGACTGAGCGACGTGTGGACCTTCACCGACCCCGAGGGGGACAGCCCGGCGGAGATCGAGATCTGGGACGATGAGGGCGGCCATAGCTGGTGGGCCGACGGGGGCGTCGTTGACGCCTCGACAGGCCATGTCACGTCGGATCTGTCGGACATCTGGTTCCGCGGCGACGCGGCGCCGGGTGCGCAGACGCTCTGGGTGCGGGCCGAGGACGGGCTCGACTGGTCGGACTGGGACCATTTCGATCTGACGACGGCCTAGGACCGCCCGAGCTCGTCGCGGATCTCCTGCGAATGCTGACCGCGCCGGGGGACCGGGGCGGGGTCGCGACGCGCTCCGTCGAAACGCGGCGCGGGGGCGGGTTGCAGGACGCCGCCGGGCGCCTGCCACACGCCGCGCGCGCGCATATGCGGCTCCTGCGCCGCCGCGTCGGGCGACAGAACCGGCGCGACGCAGGCGTCCGTTCCGTCGAACAGCGCGGCCCAATGCGCGACCGGCTCCGCGGCGAAGACCCCGGCAAGCTGCGCGGTCTGGCGCGGCCATTGCCCGGGGTCGTGCTGCTCGGCAAGGGCGGGGGTGTCGTCCAGCCCCAGCACTGCGAGGAAAGCGGCGTAGAATTGCGGCTCTACGCATTGCACGCTGATGAACCCGCCATCGGCGCAGGCGTAGCAGCGCGCCCAGTGCGGCCCGTCAAGCAGCCCCTCGCCGCGCCGAGCCGACATGCTCCCGGCCTGCCGCAGCGCCATCAGCAGCGCCGTCATGTGGGCCGAGCCGTCGACGATGGCCGCGTCCACCACCGGCCCCGGCGCGCCGCCCCGCACCGCAAGCAGTCCGGCAAGCACCCCGGCCACGAGGTAGAGCGCCCCGCCGCCGATATCGCCCAGCATCGTGGGCGGTGGAAAGGGCGGCTCGCCGGGAGCGGAGGCGTGCCAGAGCGCGCCCGAGGTGGCGAGGTAGTTCAGGTCATGCCCCGCCTGATCCGCCCGCGGCCCGTCCTGCCCCCAGCCGGTCATCCGGCCATAGACCAGCGCGGGATTGCGCGCGTGACAGGTCTCGGGGCCAAGGCCCAACCGCTCCATCACGCCGGGGCGCAGCCCCTCGATCAGCGCGTCGGCCCGATCGCAGAGCGCGCGGGCGACGCCGAGGTCGGCAGGCGATTTCAGGTCGAGCGTGATGGACCGCTTGCCCCGGTCGAGCAGGCTCTGCTCTCCGGTCAGCGGGCTGGGCGTGGGGCGGTGAACGACGATCACCTCGGCCCCGAGATCGGCCAGCATCATCCCCGCAAAGGGGGCGGGGCCGAGCCCCTCGAACTCGACGACGCGCACGCCGCTCAGCATGGGATGCGCGCGGCGGCGCGCCTCAATACCGCGGCGGCGCCTGCCTGAGCGCCGCCAGCCGCCGCCCCTGTTGCCGCTCGCGCAGGAAGACGAAGAGCCCGGCCCCGAGGATCAGCGCGATGCCCGCCATCTCGACCGGGGTGGGCAAGTCCGCCCAGATCGTCCAGCCCCAGAACACCGCGAGCGGCAGGCCGACATATTCGAACGGCGCCACCGCGCCCGCATCCGCCGAACGGTAGGCCTGCGCCATGCAATAGCCGATCAGCGCCGAGTTCACCCCGAGCGCGAGAAACAGCCAGACGTCGCGCCCCTCGGGCCAGGCCCAGGCGCGCAGCACGAAGAGCAGGCTCGGATCCTCCAGCCCCCGGGCGAACCGCCCGTCCCCCGCCACCGCCCAGAACCCGAGCGAGACGACCAGGAACGCCAGCTGGATATAGACCGCCATCGCCGAGGCGCGCGACACCGCGCCGAGCCTGCGGGTCAGGATCTGGTTGATCGCGTAGGTGAAGGCGCCGGCCAGCGGCAGCAGGTAGATATACCAGGGCGCGTCGCGCGCCGCGCCGCCCGCCCAGGGCTGTACCACGATCACCACGCCGAGCAGCCCCGCCACCACCGCGCCAAGGCGCAGCGGCCCCGCCTTTTCGCCCAGCAAGGGGATGCCCACCAGCGTGATGAGCAGCGGCGCCACGAAGAAGATCGCCGTCGCCTCGCCCAGGGGCAGCGACGCGAGCGCCGCGAAATAGGTGAGGTTCGAGACCACCACCATCGTCACCCGCAACAGGTGCAGCCCGGGCCTGCGCGTCCGCAACAGCCCCCAGCCGCCTTCGAGCCGCACCAGCACGAGGCAGAAGAAAAGCGCGATCAGCGCGCGGATGAACGTCATCTCGTGCAGCGGGTAGGCGCGCGACAGGAACTTCAGCAGCACGTCGTTGACCGAGAACCCGATCGTCCCGACCAGGATGAAGACGATTCCCGCGATGGGCCGGCTGCCCGTCTCCGTCATGACCATCGCGCCGCCCTCCGCTCACGAGTTTCGCACCCAACGGGCGAGCCGGGCCGCCACGTCCTGCCCGCTGGCCCATGCGCCATGCGCCGTGGCCTGCCACTGGCGCGACAGCGCTTCGCCGGCAAAGGCCACGCACCCGGTGTCGGCGTCGATCAGGTCGCGCCGCAATTGCGCAGCGCCCGGGCGCGCGTGTGAATAGGAGCCGAGGATGAGCGGATCACAGGTCCAGCCCGTCGCCGCGCTGCCGGTGATCGCGTGCAGCACCTCCGCCCCGAAGGCGCGGGCGAGGTGGCCGCGCGCAAAGTCGATCGTCGCGGCCCGGCCCGCGCCCGCGAGGTCGCGCGCCACGTCGCCCGCGACATGCACGATCAGCATAGGCTCTGGCCCGTGTTTCATGATCTGCACGCTCACCACCGGTTCGCCGTCGCCGGGCTCGATGCTGCAAAACAGCGCATCCTCAAGTTCCGCGGGCAGGGCGCGCAGGGTGAAGGCGGCCTTCTCGTAGGCGCCGCAGGGGATCTGCTCCAGCCGCTCCACGAACTCTTGCGCCGGGCCGGGGCCGAAGGCGATCCCGCCCGCGCGCAGCACGTTGGTCGAGGCGGTGACGATCGCCCCCTTCGCGTCGATGCGGCCCTCCGGCGTCTCGATCCGCGCGCCCGTCGCAGTTTGCTCGATGCGGCTCACCGGCACGTCGGTGCGGATCGGCAGGCCCGCCGCCATGCGTCCGATCAGGTCGCCATAGCCCGAGAGCACCGGCCAGTTGACCTCAGTGTCGGCGTAATCGGCATAGGCCGCCGCCGACACGTCGCGCGGTTCATCCCCCGCCATGAGGGCGAGCAAGCAGTTTGCCTCTCCCGCCCAGCGGCCGAGATCGGGCAGCACCTCGGGGATGGGCGCGTCGCGCCCCGCTATTCCGGCGGCCTCGACCGCGGTGAAGGCCCGCGTGATGGCCGCGTCCGCCGCGGCCAGCGCGGCGCCATCCAGGAACGCGCCCTCATGCCAGGCGGCGTAGCGGCCGTCCGGGGTCTGCCGCGCGTAATGCGCGCCCAGCCGGTCTGCCCAGCCCACCAGCGGGTTTTCCCGCGCACAATGCAGCCAGTGACAGCCCTGGTCCCACGGCGCGCTCAGCGACGCGGTGTCGGTGAAGGCCCGCCCGCCGATCCGCTGCGCGGCCTCGAGGATGACGAAGGAAACGCCGCGCTCCTGTAGCTTGAGGCCCGCGCCGACGCCCGCGGCGCCCGCTCCGACGATAACGATCTCCGGCGTGCTCATGGCGCTTTCGCCCCCGCTGACGCGACTCTCCGCCCGACCCTAGGCGCGCGGCGGGCCGGTGCGCAAGATGCCGCGCGAAAATGCGGGGCGGGCGCCTTGCGCGACGGAAACAATCGGCTACTGTCCGCGCGGAGCGAAGAAGGGCCGCGCATGACCGCCATCGTCGATGTCGACAACCTGACCAAGACCTATGACGGTGGGCTGACCGCTCTCTCGGGCGTGTCGCTCAGGATCGAGCAGGGCGAGATCATCGCGCTGCTGGGTCCCAACGGCGCCGGCAAGACGACGCTGATTTCCGCGCTCTGCGGTATTACCTCGCCCAGTTCGGGGCGCGCGACAGTGGGCGGGCACGACATCGTGACCGGTTATCGCAAGGCGCGCGCAATGATCGGGCTCGTCCCGCAAGAGGTCGCGCTCGAGCCGTTCGAGCGGGTGATTAACACCGTCAATTTCTCGCGCGGGCTGTTCGGACGGCGCCGCGACGACGCGCTGACCGAGAAGATCCTGCGCCAGCTGAGCCTATGGGACAAGCGTCGCGCGCGCATCCGCGAACTGTCGGGCGGCATGAAGCGCCGGGTGCTGATCGCCAAGGCCTTGGTGCACGAACCGCGCGTGCTGTTCCTTGACGAGCCCACGGCGGGCGTCGACGTGGAGCTTCGCCGCGACATGTGGCGCGTGGTCGAGGGGCTGCGCGCCGACGGCGTGACCATCATCCTGACCACCCATTACATCGAGGAGGCCGAGGCCATCGCCGACCGCATCGCGGTGATCGACAAGGGGCGCATCCTGCTGGTCGAGGAAAAGACCGCGCTGATGACGCGCCTCGGGCGCAAGACGCTGCGCATCGACCTGCGCGAACCGGTAGAGGCGGTGCCCGCCTCGCTCGCCGATTACGACCTGGAGCTGGCCCCGGACGGGCGCAGCCTGAGCTACCACTACGACACGCGCGGCGACGGCACCGGCATCACCCGGCTGTTGCAGGCTCTGGCGGCGGCGGGCCTTGGCCTGCGCGACATCCAGACCACGCAGTCGAGCCTCGAGGAAATCTTCGTCGGCATGATCCGGGAGGGCGCGGCATGAACGGACCGGCGATCTGGGCGATCTACAAGTACGAGATGTTCCGCTTTTTCCGCACGCTGATGGAAAGCCTCGCCTCGCCCGTCATCTCGACCTCGCTCTATTTCGTGGTCTTCGGCGCGGCCATCGGCAGCCGGATCGAACAGGTCGAGGGCGTCAGCTACGGCGCCTTCATCGTCCCCGGCCTCATCATGCTGAGCGTGATGACCCAGAGCATCAGCAACGCCAGTTTCGGCATCTACTTCCCGAAATTCATCGGCACGATCTTCGAAATGCTCTCGGCGCCGATCAATTTTCTCGAAATCGTGATCGGCTATGTCGGCGCGGCGGCGACCAAGTCGCTCATCATCGGGGTCGTGATCCTGATCACCGCGTTCTTCTTCGTGGAGTTGCGCATCGCGCATCCCTTCGCGATGCTGCTGTTCCTCGTGCTGACCTGCCTCAGCTTCAGCCTGTTCGGCTTCATCATCGGGATATGGGCCGAGAATTTCCAGCAATTGCAGCTCATTCCGCTCTTGGTCATCACGCCGCTGGTGTTTCTCGGCGGGTCGTTCTATTCGATCTCGATGCTGCCGCCGACATGGCAGGTGGTGTCGCTGTTCAACCCGATCGTCTATCTCATGTCCGGTTTTCGCTGGTCGTTCTTCGGCGCCGCCGACGTGGGCGTGGGATGGAGCCTGCTGGCCATCGCCGGGTTCACGGCGCTCTGCCTCGGGGTGATCTGGTGGATTTTCAAGACCGGTTACCGGATCAAGTCGTGATCCGGCCATGCCTTGGCGGCACATTTTGTCGCGGGCGGCGGGCGCTGCGCCTTGTTTGTCCGGGGCGGGCCATTTACATCGGTGCGCATGAACCGTTGGCCCGCCATCAAACGCTTTTCCCCGTTTTCCCAATCTCCCCGCGTCTCGGTGGTGCGCCTGCATGGCTCCATCGGGTCGGGGCCGCGCGCCGCGCTCAGCGACGAGGCGATCGGCACCGTAATCGAGAAGGCATTTCGCAAGGGCCGTCCCAAGGCCGTGGCGCTGCTGATCAATTCGCCCGGCGGCTCGCCGGTGCAATCCTCGCTCATCGCCGCGCGCATCCGCCGGCTGGCCGAGGAAAAGGACATCCCCGTGCATGCCTTCGTCGAGGACGTGGCCGCGTCGGGTGGGTATTGGCTCGCCTGCGCGGCGGATGACATCTGGACCGATTTCGGCTCTATCGTGGGAAGCATCGGGGTGATCTCGGCAGGCTTCGGCGCGCCGGTCTTCCTTGCCCGGCAGGGGCTCGAGCGGCGGGTCTACACCTCGGGCAAGTCGAAATCGCAGCTCGATCCCTTCAAGCCCGAGAACGAGGAAGACGTCGAGCGGCTGAAGACGCTTCTGGGCGACATGCACGCCGGCTTCATCGACTATGTCAAATCCCGGCGCGGCGACCGGCTGCGCGGAGGCGAGGACATCTTCTCAGGCGAATTCTGGCTCGGGCGGCGCGCGGCCAATCTCGGCCTCGTCGACGGCGAGGCGCATCTCGTGCCCAAGCTCAAGGAGCTTTACGGCGATGACGTGCGCCTCAGCCTGTTCAAGCGCAAGAAGGGGCTGTTCGCGCGTTTCGGCGCAAGCGCCGCGCAGGATGCGCTGGCCGCCATCGAGGAGCGCGCGGACTTCGCGCGCTTCGGGCTCTGACGGCCATGATCGTCAAGATCGTCACATTGTTCCTGATCGGCATGGGGGTTCTCGCCATGTTCGGGCGGCTGCGTTTCCCGGGGCAAAAACGGCTGGCCTCGGCGCGATGCGAGAATTGCGGCCGGTTCCGCATCGGCAAGGGGCCGTGCCCCTGCCGGAAGGGAAAGACCTAGATGCTGGCCTGGGCTCTTGCGGCGCTCGGCCTCGTGATCCTGCTGCTGGCGGGGGACGCGCTGGTCAAGGGGGCGGTGAATCTCAGCCTGCGGGTGGGCATTCCTGCGCTGATCGTCAGCCTTACCGTCGTCGCCTTCGGCACCTCGGCGCCCGAACTCCTGGTTTCGGTCAACGCGGTGCTGATGGACAAGCCGGGGCTGGCGCTCGGGAACGTGGTCGGCTCGAACACGGCGAACATCCTGCTGGTGCTGGGAATCCCGGCGATCCTGTCACGGCTGCACAGCTCGGATTGCGACACGCGCAAGACCTACGTGTTCATGCTGATCGCCTCGGCGCTATTCATTGCGCTGGCCTTTGTCGGCGTCTTCACCTTCTGGTCCGGTCTGGTGCTGCTGGCGGCGCTGGCGGCGGTGATGGTGAGCCTCGCCCGCGACGCCCACAATCACCGCCGCGCCGAACGCGCCGCGGGCCCCGATGAGGAGATCGAGGGCGCCGACCCCGACATGCCCTGGTGGCAGATCATGGTCTTTCTCGTGCTCGGCCTTGTCGGCCTGCCGCTCGGGGCGGATCTGCTGGTCGATAACGCCTCGATCATCGCCGCCCGCCATGGGGTCAGCGACAGCGTGATCGGCCTGACGCTGGTGGCGCTGGGCACCTCTCTGCCCGAACTGGCGACCACCGTCATGGCCGCGCTGCGCAGGCAGGCCGACGTGGCGCTCGGGAACGTCATCGGGTCCAACATGTTCAACCTGCTCGCAATCATCGGCATCGCGGCGCTGGTCGGGCCGGTTCCGGTCGATCCCGAATTCCTGCGATTCGACCTCTGGGTCATGCTGGGCGCATCGGTGCTGATCTATCCTTTCGTGTTCAAGGGCTGGGATATCGGGCGACGCTGGGGGATCGCGCTGACCGCGTTTTACGTGGTCTATGTTACCCTCGTGCTGATCTACTGACGGACGACAACGGGGAGGGCGTCATGCGCGCACTGGTTACGGGGGCGGGGCGGCGATTGGGGCGCGCGATGGCGCTGGAACTGGCGGCCCGAGGCTGCGACGTTGCGGTGCATTACGCCACGTCCGGAGACGCGGCCGAGGAGGTCGCCGCCGGAATCCGCGCGCAGGGGCGCAATGCCGTGACGCTCTGCGCCGACCTGCTGGACGAGGACCAGACCGCCGCGCTGCTGCCGCGCGCCGCCGACGCGCTCGGCGGGCCGATCCGGGTGTTGGTCAACAACGCCTCGATCTTCGAGCACGATACGCTCGCCAGCGCCACGCGCGCCAGTTGGGACCGGCACATGGAGAGTAACCTGCGCGCGCCCTTCGTGTTGACGCAGGCGCTCGCGGCGCACGCGCCCGAGCCGATCGCGGACGAGGCCGGAGAACCGGTGGCGCAGGCGCTTGTCGTCAACATGATCGACCAGCGCGTGGAAAAGCTCACGCCCGATTTCATGACCTACACGCTGGCCAAGTCCGCGCTCTGGACATTGACCCGGACGGCGGCGCAGGCGCTGGCGCCGCGCGTGCGCGTCAACGCCATCGCTCCGGGCCCGACGCTGCGCGGCGCGCATCAGGACGCGGCGGCCTTCGCAGCCCAGCGCGCGGCGACGGTGCTGGGCCGCGGCGTGAACGCCGAGGACATCGCCGAAGCCCTGCGCTACCTGCTGAGCGCGCGCGCCGTGACCGGCCAGATGCTGCTGGTGGACGGCGGACAGCACCTTGGCTGGCGCACGCCCGACCTGCGTGATCGGAACTGAACCTCGCAGGTGCAGCAAAAAGTTTTGCACCGGCCACGGGGCGATCACGAAATTGTAACAGATTTGTTAGCGAAATCAGCATTTTGCCAATTGGTATAAAAAATATACATCGCAATCAATAAGTTACATATCTGCCCAAAATTTAGGCAACTCAAGGAAACCAGCCGAATACAAAGAGAATCCGAACCTCCCCCGAAGTTACCCGCAGATCTATCCACAGAAACCGTGGACAGGATTCATCTTGTGCCCGACCGCCAAAGTTTGCAGCTCCGACAGAGAATCATACATACCCGATCATGACCGCCGTTGATTCCGAAAAAGCGCCCCTCACCGGGCACAAGCTCATCCAGAGTTACCTGCGCACGCTCGATGCGTCGCCCGGCGTCTACCGGATGCTGGATAGCTCCGCGCGCGTGCTCTACGTGGGCAAGGCGCGCAACCTCAGGGCGCGGGTGTCGAGCTACGCGCGCCTGACCGGGCACACGCAGCGCATCATGCGGATGATCGAGGCGACCGCCTCGATGATGTTCCTGACCACCCGGACCGAGACCGAGGCGCTGCTGCTCGAACAGAACCTCATCAAGCAGCTCAAGCCGAAATACAACGTCCTGCTGCGCGACGACAAGAGCTTCCCGAGTATCCTTGTGACCACCGCGCATGACTACCCGATGGTCAAGAAACACCGCGGCGCCAAGCGCGAGAAAGGCGCCTATTACGGCCCCTTCGCCGGCGCGGGGGCGGTCAACAGGACGCTGGCCCAGCTTCAGCGGGCGTTCCAGCTGCGCAACTGCACGGATTCATTTTTCTCCGCGCGCACGCGCCCCTGCCTGCAATACCAGATCAAGCGCTGCACCGCGCCCTGTGTCGGCTATGTCTCCAAGCCCGAATACGCGGTGCAGGTTGCCGACGCCAAACGCTATCTCAGCGGCAAGTCGACCGAGATACAGGCCAAGCTGGCCGCGCAGATGCAGGAGGCCAGCGACGCGATGGAGTTCGAGCGCGCCGCCGCGCTGCGCGACCGGATCAAGGCGCTGACCCAGGTGCAGAGCGCGCAAGGCATCAACCCGCGCACCGTGGACGAGGCCGACGTGATCGCGCTCCATCTCGAGAACGGGCAGGCCTGCGTGCAGGTGTTCTTCATCCGCGCCAACCAGAACTGGGGCAACCGCGATTTCTATCCTCGCGTCGGCCCGGACGTGGAAGAGGCCGAGGCGCTCGAGGCGTTCATCGGCCAGTTCTACGACAACAAGGAGCCGCCGAAACAGCTCATCCTGTCTCACCCGATCGACGATCTGGAGCTGATGGCCGAGGCGCTCAGCGGCAAGCGGGGCCGCAAGGTGTCGCTTCTGGTGCCCAAGCGCGGCGAAAAGGCCGAACTGGTCGACGCCGCCCTGCGCAACGCGCGCGAAAGCCTTGCGCGCAAGATGGCCGAGAGCGCGACGCAGGCCAAGCTGCTGAAAGGGGTCGCCGACGCCTTTGGGCTCGACGGTCCTCCGCAGCGCATCGAGGTTTACGACAACAGCCATATCCAGGGCGCGCACGCGGTCGGCGCGATGATCGTCGCCGGCCCCGAGGGGTTGATGAAGAACCAGTATCGCAAGTTCAACATCAAGGGTGAGAACCTGACCCCCGGCGACGATTTCGGCATGATGAAGGAGGTGCTGCAACGCCGCTTCAAACGTCTGCTGAAGGAAGACCCGGACCGCGCCAGGGGCACGTGGCCGGACCTGCTGCTGATCGACGGCGGGCAGGGGCAGGTCAGCGCCGTGCGCGAGATCATGGAGGAAATGGGCGTCGGTGAGATCCCGATGGTCGGCGTCGCCAAGGGCATCGACCGCGATCTCGGCAAGGAGGAATTCCACCGCACCGGCCAGCGCCCCGTCGCCCTGCCGCGCAACGATCCCGTCCTCTACTTCATCCAGCGTCTGCGGGACGAGGCGCACCGCTTCGCGATCGGCACGCACCGCGCGAAACGCTCCAAGGCCGTGGGCGCCACCCCGCTCGACGACATTCCCGGCGTGGGCGCGGCGCGCAAGCGCGCGCTGCTGGCGCATTTCGGCAGCGCCAAGGCAGTGAGCCGCGCCAACCTCGCCGATCTGGAGGCGGTCGACGGCGTCTCGCGCGGGCTGGCGCAGAAGATTTACGACTTCTTCCACGACAAGGGCTGAGTCGCCGATCGCTGCGCTTGGCGCCCACGCGTTCCGGGCTTTTCACCCCGATGCAAGGGAGATAGACATGGGCCATGACATGGACCGTGCCCAACATCCTGACGCTGCTTCGGCTGCTGGCGGCCCCCGGCATCGCGGTCATGTTCCTTTATTTTCACCGCCCCTACGCCGACTGGTACGCGCTGCTGCTTTTCGTCAGCGCCGCGATCACCGACTGGTTCGACGGCTACCTCGCGCGCGCGTGGCGCCAGGAAACGCGGATCGGCGCCATGCTAGATCCCATCGCGGACAAGGCGATGGTGGTGATCGCGCTCATGGTCATCACCGGCTTTTCCGGCATGAACCCGTGGTTCCTGCTGCCCGCCACCGTCATCATGTTCCGCGAGGTTTTCGTCTCGGGTCTGCGCGAATTCCTCGGCGACACTGCAGGGCTGCTGAAGGTGACGCAGCTCGCCAAGTGGAAGACGACCTTGCAGATGATCGCCATCGCTGTGCTCTTCGCCACCGGCGTGTTCGAGCACAACATCCTCGACCGGACGCGCGGCATGGACACAACGATGGTCGACGCCATCATGGCCGGACGCGAGGCTGATCATGTCGGGCTGGTCTGGAATTACTACGCGGCCATGATTACGTGGTGGAGCGGCGTGGTGCTCTTGTGGCTCGCCGCCGCGCTGACCCTAGTCACCGGCTGGGATTACCTGATGAAATCCCTGCCTTACCTGAAGGATGGCCGCTGATGGACGTTCTCTATTTCGCCTGGGTGCGCGAACGCATCGGCCTGCCGCGCGAAACCGTCGAGACGCGGGCCGAGACCGTGCGCGATCTGGTGGATGAACTACGCCGCCGCGAGGGGCGATATGACCTCGCCTTTTCGGACACCCGCGCGCTGCGCGTCGCCGTCGATCAGGAGCTCTGCGATTTCGACGCGCCGCTCGCCGGCGCTCGCGAGGTGGCGTTCTTTCCGCCGATGACCGGGGGCTGATCCGGTGGATATCCGCGTGCAGGAGAGCGCCTTCGACCTCGGGGCCGAGACCAACGCCTTCGCCGCGCGTCAGCGCGGGATGGGCGCGATCGTCACCTTCACCGGCGTCGTGCGGGACCTCGACGACGCGCCGCTGCGGCACATGCAGATCGAGCATTACCCCGGTATGACCGAACGCGCGCTGCGCAAGATCGCCGAGGATGCGGCGGAGCGCTGGCCGCTGGGCGATGCGCTCATCATCCACCGTCACGGCCGGCTTGCGCCCGATGATTTGATCATGATGGTCGCCACCGCCGCGCGCCACCGCCGCGACGCGTTCGAGGCGGCGATGTTCCTGATGGATTACCTGAAATCCCGCGCTCCCTTCTGGAAGAAGGAGGAAACCGCCCATGGCGCCGCCTGGGTCGCAGCGCAGCAGGTGGACGAGGACGCGCTTGAGGTATGGGAAATGCCAAGCGCGTCCCGGACCCGGTCCGGGTTCTCCTGACGCATAGCGCGGGGCCCCGGGTCAGGCCGGGGAACGATCCGTCTGCCGCCTGAACGGCGTCAATCCTCGAGGTGGTCTTCGCGCTTCTCCGCGATCAGCCCGCGCTCCTCCTTCTTGCGGGCGAGAAACCGCGCGCCGTAGCCTTCGACCTCTTCGGGCGGGATGACGTCGCGCGCGCGGGCGAAGACCTCGTCCTCTTCCTCGTCGATATGGTGCTCGTAGTCGTGGCGCAGCTTCTTGAACTTGCTCAGCCACGCGCCCTCGGCCATGTCCATGCCGTCGAGCTCCTCCATCAACTCGTCGAGCTGCTGGTGCTCGTGCACCGAATGACGCGCCGAATCCTGCCCCCAGGTCTTGGAGATGAGCTTGGAGTAGAAGGTCTCTTCCTCGGCGGCGGCGTGGCTCTTGGCGTCGCGGTAGAAGGTTTTCCAGGCCTCGCGCCTCTCGCGGCTGTCGCCCGAGGTGTCCTCGATCCGGTCAAGCAGCCTGCGGTGTTCGTCATGGTCGGTCTTGATGGCGGCGTAGATGTCGGGCATGCGGGCGTCCTTTGCTGACTGGCGGCTGGAGGTGTCCGGCGTCAACGCCGCGCGAACGGGGACGGTTCCCGCCTATCGCGCGAGCGCCGGATCGGACGCGACGCGCACCAGCGCGGTCAGATCGCTCAGCGCCTCGCGCTGGCGCCCCTCTGCGTCGAAATTGCCGGGCGAGAGCCAGAGGCGAAACGCCTCGTCGAGCGCGGGCCATTCGGCGTCGATGGCGGCGAACCAGGCGGTGTCGCGGTTGCGTCCCTTGACCACCGTGGCCTGCCGGAACACGCCCTCGTAGCTGAGGCCGAGGCGCTGCGCGGCCCGTCGCGAGGGCAGGTTGAGCGCGTCGCATTTCCATTCATACCGCCGGTAGCCCGCGTTGAACGCCCAGGCCATCATCAGGTGCATCGCCTCGGTCGCGGCGCGGGTGCGCTGAAGCTGCGGCGCCATCGCGATGTAACCGACCTCGATCGACCCAGCCGCCGGCTTGATCCGCAGGTAGGAGGCGAAGCCGCCGAACCGGCCCGTGTCCTTGTCGAGGATCGCGTAGAAGACGAAACCGGGATCGGCGGCGAGGTCGCGCAGCGTGCGGTGGAACTGCGACGCCGAGGCGAACGGACCGGACGGCATGTAATCCCAAACCCGGTCATGCCCGTCGAAGGCGCGGAACAGCAGCGCCGCATGCGCGTCCGCATCGAGCGGCTCGAGCCGCGTGTAGCGTCCTTCCATCAGCGCGCCGTCGGGCGCGGGCGGCGGGGTCCAGCCGGGGATCTCGGGGCCGCGCGGGCGGGGGGCAGTCATGGGCGTTCCCTGTGAGCGGTTCGCGCGACTATAGGCGCGCGGGCGGCGGCGAGGAAAGCCCTCATCTCTCAGCGTATGAGTTTCGGGCCGGCCGGGGCGCGGGATTGCGCCTGCGGCCGCACTGCATCGGCGCGAAGGCGCGCGCGTTCACATCGCGACGCGCCCGACGAGGCGTTCCTGCACCAGCCCGGCCAACCGCGCCAGTTGCGTATAGCTGACCGGTCCGGCGCTCGGCGCGCGGGCCAGCGCGCCCGCGGCCTGGACAAGCTGATCGTCCTCGGCCGAGCGCGCGACCCCGTCGAGGAACTGCGCCACGTAGTCGAGCACGGGGCCCTCCTGATGCTGATCGAGCAGCGTCGAGGCATGCTCCATGTCGTCGCGATAGGCCAGCGGATCGGGGCGCACCACCTCGTCTCGCAGCGTGCGCGGGCCGCCGGGCCGGCGTTCGGCCGGCAGGGTGGCGAGGATCGCCTGCTGGAACGCGCCGATATGCGCCAGCGGCTTGGCGATGAAGCCGTCGGCGCCCGCGGCGCGCGCGTCCGCCTCGGCCCCGTCCATGCCGCTCGTGGCGAGGATCGAGGTCACGCGCGGTTCCGCCGCCGCCAGTTCCTCGATGAGATCGAGCCCCGAGCCGTCCGGCAGACCGAGATCCACGATCACCGCCGAGGGCCGGTAGACGCCCAGATGCCGGCGCGCGGAGCGCAGGCAATCGGCGCGGCGCAGGCGCGCGCCGGAATGTAGGCACATCAGCCGCATCGCGTCGCAGGCGTAGAGGCTGTCCTCGACCACGAGGATCGTCATGCCGAGCAGCGGGCGCGCATTGGTCGGGGCGGGCAGGGCGGTGAGGGTTGGCAGATCGTCCATGTCGGTGGCTCCTTTGGGGGCTGCATATTGCCCAGCGTTACGCAGACTTGGCTAACGTGCGGTTAACGCGGGCGCTCCGCGATCGGGCGCCTTGCCATCGCCCGGCCCGAGGCCCATAACGCCACCCGCAACGCGCATCATCTCCAGGAGAGTCCCATGATTGGCCGTCTGAACCATGTCGCGATCGCCGTGCCCGACCTCGACGCCGCCGCCGCGCAATACCGCGATGGCCTCGGCGCGACCGTCGGCGCGCCGCAGGACGAACCGGATCACGGCGTCACCGTGATCTTCATCGAACTGCCCAACACCAAGATCGAACTGCTGCACCCGCTGGGCGAGGACAGCCCGATTCGCGGTTTCCTCGACAAGAACCCGGCGGGGGGCATCCACCATATCTGCTACGAGGTCGATGACATTCTCGCCGCGCGCGACCACCTGAAAGCGACCGGCGCGCGGGTTCTGGGCGACGGCGAGCCAAAGATCGGCGCGCATGGTAAGCCGGTGCTGTTCCTGCACCCCAAGGACTTCAACGGCTGCCTCGTCGAGCTGGAGCAGGCCTGATGGGACCGGTTTCCGCGCTCGTTCTCTACGTGGTGATCTGGGTGCTGACCTTCCTCGTGGCGATCCCGATCCGGCTGCAGACGCAGGGCGACGTGGGGCGCACGCTGCGCGGCACGCACAAAAGCTCGCCCGAACATCACCACCTTCGCCGCAAGGCGCTGATCACCACCGCCATCGCGACGGCGATCTGGGTGGTTGCCGCATTGATCATCGTGAGCGGCCTCGTCACCCTCGAGGATATCGACCTCTATCGCCGGTTCGGTCCCGACGCGCCTTCCGCCCTTGACTGAAGCGCGTGGAAGATGTGGGTGAAGGTGGCCGCGCCCAGGATCGGGATCACCAGATTCACCAGCGGCAGCGTGAGCGGCACGGCCATCAGCACCCCAGCCGCCCAGATCGTGAGCCGGTAGCGCCGCCCCAGCCGCTTCGCGTCCACCCGTCCGATCCGGCGCATCGCGGCGAGCTGGAAATACTCGCGCCCGAGCAGGTAGCCGTTCAGCGCCCAGAAGATGAACGGCGCCGCGAAGGGCAGGAACGCGTAGGCGATCAGCGCCAACAGGTTCGCCCCGATCAGCACGCCGAGGAAATTGACCGTGTCGCGCACCGCGTCCCAGAACGGCGCCGGCGTCGCCGGGGGCAGGGCGGGGTAATGGCGGTCCTCTACGGCCTGCGCCACCTCCTCGAGGAACATCGAGGTGATCGCCGAGGCGACCGGCACCATCAGGAACACCGACAGGATCAGCATGAGCAACAGGCTCGACCAGCCCAGCAGGTCGTCGATCCAGTGCACCTCCCCGATGAGCGGCAGCGTGGCCCCGTCGCCCGTCAGCCACGCGATGAGCGCGAGAAACGCCGCGTAGACCGCCACCAGGAGCGCCACGGTAAGCCCGAGCCCCAGCCACAGCACCCGCCGGAAACGCGGGTCGTCCATTTGCCCCAGCGCCCGGAAGAAGCTGGCGAAGATCATTCGGCCAGCCAGGTGGTGAGCGCCTCAACGTCCGGGCGGGGCCGGTCGGGCGGGACGCGCCGTTCGGTGCCGATATGGATCACGCCCGCGATGCGCTCACCCTCGCCCGCGCCCACCGCGGCCGCGGCGAAGGCGGGGTCATGGCTCGCCCAGCCGGTGAGCCAGTTCGCCCCCCAGCCCGCCGCCAGCGCGGCGTTGAGCAGCCCGAGGCAGACGGCGGCGGCGGAATAGCTCTGCTCGATCGCCGGGATCTTCTCGGACGGCTTCTGCACCTCGATCACCGCCACGGCGAGGTGCGAGCCCTCGTATTGCGCCTGCAACTTCTCGATATCCTCCGCGCTGCGCCCCAGCGCCGCGCCGCGCTCGGCGACCAGCCCCGCCATCCGCTGCAAGGCCCCGCGCTCGAGCACGACAAAGCGCCAGGGCTCCAGCTTGCCGTGATCGGGGCTGCGCGCCGCGGCGGTCAGCAGCGGCATGAGCGCGTCGCGATCCGGCACGGGCAGGCCCAGCATCTTGGCCGGGCGCGACCGCCGGGTTTGCAGGAATTCAAGAGCGGCGGGGTTCGGTTCGGACATCTCGGGCCTCATCACTTGCGTTGGCCCCTATGTCGGCCCCGCGGCGCATGGGGTCAAGGGCTGTCCCCGCGCGCACCCTCGCGGTAAGGGTCGTTCATGGACCTGCCCGACCTCTCCCACCTCGCGGAACCGGGCGCGCGGATCGCCCTGCGCGCGACGGCGGGCGCGGCGCGCGATCGCGTGACGCAAGAGGGCGGGCAGTTGGGTATCGCCGTCACCGCCGCGCCCGAACGCGGCAAGGCGAACGAGGCCATCTGCAAGCTGCTGGCCCGCGCGCTCGGCGTGCCGAAATCGCGGCTCACGCTCCTGCGCGGCCAGACCGGGCGCGACAAGGTCTTCCGCCTCGACTGACGCGAGGCCGCCCGCAAGGGCGGAGGCGCGGCCGGTCAGCCGCCGCTTTGCACCCGCGAGTAGACCCCTTCCGGCAAATCCAGCGCCGCGGCGAGATCGCGCAACTGCGCGATGGACAGCGACACGCGCGTCACCGCGTCGCGGCGCGGGTCGTATTGCTCGACCGTGATGCACTCTTCGAAGGCGTTGATCACCACGTCCTCGGCCAGCGGCGCGGCCCCCTCGTCCACGAGCGTGATAACGGTGGAATCGAATTCGTGTTCTATCGAAAACATGCCTTGAATCCTAAGCCGCCCGGCGCGGTTTGCAAGATGCAGCCGCCCGCCGTTCTTCGCGCTGGTCCTCCGAGACGCGGCTGGCTAAAATGCCGCAAAACCGAAACGCAGAGGTAGAGCATGCGCAAACTAGCCCTCGCGTGCCTGGTGGCCCTCACGGCCTGCGGCGCGCCGCCCACGACGAATTCCCCGACCCCCGCCAGACCCGCCCCGGCGGATTCCGCCAACCGCATTCCGACCAGCCGCGCGGTCGCGAATTTCAAGGCGGTCGTCGCCGACGTGGAGCCGGTGGCCGAACGCGAATGCCGGGCGCGCGCCAGGGGGCTGAACTGCGATTTCCGCATCGTCGTCGACGACCGGCCCAACCAACCGCCCAACGCCTTTCAGACGGTGGACAAGGCGGGCCGCCCGATCCTCGCCTTCAACCTCGCGCTGATCGCCGACGTGCGCAATCGCGATGAACTGGCCTTCGTCATGGGCCACGAGGCGGCGCACCACATCAACGGCCATCTCGGCCGCCAGCAGACCAACGCGATGACCGGCGCGCTGATCCTCGGCGGTCTCGCCGCGATCACCGGGGCGAGCCAGGGCGCGGTGCGGACAGCCACCGATCTCGGCGCGTCCGTCGGCGCGCGCAGCTATTCCAAGGATTACGAACTCGAGGCCGACGCGCTGGGCACGGTCATCACGAAGAAGGCTGGCTACAATCCGGTGCGCGGGGCCGAGTATTTCACCCAGATCCCCGATCCCGGCGACCGGTTCCTCGGGACCCACCCGCCCAACGCGCAGCGCATCGAAACCGTGCGCCGGGTGAGCAACAGCATGTGATCCGGCCGGGCGCGCGATGAACCAGCTTACCGGCGTGATCAGCGACCGCGGCTCCCGCTACGCCGTTTCCGGCGGGCCGGTGCGCGATTCCGCAGGCGTCGAGGCGTTCCTGAAACAGTTGAAGCGCGCGAGGAAATTCGCGCGCGCGACCCATAACAGCTGGGGCGTGATCCTGCCGGACGGCGCGCTGCTCAAGGGAGATGACGGCGAATCGGGGGCGGGCATGGTGATTCTGCGCATGCTCGAGCGCGAAGCGCTGACGGGTCATCTGATCGTCGTAACCCGTTGGTATGGCGGCAAACATCTGGGCGGGGACAGGTTCCGCCACATCCAGGACTGCGTACGCGCCTACCTTGAGGCTTTCGCGCCTTGATCCGCATCAAGGCCGCGGGCGGCGCGCTGCGGTATCCTTCCTTGCGCCGCACTCCGCGCCGCGCCAAGGGAAATCCATATGACAGACGTTCCGAACCTCAGACGTCACGCCAATCTCGTCGACCGGATGTCGCGGGCCGTCGGGCTCGACCTCGAGGAAGAGATCCTGCGCGGCAATCTGCAAATCGAGTCGCTGGGCGACGCGGTCCTGTGCTGCGGCGGTTGCGCCAATGTCGAAAGCTGCGCCCGCTGGCTCGCGGAGCGGGACGACCCGGCCGGCTCCGCGCCGGACTATTGCCGCAACAAGGCTCTGTTCTCCGCGCTCAAGAAGGGCAGGCGGGTCTGACTCAACCCCCCGCCGCCGCGACGGCATGGCCGATCCCGACGAAGAAACAGCCCGACGCGATCAGCACGAACCCGTGCCAGATCGCGTTGGCGTAGCGCAGCGATTCCCACGCGTAGAACACGATCCCGATGGTGTAGAGCAGCCCGCCGACAAGGATCAGCTTCAGGCTCAGCCCCGGCAGCAGCGCCGCGAGCGGCACGAACAGCGCGATCCCGAGCCAGCCGAGCGCGAGGTAGGGCATATAACCGGTCGTCATCTTGCCGCGCTGCATCCGCAGCTTGGTGCGCGCGCCCAGCAGGGCGAGCCCCCAGACCAGCAGCAGCAGGAAATAGCCGAAGGCGGTTCCAAGGAACACCGCGAGCGGCGTGAAGGTGCCTGCGATCTTGACGTAGATCGCGGCATGGTCGAGCCGCCGCAGGACGGGCCGCGCCCGCGTGTCCGCGAGGATGTGATAGGCCGCCGAAGCGCCCAGCATCAGCAGAAGCGCCGCGGAATAGACGGTGAGCGCGGTGAACAGCCCCCATTCCATCCGGTCGTGCACCAGCGCGAAAAGGACCACGATCCCCGCCACGGCCGCCATGATCCCCATGACGTGCACCACCCCGTCAGCGATGCGCTCCGATTTGCTGTATGCCGGATATGACATGTTTCTCATGCCTCCTCAGCCTTACCTAGGCATATGCGTTTGGCAAGCGGATGGTCGGTTGGTGACGGTATTGTGACAGGCGGGGGTGAAATTTCAGTGAAACGCCGGGGGCATGCGGGCGCTGCGCGGGTTTCAACGCGCGCCGCTTGATGCAGCCCGGCGAATCAGTCCCGCAGCACGCCCCAGAGGTCGTATTCCCCGGCCTCGTCCACCTCGACCTCGACGATGTCGCCGACGCGTAACCCCTTGGTTCCTTCGTCGATGAACAGATTGCCGTCGATCTCGGGCGCGTCGGCCTTCGTGCGGCAGGTGGCGATGCCCTCGGCGTCGATATCGTCCACGATCACCTGTTGCCGCGTTCCGACCTTGGCGGCCAGTTTATCCACCGAAATCGCCTGCGCCCGTTCCATGAAGCGATCCCAGCGATCCTGCTTCACATCCTCGGGCACATGATCCGGCAGCGCGTTCGAGCGCGCGCCCTTCACGTTCTCGTACTTGAAGCACCCCACCCGGTCGAGCTGCGCTTCGTCCAGCCAGTCGAGCAGCGTGCAAAATTCTTCCTCGGTCTCGCCGGGATAGCCGACGATGAAGGTGCTGCGCAGCGTGATCTCGGGACAGATCGCACGCCACGCGGCGATCTCATCAAGCGTCTTCGCCGCCGCCGCGGGCCGCGCCATGCGGCGCAGCGCGTCGGGATGCGCGTGCTGGAACGGGATGTCGAGATAAGGCAGCACGAGGCCCTCCGCCATGAGGGGGACAAGCTGGCGCACATGCGGATATGGATAGACATAATGCAGCCGCACCCACGCGCCCAAGGCCCCGAGATCGCGCGCCAGATCGGTGATATGCGCGCGATGCCCCCGCGCCTCTTCATGCCGGATGTCGACCCCGTAGGCCGAGGTGTCCTGGCTGATCACCAGCAGTTCGCGCACCCCGTTCTCGACCAGCTTCTCCGCCTCGCGCATCACCGCATGGGCCGGGCGCGAGGCCAGTTTCCCGCGCATGTCGGGGATAATGCAGAACTTGCACTTGTGATTGCAACCTTCTGAAATCTTGAGATAACTGTAATGGCGTGGGGTCAGGCGCACACCGCTGGCCGGTAGCAGGTCGACAAACGGATCGGGAGCGGGAGGCACGGCGGCGTGCACCGCGTCGAGCACCTGTTCATACTGGTGCGGCCCCGTCACCGCCAGAACGCTGGGATGCGCGCCCGTGATATATTCCGGCTCCGCCCCGAGGCACCCGGTCACGATCACCCGCCCGTTCTCGTCCAGCGCCTCCCCGATCGCGCCGAGGCTCTCGGCCTTGGCGCTGTCGAGAAACCCGCAGGTGTTCACGATCACGGCGTCCGCCCCCGTATAGTCGGGCGATATTGCATAGCCCTCGGCGCGCAGCCGGGTCAGGATGCGCTCGCTGTCGACAAGCGCCTTGGGGCAGCCGAGGCTGACCATGCCGATGGTCGGCTGGCCGGGGCGACGCAGGGCCGGTTGGCCCAGGCTGGCGCGCGCGAGGTCGGGGCGCAGGTCGGGGGGATTTGTGCTCATCGCCGCCATATAACGCTGCTTCCGGCGCTGGAAAAGGGGTTGCTTGTTGATGCGCCGCGCTGCGCCTACATTGGGCGAAAGGGAAAGGGGCGGGCATGAAATTCCTTCTCAAGCTCATCGGCTTCGTGCTGATCGCGGCGGTGGTTGCGCTGGGGGCGGTGTTCTTTCTGCCCGGCGACCGGGTCGCGCAGATCGCGGCGGACCGCATCACCGCCATGACCGGCCGCAAGGTCGAGATGACCGGCGACACGACGATCAGCTTCTATCCCGTGCTCGGCATCAGCACCGGCGCCACGACCATCGCCAACGCGGACTGGTCGAAGGAAGGGCCGATGCTGCGCGCGCAGAGCTTCAAGGTGGGCGTCGACCCGCTCGCGCTCATCCGCGGAGAAATCCGGATCACCGGGCTCGAGGCGGTCTCGCCGGCCATCATGCTCGAGCGCGCGAAGGACGGGCGCGTCAACTGGGAACTGGGCGTCGAGGGCGTTGCGCCCTCGGGCCAGTCGGACGGCGGCAGCGGCGGCGAGGCTCGCTCCAGAAGGCTCGCGCTGACGCTGGACCGTGCGTTGATCACAGACGCCTCGGTCACGATGATCGATCACGCCGCAGGCACGCGCCAAACCATGAAGGGCATGGACCTCGACCTGCGCTGGCCCGATTACGAGGGAGAGGCGACGTTCAAGGCCGTGCTGCGCCCCGCGAGCGAGGCGATCACGCTCGACGGGCGCATCGGCAAGGTCGGCGCGCTGATCGCGGGGCGCATTTCGGATCTGCGGGTGAACGCGGCGACGCGCAGCGGAAAGCTGAGCTTTGACGGGCGCGGGAGCACCACGCCGGAACTGGCCGGGCGGCTCGACCTCGATCTTGAAGACACGTCGCAATTCCTGGCCGCGCTCGGCCTCGGCGCGGCGGATATTCCCGACGGGTTCGGACGCAGCATCAGGGGCGGCGCGAATGTCACGCTGACCGAAGGCATGCGCCTATCGTTGCGCGACCTGGCGCTGGGGCTGGATCAAAATCAGTTCAGCGGCGCGGCGGATGTCTTTCTCGGCGGGGCGCGGCCGCACGTCACGGCGCAGCTCGGCGCCGGTGCGCTCGACCTGAGCGCGTTGAACGCCAGCGGAGCCGGCGGCGGCGGCGATGGCGGCGACGGAGGAGGCGGGGCGGTCAGTGACGGTTGGTCCAAGGCGCCGATCGATGCGAGCGCGGTCGGGCTTGCCGACGCCGAGATATCGCTTGCCGCCAGCGGTATCGACTTCGGCGGGCTGAAATTCGGCGCAACCCGCGTTCTCGCCACCATCGATCGCTCGCGCGCGGTGTTCCAGTTCAAGGAACTGAAAGGCTACGGCGGCGACGTCACCGGACAGTTCGTGGTCAACAACCGCTCGGGCCTGTCGGTCGGCGGCGATCTGCGCGCCGCGGGCATCGACATGGAACGCCTGCTGACCGACGCCGCCGGGATCACGCGCTTCGCCACAACCGGCCAGGCCCACCTGGAGTTTCTCGGCGTCGGCCAGTCCATTGATGCGATTATGCACAGCCTCAGCGGCTCGCTCAGCCTGTCCACCGGGCGCGGCGTGATCAGCGGTTTCGACCTCGACAAGCTGATGCGCGGGGGCAAGGGGACGGGCGGCACCACCGTCTTCGACGAGATGAGCGCGAGCTTCACCATGAAGGACGGCGACATGCGCGGCGACGACCTCAAGATGCGCCTGCCGCTGGCCTCGGCCACCGGCAAGGGGCGCATCGGCCTTGGCGCGCGGGACATCGATTACGTGTTCACTCCGGTGCTTCTGGACGGCGGTGATGGCAAGGGTTTCGCCATCCCGGTCAAGATCCGCGGCCCCTGGGCCGACCCGAGGATCTGGCCCGACATAGAGGACGCCATCGACCTCAACTTCAAGGAAGAAAAGAAAAAGGTCGAGGAAAAGGTCAAGCAGAAGGTCGAGAAGGAAGTCAGCAAGTTCGTTGAGAAAGAGCTCGGCGTAACGGTCGAGGAAGGCCAGTCCATAGAGGACGCGATCAAGAAGGAAGCCGAGGACCAGGTCATGAAGGAGCTGTTCAAACTCTTCGACTGATCGACATCCTCCCCGAAACGCGCGCCCGGACGCCCGCGAGGACGGGGAAGGGGCGCGCTCAGCGCCGGCGGTCGCGCCGGCTGCTCATCGGCTGGAAGGCGACGCCCACATGCGCCTCGCAATAGGGCTTGCCCGCCTGGACCGGCAGGCCGCAGAACCAGAAATCCTCGGTCGCCGGGTCGCCCACCGGCCATTTGCAGGTGCGCGAGGTCAGCTCCATGAGCCCGAGCTTCTTCGCCTTTTTCTCTACCTCGGAGACCTTGGCCAGCGCCTTGGGGTCGATCTCGTTGGTCGAAGGCTGCGGCGGCAGCGGTTGACCGGCGGGTATGATCGGCTTGATCCGCGTGACCGGCGCGGCGGCCGGCTTTTCCGGTTCCTGCTCGGGCTCGGGCGCGGGCTCGGCTTCGGGCTTGGCCGCCGGCTTGGCCTTGGCCGCCGGCTTGGCTGTGGATTTGGCCGCCGGCTTGGCCCTGGCCTCCGCGGGCGCGGCGGTTCCGCCGCCGCCGTTGCGGTTCGACAGGCCCAGGCGATGCACCTTGCCGATCACGGCGTTGCGCGTCACGCCGCCCAATTCCTTGGCGATCTGACTGGCCGACTGGCCCTCGCCCCACATCTTCTTCAGCAGTTCAACGCGCTCATCGCTCCAGGACATGGCCCATCCTAACCCGAAGGGCGGCCCGCAAATGCCGCCGCCCCTTTTCATTTCGATCGAGCTTCTATTCTAATCACTCCCGAGTGAGTTACAAGACGCCGAATCGCAGGCGGAAGGACGGAACATGACGGATATCGCGGTAATGGGAACGCGCCGGTTCGGGTGGGTCAACTGGCGCGGGCTTCAGACCCTGGCGGTGCGCGAGGTGATGCGCTTCATGGCGGTCTGGACGCAGACGATCCTGGCGCCGCTGGCGACGGCGGGGCTGTTCATGGTGATCTTCTCGATCGCCATCGGCCCGCGCCGGGGCGACGTGATGGGCGTCGATTTCACCACCTTCATCGCGCCGGGGATCCTGATGATGACGGTGATCCAGAACGCCTTCGCCAACACTTCGTCCTCGATCGTGATCGGCAAGGTGCAGGGCAACATCGTCGACACGCTGATGCCGCCGCTCAGCGCCGCGGAGCTGGTGCTCGGCTATCTCGCGGGGGCCATCGGGCGCGGACTGATGGTGGCGCTGGGCGTGCTGATCGGCGTTGCGATCTTCCTCGGGATCGTGCCGCACCATCCGCTGATGACGCTGGGATACGTTGTGCTGGGCTCGGCGCTGATGGGCGCGCTCGGGATGGTCGCGGGGATCTTCGCCAACAAGTTCGACCAGATGGCGGCGATCACCAATTTCATCGTCACGCCGCTCGCCTTCCTGTCGGGCACCTTCTACTCGGTCGAGGCGCTGCCGCCGCTGCTCTACGGGATCACGCAGTACAACCCGGTCTTCTACCTCATCGACGGGCTGCGGTTCAGCGTGATCGGCGTCTCCGACAGCGCGCCGCTCATGGGGGCGGTGATCGTCGTCGGCACGACGCTGGCGATCTGCGGCCTTGCCTGGGCGATGTTCCGGCGTGGCTACCGGCTCAAGGCGTGACAGCGCCCGCACATTGACACGGACCCACGCCCTCTGGCACTGGTTTTCGCCTCACCGACAAGGAATTCTCTCATGATCGCCTCCGTCCTGCCGACCTATAACCGCGCGCCGTTGAACTTCGTCAAAGGCGAAGGCGCCTGGCTGATCGAGGCGGACGGGCGCCGCTTTCTCGACCTCGGGGCGGGCATCGCGGTCAATGCGCTCGGCCATGCGCACCCGGCGCTGGTCGAGGCGCTCACGACCCAGGCGCAGGCGCTCTGGCACACCTCGAACCTCTATCACATCCCCCAGCAGGAAGAACTGGCCGACCGGCTGGTCGAGGCGACATTCGCCGACACGGTCTTCTTCACCAATTCGGGGACCGAGGCGTGCGAACTGGCGGTCAAGATGGCGCGGCGGCACTTCCATGACGCGGGCCAGCCCGAGCGCACCCGCATCATCGCGTTCGAGGGATCGTTCCACGGCCGCTCCGCCGCCGGCATCGCCGCCGCCGGGTCGGAAAAGATGACGGCGGGCTTCGGCCCGCTGCTGCCCGGCTTCACGCACCTGCCCTGGGGCGATCACGACGCGCTCCGCGCGGCCATCGACGACACGACGGCGGCGATCCTGATCGAGCCGGTGCAAGGCGAGGGCGGCATCCGCCCGCTGCCCGACCAATGCCTGAAGGGCCTGCGCGATCTCTGTGACGAACGCGGGCCGCTGCTGATCCTCGATGAGGTGCAGTGTGGCGTGGGCCGCACGGGTCGCCTGTTCGCGCATGAATGGGCTGGGGTCGAGCCCGACATCATGATGGTGGCGAAGGGTATCGGCGGCGGCTTCCCGCTGGGCGCGGTGCTCGCCACCGAACGGGCCGGGGCGGCGATGACGGCGGGCACGCACGGCTCCACCTATGGCGGCAACCCGCTGGCCTGCGCCGTAGGCAACGCGGTGATGAAGATCGTCGCCGACCCGGCCTTTCTGTCGGACGTGCGCGCCCGCGCCGGCGCCTTCCGCCAGAAGCTCGAAGGGCTGGTCGCCGCGCACCCGGACGTGTTCGAGGCGGTGCGCGGCAGCGGCCTGATGCTCGGCCTGAAATGCCGCGCGCCCAACGCCGACCTGGTGACCGCCGCCTATGCGCAGAACCTCTGCGTTGTTCCGGCGGCCGACAACGTGCTGCGCCTCCTTCCTCCGCTCAACATTACCGCGGAAGAAATCGCCGAGGCCGTCACCCGCCTCGACGCCGCCGCGAAATCGGTATCTTCTTCTTGCTGAAAATATCCTACGGGGGTCCGGGGGTAGAAAACACCCGGTTCCGCCATCCGCAAAGGGCCTTCCCTGCATGAACCATTTCCTCGACATCCACACCACGGACCCCGCCGCGCTGCGCGCCATCATCGACAACGCCGCGGCGATGAAGGCCGCGCGCGCGGGTCAGATGCGCGGCGCGCCCGACGACGATCAACCCCTGGCTGGCCGCATGGTCGCGCTCATCTTCGAGAAACCGTCGACCCGCACGCGGGTGAGCTTCGACGTCGGGATTCGCCAGATGGGAGGGCAGACGATGCTGCTGTCGGGGTCGGACATGCAGCTTGGCCATGGCGAAACGATCGCCGACACCGCGCGCGTGCTCAGCCGCTACGTCGATCTCATCATGATCCGCACGTTTGATGAATCCGTCCTGCACGAGATGGCGGAATACGCCGATGTGCCAGTCGTCAACGGCCTGACGGACCGCACCCATCCCTGCCAGATCATGGCGGACGTGCTGACCTACGAGGAACATCGCGGCCCGATCAAGGGCAGGAAGGTCGTCTGGTCCGGGGACGGCAACAATGTCTGCGCCTCCTTCCTGCATGCGGCGGCGCAGTTCGGCTTCGACTTCACCTTCACCGGCCCGGCGCAGCTCGACCCCGAGGCGGAGCTCATCGGCCTCGCGCGGAAGGCCGGCTGCAAGGTGCAGATCGAGCGCGATCCCAACGAGGCGGTCAAGGGCGCGGATCTCGTCGTGACCGACACGTGGGTCAGCATGCATGACAGCCAGTCCGCCAAGGAGCGCCGTCACAACATGCTGCGCCCCTACCAGGTGAACGAGGCGCTGATGGCGGGTGCGAAACCCGACGCGCTCTTCATGCATTGCCTGCCCGCGCATCGCGAGGAAGAGGTGACGAGCGCGGTGATGGACGGCGCGCAATCGGTCGTCTTCGACGAGGCCGAGAACCGTCTGCACGCGCAAAAGGCGATCCTGCGCTGGTGCCTCGGCGTCTGACGCGTCCCTCGGCCGGCCCTTGCGGGCCGTTCTCGGATCGGTCAGGCTTGGGTCGATCCGAAATCACGAAGGGCGGGTGAGTGGCGAAGGCGCAGATCGGGATATACGGGCTTGGCACGATGGGCAGCGCGTTGGCGCTCAATATCGCCGAAAAGGGGTTCGACGTCGCCGTCGCCAACCGCGAGGTGGAGTGGATCGCCGATTTCATCCGCGAGGCCGGCCCGCTGGGCGCGCGGCTCCACCCGCATGAGGCGCTCGAGGATTTCGTCGCCGGGCTGAAGACCCCGCGCGTGATCCTCTTCATGATTCCCTCGGGCGCGCCGATGGACGCGATGATCGCCGCGGTCGCGCCGCTGCTGTCGCCGGGCGACACGATCATCGACGGCGGCAACGCCGATTTCCACGCCACCCGGCGCCGCGCGGAGGAGATGGCCGCGCGCGATCTGCATTTCGTCGGCATGGGCGTGTCGGGCGGCGAGGACGGCGCGCGGCACGGTCCTTCCATGATGGTCGGCGGCTCCGAGCACAGCTGGCGGCAACTGCGTGACATCCTGCGCGCGATCGCCGCGCGTCACGAGGGCGATCCCTGCGTCGATCGCCTTGGACCCGACGGGGCGGGGCATTTCGTCAAGACGGTGCATAACGGCATCGAATACGCCGACATGCAGATCATCGCCGAGATCTACGGGCTGGCGCGCTTCGGCATGGCGCAACCCCCGGCCGAGATCGGCGCGATGTTCGCGCGCTGGAACGCGGGGCCGCTGCAGTCCTACCTGGTCGAGATCACCGCCGAGCTTCTGGGACGCACCGACCCCGCGACTGGCCACCCGGTTGTCGACGTGATCAAGGACGCGGCCGGACAGAAGGGCACCGGCCGCTGGACCGTGATCGAGGCGGTGCGGATGGGCCAGGCCGCGAACATGATCGAGGCGGCGGTCGGCGCGCGCGCCTGGTCGGCTGAGAAGGAGACACGCCAGGCGGCCGAGGCGCGACTGGGCGGCGCGCGCGGCGCACTCGACCTCGGCGAGGAGGTGCTGGCGGACGCTTTCGCCGCGGCGCGCATCCTCGGCTACGCGCAGGGCTTCCGCATTCTCGAGGCGGCGTCGCGCGAATATGGCTGGGCGCTCGATCACGCGCGCATCGCCGAGATCTGGCGCGCGGGCTGCATCATCCGCTCGGCGCTGCTCGACGACATCGCGCAGGCGTTCCGTGGCGACCTGCCGGCCGGGCAGCTCATGCTCGCGCCCTCAATGGCGGCGCAGTTGACGGCGAAGACGCCCGCCCTGCGCCGGGTCGTCTGCGCCGCGATGGAAGGGGGCCACGCGGCGCCCGTGCTCGCGGCGGCGCTGGGGTTCCATGATACGATGCGGCAGGGCTGGGGCACGGCGAACATCATCCAGGCGCAGCGCGATTTCTTCGGCCATCACGGGTTCGAACGGCTGGGACAGGAAGGGAAATTTCACGGGCCGTGGTGGGATTGATCGGTCGGCGCGCCGGGCGTCCGTCGTGGGCGCCTTCGGCGCGGATTTTCTTCGCAAGAAGAAGCCAAGCGGAGCGTCATCGGCGCGCGGTCGTGGGCGGCCGGACGGTCAGCTGTTTCGCGGCCGGGCCGTCCATCCACGCGGCGAGCGCGGATTCGAATTCCACGACAGCGCGCCGCGGTCGGTCCGCGACCCGGCCCGACATGAGCTGGAAGCCGGGCAGCCCTGGTTCCAGCGGCGCCGCGACGAGCGGGTCGCCGCCATAGCTCTGGTCGGTGAGCGGCCGCATGGCGAGGACGCTCAGCCCGATCCCGGCGCCCACCAGGCTGCGCACCATTTCAGTGCTGTTGGCGCGCGCGACGATATCCGGCGCAAGGCCGCGCGCGGCGAAGAGGTCGTCGAGGAACGGGCGCGCCAGCGGCAGGTCGAGCTGCACGATCGGATGGCGCGCCACATCGGCCAGCCGCGCCGGGGCCGCGGCGGTGATCGGATGCCCTTCTGGCGCGAGCACGTAAGGCGCCAGATCGAGAAGGGGGCGGGTCTCGACGCCCGGGCGCAGATCGTGACCGGCGAACAGGATTACGTCGAGCCGCCCGGCGAGCAGCCGGTCCTGCGCGCTGTCGTTGTCTTCGGCGCTCAGGTCGAGCCTGAGGTCGGGATGGGCGCGCATCATCGGCCCCAGCAGCCGCGGCAGGAAGGCGGGCGCGACCGGCGCGTAATAGCCGATCCTGAGCGTGCCGCTCAGCCCGCGCGACACGGCGCGGCCCGCCTCGATCACCGCGTCGCATTCCTCCAGCAACGCACGGAACCGCGCGGCGAGGGTCACGGCCTCCGGTGTCGAAGCGACGCCGCGCGCGCGGCTGCGCAGCAGCAGGGTCGCGCCGATCTCGGCCTCGACCTGGTCGACCGCCGCAGCGATCGCGGAGGGCGCGATGTTGAGCACGCCCGCCGCGCCGCTGATCGAGCCCTGTTCGACCACGCAGGCGAAGGCGCGCATGGCCCGCAGCGACAGGCGAGGGGTGGTGGGCATGGGATATCCTCGGTATTTTCGAGATCGGATGATAATTAAAACTGTTTTTCCTGTGAATGGCCTTGTGCGACAACTTGGCGCAGCTGCATGGGGGAGACGAGAACATCGCGACCGAGACCGATACCGAGCCCGCGGAACTGCCCGGCTGGAACCACGTGCCGGACGTGCCGATCGCGGTGTCGCCTTTCTTCAGCTGGCCGCCCGATCCGCGCCGCATGGTGCGCTGGGTCGCGGCGCGCTGGTTCGGGCTGGCCGAGAACACGATCCTCGTCGTCATCGCGCTGGTGACCTGGGCGTTCTTCCAGCCGTCGCTCGCGACGGCGCAGACCCTGCATTGGCAGTGGATCGGGGCGATCTGGCTGCGCAACCTGGTGCTGATGAGCCTCGTCGCCGGCGGGTTGCACTGGTATTTCCACGCCGCCGGGCGGCAGGGCAAGCGGCTGCGCTTTGATCCGCGCGAGTTGATGACGCGGGGGCGGCAGTTCACCTTCGGCGGGCAGGTCCGCGACAACATGTTCTGGACGCTGGCAAGCGGGGTGAGTTTCTGGACCGCCTACGAGGTGCTGATGTTCTGGGCGATGGCGAACGGCTGGGCGCCGGTGCTGGCATGGGCGGACAACCCGGTGTGGTTCGTGGCCCTGTTCCTGCTGACGCCGGTGTGGATCTCGTTCCATTTCTACTGGATTCACCGCGCGCTGCACTGGCGGCCGCTCTATCGTCTGGCGCACGGGCTGCATCATCGCAACGTCAATGTCGGGCCGTGGTCGGGGCTGTCGATGCACCCGCTTGAGCATCTGTTCTTCTTCAGCTCGGTGCTGATCCATTTCATCCTCGCCGCGCATCCGCTGCATATCCTGTTTCACATGCAGCATCAGGCGCTGACAGCGGCGACCTCGCATACCGGGTTCGAGAACCTGCTGGTCAAGGACGAGAAGCGGCTGGCGCTGGGGACGTTCCATCACCAGATGCACCACCGCTATTTCGAGGTGAACTACGGCAATCTCGAGATGCCCTGGGACAAGTGGTTCGGCTCGTTCCATGACGGCACGGCGGAGGCCCATGCGCGGCTGAAGGATCGGCGCGGGCGGCGCTGAGGGCTTACTTGCGCGGCTTGGCGCGCAGGGTGGGATCGGCCTGCGTGGGGTCTTCGGGCCAGGGGTGTTTCGGATACTGTCCGCGCATGTCGCGGCGCACGTCGGCGTAGGAACTGGCCCAGAAACCGGGGATGTCGGTCGTGGTCTGCACCGGGCGGCGCGCGGGCGAGAGCAGCGTCACGCGCAGGGGCGTGCCGCCGACCGCGGGGTGGGTGGTCTGGCCGAACATCTCCTGTAGGCGCAGGCTGATCTCGGGCGGGTCGCTGTCGTAGTCGATGGGGATCCGGCGGCCCAGCGGCGTGGTGAAATGCGCGGGCGCGGCGCGGTCGAGCGCCTGCATCTGGGTCCAGTCGAGCATGGCGCGCAGCGCGTCGAGCATGTCGAAGCGTCGCCAGTCCTGCGCCGATTTCACGCCGATGAGATGCGGCAGAAGCCAGTCCTCGAGCCGCTCCAGCAGCGCCGACTCATCCATGTCGGGCAGGTCGGGCATGTCCGCGCGCAGCAGCCGCACCCGGGCGGCGAAGCGGCGGGCGGCGTCGCTCCAACTGAGGCCGAGTTCGCGGACGCCGTCGAGCATGGCGCGGGCGATCGCGTCGGGGGGCGCGTCCTTCCAGATGCGGTCGTCGAGCGTGACGGCGCCGAAGCGTTCCTGCCGGCGGGCGATGACGCGCCCTTCGCGGCGGGACCATGTGCAAAGGTCGCGCCATGCGATCTGGTCGCCGTAAAGGTCGCGCAGTTCCGATTCGGAGAGCGCGATGGCCTGGCGGATGCGCGCCTCGCGCGGGTCGCCGTCGAGGTCGGTGGCGACGATGAGCCGCGCTCCGGCGAGCGTGTCGCCCTCGGCGAGATACGCGCCCTTGCCGCCCGAGAGCAGGAAGCGCGGCGCGCCCCCCGCGCGGCGCAACCCGATCCGGTCGGGATAGGCGAGGGCGGCCATTCCGGCGTCGCTCATCGCGCCCTTGCGGGCGGTCTTCGCGGCGGGGGCGAGGCGTTTCGCCTCCTGGCGGATGCGCCGCAGCGTGGCGCGGTCGGGCTCATGCGCCAGGCGCGCCTGCGGGTCGCGGATCGCGGTGAGGCGCAGGGTGAGGTCGCAAGGCGCGGCGCGCGGCATCGGGTCGCGCTCGGCCAGCAGCGCGGCGAGAGGGGCCGCAACGGGCCCTCCGACGGCGAGCATATGCGCGAGGCGGGGGTGTAGCGGCAGCCGCGCGAGTTCGCGGCCGTGATCGCTGACGCGGTTCGCCGCGTCGAGCGCGCCCAGCATCCGCAACAGCGCCTGCGCCTCCGCATAGGCGCCTGGGTTGGGCGGCGTCAGGAAGGGCAGTTGATCGGGCGCCGCGCCCCATATCGCCAGTTCCAGCGCCAGCGGCGCGAGGTCCGCCGCCTCGATCTCGGCCGGGGGATACGCGGGCAGCGCGCCCTCCTCGCCGCGGGTCCAGAGGCGGTAGGCGACGCCCGGCGCGAGCCGGCCCGCGCGGCCGGCGCGCTGCGCGGCCTCGGCGCGGCTGACGGGTTCGGTCACCAGACGCGTCATGCCCGAGCCGGGGTCGAACCGCGCGCGCCGCGCCCGGCCGGCGTCGACCACCACGCGGATATCCTCGATGGTGAGCGAGGTCTCGGCGATCGCGGTGGCGAGCACGACCTTGCGCGCGGATCTGTCGGGCGCGATGGCGGCGCGCTGCGCGTTGAACGGCATCGCGCCGAAGAGCGGGCGGATGACGCAATCGCCCGGCACGCGGTCCCTGAGCAGCGCCTCGGTGCGCCGGATCTCGCCCTCGCCGGGGAGGAAGGCGAGCAGGCCGCCGGTCGTCTCGGCCAGCGCGTCGCAGATCAGGTCGGCGGTCGCGGCCTCGATCCGGGTCTTGCGCGGCAGGGGCCGGTCGCGCCAGCGGGTCTCGACCGGGAAGCTGCGCCCTTCGGAGGTGACGGTGGGCGCGTTCATCAATTCCGCCACCGGCGCGGCGTCGAGCGTGGCGGACATGGCGATCAGCGCCAGGTCGTCGCGCAGCGCCCCGGCCACCTCGAGGCAGAGCGCAAGGCCCAGGTCGGCGTTGAGAGAGCGTTCGTGGAACTCGTCGAAGATGACGACGCCGATGCCGGGCAGGTCCGGCGCGGACTGGAGGCGGCGGGTCAGGATGCCCTCGGTCACCACCTCGATGCGGGTGGCGTCGCTGACGCGCGCCTCGCCCCGGATGCGGTAGCCGACGGTCTGGCCGACCTCCTCGCCCAGCGTCTGCGCCATGCGTTCGGCCGCCGCGCGCGCGGCGAGGCGGCGGGGTTCGAGCATGACGATGCGGCCGCGCACCAGTCCCGAGTCGAGCAGCGCGAGCGGCACGACGGTCGTCTTGCCCGCGCCGGGCGGCGCCTGGAGGACCGCGCGTCCGCGCGCGCGCACCGCTGCGATCAGCGCGGGCAGGGCGTCATGGATGGGCAGGTCGGCGCTCATGCCGGGGTTATCGGCGCAAAAGCTCGGCATTGCCATAGCGCGTGCGCACGGTGAGGCGGCGCGCCTGCATCCGCCCGTCGCCGCCGGGCGCGAAAAGGAGGGTGAAGGGATAGACCGTCTGCCGTTTCAGCTCCGATGCGGTGAACCCGGCGAGCCGGAAGTAAGCGCCGGTGCAGAGCACCTCGGCGCCCATGTCCGCCCGCGCGGTGGTGCGGATGGCCGAGCGGCGCGCGCCGTCGAAGATGGTCACGTCGGTCTTGCACAGATCGGCGCGAGGCCGGTCGTGCAGCGCGGCGAACATCGCCGTCAGCGGGTCGAGCGTGCCGCCCTCGCCCGAAGGGTCGAGCGGGGTTTCGCCCGGCTCGGGCGGCGCGCTGGCCAGTGTGCCGCCGGTGATGCGCGGCACGCCGCGCGTGTAGCGCAGTTGCGCGGTCGAGCGCCGGCTGCCGGTGTCGATGCGTTCATCGTAGGCTTGCGGCGTGAAACCCGACGCGGTGACGCGGCCCCGCGCTTTCAGGTCGAACCCTGTATCGGCGAGCGCGCTCACGATGCCTCTGGTCGAGAATTGCGAGCTGACGGCGTAGGCCCCGCCGCCGATCCGCCCCGCCAGCGTCATCTCGCCCAGTTTCACGCCGAGGAGCCGCACGTCGTAGCGCGCCACGGTGTCGCCCGGCGCGGGCGGGCCGGCCAGTGCGGGCGGCGCGGTGAAGGCGATGGCGAACAGGATCGCGATGATGCGGCGCATGGCGCCTCCGTTGCTGGCGTCGGCCGGCTGGACAATCGCCGGTCCGCCAAGGCATGTAGGACGGGACGGCGACAGGACCAGACGGCGGGTAACTCATGGATATCTCGGAACTTGGCGAAGGCATAGCCCGGGGCGACCGGCGCGCGCTCGCTCGAGCGATCACCCTGGTCGAGAGCAGCCGGGCGGACCATCGCGAGCAAGCGGCGGAACTGCTTGAGTCGCTGCGCAATTCGGGGCGCGAGGCGCTGCGCGTGGGGCTTTCGGGCACGCCGGGGGTGGGCAAGTCCACTTTCATCGAAGGGTTCGGCGGGATGCTGACCGGCAAGGGGCTCAAGGTCGCGGTGCTGGCGGTCGATCCCAGCTCGGCGCGCTCGGGCGGCTCGATCCTGGGCGACAAGACGCGCATGGAGCGGCTGAGCCGCGATTCCAACGCCTTCATCCGCCCGTCGCCCAGCCAGACCCAGCTCGGCGGCGTCGCGCGCCGCTCGCGCGAGGCGGTCGCGCTCTGCGAGGCGGCGGGGTTCGACGTGGTGTTGATCGAGACGGTCGGCGTCGGGCAGTCCGAAACGGTCGTGGCCGAGATGTCGGACATCTTCCTGCTGCTGCTCGCGCCCGCGGGCGGGGACGAATTGCAGGGCGTCAAGCGCGGCATCATGGAAATCGCCGATCTCATCGTGATCAACAAGGCCGACGGCGATCTGAAAGCCGCCGCCACGCGCACCCGCGCGGATTACTCGGGCGCTCTGCGCCTGCTGCGCAAGCGTGCGCAGGACCCCCAGGGCTTTCCCAAGGCGCTGATGGTTTCCGCGCTGGAAGAGACCGGATTCGACAAGCTCTGGGAGGAAATGACCACGCTTGCCGACTGGCGGCGCGAACATGGCCACTGGGACGCGCGGCGCGCGGCGCAGGCGCGCTACTGGTTCGAGGAGGAGGTGCGCCAGGGGTTGCTCGCGCAGTTGCAGACCGATGAGGCGCGCGCTGCGATGGAGACGCTGGGCGCGCAGGTGGCCGATGGGCGCGTCACGCCGTCTGTGGCGGCAGGGCAACTTCTGGGGCGGATCGGCGCGGATCGGACGTGACAGAACGCCGCGGTTGCGCTAACAGGATCGCAAGCGCCATTCCCGGCGCATGACATGACGATCTGCGCGAGACGCGCAGGCTGGAGGGTGCTCGATGTATCACGGGATCTGGAACCAAGCCGCCTGAGGCAGCCGATTCCGTCGCGGCGGCCGCCTTTCGCCCCCGCGCATCCCCGTGCGAGCGCATCCCCTCCAACGCTTAATGACAGGCGTCCGTCATGTTCAGGAAATTCGAGAACCTCGTCGATCCCTTCGCTCCCGTCGCGGAGGAAACCCCGCCCGCCACGCTCTGGGCCTATCTCAAGTCGCATTACCGCGCGTTCCGCAAGGGCATGATCGCGATGGCGATCAGCGGCATCCTCGTGGCGCTGGTCGAGACCGGGCTGATCTTCTACTCGGGGCGGGTGATCGACCTCCTGGGCGCGACCGAGCCGGGCAACCTCATGGCGCGCCACGGGGTCGAGCTGATCATCGCGGCGCTGCTGATCATGACGCTGCGCCCGGCGATGATCGCCTTCAACCACCTCCTGCTCGAGCAGATGCTGGCCTCGAACATGCAGGAACAGGTTCGCTGGCGCGCGCACAAGCACCTGCTGGGCCAGTCGCAGGGGTTCTTCCAGAACGAGTTCGCCGGGCGGCTCACCAATCGCGTGATGCAGTTGGGCGAGGCGGTCGAGGACGGCACCTACATGGCGTTCGAAGGCATCTGGTACGCCATCACCTATGTGCTGGGCGCGGCGGTGATCCTCGCCGGGGTGGATCCGATCCTGTCGCTGCCGCTGCTGGCCTGGGCCGCGATCTATGCGCTTTACGTGCGCTACATCGCGCGGCGCGTGGCGGTGGCGTCGGAGAAATGGTCCGACGCGCGCTCGATGGTCACCGCGCGGGTGGTCGACGCATACGCCAATATCGAGACGATCAAGCTCTTCGCCGACGAAGGCACGGAGGAACGCTATGTCCTGTCTGCCATGCGCCGGCTGCGCTTGCGCTTCCAGCGGTTCCTGCGGCTGATGACCGAGCTGAGCCTCGGGCTCAACCTGATCAACGGGGTGCTGATCGTGGGGATGCTCGCGCCCGCGATCTGGCTGTGGTCGCGCGGCGCGGTCACGGTGGGCGAGGTCGCGGCCGCCTCCGCGCTGACGATCCGGCTCAATGGCATGTCGGGCTGGATCATGTGGGTGGTGATCCGCCTGTTTGAGCATGCGGGCGTCATCCGCGAGGGGCTGCGCTCGGTCGCGGTGCCGCATGACGTGGTGGACGCGCCGGACGCGCCCGCGCTCGAGGTCAGTGAAGCGCGGATCGAATTCCGCAATGTCTCGCATCATTACGGGCGCGGGCAGGGCGGGCTGAACGGCATCGACCTCGTGATTCCGCCGGGGCAGAAGGTGGGTCTGGTCGGGCGCTCCGGCGCGGGCAAGTCGAGCCTTGTGAACCTGCTCTTGCGGATGCGCGACGCCGAGGCCGGGCAGATCCTGATCGACGGGCAGGACGTGGCGGGCGTGCGCCAGGCCTCGCTGCGCCGGGCGATCGGGATGGTCAGCCAGGACAGTTCACTGCTGCACCGCTCGATCCGCGCCAATCTGCTTTACGGGAACTCGCAGGCCGATGAGGCGGCGATGATCGCGGCGGCCAAACAGGCCGAGGCGCATGATTTCATCCTTGATCTGCGCGATGCCGAGGGGCGCGCCGGCTACAACGCGCATGTCGGTGAGCGCGGTGTGAAGCTGTCGGGCGGGCAGCGTCAGCGCGTGGCGCTTGCGCGGGTGCTGCTCAAGGACGCGCCGATCCTTGTGCTGGACGAGGCGACGAGCGCGCTTGATTCCGAGGTGGAGGCGGCGATCCAGGGCACGCTCTTCGGGATGATGCGCGGCAAGACGGTGATCGCCATCGCCCACCGGCTCAGCACCATCGCGCAGATGGACCGGATTGTGGTGCTGGACCAAGGCCGCATCGTCGAGGACGGAACCCATGACGCGTTGCTGGCGCGCGGCGGAACCTATGCCGCGCTCTGGGCGCGCCAGTCGGGCGGCTTCCTGGGAGATGCGGCCGAGTGAGGGGCGCCGCCCCTCCGCCGGGCCATTGGCGCGTCTCCTCCGCGGGATATCTGAAGCATGAAGAAGACCCAGGCCCGACGGCTTCTTCTTGCCCGGAATATTCCCGCCGGAGGCATGAAGACTCTTCGGGCGCGCCCCTTGACGCGCGGGCCGATTCCGCCTAATCACCGCCAACGGAATTCGGGACGCGGCCCCTTGGCGGCGTCCGTTTGTTTTGAGACGGGCCGCCAGGCCCTCATGAAAAGATGAGGATGATCCCATGTCGCGCCGCTGCGAACTGACCGGAAAAGGCCCGATGGTCGGCAACAACTCGAGCCACGCCAACAACAAGACCAAGCGTCGCTACCTGCCGAACCTCAACGACGTGACCCTGCAATCCGAGGCGCTGGGCCGCGGCGTCAAGCTGCGCATTTCCGCCGCTGCGCTGCGCACCGTCGATCACCGGGGCGGGCTTGACGCGTTCCTTGCCAAGGCGCGGGATACGGACCTGTCGCCCGCCGCGCTCAAGGTCAAGAAGGAAGTGGCGAAGATCGGCTCGACCGCAGCCGCCGCCGCGCTCGAGGCGGACGCCTGAGCCGACCTTGCGAGACGTGAAATTCGCGCAGCCCCGCCGAAGCCGGCGGGGCTGTTTGCGTTTTGGGCCGGCGCGGGGCGCCCCCTCGCGGCGCTGCGCGGCAGGGCGGGACGACGACGAGTATTTGTGGAACATTGAAGGAGCGATGGCTTCGGGAATTCCGAAGCTCGCTTTCGCCGGGGGGAAAATGTGGCGCGCCGGTCGCCTGAAACCCTTGCGCGTCAGGCGTGTGCGGCGCAGGTGTGGAAGGCAGGAGGATGCGCGCCATGCCGATCACAGTGCTCAAATCCGCGCCCGGCCAGCCGCCGCAGGCCGCCGCGGGGATCGCCGATACCGTTTCGGTCATGCTGGCGCGGCTGCGCGCGGGCGGGGCGCAGGTGGCGCTGGAATACGCCCGCAACCTTGACGGTTGGGAGGGGCCGGTCATGGTGACGCGGGCCGCGATCGACGCGGCCGCCGCGCGGGTTCCGCAGGCGCTGAAGGACGATATCGCCTGGGCGCATGAGAATATCAGCCGCTTTGCCGCCGCCCAGCGGGCCACCGCGCAGGACATGGAGATCGAGCTGCGCCCCGGTCTGCTGGCGGGACAGCGGCAGATTCCGCTGAACGCCGCGGGCTGCTATGTGCCCGGTGGTCGCTACGCGCATATCGCGAGCGCGCTGATGACCATCGCCACCGCGCGCGAGGCGGGCGTGCCCGACATCACTGCCTGTTCGCCGCCCAGAGGCGCTGCGGGCATCCCCGATGCGATGCTCTACGCGATGGACCTCGCCGGTGCGCACCGGATCCTCACCATCGGCGGCGTGCAGGGAGTGGCGGCGATGGCGATGGGTCTCTTCGGGGCGCCGCCCGCCGATATCCTCGTCGGGCCGGGCAACGCCTACGTGGCCGAGGCCAAACGGCAGCTTTTCGGGCCGATCGGGATCGACATGTTCGCGGGTCCGACCGACAGCCTGATCCTCGCGGACGGATCGGCGGATGCGGAACTGGTGGCCGCGGACCTCGTCGGGCAGGCCGAACATGGCGCGACGAGCCCGGTCTGGCTGGCCACCACGCACCGGCCGCTGGCGCAGGCGGTGCTGGCGCGCATTCCCGACCTCATCGCCGCGCTGCCCGAGCCGAACCGAAGCGCCGCGCGCGCCGCGTGGAACGATCTGGGCGAAGTGGCGCTTTGCGACGACCGCGAGGAAATGGCGCAATACGCGGACGCCAAGGCGCCCGAGCACCTGCACGTGCAGGCCTCCGACCTCGACTGGTGGCGCGGGCGGCTGAGTTGCTATGGCTCGCTCTTCCTCGGGGAGGAGACGACGGTGAGCTTCGGGGACAAGGCGGCGGGGCCGAACCACGTGCTGCCGACCGGGGGCGCGGCGCGCTATACAGGGGGGCTTTCGGTGCACAAGTTCCTCAAGACCGTGACTTGGCAGCGCGTCACCGGACCCGCACGCGACGACCTCGCCCGCGTCACCGCCGGCATCAGCCGCGCCGAAGGAATGGAGGGCCATGCGCGTTCGGCCGAATTGCGCCGCCTTCCGCAGGCCGATACGATGGCCGCGACCTCGAAAGGATGACATTCCATGAACCTTGCCCGTTTCCCGCGCGTTCGCCTTGCGCACCTGCCCACCCCGCTGGAACCCATGCCGCGTCTCAGCGAGGCGCTGGGCGGGCCGGAAATCTGGATCAAGCGCGATGATTGCACCGGCCTTTCGACCGGGGGCAACAAGACCCGCAAGCTCGAATGGCTGATGGCCGAGGCGCAGGCCGAGGGCGCCGACATGGTGATGACGCAGGGCGCCACGCAATCCAACCACGCGCGACAGACGGCGGCGGCGGCGGCGAAGCTGGGCTTTGCCTGTCACCTGTTGCTGGAGGACCGCACCGGCTACAACCACGACAATTACAAGCATAACGGCAATGTGCTGCTCGACCACCTGCACGGCGCGACGATAGAGCATCGCGGCCCCGACCTCGACATGAACGCCGAGATGGAGGCTGTCGCCGACGCGAAGCGCGCGGAAGGGCGCAAGGTCTATACCATCCCCGGCGGCGGGTCGAACCCGACCGGGGCGCTGGGCTATGTCAACTGCGCGCTCGAGATGCTCGGACAGTTCGTGGAGATGGGGCTTGACGTCGATCACATCGTGCATGCGACCGGCAGCGCCGGCACGCAGGCGGGGCTGATCACTGGCCTCAGCGCGATGAACGCGAATATCCCGCTCCTGGGCATCGGGGTGCGCGCGCCGAAGGCCAAGCAGGAGGAGAACGTTTTCAACCTCGCCGTGAAGACTGCCGAGAAGCTGGGTTGCGCCGGCGTCGTCGCGCGCGAAGACGTGGTCGCCAACACCGATTACGTCGGCCCCGGCTACGGCATGCCGGCCGAGGACACGCTCGAGGCGATCGACCTCTTCGCGCGGACCGAGGCGATCCTGCTCGACCCGGTCTATTCGGCCAAGGGCGCGGCAGGGTTGATTGACCTCATCCGCAAGGGCCGGTTCAGCAAGGGCGAGCGCGTGGTCTTCCTGCACACCGGCGGGGCGATCGGGCTGACCGGCTACACCCATTGCTTCGACGTGCCGGGGTGAGGCCGGTCGGCATCCTGGGCGGGATGGGGCCGGAAGCCACGATCCTGCTGATGCAGAAGGTACTGAACGCGGTGGACGCGCGGGACGACGCCGATCACGCGCCGCTCATCGTGCATCAGAACCCGCAGGTCCCGAGCCGGATCAAGGCGCTGATCGAGGGAACGGGCGCCGATCCCGCGCCGGCGCTCGGACAGATGGCGCGCGACCTCGAGGCGGCGGGCGCGAACGCGCTCGCCATGCCCTGCAACACCGCGCATCATTACGCGGAGACGATCCGGCGCGCGACCGCGCTGCCGTTCCTCGACATGCTGGCGCTGACCGCCGCCACGCTGAAGCGGGCGGGGGCGCGGCGCGTCGGCATGCTCGCTTCGCCGGCGACGCGAATGGTCGGGGTGTTCGACGCGCCTTTCGCCGCATGCGGGCTCGAACCGGTCTGGGCGCGGGACGAGGCGATGCTGCTGCGCCTCATCCGAAGCATAAAGGCCGGGGAGCCGACCGAGACCCTGCGCCCCGCGCTCACCACCTGCGCCGGCGCGCTGCGTGGCGACGGCGCGGATCACCTGCTGGTGGGATGCACCGAATTGTCGCTGATGGCGGATGCGCTGGACGGGCCGGTGACCGATACGCTCGATTGCCTGACGGCGGGAATCGTGGATTTCGCCACCCAACGGACGCCTGGCGCGGACTGAACGCTCAGGAACAGGTCCGTTCGGCCTGTTTGGCGTAGTTCACGTAAGCCTTCCAGAAGGTCTCGTGGCTCGAGCGATCGGACTGGCGGATTTCCTGCGCCGCATGGGGATCCCTGTAGAACCCGGCGGCGCGCACCTGGTCGTGACGCGACAGGCTCTGATCGGCGACCGCCTGGATGCAACCGCAAAGTTCGGGCGAGCGCGCCTTGCGGTCCGACGCATTGCAGGCCTGGCTGATCGGCCCGCGCGCCATCGGCTTGCGCACCGGAACCATGACCGTGGTGGAGGCGATAGCCGTGGGCGCGACCGTGTTGGGAACGCTGACCACCCGCGCCTGTTCCCGCTCGAACCGCTTGACGCCGCCGCCGCCGCACCCGGCCAGCGCGAGCACGAGCGTCGCCATGAGAAACTGTTTCATCGTCCTTGCCCCTTTTGCCTGCCCGCGGCGGGGTATGCCCCGCTCATGGAAAACCTGGCGACAGTAATAGCCCGATCAGGGCCGGTTTTTCAATTCGTAAGATCGCAAGATGCCGGGGACCGGGCACATTCATGCGCCCCCTCACGCCACCTTGACCAGCCGCGCAAAGCCCATCATATCCGGTTCTCATGACACCGCTCTCGCATATCCGCAATTTCTCGATCGTGGCGCATATCGACCACGGGAAATCCACGCTCGCCGACCGGCTGATCCAGCAGACCAACACGGTGGCCGAGCGCGACATGAAGGAGCAGATGCTCGACAGCATGGATATCGAGCGCGAGCGCGGCATCACCATCAAGGCGCAGACCGTGCGGATCAACTATACCGCGCAGAACGGCGAGGACTATGTCATCAACCTGATCGACACGCCGGGCCATGTCGATTTCGCCTACGAGGTCAGCCGCTCCATGCGCGCGGTCGAGGGCTCGTTGCTGGTGGTGGACAGCACGCAGGGGGTCGAGGCGCAGACGCTGGCGAACGTCTATACCGCCATCGATGCGGATCACGAGATCATCCCGGTGCTCAACAAGATCGACCTGCCCGCCAGCGATTGCGACCGCGTGGCCGAACAGATCGAGGATGTCATCGGCATCGACGCCTCCGGCGCGATCCGCGTCAGCGCCAAGACCGGCGAAGGCATCACCGAGACGCTCGAGGCGATCATCGAGCACCTGCCGCCCCCCAGGGGCGACGCCGATGCGCCGCTCAAGGCGATGCTGGTCGACAGCTGGTATGACGCCTACCTCGGGGTGATCGTGCTGGTGCGGATCATGGACGGCAAGCTGAAGAAGGGCGACCGCGTGCGCATGATGCAGAATGGCAGCGTGCACCAGGTCGACCGTATCGGCGTCTTCCGCCCCGCGATGACGGTGGTGGACGAACTGGGCCCGGGCGAGATCGGGTTCATAACCGCCTCGATCAAGCGGGTCGCGGACACCAAGGTCGGCGACACCATCACCCACGACAAGACCCCCTGCGAGAAGCCGCTGCCGGGCTTCCAGCCTTCGGTGCCGGTCGTGTTCTGCGGGCTCTTTCCGGTGGACAGCAACGAATTCGAGGACCTGCGCGACGCGATCGAGAAACTGGCGCTCAACGACGCGTCCTTCAGCTACGAGATGGAAACCTCGGCCGCGCTCGGCTTCGGGTTCCGCTGCGGGTTTCTCGGGCTATTGCATCTGGAGGTGATCCGCGACCGGATCGAGCGGGAGTATGACATCGAGTTGATCACCACCGCGCCCTCGGTGATCTACCATGTCTACATGAAGGACGGGACCAAGCTGGACCTGCACAACCCCGCCGACATGCCGGATCTGACGCATGTGGACCATGTCGAGGAGCCGCGGATCAAGGCCACGATCCTCGTGCCCGACGAATATCTCGGCGACGTGCTCAAGCTTTGCCAGGACCGGCGCGGAATCCAGGAGGATCTGACCTATGCCGGCAGCCGCGCGATGGTGGTTTACGACCTGCCGTTGAACGAGGTGGTGTTCGATTTCTACGACCGGCTGAAATCGGTGACCAAGGGCTACGCGAGCTTCGACTACCAGATGACGGGGTATCGACAGGACAATCTCGTGAAGATGTCGATCCTGGTGAATGATGAACCTGTCGACGCGCTCTCGATGATGGTGCACCGCGACCGGGCGGAAATGCGCGGCCGCGCGATGGTGGAGAAGCTCAAGGACCTGATCCCGCGCCATATGTTCAAGATCCCCATACAGGCGGCCATCGGCGGCAAGGTGATCGCGCGCGAGACCTTGTCGGCGATGCGCAAGGACGTGACGGCCAAGTGTTATGGCGGCGACGCGACGCGCAAGAAGAAGCTGCTGGAGAAGCAGAAGGCCGGCAAGAAGAAGATGCGCCAGTTCGGAAAGGTGGACATTCCGCAGGAGGCGTTCATCAGCGCGTTGAAGATGGATAGCTGAATGGCCTTTTCGGGGGCGGCCGCCAACCTGACCCAGATCAAGGCCACCCCCCGCAGCCACATGCTACCCGCCCTCCGACACATCACAGGAGGCGCCCATGCTCTGGCTCACGTTCGTTGTTCATCTTTTCGTCGGAACCACCCTTGCGGGGATCGGGGTGATCGCGGCGCTGGTGGCGGGATTCACCGGCTCCGGCGGGGTCGTCTGGGGGGCGGTGATCGGCTACCTGTTCAGCCTTCCGGTGGCGTTTCTCGTGGCGCGGCAGCTCTGGCGGAACAAGTGACCGCCTGGGCGGTTATGCGCCGATCCGGTCATCGAGATTGACAGAAGCGGGCGCCCGGCTAGCATCCCGATCGAACTGGCACGCTTGCGAAAGGGGGATCGGATGCGCGTTTCTCAATCAATCATGGGTCTGTGCGTGGTCGTCATGTCAGCGTCGTCGGCTTCGGCCGGGGAGGTGATGATATATCCCTACGAGACGCGGGAGAATTTCTGCCCGCCGAACCTTCAGCCGGTCGTCGTCATGGGCGAGATCAGCTGCGGGCAGCCCAACACCCATGTGACCTATCAGCAGATGATGGGCCACCAGCAGCCGCGCGGATCAAAGCGGCGCGCGCCCGCGCGCAGCCACGCCTGCCCGATCGGCGTCAAAGGCTGCTGAGCGCCGGGAATAACCCTTTGCGGCAACGCGGTCGCTGGTCGCTCCGTTCGCCGCAAAGAATTTGACAGCGCCCGCATGTTCCATAACATAGTTTCCTGACGGGATTGGGAAACGATAACATTGCGAGGGATCTGATGCGTCTGCTGCCAACACTCACCAAGGGCATTGCGCTCGCCTTTATCGCGGCTTCGCCCGCCATGGCCGGCGAGGCGAAAATCTATCCTTATCCGACCAACGTGAATTACTGCGCGCCCGGATATCAGCCGATCATGCTAAACGGCGTGATTTGTTGCGGGCAGCCGACCACCGGCGTCACCTACAGACAGATGATGCGGCATCCGACGCCGCGCGTGAAAAAGGTGAAGCAGCAGTATTCCGCGCGCCGCTCGGATTGTCCGGTCGGCTCCAAGGGCTGCTACTGAAGCGAACGGAGCCCTCCGGGATCAGAAGCCGGATCAAGGGACTGGAACATGAGGCGCGCCGGTTGCGCGTCTCTTGCGTTTCCAGTTGGTGTTGTCGGGATCCGAGGCGGAACTTCCGGCGTAGTCCGACAGGGCCGGACCGGCTACGCGCCCTCCGGCTGCCCTGCGTCCTGCGCTCGGGAAAGGGTCAGAGCAGTTTGAGGTCCCCCGCCATCTGCCGTCCGTCGCGCCCTTCCTGAAGCTCGAACTCGACCTTCTGGTTGTCGGCGAGCCCGGTCAACCCCGAGCGTTCCACGGCGGAAATATGCACGAACACATCGTTGCCGCCCTCGTCGGGGGCGATGAACCCGTAGCCTTTGGTGGTGTTGAACCATTTCACGGTGCCTGTCGGCATTCCGCTTCTCCTTCTTGTCGTCGTCCCGGGTGGGATGCCGGGCCATTCGAGCGGGAGTCGCGCGCAAGCATTGCGCCCATGAAGATTCCCCCGCTGCGCCATTGATGATTGCACGCGTTGTGTAAAAATCAAGTGAAACGGCATGGCCGTCACGAATCGCGGCTGGGCGCCGACGGGAACGGGAAAGGCGAAGACATGAAGCTCTATGGTCTGAAAACCTGTGATACATGCCGCAAGGCATTGAAACACTTTCCGAATGCGGAATTCAAGGATGTCCGCGCCGATGGTCTGCCCGAAGCGGTGCTGAACGCGGCCCACGAGGCGTTCGGCGCGGCGCTGCTCAATACGCGCTCCGCAACATGGCGCGGGCTGGACGAGGAAGAGCGCGCCGGCGACCCGGTCGAGTTGATCGCGCGCCACCCGGCGCTGATGAAACGGCCGCTGATCGAGGCGCAGGGCAAGCTCTACCTTGGTTGGACGCCCGAGGTTCAGGCGGCGCTGGCCGGGTAGGCGCGCCGCGCGGTCAGCGCCCGGTCGAGCGACAGCGGCCCCGCGCCGCGAATCACCAGGACGGCGAGGGCGAAGATCCAGAACGCGCGCTGGTCCATCAGCAGTCCGTCGGAATAGCCGTCGAACCATGCGTCCCGCGCGGTCCGCCCGATTTCGACGCCGTGGGCGAAGATATCCGTCAGGGTCTGCACGATCACGAACCCGATCATGCCAAGTGCCGCGAGCCGGGTCATCAGCCCGAGCACGATCAGCACGGGCAGCAGGATCTCCGCCCAGCCGCCCGCGACGGCGAGAACCCATTGCGGCGCGCTCATCTCGGCGACGTCGTAAAGTGCTGCGTCGGCGGCGCGCGGAAAGATCTGCGCGAACGCGCTGTCCGTCGGTCTGAGCAGGCCGGCAAGCCCCTGGTCGAAGGCGATCTTGGAAAGGCCGGATTGCGAGAAATAAACCAGCAACACACCGGCGAAGACCAGCCGGGCAAGGATCGGGATCAACCAGCTGAGCCGCTCCAAGGCTGCGCAGAAAGCGTCGTATGTCGCAAGAATTCTAGGCATGTCCGTCCCCCGGAAGGTCGGCGGAAACGATCGCGTTCCCGGCCAGAAGCAGTGCGAGAACCTCGCCGAGATCGAAATCGGGCGCGTCCCTGGCCGCCTGTTCCGCTGCGGTTCCGAGCGTGGCGCCCTGTTGGAGTGCTGCAATGAAACCCGCGCCGCCCGGCGGCAATACCTGCGGGGCGGGATCGAACTCGGGCCGGGTTATGAGCACGTCCTGCGCCACCGGCGCGGGTTTCGGCGCATTCTCCACGGTGTTGTAGCTCCAGATATCGTGAATCGGCCAATGCGAGCGGACGACGCGCAGCGCGGGCGCAAGGCCGAGGCGCAGATCGTCCACCCGCTCGGGCGGGACGGCTGACAGGCTCTCGGGCAGAATCGGGAGCGCGTCGGCGGCGTGGTAGGACTGGCGGATCGCCAGTTCCAATGCCGCCACGTCGGCAAGGTAGCGCAGATGCGCGAGCGGCTCGAACCCGGCGAGGAAGGCGGGAAATCCGTCGCCGTAGCGGGACAGGATGGGCGATGCGGGCGGCGATTGGCGCAGGAAAACGCCGCAGACAGCTGAAAACCTGTCTTCGCCGATCAGCTTGCGAATGACCGGAAAGCCGGTTTCCAGAACCTCAGTCAGCCCGACCGCGACATTGTTGCGATAGACGTCGAACCGTTTTCCCGCAGCGTGGCCGCGCCCGTCCGAGAGGCCCGCAGGAGAAGGGCGCGCCGGGTCGAGCACCGCCGCGCGGAATATACCCTGGCCCGCGCTCACGCGGCGGCCCTCTTGACCGCGCGGGCCAGCGCGCGCCCGGCGCGGGCGGCCTCGGCCTCGAGCGTGGGCCAGGGCGGGATATCGTCGTCGCGCTCGATCAGGACGGGGCAGGCGCCAAGCCGGGCGAAGGTCTCGTCCAGCAGGGTCCAGACCGGCTCCGTGATGGCGTGATCGTGGCTGTCGATCAGGAGCGGCGCGCCGTGTTCGTCCGCGTCCTCGTGATGACCGCCGAGATGCAGTTCGCCGACGCGGGCAAGCGGGAACGCGTCGAGATAGGCCAGCGCGCTCATGCCGAGATTGGTGGCCGAGACGAAGACGTTGTTCACGTCAAGCAGCAGGCCGCAACCGGTCCGGCGCGCCAGTTCGCCAAGGAATTCGGGCTCGCTCATCGTGCTCTCGTCGAAGACGAGGTAGCTTGACGGGTTTTCCAGCAGCATGGGGCGACCGAGCGCCTCCTGCGTCTCGTCGATATGATCGGCGACGCAGGCGAGCGTGGCGGCGGTGTAGGGCAGCGGCAGCAGGTCGTTGAGATAGGCGCCCTCATGGCTGGACCAGGCGAGATGTTCAGAGAAGCTCGCCGGGGTCAGCCAGTCGCAGAGATGTTTCAGCCGGGTGAGGTGATCCGGGTCGAGTCGCCCCTCACCGCCGATGCCAAGGCCGATGCCATGCACGGAAACGGGGTGGCGTTCGGCCAGGTGGCGCAGTTGCGCGATGGGACGGCCGCCGTCGCCCATGTAGTTCTCCGCGTGGATCTCGAACCACGCGACGCCGCCGGGATCCCGCATGATGTCGGCGAAATGCTGGGGCTTGTAGCCGACGCCGGGGGCGGCGGGCAGGGTTGTCAGGCGAACGGACGGGTCGGGCATGACGGCCTCGCGGTCTGAGGGCAGGCGCGTGTGCGCGCCCGCCCGGAGTTGTGGCCGGCTCAGGCCGGCAGGTCGCGGTCCAGCGGCTCGGGCGAGCCGCGCCGCTCGGTCCCGTCGGCCATTTCCGGCAGGTCGATCTCGGTGCAGGTTCCCTCGTCTACCAGCGTCCAGGCGTTGCCCTGGTAGTCGACCTTGGAAGTGCCCTTGCAGGTCGTCCCTTCGCCCGCGGCGCAATCGTTTTCACCGGCAAGCGCAACGCCAAAGCACTTTTCCTTCGCTCCCGCCGCCTGCGCGGTGGTGGCCTGCGCGGCGAGCGCGGCGGTCACGGCGCCGGCGATGGCGACGGTTTTCATCATGTTAGACATCAGTTTCTCCCTTGTCTTGTTTCCGCTTTGGTTGACGGGCTGGGCGCAAACACCGGTCGCCCGTCGCGTTAGGGCGTTTCGCCCCCGCCGGAAATGTCAGGGCAGGGATGCAACGCTTGGGAGAAGCTTACGTTGGGGTAAGGTCTTCGCGCCAATCACGAGCCTGTCAGACACGCAGGCGTCATGACGCGTCAGGACCGCCTTGGACGCAAGTGCCTGATTTCAAAGAAACGGGCCGGTTGGCCACCATGACGCCGGCCCGCAAATGCGCGAAAATTCGTCCTGAGCGGAGTTAATGTTTCAGCCGATCGGGGGGCGTCGCGTCGCGAGCGAGATCGTTTGTTACATCCCCGAGCGCCTCCACTTTGGTGCGTTTCTCGCCCAACCGGCGGACCGAAACGGTGCCGTCCTCTACCTCGCGCAGACCGCAGGCGAGGATCACCGGCACCTTGCCGACCGAATGTTCGCGCACCTTGTAATTGATCTTCTCGTTGCGTGTGTCGGCCTCCGCGCGCACGCCCGCCGCGCGCAATTTCGCGACCACCTCGTTCACGTAGTCATCCGCCTCGGACACGATCGACGCCACCACCACCTGCCGCGGCGCGAGCCAGAAGGGCAGTTTGCCGGCGTGTTCCTCGATCAGGATGCCGATGAACCGCTCGAAGCTGCCAAGCGTGGCGCGGTGCAGCATGTAGGGGCGCTGCTTGGATCCGTCGGGCGCGATATAGGTCGCGCCAAGGCGTTCGGGCAGGTTGGGGTCGACCTGGAAGGTGCCGCACTGCCACGTCCGCCCGATCGCATCGGTCAGGTAAAAGTCGAGCTTGGGGCCGTAGAACGCGCCGTCGCCCGGCTCCAGCGTGAAGTCGCGGCCCGTGGCCTTGATCGCGCCTTCGAGCGCGCCCTCGACATGGTCCCAGCTTTCGTCGCTGCCGACGCGTTTTTCCGGGCGGGTGGCGAACTTGATCTCGAAATCCGCGAACCCGAGATCGGCGTAGATGCCGGCGGTGAAGTTGATGAACCGCGCGCATTCCGCCTCGATCTGATCCTCGGTGCAGAAGATATGCGCGTCGTCCTGCGTAAAGCCGCGCACCCGCATGATCCCGTGCAATGCGCCCGAGGGTTCATAGCGCGTGCAGGCGCCAAATTCAGCCAGCCGCAAGGGCAGGTCGCGATAGCTCTTCAGCCCCTGGTTGAAGACCTGCACATGGCAGGGGCAATTCATCGGCTTCAGCGCGTTCACCGCTTTTTCCCTGGCGTGCTCTTCTTCGACCTCGACGATGAACATGTGCTCCTGGTATTTCTCCCAGTGGCCCGACGCCTCCCACAGCTTGCGGTCGACGACCTGCGGCGTGTTGATCTCCTGGTAGCCGCCGGCGCGCTGCTTGCGGCGCATGTAGTCCTGCAATTCGGTGTAGATCGTCCAGCCATTGGGATGCCAGAAGACCTGGCCGGGCGCCTCCTCCTGCATGTGGAAGAGATCCATCTCGCGGCCGAGTTTGCGGTGGTCGCGCTTGGCGGCCTCCTCGAGCATGTTGAGATGCGCGCGCAGTTTTTCCTTGCTGGTGAAGGCGACGCCGTAGATGCGTTGCAGCATGGCGCGGTCCGAATCACCACGCCAGTAGGCGCCCGCGACGCTCATCAGCTTGAACGCGTCCGCCGGCAACTGCCCGGTGTTCTGCAGATGCGGCCCCCGGCAGAGGTCCTGCCAGTGCCCGTGCCAATACATGCGCAGCGGTTCGTCGCCGGGGATCGCCTCGATCAGCTCGACCTTGAAGGGCTCGTCGTTTTCCTCGTAATGGCGGATCGCGCGATCACGCTCCCACACCTCTGTGCGGACGGGATCGCGCAGGTTGATGATCTCGCGCATCTTTTTTTCGATCAGGCCGAGATCTTCGGGCGTGAACGGCTCTTCGCGGTCGAAATCATAGTACCAGCCGTTCTCGATCACCGGGCCGATGGTGACCTTCACATCGGGCCAGATCTCCTGCACGGCGCGCGCCATCACATGGGCGAGGTCGTGGCGGATCAGTTCGTTCGCGGCGGCCTCGTCCTGCATGGTGTTGATGGCGATGGCGGCGTCGTCAACGATGGGCCATTGCAGGTCCCAGTGCCGGCCGTCCACATCGGCGGAAATCGCCTTCTTGCCGAGCGACTTCGAGATGTCGGCGGCGACCTCGGCGGGTGTCACGCCGGCGGCGTATTCGCGCGTATTGCCATCGGGAAAGGTGAGGGAAATCTGGGCCATGGGTGGCGCTCCTCGTCGGTTTGGCGCCTACGGGTGCGCCCGGTTGCGATTGATGGCCTTCCTATGGCGGCGCCGGGCGGGGCTGTCAAGCGGACGGGGCGCACTTGCAAGCCGCGGCGCGGTGAGGTGTAACCAAGCGACGACGGCAGAACAGGGTGAGCGGATGGCTGATCATTTCACGACCGACCGGGGCAGGCAGATCGCCTACTTGCGGCTCGAGGGCGAGGGGCCGGGCGTGGTCTTTCTCGGCGGACTCAGATCGGACATGACGGGCACGAAGGCGCTCTTTCTCGAGGATTGGGCGCGCCGCGCGGGCCGCGCCTTTCTGCGGTTCGATTATTCCGGGCACGGGGCGTCTTCGGGGGAGTTCACCGAAGGGTGCATCGGCGACTGGGCCGAGGACGCCGCGGCGGCGATCAATACGCTGACGCAGGGGCCGCAAATCCTCGTCGGGTCCTCCATGGGGGGCTGGATCGCGCTCTTGATGGCGCGCAGGATGCCGGAGCGGATCGCGGGGATGGTCACTGTCGCTGCCGCGCCGGATTTCACCGAGGACAGCATGTGGGCGGGCATGAACGAGATCGAGCGCGCCAAGCTCAAGCGCGAGGGGCGCATCCTGCGGCCGAGCGAGTATGATGAGCCCTATGTCATCACCAACCGGCTGATCGAGGACGGCCGCGACCGGCTGGTGCTGCGCGATCCGTTGAACCTTCCCTTTCCGGTTCGATTTCTGCAAGGGACCGCGGACATGGATGTGGATAAATCCGTCGCCCTGCGGCTTCTGGACCATGCGACGGGGCCAGACATGCGGCTTACGCTGGTGGACGGGGCCGACCACCGGTTCTCGGACGCGGATTGCCTGGCGCTGATCGCGGCGTCGGTGGAAGAAGCTATCTGGCGCAGCGAAAGGAATGGTTGAATGGAGCAGCGCATCTCGTTGGTAACGCTTGGCGTTCGAGATGTCGCCGAGTCGACGAAGTTCTATGAAGCGATGGGCTGGACGCGGGTGGACAGCCCGGACGGGATCGTGGTCTTCGATCTTCTCGGCCAGGCGCTCGGCCTTTATCCGCGCGCCGATCTGGCGCGGGACATGGGGCTGGAGGAAGGCGAGCTTGGCGTCGGAGCCTCTACCTTGGGCTATAATGTGCGTGAAAAAGGTGAGGTAGCCCAAGAGCTTGACCGGGCCCGGAATGCCGGCGCGCGTATCCTGAAGAATGCGCATGACGTGTTCTGGGGCGGACATATCGGGTATTTCGCCGATCCCGACGGTCATGTCTGGGAAGTGGCGCACAACCCGTTCGCGCCGCTACGCGATGCGGACGGCGCGTTCCGCTGGAACGGCTACGGGTGAGACGCCCGCGCAGCATGTGGAGCCTTGAGGCGCTGGGACGCGTGCGCCTTGGCCGGCATTTCTACATGCGCGATTTCCTCCATTCCGAGATCGGCAATTTCCATCGCATCCAGAACATCCCGGAACATCCCGATATCGCGATCGAAAACGGGCGCGCGCTGTGCGAGAACCTGCTCGACCCGTTGCAGGAAACCTTCGGGCGGATCGCGATCCGCTCGGGCTATCGTAGCCCCGAACTCAACCGGTTCGGCAATGAGCATGGTCTCAACTGCGCGCGCAACGACGCCAATCACGGGCATCACATCTGGGACCGCGGCGGCGAGGCCGAGCGCGGCGCCGGCGCGTCGCTGGTCATTCCGTGGTTCGCGGATCGCTATGCGCAGGGGCGCGACTGGCGCGACCTTGCGTGGTGGATCCACGATCACCTGCCCTATTCCGAGATGTGTTTCTTCCCCACCCTCTGCGCGATGAACCTCTGCTGGCGCGCCCATTCGAGGCGCAGGATCTCGAGCTATATCGCGCCGAAGGGCGTGCTTCTGACCGCCGGCGCGGATCCGTCCGAGCCGAAGCGGGAGCGGCAGGCGCGCTACGCCGACTTTCCGCCGTTCCGGGGCATTTCCTATCCGTGACAGGTTGACCGTCCAAGCGGCTGTGACATTGTGACCGCGAGGCGACAGGCGCGAGAGGCCAGGATGATTGAGCCATTGGTATTCCTGCCCGGCATGATGTGCGACGCGCGGGTGTTCGGCCCGCAACTGACCGCGTTCAGCCCGATGCGGGCGGTGACGGCGGCCCCGATCACCCAGGGCGACCGGGTCGAGGAGATCGCGTCGAACCTGCTTGACGTGCTGCCGCCCCGCTTCGCGCTGGCGGGGCTCGCACTGGGCGGAATCGTCGCGATGGAGGTGCTGCGCCGCGCGCCCGACCGGGTCAGCCGGATCGCGCTGATGAACGCCAATCCGCTGGCCGAGACGCCGCAATCTTCCGCCGATCTCGAACCGCTCATCATCAAGGCGCGCGCCGGCAACCTCGATCAACTGGCGCCTGGCGTCCTGCGGCCGGAATGGCTGGCGCCGGGACCGGGCCGCGCGGAGGTGATGGCGCTGGTGCGGGACATGGCCGGGCATCTTGGCGCGCCCGCGATCGTGCGGCAGTTGCGCGCCATGCAGCGGCGGCGCGATTACCAGGCGATCCTGCGCCGTTGCAAGACGCCTGCGCTGGTGCTGTGCGGCGACCATGACGGGCTGACCCCGATCAAGCGGAACAAGTTCATGGCCGATCTTATTCCCTATGCCGAACTGGCGGTGATCGAGGGCGCCGGCCACCTGCCGACGCTGGAACGCCCGGAGGAGACCACGCAAGCCCTGATGGAATGGATCAAACAGCCGCTGGTCCTGCAGTAGCCAGGACCGCGCCGCGCCTTCAGACCGGCGTGGCCTTGCTTTGCGGCGCGCGGTTGGGGGCGTTGCGGTTCGCCGGTTTCGTGCTGGGCGGCGCTTTGCGCCCGGTCCCGTCGTGGGCGTCGATGAAGTCGAGCACGAGGGGCCGGATATTGTTGCGCCAGCTTCGGCCGGCGAAGATGCCGTAATGGCCGGCCTCGGGTTCCAGGTGGCTGGCTTTCTTTTCGTCCGGCAGTCCGGTGCACAGATCGAGCGCGGCGACGCATTGGCCGGGCGCGGAAATGTCGTCCTTGCCGCCCTCGACCGTCATCACGGCGACGTTGGTGATCTTGCCCATGTCGACCTTGCGGCCCTGCACGGTGAATTCGTTCCGGGCGATCTCCAACCCCTTGAAGATGCGTTCGACCGTCGAGAGGTAGAATTCCGCTGTCATGTCCATGACCGCGAGATATTCGTCATAGAACCGGTTGTGGCGGTCGTGGTCGCTGTCGTTGCCCATGGCGACGTTGGCGATCTGATCGCTGAACGCCTGGGCGTGCTTTTCGCCGTTCATCGAGATGAACGACGCCAACTGCATCAGGCCCGGATAGACCATGCGTCCGACGCCCGGATACTTGAAGCCGACGCGCTGCACCATCGTCTGCTCGAGCAGGCCCATCGTCATGCGGCGGCCGAAATCCGTAACCTCGGTCGGGGCGGCGTCCGGGTCCACCGGCCCCCCGATCAGGGTAAGCGAGCGCGGCTGCGCCTCGGGCTCGTCCTCGGCCAGAAGGGCGGTAGCGGCAAGGGCGAGCGGCACCGGCTGGCAGACGGCGATGACATGGGTGTCCGGCCCCAGCGCGCGCATGAATTCAGCAAGGTAGAGCGTGTAATCCTCGACGTCGAACTTGCCTTCGCTGACGGGGATGTCGCGGGCGTTGTGCCAATCGGTGATGAACACCTCGCAATTCACAAGCAGGCTCTTGACGGTTGAGCGCAGCAGCGTGGCGTAATGTCCGGACATCGGCGCGATCAGCAGCACGCGCCGCTTCATCGGCTTGCGCCCCGGCACGGCGAACTGGATCAGGTTGCCGAACGGCTTTTCGACGATGGTTTCTATGCCGACCAGGTGATCCTTGCCATCCTCGCAGGTATAGGTGCGAATGCCCCAGTCGGGTTTCGTCACCATTCGGGCGAAAGTCCGCTCGGTCACCTCGCCCCAGGCGGCCAGCATCTGGAAGGCGGGGTTTGGCGTCATGCTGAATATCGGATAGGATGCAAAGGACAGGGCGGTCGCCCCGAGCCATTGGTTCGCGTTACGGAGGGTTTCCATCATATCGTATGTGGCCATGTAGCGCATGATCGTCTCCTTTGGGCATGAGCGCCCGGTTCGCGTGTCGCCCGGCCCCTCCCGACATGGCGATGCAATGCTGCGTAGCAGAAACTTAAGGCGGAAATATTAAGATGGCAACGCAAGAGGACGAAAATAGCGAGAGTCTCGCCCGGATGAACGCGAATCTCGAGCGGGTCGAAGAACTGTCGCAGCGCCTGATACAGGCGCTTTCCGCGCGCAATCCCGCGAACCCGTCGCTCAGCGGGCCGGGGCAGGATCTCTTTGCCAAGGCGGCGATGTCCTACTGGACCGAAGCGCTGGAAAACCCCGGCAGGCTTTACGAGAACCAGCTGGAATTCTGGGGGAAATCCGTGCGCCACTTCATAGAGGCGCAGCAGATGATGCTCAAGGGAGCGGAGGCTGAGGAGGCCGTCGCCCCGGAATCGCGCAAGGACAAGCGGTTCACCAACCCGCTATGGGACGCCAACCCCTATTTCCGCTATATCAGGCAGCAATATGAACTGAATGCGAAGGCCATCGAGCAGGCGGTCGCGGAGATCGACGACCTCGACCCCAAGGAAAAGCGGCGGCTGGCCTATTTCTCGCAGCAGATCATCGACATGATGTCACCGACGAATTTCCTCGGCACCAACCCGGACGCGCTCGAACGGGCGGTCGAAACCGAGGGCGAGTCGCTGGTGCGCGGGCTCGAGAACCTCGTCGCCGATCTCGAGGCGAACGAGGGCGAACTGGTGGTGCGCCTGGCCGATGAAAAAGCCTTCAGGCTGGGCGAGAACATCGCGACCGCCCCCGGCGAGGTGGTCTATCGCAACGACCTGATGGAGCTGATCCAGTATGCGCCCGCCACCGAGGAGGTCCACACCACCCCGCTGGTCATCTTTCCGCCCTGGATCAATAAGTTCTACATCCTCGACCTTAAAGAGCAGAACAGCCTGATCCGGTGGATCACCGAACAGGGCTATACCCTGTTCGTCGCCTCCTGGGTCAATCCTGATGCATCCTATGCCGATATCGGGATGGACGACTACGTCGATCGGGGCTTTCTCACCGCCATCCGCGAGGCGCGCGCGATCACCGGGGTCAAACAGGTCAACACCGTGGGCTATTGCATTGCCGGAACCACGCTGCACATGACGCTCGCCCTGATGGCGAAACGCGGTGACGCGTCGGTGAAATCCGCCACCTTTTTCACCGCGCTCACCGATTTCTCGGAGCAGGGGGAATTCACCCCGTTCCTGCAGGACGATTTCATCGACGGGATCGAGGAAGAGGTGAAGGCGCAGGGCGTGCTGCGCTCTTTCATCCTGGGGCGGACCATGTCGTTTCTGCGCTCGAACGACCTGATCTACCAGCCGGCCATCCGCAGCTACATGATGGGCGACTCTCCGCCTGCCTTCGATCTGCTCTACTGGAACGGCGACGGGTCGAACCTGCCGGGGCGGATGGCGGTGGAGTATCTGCGCAACCTGTGCCAGCGCAACGCCTTCGTGACGGATGGCGTCGACGTGCTGGGCGAAAGGGTGCACATCTCGGACGTGAAGGTTCCGCTGATGTCGGTGACCTGCCAGACCGATCACATCGCGCCGTGGAAGGACTGCTACCGCGGGTTCCAAATGACCGGCAGCAAGGACCGCACCTTCATCGTCTCCGAGTCGGGTCATATCGCGGGGATCGTCAACCCGCCAAGCAAGAAGAAATACGGCCACTTCACCAATGACGATCTGGATGGACCCGCCGACGCCTGGCTGGCGGGCGCAAAGCGCCACGACGGAAGCTGGTGGCCCCGCTGGGAGGCCTGGCTGCGCAAGCGCTCCGGCAAGAAGACCAAGGCGCGCGAACCCGGTGATTCGGACCATCCGCCGCTCGTTCCGGCCCCCGGGACCTATGTCCGGCGCAAGGCCGGTGGCGGTATTGGCTAGACATATCAGGGTTTTGGAAATTCTTTTGCTGCAGCGCAGAAAAGCCTTGAAATGCTGCGGCGCAGCATGCATATTCCTTGCAGACGCAGAAAGCGGGATCCTCCCGCCAGCGAAAGAAAGGAATTTGAGATGGCCAAGCAACAAGACTTCACCACCGCGATGAAAGACTTCATGGGCGCATTCCCCGTCGACACCAAGGCGATGGAAGACGCATTCAAGAACCAGGCCGCCCTCAGCGAGAAACTGTCGGGCGTCGCCCTCGACGCCGCCGAGAAATCGGCCGAGATCTCCAGCAAATGGACCAAGTCCACGCTGGCGAAAATGTCGGAAATGTCGAAAGCCAAGGCAGAGCCGGCGGACTACGCCAAGGCGATGACCGATTTCGCATCGGCCAACGCCGAAGTCGCCGCCGAGAACATGGCAGCCTTCGCCGAAGTCGCCAAGAAAGTGCAGATGGAAACCGTCGAACTGATGATGTCCGCAGGCCGCGACATTCAGGCTGACGCGACCAACGCCGTCAAGAAAGCCACCGACGACATGACCGCCGCAGCCAAGAAGGCCGGCGCGAAGTAAACCGTGAGGTCCCGCGCCGCGCTCCTCCCGGCGCTGGCGACGGATACGTGAAGGGCGGGCCGCGCAGGCGGCTCGCCCTTTCTTTTTGCCGCGGTCGCGTCTAAGCTATGCTGCACCGCGCAAAAACCGGGAGGGATCCTGACTTGGCCGACACCGACAAACCCCTGCTGATCAAGCGGTACGCCAGTCGCAGGCTCTACAACACCGAGACCTCGGATTACGTCACGCTCGACGATATCTCGCAGTTCATCCGCGACGGGCGCGAAGTGCAGATCATCGACCTGAAATCGGGCGACGACCTCACCCGGCAATATCTGCTCCAGATCATCGCTGAACACGAAAGCCGGGGCGAGAACGTGCTGCCGATCAACGTACTCAACGATCTCGTGCGCAGCTACACCACCCAGGCCACCAGCGTCGTGCCCGAGTTCCTCGCCGCCAGCTTCGAAATGCTGCGCGACGGGCAATCCAAGGTGCTCGAGAACATGACGCGCGCCAGCCCGCTGGGCTCCATGCCCGGGATGGAGGCGATGCGCGCCCAGCAGGAGGCGTTCTTCAAGGCGATGACCGGCGGGCTCGGCGGCGCCGGGATGACCGGCGCCCCAAAGCCGACCGAGCGGGGCGCGAGCGGCAGGGACAGCGACGACGACAACCTCGACGAGATCAAGGAACAGCTGGCCGAGCTTCAACGCAAGTTGTCGAAGCTCGGCAAGTAGGCGGCGCGCGCGCCGATGGTCGAGAGCCCGGGCCGCATCACCCTCTGGGGGATTGAGGTGTTCATGGCCGCCGCCGACGAACGCTCGATCTCCGCGGCCGCCCGCCGGCTCGGGGCGAGCCCCTCCACCGTCAGCCAGCAACTCACCAACCTCGAAAGCGCGGTCGGCGCGACATTGCTCGACCGTAACGCGCGCCCCGTGCGCCTCACCCGCGCGGGCGAGATCATGCACCGCCGCGCGCAGGCCATCCTGAACGAGGCCGCGCAGGCGCGCGCCGAACTGGCGATGTCGGATCTGTCGATGCTCACCCGCTTCCGCCTCGGCATGATCGAGGATTTCGAGGCCGACGTGACGCCGCAACTGCTGACCCACATGGCGGATCGGTTGAAAAGCTGCCAGTTCCTGCTGGAAACCGGCGCGAGCCACACGCTGCACGACCTGCTGGACGCGCGCGCGCTCGACGTGATCGTCGCGGCCGAGATCGGCGGCGGCGCCGACTGGACCGAGGTGCACCCCCTAATGCGCGAGGGCTTTGTCGTGGCCGCGCCCCGTGGCGCGGTCGACCCCCGAAAAGACGTGCTGCGCCAACTGCGCCGCCTGCCGCTGGTGCAATACACCCAGCGGCACTACATGGGCCGGCTCATCTCCTCGCATCTCTCTGGCCAGAATCTGACGCTGCCGCATCGGTTCGAACTTGACAGCTACCACGCCATACTCGCGCTTGTCGGGCAGGGCAGCGGCTGGACGATCCTCACGCCGCTTGCGCTGATGCGCGCGCGTCGCTTTGCCGACCAGATCGACGTGCTGCCGCTGCCCTTCGCCCCGCTCAGCCGGACCATCAGCCTGACCGCGCGCCGGGGCATCCTCGGCGACATGCCCGCTGAGGTGGCCGAAACGCTCAAGCCCATCCTGCAAGACAGCATCGTCAGCCCGGTGACCGAGCGTCACCCGTTCCTCGCCGGCGCGGTCAAGGTTCTCTGACCCGCCCCGCGCTTTACCTCGTGAAAATACCCATTCATTACTGCGACGGACCGCCGGGATTCGCTCCGCCTGCCACGGGGCGCCGGTCAACCAATCAGCGCGCCGCCAGGCGCTCAACCGGGTCAGGCGCCGTAATTGATTTCCGTGCGGAACCGCGGCTCCGCCAGCCGTTCGAAATACCGCGCGCGCAGCTGCGACGCCACCGGCCCCGCCGAGCCGTTGGAAAACCGCCGCTCCCCGATCTGCGCCACCGGCACGATCCCGCCGCCAGAGGTGGACAGGAACACCTCGTCCGCCTCCAGCAGTTCGGCCAGCGGCAGCGCGCGCCGCTCGACCTGCAATCCCGCTTCCTCGCACATTTCCAGCGCGTTCCGCCGGGTGATCCCGTGCAGCACGCCCGCCTCCGGCGTCACCACGCGCTCGCCCGTCAGCGCGAAGACGTTGAAGCCCGGCCCCTCGGTCACGTTGCCCGCGCCGTCGGGAAGCAGCACCGTGTCGAAGCCCGCATCCTTCGCCGCGAACAACCCTTGGGTGAAGTCGCCCCAATGGTAGTTCTTGACGCGCGGATCCACGCTTTCGGGCGGAATGCGGCGGTGCGTCTCGTCCAGCCAGACCCGCGCGCCATTCGCCGCGATCTCGGGGGTGACGACGTGGATATATGGCACGCACCAGGCGTAGAAATGATTGGCGCAGTCGCGCGGGTCGCGGCTGTCGGGGATGGCGGGCACGCCGCGCGCGGCGACCATCGCGACATAAGCGTTTCGCAGGTCCGAGCGCGCGACCATCGCGTGCAGCGCCTCCATGATGTCGGCGCGGTTCATGCCGATCTCCATCCGCCATGCCGCAAGCGAGGCTTCGAACCGGTCGAGGTAATCGCCAAGGCGAAAGAACGCCCCCTCCCAGACTGGCACCACGTCATAGGTCGCGTCCGAATGGGTCACCGCCCAGTCGGTCACGCCGATCGTCGCCTCTTCGATCGGTTTGATGTCACCGCGAATCCACGCAGCCCCCTTGCTGAAATCCGCCATGCCGCGCCCTCCTCGGCGCGACTGTGCCGCGCGCCGGGGCATGCCGCAAGTGGTCAGGTGCCGTAGCGCGCCGCCGGGCCGGTGACATCGGCCACCGCGCCGAGGATGGCCGAGGCGATCGCGTCCAGCTCCGCGCGCGTCAGCCGGGCGGGCAGGCGGGCGTCGCAGGCGGTCATCAGCATGGCGCGGGTCTTGGGCAGGTCCGGAATCTCTGGCAGGAACCGCCAGTTCCAGAAGGCGCGCGCGTTGTCCTGCGACAGCCCGAAGACCTGCACCTTGACGCCCCGCCCCGCGGCCGCATCGACAAAGGCGCGCGCCGCGTCCTCGTCCAAGCCCACGAGGTTGAACTGGATCGAATCCGGCGCGCGTTCCTCGGGGTCGAGGGGGGGCGGCACGCGCAGCCAGGGACTCGCATTCAAAAGCGCCGCCACGTAGTCATGATTCGCCCGCCCGTCGCGCACCCGGCGGGGCGCCTCGGGCAGTTGCGCGCGGATAATCGCCGCGCCCAGGTTGCCGAGCCGCAGGTTGTAGAGCGGCAGCCGGTTCTGCCAGCGCGCGAAGGCGGCGGCGAGGGCCGGGTCATCGCCGGCCATGTGCTTGGCCCAGTTGTGTTCGTAGGCGCCTGACATGATGACGGCGCGCGCGACGAGCTCCGCGTCATCCGAGATCATGATCCCGCCTTCGCCCGCGTTCACCAGCTTGTAGGACTGGAACGAGAAGCACCCGACGCGCCCCAGCGTGCCGATGTTGCGCCCGCGCCAGCGGGTGCCCAGCGAATGCGCCGCATCCTCTATCACCGGCACGCCGTGCGCCTCCGCCAGCGCCATGATCGCATCCATGTCCGAGGTATGCCCGCGCATGTGGCTGATGATGACCGCTTGAACGCCGGCGAGCCGGGCCTCGAAATCCTCCAGGTCGATGCGGTAGTTATCCCCGACCTCGCACAGCACCGGCACGCAGTCGGCATGCACGATGGCCGAAGGCACCGCCGCGAAGGTGAATGCCGGGATCAGCACCTTTGCGCCGCGCGGCAGGTCCAGCGCCTTCAGTGACAGGAATAGCGCGGCCGAGCAACTCGACACCGCGAGCGCGTAGCGGCTCCCGAGCATCGCGGCGAACTCGCGCTCGAGCAGCGCCACGGGCGAATCGGACGGCGCGGTGTAGCGGAACAAATCGCCCGATAACAGCAGCGCGTCGATCGCCGCGCGCGCGGCCTCGGGGATGGGTTCGGCGTCAAAGGTGTTGGGGGGTAGGGGGGTGCTGTCCGGCATGATTTAAGATTTCCCGAAACTTCATTTCGGATTTTCTTAAACTACGCGTGCGAGGAACCAAAGGGAAAATTGTCGTCGCGACGTTTCGCGGTGGACCATTGCAGAGCCCGATAATCGCCCTTTTGCCCCCTTGCGAAACGTCCTAATGTCCGCGGATCGCAAACGCGGGCGGCGTGGGGCCGCCCGAGCATCTGAAAGGACGCGACATGTTGAACGCAGACATCGCAAAGCGCCGCGAGGCTGCCATCAGCCAGGGCGTGGGCATGCAGACGCAGGTCTATGTCGACAAGGCCCTGAACTCCGAAGTCTGGGACGTTGAGGGCAACCGGTACATCGATTTCGCCGCCGGCATCGCGGTGGTGAACACCGGGCACTGCCACCCCAAGGTGATGGCCGCAGTCGCCGATCAGGCCGCGCGCTTTACCCACACCTGCCACCAGGTGCTGCCCTATGAGAATTACATTCGCCTCGGCGAGCGCCTGAACGAGAAGGTGCCGGGCGATTTCGACAAGAAGACCGTCTTCGTCACGACCGGCGCCGAGGCCGTGGAAAACGCGATCAAGGTCGCGCGCATCGCCACCGGCCGCCCGGCGATCATCGCGTTCGGCGGCGCGTTCCACGGCCGCACCTTCATGGGGATGTCGCTGACCGGCAAGGTCGCCCCCTACAAGAAGGGCTTCGGCGCGATGATGCCCGACGTCTATCACGTGCCCTTCCCGGTGGAGCTGCACGGCACGAGCGTCGATGAGGCGATGGAAGGGCTGACCAAGCTGTTCAAGACCGATCTCGATCCCGATCGCGTCGCCGCGATCATCATCGAGCCGGTGCAGGGCGAGGGCGGCTTCTACCCGGCGCCCAAGGAACTGATGGTCCAGCTGCGCAAGCTCTGCGACGACCACGGGATCGTCATGATCGCCGATGAGGTGCAGACAGGATTCGCGCGCACCGGCAACCTCTTCGCGATGGAGGGCTACGGCGTGGCCGCCGACATCACGACGATGGCCAAGGGGCTGGCCGGCGGCCTGCCGCTGGCGGCGCTCACCGGCCGGGCCGAGCTCATGGATGCGGCACACCCCGGCGGCCTGGGCGGCACCTATGGCGGCAACCCGCTGGGCATCGCGGCGGCCAACGCCGTGCTCGACGTGATCGAAGAGGAAGACCTCTGCGCACGCGCCAACGAATTGGGCTCGCGGCTGAAACAGCGGCTCGAATCGATCCGCGCGAACACGCCCGAGATGGTCGACGTGCGCGGCCCCGGCTTCATGATCGCGGCCGAGTTGAACACCGCCGACGGCAAGGCGCCGAACCCGGACATGGCCAACGCCATCCGCGCCGAGGCGCTGAAGCGGGGGCTGATCCTGCTGACCTGCGGGGTTTACGGGAACGTCATCCGTTTCCTGGCGCCGATCACGGTGCAGGACGAGGTATTCGCCGAGGGGCTCGATATCCTCGAGGACTCGATCGCCGCGGTACGCAAGCAGGCGAAAGCCGCCTGATCCAAAGGCCCGCGCCGGACACCCCCGGCGCGGGCCACAAGCCTTCACCGAAGACTCTTGGCGAGAAAATTCGGGAAACTTTTCTCGGCGTTCAGTTCCGGCGATCGAGCAGCCTGCGCGCGATCACCTGCGCCTGGATTTCCGCCGCGCCCTCAAAGATGTTGAGGATGCGCGCGTCGCAGAGGATGCGGCTGATCTTGTATTCCAGTGCGAAACCGTTGCCGCCGTGGATCTGTAGCGCGTTGTCGGCGGCAGCCCACGCCACCCGCGCCCCCAGCAGCTTGGCCATCCCCGCCTCGAGATCGCAGCGCCGTCCCTCGTCCTTTTCCCAGGCCGAGAAATAGGTGAGCTGCCGCGCGATCATGATCTCGACCGCCATCATGGCGAGCTTGCCCGACACGCGCGGGAAATCGATCAGCGGCTTGCCGAACTGCCTGCGATCCTGCGCATATTGCATCCCGACATCGAGCGCGCATTGCGCCACGCCCACGGCGCGGGCGGCGGTCTGGATGCGCGCGCTCTCGAACGTCTCCATCAACTGCTTGAAACCGCGGCCTTCCTCGCCGCCCAGCAGGTTCTCGCCCTTGACGTGGAAATTGTCGAAGGCAAGCTCGTATTCCTTCATCCCGCGATAGCCGAGCACCTCGATCTCGCCGCCCGACATGCCCTCGGTCGGGAAGGGCGCGTCATCCGTGCCCGGCGTCTTCTCGGCGAGGAACATCGACAGGCCGCGGTGGTCCGTGCTGTCAGGATCGGTGCGCGCCAGCAGCGTCATGACGTGGGTGCGCGCGGCGTGGGTGATCCAGGTCTTGTTGCCGGTGACGCGGTAGTCGTCGCCGTCCTTCACCGCGCGGGTGCGCAGGGCGCCGAGGTCCGAGCCGGTGTTGGGCTCGGTAAAGACCGCGGTGGGAAGGATCTCGGCGCTGGCGATGCGGGGCAGCCAATGCGCCTTCTGCTCGGGCGTGCCGCCGCAGAGGATGAGTTCGGCGGCGATCTCGCTCCGCGTGCCAAGGGAGCCGACGCCGATATAGCCGCGACTCAACTCCTCCGAGACCACAGCCATGGACGCCTTGGAGAGACCCAGCCCGCCGTATTCTTGGGGGATGGTGAGGCCGAAGACGCCCATTTCGGCCAGTTCGTTGATGATCTCCATCGGGATCAGCTCATCGCGAAGGTGCCAGTCATGGGCGTAGGGTTCGACCTTCTCGGCGGCGTAGCGGTGGAACTGGGCGCGGATCATCTCGAGCTCTTCGTCAAGACCGGTGCGCCCGACCGTGACCTCGGCCGCGCGTTCCTGCATGAGCACGACGAGCCGGGTGCGCGCGGCCTGGCTGTTGCCGCGCGCGATAAGCGTCGCCGCCGCGCCCGTTTGCAGCCCATCGAGCGCGTCGGCGCCAAGCCCGAGATCGGCGGGGCGGACGAATTCGCCCTGGTTCATCGGGATGCCGCCCGCGATCTGCGCGAGGTATTCGCCGAACGCGATCTGGTGGATCAGCGCCTCGACCTCGCCGAAGGTTCCGTCCGCCTGGAGGCGTCCGGACCAGGCCTGCATCTGACGCAGCGATTCGACATAGGTGGCAAGCCAGGCAAGCCCGTGCGCCGCGTCCTGGTGCGCCTCGATAGCCGCGCCGGACACCCGGTCTCCGTCGCTGACCATGTCGCGCACGCTGGCCCTGGCCGCCTCGAGCACGCCCTCCGCGGCCGGCAGCGCCGCCGCCGTCAACGCGGTGAGATCGTCCAGAAGCGGGGAGTCGGGGGTCATCGGGTCCTGTCCGTCATGTGCCATTGATCACGTCCTTTCAAACCTGCGGTTCGTCCTACCCACTTTGCAGGTGCAGCACAACAATTTAACCCGTGACGCGGCAATCCCGTTCTATTGTTGCGCACGATTCCTGCGGTGCCGCCCGCAGGTAGCTGCTAGGGCTGGGGCATGGAGATCATGACCGCACCCGATTCCGCCCTGCTCTGGGGTTTCGCCGTCTGCGTCACGCTGCTTGCCGGGGTGATCAAGGGGGTGGTGGGCTTTGCCCTGCCGATGGTGATGATCTCGGGGCTGAGCTCGGTCATGCCGCCTGAACTGGCGCTGGCGGCGATGATGATCCCGACGGTGCTCGCCAACCTCATGCAGGCCTTGCGGCAGGGGCCGAGGGCCGCTTGGGAGACGATCCGCCGGTTCTGGATATTCCTGGTCAGCGGCGGCGTCGCGCTGGTCGCCACGGCGCAGCTTGTTCCGATGCTGCCGTCCGACGTTCTCTACCTGCTGATCGGCCTGCCGGTCACGCTCTATGCCGGGGCGACGCTGGCGGGCCGCGCGCTGCGCCTGCCGCCCGATCCGGGGGCGCGCACGATGACCGCGATCGGCGCGCTGACCGGAGCGATGGGCGGGGTGACCGGCGTGCTGGGGCCGCCCACGGTGGCGATGCTGACGGCGCAGGGCACGGAAAAACGCGACCAGGTCCGCATCCAGGGGGTGATCTACGGGCTGGGGGCGCTCACGTTCCTTTTTGCGCATGTCGGATCGGGGGTGCTGCGCGTCGAGACGCTGCCGCTGTCGCTGGCGTTGGTTCCGCCCGCTCTCATCGGGATCTGGCTGGGATTCCGCATCCAGGATCGCATCGACCAGGCGGTTTTCCGGCGCGCCACTTTGCTCGTGCTGCTGGTCGCGGGGGTCAACCTGCTGCGGCGCGCGCTGGTGGTGATGCAGCCCTGAGCGCCATGTCGCAAGACACTCCGAATCATCGCTGGCGGCATGGCGGCGCGGCGCGCGCGGGCGCCGTATCCTGCGTCTCGGGCGCAAGGATTCGCCCCCGCTGAGTGTCGCTGGCGGCGAATATGGGCCGAAAACGACATTTGGTTGCCGGCTTTCCATTTTCGTTTTGCAAGATTGTATCTATAGTCGCCCCTGTGCTGCCTGCACCAATAACGGAAACGACCGGGGGGACTTGTTCGATGATCCGATCCGAACTCATCCAGAAGATTGCCGACGAGAATCCACACCTCTATCAGCGTGATGTCGAGCGGATCGTGAACACCATCTTTAACGAGATCACGGATGCGATGGCGAACGGCAACCGGGTGGAGCTTCGCGGCTTCGGGGCGTTCTCGGTCAAGAAACGGGATGCGCGCACCGGGCGGAACCCGCGCACCGGCGAATCGGTTTACGTCGAGGAGAAGCACGTGCCATTCTTCAAGACCGGCAAGCTGCTCCGGGATCGGCTGAACGGGAAATAACTCATGCGTTACATTCGCTATGCCTGCATCGCCATCTTCGCCGTGGCGCTGATCCTCATCGCGCTCGCCAATCGCGAGTTCGTGACGGTCGAGGTTCTCCCCGGCGAGATCGCGCGCCTGGCGGCGATGACGCCGGCCTATGAGGTGCCGCTGTTCGTGGTGATGTTCGGCGGGGTGCTGGCGGGGCTGGTCCTGGGGTTCATCTGGGAATGGATCCGCGAGGCCGGCGAACGCGCAGCCGCCGCGAAACAGGCCCGCGAGATCCAGCGCCTGCGCGCCGAGGTCAAACGCCTGCGCGGCGAAAAGCACAAGGGCAAGGACGAGGTGCTCGCCATCCTCGAAGAGGCCAGCTGAGCGTCTCCATGCCCGAGGATATCCGGATCAAGATGTGCGGGCTCACCCGCCCGAACGACATTGCCGACGCGGTCCGCGCCGGCGCGGGCTATGTCGGGTTCAACTTCTTCGCGCGCTCGCCCCGCTACATAGCGCCCGAGATCGCCCGCGCGCTTGCGCTCGAGACGCCCGAAGGGGTCGCCAAGGTGTCGCTGACGGTGGACGCCGACGATGCCGCGCTCGACGCGCTGACCGCTGTCGTGCCGCTTGACATGCTGCAACTGCACGGTTCCGAAAGCCCCGAACGGGTGGCGGCGATCAAGGCGCGCTACGGCCTGCCCGTGATGAAGGTGATCGGCATCTCGGACACAGCCGACCTTGCGCTGATCGACGCCTACGCGCTGGTTGCCGATCAACTGCTGGTCGACGCGAAGCCGCCCAAGGGCGCGGACCGTCCCGGCGGCAACGCCACCGCCTTCGACTGGGGGCTGATCGCTGGCCGCCGCTGGTCGGTGCCCTGGATGCTCGCCGGGGGGCTTACGCCCGCAAACGTGGCCGAGGCGATCCGCGCCACCGGGGCGCGCCAGCTCGACGTCGCCTCGGGAATCGAGAGCGCGCCGGGCGTCAAGGATGCGGCGCTCATGCAGGAGTTCGCAGGGGCGGCCCGGGGGGCCTGACCCGGGCGCGGCGCCTGCCGGCCTCGCAAGCGTTGACATTGCGCCCGTGTCTTTGCTCAGATGCCCCGCATGACCCAGAAGACCGAAGACCTCGACGCCGTCTATGGCGCGACCTCGCCCGAGGCGGCGCGCAAGCTCTACGATGACTGGTCCGGCTCCTACGACGCGGAGAACCTGGCCAAGGGTTTCTGGCTGCCGATCGTCGCCGCCGGGTTCTTCGCGCGGCACATGGGACGGACCGAGGGGCCGCTGCTTGACGCAGGCTGCGGCACCGGCCTTGTCGGGCAGTCGCTGGCGCTGATGGGCTATGGGCCGATCACCGGCTCGGACCTGTCCGATGACATGATGGAGATCGCCGCGCGAACCGGCGCCTATGCCGGGTTTCAACGGGCCGACATGGGCGCGGGCCTGCCCTTTGACGATGCGGCCTTCGCGGGCTTCACCTGCATCGGCGCCTTCGGGCCGGGCCACGCTCCGCCGCAGAGCCTCGAGCACCTTGCGCGGGCGCTTCGGCCCGGCGGGATCGGCGTCTTCAACGTGGTCGAGGCCACGCACGAGGAACAGGGGTTTCCGGCGGTTATCGCCGCGCTGGAAGAGGCTGACGTCTGGCGCGTGGCGGAACGCAGCCGCGCCTTTCGCGCCTATCTGCTCAAGGAGCCGGAACTGCTGGTGCGGATGTTCGCGGTCGAGCGGCTCTGAGCCGCGCGAAATGGGGGTCGGGCGCGGCTTTGGGCTGGCAAAGCGGCGGTATGTCCAATATTCACCGGGAAACCACGATTGCCAGGGCGAACGCGATGACCGATCTCTTCAACAGCTTCATGACCGGCCCCGACGAAAAGGGCCGCTTCGGCGATTTTGGCGGACGGTTCGTTTCCGAGACGCTGATGCCGCTCATCCTCGAGCTGGAAAAGCAATACGAGCACGCCAAGACCGACGACAGCTTCTGGGCCGAGATGCACGACCTCTGGACCCATTACGTCGGCCGCCCCAGCCCGCTCTACTTCGCCGAGCGGTTGACCAATCATCTGGGCGGGGCGAAAATCTACCTCAAGCGGGACGAGCTCAACCACACCGGCGCGCACAAGATCAACAACGTGCTGGGCCAGATCATCCTTGCGCGGCGGATGGGCAAGGATCGCATCATCGCCGAGACGGGCGCGGGTCAGCACGGGGTCGCCACCGCGACCGTCTGCGCCAAGTTCGGGCTGAAATGCGTGGTCTACATGGGCGCGCATGACGTGGAGCGGCAGAAGCCCAACGTTTTCCGCATGCGCCTGCTGGGGGCCGAGGTCGTGCCGGTGACTTCCGGGCGCGGCACGCTCAAGGACGCGATGAACGACGCGCTGCGCGACTGGGTGACGAACGTGCGCGATACCTTCTACTGCATCGGAACCGTCGCCGGCCCGCATCCATATCCAGCGATGGTGCGCGACTTCCAGGCGATCATCGGCAACGAGGCCAAGGAGCAGATGCAGAAGGCGGAAGGCCGTTTGCCCGACACGCTGGTCGCCGCCATCGGCGGCGGATCGAACGCGATGGGCCTCTTCTTCCCATTCCTCGACGACAAGGACGTGAACATTATCGGGGTCGAGGCGGGGGGCCGCGGCGTGAACGAGAAGATGGAGCATTGCGCGTCATTGACAGGCGGCCGCCCCGGCGTTCTGCACGGCAACCGCACCTATCTGTTGCAGGACGATGACGGGCAGATCCTCGAGGGCTATTCGATCTCCGCCGGGCTCGATTATCCCGGCATCGGCCCCGAACATTCCTGGCTGCACGATATCGGCCGCGCAAAATACGTGTCGATCACCGACAAGGAGGCGCTGGAGGCGTTCCAGCTCTGCTGTGCGCAGGAGGGGATCATCCCCGCGCTCGAACCCTGCCACGCGCTTGCCCACGTGATGAAGATCGCGCCGGAGCTGCCGAAGGATCACCTGATCTGCATGAACATGTGCGGCCGCGGCGACAAGGACATCTTCACCGTCGCGCGCCATCTCGGCTTCGACATGGACGAGGCCGACTGAACCAAAGGCAAAAGCCCGGCCCGGTGTCCCCGGAGCCGGGCTTTTCCCGGTAAATTACCCAGATCCAGCCGCTGGCGGCGCGTCCGGCGTTCAGCCGTAGAAATGCCCCGAGAAGACGCGCATCTGGATGTCCTCGCGGCGGATGCCGCGGGCGGCCAGATCGGCGTCGCTCAGCGATTGCAGGTGGTTGATCTGACGGCGCGCGGCCTCGGCCCTTGCGTCGCCGGGGCGCATCATCGCGTGGCCGATCGTCGCCAGCGCGGCGTGGATCATGCGCATGAGGTTGAACGACCTCGGTGATTTGGTCGTGCTGTAAGCCATGGTGGATTATCCTTGCGGTGCTTTCTCTGTTCGCTTGGCGCCTATCTACGCCCTCGCGCCGTGAATGCCAGCCCCGCCGGGACAATCCCGTCATGCGCGCCGCGCATGCCCCGCTACCGCGTCGGCGTCGGCGTCTCGCCCCGGTAATCGTAAAAGCCCCGGCCCGTCTTGCGGCCAAGCCAGCCAGCCTCGACATATTTCGTCAGAAGCGGACAGGGCCGGTATTTCGTGTCCGCCAGCCCGTCATGCAGCACGTTCATGATCGCAAGACAGGTGTCGAGCCCGATGAAATCCGCCAGTTCCAGCGGCCCCATCGGGTGGTTCGCCCCGAGTTTCATCGACTGGTCGATGGACTTCACGTTGCCCACGCCTTCATAGAGCGTATAGACCGCCTCGTTGATCATCGGCATCAGGATGCGGTTGACGATGAAGCCGGGGAAGTCCTCGGCCGAGGCGGCCGTCTTGCCGAGGCGCTCGACCACGCCGAGGCAGGCGTCGTAGGTGGCCCTGTCGGTGGCGATGCCGCGGATCAGCTCAACGAGCTGCATCACCGGCACCGGGTTCATGAAGTGGAAGCCCATGAACCGCTCGGGCCGGTCGGTGCGGCTCGCCAGCCGGGTGATGGAGATCGACGACGTGTTGGAGGTCAGGATCGTCTCGGGCTTGAGCGCGGGCATCAGGTCCTCGAAGATCGCCTGCTTCACCGTCTCGCGCTCGGTCGCGGCCTCGATGATCAGGTCGGTGCGTCCGAGATCGGTGAGCGTGAGCGTGGTGCCGATCCGCGCCAGCGCGTCGTCCATGTCGGCCTGGGCGATCTTGTCGCGGCTGACCTGGCGCTCCATGTTGCGCCGCATCACCTCCATCGCGTCGTCGAGCGCCTGCTGGCTGACATCGGTCAACAGCACCTCATAACCCGCCAGCGCCATCACATGCGCAATCCCGTTGCCCATCTGGCCCGCGCCCACGACGCCGATCGCCTCAATATTCATTTCCGCGCCTCGCATGTTTCTTCCGCGCTGACTTTAGGCGTCCGCCACGGGGCGCCGCAAGGGGCGGGGACCCCTAAACATCGCATCGAATGCGCCCTTTAGCCATTTCTCAACGCCTCCGTGTGATTCTCGGTTCCGGGTGAATAACGGTGGGTATAATGGCTTATGAAAAACTGGGGACTCTTTCCCTCGATTACATGCCGTGCCGCTACGGCGCGTCGAAACTTCTCTTTCGCGGGCCGCGCGCGCGACTGGACGGACGCTACGCCGCCTTTCTTGGCGGAACCGAGACATACGGTAAATTCATTGCAGAGCCGTTTCCGGCGCTGATCGCCGCGCGCACCGGGGCGGAGTGCGTGAACCTCGGCTGGACCAACGCGGGCGTCGACGTGTTCCTGCACGACCCCGAAGTGATGCGGATCGCCGCGCGCGCGCAGATGGCCGTGATCCAGGCGCTGCCCGCGCAGAACATGGCGAACCGTTTCTACAGCGTGCATCCGCGCCGCAACGACCGCTTCATCGCGCCGTCCACGAAACTGCGCGACATTTTCCCCGAGGTTGATTTCACCGAATTCCATTTCACGCGGCACATGCTGCACCGATTGCGCGCGGTCTGCGAAGAGCGCTTCGCGCTCGTCCAAGGGGAGTTGCAGACCGCTTGGGTGGCGCGGATGAGGCTGCTGATCCACAGGATCGACGCGCCCGTGGTGGTGCTCTGGATGTCCGCGCATGATCCCGGCGCGGTGGCGGACGGGCCCTACCTGTCGCAGGATCCGGCCTTCGTCACGCGCCCGATGCTCGACGCGCTCCGCCCTTCGGTGAGGGCCATCGTGGAGGCGACGGCGAGCGCCGCGGCGCAGGAACAGGGCACGCAAGGCATGATCTTTTCCGAGTTCGAGGCCACCGCCGCCGCCGAAACCCTCGGCCCGGCGGCCCACCGGGAGGCGGCGGCGGCGCTTGCTCCGCTTGTCTCGCGGTTGATGGACGCGGACTGAAAACGAAGAAGGCCCGCCGGTTGGGGCGGGCCTTCGCGTAACGCGTCGCAGGGCGGGGTTTCGCCCCACCACGCGCTCAGAGCTTCTCGGTCAGTTCCGGCACGGCGTCGAACAGGTCGGCGACGAGGCCGTAATCGGCCACCTGGAAGATCGGCGCCTCCTCGTCCTTGTTGATGGCGACGATGATCTTCGAATCCTTCATCCCCGCGAGGTGCTGGATCGCCCCCGAGATGCCGACCGCGACATAGAGATCGGGAGCCACGACCTTGCCGGTCTGCCCGACCTGCCAGTCGTTCGGCGCATAGCCCGAATCGACCGCCGCGCGCGAGGCGCCGACGGCGGCGCCGAGCTTGTCGGCGAGCTTCTCGATCAGCGCGAAATCCTCCTCGGAACCGACGCCGCGACCGCCCGAGACGACCACGCCGGCCGAGGTGAGCTCGGGGCGGTCGCTTTCGGCGACCTTGTCCTCGACCCATTCGGACAGGCCGGGGTCGGCGGGCACGTCCACCGTCTCGACCGAGGCCGCGCCGCCGGTCCCGGCGGCGTCGAAGGTCGAGGTGCGGAAGGTGACGACCTTCTTGGCGTCCGAGGATTTGATCGTCTGGATCGCGTTGCCGGCATAGATCGGGCGTTCGAACGTGTCGGCATCGACCACGCCCGAGGCGTCCGAGATCACCATCACGTCCAGCAGCGCCGCGACGCGGGGCATGACGTTTTTCGCGTCCGTGGTGGCGGGGGCGACGATGTGGTCGTAATCACCCGCGAGGCTGACGATCAGCTCGGCGGTCGATTCGGCCATGCGGTGCCCCAATGACGCATCCTCGGCCACCAGGACCTTGGCGACGCCGTCAATCTTGGCGGCCTCTTCGCCTGCCGCGGCGGCGGACCCGCCCGCACAGAGCACGGTCACGTCCCCCAGTTTCGACGCGGCGGCGACCGTCTTGGCCGTGGCGTCCATTGCCAATTCACCATCGGTGACTTCTGCGAGAAGAAGAACAGCCATCAAACAGCCCCCGCTTCCTTGAGTTTCTCAACAAGCTCGTCGACCGAGCCCACGATGATCCCGGCGGCGCGCGCCTCGGGTTCGGCCGTTCCGGTGATTTCCAGCCGCGGCGTCACGTCGACGCCGTAATCCTCCGCCGTTTTTTCTTCCAGCGGCTTCTTCTTGGCCTTCATGATGTTCGGAAGCGACGCGTAGCGCGGCTCGTTCAGGCGCAGGTCGACGGTGACGATGGCGGGCATCTTGACCTTGATGGTCTGCAATCCGCCATCGACCTCGCGGGTGACCAGCGCGTGATCGCCTTCGATGTCGAGGCTGCTGGCGAAGGTGCCCTGGCTCCAGCCCAGCAGCGCGGCGAGCATCTGGCCGGTCGCGTTCATGTCGTTGTCGATCGCCTGTTTCCCGGCGAGCACGATACCCGGCTTCTCCTCGTCGACGACCGCCTTGAGGATCTTGGCCACGGCCAACGGTTCGATGTCGGTATGCACGTCGTCGGCGGCGACGACGAGAATCGCGCGGTCCGCGCCCATCGCCAGCGCCGTGCGCAGCGTTTCCTGGCTCTGCTTGACGCCGATTGAGACCGCGATCACCTCGTCGGCCTTGCCGGCCTCCTTGAGGCGAATCGCCTCTTCGACGGCGATTTCGTCGAACGGGTTCATCGACATCTTCACGTTGGCGAGATCGACGCCGCTGCCGTCCGCCTTGACGCGGACTTTCACGTTGTAGTCGATCACGCGTTTGACAGGCACGAGCACCTTCATTGGCATGGTCTCCCTCAGATTGACGGGGCGCCGGGTGGCCCCCCTTTTCCCAGCTCTCCCGCGGGGTCATATCGCGTCATGCGGGCGGAAAACAGAGGAAAATCGTCATATGAATCGCTCAGGATGTCGCGTTTTCAGAAAATCACCACGCCGCCTGCGGAAAGTCAGCGATTCGCGCCTGGAATCCACAGAATGTCCGAGCGGCCATCGTCATTTGCGATGCGCGCGGCGACGAAGAACCAATCGCTCAGCCGGTTGAGATACTTGAGCGCGGCGGCGTTCACGTCCTCTTCGGTGGCGAGTTCGACCGCCAACCGCTCGGCCCGGCGCGACACGGTGCGACACAGGTGCAGGTGCGCGGCGAGCGCGGAGCCGCCCGGCAGGATGAAGCTGCGCAGCGGCGCAAGTGTTTCGTTCATCGCGTCGATTTCGGCCTCGAGCCGATCCACCTGCGCGTCCGCCATGCGCAGTGGCGCGTATTCGGCCTCGGCGTCTCTGGCCATGTCCGGGCGGCAGAGATCGGCGCCCAGGTCGAACAGATCGTTCTGGATGCGCGCCAGCGCGTCGCCCACGTCACCCTGCGCGTGCAGCCGGGCAAGACCGACGGTCGCGTTGGTCTCATCCACGCTGCCATAGGCGTCGACGCGCAGGGAATGCTTGGCGACGCGCTCTCCGTTGCCGAGCGCGGTGTCGCCTCCATCGCCCGAGCGCGTGTAGATCTTGTTCAGGACAACCATTCAGCCCCCCATCTGACTGCGGATATAGACGAACGCCACGATCAGCACGACCGCGATGAACTGCGCGATGATTCGCCAGCGCATGTATTTGTTGGCGCGTTTCCCGGACTCTGCGCCGCCCTTGCCGAAGGTGCTGATGCCGAGGCCGAGGATCACCGCGACCGTGAGGCAGGCGGCGGCGGCGATGAGGAAAAGCGGATCGTTCAGCATTGGCGCCCCCGGTTGACTCTGTCCCTGCCCATTTAAAGCGCATGGCGGCGAAAGCGAACCGCAAATATCATGCGCTCCTCAGGCGCGCGCCAGCACCCAGTCGAGCGCGCGGGTCGGCAGGACGCGCTTGAGCGCGCCCATGACATGGGTGGGCGTGGTGACGTGGTAACGGGCGCGGGGGCGGGGCGATTCGATGGCGTGGATCAGCTTGCGGGTGACCGCCGACGGCGGCAGCTCGAACCGGTCGGGACCGTTCGCGCGGTAGAGGCGCCGTTGCAACCTGGCGCGGTAATCCTCGGCGCGGGCGGAGTTCTCCCAGTCGATCCAGCGTTCGAAATGCGGGATGGAGTTGCGTCGTATTTGCGACGTGACCGGCCCAGGCTGGATCAGCGACACGTGGATGCCGCTGCCGCGCAGCTCGATCCGCATGGTGTCGCTCAGCCCCTCGAGCGCGAATTTCGTCGCATTATAGGCGCCGCGCCAAGGCAGGGTGATGAAGCCGAGGATGGAGGAGCATTGCACGACCGCCCATGGCCCTGCGCGCGCATCACCGGGATCACCTGCCGCGTCAGCGCGTGCCAGCCGAACACGTTGGCCTGAAAGATCGCGCGCAGGGCTTCCGCGGGAACATCCTCGACCAGCCCGGGGCAGGCATAGGCGCCGTTGTTGAAGAGCGCGTCGAGCCGCCCGCCCGTGGCCTCCAGCACCTCGGCCAGGCCGGTTTCAAGCGTGGTCTCGTCTTCGTAGTCGATCAGCGGGCTGTCGAACCCTTCGGCGCGCAGGCGGTCGCAATCTACCCGCTTGCGGCAGGCGGCGAACACGCGCCAGCCTCGCGCGCGCAGCCCGTGCGCGGCGTCATGGCCGATGCCAGAGGAACAGCCGGTGATAAGTATGGATTTCCCGTTCATCCGCCCGCTATGCCGTGCGCCGGCGCGCAGCGCAACGGTTTAGTAGGCCGCCGCCGTGACCAGCCAATCGGCCATCCAGCCAACCTGCCCGGTGCCGACGACCCGCAGGCGCAGCCAGCCGCTTTCGTCGCGGTCGAGCACCTCGACCTGCGTGCCTTCGGACAGTTGCGTGACGCGGGCGAAATCGGTGCCGGGGCCGCCGCGCATGTTGACGAGGTCGCCGCTCACGATGCGCAGATCGGCGCCTCCTTCAGCCTGCGTTTCGGTGGCGTCGGGCCGTGGAGTTTCCAGCGCGGCGTTGAACAGCGCGTCGGCGTCGTCGGCGCGGGAGCCGCCCTGGTTCGCGACATCCGCATTTCGGATCAGCGACGTGGCCGAGAAATTGCCGGCGCCCGACATGCCCATCTGGTGCAGCTCCTCGGGCGTGAAGGCCGCGCGCGCGACCGTCCCTTCTCCCGATTCGCCCGGAGTGACAGAGGCCAGCACCGCCTCCACGCGGCTGGCGTCCCGCACCGCCACCGCGCGGACGTAGCGCTCGCGCTTGCGCGTCTCGCGCTCCTGGCGGACGGCCTCGAGCGCGGCGCGTTTCTCACGCTTCAGGTTCGGCACGAGATCGGGGTCAACTGTGGCGACGCGGGTAGGCTCCTCCCTCCACTTGACCGGCTTGGGCGGTGCGAACAGGGGTTTATCCCGCATCGCGACCTGCAACGATCCCTCGCGCGGGGCGTAGTCGGCCCCGCCGCTCAGTTCATAGAAGGCCAGCGCCAGGAAGGCGAAGGTCACGAGTATTAGGCGCCACATGCGTATCCCCCCAAAGGATCGATCAGAAATTCGGCAGCACTGTCAGGATACACGATTCGAGGACGCAACACGGGAAAAACGACATAACCCTTCCGCCCGTGCTTTACCCGCATGCCCGCCGATTGTATCAGCACCCCATGAACGATCTTGTCGACGATCCCGGAATGCCCGCTGACGGCGACCCGTCCGAAGTGGCCGAGCCGCTGCGCCGCGCCATCGGCGAGCGGTATCTGACATATGCGCTCAGCACGATCATGCACCGGGCGCTGCCGGATGCGCGGGACGGGCTGAAGCCCGTGCACCGCCGCATCCTCTATGCAATGCGCGAGCTGCGGCTAAGTTCCACGGGCGGCTTCCGAAAGTCGGCCAAGATCTCGGGCGACGTGATGGGCAACTACCACCCGCACGGGGACGCCGCGATCTATGACGCGATGGCGCGGCTGGCGCAGGATTTCGCCGTGCGCTACCCGCTGGTGGACGGGCAGGGGAATTTCGGCAACATCGACGGCGACAATCCCGCGGCCAGCCGCTACACCGAGGCGCGCATGACCGCGGTGGCCGAGGCGCTGCTCGACGGACTGGCCGAGAACGCGGTCGACTTCCGCGACAACTATGACGGCACGCTGCGCGAACCCGTGGTGCTTCCGGCGTCCTTCCCGAACCTGCTTGCCAATGGCTCAAGCGGGATCGCGGTGGGCATGGCGACCAACATCCCGCCGCACAACATCACGGAACTGGTGGACGCCTGCCTGCACGTCATCGACACGCCAGAATGCCGCGACGATACGCTGCTTAATTACGTCAAGGGACCGGATTTTCCCACCGGCGGCGTCATCGTGGAGCCGCCCGAGAACATCGCCACCGCCTACCGCACCGGGCGCGGCAGCTTCCGCCTGCGCGCGCGATGGGAGATCGAGGAACTGGGCCGCGGCCAGTGGCAGATCGTGGTCACGGAAATCCCCTACCAGGTGCAGAAATCCAAGCTGATCGAGAAGATCGCCGAACTTATTCAGGCCCGCAAGATCCCGATCCTCGCCGATGTGCGCGACGAAAGCGCCGACGATATCCGCCTGATCCTCGAGCCGCGCTCGAAGAACGTGGATGCCGACCTGCTCATGGGCATGATGTTCCGCAACTCGGATCTCGAGGTCCGGTTCTCGCTCAACATGAACGTGCTGATCGACGGGGTGACGCCGAAGGTCTGCTCGCTCAAGGAGGTGCTGCGCGCCTTCCTCGACTTCCGCCAGGAGGTGCTGGTGCGCCGCTCCGTGCATCGGATGGAGAAGATCGACCACCGGCTCGAGGTGCTCGAAGGGCTGATCGTCGCGTTCCTCAACCTCGACCGGGTGATCGACATCATCCGCTACGACGATGAACCCAAGGCGGCGCTGATGCGCGAGGATTGGGGCCGGGACTTCACCCGCGCCATGTCCGAGGCCGACTATGTTTCGCCCCCGCCCGGCGGCGAGGACGGGCTGAGCGACGTGCAGGCCGAGGCGATCCTCAACATGCGCCTGCGCAGCCTGCGCCGGCTCGAGGAGATCGAGCTGTTGAAGGAGCAGGGCGCGCTGATGGAGGAACGCGCCGGACTCGAGGACCTGCTTGAGACGCCCGCGCTCCAGTGGAAGGCCGTCGCCGACCAGCTGCGCGAGGTGAAAAAGACCTTCGGCAAGGAATATGAGCACGGCGCGCGCCGCACTGGGTTCGCCACGGCCGACGCGGTCGAGGAGGTGCCGATCGAGGCGATGATCGAGCGCGAGCCGATCACCGTGGTCTGCTCGAAGATGGGCTGGATCCGCGCGATGAACGGCCATATCGACCTTGACCGTGAGTTGAAGTTCAAGGACGGCGACGGCCCGCGCTTCATGTTCCACGCCGAGACCACGGACCGCCTGCTGGTCTTCGCCGAGAACGGGCGCTTTTACACGCTGCCCGCCGCAAACCTGCCCGGCGGGCGCGGCATGGGCGAGCCGCTGCGCCTGATGGTCGATATCCCGAACGAGGCCGGGATCGTCGATCTCTTCATCCATGTTCCGGGCCGCAAGCTGCTGGTCGCGTCCAGCGCGGGCGACGGCTTCGTGATCCCCGAGGATGACGCGATCGCCCAGACACGGACCGGCCGGCAGGTGCTTAACCTGCGCGGCGATACCCGCGCGAAGGTCTGTCGCCCGGTGACGGGCGACCACGTGGCCGTTGTGGGCGAAAACCGCAAGGTGTTGATCTTCCCTTTGTCCGAACTGCCCGAAATGGGCAGAGGCAAGGGCGTGAGATTGCAAAAGTACAAGGATGGCGGCCTGAGCGACGCGACGACCTTCGCCATCGCCAACGGGCTGAGTTGGCGCGACCCGGCGGGTCGCACCCGGACCGAGACCGCCCTTGCCGAATGGCAGGGCAAGCGCGCCGGCGCGGGCCGCATGGCGCCGCGCGGCTTCCCTCGCGACAACCGCTTTACCTGAACCTGCATCCGCGAACTGCCGTCACCGGGGCGCGCAAGTAAAGTGGCGCCTTGGCGTACTCTTGCGCCCCTTTCACGATTGCACACGATACGCGACCCCTGAAGGACTCGAACCCTCAACCTGTCGATTAGAAGTCGACTGCTCTATCCAGTTGAGCTAAGGGGCCTGGCGCGTTCGGTGACGTTTAAACACTCGCCTATTGGGGGGCAAGTCATGAAACCGTCTGCCCGCCGACAGGTGCTTGACCCTTCCGGCGGTCTCAACTACACGGACCCATCGACGCGGCCCCGGATTCGTCCGGGGCTTCGTTTTCGTTCGCAAGAGCGGGATAGCCGGGCGCCTGAGGGGGCCCATGACCATGGTGGGTCCGAAGCCCACCCTACATAGCGGGGCCGTCAGGTTTCGCACTGCTAAACGGAAGACAGAAAGCATGGCACTCAAGTCGTATAAGCCGACGACGCCGGGCCAGCGCGGGCTGGTGCTGATCGACCGTTCGGAGCTGTACAAGGGACGCCCCGTCAAGGCCCTCACCGAGGGTTTGACCAAGTCGGGCGGCCGGAACAACACCGGACGCATCACATCGCGCCGTCGCGGCGGCGGGGCGAAACGCCTCTACCGGATCGTCGATTTCAAACGCAACAGGTTCGACGTGCCCGCCACGGTCGAGCGCATCGAATACGATCCCAACCGGACCGCGTTCATCGCGCTGATCCGCTATCGGGACGGTGAGCAATCCTACATCCTCGCGCCCCAGCGGCTCGCCATCGGGGACGAGATCGTCGCCGGCGCGAAAGTCGACATCAAGCCGGGCAACTGCATGCCCTTCTCCGGGATGCCGATCGGCACGATCGTCCACAACATCGAACTGAAGCCCGGCAAGGGCGGCCAGATCGCCCGCGCGGCGGGCGCCTACGCGCAATTCGTCGGCCGTGACGGCGGCTATGCGCAGATCCGGCTCTCCTCGGGCGAACTGCGCCTCGTGCGTCAGGAATGCAAGGCGACGGTCGGCGCGGTCTCCAACCCCGACAACAGCAACCAGAACTTCGGCAAGGCCGGCCGGATGCGCCACCTGGGCAAGCGCCCGAGCGTGCGCGGCGTGGTGATGAACCCGATCGACCACCCGCATGGCGGCGGCGAAGGGCGCACCAGCGGCGGCCGTCACCCGGTCACGCCCTGGGGCAAGCCCACCAAGGGCGCGCGCACCCGCAACACGAACAAGGCGTCGCAGAAGCTCATCATCCGCTCGCGTCACGCCAAGAAGAAGGGCCGTTAACACATGGCACGTTCCGTCTGGAAAGGCCCCTTCGTCGATGCTTACGTCCTGAAAAAGGCAGAAGCGTCGCGCGAATCGGGGCGCAACGAAGTCATCAAGATATGGTCGCGCCGCTCGACGATCCTGCCGCAGTTCGTGGGTCTCACGTTCGGCGTCTACAACGGCAAGAAGCATATCCCTGTCAACGTCAGCGAAGACATGATCGGTCAGAAGTTCGGTGAGTATTCGCCGACCCGGACCTATTACGGTCATGCCGCCGACAAGAAAGCGAAGCGGAAGTAAGTCATGGGCAAGGAAAAGAACCCCCGCCGCGTGGCCGACAACGAAGCAATGGCGAAACTGCGCATGCTTCGCACCAGCCCGCAAAAACTCAACCTGCTGGCGCAGCTCATCCGCGGCAAGAAGGTCGAGACCGCGCTGAACGATCTCGCCTTCTCCAAGAAGCGGATCTCGGAGGACGTGCGCAAGTGCCTGCAATCGGCCATCGCCAACGCCGAGAACAATCACAACCTCGACGTTGACGAACTCGTCGTCGCCGAGGCCTGGGTCGGCAAGAACCTCGTGATGAAGCGCGGTCGTCCGCGTGCGCGCGGCCGGTTCGGCGCGCTGCGCAAGCCGTTCTCGGAAATCACGATCAAGGTCCGCCAAGTCGAGGAGCAAGCCTGATGGGTAACAAAGTCAATCCGATCGGCATGCGCCTTCAGGTCAACCGCACCTGGGACAGCCGTTGGTACGCAGATACGAAGGATTACGGCAACCTGCTGCTCGAGGACGTCGCCATGCGCGAGTTCATCAAGTCCGAGTGCAAGCAGGCCGGCGTCAGCCGCGTCGTGATCGAGCGCCCGCACAAGAAATGCCGCGTGACGGTCCATACCGCGCGTCCCGGCGTGATCATCGGCAAGAAGGGCGCCGATATCGAGGAACTGCGCAAGAAGCTCGCCAACATGACCGACAGCGAGCTGCACTTGAACGTGGTCGAGGTCCGCAAGCCCGAGCTCGACGCCGCGCTCGTGGGCGAGAGCATCGCCCAGCAGCTCGAACGCCGGGTCAGCTTCCGTCGCGCGATGAAGCGGGCGGTGCAGAACGCCATGCGCATGGGCGCGCTCGGCATCCGGGTCAACGTCGCGGGCCGCCTCGGCGGCGCCGAGATCGCCCGGACCGAGTGGTATCGCGAGGGTCGCGTGCCGCTGCACACCCTGCGCGCGGATATCGATTACGCGCATGTCGAGGCCGAAACCGCCTACGGGATCATCGGCATCAAGACCTGGATCTTCAAGGGCGAGATCATGGAGCATGATCCCTCCGCCCGCGACCGCAAGGCCCAGGAACTTCAGGACGGTCCGGCGCCTCGCGGCGCTGGTGGCCGCCGCTAGGGAGGACAGAACATGCTGCAACCGAAGCGCACCAAATTCCGCAAGCAGTTCAAGGGCCGCATCAAGGGCGAGGCCAAGGGCGGTTCCGACCTGAACTTCGGCCATTACGGCCTGAAGGCGGTCGAGCCCGAGCGCGTGACCGCGCGCCAGATCGAGGCCGCCCGCCGCGCCATGACGCGTCACATGAAACGTCAGGGCCGGGTGTGGATCCGGATCTTCCCCGACGTGCCCGTGACGTCCAAGCCGGTCGAAGTGCGGATGGGCAAGGGCAAGGGCTCGGTCGATTTCTGGGCCTGCAAGGTCAAGCCGGGCCGCGTGATGTTCGAGATCGACGGCGTCTCCGAGGACGTGGCGCACGAGGCCCTGCGCCTCGCGGCGATGAAACTGCCGATCAAGACCCGCGTGGTCGAACGCGAGGACTGGTAACGTCATTCGCCTCAGGCAAATGGCGGGTGCGGGTAAGTGATTGACGCAGTCAATTGCGGCCGCACTCCGGTAGAGGTTCTGGAACCCCCGCCCGAGAAATCGGCGGGGGTTTCGCATTTGGCCCTACGCCCTTGATCTGCCCAACCCGGGATCCAGTGCGCGATCCGGCTATCCCCAGCCGTAGTTGAACGACACCGACACGCGGTCGTCCTCGCTCATGTTCATCGGCACCTCGTGGCGCAGCCACGATTCCCAGAGCAGGACGTCGCCGACCTCGGGCGTCACATAGATGAACTGGCGCAACCCCTCGGGGGCGTCCTTCAGGCGTGCGGGCGCGGCCATCATGCGGGCCGAGCGGGGGTCTTCGAGCTTCAGCGCCGACGCGCCCTGGGGCATGGCCACGTATGTCGTCCCCGAGATCACGGAATGGGGGTGGATGTGCGAGGCGTGCATGCCGCCTTCGGGCAGGATGTTGATCCAGATGTCCTGCAACGCGAGCGGCTTGTCCTCGAGATCGAAGGCGAGGTCGCGCGCGAATGCGGCGACATGCGCGTCAAGCGCGCGCACCACCTCGGTGAAGATCGGGAAACGCCACGGCAGATCGGTGAGCGAAGCATAGGAGGTGTAGCCGGGATAGCCGTTCTCCTCGCACCAGTCCTGGCCGGCCTCGTCGTCCTCGGCGATCGAGAGGCAGGACGCGGCGAGTTCGTCCGCGTCGATGCGCCCCCCGCCATCGGCAAGCGGCGCGCGGTAGAGACGGGTGACGAAAAGCGATCTGATATCTGCCATGCCCCGCGTGATAGCGCAACCCGGCGGGCAAGGCGAGCGCGAAACCGCCCGTCTTTCTTGCTCTGGGGGGTTGCGTTGCCGGGGCAGGGGCGCTATTGCGCACGCTCATCATCCACTCCACTGGAATCAGGGTGACCCGATGCGATTCGCTGATGCGCGCAAGAGGGGCCTTCCGGTGATGTTGAAAGGACCCGGGCAATGGATGCCAACGAACTGCGTGACAAGACGCCGGACCAGCTCCGCGAGGAACTGGTCAATCTGAAGAAAGAGCAATTCAACCTGCGCTTCCAGGCGGCCACCGGCCAGCTGGAGAACCCCGCGCGGATGCGCATCGCGCGCCGCAACGCGGCCCGCGTGCTGACCGTCCTCAACGAAAAGGCCGCCGCAGCGGCGTCTGCCGAATAAGGAGCCGACAGAATGCCCAGACGTATCCTCACCGGCACCGTGACCAGCGACGCCAACGCCCAGACCATTTCCGTCTCCGTGGAGCGCCGCTTCAAGCACCCGGTGCTGCAAAAGACGATCCGCAAATCCAAGAAATACCGCGCCCACGACGAGAACAACACCTACAAGGTGGGCGACAAGGTGCGCATCATCGAATGCGCGCCGCGGTCCAAGACGAAACGCTGGGAGGTGCTGGAGGCCTAACCGCCCCCGGACAGCCTCAGATTAATCGAAACCCCGGGGCAAGGGCCGCATCGCCCCCCGGAAGGTCGGGAGAAACCAAATGATCCAGATGCAGACAAACCTGGATGTTGCTGACAACAGTGGCGCGCGCCGCGTTCAGTGCATCAAGGTTCTGGGCGGGTCCCATCGTCGGTATGCGAGTGTCGGTGACATCATCGTCGTATCGGTGAAGGAGGCCATCCCCCGCGGCCGCGTGAAGAAGGGCGACGTGCGCAAGGCCGTCGTCGTGCGCACCGCCAAGGAAATCCGTCGCGAGGACGGCACCGCCATCCGCTTCGATTCCAACGCCGCCGTGATCCTGAACAATGCGGGCGAACCGATCGGCACGCGGATCTTCGGCCCCGTGGTGCGCGAACTGCGCGCCAAGAACTTCATGAAAATCATCTCGCTCGCCCCGGAGGTGCTGTGACATGGCTGCGAAACTGAAAACCGGCGACAAGGTCGTCGTGCTCGCGGGCAAGGACAAGGGCAAGGAAGGCACGATTTCCTCGGTCGATCCCAAGGCCGGCAAGGCCGTAGTCGACGGAATCAACATGGCCATCCGCGCCACCCGCCAGAGCCAGACCAGCCAGGGCGGCCGCATCCCCAAGGCGATGCCGATCCAGCTCAGCAACCTGGCGCTGCTCGACAAGAACGGCAAACCCACCCGCGTCGGCTTCAAGATCGAGGACGGCAAGAAGGTGCGCGTGGCCAAGACCACGGGGGACGTGATCGATGCTTGATAACGCAACCTACACTCCGCGCCTGCGGACGCTCTTCCGCGACGAGATCAAGGCCAAGCTGAAGGAAGAGTTCGGCTACAAGAACGACATGCAGATCCCGCGGCTCGACAAGATCGTGCTGAACATCGGCTGCGGCGCGGAGGCCGTGAAGGACTCCAAGAAGGCCAAGTCGGCGCAGGAGGACCTGACCACGATCGCCGGCCAGCATGCTGTCGTCACCACCGCCAAGAACTCGATCGCCGGGTTCCGGGTGCGTGAGGACATGCCGATGGGCGCAAAGGTGACGCTGCGCGGCGACCGGATGTACGATTTTCTCGATCGGCTGATCACCGTGGCGATGCCGCGCATCCGCGACTTCCGCGGGGTGTCGGGCAAATCCTTCGACGGCCGGGGCAACTACGCTTTCGGCATCAAGGAGCACATCATCTTCCCCGAGATCAATTTCGACAAGATCGATGAAATGTGGGGCATGGATATCATCATCGCCACCACGGCGAAAACCGACGCTGAAGCCAAGGCGCTGTTGAAGCATTTCAACATGCCCTTCACCAGCTGAGCGGGAGAGAGAATTATGGCTAAGAAAGCAATGATCGAACGCGAGAAGAAGCGTCAGAAGATGGTCGAGAAATACGCAGCCAAACGCGCCGCGCTCAAGGAGATCATCAACGACGAGAGCAAGCCGATGGAAGAGCGCTTTCGCGCGACCCTGAAGCTCGCCGATCTGCCGCGCAACAGTTCCGCCACCCGGCTGCACAACCGCTGCCAGCTCACCGGCCGTCCGCATGCGTATTACCGCAAGCTCAAGGTCAGCCGGATCGCGCTGCGCGAGCTTGGCTCGAACGGCCAGGCCCCCGGCCTCGTGAAATCAAGCTGGTAAGGGAGATTTGATATGAATGATCCTATCGGCGATCTGCTGGCCCGCATCCGCAACAGCCAGATGCGCGGCAAGTCCACGGTGACGACCCCGGCCTCCAAGATGCGCGCGCGCGTTCTCGACGTGCTCTTGGCCGAGGGCTACATCCGCGGCTACGAGGAAACCACCGGCCCCGACGGCCACCCGGCCCTCGAGATCGGGCTCAAGTATTTCGACGGCGCCCCCGTCATTCGCGAGATGAAGCGGGTCTCCAAACCCGGTCGCCGCGTCTACCTGGGCGTCGATGACATTCCCGCGGTCCGTCAGGGCCTGGGCGTGTCGATTGTCTCGACCTCCCGCGGGGTGATGTCGGACGCGAACGCGCGCAGCCAGAACGTCGGCGGCGAAGTGCTCTGCACCGTATTCTGAGGGAGGCCCAGCAATGTCTCGTATCGGCAAACAGCCCGTGGCCCTGCCCGATGGCGTCACCGCAACGCTCAGCGGCCAGACCATCGAGGTGAAAGGCCCCAAGGCGACCAAGTCCTTCACCGCGACGGACGACGTGACCCTGTCCATCGAGGATGGTCAGATCACCGTCACCCCGCGCGGCAAGTCCAAGCGCGCGCGCCAGCAGTGGGGCATGACCCGGACCGTGGTGGCGAACCTCGTCCACGGCGCGAGGGACGTGTTCCGCAAGGAACTGGAGATCCGCGGCGTCGGCTACCGCGCCCAGATGCAGGGCAACGTCCTGAAGCTGAACCTCGGCTTCAGTCACGATGTCGAATTCCAGGTTCCCGAGGGCGTGACCGTCACCGCGCCCAAGCCCACCGAACTGGTGGTCGAGGGCACGGACAAGCAGCTCGTCGGGCAGGTCGCATCGGATATCCGCGACTGGCGCCGCCCCGAGCCCTACAAGGGCAAGGGCATCCGCTACAAGGACGAGTATATCTTCCAGAAGGAAGGCAAGAAGAAGTAAGGACGCGAGAAGATGGCAAACAGCAAGCGAAAACTGTTCCAGAAACGCCGCATGCGCGTTCGGAGCAAGCTGCGCAAGGTCAACGAGGGGCGCGCGCGCCTCAGCGTTCACCGCAGCAACAAGAACATCAGCGTTCAGCTGATCGACGACGTGCAGGGCGTGACCCTGGCCTCGGCCTCCACGCTCGAGAAGGATCTCGGTGTGGTCGGCAAGAACAACGTCGAAGCGGCGGCCAAGGTCGGCGCCGCCATCGCCGAGCGTGCGCAGAAGGCGGGCGTCAGCGAGGCGTATTTCGACCGCGGCGGCTTCCTCTTTCACGGGCGGGTCAAGGCGGTTGCCGACGCTGCGCGCGAGGCCGGGCTGAAGATCTAGGTGGGGTTTCTACCCACCTTCTGGTGAAGGCGGCGCCGGGCCGTTGTCCGGCCCGCCTCGATGATCCGGGGGCGCGTCACGCTCACTTGGATTGAAATCTAAAGGGCCGCATGCCCGCATCAATGAAGGAAGTCACATGGCACGAGACGACAAACGTGGGGGAGGCCGCCGCAACCAGCGCGACGAGACCCCCGAATTCGCAGATCGCCTGGTCGCGATCAACCGCGTCAGCAAGACCGTGAAGGGCGGCAAGCGTTTCGGCTTTGCGGCGCTCGTGGTCGTCGGCGATCAGAAGGGCCGTGTCGGTTTCGGCAAGGGCAAGGCCAAGGAAGTTCCCGAGGCCATCCGCAAGGCGACCGAAGCGGCCAAGCGCGGCATGATCCGCGTGCCGCTGCGCGAGGGCCGCACCCTGCATCACGACATGGAAGGCCGCCACGGCGCCGGCAAGATCGTGATGCGCACGGCCCCCCAGGGGACCGGCATCATCGCCGGCGGCCCGATGCGCGCCGTGTTCGAGATGCTGGGCGTTCAGGATGTCGTCGCCAAGTCGAACGGCACCCAGAACCCCTACAACATGATCCGCGCCACGATGGACGGCCTCAGCAAGGAAAGCAGCCCCCGCATGGTCGCGCAGCGCCGCGGCAAGAAGGTGGCGGACATCCTCGCGAAGGAAGACGCGCCGAAGATCAGCGGCGAACAGGCGCCCGCGGTCCAGGAGGGATAAACCATGGCCAAGACTATCGTCGTCAAGCAGGTGGGCTCGCCCATCCGCCGCCCCGCCAGCCAGCGCGCAACGCTGGTCGGCCTGGGCCTCAACAAGATGCACCGCACCCGTGAGTTGGAGGACACCCCCAGCGTCCGCGGCATGATCAACAAGATCCCGCACATGGTGAAGATCATCGAAGAAAAAGGGTGATGCATTCGGTGGGGTAGAACCCCACCTACGCATTCATCATGCGCCCCGGTCGGTGACGACCGGGGCGTTTTTCGTTCCGGAGCGCTATCGGCACATTTCCATGACGCCGGTCGCGGGCTAGGCTGCGCCAAAAGCGAAGGAGAGCCGCGATGATCGTCAAGACCCTCGATGAGACCCTGAATACCCCGGATCACGTCACCGGTGACGCGTTCGAGAGCCGGCGCATCCTGCTGGCGCGTGACGGGCTCGGGTATTCCTTTCACGATACGCTCGTGAAGGCGGGCAGCACACAGAACCTTGAATACAAGAACCACATCGAGGCGAATTACTGCATCGAAGGGACGGGGGAGGTCGAGGAGGTCGCCACGGGCCGCACGTGGCCCCTGCGCCCTGGTACGATGTATGTGCTTGACCGGAATGACGCGCATATCGTGCGCGCCGAGACCGACCTGCGTTTGGTCTGTATCTTCACGCCCGCGCTGTCGGGCGGCGAAACGCATGACGCGGACGGCAGCTACGAAACGGCGTAGGGTGGGTTTTCAACCCACCGCGAGTCTGGCGGGATGGGAAACCCACCCCGCGGGAATAAATCCGCTCTTGATCCTGCGCGGGGTGAGGGCTATACGCCCCCGGTGGCGCGATGCGTCACGATCACCAGAAGCAAGCCGCGTTCGGCCGCTCCCGTCGCTGGGGGCCGCATCCGGCATAAGGAGAAGCGACATGAAATTGCATGAACTGCGCGACAACGACGGCGCAACCAAGCGCAAGAAGCGCATCGGCCGCGGCCCCGGCTCGGGCATGGGCAAGACCGGCGGCCGCGGGATCAAGGGTCAGAAATCCCGCTCGGGCGTGGCCATCAAGGGGTTCGAGGGCGGACAGATGCCGCTCTACCAACGCCTGCCCAAGCGCGGCTTCAACAAGCCCAACCGCAAGCAGTTCGCCGTGGTGAACCTGGGCCTGATCCAGAAGTTCATCGACGCCAAGAAGCTCGACGCGAACGCGGCGATCACCGAGGACGCCCTGCTCGAAGCCGGCATCGTGCGCCGCAAGCTCGACGGCGTGCGCGTTCTCGCCAAGGGCGACATCGCCGCGAAGGTGACGCTGGAAGTGACCGGAGCCTCCAAATCCGCGGTCGAGGCGGTCGAGAAGGCTGGCGGCACGCTGACGATCACGGCTGCGCAAGCGGCCGAATAAGAGGTTGTGAGCGGCCACCGGGCCGCTTACATAACCCCTAGTTTTTCAAACACGCCGCCGGCTCGCTGAAAAACCGCGGCCCGGCGGCGTTGTCATAGAAAAGAGAGCCGCATGGTATCCGCAGCAGAACAAATGGCCGCCAACACGAGCTGGGCCGCGCTCGGCAAGGCGACCGATCTTCGCAAGCGCATCTTCTTCACGCTGGGCCTTCTGATCGTTTATCGCCTTGGCACCTTCATCCCGGTTCCGGGCATCGACGGGGCCGAACTGCGCGAATTCATGAGCGGCGCGGCGGCCAGCATCGGCGGCATGCTGTCGATGTTCACCGGCGGCGCGCTCGGGCGGATGGGCATCTTCGCCCTCGGGATCATGCCCTATATCAGCGCCTCCATCGTTATTCAGTTGATGACGGCGATGGTGCCCGCGCTCGAACAGCTCAAGAAAGAGGGCGAGCAGGGGCGCAAGAAGATCAACCAGTACACCCGCTACGGCACCGTGTTCCTGGCGACGTTGCAGTCCTATGGCCTCGCGGTAAGCCTGCAATCAGGCGATCTCGTGACCAATCCCGGCCTCTATTTCATCGTGTCCTGCATGATCACCCTGGTCGGCGGGACCATGTTCCTGATGTGGCTGGGCGAACAGATCACTCAGCGCGGCATCGGCAACGGCATCAGCCTCATCATCTTCGTCGGCATCATCGCCGAGGTTCCCGCCGCGCTCGCGCAGTTCCTCGCCTCCGGGCGGTCGGGCGCGATCAGCCCGGCGGTGATCATCGGGGTGATCGTGATGGTGGTCGCGGCAATCGCCTTCATCGTGTTCATGGAGCGCTCGCTGCGCAAGGTTCACATCCAGTATCCGCGCCGCCAGGTCGGCATGAAGGTCTATGACGGCGGGTCGAGCCACCTGCCGATCAAGATCAACCCGTCAGGGGTGATCCCGCCGATCTTCGCCTCCTCGCTGTTGCTGCTGCCGGCGACGATCTCGACCTTCTCGGGCTCGCAGTCGACCAGCCCGATCATGTCCACGATCCTCGCCTATTTCGGTCCCGGCCAGCCGCTCTACCTGCTGTTCTTCGCGATCATGGTCGTGTTCTTCACCTATTTCTACACCTACAACGTCGCGTTCAAGACGGACGAGGTCGCCGACAACCTGAAGAACCAGAACGGCTTTGTTCCAGGGATCCGGCCGGGCAAGAAGACGGCCGAGTATCTCGATTACGTGGTGACGCGCATCCTCGTGCTCGGGTCGGCTTACCTGACCGCGGTCTGCCTGCTGCCCGAAATCCTGCGCGCCCAGTTCGCCATTCCGTTCTATTTCGGCGGCACCTCGGTGCTGATCGTCGTGTCGGTGACGATGGACACGATCCAGCAGGTGCAGAGCCATCTCCTCGCGCATCAGTACGAGGGGCTGATCGAGAAATCGCAGCTGAGCGGCAAGGGCAAGCGCCGCGCGCGCAGGAAAGGGACGGCACGCCGATGAACATCATACTTCTCGGACCGCCGGGCGCGGGCAAGGGCACGCAGGCGCAGATCCTCGTCGCGGAACGCGGCATGATCCAGCTTTCCACCGGCGACATGCTACGCGAGGCCAAGGACAGCGGCACCGAGATGGGCCGCCGCGTGGCCGAGGTGATGGCGCGCGGCGACCTGGTGACGGACGAGATCGTGATCGGCCTCATCCGCGAGAAGCTCGAGGGCGACAAGGGCGGCGGGTTCATCTTCGACGGCTTCCCGCGGACCCTGCCGCAGGCGGATGCGTTGGGCGAATTGCTGGCCGAGTGTGGCGAGCAGCTCGACGCGGTGATCGAGATGCAGGTCGACGACGACGCGCTTGTCAGCCGCATCACCGCGCGCGCGACCTGTGCGGGCTGCGGCGCGGTCTATAACGACGTGACCCGGCCCATCCCCGCCGACGGCGTCTGCATCAGCTGCGGCGAGGCGCACGAGTTCAAGCGCCGCGCCGACGACAACGAGGAATCGCTGCGCAACCGTTTGATGGAATACTACAAGAAGACCTCGCCGCTGATCGGCTACTACTACGCCAAGGACATGCTGAAATCGGTGAACGGCCTTGGCGAGATCGACGAGGTTAAGGCGGCGATCGCGGGCGTGCTTGACCGGTGAGGCGGGCCGGGGACCGGACAATCCGGGCCTGACCGAAAGCAACGCTTCGCCAGTCGCGCAGGCAGGGGTTGACGCCCCTGTCAAATGCTCCTAACCAGCAGCATCTTGCGACAGAGATGATTCCCCGCCCATCAGTCGCGCGGCGAATCGACCACCTGATACATCTGCGGCCCGGCGCGCTCCGCCTCGGGCCAGAGTTGTGAAAAAAGGGTCTGGCATTACGGACCCGCAACGAAAGGAACGAGACACTTGGCACGTATCGCCGGCGTAAACATCCCGACGCATAAACGCGTCCCGATCGCCCTGACCTACATCACCGGAATCGGTCACACCACCGCGCAGACCATCTGCGATGCGACCGGGATCGATCCCACCCGCCGCGTCAACGAACTCAGCGACGCCGAACTCCTGTCGGTGCGCGAGTATATCGACGCCAACCTGACCGTCGAGGGCGATCTGCGCCGCGAGGTGCAGATGAACGTCAAGCGCCTGATGGACCTCGGCTGCTACCGCGGCCTGCGTCACCGCCGCAACCTCCCCGTGCGCGGCCAGCGCACGCACACCAACGCTCGCACCCGCAAAGGCCCCGCGAAGGCCATTGCCGGCAAGAAGAAGTAAGGGAGGGCAGCAGACATGGCACGCGATACCCGCCGCACCAAGCGCAAGGTTTCCAAGAACATCGCCACCGGCGTTGCGCATGTGAACTCTTCGTTCAACAACACCAAGATCCTGATCTCCGACGTCCAAGGCAACGCGATCGCGTGGTCCTCCGCCGGCACGATGGGCTTCAAGGGCAGCCGCAAGTCGACCCCCTACGCCGCGCAGATGGCCGCAGAGGACGCGGGACGCAAGGCGCAGGAGCACGGCATGCGCACCCTTGAGGTCGAAGTGCAGGGCCCCGGGTCCGGCCGCGAGAGCGCGCTGCGCGCGCTGGCCGCTGTCGGGTTCAACATCACCTCGATCCGCGATGTGACGCCGATGGCCCATAACGGATGCCGTCCGCCGAAGCGCCGTCGGGTCTGATCCTTGATTTTACAGGTTGGGGCCGGGCGCTTTGCACGGCCCCATTCCGTCATTTTGAAACCTCGGGCGCTCAGGCCTTCGGACATGAGGACTGAGCAGGAATGGAGGGACGCATGATCCACAAGAACTGGGCAGAACTGATCAAACCGACGCAGCTTGACGTCAAGCCGGGCAACGACCCGGCGCGCCAGGCCACCGTCGTCGCCGAACCGCTCGAGCGCGGCTTCGGCCTCACGCTCGGCAACGCGCTGCGCCGCGTGCTGCTGTCGTCGCTCCAGGGCGGCGCAATCACCAGCGTGCAGATCGACAACGTGCTGCACGAATTCTCGAGCGTGGCGGGCGTGCGCGAGGACGTCACCGACATGGTGCTGAACCTCAAGGGCGTCGCGATCCGCATGGATGTCGAAGGGCCCAAGCGCCTGTCGGTCTCGGCCAAGGGGCCGGGCGTCGTCACCGCCGGCGACATTTCCGAAAGCGCGGGCATCGAGATCCTGAACCGCGATCACGTGATCTGCCATCTCGACGACGGCGCCGATCTCTTCATGGAACTCACCGTCAACACCGGCAAGGGCTATGTCGCCGCCGACAAGAACAAGCCCGAGGACGCGCCGATCGGCATGATCCCGGTCGATGCGATCTATTCGCCGATCCGCCGGGTGAGCTATGACGTGCAGCCCACCCGCGAGGGGCAGGTGCTCGACTATGACAAGCTGACCATGAAGGTCGAGACCGATGGCTCAATCACCCCGGACGACGCCGTGGCCTTCGCCGCGCGCATCCTTCAGGACCAGCTCAGCATCTTCGTCAACTTCGACGAACCCGAGGCGGCCGGCCGCCAGGACGAGGACGACGGGCTTGAGTTCAACCCGCTGCTGCTCAAGAAGGTGGACGAACTGGAGCTTTCCGTGCGCTCGGCCAACTGCCTGAAGAACGACAACATCGTCTATATCGGCGACCTCATCCAGAAGACCGAGGCCGAGATGCTGCGCACGCCGAACTTCGGCCGCAAGTCCCTGAACGAGATCAAGGAAGTGCTGTCCGGCATGGGGCTGCACCTTGGCATGGATGTCGAGGACTGGCCGCCCGACAATATCGAGGACTTGGCCAAGAAGTTCGAGGACCAGTTCTGAATCCCGGCCTCTGGGCGATCGCCCAGAGGCCACGCGTTCTCCGCGATGCGGAAAACGCTTGGGCAATCCCGCCCCAAGGAGAGGGTGAGACACGCATCTCGCCCCTGACAAAGCATAAAGCGATAGGAGTAATCAAATGCGTCACGCCAGAGGATACCGCCGCCTGAACCGCACCCACGAGCACCGCAAGGCGCTCTGGGCGAACATGGCCGGCTCGCTCATTGAACATGAGCAGATCAAGACCACGCTGCCCAAAGCCAAGGAACTGCGCCGGGTCATCGAGAAGATGATCACGCTGGCCAAGCGCGGCGACATCCACGCCCGCCGTCAGGCCGCCAGCCAGCTCAAGCAGGAGCAATACGTCGCCAAGCTGTTCGACGTGCTGGGGCCGCGCTACAAGGACCGCCAGGGCGGTTATGTGCGCGTTCTGAAGGCCGGCTTCCGCTATGGCGACATGGCGCCGATGGCGATTATCGAATTCGTCGACCGCGATGTTGACGCCAAGGGCAAGGCCGACCGCGAACGCGTCGAGGCCGAAGAGGCCGCCGAGGACTGATCCCGCGCTGATACGATGAACAGAATAATGCCGCCAGATCGCTCCGGCGGCATTTTTCGTAGGGTGATGGACGCTCAGGCGGCGTCCATTTCCTTTTTCACGATCTTCTCGATGTCTTCGACCGGGTGATTGGTCAGCGTCTTCGGGATATCCATCACCAGCTTGTCGAGCACTTCCTTGTGCATCTCGTCGCGCAGCACGCCGAGAACATCGGGTGACGCGACGATCACGAGTCGCTCGAACCCGCCGGAATGCACCTCCTTGTAGAGCTTGTCCGAAAGGTCCTTGGCGAACCGTTCCTTGGCAAGCTCATGCCAATCGGTGTCCTCCATCGCGGAGCGTTGCTGAACGCCGGTATCCTGCATCCGCCCCGGCCGGTTTGCCGATTGCTCGCGGTCCGACGGGTTGTCCTGTTCGTCCTCGTCCGTGACCTCGAGGTTCGGATTGGCGTGGTCCGTCAGGTTGCGCAGGAATAGCGCCTTCTCGCTGTCGGCGACGACAACCAGCGTGTCATTCTTCAAACGCGCCATGTTTCAGTCCTCCTTGCCGGTTCCGTGATGACCACCCAGGTTGCCCTCGCCCTCTTCGTCCGACTTGTGGACGCGCGTGGTGCCCGGGCGATCCTGTCGGGCCCGTTTGAGACTGTCGCGCGTGCCGACCTTGCGTTCGAGTTCGCCGTCGGCGCGGCCCTGCTGGTCGGGCGTGACGGTGTCGTCGACGTAATCTTCGGTCTCCTTCTTGCCGTCTTTGGATCTGTGACGCTCTGCCATGTCGCACCTTCCTTTCTTTGGTGTTTCAACCGCCTGAGGGGCCGTTCGGTTCCGCGCGCGCCCGCGGGCGTTGCATTCGGCGCGCAGGCCGCGCATATCCGACGGAAAGAGGAGGCGCCGATGCTGCGATACCTGATCATCCTTCTGCTCGCCGTAGCCAGCGCCGCGCCCGCCGAGACCCGCGTTCCCGACAGCCGGGCCGAGGTGCAGCTAAGCTTTGTTCCCGTGGTCAAACGCGCGACCCCGGCGGTCGTGAACATCTACGCAAGGCGCGTCGTGAAGCAGGCGGCAAGCCCGTTCGCCAACGATCCATTCTTCGGAGAGCTCTTCCGCAATTTCGGGACCGCGCGGCCGCGGGTGGAAAATTCGCTCGGCTCGGGGGTGATCGTCGGGACCGACGGCATCGTCGTGTCAAACTATCACGTGGTCGGGCAGGCGACCGATATCCGCGTGGTGCTCAACGATCGACGCGAATTCGCCGCGCGCGTCCTGATGGGTGACGAGGAAAGCGACCTCGCGATCCTCAAGCTTGAGGATGTCGAGGGTGAGCTGCCCGCGCTGCCTTTGCGCGACAGCGAAGATGTCGAGGTGGGTGAACTGGTCCTGGCCATCGGCAATCCGTTCGGCGTGGGCCAGACGGTCAGCAGCGGCATCGTGTCGGGGCTGGCGCGTTCGGGCCTCGCCACCGGAAACCTGCGTGGTTACTTCATCCAGACCGACGCGCCGATCAACCCCGGCAATTCCGGCGGCGCCCTTGTGGATATCGAGGGGCGGCTGATTGGCATCAACACCGCGATCCTCAGCCGCTCGGGCGGGTCGAACGGGATCGGCTTCGCCATTCCCTCGGCGCTGGTGCGGCAGTTCGTGGCGCAGGCCGAGGCCGGCGCCACCGCATTTGAGCGCCCCTGGGCTGGCGTCACTGGCCAGCCGGTAAGCGCCGACATGGCCGAGGGGCTCGGGCTGTCGCGGCCGGGCGGGATCATCCTCTCAGACATCCATCCCCAAAGTCCGCTGGGCGCCGCCGGGCTCACGCCCGGCGACGTGATCCTGGCCGTCGACGGGGCCGAGGTGAACACGCCCGCCGAGATGATCTATCGCATGTCGGTGGCCGGGCTCGGCGCCGAGGTGCAGATCAGCGCCCGCCAGCGCGGCGAGGACACGATCCGCGCGGTGACGCTGAGCGCGGCGCCCGAAACTCCGTCTCGGGACACCCGCGAAACCGGCGCGCGCGCCGCCATTCCGGGCATGACGCTCAGCAACGTGAACCCGGCGGTGATGGCGGACTACAACCTGCCGCTCAGCGCCGCGGGCGTGCTGATCGAGCGGCCGGGCCCGGTCGGCCTGCGCGCCGGGCTGCGCCAGCGCGACCTGCTCTTGTCGGTCAACGGCGTCGCGGTGGCGGACACCGCGCAGGCTGAACGCGCGCTGACTGACGCGCGGCGGCGGCTGACGCTCGAGATACAGCGAGGCAAGCGGCGCATGACGCTGCGGTTCCGGCTCTGATGGCGGATCTGTTCGACACCCCCGGCGATCCCGCGCCGAAATCCGCCGCGCCGCGCCCGCTCGCCGATCGGTTGCGCCCGCGCGCGCTCTCCGAAGTGATCGGCCAGGACCAGGTGTTGGGACCGGACGCGCCGCTTGGCGTGATGCTGGCCTCGGGCAGTCTCGGGTCGCTCATCTTCTGGGGGCCGCCGGGGGTGGGCAAGACGACGATCGCGCGGCTTCTCGCGGATGAAACGGACCTGCATTTCATTCAGATCAGCGCGATCTTCTCGGGCGTGCCGGAACTGAAAAAGGTGTTCGAGGCCGCGCGCCACCGCGCCGCGAACGGGCAGGGGACGCTGCTTTTCGTCGATGAAATCCACCGTTTCAACAAGGCGCAGCAGGACGGGTTCCTGCCGCACATGGAGGACGGAACGATCCTGCTGGTCGGCGCCACGACCGAGAACCCGAGCTTTGAGCTCAACGCGGCCCTGCTGAGCCGCGCGCAGGTGCTCGTGCTCAAGCGGCTGGACCTGGCCGACCTCGAACGCCTCGTGCAGCGTGCCGAGAAGGAACTGGGCCGCGCGCTGCCCTTGGACGGCGCGGCGCGCGAGGCGCTGCTGGAGATGGCCGATGGCGACGGGCGCGCGGTTCTCAACCTGATCGAACAGGTCGCGGCGTGGAAGGTGGAGGGCAAGCTCGACTCGCAGGCGCTGGCGACGCGGCTGATGCGGCGGGCCGCGAAATACGACAAGTCTGGCGACGAGCATTTCAACCTCATCTCGGCGCTGCACAAGTCGGTGCGCGGGTCCGACCCCGACGCGGCGCTATACTGGTTGGCGCGGATGCTGACGGGGGGCGAGGATCCGCGCTACCTTGCCCGTCGGATCACGCGGATGGCGGTCGAGGATATCGGTCTTGCGGACACGCATTCACATCGCGTCTGCCTCGATGCGTGGGAAACCTATGAGCGGCTGGGCTCCCCCGAGGGCGAACTGGCGCTGGCGCAGGCGGTGATCTACCTCGCGCTCGCGCCGAAATCGAACGCGGGCTACGCCGGCTTCAAGGCGGCCATGCGCGCGGCGAAGAAGACCGGCTCCGAGCCGCCGCCCAAGCATATCCTGAACGCGCCGACCCGCCTGATGAAGGACGAAGGCTATGGCGCGGGCTATGCCTATGACCACGATGCCGAGGACGGGTTTTCGGGGCAGGATTACTTCCCCGAGGGCATGAAGCGCCCGGTGCTCTACCAGCCGGTCGAGCGCGGCTTTGAACGCGAGCTGAAAAAGCGCCTCGATTACTTCGCAAAGCTGCGACTCCAGCGGGGGTGACCGCGCGGGACACCCCACCGCATGCGCCCTGATCGGCGCCGATTCAGTGGTGCGGTGAGAATTGAACGCAGTTCAAACGTCTTATCCTGCTGAAGTTAAAAGAATATAATAATTTTCGGCCACAGGGTTGGAAGCCGGGCGGCATCGTGCTTTGATTGCGCCATGTCGTATCCGGCAGCCCCGCCCGGCAAGGCCCCAAGCCGCCTTGCCCAGTCACTCATGTGAATGAGGCGCCGGACGACTGTGACTTCCGGGAAAATATAACCATCAACCAACAGGGGAAAATCATGTCCAACAAGAAGAATCAGATCCTGCTCGATCGCTTGGCCGACGCCGCGCGGACGGGGCGCATTTCACGCCGATCCTTCATGCATTACTCGGCCGCCGCCGGGGTGAGCGCCACCGCCGCCACCGGGCTGTGGACGACGGCCGCGAAGGCGGAGCCGAAGAAGGGCGGCACGTTCCGCTTCGGCATCCATGACGGCAACTCTTCGGACAACCATGATCCCGGCACCTATGTCAGCCGCCAGCAAATCTACCTCGCGCACCAGTATCGCTCCTATCTGACGATGATCAATCCCGATGGCTCGCTCGGCAACGACCTGGCGACCGGTTGGGAGCCGAACGACGACGCCTCGGTCTGGACGTTCGAAATCAACCCCGACGCATCGTTTCACAGCGGCAAACCGGTGACGGCCACGGACGTGCGCGATTCTCTCAACCATCACCGCGGCGAGGAGTCGACATCGGCGGCGAAGGCGCTGCTGACCTCGGTGACGGACATCCGCGCCGACGGCGACCACACCGTCGTGATCGAGCTTGACGGCGGCAACGCCGATATCCCGTGGCTGATGACGGACTACCATTTCGCCATCTGCCCCAGCGACGGCGACGGCGGGATCGACTGGAAGTCCGGCGACGGTTCCGGCCCCTACAAGATCGACGACGCCGAGTGGGGCGTGCAGTTCAAGCTGACGCGCCATGAGGGCTGGCACCTTGAGGGCGCCTATTTCGACAAGCTGGTGATGCTGGTGCTGAACGACCCCAACGCGCGCCAGACCGCGCTGGTCACGGGCGACGTCGACGCGATCTCGCTGGTGGATCTCAAGACCAAGTCGCTGCTTGAGCGCAGCCCGCAGATCCAGATCCTCTCGGTCCCGTCTGCGGCGGCGATCACCATGCCGATGTTCTGCGACACGGCGCCCTTCGATGACGTGAACGTGCGCAACGCGATGAAGCTCTGCATGGACCGCGACGAGGTGATCGAGAAGATCGCCTTCGGCGAGGCGACCAAGGGCAACGATTTCCACCATTCGCCCGCCATGCCCTACTGGCCTGAGGGGATCGAGCAGCGCGAATACGATCCCGACAAGGCCAAGTCGCTGCTCAAGAAGGCGGGCGCCGAAAATATCGAGGTCAACATCCACACCGCCGACTCGGTGTTCTCGGGCGCCGTGGACATGTGCGTGCTTTATTCCGAACAGGCCAGCAAGGCGGGCATCAAGGTGAATGTCGTGCGCGAACCGAATGACGGATACTATTCCGAGGTGTGGCTGAAAAAGCCGTTCACCGCCGTCAGCTGGGGCGCGCGCCCGACGCCGGACGTGATGTACAGCCTCGCCTACAGCGCCGACGCCGCTTGGAATGAGTCGCGCTGGCAGAACGCGGAGTTCAACGAGTTGCTGGTCAAGGCCAAGGCCGAGCTCGACGATGAGCTGCGCGCCGAGATGTATCGCGAGATGGCGCTGCTGGCCCGCAATGATGGCGGCACGATCATTCCGTTCTTCAACAACTTTGTCTACGCGGTGCGCGACAATGTCGGCGTCGGCGAAGACCTCGCCCCGAGCTGGGAGCTTGACGGCGCCCGCGGCCCGAGCCGTTGGTGGTTCACCAGCTGAGGCAGTGCGCCGGCGATCCGCAGCGCCGGCAAAGATCACAGCGCGCGCAACGTCGATACGTTGCGCGCGTCCGGGGGTGCGCTGACGGTCCCGGCCTGGGAAAGTGTCGCAGCGGATGGACATGACGCGACCTTCAGCGCGTCGGCGACGCTGACCTGTCGGGACAGGTGACGAATTTTGCCTTTTCCGCACCGGCCCGGCACCAGGACGAAATCGCCGCACGCGCCTGTTTCACACGGGCGGCGTTGGCGTTTCACGTCGGAATCAGGGGAAGGAAAACAAAAAGGTGGATGCTTGCGGGATTTCGTGTTTTGTTTCCAGAATGTCGGTTTCGTTACAACGATCGGCTCCGTGGATGCCGAAGATACCCCCGACGCCGATGCAAAATGCGCCGGGCTTCCGTAACGATGAAAGCAGGGAGATAAAATGAAACATCCAAAAAATCAGGAAATGATCGACAGGCTGGCGGACGCCGCCCGCACAGGGCGCATCTCGCGCCGGTCGTTCATGCGTCACTCACTGGCTGCGGGCATGACCGTTTCGGCGGCGACCGGCCTCTGGACCGCCAAGGCCCAGGCCGAACCCAAGCGCGGCGGGACGTTCCGCCTTGCGCAGCATGACGGCAACTCCGGCGACAGCCACGATCCCGGCCTCTATGAGTCCAACGCCGAAATCCTGCTCGCGCATACGTTCCGCGCCTTCCTGACGCAGATCATGCCGGACGGCACGTTGGCGGGCGACGTGGCGACCGAATGGTCGGCGTCGGAGGACGCGTCGGAATGGACGTTCAAGCTCAACCCCAAGGCGACCTTCCACTCGGGCGGCAAGGTGACCGCCGAGGATGTCGTCGCGTCGATGAACTTCCATCGCGGGGACGACAGCACCTCGACCGCGAAGGCGCTGATGACGGGGGTGAAGGATATCATCGCCGAGGACGAGCAGACCGTCACGTTCAAGATGGAGTCGGGCAACGCCGACCTGCCGTGGCTGATGACGGACTACCACCTCGTCATCCTGCCCCGCAACGAGGATGGTACGGCGAATTGGCAGTCGGGCGATGGCTGCGGCCCCTACAGGCTCGACACGTGGGAGCCGGGGCGGCTCGCCTCCCTGACCCGTCACGAGGACTGGCACGGGGAGGGCGCGTATTTCGACGCGGTCGAGGTGATTTTCATCAACGATCCCAACGCGCGCCAGACCGCGCTCGTGACCGGCGACGCGGACGCGACCAGTTGGCTCGAGAACAAGACGATGGCGTTGCTGGAGCGTCATCCGGACGTCGACGTGATCAACGTGCCCTCGGCGCAGACGGTCACCATGCCGATGTTCTGCGATCACGAACCGTTCACCGACGTCGACGTGCGCAACGCGCTGAAGCTGTCGATCAAGCGCGAGGAAATGGTTGACACCATCCTCTTCGGCGCCGGCAGCGTCGCCAATGATTTCCACCATTCGCCGGCGATGCCCTACTACCCCGACGATATCGAGCAACGCACCTACGACCCCGACAAGGCCAAGTCGCTCCTGAAGAAGGCCGGCAAGGAAAACCTCTCGGTGACGCTGCACAGCGCCGATTCCATCGCGACCGGCGCGGTAGACGTGGCCATCCTCTATGCCGAGCACGCCAAGGCCGCCGGCATCGACATCAAGGTCCAGCGCGAACCGAACGATGGGTACTGGTCGGACGTATGGCTCAAGAAGCCGTGGTGCATGGTCGCCTGGGGGGCCCGCCCGACGCCGGACGTGATGTACAGCCTCGCGTACAAGTCCGATGCGGCCTGGAACGAGTCGCATTGGCAGAACGAGGAATTCAACAAGCTGCTGGCTCAGGCGAAGTCTGAGCTTGACGACTCGCTGCGCGCCGAGATGTATCGCGACATGGCGATCCTCGCCAAGGACGATGGCGGCACGGTTATCCCGTACTGGATGAACTTCGTCTACGGCAAGCGCAAGAATGTCGGTACGACCGGCGAATACACCAACGCCTGGCAGCTCGACGGTTACCGCGCATGCAGCCGCTGGTGGTTCGAAAGCTGAACGAAACGGACCCGGCGCAGATTACTGCGCCGGGTCAAAACCTTTCCGGCAGGCGCAACGATGCCCGCTGGAACCACAAGCCGCGCCAGGTTCACAGAGACCCGATTTAGGGGCGCGGCATAAAAATCTGTTAGGCTGACCGCGTCACCCCGCCCGGGGCAGGCCGGCGCAGCACCAACAGCAGGAGGGACAAATGGGAGACATACTGGGCCTCGTTGCAAAACGACTCGGTCTCGGATTGGTGATCCTCTTCATCATTTCGATCATCATCTTCTTCATGGTCGAGCTTCTACCCGGCGATATCGCCGAGGCGGTTCTCGGACAGGGGGCGACGGAAGAAAACCTCAAGGCGCTGCGCGAGCAGATGGGCCTGAACGATCCGGCGATCATTCGCTACCTCGGCTGGCTGAAGGGCGCGGTCGTCTTCGATTTCGGAAGGTCGATCGTCACGCAGGAGCCGGTCATCAGCGTGATCGGCGAGCGGTTCGTCAACACCCTCTTCCTCGCCACCTACGCCGCGGTGATCGCGGTGCCGATCGCCATCACCCTCGGGGTGATCGTCGCGCTTCTGCGCAACACGATCTTCGACCGGGTGGTGAACGTGCTGACGCTGACCTCGATCTCCAGCCCCGAATTCTTCCTCGGCTATATCCTGATCCTCTATTTTTCGGTCAAATGGAGCATGTTCCCCGCGATCGCGAGCCTCAGCGACGGGATGAGCTTCTGGGAACTGCTCGAACGGACCTTCCTGCCCGCGCTGACCCTGGTGCTCGTGGTCGTGGCGCACATGATGCGCATGACCCGCGCGGCGATCATCAACCTGCTGGCGTCGCCCTATATCGAAATGGCGCGCCTCAAGGGCACGCCGCCCTGGAAGGTGATCGTGAAACACGCGCTCCCGAACGCCTGGGCGCCGATCATCAACGTGGTGGCGCTGAACCTCGCCTATCTGATCACCGGCGTTGTGCTGGTCGAGGTGGTGTTCGTCTATCCCGGCATCGGGCAGGCGCTGGTCGACGCGGTGTCCAAGCGCGACTTCCCTGTCGTGCAGGCCTGCTGTCTGATCTTCGCCGCGACCTTCATCCTGCTGAACCTTGCGGCGGATGTGGGCGCGATCCTGACCAACCCGCGCCTGCGGCATCCGAAGTAAGGGAGGACCGGACATGACCATATTCGTAATCGGCTACTACGCCCTGCTTCTGGCGGCATCCTGCGCGGCGGCGTATTTCAACAAGCGGGCCGCGTTCATGCTGCTGTTCTCGCTGACGCTGGTGTCCTTCGTCGTCGGCATCATCGGCGGGGCCGGGGCGCTCTACGCGATCGCCGTCGCCGCCGGGATCCTCGCGATGATGGCGATGGTAAGCTACGCGTTCCGCGAATTCCTGATCCTGCTTGCGGGCAAGGAAACCGCCAAGGAGCTGCGCACCGCGCCGCTGACGGCGGCCTTCGGGATGTTCATCATCTTCACCTACGTGATCGCGGGCATCTTCGCGCCCTGGATCGCGCCGCACGGCGAGGCCGAGGTCATCTCCTCGGCCTTCGCGCCGGCGGATGCGAACATGCTGCTGGGCGCGGACCAGCTGGGCCGCGACATGTTCAGCCGGCTGGTCTACGGCACGCGCAACTCCGTGGGCCTGTCGCTCACCGCGACGATCGGGGCGTTCGTCCTCGGCGCCGGGGCGGGGCTTCTGGCCGCGACCAAGGGCGGCTGGTTCGACCAGCTCATGGGGCGGCTCGCGGACGTGATCATGTCGATCCCGTCGCTGATCTTCGCGCTGCTGATGCTGTCGATCTTCGGCCCCTCGATGCCGGTCATCATCGTCGCGGTGGCCATCATCTACGCGCCGCGCGTCTTCCGCCTCACCAGGGCGGTGGCGGGCAACGTCGTGGTGATGGACTACATCGAGGCGGCCAAGCTGCGCGGCGAAGGGACCGGATACCTCATCCGGCGGGAAATCTTGCCCAACTCGACCGCGCCGCTGATCGCGGAGTTCGGGCTCGAGTTCTGCTTCGTCTTCCTGCTGGTGGCGGGGCTGTCGTTCCTCGGCCTCGGTATCCAGCCGCCGACGGCGGACTGGGGGTCGATGGTGCGCGAGAACGCGACGCTGATTTCGTTCGGTGAGATCACGCCCCTGATTCCGGCGGCGGCCATCGCGCTGCTGACCGTCGCGGTCAACTTCGTGGTGGACTGGATGCTTCACCGTTCCTCCGGCCTGAAGGAGTAATCAACAATGTCCCCCAAGAAAGAAGTCCTGCTCAAGATCCGGAACCTGAAAATCCAGGGATATTCGGACGAAACCTGGGTCGACATCATCAAGGGTGTCGACCTCACCCTCCACCGGGGCGAGGTGATGGGCCTGATCGGCGAATCCGGCGCCGGCAAATCCACCATCGGCGCCGCCGCGATGGGCTACGCCCGCGACGGCACGCGCATCACCGAGGACAGCTCAATCGAGTTCGACGGGATCGAGCTGACCACCTCGACCGAATCCGAGCGCCGCGCGCTGCGCGGATCGCGCATCGCCTACGTGGCGCAATCGGCGGCGGCGTCCTTCAACCCGGCGCACAAGATCATCGATCAGCACACCGAGGCGCCGCTGCACTACCGGCTGCGCAAGCGGACCGAGGCGCAGGAAGACGCGATGGACCTCTACGAGCGTCTGCGCCTGCCCAATCCGCATGAGATCGGGTTCCGCTACCCGCACCAGGTCTCGGGCGGGCAGTTGCAGCGGGCGATGACGGCGATGGCGATGTCCTGCCGGCCGGACCTCATCATCTTCGACGAACCGACGACCGCGCTTGACGTGACGACCCAGATCGAGGTTCTGGCGGCGATCCGCGACATCGTCGATCAGTTCAATACCGCCGCGCTCTACATCACGCACGACCTTGCCGTGGTGGCGCAGATGGCCGACACGATCAAGGTGCTGCTCAAGGGTAACGAGGTCGAAGAGGCCCCGACCGAGGAGATGCTGAGTAACCCCAAGGAGGATTACACGAAATCCCTATGGGCGGTGCGCAGCTTCGAGAGCCCGCAGCGCACCCGCGAGGGGCGCGAATGCCTGATCTCGGTCAAGAACGTGGACGCGGCCTATGCGTCCGGCCCCAAGATTCTCGATGACGTGAGTTTCGATATCTACGAGGGCATGACCGTCGCGGTGGTGGGCGAATCCGGGTCCGGCAAATCGACCACGGCACGGGTCATCACCGGCCTGTTGCCGCCCCAGAAGGGCGAGGTGTTGTTCAAGGGCGAACCCTTCCCGCCGGATTACCGCAACCGCAACAAGGAACAGCTGCGCCAGTGCCAGATGATCTACCAGATGGCCGATACCGCGCTCAATCCCAAGGTGCGGATATCCGAGATCATCGGGCGTCCGGCGCAGTTCTATTCCGGCCTCAAGGGGACCGCGCTCAAGGCGCGGGTGGACGAACTGCTCGACCTGATCGAGCTGGAGCCTTCGAAATACTACAACCGCTTTCCGCCGGAGTTGTCCGGCGGGCAGAAGCAGCGCATCGGGATCGCCCGCGCGCTGGCGGCCGAACCCAGCTTCATCGTCTGCGACGAGGTGACCTCGGCGCTCGACCAGTTGGTCGCCGAGGGCATCCTGCGCCTTCTCGACCGGCTCCAGAACGAGCTGAACCTGGCGTATATGTTCATCACCCATGACCTTGCGACGGTGCGTTCCATCGCGGACGAGGTGATCGTCATGCAGCACGGCAAGGTGGTCGAGCAGGGGCCCAAGGACCAGATGTTCAAACCCCCGCACCACCCCTATACCGACCTGCTGCTGAGTTCGGTTCCCGAGATGGACCCGAACTGGCTGACCACGCTGCTCGAAGAGCGGGGCGTGGACAATATCGGCGATGCGGCCGCGGCCAATATCGATCCCGACGACGCCAAGATCGCCCCCTGACCGGGACGGGATGGCGGAAAAAAAAGACGGCGGAGAGGGTATCCTCTCAGCCGTCGTTTCTTTCAAATTATTGGCCTGCTTTCTATATGATGGCGAGCGCCGAAAATATCATCGTGCCGACAATGACCGCATAGACGATCAATACGGCGGGAAAGGTGGCGCTGTGCGCGCGCAGTTCGCGGTTCAGTTGTTCACGCGTCATGGCCGGACTCCATTGCAGGAGGGAAGGGGCGGACCCCGACCGGAGGTGGTAGAGAGTGGCGAATGCGGTTTGCCGTCCGTCAATCGCCAGGTTTGCTGGGTGGTTGGGTTGACGTCGCGACCGGGTCGCGATATCGGATCAGGCCGTGATCGCCATCGCGGACAGAACCAGCGTCCCGATCAGTGCGCCGTAAACGGTGAGCACAGCCGGGAAGGTGGCACTATGCATGCGAAATTCGCGATTCAGTTCATCCCGTGTCATAGGTGCCTCCTTGGTTCGTGTTCGCAGTCCATGGCGCATCACGCGCCTACACCGCAGATAACCAGTTTGGTTTGATTTGCAAGCATCAAATAGGGAAAATGCCTGCGAAATTCGCAATGCTGCTGGTCGATGGGCGCATGCCCGGCGAGAGGGTGTGTAACTGACTGAAACTACGGTCTAAATTCAAATGAACAAGGTGTTGTAGAATAGCCTCGGTCCGGCGGTGTCACCGGGGCTCCAAGGGTCCGCCAGGGCCGTCCGTTTACCGGGCGGCCCGTTTCAGCCCCCGACGCCTTGCAGCGGACGCGGCTCCAGGTCGCCTTCCTTGCGGGCCTGCATCGCGCGCGCGGCGGCATGGGCGGCGGTCGCCGTGGTGAAATAGGGAATGCGGTCATAAAGCGCGACCGAGCGGATGTCGCGGCTGTCTTCCACGGCGCGCGCGCCTTCGGTGGTGTTCATGACCACGGCGATCTCGTTGTTCTTGAGCATGTCCACCACGTTCGGGCGGCCCTCGTAAACCTTGTTCACGATCTCGCACTCGATCCCGTTTTCGGCCAGGAACGCCCCGGTGCCGCGCGTGGCGACGATCGAAAACCCCAGATCGACGAGGATCCGCGCGGTTTCCACAAGCTGCGCGGTTTTGTCGTCGTCCTTGATCGAAAAGAAAACCTTGCCCCCGGTTGGCAGATCGACGCCCGCGCCCATCTGCGCCTTGAGGAAGGCGCGCGCAAACGAGATGTCCCAGCCCATCACCTCCCCGGTCGAGCGCATCTCGGGCCCGAGGATCGTGTCGACGCCGGGGAAACGCGCGAAGGGCATCACCGCCTCCTTCACCGAAAACCACGGCATCCGGTAGTCGGCCAGCGTCATCTGGTCGGCCATCGGCAGCGTGCCGGGCTTGGCGTCAGCGGGGTAGGGGCCGCGATGCGGAAAATCGGCCAGCTTCTCGCCCGCCATCAGGCGCGCGGCGATCGAGGCGATGGCCGAATCCGTGGCCTTGGCGACGAAGGGCACCGTGCGCGAGGCGCGCGGGTTGACCTCGATCAGAAAAATTTCGTCGTCCTTGACGGCGAACTGCACGTTCATCAGCCCGACCACGTTCAGCGCACGGGCGAGCGCGACGGTCTGGCGCTCTATCTCCTCGATCAGCTGCGGGGCCAGAGTATAGGGCGGGATCGAGCAGGCGCTGTCGCCGGAATGCACGCCGGCCTCCTCGATGTGCTGCATGATGCCGGTGACGTGCACGTCCTTGCCGTCGCTGAGCGCGTCCACGTCGCATTCGATCGCGCCCGAGAGGTAACTGTCGAGCAGCACCGGGCTGTCGCCCGAGACGACCACCGCCTCGTCTATGTAGCGTTCCAGATGCGCCATGTCGCGCACGATCTCCATCGCGCGCCCGCCCAGCACGTAGGACGGCCGTATGACCAGCGGAAAGCCGATTTCCCCGGCGATGGCGAAGGCCTGCGCGTCGGTCGACGCGATGCCGTTCTTCGGCTGTTTCAGCCCCAGCTCCTGCACCAGCCGCTGGAACCGCTCACGGTCCTCTGCAAGGTCGATGGCGTCGGGCGAGGTGCCGAGGATCGGGATGCCCGCCGCCTCAAGGTCATTGGCGAGCTTGAGCGGCGTCTGCCCGCCAAATTGAACGATCACGCCATGCAGCGTGCCGTTCTCCTGCTCCACGCGCAGGATCTCCATCACATGCTCGAAGGTCAGCGGCTCGAAATAGAGGCGGTCCGAGGTGTCGTAGTCGGTCGAGACCGTCTCGGGGTTGCAGTTGACCATGATCGTCTCAAAGCCCGCGTCGGTGAGCGCGTAACAGGCGTGCACGCAGCAATAGTCGAATTCGATCCCCTGGCCGATGCGGTTGGGGCCGCCGCCGAGGATCACCACTTTCTTGCGCTCCGTCGGCCGCGCCTCGCATTCGACGTCGCCCATCATCGGGGCCTCGTAGGTGGAATACATGTAGGGCGTCTGCGCCTCGAACTCGGCCGCGCAGGTGTCGATCCGCTTGAAGACGGCGTTGACCCCGGCCTCGCGCCGCGCGGCGCGGATATCGGCCTCGGCCCGGCCGGTAAGCCGCGCGAGGCGCGCGTCGGTAAAGCCCATCATCTTGAGCGCGCGCAGCCCGTCGGCGTCGGTGGGCAGGCCGTGGGCGCGCACCTCTTCCTCGGTCTCCACGATCTCGCGGATGCGGGCGAGGAACCAGGGGTCGTACATGGTCACGCCGTGGATGTCGTCGTCGCTCAGCCCGTGGCGCATCGCCTGCGCGATCACGCGGATGCGGTCCGGCGTCTGCTGGGAGAGCGCCGAGACGATGGCGGCGCGCGCATCCGACGAAAGCGCGCCGCCGGTCTGCTCCGCCATGCCCGGGATCGTGATCTCGTCAAAACCGGTGAGACCCGTTTCCATCGACGCCAGCGCCTTTTGCAGCGATTCGTGGATGGTGCGCCCGATGGCCATCGCCTCGCCCACGGATTTCATCGCCGTGGTCAGGTTCGGCTTTGCGCCCGCGAACTTTTCGAAGGCGAAGCGCGGGATCTTGGTCACGACGTAATCGATGCTGGGCTCAAAGCTCGCCGGCGTGACCTGCGTGATGTCGTTGTCGAGTTCATCAAGCGTGTAGCCCACCGCCAGCTTGGCCGCGATCTTGGCGATCGGGAACCCCGTCGCCTTGGACGCCAGCGCCGAAGAGCGCGACACGCGCGGGTTCATCTCGATCACCACCATGCGGCCGTCGTCGGGGTTGATCGCCCATTGCACGTTCGAGCCACCCGTTTCGACCCCGATCTCGCGCAGCACGGCGATGGAGCCGTTGCGCATCACCTGGTATTCCTTGTCGGTGAGCGTGAGCGCGGGCGCCACGGTGATCGAATCCCCGGTGTGCACGCCCATCGGGTCGACGTTCTCGATCGCGCAGACGATGATCGCGTTGTCGGCCCGGTCGCGCACGACCTCCATCTCGAATTCCTTCCAGCCCAGAAGCGACTCGTCGATCAGGATCTGGTTCACCGGCGAGGCGTCGAGCCCGCTCTTGCAGTAATGCTCGTAATCGTCGCGGTTGTAGGCCACGCCGCCCCCCGTGCCGCCAAGGGTAAAGGCGGGGCGGATGATCGCGGGCAGGCCCACATGCTCGAGCGCATTCATGCACTCATCCATGTTGTTGGCGATGGTCGCCTTCGGGTTCTCGATCCCGAGCCGGTCCATCGCCTCGCGAAAGAGCTTGCGGTCCTCGGCCATTTCGATGGCGGCGCGGTTGGCGCCGATGAGCTCCACGCCGAATTTCTCCAGCACGCCCATGTCGGCCACCGCCAGCGCGGTATTGAGCCCGGTCTGCCCGCCCATCGTCGGCAGCAATGCGTCAGGGCGCTCCTTCTCGATGATGCGCGCGACGATCTCGGGGGTGATCGGCTCGATATAGGTGGCGTCGGCCAGCCCCGGGTCGGTCATGATCGTCGCCGGGTTCGAGTTGACGAGGATCACGCGATATCCCTCCTCGCGCAGCGCTTTGCACGCCTGCGCGCCGGAATAGTCGAATTCGCAGGCCTGCCCGATGATGATCGGCCCCGCCCCGATGATCATGATGGAGGAAATGTCTTCTCGCTTGGGCATGTCGGATCCTCGGGTTCTTGCGGGCGGCAAATTGCTGGCGGTTATATCCCTGACGCGCCCCGGCGCAAGGGGGCGCGGCGCGGATTTCCCCCTGTTGTCCCTGGCGCGCAGCGATTAGGGATGCCGTCAACCAGCCAGGGGGCGCGGACGTGCAGATTCGTTTCGATCATGGACCGGGCGGCGGCGCGCAGCTCTTCAAAGCGTCGCGGCGCCGGATCCGGGCCGAACGCCCGGAGGAGGTTCCCGCCGCGCTCGCCGCGCTCGACGCCGCGCGCGCAGACGGGCTGTGGATCGCCGGCTACGCCTCATACGAGCTGGGCTATGCGCTCGAGGCGCGCCTTGCGCCGCTCATGCCCGCCGCGCGGCGCGTCCCGCTGATGAGCTTCGCCGCCTACGACGCGCCGCGCGCAGCCGAACCGCTCGTCGCCGGCGCCGGCGCGCTGGGCGAGGCGGTCCCGCTCTGGGACGCCGCGCGTTATGGGCAGGCCTTCGATGCGGTCCACGCGCTGATCGGGGCGGGGGATATCTACCAGGCGAACCTCACCTTCCCGCTGGAGATGGAGGCGCGCGGCGACGCCGGCGCGCTCTACGCCGCGCTGGCCGCGATTCAGCCGGTGCGCCACGGCGCCCTGATCGAGGAGGACCGGCGCGTGATCCTGTCGCGCTCGCCAGAACTGTTCTTCCGCACAGACGCAGAGGGCGGTATCGAAACCCGACCGATGAAGGGCACCCAGCCGCGCAGCGCCGACGCGGCCGAGGACGCGCGGCGGCGCTATTTCCTGCAATCGGATGAAAAGAACCGCGCCGAGAACCTGATGATCGTGGATCTCCTGCGCAACGACATCAGCCGGATCTGCGTGCCCGGATCGGTGCAGGTCCCCGAGTTGTTCACCATCGAGAGCTACGAAACCGTGCACCAGATGACCTCGCTGGTGACGGGGCGGATGCAGCCCGGCGCCGGCCTCGCCGCGATTCTCTGCGCGCTCTTTCCCTGCGGCTCGATCACCGGCGCGCCCAAGCTGCGCGCGATGGAGATCCTGCGCGCGCTCGAGCCGCGTCCGCGCGACATCTATTGCGGCGCGATCGGCTGGGCCGCGCCGGACGGGCGGGCCGAGTTCTCGGTCGCGATCCGCACGCTGCTGCTGGAAGGCGAGCGCGCCACGCTAAACGTGGGCGGCGGCATCGTTCATGACAGCACCGCAACGGCCGAATACGAGGAGGCGCTGTGGAAAGCGCGGTTCATCCGGCCCCTCATCGGGGAGGATAAGGGGCGGAGCTGAAATCCCGCCACCAGGCTCTTCTTGTTACCCGAAATCTCCCTGCCAGAGGCAACAGACTATTCCGCCGCCTGCCGCTCCATGCCGCGGTCGGGTGGGTAGAGGTAGTCGCGCGTCAGCGGCACGGCGTCCTTGGTCGGCGACAGTTGCACCTGGAACACCACCTGCCGGTTCAGCCGGAAGGTCAGTTCGCAGGCGATCAGGTAATAGCGCCACATCCGGCAGAACTTCTCGTCATAGAGGTCGCGCGCCTTGTCGATATTCGCCACGAAGCGGTCGTGCCAGTGCTTCAGCGTCTCCGCGTAATGCAGGCGCAGCACCTCCACGTCGGTGGTGTAGAGATCGGTATCCTCGATCACCCGCACCATCTCCGAAAGGGCGGGGACATAGCCGCCCGGGAAGATGTATTTCGCGATCCAGGGGCTCGTCGTTCCCGGCGGGCGCGCGCGCCCAATGCAATGGACGAGCGCGACCCCCTGCGGATCGAGCAGTTCCTCGATCTTGTTGAAATAGGTGTGGTAATGGGGCACGCCGACATGCTCGAACATGCCGATGGACACGATCCGGTCGAAGCGGCCCTCGACCTCGCGGTAGTCGATCAGCTCGAACTTCGCCCGGTCCTGCAATCCCGCCTCGGCCGCGCGCCTGTTGGCGATGGCGTGCTGCTCGGACGACAGCGTGACGCCCAGCACCTCGGCGCCGTAGTCCCGCGCGAGCGTGAGGCCCATGCCGCCCCAGCCGCAGCCGATGTCGAGCACGCGCATCCCCGGCTCGACCAGCAGCTTGGCCGCGATGTGGTGCTTCTTGGCCTCCTGGGCCTCATCCAGCGTCATGGCGGGATCGCTGAAATAGGCGCAGGAATACTGCCGGTCCGCGTCGAGGAACAGATCGTAGAGCTCACCCGAAAGGTCGTAGTGATGCGCCACGTTGGTGCGCGCGCGCGAGGCGGGGTTGAACTGCGTCACCCAGCGCCCGACCCGGCGCAACGCCTCGATCTGGCGGTGCCAGGGCGCGTCGCCGCCCGGCGCGTCCGCGACGTTGCCGATGGCGAGCGTCAGCAGCCCGTAGAGATCGTCATTCTCGATGGTGAGCCGCCCGTCCACATAGCCCTCGCCGACGGCCATGTCCGGCGACATCACGATCTTGCGGGGCAGGGCGGGGTCATGCAGGGTGACGGCGACATCGGCCCCGTCGGTGGATCCGGAATAGACGCGCTCGGTCCCGTCCGGGTAGATGAGACGCAGCCTTCCCTTGTGCACCAGGTGCGTCAGGAACCCGTGAAGCAAGTGGGCCCACATGGCTCAGCCCTCCGTCTTGTGCGCCGCAGCGCGGTTGTTTTCCTTCCGGCAATGCGTTGTCCGCATTCTTTCTGCGGGAATAAGCCGAGTGTCGCCCAAATATCCTCGCCTGTAAACGTTTGAGATAACGCGCGGGTTCCGTTGAGCGGCGGCGGACCTCTTGACTTTGCGCGTTGGGCGCGGTGTATCGGCGCGAACCCACGCCAGCGCCCGCGCCCGCCGGGCCCCGAGAGGACCACCATGCACCCATTCCGCAGCCACACCTGCGCCGAGCTGACCAAATCCGACGTGGGCGAAACCGTCCGCCTGAGCGGCTGGGTGCATCGCATCCGCGATCACGGCGGCGTCCTGTTCGTCGACCTGCGCGATCACTATGGCATGACGCAGGTGCTCTGCGACCCCGACAGCCCGGTTTTCGCCGAGGTCGAAAAGCTCCGCTCAGAGTGGTGCGTGCGCATCGACGGCACGGTGAAGGCCCGCGACGAAAGCCTCGTAAACCCCAAGCTGCCCACCGGCGAGATCGAGGTCTATATCCGCGACGTCGAGGTGCTGGGCGCCGCGAAGGAGCTGCCGCTTATCGTCTTCGGCGACCAGGAATACCCCGAGGAAACCCGCCTGCGCTACCGCTACCTCGACCTGCGCCGCGACGCGATGCAGGCCAATATGGCGCTGCGTTCGGACGTGGTGCGCGGGCTTCGCCAGCGGATGTGGGACCAGGGTTTCCGCGAGTACCAGACGCCGATCATCACCGCCAGCAGCCCCGAGGGCGCGCGCGACTTCCTCGTGCCCTCGCGGCTTCATCCGGGCAAGTTCTACGCGCTGCCCCAGGCGCCCCAACTTTTCAAGCAGCTCATCATGGTCTCGGGCTTCGATCGCTATTTCCAGATCGCGCCCTGTTTCCGCGACGAGGATCCGCGCGCCGACCGCAGCCCGACGGATTTCTACCAGCTCGACATGGAGATGAGCTTTGTCACCCAGCAGGACGTGTTCGACACGATCCAGCCGGTGATCCAGGGCGTGTTCGAGGAATTCGGCGGCGGGCGCAAGGTCGACGCGGTCTGGCCGCAGATCAGCTTTGCCGACGCCGCGCTCTGGTATGGCACAGACAAACCCGACCTGCGCAACCCGATCAAGATGCAGGACGCGTCCCGACATTTCCGTGGCTCGGGGTTTGCGATCTTCGCGAAACTGCTCGAGCAGGAGGGCACGGAAATCCGCGCCATTCCCGCGCCCGGCGGCGGGTCGCGCAAGTTCTGCGACCGCATGAACGCCTTCGCCCAGAAGGAAGGTCTGCCGGGGATGGGCTATATCTTCTGGCGCGACCAGGGCGAGGGGATGGAGGCCGCCGGACCGCTGGCCAAGAATATCGGCCCCGAACGGACCGAGGCCATCCGCCAGCAGCTTGGGCTGGGGCAGGGCGACGCGGCCTTCTTCCTTGGCGGCAAGCCGGCCGATTTCGAGCGCGTGGCCGGGGCCGCGCGCAACGAGATCGGGCGCGAGCTCGGCCTCATCGACGAGGACCGCTTCGCCTTCGCCTGGATCGTCGATTTCCCGATGTACGAGGCGGACGACGAAACCGGCGCGATCGACTTCAGCCACAACCCCTTCTCGATGCCCCAGGGCGGGATCGAAGCGCTGGAGGGCGATCCGCTCGACGTGCGGGGCTACCAGTACGACCTTGCCTGCAACGGCTATGAACTGGTCTCGGGCGCGATCCGCAATCACAAGCTCGACGTGATGATCAAGGCATTCGAACTCGCCGGGTATGACGAGGCCGAGGTGCGCAAGCGTTTCGGCGGGCTGGTCAACGCCTTCCAGTACGGCGCGCCCCCCCACGGCGGGTGCGCGGCGGGGATCGACCGGATCGTGATGCTGCTCGCGGACGAGGCCAACATCCGCGAGGTCATCATGTTCCCGATGAACCAGCGCGCCGAGGACCTGATGATGGACGCGCCGAGCGCGCCGACCAGCGATCAGCTCATGGAGCTCGGCCTGCGCGTGCTGCCGCGCGAGGACTGAGGGCGGCGAAAGCCGACGAACGGCCCGTTCTCCACATCCTAAATGCGACATTCCGTCCTCCGGCCGCGTGAGCGGCCGGGCGGCGGGCGCTTGCGTTTGCAATCCGCCGCGCGCATGGTAATAAGTAAAGCGAATACTCATTCAGTGGCGAGTCTGCCGATGCGTCCCCACACCCTATGCCGATCGCGGCTTTCGGCTGCCCTTGCGAACCCGGTGCGCCGGCGGATCCGCAACCGCATCGCGCCCGAGCGTTTCGCCGCGCCCTTGCCCCCTTGCCAGACGTTGAAGGAGCTTGACGCATGATCGCGGCGGGAGCACTCGGCATGACGGAACGCAAGGTCGCGTTCGCCCTGTCCTTCGCGCTCGCCGTTCTCGGGCTGGTGATGGCCGCCGCAGCCGGGCAGGGCGTGATGGCGGTACATGGCGCGATGGCGATGCTGCTCGGGATCTTCCTGATCTTCCGCACCGGCGGGGCGCTCTATGACGACGGGCCCGCGGATGAACGGTTTGAGCGCTACTATGACGCGCCCACGCGCTTCGGCATCGCCATGACGCTGGTCTGGGCGATCGTCGCGATGGCGGTCGGCGTCTGGGTGGCGGCGCTGCTCTACTGGCCCGAGGGCACGCCGGCGGTGCCCTGGACGAGCTTCGGGCGGCTGCGCCCGGTCCACACCACCGGGATCATTTTCGGCTTTGGCGGCAACGCCCTGATCGCCACGTCCTTCCACGTGCTGCAACGCACCGCGCGGGCGCGCCTGGCGGAGCATGTGAGCCCGTGGTTCGTGCTGATCGGCTACAACCTCTTCTGCCTCTGGGCGGTGAGCGGCTACGTGCTGGGCAGCACCCAGTCCAAGGAATACGCCGAGGCGGAATGGTACGCCGACCTGTGGCTGGTAATCGTCTGGGTGGTCTATTTCGTGCTCTACATGCGTACGCTCGCCCGCCGGCACGAACCGCATATCTACGTCGCCAACTGGTACTACCTGGCCTTCATCCTGGTGGTGGCGATGCTGCACATCGTCAACAACATCGCCCTGCCGGTGGGCTGGGGCGTGGCCGAAAGTTTCCCGGTCTGGGCGGGGGTGCAGGACGCCATGGTGCAATGGTGGTACGGGCACAACGCGGTGGCCTTCTTCCTGACCGCGGGATTCCTGGCGATGCTCTACTATTTCCTTCCGGTGCGCTCGGGCCGGCCGATCTGGTCCTATCGCCTTTCCATCGTGAGCTTTTGGGGAATCGTCTTCTTCTACGTCTGGGTGGGCTCGCACCATCTGCACTACACGGCGCTGCCGTACTGGGCGCAGACGCTGGGCATGACATTTTCGGTGATGCTCCTGGTGCCTTCCTGGGCCGCGGCGGGCAACGCGATCGCCACGCTGAACGGCGCCTGGCACAAGGTGCGCGACGACGCGACGCTGCGCTTCATGTTCGTGGCGGCCGTGTTCTACGGCCTTTCGACCTTCGAGGGGTCGTTCCTCGCGATCCGGCCCGTCAACTCGCTATCGCACTATACCGACTGGACGGTGGGTCACGTCCATTCCGGCACGCTGGGCTGGGTGGCGATGATCGTCTTCGGTGCGATCTACACGGTGGTGCCGCAACTGTCGGGGCGTGACGCCATGGTCTCGCTCCGCGCGATCGAGTGGCACTTCTGGCTCGCAGTGGGGGGGACGCTGGTCTACACCGTTTCGATGTGGAACGCGGGTATCGTTCAGGGGCTGATGTGGCGCGCCTATGACGAAAACGGCGCGCTGTCCTACAGCTTCATCGAATCGGTTCAGGCGATGGCCCCCTATTACCTGGCCCGCACCGTCGGCGGGGGCATGTTCCTGATGGGCGCAGTGATCTGCGCATGGAACTGCCGGGCGACGATGCGCGCGGCCCGGGGTGAGGCCCCCGACCGCCCGATCGTCGCGCAGCCCGCGGAGTGAGCCGATGCTGAAACTGCACTACAACCTTGAAAAACTGTCGATGGGGCTGGTCGTCGCGATCATCGTGGCCGCCTCGATCGGCGGCATCGTCGAGATCGCGCCGCTCTTCACCATCGACGAGACCGTCGAGATTCCCGACGACCTGCGCCCGCACACTCCGCTGGAACTGGCCGGACGCGAAATCTACATGCGCGAGGGCTGCTACGCTTGCCACAGCCAGATGGTGCGCAGCCTGGCGGATGAGCTGGACCGCTACGGCCCCTATTCGCTCGCCTCCGAGAGCGCCTATGACCACCCGATGCTCTGGGGGTCCAAGCGCACCGGCCCCGACCTCGCGCGACTGGGCGAGAAGTATTCCGACGCCTGGCACGTGCAGCACCTCATCGATCCGCGCAGCGTGGTCCCGGCCTCGATCATGCCGGCCTATCCCTGGCTCATGCGGCGGCTCGATACCGGATTGCTGCGCGACTCGATGGCGACGCTCGCGCGCCTTGGCGTGCCCTATGGCGATGACGCGGTCGCGGCGGCGCAGGCCGACGCGCTGGCCCAGGCCCGACCGGATAGCGACGGTGTCGACGGCGTGTTCGAACGCTACGGCGAAGACGTCGCGGTGCGCGCCTTCGACGGCGACCCCGCGGTGCTCACCGAGATGGACGCGGTTGTGGCCTATCTGCAATCGCTGGGCAGGCTCACCGATGCGCCCTATGGCATCCTGGCCGGGGAGGACGGCGAATGACCCACGACACCCTCGTTTACCTGTCCAAGACGGTGGGGCTGATCTGGCTCATGGGCTTCTTCGTCATCGTGGTGATACGCGCCTACAGCCCCGCGCGCCGCGACGCGCATGAGGCCGCCGCGCGCTCTATCCTGCCCGCGGATCAGCGCGACGGGGAACGCCATGACTGATCCCAACGTCACGACCGACCCGCGGGACCTGGCCGACGCCGATGCCGAGACCGGCGAGCTCGAGGTGGATCCGGTCAGCGGTTACGAGCTCACCGGCCACGAATGGGCGGGCATCACCGAACTCAACACAGCCTTTCCGAACATCGTGGTCTGGGCGCTGATCATCACCCATGCCTATGCGGTGATCGCATGGATCCTTCTGCCCGCCTGGCCGCTGGGCGACGATTACACGCGGGGGCTTCTGGGGCTCGACCAGGGCGAGATGGCGATCGAACGCTACGAGGCGCTCAGCGCGGACCGCAGCCGCTGGCTCGCCAGTTTCGAGACAGGCGATTTCGACGCGATCCAAAAGGACGCGGCGTTGATGATTCCGGGCATGGCGGCGGCGCACCGGCTGTTCCAGGACAATTGCGCCGCCTGTCACGGCCCCGATGGCGGCGGCGGCCCCGGCTTTCCGGCGCTGAACGGCGACACCTGGCTCTGGGGCGGCCACCCCGAAACCGTCGCGGAGACGGTGCGTGTCGGCATCAACGCGGCGAATGACGACACGCGCTTCGGCCAGATGCCGGCCTTCGACTGGCTCGAAAGGGACGAGCGCGACGCACTGGCCGACTATGTCGTGGCGCTGCATGACGGCGCGGAGGATGCGCAAGGCGCGGGCGCGCAGCTCTTCGCCGAGAATTGCAGTTCGTGCCACGGCGACCGCGGCGAGGGCGGGCTGATGAACGGCGCGCCGTCGCTGCGCGACAAGTCGGTGATCTACGGCCAGGACCGCGCCACCGTGCTTCGCACGCTGCGCCACGGGCGCCAGGGCGTGATGCCCGCCTGGTCGGACCGCCTGTCGGAGGCCGAGATCAACCTGCTGGCCCTTTATGTGGCGACGCTGGGCGAACGCGAGGCGGAGCAGGCGCAATGACATGGGTCACGCAACGCAGACTGGCGATCATCGGCGCGCTTCTGGGCGTGGGGGTGTTCATCGCCGCCAACGCGCACCTGGTCACGGTCGCCGTGCAATCGCAGCCCGATTGCACCTTGTCCGAGCACGCCGCCGCGGCCAAGCCCGCCTGCTGAGAAAGGCCCGATATGCTTGAACCCCTTCCAACGCCGCGCCCCCCGGCCAAGCCAGAGTCGCCCTATGCGCGATCCCTGCCCGCGAGCGCCGCCTTCGCCTGGCTGTCGGGCGGATGGCGCGATTTCCGGACCCATCCGATACAGAGCCTCGCCTACGGGGTTTTCCTGGTCCTGCTGTCCTACGCGATCCTCTGGACGCTCTACAGGCTCGGCCTGCTTTACCTCGCGCTTCCGATGGTCTCGGGCTTTCTCATCGTCGGGCCGTTCTTCGCCGTCGGCCTCTACGAGAAGAGCCGCGCGCTCGAACAGGGCGAGAGGATCACGCTCGCGCGGATGCTGGTCGTGCCCGGCGTCCCGCTCGGGCAACTGGCCTTCGCGGGGTTTATGCTGGGCATGCTGGTGCTGTTCTGGATTCGCACCGCCGACCTGCTTTATGCGCTGTTCTTCGGCCTGACGCCCTTTCCGGGGGCCGGGGAGGCGCTGGCCAACGTGCTGACCACGCTGCGCGGCTGGACGCTGATCCTCGTCGGGGGGGCGCTGGGCGGGCTGTTCGCGGCCTTCGCCTTCGCGCTCAGCTTGTTTTCCATCCCGATGATCGTGGCGGAGCGGCGCGACGCGCTGACCGCGCTTGGCGTCAGCTTCCTGATGACGGTCAAGAACCTGCCGGTGGCGCTGACATGGGGGGCGATCGTGGCCTGCGGCCTTGCGCTCAGCGTGGCGACCGGCCTCGTCGGGCTGGCGGTGATCTTCCCGCTGCTCGGCCACGGAACGTGGCGCGCCTATCGCGCGATCCGCCGGGGATGACGCGTGAGCCTCGCGCTGCTCATCCCGCTGTCGATCGGCATGGGGCTGATCGGACTTGGCGCATTCATCTGGGCGGTGCGCCACGACCAGTTCGACGACCCGCAGGGCAACGCCGAACGCATCCTCATGCCCGAGTTTCCCACCCAATCGCAAGGAGCGAACGATGACGACATGGCTTCCCACACTCAAGACGAAGACGCCCGAAGAGGGCTATGACCTCGCCGTCAAGATGGCGCGGGTCGCGGTCAAGCTGACCCAGCCCGACGCGGAGGTGCGCGACCGCCTGCGCCCGAAATACGCGGAGGACTCCGCGGCCCTGATCGCGTCAAGCCAGGTCGTCGCCACCCATTTCGCAACCGTCGCCGCGGCCAACGGATACTGGGCCGACGCATAAGGTCGACGCCGCGGCGAACGGGCCGCGCGCGGATTTCCGTTCTCCTGCCCGCCGCCGGGCTGGATCCTGCGCCGGTATCGCGAATTCTGGCGCTGATCACGCCCTTCGCGCTGGTGCGCGGCCGGTTTCCGGGATGCGAGCTCCTGCGCGTCGCATTCCTCGGGCGCGCCAATGGCGGCCAAACGCGGCGACGAAGTGCGGCTGACATGGAAGAACGCGGGCAGCCACCTCTTCTTGTGAGGCGGCTTTGCCGCGCGCTTGCGCGCATCCCCGGACGGCAAACGACGACGGCCTCGTGCCCTCTAATCCAGCCCCCGAGTAGCGGCGCCCGGAACGGAACCCGGTGAGCGGAGTCATTCAGCCTCGAAAGCTGCGTCCAGCCGTTTCCGAGCGCCTGCACATATCCTGCATCATGTGCCGGAAAGCCGGTCGGACGTGCCGGACGCGCTTGCTGTGGGCATCGCCTCCCCGGCCACCACGATCAACGCCGCCTTGTCCTGCGAAGACTTGGCCGTAGGCCTGACCGAAACCGCCTTGATTGCCGTGCCGCTCTACACCGTCACCGCGTCGGATCGTGCCCGCACCTTAGAAGTCTGCCGCAGCACCTACGCCGCAGTCGCCTGACGAATACCAACTCCGCAAGAGTGCCCAACTGGCCGCGTCTTGATGCGCGGTCTATTTTTTGACGCTACCGTTTTTATTGGTAAATCGAAGCGGTATGGCGTATTCAGCGTCGAAAACCTCATGCGCTCGTTTCAATACCATTGCGACTGTAAGAAGAAAATGAAGATACAAAAAAATCAACGTTGCGGCCTCAAATTTCGTGGGTATCGGCGCTGCAACGAAGACAACGATAACAGTCACGCCCACGCAAGACAGTAAAATTAAGTAGGAAACATTCGCGTTAACTTCACGCAACAGCCTGCGCGTCTCCTCAGCGTCGCGCTGCTCGTCTTCATTCAAAATGGCGTCGTTGGTAGTCTTTCGGTCGGCTCGAAAGACGCCGTACATTGCAACTTGAACGCTAAATAGTAGCGCAGAAAAAATAGCGAATACGGAAATCGAAGCAGAATACACCTCTGATGAAAACGCTACGCAATAGTAATAGCTTGCTACAGCCGCCGCAGCAGGAACGCCATAAAATACCACAATGTCAGTGCGGCTCGTTCTCGTCTCCCCAAAATTCCGGAGAGTTGCCCAATGGGCTTGGAAGATTGAGCGCACACTAATTTTCATTATCTCATTCCATATTGCTCGCGGAAGCTACCAATTACTTGTGTAGTTACCTCTGAAATAGACGCAAGTGTGGGATGTTGATCTTCCCCGAGCGCAACTTCATCAGTTACGTCTATCACGCCTGCATTATTGGAGGGTCCGACGATCCCGACCTTCATGTAAGCATTCCCAATGGCAACCATAGCGCTTGCTTCGTCAAACTCGATTCCATCAAACACGAAAGCTGCGCCACCTCGCGCCTGCCTGATTTGTGGCGCTACGTCCGAAAAGATGCCGAACCTTCCATTTCTCCGCACACCAAAAGAGAGCTCTACGTTTAATTCTTCGGGTGGTAAGTTGCGGAGAATTTCGGCTCGATCTTTAGGGACACGTTTCTTTGATAAGATCAGCTTTTTAACCGGCGCGTTCCGGTAAACTTCGTCGTTGACCGGCATCACTTTGTTGGCCGTCAATCTAAGATGGTCGAAGCGTTGATTGAATTCGCCTGTAAGTTCGCCAAGAACTTGGCTGACACACGAACGATCACGAAATGATTGGAATGCAGCGAAGCCAAAATTCCCTCGATCCGGCACCCAGACTTGATAATAGAGCGGTATTTCCTCAACGTCTGCGGCGGCTCTATCGTAGAGGACGTTGTTGTCGTTCGGATCTACAATGGTCGAACTATAGCCAAATGTTCCATACCGAACCAGTCCGTGCCTTGCGCGACCTTGGTCTGGTTGCGGTTCCAGACGCCAACTACGTTCGATATTATTGTTCTGATGCGTCGTCCGCTTACCGGCAACGAACTGCGGCACGAATTGGTACAATTCAGACCCGATACCGGCATCCGCCAACGGAATTCTCTGGTAATTGTCAGTCCTGCTTAAAACTAGCTGATAGACGTAGAGTCCAATCTTTCCCATTATCACCTCAAACCTTGCGTGGTTGAATTTGCACGCTTTAGTTCAACCGTAGCTGTGGAGTAGGCGACAGGCAATGGCACTCTACGCGCACCAAGGTCGGAAGCATCGCAAGGGTTTTGTCCGTGTGGTCTGCCGACGCGCAATTCTCGATCACGAATTCGTGAACTTTCGGCAGGGCTTCGTGGGCAGTTTGCTGCCCATCAAATCCTTAGACAATGCTTAGGCAGAGCGAGGCGGCCTATAATTTACCGAGTGAAATCATTATCTTACACGGTAAAGTGGCAGCCCGTAGGGGAATCGAACCCCTCTTTCCAGGTTGAAAACCTGGCGTCCTAACCGATAGACGAACGGGCCAGCGCTGATGTGGCTGCTTCCTAGGCAATGCCGGCTGACTCTGCAAGAGGAAAGTTGCGCAGTTTACGCGGGTTTCGGATTTTGCGCGGCGCGACGGCGACAGGCGCGGGCCCGTCGTGCTTCACGTCGCCGGTGCGGCGTCCTCGAGGCGTAGCTGCGCGCATTCGCGACCCTGCCAGCGGTTGATTTCCAGTCGCCCGGCCAAGTGGAACCGCGCGCCGCCGTGCTGCTCGAGCGCGGGGCCGAGCGGGCCGTCATAGGCGCCAAAGCAGATCGCGTCCAGTCGCGGCCCGTCGCCGTCGGTGAAACGCAGCTTCAGGTGCCGCTCGCCCACGCGCCTGGCGAAATCGATCCGCATCGCGGCAAAGGCGTGGCGCGGCGCGACGGCGGCGGCGCCGAAGGGGCCGGCCTCCTCGAGCCGGGTGATCAGGTCGGGCGTCGCCGCGCCCGGCATCAGCAGCCCGTCCAGCACCATGTCCGCCGCGCCCATGCGCTCCGCCCCCTGCCGGGCGAGCAACGCGCCCAGCCGCGCCATCGCTTCGTCCAGCTGATCGCGCGCGACGGTGAGCCCCGCCGCCATCCGGTGCCCGCCGCCCTTGATCAGCAGCCCCTCCGCGGCGAGCCGCTGGATCGCCGCGCCAAGGTCCACGCCGCTGACCGATCGCCCCGATCCCTTGCCGATTTCGCCGTCCAGACCGATGACGACGGCGGGACGGTTCGCCGCCTCCTTGAGCCGGCTGGCGACGATGCCCACGACGCCGGGATGCCAGCCCTCGCCGGCGGCCCAGGCCAGCGGCGCGTCCAGCCCGCGCGCCTCGGCCTGCGCCATTGCAGCCGCCTGCACGCCGGCCTCGATCTCGCGCCGCTCGGTGTTGAGCTGGTCGAGCCGCTCGGCCATCGCGCGCGCCTCGGCGATGTCGGTACTGGCCAGCAGCCGCGCCCCGAGGTCGGCGCGCCCGACGCGCCCGCCCGCGTTGATGCGCGGCCCGAGCACGTAGCCCAGGTGATAGGCCGTTGGCGCCGAATCGAGCCGCGCGGCGTCCGCCAGCGCCACGAGGCCGGGGCGCGCGCGCCGCGCCATGATCTTCAGCCCCTGGCGCACGAAGGCGCGGTTGACGCCCGTGAGCGGCGCCACGTCCGCCACCGTCGCCAGCGCCACGAGGTCGAGCATCGCGATCAGGTCCGGACCCTGCCGCCCCGCGTCGCGCAACTGCCGCCCGGCCTCCACGAGGCACAGGAAGACCACCGCCGCCGCGCAGAGATGGGCGCACTCGCCGCTTTCGTCCTGCCGGTTGGGGTTCACCACCGCCAGCGCGTCCGGCAGGGTCTCGCCGCCCAGATGGTGATCGAGGATCACCACATCGGCCCCCTTGGCCGCCGCCACCGGGCCGTGGCTCAGCGTGCCGCAATCGACGCAGACGATCAGGTCATGCGCGCCAGCCAGTTCCGCCATCGCGGCGTCATTGGGCCCGTAGCCCTCGTCGATGCGGTCGGGCACGTAGAGCGTCGCGCCCCGGCCCATCTGGCGCAGCCAGTCCAGCAGCAGCGCGGCCGAGGCGCCGCCGTCCACGTCGTAATCGGCGAAGATCGCGATCCGCTCCCCCGCCGCGACGGCCGCGAGCAGCCGCGCGGCGGCGCGCTCCATGTCCTTGAGGCTACGCGGATCGGGCAGCAGGGCGCGCAGTCGCGGCGCGAGGAAAGCGTCGACCCCCGCGGCGTCCACCCCGCGCCGCGCGAGCACCTGGCACAGCGCGGCCGGCAGCCCGCACTGCTGCGCCAGCGCCTCGGCGTGGCGATCGTGCTCGGCCGTGGGGCCGACCCAGCGGCGACCGGACAGCGATCGCTCAACGTCGAGGAATGCCGGCACGGCGCCCCCTTTCAATGTTCCTCAAATACTCCCGCCGGAGGCGATCCTGCGTCAGCGGACAGGATTGCGGTAGAGCATCCGGCGCACCGATCCGGTCTTGGAGCGCATCAGCACGGTTTCCGTCTCGACATGACCGGGCCGCCGCTTGATCCCCCGGGCGAGCGATCCGTCGGTCACGCCCGTCGCGGCGAAGATCACGTCGCGCGTCACCATCTCGTCGCGTGAATAGACCCGGTCGAGATCGTCGATCCCGGCCTTGGCCGCGCGCCCGCGCTCGTCGTCGTTGCGGAACAGGAGCCGCCCCCAGATCTGCCCGCCCATGCATTTGAGCGCGGAGGCAGCCAGCACCCCCTCGGGCGCGCCGCCCGAGCCCATGTAGATGTCGATGCCGGTCAGTCGCGCCTCGGCGCAATGGATGACGCCCGCCACGTCCCCGTCGGGGATGAGATAGACCGCCGCGCCGGTTTCGCGCAATTCCGCGATGGTCTCCTCGTGGCGCGGGCGTTCAAGCACGCAGGCGGTGATTTCCGAGGGCCTGCAGCCCTTGGCGGCGGCCAGCGCCTCGACCCGCTCGCGCGGCGTCATGTCAAGGCTCACCACGTCCTTCGGATAGCCCGGCCCGATGGCGAGCTTGTCCATGTAGACGTCCGGCGCGTGCAGCAGGCTGCCGCGCGGCGCCATCGCGATCACGGTGAGCGCGTTGGGCATCGCTTTGGCCGTCAGCGTCGTCCCCTCGAGCGGGTCGAGCGCGATGTCGACGCCGGGGCCGTCGCCGCTGCCCACCTCCTCGCCGATATAAAGCATCGGCGCCTCGTCGCGCTCGCCCTCGCCGATCACCACGACGCCCTTGATATTGAGCTTGTTCAATTGCTCGCGCATGGCGTTCACCGCCGCCTGGTCGGCGGCCTTCTCGTCGCCGCGCCCGATCAGGTCGGCGCAGGCGAGAGCGGCGGCCTCGGACACCCGCGCAAGGCCCAGCGAAAGCATACGGTCGTTGAAATCGGTTTCTGCAGACATGGGCGGTTCGTCCTTCGGCGTTCGTGGTGCGGTTTCAGCTTTACCGGGGGGCCAGCGGGCGCACAAGGGCGGCTCAGACGCGCTCGATCCTGAGCGCGACCGGCTCGGCGGCCATCACGTCGAGCGACGCCATCGCCTTGAGCGCCGCGTCGAGCGCGCTGCGCGTGACCTTGTGCGTCACGATGAGCACCGGGGCCGAGATATCCTCGTGGCCATACTGGCGCATCCGGTCGATGCTGACGCCCGCTTCGCCCAGCACGGCGGCCACCTTGGCCAGCGCGCCCGGCTTGTCCTCAAGCCCGAGTCGCAGGTAGTAGGGCGCCGGCGTCACGGCGCGGGCAGGGGTGGCGCGCTCCAGCCCGGCGGCGGGCTGGCCGAAGACCGGGATGCGCACCCCGCGCGCGATATCCATCACGTCGCCCATTACCGCGCTCGCGGTCGGGCCCATGCCGGCGCCGGGGCCGCGCAGCACGATCTGCTCGACCTGGTCGCCTTCGAGCACGCACATGTTGGTGCCCCCCTCGAGCTGCCCCAGCGGGCTGTCGGCGGGCACGAGGCAGGGCGACATGCGCTGTTCCAGCCCGCGACCGGTCATCTGGCTCACGCCGAGAAGCTTGATGCGGAAACCCATGTCCGCGGCCTGGCGGATATCGTCGATCGTGACCTTCTCGATGCCTTCCAGTTCGACCGCGTCGAAATCGACCTGGACGCCAAAGGCGATCGCGGCCAGCAGGGCCAGTTTATGTCCCGCGTCGATGCCGCCCACGTCAAGGGTCGGGTCCGCCTCGAGAAAGCCGAGCTGATTGGCCTCCTCGAACACCTCCGCATAGGGAAGCCCCGCCGACTGCATCCGTGTCAGGATGTAGTTGCAGGTGCCGTTCATCACGCCCATGACGCGGGTGACGTCGTTGCCCGCCAGGCCCTCGGTCAGCGCCTTGACGACCGGGATGCCGCCCGCGACGGCGGCCTCGAAACGGATCACGCGGCCCGCGTCCTCGGCGGCGAGCGCGAGCGCGTGACCGTGATGCGCCAGCAGCGCCTTGTTGGCGGTAACCACGTCCTTGCCGGCGGCGATGGCGGCCTCGGTCGCGTCCTTGGCCGCGCCCTCGTGCCCGCCCATCAGTTCGACGAAGACATCCACGTCGTCGCGCCGCGCCAGGGCGACGGGGTCATCTTCCCAGGCGTAATCCGACAGCGACACGCCGCGATCCTTGTCGCGGCTGCGCGCCGAGACGGCGACGATCTGCACCGGGCGGCCGGCGCGCGCGGCCAGCAGGTTGGCCTTCTGGCGCACGATGCGCACGACACCCGTGCCGACCGTGCCCAGTCCGGCAATACCAAGGCGCAAGGGATCGGTCATGGGCGGCTCTCCGGTGTCAGGTGATGTGCGCCCGCGATGTAGCCTGATCGCGCGCCCCTTGCAACGCGGGTTTTGGAGGCCGTGCGCGGCGGTCGTTTCAGGAGTCGACGCCGGCCTTCATGCGCCGCCGCGCCGGCGCGTCGATCACCGTGCCGCGCAGCCGCGCCGCCCGCGCCCTGAGCCGCGCGATGCGCGCCTCGATCCGCGCGCCGGTCTCGGGGGTGAGGCGTCCGGTCGTCGCGCGCATGTCCAGCGTGCCGAGCGGGACGAGATCGGGATAGGGCGCGCGGCGCACCTCCTCGCTCACCGTCCCGTCAAGCTGCGGAAACTGCGTGCAGGCGCTGAGCATCAGCGCGAGAAAGAGGACGGGCGCGGCGCGCATATCTGGCTATCCCGGATCGGAACCTTCGCCCATGTCTGCCATCAACCGCCCATGCAGGGCAAGCGGGGCATTGATTTGAACGGGCGTTCAGTTAATTTGCGCGCATGGCGCGAACCCAGGGATCTCATTCCGGCACGACCGGCCCGCGCGTGCGCGACGCGGCGCTGCGGCTTTTCGCGCGGCACGGTTACGCCGCCGTATCGATGCGCCGGATCGCGCAGGAGGTGGGCGTTCAGGCGGGCGCGCTCTACAACTACACGCCGGACAAGCAGAGCCTGTTGTTCGACCTGATGCGCGGCCACATGGAGGACCTGCTCGCCGCCTGGGCCGACCGGTCGCCCGAGTCCGATCCGATGGCCGCGCTCGAGGCGTTCACGCGGTTTCACATCCGCTACCACTCGCAACGTCCCGACGCGGTTTTCGTGGCCTATATGGAGCTGCGCAACCTCGCCCCCGAGAATTTCGCGGTGATCGAGCGGTTGCGCCGCGAATACGAGGAGGAACTGGTCGCGATCCTGCGCCGCGGCGTCGCCGTCGGCGCGATGGAGGCGCCCGAGCCCAAGGTGGCCGCGATGGCGGTGATCGGGATGCTGACCGGGGTGAACACCTGGTTTCGCGCGGGCGGGCGGCTTGACCTTGACGATGTCGAATCGATCTACTGGGATCTCGTGCGCAAGGCGGTGGCCGGCTGAACGCGCCCGCTCATCCGCCCAGATGGGCATATCCGCGTCGCAAACGAAGGCGACAGGTCGCTTGTGGACCGCCAACTTGCGCGGAACCGAAGCGAAGGGAAACGGCATGAAAATCGGATTTATCGGGCTGGGCAACGTGGGCGGCAAGCTCGCCGGGAGCCTGTTGCGCAACGGGCTGGACCTCTATGTGCATGACCTCGACGGCGCGTTGGTCGACGCCTTCAAGGCGCGCGGCGCGAAGGCGGGGCGCGGGCCCGCCGAGATGATGGCCGCCTGCGACGTCGTGGTGACCTGCCTGCCCAGCCCCGCGGCGAGCGCGGCGGTGCTGGACGAGATGCTGCCCCATATCGGTCCGGGCAAGACCTGGCTCGAGATGTCGACCACCGACGCGGACGAGGTGAGACGCCTCGGCGCGGCGGTGATCGACGCGGGGGGCTCGGCGGTCGATTGTCCGGTCTCGGGCGGCTGCCACCGCGCGGATTCGGGCAATATCAGCATCTATGCCGGCTGCGACCGTCCCACCTTCGAGCGCATCCTGCCGCTGCTGACGGTGATGGGGCGCCGGGTGCTGCATACCGGCGACCTCGGCAGCGCCAGCATCCTCAAGGTGATGACCAACTATCTCGCGACGGCGAACCTTCTCACGCTCTGCGAGGCGCTCTGCGTGATGAAGGCCGCCGGCATGGACCTCGCCACGACATACGAGGCGATCGCGATCTCCTCGGGCAATTCCTTCGTGCACGAAACCGAAAGCCAGCTCATCCTGTCGGGCTCGCGCGACGTGAACTTCACGATGGACCTCGTGCTGAAGGACGTGGGCCTCTTCCAGAGGCTGGCCGAAACGCATGGCGTGCCGCTGGAACTCTCGCCGCTGGTGATCGACATCATGCGCGACGGGCAGCGCCGCCTTGGCGAGCGCGCGCAGTCCGACCGCATCATCGAGCGGCTGGAAAAGGCGACTGGCCTCGACATCCGCGCGCCGGGTTTCCCGTCCGAATTGATCGACGACGAACCCGAGGCGCCCGGCGCGGAGGTGCGGCTGCGCCGGTAGTCAGACGTCGCGTTAGGGGTATTCTAACCAAGAGAAAGACCGGCCGCGCGATTGGCCTCGCATCAAGGCGCGCTTCGCGGTATGGCGCGGCGACGGGAGGCGGGACATGCAGGACGAGATATTGATGACGGTGCGCGCGTCATGGCCACGGCGGTTCTTCGCGCTTGCGATCCTGGCGTCGCTGGGGGGGCTGCTGGTTTGCCTTGCGGTGCTGCGCCCGCCCGCCGAGTGGGGCTTGCAGGTCTTTCTCGGGGCGTTCGGCCTGCTGGTCCTCTGGGCGGCGGAGTTGCTGCGGCGCGCGACGAAGGAGGGGCTGGAACTGACCCAGGAGGCGCTGCGCAGCACGACGGGCGAGATCCTCGCACGGGTCGACGAGATCGAGGCGCTGGAGCGTGGCGTGCTCGCCTGGAAGCCGTCGAACGGGTTTCTGCTGCGCCTTTCGGCGGCCGGCCCGCGCCGCTGGGAGCCGGGCATGTGGTGGCGCCTGGGCCGCCGGATCGGTGTGGGCGGCGTGGTCAGCGCGCCCCGGACCAAGGCGATGGCCGAGATTCTGGCGGCGATGATCAAGGGCCGCGACGCCCCGTCGTGACGCGGGCGCGATAAGGAACGCCCCGGGCGATCAGGCCCGGGGCGCGGTCACTCGTTACGGGGGCGAACCTCGGGTCAGCTGTCGTCCCAGACGATCTGCGGCGCGAAGCGCGGGCTGGTCAGTACGCGGGTTTCGATCGCCGTGTTGCCGCCGATGCCGACATCGAAAAGCGGCGGATAGATCGAGCGGCTTTCCATCACGATCACCTCTTCGCCGTCGCCCATGATCGGCAGCGACCCATGCGCGTCCTGCATCTGCTGGGTGGTCAGCGGCTCCAGCGGGCCCTGGCCGCGAGTTTGCGACCAGACGACGGTGAATCTGTCCGCGTCGGCGTCGTACTTGATGACCGAGACGCGGATCTCGTTTTCGCCGTTATCGTCGGCGATGGTGTCGAACACGGTCTTGGCGTTGTCGAGATAGGACGGAGAGACGCTCTGCATCTCGCGCGAGATCATGTCGGCGATCGTGTAGGTCGCCTTGTCGCGCGCGGAATTGTAGCGGTGCAGTTCGAAGAACTCGAAGGAAGCCATGATCGCCCAGAAGAGCAGGGGGAGGCAGATCACCGCCTCGACCGTGACGGTGCCCGCTTCGTCGCTGCGGAACCGCTTCAGCCATTGCGTGAAGGGAAGCGTGAACATCTTACAAGGGCTCCTGTACAAAGGCGGACATCGACACGATGGCGACCTGACCGCTGCCGTCGCTCTTCAGCGTCCGGGCGAGGTGCCAGGTCGGGAACAGCGGGTCGTATTTCAGGCAGGCGCGCAGGAACATCAGCTGGTTCTGCTGCCCCGGCGTGAATTTCAGCACCGGTTCGCCCTCTTCCTCGCGGTCGGTGCACTGGACCTCGCCGCCCAGCGTGACGAAGTTGCGCAGGTCCGTCGGCACCATCTCGAGGCGCAGGTTTTCCGTGCAGTCCTTGACCACGATCGTCTCTTCGCAGATCCGGTCCTTGATCGCGTCATGGGTCGGCGCCGTCCCGGTGCCGAGCCGGACATCGCGCACCGCCAGGTCGAGCCCGCGTTCCAGCATCACGTGCCGCAAGGTGATCATGCTCAGCTCGATCGACATGACCATCAAGGCCAGGAAGACCGGGAAGACGATGACGAACTCGACGGCGGAGCTGCCGGATTCGTCGCGGCGGAAGGCGCGCGCGCCCTTGCGGATCAGGCGTATCATTGGGTCAGCCTCAGGTTGACGACGTTCGAAGCGATGGAATTGAACGCATCGTTGATGTTGACGCCCTCGGCGCGGTAGTAGTGCGCGACGGACGAGGCGCAGTCCTTGAGTTCACCCTCGGCATGGCCGTTCTTGGGGATCTCGAAGCCGATGGTATAGACGATCACGTCCTTCTGCTTGATCGCGGTGCAGATCTTGTCCATGCGCTGGTCCTTCCACCAGCGGGACTCGTTGTTGCCGGTGTAGTCGTTCCAGGGGCCCCAGTTGCCGGTGATGTTGCCGTATTCACTGGGCGAAATCAGACCCCAGGCCATTTCCCAGCTCAGGCGCTCGGTCGCAATGTAGCCTTCCATGGTCTCGGGCAGGTCGTCGAAATCGTCCTCGTCCATCCAGCTGTTATGCTTGAGATCGCGATAGCGGTCGTCGTTCTTGTCGTGCAGGTAGTGGGCGGACTTGGTCTCGCCGGTGGCTTCATAGACGCAAGCCCACTTCTTGTTGCTGCACTTGCTCTCGTTGTAGCTGATCTTGCTCTTCTTCTTCTTCTTGTAGGCGTACTGGAATTCCATTTCCTGATAGGTCACCTTGTAGAGGTCGGAATTCGGCCCGCGATAGCTGCTGTTGCGGCCAAAGTAGTAGCTGGTCGTGTTTTCGCCGTCGCCCATCATCACGATGACCTTGAGTGTCTCGGCTTCGTTGTATTGGGCGGGAACCGCGCCGACCAGGTCGCTGACCAGCTTGTTGCCATCCTCATCCGTCTTGCCGTTGAGGGCCGTCTTGACCGGCTGGAACGCCGGGTCGAGCAGGCCGGCGCCCCATTTCATGCCCAGGTGCCCCGAGGTGTTGCCCCGGCCCTGGAACGAATCGATCTTGTTGTGCAGCGCGGTCTCGCTGATCGAGAACGGCAGGATGTCGGCGTAATCGTTGGTATAGCAGGATTCGCCGTTCACGTTGTCGAACGAGCCGTAGCGCGACGTATAGATCTGCTGGGTGCGCGGGGTCTCGGGGTCGATGCCCGTCTCGTCATAGTCGCCGTCATCCTGGAAGAAGCGGATGCAGCTGGAATAGTCATGCCGCACGTCGACGTTCAGCTCGTCGAAAATCTCCATTCCCGGCGTGACGTTCCAGCTGAACGGCACGACCGAGATCACCGCATCGCCCGGGTCGGCGCTGTTGAGGATCTTGGTGACGAATTCCTTGGCCGAGGATTTCAGGTTCCTCAGCTTGTTGTTGCTGTTCATCGAACCGGAAACGTCGAGCACCATCGCCACCTCGAGCTTGGGCACGCGCCGCTCCGCGGTCGAGACGCCGCTGGCCTTGAGCGTCTTCACCCCGCTCAGATGCATCAGGTAGGTGTCGAGCTGCATCTCGGCGCTGGCCGTGACCTTGCTCGAATTGACGGTGCTGACGATGTCGGAATCTTCGCCCTCGGTATTGATCTCGTTCAGGTAGTCGGACATGCCCGCCTTGGCGAAGTAGTCCTCGACGATCGCCTTGGCCTTGGCCTTGCCGTCGATCGCGTAGGGTTCGCCCGCGGCGGCCAGAACGGCGGCGTCGAGCGTGTTCTGGATATGCGCCCGCTCCATTTCCTGGCGCGACACGTCGATGGCGATCCCGCCGGCGACGAGCATCAGCAGCAGGATGAAGAAGGAATACGCGACCACCGCGCCGTCTTCGTCGTGGACGAATTTCCGCAGCGGGGACGGAATGAAATGGGCGGAATTCGTGACATCCGCCGATGCGCGTGCATCACGCGAGAGCAGTACGGGAATCGTGCGTTTCACTTTGATACCTCACAGACCGGAGCCGGGTGTGACTCAAATTTCCTTGCGTCATTCTTCGTTGATCAGTGTGGCGAAAATAGGGCCGATAAGAATGAAAAATTGACGCAAATCAGCTAGTTGGGATACAGTTCCAGGGTTTTCCGGGAACTGTTCGCGCGCCGGAAACAACGCCGCCGCGCTTCCCGCGCCGGCGCCGGCGGGCGGGGCGAACCGTCAAGCTGGACAATTGACGCAGGGGGCGTAACCTTGGCCGGGTGGAATGCACCGATGTCCGGGGACAGACGGACGGAATTCATGGAGGGATGACATGACCGCAGCCAACTTCAAGGAACCCAGTTTCCGCGAGAGCGTCGATCTGATGTTCAACCGCGCGGTTGCGCTCATGGACCTCGCGCCGGGGCTAGAGGAAAAGATCCGCGTCTGCAACGCCACCTACACGGTGCGCTTCGGCGTGCGCCTGCGCGGGCAGATCCATACGTTTACCGGCTACCGCAGCGTGCATTCCGAACATATGGAGCCCGTGAAGGGCGGCATCCGCTACGCGCTCGCCGTCAACCAGGACGAGGTCGAGGCGCTGGCGGCGCTGATGACCTACAAATGCGCCCTGGTCGAGGCGCCCTTCGGCGGCTCCAAGGGCGGCCTGTGCATCAACCCGCGCGATTGGGACGAGGACGAGCTCGAGCGCATCACCCGCCGCTTCGCCTTCGAGCTGATCAAGCGCGACCTGATCCACCCCAGCCAGAACGTCCCGGCGCCCGACATGGGCACCGGCGAACGCGAGATGGCCTGGATCGCGGACCAGTACAAGCGCATGAACACCACCGACATCAACAGCCGCGCCTGCGTCACCGGCAAGCCGGTCAACGCCGGCGGCATCCAGGGCCGGACCGAGGCCACGGGCCGCGGCGTGCAGTATTCGCTTCAGGAATTCTTCCGCCACCCCGAGGATATCAAGACCGCCGGCCTGAAGGGCGCGCTGGACGGCAAGCGGGTGATCGTGCAGGGCCTCGGCAACGTGGGCTATCACGCGGCCAAGTTCCTCAGAGAAGAGGACGGCTGCCTGATCACCGGCATCATCGAGCACGACGGCGCGCTGACCAGCGACAAGGGGCTCGACGTGGAGGCCGTGAAGAACTGGATCATCCAGCACGGCGGCGTGAAGGGCTATCCCGACGGAACCTATGTCGAGAATGGCGCGGCCGTGCTCGAGGCCGACTGCGACATCCTGATCCCCGCCGCGATGGAAGGGGTGATCAACCTCGGCAACGCCGCCAATATCAAGGCGCCGCTCATCATCGAGGCCGCGAACGGCCCGACCACGGCGGGCGCTGATGAAATCCTGCGCGAAAAGGGCTGCGTCATCATTCCCGACATGTTCGCGAACGCCGGTGGCGTGACCGTGTCCTATTTTGAATGGGTCAAGAACCTCAGCCATATCCGGTTTGGCCGGATGGGGCGACGCCAGGAAGAGGCGCGCCACAAGCTGGTGGTGGACGAACTCGAGCGGCTCAGCGCCGACAAGGAACTCGGCTGGACGATCAGCCCCGACTTCAAGCAGCGCTACCTGCGCGGCGCGGGCGAACTTGAGCTGGTGCGCTCTGGCCTCGACGACACCATGCGCGCGGCGTACCAGTCCATGCGCGAGGTCTGGCACACCCGCGATGACGTAAGCGACCTGCGCACCGCGGCCTATCTCGTCTCCATCGGCAAGGTCGCGGCAAGCTACCGCGCGCTGGGCCTCTGATCCCGCGGCGCTGACGCCGCCGGGCGCCTCTCACCCTCCTCGGCCATGCGCGCGGATCATGCGCTTGGGCCATTGCCTTTTCGCGCGCGGCGCTGTTACGTCTCCGCGCGAATCTAGGGAGACATGCGATGCGCTTTTCCGGCTGGCGCGTTCTGCGCGAGGGGCTGACCGGCAACAGGGGCTGGCGTCCGCATTGGCGCGACGCCGCGCCCAAATCCGAATATGACGTGGTCATAATCGGCGGCGGCGGGCATGGCCTCGCCACCGCCTATTACCTGGCCAAGAACCACGGGATCGCCAATGTCGCCGTGCTTGAAAAGGGCTATCTCGGCGGCGGCAATGTCGGGCGCAACACCACCATCGTGCGCGCCAACTACATGATGCCCGGCAACTCGGAATTCTACAGCCACTCGCTGCGGCTGTGGGAAGGGCTCGAGGCCGATCTGAACTACAACGTCATGCATTCGCAACGCGGTCAGATCGTGCTGTTTCATTCCGACGGTCAGCGCGACGCGGGCGCGCGCCGCGGCAACGCAATGATAAACCAGGGTGACGACGCCGAACTGCTGAGCCGGGCGGACCTGCGCCGGATGGTCCCCTATCTGGACTACGACAACGCGCGCTTTCCGATCTATGGCGGGCTGCTGCAACGCCGCGCCGGCACCGCGCGCCACGACGCGGTCGCCTGGGGCTACGCGCGCGGGGCGAGCGAACGCGGCGTCGACATCATCCAGAACTGCGAGGTGACCGGCATCGACACCAAAGGCGGCGCCGTGACCGGCGTGCAGACCACGCGCGGCGCCATCCGGGCGCGCAAGGTGGCGATCATCGTCGCCGGTCGCTCCTCCCAGGTGGCGGCGATGGCGGGGATGCGCCTGCCGATCGAGAGCCACATCCTCCAGGCCTTCGTGACCGAGGGGCTGAAACCCTGCATCGACCATGTCATCAGCTTCGGCATGGGGCATTTCTACATCAGCCAGTCTGACAAGGGCGGGCTGGTTTTTGGCGGCGATCTGGACATGTACGCCTCCTACGCGGCGCGCGGCAACCTGCCGATGGTCGAACACGTGATGGAGGCGGGGATGACGCTGATGCCGATGATCGGCAAGGCGCGCGTGCTGCGCAGCTGGGGCGGGATCATGGACATGACGCCCGACGGCTCGCCCATCATCGACCGCACCCATATCGAGGGGCTCTACCTCGATGCGGGCTGGTGCTATGGCGGGTTCAAGGCGGTGCCGGGGTCGGGCTTCTCGATGGCGCATCTGGTGGCGACCGACCGCCATCACCCGCCGGCGGCGCGCTACCGGCTCGACCGGTTCCGCACCGGGCGCGGGCTGATGGACGAAGAAGGCACCGGCAGTCAACACAATCTGCATTGAGGCGCATGACGTGAGGGCGGAAGTTTGAGTATTTTCGGAACATTGAAAGCGGGGCTTGCATGAGGATCACCTGTCCGATCTGCGGGCCGCGCGACCGGCGCGAGTTCTACTACCAGGGCGCGGCCGTGGCGATCGAGCGGCCCGCGCCGGACGCGGGCGCGGAGGTCTGGGACGACTACCTGCACAACCGCGACAACCCGGCGGGGGAAACCCGCGACCTCTGGTATCACGAAAGCGGCTGCGCGGCCTGGATCGTGGTCACGCGCGACACCAACACGCACGAGGTCATGGGCGCGGAACTCGCAGACGACGCAAAGGCGGAGCGGCCATGAGGATCGCCGGCAAGGGCCTGATCGACCGCGCGCGCCCGGTGGGCTTCCGCTTTGACGGGCATCGCTACGAGGGGTTCGCGGGCGACACGCTGGCCTCCGCCCTTCTGGCCAACGGCATCCGCGTCATGGGCCGGTCGTTCAAGTATCACCGCCCCCGCGGCGTGCTGAGCGCGGGTTCCGAGGAGCCGAACGCGCTGGTGACCACCGGCCTTGGCCCCGCGCAGGAACCCAACGTGCGCGCCACCACGCTCGAACTGCACGAGGGGCTGATGGCGCGCAGCCAGAACCGCTGGCCCTCGCTTGGCTGGGACGCGCTGGCGGTCAACGATCTTTTCGCGCCCTTCCTCGGGGCGGGGTTCTATTACAAGACCTTCATGTGGCCGCGCCGGTTCTGGGAACGGGTCTATGAGCCGGTGATCCGGCGCGCCGCCGGCCTCGGCGCGCTCTCGGGCGAAGCGGTGACACAGAAATACGAACGCGCGTGGGCGCATTGCGACCTGCTGGTGATCGGCGCGGGTCCGGCCGGGCTGATGGCCGCGCGCACCGCGGCCGAGGCGGGTGCTGACGTGATCCTCGTTGACGAGGACACCGTCTGCGGCGGGCGGCTCAACGCCGAGCGGCTCGAGGTGGACGGGCGGCCCGGCGCCGAGTGGGCCGCCGCGATGGCCGCCGATCTCGCCGCGCGGCCCAACGTGCGGATCATGACCCGCACCACGGTGACCGGCGCGTATGACGGCGGCGTCTATGGCGCGCTGGAGCGGTTGGCGCATGACGTGGCGATGCGTCCCGGCGCGCCGCTGGAATGCTTCTGGCGGATCAACGCGCGCGCCGCGGTGCTGGCGGCGGGCGCGCTGGAGCGGCCCGTGGCGTTCGCCAACAACGACCGCCCCGGCGTCATGACCGCAGGCGCGGTGCGCGCCTATCTGAACCGCTGGCGCGTGGCGCCGGGGCGCAACGTGGCGGTGTTCGGCAATACCGACGACGCGCATCGCACGGCGGCGGACCTGGTCGCGGCGGGCGTGCATGTGAGCGCGCTGATCGACGCGCGCCCCCACGCGCGCTGCGATCTCGACGTGCCGTTCTACGCGGGCGCGCAGGTCTGCAACGCGCAAGGGCGGCATGGCCTTGAAGCGATCAGCATCGCGCGCGCTTCCGGGATCGAGAAGGTGCAGGCCGATTGCCTCGCGATGTCGGGGGGCTGGAACCCGACGCTGCACCTGACCTGCCACATGAACGGGCGCCCCGCCTGGAACCCGGACATCGCCGCCTTCGTGCCGCGCGACGGCGCGATACCCGGCATGGTGACGGCGGGCGCCTGCCGCGGCGATTTCTCGACCCGCGCCTGCCTCGAAGGAGGCGCGCGGGCGGCGGCGCAGGCGCTGGAGACGCTGGGGCTGAAGGCGCCCGAAGCCGACATCCCGAAGGCCGAGGACAGCGCCTATGACATCGCCCCGCTCTGGGCGGTGCCGGGCAAGGGACGCGCCTGGCTTGATTTCCAGAACGACGTGACGGTGAAGGACGTCAAGCAGGCCGCGGTCGAGAATTTCCGCTCGGTCGAGCATATGAAGCGCTACACCACGCAGGGCATGGCGACCGACCAGGGCAAGAATTCCAACGTCGCCGCGCTGGCTGTGCTGGCCGACGCCACCGGGCGCGGCATCCCCGAGACCGGCACGACCACCTTCCGTCCGCCCTACAGTCCCGTCGCCATCGCCGCGATGGGGGCGGGGGCGCAGGGCAAGGGCTTTGCGCCCGAGCGGTTCACCACCAGCCACGCCGCCAGCGTCGCACGCGGCGCGCCGATGATCGAGGCGGGGCTGTGGTACCGGCCGAGCTACTTCCCGAAACCGGGTGAAACGCATTGGCGCCAGTCCTGCGATCGCGAGGTCGGATATGTGCGCGGGGCGGTCGGCATCGCGGATGTCTCCACCCTCGGCAAGATCGATATCCAGGGTAGGGACGCGGGCGCGTTCCTCGATTATGTCTATACAAATACCTTCTCCACGCTGAAGGTCGGGCGGGTGCGTTACGGCCTCATGCTGCGCGAGGACGGGTTCGTCATGGATGACGGCACCTGCGCGCGGCTGGGCGAGGAACACTACCTCATGACGACCACCACGGCGGCGGCGGGACAGGTGATGCGGCACCTGGAATTCGTGCACCAGTGCCTTGCGCCGAAGATGGACGTGCGGTTCATTTCGGTCACCGAGCAATGGGCTCAGTTCGCCGTCGCCGGACCGAAATCGCGCGCGCTGCTGGATGACCTGCTGGATGCGCCGGTCGGGGACATGCCCTTCATGGGTTGCGGCGAGGTGACCGTTGGCGGGGTGGCCGCGCGGCTGTTCCGTATCTCGTTCTCCGGCGAGCACGCCTATGAATTGGCGGTCCCGGCGCGATATGGCGACGCGCTCTTTCGCGAGTTGGCGGCGCGTGCCGAGGGCCTCGGCGGCGGGCCTTACGGGATGGAGGCGCTCAACGTGCTGCGCATCGAGAAGGGCTTCATCACCCATGCGGAGATTCACGGCCGCGTCACCGCGGACGACATCGGCATGGGGCGGATGATCTCGGCCAAGAAGGACTGCATCGGCAAGACGATGGCCGCGCGGCCCGGCCTGAGCGAGCCGGGACGAGAGCAACTGGTCGGGCTGAAACCCGTGGGCGCGGTCAAGGAGCTGACCGCCGGCGCGCATCTCTTCGAGCAGGACGCGCAGGCGGTGTCGGCCAATGATCTGGGCTATCTCACCTCGGTCGGGTTCTCGCCCACGTTCGGGCGTTTCCTCGGGTTGGGATTCCTGCGCGACGGGCGCGAACGGCATGGAGAGGTGCTGCGCGCGGTGGATCACCTGCGCCAGACGGAAACGCTGGTCGAGGTGCAGGACCCGGTGCAATTCGACGCGGACGGAGGGCGCACACGTGATTGAGCTGACAGCCAGGACGCCCTTTGATGGGCTGCTGCCGATCGAGGCGGGCGCGCTGCGCCTGTCCGAAGCGGCGCCCGCGCGGATGACTTCGCTTGCGCCCTACCGGGGGCGGGACAAGGCGTTGTCGGAGGCGCTGAAAGCGGCGCACGGCATGGCGTTCCCGGCCCCCAACCGCGCGACGGGCCGGGAAGGCGCGCGCGCCGTGTGGTTCGGACAGCGCATGGCGTTGCTGATCGGGCCGGAGCCGGACGCGGGGCTGACGGAGTTCGCGGCCCTCACCGATCAGTCGGACGCCTGGGCGGTGGCGCGCCTCGAGGGGGAGGGCGCGGCTGAGGCGCTGGCGCGGCTGGCGCCGCTCGACCTGCGCGAAGGCGCGTTCAAGCGCGGGCACACCGCGCGCACGGAGCTTGGGCACATGCATGCGTCGCTCACGCGGATCAGCGGCGAATCGTGGCGGATCATGGTCTTCCGCGCCTTTGCGCGGACCCTCGCGCATGAGATGCGCGAGGCGATGCAGAGCGTTGCGGCCCGCGCCGGTGTCTGACAGGGTGCGCGCCCGAACCCCCACTCACCACAGGGAAACATACATGCAACGCATTTTCGCCCTCGCCCTGGCCGCGCTCGTCCTGCCGGGCGGCGCGCTGGCCGACAAGGCCGCCGACTGCGCCGCCACCACCGGCATCGTCGCCGACGCCGTGAATGAGCGCAGCGGCGGCAACACCCAGCAGGGCGCGATCGACGTCCTTACCTCGGATGAGGGCGGTATTGAAGAGAAATACGCGCCCGCCGTGCCGATGCTGGTCGAATGGGTCTATACGCTGCCCGAGGATCAACTGAACGACGCGGTCGCCGAGTCGTTCAGCGAAGCCTGCCTCGCGCACGATTGAGCGCGGTCAAAACCTGTGGGTAATTCGCGCGTCGCCCTTGGCGGCGCGGCGTCCTTGGCGCATATAGTAACGGTATGAGCCTGCCCCCCGGATTCCTCGACGAGCTGCGCACGCGCACCTCCCTGGCCGACGTGGTCGGGCGCAAGGTGATGTGGGACAATCGCAAGTCGAATCCGGGCAAGGGCGACATGTGGGCCCCGTGCCCCTTCCACCACGAAAAGACGGCGAGCTTTCACGTCGATGACCGCAAGGGGTTCTATTACTGCTTTGGCTGCCACGCCAAGGGCGACGCCATCGGCTTCGTGCGCGAAACCGAGAACGTGGAGTTCATGGAGGCGGTGCGCATCCTCGCCAGCGAGGCGGGGATGCAGATCCCCGAACGCGATCCCCAGGCGCAGCAGAAGGCGGACCGGCGCACGCAACTGATCGAGGTGATGGAGCAGGCGGTCAGGTATTTCCGCCTCATGCTGAATTCCGGCGCGGGGGCGGGCGCGCGCGACTACCTCGACCGGCGCGGGCTGGACGAGGCGACGCGCGACCGCTTCGGCATCGGTTTTGCGCCTGCCGGCTGGCAGAACCTGTGGGACCACCTGACCGGCAAGGGCGTCGCGCCCGACCTTGTCATGGGTTGCGGGCTGGCCAAGCCCAGCAACAAGGGCGGCAAGCCCTATGACGTGTTCCGCAACCGCATCATGTTCCCGATCCTGGATGCGCGCGGGCGTTGCATCGCCTTCGGCGGGCGGGCGATGGATCCGGACGAGAACGCGAAATACCTCAACTCGCCCCAGACCGAGCTTTTCGACAAGTCCCGCGTGCTCTACAACTTTGCGTCCGCGCGCGAGGCGGCCGGAAAGGGCGCGCCGCTGATCGCCGCCGAGGGCTACATGGACGTGATCGCGCTCGCGCAGGCGGGCTTTGGCGCGGCGGTCGCGCCGCTGGGCACCGCGGTGACGGAGGCGCAACTGCAACTGCTGTGGCGCGTCGCGGACGAGCCGGTGATGGCGATGGACGGCGACCGCGCCGGATTGCAGGCCGCGCACCGGGTGATCGATCTCGCGCTGCCGCTGCTCATGGCGGGCAAGTCGCTGCGCTTTGCGCTGATGCCCGAGGGCAAGGACCCGGACGACATCCTGCGCGCCGAGGGGCGCGGCGCGGTGCAGAAGCTGATCGAGGGCGCGCTGCCGATGGTGGACCTGCTCTGGCGGCGCGAGACCGAGGACCGCGTCTTTGACAGCCCCGAGCGCAAGGCCGCGCTCGAGAAGGCGTTGCGCGACAAGGTGGCGCTGATCGCGGACCCGACGGTGCGGGGGCATTACGAACGCGCGGTCCGGGACCTGCTCTGGACCCATCTTTCGCCGCGCCGCGCGGCGAAGGGCGGGGCCAAGGCCCGCAAGTGGGGCGCGCCCGACCCGGCCAGCGCCAGCGCCAAGGCGTCGCTGTTGGCCGCAACGGGCGAAAGCGGCGCGATCCGGATGCGCGAGGCGGTGATCCTCGCCGCGCTGATCTCGACCCCCGGGATCTGCGCCGAGTTCGAGGGGCCGCTCGAGGATCTCGAATGCCAGGACAGCCTGCACGCGCGGCTGCGCGACCTGCTGCTGCACCACGCGGCGGACGGGGCCGAGGCGCTCAATGCCGAGATCGGGCGCACGGTGGGCGCCGACGCCCTTGAAAAGCTGCTGTGCCTGCCCCATGTCGCCATCACGCCCCCCGTGCGACACCCCGGCGACGCCGAGATCGCGCAGATGACCGTGGCCGAGGAACTGGCCAAGATCGCGGCGATCCGTGGTCTCAGGGCCGAAATCGCGGATGCGGCGGAGGATGTGCAGGGGATGGCGGACGAGGCTGTCACGTGGCGGCTGGGACAGGCCGCCGAGGCCCGCAACCGCGCGCTGCGCAGTCAGCAGGAGGACAAGGCCGAATACGATCTGGCCGAGAATGGGGCGCGAATCAACCGCGGAGAACGTGAGGAGTTTGACGCGCTGCTGGACAGGATTACCTTCACCAAAACGCGCCGTTAAGGTCACTTGGTGAAGAAAAGGTAAGGAAAACAGGGTAAACGGGTTGCGAATCACCTCGCGAACAGGATGATTCGCGCACCCGGCGAATCATCGCCCCCGCCGCCGCTCAGGAGATGTGCATGGCCGCCAAAGACGCTGACGACCGCAAGCCGGACAACCAGGACGCCGAGATTTCGCTCGATATGAGCCAGGCGGCGATCAAGAAGATGATCGGCGAGGCGCGGGAGAAGGGGTTCATCACCTACGAACAGCTCAACACCGTCCTGCCCCCCGATCAGGTGAATTCCGAACAGATCGAGGATGTGATGTCGATGCTTTCCGAAATGGGCATCAACATCATCGAGGCCGACGAGGTCGAGGAAGAAGAACAGAAATCCACCGCGCTCGCCGAGACCGGCAAGCGGGGCGAGATCGTGCTCGGCTCGGGCAAGGAGGAGAAGCTCGACCGCACGGATGATCCCGTGCGCATGTACCTGCGCGAGATGGGCAGCGTGGAGCTGCTCAGCCGCGAGGGCGAGATCGCCATCGCCAAGCGGATCGAGGCGGGGCGCAACACCATGATCGCGGGCCTGTGCGAAAGCCCGCTGACCTTCCAGGCGATCACCATCTGGCGCGACGAACTGCTGGGCGAGGACATCCTGCTGCGCGACGTGATCGATCTCGAGACGACGTTCTCGGGGCAGATGGGGGAAGACGCCGAGGGCGTGGTCGAGGCGGCCAACGTGACGACGCCGCCTTCCTCGGGCAAGCCCGGGGGCGACGGCGGCCAAGAGCTTGACGCCGACGGCAACCCGATCGCGGGTGACGACGACGATGACGACGATGACGACCAGGCGAACATGAGCCTCGCGGCGATGGAAGCCGCGCTGAAACCCGCCGTGCTGGAGACGCTCGACCGGATCGCGGACGACTACGCCAAGCTGAGCGAGATGCAGGACAGCCGCATCTCCGCCACGCTGAACGAGGACGGCTCGTTCACCAGGAAACAGGAAACGACCTATCAGGAACTGCGCGCCGAGATCGTCGAGCTGGTCAATTCGCTGCACCTGCACAACAACCGGATCGACGCGCTGATCGACCAGCTTTACGGCATCAACCAGCGGATCATGATGATCGACGGCGCGATGGTCAAACTCGCCGATCAGGCGCGCATCAACCGGCGCGAATTCGTCGACGAATATCGCGGCCGCGAACTCGATCCCACCTGGCTCGACGACATGGCGAAGAAATCCGGGCGCGGCTGGCAGGCCTTCATGGAGCGCAGCCCCGAGAAGGTGGCCGAACTGCGCGCCGACATGGCGCAGGTCGGGCAGTATGTCGGGCTCGACATTCCCGAGTTTCGCCGCATCGTGAGCCAGGTCCAGAAGGGCGAGAGCGAGGCCCGCATGGCCAAGAAGGAGATGGTCGAAGCCAACCTGCGGCTCGTCATTTCCATCGCCAAGAAATACACCAACCGCGGGTTGCAGTTCCTCGATCTCATCCAGGAAGGCAACATCGGGCTGATGAAGGCGGTCGACAAGTTCGAGTATCGCCGCGGCTACAAGTTCAGCACCTACGCGACCTGGTGGATCCGCCAGGCGATCACGCGCTCCATCGCGGACCAGGCGCGCACAATCCGCATTCCCGTCCACATGATCGAGACCATCAACAAGCTGGTGCGCACCGGCCGCCAGATGCTGCACGAGATCGGCCGCGAACCCACGCCCGAGGAGCTGGCCGAAAAGCTGCAGATGCCGCTCGAGAAGGTCCGCAAGGTGATGAAGATCGCCAAGGAGCCGATCAGCCTCGAAACCCCCATCGGCGACGAGGAAGACAGCCAGCTCGGCGATTTCATCGAGGACAAGAACGCGGTTCTGCCGCTGGACAGCGCCATTCAGGACAACCTCAAGGAAACCACGACGCGGGTTCTGTCCTCGCTCACCCCGCGCGAGGAGCGGGTGCTGCGGATGCGCTTCGGCATCGGGATGAACACCGATCACACGCTCGAAGAGGTCGGCCAGCAGTTCAGCGTGACGCGCGAGCGGATCCGCCAGATCGAGGCCAAGGCGTTGCGCAAGCTGAAGCATCCCAGCCGGTCGCGCAAGCTGCGGTCGTTTCTCGATCAGTAACATCGGAAAACAGGTGTCCCGGTCGGGCGGCGCGCCCATGATGCAGGAACGATGCGGCCCCGTATTGAATCCCCCGCGGCCTCTTGACAGACGCCAACCCGCGTCATACCCATGATGGAGTGGTACCGTGTATGTAAAGGGGAAGTCATGAAACGGTTGAGTTTTGCCGCTGCTTTGGCAGGGGCTTTGTTTGTGTCGGGGGCTGCGTCCGCATCGACCCTGATTTACGATCAGACGCTGATACCGAACAGCAGTTCGAATTCGACGACATTCTTCGACGATGACAACGATTTCAGCGAATCCTGGGATTTTTCGGGCGTTGCCTATACCGCCATCGACCGGTTCGAACTGACGCTCGAGGTGTCGGGCGCCGCAGATGAATCGGGCTGGTTCTTTGGGCATCCGAAAGAGGACTGGAAGATTCGCGTCCAGGGATCGCAAAGCGGCCCGAGCTCGAATCCGGTCAACGTGAACGACGACCTGTTCGACGATATCGCCGACGGGACCAACACCTACACGATCAACGCGGCAAGCGACGCGGGATCGGTGGATGTGTTCGCGCATTCCGTGGCCACCGGCAATTTCACGCTCTGGCTGGCCGAGGAAACGTCCGATGTCTTGCTCCCGAATCCCAGCATCACCGTTTCCAGCGCCAACCTGAAGGTCTATGGCGACGTCGCGCCGGTCCCGCTGCCCGCGGGCGCGCCGCTGCTGCTGGCGGGCCTGGGCGGCCTGGCGCTGCTGCGCCGGCGTCGCAAGGCCGCGCCGAAAGCCTGAGACTGCATAGCGACATGTTGTAGGGAAAGGCGGACTTATCTGTCCGCCTTTCCTGCGTTTCGGGGCGCGCACGGCTTCTGTGAGGCGCGGCAAGAATCAGGCCACGGAACGCGTGAGCGAAAAAGGGCCGCGCGGCCAAGCGGCCCTTGCCCGTGGCCAATCGCGACCAGCGAAAGGTCAGTCGTCGAGCACGAAGGTCACCGCGAGGTTGACGCGGTAATGAACGATCTTGTCGTTCTCGACCTTCACATGCTGATCCTTGACCCAGGCGCTGGTCATCCCCCGCAGGGTCTTGGCGGCGCGCTCGATGCCGACCTTCACGGCGTCGTCAAAGCTCTTGTCCGAGGTCGATGAAATTTCGGTTACACGTGCGACAGTCATTCTCTTGCTCCCTTTCCTTGGGTTGCGGATACCGGGGAAACGGGGCAGGCCGGGGTGATGTTCCATCGCGCGGCGCGATGCGCGCGGAACCGCGGGCGGGGGCCGCGGTTGGAGCGGCAGCGGGAAAGGAGACCGCCATGCAATTCGAGATCGAGATCGCGACGCGCGGGCAGGGGCTCTATGAATTCACCGAGCAGCTGCACGACCGGGTGAGCGGCGAGGGGCTGCTTACACTGTTCGTGCGGCACACGTCCTGTTCGCTGCTCATCCAGGAGAACGCCGACCCGGACGTGCAGACCGACCTCCTCGCGTTCTTCGCGCGGCTGGCGCCGCCGGCGACGGACAGCCGGATGCGCTATCTGCGGCATGTGAGCGAAGGGCCCGACGACATGCCCGCGCATATCAAGGCGGCGCTGCTTCCGGTGAACCTCGCGATCCCGGTGCGCGACGGGCGGCTGCGGCTGGGCCGCTGGCAGGGGGTCTATCTCTTCGAGCATCGCGACGCGCCCCACCGCAGGCGCGTGGCCGGCCATATGTGAGCGCCGCGTTCGTGGGCGAAATGCCCCGATCCGCATCTTGCGGCTCGAAATTCGCGCTACCCAAAACCTTGCGGCTTCCCTATAGTGGGTGTGGATAAACGGGCGCGAGACCCACGAACCAGAGGCAGAGAAGAGAAGGGGACAGGCCGATGCGCTGCCCGTTTTGCGGAAATATCGAAACGCAGGTCAAGGATTCACGGCCCGCCGAGGAGCATGTGTCGATCCGGCGGCGGCGATTCTGCCCAGGCTGCGGCGGGCGGTTCACGACTTACGAGCGCGTTCAGCTGCGTGACCTCGTGGTGGTCAAATCCAACGGGCGACGCGAGGATTTCGACCGGGACAAGCTGGAACGCTCGATCCGCATCGCGCTTCAGAAGCGCCCGGTGGAGCCCGAGCGCGTGGAGCAGATGATTTCGGGCATCGTGCGCCGGCTCGAGAGCATGGGCGAGACGGATATCCCCTCCAAGACCGTGGGCGAGATCGTGATGGAGAGCCTCGCGCGGATCGACACCGTGGCCTATGTTCGCTTCGCCAGCGTTTACAAGAACTTCCAGGCGGCGGACGATTTCGACAAGTTCGTGAGCGAATTGCGTCCCGACGCCGCCGCCGAGGACAAGCAGGGCGCGTGAGCGACACCGACATCCGCCACATGCGCACGGCCCTGATGCTCGGCCGGCGCGGACAGGGGCGGGCCTGGCCCAACCCGGCGGTCGGGTGCGTGATCGTGCGCGCGGGCCGCGTTGTCGGGCGCGGCTGGACCGCGCCGGGCGGGCGGCCTCATGCGGAGGCGCGCGCGCTCGCGCAGGCGGGGACGGCGGCGCGGGGCGCGACAGCCTATGTCACGCTCGAGCCTTGCGCGCATCACGGACAGACGCCGCCCTGCGCCGAGGCGCTGATCAAAGCGGGGATCGCGCGCGTCGTGGCCCCCTTCGATGACAACGATCCGCGGGTTTCGGGGCGCGGTTTCTCCATGCTGCGCGCCGCCGGAATCGCGGTCGACACCGGCGTGATGGCCGACGAGGCCGGGCGCGACCTCGGCGGGTTTCTCTGCCGCAACGAGCAGGGGCGCCCGGAGATCACGCTGAAGCTCGCCACCTCGTTTGACGGGCGCATCGCCACCGCGGGCGGGCAGAGCCGCTGGATCACCGGAGAGGCGGCGCGGCGCGCGGTGCACGGGCTGCGCGCGCGCCACGACGCGGTGATGGTGGGGGCGGGCACGGCGCGCGCCGACGACCCGAGCCTGACGGTGCGCGGCATGGGCGCAGCGCAGCAGCCGGTGCGCGTCGTCGTCTCGCGCCATCTCGGCATTCCGTTGATGTCGCAACTGGCGCGCTCGGCGCGCGAGACGCCGGTCTGGCTGTGCCACGGGACGGACGCCGATCCCGCGCTGATCGAAGCGTGGGAGGGGGTTGGCGCGCGGCTGCTGCCCTGCGCCGTCACCGAACGGCAGCTCGATATCGGCTCGGTCGCGCAGGCGCTCGGGGCGGCGGGGCTGACGCGGGTGTTCTGCGAAGGCGGCGGCGCGCTCGCGGCGTCGCTGCTGGGCGCGGGGCTGGTGGATCGACTGGTCGGGTTCACAGCCGGGCTGGCCATCGGGGCCGAGGGGCTGCCGGGCATCGGCGCGCTGGGCGTCGCGCGTCTGGACGAGGCGCCGCGTTTCGCGCTTGAGCGGGTCGCGCCGGTGGGCGGGGATGCGATGCATGTCTGGCGGCGCGTCTGAGCCGGGCGTTGGACTTCGGTAGTTCCACCGGGAAATAGCAGGGGGTCAGCGCCAGAGATCGGCGCGGCTCGCGAACAGCCCCTGGAGCTTGGCCAGCGCGCGGTTGGCCGGGCCGCGCCGCGAGAGCCGCCCCGAGGCGAGGCGGTCGATGGCGGCCTCCACCGGGCAGGGCCGGCCGGTCACGGGGTCGACATAGCGCGGATAGTCGATCAGCGCGGCATGGACGAGTCCGGCGAGGTCGAGGCGCGCGCTGCGTCGGGCGGGAACGCGGCCGAGATCGGTGGTGAGGCCCCAGCCCGCGTAGAAGGGCGCGCCGGTGGTGGTGACGCGCGCCCCGCGCAGCAGCGCCTCGAATCCCATGAGCGACGTCATGGTCCAGAGCTCGTCGACCTGGCCCAACAGTAGCGCGGGGTCGGTATGCGGCAGCACCATGTCGGCAAGTTCGGCGAGCGTATCCGGCGCGACGGCGCCGCGGCGCAGACCGGCCTCCACGTCCGGGTGGGGTTTGTAGAGGATGATGGCGTCCGGGTTGGCGGCGCGCGCGGCGCGCAGCAGCGCCGCGTTGGTCGCGATCTCGCCCGCGCCGAGGCGGATGGAGGCGTCATCCTCGACCTGGCCGGGCACTAGGATGCGGCGGCCCGGTGGCAGGTCTGGCGCCGCGCCGCCGAGGTTGTACTTGCTGAGGCCAAGCGAGACCACGCTGGCGATCAGCGCCTCGGCGCGGGCGCGCTGGTCGGGACGCAGCTTGGCGCGGCGCGCGATCCAGTGCTCGAGGTCGCTGGGGCGGGTCGGATCAAAATAGATGCCGCGCCTGTCGCAGACGAGGCTGAGCGGCGGGACCAGATCGGCGCCGAGCCCGCGCGAACGCAGGAAGCCGTCCTCGACGCGCACCGCCCCCTTTGGCGCGTCCTTGGAGCGGCCCGCCCAGACCATGTCGCGGCGCGGCGGGACGGCGGGGCGGGCGAAGGCAAGCCGCGCGTGGCGCCCGAAGAAACGTTGCAGCGGGCGGCGTTTCCACAGGCGCATCCCGTGCGCGTTCCAGCCATGCCGGTCCTCGCGCCAGGCGCGTGTTTCGGCCTCGAGGATGGCGATCGCATCCTCGAGTTCGCACAGGCGGTCGCGGAACGGGTCGTACCAGACCGGGTGCAGGATCATCGCGGCGGCGAAGAGCTGCGCGCGGCTCAGGCTGCGGCCCCGCCGCGGCAGGCCGAAGGGATGGCGATCCTCGGTCAGCCCCCAGCCGGCGTAGAAGGGCTGGCCGAAGACCTGCGGGCGGTGGCCGGCGTGGATCGCCTCGAAGCCGAGCTGCGAAGAGACGGTATAGACCGCCACGGCCCCGCTCAGCAGCGCCCAGGGGCTGACCGGGTCCGACAGGAGCGAGATGCGCCCGCTGGCGTCATTCGCGCCGAAATAGCCCGCGCGATGGCCGGCGGCGGTTTCGGGATGGGTCTTGATGACGACGCGCGCGCCAGGGTTTTCCGCCTGCGCGTAATAGAGCATCTCGCGGAAGGTGTTGGCGTCGGCCCCGCCGTAAGCGACGCTCGCGTCGCCGCGGGTCTGGTCGATCACCAGCACATAGCCCGGCTCGGGGCAGGGGGCGCGCGCGTCAAAGGCGTTATACTTGCTCAGGTGCGCCTCTTGCAGGCGGGCGATGGCGCCGCGCGCGCGATCCATGAGCGCGGTGTCGTCGAGCGGGTGGGTCGCCAGCAGCGTCTCCAGGTCCGAGGGCGCGGAGGCGTCGAAATGCACGCCGGTGCGGTCGATCATCAGCCCGAGCGGCGGCTCTCCGGCGCGGCCCGGATGGAGCGAGCGCAGGAACGCGTCCTCGACCCGCAAGAGATCCGCGCCGCTGCGCCGCGCCGCCGCCTCGCCGCGCGCGGCGTAGGGGCTGCGGCCCCAGACCGCGACGAGATCGTCCGCGCCGGGCCACCCGAGGCGCAGGTCGTAACCTGCAAGCGCGAGGATCCGCCGGATACGGCGCTGGCGCAGGAAACCGAGGTTGAAATGGAAAACCCGCCGGCGCGCATCGGCGTCGGCGGGCTGTTCCGTGCCCGGCGGGGGCATCAGCCGCCGCCGAGCGCCGTCGATGCCGAATCCACCGTGGCGACCGCGCCGAGCGTGCCGGTGAGCGCGCCGATGACCTTGCTCCACTGGGCGAAGGGCGCTTCGGTCACGTAGATCGTGTCCTGGTCGCGCACCGAGAAATCGCGCGCCATGAACATGCCGTTGGGCTTCGTGAGGTCGAGCACGTAGATCATTCGCTGGTCGCCGACGAGATCGTCGCGCCCGAGCACCTGGTTGGCGATCTCGGCCGGCTCGTTGCGCAGGACGAACACGCCCGTCGGGTCCGACGTGGCCGAGACAAGGCCGCCGACGGTGGCGATCGCCTCGATCGCGCTCAGCGTCTGGGTCTCGAAGGTGACGCGGCTTTGCGCGCCGGTGGCGCCGAGCGCGGTGAAGGAACGGGTGTCCTGCTCCACGAGGATGCGGTCGCCGCCGCGCAGGGCGATGTCGAACTCGGGATGCTTGTAGAGGTCCTGGAACCACACCTTGGAGCGCTGGTCGCCGCGGATCACGGTGATCTGCGCCACTTCGGCGGGGATGACGATGCCGCCCGCCGCCGAGAGCATCGCCGAGAGCGTGCGGGTGGGGCGCTCGATCGGGTAGACGCCCTGCGCGCCGACCGAACCCATCAGCGACACGGTGGAGCCGTCGCCGGCCAGCCGGCGCACCTGCACCTGCGGGTCCGGCGTCTGTTCGTCGAGCTTGGAGGTGATGATCTGGCGGATGCGTTCGGGCGTGTTGCCCGCGGCGCGGATGCGCCCGGCATAGGGCACGAAGATGAAGCCGCTGCCGTCGACCTGCACCTCTTCGAGGACCGTCTGGTTGAGGCCTTCGCCCGCGAGCAGCCCGTCATCGACGTTTTCCCAGATCGTCAGCCCGAGCGTGTCGCCCGGACGGATCGTGTCCGAGCCGAGCCGCCCGGCGTTCCTGAACGCGCTGGAAAAGCCGAGCGCGGGCTGCACCGCCGTGGCGCGCGTGACGCGGTCGTTGACCGACACGACAAAGGCGTCGCCCGAGCGCTGGACCGAGCCGGCATAGATCTGCCGCTTGCTCGGGCCGACCTGGGGAAGAACGCCGCAGGACGCCACGAGCATGGCGATAGTCAAGAGCGCGACGGATCGCGCCCATGGGGTTCGATGGATTTTCACTGCCCGGTCTCCTCGACCTTGTGTTTTTTCTGCCTCGGTTTTTTTCGACGTTACCCGAGTTCAGGTCACAAATCCAGCGGGATGGCCCGCGATCCTCATGTCACGGCATGTAACTGTTGCCGCGGGGCCGCGGTGCCGGATCTGAGCGCCTCGTAGGGGTCGTCCTTGCTCAGCATCATGTCGACCGCCTGGCGCAGCACCTGGCGGCGCCCCTGCGTGGAGTAGAAACCGCCGGCAATCTGGCTTGTTTCCAGCAGGTAACGGCGATAATCGCGATAGGCGCGGCGGTCCGGCCGCTCGGGTCCGGCGAAGAAATCGGCCAGCGGCTTGGTCGAGACGAACTCGGGCTTGGCGTAGACCGCCTCGCCGAAGGTTCTGAGCGGGATTCCGCGCCACAGCACCTGTTGCGCGGCGGTGGAGTTGACCGTGACCGCGCTGCGCGCCTCGTCCAGAAGCTGCGCGAGCTTGCCGCCGCGCACGTAATGCACCCGGTCCGGGACGCCGTAATGGCGCGCGAGGCGGCGCAGGTCGCGCCTGAGGGGCGCGCGCCCGTCCTCCAGCGGATGCGCCTTCACCACGAGGTGGTGATGCGTCGGCGCGCCGCGCGCGAAGCCGCCGATCACGGTGTCGAGGAATTCCGACATCGTTTCGAACGGCGAATGCTCCTGGAAACTGCTGTCATGTTCGAGTTGTAACAGCGCCAGGTGATAGGGAAACCCGCCATGCCGGATGCGCCATGTCGCCACCCGCCGGTCGATCGCCTGGATTGGCATCAGCAGCAGGCGGCGGACATACAGCAAGAATTCCTTGCGCACGCCGATGGCGCGGTGCGGGCGGAAATTGCGGTAGCCGCGATTGGCGAGCAGGACGCAGCCGTGATAGACCGCGCCGTAGAAGACGTGGTGGCGCATGTCGCCCCAGCTGGCCGGGGGCAGCGCGCTGTCCATGTCCGACAGTTCAAGGTCGGCGCGCATGTCCTTGACGGACATGGTCATCAGCCGCGAGTGGCCATTGCTGCCGCCGCGTTCATAGGTCACCCAGTAGGGGCGCAGGTAGCCTTCCTCGAAGACATGCACGCCAAGGCCGGCGTCGCGCGCGATCCGCACCGCCTGCGCGTGGATCGGGCGGGTGTCGCCATAGAGCACGATGTCGGTGACGCCCTTTTCCGCGATGAGACGCGTGAAGGCCCCCGCCCAGTCATCCGGCGCGTCGCGAAAGGGGATGTAGCTCTGCCGTTCGGGCCAGAACAGCCGGTCGCCCGCGTTGAAGCCGACGCGCCACACATCCGCGCCCGCCCGGCGCAACATGCGCGCCAGCCTTGCGAAGAACGGTCCGTGCGGGCCTTGCAGGAACAGGAACACACGGGAAGCGCCTCTCGGATCGGTCATCGTTCCCTTTCTTGCCCTTCTGTCTGAAAAAGCGGTTAACGCGCGATCTTGGCGAAAGTAAGACCCGCGGCTTGTCTTGGGCAAGCAGGGCGGGTTACTTGGCGGGGACGGCCGGCAAGGGGGCGAGGACATGTTCACCGGAATCATCACCGACCAGGGCGAATTGCGCGCTCTTGAGCAGCATGGCGATCTGCGCGCGCGCATCGGCTGCGGCTATGACACGTCGACCATCGATATCGGCGCCTCCATCGCCTGTGACGGGGTGTGCCTCACGGCGGTGGCGCTGGGCCCGGACTGGTTCGAGGTCGAGATTTCCGCCGAGACCGTGTCGAAGACCAACCTGGACCGCTGGCGCGAGGGGCGTCGCGTCAACCTCGAACGCGCGCTGAAGGTCGGGGACGAGCTTGGCGGGCATATCGTGTCGGGCCATGTGGATGGCGTCGCCGAGGTGATCGCGCTCGGCGGCGAAGGCGACAGCGCCCGCGTCTCCCTGCGCGCGCCCGCGCCGCTCGCGCGGTTCATCGCGCCGAAGGGATCGGTCGCGCTTAACGGGACATCGCTCACCGTGAACGAGGTGGAAGGGCGCGAGTTCGGCGTCAACATCATCCCGCATACGCAGGAGGTGACGACCTGGGGCGACATCTCCGTCGGCGACGCCGTCAACCTCGAGATCGACATGATGGCCCGCTACGTCGCACGGCTGCGCGAGGTCGGGTAACCCGGTCCTTCCTTCTTCTTGCACGGAAATATCCCCGCCGGAGGCGCCCGCGGCCTGCGGGGCGCATTGCGTTTCAGTCGTTGTCCGACAGCCCCGCGCCCGCGCCCGCGATGCGGCGCGCGTCGGTTTCCGGGGCGTAGGTCCGCTGGGCGAGCGCGGTGAGCGCGGCCGCCGTCTCTGGCGGGACGTCGTAGCGCAGCGCGCAGGCGAGCGGCGGCAGCTCACCGCCCTGGCCCGCGCCGACCGTCACGTCCACCGCGAGCGCAGCGGCGCCCTCGACGCGGCCCCGCGCCTGGTCCGAGAAGGCAAAAGCCGCGCCCGCCCAGCCGAGCCGCACGGGCGCGCCCGTCTGCGCCGCGATCCCGGCGACGAAGGGCGCGAGCAGCAGCGGCTGCACCACCCCGCGCAGCACCATGCCCGACCCCTCGACCACTTCGTGCGCGCGGTCGCAGAGCGCGGCGCCGGCGGTCAGCGGGCAGAGCGCGCCGGCGCCCGCGCGCCACTCCGCCCCGTCGACGTAGAGCGCGGCGAGCGGGCCGATCCCCAGGCGCAGCGCGAGCGCCTCGGGGCCGGGGAGGCCGACGCTCGCCAGCCAGCGCACGGCGCGGCCCGCCTCTTCGGCCATGCCCCAGTCGAAGCCCGCGCCGCGCGCCGCCTTGCGCGCCAGCCCGTCGATCTCGCTCATCGACCAGCTCATGGCGCGACGTCCACGCGTGGGTAGGTCCAGTCATCCGCGTCGTCATCGGTCAAATCAGCCGGGAAGGGCGCGTGCTGATACATGTTGATCCGCACCCAGCGATCCGAGCGCGGGTCGAAATGGCAGGCCCCGAAGAAGCTGAGCTTGGCGCGCAGCATGTCGATGGGCAGCAGGCCCGCGCCGATGGTGTTGTCGCGGATCTCGGCATAGGGCAGGCGGGCGGCGATCTGGGCGCGGCGGATCATGTGGCGGTGCTGCGGGTGGCGCAGCGCGAACCCGGCGACCGTGCGCGCGTCCGAATGGATGAGGTCGGCATACATCCGCGCCGCGTCCCGCCCCGGGCAGAGCGGTTGCTCAAAGGGTGCGATCGGCTCGGCGTGGCGTTCGCCGAGGCGGGGCTCGAGCTTGGCCTCGGAGACATACCAGACGCGCGCCTGCGCTTCGGGGTCGGCCCAGTCGATGCCGAGCGCCCAGCCATAGACCTCGCGCGTGATCTCGGCCAGCCGCCCGGTCTCCATCGCGCCATCGATGCGCCAATGCGCCGCCTCGTCCACCGCCATGCCGGGGCCGAGATCGTCGATCAGGTCGCCGTAGGACTCCAGCATCAGCGACGCCAGCTGTTCCTGCCCCTCGAGCCCGAGCGCGCCCTCGGCCCAGAGCCAGAGCCGGTTCCACGGCATGTCCGAGGTGAGATCCGCGCCCTTGAGATGCGTCGAGAGCGTTTCGAGATCGCCGCGCAGCTCGGTGAGCTTCCTGATCTGCACGGGATGCGCGCTGTCCCATTCGGTGGCGTGGGCGCGCGCGCGCATGACGAACTGGCGAAACGTGTCGCCCGCCGCGCGCGTGGCGGTCGGCAGGCTGCGCACGCGCGCCAGCGCGGTTTCGCGCGCAGCGATCCAGGAATGCAGAAGCGCGGGATGCGTGAGCAGGAAGGGCGCCATGCCCAGCCCGGTGGAATTGCCGATGCCGAAGCGGCGGCGCAGGGCCGGTTCGAGCGGCACGGCCGTGTCGGGGCTGCGCATCCGCGCCATGTGCTCGACCAGGTCCATCACGAAGGCGCGGATGAGAAAGACGTTCAGCATCTCGACCTGGAAGGGGGCGGCGAACTCAGCACGCTCGCAGGTCGCCTCGCGGTCGGCCGCGCCGAACTTGCCCGAGCCGTAGACGGCTGTGGTGCGCATGAGGTAGCCCACGTCGCGCACCTTTTCCGCGTCGGGCTGTTCGCCCGCCGCGAGCGCCGCGACCACGTGTTCCCAGAGCCGCACGGAGCGGTTGGCGCGGCTCAGCGACAATTCGCGTTCCGAGACGCGCCCCGCCTCCTGCAAGGGCACGTTCCGCGCGAGCCGCTCGAGATCGTCGGCGCCGGGGATGCCGTCGAAAAGAGTGAATGTCGCATCCCAGCGGGTGGCGATCACCCGGTCCGAGCGCATCTCGGGCGGCAGGTCATGGGCGAAGGCCACGAGGCTGTAACTGTGCGCGGGGCCGTGCATCGTGTAGACCGCGCGGCCCACGCCGCCTGCATCGATGTCGAACAGCGTCACTTCGAAGCGCCAGTTCTCGGCCTTGAGCCGACGCAGGAGCTGACGCATGAAAGACAGGCGGCACTGGTGGAACGACCCCATCCGGGCGAGTGTCATCACGGTGTCGGGCGGGCGCGGGGCGACGGGCGGCGTCTCTCGGGCTTCGTTCTGCATCTGCCGGTCCTCCCCCTGGCGTCGGCGTCGTTCTGTCAGCTCGCTCCGGCGGGCCGGAAATTCGCCTCCCAGAAGCGATGCCAGTTGTCCCCCATCAGGCCCGCCACCTCTGCGTCGTCAAAGCCGACGGCGCGCAGCCCCTCTTCGATCTTGCCGAAATCGCGGTTGTCGCGGAACCAGTCGGGCTGCGCCGGGAAGCCCGGCGCGCTGGCCGAGCCTTCGCCATAGTCGATTTCCTTCGACCAGCGCCCCACGCGCATCCATTCCACGACCGAATCGGGCTGGTCCTGGCAGAGGTCGGAGCCGATGCCGAAATGCTCTGCCCCAAAGCGTTCGGCGGCGGTGGCGATCATGGCGCAGAAATCGCCGAGCGTGCAGTCGGATTTGCCCTTGAGGTGATGGGGATACATGGAGAACCCCATCATGCCGCCATTCTCCACCACCGCGCGCACCACGTCGTCGCGCTTGTTGCGCAGGGCGGGTTGCCACGTGTGCAGGTTGGCGTGGGTGATGGTGACCGGCCGCTCGCTGAGATCCGCCGCTTCTATCGTGGAGCGATCGGCCGAATGGCTCATGTCCACCACCAGGCCGACGCGGTTCATCTCCTTGATGACCTGCTTGCCCATGCGGGTGATGCCGGGATCCTCGGCCTCGTAACATCCCGTCGCCAGCAGCGACTGGTTGTTGTAGCTGAGTTGCATGAACCGCGCGCCGAGGTCGTGCAGCACTTCGACGAGGCCGATATCGTCCTCGATCGGGCTGGGGTTCTGGAAGCCGAAGAAGATGGCCGTGCGCCCGGTCTCATGCGCCTCTGCCACATCGCTCGCCCACCGGCCCTTCATGATGAGGTCGGGATATTGTTCGAACCAGAGGTTCCATTGCTCCACGTTGAGCACGGTTTCGCGGAAATTCTCGTGGTAGGCGATGGTGACGTGGACCGCATCGACGTTGCCTTCGCGCATCTGGCGGAAGATCTTTTCGGACCAGTTGGCGTATTGCAGGCAGTCGATGCGGTAGGTCATGCCGGATCGCCCGCCGCGATATAGGCGGTTTTCACCACGGTGTAGAATTCGCGCGCCGTCTGCCCCTGTTCGCGCGGCCCATGGGAGCTGTCGCCGCGCCCGCCGAAGGGGACGTGGTAATCGGTGCCGGCGGTGGGCAGGTTCACCGTCACCACCCCGGTGCGGGCGTTGCGGCGGAAATGCGTGGCGCGCGCGAGGGAGCGGGTGACGATGCCCGAGGTCAGGCCGAAATTGGTGTCGTTGACGGTCGCCAGCGCCTCGTCATAGCTGGCGACCTTGATGACGGCGGCCAGCGGCGCGAACATTTCCTCGCGGTTGATGCGCATGTCGTTGGTGGTGTTGAGAAACACGCCCGGCGTCATGTAGTACCCTTCGGTTTCCCGCTCGACCCGCACGCCGCCGCAAGCGAGCTCGGCGCCCTCGGACTTGCCGAGATCGGCGTATTGCAGGTTCTCGTTCAACTGGGTTTCGCTCACCACCGGGCCGATCTGCGTGCCCTCGGCGAGCGCGTGGCCGACCTTCATCGCCTCCGCGCCCTTGACCAGCTTCTCGACGAAGGCGTCATGCACCGCCTCATGCACGATCAGCCGCGAGGACGCGGTGCATTTCTGCCCCGTCCCGCCGAACGCGCCGCCAAGCGCCACGCTCACCGCGAGGTCGAGATCGCCGTCGTCCATCACGGCGAGCGCGTTCTTGCTGCCCATCTCCATCTGCACGCGGGTGAAGTTGCCGATCGCCGCTTGCGCGATGCCACGGCCCACGGGGACGGACCCGGTAAAGGAGATCGCATCGACCTGCGAGCTTTCGACCAGTTTCTGGCCGACGTCGCGCCCCGCGCCCATCACGAGGTTGAAGAGGCCGGCGGGTATGTCCTGGCGGCTTATGATTTCCGTCAGCGCGACGGCCGAGGCGGGGGTCACGTTGGCGGGCTTCCAGATCACCGCGTTGCCATAGGCCAGCGCCGGGGCGATCTTCCAGCTTGCGGTCGCGGTGGGAAAATTCCACGGGCTGATGACGGCCACCACGCCGACGGGTTCGCGGCGAACGTCAATCTCCACGCCAGGGCGCACCGAATCCGCGTTCTCGCCCAGCTGGCGAAGGCATTCGGCGGCGTAGTAGGTGAAGAACTGCCCGGCGCGATAGATTTCGCCCTTGCCTTCGGCGAGCGGCTTGCCCTCTTCGCGGCTCAGCAGCGCGCCAAGCTCCTCGGCGCGGGCCATCAATTCATGGCCGATGGCGTTCAGCACGGCCTGCTTGCGCTCCATCCCGTAGGCGGCCCATTCGCCTTGGGCGCGCCGCGCGGCGGCAAGCGCCTGGTCAAGCTGGTCGCCGCTGGCCTGGGCATATGTGCCGATGAGATCGCTCAGGTCCGAGGGGTTGCGGTTCTCGACCTCGCCCGCGCCGGCGGTCCACTCTCCGGCGATGTAATTCTTGTGAAGCTGGGACATGCGGCAATCCTTCCGGCGGGGGTGAGCGAACGGGAGGGTTGTATCAGCGCGGGTTGATTTGAGGCAAACGAAACTTAGTGAAATGAAATTCAGTTTTGCTGAAATTCAGGCACCGGGCGTCTGCCGCGCCGTGCGGATCGCCTCGGCCAGCGCCATCGCCGCCGGGGTGAGTCGCGAGTCCCGCGCGCTCAGCATCCAGACCTCGCGCCGCAGTCCGGTGTCGGCCAGCGGCAGGAAGGCGAGGTCGTCGAACCCCGGCAGCACGGCGCGTTCCGGCAAAAGCGTGACGCCCGCCCCGGCGCGCACGAGGCTCAGGATCGAGGCGGTGTTGCGCACCGTGAGGCGCGCGCGTTCCAACACCGGCTGAAAGCCCGGGTCATGAATATGCCGGCAGAGGCCGTTGACGATGAAATCCGTGCCTTCCAGGTCGGCCCAGCCGAGGCGCTGCCAATCGCGGGTCAGCGGGTGATCGGCGGGGCAGACGACGCCGTAGGCGTCCGAGAGGATCAATTCGCGCTCGAACCCGCGCAGCGGCGGCAGGGTGGCCATGCCGATATCGGCGTCACCCCGGCGCAGGGCGCGTTCGACCCCTTCGCTGTCGGTGTCGTGCATCTCGACGCGCACGCGCGGGCGGTTCTGCATGAAGCGGCGCAGCACCGCGGGCATGAGCGTCTGCGCGACCGAGGGCGTGACCGACAGGCGCACATGCCCCTCCTCGGCGCGCGCCAGCGCCTCGATCGTGGCGATGGTGCGGTCGAAATGGCCCAGCTCGCGCTGCGCCTGCTCGGCGATCTGCGCGCCGAGAGGCGTGAGCTGCGCCTTGCGCGCGCTTTCGAACAGCGGCGCGCCGATGTGGTCCTCGAACTGGCGCAGCATCATCGACACCGCCGACGGCGTGCGCCCCAGCGCCTCGGCCGCCCCGGCGAGGCTGCCGGCCTCGGCGGTGGCGCGGAAGCAGCGCAGCATGTCGAGCTTGATCGCCAATGGTTCAGCCTTTCTTCATTTCAAGGATCGTCGCTTCAGCATAGCTGACCTTGGCGGGGCGGCGGATGCAAGGGGCGAGCGCGGGAAAACCCCCTGGAGCCGCGGCATATGATCCCTTGCCCACGGTTGGCGAATTTGGGATAACCGCCGGAGTGACAGGAGCCTTGCCATGACCGCCCGCATCTATCGACCCGCCCGCAACGCGATGACCTCGGGGACCGCCAAGACCCGCGACTGGGTGCTGGAATTCGTCAACGACACGCCGCGCAGGATCGATCCGCTGATGGGCTGGACCTCGTCCTCGGACATGCAGGCGCAGGTGCGGATGCGCTTTCCGACCAAGGAGGCGGCGCTCGAATACGCCGAACTGCACGGAATCGACGCCGTGGTTCAGGAGCCCAAGCCGCGCAAGCACAACATCCGCCCCGGCGGCTATGGCGAGAATTTCGCCACCAGCCGGCGCGACATCTGGACCCACTGAGCCGGACGGACTCCAGCGGGCGCGCTCTGCGACCACGATCCGCGCGCTAGGGCAGCGCCCGGTCCACGTAGTCGATGTTGAGATCGGAAAGCGCGTAGAAGTCGTCCTTGCGCAAGCCCCCCGGCAGAAACCGGGCCCTGCGCGCCGCGCGCCGTCCGACGATCTGCCCGAGCGCCGAGAGATAGGCGGCGTCGATGGCGTCGCCCTGCGCGCGGATGTCCTCGATGAAACGATGCCCGAGGCTGCGCCAAAGCCGCCGTTTCCAGCGGCCGCCGTGGCTGAGGTGATAGGCGTCGATCCCCTCTCCGGAGAGGCGCTGCGCGCCGCGGCCCAGGATGCTGACCGGCAGGAAGTGATCCCACCAGGGCAGCCCGAAATACATCCCGTTTTCCGGCATCGCCCGCAGATCCGAAGCGTGGAAGACGAAGAAATCGAACCCCGAGCCATAGACCGCGCCGCCGGTCATCGTGGTGTCGGCCACGTCGATCCTGTTGCAGACGATGCAGGCGCCGGGCCGGAGCGTCGCGATCCTGTCCTTCGCGTCCTGGTCCAGTTCGAGGGCGATATCGGAATTGACGATGCCGACCGGCCCGTCGACGCCCTCGGTCGCGCGCGCCAGCATGTCCCATAGCGGCACGTAGCGTTTGCCGAAGGCGTCAAACCCGTCGCGCTGCGTCTTGACCTGGTCGAACTCGGGCAAGAGCGCGAACTCGGGCATGTCCTCGCGCGCGGAGTTGACGGTGATCGGGCGGAACCCCGCGCGCAGCCAGGACGTCACGCAGGTCTCCAGCCAGTCGGGGCCGATCTCGGCGCCGTCCGGGTTTTGGCGCGAGAACACCGGCGGCAGCGAGGTGATCAGGGGTATCGCGGTCATGTCCTGTCCCATCTGGTCCGCCCCGGTTTCATCGCGTCCTAGTGCAACGCGCGGGGCCGCGCAACAGGCGCGCGCGGCGCCGCGGGCGGGCAATCGGCGTCTTGCCCGGCGCGACGCGCCGGCATAGGGGTGGGTGATGCAGGCAAAGGTTTCCATCTTTCACCACGTTCGCCGTCTTCTGGCGCTAGGGTTGCCGCTGATTGGCAGTCACCTTGCGCAGTTCGCGATCACGCTGACGGACGCGATGATGCTGGGCTGGTACAGTGTCGAGGCGCTCGCCGCCGAGGTGCTGGGCGGGACGCTGTTCTTCGCGATGTTCATCATGGGATCGGGATTCGCCTTCGCGGTGATGCCGATGGTGGCCTCGGCGGAGGCGGCGGGCGAGGAGACGCAGGTGCGCCGCGTCACGCGCATGGGCTGCTGGGCGTCGATTCTCTTCGGGCTCGCGATGCTGCCTGTCGCGCTCGGATCCGAGACGCTTTTTCGCGCCGCGGGACAGGATCCGGAAATATCGGTGATGGCGGGGCAGTACCTCGACATCGTGGGGTTCGTCGTCATCCCGGCGCTGCTGGTGATGGTGCTGAAATCCTGCCTTGCCGCGCTCGAGCGCACGCAGGTGGTGCTCTGGGTGACGCTGGCGGCCGTCGCGTTGAACGTGGTGGTGAACTATGCGCTGATCTTCGGCAATTTCGGCTTTCCCGAGATGGGCATCCGCGGCGCGGCCTGGGCCTCCGCGACCGTCACGACCGCGTCGATGCTGGGGCTTGGCGTCTATGTCGCGCTCGTGCTGCCCGAACACGCGATGTTCGCCCGCGTCTGGCGCCCCGACTGGGAGGCGCTCGGCGCGGTGTTCCGCCTGGGGTGGCCGATCGGGCTGACCAATCTTGCCGAGGTGGGGCTGTTCGCGGCGACGTCGATCATGATGGGCTGGCTCGGGACGCTGCAATTGGCGGCGCACGGGATCGCCATGCAGATCGCCTCGATCGCGTTCATGGTGCATCTGGGCCTGTCGAACGCGGCGACGGTGCGCGCCGGGCAGGCGTTCGGGCGGGCCGACGCGGGCGCGCTGGGGGATATTGCCCGCAGTTCGATCCTCATGTCGCTGCTGGTGGCGTTGGCGACGATGCTCGTCTTCTTCGCGCTGCCCGAGCCGCTGATCGGCGCCTTCATGAGCCCGAACGAGCCGGATCGCGCGGGCGTCATCGCCATCGGCGTCGCGCTGCTTGCCGCGGCGGCAGTGTTCCAGTTGTTCGACGCCGGACAGATCATGGCGCTGGGCCTGCTGCGCGGAGTGCAGGATACGCGCGCGCCAATGATAATCGCCGCGTTCAGCTACTGGGGGATCGGCATCCCGGTGAGCTACGTGCTGGGCTTCCCGCTCGGGTTCGGCGGCGTCGGCATCTGGCTGGGGCTGTCGGTCGGGCTGGCGCTTGCCGCCGGCTTCATGCTGCTGCGCTTCCGCGGCTGGCTCCGCAGATATGCCGCTGTGCAGGAGTGAGGCAACGCTTCTCGAAAAGCCTTGCGCGCGCTCAGTCCTCGCCGCGGTTCCGCAGTATCCGGTCGGCCTTCTTGCGCACCAGCACGGTGCGCAGGTCGTGCATCGCCAACAAGAGCGCGTCGGTCACCTGTTCGAGCTGGTCGTCGGTCGCGCGGCTCTGCGCCCAATGCGCCGTGGTGTTGAGATAGTCGACCGCGCGGTGAATGTCGTCGATGTCGCGGTATTCCTGCAATTCGAGCCGTTCGGCCATCCAGTCGCGGATGACCTCGAGTTCGTGTTCGGACAGTTCGCGATCGCCATGCGGCTTGATCTGGCCGTTGCGGATGTTGACCACGGCGATCTGGTCCATGTCGATGCGCCGCTGCCGGTTCTCGGTGTCCACGCGGTAGACGAAGGCGCCGTTTTCGCGCACGCGAAAATAGTAGTCGGGCAGTTCCGCGCTCATCCGCCCTCTCCATCCTCGAGTATGCGCCAAAGCGACCCGTCGGGATCAAGCAGGGTGAACATGCGCGGCGCGCCGTCGCCCAGGTCCAGCGTTTCGGCCCCGATGCGGGGCAGTGCGGCGCCTTCGGTCGCGATGCCGACGGCCAGCCACTCGGCGTGCAGCGTGTCGATATCCGCGCGCCGCAGGCAGGCGGAATGCCAGCTTTCGCGCGGGTCGAGCTCGGGGTGGGCGAAGAATTCGACGCTCATCCCGTTCCGATCAAGGATCATCCAGCCGTCATCGCGATACTGCCGGCGAAACCCGAGCGTCGCGTAGAACGCCTCGGTCACGTCGAAGTCTCGGCTGGGCAGGTTCGCGGTGATCCGGTCCGCCGTCATGTAAGCCCTTTGCAGAAATCCTGTATCCGGCGGCACGCCTCCTTGAGCGCGTCGTCCGAGGTGGCGTAGCTGACGCGGAAGTTCGGCGACAGTCCGAAGGCCGCGCCGAAGACCACGGCGACGCCGGCCTCTTCCAAAAGCGCGGTGGCGAAGGCCTCGTCATCGGTGATCTTCGCGCCGCCCTTCGACGTCTTGCCGATCAGCCCCGCGATGGAGGGATAGACATAGAACGCGCCCTCGGGCATGGGGCACTGAACGCCCGGCGCGTCGTTCAGCATCTCGACCACGAGATCGCGGCGGCGTTCGAAAATGGCGTTGTTCTCGGGTATGAAATCCTGCGTGCCGTTCAGCGCCTCGACAGCCGCCCACTGGCTGATCGTGCAGGGGTTCGAGGTGCTCTGACTCTGGATCTTGCGCATCGCGCCGATCAGCCATTCGGGCCCGGCGGCATAGCCGATCCGCCAGCCGGTCATCGCATAGGCCTTGGAGACGCCGTTGCAGGTCAGCGTGCGGTCGTAGAGTTTCGGTTCGACCTCGGCGGGGGTGCAGAATTCGAAATCGCCGAAGGTGAGCTTCTCGTACATGTCGTCGGTCATCACCAGGACATGGGGATGACGCAGCAGCACGTCGGTCAGCGCCTTCAGCTCATCGCGGCTGTAGCCCGCCCCGGTGGGGTTGGAGGGCGAGTTGAAGATGAACCACTTGGTCTTGGGCGTGATCGCCGCCTCGAGCTGGTCGGCGGTCAGCTTGTAACCGGTCTGCATCGACGCTTCGGCGATAATCGGCTCACCGCCCGCCAGCAGCACCATGTCGGGATAGCTGACCCAGTAGGGCGCGGGAATCACCACCTCGTCGCCGGGGTTCAGCGTGGCCATAAGGGCGTTGTAGAGGATCTGCTTGCCCCCGGTGCCGACGCTGACCTGCGCCGGCGCGTAGTCGAGCGCGTTGTCGCGCCTGAGCTTGTCGCAGATCGCCTGTTTCAACTCGGGGATTCCGTCCGGCGCGGTATAGCGGGTCTTGCCCTCCTGGATCGCCTTGATCCCGGCGGCGGCGATGTTGGCGGGGGTGTCGAAATCCGGCTCCCCGGCGCCGAGCCCGATGACGTCGCGCCCCGCCGCCTTCAGCTCGCGCGCCTTGGTGCTGACGGCGATGGTCGGCGAGGGTTTGACGCGCGATAGTGTCGCGGAAAGGGCATTCATGGCGGCCTCCGGTTTGAATGATCGGCCCGCATGTCTTAGGTTGCGCGGATTGATGGATCAAGCATGATCACCGGAAAGGAAGATATATGACTGCGCAGACGCTCGAAGGCTGGTACGATCCCGATGCGACGACATTCGGGGATCGCCTTGCAGGCGCCCGCGACCAGGCCGGGATGAGCCAGACGGAACTGGCCAAGCGGCTTGGCGTCAAGAAGAAGACGCTTGAAGACTGGGAAAACGATTTCTCCGAACCGCGCGCCAACCGGCTGTCGATGATGGCCGGGCTGCTCAATGTCTCGCTGAGCTGGCTGTTGACCGGGCAGGGCGAGGGGCCGGGCGACCCGGACGACATGACGCTGTCGCGCGAGGCGTCGGTGCTGCTGGGCGAAGTGCGCGAGATCAGCGTGCAGATGCGCCTGGCCTCGGAGCGGCTGAACCGCGTCGAGAAAGAGCTTCAGTCCGTGATGCGCGAGCCCCACGTTGCCTGAAACGCGCGAGGTCCGGCTGCGGCGGCTGACCATGCGGTCGATGCGCCGCGGGATCAAGGAGATGGATATCCTGCTGTCGCGCTTCGCCGAGGCGCGGCTGGCGCTGCTGGGGCCGGCGGAGCTCGATGCCTACGAGGCGCTGCTCGAGGAGAACGACCAGGACCTCTATCAATGGGTGTCGGGCCAGGCGGCCCCACCCGCGCGATTCGCGGACGTGATCCGCGATGTGGCGCTGCACGGGGGCGCGGCGAGGGCGGCTAAATAGGGCGCATTTTATGCGCTTGCGTCGGGCTTTAACCGATTCTTCGACATTATCGCACAGGGTCTCTCCAGGCGGGTTCGCATGGAGAAGGAAATGGATTTGCACAATACCCCTACGGCAGCAGAGGGGACTCATGGTTTCATGGCCGGCTATCTGGACGCTCTGGCGCTGGTGGAACGGCTGCACCGGCTGCTGCTCGACGTCATCAAGGACGAGTTCGAGCGCGTCGGCGTGCTCGAGATCAACGCGGTGCAGGCGCTCTTGCTGTTCAACATCGGCGATAACGAGGTGACGGCGGGTGAGCTGAAATCGCGCGGCTACTACCAGGGCAGCAACGTCAGCTACAACCTCAAGAAGCTGGTCGAGATGGGCTACATGCACCATCAGCGCTGCGAGATCGACCGCCGCTCGGTCCGGGTGCGGCTCACGCAGAAGGGACGGGGCATCCGCGACATCATCGCGGCGCTGTTCGAGCGGCACGCCGAGGGACTCCAGCAGCGCGGCGTGCTGGGCGCCGACGGGATCGACCGGATCGCCACCGCGCTGCGGCGGGTGGAGCGATACTGGGCCGACCAGATCCGCTATATCTACTGATCGCGCCGCCTCGAGAGCGCGGGCAGTTCCGCCTCGCGCAAGAGCTTGCGCCTCATCGCGCGCCGGAAGCCGTCGAAATCCGGCGCCGTCTCTATGAACGCGCCGGGGCCGCGGATCACCTGCATGCGGTAATGGTATTCTAGCGTGCGCGCGCCGCTCAGGTTCTTGTCGGTATTGTCCCGGCCAAGCGGGCCTATGACCAGCGCGTTGATCGTCGGTCCGTCGCCACGGGGCAGGTCGCCCGGGCGCGGCCCCGCGTTCGACGGCCCGTCGCCCGAAATGTCGAGCACGCGCCGCCAGCAATCGGGACGCCGCGCGAGCAGGGCGGCGCCGAAGATCATCGCAGAGCCGATGGCCGTGCCGCGATCGGGGAAGCGATGCCCGCTGGCGCGAAGCGCATCCGCGACGCCCTGCGCGTCTGCGGGGGAGTTGATCGCGGTCCAGTGCACCAGCACGCGCTGCTGCTCTGGACCGCCCCACTGGTAGACCGCCAGCCATACATGCGCGTCCGGAACCGCCAGGAGCGCGGCGCGCACCCCGGCGTCGTCAAGCGCCGCCGCGACCCCGTCGAGCTGCAACCGGTATTCCCGCGCATCGACCGAGCCCGATACATCGAGGCCGAGCGCGAGCGCCAGCCGGCAGGCGGGCTGCGCCGGACCCGCGGCCCAGAGCGCCGCGCACAGAAAGAGCGCGCCCCTCACCCGCGCGGCCAGCGCCGCGCGGCTGGCGCCGCGCCCACCGCCACCTCTCCGATCTCGCGCAAAAGCTTGCGCGTCATGGCGGCGCGGAAATCGGCGAACCCGTCCGCCGTCACGAGGAACGCGCCCGTCCCGTGCAGCACCTCGCTTTGGTAGAAGCGCAGCACCTCGGGGTCGTCGCCGAGGATCACCAGCCCGTTCACCACCACTTCGGTGAAGGGAAAATGCCGGTAGGCGTTGGCCGGGCGGAAGCCGTAATTGTTGACCCCGTCGCCGGAGAGGTCGATCACGCGGCGCGCGCAGTCCGGCCCTCGTTCCAGCAGCGTCGCGCCATAGCCCAGGGCCTGTCCCACGCTGGTCGGGAAATCGTCATGGCTGCGCGCCATCGCCGCCAGCAACGCGACCGCCCGGTCTATCGCCGCCTCGCCAGTCAGCATCGTCCAGTCGAGATGCAGCTTCTGCTGGTGATGCCCGCTCCACTCATAAACCGCGAGCGCTACCTGTCCGGGCGCGCCGCGCAGGATAGCCGCGCGCACCTGCGGCGAATCGAGCGCCGCGGCCAGTCCCAGCCGTTGCAGGTCATATTCGTCCGCGTCGACCGACGCCGACACGTCGAGCGCGAGCGCCAGCGCAAGACGACACCCCGCCGCCTGCGCCGCCCCTGTCCAGAGCAGCGCCAGGAGGCAGGCGAGCCTCACCAATGGCCGGTATTCTCCATCGACGCCCAGGGTTCCTGCGGCGGCAGGGCGTCGCCCTCCTGCAACAGCTCGATCGAGATATTGTCGGGGCTGCGCACAAAGGCCATGTGCCCGTCGCGCGGCGGGCGGTTGATCGTCACGCCGTTATCCATCAGATGCTGGCACATCTCGTAGATGTCGCCGACCGAGTAGGCGAGATGCCCGAAATGGCGGCTGTCGTCGGGCAGCGCGTCGTCGCCGTCCCAGTTCCACGTCAGCTCGACCGGGCATTCCTCCTGCCCCTCGGGCGCGAGGAACACCAGCGTGAACCGCCCGCCCTCGTTCTCCATGCGCCGGACCTCCTTCAGCCCCAGCAGGTTGTAGAAGGCGATCGAGGCGTCGAGGTCTTTCACGCGCACCATCGTGTGCAGGTAACGGATTTTCATCGTCTGGCCTTTCCTGTCGGGTCTCCCGGTCGATCCTAGACGTAAATGGCGCGCCGTCCACCCTCGGGGCTTGTGCGAACGACCTTGTGATCGCGCCTCTGCGGCGCTAACTCTGGACCGCGGAACAGGGGGGCGACGTGCGGCAGTATCACGAGGCGTTGAGGACGGTGCTGGCCGAGGGGGTGCGCTCATCCGACCGCACCGGTACCGGCACGATCAGCCATTTCGGCATGCAGAGCCGCTATCCGATGGCCGACGGTTTCCCGCTGGTGACCACGAAGAAGCTGCACTTGCGCTCGATCGTGCATGAATTGCTGTGGTTTCTGTCGGGCGACACCAACATCCGCTACCTCAAGGAGAACGGCGTCTCGATCTGGGACGAATGGGCCGACGAAGAGGGCGATCTCGGCCCTGTCTACGGCGCGCAGTGGCGGGCCTTTCCGGCGCTTGGCGCGGCGGTGGGCGAGGTGGACGGCGCGCCGGTCTTTCGCGCGCGCTACATCGACCAGGTCGCGGAGCTCGTGGAACTCATCCGTACCAGCCCCGACAGCCGCCGCATGGTGGTGTCTGCCTGGAATCCCGGCGACGTGCCCGAGATGGCGCTGCCGCCCTGCCACACGATGTGGCAGGTCCGCGTGGCGGGGGGCAAGCTGCATCTGCAACTCTACCAGCGCTCGGCCGACATGTTCCTCGGAGTGCCGTTCAACATCGCCTCCTACGCGCTGTTGCTGCACATGCTGGCGCATGTGACGGGCTACGCGCCGGGCGATTTCATCCACACGATGGGGGATGCGCATATCTATTCCAATCATCTCGACCAGGTCGAAACCCAGCTTGCCCGCACGCCCCGCCCGCTGCCGCAGCTGCGCATCACCCGGCAGGTCGGCTCGATCTTCGATTTCCGCTACGAGGACTTCGAATTCACCGGCTATGATCCCGCCCCCGCGATCCGCGCCCCGGTGGCGGTCTGATGCTGTCGCTGATCGTCGCGCGCGACCGCAACGGCGCCATCGGCAAGGATGGCGGCATCCCCTGGCGCGCGCCCGAGGATCTTGCCTTCTTCCAGCGCGAAACCACGGGCGGCGCGATCATCATGGGCCGCAAGACGTGGGAGAGCCTGCCCTATCGCCCGCTGAAGAACCGGCTCAACATCGTTGTGTCCTCGCATCACATCGAAGGCGCGGCGCGGTTCCCCAGCGTGCGCGGGGCGCTCGACCATGCCGCCGGTCAGGGGCATCTGCGGCTCTACGGGATCGGCGGCGCGGGTATCTTCGAGGAGATGTTTCCAATTGCCGACCGGCTGCTCATCACCGAGGTCGATGTAGAGGTGGAGGGCGCGGACGCGTTCCTGCCGCCCTTTAACGCCGATGACTGGGTGGAAACCGCCCGGCGCGTGCTGCGCGCCGACACCCCGCGCTGCACGCTGGTGGAGCTGATGCGCCGGCGCTGACGGCGCCGGGGCGCCGAATGTCGTCAATCCGGTTGCCTCGGGGCCGACGTTCCGGTTTCATGCACGCCAAGGCGGCGCGCGCCAGGCCGGCGCCCCGCGTCATCGAGCGAAAAGAGAGAGAACCGCACATGTTTCCGAGCGCGAAAACGATTCTTGTTCCCACGCTCTGCGCGGCGCTGGCCTGGCCCGGCCTCGCGGCGGCGCAGGACAAGCCCGCGGAAGAGCAGGAGAACCCCACTCATACGACCGAGACATTCGGCGACTGGCAGGTCGATTGCATCGTGCCCGTCGAGACCGAGGAAAACGCGGAGCGCCGCGATCGGCAGTGCGAAATGCGCACGCAGGTGACCCGTCGGGAAGAGGACGGCACGGTTCGCCCCCTGATCCAGACCGGGATCGGTCAGACAGGCATGGAAGAGGGCTTCTGGATGGTGATCCAGACGCCACTCGGGCTGCTGTTGCAGGAGGGTGTGAAGCTGAGGCTGATCGACGATGAGGTCGAAGGCGATCCCGAACCGATGGTGACCGCCCGTTTCCTCTATTGCGAGCGGACCCATTGCCGGTCCCAGGCGCTGCTCAATGCCGCGCAGATGGACGCGCTGGGCGCAGCGGACGAGGTCGAAGTGCAATTCGTCGGTATTCCCGACGTCGAATACGACATTCCCCTGTCGATGGAGGGTTTCGCCGACGCCCGCGCCGCGCTGAGCGAGTGACGGCGCGCTTTACGCCCGGTCGAGCCAGGCGCGCACCGTCTGCTCGAACGCGCGCGGCGCCTCGGCGTGAAGCCAATGGCCGGCCTCCGGCAGCTTGACGAACCGCGCCTTGGGGAACAGACGTTTGATTTCATCTCGGTGGCCGGGGCGAACATAGTCCGATTTCCCGCCCGTCAGGAACAGCGTGGGGCGCTCATATGTGGCGTCGATTTGCGGAAAACCCATGATCTGCGGCATCGCCGCGCCGAGCGTGTCGAGGTTGAGCCGCCAGCGCCCCGCGTTCACGTCCAGCGATTGCAGGAAGAACGGGATCAGCGCGGGGTCGTCGATCAGCCCTTCAAGGCGGGCGGCGGCGTCCGAACGTTTCTCGACCCCCGTCAGATCGACCGATTTGAGCGCCTCGACATAACGCGCCTGGCTGTGCTCGTAGGTGACGGGGGCGATATCGGCGACGATCAGGCGGTTGACCGCCTCCGGTTGCGAAAGCGCAAGCGCCATCGCCGCCTTGCCGCCCATCGAGTGGCCCATCACGTCCCATGCGCCGCCTTGCGCGGCGATTACCTCGGCGAGGTCCGCGGCCATCTCGGGATAGCCGTGATCATCGGTCCAGGGGCTGTCGCCGTGGTTGCGCATGTCCACCGCGATCACCCGGCGGCTGTCCGACAGGCGTCGCGCGATGACGCCCCAGTTGCGGGCCGAGCCGTAGAGGCCATGCGCGATCAGCAGGCCGGGCCGGTCGGTCGCGGTTCCGTGTTCGACGAAATTCAACATGGCGCCGTGATAGGCCATCCGGGCGGCGGCCGCAAAACCCTTTGACGGGTTTTGCCAAGACTGTTCGCGAACTGTCTTGGCGTGGCGCATTGAGGCTGGCTGTGGCGCGCTGTAGGGTGCGGCGCGAAGGGATTGGGACGTGATTGAGCGCCAGCGTTTCGAAGAGGATGTAGACGCGTTGATGGAGGCGCTGCGCGCGCGGCTCGGCGTGCGCGGCAAGCGGCTGCGCACGCGGCTGCGACGCGCCGGGCGGCGTCTGCCCCGACATGCGCGCCGCGCCGGGCAGGTCGTGCTCGGCGCGGAGCGGATGATGGATCATCCCCGGCTGCGGCTGCGAATCGACGCGCAGGAGGTTTCGGCCGCCTTCGCCGACCTGCACGCCAGCCTCGCGGCCATCGACCCCCGCGAACGACGCAAGGACGCGGCGCTTGGCATTGCGGGGGGCATCGTCTTGAACCTGATGCTGGTGGGGGCCGCGGTGGTGGGCGTCCTCGTCTGGCGCGGCCTGGTCTGAGCCGCGCCTGCCTCAGAGATCCGGGTAGAGCGGGAAACGCGCGCAGAGTTCGGCGACCTCGCCGCGCACCTTGGCTTCGACCGCGTCGTTGCCGTCCGCGCCGTTGGCGGCTATGCCGTCCACCACCTCGGTGATCCAGTCGGCGATCTGGCGGAACTCGGCCTCCTTGAAGCCGCGCGTCGTCCCGGCGGGCGAGCCGAGGCGAATGCCGCTGGTCACGGTCGGTTTCTCGGGGTCGAACGGCACGCCGTTCTTGTTGCAGGTGATATGGGCGCGCCCGAGGGCCGCGTCGGTCACGTTGCCCGTCACCTTCTTGGGGCGCAAGTCGACCAGCACGACATGCGTGTCGGTTCCCCCGGTAACGATGTCGAGCCCGCCCTTGATGAGCTGATCGGCCAGCGCGTCCGCATTGGCGCGCACTTGGCGGATGTAATCCTTGAACGCGGGTTCCAGCGCCTCGCCGAAGGCGACGGCCTTGCCGGCGATCACGTGCATCAGCGGTCCGCCCTGGATGCCGGGGAAGATGGCGGAATTGACCTTCTTCGCGATGTCTTCGTCATTGGTGAGGATCATGCCGCCGCGCGGACCGCGCAGGGTCTTGTGCGTTGTCGTGGTCGCCACATGGGCGTGCGGGAAGGGCGAGGGATGCTCGCCCGCGGCCACGATCCCGGCGAAATGCGCCATGTCGACCAGCAGGTAGGCGCCCACGCTGTCGGCGATCTCGCGCATCCGCGCGAAATCGATCTGCCGCGGGATGGCGGAACCGCCGGCAATGATCATCTTCGGCTGGTGTTCCTTCGCGAGCGCCTCGACCTGGTCGTAATCGAGCAGGTTGTCCTGCCGCCGCACGCCGTATTGCACCGCGTTGAACCACTTGCCCGACTGGTTCGGTTTGGCCCCGTGGGTCAGGTGCCCGCCGGCATCGAGGCTCATGCCCAGGATCGTGTCGCCGGGTTTCAGCAGCGCGGTATAGACCCCCTGGTTGGCCTGGCTGCCCGAGTTGGGCTGCACGTTGGCGAAGCCGCAGCCGAATAGCTTCTTGGCGCGCTCGATGGCGAGGGTCTCGACCACGTCGACATGCTGGCATCCGCCATAGTAGCGCCGTCCCGGGTAGCCTTCGGCATATTTGTTGGTCAGCACCGAGCCCTGCGCCTCGAGCACGGCGGCCGAGACGATGTTCTCGGACGCGATCAGCTCGATCTCGTCGCGCTGGCGGCCAAGCTCGTCCCGGACGGCCCCGAAGATGTCGGGATCGCGCGAGGCGAGGGATTCGGTGAAAAAGCCGGAATCGGACATGATGCATGGCCTCCATGAAAGGTTGCGGTTGATGGAGTGAGTAGCGGAAAGGGTGGCGGGTTGTAAGGCGACAATGCGACAAATCTTCTTGCAGGTGCGGCATGGCTGGTGCAGGAAAAATGGGTGGGAGCAGCCCGGCCATGCCACGGTTTGCCCGCACGCACCGGGATCGGACGGGACGGGGAACGTCATGACGGCCAGAATCGCCTTTGTCGCCAGCGACGCGCCCACCGCCCAGATCGCGCGGGCGGCGCTCGCCTCGCGCTTTGGCGACGCCCCCGAAAAGGAGGCCGACGTGATCGTCGCGCTGGGCGGGGACGGGTTCATGCTGCACACGCTGCACCGGACGCAGGGCCTTAACGCGCCGGTTTACGGGATGAACCGCGGCACGGTCGGATTCCTGATGAACGATTACAGCGAATCCGATCTGCCCGAGCGCCTTGCCGCCGCCGAGGAAGAGGTGATTCATCCGCTGGTGATGGAGGCGCAATCGGCTGACGGCGCCCATCACCGGGCGCTGGCGATCAACGAGGTGTCGCTCCTGCGCAGCGGCGCGCAGACGGCGCAACTGCGCATCAGCGTCGACGGGCGGCTGCGGCTCGAGGAACTGGTCTGCGACGGGGCGCTGGTGTCGACCCCCGCCGGGTCCACCGCCTATAATTACAGCGCGCACGGGCCGATCCTGCCCATCGGGTCGGACGTTCTCGCGCTGACCGCCGTCGCCGCCTTCCGCCCCCGTCGCTGGCGCGGCGCGCTGGTGCGGTCAAGCGCGACGGTGCGCTTTGACGTCGCCCAGCCGGACAAGCGCCCGGTGATGGCGGTCGCGGACAGCCGCGCGGTCGAGAACGTGCTCTGGGTCGAGGTGCGCTCCATGCCGGATATCGGGCACCGCATCCTGTTCGATCCCGGTCACGGGCTTGAGGAGAGGCTGCTGCGCGAACAGTTCGTCTGAGGCGGGCCGGTCCAAAAATTTTATCGCCTTGTTACGATTCTTTTCGGGAACCGCCCGCCGTGTAGCGCGTTCGAGCACCAGACCCCCGGCGCCGTCCACCCGGATGCCGGGAAGACACTGGAAGCAACGCGAAAGGACACCCGATATGAATTGGGACGAGATCAAGGGCAACTGGAAGCAGATGACCGGCGCCGCCAAGGAAAACTGGGGCAAGCTCACCGATGACGAGATCCAGCAGGCCGAAGGCAATCGCGAACAGCTCGTCGGCAAGATCCAGGAACGCTACGGCGTGGCCAAGGACGAGGCCGAGCGCCAGGTAGACGAATTCGCCGCCAGATACTGATCCCTCCGACGGCGGATGTGTGTGTAGATTTGTGTGTGTGGAGAAGGCGGCCCCTCGGGGCCGTCTTCTTTCTATGCGCGGTGGTCAGCCTGCGTGGCCGGGTTCGTGCAGCGCGTCCTTGATTTCGTCCAGGATCGCCGGGTCGTCGATGGTGGCGGGCATCCTGAACTCCTCTCCGTCGGCGATCTTCGCGACCGTTGCGCGCAGGATCTTGCCCGAGCGGGTCTTGGGCAGGCGCTCCACCACGATGGCGCGCTTGAACGCGGCGACCGGGCCGATGCGTTCGCGCACGAGAGCCACGCATTCCGCCGTGATTTCCTCATGCGGACGCTCGACCCCCTTGCTGAGACAGATAAGCCCAAGGGGCGACTGGCCCTTCAGTTCGTCCGCCACGCCGACCACGGCGCATTCGGCGACGTCCGGGTGGCTGGCCAGCACCTCCTCCATCAGCCCGGTGCTGAGCCGATGCCCCGCGACGTTGATCACGTCATCGGTGCGCGCCATGATATAGAGATATCCGTTCTCGTCGATCAGGCCCGCGTCGCCGGTCTCATAGTACCCCGGAAAGGTGTCGAGATAGGCCTTGCGGAAGCGGTCTTCGGCGTTCCAGAGCGAGGGCAGCGTGCCGGGGGGCAGGGGCAGCCTGATCGCGATCGCGCCAAGTTCGCCCGTCTTCTTCGGCGTCCCGTCCTCGCCGAGGATCTGCACGTCATAGCCCGGCATGGCGACGGTGGGAGATCCGATCCTGACCGGCAGCGCCTCGAGCCCGGCGGGATTGCCGACGATGGTATAGCCGGTTTCGGTCTGCCACCAGTGATCGTAGACCGGCTTGTCCAGCACCTTCTGCGCCCACTCGATGGTGTCCGGATCGGCGCGTTCCCCTGCGAGATAGAGCGCGCGCAGGCAGGACAGGTCGTATTTCTTGAGCATTTCGCCCTTGGGATCCTCGCGCTTGACCGCGCGGATGGCGGTGGGGGCGGTGAAGAAGCTGCGCACGTTGTGCTCGGAAATCACCCGCCAGAACGTGCCGGCGTCCGGCGTGCCCACCGGCTTGCCCTCGAACACGACGGTGGTGTTGCCGTGGATGAGCGGCGCGTAGCAGATATAGCTGTGCCCGACGACCCAGCCCACATCCGAGGCGGCCCAGTACACGTCGCCGGGATCGACGTTGTAGATGTTCTTCATCGTCCAGTTGAGCGCGACCAGATGCCCGGCGGTCGGCCGGATCACGCCCTTGGGCGCGCCGGTCGTGCCCGAGGTATAGAGGATATAGACCGGGTGGTTGCCCTCCACGGGGACGCACTCGGCCGGCTGCGCGCCCTCCTGAAAGCTGTGCCAGTCCAGGTCGCGCCCCTCGGTCAGTTCCGCCGGCTGCTGCTCGCGTTGCAGGATCACGCAGAAGTCCGGCTTGTGCCGGGCCTGTTCGATCGCGCCGTCGAGCAGCGGCTTGTAGGGAACCGTGCGCGCCGGTTCGATCCCGCAGGACCCGGCGATGATCGCCTTGGGCGCGCAATCGTCGATCCGCACGGCCAGTTCACTGCTGGCGAAGCCGCCGAAGACGACCGAATGGATCGCGCCCAGCCGCGCGCAGGCCAGCATCGCTTCGAGCGCCTCGGGCACCATGGGCATGTAGATGATGACGCGGTCGCCCTTTTCCACGCCCTGCGCGCGCAATGCCCCGGCGAGCGAGGCGACGCGGGTCTGCAACTCGGCGAAGGTGATCTTCTGCTTGGAGTTCGTCACCGGGCTGTCATGGATGATCGCGACCTGGTCGCCGCGCCCGTTCTCTACGTGGCGGTCAACCGCGTTGTGGCAGGTGTTCACCATGCCGTCGACGAACCACTCGTAAAGCGGCGCGTTGTCGTCGAACAGCGCCTTCGACGGCTTGCGGTCCCAGTCGATCGCCTCGGCCTGCTTCATCCAGAAGGCCTCGGGGTCGGATTTCCAGCTTTCGTAGATTTCTGCATAGCCCATGACGGCCTCCCCTGCTTGCTGTCACCCTGTTCTACGGGAGCGGGACAGGGCGAGGCAAGGCGTGCGCCCCGCGCCGCGTCGCTGAAATGCGCCGGCGGGCTTTCGGTTCCCGCGCCGCCCCGCGCCGCTCAGCCGTAATGCGCCACCGGCGTGCCGGCGATGGCCGCCATGTTGAGCAGCCCGCGCGCGGTGATCGACGGTGACACGATATGCGCGCGATTGCCCATGCCCATCAGGATCGGCCCCACCTCGAGCCCGCCGCCCTTCATCTTGAGGATGTTGCGCACCCCCGAGGCCGCGTCGGCGTTGGAGAAGATCAGCACGTTCGCGGCCCCGTCCATCCGGTTGTCGGGCAGCAGGCGCGCGCGCAGCTCCGCGTCGAGCGCGGTGTCGATGTTCATCTCGCCCTCGTAGCAGAAATCGCGCGGCTGCTGGTCAAGGAGCGCGATCGCGGCGCGCAGCCGCTTGCCCGAATCCTCGCCCTGGTTGCCGAATTGCGATTGCGAGCAGAAGGCGATCTTGGGCTCGATCCCGAAGCGGCGCACATGGCGCGCGGCGCCGATGGCGGTTTCGGCGAGGTCCTCGGGGGAAGGGAAGACGCGCACATGGGTATCCGCGATGAAGAGCGGTCCGTCCTCGAGGATCATCATGGAAAGCGCGCCATGCGGGTGGTGGTCGCCGTCGCTCAGCACCTGGGTGACGTAGTTCAGATGCCAGCGATATTCGCCGAAGGTGCCGCAGAGCATGCTGTCGGCCTCGCCGCGATGAACCATGACCGCGCCGATGGCGGTGGTGTTGGTGCGCATCACCGCCTTGGCGAGATCGGGTGACACGCCGCGGCGCTTCATGATCTGGTGATAGCTGCCCCAGTAGTCGCGGTAGCGCGGGTCGTCCTCGGGATTGACCAACTGGAAGTCGCGCACCGGCCGGATGCCGAGGCCCATCCGCTCGCAGCGGGTTTCGATCACCGAGGGGCGCCCGATCAGGATGGGCCGCTCGGTCGTCTCCTCGAGGATCGCCTGCGCGGCGCGCAGCACGCGCTCGTCCTCGCCCTCGGCGAAGACGATGCGGCGGGCGTCCTTCTTGGCGGCCTCGAAGACCGGGCGCATGAGCAGCGCGGACTTGAACACCGCCGCGTCGAGCCGCGCCTTGTAGGCGTCCAGATCCGCGCGCGGGCGGGTCGCCACGCCGGTCTCCATCGCCGCGCGCGCCACGGCGGTCGACACGATGCCGGACAGGCGCGGATCGAACGGCTTGGGGATGAGATAGTCGGCGCCGAAGGTCAGCGCCTCGCCCTGGTAGGCGGCGGCGGCCTCGGCGCTGGTGGTGGCGCGCGCCAGCGCGGCGATCCCCTCGACGCAGGCGATCTGCATCTCGTCGTTGATCTCGGTCGCGCCGACGTCGAGCGCGCCGCGAAAGATGAACGGAAAGCAGAGCACGTTGTTGACCTGGTTGGGGAAATCCGAGCGTCCGGTGGCGATGATCGCCTCCGGGGCCACGGCGCGCGCCGCGTCGGGCATGATCTCGGGCGTGGGGTTGGCCAGCGCGAAGATGATCGGGCGCGCGGCCATCTTCGCCACCATTTCGGGGCTGAGCACGTCCGGCCCCGACAGCCCCAGGAACAGGTCCGCGCCCTCGATCACGTCGTCGAGCGTGCGCAGGTCGCTTGCCTGCGCGAAGGCCGCCTTTTGCGGGTTCATGTCCTCGGCGCGCCCCTCGTGGACCAGCCCGTGAATGTCGCACAGCCAGATGTTCCTGTGCCGCACGCCGAGCTTCACCAGCATGTTGAGGCAGGCGATCCCGGCCGCGCCGCCCCCGGTCGAGACGACCTTGATCTCCTCCCATTTCTTGCCCGCGACATGCAGCGCGTTCGTGGCTGCGGCGCCCACCACGATGGCGGTGCCGTGCTGGTCGTCGTGGAACACGGGAATCTTCATCCGCTCCCGGCAGATCTTCTCGACGATGAAGCAGTCGGGCGCCTTGATGTCCTCGAGGTTGATCGCGCCGAAGGTCGGCTCGAGCGCGCAGACCAGTTCGGCCAGGCGCTCGGGGTCGGATTCGTTCAACTCGATGTCGAAACAGTCGATGCCGGCGAATTTCTTGAACAGAACCGCCTTGCCCTCCATCACCGGCTTGCTCGCCAGGGCGCCGATGTCGCCGAGGCCCAGCACCGCCGTGCCGTTGGTCACCACGCCCACGAGGTTGCCGCGCGCGGTGTAGCGGCTGGCGTTGGCTGCATCCGCGCCGATCTCGAGACAGGCCTCCGCCACCCCCGGCGAATAGGCGCGGGCAAGGTCCCGCCCGTTGGCCAGCGGCTTGGTCGCGCGGATCTCGAGCTTGCCAGGCTTGGGAAATTCGTGGTAGCTGAGCGCCGCTTGGCGGGCGTTCTCCCTGGCCGTGTCGTTCATGTCCGCATCCCCTGACGCCGGTTGGTTCGGCATTCCCTGTTTGCGCGCGCGGCCCCGGGCGGCGCGTCTGGAGGATCAGCTTGCATCTTTGACAGGCCGGGCGCAATCGGGAATGGGCGGCGTGCCCGGGCGCGATTTCCCGGGCGGCGCGCGCAGGGCGGCATTGCGCTTGGGCCCCTGGCGCGGCAAAAGAGGCGCAGCGCCAGACCGGAGGGACCGCCCATGCAAGACCACCTGACCGTCATCAAGCATCCGCTCGTCCAGCACAAGCTGACGATCATGCGCGAAAGGGACACGCCCACCGTCGTCTTCCGCCAGCTTCTGCGCGAGATCAGCCAGCTTCTCGCCTACGAGGTCACGGACAAGCTGCCGATGACCACCAAAACGATCGAAACCCCGATGCAGGAAATGGACGCCCCCACGCTCGCCGGGCGCAAGCTGGCGCTGATCTCGATCCTGCGGGCCGGCAACGGGCTGCTCGACGGCATGCTCGAGCTGATCCCCTCGGCGCGGGTGGGATTTGTCGGGCTCTACCGGGACGAAAAGACGCTGAAGCCGGTGCAGTATTACTTCAAGGTGCCCGACCTGCTGGATCAGCGGCTGGTGATCGTGGTGGACCCGATGCTGGCGACCGGCAATTCCTCGGCGGCCGCCGTTTCGCTTCTCAAGGAGGCCGGCGCCCGCGATATCCGCTTTCTCTGCCTGCTGGCCGCGCCCGAGGGCGTGGCGCGCATGAAGGAGGCGCATCCCGACGTGCCCATCGTCACCGCCGCGCTCGACGAGAAGCTGAACGACGTGGGGTACATCCTGCCGGGGCTGGGGGATGCCGGGGACCGGATGTTCGGCACCAAGTGAACGCGCGGCCATTGCCCCTGCGCGCGCGGCAGTGCGTCTCGCACGAAGGCCCGTGACGCGCCGCGCGAGCGCCGCGCGCAGTGGCCGGCCGTCCTGCGGACGCGTATAATTCGAGGCGTTTCGAGCCTGCTTGCCTGTTTACTATGTGGCAGAATTAAGGCAGAGTTTCCCTACATCTTGTGGGGGCAAAATGAAAATCACCAGAGTTATCGCGCTCGCCGTCATCGCCGCGTCCAGCGCGCTCGGCGTCGTCCAGGCCAAGACCCTGGCCGACGCCGGAGAACCGGCCGAGTATCCGCCGGCGTCCTTTGATGGACGCCAATATGTCGACAGCAAGGGCTGCGTCTTCATCCGCGCCGGGATCGACGGCAACGTGACCTGGGTGCCGCGCGTGTCGCGCAGCCGCAAGGTGCTGTGCGGCTATCCCCCGACGCTGGCCAAGCGCGCTGCGCCCGCGCAGCAGCCGGCCCAGACGGCGGCGACGGCCCCCGCGCCCGAACCGGCGCCGAAGAAGACGGTGCGCGCGACCGTCCCCGTCACCACGCCCGCGCCCGCCGCCAAGCCGGTGGTGCGCAAGGCGCGCGCGCCTGCGCCTGCGCCGAAACCGGCGCCGAAGCGCGTGGTTCGCAAGGTATCCGCGCCCGCCGCGGCCGCCGCGCCGAAACCCGCGCCGAAGCGCGTTGTGCGCAAGGTATACGCACCCGCCCCGGCTTCCGCGCCGAAGGTCGTGCGTCGCCGGGCCGCGGCGCCGGTCCTTGTCGCGCCGGCCCCCGCGCCCAAGCCCGTCGCCAGCCCCGCGCCGCGGAAACGCCGGGTCGTGCAATCGGCCGGTTGCCCCGGGCGCAGCGCCCTCTCCAACCGCTACACCGCGGGCCGTCCGGGCTTCAGGGTGCGCTGCGGCCCGCAGACCGACGCGCATGTGACCTACGGGCGCACGTCCTCCGTCATGCCCCGCCGCGTGGCGCCGGCGCCGGTCCCGGCTCCGCGCCATGCCGCACCGGTCTATCAGCCGCCGGTCATCGACACCGCCCCGGCGACGCGCATCGTGCGGGTGACGCCCCGGACCCGGATCGCCCCGAAACATGTCTATGAAAGACAGGTCGCAAGCTATCGCGGGCTGAACGGCGTGCCCGAAGGCTACAAGCGCGTGTGGATGGACGGGCGGCTCAACCCGCACCGGGGGCACCAGGATTTCGCCGGCAAGGCGCAGATGGACCTGATGTGGACCAAGACCGTGCCGCGCCGCCTGATCGTGCGCGAAACCGGGCGGGTCGTCACGCAGGACTACCCCGGCCTGATGTATCCCTATGTCAGCTACGCCCAGCAGAGACGCGCGAACGTGTCTCCCGTCTATGCGAAGAAGCACGCGGCGGGCCACGCCACGGCCGCCGCGCCCGCGCCGGCGCCCAAGGCGGTCGTCTCGACCCGGTCGAGCGCCGCGCCGAGCCATCGCTATGTGCAGGCGGGCGTCTACACCACGCGCGCCCAGGCGCAGAAGGCCGCCGGGCGGATCTCGTCCCTCGGGCTGCCCGCGCGGCTCGGCTCGATGACGCGCAACGGGCAGAGTTACAGCCTTCTGCTGGCTGGACCGTTCAACAGCCAGGCGCAGCTCGATTCGGCGCTGAGCCGGACGCGCGGCGCGGGCTTCGGCAACGCGGTGGCGCGCAATTAGGAGAGATGCGGTTCTGACGGAAAGGGGCCGGCGCATGAAGATGCGCCGGCCCTTTCGCTGGCCGGACCTAGCCGCCGCAGATGCCCTGGAGGCGCAGCCAGTCGCCGTCGCTGAGCACCGGCTCGGGCGCTTCGTCGCGGAACGGATCGGCCTCGATCAGCGGCAGCACTGTCTCGCCCGAGACGTCGCGCGCATAGGCGTAAGGGGTCGCGCGCACCCGCCAGTTGCGGAACCCGTCCAGCAGCAGTTCGTCGGAGACCGGGGGCGGGGGCGACGTGAGCAGCGCCTGCGCGTAGGCGCGCAACGCCTCTTCGCCGGGATGCCCGGTGGTCAACAGGCGAAACGCGGCGACCAGCCCGGCATGCGACAGCAGCCGGCCCAGCGGATCATGCGCGCGCATGCGCATGCGCGCGGCGATGATATAGCCCGCGACGACATCCGGTTCCTCGTGATCCTCGATCAGCGCGCGCCCCAGCAGGATGGTCCCGCCCGGCAGCCCGATCGCGCCCGTAACCCCGCTGCGCACCACGACCAGCCGATCGCCGCCGGTGCCCGAAGGCAGCCGCGCGGAGAGTTTGGCGAGCGCGCCGATCCCGCCGGGCGCATGGCAGGGCGGACCGGTCACGGCCTGCATCTCCTGCTCCAGCGCGCGCCCGATCTCGGCGCGCTTGACGCCGGGCACGACCGAAACTGCGTGCTCGCGCACCGCGCCGGGCAGCCAGAACGCGGCCAGCGCGGCGACGACCAGGATCGAGCCGAGCATCATCAGCAGCCGCAACCGGCCGGGTCGCGGCCGGCGCCGGGCTACGGCGCTGCGCAGCCGTTCGAGCGCGGCGATCATGTCGTCCTCGTCCGTCCCGAGTTCGAGCGTCTCGCCCGGATCGCCGTCGGGGTGATAGATCGCCGGTCGCTGGCCGGGATTGGCGCGGCTCAGCGCGGGGATCGACCAATGGGCGAGCGGCCTGTCGCGCATGTCCGAGATGGTCAGCGTCGCGTCCCCGATCGAGACGATGACGTCCGTGCGCTGCGCGTCCGGCGACGCCCGCCAGAGGCCCGGCGCCTCGAGCCGGTCGTATTCGCGAAGTGCTGTCATGTCCCTGCGGGCCTGCCCTGCCTCGTTTGCGGCACGGTAGCACGCGCGGCGACACCGCTCAATTGCGCGTGGCCGGTGAGGCCGAGGAGAATTTTCGCGAAAATTCGGCTCAGACCTCCGCGGCGCGCTTGCGCAGTTCGAATTTCTGGATCTTGCCGGTCGAAGTCTTGGGCAGGTCCTCGAACATCACGCGCTTGGGCGTCTTGAACCCGGCGAGCCGGTCGCGCGCGAAGGCGATGAGCGCGGCCTCGTCCGTCTCCGCGTCCTCCTTCAGTTCCACGAAGGCGCAGGGAACCTCGCCCCACTTGTCGTCTGCCTTGGCCACCACCGCGCAGAGCGACACCGCCGGATGGCTCATCAGCACGCCCTCGACCTCGACCGAGCTGACGTTCTCGCCGCCCGTGATGATGATGTCCTTGGCCCGGTCGGCGATCTGAAGATAGCTGTCGGGATGTTGCCGCGCGATGTCGCCCGAGTGGAACCAGCCGCCGCGGAACGCCTCGGCCGTCGCTTCGGGGTTCTTGAGATAGCCCTTCATCACCGCGTTGCCGCGGATCATGATCTCGCCCTGCGCGACGCCGTCCATCGGGGTCGGGGTCATGCTCTCGGGGTCCATCGCGACGATTTCCTCCATCATCGGCATGGCCACGCCGGTGCGCGCCTTGATGGCGTAGCGGGCCTCTTCGGGCTGGACGTCCCATTCGCTGCGCCATTCGCATTCGGTGACGTGGCCATAGGTTTCGGTCAGCCCGTAGACCTGGGTGACGGCAAATCCCAGCGGCTCGATCGCGCGCAGGGTGGCGGCGGGGGGCGGGGCGCCGGCGGTGAAGACCTCGACCACGTGGTCGAAGTCGCGCCGGTCGGCGTCCCTGGCGTTGACGAGGGTGTTGAGCACGATGGGCGCGCCGCCGAAATGCGTGGCGCCCTCATCGGCGATGGCGTCGTAGATCGCGCGCGCCGTGATGTCGCGGCAGAAGATCGCCGTGGCGCCCAGCATCGGCAGCATCCAGGTGTGGTTCCAGCCGTTGCAGTGAAAAAGCGGCACGATCGTCAGATACCGCGCCCGGCGCGGCATGTGCCAGCTGATCGCGGTGCCCATCGTCATCAGATAGGCGCCTCGGTGATGGCAGACCACGCCCTTGGGCCGCCCCGTGGTGCCCGAGGTGTAGTTGAGCGCGAGGCTCTCCCATTCGTCCTCGGGCATGATCCAGTCAAAGGCCGGGTCGCCTCCGGCGATGAAATCCTCGTATTCCGTGTAGCGCCCGGTCGGCGGGTGGCCCGCCTGCGGGTCCGCCACCTCGATCACGGTCGGGCCGTCGCCTTCCATCTGCGCGATGGCTTCCTCGACGAGGGGGATGAACTGGGTGTCGACCAGCGCCACCTGCGCCTCCCCATGCCCGAGGATGTAACCCACGGTATCCGCCTCGAGCCGCGTGTTGATGGTGTTGAGCACCGCGCCGCAGGCGGGCACGCCGAAATGCGCCTCGGCCTGGGGCGGCAGGTTGGGAATGATGGTCGAGACCACGTCGCCCGGCGCCACGCCGAGCCCGGCCAGCGCCGAGGCGAGCCGCGTGCAGCGCTCGTGATACTCCGCGTAGCTGCGGCGGATATCGCGATAGACGCAGGCTTCGAGATCGGGATAGAGGACCGCCGCGCGGCGCAGGTGCGACAATGGCGTGAGCGGCGCGAAATTCGCGGCGCAGCGCTCAAGTCCGGTCTCATCCTTCATCCAGCCCATGCGCTCCCCCTTTCATGCGGCGATTCTGCCCGGCACCCGGGCAGTCCGAGGTTATTGCCTTTCGCCGCGCGCGCAAAAGGGTTTTCGCCTCCGCCAAGCCGCGGCTAGAACTATCGCATGATCATTTCGGCCGGGCGCAATTACATTTTCGTGCATATCCCCAAGACCGGCGGGACCGCGATGGCGCTGGCGCTCGAGGGGCGGGCGATGAAGGACGACATACTGATCGGCGACACCCCGAAAGCGAAGCGGCGGCGCGGGCGGCTGAAGGGCGCGCGCGCGGCGGGACGGCTGTGGAAACATTCCACACTGGCGGATATCGACGCGCTGACGCCGCGCGCGCAGATTGCGCGGGCCTTCACCTTCACGCTGGTGCGCAACCCCTGGGACCGGATGGTGAGCTATTACCACTGGCTGCGCGACCAGCGCTTCGACCATCCGGCGGTGCGGCTGGCCGGGCAGGTGGGGTTCGCTGATTTCATCGCCCATCCGATGACCGAATACGCACTGCAGAGCCACCCCTACGCCCATTACATGACCGACGCCGAGGGCGTGGAGCGCGCTTCCGCCTACCTGCGGATCGAGCGTCTGGCCGAAGACGCCGCCCCGCTCTGGGCGCATCTGGGGTTCACGCTGGAGTTGCCGCGCGTCAACGCCTCGCGCCGGGACGCGGATTACCGCCACTACTACACCGATGCCGGGGCCGAGCGGATCGCCGCGCTTTGCGCCGCGGACATCGCGCGTTTCGGGTATCGCTTCTGACGTCAACTGCGCGAATTTGACTGTTTCCGCGCCGGGATCAATCGGCGCGGGCGTCGCCGTCTGTCGGGAAGACGTGCATAATGACACGTTTCCGGCCTTTTTTGGGCATATCTAGGCCTGGTTAATGATTCCTTACTGGACGACGGTCTGCTGCCAGGGGCCGCTTTCAAGGGGACAAGGGAATGTTCTACAACGAAAGAAAGGAATACGGCCCGGCGCCGCTGCGCATGGCCGAAATGAGGGGCCTGATCACCGGAACATGCGTCGCCAGCCGCGCGGGCTGGTGCCCGATCGAGGACGTGCAGGTCGGCATGGACATCCTGACCTTCGACGCCGGGTTCCAGCAGGTGCGCGAGGTGAATCGCACGCCGCTCTGGGGCGAGGACGGGCCATGCCCGCCGATGATGCGCCCCTACGAGGTTCCGGCGGGCGTCCTGGGAAATCGCGACGTGCTATACCTGATGCCGGACCAGTCGGTGCTGATCGAACTGGACGCCGCCGAAAAGCTGTTCGGCGATCCGTTCGCGCTGATCCCGGTGCGCGCGCTTGACGGCGTGCGCGGCTGCACCCGCGTCGTGCCGCCGCAACGGGCGCGGGTGACGGTGCTGCGCTTTGACAGCGAACAGATCGTCTTTGCCAATAGCGGGGCGATGTTCCTCTGCCCGTGCAAGACGGACCTCCTCGACCGCGCGCTGAGCGACGAGGAGGCAGGCGAGGTCTACAAGATCCTGCCGCTCGAGGCGGCGCTACACCTGACCGCGTTTCTCGGCGCGCCCGGGCCGGTCCTGCCCTGCGCGGGCTGGCCGGACCTGCCCGAAGACCTGCCGGCGGGCGCGGGTGTGGCCATCGCCTGACGGCGCCGGGGCGCCCTTCGAGCCTGCGCAGCCGGCAGGCCCGAAGAAGCCGCGTCGGTCAGGCCGCTGCGGGTTCCTGCCCGAACCGCGCATAGAAGCCTTGCCCCTTTTGCGCCATCTCGCGCAAGAGCGCGGGGGTGGCGAAGCGCGGGCCGAACGCCTCGGCCAGCGCGTCGCAGCGTTCCGCCGCATAAGGCGCGCCCAGCATGTCGAGCCAGGAAAACGGCCCGCCGGTCCACGGCGCGAAGCCCCAGGCGAGGATTGCGCCCACGTCGCCCTCGCGGATATCCTCGAGCACGCCCTCCTCGAGCGCGCGCACCGCCTCCAGCGCCTGCACGAACATCAGGCGATGCTGCACTGTCGCAAGGTCGGGCTGCTCTTTCGCTAGCGGATATTTCGCGCTCAACCCGTCCCAGTAACCAAGCCGCTTGCCCTTCTCATCGTATTCGAAGAACCCCTTGCCCGCCTTGCGACCAAGCCGGCCTTCGCCTTCCATCCAGAAGATGACCTCATCCACATCGGCATCGGCGTAATCGTCGCCCATCGCCGCCTTCGTAGCGCGCGCGATCTTCGCGCCAAGCTCGATCGACGTCTCGTCCACAAGCTGCAGCGGTCCCACCGGAAAGCCAAGCTGCCGCGCGGCGTTGTCGATGAGGGCGGGGGCCACGCCCTCGGCCACCATGCGCATTCCCTCGTTGAGATAGGGGATGATGCAGCGGTTGCAGTAGAAGAACCGGGCGTCATTGACCACGATCGGCGTCTTGCGGATCTGGCGCACGTAGTCCAGCGCCTTGGCCACCGCGCGCGGACCGGTCTCCCGGCCCTTGATGATCTCGACCAGCATCATCTTTTCCACGGGTGAGAAGAAGTGGATGCCGATGAACTGTTCGGGGTTGTCGGACGCCTTCGCAAGCTCAGTGATCGGCAGCGTCGAGGTGTTGGTGGCGAAGATGCAGTCGTCGCCGACATGTTGCAGCACCTCCTTCGTCACCTCGGCCTTGACGCCCGCATCCTCGAACACCGCCTCGATGACGAGGTCCGCGCCGGCGAGCGCGCTGTAAACCGTGGTGGCGGTGATGCGGTCCAGCGTCTCGGCCTTCTTCTGCTCGGTCGCCTTGCCGCGCTTGATGCCCTTGTCCATGTAGTCGGCGGTGTAGGATTTGCCGCGATCGGCGGCCTCCTGCTTCTGGTCGATCAGCACGACCTCCATCCCCGCCATCGCGGAGACGAGCGCGATTCCCGCCCCCATCATGCCCGCGCCGATGACGCCGATCTTTTTCACGCGCTGGTCCGGCGCGTCCGGCCGGTTCGCGCCCTTCTCGAGCGCCTCCTTGTTGATGAAGAGCGAGCGGATCATGGCGCTTGAAGAGGGGTTCATCAGGATGTTGGTGAACCAGCGCGCCTCTATCTTCAGCGCGGTGTCGAAGGGCACGAGCGCGCCTTCATAGACCGCCGACAGCAGCGCCTTGGCCGCCGGGAACGCGCCCTGCGTCTTGCCGTTGACCATCGCGGAGGCGCCCACGAAGGTCATGAAACCGGTGGGGTGATAGGGCGCGCCGCCGGGCATCTTGTAGCCCTTCTCGTCCCACGGCTTGACGATATCGGGCTCCGAGAGCACCCATTCGCGGGCACGCTCGAGCAGTTCATCGGCTGGTACGACCTCGTCGATCAGCCCGGCCTGTTTCGCCTTCTTCGGGTCACGGAGCTTGCCTTCCAGCAGAAAGGGCGAGGCCGCCATCGCGCCCATCTTGCGCACCAGCCGCGTGGTGCCGCCCATGCCGGGGAAGATGCCCACCATGATCTCGGGCAGGCCGATCTTGGCCTTCGGGTTGTCGGCGGCGAAGATGCGGTGGCAGGCCAGCGGGATCTCGAACCCGATGCCGAGCGCGGTGCCGGGCAGGGCGGCGGCGATGGGCTTGCCGCCCTTGTTACGCTCGTCCATGCCGCCGCGTTCGATCTTGCGCAGGACCGCGTGGGTCTGCATCAGCCCGTCCATGAGGCCCTGCGCGGGATTGTCGCCCGCGCTTTCCTTCATCTTCGCGATGATGTTGAGGTCCATCCCCCCGGCAAAGCTGCCTTCCTTGCCCGAGGTGATGACGATCCCCTTCACCGCGTCGTCGCTGAGCGCGTCGTCGATCAGCGCGTCCAGATCGATGAACCCCTGCTGGTTCATCACGTTCATGGATTTACCTTCGGTGTCCCAGGTGATGATCGCAACGCCGTCGGCGTCTTTTTCCATCGTGAAATCGGTCATGTCTGACATCTCCCTTTATACCCGCTCGATGATCGTCGCGGCGCCCATGCCTGACGCGATGCAGAGCGTGGCGAGCCCGGTTTCCTTGTCCTGCCGCTCCAGTTCGTCCAGCAGCGTGCCGATGATGATCGCACCCGTCGCGCCCAGGGGATGCCCCATCGCGATGGACCCGCCATTGACGTTCACCAGATCGGGATCGACATCGAAGGCCTGCATGAATCGCAGCACCACGCTCGCGAAGGCCTCGTTCACCTCGAAGAGGTCGATGTCGCCGATCTCCATGCCGCTGTCGGCGAGGATCTTGCGTGTGGCGGGCACAGGGCCGGTCAGCATGATCGTCGGATCGGTGCCGATCTTGCAGGTCTGCCGGATGCGCGCACGGGGCTTCAGCCCCCATTTCTCGCCGAAGGCCTTGGACCCCACCAGCACGCCGGCGGAGCCATCCACGATGCCGGATGAGTTGCCGGCGTGGTGGATGTGGTTGATTTTTTCCAGGTGCGGATATTTCAGCTTCGCAACCGCGTCGAAGCCGGGCATCACCTCGCCCATCTGCTGGAAGCTGGGGTTGAGCGACCCGAGCGCCTGCATGTCGGTGCCCGGGCGCATGTATTCGTCACGGTCAAGGATCGTGAGTCCGTTCTGGTCCTTCACCTCGATGATCGACTTCGCGAACCGCTTGTCATCCCACGCGGCCTTGGCGCGCTTCTGGCTTTCCACGGCGAGCGCGTCGGCCTGATCGCGGGTGAACCCGTATTCCGTCGCGATGATGTCCGCGCTGATGCCCTGAGGCACGAAATAGGTCTCCATCGCGACGCTCGGGTCGACGGCGATCGCCGCCCCGTCGCTGCCCATCGGCACGCGGCCCATCATCTCGACCCCGCCGGCGATATAGCCGTCACCGGCGCCGCCCATCACCTGGTTCGCGGCGAGGTTGACCGCCTCCATGCCAGACGCGCAGAAGCGGTTGACGGCGAGGCCGGGAATGGCCTCGTCGAGATCGGAGGCCAGCACGGCGGTGCGCGCAAGGCAGCCGCCCTGTTCCTTGACCTGCGTGACGTTGCCCCAGATCACGTCCTCGACCGCGGGGCCGTCAAGCCCGTTGCGGTCCTTCAGCGCGTTCAGCACTTCCGAGGACAGCCGCACCGCGGTCACCTCGTGCAGCGCGCCGTCCTTGCGGCCCTTGCCGCGCGGGGTGCGCACGGCGTCGTAGATATAGGCATCTGTCATGTCTGCTCTCCTTTGGTCACGCGCGGTCCGCCGGGGAACCGGGCATCAGGTCATAGGGGTGTTTCCAGCCGGGCAGGCCCTCGATGTTGGACAGCCAGCGGTCGATATTGGCCCACTCCGCCCGGTCGAAGCCGAACGGTTCGGGATAGAACAGGTAGCCGCAGCATGACAGGTCCGCGTTCGTCACGCCGTCGCCCACGATCCAGTCGCGCCCCGCGAGATGCGCGTCGAGCGTGCCGTAGGCCGCCTTGAGCCGGCCCTGCATGAAGCCGATCACCTCGGCCGGGCGCTTGTCCTCGGGCAGGAAATTCATCAGGAACCGGGTCATGCCCGCCTGGCTCGAGAGCTTGTGGTTGTCCCACAGCACCCAGCGCAGCACCTCGCGGGCCTCGTCCTGAGTCGCGCCGCCGAACTTGCCGGTCTTCTCCGTCACGTAGTGCTGGATCACGCCCGACTGGGTGAGTGTCACGTCGCCATCCACGAGAACGGGCGCTTCGCCCATCACGTTGAGGGCGCGGAAATTGTCGCTGCGCGCCGCGCCGCCGAAGAAATCGACGAAAACCGGCTCCCAGTCGAGCCCCGACAGTTCGAGGGCGAGCGCCGCCTTGTAGGCGTTGCCGGATTCGCCGAAGCAATGGAGTTCCATGGTCATGCGCTTCCTTTCGATGCCGCGCCCGCGGCCGGGCGGAGAATTGAGTATTTTTGGAAAGATGAAGCGAGGACTGATTCACCGCCCATTAACGTTAATGCGTGCATGGTGGTCGCGCGGTACAGGCTGGAGAGCCGATGACCGCGAAAGGTGAAGCCCCGCCGCCCCGCGTGCAGCATGTGTGCCGGGTGGCGGGGTGGACCTGCCGCTTCATCTTTCTTCAAATACTCCCGCCGGAGGCTTCCACGTGCGGGGCCAGGCGTCACGGTGCTCATCACAGCGCCCTCGCGATCAGTTCCTTCATGATCTCGTTCGTGCCGCCGTAGATCTTCTGCACCCGTGCATCGGCCCACATTTCGGCCACCGCGTATTCCTGCATGTAGCCGTAGCCGCCATGCAACTGCACGCAATCATCGAGCACGTCGCATTGCGTATCGGTCAGCCAGTATTTCGCCATCGCCGCCTTCTCGACGGTGAGCTTTCCTTCAAGGTGCTCGGCGATGCACTCATCGAGAAACGCGCGCGCAACCTTGGTGCGCGTCAAGCATTCGGCGAGCTTGAATCGCGTGTTCTGAAACTGCGTCAGCGGCCCGCCAAAGGCTTCGCGTTCCTTGCAATAGCGAACCGTGCGCTCCACCGCGCCCTCCATCGCGCCCACCGCGCCGCAGCCGATGATAAGCCGTTCCTGCGGAAGCTGCTCCATCATCTGGTAGAATCCGCGCCCTTCCTCGCCGCCGAGGATGTTCTCGGGCGGGATTTCGACGTTGTCGAAGAAAAGCTCGGACGTATCCGCCGCGTGACAGCCGATCTTCTCGAGGTTGCGGCCGCGCGCGAAACCCTCGGCGCCCTCGGTTTCGACCACCACGAGGCTCACGCCCTTGGCGCCCGCCGCCGGGTCGGTCTTGGCCGCGACGATGATGAGCTCCGCGTGCTGGCCGTTGGTGATGAAGGTCTTCTGCCCCGACAGCCGATAGGAATTGCCGTCGCGCAGCGCCTTCGTCTTGATGCCCTGCACGTCCGACCCGGCCGCGGGTTCGGTCATGGCGAGCGCGCCGACCAGGTCGCCACTCACCATCTTCGGCAGCCAGCGTTTTTTCTGCTCGTCGGTCCCGTAGGCGAGGATGTAATGCGCCACGATACCCGAATGGATCGGGTTGCCCCAGCTGGCGAGGTTGGCGCGCGGCGCTTCCATCAGGATCACCGCCTCATGCCCGAAATCGCCGCCCGCGCCGCCGTATTGCTCGGGAATGGACGGGCAGAGAAGCCCCAGTTCGCCCGCCTGGGTCCAGGTCTCGCGATCCATCTGCCCGGCCTTGCGCCAGCGTTCGAAATGCGGCGCCCATTCGCTTTCGATGAAGCTGGCCGTCATCTCGGCCAGCATCCTGTGCTCATCGGTCATCCAGGCAGAGGTCATTTCTTGCGCGCCTCGAGCTCGGAGTTGAAGATGCGCAGCCGATGCCCGAACGTGTCCTCGTCGATGACGGAATCGAAGTTCTCGAAAAGAAACGACAACGCTTCGCCTTCGTCCAGGCCGGCCTCTTGCGCGAAGCGGCGCAGCCGGCGATACCCGTCTTCGGTCATCGCCGCGTTGAAACGGCGCGTCAGGCGAAAGCGTTTCGGCATCTCGGTCCCCCGTAGGGTGGGGTTTCCCCCCAACCCTCTCCTTTAGAATTGATCCGCGTCCAGCCCCATTACCGGCTCGGCGCCGCTCTCGATCCGCGCGAGATGCGTCCTTGTCGCGGGCAGGCGGCGGGCCATGTAATAGCGCGCGGTCGCGAGCTTGGCCTCGTAGAAGGCCGGATCGCCATCCCCGGCGGCAAGCTGCGCCAGCGCGGCGCGCGCCATGTGCGCCCACATCAGGCCAAGGCAGACATGCCCGAAAAGATGCATGAAATCGTAGCTGCCCGCCAGCGCCGCGTTCGGGTTCTTCATGCCGTGCTGCATGAAAAACATGCCCGCGGCCTGCAAATCCTTCGACGCGGATTTCAGCGGGACGACGAAATCGGTCATCGCCTCGCCGTCGTTCTCGCGACAGAAATCCTTGACCATGTCGAAGAAGGCCATGACATGCTTGCCGCCGTCCTGCGCCAGCTTGCGCCCCACGAGGTCGAGCGCCTGCACCCCGTTCGCGCCCTCGTAGATCATCGCGATGCGCGCGTCGCGGGCGAACTGGGACATGCCCGTTTCCTCGATATAGCCGTGCCCGCCATAGATCTGCTGGGCGAGGATCGTCATGTCGAACCCCTCGTCGGTGAGGAAACCCTTGATCACCGGGGTCAGCAGGGAAACCATGCCCTCGGCCGCCTCGTCGCCGCCGCGATGTGACTGGTCGATCATCTTGGCCCCCCAGAGCAGGAAGGCGCGGCCCCCCTCGACAAAGCTCTTCTGGTCCATCAGCGCGCGGCGGATGTCGGGATGCACGATCAGCGGATCGGCGGGGCCATCGGGGTTCTCGTCGCCGGTGACCGCGCGGCCCTGAAGCCGCTCTTTCGCGTAGGCGAGCGCGTTCTGATAGGCCACGTCGGCCTGCGCGAGCCCCTGCATGCCGACACCGATCCGCGCCTCGTTCATCATGGTGAACATGGCGCGCATGCCCTTGTGTTCCTCGCCCAAAAGCCAGCCTTTCGCGCCGTCGTAATCCATCACGCAGGTGGCGTTGCCGTGAATGCCCATCTTCTCCTCGAGCTTGGAGCATTTCACGCCGTTGCGATCGCCGAGGGAGCCATCCTCGTTCACGATGAATTTCGGCACGATGAAGAGGCTCACGCCCTTGATCCCCTCGGGCCCGCCGGGGATCTTCGCCAGCACGAGGTGGATGATGTTGTCGGCCATGTCGTGCTCACCGGCCGAGATGAAGATCTTCTGCCCGCTGATCGCGTAGGATCCGTCATCCTGCGGTTCCGCCTTCGTGCGCATCAGGCCAAGGTCGGTGCCGCAATGCGGTTCGGTCAGGTTCATCGTGCCGGTCCATTCGCAGGACGTCATTTTCGGCAGGTATTTCGCCTTCTGCTCATCCGTGCCATGCGCGAGGATCGCGCTCGCCGCGCCGTGGGTCAGGCCCTGGTACATGGTGAACGCCTGGTTGGCGGCCGAGAACATCTCGCCCACGGCGGTGTTGAGCAGATAGGGCATGTTCTGCCCGCCGAATTCCTCGGGGAGGTCGAGCCCCGGCCAGCCGCCCTCGCGCACCTGGTCGAAGGCCGCCTTGAACCCGGTCGGCGTGCGCACCACCCCGTTCTCGAGCGTGCAGCCCTCCGCGTCGCCCACGGGGTTGAGCGGGGCGAGCACTTCGGCCGCGATCTTGCCGGCCTCGTCCAGCACGGCGGCGGTGAATTCCGGCTCGAGCTCGGAATAGCCCGGAATATCCGCCTTGGGGGCGTTCAGGACGTGGTGCAGGATGAACTGGGCGTCCCTGGTGGGCGCGGCATAGCTGGGCATATCGGTCTTTTCCCTGTCTTGGCGGTTGGTTGCGCCGTTATTCGGCGGCGTTCCTCGTTTCGTCGCGCGACCCGAGCACCCGTTCGAGCCATTCCATCTGCCCGCGCAGGTCGCCGATGGCCTCGTCCAGTTCGGCGCGCTGCGCCTCCATGTCGCGCAGCCGCTCGGCGGCGAGCTCGTAGGTGCGCACCATCTGCGTGTGCTGCTGGTCGCCCGCGTCGTAGAGATCGAGAAGTTGGCGAATCTCCTCCAGGCTGAAACCGAACCGCTTGCCCCGCAGGATCAGCTTGAGCCGGGCGCGGTCACGGCGGGTGAACAGGCGCTTCTGCCCCTCGCGGATCGGAGCGAGAAGTTCCTTTGATTCATAAAAGCGCAGCGTGCGCGGCGTGACGTCGAAGGCGTCACACATTTCACGGATGGTCATCGTTTCGGCGGTCATGTCGGCCCCTTCCCCAGGATGCGTCGTCAGCGGGACATGTATGCTCATGGGGGGAGGTTACAACAGAAAGTGACGTTGACGTAAGTCCGACGTCACGTCACTTTGGCCGGGGTTCGGCTAGAGGTCGAGCGCACGGGCGGTTTCGTCGCGCAGCTTCTGCAACTCCTCGATCGCCTCGTCGATCTGTTCGCGCTGGTCGGCCAGTTCGCGCAACTGCTTGTCGGCAAGCGCGATCCAGTTCCGCATCTGCGCGCCGCTGCCCTCGTCCTCGTACATCATCAGCCATTGGCGGATCTCCTCGAGGCTGAAGCCGAATTTCCGCCCCCGCAGGATCAGCGTCATGCGCGCGATCTCGCGCGGGCCGTAAAGACGCGCGCGTCCGTCGCGCTCGGGGTGGAGCAGCTCGATATATTCGTAGTAACGAAGCGTGCGCGGCGTGACGTCGAATTTCGCGCACATCTCCTTGAGGCTCAGACGCGGATCGGACATGACACGGACATCAACACGCAGCTTGGCCAAAAGTTCAATGGAAATCCTTGTTTTCGGCAAGTTTCGGTGCAAATCCCCGCATAATGGCCCGTTCGCGACGCGCGCTGTCGCTTGCACATCGCGGGCCATCCGACGATAACGGCGCGACGCCGCGCAGCAGCAAGAGGTTCCATCCCCATGACGAGCGACGCCATGGACGAGGACGATCACCCCGGACTCGGGTTCATTCGCGCGCTGCCGCACGCGGTGGCGCTGGGCATGACCGCGCACGCCATGAAGGATGGCCGCGCCGAGTTGTCGATGCCCTGGTCCGAGGACCTCGTCGGCGACCCCGAAACCGGCGTCATCCACGGCGGCGCGGTGAGCGCGCTAATGGACACCTGCTGCGGCGCCGCCGCGATGTGCCACCCTGACGCGGGCGGCAGCACCGCCACCCTCGGGCTGCGCATCGACTACATGCGCGCCGCCACGCCGGGCCAGACCATTCGCGCGCGCGCCGAATGCTACCATGTCACGCGCTCCGTCGCCTTCGTGCGGGCCAGCGCGCTTGACGACGACGACGCGCGCCCGGTGGCGACGGCCACCGGCACGTTCACCGTGGCGCCCCGGTCATGAGCGAACGGCCCCCCGCGCGTCCCCGGCCCGAACCGGTACAGGTGGTCAAGCAGCGCCGCGACGACGCGCTCGCCGCGCTGGTGGCGGGCGTGCCCTATATCCGCTTTCTCGGGATCGGGTTCGACCGGCGCGGCGACGAACTGACCGGCGTGATGGCCTACGACGACAAGCTGATCGGCAACCCGATCCTGCCGGCGCTGCATGGCGGCGCGACGGCGGCCTTTCTCGAGGTGACGGCGATCATCGGACTCAGCTGGGCGGTGCTCTGGCCCGAGATCGAAAGCGGCGCGATCGATCCCGCGACGCTCGCCGCGGGACGGATGCCGCGCCTGCCCAAGACCATTGACTTCACCATCGACTACCTGCGCACCGGCCTGCCGCGCGACGCCTACGCGCGCGCGCAGATCAGCCGCTCGGGGCGGCGCTACGCCAGCGTGCATGTGGAGGCGTGGCAGGACAACCGGAGCCGCCCCTTCGCGCAGGCGAGCGGGCATTTCCTGATGCCCCGCCGCGATGTCTGAAACGATCCCGCGGCGCGCGGCGATCAGCCATCGCCGGGTGCTGAACGTCGCGCTGCCCATCGTCGTCTCGAACGCCACGATCCCGGTCCTCGGGCTGGTCGACACCGGCGTCGTCGGGCAGCTTGGCGAAGCCGCGCCGATCGGGGCGGTCGGGATCGGCGCGGTGATCCTGACGGCGCTCTACTGGCTGTTCGGCTTCCTTCGGATGGGCACCAGCGGACTGGCCGCGCAGGCGCACGGCGCGGGGCATGGCGCAGAGGTGGCGGCGCTGCTCACCCGGTCGCTGATGATCGGGCTGGCGGCGGGGGCGGCGCTCATCGCGCTGCAACTGCCGCTGTTCTGGGGCGCCTTCCGCCTCGCCCCCGCCAGCGCGGAGGTCGAGACGCTGGCGCGCGGCTACATGGAGATCCGCATCTGGAGCGCCCCGGCTCTTATCGCGCTGTATGGCATGAGCGGCTGGCTCATCGCGCTGGAGCGCACCCGCGCGGTGCTGGCGATCCAGGTGCTGATGAACGGGCTGAACATCCTGCTCGATCTCTGGTTCGTGCTCGGCCTCGGCTGGGGGGTGGAGGGCGTGGCGCTCGCCACCTTCATCGCGGAATGGGGCGGGCTCGGCTTCGGGTTCTGGCTCTGCCGCGACGCGTTCCGCGCGCCGGCCTGGCGCGACTGGCCGCGCGTCTTCGATCCCGTTCGCCTGCGCCGGATGGCGGTGGTGAATTCGGACATCCTGCTGCGCTCCATCATGGTCGAGGCGATCTTCGTCTCGTTCCTTTTCCTGGGCAGCGATTTCGGCGACGTCACGCTGGCCGCCAACCAGGTGCTGCTTCAGTTCCTGCACGTCACCTCCTACGCGATGGACGGCTTCGCGCTTGCCGCCGAAACCCTGGTCGGGCAGGCGATGGGCGCGCGCGATTCCGCCCGCCTGCGCCGCGCCGCCGTGGTGACGGGCCAGTGGGCGCTGGCTATCTGCGCGACGCTGGCCGTGGTCTTCGCGCTGTTCGGCCCGCTCCTGATCGCGGTGATGGCGCGCGCGCCCGAGGTGCAGGACGAGGCGGGGCGATACCTGCCCTGGATGGTCGCAGCGCCGGTGATCGGCTGGGCGGCCTGGATGCTAGACGGCATCTTCATCGGCGCGACGCGCACGGGCGACATGCGCAACATGATGGCGGTCAGCCTGCTGTCCTATGCGGCGGCGGTCCTGCTGCTGGCGCCCGTCTTCGGCAATCACGGGCTGTGGCTGGCGCTGCTTCTGTCGCTGGCGGTGCGCGGTCTGACGCTCGCCCTGCGCTACCCGGCGCTCGAGCGCGCGGCGGCCTGAGGCGCGCGCGGCTCAGAGCAGGCGCAGCACCTCCTCGGGCGGGCGTCCGATCACGGCCGCAAGGGCGGTAAAGGCGATCGGCCGCTCGATCAGCGCCGGATCGCGCGTCATCGCGGCAAGGAGCGCGTCATCGTCCTGCCCGGCAAGACGCTTCGCCGCGTCGGCGCGCAGCATGTCGGCGACGGGCCGATCCAGCAACGCCTGCACCTTCCGCAGCTCCGCCTCGTCCGGCGCATCCTCAAGATAGCGCCGCGGCGCGACATCCGCCCCGCGCTCCTCCAGCAGCGCGAGCCCCGCGCGCGACTTGGAGCAGCGCGGATTGTGCCAATAGGTGATCATAGCCAGTCCTCCCGTCTGCTGCCGACCGCTTCGGCCACGCTCTCATGCCCATCCGCCGCCAGCAGGTCGTGCAGCCCCCGCGCGATGCGCGGCAGCAGCGCAAGCCCCTCGTAAACCAGCGCCGAGTAAAGCTGCACCGCGCCCGCGCCCGCGCAGATCTTGGCATAGGCGTCCGCCGCCGATGCGATCCCGCCGACGCCGATCAGCGGCATCCGTCCGTCCGTCACCTGCGACAGCCGCGCCAGAACCCGTGTCGAACGCTCGAAAAGCGGCGCGCCCGAGAGCCCGCCGGCCTCGTCGCGCGCCGCGCCGGTCAGGCCGTCGCGCGCCAGCGTCGTGTTGGTGGCGACGATCCCCGCGACGCCCGCGGCCTGCGCGACCTCGGCGATCTCCGACAGTTCCGCATCCCCGAGATCCGGCGCGATCTTGAGAAAGACCGGCATCGGCGTCTCGAGCCAGTCGCGCGCCTCCATCACCCGCGTCAGCAGCGCGGCCAGCGCCTCGGGCCCCTGCAACTCGCGCAGACGTTCGGTATTGGGCGAGGACACGTTGACCGTCGCGAAATCGAGATACGGCCCGCAGCGCGCCAGAACGCGGGCGAAATCCTCGGCCCGGTCAATGCTGTCCTTGTTCGCCCCGAGGTTGAGGCCGATCACCGCCGTGCGCGGCCGCCGCGCCAGCCGCGCCCTCGCCGCCTCCATGCCGGCGTTGTTGAACCCGAACCGGTTGATGACCGCGCGATCCTGCGCCAGCCGGAACAGGCGCGGGCGCGGGTTGCCTTCTTGCGCGCGCGGCGTGATGGCGCCCGCCTCGATGAACCCGAACCCCGCCCGCGCAAGCGGATGCAGCGCCACGGCGTTCTTGTCGAACCCGGCGGCAAGACCGATCGGGTTGGGCAGATCCAGCCCCGCCAGCCGCGTGCGCAGCCGCGCGCTCGTCACCGGGGCGGGCAGGGGGGCGAGCCCGCTGCGCAACGCGCGCAGCGCGAGGCCATGCGCGCGCTCCGGGTCCATCCGGTGCAGCAGGCCAAGGCCGATCCGTTCCCGCACGCTCATTCCAAGCCCGGCGGAAAGACATGCGCGCCATCCTGCAGCGGCAACGGCTGCGCCCAAGCGACATCCTTGAGGCGCAAGCGGCCATAGAGATGCGGAAACAGCGCGCCGCCGCGCGACGGCTCCCATTTCAGCGCATCCCCCAGCCGCTCCGCCTCGACGCCCAGCAGCATCAGCCCCTCTTCCCCGGCAAAATGCTTCGCCGCCGTCTGCGCCACCTGCCCGGCGGTCGAGAAATGCACAAACCCATCGGCGACATCGACCGGCGCGCCCGCCGTTTCCCCGTCAAGACGCAGGGCGGCCCATTCCCCGGCGCGCAATATCTTGTAGATCATCATGCTCGCGTGATGCCCCGCCCCGGCGCCCCGGTCAAGCGCCGATCCGATTGACGCGACGCCCCTCCCGGGGCAGGATCGCAGGCCAATTTCATCCCCGCACTTTCATCATTCCATAAATACTCAAGACAGCCAAAGGCACGCCGCATGAGCCAGGTCCGCGAACAGTACGAGGCCTATCCATACCCCGAACGCGACCCCGCGGACGAAGCGAAGCGCCTCGTCACCGGCTCGCCCTCGCACCCGCTCGAGATCGACCACTTCGTGTTCGGCGGACAGCGCGACTGGGCGCAGCCCTTCCGCGCGCTGGTGGCGGGGGGCGGCACCGGCGACGGGCTGATCCAGCTAGCGCAGATCCTCGCCCAGGCGGGCAGACCGGCCGAGATCACCTATCTCGACCTCTCGACCGCCGCGCGCAAGGTGGCCGAGGCGCGGGCGCAGGCGCGCAAGCTCACCAATATCCGCTTTCTCACCGGCAGCCTGCTCGACGCGCCCGACCTCGGGGCGTTCGACTACATCGACTGCTGCGGCGTGCTGCATCACCTGCCGGACCCGGCCGAGGGTTTCGCCGCCCTGCGCGCCGCGCTGGCGCCGGGGGGCGGCATGGGTTTCATGGTCTATGCGCCCCATGGCCGCGCAGGCGTCTACCCGTTGCAACAGGCCTTCGCCACGCTGCTCGGCGACATGCCGCCCGCGGCGCGGCTGAAGGCGGCGCGCGGGATCATGCGATCCGTCCCCGACGCCCACCCGTTCAAGCGCAACGCAATCGTCGGGGATCACAAGGACAGCGATGCGGGGTTCTACGATTTGCTTCTGCACTCGCAGGATCGTGCGTTTTCGGTGTCCGAACTGCTTGGCGTGATGGAGGCGACGGGCTGGCGGCTGAGCGGCTTCGCCATGCCCGCGCTCTACGAGCTGGAGCGGCTGACCGACATCAGGATTCCCGATCATCTCGACGCCGCCACCCGCATGGCGCTGGCCGAAAAGCTGCGCGGCACGATCAAGACGCATGTGGGCTACGCCGTGGCCAGTGACGCGCCGGTTGTGCTCGCGAGCGGGCGCAAGCTCGGACTGATCCCGCATATCCGGGGGATCGCGCCGCAAAAGCTCGCGCAGGGGATCGCGCAGGGGCAGCGGATCAAGCTGCCCTTCGCCGGGGTGGAAAGCCATCTGGAACTGGGCAAGGAAATCGCCCCGCTGATTGGCGCCATCAACGGCCGCCGCTCCCTGGCCGAGATCGCACGCGCGGCGCGCATCGACCCCGTGGGCATGGGCGCGCTCTGGGCGCGGGCCGACCGTGAGCTGACCAGCTGGGGGATGCTGCATTACTCGACTCTTTTGCGCTGAACGCCCGGGTCAGGCGCCGTCGAACGCGCAAAGCGCGCGCACGTCGAACCCGAGCGCCCTGAGCCGCGCGTTGCCGCCCAGATCCGGCAAGTCCACCACGAAGGCGCAGCCGACGATCCTTCCGCCCAGTCGTTCGACCAGGCGGATGCCCGCCTCGGCGGTGCCGCCGGTGGCGAGCAGGTCGTCGACCAGCAGGATCGTCTCGCCCGGCTGAAACGCATCCTCGTGCAGCTCGACCGTGGTGGCGCCGTATTCCAGCGTATAGTCCTGCGCGATCACCGCGCCGGGCAGCTTGCCCGCCTTGCGCACCGGCACGAACCCGGCGCCGATCTGGCGCGCCACCGCGCCGCCCAGGATGAAACCCCGCGCCTCGAGCCCCACGACCTTGTCGATGCCCTGGCCAGCGAAGGGTTGCGCCAGCTGATCCACCGCCATGCGAAACCCCTCCGGGTCGGCGAAGAGCGTGGTCACGTCGCGGAAAAGGATCCCTTCATGCGGGAAATCGGGGATCGTGCGAATGTAGTCCTGAACGGTTTTCATGGGCTGATCTCCCGGCTCATGAGGCGCGCCGCATCAGGGCCGTGGCCGCGCCCATCGCGATCAGCGCCATGCCGCCCGTCCGGGTGATCCAGGTGATCACAGCGGGCCGGCGGATCGCCCCGCGCAGCCGATCGGCGAGCAGCGCGTAGGCGAGCGCGTTTACCGCCGCGAGGCCCACGAACGTGACGATGAGGATCGCGAATTGCGGGGCAAGCGGCGCGTCGAGCGTGACGAATTGCGGCACGAAGGCGATGAAGAAGGCGATGGATTTCGGGTTGAGCGCCGTCACCGCCGCCATGTGCCAGAAGACGCCGCGCCCGCCCGACCGCGCCCCCGCGCGCCCCGCCTCGAGCCCGCCCGAGGGCGCGCTGCGCAGCAGCCTGACCCCGAGATAGACGAGGTAGGCCGCCCCGACCCATTTCAGAACGGTGAACAGCATGGCCGAGGCAAGCACCAGCGCGCCGAGTCCCGCCAGCGACGCGCTCATCGCCACGAGGTCGCCCGTCGCCACCCCGGCGGCCGAGACCAGCGCCACCCGTCGCCCGTGGCTCAGCGCGTAGGACAGCACGAGCAGAACGGTCGGGCCGGGAATGAGCAAGAGCGCGGTCGAGGCCGCGACGAAGGCGAGCCAGAGGTCGAGGGGCATGTGTTTCTCCTGTCCCGGGGGTTAGGTCGACGGCGGGTCCAGAACCCGTCCCGCCACCGCGTCGAGCCGCGCCACGAGGTCCGCATCACGCGCACCCGGCGCGGTCAGCAGGGCGTGCTCCAGCGCGCGGTCGCAGCCGCAGGGGCAGGGGGGGCGGTCCGGTTCGAGGCGCGCCGGCAGCCCGGCGATCATTTTGCAGCCCCTGGCGGCATTCTCCGTCAGCGTGGTGATGATTGCGGTCACGTCCACCTCGCCGTGGTCGGGATGCCAGCTGTCGTAATCGGTGATCATCGCCACGCAGGCATAGCAAAGCTCCGCCTCGCGGGCGAGCTTGGCTTCGGGCATCGCCGTCATGCCGATCACGTCGCAGCCCCAGACCTCTCGGTAAAGCCGCGACTCGGCCAGCGTGGAGAACTGCGGTCCCTCCATCGCGAGGTAGGTTCCGCCGTCATGCATCCGGGTGCCCGTGGCGCGGGCGGCCTCCGCGCAGGCCGCCGAAAGGCGCGCGCAGGTCGGGTTGGCGACGCTTACATGCGCAACGCAGCCGGCGCCGAAGAACGACGTCGCGCGCCCGCGCGTGCGGTCGATGAACTGATCGACCATCACGAAATCGCCCGGCGCCATCTCTTCGCGAAAAGAGCCGCAGGCGCTCACGCTGATCACGTCCGTCACGCCCAGCCGCTTCAGCGCGTCGATGTTGGCGCGGTAGGGGACTGACGAGGGCGAATGCACATGCCCGCGCCCGTGCCGGGGCAGAAAGGCGACGGGCGTCCCGTCAAGCGCGCCGGTCAGGATCGAATCCGACGGCGCGCCCCAGGGCGTGTCCACGCTGCGCCATTCCGCGTCGCGCAATCCATCCATCCCGTAGAGCCCCGATCCGCCGATCACGCCGATCATCATCCGGTTTCCCATTCGCACGCTCCGTTCGCTCGCCCGGGCGGAGTGTCGCGCGCCGCGGCCGGGATGGAAAGCGGGTTTTATAAGTGCCGATGGCGTATTCGGGGATTTCCAGGACATCGAAGGGCCTGTCTTCCCGATCGCGCCGCGCCGGGTTCTGGTCAAAGCCGGCGCGAGGATGTAGAGGGACGCTTCCTAACGGCACAACATGGAAATCGGATCCCCTTGAGACAAGCCATCCTCGCGGCCTTCGCCAGACGCATCAGCGCGCCCGATCTCGGCGTCATGCAAGACCAGTCCTTCACCCCCGCGCGCCTGCGGATCGAACTATTGTCGGGCCTCACCGTCGCGCTCGCGCTGGTGCCCGAGGCGGTGGCGTTCGCATTCGTCGCCGGGGTGCATCCGCTGGTCGGGCTTTACGCCGCCTTTCTCGTCGGGCTGGTCACCGCGCTGATCGGCGGGCGGCCCGGCATGATCTCGGGGGCGACAGGGGCGCTCGCCGTGGTGATGGTCAGCCTCGTGGCGCAGCACGGGGTCGAGTATCTTTTCGCCACGGTGGTTCTGATGGGGCTGTTGCAGGTCATGGCCGGCGTGCTGCGCTGGGGCAAGTTCATCCGGCTGGTGCCGCATCCGGTGATGCTGGGTTTCGTCAACGGGCTCGCCATCGTGATCTTCCTGGCGCAGATGGGCCAGTTCAAGGTGCCGGGCAGCATGGAGAACACCGGGCACGGCATGTCGGGGGGCGAATGGCTCGCCGGGCCGGAACTGGCGACGATGCTGGCGCTGGTGGCGCTGACGATGGCGATCATCTGGGTGATGCCGCGCGTCACGCGGGTGATCCCCGCGCCGCTGGCCGGCATCGGCGTGGTGGCGGCGCTTGTCATCGCGTTCGGCCTCGACGTGCCGCGGGTGGGCGACCTCGCCTCGATCCAGGGCGGCTTTCCGTCCTTCCACAACCCCTTCGGGGAGGGGACGGGGATCTACGGAACCGCGCTCGCGCCATTCAATCTCAGCACGCTCGAGATCATCCTGCCCTATGCCGTGATCCTCGCCGCCATCGGCCTTATCGAGAGCCTGCTGACCCTGAACCTCGTCGGGGAGATGACGGGCAAGCGCGGCGGGGCGAGCCAGGAATGCGTCGCGCAGGGGCTGGCCAACACGCTGACAGGATTCTTCGGCGGGATGGGCGGCTGCGCGATGATCGGGCAGTCGATGATCAACGTGAAATCGGGCGGGCGCACGCGCATCGCCGGCATCGCGGCGGCGCTTTTCCTGCTGGTCTTCATCCTCTACGCCGCGCCGGTGATCGAAATCATCCCGCTCGCCGCCCTCGTGGGGGTGATGTTCATGGTGGTGATCGGCACCTTCGCGTGGAACAGCCTGACGATCCTGCGCAAGGTGCCGCTGACGGACGCGCTGGTGATCGTGCTGGTGACGTTGGTGACGGTGAAATACGACCTTGCCATCGCCGTGATCGTCGGCGTCATCGTCTCGGCGCTGGCCTATGCCTGGAACAACGCCAAGCGCATCCAAGCGGTCGAGCGTCCCTCGGCGACCGAGGCCGGCGCCAAGGTCTACGAGATCGAAGGGCCGCTGTTCTTCGGCTCCGCCGAGGGGTTCGCGGAACTCTTCAACGTGCAGGACGACCCCGACACGGTCATCGTCGATTTCGCCCGCAGCCGCGTGGTGGACCAATCCGCGCTTCAGGCGATCGAGGCGCTCGCGCTGAAATACGAGGTGGCGGGCAAGCGGCTGATGCTGCGCCATCTCAGCCGCGACTGCCACCGCCTGCTGACCCGCGCGGGGCACCTGATGGTCGACAGCGACGACGATCCCGATTACGCCATCGCCGTGGATTACGGCGTGCGCACCGGCGTGCTGGGGGCGGGCCATTAGGCCCGGCTCGCGCGGCATGACGCATTTCCGCCGATGACCTTCTGGGCGATCCTCGCAGGGCTGGCGCCGTCCTTCCTGCTGGTCGGCCTCGGCGGGCTGGTGCGCGGGCGGCTCTCGGGGAACGCCTGGCAGGGGCTCGACCGGCTGAATTACGAGATCCTCTTTCCCGCGCTGCTCTTCGTGGCGGCGTCCTCGCGCCCGATCCCGCTCGATGCGGTGGCGACGATCGCGCCCGCCGTCTGGGCGATCCTGCTCTGCGGGCTCGTCGCGGGCTACGCCGCGCGGCGGTTCGGACCGCCCGCCTTCCTAGACTTCGCGGGCGCGTGGCAGACCGCGTGGCGCTTCAATTCCGCCATCGGCATCGTCGCGGCGGGGGCGCTGGGCGGGGCGGAGCCGGCGCTGATGGCCGTGACCATCGGGCTGGCCGTGCCGCTGGCCAATGTCTTCGCCGTCTCGGCCCTGTCGCGCGGCGGCGCGCTGGGGGCGGGGGCCACGGTCCGGCGGGTCGCGCTCAACCCGTTCCTGCTGGCATCGTTGGGCGGCGTTCTGGTCGGTTTGTCGGGCATTGCGCTGCCCGGCCTGCTGCTCGCGCCGCTGAGGCTGCTGGCGGAGGCGGCGATCCCGATCGCGCTGATCTCGGTCGGGGCGACGATGAACTGGCGCGCGCTGGCGCGGCTCGACCGGTTCGGCGGCACGCTTTGCGGCGTGAAGCTGCTGCTGCTGCCCGCACTGGTGGCCGGGCCGGCGCTGATCCTGGGCGCGACGGGGCCGTACGTGGCGACGCTCATGGTCTTCGCCGCGCTGCCGACCACCTCCTCGGCGCATGTGATCGCGACCGGGTTCGGCGCGGACCGCGCGCTCGCGGCGACGCTGGTGGCGCAATCGACGCTGCTGAGCGCGCTGACCCTGCCGTTCTGGATGACGCTGGCGCAGACGCTGTTCCTGCGCTGAATGGCGGGGCGTGACGACTTTTCCAGGAACCTTCGCAAGCTTCGCCGGGGAAACCTGCGCGCCGCTTCAATCTTCGGGCCGGTCGAGCGCGAAGACCTCGCGAACCGTGGTGTAGTCCTTGTATCCCAGCCGCGCGAGCGGGCGGAACGCGGTCACGTCAAAGCGCCCGTCGCGCAGGCAGTCGTCGCGGATATGCACGCCCGTCACCTCGCCGAAGATGGCGTAATTCGCGTCGCCCTCCAGTTCCAGGATACGGGTCATCCGGCATTCCAGCGCGGCGGGCGCGCCTTCGACGCGCGGGCAGTCGATCGTGGCGCAGGCGATCGCGGTCAGGCCCGCGCGGTCGAACTCGTCCGCGTCGCGGGACAGGGGAGCGGAACTGGCGTTCATAGGGTGCAGCATCTCGTGGCCGACGACGTTGGTGCAGAACACGCCGGTGTCGCGGATGTTGCGCAGCGTATCCTTGGCCCCGGTCGAGGCGAACATGACCTGCGGCGGCGCGTAGGCCACGGCGTTGAAGAACGAATAGGGAGCGAGGTTGCGCCCCCCGTCCGCGCCCCGGGTGGAAATCCAGCCGATCGGCCGGGGCGACACGATGGCGTTGAACGGATTGTGCGGCAGGCCGTGCCCGTCTTTTGGTTCGTAGAACATCGCCCGCGCAACTCCTCATCCGGTTTGTGCCGGGCATAGCGCCGTGCTACGCGCTTTGCCACCCGGAATCGGGCAGGACGGAGAGGGCGGGCGTGCTGGAGCTTTACGGCGAGACGGCGGATGACTGGTGGGAGGTCGAGGCGCTCTTCGATCTCTGCTTCGCGCCCGGGCGCGAGGCGCTGTCGTCCTACCGCCTCCGCGACGGCGCGCCCCCGGTCAAGGGTCTCAGCCTCGTGGCGCGCGACGACGGCGGCGCGCTGGGCGGGGCGATCCGCTACTGGCCGGTGCGCGTGGGCGGGGCAGGGGCGCTGCTGCTGGGACCGGTCGCGGTGCATCCGACGCGGCAGGGCGAGGGGCTGGGCGGCTTCCTCATCCGCGAGAGCCTTCAGCGCGCCGCCGATGCCGGCTGGACGCGGGTGATGCTGGTGGGGGACGCGCCCTATTACGGGCGGTTCGGCTTTGCCCGGCTCGACGGCGTGCGGATGCCGCCGCCGACCAACCCCGCGCGCGTGCTGGGCCGCGCGCTCGCGCCCGGCGCATGGGACGGGATCAGCGGTGAGGTGACGCGCGCCGCTTGAAATCGGGGACGGATGGACCGATCTTGATCTGCATGGATATTCTCGGCCCCCCCATCGATGATGCGGAAATCGAGGCGCGTCTAGACGCGCTGGCGCGGCGGCACGCGCGCGCCGGAAACCTCGGCATACAGGTGCTCAACGTCGTCGGCGGGCAGGCCGAGAAGCTGCTCGACCGGCTGCCCGCCGAGATCCGCAACCGGCTGGGCGACAGCACCGAACAGGCGTTGCGCCTCGCGATGAGCGCGGCGCAGGGATCGCGCGGAATGGTGGGCGGCCAGCCCGGCTGGCTCAACCGCGCGGCGACCACGGCGATGGGCGCGGCGGGCGGTTTCGGCGGCCTGCCGAGCGCGCTGGCCGAGCTGCCGATCACCACGACGATCCTGTTGCGCGCGATCCAGGACGTGGCCGCCGAACACGGCTTCGATCCGGCCGAGCAGGGGGTGCGTTTCGACTGCATCGAGGTTTTCGCCGCCGCCGGGCCGCTCGATCACGACGACGGGGCCGATCTCGCGTTCCTCAGCACGCGGGTCGCCGTCACCGGCAAATCATTGCAGTCCCTGATCAACCGGGTTGCGCCGCGGCTCGCCACCGTGCTGGGTCAGAAACTCGCGGCGCAGACGGTGCCGGTGCTGGGCGCGGCCGCGGGGGCGGCGACGAATTACGCTTACACCAGCTACTACCAGCAGATGGCGCATGTGCATTTCGGGCTGCGGCGCTTGGCGATCGAAGCGGACCGCGAACACGCAACGCTCGTGACCGCGTTCCGCGCCCGGGTGGAGACGCCGCCGATCACCCATTGATCGGGAAACAGATTGTTTCCACGTAGATGCCGCGATTCGCCGTCTCGCCGGATTTCTTTTATTTTGCCGCTCATCGGTCGCGTGATAAGATGCGGCGTCATTTTACGGAGAGAGTTTCATGAATCGTTTACTGATTGCAGCGCTGACAGGGACGGCCGTTGCCGCCGCCCTGGCCGCACCGGTTTCGGCGTCGACCTACAACATCACCATTCAGGGCACCGACGCCATCTTCCTGGCGGGCCGCACCGATCTGACCATCCCGGACCCGTCGGCGCCATGGGGCGACAACAATCCGGCGACCGATGACGGAATGCTGCGCCATGGCAACTCGACGCCCGAGGAGGCCAAGGAGACGCTTCCGCCCTCTCTTGGCGTGGCGGGCGGCGATATCGTCCGCGTGCTCGATCCGGTCTCGGGCGGGATCAACTTCTTCAACGGCAACCTGAACGGCTTCTTCGGCCCGGAAGGAAATTCGAGCCTGACCAGTTCGACGATCGCGGGTTTCGGCGGCATTTCCGGCTACAAGGGCACTCAGGGCGCTCTGGTGGGCGTGTTTCTGGACGGCAGCATCCCCTCGGGCGGCCCGATGCCCACGACGCTCGACTTTGCGGTGGTGGGAACAGACTTCGCCTCGCTCAGCCCGGGTCTCGGGCAGGTCTTCTTCATCGGGGACGGGCAGACCTCAGGCGGTGTCTTTCATGAGTTCGTGGCGCCGACCGGGGCGACTCGCGTTTTCTTCGGTGTGCCCGACGCTTTCGCCTTCAACGGCGTCCCCGGCGCCTATGACGACAACGACGGCAGCTACAAGATCCGCGTCGGCATCAACGCGATCCCGACGATCCCGCTGCCGGCGGGGGCGTTGCTGCTGATTTCCGCGTTGGGCGCATTCGGCCTGATCGGACGGCGCCGGGCCTGAGCGCGACGGGTCGTCATGTCCGAGGTCGCCGGTTCCCTCCCTGGGGTCCGGCGTCTCAGAATTTTCCGCGCAGGTATTCCATCACCGCCCCGCGCACCGACTGATCGCCCCGCGCTGTCGCCTCTTCGATGATGCGGTTCAGTTCGCGCAGGTCGGTGCGGCGCAGGATCGACTTGACCGGCCCGATGGAGGCCGGGCGCATCGACAGGTTGCGCAGTCCGATCGCGGCGAGGCAGGCCGCCTCGACCGGGCGCCCCGCGTCCTCGCCGCAGAAGCCAAGCGGTGTGCCCGACGCCTCGCAGCGCGCGACGATGCTGCGCAGAAAGGTCAGGAAACTGACGTTGAGCGTGTCGTAGCGGCGGCGCACGCGCTCGTTCTCGCGGTCGGCGGCGAAGAAGAACTGCTTGAGGTCGTTGCCGCCGATCGACAGGAAATCCACGTTCTCGTAAAAGCTGTCCGGCGCGAAGGCGAGGCTCGGCGTCTCGAGCATCGCCCCCAGCTCGAGCGTTTCGGGCAGCGGGTGGCCGAGGATGCGCTCGCGCGCCAGCGCCTTGTCCATCTCGGCGCGCGCGGCGTCGTATTCCGCCCGCTGCGCCACGAATGGGAACATCACCGAAAGCGGCCGGCCCGCCGCGCCGCGGATAAGCGCCTGAAGCTGCATCCGCATCACCCCCGGCTTGTCGAGGCCGACGCGCACCGCCCGCCAGCCCATCGCCGGGTTCGGCTCGTCCGTGGGCTTCATGTAGGCCAGAACCTTGTCCGACCCGATGTCGAGCGTGCGGAACACCACGCGCCGCCCGCCCGCGGCGTCCATGACGCGGGCGTAAAGCTCGCTCAGTTCGGCGCGTTTGGGCATGTGGCTGCGGATGAGGAACTGCAATTCCGTGCGGAAGAGCCCAACGCCCTCGGCGCCCGAACCCTCAAGGCTCGGCAAATCGGCCATCAGCCCCGCGTTCATGGTGAGCGAGATCGTCCGCCCGCACAGCGTCTTCGCCGGCTTGTCGCGGATCGAGGCATAGCGTTCCTGCGCCTTGGCCTGCATCGCCATCTTGTCGCGGAAGGCGGCGGCGATCGTGTCGCCCGGCCGCAGGTGCACGACGCCCTGGTCGCCGTCGACGAGGATCGGATCGCCGTTCAGCGCCTCCGTCGTGATGCGCCGCGCGTGGATCACCAGCGGGATCGCCAGCGCGCGCGCGACGATCGTGGCGTGAGAGCCAACCGCCCCCTCCTCGAGCACGATTCCCCGCAGCCGGCGCCCGTAGTCCAGGAGCTCGGCCGGCCCGATGTTGCGCGCGATCAGGATCGGATCGGTCGGCATGTCGACGCCGGCCTCGTTCCCCTGTCCGGTCAGGATGCGCAGCAGGCGGTTGGAAAGATCGTCGAGATCGTCCAGCCGGTGCCGCAGGTAGGCGTCGCTGACCTGGCTCATGCGGGCGCGCGCGGTCGATTGCTCTTTCTCGACGGCGGCCTCCGCGCTCAGGCCAAGCTGGATGTCTTCCTCCATCCGCCGCATCCAGCCCTTGGAGTTGGCGAACATGCGATAGGCCTCGAGCACCTCGAGCTGTTCCTTGTCGCCGCTGCGCGCGAAGCTCAGCATGCGGTCGACGCCGACGCGCAACTCCTCGACCGCGGCGTTCAGGCGCGCGATCTCCTGGTCGGGGTCCTCGGCGATAAGGTTGGTGACGACGACGCGCGGCTCATGCAGCCAGACATGGCCGCGCGCCGCGCCCTCCTGCGCGGTGGCCCCGCGGATGAGCACCGATTGCTGATGACGCGCCGACATCGCCGCGCCTTCGCCGACGAAGGCGCCCAGTTCGGCCATCTCGGCCAGCACCATCGCCACGACCTCGACGGCATAGACCTCTTCCTCGGAAAAATGGCGCGCCTCGCGCGATTGCACGACCAGCACGCCGAGCTTCTCGCCAAGCCGCTGCACCGGCACCCCCATGAACGAGGAATAGGCCTCTTCCCCGGTCTCGGCCATGTAGCGGAAACCGCGGGTCGCCGGCGCGTTGTCGGTGTTGAGCGCCCGCCCCGTGCGCGCCACGCGCCCGACCAGCCCTTCGCCCAGCTTCATCCGCGTCTTGTGGACGGCGTCCGGGTTCAGCCCCTCGGTCGCGCAGAGCTCAAGCGTGTCCTCGTCGCGAAAGAGGTAGATCGAGCACACCTCGGTGCGCATTTCCTCGGCGATGAGCCGGGTGATCTGATCGAGCCGCGTCTGCCCGCCCGCGTCCTCGGCCAGCACGGCGCGCAAACGGCCCAGCATCTGGCGGCTGTCGGTCTGGAATGTCTCGCTCATCTCGCCATCATTCCCCGGCCCATTCGCAGCGGCCCGGACCAAGGCGGCCCCGCGCGGTCAGGCCGCCTTGTCCAGCCCGAAGGCATCATGCAGCGCATGCACGGCGAGTTCCATGTATTTCCGGTCGATCAGCACCGAAATCTTGATCTCGGAGGTTGAAATGACCTTGATGTTCACGCCCTCGTCCCTGAGCGTGCGGAACATCTGCGCGGCGACGCCGGACTGGCTGCGCATGCCGATCCCGACGGCGGAAACCTTGGCCACGTCAGTGTCCGCGACCAGGTCGTGATAGTTGATCTCGCCCCGCTCGGCCGCGTCCTGGAGCGCCTTCTCGGCGCGTTTGACCTGCTCGGTGGGGCAGGAAAAGGTCATGTCGGTGCGTCCGTCTTCCGAGATGTTCTGCACGATCATGTCGACATTGACCCCCGCCTCCGAGAGCGGGCCGAAGATGGCCGCCGCGATGCCGGGGCGGTCGGCGACCGAGATGAGCGTCATCTTGGCCTCGTCCCGGCTGTAGGCGATTCCCGATACGACGTTGGATTCCATGATTTCCTCCTCGGCGCAGACGAGCGTGCCCGCGTCGTCCGACGGTTCCTCGAAACTGCTGAGCACGCGCAGCTTCACATTATAGCGCATGGCGAGCTCGACGGAACGGGTTTGCAGCACCTTGGCCCCGAGGCTGGACAATTCCAGCATCTCCTCGAAGGCGATCCGGTCCATCTTGCGCGCCTTGGACGCGATGCGCGGATCGGTCGTGTAGACCCCGTCCACGTCGGTGTAGATGTCGCAACGCTCCGCTTCGAACGCGGCGGCGAAGGCCACCGCGGTCGTGTCCGAACCGCCCCGCCCGAGCGTGGTGATCCGGCCCTCCGGGCTGACCCCTTGAAAGCCCGCGACCACGGCCACGCGCATACCCTCGGCGAACTTGGCGTTGATGTTGTCGGTCGGAATTTCCTCGATCCGCGCGGCGGAATGGGCCGAGTTGGTGCGTAGCGGCACCTGCCAGCCCTGCCAGCTGCGCGCCGGCACGTCCATCTGCTGCAAGGTCAGCGCCATCAGCCCGGCGGTCACGTTCTCGCCCGAGGACACCACGGAGTCGTATTCGCGCGCATCGTAAAGCGGGGCGATCTCGTTCACCCAGCCGACCAGTTCGTTTGTCCGGCCGGACATGGCCGAAACGATGACGATCACGTCGTAGCCCTTGGCCACCTCCACGCCTATGCGCTTGGCCACGCGGCGGATGCGGTCGAGATTGGCAACCGAGGTGCCGCCGAATTTCATCACGAGAACGGGCATCGTCCTGTCCCTTGCAGGTCTGTCGCGCGGGGTTTACGCGCGCGGGCCGGCGAGGGCAAGCGCCGGCTCTCGCGTGGGGGCGGAATGTCCGTCGCGCCGGGCGGGCGACGGCTATCCCTCGCGGATCGGATTGCCTTGCAGGTAGCTCGCGTAAGGCGCCTGGACGAGCCAGCCGGCATCGACCGGCAGGGTGACGCCGGTGATCGCCGCCGCGCGCCCGGAGCAGAGGAACTCCGCCGCCTCGGCCACCTCCTCGGGCTTGACGAAGGCGCGCAGCGCCGTGGTGGCGAGGATCGCCTCGGGGTTCCTCTCGCCTGCCGCGATCTTCGCCTTCAGCCCGTCGGAGATGGTGTAACCGGGCGCAACCGCGTTGACGCGCACCCCGTGCGGCCCCAGCTCGGCGGCGAGCATCTGCGTCAGCGCAAGCACCGCGTGCTTGCCCGGCGTGTAGGCGGGCAGGGACAAGGGCGCAAAGGATGCGAGCGAGCCGACGTTCAGGATCGCGCCGCGCCCCTCGTCGCGCATCATCCGGCCGAACGCCTGGCAGGCCAGCAGCGTGCCGCGGTAATTCGTCCGCCAGAGCGCCTCGTCCTCCTCGAGATCCTGGTCGAGCACACGGGTCCCGCTTTGCAGGACGCCGCCGCTGTTGACGAGGACATCCGCCGGGCCGAAGGCCTCGCGCGCCGCTCCGGCCAGCGCCTCCACCGATGCCGGATCGGCGAGGTCGGTCGCGACGAATCGCGCATCGCCCCCGGCCTCCCTGCAGGCTTCGGCCACCGCCGCGCCGCGCTCCGCGTTGCGCCCGGACACGATCACCCCTGCGCCGTCGCGGGCAAAGCGCAGCGCGATCGCCCGTCCGATCCCCGAGGTCGCCCCCGTGACAACGACCGCCCGCCGCGCGCTCATGGTTTCGGCCCGTTCAGAACGCCGAGACAGTCGCGCATCGCGGCCATCTGGCAATCCATCATCGGCTGGCCGTATTGCACCCGGCAGCCCAGTTCCGCTGCGTATTTCAGCAGCGGGGTTTCGCGCGGGTCCATGATGATGTCCACCACCGTCATCCCGGCGCGCAGCCCTTCGATGTCAAGCGGGTAAGGATCGTCCGCGCGCAACCCCATCGGCGTGGCGTTGATGGCGATCTCGCACCCCCTCGGGTCGGGCGGGCCGGGGCTGACGTCACACTCGGGAAAGGCCTGCGCGACAAGCCCGGCCAGCGTTTCGGCGCGCGCCGGGTCGATGTCGCTGATGGTGACCGCGCCCGCCCCCGCCTCGGCCAGGCAATAGGCGAGCGACGCGCCCGCCCCGCCCGCGCCGACCTGAAGGACGCTCTGTCCACGCACGCTGATGCCGGCCTGCGCCAGTCCGTCCATGAACCCGACACCGTCGAAATTGTCCGCGTGCCAGCGCCCGTCGGCCCCGCGAATCACCGTGTTGGCCGCGCCCACCCGTTCGGCGCGCGGATGCGCGGTAGCGCATTTCTGATAGGCGCGCTGCTTGAACGGGACCGAGATCACCATCCCGCGCAGGTTCTCCATCGCGCTCAGGCCGGCCCAGAGCGTGTCGAAATGCTCGGGCTTGCAGGTGACGGGGACCATCAGGCTGTCGAGCCCCTCTTGCTCCATCAGCGCATTGAACATGCCAGGTGACTTGGCGTGGCCGACCGGGTGGGCCAGCATCGCGAACACATCCGCCTTTCCGCTTCCGCGCATGATCCCGCTCCTTTTCCCGCGTTATCCGATGGAATGATTCGCCAGCCGCTCGAGCGCGCGCACGAGGCCGGAATGGTCCGCATCCGATTCGCCCTGCGCCGCGCAGGCGTTCATCAGCTCCTGCGCGGTGGCGGTGTTGGGCAGCGCCACCTTCAGGCTGCGCGCGCTCTGCAACGCAAGGTTCAGGTCCTTCTGGTGCAGCCCGATACGGAAACCCGGTTCGAACGTCCGCTTGATCATTCGCTCGCCATGCACCTCGAGGATCTTCGACGACGCGAACCCGCCCATCAGCGCATCGCGGACCTTCGCCGGATCGCAGCCCGCCTTGCTGGCGAAGACCAGCGCCTCGCTCACCGCCTCGATATTGAGCGCGACGATGATCTGGTTGGCGATCTTGCAGGTCTGCCCCGCGCCGGCGTTCTCGCCCACGAGCGTGATGTTCTTGCCCATCGTCTCGAACAGCGGCTTCGCGCGCTCGAACGCCGCCTGCGCGCCCCCGCACATGATGGTGAGCGTCGCGTTCTTCGCGCCGACCTCGCCGCCCGACACCGGCGCGTCGACCCAATCGACGCCCTTGTCGGCAAAGGCCTGCGCCATCTGCGCGGTCTCGATCGGGCTGATCGAACTCATGTCGATCATCAGCTTGCCGCTGTCCATGCCCGCCAGCACGCCGTTCTCGCCCATCAGCACCCGCTCCACGTCGGGCGTGTCCGGCAGGATGGTGATGACGACCTCGGCCTTGGCCGCCACCTCGGCGGGGGTGTCGAGCACCTCGGCCTCGATCCCCTCCGGCAGGGGCGAGCGGTTGAGCGTGGTGATGATCTGGTGTCCCGAGTCTTGCAGGTTGCGCGCCATCGGGGCGCCCATGACGCCCAGTCCGATGAATCCGATCCGCATATCTTTTCTCCTTATCCTCGCGCCAGTCGGCCGCGCGACGGCGCAGTGGCGACAAATCAACTCTGGACAAACAAATATCATACATCATACGAATTCAACCAGACTGTAATCAACGACCGGCGCAAATCGGGGGGAATCATGCAGGAACGACGCAATTCGGTGAAAGAGGCGCTGGCGCAGGGTCAGACCCAGCTCGGCCTCTGGTGTTCGCTCGGCTCGGCGCTGGTGACCGAGGTGATGGCCGGGTCGGGCTGCGACTGGCTGCTGATCGACGCAGAGCACAGCCCCAACGACCTTCTCAGCGTGGTCGCGCAATTGCAGGCCGTGGGCGCCGATGACGTGGAGGCCTGCGTGCGCCTGCCCGAGGACAACCCGACGCTGGTCAAGCAGTTCATGGACGCCGGCGCGCGCAGCCTGATGATCCCCAACGTGAAGACCGCCGAACAGGCCCGCCAGATCGTCGCGAGCGCGCGCTACGCGCCCGAGGGCGTCCGCGGCTTCTCGGTCGGGCACCGGGCCAACCGGTTCGGGCGGGTCAAGGATTATCACGCCAACGCGCCGCGCAACCAGATGCTGATCCTCCAGATCGAATGCAAGGAAGGCGTCGCCAACGCGTCCCAGATCGCCGCGGTCGAGGGCGTCGACGTGCTCTTCGTCGGTCCCGGCGATCTTTCGACCAACATGGGCGCGATGCACAATGCGGGCGCCGACCACGTGCAGCAGGCGATCGGAAGCGTGCTGAAAGCCGCGCAGGACGCAGGCAAGGCCGCCGGGATCCTCGCGCCCATGCAGGCGGATGCGGAGCGTTACATCGCGGATGGCTTCACCTTCGTCGCGGTGGGCGCCGATCTCGGGCTGGTCGCGCGCGGCTCTGACGCGCTGATCGCGCATTTCCGCAAGGGCTGAACGTGGCGAATCGTCGCAGAGGCGCCCCGGCGGGCATGGGAAAGGAATGATCATGGCGATCCCGGCATACAAACCCCCGCGCGCCAACCGCTACGACGTTGTCATCGTCGGCGGCGCGGTGATCGGGTCGTCCATCGCCTACTGGCTGACCGACGCGGGTTTCGACGGCGCGATCCTCGTGGTCGAGCGGGACAGTTCCTATGAATTCTCCTCGACCGCGCTCAGCACCAGCGCCATCCGGCAGCAGTATTCCAACCCGATCAATATTCGCATCAGCCAGTTCGGGGTCGAGTTCATCGAAACCTTCCGCGACCGCATGCGCCCCTTTTACGAGGGCGAGGCCGCGCCCGATCTCGGCTTTCGCGAACACGGCTACCTCTACTGCATCCCCCCCGAAGGGGTCGAGGCGGCCCGCGCGCGGGTGGACCTGCAACGCGCGCATGGCGCGCATACCGTCTTTCTCGAGCCCGGCCCGCTGAAGGACCGCTTTCCCTGGCTCAATGTCGACGACCTCGGCGGCGGCTCATGGGGGGCGCGGGCCGAAGGGTGGTTCGATTCGGTCGGGCTGATGAACGGATTCCGCCGCGCCGCGCGCCGTAACGGCGCGGAATATATCGACAATCAGGTCACGGCGCTGACCCGCGACGGCGACCGCGTGACCTCCGTCACCCTCGCCACCGGCGAGGTGGTGGAGTGCGGCGTCGTGGTCAACGCCGCCGGGCCGCGCGCCGCCCGCGTCGCGGACATGGCCGGCCTCTCCATCCCCGTGGAGCCGCGCAAGAGGCACAGTTTCGTCTTCGCCAGCGCGACGCCGATTCCGGGACGCATGCCCAACGTCATCGATCCCGTCGGCGCCTTCGTGCGCCCCGAACATGACCTGTTCCTGACCGGCAACACGCCCACCCCGGACGGCCCCGCCGACACCGAGGATTTCGAGACCAAGCATGACGAGTTCGAAGACTACATCTGGCCCGCGCTCTATAACCGCATCCCGCAGTTCGACGCGCTCAAGGTGCGCCAGTTCTGGACCGGGCATTACGCCTACAACACGCTCGATCACAACGCCATCGTCGGCTTTCACCCCGAAGTGGGCAACTTCGTCTTCGCCAACGGTTTTTCCGGGCACGGCCTGCAACAGTCCCCGGCGGTCGGGCGCGGCGTGGCCGAACTGATCGTGCACGGAAGCTACCGGACGCTGGACCTTACGCCGCTCGGCTTTGATCGCATCGTGAGGAACGAGCCGTTTCTCGAGGAAGCGGTAATATGAACATTTGCAGGTGAACTTGTAATATGTATGATAAGATGAAACCGGGCCATAGCAGAGGAGGAGATTGCATGACACGGAAATTGTTTGCCACATTGGGGGCCGCCACGCTGATGGCGGCGGGGCTGGCGCTACCCGCCCAGGCCGAGGACGGCCCGACGCTGAAAGAAGTGAAGGAGCGCGGCCAACTGAATTGCACCGGCCATAACGGCTCTTATCTCGGCTTCGCCGAGGTGGACGACAAGGGCAACTGGACCGGGCTCGACATCGACCTGTGCCGCGCCGTTTCGGTGGCGATCTTCGGCGATGACGATTCGCTCAACGTCGTCCCGGTAAGCTGGGCGCAACGCTGGCCCTCGCTGCAATCGGGCGATGTGGACGTGGTGATCAAGGCTTCGGGCGGCACATTCAGCCGCGACAACGAACTCGGCCTGCAATTCTCGCGTCCCTATTACCTCGGCACCACCGTGGTGATGGTTCACAAGGATCTCGGCGTGACCGAGGTGGCCGAACTCGACGGCGGTTCGGTCTGCATCCCCGCGGGCACCACCATCGAACGCCAGGTGGCGGCTTACGCCGACCGCAAGGGCATCACGGTCGAGCCGGTGCTCTTCGAGAAGACCGAGGAACTGCGCGAGGCCTATTTCTCGCGCCGCTGCGACGCATACGCGCAGTGGGGCCCGGTCACCGGCATCGCGCGCGCCGTCGCGGACAACCCCGAGGATCACATCATCCTTGACGACGTGCTCGCGCTCGAACCCGAGGTGGCGATCATGCGCCAGGGCGACGACCGCTGGATCGACCTCGTGAACTGGGTGTTCTCCGCGCTCTGGTTCGCCGAACAGGAGGGCGTCACCTCCGCGAACGTGGACGAGATGAAGGCCAACCCGCCGACATCCGAAGTGGGCAAGATGCTGGGCGCGACGCCGGGCATCGGCGGCCCGCTCGGGCTCGAGGACGACTGGGCCTACAACGTCATCAAGAACGTCGGCAACTATGGCGAAATCTTTGCCCGCAACATCGGCGAGGAGTCGCAGTACAAGATGCCCCGCGGCCTCAACAAGCTGTGGAACGAGGGCGGCATCCACTACCCGATGGTCTTCGATTGATCTAAACCACTGATGCGGCCCCGCCCGACGGGTGGGGCCGTTTCCGTTTCCACGCCCCGGAATAGCCCATGATCCGCCTCTGGAACAACCTGAAGCTGCGCAACACCGCGTTGCAGGTCGCCTATGTCGGCGGGTTCGTCGCGCTCGTCCTCGGCATGGCGCTGGTCGCGCGCGCCAATCTCGACGAGTTGGGGATCATCTCCGGCTTCGATTTCCTGTTCAAGTCGACGGGCTGGAAGGTCAGCTTTTCGCTCATCGAATTCACCGCCAGCGACCCCTATTGGCGCGTCCTGCTGGTGGGGTTCCTCAACACGCTGTTCCTCGCCGCGATCGGCCTCGTCCTCGCCACCGTGATCGGCGTGATCGTGGGCATGGCGCGCACCTCGTCCAACGATCTCGCCCGCCTGCTGGGCGCGATCTACGTCGAGACGTTCCGCAACGTGCCGCTCATTCTCCAGGTGTTCTTCTGGTACGCGGTCTTCACCCGTTTCCCCGGACCGCGCCAGGCGATTTCGCTCGCCGACGGCATGTTCCTGTCGAGCCGGGGCATATACGTGCCCGGCCTCAACATCACCGGGCTTTCCGCATTCCTCGGGATCGTGGTCTTCCTCGCGGGGCTGGGCGTGATCGTCTGGATCACCGCCGCGCAGCGGTTCCGCCGGATGGAGCCGGCGCGCAAGACCCGGCTGCGCCTGCTCATCCTCGCCGCGGCGGCGCTGCTCATGGCCGCGATCTTCTGGCTCGGGCGGCTTCCGGACACCCCGCTCGTCAGCATTCCCGCGCTCAAGGGGCTGAATTATCGCGGCGGCGTGCGGGTCTCGACCGAGCTCACCGCGCTGGCGGTGTCCATCGCCATCTACGGCGGCTCCTACATCGCCGAGATCGTGCGCGGCGGGTTCAAGGCCGTGGGCCGCGGCCAGATCGAGGCGGCGCAATCGGTCGGTCTGTCGGCCTGGCAGGTGTTCAGCCGCGTGCGCTTTCCGCTGGCGCTGCGCGCGATGATGCCGATCCTGACCAACCAGTATATCTGGCTGGTCAAGGCGACGACGATGGGGATCGCCATCGGGTTCGCCGATTTCTTCATGGTGGTGTCGATCTCGATCAACCAGTCGGGCCAGACGCTCGAACTGATCGGCATCCTGATGGCGGGCTTCCTGCTCATAAACTTCACGCTGGCGGCGGTACTGAACCGCATCAACCGCGCGATCGCCCTCAAGGGCGACCAACTGAGAAGCTGAGCGCATGGCGATAACGGCGCAAATCGAACGCGAGGGCCTGCTGGCGGTGATCCGGCGGCGGTATTTCTCGTCCCTGTCCAACGCGATCCTGTCGATCGTCAGCTTCGCGCTGCTGGCCTACATCTTCTGGACCGTGTTCGACTGGGCGATCCTGTCGGCGGTGTTCTCGGACGCGGGCGGCCCCGAGGCCTGCCAGCAGACCGACGGCGCCTGCTGGGCGGTGATCGATTCGCGCTGGCGGCTGATCCTCTTCGGCCTCTACCCGCACGAAGAGCACTGGCGCTCGGGCCTCGCCTGCATCGTCGTGGTGCTGATGACGGTGCTGAGCTGCATCCCCCGCTTCTGGAGCGGCAAGGCCATCTCGATCATCTGGATCGGCGGCTTCGCGACCTTCTACTTCCTGATGAAGGGCGGGATCTTCGGCATGCCGCTGGTGGACGAACAGCAATGGGGCGGGCTGTCGCTCACCGTGTTCATCTTCGTCTCCACCGCGCTGGTGGGCATGCCGCTGTCGATCGTGTTCGCGCTGCTGCGCCGCTCCGAGCTGCCGTGGATTTCGCGGCTGACCGGGCTCATCATCGACTCGGTGCGCTCGCTGCCGCTGCTCACCATCCTCTTCACCTTCGCGGTGGTGCTGCCCTTCGTGCTGCCCGACTGGGCCTCGGGGGACAAGCTCTACCGCGTGATCCTCGGCTCGGCCCTGTTCTTCGCCGCCTACCAGGCGGAAATCATCCGCGGCGGCATGCAGGCGGTGCCCAAGGGGCAGGAGGAGGCGGCCAAGGCGCTGGGCATCCGCTACGGCGCGCGCATCCGGCGCATCCTGCTGCCCCAGGCGTTCAAAAGCGCGCTGCCCGCCACGATCAACCAGTTCGTGATCACCTTCAAGGAAACCTCGCTGGTGATCATCATCGGCTTCTTCGAGATCCTCGCCTCGGGGAACGCCGCCTACGGGCGGGGCGAATGGACCTTCGCCTATGTCGAGGTCTACACATTCATCGCGCTGATCTACTTCGCGTTCGTCTTCTCGCTGTCGCGCTACGGCGCCTATCTCGAGCGACGCATGGATATCGGGGACAGATAGGACTGGGCAATGACGCAAAGCAACGAACCGGCCATCGTCATTCGTGGCATGAACAAGTATTACGAGGCGTTCCACGCGCTCAGGGACATCGACCTCACGGTCGAGCAGGGCGAACGCATCGTCATCTGCGGCCCCTCGGGATCGGGCAAATCGACGCTGATCCGCTGCATCAACCGGCTCGAAGAGCACCAGAGCGGCGACATCGTCGTGCTGGGCACCAGCCTTGACGACAACGTCGCCAATATCGACGGCGTCCGCCGCGAGGTCGGCATGGTGTTCCAGCATTTCAACCTCTTCCCGCACATGACCGTGCTCGAGAACTGCGCGCTGGCGCCGATGCTGGTGCGCAAATGGTCGCGCGCCCGGGCCGAGGAAATGGCGATGCAATACCTCGAAAAGGTCCAGATCCCCGAACAGGCCGAGAAATTCCCCGGCCAGCTTTCGGGCGGGCAGCAGCAGCGGGTCGCCATCGCGCGCGCGCTCAGCATGCAGCCCAAGGTGCTGCTCTTCGACGAACCGACCTCGGCGCTCGATCCGGAAATGATCTCGGAGGTGCTCGACGTGATGGTGTCGCTCGCCAAGGAGGGCATGACGATGCTTTGCGTCACGCATGAAATGGGTTTCGCGCGGCAGGTGGCCGACCGGGTGATCTTCATGGACCGGGGCGAGATCATCGAACAGAACGCCCCCGAGGAGTTCTTCGGCAACCCGCAGAACGAACGCACGCAGAAATTCCTGTCCCAGATCCTCGGCCACTAGGGCGGGGCGCGCCGGGGCGCGACTCAGGTCGCGGGCGGATCGTCCGGGCCGGGGCCGGCATCCTTCAGGAAATCCATGATCCTGATGTCGTCGTCGCCGACCCGGTCCTTCAGCCCCACCTTGCGCGATAGCGCGCGCAGCCGCTCGAGGCTGTTCCGCAGATGCAGGCGCATCGCGGCGCGCGCCGCCTCCGGATCGCGGTTCTCGATGGTGACGACGATGGCCTCGTGCTCATCGTGGATCGCGATGTAATAGTCATCCTTGAATTCCTGCGACACCAGCGCGCTGAGCTGGAACCGCCGGGTGAAGGTCGGCTCGAGGAATTTCAGGAAGCGGTGAAAATAGGGATTCTGCGTGCCCTGGGCGATCGCGAGGTGAAATTCGAAATCGTAATGCACTTCGACGCTCTCGGGATCCATGTGCCGCGCGTCGACCTCTTCCATCACGCGGCGGATCTGCACGGCGTCCGAATCGCTGCGCCGCTCCGCGCAGAGGCTGGCGGATTCGACCTCGATCGCGAGACGCAGTTCAAGAATCGCGATGGTTTCCGGCAAGGTGTTGAGCGCGTCCGCGTCCAGCTTGAACCTTGACGAAAACGGATATTCCGCCACGAACATGCCTCGTCCCTGGCGCGACACCAGCAACCCGTCCGAACGCAGCTGCGCCACAGCCTCGCGCACCACGGTGCGGCTGACCTCGAACTGCTCGCAGAGCTCGGATTCCGTCGGTAGCTGCTCATTGGGCTGCAAAGCGCCGTCCAGAATTTTCTTGGACAGCTCTTCCGCGACGATCGTCGTCAGTGTCTTGCGGCGCGCCATACTATTCCCTCCCCAGGCAAGGCTAACACACACGATCCTCCCGTTCGGCGCGAAAGCCATGCTTTTCAATACCGGGCGAACGGCAGGTTTGCCAATCTCGCGTTTCCCGCGTGGACCGAAGCCCGGCGCGCGCGGCGGAAAATTCATGGCTGCCCGGTTCACAAAACTTGCGTCACGGCGATTTTCGTATGATGTATGATAAATGAAAGCAGAAGGAAAAACCACCATGCGCAACATACTGATTACCGGGGCGACCAGCGGCGTTGGCCGCGCGCTGGTCGAGAAGATGTCGCGCACCGACCGGGTGATCTGCGCCGGGCGCAACCGCGACGTCCTGGATGCGCTGGCGAAGATCGACGGGGTGGCGGACACGGTCAGCTGCGACCTTGCCGACCCCGCCGCCTGCCGCGCGCTGCTCGAGGGGCGCGTGATCGACGTGCTGGTGAACAACGCGGGCGTGCTGCCGTCGCGCGAAGGCTTCGCCGACTTGCCCGTTGACGCCATCGACGCGATGGTCGACGTGAACTTTCGCGGGGTGGCGCATCTCACCCAGGCCGCGCTGCGCCAGATGCAGGTCAGGGGGCAGGGGCATATCGTCTTCGTCGGCTCCAGCGCGGGCCGCTTCCCGCATCCCGGCGCCACCGTTTACGGCGCGTCCAAGGCGGCGGTGTCGCTGTTCGCCGACGCGCTGCGCGCGGAACTGGCCGAATGGCGCATCCGCGTGACCGAGGTGGCGCCGGGGCGCACCCGCTCCAACCTCTACCGCGACGCGATCAATGACGCCTCGGACGAACTCTACGACGCGTATGAGCCGCTCGAACCCGGCGACGTCGCCGACGCCATCGCCTACGCGCTGAACGCGCCGGCGCACGTGGACGTGTCGCGAATCGAGATCATGCCGATCGGGCAGGTCGCGGGCGGCGGGCGCACCCTCCGCCGCGACGAGATGAAAACCGTCAAGTGAAAGGAAGAAACTCATGGAAATGAAAGGGCTGTGCGTCGCCATCGTGGGCGGCGGTTCGGGCTTCGGACGAGAGATCGCGCTGATGATGGTCGAACAGGGCGTCGAGGCGCTGGCGATCATCGACGCCAACGCGGCCGCCGCCGCCGAAACCTGCGATCTGATCGCCAACCACGGCGGCGCGGGGCATGCGATCCACGCCGATATCGCCACGATGGGCCCCGCCCATGCGGGCTTTGACCAGGCGGTGCAGGCGATGGGCCGGGTCGACAGCCTCGTCAACTGCGCCGCCGTCTATCCGCGCGCGCCCCTGATGGAGATCACCGACGAGCAGTGGGATCTCGAGAACGCGATCAACATCAAGGGCACCTACCACATGTGCGTCGCCGCGATCCGGCACATGCAGACCCGCGCCAACGGTCGCGACGTCGCCGGGCGGATCGTCAACATCACCTCGGTCGACGCCTTCAAGGCGCATCCGCAGAACGCCCATTACGCCGCGACCAAGGCGGCGGTGGTCAGCCTCACGCGCTCCTTCGCGATCCACGTCGCCTCCGATCAGATCCTGGTGAATTCGGTGGCCCCCGCGGGCATGGCGACGGAAAAGGCGAAATCGCTGGGGTTCCTCGGGGAACTGGCGGCGGCCAACCCGCTGGGCCGCGCGGCCGAGCCGCGCGAGATCGCGGAATTCGTGCTCATCGCGGCGTCGAACCGGAACACCTACATGACCGGCGAGCAGATCATCGTCTCGGGCGGCTACGTCTGCGCCTGACCCCCGGCGCTCAGCCCGGCCAAAACCCGCATCGCGTCTTCGGCGCGGTCTTCGGGGACGAACAGGTGATCGTGGTGGAACCCGGCGACCGGGTTCACACCCATGCCTTCGGCGGCCAGCGCGCTTGCGACATGGGCGATGAACCCCACCGCCTCGAGCGCGGAGTGCACGTTGAGCGTGATCATCCGCGCCGGGAACGCATGGGCGATCCCCGCGACCTCGGCCTCATCCCGCCTGAGAATCAGCGTCGTGCCCTCGGCCTCCTCGAACGTCATGAGCGGGCGCAACCCCGTCGGAACCCTGCGGCTGGCCAGCGTGCAGAACACGTAAACCTCCGGCGCCAGCACCGGGTCCATCCCCGCCAGCAGCACGGCAAGGTCGCGCTCGCCCCCCGGCGGCGCGTCAGAAGTCAAGCACGCGCCCGTCCCATGTCAGAAACGCCCCCGTCATCGCGATGTTGAGCGCATCGAACTGCATCACGAGGCCGCTCGCCGCCTCGGCCGGCTCGATCGCGGCGCCGCCGCCGCCCATCTCGGTGCGCACCCAGCCGGGATGATAGACGCCCACCGCGATATGCGCGTCCCGCAGATCGACGGCGAGGTTGCGCCCGAGGTTCAGCACCGCCGCCTTGGAGGCGCGATAGACGTAACTCCCGCCCGATGCGTGCGCGTCGCTCGCCATGACGCTCGAGAGAATGGCGATCTTCGGCCGCTCCGCGCGGCGCAGATGCGGCAGCAGCGCCTGCACGGTCAGGAACACGCCGGTCACGTTGACGGCAAAGGTCCGCGCCCAGAGATCGGGCGCATATCCGGTCTGGATTGATTCGCCCTTGTCGAGGTAAACCCCCGCGTTACAAACCAGCAGATCGACGGGTCGCTCGCCCAAGGATTCGGCGAACGCCGTGACCGAGGCCGGATCGCTCACGTCCAGCGGAGCAAGGCCGCCTTCATCCCGCGCGGTTCCGGTGACCTCGTCGCCGCGCTCCACAAAGCGGGCCGCGATTTCCTTACCGATCCCGCGGTTCGCTCCGGTGATGACGACATGCATGGCCCGCTCCTAGTTCGATTTCCGGCCCAGCCGGAAGGGCAGGGGCGCGACCGGCACGCCGTCCTCGATCAGTTTCTTCGCATCCTCCGCGCGCGCCTCGCCGTGGATCGCGCGTTCGGGGGCCGCGCCCTCGTGGATGTCGCGCGCCTCCTGCGCGAAACTCATGCCGACATATTCCGACTCGCGCTCGACCCGCCGGCGCAGCTCGGCCAGCGCCTGCTCGGCCGGGCTTGCCGGCGCGCTGAGCGGCGCGTCCTCGCGCGCGGGCGCCGCGCCCTTTCTCCCCGCGCTCACCGCCGGGGCCATGATCGCCTTCTCCACCTGCGCGTCGCCGCAAACGGAACAGGCGATCATGCCTGCCGCGTCGAGCTTGTCGAATGCCGCCGAATCCTGGAACCAGCTCTCGAACCGGTGCCCTTCGGCGCATTTCAGGGTGAACTTGATCATTTCGGGGATCCTGCTGCCTAGGCCAGCAAGATAAGCGATTGCGCGGCGCGATCAAGCGCCTAGCGCCTCACCGGCCCAGCAGCCGGGGATGGAAGTTGGCCACGATCTGCGCCAGCTCCGGCTCGGTGACAAGGCGCGCCGCCTTCTTCCTGCGATACCAGGCCCGCTTGCGCTGCCCCGCCTCGGGATAGTCCGGGGCAAGCGATTTCACCCGCACCGGGTAGACCATCGCCACGCAGGGAATCCCGCGTTCCGGCCCGATCGCCTTGTGATAGGAAAAGAGGCCAAGACACTGATCGTAAACCTTTCCGCGCACACCGGCCTCTTCCCAGGCTTCGGTCAGCGCGCTTTCCGAGGGCGTCATACCGTCCATCGGCCAGCCCTTGGGAATGATCCAGCGCCCGCTGCCGCGCGAGGTGATGAGCAGGATCTCGGGCTTTTCGTCCCGCATCCGATAGCAGAGCGCGGCGAACTGCGTGCGCACGTCGCTCTTGCGCGCGTTCATCAGGTCAATGGGCGTCTGGGTGATCTCCAGCCCGCTCGTATCGCGTTTCTTGCCATCCTGCATCGGCGTCGCTTTTCAACCTGTTCGCCGTCAAAGCTAACGCGGCGGGACGGGAATTGCCAGTTTCGCCTGCGACCCCGGCGCGCGTCGGCCGCGCTTGTCTTCCGCGCGGCAAGGTCGCATACCTTTTGCGCATGAAACACTTGGCCTTCCTTCTCTGCCTGCTGCTTGCCGCCGCCGCGGCGGCGCCGCTCGCCGCGGGCGGGCGGGTGACGGTGTTCGCCGCCGCCTCGCTTCAGGGCGCGCTGGACGAGGTCGTCGCCGCATGGCCCGGAGAGGCCGCGATCTCCTACGGCGGCAGCGGCGCGATGGCCCGCCAGATCGCCCAGGGCGCGCCCGCCGACCTGGTCGTGTTGGCCAACGTGGACTGGATGGACTGGCTCGTCAGCGAAGGGTTGGTGACGCAGGCGTCGGTGGTGAACCTGCTGGGCAACCGGCTCGTTCTCGTCGGTCCCGCGGACAGCCCCGACCTGCAAGCGATAGACGCCGCGGCGCTGCTCGGGCGGCTGGATGGCGGGCGGTTGGCGATGGGCGAAACCCGCGGCGTCCCGGCGGGCATCTACGGGCGCGCCTGGCTTGAAGACGCGGGCCTCTGGGACGCCCTCGCGCCCCGCCTGGCCGAGACCGAGAACGTGCGCGTCGCCCTCGCGCTCGTCGCGCGCAGCGAGGCGCCGCTCGGCGTGGTCTACGCCACCGACGCGCTGGCCGAACCGGGTGTGCGCATCCTCTACGAGGCGCCCGAAGACCCGGCCATCCAGATCCTCTATCCCGCAGCACCCCTCACCACGGCGGGCAAAGAACTCTTCGCCCATCTCCGGACACCCGAGGCGGCGGCGATCTTCGCCCGCCACGGCTTCGCGCCGCCGGGCGCGGCGCCCTGATGTTCGAACCGGCGGAATGGGCGGCGCTGGCGCTATCGCTCCGCGTGTCGCTCGTCGCCGTGCTGTGCAGCCTGCCGCCCGCCATCGCCATCGCATGGCTTCTCGCGCGGTGCCGCTTCTGGGGGCACGGGCTGCTCAGCGCGCTGGTGCACCTGCCGCTGGTCCTGCCGCCTGTCGTCACCGGTTACCTCTTGCTGCTGACCTTCGGGCGCAACGGCGCGGTGGGCGCCTTCCTCGCCGAGTGGGGCGTCGTCTTCGCCTTCCGCTGGACGGGCGCGGCGCTGGCGGCGGCGATCATGGGCTTTCCGCTCATGGTGCGCGCCATCCGTCTCTCGCTCGAGGCGGTCGATCCCCGGCTCGAGGCGGCGGCCTCCACGCTCGGCGCCGGACGCATCGCCACCTTCGCGCGCGTCACGCTGCCGCTCATCGCGCCCGGCATCCTCGCCGGCGCGGTGCTGGGCTTCGCCAAGGCGATGGGCGAATTCGGCGCGACCATCACATTCGTCGCCAACATCCCCGGGCAGACGCAGACATTGCCCTCGGCGATCTACGCCTTCCTCCAGACGCCGGGCGGCGAGGACAGCGCGCTGCGCCTCACACTGCTCGCGGTCGCGGTGGCGCTGGGGGCGGTCGTCGTCTCGGAATGGCTGGCGAGGCGGGTCGCCCGCCGGGTGGGGCAGGCATGACCCTCGCCGTGACGCTCGCCCACGCCTTCGGCGATTTCACGCTCGACGTGGGGTTCAAGGCGGGTCCGGGGGTAACCGCGCTCTTCGGGCCGTCGGGCGCGGGCAAGACCTCCATCGCGAACGCGGTCGCCGGGTTGTTCACGCCGCGCGAGGGGCGGATCGAGCTGGGCGGGCGGGTGCTGCTCGACACCGCCGCAAAGGTTAATATGTCTGCACATAAAAGACGGATCGGCGTCGTTTTCCAGGACGGGCGGCTGTTTCCGCATCTCGACGTGGCGGGCAATCTCGCCTTCGGCGCGCGCTACGCGCCGCGCGGCGCACCGGGGCCCGATCGCGCCGAAATCCTCGCTCTGCTCGGCATCGAAGAGCTGCTTTCGCGGCGTCCCGGCACGCTTTCGGGCGGAGAGAAACAGCGCGTCGCGCTGGCGCGCGCGCTGCTTGCCCGGCCAGAATTTCTCGTTATGGATGAGCCCCTTGCGGCACTTGACGGCCCGCGCAAGGACGATATCCTGCCCTATCTCGAAGGGCTGCGCGACCGCGCGCGCGTGCCGATCCTCTATGTCAGTCACTCGGTCTCCGAGATCGCGCGCCTCGCGGACCGCATCGTGGTGCTGCGCGAGGGGCGCGTCCTGCGCGCCGGACCGGTGGCCGACGTGCTGAGCGACCCCGAAATGGTCCCTCTCGTCGGCGTCCGCGAAGCGGGTTCGGTTTTCGAGGCGCAGGTGCTCGGGCATGATGCCGACGGGCTGAGCCGGCTTGGCGTGAGCGGCGGGACGTTAATCCTGCCGCGGGTCGATGCCGATCCGGGAAAACACATTCGTATCAGAGTGTTGGCGCAGGATGTTCTTCTGTCACTTGAGTCGCCGAAGGGGCTTTCGTCGCGCAACATTCTGCCGGTCAGGGTGGAGGCGCTGCACCAGGGCGCGGGGCCGGGCGTGGCGGTGTCGCTGCGTCTGGGCGAGGACCGGCTGCTGGCGCGCATCACGGCGCGTGCGGCCGCGGAGCTGGGCCTGCGCCCGGGGTTGGCCTGCCACGCGATCCTCAAGGCGACGGCGGTGCCGCGCGGGGACGTGGGCGCCGCGCATGAGTGAGGATGCGCTGAAGGATCGATGATTATCCACAGATCTGACGGTCGTAATTGTCCGAATCCGATTATTGGCGAAAGCATCCTGCGCAATGGGGAAGGCGGAGTCTTCATGCCTTCGGCGAGGATATTTTCCAGCAAGAAGAAGGTTTACCGCGCTATTCCGCGAAGTGGCAGGCGGCTTCCGTGGTGCTGCCGGGGATGACGCGCAGGCGCGGGCGTTCGGCGCGGCAAATGTCCTGCGCGATCGGGCAGCGCGGCGCGAAGGGGCAGCCGGGTGGCGGGTTCACCGGGTCAGGCAGCTCGCCCGGCGTGCGCGGCGCATCGAAGGAGCCGCCGGTGAGTTTGGGAATCGCGTCGAGCAGGAGCTGCGTATAGGGGTGTTTCGGGTCGTCGAAGATCGTCTCGGTCTCGGCCAGTTCCATGATCTGCCCGAGATACATGACCGCGACGCGGGTGCCGAAATGCTCGACCACGCTGAGATCATGCGTGATGAAGAGATAGGTGAGCCCGCGTTCGGCTTGCAAGTCGGTCAGCAGGTTCAGGATCTGCGCCTGGATCGACACATCCAGCGCCGAGATGGGTTCGTCCGCTACGATGAAGGCCGGGTTGGTGACCAGCGCGCGGGCGATGGCGATGCGCTGGCGCTGGCCGCCGGAAAATTCATGCGGCAGGCGGCGCTGCCATGACTGGTCGCAGCCGGTGGCGTCGAGCACCTCCTCGACCTGGGCGCGCACTTCGCGCCCGGATTTCTCGGGCATCAGGTGACGGATCGGTTCGGCCAGTGTTTCGAACACGTTACGGCGCGGGTTGAGCGAAGCGTAGGGGTTCTGGAACACCATCTGCATGTCGGCGCGCACGGGCTTGCGCGCCGCCTCGTCCATCGTGTCGATGCGCTCGCCGCGAAAGTATATCTCGCCTTCCGAGGGGGTGAGCAGGCCCATGATCGCGCGGCCCAGGGTAGTCTTGCCGCAACCCGATTCGCCGACCACGCAGAAGGTTTCGCCCGGGCGGATCGCCACGTCGACGCCGGAAAGGGCGTGCAGCACGGGTTTTTCGCGGCTCAGGAAGTGGGTCGGCAGCGCGAAGCGCATCTCGAGGCCGCGCGTCTCGACGATGGGGTCGGTCATGCGGTGACCTCTTCTTCTGCGGTGAGGGGGTGGAAACAGGCGACACCCCCTTCGAGCGGCGGCATCTCGGCGCGGCAGATGTCCGTCGCGCGCGGGCAGCGCGGGTTATAGGGGCAGCCCGCCGGCAGCGCGGTGATCGGCGGCATGGAGCCGGGGATCTGGTAGAGCCGCTGACCGCGTTCGGCGTTCTGCGGCAGCGCCTTCAGCAGCCCGGCGGAGTAGGGGTGCTTGGGCGCGTCGATGATCTCGCGCGTGCGGCCCGTCTCGACGCATTTGCCGGCGTACATGATCATCAACCGCTGCGTCACCTCGGCCACGACGCCGAGGTCGTGGGTGATGAGTATCAACGCCACGTGGTTCTCGCGGCAGAGCCGCAGGATCAGGGCCATGATTTCGGCCTGGATGGTCACGTCCAGCGCTGTGGTGGGTTCGTCCGCGATGATGATCTCGGGGTCGGTCAGGAGCGCGATGGCGATCACCACGCGCTGGCGCAGTCCGCCCGAGAGTTCGTGCGGATAGGCGTCCATGCGGCTTTCGGCGGAGGGGATCGCGACGAGCTTCAGCTTCTCGACGCTGAGCTTGTGCGCCGCGCGGTCCGAGATGCGGCGATGCGCCTTCAGCGTCTCGATCATCTGCGTGCCGATGGTCAGTACCGGGTTGAGCGTGACCATCGGGTCCTGGAAGATCATCGAGATCCGGTTGCCCCGGATGCGGCGCACCTTGCGGTCGGGCAGGTCGAGCAGGTTCTCGCCGTCGAAGGTGATCGCGCCCGCCGAGACCCGCCCCGGTTCGGCGATGAGGTTGAGGATCGCGAAGGCGAGCATCGACTTGCCGGCGCCGGATTCGCCCACGACGCCAAGGCGCTCGCCCTTGTCGAGCGTGAGATCGACGCCCCGCAGGGCTTCGACCTCGTCGCTCTTGCCGCGCGGGAAGGCGACGCGCAGGTCGCGAACTTCGAGCAGGGCCATCAGTCTTCTCCCCGGCGCAGTTTCGGATTGAGCACGTCGCGCATCCAGTCGCCCAGCAGGTTCAGCGCGAGGATCAGCGCGATCAGCACCAGCGCCGGGTAGAAGGTGATCCAGGTGCTGCCCGAGAACACGAACTCGAACCCCGAGCGGATGAGCGAGCCGAGCGAGGGCTTGTCGGTCGGCATGCCGAGGCCGAGGAAGGAAAGCGCCGCCTCCGTCATGATCGCCTCGGCCACCTGGATGGTCGAGATGACAAGCACCGGGGTGAGCGCGTTGGGCAGGATATGGCCCCACATCACCTTGCGCGCGGGCAGGCCGATGACGCGGGCGGCGTCGACGTATTCCTTGCCCTTCTCGCCCAGCACGGATGATCGCACCGTGCGCGCGAATTTCGGCCATTCGGCTATGCCGATGATGAGGATCAGCATGAAGATGGCGTATTCGGCGTAGATGTTGGCGTCAAACGCCGCCTGGAACAGCGCCAGCGCGATGATCGCGATCATCAGCGTGGAGAGCGACATCTGGATATCGGCGAGTCGCATCAGGAAGCTGTCGATCCACCCGCCCTTGTAGCCCGCCAGCAGCCCCAGCGTGATGCCGAGCACCGCCGACACCGTGACCGCGCCGATCCCGATCACGAGGCTGATTCCGGTGCCATACATGATCGTCGAGAGCACGCCGCGGCCCTGCGCGTCTGTGCCAAGCAGGAAGCGGTCGTCGCCTCCGGGCCGCCAGCTGGGCGGCATTTCGCTGTCCATGATGTTGAGCTGCATCAGGTCGTAGGGGTTCTGCGGCGCGATAAGCGGCGCGAGGGCCGCCATCAGCACGAGGGCCAGCAGCACCACGCCCGCCCCGATCGCGACCGGATCGGCAAGAAAACGTCTGAGAACGCCGCGCCAGGTAATCATGATTTGGCTCCCGGCAGTTTCACCATCGGGTTGATCAGCGTGTAGATGAAATCAACGATGGTGTTCACCACCACGAAGATGAAGCCGACGAAGATGATATAGGCGATGATGAGCGGCGTATCGACGCGGTTCACCGCCTCGAGAAACAGGAAGCCCATGCCGGGCCACTGGAACACCGTTTCCGTCAGGATCGTGTAGGCGATCAGCGTGCCGATCATCAGACCCCCCACCGTCACCACCGGCAGAAGCGTGTTGCGGAAGGCGTGGACGTAGCGGATGCGCGGAGTGCGCAGTCCCTTGGCCTTGGCGAACCGGACATAGTCGGTGCCCATCGCCTCCATCATCTCGGCCCGGATCAGGCGGATGAAGAGCGGAAGCATGATGGACGAGAGCGATATGCAGGGCAGCACCAGGTGCAGCAGACCATCCCAGGTGAGAAACCCGGTGTCCCAGCCCCAGGGCGTCACGTAGACCTCGCCGCGCCCGAAGGCGGGCATCCAGCGCAGTTCAACCCCGAAGAGCCAGACCAGCAGGATCGCGGTCAGGAAGACCGGGACGGAAATGCCGAGGATCGACACCGACATGATGGTCTGCGTCAGCCACGAGTTGCGGTGGATCGCGCAGTAGATCCCCGCCGGGATCGACAGCGACAGGAAAATGAAGACCGACCCGAGGACCAGCTCGAACGTCGCCGGGAACTTGGACAGGATCACGTCGAGCGCGGGGCGCTTGAAGAAGTAGGACGTGCCCAGATCGCCCTGCACCGCGTTGCCGAGAAAGCGGAAATACTGCACGAAGAACGGATCGTTGAGGCCGAGCTGTTCGCGCAGCGCCTGGCGTTCGGCCTCGGACACGGACTGGCCGACGAGTTCGCGCAGCGGATCGCCGAGATGGCCCTGGATGGAAAAGCCGATCAGCGAGATCACGAACATCACGATCACCGCCTGAATGCTGCGTCGGATGAGAAAGGCGAGGATGTGCATCGGCGCGATATGTCTCTGGCGGTTGCTGGAGGCGGGCCGCGCGGGGGGCCCGATCCGTGGGCTCATAGGGCCGGCGACGGTTCCGGGTCAAGCCCGGGACGGGCAGGCGGGGGACGGGCCGGATCGCGCCGGCCCGTCCAGGTTTCTCATTTCTCGATTACGAGGTCGCCGAGATAGGGGAAGTTCATCACGTTGAGCACCGGAGCGATGTCCACGCCCTTGCGCGCGGCCCAGGCCAGGTCCTGCCAGTGAAGCGGGACAAAGGCGGCGTCGTCATAGAGAATCTTCTCGACGTTCTGCAGGTCCTGCGCGCGCTTCTCCTGGTCGGTTTCGGTCAGGGATGCGATGGTCAGCTCGTCCACCTCGGGGTTGGAGTAGCCGCCCGAGTTGTACTGCCCGCGTCCGGTGTCCGCGTCCGGCGTCATGTTGAGGAACTCGAAGAAGTTGGCCGAATCCTCGGTGTCCGAATGCCAGCCGATCATCAGCATGTCCGCGGCGCGTTCATCGAATTTGGGCCAGTATTGCGCCTTGGGCATGGTAGTCAGATCAACGGTGATGTTGATTTGGGACAGCATGGCCGCCGCCGCTTCGCAAATCTTGAAATCATTCACGTAGCGGTTGTTGGGGCACATCATCGAGACGTTGAAGCCGTTTTCATAGCCCGCTTCCTTCATCAGTTCGCGCGCCTTGGCGACGTCGAAACGCGGGGTGAGGTCGGGATTGTGCCCGACATAGCCCTTGGGCGAGTTCTGCGCCGCGACGGTGCCGAAGCCCTTCATGATCTTCTCGACGATGCCCTCGTTGTTGATGGCGTTGACGATGGCCATGCGCACCTTGGGATCGGCCAGCGCCTCGTTGCGGTTGCCGTTCATCTGCAGGGTGATGATGCGCGTGCCGCTCATGGTGACGAGTTCGGTGTTCTCGTCCGCCTTGATCCGGTCGAGATCCGTGGGCGGCACCGGGGCGATGAAGTCAACGTCGCCTGCCAGCAGGGCGGCGACGCGCGTCGGCGCCTCCTTGATCGGGGTCAGGATCGCGGTCTGCACGTTGCCGGGGCTGTCCGCGTCCCAGTAGTCGGGATTGCGCTTGAAGACGGTCTTCACGCCTTGTTCACGCGATTCGATGGTGAAGGGGCCGGTCCCCGAGATATTCGTTGAGGCGAAGCTGTCGCCGTGCTTGACGATCTCGTCGCCGCCTTCCTCGTAGAACTTCTTGTCCATCGGGAACACGTAGGTCGCGGTGTTCAGGATCAGCGGGCTTGGCCCGTCGGTCTTGACCTCGACGGTGTAGTCGTCGATCGCCTCGGCCGAGGTCCAGCCGGCGAAGATGCCCTTGAAGTCGGGCGATTCTTTCAGGCGCTCGATCGTGTAGACCACGTCTTCGGCGGTCATCTCGTTGCCCGAGTGGAACTTGACGCCTTCGCGCAGCTTGAAGCGCATGGTGGTGTCGTCGACCCGCTCCCATTCGGTGGCGAGGCGGGGATCGAAGCCGAGATCCTTGTTCCAGCGCACCAGCGGGTCAAAGACCATGTGGCTGAGCTGGAGCGTGCCGCCCGAGAGCTGCTCGTGCGGGTCGAGCGACACCGGGTCGGCGTCGTAGGCGAAGTTCAGCGTCTGCGCCGAGGCGAGCCCCGTTGCGCCGAGCATGATCGCCGTGGCGGTTGCTAGGGTGCGAAGTGTTTTCATGAAGTGTCTCCCTGGTTTGCCGGGCGCTGTCACGCGCGAATAGGCGTAATGGCCCCTGCACGGGTGAAGCGTAGACGCGATCGGCCCACGGTGTAAAGCCCGCCTTCCGTCGCGTCATGGCTCGCGAAGGCCCGCGCCGCAGGTCATTGACCACCGGAGCGGCGGCGAATACTGATCAAAATCGTCGGAATAAGGGGCACCGGAATGGGAACGCACGATTGACCGAGAAGGTGATCTACGGGCTGGCCTGGGCCGTCGCGATCCTCTGCGTCGCGCCGATCTTCGCTGCTGCTGCGGCGGCGTGGACGGGGGATCTGCAGACCTGGAAGGTCATTCTCGCCTCGGTGCTGCCGCGCTACACGGCCAACACGCTGGCGCTGGTCGTGCTGGTCGGCGGCGGCGCCGCGGTGATCGGCACGGCGACGGCGTGGCTGGTGACGGTCTATCGCTTCCCCGGCGTCCGCCTGCTCGAGGTGGCGCTGGCGTTGCCGCTGGCCTTTCCGGCCTACGTGCTGGCCTATGCCTACACCTCGCTTCTGGATCATCCCGGCCCGGTGCAGACGATGCTGCGCGAGGTGACGGGATGGGGCCCGCGCGACTACTGGTTTCCAGAGATACGCAGCCTGGGCGGCGCTGCGCTGATGCTGGTGATCGTGCTCTATCCTTACGTCTACCTGCTGGCGCGGGCGTCGTTCCGCCAGCAAAGCTCGAACGCCTTTCTCGTGGCGCGCACGCTCGGGAACAGCCCCGGCGCGGCGTTCTGGCGCGTGGCGTTGCCGATGGCGCGCCCCGCGATCGTCGGCGGCACGCTGCTGGTCATCATGGAGACCATCGCCGATTTCGGCACCGTCGCCTTCTTCAACGTGCAGACCTTCGCGACCGGCATCTACCAGGCGTGGTTCTCACTCGGGGATCGGGCGGCGGCGGCGCAACTCTCGCTCTGCCTGCTGAGCTTCGCGCTCCTGCTGGCGGGGCTCGAGCGTGCGCAGCGGGGCCGCGCCCGCCGGGCGGGACGCGGCGGAGCGCGATTCGAGGCGCTGGCCAAGCCGCGTCTGACGGGCCTGCGCGGCTGGGGCGCGACCGCGCTCTGCCTCGTGCCGGTGCTGCTGGGCTTTGTCATCCCGGTGATCATGCTGGGGCACATGGCGTGGGGATCGGGGCAGAGCCTGCTTGATCCGCGCTATCTCGGCTTCATACGCAATTCGGTGGTGCTGGCGGGCGTGGCGGCGGGGCTGACGGTGCTGGGCGCGATCCTGATCGGGTTTCGCGCGCGCACCCGGCCCGGGCGCACCTCGCGGCTGCTGCTTGTCGGGGCCGGGCTCGGCTACGCGGTGCCCGGCGGGGTCATCGCGGTGGGGCTGATGGTGCCGTTGGCCGCGCTCGACAACTACATCGACGCGGTGATGGAGGCGCGATTCGGGATCAGCACCGGGCTGCTGATCACCGGCTCGATCTGGCTGATGGTGATGGCCTACATGGTGCGTTTCATCGCCGCCGCGCTCAACGCCTACGACAGCGGCATGGCGACGGTGCCGATGCATTACGACGCCATCGCGCGCAGCCTGGGGCAGGGGGCGCCGAAACTGCTCTGGCGGGTGCATCTGCCGGTCGCGCGGACGAGCGTGCTGACCGCGCTGCTGATCGTCTTCGTCGACGTGATGAAGGAACTGCCGGCGACGCTGATCCTGCATCCGTTCAACTTCCAGACGCTGGCGGTGCAGGCCTATCGGCTGGCCGCGGACGAGCGCCTGGCCGAAGCGGCCGTGCCCTCGCTGGCGCTGGTGGCGTTCGGGCTGGTCCCGGTGGCGCTGCTCTGCCGCACCATCGGGCGCGAGACGGCCGAGCCCGACCGCATCGCCGCGCCGGCGCCGGGGTGAGGCGTGCGCGACGCGGCGGCGCCCCACAAAACCCGCGCATCCTCTTGCAGCCCCTTGGGCGCGCCACTAAGACTCCCTTAGGATCTGATCCGGTAAGGATCGGACGCGAAACAGCAGGCAGGCGGATATGACAGACCCGATGGAAACCTACATGAACACCCTCGTACCGATGGTGGTCGAACAGACCAGCCGGGGCGAACGGGCCTACGACATCTTCTCGCGCCTGTTGAAGGAGCGGATCGTCTTTCTCAACGGTCCGGTGCATGACGGCATGTCGAGCCTGATCGTCGCGCAGCTCCTGCATCTCGAGGCCGAGAACCCGAGCAAGGAAATCAGCATGTATATCAACAGCCCGGGGGGCGTCGTCACCTCGGGCCTGTCGATCTACGACACGATGCAGTATATCCGCCCGGACGTTTCCACGCTGGTGATCGGGCAGGCGGCCTCGATGGGCTCGCTCCTGCTGACGGCGGGCGCGCCAGGCATGCGGTTCTCGCTTCCCAACTCGCGCATCATGGTGCACCAGCCTTCGGGCGGCTACCAGGGGCAGGCGACCGACATCATGATCCACGCCGAGGAGACGCTGAAGCTCAAGAAGCGGCTCAACGAGATCTACGTGCGCCACACCGGCCAGACGCTCAAGAAGGTCGAGGAAGCGCTTGAACGGGACAACTTCATGTCCCCCGAGGAGGCCAAGGCATGGGGGCTTATCGACGAAATCGTCGAGAACCGCGCCAAGCCCGAGGATGACGACTAGGGCGGCGGACCTCCGGCCACGGGCGGGCGGCGCATTTTGCGATTGTGGCCGTCCGATGGCTGTCCTAAGTTGAACGATACAGATCGCCCTTTCGCCGGTATCGGCCGGCGAGGGGCGGCGCAGCGCCCGAAAGGTAGATCATGTCGAATAGTTCAGGCAGCGACAGCAAGAACACGCTCTATTGCAGCTTCTGCGGCAAGAGCCAGCACGAGGTGCGCAAGCTGATCGCCGGCCCGACGGTGTTCATCTGCGACGAATGCGTCGAACTCTGCATGGACATCATCCGCGAGGAGACCCGCAGCGCCGGGCTCAAGTCCGGCGAGGGCGTTCCCGCCCCGCGCGAAATTTGCGACGTGCTTGACGATTACGTGATCGGGCAGGCCATGGCCAAGCGGGTGCTGAGCGTCGCGGTGCACAACCACTACAAGCGGCTCGAACATTCCGGCAAGACCGGGGAAATCGAGTTGCAGAAATCCAACATCCTGCTGATCGGCCCGACCGGCTGCGGCAAGACGCTGCTGGCGCAGACGCTGGCGCGCATCCTCGACGTGCCGTTCACGATGGCCGACGCCACCACGCTGACCGAGGCGGGCTATGTGGGCGAGGATGTGGAGAACATCATCCTGAAGCTGCTTCAGGCCTCCGAATACAACGTCGAACGCGCGCAGCGCGGCATCGTCTATATCGACGAGGTCGACAAGATCACGCGCAAGTCCGAGAACCCCTCGATCACCCGCGACGTCAGCGGCGAAGGGGTGCAGCAGGCGCTGCTGAAGCTGATGGAGGGCACGGTCGCCGCCGTGCCGCCGCAGGGCGGACGAAAGCATCCGCAGCAGGAATTCCTGCAAGTGGACACCACCAACATCCTGTTCATCTGCGGCGGGGCCTTCGCCGGTCTGGATAAGATCATTTCGGCGCGCGGCAAGGGCAGCGCGATGGGCTTTGGCGCCGATGTGCGCGACAAGGACGACCGCGGCATCGGCGAGGTGTTCAAGGACCTCGAGCCCGAGGATTTGCTGAAATTCGGCCTGATCCCGGAATTCGTCGGTCGCCTTCCGGTGATCGCCACGCTCGAGGATCTGGACGAGGACGCGCTGGTCACGATCCTGACCCAGCCCAAGAACGCGCTGATCAAGCAATACCAGCGCCTGTTCGAACTGGAGGACGCGCAGCTTACCTTCACCGACGACGCGCTGACCGCGATCGCCAGGCGCGCAATCCAGCGCAAGACCGGCGCGCGGGGCCTGCGCTCGATCCTCGAGGATATCCTGCTCGACACCATGTTCGAACTGCCGAGCATGGAGAACGTCGAGGAGGTCGTGGTGAACGAGGAAGCCGCGACATCGGACGCCGCGCCGCTGACGATCTACGCCGACGCGGCGAAGAAGAAAGAGGGCGCATCGGCGGGCTGAACCGGCGCCGCGCCGTCCCCGCCGCCGGCGTGCGCGGCGCGGTCGGGACGCCTTCGGCGAGGATATTTGGCGCAAGAAGAAGCCAGGGCGCGGCCATGCCGGTCGCGCCTTTTTCCGTTTCCGGCGCACTGGACCTTTGCCCGCCGATGCGCCATATCTTGGGCAACGCATCCCGGAGGTCTCGATGGGCATTCTCAACACTCTCTTGCGCGCCGCAACCTGGTGGCATGGCAGCACGCTCAACACGCAGCTCTGGACCTGGCGCAAGGGCGTCAAGGTGGGCGAGGACGCGCAGGGGAATGTCTTTTACCGCACCAAGGACGACAAGCGGCGTTGGGTCATGTTCAACGGCGAGGCCGAGGCGAGCCGGATCAGCCCGGAATGGCACGGCTGGTTGCATGGCACCTTCAAGGAAGCGCCGAGCGACCGGCCCCTGCCGCGCAAGCAATGGGAAAAGCCGCATCTCGAGAACCTGACCGGGACCGCGATGGCCTATGCGCCCGCCGGGTCGATCCGCCGCTCCGTGCCCGCGCCGCGCAGCGACTACGAGGCATGGCAGCCCGAATAGGCAACAGGGAAAATGTCCGAGAACAAGACCGAGATCATCGTCGGCGGCATCGTACTGGCCGTCGCTGTCGGATTCCTTGCCTATGCGGGCCGGGTGACCGGATTTTCCGCGGCGCAGGACGAATACACCCTTTCGGCGAGCTTCCGAGCCGCGGACGGGGTGTCGGTCGGCACCGATGTGCGGCTCGCCGGGGTCAAGGTGGGCCGTGTCACGGCGATGGAACTCGACCCCGCAACCTATCGCGCGGCGGCCACCTTTACCGTGCGCGACGGGATCGAAGTGCCCGACGACAGCGCGGCGGCGATTTCCTCCGAAGGTCTGCTGGGTGGCAACTACGTTGAGATCCTGCCGGGCGGCTCGCCCTTCTATTTCGCGCCGGGCGACCGGATCGAGTTTACCCAAGGCTCGGTCAGCCTCGTGTCGCTCTTGATGAAATTCGTCGCGGGCGAACCCGAGGAAACTCCGGAATGATGCGGGTCATGGCACTGGCCGCCCTGACGATGGCGGCGCCGGCCGCCGCGCAGCAGGAGGTCAGCATCGGTACGGGCGCGGTCCTGCGCGGGCTGGAAAAGGTGTCCGGCGACGCCACGGACATGCAACTGCCCAATGGCGGGCAGGCGCGTTTCGGGCGACTGACAATCACGCTGGCGCAATGCCGCTACCCGGTCGGCGATCCGGCGGCGGACGCCTTCGCCTTTCTGACCATCCGCGAGGAAGGGCGCGACGCACCTGTCTTCCAGGGGTGGATGATCGCCTCTTCTCCGGCCCTGAGCGCGCTGGATCATCCGCGCTATGACGTCTGGGTCATGCGCTGCACCACCGACTGAGGGTCGTCGCAGAGCGGCAAGGCCGTGATCTCCGCCTCCTTGTTCAACGCCGCCGCCAGCCGCATGCGATAGTCGGCGCGCGTGATCTCGATCGCGCCGAGGCTGGCGAGATGGGCGGTGATGAATTGCGCATCGAACAAAACGAATCCGCAGCGTCGCAGATGATCGACGAGATGCGCCAGCGCCAGCTTGGAGCCGTCTCGCACCCGCGAGAACATGCTTTCCCCGAAGAAGGCCGCGCCGAGCGTCACGCCATAGACCCCGCCCGCAAGCGCGCCGTCCTCTGTGCGGACTTCGAGCGAATGGGCATGGCCGAGCCGGTGCAGCGCGATGTATTGCGCGCGGATTTCCGCGCTGATCCATGTGTCGGGCCGGTCGGCGCAGGCGTCCAGAACGCCGGTGAAATCCGTGTCGAGGCTGACGCGATAGCCAGCGCGCCGCATCCGTCGCGCCAGCGAGCGCGAAGCATGGAACCCTTCGAGGGGGATGATCCCGCGGCGGCGCGGGTCGACCCAGAAAACCTCGGGGTCGTCGCGGTGTTCGGCCATCGGGAAAACGCCGGCGGCGTAGGCGCTCAGCAGGAGTTGCGGCGACAGGGCGAATTCCTCCTCCGACTCCACGTCTGCCCCGCTCACCGCGCCGTCACCCCCTCAGGTTGGTCTCCAGCCACTTTTCCAGCCAGTGAATCGTGTAGTCGCCCGACTGGATGTCCGGCTCTTGCAGGAGCGCGTGAAACAGCGGCACGGTCGTATCCACCCCGTCGACGATCAATTCGCCCAATGCGCGGTTCAGCCGGGCAAGCGCGCCCTTGCGGTCGGGGCCGTGCACGATCAGCTTGCCGATAAGCGAATCGTAGTAGGGTGGGATCGAGTAACCGTCATAGAGCGCGCTGTCCATCCGTACGCCAAGTCCGCCGGGCGCGTGAAAATGCGTGATCCGCCCCGGACGGGGCGCGAATTCGGGCAGCTTTTCAGCATTGATGCGCACCTCGATCGCGTGGCCGTTGATCTGCAGGTCTTCCTGGGTGAAGGACATCGGCAGCCCCTCGGCGACGCGGATTTGTTCCTGCACGAGGTCGACGCCGAAGATCGCCTCGGTCACCGGGTGTTCGACCTGGAGACGGGTATTCATCTCGATGAAATAGAATTCGCCGTTCTCGTAGAGAAACTCGATGGTGCCGGCGCCGGTATAGTTGATCGCGGCGACCGCGTCTGCGCAGGTCTTGCCGATCCGCGCGCGTTCCTCGGGCGTGATCGAGGGACCGGGCGCCTCTTCGAACACCTTCTGGTGGCGGCGCTGGAGGGAACAGTCGCGTTCGCCCAGGTGGACCGCGCGGCCCTTGCCGTCGCCGAAGACCTGGATCTCGATGTGGCGCGGAGTGCCGAGGTATTTCTCGATATAGACCTCGTCATTGCCGAAATTCGCCTTGCCTTCGGCGCGCGCCGTCTGGAAGGCGCGCTCCATCTCGGCGGCGGAATTGGCGACCTTCATTCCCTTGCCGCCGCCGCCGGCGGTGGCCTTGATGATGACCGGATAACCGATTTCGTCGCCGATGCGCTTCGCTTCGTCGAGCGACGCCACGCCGCCCTCCGAGCCGGGCACGCAGGGAACGCCGAGCTTTTTCATCGTGTCCTTGGCGGTGATCTTGTCGCCCATGACGCGGATATGTTCGGCGGTGGGGCCGATGAAGGTCAGCCCGTGATCCTCGACGATCTGCACGAAGCTGGCGTTCTCGCTGAGGAAGCCATAGCCCGGATGGATCGCCTGCGCGCCGCTGATCTCGCAGGCGGCGATGACGGCGGGGATGCTCAGATAGCTCTCGGAACTCGGTGGGGGGCCGATGCAGACCGACTCGTCCGCCATGCGCACATGCATCGCGTCGGCATCGGCCGTGGAATGGACCGCGACGGACTGGATGCCCATCTCGCGCGCGGCGCGAATGACGCGGAGGGCGATTTCGCCCCGGTTGGCGACGAGAATTTTATCGAACATCGCGTGCGTCCTATTCGATGATCATCAGCGGCGCGCCGTATTCGACCGCCGCGCCATCCTCGACCAGGATGCGCTTCACCGTGCCGCTGCGGGGCGCGGGGATGTGGTTCATGGTCTTCATCGCCTCGATGATGAGCAGCGTGTCGCCCTCGGCCACCGCATCGCCCACGCTGACAAAGGCCGGCGCGCCCGGTTCGGCCTGCGTATAGACGGTGCCCACCATCGGCGATGTCACCGCGCCGGGGTGATTGGCCGGGTCTTCGGCGCTCTGCTGCGCCGCCGGGGCGTCGCCGGCGGGCTGCGCCGCGGCGGGCGCGGGCGCCGGGGCGGCGTAGGCCTGCGGCGCCGGCGCCGGCTGGGGCGCCTCGACGCGGCGGCTGACGCGCACGTTCAGGCTGTCGTCCTCGGCGTAGTTTCGCTTGACCTGAAGCTCCGTCAGATCGTTCTCGTTCAGAAGCTCCGCGAGCGCCTTGATGAAGGCGACGTCGTCATCGTGGGATTTGTTTGGCATCTTGTCCTCGACCGCTTGCAACCGTGTATCGCGGTTGCCGTGTTTTCGCCGCTTATATGGCATCGCGCGCACTTAGAAAAGCGGGCTTCTCCGCTTCCATGCGCGCGGCGCGTCAAATCGCGCGTGTGGCGGCGTCGGCTCAGGGCGCGCCATGCTCATCAAGGTTGGGCGGCGGCATGGGCGTGCCGGGGGCGAAGGTGCTTTCCGCGACGTTCGTGGGATCGTCGCCAAGGCGCGCCGCGCGCAGTTCGCGCAAGCCGAGGTAGAGCCCGCTCGCGACGATCAGCGCCATGCCGATCCACGTCGACCCTTTCGGCGCCTCGCCGAACCAGAGCCAGCCGACGGCCACGGCGATGGGCATGTAGGTATAGTCGAAAGGCGCCACCAGGCTCGCGTTGGCGACCTGGTAGGCGCGAGTCAGCAGCATCCAGCCGATCATGCCGACGACACCCAGCAGCGCGAATTTCGGCCAGTCCCGCGCCAGCTCGGTCGGCCAGCCCATGCGCAGGTGCGCGAAGTCGGGACCGATCGCGATTACCTGGTTCACGAGCCAGCCCAGCGGCAGGATCAACAGACCCATGTAGGTGATCGTCTGCAAGCCGCTTGTCAGCGTCGATTCCCGCTCTCCGATGCGCCGCGCGACGATTTGCGATGTCGCGTAGCAGAACGCGCAGGCGAGCGGCAGCAGCGCGACCCAGCCGAAGCCTTCGCCACCCGGCGCCATCGCGATCAGCACTCCGGCAAAGCCGAGGCCGAGCGCCGCGACCCGGCGCCACCCGAGCGTTTCGCGCAAAACCACGGCCGCCAGAAGCGCGGTCATCAGCGGGGCAGAGAAGAAGATCGTCGTGACCTCGGCCAGCCCCATAAAGGGGAAGGCCGCGTAGTACAGTGTGAATCCGAAGGCCAACAGCGCCCCGCGGAGCAGATGCAGCGGCCAGAACGGCGTAAGCAACCGGTGCCGCCCGCCCAGCCACAGCATGACCGGCGTGAGCAGCAGCAGCGTGACGACCGAGCGCACGAAGATCAGGTGCCAGATCGGATGGACGCCGAGCATCATCTTCATGAGCACGTCCTGCACGACGAACAGGACCATCCCGGCCTCGACGCAGAAGATGCCCTGCAAGGCGCGCGACGGGGCGGAGACGGCAGGGTGGGAAACAGCGGTCATGCCCGAGCCATGGCGCCTCAGGCCCGGCAGGTCGCGCCCGTTCGCGACCCGATGTCGCAAACGAGCCCCGCGGGGTGCGGCACCTTGTCTTGCGCGGGGTGGGGGAGCGGGATTGAAGTGAGTGGCCAGGATGACGGTTCGAGCCCAATCAATGTGCGAAGCACCAAGAGTCACGCGATAGCGAACCGCCGTCTATATTCGCTGGCGCTCACACCGCAGATTGAGCGGAAGAGACGGCTGAAGGTTGAGGCGTCGGCGTAACCAACAGCCCAGCAGATTCGGCATCGTCGTGCGTTCCAACAGGCCCCGCGCCTTCTCGATCCGCAGTTCCTGCACATAGCGGCTCACCGGAAGGCCCGTCGCATCGGCGAAGCGACGTTGGAAGGTGCGTTCGGTCATCCGCGCCCTAGCCGACAGAGTTGGCAGGGCGAGCTCCGAAGCGGCGTTTTCCTCCATCCAGCGTTGGAGGTCCCGAATAGGGCCGTCGCCGTGATCCAGGCGCGGTCGGAAACTGCGATAGTTGCGCTGCTCGCGTCCGTGAGGGTCAATCAGCATGTGGCGGCAAGTGCGCGAGACGACATTTGGCCCCAGCCACCGCCGCACCAAAAAAAGCCCCAGATCGACCCACGCCATCACGCCGCCCGCGGTGACAACGTCGTGATCGTCGATCAGCAGATGCTCGGGGTGCAGGTCGGCGCGCGGAAAAGCGGCGCGGAACTCTCTTTCCAGCGCCCAGTGGGTCGTTGCGGGACGGCCATCCAGCAAACCTGCGTGCCCGAGCCAGAACGCACCCGCACAGGCCGAACACAGTGTCGCACCGCCCCTGTGCTGTTCGGCGATCCAGTCATGTGCGATTGCGTCCTCGTTGCCCCGGCGGCCGGTTAGATTGGGCGGCAGGACGACCGCATCAAACTGCGCTTCGCGCCCCAGATCGTCAAGGCCGAGGACAGCATGATCGACCTGCCCTGCGCCAGCTTCGCCAGCATAGCGGTTCGCGACTGTCAGGATGTCGCCGATGCCCAGCACAGCCGACATTTGCACGCCCTCGTAGGCAAGGAGGGCGATCCTGGCCTGCTTTGGCGTATTCGGCACAGTGATTGTCATTAACGCCAATCGTAGAACGAAGGGGTGAGCCTGTAAATTAGAGAAAAGGAGAACACGGAAATGACCAAGACAGCACTCATTCTGATCGACATCCAGAACGACTATTTCGACGGGGGCCTGATGGCTCTCGACGGCATGGATGCCGCCGCAGCCAATGCCGCGCGGCTTCTTGCCGGTGCGCGCGCACGGCGTGAACCCGTCTTCCACATCCGTCACATCGCGCGCTCCGATAATGCGCCCTTCTTCCGTCCGGGCACGGCGGGGAGCGAGATTCACGCAACCGTGCGTCCTGATCGCGGCGAGGCAGTGTTCGAGAAAAACCGCCCCAATTCCTTCGTCGGCACGGGGTTGTATGCCGCACTGCGCAAGGCGGGGGTCGAGCGTATCATCCTGTGCGGCGCGATGAGCCAGATGTGCGTCGACGCCACCGCCCGCGCGGCAGCCGATATGGGTTTTGCCGTCACCGTGGTCGCGGATGCCTGCGCCGCCGCGTCGGTCACCTACGGCGGCGTTTCGGTGCCCTCGGAACACGTCCACGCCGCGATCATGGCGCCCTTGGCGGCGAGCTACGGCAACGTCGTGACGACAGACGACATAGAGAACGACCGCCGCGCTGCCTGAAACGGTTCGCGCACCGCAATCCGCATGATCCGGGCTGCGTCATGACAAGCATCTGCCCACCATCGTGGGAACAACAGCCGGAGGCCCTACCATGACAACGACCATTGCAGCCCTGATCGTCTTCCTTTTCCCGCTGGCCTACAGCCCCGGGCCGGGAAACATGTTTTTCGCCGCGAACGGCGCCCGCTTCGGGATGAGGGCGACCCTTCCGGCCAATTGCGGATACCACGTGGCCACTTGGATCGTGACTGCGGCGATTGGCTTTGGCGCGCTGGCGGCCTTCACGACGCATCCAGGCGCGTTTCAGGCGCTGAAGTTGCTCGGGAGCCTCTACGTTCTTTGGCTGGCCTGGAGTCTCTTTCGCAGCGGTGGACACGATGGCGCGACCGAGGCGACGCCCGCCGGTTTCAGCACCGGAGTGCTGCTGCTTCTGTTCAATCCGAAAGCCTACCTGATTATTGCGTTGATGTTCACGCAGTTCGTTGTCGCGGCGGATGATACAGGCCAGTGGCAGCTTATCCTCGTCATCACAACGGTCTTCACCCTCAACAACCTCCTCGCGTTCCTGGCATGGACTGCCGCAGGAGACCGGTTGGCCAGGCAGTTCCGCGAGGAGCAGAGCGCAAAGTGGATCAATCGGGTTTTCGGCGCGGTTCTCGCCGCCGTCGCTGTGTGGATGGCTTTCGGCTGAGTTCCTCGTCCCCTCAATAACTCGAGGCCAGCCAAATCCTACAGAGCATGATTTTCTCTAGCGGACTTTCATGCTCGACGCAGCGAAGGCCAACTCCGTCCACACAGCGGCCGTTTGGACTCCATCGCTTCCGAATCATTCGGCAGAATGGCGTCCCTTGCGCCCTGCGCTGCGAGGCGCTGGGGCAAGTGACGCCATGCGGGATAAGGCGCGTCAGCCCTTGTTCAGCCGGTGCTCGATCAGGCCATCGACGACCGACGGATCGGCCAGCGTCGACGTGTCGCCGAGGCTGCCGTAGTCGTCTTCGGCGATCTTGCGCAGGATGCGGCGCATGATCTTGCCCGAGCGGGTCTTGGGCAGGTTGGGCGCCCACTGAAGCAGGTCGGGCTTGGCGATGGGGCCGATCTCGGTGCGCACCCATTGCTCGAGCTCGCGGCGCAGCTCGTCCGAGGGTTCCTCGCCGCTCATCAAGGTGACGTAGGCATAGATGCCCTGGCCCTTGATGTTGTGCGGATACCCGACCACGGCGGCCTCGGCGACCTTGGGGTGGGCGACGAGGGCGGATTCGACCTCGGCGGTGCCCATGCGGTGCCCCGAGACGTTGATCACGTCATCCACGCGCCCGGTGACCCAGTAATAGCCGTCCGCGTCCCGCCGGCAGCCGTCGCCGGAGAAGTAGTAGCCGGGATAGTCGGCGAAATAGGTCTTCTCGAACCGTTCGTGATCGCCGTAGACGGTGCGCATCTGCGCCGGCCAGCTGTTCTTGATGCACAGCACGCCCTCGGCCTCGGTGGTGGTGATCTCCTTGCCGGTCTGGGGGTCGAGGATGGCGGGCTGCACACCGAAGAACGGCAGCGTGGCCGAGCCGGGCTTGGTCGCGATGGCGCCGGGCAGGGGGGTGATCAGGTGGCCGCCGTTTTCGGTCTGCCACCAGGTGTCGACGATTGGACGCGTGCCCTTGCCGACGACCTCGTTATACCAGTTCCAGGCCTCGGGGTTGATCGGCTCTCCCACGGTGCCCAGCAGCTTGAGCGACGACAGATCGCACTTGGTCACGAACTCGTCGCCCTGGCCCATCAGCGCGCGAATCGCGGTGGGAGCGGTGTAGAACTGGTTGACCTTGTGCTTTTCGCAGACCTGCCAGAAGCGGGAGGCGTCCGGATAGGTGGGCACGCCCTCGAACATCAGCGTGGTCGCGCCGTTGGCCAGCGGGCCGTAGACGATGTAGCTGTGCCCGGTGACCCAGCCGACATCGGCGGTGCACCAGAAGATATCGCCGTCATGGTAGTCGAAGACCAGCTCATGCGTCATCGCCACGTAGACGAGGTAGCCGCCGGTCGTATGCACCACGCCCTTGGGTTGCCCGGTCGAGCCGGAGGTGTAGAGCACGAAGAGCGGGTCTTCGGCGCTCATCTCCTCGGGCGGGCAATCGGTGCTGGCCTCGGCCATGAGCGCCTTGCAGTCGTGATCGCGCGCCGTCCAGGTGGTCTGCCCGCCGGTATGCTTGACGACGAGGCACTGCACCCGGTCGTCGCAATGCAGCAAGGCCGCGTCGGCGTTGGATTTCAGCGCCGTCTTGCGCCCGCCGCGCAGCGCCTCGTCGGCGGTGATGAGCACCCGCGCGCCCGATCCGTTGATCCGCGCTCCGAGCGCATCGGGCGAGAACCCGGCGAAGACGACCGAATGGATCGCGCCGATGCGCGCGCAGGCCAGCATGGCGTAGGCGGCTTCGGGGATCATCGGCATGTAGAGCACGACGCGGTCACCCTTCTTCACGCCCATGTCCTTCAGGACGTTGGCGAGGCGGCAGGTCTGCTCGTGCAGCTCGCGGTAGGTGATGTGGCGGGCGTCCGCCTCGGGGTCGTCGGGTTCCCAGACGATCGCGGTCTGGTCGCCGCGCGTTTCGAGGTGGCGGTCGATGCAGTTGGCCGAGGCGTTCAGCGTGCCGTCCTCGTACCACTTGATCGAGATGGCGCCGGGCTCGAAGCTGACGTTGTCGACCTTGGTATAGGGTTTGATCCAGTCGAGCCGCTTGCCCTGCTCGCGCCAGAAGGCGGAAGGATCCTCGATCGAGGCTGCATACATTTCCTTGTATTTCGCGGCGTCCACATGCGCATTCGCAACGAATTCGTCGGAAGGCGGGTAGGTTTTATCTGACATGATCTGACCTCTTTCTGGCAATTCCATCCCTCGGGCGTCCGGCGCGGGCCGGACTCCCATTGCTGATCCCTGGCCGGACGCCTAGATCGCGAGGTATTCCGCGCGCAGTTCGGCGTTCTCCAGCACTTCGGCGGCGGTTCCGTCGAAAACGATCCCCCCTGTGTCGAGGATAACGGCCCGGTCAGCGAGTTCCAGTGCGCGGATGGCATTTTGTTCAACGATGATGGTGGTGATGCCCTGTTCCTTGATCACGCGCAGGGTCTTCTCGATCTCGTCCACGATGACCGGCGCCAGCCCCTCGTAGGGTTCGTCCAACAGAAGCACCTTGATGTCGCGCGCCAGCGCGCGCGCCACGGCGAGCATCTGCTGCTCGCCCCCCGACAACGTCACGCCCTCCTGCTTGCGCCGCTCGCGCAGGCGGGGGAACAGCTCGTAAAGGCGGTGAATGGTCCAGCCGACGGGCGGAACGATCTGGGCGAGTTCCAGGTTCTCCTCGACGGTGAGGCCGGGAATGATGCAGCGGTCCTCGGGGACGAGCCCGATCCCGGCGACCGCGGCATCATGGCTGCGCATCTTGTGCAGCGGCTGGTGATCGAGCCAGATTTCACCGTGGTTCACCTGCGGGTTGTCCATCCGCGCGATCGAGCGCAGCACGCTGGTCTTGCCCGCGCCGTTGCGGCCCAGCAGCGCGAGGATCTCGCCCTCGTGCACGTTAAAGCTGACGCCCTGCACGATGTAGCTCTCGCCGTAGTAGCTCTCCATTTCCCAGACGGAAAGGAAGGCGGGCGCGGTCTCGGCCTGGTTGGCGTGCTTGGAAAAGTCCGGTTTGACGTTCATGTCCTGTCCTTCCTATGCGCTCTCGCCGAGATACGCTTCGCGCACCTTCGGGTGGCCCTTGATCTTGTCCGGCGTGTCCTCGACCAGCGGGCTGCCCTGCGCCAGCACGGTGATCCGCTCGGCCAGGCTGAACACCACGTGCATGTCGTGCTCGATGATGGCGATGGTGATGTCGCGCTCGTCCTTGATCTGCTTGAGCAGGTCGATGGTGTTGTTGGTGTCCGCGCGCGCCATGCCGGCGGTGGGTTCGTCCAGCAGCAGAAGGCGCGGCTCCTGCGCAAGGCACATGCCGATTTCAAGACGCCGCTTGTTGCCGCGCGACATCGCCGCGGAATGATCGTGCCGCGCGTCGGCGAGGTTGAGGCTCTCGAGCATGAGTTCGGCCTGCTCGATCACCTCCCGCTCGCTCGCCGCGGCGCCGATCGCGCGCATGCGGAAGGCGCCGTCGCGCTTGGCGAAGATCGGGATCATCATGTTTTCCAGCACCGTGAGGTCGCCAAAAATCTCGGGCGTCTGGAACACGCGCGAAATGCCCATCTGGTTGATCTCGTAGGGTTTGCGGCCCAGCACCGACTGGCCGTCGAACATGACGCTGCCGGTGTCGGGAATGAGCTTGCCCACCAGCACGTTGAGCAGCGTCGACTTGCCGGCGCCGTTGGGGCCGATGATGGCGTGGACGGTGTTCTCGGCGACGCTGAGGTTGACGTCCCCCAGCGCCTGCAGCCCGCCGAAACGCTTGTTGACGTTCTTGATCTCGAGGATTCCCATCACCCTTCTCCCTACTCGGCCGGGTTGCGTTGTTCGGCGATGTCCTTGGCCGCGCGCGACGCGCCGCCATTGCGGCGGAACATCCGTCCGATGCGCTGGCCGCCCTCGACAAGGCCGCCGGGCAGGAAGATCACCACCAGCATGAACACGATCCCGAGCGTCAGGTGCCAGCCCTTGCCGACGAAGGGATAGATGAGCGTGACGAGCGCATCCTCGAGCCCGTCGGGCATCCAGCTGAACCATTCATGCAGGATCGAGCCGTTGATCTTGGAGATGATGTTCTCCATGTACTTGATCACGCCCGAGCCCAGCACCGGCCCGATCAGCGTGCCGGCGCCGCCGAGGATGGTCATCAGCACCACCTCGCCGCTCGCGGTCCAGAACATCCGCTCGGGGCCGACCTGGGTGTCCATCGCCACCATCAACCCACCGGCGAGGCCCGCATACATCCCCGAAATCACGAACGCGGCGAGCGCGTATGGCCGCGCGTTGAGCCCGGTATAGGTCATCCGCGTATTGTTCGACTTGATCGCGCGCAGCATCATGCCGAAGGGCGAGCGGAAGATGCGGATGCTGAGGTAGAAGGCCAGGATCAGGCAGGCCGCGGCGATGTAGTAGCCCGCGTTGAAGGTGAACTGCCAGGCGCCGAAATACAGTTCGTGGCTCGCCGTCATGTCGAGGCCGAAGAGGTTGGCGTTTGCCCGCTCGCCCGGCGCCAGCGCGGCATCGAGGATGCGCGGATCGTTCAGCTTGAGTTGCAGCCCCGTCTCGCCGCCGGTGATCGGGGTGAGGACCGAATAGGCTAGCGCATAAGACATCTGCGCAAACGCGAGCGTCAGGATCGCGAAGTAGATGCCCGAACGGCGCAGCGAGATGTAGCCGACCACGAGGCTGAACAACCCGGCGATGACGACCGAAAGCAGCATCGCGGGCAGGATATTGTCGGTCAGCAGCTTCATCATCCAGATCGCGGCGTAGCTGCCCACCCCGAGAAACGCGGCGTGGCCGAAGCTCAGGTAGCCTGTCAGCCCGAAGAGGATGTTGAACCCGATCGCGAAGATCCCGAAGATCGCGAAGCGCTGCATCAGGTCCGGGTAGCCCGCGTTGAACTGCGCCATGCCCGACCCCTCGGGGAAGGGGTTGAGGATGAACGGCGCGAAGAGCGCGAGCGCCGTCACCACCAGCAGCAGTGCAAAGTCTTTCTTGGTCAGTCCGAGCATGGATTACTCCTCCATCACGCCCTTGCGGCCCATCAGGCCGCGCGGGCGGGTGAGCAGAATGATGATCGCCACGAGGTAGATCACGATCTGGTTGATGCCGGGCAGCGTTTCGAGCACGGCGGCCATCGAGGCGAAGCTCTCGAGGATGCCCAGCAGGAACCCGGCGAGCACCGCGCCGGGCAGGCTGCCCATGCCGCCGACGACGACGACGACGAAGCTCAGGACCAGGAAGTCCATGCCCATGTGGTAGTTGGGGCTGTTGATCGGCGTGTACATCACGCCCGCCAGCCCAGCGACCGCGGCGGCGATGCCGAACATGATGGTGAACCGCCGGTCGATGTTGATGCCCAGCAGGCCCACGGTTTCACGATCGGCCATGCCGGCGCGCACCACCATGCCGAAAGTGGTGAATTGCAGGAACGCGAAGACCCCGCCGATGATGAGCGCGGCGAAGGCGAAATAGACCAGCCGCCAGTAGGGATAGATGATGGTGTTGGGGTCAAACCCTACGAGGGCGCCGAAATCGAACGAGCCGCGGAACGCCTCGGGGGCGGGGGTCGGGATCGGGTTGGCGCCGTAGTAGAACTTGATGATCTCCTGGAGCACGATGGCGAGGCCGAAGGTCACGAGGATCTGGTCCGCATGCGGGCGCTTGTAGAAATGCTTGATCAGGCCGCGCTCCATGATGACGCCGATGCCGATCATCACTGGGATTGCGAAGAGGATCGACAGCGGCACCGACCAGTCGATGATCGCCGCGCCGACGCTTTCACCGAACCAGTGCTCGACATAGGGCGTTTCCTTGGCCGCGCCGAAGCTGAAGCCGCCCACCGAGGTGGCGCTCGCGTCCTCGGGGACGAAGCCCAGCGACAAGAGCCGGTTGAGCGTGACCGCGCAGAAGGCTCCCAGCATGAACAGCGCGCCGTGGGCGAAGTTGACCACCCCCAGCGTGCCGAAGATCAGCGTCAGGCCAAGAGCGATCAGCGCGTAGGCGCTGCCCTTGTCCAGCCCGTTGAGGATTTGCAGGAGTATTGCGTCCATGTCGGTCCCACCATGTCAGGTTGATGCCGGACCCCGCGGTCCGCAGAACCGGTCGCGTCCTAGTAGAGCGGGGCGCGGCCGGTCCGTGTGGTTGCGGGGCCGCGCGAAGCGGCGGCCCCGGAAGCGCGGTTCAGGCGCCCGGGTTGCACTCGCCCAGAGTGCCCTCGAATTCCGGGATGTCCGGTTCGTAGGTCACCTTCTCGGCCGGGGTCACCTCGACGATCTCGACGAGGTCGAACTCGTTTTCGGGGTTCTCCTTGCCGCGCACCACGACCACGTCCTTGAAGCACTGGTGATCGGCGGCGCGGTAAAGCGTCGGGCCGTTGCCGAGGCCGTCGAACTCGTAGCCCTCCAGCGCCTCGACCACCGCGCAGGGGTTGAACGATCCCGCGCGTTCCACCGCGTCGGCATAGAGCAGCGTCTGCACGTAGCAGGTCTGCGCCGCCTGGCTCGGGGGGAAGCCGTATTTCTCGCCGAAGGACTGCACGAAGGCGTTGGTGCCCTTGTAGCGGTCGCCCTTCTCGTTCTCGAGCTTCCAGTCCCAGTTCTGGGAGCCAAGGATGCCGGAGATGTTCTTGCCCGCGCCGCGCGCCATAAGCTCGGAATAGAGTGGCACGATGATCTCGAACTGCTTGCCGTTCACCGTCTTCTCGCGCAGGCCGAACTGCACCGCGTTGGTGAGCGAGTTGACCATGTTGCCGCCGTAGTGGTTGAGGATCAGCACGTCGGCGCCCGATTGCAGCACCGGCGCGATGTAGGAACTGAAATCGGTCTGCGTCAGCGGCGTCTTCACCGCGTTGACCGTCTCCCAGCCCATCGCCTCGGTTTCCTTGCGCATGGCGTCTTCGGTGGTGTAGCCCCAGTTGTAGTCCGCCGTCAGGTGGTAGGCCTTGCGGTCCTTGCCGTATTCCCCGGCCAGCACGGGGGCGAGGGCGGCGCCGGACATCCAGCTGTTGAAGAAGTGGCGGAAGCCGTTGGCCTTCTTGTCCTTGCCGGTGGTGTCGTTGGAATGCGTCAGCCCGGCCATGAAGATGATGCCGGCCTCCTGGCAGAGCGCCTGCACGGCCACCGCAACGCCCGAGGACGACCCCCCGGTGATCATGATCGCGCCGTCCTTCTCGATCATGGACTTGGCGGAGGCGCGGGCGGCGTCGGATTTCGTCTGGGTGTCGCCGGTCACGAATTCGACCTTCTTGCCCATGATGCCGTTGCCTTGCAGCGCGTCCGAGCTGAAGGTCTGCATCATGCCGCCGTCGCCGCCGCCGTTCAGATGCTCGACGGCGAGCTCGTAGGCGCGCAGTTCATCGGCGCCCTCATCGGCGTAGGGGCCGGATTGCGGCACGTTGAAGCCGAGCGTGACGGTGTCGCCGTCCGGCGCGTTGGTAAACCCGCCTTCCTGCGCGCGCAGGTAGGTCGGCAGAGCGAGACCCGCGCCGGCGACGGCGCTGGTTTTCAGCAGGCCACGGCGCGTGAAATTCGATTTGGACATGGGTTCCTCCCTTGAAATTACGGTGGGGCCGCGCTCCTCCTGCGCCTCCCCAAGTCGCATAGATATGCAAATTCATTATCGCATGGGGTAAGAAAAGTTCTCAACAACTACCGAGGGGGCAACAATTATTTTGTGAAAAAATACACAATGCTGTAGGGTGAATTGTAAAATAAATTTCGCTGCGCTGCGAAATGCGTTGAAATCACGGGGGAAATGACATGCCGGAAAGCAGGTTCACCGGCGCCCGCATCCGCGAGCAGCGGCTGCAAAGGGGGATCAAGCAAACCGACCTCGCCGCCGCTGCGGGCATTTCGCCCTCCTACCTCAACCTGATCGAACATGACCGCCGCAGAATCGGCGGCAAGGTGCTGTTGCGCATCGCCGGCGCGCTTGGGGTCGAGCCGCAGCTGCTCAGCCACGGGGCCGAGGCGGCGCTCATCTCGGGGCTGCGCGAGGCGGCGGGCAGGGTGAAGGGCGGCGCGGTCGAGCTGGACCGGCTCGAAGAATTCGCGGGGCGCTTTCCGGGCTGGGCCGAGGCAATGGTGGGGGCCGAACGGCGCAGCGCCGAGCTCGAGCGCAACGTGAAGGCGCTGAGCGACCGGTTGGCGCATGATCCGCGCCTTGCGGAATCGATCCACGAGGTGCTCTCGGTCGTCACCGCGATCCGCTCGACCGCCTCGATCCTGGTCGAGACGCGCAAGCTCGAGCCGGAGTGGCAGGCGCGCTTTCACCGCAATATCGACGAGGACAGCCGTAGGCTTGCCGAAGGGGCGAAGGCGCTGGTGCGCTACCTCGACGCCGCGCCGGGGTCGGACGCCGACATCCGCTCGCCCCAGGACGAGCTCGACCAGTTCCTGACGGAGAACGCCTATCATTTCGCCGCCATCGAAAAGAGGGGCGCGGCGGCGATCGACGCCGTGCTGGACGCGGCCGAGGGGCTGACCCTGCCGACCGCGCGCCACCTGGCGCGGATGCATCTCGAGGATTACGCGCGGGACGCCGCGCGCCTGCCGCGCGCTACGCTGGCGCGGGCGCTCGCCGACGCCGGCTGCGATCCGCCCGCGCTCGCGTCGGAGACGGGGGTGGACCTGCCGACGCTCTTCCGCCGGCTGGCGTCGCTGCCCGAGGAGGTCGCCGGACCGGTCGGGCTGGTGGTCTGCGACGGGTCCGGCGCGCTGCTGCTGCGCAAGCCGATCGCCGGCTTCGCCGTTTCGCGGATCGTCGCGGCCTGCCCGCTCTGGCCGCTCTACCGCGCGCTGACCCAGCCCGGCGCCCCGCTGCGCCGCACGCTGTTGCAGGCGTGGCGCGACGCCCGCCCGGTGCGCGCCTTCGCCGTGACCGAACCGCTCGGCCCCGCCCTGATCAACGAACCGCCGCTGCTACGCGGCTACATGCTGCTGCTGCCCGCCGACGCGCATGCCGGGGACCACGACACGCCCGCGCCCGTCGGGACAAGCTGCCGCATATGCCCGCGGCAGGATTGCGTCGCGCGCCGCGAACCCACGGTCATGCAAGACGGGTTTTGACAGCTTCGCCTACTTGCCGGATAGTGATCGCGCGTGCAGGGCAATGTGCGACCGGAGGGGAGGCCGGCCAGATGGGGAAACAGGTTCTGCTGATCGAGGATGAGCCGAACATCATCGAGGCCATCAGCTTCATCCTGTCGCGGGACGGCTGGACGGTGCGGACCCATTCCACCGGGCGGGACACGATGGACGTGGTGCGCGCCCGCGCGCCGGATCTGATCATCCTCGACGTGATGCTGCCCGGGCGCAGCGGGTTCGACATACTGGCCGACATCCGCGCCGATCCGGCGGTGGGCGCGACGCCGGTGCTGATGCTGACCGCGCGCGGCCAGCGCAAGGACCGCGAGATGGCCGAGAAGGCCGGGGCGAGCCGCTACATGACCAAGCCCTTCTCCAACGCCGAGGTGCTGGCCGTGGTGCGCGACCTCGCGGGCGAATGACGCCCCCGGGGCGGCAGGCTCCGGGCGGCGGCCCGTCGCGGCGGGGAGTCTTCCTCGAGCGACGCACCTATCGCCGCCGCCGCATGGCCGACGCCGCCGGGCTACTGCCGCTGATCGGGGCGGTGTTGCTGATGATCCCGCTGCTCTGGCAGGGCGGCGGGGTGACGAAGACGTCGCATGTCATGTTCTACGTCTTCGGCATATGGGCGCTGCTGGCCGTGCTGTCGGCGCTGGTGTCTGGGATCCTGGACCATGACCGGCACGCCGACGCCGACGCCGATACCGATACCCGCGCGCAGGACAAGAACGACGCGCCCCCGCCGCCCGGGACGATGGGATGAACACGCATAACCTGCTGATCCTCATCTGTATCCTTTACGCGATGCTCCTGTTCGCGGTCGCCTTCGCCGCCGACCGCGCCGCGCGCAAGGGGCGTGGCGCGTGGCTGAGTTCGCCGCTGATCTACACGCTGTCGCTGTCGATCTATTGCACCGGCTGGACCTTCTACGGCGCGGTGGGCTTCGCCGCGCGGTCGGGACTGGAGTTCGTGACGATCTATCTCGGCCCCACGCTGGTGATGGTGGGCTGGTGGTGGATCCTGCGCAAGCTGGTGCGCATCGGGCGCAGCCAGCGCATCACCTCGATCGCCGACATGCTGTCGTCCCGCTACGGCAAGTCGAACACGCTGGCGGTGTTCGTCACCGTGTTCGCCGTGATCGGCACCACGCCCTATATCGCGCTGCAACTGCAATCTGTCACGCTGTCCTTCGCCGTGTTCTCGGGGCAGGACCCGACCGGCATGACCATCAAGAACCTGCAACAGCCCGCCCTCTGGGTCGCCGCTGGCCTGGTGCTGTTCACCATCCTGTTCGGCACCCGCAACCTCGACGCGAACGAACGGCATCACGGCGTGGTCATGGCCATCGCGGTCGAGGCGGTGGTCAAGCTGCTTGCGCTGCTCGCCGTGGGGGTGTTCGTGGTCTGGGGGCTGGGCGGCGGGCTGAATGGCACGTTGCAGACGATAGATGCGTCCGAGTTGGCCGAATGGCGGGTTCCGGGCGGGCGCTGGGTCGGGCTCACGATGCTGGCGGCGGCGGCGTTCCTCTGCCTGCCGCGGATGTTCCAGGTGCTGGTGGTCGAGAACCAGAACGAAGGCCATCTGCGCACCGCCGCCTGGGCCTTTCCGACCTATGTCATGCTGATGAGCCTGTTCGTCGTGCCCATCGCCGCGATCGGGCTGAAGCTGCTTCCGGCGGGGTCGAACCCCGACCTTTTCGTGCTCACGCTGCCGCTGCATGGCGGGCAGGACGCGCTTGCCATCGTGTCGTTCATCGGGGGGTTCTCATCTGCGACGTCGATGGTGATCGTCGCCGCCATCGCGCTGTCGACGATGGTGTCGAACCATATCGTGATGCCGATCTGGCTGCGGCTGACCGGCGGGTCGCTGATGAAATCCGGCGACGTGCGCGGCGTCGCGCTGCTGGCGCGGCGGTTCTCGATCGGCGCGATCGTGATGCTGGGCTACACCTATTTCCACTTTTCCAGCGGGGGCGCGGCGCTGGCGGCCATCGGCCTTGTGTCCTTTGCCGGGGTGGCGCAGTTCCTGCCGGCGCTGATCGGCGGGCTGTTCTGGCGGGGGGCGACGCGGCTCGGGGCGCTGGCGGGGCTGGGCGTGGGGTTCGTTCTCTGGCTCTATTGCCTGTTCCTGCCCAGCTTCGGCGCCGGGGTGATCGTGCCGGTCTCGGTCATGGCCGACGGCCCCTGGGGCATTTCCTGGCTGCGGCCCTACGCGCTGTTCGGCACGCAGGGGATGGATCCGCTGATCCACGCGGTGATGTGGTCGATCATGCTCAACACCGCGGCGTTCCTGGCGGTGTCCATCGTCACCTTTCCGCGCCCGGTCGAGCGCTTGCAGGGCGCCCAGTTCGTCAACGTCTTCGAACATTCGAGCCGCGCCGGTCACTGGACGGGCGGGCTGGCGCAGTCCGAGGACCTGCTGATCATGACGCAGCGCATCCTCGGCCCCGAGGAGGCGCAGGCGCTGTTCTCCGGGGAGGCGCGCCGGCAGGGGCTCAGCGGCTACCTGCCCGAACCCTCGACCGAATTCATCGAGCGGCTCGAACGCGAGCTCTCCGGCTCGGTCGGGGCGGCCACGGCGCATGCGATGGTCAGCCAGATCGTCGGCCGCGCCACCGTGTCGGTCGAAGACCTGCTCGCCGTGGCGGACGAGACCGCGCAGATCATGGAATATTCCAGCCGGCTCGAGGCGAAATCGGCCGAACTGGCCCGCACCGCGCGGCAACTGCGCGAGGCCAACGACAAGCTCACCCAGCTCTCCGAGCAGAAGGACGCCTTTCTCGGGCAGGTGAGCCACGAATTGCGCACGCCAATGACCTCTATCCGCGCGTTTTCCGAGATCCTGCGCGACGGCGACGACCTCAGCAGGACCGACCAGCAGCGGTATTCTTCTATCATCCACGGTGAATCCCTCCGGCTCACCCGGCTCCTGGACGACTTGCTGGACCTCAGCGTGCTGGAAAGCGGGCGCGCCTCGCTCAATGCGCAGGAAGGCGTGCTCGGGGACGTGCTCGACCGCGCCGTCGCGGCGACCGGGGGCAGCGGCCCGGAGTTCCGCATCGAGCGGGACCCCGCAGCCGAGCGGATCGTGCTTCACACCGATATCGACCGGCTGGCGCAGGTGTTCATCAACCTGATCTCCAACGCTCGCAAATATTGCGACGCGCCCGAGCCGGCGCTGCATATCGACGTGCGCGACGAGGCGGGCGCGCTGCGCGTCGATTTCATCGACAACGGGTCCGGGATCAGTGTGCCCGACCAGGCCGTGGTGTTCGAGAAATTCGTGCGTATCGGACAGACGCGGAGCGGCGGCGCCGGTCTCGGGCTGGCCATCTGCCGCGAGATCATGAACCGGCTTGGCGGCGACGTGAGCTACCTGCCCGGACAGCGCGGCGCCGCGTTCCGGGTGACCCTGCCGCACAACCTGCGCATCGCGGCGCAATGAGCGCGGCGCGCCCGATCCAGCCTAACGTTTCGGTAACCACCCCTGCGCTAGGGTCGCCTGCATGGCGCGATGTGCAGGGCGATGATGCGGACATGACCGACGACGGACCGAAATCTGTGATGCAGCGCATCGCCCGCAACGGGCGCGAGGAATACGAGGCGCGCGCCATGTCGCCGGTCAATGCGCTGCGCCTGTCGCTGGCGCGCGCCGCCGACCGGCTCTTCGACCTCGCGCTGTCGGTCAGTACGGTCGAACAGGTCGAAATCACCTATGGCGGCCTGTCGCAGGCGCTGCCCGGCGCGGGCCTGCTGGCGTTGCTGGACGGGCCGGGCGGGGCGGCCGGGGCGATGCATGTCGATGCCGGCCTGCTCGCCGCGCTGATCGAGACGCAGACCGTCGGCCGCGTCAGCGGCAGGCGGGACGAGGCGCGGATCGTCACGCGCACCGACGCGGCCATCGCCGCCCCGTTCATCGACGGTGCGCTCGAACGCGTTGACGCGGGGATGGAGGCGGAGGAGGCCGGCGACTGGACGTCCGGCTATCGCTTCGGCGCGATGATGGAGGACGCGCGCAGCCTGATCCTCGCGCTCCACGCGGCGGAGTTCACCTGTTTCAACGTCATGCTGGAAATCGGCGAGGGCGCGTATCCCGGCGCGCTGACCCTGCTGCTGCCGCTTGCGCGCCCCGCGCCGCGCGCGGCTGCGCCCACCGACGGCGCGCGGGACGCCGGGCGGGCGCGCCAACTGGGCGACGCGGTGGCGGCCGCGCCCATTGCGCTGCGCGCCGTGCTGGCGCGGATACGATTGCCGCTCGACCGGGCCTGCGGGCTCAGCGCGGGCGACGTGCTGCCGCTGCCCGCGGGGCGTCTCGACGACATCCGCCTCGAGGCGTCTCACAGGCATCTCGTCGCGACCGGCAGTCTTGGGCAGATGAGCGGCGCCTGCGCGGTGCGCGTCACGTCGCTGGGCCTGCCCGAGCAGGATGACGCCGCCCCGCCGGACGCCCCGGCGGGCGGGCTCGCGCCGAAGCAGGCCGCGCCGCCAACGCCTTCTGCGAAAGACCCGCCGCCCGCGTCCCGCCCCGTCCCGAAACAGGAAAAGGAGCCAGAGCAGCCCACCGCCCTGGCGGCGTTCGGAGAGGGCTAGCGCCGCGCCGCCCTTGCCAGCGCGGGTCTGCCTGGTGCTAAATGCGTGGAAGGCCGGCAGGGCCGACGAGCGAGGGAGGCGGCATGCCCGGCCCGCGACAACAGGATACCGGCGACGGGGTGCGCGTCCTCACGCTGGGCGGCGCGCCGCGCAACCCGCTGGACCGCGAACAGCGGCTCTGGCTGGTGCAGGCGCTCGAGGCGGCGCAGGCCGACGCGGCGGTGCGGGCGGTTGTCCTCACCGGGGCGGATGGCGAATTCAGCGCCGGGATCAACATGGTCGACTACGGCGGCGACCTTGCGGCGCCGTGGATCGATGCGCTCTGCGCGGCGGTCGAGTGCAGCGCCAAACCGGTCGTGGCCGCGATCGAGGGGAGGGCGGTCGGCGCCGGCCTCGCGCTGGCGCTGGCGGCGCATGCGCGGATCGCGCATGCGGAGGCCGAGATCGCCGCGCCCGAGGTGCGGCTCGGCCTCGTGCCATCGGGCGGCGTGACGCAGCGCCTGCCCAGGCTGACCGGCGTGGAAGTCGCGCTCGGCCTGCTGTTGTCGGGGCGCTCGCGCCCGGTGTCCGATCCCGGCCTTGCGCGGCTGTTCGACAGGATCCTGCCCGCCGACGTGCTTGCCGCCGCCGTCACGCTGGCCCGGACGCTGGCGGATCGCGGGACGTGGGCGCGCACCGGCGCGCAGCGCGTGGGTTTTCGCGATCCGGCCGCCTACCTCGGCGCCGTGCGCGAGGTGGCGGAATCGCTCGAACCCGGCGCTCAGGCCGAGGCCGCCATCGCGCGCGCGCTCGAGGCGGCGATCCTTCTGCCGCTGCCGCAGGGCCTCGCGCTCGAGGCGACGCTGTTCGAGGAGACGCGCAACGCGCCGGCGGCCCGCGCCGCGCGGCATCTGCTTCTGGCCGAGCGGCGCGCGCAAACGCCGCCGGGCGTGGAGACGGCGCAGGCGCAGCCGGTCCGCTCGGTGATCATCGCGGGTGAGCATGGCGCTTTCGCCGAAGTCGCGATCATGGCGCTGGATGCGGGATGGACCGTGCATCTCGTTCCGCCGGCACAAGGCGACGGCGGCGCGCTGCGCGCGCGGATCGCGCAGGTGTATGGCGATGCCGTCACGCGAGGCCGGTTGGATGACGGCGCGCGCGAGGAACGGCTCGCGCGGCTGCATGTCGACGGGCGCGCGCCGGAAACCGCCGGGATCGTCTTCGCGCTGGGCGGCTCGGCGCCGGATCTGGCCGGCGCGCAATTGCGTGTGCGCGTCGAAGATGTCGACGGCGGCTCGCTGGGGTCGGACGACGCGCCCTTCCGGCTGCGGTTTCAGCCGCCGGCGCACAGCGCCCCGCTGGCCGAGCTTATGATCGCGCCCGACGCCGATGCGGCGCAGGCGGCGACGCTTGTGCGCGCGCTCGGGCAGGCGCGCAAGACGATGATCCGCGCGGGGGACGCGCCCGGCATGATATCGGGCAATCTCGAATGGGCGCTCTGGACCGCCGCGCTCGCCCTCGTGGCCAAAGGCGCGAGCCCTTACGACGTGGACCGCGCCGCCGCGCGGCTGGGTTTCGCGCAGGGGCCGTTCCTGCGGATGGACAGCGTCGGGCTCGACGCGGCGGCGGCGCGGCTCGCTTGGCTGTCCGAGGCGCGCGGCGCGCCCCCGCCGGGGGACGGCGGACCCCTGCGCGCCCTTGTCGCGCAGGGGCGGACGGGGCGCGATGCGGGCCTCGGGTTCTATCGCCACGAGGACGGCGCCGCGCAGCCCGATGACGCGATCGCCGATATCTTGCCGGCGATCGGGGGCGGGGGGCTCGACCCGGAAGCGGCGCTCGAAGCCGCGCTCGTGAACGAATCCGCGCGACTGTTGCGGCTGGGTGTGGCCCTGCGGGCGAGCGATATCGACGTGATCCTGGTGCGGGCCTTCGGCGTGGCGCGCGACCGGGGAGGGGTGCTGATCCGGGCGGACATGAAGGGGCTGTTCACCGTGCAGGAGGCGATGAAGCCGCTCATGGAACTGGCCCCGCATCTCTGGACTCCGGACGAGGGGCTGCGCGACCTCGTCAAGAACGGAACCGGCTTTTTCGGGCGCGGCTGAGCGCGGCTCAGCCGAGGAGGATGCCGACGACCACGACGATCAGGCCCAGCACCGACAGCAGCAGCGCGGCGGTGTTGAGCGGCACGACGCCTTGCAGGATGGCGCGCATTTCCTCGTTGCCAAGGCCCGCGCGCTTGGCGCGCCAAACCCGCAGGATGCACCAGCACAGGCCGGCGAGCCCCGCCAGCGACAGCGCCGCGCCCGACCAGATCACGATATCCATTGCGCGCCCCCTTGTCGCCGCCCGTCCCATTGCAGGCGCGCGCAACGCCTTAGCGGGAAAACGCCGTGGCCTCAAGCCGCGCGGGACTTGCGGGCGGGCGCGGGACGGGCTAGGGACGGGCCCTGAAAAAGAGGCGGAGTAGAAGACTCGGCGGCAGCAGGCGATAACAGGCGGAGACAAACATGGAAGATGAAATCGCGACCTCCAACTACAAAGTGACCGCGGGCGAGCTGCGGCAGTTCGTAGAGCGCATCGAGCGGTTGGAGGCGGAGAAGAAGGACATCGCGGACCAGATCAAGGAAGTGTTCGCAGAGAGCAAGTCCCGTGGCTACGACCAAAAGGCCCTTCGCGCCCTGATAAGCCTGAGGAAAAAGGACAGCGACGAGATCGCCGAGCAGGAAGCCGTGCTGCAACTCTACAAGGAAGCGCTCGGCATGAGCTGAATGGCTGATGTGAGCGAAACAAGAGATGTAGGTGTCCGGCGCGGGGCGACGTCAACGTCGTTCGCTGGCGATCGTTCGGCAGAGCGGTCGGGGTAGAGCCCGGAGAGCGCCGCGGTTGTTCCCTGTATGGTGAGCGGCCCCGCCAATTGAACGAGCGGACTTGCCGCCTGACGGCTGGGTCGCTTGGGATGAGGACGACCTTGCGGTCTTTGCGGATTGCCGCGGTGATCCTCTTCGCGCCGGCGCTCCATGATGGTATGCATCCGCCTTCCGGGGGATCGAACCGGCCGGCGCGCATCGGACGAAAATCTGTTAAGGTTCGACATCTCTTGCTGACACGCCCGGCGGACCCCCCGCCTTCGCGGTAACGCGGCGAGGCTCAAGCGGGGCAACAAACCGGGTCGGGCGCAACATTTTGTTGCATCACCCCCGAAAACGGGGGCAAAAGGCCGCGAAATCTACGGAAACAGGTCAAGTGGCTATGAGCGCTGAGCCAGAAAAACCAGGGGTTTCGGATATCCGGCAGGCCGCGCGCCTAAGCGTGGCACCCATGATGGACTGGACCGACCGGCACTGCCGGGCGTTGCACCGCGCGCTAAGCCGCGAAGCGTTGCTCTATACCGAGATGGTCACGGCGGCGGCGTTGGTGCGCGGGGGGGCGGTTCATCTGCTCGAACATGCGCCGCAGGAGCATCCGGTGGCGTTGCAGCTCGGCGGCTCGGACGCGGCCGAACTGGCGCAGGCGGCTCGGCTGGGCGCCGGGGCGGGCTACGATGAGATCAACCTCAACGTCGGCTGCCCATCTGACCGGGTGCAGTCGGGCAGTTTCGGGGCAGTTCTGATGAAATCGCCCGATCTGGTGGCCGAGTGTTGCGCCGCGATGATCGCCGCCGCGCCGGTCGAGGTGACGGTGAAATGCCGCATCGGCGTGGACGACCAGCGCCCCGAGGAAGTGCTGCCCGACTTCCTCGCACGGGTGAGCAAGGCGGGCGTGCGGCGTTTCGCGATCCACGCGCGCATGGCCTGGCTCGACGGGCTGAGCCCGAAGGAGAACCGGGACGTCCCGCCGCTCGACTACCCCCTGGTGCGGGCGATGAAGGCCGAGTTTCCGCATCTGCACCTGTCGGTCAACGGCGGGATCAAGAGCCTGGACGCGGCGGAGGCGTTCCTGGCCGCCGGGATGGACGGGGTGATGGTGGGGCGCGCGGCCTATCATCAGCCGGCCGACATTCTCTGCGCCGCCGACCGGCGCATCTTCGGCGCGACCGGCCCGGACAGCGCGGCGGAGGGCGCCGCGCGCGCGATGCTGCCCTACATCGAGGCGCATCTCGCCGCCGGCGGACGGCTCCACCAGGTGACGCGGCACATGCTGGGCCTTTTCGCCGGCCGCCCCGGCGCGCGCGGCTGGCGGCGAACGCTCTCCGAGGGAGCGACGCGCCCCGGCGCGGGGCCGGAACTGGTCGAGGCGGCGCTTGGAGAGGTGACGTCGCTGGCGGCCGAGTAGATTGGCGTTGTGACGCATGCGGATTCGGGCTCTAACACCGGCGAGGCGAAGAAGGGAGCCGCGGCATGCCCGACACGACACTTCTGCTGAGCATGGGCGCGATGCTGCTGGCGATCGGGGCCTTCGCGGGGGTGCTGGCGGGGCTGCTGGGCGTGGGCGGAGGCATCATCCTCGTGCCGGCGTTCTTCTACGCCTTCCAGACGCTTGGCTATGACAGTCCCTATCTCATGCAGATATGCCTTGCGACGTCGCTGGCGACGATCATCGTGACGTCGGTGCGTTCGGTGCTGAGCCATAACCGCATGGGCGCGGTTTCGTGGGAAATCCTGCGCGGCTGGGCGCCGGGGATCGCCATCGGCGCGGTTCTGGGGGTGGTCGTGGCGGCGGGTCTGCGCTCTTCGGTGTTGCAGATGATCTTCGGCGCGCTGGCGGCCTGCGTCGCGCTCTACATGGCGTTGGGACGCGCGGACTGGCGGCTGGGCGCAGAGATGCCGCGCGGCGCGCTTCGCGCGGTGCTGTCGCCGGTCGTGGGGTTCCTGTCGGTGCTGATGGGGATCGGAGGCGGCAGTTTCGGCGTGCCGCTTATGAGCCTGCACAACGTGCCTATTCACCGTGCGGTGGCCACCGCAGCGGGGTTCGGCGTGACCATCGCGGCGCCCTCGGTGGCGGGATTCCTGCTGATTGCGATCCCGGCGGAGGCGCGCCCGCCGCTGACGGTGGGCGCGGTGAACGTCGCGGCCTTCGCCATCGTGGTTGCAATGACGCTGATGACCGCGCCCATCGGCGTGCGGCTTGCGCATGCGACGGACGCGAGGCGGCTCAAGCGGGTGTTCGGCATCTTTCTCGGGCTGGTCGCGCTCAACATGCTGCGCAAGGCGGCGGGATGGTAGCGGAGTTCCTCGCGCGGGGCTGGGCGCGGTTTCCCTGCGCGCCCGAGGTCGCGGAGTGGGCCGGGAAGGCGCGCGCGGCGGCGCGGGCCAGCGTCAACGATGCGGCGCAGCAGTCGCAGTGGCTGCAATGCGGCGGCACGTGGTTCGTGGGTGTCGACGCGCTGCCCAACGCGGCGGACGGAGCGGTTGCGGGATCCGGCGCGCTGGCGGGGCCGGGCTATGCCGTCGCGCGCAGGCTATATGGCGCGCTGCCGCTGCACCGCGCGCAGGTTTCGGTGGTCTATCCGGGCTATCCCAAACCGCGCGAGGGCGAGGGGGAGGGCGCGTTCCGCTACCGGCTCAAGCGCGACGCGGCGCATGTGGACGGGTTGCTGGCGGTGGGCGACGAGCGGGTGCGCATGCTGAAGGAGCGCCACGCCTATATCCTCGGCCTGCCGCTCAACGAAGCGAGCCCGGCCGCCAGCCCGCTGGTGGTTTGGGAGGGCAGCCATGAGGTGATGCGCGCCGCGTTCGCCCGCGCGCTCGACGGGGTGGCGCCGGCGGATTGGGGCGGGGTCGACCTGACCGAAATCTACACGCGCACCCGACGCGAGGTGTTCGAGACCTGCCCGCGCGTGCCGCTTCCGGCGCGTCCCGGCGAGGCGACGCTGGTGCATCGCCTGACGGTGCATGGCGTCGCGCCCTGGAGCGAAGGTGCGGAGGCGGGGCCGGAAGGCAGGATGATCGCTTATTTTCGCCCTGAATTGCCCGGGGGCGATGACGGTTGGCTGCGTCTGCCCTAGGGACGGCGGACGTAGAGTTTTCCCTGAAAACTCTACCCAAAACTCTTCAGTGAAGAGTTTTGCTCCGTTCAGCCGTCGCGGTCCGCCATTCGCGCGGAGCGCCCGCCGCGGCGTTTGCGCAGCCGCCCCGAACGGCCCGGCAGTTCGGCGTTGATCCGGGCGCGGTCGGCGTCGCTCATCTTCGACCAGCCGGCGATTTCTTCGGGGGTGCGGTGGCAGCCGATGCAAATCCGCGCCTCGGGGTGGACCACGCAAATGCGCACGCAGGGGCTCGCCACCTCGTCGCGGCTCCAGACCTTGTCAGCGTCATCCATCATGTTTCCCCTTGCGTCACGGCGCGGCGCGCATGTGGCCGATCCGGTCCAGCGCCCCTTGCAGGATATAGGAGGCGGCGACGTTGTCGATCACCTCCGCGCGACGCTTTCGTGACGCATCCGCCTCGAGCAGGGCGCGTTCGGCGGCTACGGTCGACAGGCGCTCGTCCCAGTAGCCGATGGGCAAGTCGGTAAGCCGCGCGAGGTTGCGGGCGAAGGCGCGGGTGGATTGGCAGCGCGGCCCCTCGCTTCCGTCCATGTTGCGCGGCAGCCCGAGGACGATGCCGCCCGCCTCGCGCGCGGTCGCGATCTCGAGCAGGCGCGCGGCATCCAGAGTGAACTTGCGCCGGCGGATCGTCTCGTGCGGGCTCGCCACCTGCCAGAGCCGGTCCGACAGCGCGACGCCGATGGTCCTGTCCCCAAGGTCGAGCCCGAGCAGGGCGCGCATCGGCGGCAGCGTGGCGGCGAAGGTCGCGAAATCGTCATGGATCATTGCGCCACCCCGGCGCGATCGGCGGCGGCGCGGATTTCCTCCAGCGCCCTGGCGTCGCCGGCGAAGGTTTCCTGCGCCTCGGCCCAGGTCCGGGCGGCGCGCTCACGCTCGCCCAGGACGCCGTAGGCCGCGATGAGCCGCGCCCATTCGCCCGGCGCGCCGCCCTCGGCCGCGAGGCGCTCGGCCAGCCCCTCGACCATGCCGCGGATCATCTCCCCCCGCGCTTCTGGGCTTATCTCGGAGGCGGCGTCCATGGCGGCCGCGTCCGGTCCCGGCGTATCGGGCAGGGTGTAATCCACCCCGGCGGACGCGGCGACCGCGCCGATGCCCGCGCGGATGGGCGCGATCCAGGGCGCGTCGGGCGGGCCTTCGCGCAATAGCGACTCCCACAGGCGGAAGGCCGCGTCGGGCCGGTCCACCTGCGCGAGGTAGAGCCCGAGATAGTAGCGCGCCGGCCCCAGATCCGGATCGCGGTCGAGCGCGGCGCGCAGCGCGCCCTCGGCGTCAGAAGAGACATAGCCGCCGGCGGCAGTGATCATCAGATCGGCGAGCATCGCGTAATCGCGCGCCTGCGCTTCTTCGCCCAGCACGTCGATCAGCCGGGTCTGCGCCGTGATCGCCGCGCGCATGTTGCCGAGCGTCGCCTCGTTCTGCGCCAGCAGGCGCAGGCCGCGCGGGTCGTCGGGATGCTCCTGCAGCGCCGCGCGCAGCCGCTCCATCAGCTTTGTGAACTCCGCGCTCGGCTCCGGCGCGGCGGGCGCCGGGGGGGCCTGCGCCTCGGCCTCGGCCTGGCTCAGCCGGTCGGCGCGCGCGGCCTGCGACGCAGCGAGGCGCGTGGCGCGCGGGAGGTCGGAATAGCCCGGCGCGCCCAACTGCCCGTAGAGCGCGAGCGAGCCGCCGATCAGCGCCAGCGCGATCAGTCCCGCCACGACCCGGCCCGCGACGGGCGGCTGGCCCCCCTCGGCGCCGCCGTCCCGAAGCTGCGCGTCGGCGGCAAGGACCCGCCGCCCGACCTCGGCGCGGATGCGCTCGGCTTCGCCCTCGTTCAGCGTGCCGCGCGCGAGGTCGCGCTCCACGTCCTTGAGCTGATCGCGATAGACCGCAAGGTCATAGGCGGCGGGCGGCGCGCCGGCGGTGCGCCCGCGCAACAGCGCCGCGATCAACGCCGCGCTCACGATCAGCGCCGTTGCGGCTGTGACGATCCAGAAAATCATGAGCTCTCCTCGGGTCCGCCTCCACATAACCGGCGCCTTGCCGGGACGGAAGGGGCAGAGCGGCGAACCGGGGTGCGGCGCACCGCCGCGATGTCGCATTTCGCGCCATGAGCGACGCGACGGGTATCTTTCGCGGCCTCGCCATCCCCCATACAAGTTGCACGATCGCCTGCGCCGATTCCCCTGACATCCGAGGCCGCCCCGCATGAAGAAATATTCCGCCTTTGCCGTCGCCCGCGAAGCACTGCGCCAGCATACCGGGTGGGAGCGCGCCTGGGCCTCGCCCGAGCCGCGCGCGAAATACGACGTCATCATCATCGGCGCCGGGGGGCACGGCCTCGCCACCGCGTATTACCTCGGCAAGAATTTCGGCATCACCAATGTCGCCATCCTTGAAAAGGGCTGGCTTGGCGGCGGCAATACCGGGCGCAACACCACGATCATCCGCTCGAACTATCTCCAGGACGCCTCGGCGGCGATATACGAGAAGGCCCGCTCTCTTTATGAGACGATGAGCCAGGATTTGAACTACAACGTGATGTTCAGCCCGCGCGGCGTTATGATGCTCGCCCAGACGCAGGGCGAGGTCCGCGGGTTCGAGCGCACGGCGCACGCCAATGCGCTCCAGGGCGTGCCGACCGAATACATCGGCCCCAAGCGGGTGAAGCAGCTGGTGCCGATCATCAACATCGACGGGCCGCGCTACCCGGTGCTCGGCGCGATCTGGCAGGCCCGCGCGGGCACGGCGCGCCACGACGCGGTGGCGTGGGGCTATGCCCGCGCATGCAGCGACATGGGCATGCACGTCATCCAGAAATGCGAAGTTACCGGAGTCGTGCAATCCGGCGGCAAGGTCACCGGCGTCGAGACGACCCGCGGCCATATGGGGTGTGACAAGCTCGGCGTCGTGGTTGCGGGCCATTCGGGGCATATCGCGGACATGGCCGGCTTCCGCCTCCCGATCGAGAGCGTCGCGCTTCAGGCGCTGGTCTCCGAACCGATCAAGCCCTGCATGGACGTGGTCGTCATGGCCAACACGGTCCACGGCTACATGAGCCAGTCCGACAAGGGCGAGATGGTCATCGGCGGCGGCACCGACGGCTACAACAACTACACCCAGCGCGGCGCCTTCCACCATATCGAGGAAACCGTGCGCGCCCTGGTCGAGACCTTTCCGATCATCTCGCGGCTCAAGATGTTGCGCCAGTGGGGCGGCATCGTGGACGTGACCGGCGACCGCTCCCCGATCCTGTCCAAGACGCCGGTGGAGAACATGTTCATCAACTGCGGCTGGGGCACCGGCGGGTTCAAGGCGATTCCCGGTTCTGGCTGGGGCTTTGCCGAGCTGATGGCCAAGGGCCACTCGCCCCTGACGGAGGCCTTCGGGCTGGAACGCTTCCACGAGGGACGGTTCATTGATGAATCCGTCGCCGCGGGGGTGGCGCACTGATGCGGATTTTCAACACCGACCGCAGCGCTCAGCGCCGGGTGCGGAACCTCGCCGGCTCAGCGCGCGTTTGCCTCGCAGACTCACATGCGAAGGGAACTTTTCTATGGCCGACAAGGAACGCAACGTATCGGAGCACACGACAACCACGACCACCACGGGTGGCGGCGGTGTCGGAATGGGCATCATCGTTGGCGCGCTTGTGGTCGTCGTCGCTGGCATTATCTGGTTCCTCATGGCTGGCGGCGACGTCGACGGATCGAGTGACGTCAATATCTCGGTCGAGGAGCCCGGCGCCGCGGCTGAAGGTGCTGCCGAAGGCGCAGCCGACGCGGTCAACGACGCCGCGGACGACGCCACGACAGCCGACTAACGATCCTCACAGCACATCCTCGCAGATGGGGCGGCGCCTTGTGGCGTCCGCCCTTTCCGCGCTTCCGGTGAACATCATTGGCCTGACTGCCGCGGAGATAGCCCTATGCTGATCCTGACCTGCCCCTGCTGCGGCGTCACCGCAGAGGAAACCGAGTTCCACGGCGGTGGCGAAGCGCATCTCAAGCGTTTCGGCCCCGGGTCGTCGGACGAGGACTTCCACGACTACCTCTTCTCCAAGGTCAACCCGAAGGGCGTCCACCTTGAACGGTGGCGGCACAATTACGGCTGCGGCAAGTGGTTCCACGCCGCCCGCGATACCGTCACGCTCGAAGTCTACGGCACATACCCCGCCCAGACGACCGAGCCGCCGCAGGACATCAGGGACGCCATCACCGCCAAACGCCCCGGCTGGTCTTGGAGGGAATTCTCATGATCTTTCAATGTTCCGGAAATACTCATAATTCCCCCGCAGCCACACGCACGAGGCCCACAGCATGAGCACACGTCTCGCCAATGGCGGCCGCTTCCTCGACAGGGCGCGCGCGCTGGAGTTCAGGTTCAACGGCAAGCGCCTCACCGGCTACGAGGGCGACACGCTGGCCTCGGCGCTTCTGGCCAACGATCAGATGCTGGTCGGGCGCTCGTTCAAATATCACCGCCCGCGCGGCATCGTCGCCAGCGGCGCGGAAGAGCCGAACGCCCTGGTCGGCATGGGCGAGGGCGGGCGGTTCGAGCCCAACCAGCGCACCACCACGACCGAGCTTTTCGACGGGCTGACCTGCGCCAGCCAGAACCACTGGCCAAGCCTCGATTTCGACGTGGGCGCGATCAACACGAAACTGGGCCGTTTCCTGCCCGCGGGTTTCTACTACAAGATGTTCATCCATCCGCGCCCCTTCTGGAAACACGTCTACGAGCCCTTCATCCGCAAGTCCGCCGGTCTCGGGAAGGCCCCGACCGAGCGCGATGTCGATACCTACGAACACTTCTACGCGCATGTGGATGTACTGGTGGTGGGCGGCGGCGTCGCGGGGCTGCTCGCGGCGCGCAGCGCGGGGCAGTCCGGCGCGACCGTGCTCCTGATCGAGCAGACCCCCCAATGGGGCGGGCGCGCGCCGGTCGATGGCGGCGCGGTGGACGGGAAGCCTGTGGACAAGTTCGTGGAGGAAGTCACCGCCGAACTGGACGCGATGCCCAACGTGACCATGCGCAGCCGGACGATGGGCGCGGGCGTCTACGACCACGGCTACGCGCTCGGTTATGAACGCGTCGCCGATCACCGTCCCGGCGCCGCGGGGCCGCGCCACCGCTTGTGGCGCATCCGCGCGGGCCGGATCATTACCGCCACCGGCGCGATAGAACGCCCGCTCAGCTTTGCTGGCAATGACATTCCCGGCGTCATGCTGGCCTCTGCGGTGCGCGATTTCGCCGTGAATTACGGCGTCTCGGTGGGCGACCGCACGGTGGTGGTGACCAACAATGACGACGCCTACCGCACGGCGATCATCCTGAAAGAACAGGGGCTTGACGTTCCGGTGATCCTCGATGCGCGGGTGCTGCCGCAGGACAGTGCGCTGATGGCCGAGGCCAAGGCGCTGGGCATCCGTGTGATGATGGGCCACGCCATATCCTCGGTGAAGGGCGGCAAGCGCGTCACCGGGGTGGAGATTTGCAGCCAAGCGGGCGAGGGCGCGGTGCTGGAAACCGTCGACTGCGACGCGGTCGCCATGTCCGGCGGCTGGTCGCCGGTGGTGCATCTGTGGTCCCATTGCGGCGGCAAGCTGACATGGGACGAGGCTCAGGCCTGTTTCCGCCCCGATGTGGATAACCCGCCGACCGGCGCGGATGGCGAGGGCTTCGTGATCCCCGCGGGGGCCGCCAACGGCGCGCTGCGCCTCGGCGACGTGCTTGCGGACGCGCATGCCGCGGGCGCCGCGGCGGCCCGCGCCATGGGGGCCGAGCGGAAGACAAGCGACGCGCCGCAGGCGGAGGCGCAGGATGAGGCGCCCATGGCTCCCGTCTGGATGATGCCGAATGGCGCGGGCTACAAAAAGCGCGCCAAGGCGTGGCTGGATTACCAGAACGACGTCAAGGTGTCCGACGTGCGCCTTGCCGCGCAGGAGGGCTATCAATCGGTCGAACACGCCAAGCGCTACACCACGCTCGGAATGGCGACGGACCAGGGGAAGCTGAGCAACATCAACGGGCTCGCGATCCTGTCCGACGCCTTGAACCAGCCCATCCCGCAGACCGGCACCACCACCTTCCGCCCGCCCTACACGCCGATCTCGCTGGCCTCGATCGCCGGCGAGGCGCGCGCCGAGCGTTTCCAGCCTCTGCGCCGCACGCCGATGTACGACTGGCACGCCGAACATGGCGCCTACTGGGAGCCGGTCGGCCAGTGGCGCCGGCCCTATTGCTACCGGAAGCCGGGCGAGAGCATCGAGGACGCGGTGCAGCGCGAGGTGAAGGCGACGCGCGAAAGCCTAGGCCTGCTCGACGCCTCGACGCTGGGCAAGCTGATGGTCAAGGGGCCGGACGCGGGCAAATTCCTCGACATGCTCTACACCAACATGATGAGCAGCTTGAAACCGGGCCGCTGCCGTTACGGGCTGATGTGCAACGAGAACGGGTTCCTGATCGATGACGGCGTGGTGGCGCGCATCGACGAGGACACGTTCCTCTGCCACACCACCACCGGCGGAGCCGAATCGATCCATGGCCACATGGAGGAATGGCTCCAGACCGAATGGTGGGACTGGGACGTCTACGTCGCCAACCTGACCGAACAATACGCGCAGATCGGCCTCGTCGGCCCCAAGGCGCGCGAGGTGCTCGCGGCGCTGACCGCCAGCGACGTGAGCGCCGAGGCGCTGCCCTTCATGGCATGGACCGACATCACGCTGGGCGGGATGCAGGCGCGGATCTATCGCATCTCCTTCTCCGGCGAACTCAGCTATGAAATCGCCGTGAAGGCGTCCGAGGGCCGGGCGCTCTGGGACCTGCTGCTGGCGACGGGGGACGCGCATGGCGTCACCCCCTACGGCACCGAGGCGCTGCATATCATGCGCGCCGAAAAGGGGTTCATCATGATCGGGGATGAAACCGACGGCACGGTGATCCCGCAGGATCTCGGGCTCAACTGGGCGATCTCGAAGAAGAAAGAGGATTACCTCGGCAAGCGCGCGCAGGCGCGCAGCCACATGACCGATCCGAACCGCTGGAAGCTGGTGGGCCTCGAGACGACCGACGGCAGCACGCTGCCCGACGGGGCCTACATCTCCGCCGAGGGCGAGAACGCCAACGGCCAGCGCAACGTGCAGGGGCGGGTGACGTCGACCTACCATTCGCCGACGCTCGGCAAGGGGATCGCGATGGCGCTGGTGCTGCACGGGCCCGACCGCATGGGCGAGGTGGTCGAGGTGCCCCATATCGGCGGCAAGATCACGAAGGCGAAGATCGTCGATCCGGTCTTCTTCGACAAGGACGGGGAGAAGCAGAATGTCTGACGCGGCAAGCGCGCTGCCGGGCGCGGAATTCAGCGGCATCGTCAAGGTCCGCGAGGCCGGGCTGCAAGGCATGATCACCCTGCGCGGCGACCTTGCCGACGCCACGTTGAAAAAGGCCGTGGCGAAGGCGGGCGGGCAGGATATGCCCGGCCAGCGCAAGGCGAACATGGACGAACAGGGCGGCGTCGCCTGGATGTCGCCGGACGAGTTGCTGATCCTCACGCCTTACGACGAGGTCGAGGCGCGGATCGGTGACCTGGCCAAGGCGCTGGCGAAGCAGCCGCACATGGCGGTCAATGTCTCGGACGCGCGCGCGCTGTTCGAGTTGTCGGGCGAGGGCGCACGAGTGCGCGAGGTCATCGCGAAGCTCTGCCCCGTGGACATGAGCGCGGACGCATTCGGCCCCGGCGATTTCCGCCGCACCCGCATGGCGCAGGTTCCCGCCGCCTTCTGGATGTCGGACGAGGGAACGCTGCGCATCGTCTGCTTCCGCTCGGTCGCGCAATACGCGTTCGATCTGCTCAGGGGCGCCGCGGCCAAGGGCGGCGCGGTCGACTATTTCTGATCCGGAGCGCGGGCCAAGACTATTTGTCAAATAGTCTTGGCAAAACTCTTCGCGGAAGAGTTTTGCGCCGGGCCGTCCCTTGCGCACCGGGTTCGTTCGGGCGCCGACAGAGTTTCGACACAAGGATCGGGCTCTGGAAGGATCGCAATGCAACGAGGCGCCTGTCCGCGGACGCGAGGAACTTGGCCGTCGGGCTTGACGTTGACGCCTCAGCCCTACCATGTAGGGCCACATGTAATCCGACACAGAACAAGGGGGCCCTGACCATGAGCTTTGAACTTCCCGATCTTCCCTATGCCCACGACGCGCTTGAATCGCTGGGCATGTCCAAGGAGACGCTCGAATATCACCACGACATCCACCACAAGGCCTATGTCGACAACGGCAACAAGCTGCTGGACGGCTCGGGACACGAGGGCAAGTCGCTCGATGAGATCGTCAAGGCGACCTACGATTCGTCCGGCGTGCCGCAATCGGGTCTGTTCAATAACGCCAGCCAGCACTGGAACCATACCCAGTTCTGGGAGATGATGGGCCCGGGCGACAGCAAGATGCCTTCGGAGCTGCAAAAGGCGATCACCGACAGCTTCGGCTCGGTCGACAAGTTCAAGGACGAGTTCAAGGCCAAGGGCGGCGGACAGTTCGGCTCGGGCTGGGTCTGGCTGGTTCAGGACGAACGCAGCGGAAGCCTCAAGGTCATCAACACGGCCAACGGCATCAACCCGCTTTGCACCGGCGACAAGACACTGCTGGGCTGCGACGTGTGGGAACACTCCTACTACATCGATTTCCGCAACAAGCGTCCGGCCTATCTCGAGAATTTCCTCGACAAGCTGGTGGATTGGGAAAACGTCGCCAGCCGGATGTAAGGTCTCGCGATTTCGGGCGAAACGCCCAACCAGGCCCGCCGGGACGTCCCCCCGGCGGGCTTTTGCGTGGGCGGCGCAGGGTGGCGGCGTTTTGCGCTTCCATTCGCGGCGGCGGATGATACCCATCGACCCATCGCTCGTTCATCAATGCAGGACGGCGTCATGCCCCCCGACCAGCCGGCGCGGGCCGCGCGCCGATAGGATCTCATGACAGAAACCTCGCGCGGCATCCTGTCGATGGTGGCGGCCTGCACGATCTGGGGGCTTTCGCCGCTTTACTACAAGCTGCTGACGCATATCCCGCCGATCGAGGTGCTGGCGCACCGCACGCTCTGGTCCTTCGCGCTGTTCGCGGTGGTGCTGGCCCTGCAGGGGCGGTTGGGCGCGCTGGCGCAGGCGGTCCGCTCGCGCCGGTCGCTCGGGATCATCGCGCTGGCGGCGCTGGTGATCTCGGTCAATTGGTTCACCTTCATCAGCTCGATCCAGATGAACAAGGCGATCGAGGCGTCCCTGGGCTATTTCATCTTTCCGCTGGTCTCGGTCGCGCTGGGCGCGCTCGTCTATCGCGAGACCCTCGGGCGCGCGCAGATCTTCGCCGTCGCGCTGGCGACGCTTGCGGTGGTCACGCTCGCCTGGGGGCTGGGCGTGGCGCCGTGGCTGTCGCTGATCCTCGCCGTGTCCTTCGGGTTTTACGGAGTGATCAAGAAGGGGTTCGACATGGGGCCGGTGATTTCGGTCACCGCCGAGGTGCTGCTGCTGATTCCGCTCGCGGTCGCGGTGCTCGTGATTGCCGCCCCGACTGGACCCGGTCCGTTCGGCAGGGGATGGAGCGACATGGGGTTGCTGCTGCTGTCCGGCCCGCTCACTGCGGCGCCCCTGATCCTGTTCAGCGCGGCGGCGCGCCGGGTGTCGCTGGCGACTGTCGGCCTCGTGCAGTATCTCAACCCGACTCTGCAGTTCGGCGTCGCGACGCTGATCTTTGCTGAGCCGTTCACACGCTGGCACATGATCGCGTTCCCGATGATCTGGCTCGGGCTGGCGGTCTATACCGCGGCCGCCTGGCGTCAGGACAGGGCGGCGCGCAAGGCGTTGAAGAGGGCGTCCACATCCGTCACCAGGTGGTAATAGTCGCGCAGGCTTGCATCGGCGAACCCCTGCGCGATCAGATGATCGATCAGCGCCGCCAGCGGTTGCCAGTAGCCGTCGAGATCGAGCAGCAGGATGGGTTTCTCGTGCAGCCCCAGTTGCCGCCAGGTCAGCACTTCGAAGAACTCGTCGAGCGAGCCGGCCCCGCCGGGCAGCACCACGAACGCGTTCGCGTTCATGAACATCACCTTCTTGCGCTCGTGCATGGTTTCGGTGACGACATAGCTGGTCAGGTCGCGCTTGCCCTCTTCGCGCCGCACCAGGTGTTCGGGGATCACGCCGAAGGTCGCCCCTCCGGCCGCCTGCGCCGCGCGCGCCGTCAGCCCCATCAGCCCGATGTCGCCCGCGCCGTAGACAAGCTGCCAGCCCGCCTGCGCCAATCGCGTTCCGACCGCCTCGGCGGCGGCGGCATAGGCGGGGTTGGCGCCCGTGCGTGCGCCGCAAAAGACACAGACTGCGCGTTCAGGCATCACATCTCCCGTTCATGTCCAAGGGTTGTTTTGACCCCTGATATCCTTGTTGCTAGTCTCCGGCAACTGCGCGGATCCCCGTCTGCGCCCGGGAAAGGCGACACATGAGCAAGCTGGCAGGTATGGCGGGCGGAAAGGCCATCGGCGTGGCCGGCCTGGCCGTGATCGCCGTACTCGGGTTTGGCCTCTATGCGGGCGGTTTCCTGAGGTCTCCGCCTGCGCCGGAGTCCGATCCCGCCGCCGCCGAGCCGCCGAGCGCCGCCGAAAAGCCCATGGAGGACGCGCAGCCCGTCACGCCCGCCGCCATGCCAGAAGCGGATGCCGCCGCCGCCCCGCAAGCCGATGCCGTCGCCGCCGCGGAGAGTAACGAGGGTGGGGCTGAAACCGTTGACAAAACGCCGCCGCCGGACCCGCCGCGCATCGATATCTTTCGCCTCGCTCCCGGCGGCTACATGCTTGTCGCGGGCAGCACCGCGCCGGGCTGGCGCACCGACATCCTGATCGACGGCGCCGCCATCGCCGAGACCGCGGCGGACGGGAACGGAGAGTTCGCGGAATTCCTCGCGCTCGAACCCAGTGACGCGCCACGCGTGTTGTCGCTGATGATGACCTCGCCCGAGACCGGCGCGCGCGTCGTCTCGCCCAACGTGGTGATCATCGCCCCGCCCGCGCCCGCGCCCGAGATCGCCGTGACCGCCGACGCCCCCGCGGACGAGGATGCGCCGGAGCTTCCGGGTCGTACCGCCGCGGTGACGCAAGGCGCGGCGATGGACACGCCAGATATTCCGACGCCGGATGCGGGCGCGCGTGCGCCGGACGATCCAGAGCCGCCGCCGGCCGCCGAAGAAAACGCGACGCCACCGCCCGCCGCCGCATCGACACCCACGCCGCCCACCGTCGGATCGGCGCCTCCGCCGCCCGCGGTTGGATCGGCGCCTCCGCCGCCCGCCGTTGGATCGGAACCTCCGCCCGCCGTCGCCGCGGGTTCGCCCTCCACGCCTTTGGCGCCGGACGCGGCGGGCGAGCCCGCTCTGACCGCCGGGGCAGGGACCGCGCCCGCGCCGCGGCGTGATGAGCCGCAACAGACCGTGCTTCTCTCCGACGAGACGGGCGTCACCGTCCTGCAGCCGCCTGTCGCCATGGGCGCGGCGCCCGAACTGATGTCGCAGGTCGCGCTCGATGCGATCACCTATTCGGACACTGGCGCGGTGCAGCTTGCCGGGCGCGGATCGGGACAGGGCTTCGTACGGATCTATCTCGACAACGCTCCGCTCACCACCTCGCGCATCGCCGCCGACGGGCGCTGGCGCACCGATCTGCCGCAGGTTGACACCGGCGTCTACACCTTGCGCGTCGATGAGGTCGACGAGGCGGGCAAGGTCGTCAGCCGCGTTGAAACCCCGTTCAAGCGCGAGGACGAAACCATCGTCGCCGAGGCCGAGGCAGACGCCGGATCGCTCGCCCGGATCCGCGCGGTCACTGTGCAGCCGGGCAATACGCTCTGGGCGATCAGCCGCGAGAACTACGGCGAGGGCATCCTTTATGTCCGCGTTTACGAGGCCAACAAGGACCGGATCCGCGATCCCGACCTGATCTATCCCGGCCAGATCTTCAACGTCCCCGAATAGGGGGCGCGGTGGCCCACGGCCCCTGCGCACTGGCCATTTCGCGCCACGCGGCCTATCAGTGCCGGACCCGCATCAGCCAGAGGCCCGACGATGCCCCGCTCCCCGAACGCAACCGACCCCCGCGCGAGCGGCTGGGTCACGATCGCCAAGGTCGCCCCCTATCTGTGGCCCGAAGGGCAGGGCTGGGCGAAGCGGCGCGTCGTGGCCTCGCTCATCGTGCTGGTGCTGGCCAAGCTCGTGTCGGTCGGGACGCCGTTCTTCTACAAGGCGGCGGTCGACGCGCTGGCGGGCGAGGGGCAGGAGGCGGCCTGGATGCTGGGCGCGGGCGCGGTCGGGCTGACCGTGGCCTATGGCGGGGCGCGGCTCTTGAACGTGGGCTTCCAGCAGTTGCGCGACGCGCTTTTCGCGCGGGTGGCGCAGCGGGCGCTGAGGCGCCTGGCGCTGCGCACCTTCCGTCATGTCCACGCGATGTCGATGCGCTATCACATTACGCGCAAGACCGGCGGGCTCAGCCGCATCATCGAGCGGGGCGTGAAGGGCGTGGAGTTCCTGCTGCGGTTCCTGCTCTTCTCCATCGGGCCGCTGGTGATCGAGCTGTTGCTGATCGGCGCGGTGCTCTGGACGCTGTTCGATTTCCGGTATATCGCCGTGGTGGTCGGGGTGATCGCGCTTTATGTCGTCTTCACCTTCAAGGTGACCGAATGGCGCGTGAAGCTGCGCCGTCGGATGAACGAGCAGGACACCGACGCCAACCAGAAGGCGATCGACAGCCTGCTGAACTACGAGACGGTCAAGTATTTCGGCGCCGAGACGCGCGAGGCGGAGCGCTACGACGCCGCGATGGCGGGGTACGAGGACGCGGCGATCAAAACCTCCTATTCGCTCGCCTTCCTCAATTTCGGCCAGTCGCTGCTGATCACCGGCGGGCTGGTGATCGTCATGGTCATGGCCGCGCTCGGCGTGCAGGGAGGCGACATGACGGTGGGCGATTTCGTGATGGTCAACGCCTACATGATCCAGATTACCATGCCGCTCAATTTTCTCGGCACGGTTTACCGCGAGATCCGCCAGAGCCTCGTCGACATGGGCGAGATGTTCGGCCTCCTCGAGGCCCCGCCGGACGTGACCGACGCGCCGGACGCCGCGCCGCTCAGGCTGCGCGGCGGCGAGGTGGAACTGCGCGACGTGCATTTCGGCTACGAACCGGGGCGCGAGATCCTCGGCGGCGTCAGCCTCACCGCGCGTCCCGGAGAGACGGTGGCCATCGTCGGCGCGACCGGGTCGGGCAAATCGACCATCGGCCGGCTGCTGTTCCGATTCTACGACGTGAACGCGGGCGCGGTGCTGATCGACGGGCAGGACGTGCGCGCGGTGACGCAGGACAGCCTGCATGCGGCCATCGGCGTGGTGCCGCAGGACACAGTGCTGTTCAATGACACCATCGGCTACAACATCGCCTACGGGCGCGCCGGAGCCACACAGGCCGAGATCGAGCGGGCGGCGCATGACGCGCAGATCCACGCTTTCATCACCGCGCTGCCCGAAGGCTATGACACCACGGTGGGCGAACGGGGCCTGAAGCTCTCGGGCGGGGAGAAGCAGCGCGTCGGGATCGCGCGCACGCTGCTGAAGGATCCGCCGATCCTGCTGCTGGACGAGGCGACATCGGCGCTCGACACCGCGACCGAGCGCGAGATCCAGGCCGCGCTGGCGCGCGCGGGGCAGGGGCGCACGGTGCTGATGATCGCGCACCGGCTTAGCACGGTGGCGGACGCGGACCGGATCATCGTGCTCGAGGATGGGCGCGTGGTGGAGACGGGCAGCCATGCAGAGTTGCTGGCGCGCGGCGGGCGCTATGCCGGGCTCTGGGCTCGCCAGCAGGCGGAAGAGGCGGCCTAGGCCCTCGTCACTCGGCAGCGCGCAGCGGCTTGCCCTCCGTGTGCCGGGCGTCTTCCTCCTCCGCCCCTCGCGGGGCATCTTCGGCAATGGCGTCGTCCCAGATGATCTCGGGCGCCTTCAGGCGTCGCGCGGCGCGGGCGAGCGCCCAGTCGCGCGCGGCGCGCGACGAGCGGCCCATCGACAGCGCCGCAAGACCTCGCGCGATCCACTGCACGTAAGTTCCCGCCCAGACCCTGAGCGCGAGCATCGAGGGCGTGAACACCAGCGTCAGCAGCGTCGCGGTCCCGAGGCCGAAGACCACCGCCGTGGCGAGTTGCTTCCACCAGAGCGCGGTCGGGCTGTTGAAGCTGTAGCCGCCGTTGATGAAGTCGAGGCTGAGCCCGAACATCATCGGCGCAAGCCCCGCCATTGTGGTGATCGTGGTCAGCAGCACCGGGCGGATGCGCGCCTCGGCGGTGCGGGTGATCGCCTCTGTGCGGGGCATGTAGCGGGCGTATTCCTGGTAGGTGTCGATCAGCACGATGTTGTTGTTCACCACGATCCCCGCGAGCGCGACGATCCCTGTGCCGGTCATGATGATCGAAAACGTCTGGCCCATGACCAGCATCCCGATCAGCACGCCGGTGGTGCTCAGCACCACAGCCAGCAGCACCAGAACCGCGTTGTAGACGCTGTTGAACTGCGCCAGCAGGATGATGAACATCAGCCCCAGCGCGCCCGCGAAGGCCTTCTGCAGAAAGGCGCCGGCTTCTTCCTGGTCCTCCTGGTCGCCGGTCCATTCATGGCTCACGCTCGCCGGCAGCGGGTCGGTCGCGAGCCAGTCGTTCAGCAGCGCGATTCGCTCGTTCGCGGTGATCGGCACGGTGGTCTGCGCGCCGTCCTCGCTGGTGACGGTCCTCGTCAGGCCGCTCCTGACCCCGGCCTTGACGTCGAAATACCGCTTCTGGTCGACCCGGTCGATCTGGGCAAGCTTCTGCACCGGTTCGCGGGTGATGAAGTTCGACAGCGGCACGAGGCCGCGCTCGGTGCGCACCCTGAGCGTGTCGAGCGTCGAGAGCACCCGGTCCTCGCGCGGCAGGCGCACGCGGATGTCGATCTCCTCGTCCGAGGTGGGCACCCGCATCGTGTCGAGGAAGACGCCGCGCGTGACCAGCTGCACCATCGCGCCCACGGTGGCAACGTCGGCGCCGTAGCGACCGGCCTTTTCCACGTCGACGTCGATCTTCCAGTCGATGCCCGGCAGCGGGGTCGTGTCCTCGATCAGCGTGAGACCCGTCGTGTTCTCGAATTTTGCGCGCACGATCCGCGCGGCCTCTTTCAGATCGGCCCAGTCGTCGCCCTTGAGTCGCAGGTGCACCGGCTTGGCCGAAGCCGGCCCGCCGGTTTCGCCGAGGATCTCAATGCGGATGCCGGGGATGCGCTCGAGCTTGTCGGTGAGCTGGCGGATGATCTCGTTGCCTTCCATCGCGTCCGACTTCACCTCGCGCTCCAAGAGGCCCCAGGCCCAAGGCTCGGTGACGGTCGGGCGGTCCTCCCAGGGGATCGTCTCGAACTGGACCTGCCCGATGGTGTCGAGCGGCGCCTGCGCGCCGCCGGTGTTGCTATCGAGCCCGCCCTTGCCGGCGAAGGCGAAGACGGTGTCGATGCCCGGCTGGGCGAGCACGATTTCCTCGGCCTGCCGCACGAGCGCGTCCTTCTGCTCGATCGAGAGGTTGCCGCGCCCGCGCACGTAGACGATGCCGCGCTCGGGCTCGGTGTCGACGAAGAACTCGGTGCCGTTGTTGTTGTTCATGTAGTAGATCAGGGTCGTGCCGACGACGACGAAGACCGCGCAGAAGGCGAGGATCGGCCCGACGGGATTGCCCGCGATCATGTGGATGAACCGCCCGAACCCGCTGCGCCGATAACCCGAGCGCACCCGCTCGTTACGGCGTGGGGCGATCGCGCGCACGGCGCGGCGCAGACCGCCCGAAACCCGGCGGAAGACGGCCATCAGCCCCAGCAGCAGCGCCGTGACCGAGGCGGTGGCCAGCATGCCCAGCACCACGGTCAGCAGCAGCAACGCGAAGATTTCCGCGAGCCCGGGGACGACCGAGCCGAGGATCGCGCCCATGTCGAGCGCCGCAAAGCGACCCTGAACCAGCGTCAGAAGCTGCGGAATGGACCAGCCCGCCGCCAGCAGCGCCCCCAGCGTCAGCGGGAAAAGCATCAGGTGCCAGAGCCAGAAGCCGTGCGCGATCTGCGCGACGCGCTCGCTGAGCCAGCGTTCGGCCCGCCCGGTCACCCCGCCGATCACCGGCAGGTAGATCAGCGCCACCAGCAGCGAAGAGGAGAGCACGAAGATCAGCGTCACCGGCAGCATCCGCATGAACTGCCCGGCGATCCCCGGCCAGAACAGCATCGGCAGAAAGGCGCAGAGCGTCGTCGCGGTCGAACTGGCCACCGGCCAGAACATCCGCTTGGCTGCGTCGGTGTAGGCGTGCATCGGACCCTGCCCGTCGGCGATGCGCTTGTCGGCGTATTCGACGATGACGATGGCCCCGTCGACCAGCATCCCCACGGCGAGGATCAGCCCGAACATCACCATGTTGGACACGGTCACCCCCATCAGCGCCAGCATGGCGAAGCAGAGCAGGAACGATGTGGGGATCGCGAACCCCACCAGCAGCGCGGGCCGGATGCCGAGCGCGGCCAGCACCACGATCATCACCAGCGCGATCGCGGTCAGCACCGACCCTTCGAGCTGGCTGACCATCGAGGCCACGGTGCGCGACTGGTCGTTCGAGGCGCCGACTTCGACCACCGCCTTGAGTTGCTCGGGCCATTCGGCGCGCGCCGCGTCGACCGTGGCGCGCACGAGCGCCGCGGTGTCGATGATGTTGAACCCCTTGCGCTTGACCACCTGAAGCGCGACCGTGGTGTCGCCATCGAACCTCGCCGTGCCGTCGCGATCCTCGAAGGTGAGGTTGATGCGCGCCAGCTCGCCCAGCAGCACCTGGCGGTCGCCGTTGTTCTTGATCGGCAGGCGGTAGATGTCGCGGGTCTTGTCGAAGGAGGACGGGATCTTGACCGCGAAGGCGCCGCTGTCGGTGCTGACCTCGCCCGCCGCGATCAGTTGGTTGTTGTTGCGCACCACGTTGATCAGCTCGCCCGCCGTCACGTTGTAGGCTTCGAGCCGCAGCGGATCGATCACCACCTCGACCATTTCGTCGCGGCTGCCGGCGATCCCGGCCTCGAGCACCGGCTCGAGCGCCTCGAGCCGGTCCTGCAAATCCTTGGCAAGCTGCGTCATCATCCGTTCGGGCACGTCGCCGGTAAGGTTGACGATGATGATCGGGAACTCGGAAAAGTTGATCTCGTTGATCGTGTATTTTTCCGCGCCCTCGGGGAACTTGGCCTCAGCGGTGTTCATCGCGTCCCGCACGTCGGCCATGATCGCGGTCTTGTCCCAGCCGAACTCGAACTCGAGCGCGACGCCGGCATAGTTCTCGGCCGCGGTGCCCGAGATTTTCTTGAGCCCGTCAAGGTCGCTCAGCTCGGTCTCCATGACCTTCACCAGCAGCTTCTCGCTGTCCTCGGCGGAGATGCCGGGGAAGGGGACCGAAACGAACAGTGCAGGGATCTCGATATCCGGCTCGCCCTCCTTGGGTAGGCTGACATAGGCCAGCCCCCCGGCGAGCAGCGACAGCACCACGAAGGCGATCACCATGCGCGCCCGCGCGGCGGCCCAGTCGACGAGTCCGGTCACTGGGTCATGTCCCGGTAGCTTGGTTTGACCGGCACGCCGCTGGTGACGTATTCCTGCCCGATGACGATCACGTCCGCCTGCGCGGGCAAGCCCGCGACCCAGACGCCGCGCACCGTGTCGCGTATCAGGGTGACAGGTGTGAAATCGGCGCTTGAATCGTCGCTCACGACCCGCACGCCGAGCGCGCCGTCGTCGTTGAGCGTGAGCGCGGATTGCGGCAGCAGGTGCGCATCGGTTCCGTCCGAGGCGATGGCGATTTCCGCGCTTTGCCCTGCGCGCAACGCCAGATCGGGGTTGGGCGCCATGATCTCGATGCGGAAGGTGCGCGTTTCTGGGTCGGCGTCGCGCGAGATGAAGCTGACCTCGCCGGTCACCTCCTGCCCCGAGACGAGGGCGGCGTGCGCCTCTGCGCCCGGCGCCACCTTGGCGACCTCGGTTTCGGGCACGTAGCCGACCAGCTTGATCGGGTCGAGCTGGATCACCGTGGCGCAGAGCGCGCCGGGTTGCAGCAGGCTGCCCAGTTCGGCGGTGTCGGATTCAAGCAGCCCGTCGAAGGGCGCGCGCATCTCGAGGCGGGCGATCTCGTCCTCGGCGGCGGCGACGGCGGCCTCGGCGGCGCGGATGCCAGTACGGGCCGCCTCGAGCCCGGACTTGGCCGATTGCACCGCCGCCTGCGCGGAGCTGAGCGCGGCGCGCGTTTCGGCGACGCGGGATTCGGAGGCGTAGCCGCCCTCTGACAGCTTGGTGGCGGCGGTGTTGTTGATCTCCGCCTCGGCCACGCGGGCTTGCGCCTCGGCGAGCCGCGCCTCGGCCTCGGGGACGCGGGCGCGGGCCTCATCACGTCGTGCGCGTGCCTCGTCGAGCGTCGCCTCGCGCGAGGCCGGATCGAGCCGGCAGAGCAACTGTCCCTCGGCGACCGCGCTGCCCTTGCGCAGCGGTTCGGAAATGACTTGGCCCGAGGTTTCCGCGCGGATTTCCACCTGCCGGTCGGCGGCGGTCTGCCCACGCAGCACGATCGCGCTGTCGATGGTCTGCGCGACCGAGTGGATCGCGACGACGCGCACCGGGCCGGCGGCGGCTGCGGATTCGGCTGCGGTGGCATCCGGCGCGCTGGCGGTTTCGGCGGCCTCAGCCCCGGCGGCCTCGCCCGGGGCCGTGCCGCCCAGCATTTCCATCACGGCTTCGCGTTGGAAAACAACGCCATAAATCACGGCGCAGACCACGAGGGCGGCAAGGATGGGGAAAAGTCGCATCTGATACCTTTGCGGCGCGTGTTGCTCTCATTGCGCAGTTCATGCTCTGAGCTTAACATTTCAATGGAAAATACGCTGAACTAACCGGTTCAATTTAATCATGCGCCCCGCGCGGCGCAATACGTGGCCGGCGCGCAACACGCCCGGCCCTTGGCAGGGCTGGGTGGACGCGTTAAGAGGGGCCGGATCAAGATCACCGCACGCGTCACGAGGCCGCTTTGAGCAATACCGACAGTTTCATCGACGAAGTGACCGAAGAGGTCCGCCGCGACCGCTTGTTCCGCCTGATGCGCCGCTATGGCTGGATCGCGGTGCTGGCCGTCATCCTGCTGGTCGGCGGGGCGACCTGGCACGAATGGCGAAAGGCGCAGGAGCGCGCCACCGCGGAGGCGCTGGGCGACGACATCATCGCCGCGCTGAACGCCGAAGACGGCGCCGCGCGGGCCGCCGCGCTCGAATCGATCGAAACGCCCGAGGGACGCGCGCGCACTGTGATCGACATGATGGCCGCGTCCGAGCAGATGGACGAGGCGCCGGGCGAGGCCGCCGCGCGCCTGATGGCGATCGCCGACCGCTCCGACGTGGAGCAGATCTATCGCCAGATCGCCACGCTCAAGGCGGTGATGATCCCCGACAGCGGCCTTGACGCGCAGGACCGCCGCGAGCGGCTGGACGGCCTCGCGCTGGGCGGCGGGATCGTGCGGCTCTTGGCCGAGGAACAGCTCGCCTATCTCGACATCGAGGCGGGCGATACGGAGAAGGCCATCGAACGGCTGAACCAGATCGCCGCCGACGCCGGCGCGACGCCGGGCTTGCGTCGCCGGGCGACACAAGTGATTGTGGCCCTGGGTGGCGAACCCGCCGGGACGCAGGATGACGCGGACGAGTGACGTCATCGGCGCGAAAGGCGCATAAGTGCATAGACGGGGGACGTAAACGGTGAGACGCAATGCTTTGATGCTTGGCCTGGCGGCGCTCGGGCTTCTGGCCGCCTGCGCCAAGGAGGACGAGGTTCTCACCGGCGAGCGCGAGAACATCTTCGCCGTCGTCGGGGACGCCGAGGCCGACAAGATACCCACCATCGCCGCCGCATCGGTCAATGACGGCCCCGCCCCGATCAGCCTGCCGCCCGTGCAGGTCAACGCCGAATGGCGCCAGGCCACCGGATCCGCCAGCGGCCGCGCGGCGCATCCGGCGCTTTCGGCCGCGCCGCAACTGGTCTGGTCCGCGAATATCGGCAAGGGCGACAGCGCGCGCAGCCGGATCACCGCGCAGCCGGTGGTCGCGGGCGGGCGCGTCTTCACGCTTGACGCCAATGCGACGGTCAGCGCGCATTCCACCTCGGGCAAGGCGCTCTGGACCGCCAATCTCGTGCCGGTCAACGATTCCCCCGGCGACGGATCCGGGGGCGGGCTGGCCTTTGGCGACGGCAAGCTCTTCGTTTCCAGCGGCTTTGGCCGGCTGACCGCGCTCGACCCGGAGAGCGGCGCCGAGATCTGGGAGCAGGAGTTGCGCCAGACCGCCACCGGCAGCCCCGCCGTCTATGGCGACCTGGTCTACCTGGTCGCGGGGGATGATGTCGCCTGGGCGCTCGACACCGGTACCGGGCGGATCAAGTGGCGGCTGACGGCTACGCCCGACATCAACAACATGCTCGGCGGGCCCGCGCCCGCCGTTTCGGACAAGTACGCAGTCTTCGCCTTCGGCTCGGGCGAGGTGCAGGGCGCGTTCCGCAAGGGCGGACTGCGCCTCTGGGACGCGCAGATCGCCGGACGCCGCCACGGACTGGCGCAGTCGCGCGTGAACGACATCGTCGGCGATCCGGTGATCGACGGCGAGCGGCTTTATGTCGGGAACCAGTCGGGACGCATGGCCGCGCTCAGGATCTCCAACGGCGAGCGCATCTGGTCCGCCGACGAAGGCCCGATGAGCCCGGTCTGGCCTGCGGGGGGCGACATCTTCATGGTGACCGACCGCAACGAACTGGTCCGGCTGGACGGCGAGACGGGCGCGCGCGTCTGGGGCGCTCGGCTGCCCTTCTTCACCAAGGACCGCCCGCGCCGCCAGGCCGAGGTCTATGCCCATTACGGCCCCGTCATCGCGGGCGGGCAGGTGGTGGTCGCCTCCAATGACGGCTACCTTCGGTTCTTCGATCCCGTGTCGGGCGCGCTGCGCCGCACGGTCGCGGTGCCCGGCGGCGCGACCACCGCGCCGGTCATCGCGAACCGCACGCTCTATGTCGTGTCGACCAAGGGCGTTCTGCACGCTTTCCGTTAGGCCGCGAATGGGGTAACAGGGCGTTCTGATCCGCCCCGGAGCCGCGACATGACTTTCAGCCTTGCCATCGTGGGCCGCCCCAACGTGGGCAAATCCACGCTCTTCAACCGCCTTGTCGGCAAGCGTCTTGCGCTGGTGGACGACCAGCCCGGCGTGACACGCGATCTGCGCGAGGGCGCGGCGCGGCTGGGCGATCTGCGCTTTACCGTCATCGACACGGCGGGGCTCGAGGAGGCGACCGACGAGTCCCTGCAGGGCCGTATGCGCAAGCTGACCGAGCGCGCGGTCGAGATGGCCGATATCTGCCTTTTCATGATCGACGCGCGCGTCGGCGTCACCCCCGCGGACGAGATCTTCGCCGATATCCTGCGCAAGCGGGCGAAACACGTCATCCTCGCCGCCAACAAGGGCGAGGGATCGGCGGCGGACGCCGGCGTGCTCGAGGCGTATGGCCTCGGCCTCGGAGAGCCGATCCGCCTGTCCGCCGAACATGGCGAGGGGCTGAACGATCTATACGCGCATCTCATGCCGCTGGCCGACGGGTTCGCCGAACGCGCCCGCGCAGAGACGCCCGAAACCGATGTCGCGCTGGACGACGACGATGCGGACGGCCCCCGCGTCCCCACCAATGAGCGGCCCTTGCAGGTGGCGGTCGTGGGTCGGCCCAACGCCGGGAAATCGACCCTCATCAACAGGATATTGGGCGAAGACCGTCTGCTGACCGGTCCCGAGGCCGGGATCACCCGCGACGCGATCTCGCTTCAGCTTGACTGGGACGGGTTGCCGGTGCGCGTCTTCGACACGGCGGGCATGCGCAAGAAGGCCCGCGTGCAGGAGAAGCTCGAAAAGCTGAGCGTCGGCGACGGGCTGCGCGCGGTTCGCTTCGCCGAGGTTGTGATCGTGCTGCTGGACGCCGCCATCCCGTTCGAGCAACAGGACCTGCGCCTTGCCGATCTCGCCGAGCGCGAGGGGCGCGCGGTCGTGGTGGCGGTCAACAAATGGGACGTGGAGCCCGAGAAACAGCAGAAACTGCGGGATCTGCGCGAGAGCTTTGAACGCCTTCTGCCGCAATTGCGCGGCGCGCCGCTGGTGACCGTGTCGGCGCGCACCGGCAAGGGGCTCGACCGGCTGCGCGCGGCGGTCGAGCAGGCGCATGACGTCTGGAACCGGCGCGTCAGCACCGCGCAGCTCAACCGCTGGCTGACAGGAATGCTCGAGCAGCACCCGCCCCCCGCGCCGGGCGGCAAGCGGATCAAGCTGCGCTACATGACGCAGGCCAAGACCCGGCCCCCCGGTTTCGTGGTCATGTGCAGCCACCCCGAGAAGATGCCCGAGAGCTATACGCGCTACCTCGTGAACGGGCTGCGCGTCGATTTCGACATGCCAGGCACGCCGATCCGGCTGCACCTGCGCAGCCAGTCGGACAGGAACCCGTACAAGGGCAGGAAGAAATCGACGCCCTCGCGCCTGCGCAAGCACCTCGGCAAGGGGCCGAACACGAACTGAGTCCGCTGGCTGTCCGTGCGGGCGCCCGGTCGGTGGACGGGTATCTCCCCTTCTGCGGAGGCGCGTGGTGGCGCAAGCGGGGCGTTTTACGCTTCCGGATTGTGTCGTAAGCTGGCTTGGGCAAGCCCCGCCCGCGCCGAGCCACGGAGACCACTCGCGCCATGACCCGCATCGTCATACTCTGCGACGGCACCTGGAACGCGCGCAACGCGGCCATCCCGACCCATGTGGCCACGCTCTCGCGCGCGCTGACGAGCGATCCGACGCGCGGGCAGGTGGTGGCCTATTTCGCTGGCGTCGGGACCGACAGGCGGTTCGACGGGCCGGTGATGCGGCTGGTGAACCGCTTCGGCGGCGGGATCTTCGGCTGGGGGCTGGATGCGAAGGTCAAGCAGGCCTACCAGTTCATCGCGCAGGTTTATCGACGGGGTGACGAGATCTGCCTCTTCGGGTTCTCGCGCGGCGCCTATACCGCGCGTTCGCTCGCCGGGATGATCCGCAAATGCGGGATCGCGCGCGACACCAGCCCCGCCGGCATCAACGCCGCTTACGCGCTCTACCGCCTGCCGGGCGAGCGCAACCATCCCGACGCGCCCCGGGTGCGCGCCGAACGCGCGCGGCTGTCGCCGGAATTCGCGACCTCGAAAGCGGATCAGGAATGGCGCGGCGACGGCTCGGCGCTGGTCGACATCGCCTATGTGGGGGTCTGGGACACGGTGGGTGCGCTCGGGATCCCGGTCGCGCTGTTCGGGGGGCTGGCCTATTTCTGGAACCGCCGCTACCGGTTTCACGACACCGACCTCTCAAGCCTCGTGCGCGCCGCGCGCCATGCCGTAGCACTTGACGAGATGCGCGTCTTCTACGCGCCCGCGCTCTGGAGCAACCTCGACGACGTGGAAGGCCGGCAAGGTCTGAACAAGGGCGACACCGGCCCGGCGCGCTCCTATCAGCAGGTCTGGTTCGTGGGAACGCATGGCATCATTGGCGGCAGTGGCGACACGCCGGCGCTTAGCGCCTATACGCTCGACTGGCTGCTCGGGGGTGTGCCGGACCTGCTGCTCGCAGACGGCGCGGCGGACGGGTTTCCCCGTCCCGATGCGCGCGTCGCGAGCGACGAACTGCCGGTGCGCGCGGGCTGGCTGCGCCGCTGGCGTAAGGGGCCGAAGCGGGAATGGGAGGTGCATTCCTCCGTGCGGGAGCGTTACAGCGAGGTGAGCGATTACCGCCCCGGCAGCCTGCGCCTTTGAATCAGGTCAGCGCGCCGTCGGGCGTCAACCGCGTCCGGCCGCCGAGATAGGGATGGATCGCTTCGGGAAGCGCGACCGACCCATCCGCCTGCTGCCCGTTCTCCAGCACCGCGATCAGGCACCGCCCCACGGCGAGACCGGACCCGTTCAACGTATGCACGAAGCGCGGCTTGCCGCCGTCTTCGGGTTTGAAGCGGGCGTTCATCCGCCGCGCCTGGAAATCGCCGCAGACCGAGACCGACGAAATCTCGCGATAGGCGTCCTGCCCGGGCAGCCAGACCTCGATATCGTGGGTGCGGCGCGCGCCAAAGCCCATGTCGCCGGTGCAGAGCGCCACGGTGCGGTAGGGCAGGCCGAGCGCCTCAAGGATACCCTCGGCGCAGCGTGTCATGCGCTCAAGCTCGTCCCGGCTGTGATCGGGGTGGGTGACGCTGACCATCTCGACCTTCTCGAACTGGTGCTGGCGCAGCATGCCGGCGGTGTCGCGCCCCGCACTGCCCGCCTCGGAGCGGAAGCATTGGGTATGGGCGACGTAGCGGCGCGGCAGGTAGCCCTCATCCACGACCATGCCGTTCACGATGTTGGTGAGCGTGACCTCGGCCGTGGGCACCAGCCACCAGCCGTTGGTGGTGCGATAGCTGTCCTCGCCGAACTTGGGCAATTGTCCGGTCCCGAGCATCATCTCGTCGCGCACCAGCACCGGCGTCCATGTCTCGGTGAGGTCGTTCGTGTCGACATGCGTGTTGATCATGAACTGCGCCAGCGCGCGGTGAATGCGCGCCACCGCGCCCGAGAGCACGACGAAGCGGCTGCCCGAGAGCTTCGCCGCCGTCTCGAAATCCATGCCGGGCAGGACGCCGGGGATCTCGTAATGCTCTTTCGGCGCGAAATCGAAGGTGGCCGGCGCGCCCCAGCGGCGCAACTCGACATTGTCGGCCTCGTCCGCGCCCTCGGGCGTGTCCTCAAACGGCAGGTTGGGCAGGCCCATCAGCATCTCGGTCAACTGCGCATCCAGTTCCTTGGCCTCGGCCTGCATGGCGGCGACCTCGGCCTTCTTCTCGCCGACCAATGCGCGCAGCCTCTCGAACTCTGCCGTGTCGCCGCCGGCCTTGGCGGCGCCGACCTGCTTGCTGGCCTTGTTCTGCTCGGCTTGCGCGGTTTCGGCGGCGTTGATGCGCGCGCGCCGCGCCTCGTCAAGCGCGAGGATCTCGCGCGCCATCGCCGACTCGCCAGGACGCCGCGTGAGCGCGGCGTCGAAGGCGTCGGGGTTTTCGCGGATGGCCCGGATGTCGTGCATGGCTTGGTCCTCGGTCGGGTGAATCGGCTCGCGCGCCTTATGCACCAGATTTCCGCGATGGTGTAGGGCGGGGTTTCACCCCGCCGCCCCGCTCATGACACGCTGACCGCCAGTTCAGTCGGGCCGCCCGAGGCGTTGATCGCCCAGCTATCGGTTGGCAGATCGAACGGGCACGAGGACACCGCGCAGATGAGATCCATCCGCGCAGTGAGCAGGACGTATCCGCCCGGCTTCACGCTGTTGGGCGGCGACACGAGGCTGCCATCCGGTTGGGCGGAGACGTCCATGAAGAAGTTGACCGGCTGGGGCACCACGTCGATCTGGTAGCCCAGCCGCCGCATCGCGATATGCAGGTTCTCGGCGCAGTTGGGGTGGTGCCCCTCGTGCCCGAAGAACTCATAGCGGACGTGGTCGCAGGCCGGGATCATCATGTCGTGCACGCCGTCCGCGCCGTCCTCGGTGAAGTCGAGCATCGGGCGGCGGAACCGCGACAGGAACGCGTCGCCCTGCCGGGGCCGGGCGCGAAAATGCGCGGCCCAGGTGTGGTTGGGGGACAGCCATTCGCCGATATTCTGCGCGTTGAAGGCGAAGAAATCGGCCGTCTGCGCGCCTTTGGGCGTCTCGATCCTGATACGTTGGCCTTCGGCCACCCGAAAGGCGGCGCCCTGCCGGGCGGGGATGATGTGTTTGTCCATGTTGCTTTCCTTCCGTTTCAGGGGCCCTTGCGGCCCGCCTGGCTCCATCGCAACTCCGCGGGGCGGATCTCGAACGCGATGTTGTGGCCGCCGCCCTGCAACCCTTCGACCGTGTGGTTGAAGAGCCGGCGCCAATAAGGCTGCACCGTGACCGCGTCCTCGCGCACCAGCGCCTCGAGCTCGGCCATGATGGCGCGGCGCTTGTCGATGTCGAGCGTCGCCAGCGCGTCCTCCAGCAGCGCGTCAAAGCGCGGGTTGGACCAGCCAAACTCGTTCCAGGGCTCGCCCGAGCGGTATGCCAGCGCGTAGGTCTGCACGCCCAGCGGGCGATGGCCCCAGTCGGTGGTGCTGAAGGGGTAGCGCACCCAGTTCGCCCAGAAATCCACGCCCGGCACGATCTTGCGGCGCACCTTGATGCCGGCGTCGGTCAGGAGCGCGGCGGCGGCGTCGGCGGTGTTGCGTCGCCAGTTGTCATCGAGCGAGACGAGCTCGTGCTCGAAATCGGCAAAGCCCGCTTCCTCCATCAGCGCCTTCGCGGCGGCGGGGTCGAGGACGGGGGGCGGCATCGGCGCATAGGCCGGATGCAGCGGGGAGACGTGGTGGTTCTCGGCCAGCTCGCCGCGGTCGTTATAGCCGAGTTCGAGCAGGATCGCGTTGCTCATCGCCAATTGCAGCGCACGCCGGACCCGCTGGTCGGCATAGGGCTTGCGCCCGTCGATTTCCGCCTTCTGGTTGCCGCGGATCACGATGGTGGCGGCGGTGATGACGGTGTTCTGCACCCAGCCCTCCATCGCGTCGAATACGTCGATGAATTCGCCCTCGACCGAATGGGTCATGTCGATCTGCCCGGCCAGCGCGGCGGCGGCGTAGCTGGCCGGATCGGTGCCCAGGTCGATGAACTCGATCCGCTCCATCCAGGCGCCGTTGCCGGCGTTCCACCAGTCATGCGCGTCGTTGCGCACCAGCACCGCGCCGCGCCGCGGCTCCACCCGCTCGGGCAGGTAGGGGCCGGTGCCGACGGGGTTTTCCATCATGGTCTCGGGGTCGAACCCCCGCGGCACGATGGCGGCCGGATAGTCGGCCATGCCGGCGATCAACGATATGTCGGGCCGCGGCAGGTGCAGCGCCACGGTATGCGCGTCGATTGTCTCGACCGCGCCGTGCAGCAGGCGGTCGGTCTCGGGATCGACAAGCACGGCAAAGCGCCCGGCCATCGAATTGGCCGGCACGGTGCGGTCGCACCAGCGCGCGATGTTGTGGGCGACGTCGCCGGCGGTGAAGGGCGCGCCGTCATTCCACGTCACGCCGGGGCGCAGGTGAAGCGTGTAATGCTGCGCGTCCTCGCTGATTTCCCAGGCCTCGAGAAGCTGCGGGCGGAACGTGCCGTCGTTTTCGTAGCTCACCAGGTATTCCAGCCAGCCGCGCGTGACGTTGGCGGCCTGAAACCAGTCGAAGGTGCGCGGATCGGCCAGCGGGCGCACCTCCATCTGGATGCGCACGTCGGTGCGTTCGGACGGTGCGGCGTTGGCGTCCGCCGCCTGCGCGCGTGCTGGCTGGGCAAGCCCCAACATGGCATAGGCCGTGGCGGTCGAGGCGCCGAAACTGCTGGCCAGCGCGAGGAATTCGCGCCGGTTCACCGGATCCGCGGCCATACCCGCGGCCTGCCCGGTGATCGCCGGGGGCAGGGGGCGGCCGGAACGGGTGAGCCAGGTCATGTGCGTGTCCTTTCGCGCGGGCGTGCCTTCCTTTGTCCGACAAAGCGGGGCGGATGGCAAATCCCAAGTCGCGCGGTCAGGTCGCGCTGCCCTCGGGCGGCGTGGCGTGGCGCGGGGCCGAGAAAGGCGTTTCGCCCAGACCCTCGGCGCGCTTGGCTTTGATGGCGCTGGGCCGTGTTTCGACCCGTTGGGCGAGCGCGCGCAACGCGGACCATTGCGACAGGTTGAACCAGCTGCAGTCGCCCGAAGGATAGAGCGCCGTCCAGCGCAGCATCGGCGCGAGGTAGAGGTCGATCATCGTCGGGTCCGCCGCGCCGAACACGCCGCCGGCGTGCCGCTCGAGCGTGTCGAACTGGCGGGTGAGATCGGCCTGCGTTCCGGCCAGCAGTGCGGCGTGCGCCGCGCTGTCGGGGCCGATGTATTTCTCGGGGTAGAAACGCATCCGCAACGTGGGATGGACCGTGTTGGCGAGAAAGATCAGCCATTTGAGAAAGTCCCCCCGCGCCGCGTCTCCGGGCGCGGGCGCCAGCGCGCCAGGATGCGCCTCGTCCAGCCAGAGCAGGATCGCCGCCGTCTCGAAGATCGCGCCATGGCGGGTCTCGATCGCCGGGATCAGCCCGTTGGGATTGATCGCGCGGTAGGCGGGGCCCTCCTGCGCGCGGGCGGCGCGATCCACAAGCGCGGCATCATAAGGCAGGCCCAGCTCCTCGAGCGCGAGGCGGATGATGAGCGAGGCGTTGTCGGGCGCGTAATGCAGGCGGATTCGGTCGGTCATGCCCATCAATAGCGCGGTTCGGGCGTGCAGGCGAACACCCGATGCGCGCATCCGCCGGGCTGCGTGCAATCCTTGGCGATTCGGCCTCGCACCCCGGGCCCATCTTCCCTATACCTGTCGCAAAGTTCTGAGGAGTCGCCGCCATGACCGGAGAATTGTCGCCCATCGACAAGGCCAAGTTCGTCGCCGCCAAGCGCGCGGTCGATTACGTCGAGGACGGGATGCGCGTCGGCTTGGGCACCGGCAGCACCGCGGCGTGGATGGTGCGCTGCCTGGGTGAACTTGTGCGCGAGGACGGGCTGAAGATCCGCGGCGTGCCGACATCGACCCGCACCGCGCAGCTCGCCCGCGAGGTGGGGATCGAGGTGATCAGCCTCGATGAGGCGAAATGGCTCGACCTGACCATCGACGGCGCCGACGAATTCGACGGCGAGCTGAACCTCATCAAGGGCGGCGGCGGCGCGCTCTTGCAGGAAAAGATCGTCGCTACCGCCAGCGACCAGATGATCGTGATCGCCGATGCGGCGAAGGAGGTCGAGCGTCTAGGCGCGTTCCCGCTGCCGGTCGAGGTGATCCCGTTCGGCTGGCAGACGACGCGCGCGCTGCTCGAGGAGATGCTGATCTCGGTCGACGTGATGGGGCGCGACGTGACCCTTCGGATGAACGGCGATCATCCTTACGTCACCGACGAGGGCAATCATATTCTCGATCTGCATCTCGGGCGCATCGGCAACGCGCGGCAGGTGGCGATGGTCCTGAACCAGATCCCCGGCGTGGTCGAGAACGGGCTTTTCGTCGATATCTGCGACGTGGTGGTGATCGGCTACGGCGACGGGCGGGTCGAGATGCGCGACATCAACGAAGGCACGGTCGAGAAGGATCGGCTTGATTTCGTGGAGAGCGAGAACCTCTTCACGGACATGATGGACTGAGGCGGCGAGAGGACAGGCATGACATTCGACTACGACCTTTTCGTCATCGGCGGCGGCTCGGGCGGGGTGCGCGCGGCGCGGGTGGCGGCGGAGACGGGCGCGTCCGTGGCGCTGGCCGAGGAGGACCGCTACGGCGGCACCTGCGTGATCCGCGGCTGCGTCCCGAAGAAGCTGATGGTCTACGCCAGCGGCTACCCGACGGAAATGGAGGACGCGCGCGCGTTCGGCTGGACCGTGCATGCCGGCGGGTTCGACTGGGACGCGTTCCGCGGCAAGCTGCACGCGGAGCTCGACCGGCTCGAAGGGGTCTATCGCGGGTTGCTCGCCAACAGTCGCGTGGCCACCTATGACGCGCGCGCCACGCTGAAGGACGCGCATACCGTCGCGCTGTCGAGCGGCGCGGAATTCACGGCAAAGCACATCCTGATCGCGACCGGCGGCTATCCAATGCGCCCCGATCTGCCGGGGGCCGAACATGGAATCGTGAGCGACGACATCTTTCACTTCGATATGTTGCCGAAATCGATCCTGATCATCGGCGGCGGCTACATCGCCTGCGAATTCGCCTGCATTCTCAACGGCCTTGGCGTCCAGGTGACGCAGTATTACCGCGGCGCGCAGATCCTGCGCGGTTTCGACGACGAGGCCCGCGGGCTGATCGCGGAAGAGATGATCGGGGCTGGCGTCGATCTCAAGCTCGGATCGACCGTGCGCGAGGTGACCCCCGACGACGCGGGCTATCGCGTGAAGACCACGACCGGCATAGAGAAGGTGTTCGACCAGGTGTTTCTCGCCACCGGACGAAAGCCCAAGACCGAAGGTCTGGGCCTCGAGGAGATCGGCGTCGAACTGGGCCGGAACGGCGAAATCGTCGTCAACGAGTATTCGCAGACCGCCGTGCCGTCGATCTACGCCATCGGCGACGTGACGGATCGCGTCAACCTCACGCCGGTCGCGATCCGCGAGGGCATGGCCTTTGTCGAAACCGTCTTCAAGGGAAACCCCACGCCGGTCGATCACGAGTTGATCCCCTCGGCGATCTTCACCCAGCCCGAACTGGGGACTGTCGGCATGTCCGAGGAAGAGGCCCGCGAGAAGGAGCCGGTCGAGATCTATTGCACCTCGTTCAAGCCGATGCAGCAGGCCTTTGCCGGACGCGCCAACCGGGTGCTGATGAAGCTGGTGGTCAGCAAGGAGAGCCGCCGGGTGCTGGGCTGTCACATCGTCGCGCCCCAGGCCGGCGAACTGATTCAGATGGCCGGGATCGCGGTCAAGATGGGCGCGACCAAGGAAGAGTTTGATCGCACCTGCGCCGTGCATCCAACCATGTCGGAAGAGCTGGTGACCATGAAAACCCCTGTTCGCAGCGCCTGATCGGGGGTCTTGCGGGTTGAATTTCGCCCGGGACTATACAGTTTGGAAGGAACGTCACGCGCCGCATGCGGCGCCAAGGCAGAAGGAACGAAGGTAAATGGCAGGACAGTCTGGCGGCCCCTGGGGCGGCGGCGGCAATTCTGGGGGCGGATCGGGCGGTCGTAACGGCGGCGGCGAGCGTCCCGGCGGCAACCGTCCCGGCGGCGGGCGCAGGCCCGAGGGCGGCGGCCCGCCCATCCCCGAGATCGAGGAATTGATGAAGAAGGGTCAGGACCAGTTGCGCGTGCTCATGGGTGGGCGCGGCGGCGGTGGCGGCGGAGGCGGCGCCGGCGGCGGTTCCGGAGGGCCGCAACTGACGAGGGGCACCGTGATCATCGGGCTGCTTGTCGTGGTGGGGCTCTGGCTCTTCGCCAGCTTCTACACGGTCAAGCCCGAGGAGCGCGCGGTCGAGCTGTTCCTCGGGGAATACCACCGCACCACGGGCCCGGGGCCGCACCTCGCGCCCTGGCCGCTGGTGACCTATGAGAAAGTCGTCGTGACGAGCGAGCGCAACGAGGATATCGGCGTTGGCGGGCGGGGCTCGGAACAGGGTCTTATGCTGACCGGGGACGAGAACATCGTCGACATCGATTTCCAGGTCGTCTGGAACATCAGCGACCCGTCCAAGTACCTGTTCAACCTGCGCGACCCGCGCATGACCATCCGCGCGGTGTCCGAGTCGGCCATGCGCGAGATCATCGCGCAATCGCAGCTGGCGCCGATCCTCAACCGCGACCGGGGCGCGATCGCCTCGCGGCTCGAGGATCTGATCCAGTCGACGCTGGACAGCTATGACAGCGGCGTGCAGGTGGTGCGCGTCAACTTCGACAAGGCCGACCCGCCGCACCAGGTGATCGACGCCTTCCGCGAGGTGCAGGCCGCCGAACAGAAACGCGACCGGCTCGAGAAAGAGGCCGACGCCTACGCCGCGCGCGTATTGGCGCAGGCCCGAGGCGAGGCCGCGCAGACGCTGGAAGAGGCCGAAGGCTACCGCGCGCAAGTGGTCAACGAGGCCGAGGGCGAGGCGAGCCGCTTCTCGGCGGTGCTGGGCGAATACCGCAAGGCGCCCGAAGTGACGCGCAAGCGGCTCTACCTCGAGGCGATGGAGGACGTCCTGGGCGACATGGACAAGATCATCCTCGACGAAAACCAGACCGGCGGCGGCGGATCGGGCGTGGTGCCCTACCTTCCGCTGAACGAGCTGCGCAAGAATTCCGGAGGCCAGTAAGATGCGGAAATCAGCCCTGTTGTTGCCGGCGATCGCCGTCGTGATCGTCATCGCGCTCTCGTCGGTCTTCATCGTGGACGAACGCGAGAAGGCGCTCGTCCTGCAATTCTCCAAGATCATCGACGTCAAGGAAGAGCCCGGGATCGGCTTCAAGATCCCGCTCATCCAGGAGGTGGTCCGCTATGACGACCGCATCCTGAGCCGCGACGTCGACCCGCTCGAGGTGACGCCGCTGGACGATCGCCGGCTGGTGGTGGACGCCTTCGCGCGCTACCGCATCGCCGATGTGCGCAAGTTCCGCGAGGCGGTGGGCGACGGCGGCATTCCGTTCGCTGAAAACCGGCTCGATTCCATCCTGCGGTCGCGGACGCGCGAGGTGCTGGGCTCGGTCAGTTCCAACGACATCCTGAGCTCGGACCGCGCCGCGCTGATGCTGCGCATCCGCAACGCCGCCATCAAGGAGGCGCAGGAGCTTGGCATCGAGGTGGTGGACGTGCGCCTCAAGCGCACCGACCTGCCCAGCCAGAACCTCGACGCGACCTTCGCCCGGATGCGCGCCGAGCGCGAGCGCGAGGCCGCCGACGAGGTCGCGCGCGGGAACGAGGCGGCGCAGCGCGTGCGCGCGCAGGCCGACCGGACCCAGGTCGAGATCGTGTCGGACGCCAAGCGCCAGGCCGAGATCACCCGAGGCGAGGCCGACGCCAGGCGCAACGCGATCTTCGCCGAAGCCTTTGGCGCGGACGAGGAATTCTTTGAATTCTACCGCTCGCTCAACGCCTATCGCAAGGCGCTGGACGGTCAGAACTCGTCGATGGTGATTTCGCCGTCAGGTGCGTTCTTCAACTATCTGCGCAATCCCGATCCGACAGGCCTCATCCCGACGCGCGCCAACGAGGCGGCGGCAGGGAACGACGCCGGGCAGACGGAGGCCGATCAGTCCGGCGCCGGACAGACAGAGGACGCCGGCCAGCCCGACGCAGACGCGACCGGTGCGGCGGGCGATGAAACGGCTGGGGGTGAAACAGCGGACGATCAGGGCGCGCAGGATCAGCCGGCGCAGGACGACAACGCCGCGGATACCGGCGCGGATGACGGTCTGACAACCACCGCGCCCGCGGCCACCGTGGAATGATCGAAACGACGCTCCTCGCCCTCGGGCTGGTGCTTATCGTGGAGGGGCTGGTCTATGCGCTGGCCCCTTCCATCGTCGAGCGGATGCTCGAGGCGCTGCGGGACGTTCCGCAAGAGGCGCGCCGCACGCTCGGCCTGCTGGCGCTGATCAGCGGGCTGTTGCTGGTCTGGGCCGCCAAGTTGCTGGGCGCCTGACGCCGCGCTTGCCCGGACGCGGCCCCGCGGCCATACTCCCGCCCGGGGACACGGGTTTTCACGGTCACGTTATACTCTGTTGCAGCGATTGCGATACCAACCCGGACGCCTACATTGGGCGCATAACGGGCTGCCCGCGAGGCGGCGAAAGACAGACCACCAATCAAGGAGATTTGGCATTGAGACCTTCCAGCCAAACCACGACTTACCCCGACATGCGGGCTATGCGGGCGCTGGCGCTGACGATCCTCGCCACGCTGCTGGTGCTGATGCAGGCGCTCGCCGCGCAGGCGCGGCCCGAGAGCTTTGCCGACCTGGCGGAGAAATTCAGCCCCGCGGTCGTCAACATCACCACCTCGACCGTGGTCTCCACCGGAACCGGCCCGTCGCCGGTGGTGCCCAAGGGTTCGCCCTTTGAGGATTTCTTTCGTGAATTCCGTGACCGTGGCGGGCAGGGCGACCGCCCGCGCCGGACATCGGCGCTCGGTTCGGGCTTCGTGATTTCCGAGGACGGCTACATCGTGACCAACAACCACGTGATCGAGGCCGCCGACGAGATCATCATCGAGTTCTACGACAACAGCGCCGAGCTCGAGGCCGAGGTCGTCGGCACCGACCCCAAGACCGACATCGCGCTGCTCAAGGTCAAGGCGGAACATCCACTGCCCTTCGTGACCTTCGGCGACAGCGACACGGCGCGCGTCGGCGACTGGGTCATCGCGATGGGCAACCCGCTCGGGCAGGGGTTCTCGGTCACCGCCGGGATCGTGTCGGCCCGCAACCGCGCGCTCAGCGGCACCTATGACGACTACATCCAGACCGACGCGTCGATCAACCGGGGCAACTCGGGCGGGCCGCTCTTCAACATGGATGGCGAGGTCATCGGCGTGAACACCGCGATCCTGTCGCCCAACGGCGGCTCGATCGGAATCGGGTTCTCGATGGCGTCCAACGTGGTGACGCGCGTCGTCAGCCAGTTGCAGGAATTCGGCGAGACGCGCCGTGGCTGGCTCGGGGTGCGGATCCAGGACGTGACCGAAGACGTCGCCGAGGCGATCGGCCTCGACGAGCCGATGGGCGCGCTGGTGACGGACGTGCCGGAAGGGCCTGCGGCCGAGGCCGGGCTTGAGGCGGGCGACGTCATTACCTCGTTCGACGGCAAGGAGGTCCGGGACACCCGCGGGCTCGTGCGCCGTGTCGGCGACGCCGAGGTCGGCAAAACGGTGCGCGTGGTCGTGTTCCGCGACGGCGAGACCAAGACGCTCAAGGTGACGCTTGGCCGCCGCGAAGAGGCCGAGGGCGCGGTTCCCGCCGTGCAGCCGGATGGCGGGCAGGACGGCATGGCCGAGACGACGATGATGGGCATGACGCTGGTTCCGCTCGACGATGAACTGCGCGGCCAGCTCGACCTTGCGGACAATGCCGAGGGTCTTGTCGTCACCGACATCGACGAGTTGTCCGAAGCCTATGAGAAAGGGCTGCGCGCGGGTGATCTCATCACCGAGGCGGGCCAGCAGAAGCTGAGCGGCCCCGCCGATCTGAGCGCCCGGGTCGAGGACGCGCGCGAGGCGGGCCGCAAGTCGATCCTGCTGCTCGTGCGCCGCGCCGGCGAACCGCGCTTCGTCGCGCTGTCGCTGGAGCAGGACAAGGACGAGTAACCAACGCCTGCATATTGCGCTCGAAACCCCGCCGAGGACGTCCTCGGCGGGGTTTTCCATGCGCGCCGCAAGGCCTTTGCAACAATGCCTTGCGGCGCGCCCCTCCTAAACGAAAACGGCGCCGCCCGAAGGCGGCGCCGCGTCAGGCCTCTGTTCTGCGCGGGCGCGTCACTCGGCCGGTTGCGCGGTGATCGTGGCCTCTTTCTCACGCTGGCCGTCGCGATAGAGCGCCTTGATCAGCGAGATGCACATCAAGCCCATGACCGCCGTGAAGGGCAGGGCGCCGATGATCATCGCGTTCTTGAGCGCGTCCATCGGGTTGTTTTCGCCCGCGGCGATGATCAGCGTGCCGATCACGAAGGTGAGGATAACGCCCCAGATGATCCGGTGCTTGATCCCAGTCTCCTGCGAGCCGCCCGACATGATGGTGTTCATCACGAGGATGCCCGAGTCCGCCGAGGTCACGAGGAAGGTCATCACCAGCACCACGCACATGACGGTCAGCGCCGAGAGCAGCCCGCCGCTGATCATCTGGCCCAGCGTCGCGAAAAGCTGGTTGGTCTGCGAAGCGCCCGTGATGGCGCCGTCGGCCACACCCGACAGCTCGAGGTCAAAGGCCGTGCCGCCGAGGATCGTCATCCACAGGAAGCAGACGATCGCCGGCGCGATCACGCAGCCAAGGATGAATTCGCGCACCGTGCGCCCCTTGGAAATCCGCGCGAGGAACAGCCCCACGAAGGGCGAGAACGCGATCCACCAGGCCCAGTAGAACGTGGTCCACGCGGATTGCCAGCCGAACTGACGCCCCTGCGTACCGGCCTCGTAGACCGCCGCGAGCGTGGCCTCGTCCAGCTCTGCCGCCGGGCCTGTCAGTCCCGACTGGAAGCTGGCGAAGCTGCCCCATGCGTTCGTTGCGCCGCCGTAGAGCTCCGAGGCGAGCGGTTGCGCCGCCGCCGGGATCTCGGCCGCGAATTCCGCCTGCGACATCGGCATCCACGGACCGAAGCTCAGCTGTGTGAAGTGCAGGATGTAATCCACCAGCGCCGAGCCGAACGTCGACATCGCGAAGGCGAACGATCCGAAGATGACGAAGGTCGCCAGCAGGATGAAGGACAGCACCAGGTTGAGGTTGGAGAGGTATTTCACACCCCGCCCGACGCCCGACACCGCCGAGAGGATCGACAGGCCCATGATCGCCACGAGACCCGCGACCAGACCGACCTTGCCGGGGGCGGGGACGTCGCCGCTGAGGTTCATCATCCAGTCCATGCCGGTGATGGCGTAAAGGCCGTCGATGAACTGGCTCACGCCGAAACCGATGGTCACCGAAACGCCCAGGATCGTGGCGACCACGCCCAGCACGTCGACCACATGGCCGAGAAAGCCGTTCATCAGCCGCCCGAAAAGCGGCGTGAGCGCGGTGCGGATCGTCAGCGGCATGTCGCGCGTGTAGGCGTAATAGGCCAGGCACAGCCCGGTCACCACGTAGATCGCCCAGGCGTGAAAGCCGTAATGCAGGAACGTGTAGCGATAGGCCGATTGCACCGCCTCGGCGGTCTGCCCTTCGACATTTCCAGCGACGACCTCGGGGTTCGAACCCCAGAGGCCCAGCGGCTCGGCGGTGGCGAACACCATCAGCCCGACGCCAAGGCCCGCGCCGAACATCATCGCGAACCATGAGAAGGTCGAGAATTCGGGCTTTTGCCCCGGCACGCCCATCACCCGCGCGCCGGACTTGGGCAGGATCGCGATCACGAAGAGGAAGAAGGCGAAGAAGCCCACGATCACGATGTAGAAGCTGTTGAACACCTCGAGGATCTGGCTGTTCCAGCTGCTCAGCGTGCCGTTCGCGTTGGCCGGCCAGACCAGCGCCCAGATCACCAGGGCGACCATGATCCCCTTGGAGATGAGCGCGATCGGCAGGCTGTTGTCCTTGTAAAAGCCGGCGTCCTGGGTGTTGATCTCCAGGTCCGTGAATGGAGCTTTGGTAGGCATATGCGATTTTCCCTGTCTGTTGCGACGCGGGAAGAGCCGTTATCGCGCCGCAACCGACCTTTTCAGCCGCGCCCGGCGCAATTTATGCGCCGCCTCCCCTTAGCGTCAGCATCACACATATGCGTCGCACGGAAAGTGGACGTTTCCGGCACACGAGTCGCGGAAAGCGACCATCGCGGGCGCGCATTCGCCGCGATTCGCCGAATCGCCATGCGTGCAGCGCATGCGTCAGTGTTCCCTTTGATAAGGATTCCGTGGCCGCAGATCGGCCTTGCAGGGCGGGCCGCGGGGCGGTTCAGCGCCGATTGGTTGAGGTTTGCATCACGATCTTGTTAGACTCAGCCTGGAAATTCGGGCCGGTAGCGCCGTGATACACGCTGCATCGTCCTGACCGGGGATGACCGGGGGCGACACGGCTTCCCTTGCATATCTTACGTCGGACACGCGGCGCCCGCGCGAACAGGGCGCCGCCAGAACAATGAGGGATATATGACGGATCAACCCGACGATCAGGGCATACCCGCGCCGGAGGGCGCGGCGGATGTCATCGATACCGATTACGAGATCGGACAGGACAATGTCACCAAGAGTTTCGGGCCGTTCGGGCTCGATCTTCACAACCCGGTCTTCTTCATCTCGGGGTTGGCTATCGTCGGCTTCGTCTTCTACGCGCTGGCGCTGCCCTCCCAAGCGGAGGCTGCGTTTGAGTGGTCGTTCGCGTTCGTCACCCAGACATTCGACTGGTTTTTCCTGAGCGCGGCCAACATCTTCGTGCTGTTCTGCCTGTTCCTGATCGTCAGTCCCTTCGGTTCGATCCGGCTGGGCGGCGTCGATGCTACGCCGGATTACAGCTATGTCGGCTGGTTCGCGATGCTTTTCGCGGCCGGAATGGGCATCGGGCTGATGTTCTTCGGCGTCTCCGAACCGCTGAGTCATTTCACATCCTCGCAGGGCGGCGTCGCCTATAGCGCGGTCTATGATGGAGCCATGCCCGACGACGCAAGCGCGGCGCCCGAGGGCTTCGAGAGCCGCGCCGCCTTTGACGCGGTGATGAACGAGGCGGGCGCGGCAAGCCCCGGCGAGGTGAGCGCGAAGCTAGACGAGGTGCTCACGCCCGAACAGCGCGGGCTCTTCGGCGTGAGCGAGGGGCGCACCGATTGGGCGCCGTTGGGGGCCGCGGCCGGCGACGCCGAGGCGGCGACTCGGCTCGGCATGGCGGCGACGATCTTTCACTGGGGGCTGCACCCTTGGGCGATCTACGCTGTCGTCGCGCTGGCGCTGGCGCTGTTTTCCTATAACAAGGGCTTGCCGCTCACGCTGCGCAGCGCGTTCTACCCGATCTTTGGCGAACGTGTCTGGGGCTGGACCGGCCACATCATCGACACACTCGCGGTCTTCGCAACGCTCTTCGGTCTCGCCACCTCGCTCGGCTTCGGGGCCGAACAGGCGGCGTCGGGGCTCACCTATCTTTACGGGTCGGGCGATGCAGCCGAAGGCACGCGCACCTTCCTAGGCATACCCTACGGCAACGCCGAGGAAACCGGCGTGGAGAATTCCAGCACGTTGCTGGTGCTGCTCATCACCGGCATCACGGCAATCGCGCTCTTCTCGGTCGTGCGCGGCCTTGATGGCGGCGTAAAGCTCTTGTCCGAACTCAACATGGGTCTGGCGGCGCTGCTGCTCGTGTTCACGCTGATCGTGGGCGGGCCGATCCTGTTGCTGACGTTTTTTGCCGACAGCCTCTGGGCTTACCTGCAAAACCTCATCCCGCTTTCCAACCCGTTCGGGCGCGAGGACACCAATTTCGTGCAGGGCTGGACCGCCTTTTACTGGGCGTGGTGGATCAGCTGGTCGCCTTTCGTCGGCATGTTCATCGCCCGCGTCAGCCGCGGCCGCAGCGTGCGCGAATTCCTGATCTGCGTGCTGCTTATCCCGAGCCTCGTCTGCGTGTTGTGGATGAGCGTCTTTGGCGGCACCGCGATCACGCAGGTGGTGAATGACGGCTATACCGCTGCCGCGGACGCCGCACTCGAGCTCAAGCTCTTTCACATGCTCGAACCGCTGCCGCTGGCGACGCTCACCTCGACAATCGGGATCATTCTCGTGGTGGTGTTCTTCGTGACCTCGTCGGACTCCGGCAGCCTCGTGATCGACACGATCACCGCTGGCGGCAAGGTGGACGCGCCGGTGTCGCAGCGGGTCTTCTGGGCGATCTTCGAGGGCGCGGTGGCGATCGTGCTGCTGATCGGCGGCGGCCTTGCCGCGCTGCAATCGGCGGTGATCTCGACCGGGCTGCCCTTCACGCTGGTGTTGCTGCTGATGTGCTGGGCGATCCTGCGCGGCTTGCAGGCCGAGCGGCGGCGGATCGCATAGCGCGCCCGTCTGACGGAGCCGAAACGAAGCCCCCCGGTGCTTGCGCGCCGGGGGGCTTTGCTGTTTGGTCAGGCGGAATCCGCAAGAAGGGGAACCTCATGAGCCAGCCACTCGACCTCGACTTCGTCCGCGCGCAGTTTCCCGCCTTCGCCGAACCGTCGCTCGACGGACAGGCGTTCTTCGAGAACGCCGGCGGTTCCTATACCTGCGCGCCGGTGATCGAGCGGCTGGAGCGCTACTACCGCCAGCGCAAGGTGCAGCCCTACGGTCCCTTTGCGGCCAGCCGCCTTGCGGGCGAGGAGATGGACGAGGCGCGCAACCGTCTTGCGGCGATGCTGGGCGTGGCGGCCGACGAGCTGAGCTTTGGCCCCTCGACGACGCAGAACACCTATGTCCTCGCCCGCGCCTTCGCGCAGTGGATGCGCCCCGGGGACGCCATCGTGGTGACCGATCAGGACCACGAGGCCAACAGCGGCCCCTGGCGGCGGCTGGCCGACGAGGGGTTCGAGATCCGCGAGTGGAAGATCGACCCCGACACCGGCCACCTGGAGCCCGAGGATCTCGAGCCGCTGCTTGACGACCGCGTCAGGCTCGTCTGTTTTCCGCATTGCTCGAACGTGGTGGGCGAAGTCAACCCGGTGGTCGAGATCACCGAGCTCGCCCATGCCGCGGGCGCGTTCGTCTGCGTCGACGGGGTGAGCTACGCGCCGCATGGCTTTGTCGACGTGGGCGCGCTCGGGGCGGATATCTATCTCTTTTCCGCCTACAAGACCTATGGGCCCCACCAGGGCCTGATGGTGATCCGCCGCGAGCTGGGGATGCAATTGCCCAACCAGGGCCATTTCTTCAACCAGGGCAGCCTCTACAAGCGGTTCACCCCCGCGGGGCCGGATCACGCGCAGATCGCCGCCTGCGCGGGCATGGCCGACTACATCGACGCTCTCGCCGCGCATCACGGCATCGACGGCGCCCCGGTAGAGCGCGCGGGTGGCGTGCATGACCTCATGCGCGCGCATGAGGACGCGCTGCTGCAACCGCTGCTCGATCACCTCGGGGATCGCAACTCGGTGCGCCTTCTAGGGCCGCAGGCGGCGAACGGGCGCGCGCCGACCGTCGCCGTGGCGCTCGACCAACCCGGCGCGCAGGCCGCCGCCGCGCTGGCGGAACGCGGGATCATGGCCGGCGGCGGCGATTTCTACGCGGTGCGCGCATTGCGGGCGATGGGGGTCGTCCCCTCTGAGGGCGTGCTGCGGATGAGCTTCGTGCATTACACGTCGCAGGCCGAAATCGACCGGCTGCTGGAGGCGCTGGACGATATCCTGTGATCCGGACGGCGGCGGACCACGTATAAAACGTTAACGCGAAAGGTCCGCCCATGCCCGATACCACCTCGACGCTTCTCTGGCTGCGCCGCGACTTGCGGTTGTCCAATCACCCGGCGCTCTGCGCGGCGCTTGAGCGCGGCGGGCCGGTGATCCCGGTCTTCATCCGCGACGGCGCGGTCGACGGGCTGGGCGCGGCGGCGAAGTGGCGGCTGGGCCTTTCGCTCGATCACCTTGCGCAGCGGCTCGGGGAGCGGGGGAGCCGGCTCATCCTGCGGCATGGCGATGCGCTTGATGTCCTGCGCGCGCTGGTCAGGGAAACGGGGGCGGGGGCGGTCCGCTGGTCGCGCCTCTACGACTCCGAGGCCATAGAGCGCGACAAGGCGGTGAAAGCCGCGCTTAGCGAGGACGGGATCGACGCGCAGAGCCACGCAGGCCACCTGCTGTTCGAGCCGTGGACCGTCGAGACGCAGCAGGGCGAACATTACAAGGTCTTCACCCCGATGTGGCGCGCGGTGAAGGATTGCGACGTCGCCGCACCGCTCTCTGCGCCCTCGGACCTCCCGCGCCCCGCGGATTGGCCTAAGAGCGACGCACTCGAGGACTGGCGCCTCGGCGCGGCGATGGAGCGCGGCGCGCAGGTCTGTCTGCCGCATCAGCGCGTCGGTGAGGACGCGGCGCAGGAGCGGCTGGAATGGTTCACGACCGACGCGATCGACCGCTACCTCACGACGCGCGACAAGCCCCCGTTCGATGGAACGTCGGGGCTGTCCGAGAACCTGACGCTGGGCGAGATCAGCCCGGCGCAGTGCTGGCGCGCCGGAATGCGTGCGCTGCACGAGGGCGCGAAGGGGGCCGAACAGTGGCTCAAGGAACTGGTCTGGCGCGAATTCGCGTATCACCTGCTTTACCACACGCCGCGGATCGCCACGCGCAACTGGCGCGAGAAGTGGGACGCCTTTCCCTGGAAGGACGATGAGCGCGCGGCCGAGATCAAGGCCTGGAAACAGGGCCGCACCGGCGTGCCTTTCGTCGACGCCGCCATGCGCGAGATGTACGTGACAGGCAAGATGCACAACCGCGGCCGGATGATCGTCGCGTCCTACCTCACCAAGCACCTGATGACCCATTGGCGCGTCGGGCAGGAATGGTTCGCGGAGCACCTGACCGACTGGGATCCGGCCAGCAACGCGCTCGGCTGGCAATGGGCGGCCGGATCGGGGCCGGACGCGGCGCCCTTCTTTCGCATCTTCAACCCCGAGACGCAGCTCGGGAAATTCGACCCCGAGGGCCGATACGTGCGCGCCTGGATCGCCGAAGGGCAGGACGACCCGAGCGAGACCGCGCTGGCCTATTTCGACGCGATCCCGCGCCGCTGGAACATGGCGCCGACTGACGTCTATCCCGACCCGGTCGTGGGGCTGAAGGAGGGGCGCGAGCGCGCGCTTGCCGCATACGAGGCGCGCGCGTTCTGAAGCGCAAAGGGCACGGCTGCGAACACAAGGCCGGATTTTCCATCTCGCCTCTTGCGCCAGCGCGCTTCTGGCCGGAAACTGCGCCGTGACGCTGACCCCTATCGCAAGGCCCGGACAGATGCCCAAATCCCACAGAATGCCGAGCAGCGCGCGCCTGATCGCCGCCGTATCGCTGGGGGTGCTCGGCTGGGTAGGATCCGAGATGGTCCGCCCGCTGATGCCGCCGCACACCGCCTTTGGCTGGTTCAATTACGTCAACGTCGCGCTCGGCCTGCTCTGCGGCTGGTTCGTGATCGGCAGCCGCACCGGAAGGGGATACGTCGAGTCGGTCAGCATCGGCCTCACGGGCGGGGCGGCGCTGGTGTTCTGGGCGCTCTTCGCCCAGAGCTTCAACCTCATGCTCAAGCAATCGCTGGACCGCAAGTTCAAGGGACCTATCGAGGCGATCGTCGGGATCTTCAACAACGCGCTGGAGTATCTTCAGTTTCTCTGGGACACGCCGCTCATCGTGACGCTTGTGATCGGCAGCATCGTCGCGGGGCTCCTGACCGAATTCGTCGCACGGCGGTGGACCTGACCCGCATGACGACGCTCTTCTTCTACGGCACGCTGCGTGATCCCGAACTGCTGCGCATCGTCATCGGAACCGACCCGGACGACATGCGGATCACCCCCGCGGTCCTGCCCGATCACGCGGTCGACTGGGCCCGGGGGCAGAGCTTTCCTACGCTGACGCCGCAGGCGGGGGCGCAGGCCGAAGGGCTGCTCGCGACCGATCTGAGCGAAGCCGAGGTGGCGCGGTTCGATTTCTACGAGGGCTCTTTCGGTTATCGCCTGCGCGCGGTCGAAGTGAGGGCGGGCGGCGAGGCGCGAACCGCGCTTGTTTATTTTCCCGATCCCGGCCTCTGGGAGCGCGGCGCGCGGTTCGACCTCGGCGACTGGCAGGCGCGGTTCGGCCCGCTCGCGCGGCTCTCGGCGGTCGAGGAGATGAGCTATTTCGGACGCATCAGCGGCGAGGAACTGAGCCGCCGCGTCCCGATGATCCGCGCCCGCGCCGCCGCGCGCCTTGCCGCCGCCACGGGCGTTCCGGCCGATATCCGCAGCGATTGTAGCGCGAACGAGGTTGAACAGGTTGGCTTTGAGCGCGCCCATGCGGGCTTTTTCGTGACCGACATCCATGAATTGCGCTACCCGACCTTCGCCGGCGGCATGGGTCCGGTCCTGCGCCGCGAGGTGTTCGTCGCCACCGACGCCGCCATCGTGCTGCCCTACGACCCCGCGCGCGACCGGGTGCTGCTGGTCGAACAGTTCCGCATGGGGCCATACCGGCGGGGCGATCCGCGCCCCTGGATGCTCGAGCCCGTGGCGGGGCGCGTCGACGCGAATGAGACGCCCGAGGACTGCGCGCGCCGCGAGTGCAAGGAGGAAGCGCGGCTCGAGTTGCGCGCGCTCGAGCATGTCGCGAGCTTCTACGCCACGCCCGGCACCTCGACCGAGTATTTCCACGCCTATGTCGGCCTGTGCGATCTGCCCGACGCCGAGCGGGGGACCGGCGGGCTGGACAGCGAAGACGAGGACATCCGCACCCATGTGCTGAGCTTCAACGCGGCGCAGAACCTGCTGAGCACCGGCGAGGCCGATAACGGCCCGCTGGTGGTGGCGCTGCTCTGGCTGGCGCAGGCGCGCGAACGTCTGCGCCGATAGGGTGAATAGATCGACGCGATCGACGGCGTCTCCTCGGGCCTCTGGCGACATCTCTACGACACCGAGAGTTTCGAGAATGTCCGGCTCACGGCCTATACGGATTACATTTTCGGCAGTGACCAAGACAACATCTTTACTGCGACTGAATTCGTCCCGACAGTGAGCGGCATTGAGCGGCTGCATGGCCGTGGCGGTGACGACATCGTGGATTACGGTGATCTGGGGTTCGATTTCGGAGGATGATTTCATCTTCTGATCCGCGCGCGGGTTGTGGTTGAGTTTCGCCCTGCACCGCCCTAAGTGTGGCCTCAACCAGCGAAGGGGACGGCGCATGCGTATCGCGAAAGACCTGGCCGACGCGGTCGGCAACACTCCGATGATCAGGCTGCGCAAGGTCAGCGAAGAGACCGGATGCACCATCCTCGGCAAGGCCGAGTTCATGAACCCCGGCCAGTCGGTCAAGGATCGCGCGGCGCTGTTCATCATCCGCGACGCGGTGGCGCGTGGCGCGTTAAAGCCGGGTGGCACCATCGTGGAGGGAACCGCCGGCAACACCGGGATCGGCCTCGCGCTCGTGGGGGCGTCGATGGGGTTCCGGACGGTCATCGTCATCCCCGAAACCCAGAGCGAGGAAAAGAAGGACATGCTGCGCCTCGCGGGCGCGGATCTCGTGCAGGTGCCCGCGGCGCCCTATTCCAATCCCAACAACTTCGTGCGCTATTCCGAACGGTTGGCCGCGAAGCTGAACGAGAGCGAACCCAACGGCGCGATCTGGGCCAACCAGTTCGACAACGTGGCGAACCGGCAGGCGCATATCGAGGGCACGGGGCCGGAGATCTGGGACCAGACCGACGGCAAGGTCGACGGCTTCGTCTGCGCGGTGGGCTCGGGCGGCACGCTCGCGGGCGTCGGCATGGCGCTGCAACCCAAGGGCGTGAAGATCGCCATCGCCGACCCGATGGGCGCCAAGCTCTACAGCTATTACACCACTGGTGAGCTCGAGTCCGAGGGCGGCTCCATCGCAGAAGGCATCGGGCAGGCGCGCATCACACGGAACCTCGAGGGGTTCACCCCCGATTTCGCCTACCAGATCCCCGACGCGGAGGCGCTGCCCTACGTCTTTGACCTCCTGCGCGAAGAGGGGCTCTGCCTCGGCGCGTCCTCGGGCGTGAATGTCGCAGGGGCGGTGCATCTGGCGCGCGAACTGGGGCCGGGGCACACCATCGCGACGGTGCTTTGCGACTACGGCACGCGCTACCAGTCCAAGCTCTTCAACCGCGATTTCCTCGAAGAAAAAGGCCTGCCGGTTCCCGACTGGCTTGGCCAGTCGCCGCGTTCGATCCCCGGGGTGTTCGAGGGATGATGGCGCTTTTGCGCACGCTGCTGATCGCACTGACGCTGGCCTTTTTGCCCGCCGCCCTTGCGGGACCGGGGCTGATCGGGGGCGCGACGGCGCAGCAGGCCGCGCCAATGCCGGATTACGAACAATGGAGGCAGACCGCCGCACGCGCCAACAGCGCAATCGAGACGGCGCGCGCCTCGACGCCCGCGCTCGAGGAGCTGCGCGCCCAACTGGTCGACTGGCGCGACAGGTTTCTCGCGGCGCAAACCGCGAACGCGAACGCCATCTCGACGGTGCAGGCGCAGATCGCGGCGCTCGGCGCGCCCCCGGAAAGCGGCGAGGAAGCGCCGGAAATTGCGAAGCAGCGCGCGGAGCTGAACGACCAGCTGAACCGTCTCACCGCCCCGGTCCGGCAGGCGCAGCTCGCCTACAGCCAGGCCGACGGGATGATCAAGGGCATCGACAGCATCATCCGCGACCGCCAGGCCGACGAATTGCTGGAGCTGGGGCCGTCGCCGCTCAACCCCAAGCACTGGCAGCCGGGCGTCAACGCGCTTGCCTACACGATCGATACGATCCGCAACGAAGTGGTCTCCGCCTGGGACGGCGAAACGCGTTATACCGAATTCAAGAACGATCTTCCCAAGGTGATCGTCCTCGCCATCCTCGGCCTCGTGCTGCTGATCCGCGGGCGGTTCTGGGTCGAACTCGCCGCGCGCTTCGTGCTGCCAAGCCGGGTTTCGTCGGCGCATTGGCTTATCGCGCTGCTGATGTCCCTGGGCGAGATCGTCGTGCCGTTCATCGGTCTGCTGTTCCTGATCCAGGCGGCCCATTCAAGCGGCATCGTAGGATTGCGCGGCGACCTGGTGCTGAGCGCGCTCAAGCCCGCGTTCTTCATCTTCCTGCTGGTGCGCTGGCAGGCCTTGCGCGTGTTCCCGCGGGTCGAAGCGGGTCGTCTGCCCTTGCAACTCGAACCCGAGCAGCGCCGCAGCGGGCGCTGGTACGGCGGCGCGCTCGGCCTCATCATCGCGGCTTTCTATTTCTTCCGCCGCATCGGCGAGGTCAACAACTGGTCCGAGGCCGCGGTCAACGTGATCCTGTTCCCGGTGATGGTGATCGCGGGTCTTCTGCTGATCCGGCTGGCGCGGCTCCTGCGGCGGCATTACAAGAACATCGCCGCGGACGAGACCGCCGATACCTACCGCAATCGCCTGATGCGGCTCTTGTCGCAGGCTCTCTTCCTGCTCGCGGTCGCCGCGCCCGCACTTGCGGCGGTGGGGTATTACAAGGCGGCCGTGGCGCTGATGCTGCCGTCGCTGCTGTCGCTCATCCTGTTGTCGTTGCTGCTGATCCTACAGCGGATGGTCACGGAGCTCTACATGCTGGCGTCGCGCGACCGCGAAGGCGCGGCGGACGACCTGATGCCGGTGCTGCTCAGCTTCGCGCTCGTGATCCTGTCCTCGCCGTTCTTCGCGCTGATCTGGGGCGCGCGCGCCGCCGACCTGTCCGAACTGTGGATGAAGTTCACCCAGGGCATCACGCTCGGCGGCATGACCATCTCGCCCACGATTTTCATCACGCTGGCGATCATCTTCACGATCGGCTTCATCGTGACCCGGCTGTTGCAGGGTACGCTCAAGAATACGTTGCTGCCCAAGACCAGGATGGACGCCGGCGGGCGCAACGCCATCGTGTCCGGCGTCGGCTATATCGGGATATTCCTGTCGGCGATCATCGCGATCACCTCCGCGGGCATCGATCTCAGCTCGCTCGCCATCGTGGCCGGGGCGCTCTCGGTCGGGATCGGCTTCGGGCTTCAGAACATCGTGAGCAACTTCGTCTCGGGGATCATCCTGCTGATCGAACGCCCGATCAGCCAGGGCGACTGGATCGAGGTTGGAGGCCAGCACGGCACGGTCAAGGAAATCTCGGTGCGCTCCACCCGGATCCAGACCTTCGACCGCTCGGATCTCATCATCCCCAACGCCGACCTGGTGAGCGGCACGGTCACCAACTACACGCGCGGCAACACGGTGGGCCGCTGCGTGGTGTCGGTCGGCGTGTCCTACGCCGCGGACACCAAGAAGGTGCAGGAGATCCTGACCGAGATCGCGAGCGCCAACCCGATGGTGCTGATGAACCCGCCGCCATCGGTGATCTTCAGCCGGATCGGCACGGATGCGTTCGAGTTCGACATCCGCATGATCCTGCGTGACATCAACTGGGTCATGAACGTCACCGACGAGGTGAACCACGAGATCGCCCGGCGGTTCGCCGCCGAGGGCATCGAGATGCCCTACGCGCAGCGGGACCTCTGGATCCGCAACCCCGAGGCTCTGGCGCCGGCAGTGCGCGCGGCCGGGCAGGGGACGCCGCCGCCCCAAGACGCCGACGCCGCCCCGGAACAACCGGAACGCCCCGAGGATCCATCCGACGCGGCCGAGGCCGGCCCCGATGGAGAAAGCCGATGACCGAACCGCTCTTTCGCGACGACGCCTATCTGCGGGAGGCGCGCGGAACCGTGATCGCCCATACGGACGAGGGCGGGGCGGTGCTCGACCGGTCGGTGTTCTACCCCACCGGGGGCGGTCAGCCGGGCGACAGCGGGCGGCTGACGTGGCCGGGCGGGCTGATGTCGGTCGCCACCACGGTCAAGGGCGAGGCGGGCCAGATCGCGCTCGTCCCCGCCGAGCCGCAGGCGCTGCCCGCGATCGGCGTCGAAGTCCTGCAGTCGCTCGACTGGGAGCGGCGTCACCGCCTGATGCGGATGCACAGCGCGCTGCACCTGCTGTCCGTGGCGATCCCGCTGCCCGTGACCGGCGGCTCGGTGGGTGAGGCCCGCAGCCGCCTCGATTTCGACATGCCCGACGCGCCGGGCGACGTTGGCACGATTCAGGCGCATCTGAACCAACTCGTCGACAGCGACCTGCGGATCACGCAGACCTGGATCGACGACGCCGAGCTCGATGCGAACCCCGGGCTGATCAAGACCTTGTCGGTCGCGCCCCCCAGGGGCGCCGGGCGCATCCGGCTGGTGCGCATCGGCGAAGGGCACGACCAGGTCGATCTGCAACCCTGCGGCGGGACCCACGTCGCGCGCACCGCCGAGATCGGCGCGGTTCGCATCGGCAAGGTCGAGAAAAAAGGCCGCCAGAACCGCCGCGTCCACCTGCATCTGGAAAGCTGACCACGCCCGCGCGTCGCGGACCCGCGAATTTTGCGCCCAACCCCTTGCGAGCGGACGTCAAACGACGCTAGAAGCCTCCAACGGAGCGGTGGCCGAGTGGTCGAAGGCGCACGCCTGGAAAGTGTGTAGACGGGAGACCGTCTCCAGGGTTCGAATCCCTGTCGCTCCGCCACATGCCCTCACGGAAGCGTTCGCTCGATCCGGCGGCGGCTGGATTTTTCTGTTGTCGTTGAGGGTTATGCGATCGAGGCTGAGCACTGCCCCGGCGTTAGGACGCCCGGACGCCGTCTCTCAGCCGAATTTCTCTACACTTGTTGCCTTCGTCGGTTGGTAATTTTCTTGCGAGCATGTGTCATTGAATGACTTCCAGCCGTGCGCGTCATGCAGACAGCGGCAGGAGGATCGTCGCGCGCAGCCCGCCCGAGGCGCGGTTTTCCAGGCTGATTTCGCCGCCATGCGAAATCACGATGTTGCGTGCGATGGCAAGGCCGAGGCCCGCGCCGCCGGTTTCCGTGCTGCGGCTGTCTTCTCCGCGTACGAACGGCTCGAACACGGCGCGCAGGCGATCCGGCGCAACGCCCGGGCCCTCGTCCTCGATCGTGATGATCGCGCTGGCGTCGTCCCGGGCCAGCGCCACGTGCGCGCCATCGCCATAGCGGATGGCGTTGTCGACGATATTGCCGATCGCACGCCCGAGCGCGACGGGCCGGCCGCTGACGGTTGCGCCGTCGCCGCGCGTGAACTGGACGCCTCGCTCGTCGCACAGCCGCGACAACATACCGGCCAGATTGACAGGCTGAGCGCGCTCGGCATCTCCCGCGCCCCGTGCATAGGTCACAAGCCCATCCGCCATCACCGTCATCTCATCAAGCGTGCGGATCATCGGCGCTGCGTCTTCTTCCTCCAGCATCTCGGCGCGGATGCGTAAGCCGGTAATCGGCGTGCGCAGGTCGTGCCCCACGGCGGCAAGCGTGCGCATCCGTTCGGCATCGAAGCGCGCGATCCGATCCTGCATGTCGTTGAAGGCCGCGGATGCGGCGCGCAGTTCGCGCGGGCCGGTCTCTGCCACGCGAACGCTGCGATCGCCCCGGCCGGCTGCGCCGGCGGCGGCGGCAAGGTCCTTTAGCGGCCGTGTCAGACGGCGGACGAAAAAGAGCGCGACACCGAGAACCGACAACAGGGAAATGCCCAGCGCCAGAAGAAGGATTTTCCCGGGAATCCCCGGCGGCCCCCCGGGGCGGCCCCCGCGCGAGACGGAATTGAGCCATTCGGCCCCGCCGTCGCCACGCAGGCGAATGGACAACGCGACGGCCTCGCGGCCCCGCCGCTCACCGTTGCGACCGCGCACCATGATGGCCGCGCGAACGTCACGGTCCCCCAGGGCGGCGCGCAGCTCGCGTGCCAGGGCCACCGATCTCGGCGCGATGGGCATTTCGTCAACGACCGGGTGGGGATCGACCGAAACCCGCGAAAACCGCGTCGACGCTCTGCGGGCAGCGACTTGGCGCTGTCCTGGCCGGGCCGCCTCAATGGCCGGCACCAGTGAGACGATCCGCTGGACCTCCCGCTCAATCAGGTTTGCGCGGTCTTGCCGCGCCCGATCGGCATAAAGCAGCGCCGCCGCGATCAGCGTTGCGGCGATCAGCGCCACGGTCAGCAGAAGCGAAAAACGCACCGCCAGCCCGTCCACGGAGAAGCGCAGCTTCATTCCTCGACCACATCGGCGGCCAGCCGATATCCTCCACCCCATTCGGTCACGATGAGGCGCGGCGCCTTCGGATCGTCTTCGATCTTGCGGCGCAGCCGACTGACGGTGTTGTCGATGGCGCGGTCATAGACCTTGGCGTCCCGGCCCGCCGTCAAATCCAGAAGCCTGTCGCGGGACATGACGGTCTGCGGATGGTCGAGCATTACGCCGAGCAAACGGTTCTCGCCCGAGGTCAACGCCACCTTGCGCCCGTCATCGCGCTGGACGGTCTGCGCCGCCGGGTCGTGCAGCCAGTTTTTGAAACGACGCCGCTCGGTCGGCACCTTCGGTCCCGGCAGCTCGATCCGGCGCAGGACGGCCCGAATCCGCGCGAGCAGCTCGCGCGGGTTGAAGGGTTTGACGAGGTAGTCATCAGCGCCCAGCTCCAGCCCGACGATGCGGTCGGTCTCATCGGCCATGGCCGTCAGCAGGATCACCGGCGGGCCTCCACGCGCCACCAGCCATCGGCAGAGACTGAGCCCGTCTTCGCCGGGCATCATGATGTCGAGGACGACCAGCGCCGGACGCAGATCGCCCAGGACGCGCCGGGCCTCGCCTGCATTCGCCGCCAGCGTTGTGCGAAACCCCTGCTTGCCCAGATACTGGCCAAGCGGCTCGCGGATATCGCGCGCGTCATCGACGATCAGGATTTGCGGGGCGGGCGGTTCCATCGGGCTTCGGTCCAGTTCGGTAATTTGCCTTCCCAAACTCCGTCATTTCGTGTCCGATTGATAGAGCGGGCCAAATCCGGACGAGGAGAAATTTGTCGCAAATCATGTCAAACCCCGGTTCTACGACAGTTGGCGACGATACTCCCTTCACGCTGACACACATTCAGACCCGGGATCATCCATATCCAGGGCATCGAAGGCACGACGCCTTCGCTGCCAACTTTGAAAGGATGAGGCAATGAAACGATCGAATTATCTTCCCGTCGGATTTCTGGCGCTTGCTTTGGCCGGGTCCGGCGCCATGATTGCGACCGCCCAGACCGCGCCGGCAGCCGGCGATCAGGCTTCGGCGGATGCGCAGGTTATCCGTGCCGATTATCGCGGCGACCGGGATCGCGGCGCGCGCCATATGCGCGGCAAGCATCACGGCAAGCACCGGCGGGGCGGGTTCGGCGGCGAGATGATGCGCACGCTGTTCGACGCGGTGGATGCCGATGGTGACGGAACGGTGACACGCGAAGAGGTGGACAGCTACCGCGCCTCCAGACTGGCCGAGGTGGACGCTTCTGGCGACGGCGCGCTCTCGATCGAGGAGTTCGACACGCTTTACCGCGAATTCACCCGCTCGCGCATGGTCGACATGTTCCAGCATCTCGATGCCGATGGCGATGGCGTCATCAGTCGCGACGAAATGGACACCCGTGTTTCCCGGATGTTCGATCGGATGGACCGCGACGGTGACGGGGCGCTGACCCTGCAACAGCGCGGCGCATCTCGGTCCGCGCCTGGCGCACCCGAAACCGATCCCGACAACTGACCCTTCGGAGGGCGGCCGATTGGCCGCCCTTTCCCCGGCCAAGGAGGACACGGACATGGCGCACGACCCAAGCCTGCATCGCACCCGCTCCACCGCACCCCGGCTGAGCGACGGGATTGACAGCTTCGGCATTGTCTCGAAGCTGAACCACTGGATATCTGCGACGCTGTTTCTCGGTGCTCTCGGTCTTGGCCTCTACATCGATAACGGCGGCCTGACGCGTGAGGCGATCGGACCTTACATGCAATGGCACAAGGCTCTCGGCGTCGCCGTATTGATCTACGGTCTATGGCGTGTCGGCTGGCGCATCGCACAGGGTTTTCCGCGCGGCGCCATCAAGGCGCCGCGCTGGCAGGAGCGGGTGGCGAAACTCAGCCATATCGGACTTCTGATCGCGATTCTGGCCATGCCCGTTTCGGGCGTCCTGATGACAATCGCCGCCGGTCGCGACCTGAGCATCTGGGGTGTGACGCTGCTCTCTGCGCCGGCGAAAACCGCGTGGCTAGACGGTGTCGCCGGCGCGGTTCACGACCTTGCGCCTCCGGTGATTTTGGTCCTGCTGGCACTCCATATCGGCGCGGCGCTCAAACACCACTTCATTGATCGCGATGCGACTCTGAGGCGGATGGTGTAGTATGACTCGGGCGACCCAACTGTCACGTGCGCCTGTCCCATCTCAATTTCGCTTGGCAAAGGAGAATTTCCAATGGATGACCAAAGGCCTCAGCCCCGCCTGACCGCAGCCGATTTCGACCAGGAACTTCTGGACCTCTACGATTACTACGCGCATGGCAAGATTTCGAAACGGGAGTTTCTGGATCGTGCCGGCAAATGGGCCATCGGTGGTCTGACGGCGGCCGCGATCCTTGGCGCGCTTGCGCCCAATTACGCGCTGGCCCGGCAGGTGGCCGAAGATGATCCCGACATTCAGGGCGAAGACATCACCTATCCCAGTCCAAACGGAACGGGCGAGATCACGGCCTATCTGGTCCGGCCAACCGAAATCGACGCCGACCGCCCCCCGGCCGCTGTTCTGGTCGTCCACGAAAACCGCGGTCTGAACCCCTACATCCGCGACGTGGTGCGCCGCCTCGCCAAGGCGGGATTCGTCGCCATGGGGCCCGATGGGCTTTCCTCGCTCGGCGGCTACCCGGGCAGCGACGACGAGGGCCGCGAGATGCAGCGAAGCCTCGATCAGGACGCGCTTCTGAACGACTTCTTCGCGGGTTTCGAGCATCTTCAGGCGCTTGACGGCACGAACGGCAAGGTGGGCGCGACCGGCTTCTGCTATGGAGGCGGTGTCGTGAACAAGCTGGCGGTCGCCTATCCTGAGCTGGCGGCAGGCGTTCCCTTCTACGGCGCGGCCCCCGACAGCAACCAGGTGGCCCGGATCGAGGCCCCGCTGATGATCCAGCTCGCCGCACTCGATCAGCGTATCAACGCCATGTGGCCGGACTACCAGAAAGCGCTGGAGGCAAGCGACAAGCGGTACGAGGCGCATATCTACCCCGGCGTGAACCACGGCTTCCACAACGACACCACGCCGCGCTACGACGAAGATGCCGCCCGGCTCGCCGAAGAGCGCATGGTGGCCTGGTTCCGTACATACCTCGCCGGCTAAGCCAAATCGCGCCGGCAAGCGGTCAATTCCCCGTGTGCCGTGGTTGAATGGGCCATGCCCGCGCACAATTACAGATGAGCGCTGAAATCCGCTCTTGTAACAGCAGTTGGGAGACATCGACATGACGACCCCGAACCCGACGCGCCGAACCGTCGTTTCCACTGCCGGGGCAGCGTTTCTCATTGGCGCGTCCGGCCTGACCAGACCGGCGCGCGCGAAATCCCTTGAACCCACTCCGACGATGCGGGGCGGAGCCAACAATTATCTTCCGGGCGCCCCGATCGTGGATAGGATCGGTGGTGGCGGCTTCTGGACCACCGGGACTGTGCGCCGTGCGGGCGACGGTGCGCCTCTTGCCGGTCGCCGCATTCAGGTCTGGGCCCATACGACCGAAGGTCACGAACGCGACGCACGGTCGCATGGCGCGGTGCTTACGGACGCCAATGGTGTGTTCCGTATCGAGATGCCGCAGATCGTGCCTGCATTCGGTCAGCCCCACGGGCACCTCGCCTTCGATGCCGATTACGATGACGGCGACTTCGAGACGGTTTTCCTGCGTCCGGTGTTGGCGCGGGCATCCGACACGAGCCTGCATGCAGAGTTCGTCTTGCGTCCTCTCTGATGACGTCGTCGCGGCGCGCGATCCTATGGGTGGCTCTGGCCGTGGCCATTGCGCTGCCATTGATCGCCGCGGCGCAAAGTCCGCTTCTGCAATGGCGCGAGCCGGTCTACATCATTGCCGGATTCGCCGGAATCGTCGGGCTGGCGCTTCTGCTTGTCCAGCCCTTGCTGATCACGGGTCTGCTTATGGGAAGCCCGGCCCGACGCATCCATGTCTGGACCGGAGCGGGGTTGGTTTTCGCGATTGTTGTCCATGTGGCGGGCCTTTGGATCACCAGCCCGCCCGACGTGGTGGACGTTCTGCTTTTTCGCTCACCGACACCGTTTTCGGTCTGGGGTGCGGTAGCGATGTGGGCCGTCTTCGCAACCGCCATCCTTGCGGCCGTGAGAAAACGGCTGGGACTTCGCGTCTGGCGACTCGGGCACAGCGCGGCGGCGGTCGTGATCGTCACGGCGTCCGTCATTCACGCCTGGCTTGTTCAGGGGGCGATGGGGGACGTCACGAAAGGGGCGCTCTGCATGCTCGTCCTGTGGGCAGGAGCATGGGCTCTCCGGCGGCGGCGGGTATGGCGGATGCTCCGCTAGCCGCGGAGATGCACGCTTTCGTGTAGCGTGCCGTTGGTCTTCAAGTGAGGAACCGGCGGCTCATTTGTCACCGCCGGCCGATGCTCCGAAACGCCCCTCGGCCCATTTCGACAGGCGGAGCATCGGGTAGCAATAGATGAAGTAGAACACCGCGATCAGGCTGTAGATGAACATGATGTCGCCCGGCATTCTCATGATCGCCACCTCGCCCTGTCGGGTCAGTTCGGAAATACCGATGACCGACAGGACCGCCGTGCTTTTGATAACGATGACGTAGATGCTCGCCATGGGCGGGATCGTCAGCTTCAGCGCCTGTGGCACGAGGATGTAACGGTAGGTCTGCAGCCGCGTCATTCCGACCGAGCGCGCGGCTTCGGTCTGGCCGCTGGGAACCGCGTGGATCGCGGCGGCCACGATTTCCGTCACGTAGCTGGACGTGTAGAGCGACAACGAGACGATGGCGGCGGTATAGCTGTCAAACGAAAGCCAGGCGATGCCGGTGGCCGGAAGCACGAAATAGACGATGTAGAGCTGCACCAGGTAGGGGGAGCCGCGCAGCAGGTGCAGATAGAGATTTATCACCCCGTTCAGCAGCCGGAAGCCCGCCGTCTTGGCCACGCCCAGCACGAAGCCGATGCTCGACCCGATGGCGATGGCGATGATCGAGATCTGGAATGTCAGCCACAGCCCCTTCAGCAGAAAGGGGTAGAGCTGCACCACGATGTGCCACTTGTCAGCGATCCATTCCATGCGCGCGCCCCCTCAATTCGCCTGCCAGGCGCTGCCGCCCAGACGGTTCTGCACGATGCCCGACAACACCAGCATCATGGCGTAGATGCCGAGATAGCAGATCGCGACGGTGACATAGCTTTCGGTGGCCACGACCGTTTCGGAAAACATCAAAAGCCCGGCGCCAAGCAATTCAAAGACCGCGATGATGCTGAGCAGCGAGGTGTCCTTGATCAGCACGGCGGTCTGACCCAGCAGCGGCGGCATCACGTTGGCGACGGCCTGGGGCAGGGTGATGTAGCGCATCGTCTGGCGCGGCGTCATCCCGACCGACAGCGCGCCCTCGATCTGCCCCCGCGCGACCGAGCCGATCCCGGCGCGGATGATCTCGCCCATGTAGGGCGAGGTGTGTAGCGTCAGCGCGATGATCCCGGACTGAACCTCGTCGAACAACATCCCCGCGGGCATGATCGTCGGCAGGCCGTAATAGACGAGGTAGATCTGCACCAGCAGAGGCGTCGAACGGATGAACTGGATATAGCCCGCGACGGGCCGCCAGAACAGCGGGTTCTTCGACATCCGCGCCAGCGCCAGCACCGTGCCCAGCACCAGCGACAGGACGAGACAGACGGCCGAGATCCACAGCGTCTGCCAGATGCCCTGGGCGAAAACGTCGGCATATTCCGACACCAGCCGGAGATTGAAGAAATCCTGGAGCCACATCATCGGCGCTGCGCGAACCTGCCTGTCATGTCAGATGGGGTCGGACAGGGGCGCCGCGACGCCCCCGTCCCGGTGGCGATCACTTGTGATCGGCTTCCCAATCGGTGGAGTTCCACCAATAGGCGACCTTTTCGTCCAGGCGCCCGTCGATGCGGATCAGTCGCATGTAGTTGTCGAGGCTGTTCAGCAGATGCACGGAATCGGGCCGCACGGCAAAGCCGAGCGGTTCACGGTTCAGCTCGCCATCCAGCAGGACGATGCCGTCGATCGACGACTGGAAGCCCGACAGCGTCGCCTTGTCGGTGACACCCGCCGTGGCGCGGCCCGACATGACGGCCTGGACCGCCTGCGCGGTGCCGCCGGAAAATTCCTTCAGCTCGGCTTCGGGCAGGAACTTGCGCGCCGCCGACGCGTAGGAAGAGGCCTGCGTTGCGGCCAGCGACACGTCGGGCTTGTTCAGGTCTTCCCAGCTGGTGAAGTCGCTGCCTTCCTTGGTGAAGGCGACCGTCTCGGCAAAGAAGACCGGCTCGGTGAACATGATCTGCATCGAACGCTGCGCCGTCGGCGTCATGTCGGCGGCGATGAAATCGGCCTTGCCCGAGGTCAGCGCGGGGATCAGGCCCTTCCAGTCATAATCCTGCACGACCAGCTTCACGCCCATGTCGTCGGCCATCATCTGCGCCAGTTCGACAGCAAGACCGGTGCGTTCGCCATTTTTGTTTATGAAGCTGACGGGCGGACCCTGGGTCTGCACGGCGATGGTCATCTCGCCGGTGCGCACGATCTTTTCCATCGTGCTTTCGGCCCATGACACGGTGGCCATCGCCGCCATTGCTGCGCCGCCGATCAGTGCGACGGTCAGGTTCTTAAGTTTCATTATGTCTCTCCTCCTTGATGAGCGATTATCGGTTCATAGTATCTGGCTCAGAAACTCCCGGGCCCGATTGGTCTGCGGATTGTCAAAGAACGCCGCAGGGGTGTTTTCCTCAACAATTGCGCCGCTGTCCATGAAGATCACGCGATCGGCCGCCTCGCGGGCAAAGCCCATCTCGTGGGTGACGACGGCCATGGTCATGCCTTCGGCCGCCAGGCTGCGCATCTGTTCGAGCACGCCGCCCACGGTTTCGGGATCGAGCGCCGATGTCGCCTCGTCGAACAGCATCACCTTGGGTTTCATGGCCAGGCTGCGCGCGATGGCGACGCGCTGCTGCTGCCCGCCCGACAACATGACGGGATAGCTGTTCTCCTGTTCCGGCAAGCCCACCTTCTTCAGCAACTCGCGCGCGATGCTTTCGGCCTCGGGGCGCTTGCGCTTGGCGACGATGATCTGCGGCAAGACGATGTTTTCCAGCGCGGTCTTGTGCTGGAACAGATTGAAATGCTGAAACACCATGCCCACCTCGGCGCGCAGGCGGTTGATGTCGGTTTTCCTGCTGGTCACCTCGATGTTGTCGATGGTGATGCGGCCTGAGTCGACCGGCTGCAAACCGTTGAGCGCGCGCAGCAGCGTCGATTTGCCCGAGCCGGAAGGGCCGATGATCACCACCACCTCGCCCCGGTCGATCGTCGCGCTCACATTGTCGAGCGCGCGCACATCGGAGCGGCCTTTCATCTGGTAGGTCTTGCTGACCCCCTCAATTACGATCATCGGCTCGCTCATCTCGTCCTTCCGCGTAAAGGGGCAGGCGACCCCTGAAACAAGTGGCGACCGGGCCGGTCATCACCGCACTGCCTTGCGCATCCACCTCGATCGTCACGGCGCCGGCGCCCATTTCCACCCGGACCGGCCCCGAACCGATCAGGCCCCGCAGCTGCGCCGCCCGCACGGCGGCGCAGGCCCCGGTGCCACAGGCCCCGGTCAGAATGCCCGGACGTTCATAGGCCTGCAAGCGAATGCGTGTCGGGCCGAGGATCTCGCCCAGCCCGACATTCACCTGTTCCGGGAATAGCGGGTCGGTGAGCACCGGGCGCGCCAACGCCGCGACATCGAGCGCGGGCAGGTCCTGCACGAAGAATGTCACATGCGGATTGCCGACCCAGGAGGCCACCCCATGCGCCAGCGGCCCGTGCGCCAGCGGCAAATCCAACGTGTCCACCTCGCGCGCCAGCGGGAATTTACGCCAATCATGCTCGATTCGCCCCATTTCGACACTGACCTCGCGCGGCCCCTGGCGGGTACAGCGCAGCATGGCGGCGCGGGTTTCGATCGTCACCGCGTCGGCGCCGGTTTCTTCCAGCAGCAGCCACGCGACACAGCGTGTGGCGTTGCCGCAGGCGCCGACCTCGCGCCCGTCGATATTGAGAATGCGAAGCCTCGCGTCCGCCGCGTCGGACGGCTCGACGACCAGCAACTGATCGCCGCCCACCCCGACCCGGACGTCGCAGACATGGGCGATCTCGGCCTTGCCGGGCGCGTAATGATCGCGGCGGGCATCGACGATGACGAAGTGATTGCGCAGCCCGTGCATCTTCACGAAGGGGCGCCCCTCGGCACAAAAGATGCCGCTCCACGGCTCGGTCATCATCAAATCGCTTCCGTGTCGTTCCTTCCGACGGTTCAGACCCGTCCCGAGCCGCCTGCCGCGCCACGCGCCGCACTGTCGCGCCTTCGGTGCCGGTTTGCAAGGCGCGAGATGCGCGGGCGCAGCCGTTTGGGGCCCTGGCGCGCTGCCCGGCGCATTTGGATGCAATTTGCAGATTGGCTACGCCGAAGCCCTCATCCCGCCTGATTGCCTGGCTTGAACGCCCTGATCAGGCTTGTAGCCACGAAACACAAGGCCGCGACGCATACGATCGATGGTCCGGCCGGGGTGTCCAGAACGTAAGCGCCTCGCAGGCCAACGACGGCGGATGCGCTGCCGATTAGAGCTGCAATCAGCGCCATGCCTTCGGGCGTCCGAGACAGCGGGCGCGCGGCGGCGGCCGGGATGATCAACATTGCTGCGATGAGCAAAACGCCCACGACCTTGATCGCTACAGCCACCGTGATGGCGAGCGAGAGGGTCAGCACCAGTTGCTCGCGCTTGGGGTCGATGCCGCTGGCGTAGGCGAGTTCGTCGTTCAGGGTCGACGTCAGCAGGGCGGACCAGCGCCAGGCGATCAATCCGACGACCAGCGCGGCCCCGCCCCAGATCACGGCAAGATCACCGCGTGACACCGCAAGGATGTCTCCGAACAGATACGCCATCAGATCGATCCGGATCCCCGACAGAAACGACACTGCGACCAGGCCGAACGCCAGTGCCGAATGCGCCAGGACGCCAAGAAGCGTGTCCATGGCGTAGCCCCGCCCGCTGAGCGCGGAGACGGTCAGAGCCATGATGAGCGCAACCGCAATTGCGCCGGGGAAGATGGATAGATTCAGCGCCAGCGAAAGCGCGATGCCCAGGATCGCGGCATGAGCGGTGGCGTCGCCGAAATAAGCCATGCGGCGCCAGACCACGAAACTGCCAAGTGGAGCAGCCGCGAACGCCACGCCGATACCGGCAAGGGTGGCGCGTGTCATGAAATCGTCGAGCATCATTCGGCAGCCTTTGTCTGGTCGTTATGGCGGTGGTCGGCTCCACACGCGTCATCAAGGTCGTGCGTATGGTCGTGATCGTGCCGGTAGAGCGCGAGCGCGCCACCGGTGCCGGTCCCGAAGAGAGCTTGATATTCCGGCGCGGACGAGACGTGTTCGGGCGTGCCGTGACAACACACATGACCGTTGAGGCAGATCACCCGGTCAGATGCCGCCATGACGACGTGCAGTTCATGGCTGATCATCAGCACAGCGCACCCGGTTTCACGCCGCACGTCGTCGATCAGCTGATAGAACGCGGCGGAGCCGGGCTGGTCGAGCCCTGCCGTCGGTTCATCCAGCAACAGAAGTTGCGGTCGCGCCACCAGGGCGCGCGCCAGCAGGACACGTTGCAGTTGCCCGCCGGAAAGCTGTGACATCTGACGCTTCGCAAGTTCCGGGGCACCCGCGCGCGCCAGCGCGGCAGCCTTGTCCGACCGGGTCGCGCCGCCGGGTAACGAAAGGAAGCGCCTAACAGTGATCGGAAGCGTCGGGTCGACGTGAAGTCTCTGAGGCACATAGCCAAGCCTGAGGCCCGGCGCCGGCATGATCCGGCCCGCAGTGGCGGGCGCCGCGCCCACGATCGCGCGCAGGAGCGTTGTCTTGCCCGATCCGTTGGGGCCCACAATTGTGACGATCTCACCGGTCTCCACGCTCAGGCTGACGTCCCGCAACACCTCTGTCGCGCCGTAGCGAACGCTCAGTTGTTCGACATTCAGTAGGCTCATGCGTCGGACGTCCCCGCACAGTACGGGCAGACTCCGAGTGCCTCGACCACGGTGCGCTCGATCTTGAACCCCGTGGCCCTGGCGGCCTCGCCGAGCGTCCCGCGCGCCGGGGCCGAATGCGCCTCTGCGACCGCATCGCACTCACGGCAAATCAGAAACGCCGGGGAATGGCTTGCGCCGGGATGCGCGCAGGCGATGAAAGCGTTCAGCCGCTCGATCTTGTGCACGAAGCCATTCTCGACGAGAAAGTCCAGCGCACGGTATGCGACGGGCGGCTGACCGCCAAACCCGGCGTCGCGCAGGCGGTCCAGCAATTCATAGGCGCCGAGCGCGCGATGCTCTCGCAAAAGGATTTGGAGTGCCGCACGCCGCACCGGAGTAAAGCGCGCGCCCGTCGTGGCGCAATGCGACTCGGCCTCGGTGATCGCCGTTTCCACACACTGGTCGTGATCATGCGCATCGAATCCGACGGGCCCGAGCGTTGCTCGGACCGTTTCCGACTTCTCCTGATATCCACGACTTGTCATGTTATCTCATTTCCTGTATCGGACTTGTAATGTTATACAATCACTTGGAAGCGCCAATGTCCAGATACCTGATCCCTCTTTCTCTCTCTGCTTCGCTCTTGGCCGGGACGGCCATGGCCGACGTCCCGCGTGTCGCGGTCGATATCGCCCCGGTGCATTCCCTGGTCACGCGCGTGATGGAGGGTCTTGGCGCCCCGTCGCTGATCGTCCAACCAGGCGCTTCGCCGCACGAATACAGCCTTCGACCGTCAGAGGCGCAAGCGCTGCAAGACGCGGATCTGGTGTTCTGGGTTGGCGAGGATCTGACGCCCTGGATGGAGGAGTCCATCGAAACTCTCGCAGACGGCGCGGAGGTCACCACGCTTCTCGACGCCGACGGCACTGTCCTTCTGGAGTTCCGTGAAGGTGCGCTGTTCGAGGCGCACGCACATGGCGACGAGGATCACGCGGACGACCACGATCATGAAGCGCATTCCGAGGGCGGACAGGGCGATCATGATCACGAAGAGCATGAGGATGACGACACACACGCGCACGCGAAACACGCTGAAGGCGATGGTCATGATCATGAAGAGCATGCCGAGGCTGATGGCCACGACCATGATCATGCCCATGGCGCACACGATCCGCACGCCTGGCTCTCGCCCGAGAACGCCGCGAACTGGCTGAACGTGATCGCAGCGCAACTGTCCGCCGCTGATCCCGATAACGCCGGAGCGTATTTCGCCAATGCCGCGGCCGCGCGCGAGGAAATCGTCACCCTGTCTGACGAGGTGAACGCGATCCTGGATCCGGTGCGCGACGGGCGGTTCATCGTCTTCCACGACGGCTACCACTACTTCGAGACAGCCTTTGACTTCCCCGCCTCCGGCGCCATCTCTCTCTCGGATGCAAGCGACCCCAGCCCGGCGCGCATCGCGGAAATTCAGGGCCGGATAGCAGACGAGAGTATCCAGTGCGTGCTGTCGGAGCCTCAGTTCAATTCCGGGCTGGTCGCGACAGTCATGGAGGGCGCCGATGCGAAGACCTCGGTTCTCGATCCGCTTGGCTCCAACCTTGAGACCGGGGCGGGCCTTTATCCGCAGCTCCTGCGGAATCTTGCGAGATCGCTTGCTGACTGCTTGTCTTGACGGCGAAGGCGCGGCATCTAACCTGCAATCCGGAAGGGTCAAGAAACAGTGCCGCGCCATTTTCCTTGCATCTTGCTAATGTTCCTCTGCGTGGCTGGGCAATCCGCTGCGCATCCGCATGTCTTCGTTGATACCGAAGTCGGTTTCGACATCGACGCGTCGCGTCTTTCGTCCCTGCACATCGTCTGGACGTATGACGAATTCACCACCCTGACCATTTTCGACATTCTTGAACTCGATGCTGATGGGGACGGTGTCCTGAACAAAGATGATCTGGCCAAGGTCGCGTCGGGTGAGACCGATTGGCCAGACGGTTACAATGGCGACGTCTATCTCGAAGCAGACCAGCGGCAGGTCGGATTCGGCAAACCGACGAACGCATCGGCCGAGATGCACGGCGATAAAATCGTGGTCCGCTTCGATCTGCCGCTGAACGAGCCTCTCGATCTGTCCCCAGGAACGGCGGTCCTGAAGTTTTACGATCCGAACTATTATTACGCCTACACCGCAACCGGCCTGATGAACCCGGATACAGGTTCGTGCCATGCGACCATCGTCCCATTCGAGGCCGACGCGGCGGCTGCGGCGCTTCAGAATCAGCTTGCGGCGCTGTCGCGCGAGGAGACGCCCGAGCAGCAGAATGTCGGGCAACTGTTCGCCGATGAAATCGTGCTGACATGCAACTGAAGGCGTACCGGCTCTTTGCGGTCGTTCTGGCTGTCGGCGTCGGCCTATGGCTCGTCTTGCCTTGGGATCAGCTACTCCGCTGGGCGGCGTCCGAGCAGCGCGAGTTTCAGAATGCCATGGCCCGCGCGCTGCGCGCCGTCAGGGCAGGGGAGCCGGCGGCATTATTGACTCTGTGCGCCGCGACGGCCGGCTACGGTGTCGTGCATGCCATCGGTCCCGGGCACGGCAAGGTGCTGATCGGCGGCGCGGCATTGGCGAGCGGGTCGACGTTTCAGCGGCTGGCGGGCCTGACGGTTCTGTCCAGTCTTGCGCAGGCGGGCACTGCGATCGTCCTTGTCGGCCTGTTGGTCTTTGCCCTGCGTTTCAACGCAAGGGATGCGGCGGAACTGACGGAAACCTGGCTTGCGCCGCTGAGCGCGATCGCCATCGCCCTGATTGGTCTTGTTCTGGTGCTGCGCGGCGTGCGCGCCCTGCACAAAAGAAGCGGCGCGGCGACGGACGATACCGCGCAGGATCAGCATAAGGGCGCTTGCGGTTGCGGCCACGCGCATGCCCCGACCGTTGAGGAGGTGCGTTCGCTGAATTCGATGCGCGAAGCCCTGGCAATCGTGGCCAGCATCGCGATCCGGCCCTGCACCGGCGCGCTCTTCGTTCTGGTGATAGCCGCGCGGTTCGACGCCTTTGGCGCGGGCGTTCTTGCGGTCCTCGCCATGGCTTTGGGGACGGCGGCGACCATCCTGACCGTTGCAGCAGGCGGACGTTTGGCGCGGCTTTTCGTCGTTATGGGCCAGTCGACCAAGTCGGTCCAGGCGCTGAACCTGTCGGCCATGCTGCACATCCTCGGGGGCGGGCTGATCCTCGGCCTGAGCATGCTGTTCCTCGCGCCGTATCTGACATGACGGATGCGGCGGCGAAGGCGGGTTGCACACTTTAACTGTCGCTCATCACGCGAACGGCGGCAACGCCAGGCCGTTTCAGCATCGAGAAAATCTCTCTCGGACCAATTTCGGCGCTTGACCTCAGCACATCATTTCCATACTTCACGATTCATGGATAAGAATGATGCTCTCGCCGCTTTCGGCGCCCTCGGACAGTCCACGCGTCTTGACGTGTTCCGCCTGCTGATCAAGGCGGGGCAGGTCGGCATGTCGGCTGGCCATATTGGCGACGCCCTCGGGGTCCGCCAGAATACCATGTCGGCCAATCTCGCGATCCTGGTCCGCTCCGGGTTGATCCGAAGCGAGAGGCATGGCCGCAGCATCCGCTATTTCGCCGACATGGACGGAATGCGGGGTCTGCTGGCATTCCTGATGGAGGATTGCTGCGGTGGTTGTCCCGACCTCTGCCAGCCCGTCATCGATGAGATCGCCTGTTCCAGTCCCCGGACAGCCCCCACTCCCGCTGACTTGACGACCTGTTGATGACAGCGCCCGCTTCCTGACCTCCCATCACTGAACGTCGAAAGGCCGATATGACCGATACATCGTTTCCCGCCGCCGCGGGTCTTGGAACATTCGAGCGCTGGCTGTCCGTCTGGGTGGCGCTTGCCATCGGCGCGGGGCTGCTACTGGGCAACCTCTTTCCGGACGTCTTTTCGGGGCTGGCCGCCCTGGAAATCGCCTCGGTCAACCTGCCCGTGGCGGTGCTGATCTGGGCGATGGTCTATCCGATGATGGTGGGCGTGGATTTCGGCGCGCTGGCCCATGTGGGCGACAAGCCCAAGGGCCTGGTCGTGACCCTGGTGGTGAACTGGCTGATCAAGCCCTTCACCATGGCCGCCCTTGGCGTGCTGTTCTTCAACCATGTCTTTGCGGGTCTGATCCCGCCCGATGATGCGCAGGCTTACCTCGCGGGGGTGATCCTGCTGGGCGCCGCGCCCTGCACCGCGATGGTGTTCGTCTGGTCGAATCTCACCCGCGGAGACGCCACTTACACGCTGGTGCAGGTCAGCGTGAACGACGTGATCATGGTTTTTGCCTTTGCGCCCATCGTGGCCTTGTTGCTGGGCGTAACCGATATCGTCGTGCCCTGGAATACGCTGCTGCTGTCAGTTGGTCTTTATGTCATGCTGCCCCTGCTGGCCGGCTACGTGACGCGCCGGAACCTCGTCGGCAAAGGGGGCGAGGCGGCGGTGGACGCCTTCAAGGCCCGCGTGCAGCCGTTTTCGATGCTGGGTCTGCTGGTCACGGTGGTGCTGCTCTTCGGGTTTCAGGGCGAGATCATCCTCGATCGTCCGCTGGTCATCGCGCTGATTGCCGTGCCGTTGTTGCTCCAGTCCTATGGCATCTTCTTCGTGGCCTACGGCGCGGCGCGGGCCTGGGGCATCCCGTTCAATATAGCAGCCCCCTGCGCCCTGATCGGCACATCCAATTTCTTCGAACTGGCGGTGGCGGTCGCGATCAGCCTGTTCGGGCTTGGCTCGGGCGCCGCCTTGGCCACAGTCGTCGGTGTGCTGGTGGAAGTGCCGGTGATGCTGTCGCTCGTCGCCTTCGCCAACCGGACGAAACACTGCTTTCCGAACGAGGGGCGCGCGTCGTGAGCATCGTCATCCACCACAACCCGGCCTGCGGCACCTCGCGAAACGTGCTGGCGATCATCGAGGCGTCGGGCGAGACGCCGGTGGTCATCGACTACCTTCAGACGGGCTGGACCCGCCCGCAGCTTCTGGCGCTGTTCGCAGCTGCGGACCTGACGCCCCGCACCGCCCTGCGAACGACGAAATCCCCGGCAGAGGAGTTGGGCCTGCTCGATCCTTCCGTTGACGACGAGACATTGCTTGACGCGATGCTTGAACACCCGGTCCTGGTCAACCGTCCCATCGTCTGCTCGCCCAAGGGCGTCCGGCTCTGCCGTCCGAGCGAAATGGTGCTGGACCTGCTCGAGCGCCTGCCGCCCGGTCCGATCGCCAAAGAGGACGGCACGCCGCTGATCGCTGCGGATGGAAGCCGCGTGGGACGCCGTTGAAATGGATCCCCAGTGGATCCAGGCGATCCTGTCCGCCGTACCGGCGCCCCTGATCCTGGTCGGCGCGGATGACAGGATCGTCGCCGCAAACGCCGCCGGCGAGGCGATACTGGGACCGGGGCAGATCGGCCGTCATCATGCTCTCGCGTTGCGCCAGCCCGCGCTGCTCGCGGTGATCGAGGCGGCGCTCCATGCGGGCGCCCGCGCAGAGGCGCCCTACGTGATTCCCGGCCCCTCGCAGGAGGTGAGCTATCAGGTGACGGTCTCGCCGGTGCGCCTGGGGCAAATGCGCGGCGCGCTCTGCGCGTTCGAGGATATCACCGAGCAGGAACTGGTCGGCCAGTTCCGCCGCGATTTCGTCGCCAATGTCAGCCACGAATTGCGCACCCCGCTGACCACGCTTGCCAGTTCCATCGAGACCCTGAAGGGCGCGGCGCGCGATGACCCGCCAGCCCGCGAGCGCTTTTTGTCGATCATGGAGCGCGAGGCGGCGCGAATGAGCCGCCTTGTCGCGGAATTGCTGTCGCTCTCGAAGGTCGAGGCGCAGGAACGGCAGCGGCCCACTGCGCCGGTCGATATCGCCGGCCTCGTCGATGCCGCCGCCGCCAGCTTTCGCCCCGCCGCGACGGAGGCGGGGCTGCGGCTGGAAATCCTCGGCGCCGACGGCGCGCCGCGCATTCCGGGCGATGCCGATCAGTTGACGCAGGTGTTGCAGAACCTCATCGAGAACGCGATCAAATACGGCGCGGCGGGGGACCGCGTCACCATCGCGCTCCACGCGCCAAACGATGAGCCGATGCTGCGTATCGACGTGATCGACGAAGGCGACGGGATCGAGCCGATGCACCTGCCGCGCCTGACCGAACGGTTCTACCGCATAGACGACCATCGCTCGCGCGAGAAGGGCGGCACGGGGCTGGGGCTGGCCATCGTCAAGCATATTGTCAGCCGTCACCGCGGCCGACTCGATATCGTCAGCGCGCCGGGCAAGGGCGCGCGCTTTTCGGTTTTCCTGCCGAAATCGTGACCGCGCGGGCGGGTTTCATCAAACTGTTACATGGGTGTCGCAAAACCGTAGCACCCGGCGGGTAGATCGGCGGTGCGGATCGTTCTGATGCGACCCGCCGCGACACAACAGGAGAAAATCCATGTCCCGCTTGACGCTAACGACCTCTGTCCTCGCCATTCTCGCCGCCTCGGCCGCCACCGCGCGCGACCAGGTGCAGGTGGCGGGCTCGTCCACCGTGCTGCCCTACGCCACTATCGTCGCCGAGCTGTTCGGCGAGAATTTCGATTTCCCGACGCCGGTGATCGAATCCGGCGGCTCCTCGGCAGGGCTCAAGAAATTCTGCGAAGGGGTGGGCGAGAACACCATCGATATCGCCAACGCCTCGCGCCGCATCAAGGAGGCCGAGATCGCCGCCTGCAAAGCTGCCGGGGTTTCGGACATCATCGAGGTGCGAATCGGCTATGACGGCATCGTCTTCGCCTCGGACATCGACGGCGAGAGCTTCGCCTTCACCCCCGCCGACTGGTACAAGGCATTGGCCGCGGAAGTCGTTCGTGACGGCGAGCTGGCGCCCAATACCGCGACGCTCTGGAGCGAGGTGAACGCCGATCTGCCCGCGCAGGAAATCATGGCTTTCGTGCCGGGGACCAAGCATGGCACGCGCGAAGTGTTCGACATCAAGGTGATCGAACAGGGCTGCAAGGACAGCGGCGCGTCAGCCGAACTTGAGAGCCTCGGCATGGATGCGGACAAGCTCTGCACGTCGCTGCGCACCGATGGCCGCGCGGTCGAGATCGACGGCGACTATACCGAGACGCTGACCCGGATCGGCAGCAATCCGGACGGCATCGGCGTGTTCGGCCTGTCCTTCTACGAGAACAACACCGCCGAACTGCAGGTGGCGACGATGAACGGCGTCGTCCCCTCGGCCGAGACCATAGCGTCGGGCGAATACCCGGTGTCGCGGCCGCTCTATTTTTACGCCAAGCAGGCGCATTTCGACATGACGCCCGGACTGAAGGAATTTGCCGAATTCTTCGTCTCGGACGATATCGCCGGCGCCGGCGGACCGTTGGCCGATTACGGGCTGGTGCCCGACCCGGACCTGGCCGAGACGCAGGCCGGGTTGGCGGAAGAGGCGTTGATGAACTGATCCGCCGCGCCAATTGGGGCGATCCGGTTTCGGCCGGGTCGCCCGCTTCACCCGCACCGGAGTTCCCATGACCGCGACCTGGATCCTGCTCATCCTGCTCATCATCGCTGCCGCGAGCTTTTTCTTGGGCCGCGCGCGCGCCATTGCCTGCGCGGGCGGCGACAGTCGCGCGCTGCATTCTCTGCCCGGTCACTACAGCTGGGCGACTGTTCTGGTCACCTTGCTTCCGGCGCTGCTGCTGCTTGCGCTGCTGGAAATCTCGGCGGCGCTGACACCCGCCGGCACGCTTGCCGTGGTGATCCTGGCGCTCGCCGCCCTCGCGTGGTCCCTGCGCCGCATCACCCCCGTTTTCCGCGCCCGCGCCACGGTCGAGCGCGGGGTGCTAGCTCTGCTGATCCTTGCCGCCTGCGTCGCGATCGCCACTACGGCGGGCATCGTTCTCTCCATGCTGTTCGAGACGCTGAATTTCTTTGTCCAGTACGATTGGCGTGAGTTTTTCCTCTCGGCCACCTGGGCGCCGCGGTTTCAGGGCGGGTCCGAGCTGGGCTTCCTGCCGCTGCTCTGGGGCACGCTCTATATCAGCCTCATCGCGCTCATCTTCGCGGTGCCGGTGGGGCTCTTCGCAGCAATCTACATGGCTGAATATGCCGGCCGCCGCATCCGCGCCGTCGTGAAGCCGGGCATCGAAATCCTGGCGGGCATCCCCACCATCGTCTATGGCCTCTTTGCGCTGATCACCGTAGGGCCGCTGCTGCGCGACTACTTCGCGCAGCCTCTCGGGCTGGGGGCGAGCGGATCGTCGGTGATGACCGCGGGGCTCGTCATGGGGATCATGCTGATCCCGTTCGTGTCGTCCCTCTCTGACGACATCATCGCGCAGGTGCCGCAATCGCTGCGCGACGGATCGCTCGGTCTCGGCGCGACGCGGTCCGAGACGATCCGCCAGGTGATCCTGCCGGCCGCCTTGCCCGGCATCGTCGGCGCCGTGCTGCTGGCCGCCAGCCGCGCCATCGGCGAAACGATGATCGTGGTCCTCGGGGCCGGGGCCGCCGCGAAACTCAGCCTCAACCCGTTCGAGGCGATGACCACCATCACCGTCAAGATCGTCAGCCAACTGACCGGCGACAGCGATTTCGCCGCGCCCGAAACCCTCGTGGCCTTTGCGCTCGGGCTGACGCTGTTCGCCATAACGCTGTGCCTCAACGTGCTGGCGCTGGCCATCGTGCGCAAATACAGGGAGCAATACGAATGAGCGATCAAGCGGCCGCGCGCCCGACATCCCTGCTGAACCGCGGCGATCACACCGCCCGGCGTCACGCCGCCGAGGCCCGGTTCCGCGCCTGCGGCCTCGGCGCGATCCTGATCGGCCTCGCCGCGCTGGCGATGCTGCTGACCTCGGTCCTTGGGTCCGGCCTCGGCGCGTTTCGCCAGACCTATATCCATCTTCCGATCCACCTCGATGCGGCGGCGCTGGACAAATCCGGCGACCGCGACCCCGAGGTGCTGAAGAAGGTCACGACGATCGGCTATCGCAAGGTAATCGACGCGGCCCTCGTTGAGGCCGTGGCGCAGGCGGGCATCGTCATTCCCGGGCTGACCGAGGACGACAGCGCCGGCATCATCTCGCGCGAGGCGCCGGCACAGGTGCGCGATATGGCGCTGTCCGATCCCGACCTGATCGGCGAGACGATCCAGGTTCGGATCCTCGCCGATGGCCGGATCGACGGCTACCTGAAAGGCCGCGTATCTGCCGAGTCGGCCGCGCGCGACAGCAACGTCTCTCTCGCGCAGTTGCAACTGGCCGATGCGATGGTGGAGCGGGGGCTGCTGTCGCTCGATTTTAACGCCGCGTTTTTGACCGCCCCCGATGCATCGGACCAGCGGCCCGAGGCGGCGGGGCTGGGGGTCGCCATCCTCGGGTCGGCCTACATGATGCTGATCGTGCTGGCGCTGGCGCTGCCCATCGGCGTCGCCGCCTCGATCTACCTCGAGGAATTCGCGCCGAAAAACCGGCTGACCGACCTGATCGAGGTGAACGTCGCCAACCTCGCCGCCGTGCCGTCCATCGTCTTCGGCATCCTGGGCCTTGCGATCTTCATCAATTTCGCGGGCCTGCCGCAATCGGCGCCGGTGGTGGGCGGGCTGGTCCTGACGCTGATGACCCTGCCGACCATCATCATCGCCACCCGCGCCAGCCTCAAGGCCGTGCCGCCCTCGATCCGCGAGGCGGCGCTGGGGTTGGGCGCGTCCCGGATGCAGGCAGTGTTCCACCATGTCCTGCCGCTGGCCGCGCCCGGCATCCTGACCGGCGCGATCCTCGGTCTGGCGCAGGCGCTGGGAGAAACCGCGCCGCTCTTGCTGATCGGCATGGTCGCCTTCGTGCGCGAGTATCCGGGCGCCCCGCCCGAGGGGTTCTTCGATCCCGCCTCCGCGCTGCCGGTGCAGATCTTCAACTGGACCCAGCGCGCCGATCCCGCCTTTGTCGAGCGCGCATCGGGCGCGATCATCGTGCTGCTCGCCTTCCTTCTCGTCATGAACGCCGCGGCCATCCTGCTGCGCCGCCGTTTCGAACGCCGCTGGTAAAGGACCACCCCCATGAAAGACACGCTGACAGAAACGCCGGCCGCCGCCGACACCGCCAAGATCGCCACGCGCGACCTGCAGGTGCATTACGGCGACACGCACGCGCTCCGCGACGTCGATGTCGACATTCCAGACCGCACGGTGACGGCCCTGATCGGGCCGTCGGGCTGCGGGAAGTCCACCTTCCTGCGCTGCCTCAACCGGATGAACGACACGATCCCCGCCGCCCGCGTGACGGGCGAGATCCGCATCGACGGCGAGGATATCCACGATCCGCGCATCGATCCGGTGCAATTGCGCGCCAAGGTCGGCATGGTGTTCCAGAAGCCCAACCCGTTCCCCAAGTCGATCCGCGACAACGTCGCCTACGGTCCCAGGATCCACGGCCTGACCCGCACGCGGGCCGAACTGGACGAGGTGGTGGAGAAATCCCTGCGTCGCGCCGCGCTCTGGGACGAGGTCAAGGACCGGCTCGATGCCCTGGCGACCGGTCTCTCGGGCGGGCAGCAGCAGCGGCTCTGCATCGCGCGGACCATCGCCACCTCACCCGAGATCCTGCTGATGGACGAGCCCTGCTCGGCGCTCGACCCCATCGCCACGGCCCAGATCGAAGAGCTGATCGACGATCTGCGCAGTCGCTTCGCCGTGGTGATCGTCACCCATTCCATGCAGCAGGCCGCCCGCGTCAGCCAGCGCACGGCGTTCTTTCACCTGGGCCGCATGGTGGAATACGGCGATACGGGCGCGCTCTTTACAAACCCCGCCGATCCGCGCACGGAAAGCTATATCACCGGCCGCATCGGCTGAAGGACGACAAAATGACCAGCAAGAACCACATCGCCACCGCCTTCGACCGCGACCTCGAGGCCATCCAGGCCATGATCACCCGCATGGGCGGGCTTGTCGAGGCCGCCATTCTGGACGCTGTCCGCGCGCTGGAAACCCGCGACGTCGACCTGGCGGGCCGGGTGCGCCGCGGCGACGCCGAGATCGACGCGCTCGAAGAGCGGATCAACATCGAGGCCGCCCGCCTGATCGCGCTGCGCGCGCCCACCGCGGCCGATCTGCGCACCGTGCTGAGCGCGATGAAGATCGCCGCCGCGCTGGAACGCTGCGGCGACTATGCCAAGAATCTCGCCAAACGCTCGGACGTGCTGTCCTGCATGCCGCCAGTCGAGGGCGCGACAGGCTCGATCCGCCGCATGGGCAAGGCGGTGCAGCTGCAACTGAAACAGGTGCTCGACGCCTATATCCACCGCGACGCGGACCTGGCGGAAGAGGTGCGGCAGGGCGATCACGAGGTGGACCAGATGTATAACACGCTCTTCCGCGAATTCCTGACCCACATGATGGAGGATCCGAGCAACATCTCGGCCTGCATGCATCTGCATTTCATCGCCAAGAACATCGAGCGCGTCGGCGATCACGCCACCGCCATGGCCGAGCAGGTGATCTATCTCGCGACCGGCGCGCTGCCGGACGGCGACCGACCCAAGGCCGACAATACCGCCAGCACGGGCGGCGTGGCGCGACGATGAACCGTCCCCTGATCCTGCTGGTCGAGGATGAGGCCGCCCAACGCGAGGTGATCGGTTACAACCTCACCGCCGAAGGCTACCGCGTGCGCGAGGCGCATGACGGCGAAGAGGCGATGCTGTTGGTGGATGAGGATCCGCCCGACCTCATCATCCTGGACTGGATGATGCCGAAGCTGTCGGGGATCGAGGTCTGCCGCCGCCTGAAGGCCCGGCGCGAAACGCGAGGCATCCCCGTCATAATGCTCTCGGCCCGCTCGGACGAGCCCGACCTTGTCCGGGGGCTGGAAACCGGCGCCGACGATTACGTGGTGAAACCATATTCCGTCGCCGAACTCATGGCTCGCGTACGCGCGAACCTGCGGCGGGTGCGACCCCTGGCCGCCGGAGCCTTGCTGGAGTTCGAGGATATCCGGCTCGACGGCGAAACCCACCGCGTCACCCGGGCGGGCAAGGAGGTGACCCTCGGCCCTACCGAGTACCGCCTGCTCGCATGCCTGATGGAAAAACCCGGACGTGTGCTCAGCCGCGAGCAACTGCTGGATCGGGTGTGGGGCCGCGACATCCATGTCGAAACCCGCACCGTCGATGTCCATGTCGGCCGCCTGCGCAAGACGCTGCGCCAGCACGGCGGCGACGATCCGGTGCGGACCGTGCGCGGCGCCGGCTACGCCCTCGGCTGACGCGACGCGGCCACGCTCACCGCCGCGCGAAGCTCTGCCCAGCGAGCCATCCGGCGATCCACCCGCCAAGATGCGCCTCCCACGCGAGCCCGCCCGAAAGGATCGCGAACAGCGCGATATTGGCCGCGATCAGCCCCAGTATCGCCGTGAGGATGGGCTGCAGCGACAGCCCCGCGCGCCGGCGCATCCGGTAATCCATCGCCTGCCACAGCCCGATCAGGCCAAAGACCGCGCCCGACGCGCCGATCATCGGCGCGGGGCTGGACGACAGCAGCCCGAAACACGCCCCGCCCGCGACCGCCGACAGGAACAGCACCAGCAATGTCCGCACGGCCCCGAAATGGGCCGACAGGAATTTTCCCAGCGACAGGAGCACGACGCTGTTCAACGCCAGATGCGCGAACCCGCCATGCAGAAAGGCGTGGGTGATGAACATCACGGCGGTCTGCCCCGGATAGATCGGCGGCGCCGCTCCCGCGAAAAGCGGCTGCCAGAACGCGCCCAGCGCAAACACGCGCCAGCGCAGGCTTGGCAACCCGAAAACGCCGGAATCCGCAAGGCTCAGGGCCAGCTCGATCAGCGCCATGATGCCGACCAGCCACCACAAGAACGCCGGCGCCCCGGCCTCCTGCGCCGAGGGGGTGAATCGGCGATTTCGTGGAGAAGTAAGTTTCATGATTGCGAGATAAGTCCTCATAGCGAGAGGACCAAGGACGAACTGTGGGTTCTCAGCTTGTAGCCGTTTTAATCAGGCTTTGCCTCGCGAGCGGCGCAAGCAAGCGTAACGGGCGGGTGTTGAACAGAGTCTCCTTGCAGTCGAACTCAGTTCAGCGTCGCGTCGAATTCGATGAGGCTGCGCCCGTCCTCGGCGCCGGGGGCGGCGATGATCTTGGCGTTGAAGATGTCGGGACCGGTGAACTCTATCGATGGCTCGAGCATGTCCTCGGCGCCCTGCGCGACGGTGTAGCCGTTGGTGTCCAGGCTTTCCTTCCACTCTGCAAACAGCGCATCGACATCTGCGCCCGTCGTGATCGAGAGCAGCCGGATGCTCGACCCCACAGAGCGGTTCGTGACGACCTCCGCATCTTCCGGAATCGCGAGCGCGTCGGGGATCCAGTCCTGCAGCTTCTCGTCAGCATAGACGACCGCGGAGGCCGCGATCACGAGCCAGGCGGCGATGAGTATGTCCCGCACCGGAAGGCGCGCGATCAACGCGCGCAACCTCGTGGTTGCGGGGATAGTGGGGCAGGGCGCGGGCGGGCAAGTCATGGCTGTCATGAAGCGGAAGTTATCGCAGGGGATGGGATGTTCAAGCGCGCCGGCGCATATTCGCCGGCGAGTCTCGCAACCGCATCGTCCCGCCCGGTCGGACGTGCTGTTTCGACGGATCAGGTTGGCCGCGGCGTATTGCAAGGCGCTGTCCGATTCGGCGTTTGCCTACGGTTTCGCGCCGTCCTAATGTGCCCGAAAATCCGTCACCGCATGGCGCGGCGAAAAGTGATGCACACCAAGAGAGACACCATGAGCGACAAGCGGCAGGCGCCCGGACAGGGCAGTTACGACATCATCATCGTGGGCGGGGCGATCATGGGGGCGGCGACGGCGTTCTTCCTGTCGGACGACGCGGATTTCGACGGGCGCGTGCTCGTGGTCGAACGCGACCCGACCTACGCGACCAGTTCGACCATGCTCTCGACCAGTTGCATCCGGCAGCAGTTCTCGACCGCGCTCAACGTGGAAATCTCACAGTTCGGGGCGGACTTCATCAAGAATTTGCGCACCCACATGGGTGGGGACGACCGCGTGCCCGAACTATCGATCCGCAGCTTCGGTTACATGTATCTCGCCGGGGACGCGGCGTTCGCAGACGACCTGCGCGCCAGCGCCGCCGTGCAGCAGGCGGCGGGCGCGGCGACGCGGATCATGACCCCGGAAGAGATCGCCGCCGCCTATCCGTTCTACAACGTCGACGACATCCTGCTGGGCTCGATCAACACGGTTGACGAGGGGTATTTCGATTCCGTTGCCGTCTTCGAATGGTGCCGCCGCCTGTCGCGCGAACGCGGGGTGGAATATATCGAAAACGAAGTAGTCGCCATGACGCTGAACGCGGCCCAATCAAAGGTCGAGAGCGTGACGCTCGCCTCGGGCGAGGTGATCGCCTGCGGCAAGGTGCTCAACGCTTCGGGGCCGCGCGCTGCGCGCACCGCCGGAATGGCCGGGATCACGCTGCCGGTGGAGCCGCGCAAGCGGTTCTCGTGGATCTTCAGCGCCGAGCGTCCGCTCGATCGCGACCTGCCGCTGACGATCGACCCCTCGGGCCTCCATGTGCGCGAGAACGGCGGCGGAACCTACCAGGCGGGCGGCCATTTCGGCGAGGATCCCGCGGTGGAGCCGGACGACTTCGACATGGACTTCTCGCTCTGGGAAAACCACGTCTGGCCGCTTCTGGCGCACCGCATCCCGCAGTTTGAGGCGATCCGCGTCACCAGCGAATGGGCCGGGCAGTACGCGATGAACACGCTCGATCACAACGCGATCCTGGGCGCGCATGACCGGGTGGAGAATTTCCACTTCCTTAACGGGTTCTCGGGGCACGGGTTGCAACAGGCGCCCGCGATGGGGCGCGGCACGGCCGAATTTCTGGTGCACGGCGCCTATCGCAGCATCGATCTGTCGCCCTTCGATTATGCCCGCATCACCGAGGGCCGCCCGCTGGTGGAGAAGGCCATCATCTGACGCGGCTCAGACCTGGCGCCGCTCCGCCCGCCGGGTCAGGGCCGAGCGGCGGATGAAGGCGAGAACGAAGAGCGCGGTGAGGATCAGGATGATGGTCGGGGCCGGCGCGCTGTCGAGGAAGAAGCTCGCATAAATGCCGCCCAGCGTCGCGATCAGGCAGACGACGACCGCGACCGCCAGCATCGCGGCGAAGCGGCGCACCAGCAGGAACGCGATCGCCCCGGGCGAGATCAGCAGCCCCACGGCAAGGATCAGTCCCGCCGCCGAAAGCGTGGCCACGATAGTCAGCGACAGCGCCGCCAGCAGCCCGTAATGCAGCCACGCGACCGGCAGCCCGGCGGCGCGCGCCTGCGCCGGGTCGAAGGCGTGCAGCAACAGGTCCTTCCATTTCAGCACCAGCACGGCGGACACCCCGAGCGAGATGATCCCGGCGGTCCACAGCTCGTGCGGCTCCACGCCCAGCAGGTTGCCGAACAGGATATGATCGAGATGCGCGTTGGTCTTGATCGAAACGTAAAGCACGATGCCGAGGCCGAACATGCCCGAGAACACCACGCCCATGATCGTGTCCTCCTTGACCCGGCTGTTGCCGGACAGGTAGCCGGTGGCGAGCGCGCAGGCCATGCCGGCGGCGAAGGCGCCGATGATCAGCGGGATGTTCAGGATATAGGCCAGCACGATCCCCGGCAGCACAGAATGGCTGACCGCATCCCCCATCAGCGCCCAGCCCTTGAGCACGAGGAAACACGACAAGAGCGCGGTGGGCGCCGCGACGAGGGCGCCGATATAGAAGGCGTTGAGCATGAAGTCGAACTGGAACGGCATCAGAAGCGTGTCGAGAAGGGTCATGCGCGTTCCTCCCCGATCCGCGCGGGTCCGCTGGCCCGCAGCGCGGCGGATCCGCGCCGGCGCGCGGCCAGAAGTCCGTGTTTGGGCGCAAGGAAGAACGCCAGCAGGAACAGCGCAGTTTGCAGGATCACGATGACCCCGCCGGTCGCCCCGTCCAGGAAATAGCTGATATAGGCGCCAAGGAAGCTGGTAACCGTCCCGATCGCGACCGAGGTGACGATGAGCCGCGGAAACCGGTCGCAGAGCAGGTAGGCCGTCGCCCCCGGCGTCACCACCATCGCGATCACGAGGAACGCGCCCACCGTCTGCATCGCCGCCACGACGCTTGCCGACAGAAGCACGAAGAACACCGCCTTGAGCAGCCCGGGCCGCAGCCCGATGGAGCGCGCGTGGGTTTCGTCGAAGAAGGTGACCATGAGATCCTTCCACTTGGCCAGCAGCACCGCCAGCGACACCACCCCGATGAGCGCCAGTTGCGCCGTGTCCTGGGGCGTGATGGCGAGGATGTTCCCCATCGTGATCGTCTGGATGCTGACCGCCATCGGGTTGAGCGAAACCATGAACAGCCCGAGTCCGAAGAACGATGTGAAGATCAGCCCGATGATGACGTCGACCTTCAGCCCCGAGCGGTCCGACAGGAACAGCATCGTCCCCGCCGCCAGCCCGCCCGCCACGAACGCGCCGAGCGCGAAGGGCAGCCCGAGGATATAGGCCCCCGCCACGCCGGGGACGACTGAATGGCTCAGCGCGTCGCCGATCAGCGACCAGCCCTTGAGCATGAGATAGGACGACAGAAACCCGCAGACCCCGCCGACGAGGGCGGACACCCACATCGCGTTGGTCATGTAGCCGTAAGCGAAAGGTTCGAGCAGATGGGTCATCGCCGCGCCGCGCCCGCCGTGTTGTGCCACATTCTCATTGCTCCTGCTCCTTGGTGTGGGTGACGTCGCCGTATTGCACCAGCGGACGTTCGTCGTCCGAGAAGATGGTGACGCTGCGCGCGTCCTCGTCCTCGTGCAATTTCTCGCCCCCCAGCGTGAAATGGCGCAGCACGCCGCCGAACGCGGCCTCGAGGTTCTCGCGGGTGAAGGTCGTTTCGGTCGGCCCGTAGGCCAGCACCGTGCCCTTGACCAGAACCGTGCGGTCGCAGAACTCGGGCACGGAGCCGAGGTTGTGGGTCGACACCAGCATCACGCGCCCCTCTTCACGCAATTCGCGCAGCAGCGCGACGATCTGGTCCTCGGTCTTCACGTCCACGCCGGTAAAGGGTTCGTCGAGCAGGATCACCTGTCCGTCCTGCGCCAGCGCGCGGGCCAGGAATACGCGCTTGCGCTGCCCGCCGGACAGCTCGCCGATCTGGCGGTGGCGGAACTCCTGCATGTTGACGCGGTCCAGCGCGCGGTCCACCGCCTCGTGATCGGCGGCGCGGGGCCGGCGCAGGAAGCCCATATGCCCGTAGCGGCCCATCATCACGACATCCTCGACCAGCACCGGAAAGGCCCAGTCGACCTCTTCGGATTGCGGCACGTAGGCGACGAGGTTCTCGCGCAGCGCCTCCCTCACGCTCCGCCCGAGCAGGCGGATTTCGCCCTTCGCGGCGGGCACGAAACCCATGATCGCCTTGAAGAGCGTCGATTTCCCCGCGCCGTTCACGCCGACAAGCGCGGTGACGGTGCCGCGCGGGATCTCGAAACTGGCGTCCCAGAGCGCGGTATGCCCGTTGCGGTAGGTGACGGTCACGTCCCGCGCGGTAATGCCGTCGCCCGGCGCGGCGCCGTTCATTCGGAGCGTCTGGTCCTGCGTGTGATCGCGCATCGCATTTCTTTCCATCTGTTGTCGGCGCGGCCGGGCTGGACCGGCCGCGCCTTCGGGGTCAGTCCGTCTGCCCGGTCAGGCCGTCGGCAATGGTCTGCGAGGTGACGCGCAGCAGGTCGAGATAGGTCGGTACCGGGCCGTCCGGCTTGCTCAGGCTGTCGACGTAGAGCACGCCGCCATAGGCCGCGCCGGTCTCGCGCGCGACCTGTCGGGCGGGGGCGGTGTTGACCGTGCTTTCGCAGAACACCGCGGGGATGTGGTTCTCACGCACACCGTCGATCACCGCGCGCACCTGCTGCGGCGTGCCGACCTGGTCGGCGTTCATCGGCCAGAGGTAAAGCTCCTTCATGGCGAAATCGCGCGCGAGGTAGCTGAACGCGCCCTCGCAGGTCACGAGCCACCGGCGCTCCTCGGGGATGGCCTGGATGCGCTGGCGCAGCGGTTCGATCGTTGCGCGCAGCTCTTCCTTGTAGGCGGCGGCGTTGGCAGCATAGGTCTCGGCGTTTCCGGGGTCGTGCTCGGCAAAGGCGCTTGCGATATTGTCGATGTAGATCAGCGCGTTGTCGATCCCCATCCAGGCATGCGGGTTGGCCTTGCCCTCGTAGACGCCTTCGGCGATCGCGATCGGATCGATGCCGTCGGTCAGGGTCACGGACGGGATGCCCTCCAGATGCGACAGAAACTGTTCGAACCATAATTCAAGATTGAGCCCGTTCCACAGGATCAGGTCTGCGCCCGAGGCGCGCACGATGTCGCGCGGCGTCGGTTCGTAGCCGTGGATTTCGGCCCCCGGCTTGGTGACCGAGACGACATCGGCGGCGTCTCCCGCGACGTTCTGCGCCATGTCGGCCAGCACCGTAAAGGTGGTGACGACCTTCATCCGCTCCGCCGTCGCCGCCGAGGCGAGAACGGACAGGGCGAAGGCGAGCGCAAGGCGGCATGGTGATCGCATCGGATGACTCCTTTTTCGGATGCTTTACAGTCGCCCAAGTGTAAATGCAAATCATTCGCAAGTTGTCAAGGCAGATGCGAGCGATTCGCAAATTCAGCCGCGAAAGGTCCGGGTTTCCGGCAGCGGCGGGGGGCGACGATTTACAGGCTCACCATCTCGGGCAGGGTGAAGACGGGAGGCGTCGTCAGATCGCCGCGCCAGGCGACATAGGCCATCACCGGCGAGTCGCGCGTCGTCATCGCGTGCGGCTGCATCGAGGCGTGAAGGACGTGATCGCCGGGGCGCAGGGTCCGCGACGGCGCGCCGTGGACGGCGAACTCGGCCTCGCCTGCCAGCACGACATAGATCTCTTCCGCCGGGTGGTGGTGCCACGGATAGTGCAGCCCCGGCGGGGTCCAGACCACGAAACTGCGCATGTCCGGCGCATTAAAAGGCGCCTCGGCAGGACCGATCAACTGGTAACAGGCGAATTTCGAAACGAAGTCCTCGCCTATATCCGTGTCCTTGTAGGTTTCGCGCCATCGCACGTCCGGCGTGGCGGCGACCAGCGCGTCGCGCAGCCGTTCAAACGCGGCCGTCGTCCCGCCCGGATCGGCCTGCATCAGCGCGGCCGCGGGGCTGACATAGGGGACAAGCGCCTGTTCGCATAGCGGGTCGGGCAGGGCGCAAAAGGCCCCCAGCGCGGGTGTGCGCGCATGCAGCGCGATCAGTTCATCGCGCAGGATATCCCGGTTGACCCTCATCCCATGCGGCCCCCTCAATGCGATTGGCGGCAAGCCTCGCACGCAAGCGCGGCCCGGCAAAGGAAAATCGTCATGCGCATGGCTTACCCAGGAGTTGCCCCTGCACACCCCAGCGGCTAGAAACCAAAGTCAAACCGGACGCGCCACCCGCGCGCCCGGACCGAGGCGGCAGGAGACCCAAGACATGAAACGCGCGCTTATCACCGGCATCACCGGGCAGGACGGATCCTACCTCGCCGAATTGCTGCTTGCGAAGGGCTATGAGGTCCACGGGATCAAGCGGCGCGCGTCGTCGTTCAACACCCAGCGGATCGACCACATCTATCAGGACCCGCACGAGCCGAACCCCAAGCTCCGGCTGCATTACGGCGACCTGACCGATACCTCGAACCTGACGCGGCTGCTGGCCGAAATCCGCCCCGACGAGGTCTACAACCTCGGCGCGCAAAGCCATGTCGCCGTCAGCTTCGAATCGCCCGAATACACCGCCGATGTCGACGCGATGGGCACGCTTCGGCTGCTCGAGGCGCTGCGTTTTCTCGGGATGGAGAAATCCGCGCGGTTTTACCAGGCGTCAACCTCCGAGCTGTACGGTCTGGTGCAGGAGGTGCCGCAAACCGAGAAAACCCCGTTCCATCCCCGGTCGCCCTACGCGGTGGCCAAGCTCTATTCCTACTGGATCACCGTGAACTATCGCGAGGCTTATGGCATGTACGCCTGCAACGGCATCCTCTTCAATCACGAAAGTCCGCGGCGCGGCGAAACCTTCGTCACGCGCAAAATTACGCGTGGACTGGCCAATATCGCGCAAGGGCTGGAGGATTGCCTGCACATGGGCAACATCGACGCGCTGCGCGACTGGGGACATGCGAAGGACTACGTGCGGATGCAGTGGTTGATGCTGCAACAGGACGCGCCGGACGATTTCGTGATCGCCACCGGTCGGCAGCGTTCCGTGCGCGATTTCATCACGATGGCTGCGTCCGAACTCGGCATCGCGCTGGAATTCACCGGCCACGGGTTGGAGGAGATCGGAACCGTGGCGGCGGTCACCTCGGACATGGCGCCGGCGGTCAAACCCGGCGACGTCATCGTGCGGATCGACCCGCGCTATTTCCGCCCCGCTGAGGTCGAAACCCTGCTGGGCGACCCCAGCAAGGCGCGCGAGGTTCTGGGCTGGGAGCCGCAGATCACCGCGCAGCAGATGTGCGCCGAAATGGTGGCCGAAGACCTGCACACCGCGCGGCGCCACGCGCTGCTCAAGGAACACGGCTACGCCCTTCCCGTGAGCGCGCAGGACTGATGGCGCGCCGGATCTTCCTTGCGGGCCATCGCGGCATGGTGGGCGGCGCGATCCACCGCCGCCTGATCGCCAATGGCGCGCCCGAGGCCGACATCCTGACCCGCAGCCATGCCGACCTCGACCTCACCGATCAGCGCGCCGTGCAGGCATTCATGCAAGCCGAGCGCCCCGACGCGGTGATCCTCGCGGCCGCGCGTGTCGGCGGTATTCACGCCAACAACACCTATCCGGCCGATTTCATCTACGACAACCTGATGATGGAGGCGAACGTCATCCACCAGGCGCATCTTGCAGGGGTGCAAAGCCTGCTCTTCCTCGGCTCGTCCTGCATCTACCCGCGCGACGCGGCGCAGCCGATGCGCGAGGACGCGCTGCTGACCGGCCCGCTCGAACCCACCAATGAGCCCTACGCCGTGGCCAAGATCGCCGGGATCAAGCTCTGCGAAAGCTACAACCGCCAACACGGCGCCGATTACCGCAGCGTCATGCCGACGAATCTCTACGGCCCCGGCGACAATTTCCACCCCGAGAACAGCCATGTCGTCCCCGCCCTCATCCGCCGCTTCCACGAGGCGGTTGAGACCGGCGAACCGGAGGTCACGATCTGGGGCAGCGGCACGCCGCGCCGCGAATTTCTGCATGTGGACGACATGGCCGAGGCGTCGCTTTTCGTGATGGACTTGGACCGCGCCACCTACGAGGCGAACACGCGCCCCATGCTGAGCCATATCAACGTCGGGACCGGCAGCGACGTCTCGATCGCCGAACTGGCGCGGATGGTGGCCGATGTGACCGGTTTTGAGGGACGCATCGTCCAGGATACATCGAAACCCGACGGAACCCCGCGCAAACTCATGGACGTGAGCCGCCTGGCCGACATGGGCTGGCGCGCGCGGATCGGCTTGCAGGACGGAATTGCGGAGACCTATGACTGGTTCAAGGCGCATGCCGGTTCGGTGAGGGAGAACTGAGATGACAGATGCGCCCCCCATTCATCCGGTGATCCTATGCGGCGGGTCCGGCACCCGGCTCTGGCCGCTGTCGCGCAAGAGCTACCCCAAGCAGTTCACCCCGCTTCTGGGGGAGAAATCGCTCTTCCAGGCGTCGGTGCGCCGCCTGTCGGGGCCCGGCTTCGCGCGCCCCGTCATCCTGACCGGAGAGCCGTTCCGCTTCATCGTGCTTGAACAGCTCGCGGCGATCGAAACCGGCGCGCAGGGCGTGCTGATCGAGCCCGAGGGACGCAACACCGCGCCCGCCGTGCTGGCCGCGGCGCTCTGGCTCGCGGCGCGCGACCCGGAGGCGCTGATGCTGGTCGCGCCCTCGGATCACGTGATCCCGGACGCCGACACTTTCCGCGCCGCGGTGCGCGCCGCCGCCCCGCGCGCGCAGGCGGGCGACCTCGTGACCTTCGGCATCCGCCCGACGCGGGCCGAAACCGGCTATGGCTGGCTCGAGATGGCCGCGAAGGCGGACCCGGACGCCGTTGAGCCGCAGCCGCTCGCCCGCTTCGTCGAGAAACCCGATGCCGCCCGCGCCGAGGCCATGCTCGCTGCCGGGAACTACCTTTGGAACGCCGGCATCTTCCTGCTGTCCGTGCGCGCGGTCATCGCCGCGTTCGAGCGCCACGCGCCCGACATGCTCGCCCCGGTGCGCGCCGCGCTGGAGGGGGCCGAGGACGATCTCGGCTTCACCCGGCTCGACGCGCCCGCCTGGGCCGGCGTACCGGAAAACTCGATCGATTACGCTATAATGGAGCGGGCCGACAATCTCGCCGTCATGCCCTTCGGCGCGGGCTGGTCGGACCTCGGCGACTGGCAGGCCGTCTGGGCCGAGACCGGGCCGGACGGCGACGGCAACGTCACCTCCGCGCACGCCACGGCGCTCGGCTGCACGGGTTCGCTTTTGCGTTCGGAAACCGACCGGCAGGAGCTGGTCGGCATCGGCTTGCGCGACATGATCGCGGTCGCCATGCCCGACGCCGTCATCGTCGCGCCCCGCGCCGAGAGCCAGCGGGTCAAGGAGGCGGTCGCGGCGCTGAAGGAACGCGGCGCGAAGCAGGCAAGCGAATTCCCGGTCGATCATCGCCCCTGGGGCTGGTTCGAGAGCCTCGCCATAGGCGAGCGGTTCCAGGTCAAGCGGATCGTGGTCAAGCCCGGCGCGGCGCTCAGCCTGCAAAGCCACCACCACCGCTCGGAACACTGGATCGTCGTACAGGGCACGGCCAGGGTCACGGTCGATGACGAGGTTCGCCTGATCGGCGAGAACGAGAGCGTCTACATCCCCCTGGGGGCGGTGCACCGGATGGAGAATCCCGGCAAGCTCGAGATGGTGCTGATCGAGGTGCAGACCGGCAGCTATCTCGGCGAGGACGACATCGTGCGCTACGAAGACGTGTATGCCCGCACTTGATTTCTCCGGCCCGGACTGGCTGATGGTCGGCGCCTCGGGCATGGTCGGGCGGCTGATGCGCGGCGCGTGGGCCGACGACCCCGGCATCGCCGCGCGGCTGGTGGCGCAGCTGCGCCGGGACCGGCCGGCGGGGGAGCGCGTGCTCTACTGGTCTCCGCTCGACGGAATCGCGCCGCTCGAACGCCACGCGCGCGGCGATGGCCCACCTGCCGCGCTGATCATGCTGGCCGGGGTGATCCCGGCCCCGATGGTCGATTACTCGGTCAATGTGAGCCTGGCCGTCGCCTGTCTCGAGGCCGCGCGCGCCGTGGGCTGCGAGCGGGTGCTGATCGCCTCCTCGGCGGCGGTCTATGGCCCCGCCGACGCGCCCTTGCCCGAGAGCGCGCCCTGCCGCCCGGTCTCGACCTATGGCGCGTCCAAGCTCGCGATGGAGCGGGCCTGCGCCCCCTGGCGCGCCGCGGGCATGGATGTCTGTTGCCTGCGGATCGGCAACGTCGTGGGCGCTGACGCGCTCTTGCGGAATGCGCGGGCGGGCGGGCCGGTTCGGGTCGACCGGTTCGCGGACGGGGCGGGCCCCGTGCGCCCCTATATCGGCCCCGAGAGCCTGTCGCGCATCCTCGGAACCCTCGCCACATGGCCGGCACCCTTGCCAGATACGCTCAACGTCGCCGCTCCCCAACCGCTCGGCATGGAGGAGATCGCCGAGGCCGCGCGGCTCGACTGGCGCTGGGCGGATGCGCCCGCGCAGGCGGTGCGGCGGGTGACGCTCGACACCGCGCAGCTTGAGGCGTTCCACGCCTTCGACCCTGACGAGTGCAGCGCCAAGGGCATGGTTGCGCAGTTCCGACGCGCCGGACAGGCTCCGTGACACCCGCCAAGCGGGGGGGAGACATCCTGCTGGCGCTGGTGCTGGGCCTGCTGGCGCTTCCGCTTGGCGTCGCCATCGCGGTCGCGATCCTGTGGCGCGACGGGCGGCCGGTGCTTCATGCGTCCGAGAGGATGCAGACGCCCGAGCGGGCCTTCGCGATGCTGAAATTCCGCACCATGAAGCCCGCGCCCGCCGATGCCGGCGTGACCGGCGGGGACAAGGCGGGGCGGATCACCGCGACCGGCGCGCTCCTGCGGCGGCTGCACCTTGACGAGTTGCCGCAACTCTGGAACGTGCTGCGCGGTGACATGAGCATGGTCGGCCCGCGCCCGCCGCTGCGCCATTATGTGCAGACATATCCCGCGCTTTACGCCCGCGTCCTGCGCTCGCGTCCGGGGCTCACCGGGCTCGCCACGCTCCGCTGCGGCGCGCGTGAGGCGCGGCTGCTGGGGCGCTGCCGAAGCGCGGCGGAAACCGAAGCGGTCTACCTGCGCGCGTGCATCCCGGTGAAGGCGCGGCTCGACCTCATGTACCAGGCCAACCGGTCGCTCTGCTGGGATGCCGTGCTGCTCTGGCAAACCCTGACCCGTCGCCGCCGCTGACGCGCCTCAGCCGAGCGCGCCAAGCCCCGCCTCGAGACATTCAGCCCCGTGGCGGTCTATCATCAGCATGTGGCTGCCGCCCGGCGCGACAGCGCGGGCGGTGTCGATGTATCGCGCGTCTTCGATGGCGTCGCAGGCGCGGCGCCAGTCGGCGGCGCGACGGGTCCAGTGGTCCGCCGCGTCCAGGTGATCGCCGGCGAGGATGGTGAGCGGGCAGCGCAGGGCGGGCCCCGGCACCGCCGAGGGTTCGACCGCGAGGACCCCGGCCAAGGCGTCGGGCCGGGCGGCGGCGGCGTCGAAGGTGATCTCGCCGCCCTGGCTGTGGCAGACGATCGCGCAGCGACCCAGCCGGTCGAGCACCGCCACGAGGCCCGCGGTCTGCGCGGCGGTGTTGGAAAGCCAGCGCGGCGCCATCCGGCGCATCAGGTCGTCGAAGGCGTCCACCGGGAACTGCTGATCGGCGAAGGCGCGGCGCGCGGCGAAGCCGTTGGGCGGGCCGATGCGAAAGAGGCTCCACGCCTCTTCCGCCGAGCGCAGGATCGGCGCCTCCTCCCAGATGCCGGCGGCGAAACCGGCGCGGCCGCGCTCGACCAGGTCCACGACATGCACCTCGCGCCCGCGGTCCAGCAGCAGGTGCAGCCAGCCCGGTCGCCCGTCCGGCGTCGTCTCCCACGCGGCGCCGTGCATCCCGCCGCCGTGAACCAGCACCACGGGCGGCGCGTCCCGCGCGCGTTCAGGGATGAAATACTGCACGTAGGTCTGCTCGACCGTGAAATGGCCGCGTGGGTCAAAGGTGTAGCTGGCCGAGCGGGTGAACTGCACCTCGCGCGGCGCGCCTTCCGTCACGCGGTGGACGCGACCGCCCACCGTGTAACTGCCGAAATCGCGCAAGACGTAGCTCACCGAGGTTCACCCAAAGGTTTAATCGAGCTTGGATAGCTCTTGATATTCCACGTACTTCTCACCGTAGGCGCGGTAGCTGTCGATCACCCGTCTGAACATCTCGTCCTCGGCGGATTTCTCGGCATAGACCTCGTCCGCGGCCTTGCGCAGCGCGTCGAGCACGCTGTCGGGGAAGCGTTCGACCGCCACGCCGTTGTCGCGGAACTCCTGCAGGATCTCGCTCTGTGCGCCTGCGGCCACGCCCAGCGTGTAGAGGTTGATGTCGTTGCAGTTCACCTCGATGGCGGTGCGTTGCGCATCGGTCAGCGCGTCCCACTTGCCCTTGTTCATGTAGAACTCGATGAAGCCCGCGGGCTGGTGCCAGCCGGGGAAATAGTAATGCTTCGCGACGTCATCGAATCCCAGCAGCTTGTCCACCAGCGGGAAACTCAGTTCCGTCGCGTCGAGCCGCCCGGTCTCCAGCGATGTCGCGATCTCGCCCGCGGGCAGGGACATGGCGTTGGCGCCGAGCTTCGAGAGGATATCGCCGCCAAGCCCGCCGATGCGGATGTTTAGGCCCTGGAAATCCTCGGGCGCGGCGATTTCCTTCGTATACCACCCGCCCGATTCTGAGAGGATCACGCCGCAGGCCATCGGCACGAGGTCGTAAGGCGCGTAAATTTCGCGCCACAGTTCCAGCCCGCCGCCGTGGTTCAGCCACGAAATGTATTGGAGCGGCTCACCCCCGAAAGGGACGGAGCCGAAGAGCGCAGCGGCGGGTTCCTTGCCGGCCGCGTAGCCGGCGAAGGACCAGGCGGCGTCGATGGCGCCGACGCTCACGTTGTCGAAGATCTCGAAAGGCGGGCTGAGCTCCCCGGCGCCGAGGTGCTTGAACTCCACCGCGCCATCGGTGAGCGCGGCCACGTTGGCGACGAAACGCTCGGCCGCGGGGCCGAGAACCGGCAGCGTCTTGGTGAAGGCGCTTTGCAGGGTGTAGCTTTCGCCCGAGGCGGGCAGCGCGAGGGCGCAGGCGGCGAGAGCCGCGAATGTGGTCCTGATCATTGATCGTCCTCCCTTGGTTTCAGAATCCGGTGATGAGGCCCGGCGCCGCCATCAGCAGGCCGAGCGCGAAGAGTTGCAGCGCGATGAAAGGCAGCACGCCGCGATAGATCTCGCGGCTGCTCACCCGGTCACCCACCGCGCCGCGCACGTAGAACAGCGCAAAGCCGAAGGGCGGCGTGAGGAACGAGGTTTGCAGGTTCACCGCGACGAGCACGCCGAACCAGATAAGCAATTCCTGCCCGGCAAGCCCGTTGCCGAAATCGAGCGCGGCGATCACCGGCGCGAAGATCGGGATCAAAATCAGCGTGATCTCCAGCCAGTCGAGGAAGAAGCCGAGCACGAAGACCGACAGCATCACCACCGCCATCACCGCCCAGGGCGCGTGGCCGAAACTGCCAAGCGCGGACTGGATCATCTCGTCTCCGCCGACGCCGCGGAACACGGCGGCGAAGCAGGTCGCGCCGATGATGACGAGGGCGACCATCGCCGTGGTGGCGACCGTATCGCGCGCCGCGTCCATCAGCATGGCCAGGCTGAAGCGGCGGTAGATCATGGTGACGATGACGGCGCCGAACGCGCCGAGGCCGCTTGCCTCGGTGGGGGTGGCGATGCCGCCGACGATGGAGCCGAGCACGCAGACGATCAGGATCACCAGCGGCGCGACATCGACCGCCAGAAGCACCGCGCCGCGCGCGGCGTCGGGGTCGCGCGCCTGCCGGGGCAGGCCGCGCGCGCGCCACAGGATATAGACCGCATAGAGCGCCACCAGCAGCAGCCCGGGGCCGATCGCGCCCGCGAACATCGCCGGCACCGAGGTCTGGAGCTGATCGCCCAGCACGATCAGCATCACCGAGGGCGGCACCAGAATCGCCATCGTCCCCGAGGCGGCGACCAGCCCCGCGCCGGTGGCGGCGTCGAACCCGGCCTCGGTCATGCGGGGCAGGGCGAGAAGCGCCAGCAGCACGACCGACGCGCCGACCACGCCCGAGGACGCGGCCAGCAGCAGCCCGACGACCAGCACCGAAATGCCCATGCCGCCCGGCGTACCGCCGAGCGCCTGCTGCGCGCCCCTGAGGGCGCGTTCCGCCACGCCGGATTTTTCCAGGATCAGCCCCATGAAGATGAACATCGGGATCGCGACGAACAGCCAGTTGGACAGAATGTTGGCGTAGATGCGGCTCACGATCAGCTTGAAGAAGGCGGCGGGCAGGTCCGAGACGAGAATGAAGAGCGCCGCCGTCCCGGCGAGCACGAGCCCCACGCGGTAGCCGATGATGATGCCGCCCATCGTCAGCGCGGCCATCGCGAGCGGCAGGGCGAATTCGCTCATGCGCGGCGCCCGGCGCGAATCAGCCGCCAGCTCTCGATCAGGATGGCGAGCGCCAGTAGGCCGAGCCCGAGCGGCAACACCAGCTTGATCAGCCACAGATCTTCGAGCCCGCCGTTGCGCGACCCTTCGCCCGAGCGGCGCGCGCGCATCGCGAATTCCCACGCCGCCGGCAGCGCCATCGCGAAGAACGGCAGCGCAAACAGAAGGTGCCCGGACAGGTCGACCGCGCGGCGCAGGCCGGGGCGGAACCCGTCATAGAGGAAGTCCACCCGCACGTGACGGTCACGCAGAAGGATCGCGCCGGACGGAACAAGGCAGATCAGCGCGAACAGGTGCCATTGGAAATCCAGAAGCGAATTCAGTGTGATGCCCTTGCCGATGAATGTATGACTCGAAGTCAGTGAAAAAAGCGGATTGATGTCAAGAAAGCTGCACGCGACCTGCAGCACGACGCAGAGCATGAGCAGGATCACCAGCATCGCGAGCGCGTTCATCAGCGCGTCGCCTGCGCGTTTCAGCCCCGTTCCCGGCCCCGCCGTCATGCGTTTTCTCCCCGTCCTCTGCGCGGCAGGCTAGCGCAGATTAGCTCCATATGGAATTAATTTATTTCCATATGGAGCTAATGACCCCCGCCCGCTAGGATCGCGCCGAAGGAGAGAGCATGAAGCTGATCGACATCCTTGGCGCAACGCCGATTCCCATCGGCTACCGCATGGCGTTCCTGACCAACTTCATGCGCGAGCCGCTCCTGCGGCGGATGGAGCGCGAGTATGGGCTGATCCGGCCCGAATGGACAGTGCTGATCTGCCTGTGTTTCCGCGAGGGGCTGACCTCGCGCGATATCTGCGAGGTGACGGAACAGCCCTCGAACACCATCAGCCGGGCGGTGGCCTCGCTGCTGGCCAAGGGGATGATCCGGCGCAGCGCGGATGCCCGCGACGGGCGGCGCAAGCTGCTTTACCTCGAGCCGGCGGGACGCGCGCAGCATGACGCGGTGATGGCGTGGTTCATCGAGGCCGAGGCGCATCTTGCCGCGACGCTGAGCGAAGAAGAGCGCGCGCTGCTGATTTCGCTGCTCGACCGGATGGGCCGCGACGTGCCGCGCTGGCAGGCGCTTCCGCCTTACAAAGAGGACGCCCCCGACGACTGACTCAGGCCCTTACCTTCTCCATCCCCGGATCGTAGAGCGGCTTCAGCGACGCGGTGGCGTCGTGGCGCACGCCGGCCACCTCGACCTGCCAGCGGCCCGCCTCGATCGCCTCGGCGGTGAGCGGCGCGTCGCATTCGGCGAACCCGATCCCCACCGCGCCCCCGAGCGTATGACCATACCCGCCCGCCTGGATCGTGCCGACCTGGGCGCCGTCGAGATAGATCAGTTCGTTCCCGTAAAGCAGCGGCTCGGGATCGCTGAGCAGGAACTGCAACATGCGCGTGCAGGGCGTGCCGCGCGCGCTGATCGCGGCCAGCGCGTCGCGCCCGATGAAGCCGCCGGGCTTGTCCAGCCGGACGGCAAAGCCAAGCCCCGCCTCGATCGGGTTGTCGGTGTTGTCGAGGTCCACCCCGAAATCGCGATAGGCCTTTTCGAGACGAAGCGAGTTCAGCGTCTGCATCCCCGCGTTGCGCAGCCCGAGGTCGCGGCCCGCCTCGAGGATGAGGTCATAGGTCTGCACCGCCTGCGTCGCGGGCACGTGCAATTCCCAGCCCAGTTCGCCGATGAAGGTCACGCGCATGGCCAGCACGTCGGCATAGCCCACGTCGATCCTATGTGCAGACATGAAGGGGAAGGCGGCGTTCGACAGATCGGCGTCCGAGATGCGCGACAGCAATTCGCGCGATTTCGGGCCGTGCAGGTTAATCTGGCAGCGCCCGGCGGTCATGTCGGTGACGGTCACGAATTCGCCCTCGGCGATATGGCGGCGCAGGCGCATCTCGGTATGCCCGCGGCTGTTTTCGCCGACCACCACCATGAACCGGTCGGGCGCGAGCCGGGTCACGGTCAGGTCGGCCTCGAACCCGCCAGCCTCGTTCACCCAGGCGGTATAGACGACTCGGCCCGGCTCCACGTCCACCTCGTTGCAGGACAGGCGCGACAGCAGGGCGCAGGCGTGCGGGCCCTCGACCTGGAAACAGGCCATCGCGCTCATGTCCATGACGATCACGTCCTCGCGCGCGGCGCGGTGTTCATCGGCGTGCCAGTCCCACCAGTGCTGGCGGAACCAGCTGTGTTGCTCGATCTTCGCCTGTTCGGGCGTGGGCGCGAACCAGTCGGGCAGTTCCCAGCCGTGGCTTTCGGTGAAATACGCCCCCGCCGCCGCCAGCCGGTCATGCAGGACCGAACGCCGGACGTTGCGCGCGGTTTTCGGCGCCTCGTCCGGAAAGTGCTGGCCGAAGAGCTTGCCGAGCAGTTCGGGCGTGCGGTCCCGGCGAAAGGCCGGTGTGGCTTCGGAGCGCGCGAACCGGTTGACGTTGATGCCGGTCACGTCGACCGGGGGCAGGCCGTCATTGATCCAGTGCGCCAGCACGTTGCCGATGCCCGCCCCGGTGAGGATGCCGACCGAGTTCAGCCCGCAGGCGGTCCAGCACCCGCGCAACTCGGGCGTCGGGCCGACCAGCGGGGCGAGGTCGGGGGTAAAGCTTTCGGGGCCGCAAAACAGCTTCTTCACGCCATATTCCATCGCCCTGGGCACGCGGCTGTAGGCGCGTTCGAGATGCGGGCCGACGCGGTCCCAGTCGGGGGTGATCTCGCCGAACTGGAAATCATCGGGAATCGCGCCGGGGTTCCAGGGCGCCGCGCCCGGCTCGAACAGGCCGAGCATGAGGCCGCCGACCTCCTCGCGGTAATAGGTGTAGGTGCTCGGATCCTCGAGCACAGGCAGGTCGCGGGGCAGATCGGGGATCGGCTCGGTGATGAGATAGTAATGCTCGGCCGCCTGCAAGGGCAGGGTGATCCCATGCGCCGCGCCCAACTGCCGCGACCACATGCCGCCGCAGATGACCACGTTCTCTGCCGTGATGGTGCGCCCGTCCGCGCAGCGCACGCCGGTTGCCGCGCCGTTCGCGGCCAAGATTTCGCTCACGCGCACGCCCTCGAAGATGCGCGCGCCGCGCATGCGCGCGCCCTTGGCCAGCGACATGGTCAGATCGACGGGGTTCGCGCGCCCGTCCTCGGGGATGTAGAAGGCCGATTCCACGTTGCCCAGATCGCCGATCGGGAACATTTCCTGCGCCTCGGCGGGCGTGATTTCGTGGCAGTCGATGCCGAAGCGGCGCATGAAGGCCGCCCCGCGGCGCATCTCGTGGGTGCGCTCGGGGTTGGTGGCGACTTGCAGGTAGCCGACGTCGCGGAACCCGGTGGGCAGGCCGGTCTCCTCCTCGAGCCGCGCATAGAGATCGCGTCCGTGGGTATAGATCGCGCAGTCGGATTCGGAGGTCAGAAGCCCGGCGACGATCAGCCCGGCGGCATGCCAGGTCGTCCCCGAGGTCAGCTGCCCCTGTTCGAGCACGACGACGTCCGAATGTCCTAGCGTGGTCAGATGATAGGCGGTGTTGCAGCCGATGGACCCGCCGCCGATGATGACGGTTCGTGCGTGATCGGGCAGGGATGCGGGCATTATCTCTCTCCGGTTCGGGGTCGGCCGCATCATCCAGTCAATTGAACGGGCATTCAACCGGCAATCGTCGCTCATCCGGAGGTTTTCCTTGTCAAACAAGGGTCGCCGCCGCCATCCTGACTGAAAGCCCGTTCAACGGAGAATCGCATGGCCGAGTCCGACCTCTACGATACGCCGACAATCGCCTTTCTCGAGGATCTCTGGGGCGAGGGCTATCTTTCGCCCGGCGGCGCGGAGGAGGTCGCCCGCGTGCTGAGCGGCGTGCCTGTGGCGGGGGCGCATGTGCTCGATATCGGGTGCGGGTCGGGCGCGATCGCGGTGGCGCTGGCGCGGGACCACGGCGCGGGGCATGTGACCGGCATCGACGTGGAGGACCCGGTCTGCGACGCCGCCCGCGCGCGCGCCGAGGCCGCAGGCCTGGCAAACCGCATCGCCGTGCAGAAGGTCGCGCCCGGCCCGCTGCCCTTTGACGACGCCACGTTCGACGTGGTGTTCTCCAAGGACTCGATCATCCACATCCCCGACAAGGAGGCGCTGGCCGCCGAGGCGTTCCGGGTGTTGAAACCCGGCGGCATGTTCGCGGCCTCGGACTGGCTGATGTCGCACGCGGGCGAGCCCAGCCCCGAGATGGCGCGCTACATCGAACTCGAGGCGCTCGATTTCGCGATGGCCGATCCGGCGCGCTACGACGCGGCGATGCGGGCGGCGGGGTTCGAGGACGTCGAACTTGTCAACCGAAACGGCTGGTACAGGGAGGTCGCCGCCGATGAGCTGGAACAGCTTTCGGGCCCGGGCCGCGCGGAATGGGAGGCGAAATACGGTCGCGATTTCATCGCCGGCCAGGTCGCGACCTGGACCGCGATGACCGGCGTGCTGGAGTCGGGCGAACACTGCCCGCACCACATCCGCGGCCGCAAACCCGGCTGACCCGCGCCCGGGCGATGCCGAAGGCGGCGCAACATTTCGGGCTCAGGCGTCGAACCAGTGATCGTCGGGATCGCCCGGAAAGACGCCCAGATGCGCCCCGTGGGACTGGTATCCCATCAGGCGGCGGACATGCTCGGGGAACCGTTCGGCCCTTTCCCGCGGGACCGAGAGATACATGTTCTCCTCCTGCCGAAGCCAACCCAGCGAGTAGGTGGTGATGAGCCCGGTGCGCGGCGCGTCCGAATTGTTCTGACCGCCCGAATGCACCGCCGAGCCCAGGTAGAACAGGACCGAGCCCGCGGGCATCGCGGCCTGCGTCACCTCGTCTTCGGTGATCGCGTCGATGTCGCGCAGATCCTGTGATCCCGGGACGACGCGGGTGGCGCCGTTTTCGCGTGTGAATTCGGTCAACGCCCACATGGCCGAGATCTGGAACTCCACGCCGGGTATGCGGATCGGGTAGAAGTCGTCGTCGCGGTGCAACTCCTGCGCGCCCTCGCCGGGGTGGATCTCGATCGCGGTCGAACTGCCCAGCCGGTAGTTGACGCAGTGCCGTTTCAGCACACGGTCGGCCACGCCCGTCACCAGGGGGTGCGCGATGATGTCCGCCGCCGCCTCGCTGTGCGCGAGGATGCTGGCGCAGCGGCGCGTCCTGTAGCCGTTGAAGTCATTGGCGAACTTGTCGCCATAGGCGTCGAACGGCGCGCGCAGGTCGTCGAGGATTTGCTCCACGAGCCCGCCCTCGGCCACGTTCTCCACGATCACCGCCCCGTCGGCGAGCAGGCGTTCGGCCGCCGCGTCGGCATCGTTCTTCAGGCGTGCGATCTCAACCATCGTATTCTGCGCTCAGCTTTTCCAGCCCCGCCTCCATGATGTCGAACATCCTGTCCGTCTCCTCCTTGCTGATGATGAGCGGCGGCGAGAACACCGCCATGTTGCCGAACGGGCGCAGCATGAGGCCCATCTCCTCGCACACGGCGTCGAGCCGCGCGCCGAACTTCAGGTCCGCCTCGAGCGATTTTCGCGGCAGGTCCAGCCGGCATTCGATACATCCCAGCAGGCCCATGCCGCGCACGTCGCCGACGATGTCGAACCGCTCGCCGATGGCGCGCAGCCGGTCCTGGAAATGCGGCGCGACGCGCTGCACATGGCCGAGGATGTCCTCGTCCTCCATGATCTCGATGTTTTTCAGCGCGGCGGCGCAGCTGACCGGGTGGCCGGAGTAGGTGAAGCCGTTATAGAACACCTCGGCGCCCTCCGGTTCCTCCATCGCCGTCATCAGCGCGTCCGAGACGATGCACGCGCCAAGCGGCAGATACCCCGAGGTCAGCCCCTTGGCGCAGGTGATCATGTCCGGCTCGATCCCGAAAACCTCTTGGGACGCGAACCAGTGGCCAAGGCGGCCGAACCCGGTCACCACCTCGTCCGAGATGTAAAGGATGTCATTCGCGCGGCAGACCTCGAGCGTGCGCTGGTGATAGCCCGGCGGCGGGACGATCACGCCGCCCGAGCAAAGGATCGGCTCGGCGATGAAACAGCCGATGTTTTCCGCCCCTTCCTCGGCGATGAGGGTTTCCAGATCGGCGACCTTTTGATCGCACCAGTCCTCGAGGCTCACCCCCTCGGGGCGGCCATATGGGTTCACGTCGGGCAGGAAGCGGACGAGGTCGCTCTTGTCGAACTTGGTGTTGAAGCGTTCCTTGCCGGTGACCGACGACGCGAGGTAGGTCGAGCCGTGATAACCCTTCTCGCGCGCGATGATGAGCTTCTTGTCCGGGCGGCCAAGGCGGTTGTTGTAGAACTGCACGGTGCGCAGCGCGGTGTCCACGGCGGTGCTGCCGCCGGTGGTGAAGAACACGGTGTTGAGATCGCCCGGCGTCATCTCGGCGATGCGCCGCGCCAGCACCGCGGCGGGTTCCGAGGTCGACGACCAGGGCGAGGCATAGGGCATTTCCACCACCTGTTTCGCAATGGCGTCGGCCATGTCCTTGCGCCCGTAGCCGATCTGCACGCACCACATGCCGCCGGGGCCGTCGATGAACTTCTTGCCGGTGCTGTCCCAGAGATAGATACCGTCGGCGGTGTTGATGCGCATGTAGTCATCCTTGCGCCAACTGTCGGTGCTGGCCCAGGGGTGCAGGTGGTGATCGCGGTCCCACCGGGTGAGATCGGCGTCGGTGGGGGTGTTGCTTCGCGCTTCCATGAGGTCGGTCATGATCGGGTCTCCGTTTCCGGGTTCAGGTTCTGGCGGGCGGCGTCTGCCGCGCCCGCGGTGGTTTGTAGAAGGGGCCGGCAAGCGGCGTGAGGCGCGCCATGCGCCGGTCCCAGCGGCCCTCCTGCGCGGTGTAGATCTCGGCCCAGAGGTCTGGCTTGCGCCGGTCGAGCGCGCCCGCCTTCACATGCGCCAGCGCGATGTTGCGCTTGGCCGTCGGGGACCAGACGGCGGAGGTGATATGCCCCGCGGCGCGCCGCTTCGCGTGATAGACGAGCGCGTCCCGCGCGGGCTTGAACCCGCCCACGTCGACGCGCAGCAGCCGGCTGCGGGGGCGATCCCGCACCTGCCAGAGCGCGCGACGGCCGTTGAAATGGCCCTTGGTCCAGTCGACCATCCAGCCGAGGCCGAGTTCGAACGGGGTCTGGCCGCGATGCAAGCGTTCGGTCGCGTGGACGGGCTGGAAATCGATCCCGGCGGCGAGGAACCCCGCCTCGATCCGCGCGATGTCGAGGGCGTGGGATCCGATGGCGCGCATTCCCCCGCGCGGGTCCGCGTCCCAGAGCCGGTCCCAGACCGCGACGGCGTCGTTCCAGTCCATCCAGAGCTCGTATCCGAGGTCGCCGGTGAACCCGGTGCGCGAGATGCGCAGGCCCGGCTCCACCTCGCGATGATCGAAGGGGCGCATGTCGGAGAGGTCGAACCCCGCCGCCTCGAGCACGGCGAAGGAGGTCGGCCCCTGAAGCGCGATCCCGGCGAGCGTGTCGCTCTCGTCCGTGACCGTCGCGTCGAACCCCCATGTCGCGTCGAGCAGCCAGGTCAGCATCGGCTCCTGGCAGCAGAGCCGCCAGTCGTCCTCGGCCAGCCGGAACAGCGTGCCGTCGTCGATGACCATCCCGTCCTCGTCGCACCAGGCGCAATAGGCGACGCGCCCCGGCGCGATCTTCGCCGCGTCGCGCGTTACCATCCGGTTGAGCGCGGCCAGCGCGCCGGGGCCGGTCACGCGGTAGGTGTGCATCGGCGAGATGTCGAACAGCGCGGCCTGGTTGCGCAGCGCGAAATACTCGAACTCGACGGTGTCGAGCACGGCGGGCGCGATATATCCGGCCCAGCCATACCATGCTTTCGCACGGCTGAGCGGCTCCAGCCGGTCATGCAGCGGGCCGGGGATCAGCCCGAGGGCGGGATCGTTCATCACGCTCATCGCCCGCCCTCCGCGCCCAAAGCCGCGCGCGCGGCGTTGCGCCCGGCGAGGCCCATGACGTCGCCCCCCGGATGCGCGCCCGCACCACAGAGGAAAAGGCCGTTCGGCCCGATCGCGTAGCGGCCCATGCCACTGGCCGGGCGCAGGGTCAGGATTTGGTCGAGGCTCAGCTCGCCGTGGTGCCAATGCCCGCCCGGCGCGCCGGTCTCGGCCTCGATGTCGGCGGGGGTGATGACTTCGGCCTCGGTCACGAGGTCCGGCAGGCCGGGGGCCACCTCCGCCAGCGCCGCGAGGGCGCGGTCGCGCAGCCGGTCGCGCGCCGCATCGTTCCAGCCGCCCGAGAGGTCATGGGGCGCGCATTGCACGATGGCCGACAGGACATGGCCGCCGTTCCGGGCAAGCGTCGCGTCGGTGAGTGAGGGGATCACCATCTCGATCACCGGCGCGTCCGAGATTTCACCGTATTTCGCGGCGTTCATCGCGCGTTCGACGTAGTCCGCGCGCGGGGCCAGCACCATCCGCGCGCCCATCAGGTCTGCGGGCAGGCCGGAAATCTCTGGCAGGGCGTCGAGCGTCAGGTTGAGCTTGGCCGCCGTGCCGCGCGCGCGGATGTTGCGCAGTCGGCGCTGGGCCTCGATATCGAAATGCGCCGGCCCGGCAAGCGCGCAGGTCGCCGCCGCGCCGCCGCTGCCCAGCACGAGCGGGGCGTCGAAGCGGCGCCCGTCCGCGGTTTCGACCCCGCGCACCGCGTCACCCTCGATCACGATTTGCGTCACTTGTGCGCCGGTCTCGATCCGGCACCCTGCGTCGCGCGCGGCGCGCTCGAACGCGCCGGTGACGGTGGCCATGCCGCCCGCGGGCAGCGATACCGCGCCGCCGTGGCCCATGCGGTAGATGAGGCTCAGCACCGTGCCGGGCTGGCGCGGGCCGACCGCCCCGCCGCGCACCGCGTCCGCGGCCAGCAAACCGGCAAGCGGGCCGTCGGGCATCTCGTCCAGGATCATGTCATAGGCGTTTGATAGCAGCACCCGCATGAATTCGCGCATGTCGCGCCGCCCGAGCCTCTTCATCGCGATCCCGAACCAGCCCAGCCGGAGCATCTGTTTCAGCCCGGCGGCCGAGGTCAGGCCGCCCTCCAGCCCGGGCGGCGCGGCCTCGGCCAGTTGCCGCAAGACCGCGCCATAGCGGGTGAGCCGCGCGTGCATGTCGCGCCAGGCGTTCGCCTCGGGCGGGGTGCCGCCCCCGGCGAGCCGCGCCTCGTCCCCGCGCAACACCACGTGCCGCCCGCCGGGGTCGAGCGCGACCGAGGGCAGGGGATGCGTGGCGAAGGGCCAGTCGCGCCTGCCGAGGCCGAGATCGGCGCGCACCAAGGGGCTGAGATTGTAGAGAAAATGCGCGATCCGCGGGTTCGCCATGCCGCCCACCTGCGCCGCCGCTTCCAGCACGCAGACCGACCGGCCCGCGCGCACCAGCACCGTGGCGGCGGTAAGGCCGTTGATCCCGGCCCCGATCACGATGGCGTCCGCGCCGCTCATGCCGCGTAGCCCTTCATGCGCTTGCCGCTGGTTTCGCGCCGCAGGATCGTGCGCGCGGCGTTGGCCCCCGGCGCGCCCATCACGCCGCCGCCGGGATGCGCGGAGGACCCGACGAGGTAGAGCCCCTTGACGGGCGAATCGTACTGCGCGTAGCCGGGAACGGGACGGTTGAAGAGCAATTGATCGAAGGTCAGTTCCCCCTGGAAGATGTTGCCCTCGGTCAGCCCGACCTCGCGCTCGATATCGGCGGGGCTTCGGATCTCCGTGTGTTCGATCCGCTCGCGGATGTCGGGGAAAAGAACGGCGATCTGGTCGAGCACCGCGTCGGCCATCGCCCGGCGCGCCTCACCGGTCCAGTTCCCGGGTGAACGGATGCCGTTCCGGTAAAGGTCATAGGGCGCGTATTGCACGAAGACGGTCATCATCTCGGCGCCCTGCGGAGCCAGCGTCGGGTCGATCCGGCTGGGGATCAGCATGTCGATATAGGGCCGCGCGGACCAGCGCCCGTCCTTCCAGTCGTCATAGGCCCGCTCAAGCTCGACAAGGCTCTCGGAGGCGTGCAAATCACCGCGGATGAAGCTGGCGTGTTCGGGCGCGGCGGGCATATCCGGCAGCCGGTCGAGCGCGATGTTGAGCTTGGCCGAGGAGCCGCGGATCTTGAACCGTTCCACCTGGCTGCGGAAATCGTCGGGCAGGTCGCGCGGGTCGGTATGTTCAAGGAAGGTGCGCTTTACGTCCATGTTCGACGCGATGACCGGCGCGCGGAACTCCGCCCCGTCGCTCAGCGCCACGCCGCGCGCGCGACCGTCCTCCACCAGGAACCGCTCAACCCCCGCGCCGGTGCGGATCGTGCCGCCCATGTCTTTGAATGCGGCGGCCAGCGCGCCGGATATCGCGCCCATCCCGCCGCGGGCGAAACCCCAGGCGCCGATGCCGCCGTCGATATCGCCCATGTAATGGTGCAGCAGCACATAGGCCGTGCCCGGCGAATAGACGCCAAGCCCGGTGCCGATGATGCCCGAGCCGGCGAGATGCGCCTTGATCAGGTCGTTCTCGAAATGATCGTCGAGGAAATCGCCGATCGACATGGTCCAGAAGCGCAGCGTTTCGCCCAACTCGCGCCGCCCGAGGCCATGCGCCTTCTTCACCAGATACGCCAGTTCGCCGAGGTCGCGCGGGCGCAGCGAAGTGGGATCGGGCGCGTCGCGCAAGAGGAAGGGGCGGATGAACCGGCACTGGCGCATGATCGCGCGCGAATAATGCCGGTAGGCGTCCGCGTCGCGCGGGCTGAGGCGGGCCATCTCGCGGCGCAGCGCGTCGGCGTCCGAGTAGTATGCAAAGCGCCCGCCGTCGCGGGTGAAGGACGCGCCGCCCTCGTAGGGGATCACCTGGAGGCCGTATTTCGGCAGGTCAAGGTCGCGCACGATCTCGCGCCGCAGGAGCGAGCAGACATAGGAGCAGTTGGAATAGGTCCAGCCCTCGTGCAGCGACCGGCTCACCGCCGCGCCGCCGATCCAGTCGTTCTTTTCCACCACCAGCACGCGCAGCCCGGCCCGGGCGAGGTAGCAGGCGGCGGTGAGGCCGTTATGGCCCGCGCCCGCGACGATGGCGTCGTATTCTTCTGTCTGGGTCATCGGGTGTCGTTCCTGCCGCGCAGCATAGCCACACCCGGTTCGCCCGTAAAGTTTTTTTGAGCGCTCAAATAAATTTTATGGCTGACGCGAGACGCAAGCTGTGCCAGACTGGCGCAAGGACGCACCGCAAGAGAGGGCAGGGCGCGTGAGCCAGGCACAGCAGAAGCCGCGCAAGGAGCGCAAGGAAAATGCCGAGCGCCGCCGCCGCCAGCTGCTTGACGCGGCGCGCCGCTCGATCCTTGCGCACGGGCTGGCGCGCACCACGCTGGCCACCGTCGCCGCCGAGGCGGGGCTGAGCCAGGGCGTCGCCGTCTTCTACTTCCAGTCCAAGGGCGGGTTGCTGACCGAGACGCTGCGCGATCTTTACGCGCAATACGACGCGCTCTGGTCCGGCGCGCTCGAGCGGGCGGGGGAGGACCCGGTGGAGCGCCTGCGCGCGATCATCCGGGCGGATTTCCACGCCGACGCCTGCGGCCCCGACATCCTGCCGCTCTGGTTCGCCTTCTGGGGCGAACTGCGCTCGACCCCCGAATACGACGCGGTCGCCGCCGGCTTCGACGCGCGGCGCCGCGCCGCGCTCATCGGCGTCTGGCAGGCGCTGATGGCCGACGCCCCGGCGGGCGAGGCCGGGCAGATGGCCGATTGGATGGAAACCCTGACCGACGGTTACTGGCAGCGGCTTCACCTCGCCCCCGAAAGTTTCGAGCGCGCGGCGGCCGAGCGCGCCAGCCGAGTCTGCATCGCCCGGCTTCATCCGCCGCTCGCCGGACGGATCGACCGGGACTGAGGCCCGCCCGGTGGTTTTCGGGTGAAAATACCCGACGCGGCGCTCACCGCGCCGCGCCCGGCATGACGCGGGCGCCGGCAAGGCGGTGGCCTCAGAACAATAGCGAGGTGTGAAAAATGTGGTAACGTGACGAGGTGAAAACATGCGATCCGATTCGCTTCGCGTGTCGATGACTGAATGAACGTTCATTAAGTCGCGGCTTGGATGCGATCGGCTCCGCATGGGCGGGCGCGGGGAGGCGTTTCGCCCAGGGCGCGTGAAAACACGCGATTTTCCAAGACCCGCGGCAAGGCGGGTCGACCAACGGGGAGAAATAATAAAATGGATGTTGTCGACCAAATCGCCGCGGTGAACGAGGGCAAGCTCAGCCGTCGCGCGTTCACCCGCTCACTGCTGGCCGCCGGCGTGGCGCTGGGCGCGCCGTTGGGCGGCGCGCGCCGCGCGATGGCCGCGCCCGAGGATCAGGGCACCTATTTCACCTGGGGTGGCTACGATATCCCGGACCTGTTCCAGCCCTATCTCGAGAAACACGGCGAACTGCCCAACTTCGCCGTTTTCGGCGGCTCCGAGGAGGCGCTGACCAAGATGCGCGGCGGGTTCGTGGTGGACGTGTCGCACCCCTGCAACCAGGCGCTGCCGCGCTGGATCAAGACCGGGCTGTTCCAGCCGATCGATCCCTCGCGGCTCAGCAACTGGCCGGACGTGATTCCCGAACTTGTCGACCTCGAGGGCAACGACGCCGAGGACGGCAAGGTCTGGCTGGCGCCCTTCGACTGGGGGCAGACCTCGATCACCTACCGCACCGATCTCTACGATCTGGAGGGCGAGGAAGAAAGCTGGGACATGCTGTGGAACCCGAAATACAAGGGCAAGCTCGGCTCGCTCGCCTCGGGCGGGGACGCGTGGTGGGTCGGCGCGATCAAGGCCGGCGTCGATTTCAAGGATATCGACTCGCCGGAAGCCTTCGACAAGATCGCCGCGGTGATGCGCGAGCAGCGCCCGCTGATCCGCACCTACACGGATGACAACACCACGCTCGAACAGGCGCTGTCCTCGGGCGAGATGGTCGCCTCGATGACCTGGGCCAGTTCGGCCGTGCAGTTGCAGGCCGAGGACGTGCCGGTCAGGTTCGCCAAGCCCAAGGAGGGCGCGCTGACCTGGGTCTGCGGTCTCATGATCCACAAGGACGCGCCCAAGCTCGACAAGGCGTACGACATCATCGACAGCCTGCTGAGCGTCGAGACCGGCCATTTCATGATCAACGACTATGGCTACGGCCACTCCAACATCAAGGCGTTCGACGCCTTCGACCAGGAGACGCTCGACGGCCTGGGCCTGAGCAGACAGCCAAGCGAAATCCTTTCGGCCGGGCATTTCCAGGTGCCGCAGACGCAGGAATGGGAAACCAGGATGAACGAGCTGTTCGAACAGATCAAGGCGGGCTTCTAGGCCGGTCGCGACAGGCCCGCCGCCGGGACGGGCGGCGGCCTTTTCCATTCGGATTCCAACGGGCGAAGCAGGATGGCGGACACGACGATAGAGGACACACCCGAGCCGGGCCCCCGAAGGCGCGGCGGCCTTGCCGGGATGCTCCACCGAAGCGACGCGTTGCGCGGCTACCTTCTGATGTCGCCCACGCTGCTGATCATGCTGGTCGGCATCGTCGCGCCCTTCGTCATTCTCCTCACCATGAGCCTCTGGACCCGCTCGGGGTTCGAATTCGACACCACTCTCACGCTCGCCAATTACGAGCGCACGTGGAATGAGCCGATCTTCGGCGCGTTGCTCAAGCGGTCGTTCTGGATCTCGGGGGTGGCGACGGCGGCCACGGTGATCCTGTGCTACCCGATGGCTTATTACGTGGCCTTCCACGTCCATCGCAACAAGATGATGTGGATCATCCTGATGACCCTGCCGTTCTGGACCAGCTACCTGCTGCGCGTCTTCGCGTGGAAGGTGATCCTGGGCTATGAAGGCGTCGTCAATTCGGGGCTGATCGCGCTCGGCTTCATCGACGAGCCGCTGGGCTTCCTGCTTTACAGCCAGGAGGCGGTGATCATCACGCTGGCGCATGCCTGGGCCGCCTTCGCGATCCTGCCGATGTATGTCAGCCTCGAGAAGATCGACAAGTCGCTGCTCGAGGCGGCGACCGATCTGGGCGACGGGCCGGCGGCGCGGTTCCTGCGGGTGACGCTGCCGCTGTCGATGCCGGGGATCATCGCGGCGTGCTTCCTGATCTTCATCCCGACGACGGGGGATTACATCACGCCCGCGCTGCTGGGCGGGCCGGACGGGGTGATGATCGGCAACTTCATCCAGTTGCAGTTCGGCCCGGCGAACAACTGGCCCATGGGGGCGACGCTGGCGATCATCCTGATGCTTTGGATCGCGGCGATCGCGGCGGTGTTCCTGTTCGTCACGCGGCTGGCCGCGAGGAGGGTGGCATGAGCGATACAAGCTACATCAAACGTCCCAACCGGCCGCTTCAGGTCTACGCGGTGATCTTCCTTGTCGTGCTCTACACGCCGGTGCTGTTCATCCCGCTCTTCAGCTTCAACGATTCGATCTACGTCACCTTTCCGCTGACCGGCTTCACGACCAAGTGGTACGCCGAGCTCTGGACCCGCGCGCCGGTCTGGAACGCGCTGATGAACAGCGTCAAGGTCGGCCTGTCGGTCGCGGTGCTGTCGACGCTGCTGGGCGTAGTGGCGGCCAAGGCGATCACGCGCCACCGTCTGCCGGGCAAAAGCGCGGTGGTGACCTTCATCATGATGCCGCTGGTCATTCCGGGAATCATCTTTGGCGTCGCGCTTCTCGTCCTGATGAGCCGGATGGGCGTGTCGCTGTCGCTCTATACCGTGAGCATCGGGCACCTGATCGTCTGCCTGCCCTTCGCGGTGGCCACCCTGCTGCCGCGATTCGAGGGGTTCGACCCCTCGATGGAGGAGGCCTCGGCCGATCTGGGCGAAAACGGGTGGTGGACCTTCTGGCGCGTGACCATGCCGATGGTCTTCCCCGGCGTGGTGGCGAGCCTGATGCTGACCTTCACCATTTCGTTCGACGAATTCATCATGGCCTTCTTCCTGACCGGGACCGACCCGACGCTGCCGATGTATATCTGGGGCCAGCTGCGGTTCCCGCAGGAATTCCCGTCGATCCTGGCGCTCGCGTCGCTCATCCTTTTCGTTTCCTTCTTCATGGTCTTCCTCGCCCAGTGGCTGGGGCGCAGGGGGCTGGACGAAGACATCTGAAGGACACCCTTTCATGACCTCATCGGACGCCTACATATCGATCCGGAACGTGGACAAGTATTTCGGAACGTTCCAGGCCATCGACGACATCTCGATGGACATCGCCGAGGGCGAGTTCTTTTCCCTGCTGGGCGCGTCGGGCTGCGGCAAGACCACGCTCTTGCGCATGCTGGCGGGGTTCGAATCCTGCTCTTCGGGGGAAATCTACATCGACGGGCAGCCGACCTCGGACATTCCGCCACACCGGCGCGAGGTGAACATGGTGTTCCAGAGCTACGCCATCTTTCCGCATCTCAACGTCGCCGACAACATCGCCTACGGATTGCGCAAGCAGAAGCTGCCCAGGGCGAAGCGGCAGGAGATGATCGACGAGATGCTCGACCTGATCGCGCTGCCCGGCTACGGCAAGCGGCGCGCGAACGAGCTGTCGGGCGGGCAGCGCCAGCGGATCGCGCTGGCGCGCGCGCTCATCCTGCGGCCCAAGGTTCTGTTGCTGGACGAACCGCTGGGCGCGCTGGACAAGCAGTTGCGCGAGCAGATGCAGCTTGAGCTGCGCGCGCTGCAGCGGCAGGTGGGGATCACCTTCGTCTTCGTCACCCACGACCAGGAAGAGGCGATGACGCTGTCTGACCGGATCGCGGTGATGGCGGGGGGGCGCGTGCTTCAGCTCGATACGCCGCTCGGGCTCTACGAGAACCCGAAGTCCCGCGACATCGCCAACTTCATCGGCAACATGAACTTCTTTCGGGGCGTCGTGCGGCGGGACGGCAGCCGCGAGGGCGCGATCGACGTCGAGGGGCTGGGCGTCATCCCGGTCCCGCTCGAGCAGCTGACGCGCCCAGACGGCGCGCCCGTGCAGGTCGCGCTGCGTCCCGAGAAGTTCACGATCACGCCGGACGAACCCGAAACCGCGCCCAGGGTCGCCGGCAAGGTCCGCGACTCCGCCTATCTCGGCGAGCGCAGCCATTTCTACATCGAGATCCCGGACAAGGAAGAGCCGGTCGCCGTGTCCTCGCCCAACCTGACGCGCAACGACCGCAAGCTGGCCGAGGCCCGGACGGGCAAGCCGATCTGGCTGTCCTTTTCGCCCGAGTCCATCGTGATCCTAGACGCCGAATGACCCCGGGGCGCCGCGCCGCCCGGCAAACCGGAAAGACATCTTGTGACGAACCAGGAAACCAGACCGGCCGCAGCGCGCCGCACCGCATCCAAAGAAGTGCGGCGGTTGCAGTTGATCGACGCCACCATCCGTTCGATCGCGAAATACGGCATCGGCGGCACAACCATGTCCACGGTCACCGAATTCGCCGGGCTGTCCATCGGCATCGTGAATTTCCACTTCAAGAGCAAGCAGAACCTGCTGGACGAAACGCTGGTTCACCTGGCGCGCGAACACCATGATCACTGGCGCAAATCCTATGACCACTCGGGCGCCGGCGCGGCGGACAAGCTGCTGGCCATCGTGGACGCGCATTTTCACCCGCGCATCTGCACCCGCCGGAAGCTGGCGGTCTGGTACGCCTTCTACGGAGAGGTGAGCCGCCGCGCCCGATATCGCAAGCTGGCGGACGATATCGACGACGCGCGCTTTGACATAAGCGCCGGCCTCGTCGCGCAGATCATCGAGGAGGGCGGCTATTGCGGGCTCGACGCGCGGTCGGTCGCCCTTACGCTCGAGAGCCTCTATGACGGCGCGCTGCTTAACCTCTTGATGTATCCCGGCCAACTGACCCGGGAAGAGGCGGCCGGACAGATATACACCTATCTTGCGGCGCTGTTCCCGCGGCATTTCGACATGCCGGCGACGACTCGGACTGCAAGCCCCGCTGGGGACGGCGCGGACGTTCCCGACCCGGAAACGGCGCGATGACCCGCGACCCCCGCCACGACATCCTGTTCGAGCCGGTCAGGATCGGCCCGGTCACCGCGCCCAACCGCTTCTACCAGGTGCCCCATTGCAGCGGCATGGGCTGGCAGTTTCCCCGCACGCTCGCCGCGATGCGCGAGGTCAAGGCCGAAGGCGGCTGGGGCGTGGTCTGCACCGAGTATTGCTCGATCCACCCAAGCTCGGACGACATGGCCTATCCCTATGCGTCGCTCTGGGACGACCGCGACATTCGCGCGCATCGCCTGATGACCGACGCGGTTCACGCGCATGGCGCGCTCGCCGGGGTGGAGCTCTGGCACGGGGGGCGCAACGCCGGGAACCTCTTTTCGCGGCTGCCGGCGATGGATCTCGGCAGTTTTCCCGACGCCAAGGGCCACCCGTTCCAGACCCGCGCGATGGATCGCTCGGACATCCGCGACCTGCGCCGCTGGCACCGCAACGCGGCGCTGCGCGCGCGCGACGCGGGGTTTGACGTGGTCTATGTCTACGCGACGCACGGCTATCTGCTGGCCAATTTTCTCAACCCGCGCATGAACACACGCGGCGACGAATACGGCGGCAGCCTGGAGAACCGCGTGCGGCTGGTGCGCGAACTGATCGAGGAGACCAAGGAGGCGGTCGGCGACCGCTGCGCCGTCGCGGTGCGCTTTGCCGCCGACGCGGAGATCGGCGAGGATGGCGAACCGATAGAGGGCGAGCGGCGCGAGATGTTCGCGATGCTCGACGGACTGCCGGATCTGTGGGACATCAACATCATTGATTACTCGCTGGAAATGGGCGTCTCGCGCTTCGTCAAGGAAGGCGCGCTAGAACCCTACATGGGCTGGGTGAAATCCATGACCAAAACGCCGGTGGTCACGGTGGGGCGCTTCACCTCGCCCGACACGATGGTCAGCCAGATCAAGCGCGGGGTCACCGATTTCATCGGCGCGGCGCGCCCCTCGATCGCCGATCCGTTCCTGCCAAAGAAGATCGCGGAGGGCCGCGCGGAGGACATCCGCGAATGCATCGGCTGCAACATCTGCTATTCGGGCGATGCGCTCGGCGTGCCGATCCGCTGCACCCAGAATCCCACGATGGGCGAGGAATGGCGCCGCGGCTGGCATCCCGAGATAATCCCGTCGAAACGCGCTGAGGGGCGCGTGCTGATCGTCGGCGCGGGTCCGGCGGGGATGGAGGCGGCGCGCGCGCTTGGCCAGCGCGGGCATCAGGTGATGCTTGCCGAGGCGGGGCGCGCCCTTGGCGGGCGCGTCACCCGCGAGGCGGCGCTGCCGGGGATGAGCGAATACGCCCGCGTGCGCGACTACCGCGAACAGCAGCTTCTCACCATGCCGAACGTCGAAATCTACCGCGAAAGCCGGCTTACGGCCGAGGATGTGCGCGATGTCGGGGTCAGCCACGTTGCGATCGCCACCGGCGCGCGCTGGCGCAAGGAAGCGTTCGATGAAGAGATTTACCACGAGATCGCCACCGGCGGCGCAGCGGCGCGTGTGCTCACCCCCGACGACATCATGGATGGCGTGCTGCCCGGGGGACCGGTGCTGGTTTATGACGCGGACGGCTATTACATGGGCGGGGTCATCGCCGAGAGGCTGCGCGCCGAGGGTCTGAGCGTGACCTACGCCACCCCTTCTGACAGCGTATCGCACTGGGCAGGCAACACGTCCGAGCGTTGGCGCATCCGCGCGCAGATGCAGCGCCTTGGGATCGGGGTTGAGACGGCGACAACGCTCGCTTCCTTCGACGGGGCCGAGGCGGTGCTGAGGGACGCCTATGACGACGCGCCCCGCAGGCTGGCGGTGCAAGGCGTGGTGATGGTGACGGCGCGGCGCCCCGACGATACGCTTTACCGCGAGTTGCGCGAGGGGTCGCAGCCCTTCACCCTTGCCCGGATCGGGGATTGCGACGCGCCCTCGATCATCGCCGCGGCCGTTTACGCCGGGCACCGCTATGCGCGCGAACTGGGGGAAGACGTGGATCGCGACGCGCCGCTGCGCCATGACCGAATGGAGCTGCCGGGATGAGGGCCGCGCTGCTCATCCTCGTGCTGGCGCTGCCCGCCGGGGCGGGGGACGCGCCGCGGCCGCCGGAGCGGGCGGAGTGCAATTCCTGCAACGCGCGTCACAAGGCGCTGCAACGCTTGCAGGCCAAGCGCCGCGCGATGCAGGAGGAATGCGACACCTCGGGCGCGGACGCGCAGGAGGGTTGCGCGTTGATCCCGCCGCCCGCGCCAAAGGGCCAAGACTGATCCCGCAGGATCCGCGCCCGCCCGAGTTGAAATCCGCCGCGTGACCGGTGATTGTGCCCGCATAACACGCCCTTGCATCGCACGAGAGACCGTCCATGACCGACCAAGCCCCCGCACCCGCCATAAACGCCGACCGGCTTTGGTCCCGGCACATGGAGATGGCCCGCATCGGCCCGGTGGAGGAGACCGGCAACTGCCGGCTCGCGCTCACCCCCGAGGACGTGGAGGCGCGCAATCTTTTCGCGCGCTGGTGCCGCGAGGCGGGAATGGAGCTGACCAGCGACCGGGCCGCAAACATGTTCGCGCGCCGCGAGGGGCGCGATCCGGCGCGCGCCGCGGTGGCGGCGGGCAGCCACCTCGATACGCAGCCGCATGGCGGGCGCTTCGACGGCGTGTCGGGCGTGCTGACCGCGCTCGAGGTGATCGAGACGCTGAAGGACGCGGGGATCGAGACAGACGCGCCGCTGATGGTCGTCAACTGGACCAACGAGGAAGGCGTGCGCTTCGGCCCCGGCATCCTCGGGTCCGCGTGGTTCGCCGGGCGGATCGACGACGCGACGCTCGATGACATCCGCGCCACCGACGGCGCGCGCTTCGCCGAAGAGGCCGCCGCGTCTGGCTGGCGCGGGACCGCGACGCCCGCCGACCTGCCGATGGAGGCGTTCTTCGAGCTGCATATCGAACAGGGCCCGATGCTGGAGCAGGCGGGCGCGGATATCGGCGTGGTGGACGCGGTGCAGGGGCTTTGCTGGCTTGACGTGGCGGTCACCGGCATGGACGCGCACGCGGGCACCACGCCGCTGCCTGCGCGGCGCGACGCGCTGCTGGCCGCCGCCGCTATGCTGGTCGGGATCAACGACATGGGCCGCGCTTCTGGCGAGGATGCGCGGGTCAGCGTCGGGCGGCTCAAGACCGCGACCGAGGGGCCGAGCACGGTCGTCGGCGCGTCCGAGTTCGTGATCGACATCCGCCATCCCGACCAGGCGATGATCGCGCATCTGCAAGAGGAATGCCGCCGCGTCTGCGCCGAGGTGGCGCGCCGCTACGGCTGCGGCGTCGAGGTATCGCAACGCTTCGCGATCCCGCCGACCGCCTTCGACGGGGGCTGCGTCGCGGCGGTCGAGGCGGCCGCGCAGGCGCTGCAACTGCCCTATCGGCGCATGGCCAGCGGCGCGTTGCACGACGCGGCGAACGTGGCGGCGCACGCGCCCACCTCGATGATCTTTGTCCCCTGCCGCGACGGGATCAGCCACAACGTCGCCGAATACGCGAGCAGGGAACACCTCGCCGCCGGGGCCAACGTGCTGTTGCGCGCCATGCTGGCCAAGGCGGGTTAAGCCGCGCTCAGGCGTTCATCAGTTCCGCCGAGAGCCGCCCGTGCCGCGCGATCAGCGGCCCGGGATCAAGCGTCGTGAACGCGCCGTCGCGGATCAGGAAGCGGCCGTTCACCATCGTGTGGCGGCTGGGCGTCGGGCCGCAGAAGACCAGCGCCGCGGCCGGGTCGTGGCGCGCGCCCGAATACTCGATCCGCCGCAGATCGAACGCCGCGAGGTCGGCGGCCATGCCGGGGATCAGCGCGCCGAGATCGTCACGACCCAGCACCCGCGCGCCGCCGCGCGTCGCCAGCGCAAGCGCGCGGCGCGCCGTCATGGCGTCGGCCCCGCGGGCGGCGCGTTGCAGCAGCATCGCCTGGCGCGCCTCGCTCATCAGGTTGCCGGCGTCGCTCGACGCGGAACCGTCGACGCCAAGGCCGATGGGCACGCCCGCATCCAGCATCGCGCGGACCGGCGCGATCCCCGATCCCAGCCGCATGTTGGAGCAGGGGCAATGCGCGACCCCCGTGCCGCTGCGCGCGAACAGGTCGATGCCGGGCTGGTCGATATGCACGCAATGGGCGTGCCAGACATCCTCGCCCACCCAGCCCAGGCGCTCGACATACTCCGACGGGGTGAGGTCGAACCGTTCGCGTGAGAAGGCGACATCCGCCGCGCATTCGGCGATGTGGGTATGCAGTCGCGCGCCCGTGTCGCGCGCCAGCGCGGCGGTCTCGCGCATCAGGTCTTCGCTCACCGTGTATGGCGAACAGGGGGCGAGGGCGATGCGCAGCATCGACAGCGGCGCGGGGTCGTGGAACGCCTCGATCACGCGGCGGCAGTCGCGCAGGATATCGTCCTCGTCCTCTACCAGCGAATCGGGCGGCAACCCGCCCGCGCTTTGCCCGAGGCTCATCGAGCCGCGGCTGGCGTGAAAGCGCATCCCGACCCGCCGCGCCGCTTCGATACTGTCGTCGAGCCGGCAGTCATTCGGATAGATGTAGAGGTGATCGCTCGTCGTGGTGCAGCCCGATTGCAGCAGTTCCGCCATCGCCAGTTCGGTGGATGCATCGACCATTTCCGGCGTGAGCTTTTGCCATATCGGAAACAGGCTCCGGAGCCAGCCGAACAGTTCGGCGTCCTGCCCGGCAGGCGCCACGCGGGTCAGCGTCTGGAACATATGGTGATGCGTGTTGACGAGGCCGGGCAGCAGGATGTGCCCGGCCAGGTCGATCACTTCGTCGGCGGTTGCCGGCAGGTCGTCCGGCCCGCCGACCGCGGCGATCCGGTTCCCTTCGACGAAGACGCCGCCGCCCGCGATTTCGCGGCCGGCGTCATCCATCGTCAGGACGCAATCGGCGTTCTTCAGCAGGACCGAACTCATCGCCGCGGTCCGCTCAGACCCGGATCAGCGGCTGGTGCGCGCAGCGGAACGAGCCGCCGAAATCCGACGGGTAGTTGTAGGGCAGGCGGATCACCTCGAACTTGCGCTTCTTCAGCTCCGCCGCGACCATGTCCAGCGCCTCGGCCTCGGGGACGATGATCGTGTGATCGTCGAGCACGAGGTTGTTGCAGGCCATGTGGCGCTTGGCGTGGAACTTGTCGACGACGATGTGGTCCCAGTCGGCGATGTAGTCCGGCAGGCCCTGCGGGAACGCCTCGGCGCAGATCACGGTCACGCCCTCGCGCGGGGTGCAGAGCACGCAGTCGAGATGCGGGAACATCGGGTCGATGGGCGCCATGTCCACCTTGTAGTCCGGCCCCAGCATGTGTTGCAGCCAGCGCCCGCCCTCGGGGTTGGAGCAGCCGCCGGAATGCCCGACGAGGATCTGCTGCCCGAGCACGAAGACGTCGCCGCCCTCGAGATAGCCCCAGCCCGGTTCGTCCCGGCTTTCGACCGCGCCGCTGTCGGGCTGGGCGAAGTAGCGCGCGCCGCGATCCATCGTCTCGGCGAGGATGGGGCGGATCGCAAAACGCTGGCGGCGGTGGAAAAGCGACCGCGGCGCCAGTTCGATCACGTTGTTGCCGATGGTCACGAACGGGTCGCGCATCCAGCCGGTGACCACGCCGTGGTTTTCGCCGCGCGGGAATTTCATGTCCTCGGGGGCCAGTTCCTGCGCCACCTGCACGGTGACGCCGCTGTCGCGCAGGAAATCGATCGCGCCCTGGATCTGCGAACGGAAACCCTCGAACCGCTCGGGATCGACCTCGGCCACGTCGCGGCCCTCGTTCCTGATCCAGAACTCGCCGAATTCGCCGTAGGCGCGCTGCTTGGAATCGCCGTAGAAGGCGGGCATCACCCAGCGGTCGGGCGAGCCGTAGACGCATTCCTTCAACGCGCCCCATTCGGAACTGACGTGAATCGCCTCCTGGCTTTGGACGGCGGGCGGGGTGCGGGACGTGTCCGGCATGTCGATCTCCCTGCGAAGGTTTCGGTATGGCGCATACTGGCCCGTCCGGGCGCCGGATTACAGCGCCTTGGCGCGCAACCTTACTTGTCGCGCCCCGCAACAATGTGATCCGCGCCGGCGCCCGGCGGCTTGTCCCGGGCCTGTCCCAGCAGGAACCGCTGGAACATCCGCGTCGTGGGTTCCTCGGCCGCGTCCGAGCGACAGACCACGTAGAAGGTCAGCATGAGCGGCGCGGTCGGGACCGGCAGTTCCACGAGGTCGAAGTCGGTCATCAGGCCCGCGTAGTGATCCGGCAGCACGCCGACGCCGAATTGCGCGGCGATCAGCGTGGCCGCCGTCTCGACCCCGTCGGCGGAGGCGACGGGAACGAAGGGATAAGCCTGTTCCAGCCGGTCGAAGGTCGGCATCTTGTAGCGCCGGCTTATGAAGGGGATCGGCTGCGCGTCGCTGCCTGGCTCGGTGATGGCGGCCTCGATCCGCGCCCGGTCGGGATGGGCGCGCGCGATATAAAGGCCGGAGCGTTCGGAAAAGGCGGGCAGGTAGCTCAGCGGGCTGAGAAAACCGGGCTGCGCGGTCACCGCCACGTCAAGCTGCCTTTCGCGCAACGCGATCTCGATGGTAGCGGGCGGCATGACCGACAGTTCGAGAAAGAGCTCGGAATGGGTGCGTGCGACCATCTGCAACGCCTGCACGACGCGCGAGCGGGGATTGGACAGCGTGTTGTCGATCAGCCCGATCCGCAGCCGCCCCTTGACCGTCTGGCTGACGATGCGCGCGGAGGTCTCGAATTCGTCCAGTTCCTCGATCAGCCGCCTGGCCTGCTGGTAGATCGCCTTGCCCTGCGCGGTGAGCGCGAAACCGCTGCGTCCGCGCTGGCAGAGCCGGATGCCGAGCCGCGTCTCCAGCCCCGAGAGCGCGCGGCTGATCGCCGTGAGGTCGACCCCGAGCGCGGAGGCGGCCGCGGACAGCCCTTCGTGCTCCACGATGGCTGCAAAGACGCGCAGTTGCTTGACGTCGAGATTTGACAACTGAAGGGCTGACATCGCCGTTTCCTTGTAACCGGGCGCAAGTATGATTGCGCGAATAAGTCTGTAATGCCAGCGGGGATTCGGGGTTAGATTGATGAAGTTGCAACGTCCGGCAGACCGCCGGTAACGCCGCGAAGGGGGGAGAGAACTTGCCGACGGTTCCATCGGTTTGCATGTCCGAACTCGCATGGGATGAGTACCAGCGCCGGCTGCGCGAGGAGGACGCGATCGTCTTCGTGCCGGTGGGCGCGGTGGAGCAGCACGGCTATCACCTGCCGCTGGGCACCGACTGGATGATGGCGCGCTACATGGCGCGCCGCGTCGCCGCGAAGGTGGGCGGCGTCGTCGCCGAGCCCATCGCCTATGGCGCGACATCGCAGATTCGCACCGGGGGCGGGCCGCATCGCTGCGGCACGACCAGCCTCAATGCGGAGACGCTGATCGCGCTCTTGCATGATGTCCTGGTCGGGATCGGGCGGCACGGCGCGCGCAAGATTGCGGTGATCGACAGCCATTTTGAAAACCGCTTCTTTCTCGACGAGGCTTGTCATCGCGCACAGGACACGCTGGCGCTGCGCGGCCACGAGGCGCGCATCCTCAAGATGCTCTACGCCGAGCGGATAAACCCCGAAACGATGGCGGCGGTCTATCGCGGCATGGGCGATCCGCCGGGGCTCGATCTCGAACATGGCGGGGTGCTGGAAACGGCGATGATGCTCTATTGCCATCCCGAACTGGTGGACATGAGCCGCATGGTTGATGAGGCGCGCCCCGATTTCCCGCCCTATGACGTCTATCCGGTCAACCCCGACTGGGTGCCGGCCTCGGGCTGCCTGTCCTCGGGGCGCACGGCCACGCGCGAGATCGGCGAATTGCTGGTCGAGGAATTCGTCGGCCACGTGACCGACGCCGTTCGCAGTGAGTTCCGTTGAGTTGAAGCGAAACGTTCACGATACTTTAAAACCAGGGAGAATAGAAAAATGAGACGACAACTGAAATCCGCGGCATTCGCCGCCGTTACCGCCGCCGCGACGCTGATCGCGTTGCCCGCCACGGCCCAGGATGCGCCGCGCGTCGCCGCCGCGCTGCCCGGCATCGTCACCGACAAGGCCTTTAACGAGAACATCTATGACGGCCTCGTCGCGATCGAGGACAAGTACGGCTCGGACATCGCCTATACCGAGAACGTGTCGCAGGCCACGCAGGTCGAGGTGATGTCGGACTACGCGCGGCGCGGCTATGACATCGTCATCGGCGCGGGCGGCGAATACACCGACGCCGCCGAGCGCGTGGCCGAGAACTTTCCCGAAACGACGGTCGTCGTGCCCAACGGCGCGCCGACCCCGGGCGTCACCACGATCAACTACAACAATCCCGAATTCGGTTACCTTCTGGGCGTCGTCGCGGGCGGGATGAGCAAGACCGGCGTGATCGCCGCGCTCAGCGCGCAGAAATTCGCCGCGTTCGACAACGTGGTCGATGGGTATCGCCGCGGCTTCCAATCGGTGCAGCCCGATGGCGAGGTTCTGGTGGCCTATACCAACGACTGGGCGGACGTGGCGCTGGCCAAGGAAGCGGCCTACAACCTGATTTCGAAGGACGCCGACGTGCTCATGCCCTATCTCGACGGTGCGTGGGTCGGCGTGGTGCAGGCCGCGCAGGAACGCGGCGCGCACACGGTCGGGATCCTGCACGAATCCGAATCGAACCTGGTGTCGGCGCGGCTCGATTTCGCGCGGGCGCTCATGATGGCCGCGGACCTCTACGCCGAGGGCAAGCTCGAGCCGAAGGACTACGTCATCCATCTCACGCAGGACGAACAGCTGGGCGACTTCAACGCCATCGTTCCCGAAGAGGTGCAGGCAATGGCCCGTGACGCGATCCAGAAGATCAAGTCGGGCGAACTGACCTTTGACTGACGCCCATCCGATACATCCGCCGTCCCTCGGGGCGGCGGATGCGCCTTCCTTCCCACAGCTTGCATCGGTGAGACCATGACAGCGGCACCCGACCGGCTCGCGCTTGAGGGCATCGTCAAGCAGTTCGGCACGTTCCGGGCCAATGACGACGTGAACCTGAGGATCGCCAAGGGGTCGATCCACGCCATCCTCGGTGAGAACGGGGCGGGCAAGTCCACCCTGATGAACGTGATCTACGGCCTTTACGAACAGGATGCGGGCCGGATCATCTCGAACGGGCAGGAAGTGCGGATCACCGACCCGCGCGAGGCGATGGCGCTGGGCATCGGGATGGTGCACCAGCATTTCAAGCAGGTGAACACCATGTCGGTGGTCGAGAACGTGGTGCTGGGCCTGCCGGGCAAGCAGATCCTCGATCTTGACGACGACCGCCGCCGGGTGCGCGAACTCGCCGCCGAACTGGGGTCCGAGATCGACCCGGATCAGCCGATGTGGACGCTGCCCATCGGCACGCAGCAGCGGGTCGAGATCCTCAAGATGCTCTACCGTGACGCGGATCTGCTCATCCTCGATGAGCCGACCAGCGTTCTCACCCCGACCGAGATCAGGGCGTTCTTCGACCTCTTGGAGAAGCTGCGCGAAAGCGGGCGCACGATCCTGCTCATCACCCACAAGCTCGACGAGGTGATGGACCTTGCCGACCGCGTGACCGTGATGCGGCTGGGCCGGGTCGAGGCGGAGCTCGAGATCGCCGAGACGAACCCGCGCGAACTGGCCCGCGTCATGGTCGGTCGCGACGTGGTCTTCGACGTGGAGCACACCGCGCCCAAGGTGGGCGACCCGGTGCTCGAGATCGAGGGCATAAGCGCCGTGGACAACCGCGGCATCGGCGCGCTCGACGGGCTGTCGCTGACCGTGCGGGGCGGCGAGATCCTGGGCCTCGTCGGGATCGACGGCAACGGGCAGGGCGAACTGGCCGAAACCATCGCCGGGCTGCGCGACATCTCGAAAGGGCGGATCAGCATCTGCGGGCAGGACGCGCGCGGGTTCGATCCGGCCCAACGCAAGAGCGCGCTGGGCATGGGCTACGTTCCCGAGGACCGCCAGAAGGTCGGGTTGGATCTCGACAGCGACATCGCCTTCAACATGGTGCTGCGCAGCTTTCGCGCGCCGCCGTTCTCGCGCGCGGGGTGGATCAATTTCCGCAAGATACGCAGCCATGCCGAGGACCTCGCCGGACGCTACGACGTGCGGATGCAGAACGTGTCGCAGCGCGTGCGCGACCTCTCGGGCGGCAACCAGCAGAAGATCATTCTCGCCCGCGAGATCGAGGACGACCCCAGGCTGCTGGTCGTGGCGCAGCCGACCAAGGGGCTCGACGTCGGCGCGATCGAATTCGTGCAGCGCACGCTGCTCGCGCAGCGCGACCGCGGGACCGGCGTTCTCTATATCTCGAGCGAGCTGGAGGAGTTGCTGCTGGTCGCGGACCGGCTGGCGGTGATCTTCAAGGGCCGCATCGTGGGCGAAATGCCCGCGTCGGAAGCCACATCGGAAAAACTGGGACTTTTGATGACCGGCAAGGAACTGACGACATGAGCGCCGAGTCGCAGACCACGGACGCCCCGCGCCTGCTGGCCGCGATCCGCGTGCTCTACATGCTGAAAACCGTCTGGGCGGTGATCGTGGCGCTGTTGATCGGCGCCATCTTCATCCTGCTGGCGGGCGGTGATCCGATCGAGGGGTATACCGCGCTCTTCAAGGGCGCGTTCCTCGATTACTGGGGAATCGGCGACACGCTGGTGCGGATGTCGCCGCTGCTGCTGGCGGGGCTCGCGGTCATCATCCCGTTGCGCGCGGGGCTCTTCAACATCGGGGCCGAGGGGCAGATCTACATCGGTGCGCTGTTTGCGACCATCGCGGCGCTCTACCTGCCGGACGTGCTGCCGGGTTTCGTCCGAATCATCCTGTGCATGGTCGCGGGCGCCCTTGGGGGCGCGCTCTGGGCGGCGATCCCCGGCGTGCTCAAGGCCTATCGCGGCACGAACGAGATCATCACATCGCTGCTGCTGAGCTATGTCGCGATCTACTTGATCGGCGCGGTGCTGCATGCTTGGCTGATCGAGCCGGGCGCGCCCTATCCCTACTCGCGCGAGATTGACCGCGAACTGGAACTGCCGATCTTCATGCCGCGCACTCAGGCGCATATCGGCATCATGGTCGCCTGGGCGGCGGCGATCCTCGTGGGCGTCATGCTCTGGCGCACGACGCTGGGGCAGTCGATACAAGTGGTCGGCCATAACAAGCACGCCTCGGCCTATGCGGGCCTCAGCGTCAAGCGGCTCACCGTGCTCAGCTTCGCGATGGGCGGCTCGATGGGCGGGCTGGCCGGCACGTTCGAGGTGCTCGGGCTCAAATACCGGCTCTTCGATCATTTCAGCCCGGGCTACGGGATGCAGGGGATCATCGTCGCCTTCCTTGCTGCGCTGAACCCGATCGGCGCGATCTTCGCGGCGATCTTTCTCGCCGGGCTCCAGGTCGGGGCGGGGTCGATGCAGCGCGCGACCGGTATCGACACGACGATGGTGGCGGCGCTGCAAGGGCTGGTCGTGCTCTGCGTCGCGGTGGGGCTGGCGTTCCGGTTCCACCCGGATCGGTGGCGCAGGCGGATCGCCGCGTGGCGCGGACGAGGATGAGGAGGCAGCGATGTTCGATTTTCTGACCGATGCGAGCCAACTGGCCGATGTTCTGGGCACCGCGCTCAGGCTGTCGATCCCGCTCATCTTCGCGGCGATGGGCGGCCTGCTCTGCGAACGTTCGGGCGTGTTCAACATCGCGCTCGAGGGGCAGATCCTCTTTGGCGCGTTCGGCGCGGCGGTGGGGGCTTATTATTTCGGAACGCCCTATATGGGGTTGCTCATCGCCATCGCGTTCGGCGCGCTGTCGGGCGTGTTGCTGGCGGTGCTGGGGGTGACGCTGCGGGTCAACCAGATCGTCGTCGGGATCGCGATCATCCTTTTCGCGGCGGGGTTCACCTCTTTCATGTCGCGCCTGCTGTTCCCCGGCGGCGGCAACAGTCTCAAGCTCAATGGGTTCGAGAATATCGACATCCCGGTGCTGAGCGACATTCCCGTCCTCGGCCCGGTCCTGTTCTCGCAGAACGGGCTGGTCTACGGCGCGCTCTTCGCCGTGATCGCGGTGCATTTCGTGCTGTTCCGCACCCGCGTCGGCATGTCGATCCGCGCGGTGGGCGAAAGCCCGGCGGCCGCCGACGCGGCCGGAATCCACGTCTTCGGGCTGCGCTACGCCTGCGTGATCGTCGGCTCCTCCATGGCGGCGCTGGGCGGCGCCTACCTCGTGCTGACGCAGGTGCTGCTGTTTTCCGACAACATGAGCGCGGGCAAGGGGTTCATCGCCCTGGCGGCCATCGTGCTGGGGCGCTGGCAGCCGCGCATCGCGTTCATGGCCTGCCTGCTTTTCGGGTTCTTCGACGCGGTGCAGTTGCGCCTGCAATTCGATCAGCCGGAAATCCCCTTCCAGGTGTTCGCCGCGCTGCCCTACCTCGTCGCGATCCTGGCGCTGGTGGGGCTGATGGGGCAGGCCAACCCGCCCGCGTCCGTCGGACGGCCCTATGACCGTGAGATGCGGTAACGCGTCGATGAAAGAGCGAGTGAACCGATGAGCGACGAAGCCCTCCAACCCTCGAGCGTGAAGAAGATCTACGGCGATGTGCCCCCCTTCATGGCGGCGACGCACGTTTCCGACCCCGCGACGCTTGACGCAGACGTCGCGGTGATCGGCATGCCCTATGACGGCATCGCCACCTTTCGCGGCGGGGCGACGCGGCGCGGTCCGCAGGAAATCCGCAAGTTCTCGCTGCTGTTCGGGGGCTACAATTTCGACTGGGACATGGACGTGTTCGAAACGCTCCGCCTTGCGGACGTGGGCGACGTGGACGTGGTTCCCGGCGACAACGCGGAAAGCTACGCGCGCTTTGAACGCCGACTGGCCACGATGTTGGAGCGGGGCGCGACGCCCTTCAGCCTGGGCGGGGATCACGGGATCACCTATCCGGCCGTCCGTGCAGTGACGACGCATCATGGGGGGCCGATGGGCCTCATCGTGTTCGACACCCATCTGGACCTGAGCGAAGCCCTGAACGGCGACCGCCTGACGCGCGCCTCGCCCCTCCTGCGTATCTGCGAACTGGAGCATGTCGACCCGACCCGCGTCGTCGTCATCGGCGCGCGGGGACCGCGCAACCTGCCGGAATGGACGCCGCTCTACCGTGAGATGGGCATCACCGTCTTCGCGATGGAGCAGGTCGAGCGCGACGGCGTCGAGGCGGTCGCCGAGAAGGCCCGCGCCATCGCCACGCGGGACGGCGCGCAGCTTTATATCAGCGTCGATATCGACAGCATCGACCCGGCCTATGCGCCCGCCACCAACAGCCCCGAACCCGGCGGGCTGACATCGCGCGAGATCATCCGCGGCCTGCGCGTCGCCGGACGCGACGGGTTCGCCGGTTTCGACGTGGTCGAGGTGTCGCCCGATTTCGACGATCGCAGCGGCTCCACCTCCGTGCTTGCCGCGCGCATCACGGCCGAGGCGCTGGCCTGCCTCGCCGCGAGCCGGTCGGGCCGCAAGGACGCCTGGCGCAATGCGCATGAGGCAAGGACCCCCTGACTTTCTCCGGTTAGTGAAAGGACTCGTCATGATCTCCAACCCGATTCCCTGGCCCGATGGCGCGAAATGCGCCGTCGCCATCACCTTCGACATGGATGCCGACAGCCTGGTCCATACCGCCCGCCCCGAGCGCGCGCATGAATTCGTCGCCGCCACGTCCGAGCTGCGCTACGGCCCCGAGGTGGCGATCCCGCGCATCCTCGAGACCTGGCGCAAGATGGACGTGAAACAGACCTTCTTCGTCCCCGGCTGGTGCGCCGAAACGCATCCCCGCGCGGTCGAATCGATGCAGGCGGCGGGGCACGAGGTCGCGCTGCACAGCTACATCCACGAAGCGTCGCACGGGCAGTCCAAGGATGATGAGGCCTATTGGCTGCGCCGCGCCATAGAGGCGCTGAGCGGCGTCACCGGCGCCGCCCCGCGCGGCTGGCGCGCGCCGATGTACACGTTCTCGCAATACTCCGCGGACCTGCTGCTGGCGGAAGGGTTCGAATATGACGCGTCGCTCATGGGCGATGACATTCCCTACATGATCGAGACCGACAATGGGCGGCTGGTGGAAATCCCGACCCATTGGGGCACGGACGACTACCCGCAATACGCGCATACGCCCGACCTCGATTATTCCGTTCCGGTCAAGGCGCCGCGCGCGGGCATCGAGAACTACCGCGACGAGTTCGAGGCGCACTATGAACATGGCGGGCTCTTCGTCGGGGTCTGGCACCCGTTCCTGACCGGGCGGCTGACCCGCTGGCACCATATCGAGAAGATGCTGCTGGAATGGCGCGAACAGGGCGACGTCTGGTTCGCCCCGATGGAGGAGATCGCCGCGCATGTCCGCGCCTGCGCGGCGGCGGGAACCTTCAAGCCGAGGGTGAGCCGCCTGCCGTTCAACGCCGCCCCGCTCGCGCTTGGCGGGCCGGAAGGGGGCTGACATGAAGGCAGTCGTCATCACGGCCCCCGGCGGGCGCGACAGGCTCGAGGTTCAGGACCTCCCCGAACCGGACCTGCCGGCGGGCCATGTCCTGATCGACGTGGCCTGGGGCGCCTGCAACTGGGGCGATATCCAGAAGCGGCAGGGCGTTTATCCCGATCCCGTCGATTATCCCGCCATCCTCGGCGGCGAGGTGTCGGGCCGCGTCGCACAACTCGGCGAGGGCGTGAGCGGCGTCGCGGTCGGCGATGCGGTCGCAGCGATCACCGGGCCGGACATGCTGCGCGGCTTCGCCGAACGGGTCGCGGTGCCGCAGGCGTTCCTGATCCCGCTGGCCGAGGGGCTGGATCTGCGCGCGGCGGCGGCCTACCCGGTGGTGTCGCTGACCGCGTGGCACCTGCTGCATACCGCCGCCAGCGTGAAGGCCGGCGACGTGATCCTCGTGCACGCCATCGGCGGCGGGGTTGGGTTGGCGCTGACGCAACTGGGGCGCGCCGCCGGGCTGCGGGTGATCGGCACCGTCGGCAGCGAAGGCAAGGGACGACACGCGCTCGACTTCGGCGCAGAGCGGGTGATCCCCCGCGACAGCGAGGATTTCGTCGCCGTCGCGATGGAGGTCACGGACGGGCGCGGCGTGGATCTGGTGATCGATTCGCTGGGCGCCGACATCCTGCCGCGCAGTTTTGACGCGCTGCGCCCCTTCGGCCGCGTCATCAATATCGGCGAGGCGGCGGGCGAGCCGGATTTCGCGGTCCGCAAGAAGCTCTATGAACGCTCCACCTCGTTTGCCGGGTTCGAGGTGCTGCACGCCGAACCGGGATCGCCGCGCTGGCGGGCCTCGGTCAAGGGCATCGCGGCGCATATCGCCGATGGAGACCTTCGCCTGCCCATCGCCGAGGAATTCGGCATCGACGCCATCCGCGACGCGCATGAATTCCTCGAAAGCCGCAGGGCGTCGGGCAAGGTCCTGATCCGGGTGGGTGGCGCGTGAGGACACTCGATATCGACGCCGCCCCGCATGGCATGGATTTCTGGGCGCAGGTGCATGAGGGCGGCGTCGAGTTGCGCCTGTCCGACGCCGCGACCGCCCGGATCGACGCCGCCCGCCGGACGGTGGCGGACATCATCGCGAAGGGCGGCGCGCTCTACGGGATCAACACCGGGTCGGGGCGGCTCGCCGGGCGGATCATCCCGGACGAGGACGTGCTCGCGCTTCAGCGCAACCTGGTGGTGTCGCACGCCATCGGGTCGGGCCCGCCCTTGTCGAAGGGCGAGACGCGTCTTGTCATGGCGATGAAGATCGCCGCGCTCGCGCAGGGCCATTCCGGCGTGCGGGTGGAACTGGTCGAGCGATTGGTCGAGATGTTCAATCGAGGCCTGCTGCCGGTGATCCCGTCGCAAGGATCGGTCGGCGCGTCGGGCGACCTCACGCCGCTGGCGCATGTCGCCGCCGCGCTGATCGGCGTCGGAGAGGTGCGGGTCGGGGAGGACGTCCTGCCCGCCGCCGAGGCGCTGGCGCAGGCGGGATTTGCGCCGCTCGAATTCCAGCCCAAGGAGGGTATGGCGCTTTTGAACGGCACGCAGGTGTCGACTGCGCTGGCGATTTCAGGGCTGATCGGGGCGCGCGGGGCGCTCGACAGCGCGGTGGTCACCGGCGCGCTTTCGACCGAGGCGCTGCTGGGGCAGGTGACGGCGTTCGATCCGCGCATCCACGCCATCCGCCGCCAGCCGGGACAGGCCGAGATCGCGCGGCGCCTGCGCGCGCTGCTGGACGGCAGCGGCTTTCGCGACAAGGCGCGCGAGGAGGGCCGCGTGCAGGACCCCTACTGCCTGCGCTGCCAGCCGCAGGTTTACGGCGCCTGCCTCGACCTGCTCGACCAGGCCGCCGCCACGCTTGAACGTGAGGCGGACGCGGTCACCGACAATCCGCTGGTCTTTCCCGATACGGGCGAGATCCTGTCGGGCGGGAATTTCCACGCCGAACCGGTGGCCTTCGCCGCCGACATCATCGCGATGGCAATCTGCGAGATCGGGTCGCTCTCCGAACGCCGCCTCGCCATGCTGATCGACGAAAGCCTGTCGGGGCTGCCGCCCTTCCTGACGGATGAGCCGGGCGTCAGCACCGGCTTCATGAGCGGGCAGATCACCGCCGCCGCGATGGTCGCCGAGAACCGGCAGAAGGCGCATCCCGCCTCGGTCGATTCGGTGCCGACGGTGGCGAATTACGAGGACCACGTGTCGATGGCCACGCATGGCGCGCGCCGCCTGGGCGCGATGGTGGAGACGCTGCACAACATCCTCGCGGTCGAATTGCTGGCCGCGGTCGAGGGGTGCGAACACCGCGGCCTTGCGCTCGGCCCGCCGCTCGATGCGGTCGCCGCGCTGGTGCGGGGCCGGGTGGCTCGGATGAACCGCGACCGCCATTTCGGCCCCGATTTCAACGCGGCGCGCGAGATGATCGGCTCGGGCGCGGTGGCGGCGCTCTGCGCAAAGGCCGTAAGCTGAACCGCGATCAGCCCGGCGCGCCGTCGAATTTCGAGACCCTGAGGCCGCTTTCCTCCAGCGCGCGGCGCACCTCGGCGGCGATCTTCACGGCGGTCGGCGTGTCGCCGTGCAGGCAGATCGTGTCGATGCGGGTCTCGATCCGCTTGCCCGATCCGGTGATGATCGCCCCCTCGCGCACCATGTCGGCCATGCGCGGGCCGGCGATCTCGGGGTCGTGGATCACCGCGCCGGGCTGCGAGCGGTCGACCAGCGTCGCGTCGTCGTTATAGGCGCGATCCGCGAATATCTCGCAGGCGATGGGACAGCCAATGGCGGTGGCGGCGCGCTGCTGGGCGGTCCCGGCCAGAACCATGATGATGATATCGGGCGCGACTGAGAGCGCGGCCTCGTAGCAGGCGCGCGCCATGCGCTCGTCCTCAGACGCCATGTTGGCGAGCGCGCCGTGCAGTTTCAGGTGGCGCACCGCGCCGCCCACTGCGCGGGCCATGCCCTGCGCCGCGCCGACCTGGTAGCGCACCAGGTTCTGAAGCGACTCGATCGGCATCTTCAGTCGCTGCCGCCCGAACCCGTGCAGGTCTGCGAAACCGGGATGCGCGCCGATGCCGACGCCGCGCTCATGCGCGGCGCCCATCGTGTCGGCCATCACGTCCCAGTCGCCCGCGTGCATTCCGCAGGCGATGTTGGCCGAGGTCACGATATCAAGCAGGGCCGCGTCGTCGCCCATCGTCCAGGGACCATAGCTTTCGCCCATGTCGGCGTTGAGATCGACGGATTTCGTCATGGCGTGTCTCCTTTCAGGCAAGGTCATCCCCGGCGGTGACGCCGCTGATGAGTTGGTAGGACAGAAGATCGGGCATCCGGTGCGGATCGCGCACGAGCGGACGCAGGTTGCGGGTGAGGCCTGCGCGCGCGTCGCGCGCCTTGCGCTCGGCCTCGACCGCCTCGTCGAGCGTGACGAAGCGAAAGCGCAGCCGCGCGCCCGCCGGCGCCTGGGCCACGCGGGGCAGGTCGCAGGGCAGCACGGTGCCGATGCGGGGATAGCCGCCGGTGGTCTGGCATTCGGACATCAGCACGAAGGGCGTACCGTCGCCGGTGATCTGGATGTCGCCCGGCATGATGACCTCGGACAGCACCGAGCGCCCGCCGCTGGCGTGAAACCCCTCGCCGTCGGGCTCGAGCCGGACGCCCATCCGGTTGCCCCGCGCGTCGCGGGTGAGTTCGGTCGCCTCGAGCCGCTCGCGCTCCGCTTCGTCGAAAAGGCGCGACTGGAAGCTCTCGATGATGCGCACCGCGCCGCCGCCAAAGCGGTTTTCGGCGTCAAGCGTCATGCCGGTCCGCGCGCCGTCGTCGGCGCCCACCGGCAGCTCATCGCCCGCCCTGAGCGGCGCCCCGAGGCCGGCGGCGTTCTGCACCGCGCGCGCGCCCAGCATCACCTCCGTGGCGAACCCGCCGCCCACATGCAGGTAGCCGTAATTGCCCCCCTGCGCCGCCCCGATTGAAAGGCGCGCGCCGGCGGGCAGCAGGTGGCTTGCGTTCCAGGCCAGTTGCGCGCCATCGACGCTCGCCCGCATCGGCGCGCCGGTCAGCGCGATGCGCATGTCCTCGCCCGCTTCGAACTCGCCACCCGCGCCGGCCATCTCGAGCGCGGCGCGCTCCACGGGTTGCTCCAGCAGCGCGGCGCCCTCGGCCAGCGCCACCCGGTCGGCGGCGCCCCCGCGCGACAGCCCCTGGGCAAGCCAGCCGGGGCGGCCCAGATCCTGCAGGGTCACGCCCGGCCCCGCGCGGTGGATGATGAGCCGGCGGGTCATGGGATCGGCTCGGACTCGGCCCCGCCCATCGGGTCCTCGCGCATCTGTTCGAGCGCGTCGGCGCCGACCTCGTGGAACTGCACCTCGTCGCCGGGACGCACCAGGAACGGGGTTTCCGCCTCGGGCTGGAACAGGCGGATCGCGGTCTGGCCGACATGCTGCCAGCCGGTCGGGGTGGCCACGGAAAAGAGAACCATCTGCCGGATCGCGAGCCCCAGCGCGCCCTCGGGGATGCGGGTGGTCAGCGCGCTCTGCCGGGGAATGTCCCAAGCCTCGGGCAGTTCGCCCAGGTAGGGTTGGCCGGGCGCGAAACCGATGGTCTGCACGCGCACCCGCGCGCTGGTGAGCGACGTTATCGCCTCGGCCTCGGTCATGCCCGCCGCCTTGGCCGCGTCGCCCAGTTGCGGGGCGAGGTCGACGCCGAACACCGCCGGGATGCGCCAGAACCGCCGCCCCTCGGGAAGGTCGGTTTCATACCAGTCCCGCGCCTCCAGCAGCTCGGTCAGGCGCGCGCGCAGCGTCTCGTGCCCGACATGCAGCGGATCGAACCGCAGATAGGCCGAGACAAGAGAGGACGAGGTTTCCTCGACCCCGTCCCAGCCCGCAGCCTCGACGGCCGCGCGGAATGCGAGCGCGGCGCGGTTGGCCGGCTCGCTCAGCCGGTCGGCAAAGCGCACCAGCATCCCGTCGACGCCTGCGGTGACGATGGCGGGAAAGGCGGCGGTATGGGGGCGATCTTCGGTCACATCTGCCCCGGCAGGTAAGTCACGATGCCGGGAAAGGCAACGATGATGGCGAGCGCGACGATCATCAGGAAAAAGAACGGCAACGCCGCGCGCGCGACGACCAGGATGTCCCGCCCGGTGAGTGATTGCAGCACGAAGAGGTTGAAGCCCACCGGCGGGGTGATCTGGCTCATCTCCACGACGATCACGAGAAAGATGCCGAACCACATCGGGTCGATCCCCGCCTGAAGCACCATCGGCATGACGACCGACGCGGTCAGCACCACAACCGAGATCCCGTCAAGAAAACAGCCCAGCACGATGAAGAAGAGCGTGAGCGCGGCCAGAAGCGTGTAGGTCGAAAGGCCCAGGCCCCCGATCCACGCGGCGAGTTCGCGCGGAATGCCGGTGAAGCCCATCGCCACCGTCAGGAACGACGCGCCGGCGAGGATGAAGGCGATCATGCAGGATGTCACCGTCGCGCCCATCAGCCCCTCCCGGAAGCTCTGCCAACTGAGCGTGCCGGTGCTCCATGACAGCACCAGAGCGAGCACCACCCCCACCGCCGCCGCATCCGTAGGCGAGGCGATCCCGGCATAGATCGACCCGATAACGCCCGCGATCAGCAGCAGGACCGGCAGCAGGCGGCGCGCGTGATAGAGCTTCTCGCGAAAACTGGCGGCCATGTTCTCGGACGGCAGGCTGGCGCGGTTCACAATGGCCCAGAGCAGCACGTAGCCCACGAAGAGCGACACCAAAAGAACGCCCGGCAGCACACCCGCGACGAACAGCCGCGCGATGCTCTGCTCGGTCGCCACGCCATAGACGATGAGGATGATCGACGGCGGAATGAGCAGCCCGAGCGTCGCCGACCCGGCCAGCGTGCCGATCACCATGCGTTCGGGGTAGCCGCGCTGCTTGAGCTCGGGGATCGACAGCTTGCCGATGGTGGCCGCGGTCGCCGCGGACGATCCCGACACGGCGGCGAAGATCCCGCAGGCGAAAATGTTGACGTGCAGGAGCTGCCCGGGCAGCCGGTTCATCCACGGCGAAAGCCCCGCGAACATGTCCTCGGACAGGCGCGAACGAAAGAGGATCTCGCCCATCCAGATGAACAGCGGCAGCGCGGCCAGCGCCCAGCTGTTGGAATGACCCCAGAAGGTCGTCGCCAGAACGAGGCCGAGCGGCGCGTCGGAATAGAGCATCATCGCCGCGATCCCCACCCCCAGCAGCGAGAACGCGACCCAGAGGCCCGCGCCGAGAAAGGCGAAGAGCAGGATCAGCAGGATGACCGACAGCAGGGCGATCGACATGGGCGGTTTCCTATTCGCTCAGCAGGTTCTCGCCCTTGCCTTCCCAGGCGGCGGGCCGGCCGCGCAACAGCGCCAACAGTTCATCGGCCAGCGCGAGGGCGAGGATGCAGAGGCCCACGACCACGGGGACCTGCGGCATCCAGAGCGGCACCGACACCATGCCGGGACTGCGATCGTCGAACTCCCAGGATTCATAGACCAGCAGGCCCATGTACCACGCCGCAAAGCCGGTCATGGCGAGGGCCAGCGCGACGACCGCGATCTCGGCTATGCGCTGCCCCTTCTCGGGCAGGCGTCCGAACAGAAGGGTGACGCGGATATGCCCGCCCTCCCGCAAGGTGTAGGCGAGCGCGAGGAAGGTCGAGGCGGCGAGGAAGAACCCGGTGAAATCCGAATAGGAGGGGATCGTCATGCCGATTGCGTGGCCGGTCAGCGCCGCCGATATCTTGTCGGCGAGGTTGAGACCCACCTGCGCGAAGACCAGCGCGACGATTCCCGCGATAAAAAGCGCGGCCAGCCCGCCCGCCAGACGATAGATGAAATCGAGCGCGCGGCGCATGGCCCGGCCTCCCCCTGTTGGTGGAAAGGGCCGGGGGCCTGTGCGGCGCCCGGCCCCTGCCGGTTACTTCTGGTAGGCTTCGAGCAGCGCCTCGCCCTCGGCGCCGGCCTTGGCCTTCCAGTTCTCGAGCATGGTCGCGCCGATCTCGCGCAGCCCGTCCATCAGTTCTTGGGAAGGTTCGACCACGGTGATGCCGTTCTCCTTGAGGATGGCGACCTTGGCGTCGGTTTCCTCGCGGCTCATCTCCCAGCCGCGTTCCTCGGCGGCCTCGGCGGCGTCGAGAATGGCCTGCTGCGTCGACTCGTCGAGACGGCGGAAGGCGCGTTTGTTCACCACGACGACGTTCTTGGGGATCCAGGCCTGGATGTCGGTGTAATGGCTCAGGAAATCCCACGCTTTCGAATTCGCGCCGGTCGAGGGCGAGGTGATCATCGCCTCGACCCGGCCTGTGGAAAACGCCTGCGGGATGTCGGGCACCTCGATCTGCGTGGGCGCGGCGCCGGCAAGGTTCGCGAATTCCTCGAGCGTGGCGTTGTTGGTGCGGAACTTGAGGCCCGCGAGGTCGTCCACCGTCTCGATCGGTTTGTCGGTATAGAGTCCCTGCGGCGGCCAGGGCACCGCGTAGAGCACCATCATCCCCTGCTTGTCGAGAAGCCCCTCGATCACGTCCTTCTGCGCGTCCCAGAGGCGCTCGGCCTCGTCGTAGTTGGTGGCGAGGAAGGGCAGCCCGTCGGCGGCGAAGACCGGGTTGTCGTTGGCCAGCAGCGACAGAAAGAACTCGCCGATGGGAACCTGCCCGCTGCGCACGGCCTTGCTGATCTCGGGATGCTTGAAGAGCGAGCCGGCGGAATGCACCTTGATCTCGAGCGCGCCGTCGGTGGCCTCTGCCACGTCGTCGGCGAATTCATTGATGTTGACGGTGTGGAACGTCGCGTCGGGATAGGGCGTGGCCATGTCCCATGTCTCGGCCTGCGCACCGGCGACGCTCATGGCCAGCGCAATGACCGCGCCACCGAGGTAACGTGATACGAACATCTGTCTTCTCCCTTGTCTTTCTTATGCACCAACGCTGACGCACGGCGGCAGGTTTGTCAATTTCGCCCGCCACGGCGGCCCGGGCCGATCTTCCTTGGCAAGGAAAATCAGGAAGGTTTTTCAATGGAGAAGCCCTGATCCCGGCCGATCCGGGGGTCTTTTCGCGCAAGCCCTGTTTCCCGGCGGCGCGCGCGTGCTAAGACTGCAAAAGATACGCGGCGTGACAGGAGGCATGCGTGACGCTGGAGACCGAAACATACGAGATCGCCATCGCCTCGGTCGATGTCGAAACGGACGGGCGGGGGCCGGGGCGCGTCGCCGTCGCCTATCGCGGACGCGGCCCCGAGCGGACGGCGACCGGGCGTTTCGCCTCGGACGATTTCCGCGACGTGTTCGAATGCTGTCAGGCCATCGCGCAGGACATCATGTCGAGCGAGTTCCGCACCGGCTCGGACGTGCGCTTTGAGTTCCGGCTGGTGGACGAAGAGGGCATCTCGATCTGGCACACCTCGCCGAGCAACTTCCTCAAGATGCCGCTGCGGATGGACATGGATTGGACCTGCAACCACCTGCAACGCAACTTCCGTTCCTACACCACGCTGGGCATGGTCGAGATGCAGGAGGAATTCCCGCTGGTCGAGGGGCGCATGCCCACGCAGAAGCTGGTGGAGCTATTGATGGATTCGATGGTCTCGGGGCTCGAGTTCATCGGGCTTATGTTCCTCCAGCGCGAGCGCATGGGCGAGGCGCATCACGCTGAGTAGCGCGCCCTGACCCAAGACTGGTGGACCGATGCGGACTCGGGTTCGATTCGTGATCCGCGCTGTTGCATTTCCTCGCCGTTCCGCCGAAGGATTCGCGCGCGCAGCGGGGGAGGGACGGCATGCGGGTTCTCATCATTCAGCACGATCACGGCGGCCACGCGGGGCGGTTCCGCGCGCATTTCGACGCCGCCCAGATCGAGACGCGCGCCATCATCGCGCCAGAGGTGACGGATTGGCCCGATCCCGACAGCTTTGACGCGCTCTGGGTCATGGGCGGCGTGCCGCAGGTCTGGGAAACCGAAGCCCATCCCTGGCTGGTCCCCGAGATCACGCTTATCCGGCGCGCGGTGCTGGAAGCGGGCAAGCCCTATTTCGGGATCTGTTTCGGGCATCAGCTTCTCGCCGCGGCCTGCGGTGGCGCGGTCGGACGCGCGGAGGTGGCCGAGGTCGGCATGACGCGCATCACCGGCGGCGACCGGGTGCTGGGCGGGGCGGGGGCGCGCACGGTGTTCCAGTGGCACAGCGCGCAGGTGACGCGTCTGCCGCCGGGGTTCGAAACCGGTTGGGCGAGCCGCGACTGCCCGATTCAGACCATGGCCGGGCCGCGCGGAGTGCGTTCGGTGCAGTTTCATCCCGAGGTCGATACCGAGACATTGAAGGACTGGTATGACATGCCGGGGGTGGTCGACGATCTTGCCGGGATTGGCGGGGCGGAGTTGCCCGGTCGGATCATGGCCGAGTTCGAGCGACGCGAGGAAACGCTCGCCGCGCTCGGGGCGGAGCTTTTCGACGGCTGGCTGATGGAGGCGCGCGGCGTCTGAAGCCCCGTCAGAGCCGGATGCAGAGCCGCGTCGCGTCCAGCATCGCCGCGTGCACGTCGCGCGACGACACCGCGTCGCCCAAACGGAAGAGGTCGAATCCTTCGCCCTCTTCGACCGGTTGCGGTTGCGCCGCGACCAGCGCGTCGAGGTCGGGAAGCCCGCGGTTGCGGGCGCGCTCCGCCAGCGACAGGTAGAGCGCGTCCACCGGCACGGTGCCGTGCTCATAGATCAGGTTGTCGCAAACGAGCGTCTTGGTCTCTTGCAGGTACTCGTTCTCGAGCGTCAGGCGCAGCCGGTTTTCGGCGCGCTCAACGGCGCGCAGGCGCAGGTCAGGGCGCAGTTTCACGCCGGCGCGGTAGAAGGCGCGCATCGCCAGCGGGCGCTCGATCGCGCCCACCTCGGCGCCGGCGGTGTTGTCGGGGGTGACGTAGGTCACCTGCGCGCCCGCGCTGGCCAGCGTATGCGCCCCGGCAATTCCTGCGTGCGCGCCCACTCCGTCGTAGAACACGGTTTCCCCCTCCAGCGGCGCGCCCGACTCGAGCGCGTCCCAGAGCGGGCGGGCAAGCTCGCCGCCGGGGATGTCGTCAAGCGGGTCGGGCACGCCGCCGGTCGCGGTGATGACGATATCGGGATCGGTGTCCGCCACCTCCTCCTCGCCCGCTAGGCAGTTGTAACGCACGCTCACCCCCAGCCGGTCGAGTTCCGAGAGCCGCCAGTCGATGATGCCCGAGAGATCTCGCCGCTCGTCGAGCCGCGCGGCAAGAAGCAACTGCCCGCCCGCCTTCGGCGCCGCCTCGAGCAGCGTGACGGCATGGCCGCGTTCGGCGCAGATGCGCGCCGCCTCGAGCCCGCCGGGACCGGCGCCGACAATGGTGACGCGGCGCGGGCTGGCGGCGGGCGTGATCGTGTGCGGCAGCACCGCCTCGCGCCCGATGGCGGGGTTGTGGATGCAACTGCCATAGGCCGAGCAATAGGTCGCCCCGACGCAGGGACGGATGGTTTCCTCGACGCCCGCCGCAAGCTTGTTCGCGATATGCGGATCGGCGATATGCGCCCGCGTCATGCCGACGAGGTCGAGATGCCGCTCGGCGACCGCGTGGCGCGCGGTGGCGATGTCGTTGATCCGCGCGGCGTGGAACACCGGCAGCCCGACATTGTGCCGGAACGCGGCGACCGGGCGCAATTGCGGCGCAAGGCCAAGCGCCATGCCCGGCATGTAGCGCGCCAGGCCCAGATGCGTGTCGATCCGCCCGTAGCCGAAGTTGAAGAAATCGATCAGCCCCGAGGCCTCGTATAGTTTCGCCATCTCGACATATTCGTCGTCGCTCATCGCGCCGCCGTCGCCTTCGCCCACGACCATGCGGATGCCGACGATGAAATCCTCGCCCGCCTTGGCGCGGATGTTCTCGAGCGCGCGCAGCCCGAAGCGCGCCCGGTTCCCGAGCGAGCCGCCCCATTCGTCGGTGCGCCGGTTGGTCGCGGGCGACCAGAACTGCCCGATGAGATGGCCGGTCACATGCAGTTCGCACCCGTCGAGCCCGCCCTCGCGGCAGCGCCGCGCGGCGTCGCCGAAATCCTCGATCACGCGCAGGATGTCGCCCTGCTGCATCTCCTTGGTGGTGCCGCGATGGAGCGGCTCGCGGTAGCGGCTGGGCGACACCGTCGGCAGCCAGTTGTCGCCGCGCCACTGGCTGCGCCCGCCCAGATGGGTGATCTGGCACATGATCGCCGCGCCATGGCGGTGGATGCGCTCGGCGAACTCGCGAAAATAGGGGATCACCCGGTCGTGGCCCGCGTCGAGCTGATCGAATGTGTTGGCCGAATCGCGCGACACGTTGGTCGATCCGCCGAACATGGTGAGGCCGATGCCGCCCCTGGCCTTTTCCTCGTGGTAAAGCTGGTAGCGTTCCGCGGGCATCCCGTGCTCGCCAAAGCCGATGGCGTGGCTGGTGCTCATCAACCGGTTGCGCAATTCCAGATGACGCAGGCGGAACGGTTGCAGCAGCGGGTCGGCGCTCGGGCGGGGGGCGGTCATCGCGGTCTCCTGGGGCGGGTTGCGCTCACTCTGACGCGATCCGGTGCGGGGTGCAAACCCGTTCGTGCCGCGTCCGTCATTCCGGTCTCGACACCGGGGCGCGACGGGGTAGGCTGGCGCCGGCAAGGAGGAACGGACCATGCAGACCATCGACGCCCGAAAGGTTCACGCGCTTCTGCCGTATGAGGCGCTCATCCCCGCGCTGCGGCGCAGTCACGAAGGAGAGCGGCCGCTTGCGGACTCGCAGGTCATGGACGACCCCTCGGGCAGCGGCAACCGTTTCGTGACGCTGCCGGGCTGGATGGAGGGTGGCATGGTGGTGGTCAAGATGGTCGGCGTCTTTCCCGCCAACCGCGACCGCGATCCGCCGCTCGGCTCGGTCCTCGGCGCGGTGGCGGGATTCGACGGAGAGACGGGCGCGCCGCTGCTGGTGGCCGATGGCGAGGCTATGACCTACCGCAAGACGGCGGCGATCTCGGGGCTGGGCGCGGCGCTGCTGGCCCCGCCCGAACCGCGCGAACTGCTGGTCGTCGGCGCTGGCGGTCTTGGCCCCCATGTGGCGATGGCGCACATGGCCGCGCGCCCCTCGATCACCCGCGTGCGCATCTGGAACCGCACCCCCCAGCGCGCCGAAACGCTGGCCGCCGATCTGCGCGCGCAAGCGTTTGACGCGCAACCCGCGCCCGACCTCGACGCGGCGGTGGCGCGCGCGGACGTCATCACCTGCGTGACCATGTCCACCGCGCCGCTGGTCAAGGGCGCGTTGCTGAAACCCGGGGCGCATGTGGACCTCGTGGGGGCCTACATGCCCGACATGCGCGAGGCCGACGACGACGTGATGCGCCGCGGCACGCTCTGGACCTGCGGCGGCGACAGCATCGGGCGCTGCGGCGAGGTGACGCTGCCGCTCGCCTCCGGCGCGCTTGTGCGCGAGGATATCCGGGGCGATCTGTTCGCGCTCGTTCAGGGACGGGACGCGGGCCGCGCGAGGGCCGACGAGATCACCGTGTTCAAGAATATCGGCGGCGCGCATCAGGACATCTTCGCCACCGCCATCCTGCGCGACCGGCTGGAGGCGTGAGCCGCCGGCGCGCACGGAGATTTCATGCCTCCGGCGGGCATATTCGAAGCAAGAAGAAGGAGTTGGCCCGCCAGTTGCACCCGGCGCGCGGCGCGCTAGGGTAAGGGGGCAGCCATCAGGAGCCACGCATGACCGAGACCCCCGACAGCATCGACGCCACGCTCGCCCTGCTGGCGGGGCAGGATTACGTCTGCGGGCGCGATCTTGGCACCGTGGCCTATCTCGCGCTGGCGCTGCGCCGGCCGCTCTTTCTCGAGGGGGCGGCGGGCACCGGCAAGACCGAGATCGCCAAGGCGCTTGCGGCCGGGCTGGGCCGGCGGCTGATCCGGCTGCAATGCTACGAGGGGCTGGACGCGGCTTCGGCCATCTACGAATGGGACTTCGCCGCGCAGATGATCGCCATCCGCACCGCCGAGGCCGCTGGCGGCGCCGACCGGGCCGCGCTTCAGGCCGAACTTTTCTCGGACGCCTACCTGATCCGCCGCCCCCTGCTCGAGGCGATGGAGCCGCAGGAGGGCGGCCCGCCGGTTCTGCTGATCGACGAGGTGGACCGCACCGACGCGCCGTTCGAGGCCTTCCTGCTCGAGGCGCTGTCGGACTACCAGGTGACGATTCCCGAACTGGGCGCGGTGAAGGCGCATGAGCCGCCAATCGTGATCCTCACCTCCAACCGCACCCGCGAGGTGCATGACGCGCTCAAGCGGCGCTGCCTCTATCATTGGGTCGACTATCCCGACCAGGCGCGGGAACTGGCGATCCTGCACGCCCGCGCGCCGGAATGCGCCGCCGCGCTTTCGGCTGAAATCGTGGCCTTCATCCAGCGGTTGCGCGGGGAGGATCTCTTCAAGAATCCCGGCGTCGCCGAAACCGTGGACTGGGCGCGCTGCCTCGTTGCGCTCGACGCGGTGGCGCTGTCGCCCGAGATGGTGACCGACACGCTGGGCGCGGTGCTGAAATACCAGGACGATATCGCCCGGATCGCCGGGTCCGAGGCGGCGCGCATCCTTGACGATGCGCGCGCGGACATTGCCCGCGCGTCCTGAGCCGGGGCTGCCCGGAGGCGGGCGGCTGGCCGAGAACGTGGTGCATTTCGCCCGCGCGCTGCGCAAGGCGGGGGTCAACGTCGCCGCCGCGCAGGTGCATGACGCGGTGCGCGCGCTCCGCTGCGCGGGCTTTACCGAGCGGCGCGACTTCTACCACGCGCTGCGCGCCACGCTCATCACGAGGCCCGAGCATCTCGAGATCTATCGTCAGGTGTTCCACCTGTTCTGGCGCGATCCCGACTATATCGAGCGGATGATGAAGATGATGCTGCCGCTGGTGCAGGCGATGGGGGCGGAGGAGGACCAGCCGCCGCGCCCCGCCGAACGCCGCGCCGCCGAGTCGCTGGGCGACGCGCCCGAGCGCCCGCCGCGCGCGCCGCCGCCCGAGCGCGAGGAGATCGAGTTCGACGCCACGCTCACCTGGTCCGCCGAAGAGCGCCTGCGCCGCATGGATTTCGAGCAGATGAGCGCCGCCGAACTGCGCGCGGCGGATGCCGCGATCCGCCGGTTGCGCCTGCCGGCCGCGCCGATCCCGGCCCGGCGGTTCGCGCCCTCCGCCACGGGCCGCGCGCCGGACACGCGCGCCATCCTGCGCCGCGCCATGCGCCGGGGCGGGGAGGTGGATCACCTGTCCTTGAAGACGCCGCGCACGCGCCCGCCGGACCTCGTCGCGCTTTGCGACATTTCGGGGTCGATGTCGGTCTATTCGCGGATGATGATGCAATTTCTGCATGGTCTCATCTGGGCGCCCGGCGCCGGTCGGGGGCGGGGCTGGGGGCAGGTGCACGGGTTCACCTTCGGTACGCAGCTCACCAATGTCAGCCGCGCGCTTCGCCTGCGCGACCCGGACGCCGCGCTTGCCGCGCTCGGGCAGGAGGCGCCGGACTGGCAGGGCGGGACGCGGATCGGCCCGGCGCTCGGACGGTTCAACCGCGACTGGTCGCGCCGGGTGCTGGGGCAGGGGGCGATGGTGCTGCTGATCACCGACGGGCTCGAGCGGGGCGATCCGGCGCAGCTTGACGCCGAGGCGGCGCGGCTGGCGCGCTCCTGCCGGCGGCTGGTCTGGCTCAACCCGCTCCTGCGCTGGGACGGGTTCGCGCCTGCCGCGGCCGGGATCCGGGCGCTGTTGCCGCATGTGGACAGCTTTCATGCGTGTCATTCGCTCGACAGCCTGGCCGATCTCGCGGACGCGCTGAGCGGGCCGGGCGAAAAGGCGCGGATGATGCGGGATCTCTGAAACGCATCCGTGCGGCGGCTGCGGCGTCGAGGGAACCAAGACTATTGCTTTGAACACGCGCGGCTTTATGATCCCCCGCAGGGAGAGTCTGGGAGGACGACCGCATGGAGATGTCCGGCGAACACCGCATCGCCGCGCCGCGTGATACGGTATGGGCGGCGCTGAACGACCCGGATGTGCTGCGCGCCTGCATTCCGGGCTGCGAATCGCTCGAAAAGACCTCGGACACGACGATGGAGGCCGTGGTGCGCCAGAAGATCGGGCCGGTGAAGGCGCGATTCAACGGCGCGGTGGAGTTGCTCAACATCGACGCGCCGAAAAGCTACACAATCCAGGGCGAGGGCAAGGGCGGCGTCGCGGGTTTCGCCAAGGGATCGGCGGACGTCCGGTTGGCCGAGGACGCCGGAGAGACGGTGCTGACCTATACCGCCCAGGCGCAGATCGGCGGCAAGCTGGCGCAGCTTGGCAACCGCCTGGTCGGATCGACCGCCAGGAAGCTCGCCCAGCAGTTCTTCGTCAATTTCCACAACCATCTGACGGACGAGGATCCGCCGGAGGCCTGACCGCAACAGAACGACGCGCGGGGCGCACCCGCAAGCCCAGGGAGGATAGCGATGACCAAGGTGACGATGAAGGTGAACGGCAGGAAGGTCGGCGCGGACGTGCCCGACCAGACGCTGCTGTCGGAATTCCTGCGCGAGAACCTGCGCCTGACCGGCACCCATGTCGGCTGCGACACCAGCCAGTGCGGCGCCTGCGCGGTGCATGTGAACGGCAAGGTCGTGAAGGCGTGCACGGCGCTGGCCGTCTCGCTCGAGGGGGCCGAGGTCACCACGATCGAGGGCGTCGCGAATGGCGAACTGCACCCCATGCAGGTGGCGTTCAACGACAATCACGGGCTCCAATGCGGCTTTTGCACGCCGGGCATGATCATGGCCGGGATCGACATGGTGAACCGCTACCGCGAAGAGGGCCGTGAACTCGACGCCGCCGCCATCCGGCACGAGCTCGAGGGCAATATCTGCCGCTGCACGGGCTACCACAACATCGTGAAATCGATCCAGGACGCCGCCGCCAAAATGTGAGCGCGCCCGCAGGGAGGACAGGACATGACTTCAGGAATTGGCCAGAACGTCAAGCGCAAGGAAGACAAGCGCTTCATCACCGGCAAGGGCCGCTATACCGACGATCACCGCAACGACAACCAGGCCTATGCCGCGTTCGTCCGCAGCCCGCACGCCCATGCCAAGGTGCTGGGCATCGACGCCGAGGAGGCGCGCGGCATGGAGGGCGTGATCGACGTGCTCGACGGGCATCAGCTCACCGGGGACGGGATCGGCAACCTCATCTGCGGTTGGGCGATCACGTCAAAGGACGGCAGCCCGATGAACATGGGCGCGTGGTCCGCGCTCGCCACCGACACCGTGCGCTATGTCGGCGACGCGGTGGCGGTGGTCATCGCCGAGACCAACGCGCAGGCCCGCATCGCCGCCGAGGCGGTGATGGTCGACTACGAGGAACTGCCCGTCGTCGTCCACGCGATCGACGCGCTGAAGGACGGCGCGCCGCAGATCCACGACAACGCTCCCGGCAACCTCATCTACGACTGGGAACTGGGCGACGAGGCCGCAACCGACGCGGGTCTGGCCGAGGCCGCGCATGTCACCACGCTCGACCTGACCAACAACCGGCTGTCGCCCAACCCGATGGAGCCGCGCTCGGCCGTGGCGACCTACGACCATGCGGAGGATCACTACACGCTCTACACCACGTCCCAGAACCCGCATGTCGCGCGGCTGGTGCTGTCGGCCTTCTACAACGTCGCGCCCGAGCACAAGCTGCGGGTGATCGCGCCGGACGTGGGCGGCGGGTTCGGGGCCAAGATCTACATCTACCCCGAGGAAATCACCTGCCTCTGGGCGTCGATGAAGACCAATCGCTCGGTCAAGTGGACGTCCGAGCGGGGCGAGGCGTTCCTGACGGACATGCATGGCCGCGATCACGTCACCCATGCAAAGATGGGGTTCGACAAGGACGGCAGGATCACCGGGTTCAAGATCGACACGATCGCCAATCTCGGGGCCTACATGTCGCTGTTTTCCAGCTCGGTGCCCACTTATCTCTATGCGCCGCTGATGTCGGGGCAGTACGATATCCAGAACATCCACTGCAACGTGCGCGCGGTCTATACCAACACCGTGCCGGTCGACGCCTATCGCGGGGCCGGGCGGCCCGAGGCGACCTACCTGGTCGAACGCATGATGGAGACGGCCGCGCGCGAGATGGGAATGGACCCGGCCGAGCTGCGCCGGCGCAACTTCGTGCAGGAATTCCCGCACCAGACGCCGGTACTGATGCAATACGACGCGGGCGATTTTCCGAAGATACTGGAACTGGCGCAAGAGGCGGCGGACGTGGCGGGCTTTGAAGAGCGTCGCCGCGAGGCCGAGAGCCGCGGCAAGCTGCGCGGGATTGGCTATTCCACCTTCATCGAGGCCTGCGGGCTCGCGCCGTCCAAGGCGGCCGGGTCGCTCGGCGCCGGCGTCGGGCTCTGGGAATCCGCCGAAGTGCGGGTGAACCCGGCGGGCACGATCGAGATCCTGACCGGCAGCCACAGCCACGGACAGGGCCACGAGACGACTTTCGCCCAGATCGTGGCGGAGCGTTTCGGCGTTCCGGTGGACTCGGTGCAGATCGTGCATGGCGACACCGACAAGGTGCAGTTCGGCATGGGCACCTACGGCTCGCGCTCGGGCCCCGTCGGCATGTCCGCGGTGGTCAAGGCGATGGACAAGGTCGAGGAGAAGGTGCGGCAGATCGCGGCGCATACATTGGAGGCGAGCGAGGACGACATCGAGATCTCGGGCGGACAGGTCAAGGTCAAGGGCACCGACAAGGCGATGGCGTGGCACGAGGTCGGGCTTGCGGCCTATGTCGCGCATAACCTGCCGGACGGGATGGAGCCGGGGCTGAAGGAAACCGCGTTTTTCGATCCGGTCAACTTCTCCTTCCCCTCCGGCGCCTTCATCTGCGAGGTCGAGGTCGATCCCGACACCGGTCAGACGCAGGTCGTCAGGTTCACCTCTGCCGACGATTTCGGCGTCATCGTGAACCCGATGATCGTGGAAGGCCAGGTGCATGGCGGGGTGACGCAGGGCATCGGGCAGGCGCTGCTTGAACAGGTGGTCTATGACGAGCAGGGGCAGCTTCTGACCGGCTCCTACATGGATTACACCATGCCGCGCGCCGCCGATGTGCCGTTTTTCGACGTGCAGCACCATGAGACGCCCAGCCCCAACAACCCGCTCGGCGTCAAGGGCTGTGGCGAGGCGGGCGCGATCGGCGCGCCGCCCGCGGTCATCAACGCGATCACCGACGCGATCGGCACCAACGATCTGGCCATGCCCGCGACGCCGCAGGCGGTCTGGCGCGCGCTGCGCGCGGCGCAAAAGCCGATGGCGGCGGAATAGGGAGGAATACGGCATGTACGAGACCAGGTATCACAAGCCCGCGACCATCGACGACGCGGCGGCGCTCTTGTCCGGCAATGACGAAGCGATGCTGCTGGCCGGCGGGCAGACCCTGCTGCCGACCATGAAGCAGCACCTCGCCGCGCCGGGCGACCTCGTGGATATTCGCGGGATCGACGGCATGGCGGGCATCCGCGCGGAGGGCGACACGCTTGTCATCGGGGCGGCGACGACCCATGCCGATGTGGCGCGGAGCGACGCGGTGCGCAAGCACTGTCCGGCGCTTGCCGAACTCGCCGAAGGGATCGGCGACGCGGCGGTGCGCAACATGGGCACCATCGGCGGTTCGCTCGCCAACAACGACCCGTCGGCCTGCTACCCGGCGGCGCTGCTGGCGCTGGGCGGCACGGTGGTGACCAACACGCGCGAGATCACGGCGGACGACTTCTTCGAAGGGCTGTTCACCACGGCGCTGGACGAGGGCGAGATCATCACCGCGGTGCGTTTCCCGGCCGTGAAGAAGGCCGCCTACGCCAAGTTCGCGCAGCCCGCTTCGCGCTTTGCGCTGGTGGCGGTCTTTGTCGCGGACGGTCCCGGCGGCGTGCGCGTGGCGGTGACCGGCGCGGGCGAGGACGGCGTTTTCCGCCACGAGGGGCTGGAGGCGGCGCTCTCAGGCGACTGGTCGGCGGCGGCGCTGGACGACGTGGAGATTTCCGAGGACGGCTTGATGTCGGATTTCCACGGATCGGCGGATTACCGGGCGAACCTGATCCGGGCCATGGCGAAACGCGCGGCCGAGGCGGCGAGCGCCCGCTGACAGACGGGCGCCGCGAGGCAACGAAACCGTTGAATTTTTTGGGGCTGAGAATTTTAGACGAAAATTCTCAGCCGGTCGCGTCCCCCAGCGCGGCGTCGAGCCCGTCCGCGACCGCGTCCACGTCGCGCATCGACAGGCAAAGCGGCGGCACCATGCGCAGCACGGATTGCGTGGGGCCTGATTTCGACATGATGAGCCCTTGCGCGCGGCACGCCTCGAACACTGCGGCGGTCGTCTCGCGGTCGGGTTCCTTCGAGTCGCGGTTCCTGACCATCTCGATCGCCATCATCAGTCCGGCGCCGCGCACGTCGCCGATCACCGCGTGGCGATCCTGAAGGTCGCGCAACCGCTCCAGCAGCGCCGCGCCCACCTCGCGCGCGTTCTGCTGCAACCTCTCGTCGTCGATCACCGCCAGCACCGCGCGCCCGGCCGCACAGCTGACCGGGTTGGCGCCGTAGGTGTGGAACATGAACTTGTCCTCCATCGGCTCGGCCACCTCCTTGCGCGCGACGACCGCGCCGATGGGAAAGCCGTTGCCCAGCCCCTTGGCCATCACCACGATGTCGGGGACGACGCCGTCCTTCTCGAAGGCCCAGAAATGATCGCCGGTGCGCCCGAAGCCCGATTGCACCTCGTCCGCGATGTAGAGCCCGCCGGCGGCGCGCACCCGCTCGGCCGCGCCGCTGAGGTAGCCCTCGGGCATCCCGACAATGCCGCCATAGCCCTGCACGCTTTCGATCAGCATGCCCGCAAGCCGGCCGGTGGTGGCGGTGGCGATCACGCGGGCGATCTCATCGAGGTAAGGCTGCGTGCCCGCCCCGAAAATGCCGCGATACTGGTTCGGTTCGGGAACGAACGCCACGTTGCCGGGCATCCCCGGATGCCGCCAGCCTGCGATCCCGGTGACCGACTGCGCCGCCGCCGTGGGCCCGTGATAGGCCGTGCGCAGCGCCAGCAGGTCGAGATTGCCGGTAAAGGTGCGCGCCATCGTCATGGCGAGGTCGATCGCCTCGGCCCCCGAATTGGTGAAATGCACCACCCACTCGTGCCGCTTCGGCATGGTCGCGGCCAGTTCCTCGGCGAGGTGCGCGGGCGTGGGGTGGTAGAACATCGTCGTGCAATGCGTCAGTTCGCGCGCCTGCGCCGTCGCCGCCTCGACCACGCGGGGATGGGCGTGCCCGACCGAGATGCACAGGTTCATGCCGAGCAGGTCGATATACCTGTTGTCCTCGTTGTCCCAGAGATACTGCCCCTCGCCCCGGCGAAAGACCAGCGGATCCCTGAAGGGCACGAACTTGCGCTGGCTGGCGGCGTAGTAATCGGCGCGGCGTTTCGCGGTGCCCTCGAGGCTCCAGTCGGTGTGCAGGGGATCGTGGGTCATGGGCGGGCTCCTCAGGCTTTCATGCGGATGTTGTCGGGATCATAGGGCGGGCGGGGCAGGATGCGGGCGGGGTAGGTCCAACCGAGGATCTGCACCTGCAGGTCTTCGCGGCGAATGGGCGGGCGCAGGTAGGCCAGCGCCAGCGCGGCGTCGGTGCGGTAGCCATGCGCGCCCGAGGTGACGATGCCCACTGGCGCGCCATCGTGCAGCACCGTGTGGGCGTGGAACGGATCGACATCGCCGCACTCCACCTCCAGCAGCGCCATTTCCCACGGGGCGTCGCGGCGGGGGATCGCGTCCTTGTCGCGCAGGAACGCGCCCAGCCCGGCTTCGAGCGGCGTGCGCTCGGTCGTGAGGTCGGCTCCCCAGGCGCGATAACCTTTCTCGAGCCGCATGGAATTCATCGCGTAGGCGCCGTAACAGCCGATGCCGTGGGGCCGCCCGGCAGCCTCGAGCGCCTCGAAGAGCGCGGCGGTCCGGTCGGCGGGCGCGTGCAGCTCCCAGCCGAGTTCACCGATATAGGACACGCGCAGCGCGCGCACGGGGACGCCCGCGACGGTGATCTCGCGCACCGAGAGCCACGGAAAGCCCGTCCCGAGGTCGGCGTCGGTCAGCGCGCCCAGCACGGCGCGCGATTTCGGACCCATTAGGCCGATCACGCCGGTCTCTTCGGTGACGTTGGCGATTTCCACGTCGAACCCGGCGGCGCGGGCGCGGAGCAGGTCGTCGTCCATCTCCTCTGCGGCTGCGGCGGAGGCGAGGCATGCGCGGGTCTCGGACAGCATCGCGACCGAGAATTCCGCCGCCACGCCGCCCTCCGGGCTGAGCGCATGGGTGAGGCCGATCCGCCCCGCCGCGGGCACGCGGTTGGCGCCCAACTGGCCGAGGAAGGCGCGCGCGTCCGGGCCGGTCACCTCGAACTTGGCGAAGACCGAAAGATCGGCGAGCGCCACGCGCGCGCGCGCCGCCTCGACCTCGCGCGCCACCGCGTCGAACCAGTTGGCGCGGCGGAAGGTCGGCTCGGCCACGTCGCCGGCATGGTCCGAGAACCAGTTGGGCCGCTCCCAGCCATAGGCCGCGCCCATCACCGCGCCGCGTTCGATCATCAGGTGATGGAGCGGCGTCAGCCGTTTGCCGCGCCCGGCGGGGCGTTCCTCGTGCGGATAGTGGACGCCGAATTGCAGGCCGAAACACTCGACCGCCTTCTCGATGCGATAGTCGCGGTCGGCCCAGGCGCCGAAGCGGCGCGGATCGACGGCGAGCGCATCCATCGGCGGCGCGCCATGCGTCATCCAGTGGGCGAGGAACCGGCCCGCGCCGCCGCCCTCCATCACCCCCATGCTTGACCCCGTCAGCAGCCATGCGTCGGGCAGCCCATGCGCCGGGCCGATCAGCGGATTGGCGTCGGGGGTGAAGGTGATCGGGCCGTTCACCACCGATTTCACCCCGCCATTGCCGACCGCGGGCACGCGGGCCATCGCCGCCTCGATGATGTGCTCAACACGATCGAGATCGGGCGGCATGAGCTCGGCTCCGAACGCGGCGGGCACGCCGTCGGGCGACCAGACCTGCGCGTCGCGCTCATAGGGGCCGAGGATCAGGCCATCGCGTTCCTGTCGCAGATACCAGCTTTCCTCGGGGTCGCGGATGATCGGCAGTTCGGGCAGCCCGGCATCCTGCCGCGCGGCGACCTCGGGGACCATGCCGGTCACAAGGTATTGATGCAGCACCGGGACCGAGGGCACGTTGACGCCCATCATCCGCCCCACTTCCCAGCCCCATGTTCCGGCGGCGTTGACCAAATGGCGCGCGGTGATCGCGCCCTTGGCCGTCTCCACGCGCCAGCCGGTCGCGGTGCGCTCGATCCGCTGCACCGGGTTGAACCGCTGGATCGTAGCGCCGCCCGCCTGCGCCACCCGCGCCATCGCCTGCGTGGCGAGCGTGGGGTCGACATGGCCGTCGTCGGGCTCATGGATGCCGCCGAGCAGGCCGTCGAGCGTGGCGAGCGGGTGCAGCTCCGCGATCCGCGCGGGCGTCAGCACCTCCAGCGGATAACCGGTGAAGGCCGACAGCCCCGCGACATGGGCGAATTCGTCCATCCGGTCGGGGTTGCGCGTCACCCGCATCGCGCCCGAGCGGTGAAAGCCGCAATCCTGCCCGGTCTCGGCGGGCAGGATGTCGCGGTAAAGCCGCACGGAGACAGCGCGCAGCTCCTGTATCGTCGGGCTGTGCGCGAAATGGGTGCAAAGCCCCGCCGCGTGCCAGGTCGAGCCATGCGTGAGGTCGTTCTTCTCGACCAGAACCACGTCTGACCAGCCCTCTTTCACAAGGTGATAGGCGAGCGAGACGCCCATCACCCCGCCGCCGACGATCACCACGCTTGCGTCGCTCATCCGCGCATCTCCTTGCCCTCTGGGTCATATGGCGCGCGCCGCAGGGCGGTGGCCGCGCGCCGCTCTCCGGCGACCTCCACCGCGAATGCGCGCGCGCAGGTCTGCGCCAATGTTTCGCCCGGCGCGGTATCGACCAGCGCGAAGGCCAGCGTGAGGCCGGTGCGCGCGCCGACCCCGCCCGAGGTGGTGAGACCGACGAGGCGGTCGCCCTCGAACACCGGTTCGTCATGCAACATCAGCGGGTTGCCCTCCATACGCAACAGGACCAGCCGCCGCGTCGCGCCGGCCTCGCGCTGCGCGGCAAGCGCCGCCTTGCCCTGGAAATCCTTGTTCCAGTCGATGGTGAAGCCCAGCCCCGCCTCCAGTGGCGTGATCTCGGGGCCAAGGTCGTGGCCCCATGCGCGAAAGCCTTTCTCGATGCGGCAGGATTCGAGCGCGTAATGGCCCATCGGCCGCCCGCCCGCGGCAAGGAGCGCGTCGAACACCGCGGGCGCGTCACGGGTCGCGACGGTGATCTCCCAGCCCAGCGCGCCGACGAAACTGACCCGCGTGGCGCGGCAGGGCGCGCCCGCGAGCGTCACCTCGGCGGCGTGGGCGAAGGCCATGTCGGGCCACTCCTCCGCCAGCCCGCGCAGCAGCGCGCGACTGCCCGCGCCCATGACGCCGATGACGCAGAACGCCTCGGTCCGGTCCTCCAGGGTGCAGCCGTTCGGCAGGTTGCGCCGCAGCCACGCCGCATCGCGCCAGCGGGTCGCCGCGCCGGAGGTGATGTCGAACACCTCTGCGCCGGCGCGCGTCACCGTCACGTCCATCTCGATCCCGCCGTGCGGGTTCAGCATCTGGCAATAGACGGCCCGCCCGGTCGCCACGTCCATCTGCGCCGTGGCCAGCGCATTCAGCCCGGCGAGCGCGCCGGGGCCGCTCATCCGCAGCTTGGTGAAGGGCGACAGGTCGAGGAGCGCCGTCCCCTGCGTCATCACCGCCGCCTCGCGCGCGGCGATGGGCTGCCAGGGCTGCGCGCCGGTGCTGTAGGGCAGGGCGCGCTCATCCGCGCTGCGCGCATACCACAGCCCGCGCTCCCAGCCGCCGGTCACGCCGAACACCGCGCCCGCCGCCGCCCAGCGGTCATGCAGGGCAGAGCAGCGCAGGCCGCGCCCCGCCACGGGTTGCTTATAGGGCCAGTGAAGCGCGAAGAGGTCGGCCACCGCCTCCTTCATGCGCTCGGCCATGTGCGCGGGCGCGGCGGCGCGCGGATCGGCGCGGGCCACGTCCACTTCCCAGAGGTCCGAAGGGGCCGCGCCATCCGCCGCCCAGTCGGCCAGCGCACGCCCGATCCCGGCCGAGGACATGACCCCGACCGAGTTCATCCCCGCCGCGACGAAAAGCCCGTCCACCTGCGGCGTCTCGCCCACATAGGGGCGCGTGTCGGCGGTGAAGCTCTCGGGGCCGTTCATGAAATGCTGGATGCCCGCGTCGGCAAGCGACGGCATGAGCGCGAGCGCCGCCTCCATGAAGGGCGCGAACTGGTCCCAGTCCTCGGCCATCTCGAGAAAGGCGCGGTCGCCCTCGGGCCCATGGGCGTCCCAGGGTTTCGCGTCCGGCTCGAACCCGCCGATGACCAGTTTACCCGCGTCGCCCTTGATGTAGATGCCGCGATCGAGGTCGCGGATCACCGGGAAGGGATCGGGCAGGTCATGGATCGGGGTGGTGACGACATACATGTGCTCGACCGCTTGCAGCGGCAGCGCGACGCCGGCTGTCGCGGCCAACTCGCGCGACCATGCGCCGGTGCAGAGGATCACGCGATCCGCTGCGATCTCGGTCCCGTCGGCGAGGGCCGCGCCGCGGATGCGGTCGCCGCGCGTCAGCAGGCGCTCGACCCGCGCGCCTTCGCGGATGGTCACGCCCGCGCTGCGCGCGGCGCGCGCGTAGGCCATGCAGAGATCGACCGGGTTGACGTTGCCGTCCTCCGGCACGAGCAGCGCGCCGACATGATCGCTTAGCGCAAGGCCCGGCACGGCCACTTCCTCTGCGCCGATCATGCGCGGGCGCATCCCCTGCGCGCGGCCCAGCGAACATATGCGCCGCAGCTCGTCCAGCCGCGCGGGCTCGCGCGCCAGCCAGTAGCCCCCCGTCCGGCGGTAGCCCGTGGCCATGCCGGTTTCCGCCTCGAGCCGCGGGAAGAGGTCGAGCGCGTGCGCGGCGAGCCGCGTCATGCCCGCCGTCGCGCGCAACGGGCCGACGATGCCCGCCGCGTGCCAGCTGGTCCCCGAGGTCAGCGTGTTGCGCTCAAGCAGCGTCACGCCCGAAGCGCCGCGCCGCCCGAGGTGGTAGGCCACGCTGAGGCCGATCGCGCCGCCGCCGATGATGAGCGTGGCGCCCATCAGAAATACGCCATGTCCGGCTGTTCCGCCTTGCGCCGTGCGATGTAGTCCTGCAACGCCGCGTCGATCGCGGGGTCGAGGCCGGGATCGGCATAACCCTCAAGCTGCGCCTTCCAGAGCGCGTTGGCCTGCGTCGCGGCGTCAAGCCCGCCCTCTGCCTCCCATTGCTCGAACGAATTGTCGTCCGGGGTGAGTGGGCGAAACAGCGCGTCCATGAAATTCGCCTGCGTGTGCTCGGAGCCGAGGAAATGCTGCCCCGGCCCGGTGGCGGCGATGGCGGCCATCGCCTGCGCGTTTTCGCTCAGGTCGATGCCGTCGAAGAACCGCGCCACCTTGCCGCAGAGGTCGTGATCCAGCATCGTCTTCTCGAAGCCCGTCACCAGCCCGCCCTCGAGCCAGCCGGTGGCGTGGTTGATGACGTTGGCGCCCGCGAACATCGACATGAGCAGCCCCCACGCCGCCTCCTGCTGGCTCTGCGCGTCGGGCAGCTTCGACGCCGAAAGCGTGCCGACCGTGTGCAGCGGCACGCCGAGCCGGCGGGCGAGCTGCCCCGCCGCCAGCACCATCAGCCCGGCCTCGGGCGTTCCGAAGGTGGGCGCGCCGGATTTCATCGACATGGTCGACGCGAAGCTGCCCATCAGGCAGGGCGCGCCGGGCGCGACAAGCTGCACGAGGCTGAGCGTCGCCAGCGCCTCGGCCAGCACCTGCGCGAGCGTGCCGGCGACCGTGCAGGGGCTCATCGCGCCGGTCAGCACCCAGGGCGTGCAGGCGACGGGCTGGCCGGCGCGGGCATAGGTCTTGAGCGCGCCGGACATGTGGCTGTCCATGACCAGCGGCGCGTTGGTGTTGGAGACGCAGTAAAGCACCGGGTTTTGCGCGACATACTCCGCCCCGAAGAGGATCCGCGCCATGTCGATCGCGTGGCCCGCGCGCTCGGCCCCGATGAAGGCGCCCATGAAGGCGCGATCGGACCAGCGGATATGGGCGTAGAGCATGTCGAGATGCCGCTTGTTGGCGGGCAGGTCCACCGGCTCGCACACGACGCCGCCGGAATGGTGCAGCCAGGGCAGCGTCTGGTGCAGCTTCACCAGCTGGACGAAATCCGCGTATTCCGCGTAGCGCCGCCCGCGATCCATGTCGCGCACGAAGGGCGGCCCCCAGGACGGGCAGAGCACCGTCGCGTCCCCGCCGATCTGGACCGAATTGGCCGGGTTGCGCGCGTGCTGCGTGAAGACGCGCGGCGCGGTCGCCTGGATGGTGCGGCGGCAGAAGCCGGGAGCAAAGCGCACGCGGGCGCCGTCCACGTCACAGCCGGCCCCGGCGAAGATCTCCAGGATCTCGGGATCGCCGTGGAACTCCATTCCCGTCTCGGCGAGGATGCGCTCGGCGTTTTCCTCGATGAGCGCAAGCCCGTCCTCGGCCAGCACGTTCATCGTGGCGAGCTTGCGCAGGATGAACGGCGCGCGCGGCGGCGGCGCTGCGCGTGTCGGCGTCTTGCGGCGGCGGGTGCGGCGTGCGGCGGCGCTTTCCATTGCGGTTTCCTCCCCGCGCGCAGTCTCGTCCCGGTATTGCGGGGAAGCAAATGAATCCGCATAGTATCGGCGACATTTATACTGAGGGATCAAAGCCGATGCGGCCCCAGCGCCAGTTCTCCCCCAGCCTGATCCGCGCGCTCGAGGTGCTGGTCGCCGTTGCCGAGGCCGGCCAGATGCGCGCGGGCGCGCGGCTACTGGGGTTGACCCAGCCTTCGGCCTCGCAGCATATCGCCAATCTCGAGGCGGCTTACGGCGTCACGCTGTTCGATCGCTCGATGCGCCCGACGCGGCTTACCCCGGCCGGGCGGCTGTTGCATCGGCAGGCGGTCAAGATACTGAATTCCCTATCGGATATGGAGGCGGCGATGCGCCATGTCGGGCCGCACCCGATCGGCATGCTGCGGGTGGGGTTGCAGGCCTCGGTCGCCACCACGCTGACGCCGGGCCTCGTGGCGATGGCGCGCGGCGCGTTCGGGGTCACGGACGTGACGCTGCACGCGGGCCAGAGCGGCGACCACGAACGCCTGCTGCGCACGAAACAGGCCGATCTCGCGCTCACCTCGAACCCGTTCTACGACCTCGACGGGCTCGAGCGCCATGACGTGCTGCGCGAACGGTTCCTGCTGGTGCTGCCGCCGGACCACGAGGGCCCCGATCATTCGCTCGAGGCGATCCAGGCCGATCTGCCGCTGGTGCGCTTTGCCGACAGCACGCATGTCGGGCGCCAGACGATGCAGCACCTGCGCCGCCTGCGTTTCGCCCCCTCCCGGATGATCGAGGTGGACCGCTCGAGCATGGTCACCGCCTGCGTGACCGAAGGGATGGGGTTCAGCCTGCTCACGCCCACGCTCCTGATCGACGGGCTGGTCGAGCATATGCGCCTGCGCATCCTGCCGCTGCCCGTCGCGGGCATGTCGCGCAGCCTGACGGTGGTGGCGCGCGAAGGGGAACTGGCCGGGCTGCCCGCCGCCTTCGCCGCGGAGGCGGGCCGCACGCTGCGTCGCCGCATCGGTGAGTTGATGGGCGACGCCGGCCTCTCGGCGTTGCTCGACGCGCGGTGAGCGCGGCGGTCACGAACCGTGGCGCTTAAGGCGAAATTAGTTGAATCGCGGCAAGTGTTCGGGGCATACCGCTAAAGTGGATTGTCGGGGCAGGGGCGCGGAATTGCGGCGCGCCGACGGGGCCGCCCGGCAGATGGGAGCGTGATCTTGGTAGAAACGCGATTCGAACGCGGTTACGCGGAAATGCGCGACGCGCGCACCAGGGCCCGCGGATTGTTCTGGTCGGTGGCGATCTTCAGCAGCTTCGTGAACCTGCTGATGCTGACCGGCCCGATCTTCATGCTCCAGGTCTATGACCGCGTGCTGGGCAGCCGGTCCGAGGAAACGCTGCTGTCGCTGGCGATCCTGATGGGGTTCCTGTTCTTCCTGATGGGGATTCTCGACTTTGCCCGTCGCCGGGTGCTGTCGCGAATCGCCGCGCGATTGCAGCACACGCTGGACGCGCGGGTCTTCCGGGCGGTGCTGCGCCGCGACGCGCGCGGGACCGGGCCGGCGGGGGCCAACAACACGCTGCGCGACCTGGAATCCGTGCAGCGGTTCGTCGGGTCGCCGGTTTTCGCCGCCATATTCGACGCGCCCTGGACGCCGGTCTTCCTGTTCGGGATCGCGCTTTTCCATCCCTGGCTTGGTATTCTCGCTGTCTGCGGCGGGGCGGTCCTGGTCTTCATCACGGTAATCAACCAGATCGTCACCCGCGCCCCCCAGCAGGAGGCGACCGCCGCCGCGTGGCGGGCCGACCAGATGTCCGAACAGCTGCGCGGCGAAGCCGAGATGGTGCAGGCGCTCGGACTTGAGCAGAACAGCCACGCGCGCTGGGAATTGCAACGCCGCCAGGCGCTGGAAACCGGCGTCAATCTCTCCGACTGGTCCGGCGGGCTGTCGATCACCTCCAAGACGTTCCGCCTGTTCCTGCAATCGGCGATGCTCGGTCTTGGCGCCTACCTGGTGTTGCAGCAGGAACTGACGCCGGGCGCGATGATCGCCGCGTCGATCCTGCTGGGCCGGGCGCTCGCGCCGATCGACATGGTGATCGGGCAATGGGCGATGATCCAGCGCGCGCACCGCGGCTGGCGCGCGGTGGCCGAACTCCTGGCGGAATTCCCCCCCGAGGAGCCGCGCACCCCGTTGCCGCGCCCCAAGGCGCACCTGACCTGCGCGCAGGTCACGGTGATCCCGCCGGGATCGCGCCAGCCGGTGCTGCAGGGCATCACCTTCGAGGTGCGGCCAGGCACGGCGATGGGCGTGATCGGCGCCAGCGGGTCGGGCAAGTCGAGCCTCGCGCGCGCCCTCACCGGCGTCTGGCCGGCGGTCAGCGGCAAGATCCGCATCGACGGCGCCGCGCTCGACCAGTACGAGGCCGGGGCGCTGGGGCGCTATATCGGCTACCTGCCGCAGCGGGTGCAGATGTTCGAGGGCACCATCGCCGAGAACATCGCCAAGATGAGCCTCGAGCCGGACGGCGAAAAGGTGGTGCGCGCCGCGCAGGCCGCCGCGGCGCACGACATGATCCTGCAACTGCCGGACGGCTACGACACGCGCGTCTCCGCCGGGGGCGGGACGCTCTCGGGCGGGCAGATGCAGCGGGTGGCGCTGGCGCGCGCGATCTATGACGACCCGGTGCTGCTGATCCTGGACGAGCCCAACTCGAACCTCGATTCAGTGGGCTCGAACGCGCTCAACGCCGCGATCCGGCAGATGAAGGCGGACGGCCGCTCGGTCCTCATCATGGCCCACCGCCCCGCGGCGATCCAGGAATGCGAAATGCTGCTGGTGCTCGAGGGCGGCAAGATCCGCAAATACGGCCCCCGCGACGAGGTGCTGGCCGAGGTGGTGCAGAATTTCGACAAGCTGAACCGCGTGATGAAGGAAGCCGCCGAATGAGCGACGATGCGTTTTCCTCGCGTTCCTCCCTGGTCATCGGGATGCTCGCGCTCCTTGTGCTGGTCGGCGGGCTCGGCGGCTGGGCGTTCTTCACGGAACTGTCGGGCGCAGTCATCGCGCCGGGCCAGATCGAGGTCGATCGCAATCGGCAGATCGTGCAGCACCCCGACGGCGGCGTCGTGGCCGAGATCGACGTCGACGAGGGCGACAGCGTGGAGAAGGGTGCGCTTCTGGTGCGGCTTGACGACACGCAGTTGAAGTCCGAACTGGCGATCGTGGAATCGCAGCTCTTCGAGATCATGGCGCGCCGCGCGCGGCTCGAGGCCGAGCGCGACGGGGCCGACGCGGTCGGCTTTGACGATTTCCTGGTCGAACAGGCGGCCGAGCGGCCCAAGGTGCAGGACGTCATGGACGGGCAGGCCCGGCTCTTCGCGGCGCGCGCCGAAACGCAGGAGCGCGAGCGCGAGCAACTCGAGAAACAGAAAAGCCAGCTCGCCAGCCAGATCGAGGGCATCGCCGCCCAGCAGGCCGCGCTCGAGGAGCAGGGCGGGCTTCTGCAGGTGGAGCTGGACAACCAGCAGGCGCTCCTGGCCAAGGGGCTGACGCAGGCCGCGCGGGTTCTGGAACTGCGGACCGACGCCACCGAGATCAGCGGATCGCTGGGCGAGCTGGCGGCGAGCCGCGCGCAAGCCGCATCCCGCATCACCGAGATCGAGATCGAGATACTCAAGCTCGGCACCTCTCGGCGCGAAGAGGCGATATCGCTCTTGCGGGACATGCAGCAGCGCGAACTGGAGCTTACCGAACGCCGCCGCGCCATTCTCGAGCAGATGAGCCGGCTCGACATCCGCGCGCCGGTCGCGGGCGTGGTCTATGACCTCAAGGTGTTCGCCTTGCGCTCGGTCATCCGGCCGGCCGATCCGGTGCTGTTCATCGTGCCGCAGGACCGTCCGCTGATCATCGCCGGGCGGATCGAGACGACCAATATCGACCAGGTCCATGTCGGCCAGGAGGTCACGCTGCGCTTTTCCGCCTTCGATGCGCGCACCACGCCGGAACTGATCGGCCACCTGACGCAGGTGTCCGCGGACGCCTTCACCGACGAGCGCACGCAGCAGAGCTTCTACCGGGTCGAGATCCATGTCGACGAGGGCGAATACGCGCGTCTGCCCGAGGGGCGCACGCTGGTCCCCGGCATGCCGGTCGAGGCGTTCATCCGCACGCAGGACCGCTCGCCCATCGCCTACCTGGTCAAGCCGGTCGCGGATTACTTCGCCAAGGCGTTCCGCGAAAGCTGAGCGCGCAATGCCGCGCCGGTCGGCTTTGCCGCTTTCACCGATGGGCGGCGCGGTCTATATTCCTGGCAATTGATTAAGGAATGTCGGAGGATCTTATGGCCAATCTCGATGCGCAGGTGCGTGAATCGCAGGAACAGGTAAGCGAGGCGCAGGCCCGCATCGCTGAACTGACCAGCCGGATCGAAACCGCCCGCACCAAGATCGAGGCGGGCGAGGACGCCACGCTCGACATCGAGAACGCCACGCTCGAGGAGGTTCATGCCCATACCGAGGTGATGAACGCCAACATCGCCGAACTGATCATGGGGCTCGATGACGTCACCGCCGCGTTCAGCCGCGACTTCGACGAGATGCGCTCCAAGACCGGCTGGGAGAGCTTCGTCGGCATCTTCTCCAAGGCCCGCTCGGACGCGATGCGCCAGGATCGGGTGCGCAGCGCCAGCATCGACGACAAGTTGCAGGATCTCATCTCCAAGTCCGACGTGATCGTGAAGCTGCTCGAAAGCCAGCTCGCCACGCTCGAGGAGCACAAGGTCAAGGTCGGCGACAACCTCAACGAGACGCTGGACGAGCGCGAAGCCACGGTCGGCGAGCTCGAGGATCTGCGCAAACAGATCAAGGCGATGGACCCCGAGATCATCCAGCTCGAGAACAAGATCGCCAACGAGACGGACGCGGCCAAGCGCACCAAGCTCGAGACCGAGCTCGCCGACATGAACGCGCGCTACAACGAGATGGTCCAGCAGGAGCAGGTCAAGCTCGCCAAGAGCCAGACGCTCGAGCGCTACATAGAGAAGGGCAAGACCTGGGTGGATTCGCTCCAGAACCAGGCGGCGACGCAGATGGTGCTCATCAACAAGCTGCAGACCGACACCAAGCAGCGCGTGGTTCTTTACGACGCGCTGACGAAATCGCTCAAGACCGCGCAGCAGCAGGACATCGCCCACCGCATCAATGAGATCGGCGTGCAGACCGACCAGGAGGCGCAGACCGCGATGGCGGGCATCGGCGCCGCCACCAACCAGAAGATGGCCGACATGCTCGAGGCGCACGAGGATCACATGGTGTTCGCGCGCGACGTGCTCGAGCAGAAGGCCAAGGCGGACGAGCGGTTCGCCCGCCGCTTTCAGGAGATCGTCGAGAAACACGACAAGAACCTCTATGGCGGCTGAGCCGCTCCTGTCACGGGCGGGGAAAGGGCAGTTGCTGTTCGCCGTCGCCATGCTTGGGGTCGCGATCGCACTCGCGGTCGGCGCACCGTGGTTCGGCAGCCTGAGCGGCGCGGCGCGCGGTGCCTTCATGGTTCTTGCGGTCGCGGGCACGGTGCAGTTCATCAGGGTCTGGAGCCGCGAATTGAACTGGATCATCCTTGTCCGCTGTTTCCTGCCCAGCCTGCGGGTCGGGACCGGCGCGGGCAAGGATTGACCGGGCATCGCGCCCGCCCTACATTGTAAGACAACGAAGGGAGATCATGCGCCATGACCACGACCCAATTCACCATGCGCCTCGATTCCGAGTTGAAAACCGCCATCGAGGATGAAGCCCGCAGGCAGGACCTCTCGGCATCGCAAATCGCGACGCGGGCAATCCGGTCGCATCTCGACGCGCAGGTCGCGCGGCGACAGATGATCGAGGAAGCCATAACCGAGGCTGACAAGGGCGTGTTAATCTCGGGCGAGGCGATGACGGCTTGGATTGAAAGCTGGGACACGGATAATGAATTGCCCGTGCCGACGCCAGATATCGGTGTATGAGGATTGTTTTCCTTCCTACCACTGCAGCGGATCTGTCTTGGTTCCGCACCTATTACGCCCGCGTCTTTCCCGAGGGGGCCGCGCGCGCGAAGCACCAGTTGCGGAACCTTTGCCATCTGTTGGAGGCAAACCCGTATGCAGGCCATCCCGGTCAGTTGGATGGCATCCGCGAGCTGCACATCCCGCGCACGCCGTTTACCTTGATCTATCGCGTCACCGCGCGCCACATCGAAGTGCTGCGGCTTTGGGACGAACGGCAGGGCAAGTTCGACTGAGATGATTGACACCCCCCAGGACCACATCGGCCTGACCGATCTTCGCGCTTCGCGCCGCTATTTCGCAAAGTTCGGGCGGATCACCGGGCACCTCGCGGCCGTCGCGGCGATGATGCAGGCCGAAGAAAGGCTTCGCCCGGAGGAGGCGGCGATCCTCACGGAATACGTGCAGGGGATCGCCTACAGTTTTCGCGCGCTCGGCCTCAAATACCTGCTCGTCGGGCGCGATCCGGGCCATCCTCTCGGCGCGCTCGAGATGGACGACCATGAAAGCGGCTTTCCCGTCTTCAACGAGATCCTCGTCATGGCCAACGACGCGCAACAGGCCGCGCGCCACCTTGCGGAGATGCCGGGGGCGGAAGAGCTCAAGGCCGCGATGGTCGAAGAGATCATCAGCGCGCGCACGGTCCCGACGCGCTTGCAGTTCACCCTGTCCCAGCGGCTCTATTACGAGGAATTGCAGCGTGGCCACCTGTTCTGGGCGCAGAACGATCCGCGCGTCCAGTGGCTGTCGGGCCTCAAGGAGCGGCGGCGCTACCTCGTCCATTGGGCGGTCTATGACAGCCAGGTAAACCTGCCGACGATCTACCTGTTGGAGATCGAGGACACCGGCCGCACCGCGCTGCCCAAGGACGGACGGCGCTGGCCCGAATTGCAGGCGCACTTGATGGGACAGGCGCTTGGCGGGCTGAAGCTGCTCACCATCGCGCGCGGGCTGGACGAGGCGTTCGACGACCTGCACCCCAAGCGCCTGCGCCGCCTTCACATCGGGCCGATGTATTCCCACGCCTTCACCCGCCAGAGCGGCCCGCTGCGCGACGTGCTGGCCGAGGCGCGCGCCCCCCAAGGGCAGGACTGGGCGCTGGCCTGGACCGACGAACTGCTCGAGAGCGAGCGCGTCACGACCGAGCGCGCCGGATGGTTCGGCAGCGTCGAGCGCGAGATCTTCGCGCTCGATCCGTTCTCAGGGCGCGGGGCCGAGACGGGGGCCACGCGGATGGAGCGCGGCATCGTCCTGCCCGAACGCCCCTACCAGGTGCTGGCCGAGAAGAACCCGCCGGGCTTTGCGAGCGTGATCAAGTACGTCGTGGGCGCGGGCGACAGGATTCTGCGATATTGAGGCCGGGACGCGGCTGGACGGCTTGGATTTGAGAATTTTGGAACATTGAAAGCAGGAACCGAGACATGAGCCTGACCGCCGACATGATGGAACTGCGCGAGAGCGACATAACCAAGCATTACGCCGCCGCCGCTTCCATGCTGGAGGGGTTCGATCACACGCCGCGGATCGGCAGCGCGGCAGAGCAGGCGCAGGCCGAACGCTCGCCCGGGATCGGCGCGCGGCGGCGGTTCCGCAGCACGACGCCGGGCCTCGTCACCCGCCCGACCGCGCGCGTTGAGGGGGTGCAGTTGATCCAACGGATCAAAGGCGCGGACGGGGACGACCCGCTTGTCTCTCCCTTGCAAGCGACGGTCATGCACGCGCTGCGCCGCGCGCTCGCCATCGCGATGGCGGTGGGGGAAACCTATGCCGAGGCCACCGGGCTGGCCGATCTGCGCCGCGCCAACCTCGCCGGATCGCTTCCGGAATCCCGCAAGACCGAGTTCGCCGAGCTTCTGAGCGCCGAGGCACTGGCGGTCGCCCATGTCTTCGGCAACGCCACCGCCTTCCTGCTCGCCCCGCATGGCAGCGAGGTGAGCGTCGATGTGGGCGAGGCCGAGGAGGTGCTGAGCGACAACGCGCCGCTTGCGCTGCACGGCGCGCTCTGGGAACTGGACCAGGCGATCGCCACCCACGCGAGCGATGATGCGCGCCTCGTCGCCACCGTGTCCGCGCAGGCCGGTGCGCTGATGGAAAAGGTGAGCCTGCGCGCGCAGAACGCCGGACGGCTCGCGCCCTTCACCGGGGCGAGCTGGCGGGTGGAGGCCGACGATTTCACGATCCAGGGCTTCACGCCCGCTTCGCGCGCGAAATCCACCACCCTCACCATGACGTTCAAAAAGCCGCATGAGGTGGTCGGCAACCATATCGCGAAATACCAGGCGCTGAAGCTGTCCAAGATGCTGATGGCCTATGATTTCGACCGCCGCCTCAACCCGTTCGCGGAACTGGGCGGGTTCATCTTCACCTTCATGGGTGACGGCAAGCCGGGGACGGGCAAGACGACGCTGATCCAGATGATGGCCGGGCTGATCGACGGCTATTGCCGCAACGCGGGCTACCCGTTCCGCTACCGGAACCTTTCGACCGAGAGCATCGACAGTTACCAGGGCAAGTCGGCGCAGAACGCCAAGGCGTTCATCCAGGAAATCGTGGATCCCGCCGTCATCGGCTTCGGCACCATCGACGATATCGACCAGCTTGCCGGCAAGCGAGGCGACCGGCAGTCATCCGCCGGGCAGCTCGAGATCACCGCCGTGCTGATGGAGAGCTTTGCCGGCGCCAACACCGTGGTGCGCGGCAACTGCACCTTCGGCATGTTCTCGAACTACCCCGAGAATGTCGACGACGCCCTGCGCCAACGCGCCGGGGCGCGCTTCCTGGTGGACGGGCCGGTGACGCGGGACGACTATATCGACATTCTTCATTTGCTGATGGGCCGGAACCACGACATCCCGCTCGGCGATCACGAGGCTTACGCCGCGCAGGAGATCGAAAAGGCCGTCGCCGACAGTTTCGAATCCCACATGAAGCCGCACGAGGACGGCCTGCTGCGCGTCTATGAGGAGGTCGATGCGAAGATCGGCCGGCTCGACACCATCGCGAAGCTCGGAACCTATCTCAAGGGCATCCAGGAGGCGGACGCGCGTTTCACGGGCCGCGCGATCAAGAACATCACCGACGCGGTCAAGGTCCGCGCGATGGATTTCGAGCTGCCCGATGAATGGATGGAAAAGCCTGACCTGTTTCTGTTTCAGGATTACGACACCAAGAAGGCCATGATCGAGGAATTGCGCCAGCCGATCACCGTCGACATGGTGATACAGGAGATCAACCGCTACGCGGATTCCGAGTTCCGCTATGCCGACAAGTCGGACGAGGCAGCGATCGAGGAGATGGTGCGCGAGTATGGCCGGACCGAGGAGGCGAAGAAGCGGTATCTGGAGGGGAAGGGGTGAGTGAAGCTGAGCTTACTATAGCAGCAATAGGAACACTCGCTAATTTACTTATCGCTGGTGCCGCCATAGCAGCGGCGATCGCAGCATTTATGGGGCTGGATACTTGGAAAAAAGAAAAGACTTGGCAACGAGACAATGAACTGAGCGAACAGCTATTGGAGCTGTTGTATCGACGAAAAGATGCAGTGACGGATATTCGAAGACCATGGTCAATTCAATCAGCCGCGACGCACGATGAAGACGGAAATGAAATCAACGATGCTAATTATGCTGCTTATTTGGGGACCGTAAATTATTATCAATCCAAGGTGGAAACGCTGACGACTATTCGTGCTGAAACCTATGCGCGCCAAATTCGGGCATCTATCGTATGGGGAGAAGAATTTGGTCTTCTAAATACAGAACTAAGACACCAGGAAGATACACTAATAGCAGCACTGAGGCGCTTTTTTCGCTCACAAAACCCGAGGGTAAGGCAAAAATTGACTGATGAAAAGTATAGCGAGATAGACGGCATTATATACGAAGGATTGGAGGAAGATGATATATATCGAAGAGATTATGAACGAATATTCACTTCTGTAGAAAATTATCTACGCAGCAAATTAGATTCGCCCAAATGAACCGCCTCATAAAATCCGGCCTGATGTTCGGCAACCTGATCCACATCGCGTCCCCCGCGCTGGTCGAACGCTACAACCGTGCGCTGAAGCACCTCACCGGAAAGACCACGAAACTCGCCGATTTCTACATCGACATCTCCGGCTTCTCCCCCGAGATCGGGCATGAATTGGGCGATCCGCTCTACCTCAACCAGCGGGGCGTGAACCGGCAGTTCATCCTTCTCACCACGCAACAGAAGACCGCGCCGCTTCTGGATGCGACGTTCTCGACCTCGCGCGGCATCCTGCGGCAGTTCATCGAGGCGAACGAGTCGGCGCTGTTCGCGCTCACCGCGCGCGACGCGGTGGCCGGCGAGCTGGTGAACTCGGTCTATGACGTCTCAGGCCCCGCGCGGCTGTTCGATATCCGCCGGATCACGGTCGAGGCGGACACGACAGGCGGCGCCGTGAAGCAGGCCGGGGAGTTGCGCAAGAAGACCGATCGTTTCCTGAACGCGCCGGACGCCTGGTATGACGACGTCCTCATCGCCGAGATGATCGAGCTCGCCGGCGAGACGGGCGACCTGATCCGCAATCCCGTCACCCTCGACGCCATGAGCTTTGAGCAGCGCAATTTCTGGACCGCGCATTTCGGTGGGACCTATCTGTTCCAGGAGGTGGAGCATCCCGCGCTCATCACCGCAGGGGACAAGGCGGCGTTCGATGCCGCGCCCATCAAGTACGTCTTCGACCTGAACGACCGGAACCGTATCGCGAAGTTCTTTGAATACAACGACCTGGTCGAACCGGTGGTCAAGGCGCGCGGCGTCGACGCCGCCGCGATCCTGCGCCAGAAGATGGACTTCATCCTCGTCGATGCGCTCGCCGGGGAGGGCGCGGCGCTCGAAGGCGCGACGCGGGCCGACATGCGCCGGCTTGCGCGGCGCAACGCAGAGCATCTGCCCGAGGAGTTTCACGCGCTGTCGGCGCTCGTCAACTGGACCCGCAATGACGGGCCTTGGCCGCGCATTTCCTCGGACGATCCGGCCTATTTCTACACGCTGCGCGCGACCGACACGCCGGATGCGGAACTGGTCAACATGCTGCTGAGCGAACTCAGTCGCAAGGATATCCGTCAGCTCTTCATCTGTCACAAACAGTTGTTCTACAACGAATACCGGGGCTGGCCCGACAACAAGCGCGCCTATGTGGTGGATTTCCTGACCCGCGAATACCAGGTCGACAAGGCGGGCGCGCGCGAGGCGCTGTTCGGCCACGAGCCGGACATGCAGCCCGAGCCCCCGCGCCGCCGCGTCGTGGGACCGTGGGGGTAGGGCGGCAGACCTCCCGGCCCCCGCTGGCGCCGCCAGTTCACGCGATTGTCGCCGCGCCGGATGTTGCGGGCGGGATGATATCCATGAAGCTGCGGATGATGCGCACGTCGCTGCGCTGGCGCAGGCAGATGAGCGATTCGCTCATCGCGATCTCCGCGCCCTTGACGGCGATCCGCGCCAGCCGGCTGTCATGGCCGAACTCCGCCTCCGAGACAAAGCCGACGCCCGCCCCGGCGGCGACCACCGCCTGCACCGCCTCGCGGCCCTCGACTTCGATCGCGGGCTCGAGCGCGACGCCCTGGCGCGCCGCCGCCTCCTCGAGCTTGTAGCGCGTGCGCGAGCCTGCCTCGCGGAAGACCAGCGGATAGCGCGCCAGCTGCGCCAGCGTCATCGTCTCCGGCAGGGAGGGGTAGCAGCGCCGCGCCGCGAAGGCGATGATCGGCGACGCGCCGAGATCGCGAATTTCCATGTCGGGGCCCGGATTGGTGCGCCCGACGACGCCGATCTCGGCGTCGTAGCTGCGCAGGGCCGCGACGATCTCCGAGGTGTTGCCTGTGCGGATGGAGATGAAGACGCCCGGATGCCGCTTTGCATAGGCCTCGAGCCGCCCGGTGAGGTGGAATGCGCTGTCGGCGATGATCCGCAGCCGCCCGTCAAGGGCCGCGCGATGCGACGACAGAACTTCGGCGATCTGGTCCTCGACCTCGAAGAACTTGCGCGTGCAGGCGAGCAGCTGCTCCCCCACGGGCGTGAGCGTCACCTGCTTGCGGTCGCGGTTGAAGAGCAGCACGTCGTTGTCGGTCTCGAGCTTGCGCACCTGTTCGGACACCGCCGGCTGAGTGAGCGACAGGGCGTCGGCCGCGCGGCTGAATCCGCCGCAGGTGGCGACATGGTGAAAGGCGCGGATCTGGCTGTATCTCATGAAACTGGCTCCCTTTGCGGGTATCTATAGGCATTACCTTTGGTCTTATTGCAATTAACAATTTTTCATATGCCCCGGCGCGGCCTAGAAGTGGCGTAATCCGCACAGCCGAGGACCCGCCATGACCGCTGCCGACACCCAGATCGTCCCGCCCGCGCTGGGCGAACCCTACCTGCTGACGCCCGGCCCCCTGACCACTTCGCGCGCCGTCAAGGACGCGATGCTGCGCGACTGGGGCAGTTGGGACGGCGATTTCCGCGCCATGACGCGGGCCATGCGCACCGGCCTGCTGGACCTGATCGGCCCCGGCGCCGACGCCTATGATTGCGTCCCCGTCCAGGGCTCGGGCTCTTATTGCGTGGAGGCGATGCTGGGCTCCTTCGTGCCGAAGGACGGCAAGGTGCTGGTGCTCGCCAACGGCGCCTACGGGCTGCGCGCGGCCAAGACGATGGAATACCTCGGCCGCGCCTTCCACCTTGTCGACAAGGGCGACTACCTGCCCCCGCGCGGCGACGAGGTGACCGAAATCCTGAAGGAAGACCCGGCCATCACCCATGTCCTCATCATCCATTGCGAGACGAGCTCGGGCATCCTCAACCCGGTCGAGGAACTGGCCGACGCCGCCCATGCCGCCGGCTGCAAGGTGCTGATCGACTCGATGTCCGCCTTCGGGGCGATCCCGCTCGAGGTCGAGCGGCTCAAATACGCCGCGATGGTGTCTTCCGCCAACAAGTGCATCGAGGGCGTGCCGGGCTTCGGCTTCGTCATCGCGCGGCGCGACGAACTGGAGGCGGCCAAGGGCAATTCCCATTCGCTCAGCCTCGATGTCCATGCGCAATGGGCGCATATGGAAAAGACCGGGCAGTGGCGCTTTACCCCGCCCACCCACGTGGTCGCCGCCTTCCTCACCGCGCTCGAGGCGCACGCCGCCGAGGGCGGCGTCGAGGGGCGCGGCGCGCGCTATGCGCGCAACCGCGACGTGATGGTGCAGGGAATGCGCGACCTCGGGTTCGAAACGCTGCTGGCCGAACGCTGGCTCAGCCCGATCATCGTCACCTTCTTCTGCCCCGCCGATCCGAAATTCGACTTTGACGCCTTCTACGAGGCGATGAAGGAGCGCGGCTTCATCATCTATCCCGGCAAGCTGACGGTCGTGGACAGTTTCCGTGTCGGCTGCATCGGGCAGATGGACGAACAGGTCATGCGCCAGGTCGTCGCCGCCGCCCGCGACACGCTGGCCGAAATGGGCGTGGCCAGCGCCGCGCCGCCCGCGGCCGCGCTCGAAGAACGCAAGAAACTCGCCGCCTGACATACGAAGGACCGAACCCATGCCGATCACCGACCCCGTCACCGCCAACGAGCGCAGCTATCCCGCGCCCAAGGTCTGCGCCATCGCCATCTGTCTTGACGGGTGCGAACCCGAATATCTCGATAAGGCCATCGCCGACGGCCTCATGCCCAACCTCGCGCGGATGAAGGAGACCGGGACCGACCGGCTCGCCCATTCGGTGATCCCGTCGTTCACCAACCCCAACAACCTGTCCATCGCCACCGGACGCCCACCCGCGGTGCACGGGATCTGCGGCAACTTCCTCTATGATCCGGACACCGGCGAAGAGGTGATGATGAACGACGTGCGCTTCTTGCGCGCGCCCACCGTGTTCAGCCGCTTCTACGAGGCCGGGGCGCGCGTCGCCGTGGTCACCGCCAAGGACAAGTTGCGCGCGCTGCTGGGCGCGGGGCTGAAGTTCGACGAGGACCGCGCAAAGTGCTTTTCGGCCGAGAAATCGGACAGCTCGACCCAGGCCGAGCACGGGCAGGAGAAGGCGAGCGCATGGCTCGGCATGGACCAGCCCGAGGTCTATTCGGCGGAATTGTCGGAATTCGTCTTCGCCGCCGGGGTGAAGCTCCTGCGCGAGTGGAAGCCGGACGTGATGTATCTCACCACCACCGACTACGTGCAGCACAAATACGCCCCCGACCAGGCCGAGGCCAAGGCGTTTTACGAGATGTTCGACCGTTACCTCGGGCAGCTCGACGAACTGGGCGCGGCCATCGTCGTGACCGCCGACCACGGGATGAAGCCCAAGCACGACGCCAAGGGCGAGCCGAACGTGATCTACGTGCAGGATCTGATGGACGAATGGCTGGGCGAGGGCGCGGCGCGCGTCATCCTGCCGATTACCGACCCTTACGTCGTGCATCACGGCGCGCTGGGCGGCTTCGGCACCGCCTATCTGCCCGACGGGGCGGACCGCGCCGACATCATCGCGCGGCTCGCGGCGCGTGACGAGATCCTCGAGGTCATGGGCCGCGAGGAGGCGGTCGAACGTTTCGAGCTGCCCGGCGACCGGATCGGCGACATCGTCATGATCTCGACCGAGAACATGACCATCGGCACGTCCGAGGACCGCCACGACCTCGCCGCGCTGAACGAGCCGCTGCGCAGCCACGGCGGGCTGACCGAACAGGAGGTGCCGTTCATCTGCAACCGCGTCATCGACTTGCCAAACAAGCCGGAGTTGCGCAATTTCGATGCGTTCCATTACGCCTGCGCCGCGGCGGCGCTGGAAACGACGCCGGCTTGAAGCATCCCGTCCCGGGCCCGGCCCGGGACCACGCGCGGCCAGAGGCCCCGGGTCAGGCCCGGGGCGCGTGGTTTGCGAACTGCGGGCCGACCCGCCAAGGAGATAGACATGAACAAGATCGCCAAGACAGACATCCGCCACGAAGGCATGCGCATCGGCGGTGAGAAGGTGTTCACCGATGCCGTGATCGAGGTGCGCTACCCCTACACGGATGAACTGGTCGGCACCGTCCCCGCCGGGACCGCCGAACACGCCGCGCGGGCCTTCGAGATCGCCGCGAACTACAAGCCAAAGCTGACCCGGTACGAGCGCAGCCAGATCCTGCACCGCGCGGGAGAGCTGATCGGCGAGCGGCGCGACGACCTCGCCAAATGGCTGACGCTGGAGCTGGGCATCTGCCATCAGCACGCCATCTATGAGACCAAGCGCGCGCAGGACGTCTATCAGTTCGCCGCCGCGCAGGCGCTGATCGACGATGGCGAGATTTTCTCATGCGATCTCACCCATAACGGCAAGGCGCGCAAGATCTACACCAAGCGCGAGCCGGTGCGGACGATCTCCGCGATCACGCCCTTCAACCACCCGCTCAACATGGTCAGCCATAAGATCGCGCCGAGCATCGCCACCAACAACTGCATGGTCTGCAAGCCGACCGAGCGCACGCCGCTCACCGCCATCGCGCTGGCGGATATTCTCTACGAGGCCGGCCTGCCGCCCGAGATGTTCCAGATCGTCACCGGCTGGCCGGGCGATATCGGCGACGAGATGATGGTGAACGAGCATATCGACATCATCACCTTCACCGGCGGCGTGCCGGTGGGCAAGCTGATCGCGGAGAAGGCCGGCTACAAGCGCCAGGCGCTGGAACTCGGCGGGAACGACCCGCTGATCGTGTGCAACGATCTGTCCGAGGCCGATCTCGAAAAGGCGGCGACCATCGCCGTGGCGGGCGCGACGGGCAATTCGGGGCAGCGCTGCACCGCGATCAAACGGATCCTTGTGCAGGAAAGCGTGGCGGAGAAATTCGTGCCGCTGGTGCTCGAGAAGGCGAAGAAGATCCGCTTCGGCGATCCGCAGGATCCCGCGACCGAGCTTGGCTGCGTGATCCACGCCGACGCGGCGGAGCTGTTCGAGAACCGCGTGTTCCAGGCGGAAAAGGAAGGCGCGAAAATCCTCTATCATCCCGAACGGCAGGGCGCGCTGTTGCCGCCCATCGTGGTGGACCATGTGCGCCATGACAGCGAACTGGTGATGGAGGAAACCTTCGGCCCCGTCATTCCCATCGTGCGCGTGCCGGACGACGACGCCGAGGTGATGCGGATTTCCAACTCCACGCCCTTCGGCCTGTCGTCGGGCGTGTGCACAAACGATCTCAACCGCGCGATCGCCTATATCAACGGGCTGGACGTGGGCACCTGCAACATCTGGGAACAGCCCGGCTACCGGATCGAGATGTCGCCCTTCGGCGGGATCAAGGATTCGGGCAACGCGGTCAAGGAAGGCGTGATCGAGGCGATGAAGTTCTTCACCAACGTGAAGACCTATTCGCTGCCCTGGCCGGAGTAGAGATTCTTCGCGAAAAATCTGCGCCTCCGGCGGGAGTATTTGGGGAACATTGAAAATGGTCGTGCAGCATACCGAGGGCGAGGCGAATACCAGCGCGGCGCGGGCCGAATGGGACGCGCGCGAAGGTGATGGGCGCGCACGCGATCTTCTCGGGCGTGACGCCGGGGCGTTTCTGCATCAGTCGCTGTCCTCACCCTGTGTCGCGACCATCGCCAAGGCCGAGGGGATCTGGATCGAGGACGTCGCCGGGCGGCGCTACATGGATTTCCACGGCAACTCGGTGCATCACGTCGGCTATGGCCACCCGCGGCTGGTGGCGGCGATCAAGGAGCAGCTTGACGCGCTGTCCTTCTCGCCGCGGCGCTTCACCAACGATGTGTCGGTGGCGCTGGCCGAACGGCTGGGCGCGATCGCGCCGGGGGATCTCGGCAAGGTGCTCTTCACCACCGGCGGGTCGGACGCGAACGAGGTGGCGCTGCGGCTCGCCCGGGCGGCCACGGGCCGGTTCAAGACGCTGAGCTTCTGGGATTCCTTTCACGGCGCGGGTTTCGGCGCGGCGAGCGTCGGGGGCGAGGCGACGTTTCGCAGCCACATCGCCGGGCCGCTCCTGCCGGGGGCCGAGCATGTCGCGCCGTTCCATTGTTATCACTGCGCCTACGGGCATCCGGGGCCGCAGAATTGCGGCCTGGCCTGCGCCAGCATGGTCGATTACGTGCTGGGCCGCGAGGGCGATGTCGCGGCGGTGATCGCCGAGCCGATGCGCGCGGTCCCCGTGGTTCCGCCGCCCGGCTACTGGCAGGCGGTGCGCGCGGCCTGCAACCGGCACGGCGCGCTGCTCATCATGGACGAAATCCCCACCGGTTTGGGCAAGACGGGCGAGATGTTCGCGTTCCAGCATGACGGGATCGTTCCGGACATCGTGACGCTGGGCAAGGCGCTCGGCGGCGGGATCCTCCCCATCGCCGCCGTGGTGGCGCGCCGCGATCTCGACGTCGCGGGCGATTTCGCGCTGGGGCATTACACGCACGAGAAGAACCCGGTAACCGCGCGCGCGGCGCTGACCACGCTCGACATCATCGAGGAGGAGGGGCTTGTCGAGCGCGCCGCGCGGCTCGGGACGCGCGCGATGGACCGGCTGCGCGATACGCTGCGCGATCAAGCGATGGTGGGCGACATCCGCGGCCGGGGCCTGATGTTCGGCGTCGAGATCGTGACCGACCGCGACACCCGCGCGCCGGATCCCGCACGCGCCGAGGCGATCTACTACGCCTGCCTTGCCGAAGGGCTCAGCTTCAAGATCAGCGCCGGCAACGTGCTCACGCTGTCGCCGCCGCTCACCATCGCCGAGGCCGATCTCGACGCCGCGCTCGGCATTGTCGAGACTGCAATCCGGGATCAAGCGGGTTGAACGCCTCCGTCTTCCTGCTGGTCCTCTTCGCGGCCTTCCTGCACGCCTTCTGGAACGCCATCGTCAAGGGGGCGGGCGACAAGGCGGTGATGCTCGGGCTGATCGCGCTCGGCCATGTCGTGCCGGGCATCGCGCTGGTGCTGTGGTTCGCCCCGCCCATCGCGGCGTCGATTCCCTACATCATCGCCTCGACGGTGATCCACTGGGCCTATTACATCGGGTTGAATGCCGCCTATCGCGTCGGGGATCTGAGCGTGGTCTACCCCGTCGCGCGCGGGCTTGCCCCGGTCATGGTCGCGCTCGGGGCGCAGGTCTGGGCGGACGAGACGCTGCCCCTCGCCGCGTGGTGCGGGATCCTCGCGATCTCGGGCGGGATCATGCTGCTGGCCTTCATGCGCAAGGGCGCGGTCACGCCGAATGCCGGATTGCCGGCGGCTGTGGGCGTGGCGCTCACCATCGCGGGCTATTCCATCGTGGACGGGATCGGGATACGCCTGTCGCAAAGCCCGCTGGGCTATATCGGCTGGTTGTTCGTGGCCGAAGTCCTCGTCGTGTTCTATGTCTTCGGGACGAGATGGCCGCGGGTCCGCGCGCTCAGCCCGCGCGCGGCGGCGCTGGGGCTGTTCGGCGGGGTGGTGTCGGGATCGGCCTATGCGCTGGTGCTGATCGCCAATACGATGGCGCCGCTCGGGATCGTGTCGGCGCTGCGCGAGACGTCGGTGATCTTCGCGGCCCTGATCGGGGTCTGGTGGTTCGCCGAGGGACCGCGCCGCAGCCGCCTGCTGGCGGCGGTGGTGGTGGGGGCCGGCATCGTGGTGATCGCCGGATCGAAGGGAGTTTGAGTGGCACGCAAGCTGCATAACCGACGCAAGCGCGCCGCGCCGGCCCCTGGGGGCGCGGGATGCTGATCCTTTCCTTCATCGTGCAACTCGCGGGCGCGACGATGCTGCTGCTCTACGCGGTGCGCATGGTGCGCACCGGGATCGAGCGCGCCTTCGGGTCGTCCTTTCACCGGGTCATCACCCGCAACCGCAACCCGGTGAGCGCGGCGGCGGCGGGGCTTGTCCTCGCCATCGTGCTGCAAAGCTCGGCGGCGGTGGCGCTGCTGGTGGCGGGGTTCTCGGCCGCCGGCACGCTCGGCTTCGGGGCGGGCCTGGCGGTGGTGCTGGGGGCCGATCTCGGCTCATCGCTGCTGATCCAGGTGCTGTCCTTCGATCTCAACTGGCTGGTGCCGGTGCTCTTGGCGGCGGGCGGCGGGCTCTTCGTGCGCTCGACCCAGCGCCGCCCGCGCCAGTTCGGGCGGATCATCCTCGGGATCGCCTTCATCCTGATCTCGCTGCGCTTTTTGCGCGAAACGATGGACCCGATCCGCGACAGCGCCTTCCTGCCGGCGATCGCCGGCTACCTCGCCAACGATTTCGTGACCGCCTTCGTCGTGGGCGCGTTCCTCGCCTTCATCATGCATTCGAGCGTCGCGGTGATCCTGATGTGCGTCACGCTGGTCGGCGTGCAGGCCATCCCCGAAAGCGCGGGCGTATCGCTGGTGCTGGGCGCGAACCTCGGCAGCGCGGTCATTCCCATATGGCTCAGCCGGGGCATGTCGGCGGTGGCGCGCCGCGTGCCGCTCGCCAATTTCGCGGTGCGCGGCAGCGGCGCGATCCTCGCGGTGGTGGCGGTGAACCAGTTCGACCTGCTGCCCTGGCTGGGGCAGATGGGATCGGCGCAGACGCTGATCAACGCCCATATCCTGTTCAACGCGATCCTGCTGCTCTGGCTGCCCTTCTGCGGGCTGCTCGAGCGGCCCTTCGCAAGGCTGCTGCCCGAGGCGCAGGAAAGCGTTGAGGACCGCTCGCCGATCTATCGCAGCGCGCTCGACGATTCCATGCTGAACAAGCCGCATCTCGCCATCGCCAACCTTCGGCGCGAGGTGCTGCGCATGCTGCAACTGGTCGAGACGATGATCGCCCCGGTGATGGACCTCTACGACGATTACGACCCGCAGCGCGCCCGCGCCGTGACCTCGCGCGATCGCTACGTCAACGCGGCGCTCGACGACATTCGCCGCTACGCCGCCGCGATCCCCACCGATCCCCTCTCCAAGACCGAGACCAAGCGTCTGCGCGAGCTGACCGAGTACGCCATCGCGCTGGAGGTGGCGGGCGACATCGTGGTCAAGCGGCTGGTTCCGCTGGCCAAGGAAATGCGCGAGAAGGGGATCAAGTTCTCCCCCAATGGCCGGGTCGAGATCAGCCACATGCACGAAAAGGTGCAGGCCAATATCGTGCTGGCCTCCAACCTGCTGATTTCCGACGACCTCGAGAGCGCGCGGCTCCTTCTTGAGGAAAAGCAGGAGATGGCGCGGCTCGAACGCAAGAGCCGCAAGCGCCATCTGAAGCGGTTGGGCGAGGGCGTGCAGATCAGCTTCGATTCGAGCGACATCCATCTGGAGACCGTCGGATCGCTGCGCGACTTCAACAGCCATGTCGCATCGGCCGCCTATCCGATCCTGCACCGGGGCGGGCAGCTTCTTGAGACGCGGTTGATCGAACAGGATTTCGAGGATTACGATATTCGCGAACGCTGAATGCGCGGCGCGGCCGAGGCGCGCCGCATGAAATCGGCCGGAGGATAGATTATTGTTATGTGCCGGTAGGAAATATCGATTATGCTTCTCGCGTTACTTTGTAAGAGTATCGCCAGACCACAAGGCCCGGAACCGGAGCCACCGAGAACAACAGAGGAGATAAAACATGAATCAATTTAGAAAGACGCTGATCGGGGCGGCGGCCGCCGCGCTCGCCGCGACCGGAGCCCTGGCCGAGACCGAGCTGACGGTCTACACCGCGATCGAGGCCGAAGACCTCCCGCGTTACGCCGAAACCTTCAACAAGAGCCACCCGGACATCACCGTCAACTGGGTCCGTGATTCGACCGGCGTCATCACCGCCAAGCTGTTGGCGGAAAAGGACAACCCGCAGGCCGACGTGGTCTGGGGGCTGGCGGCCACATCGCTGTTGCTGCTGAAGTCCGAAGGCATGCTCGAGCCCTACGCGCCCGCAGGCGTGGACGAGCTCGATCCCAAGTTCGTCGACAAGGACAACCCGCCCGCATGGGTCGGGATGGACGCCTGGGTGGCGGCCGTTTGCGTCAACACCATCGAGAGCGAGAAGCTCGGCCTTGACATGCCGTCCTCGTGGAAGGACCTGACCGACCCGCAATATGAGGGCCACGTCATCATGCCGAATCCGGCCTCGTCCGGCACCGGCTTCCTCGACGTGTCGAGCTGGCTGCAGATCTTCGGCGAAGAAGAGGGCTGGGCCTACATGGACGCGCTGCACGAGAATATCGCGCGCTACACGCATTCCGGCTCGGCCCCGTGCAAGATGGCGGCCTCGGGCGAAATCCCGATCGGCATCTCCTTTGCCTTCCGCGGCGCCAAGTCCAAGGCCGCCGGCGGCCCGATCGAGATCGTCGTGCCGTCCGAGGGCGTCGGCTGGGACATGGAGGCGAGCGCCATCGTCGCCGGCACCGCACATCCCGAAGCGGCGCAGAAGCTGATCGACTTCACGGTCACCAAGGAAGCGAGCGAGATGTATAACGTCGGCTATGCCGTGGTCGCCTATCCGGGCGTCGCCAAGCCGGTTGAGCATTTCCCCGAAGGTCTGCTCGATGCGATGATCGACAACGATTTCGAGTTCGCCGCGAACAACCGCGCGCGCATCCTCGAAGAGTGGCAGAGCCGCTACGGCAGCAAATCCGATCCCCAGTGATCGCCGGCGCCGGGGGCGGGTCTTGCGCCCGTCCCCGCGCCAAGCCGACGTCCCCCGCGCCACAGCCCGCCCGGCCAAGCGCGACCCGATCGGCGTTTTTCAAATACCATGAATGAGGATGATCAAGTGCGCGACGCGGAACATCGCCCCGATCCCTACCTGAAGATCGAAAATCTCTGGAAAGCCTTCGGGAAATTCGTCGCGCTCAGGGATATATCACTGCGGATCGAGGATGGTGAATTCATCTGTTTCCTCGGCCCCTCGGGCTGTGGCAAGACCACGCTCCTGCGGGCCATCGCCGGGCTTGACCTGCAAACCCGCGGAACCGTTGAGCAGGGCGGACGCGACGTGTCGAACCTGCCGCCCTCGCAGCGCGATTTCGGCATCGTGTTCCAGTCCTACGCGCTGTTCCCGAACCTGACCATCGAACGCAACGTCGCCTACGGGCTAGAGAATACGGGGCGCAGCAAGGCCGAGATCAAGGAGCGCGTCGCCAGCCTGCTCCAACTCGTCGGCCTGCCCGACCAGGGCCGCAAGTATCCCGCGCAGCTCTCGGGCGGGCAGCAGCAGCGCATCGCGCTGGCCCGCGCCATCGCCACCAATCCCGGCCTCCTGCTGCTGGACGAGCCGCTCTCCGCGCTCGACGCCAAGGTGCGCGTCCACCTGCGCCACGAGATCAAGGAGCTTCAGCGCAAGCTGGGCGTGACCACCGTGATGGTGACCCACGACCAGGAAGAGGCGCTGACCATGGCCGACCGGATCGTCGTGATGAACCACGGCGTGATCGAACAGGTCGGCACGCCGACGGACGTCTACCGCCGGCCGCAGACGCTTTTCGTGGCGGATTTCATCGGCGAGATGAACCAGATCCCGGCCACCGCAGGCGGCGAGGCGCAGATCGACATCGGCGGCGTGGTGATGCAATTGGCCTCCCATGACTTCCCCAAGGGACACGCGATCGTCGCCGCGATCCGTCCCGAGGACGTGATCCCCCATGGCGCGCGCGCGCATGAGCCCGGCGGCGACGACAAGATCGAAACCGAGGCCAACGCGCTCGAGGTCGATGTCGCCGAAATGGAATTCCTCGGCTCGTTCTGGCGCTGCACGCTGAAACACGCCTGCTTCAAGGATGGGAACCTCTACGCCGATTTCTCGATGAACGCGGTGCGCCGGCTCGACGTGCGCGAGGGCGGGCGAATGACCGTCGAACTGCCGAAATCGCGCCTGATGGCCTTTGATCGACCGGAGGGCTGAACCATGAGCGACGCCGCCTACACGATCCCCGAGGGCAAGAACATCAAGGGCAAGCTGTCGCGCGACGACCTGATCATGCGCGCGAGCATGATCGTGATCGGCCTCTACCTTCTGGTGTCGATGGTCCTGCCGCTCTACGCAATGCTGTCGAAATCGGTTTCGACCTTCCGCTTCGACCTCGCCGCGTTCGAGGTCCAGGTAAGCGACGAGAGCGGCGCGAATTTCTCGGAACCCGTGACGTTCGAAACGCTGAACGAACGCCTCGGCGTGGTCGAGGGGCTGGACTTCATCGCCGGCTCGGACGGGCGGTTGGGGGTGACGCAGTTCTTCCCCGATTTCAGCTTCCGCAGCCCGGTCATGTATCGCATCCGCTCCAACCAGGAGGACGGCCGCTTTCTCGTCGGCTCGACGCTGCACACCGGGACCGAATGGCTGGAGCTGGACAGCAACACGTTCCGCCGCGTGCAGCTGCGCCCGGAGCAATCCTACGGGCTTGGCAACTTCAAGACCTATTTCTCGACGCCCGCGCTCTCGGATTCGATCAAGAACTCGGTCATGATCGCGGTGATCAGCACGATCGTGACCGTCAGTCTCGCCTTCTGGTTCGCCTACGCCCTCAACCGCTCCTGCATGCGCTTCAAGGGGGTGTTCCGTCTGATCGCGATGGCCCCGATCCTTGTGCCGTCGCTGCTGCCGGGGATCGCGCTGGTCTATCTCTTCGGCAACCAGGGCTTTCTCAAGGAGCTTCTCATGGGGGCCGAGATCTACGGCCCGATCGGGATCGTGATCGGCTCGGTGTTCTTCACCTTCCCGCATGCGTTCATCATCATATCGACGGCGCTGGCGATCTCGGACGCGCGGCTCTACGAGGCCTCGGTGTCGCTGAAGGCGAGCGCCTGGCGCACCTTCTGGACGGTGACGGTGCCGGGCGCGCGCTATGGGCTCGTCTCGGCGGCCTTCGTGGTGTTCAACCTCGTGATCACCGACTTCGGCCTGCCCAAGGTGATCGGCGGGCAGTTCAACGTGCTGGCGGTCGACATCTACAAACAGGTGATCGGCCAGCAGAATTTCGAGATGGGCGCAGTCGTGTCCGTCGTGCTGGTGCTGCCCGCGCTCCTGGCCTTCGCGCTCGACCGCTACGTGCAGTCGAAACAGGTGGCGCTGCTGTCCGCGCGCTCGGTGCCCTACGAGCCGACGCCGAACCGGCGGACCGACAGCATCTTCTTCGTCTATTCCTGCCTCGTCGCGGTGTTCATCGTCGGTATCCTCGCCGTCTGCCAGTTCGCCGCGCTGGTAAAGTTCTGGCCCTACGACCTCAGCTTCAGCCTCAACAACTACCGGTTCAACCGCATGGACGGCGGCGGATGGGCGGCCTATTTCAACTCCATCAAGCTGGGCCTGCTGACCGCGGTTTTCGGGACGGCGGTGGTGTTCTTCGGCGCCTACCTCGTCGAGAAATCGAACGGCTTCCGCACGGGGCGCACGATCTTCCAGATGTTCGCGATGATGCCGATGGCGATCCCCGGCATGGTGCTGGGGCTGGCCTATATCTTCTTCTTCAACAACCCCGAGAACCCGTTCAACTTCATCTACGGCACGATGACGATCCTCGTCGTGTGTACGGTCACGCACTTCTACACCGTGTCGCACCTGACCGCGACGACCGCGCTGCAACAGATGGACCGCGAGTTCGAGAGCGTGTCGGCCTCGTTGAAGCAGCCGACGCTGAAACTGTTTTCCCGCGTCACCGTGCCGGTCTGCCTGCCCGCGATCCTCGACATCTCGATCTACCTCTTCGTCAACGCGATGACGACGGTGTCGGCGGTCGTGTTCCTCTATTCGCATGACACGGCGCTGGCGTCCGTCGCGGTGCTGAACATGGATGACGCGGGCGACATCGCGCCGGCGGCGGCGATGGGGATGATGATCTTCTACACCAACGCGGGCGCGCGAATTCTGCACCTGATCGCCTCGCGCGGCATCATCGGGCGCACGCAGGCGTGGCGGCATCGCTGAGCCCGTAGCGGGCGCTCAGCGTTCCTGGAAAAGCGCGCAGAGCCGCCGCCAGAGCGTCTTGCCCACGGCGTCCCGGTCGGCCTGCATCCAGTAGGTCTGCGGCGGCTCCAGCGGGCGCCGGGCAAGCGGCGCGACCGCGCCGGAGCCGAGCGCGGCGCGGGCCAGCGGCAGCGAAGCGAGCAGCACACCTTCGCCCGCCACCGCCGCCGCCAGCGCGGCCGCGAAACTGTCGAAGCGCAGCGCCGGCACCGGCGTCGCCGGGTCGCCGCTGAACCGCGCCCAATCCTGCCAGCCCGGCCGCGGTCCCGAGAGACCGATGCGCGGCAAATCCTGCCACCGCTTCGCGCCCGCCGTAAGCTCCGGCGCGGCCACCGGGCAGAGCGCCTCACGAAAGAGCGGAACTCCGAGATGCGCCGGACCTTCGCCGGTTCCGTAATCGATGCGCACCGCCGCGCCTTGGTGTCGGGCCGATCCGGGCAGGACCCGGGTCGAAAAGACCAGTTGCGGGCGCGGTCCCGCCCCGCCGCGCCCGAGCCGCGGCGCCAGCCACAATTCGATCACCGAGGCGCTGGCCGAGATGGTCAGCGCGTCCTGCCGCAACCCGAATATCTCGTCATAGCTGTCGCCGAGGTCGCGAAGCGCGGTCGAGACATAAGGAAGCCAGGTTTCGCCGTCCACCGTCAGCGCGATCCCCCGCGCCCCGCGCAGGAAAAGCGGTCGGCCAATGCGCGCCTCGAGCGCGCCGATCCGCTGGCTCACGGCGGCCTGCGTTACCTTCAGGTCGCGCGCCGCCGCGGTGAAACTGCCGGTGCGCCCGGCGGCCTCGAAGGCGCGGACCCATTCAAGCGGCACGCCGCCGAAGGGAGATTCAGGCATAAGGAAATCGACCTCTCAGGCGAAGAACTTGTCCATTGTTTTTATGCCCGGCCCATGTGACGCTGCAAGCCGAAATCCCCTGTGAAGGAAAGGTTCCGCATGACCCGACATGCTCTCGACGTCTCGGACGACGGACGGATACTCACCCTCTCCGGCTCGGAGGGGCCGCTGCGCTTTCACGCCGTTTGGTTGCGCGACAATGCCCAGGATGAGGAGACGCGCGCGCCCGGCAACGGCCAGCGTCTGATCGCGCTGCGGGACATCCCCGAAGATACGCGGATCGAGGCCGCGGAACAGGCGGACGACACGCTTCGCCTGACCTTCGCGCCCGAGGGCAAGACGATCGCGTTCGATACTGGCTGGCTTGCCCGCCACGCCTATGATCGCGCCGATGACCGCGCGCCGGGCTGGACCGCGCCCGTGGTGGAAACATGGGACAGCGCGCTGATGAACGCGGCGCCGACCGGCGATTTTGGCGAGGTCTCGGCCGACCCGGCCGCGCGGCGGGACTGGCTGGCGCAGATCGCGCGCCTTGGCTTTGCCCGGCTGACCGGCGGGCCGGTGGAGGACGGCGCGCTGTTCAAGGTCGTGGATCTCTTCGGCCATGTGCGCGAGACGAATTACGGGCGCAAGTTCGAGGTCCGCACCGAGGTGAATCCCACCAACCTCGCCTATACCGGGCTCGGGCTTCAGGCGCATACCGACAATCCCTACCGCGATCCCGTTCCAACGGTCCAGGTGCTCTATTGCCTCGAAAGCTCGGCCGCGGGGGGTGAGAACATGGTCGTGGACGGCTTTGCCGTGGCGCAGCGGCTGCGGGACGAGAACCCCGAATGGTTCGACGTGCTCAGCCGGCATTGCGCGCGGTTCGAATACGCCGGCGGCGACGGGGTCTGCCTGCGCTCGCGCCGCCCGATGATCGAGCTCGCCCCCGATGGCGAACTGATCGGCGTGCGCTTCAACAACCGCTCGGCGGCGGCGATCACCGATGTGCCTTTCGACGACATGCCCACCTACTACGCTGCTTATCGCCGCATGGGCGAGATCATCGACGATCCCGCCATGGAGGTCACGTTCCGGCTGGACCCGGGCGAGGCGTTCGTGGTGAACAACACCCGCGTGCTGCACGCGCGCAAGGGCTATTCCGGCAGCGGCACGCGCTGGTTGCAGGGCTGCTACGCGGACATGGACGGGCTGCGCTCCACGCTCGCTGTGCTGGAGGCGGGGCGATGAGCGACGCGCCGACCCTCACCCGGCAGACGATCGTGCCCTTCCTCGCCGACATTTTCGAACGTCGCGGCGGCGAGGAGTACCTGGGCGAGCCGGTGACGATGGCCCAGCACATGCTGCAAGGCGCGACGCTGGCCGAGGAGGCGGGCCGCGACGAGGTCATCGTCGTCGCGGCGCTCCTTCACGACATCGGGCATTTCACCTCCGAATTCGGCATGTTCCGAATGGACGACACCGAGGATCGCCACCACGAGGACGCCGGCGCCGCGGTGCTCGAAGGGTTCTTTCCGCGCCTCGTCATCGACTGCGTGCGCCACCACGTCGCCGCGAAACGCTATCTCTGCGCCACCCGGCCCGATTATTTCGCGCGGCTGTCCGAGGCGTCGGTGCATTCATTGAACCTTCAGGGCGGCCCGATGAGCGCCGATGAGGTGGCGGAATTCGAACAGAACCCCAACCTCAAAGAGATCATCGCGGTGCGCTACCTCGACGACGCGGGCAAGCACGCGGACATGCGAACCCCCGATTTCGCCCATTTCGCCCCGATGGTGCAGCGCGTCGTCGATCGCCACTGCGGCGCCTGAGCACGGCGCGGGGCAGGGGGCGGGCTTATTCGATTCGCAACTCGCGGCGCAGATAATCCCGGCACATGCCGATGGCCTGCTCGCCGGTCATCACGTCGTCATGGATCGACAGCCCCAGCCACAGGCCGTCCGACAGCGCGATGAACCCGAGCGCGACCTGCCGCGCGTCGATCTCCGCGCCGGTTTCCGCCGCGGCGGCGGCGACCAGACGCTCGGTCCGGGCGATGTACCCGCGATAAAGCTGCCGGTTGGCGGCCCGGACGCGCGGGTTGAATCGGGTCTCGTGCCAGAGCGCGAGGAACGCGGTGCGGTTCAGGTCGCTGAAGGCCGGCGCGGCGAAAAGCGCGGCGGGCATGCTCAGCAGCTTGTCGGCGGCCGGGCCATCACAGGCGTCCAGCGCGCGCTGGACCGATTCGGATATGCCTCCGAACAGGTGTTCGAGCGCGGCGACCATGACGTCGTCCTTGCTCTGGAAGTAATGCCCGAGCAAGCCGCGCGAGCTGCCCGCCGCCTTGCAGATGGTGCTTACCGTGGTCCCGGAGACGCCCTTTTCGGCAAGCGAACGCAGCGCGCCTTCAACAAAGGATTTGCGTCTGAATTCATTGATTTCCGCATGGGTGCGCGGGCGCGTCGCCTGGCGGGTGGGGGATATTTCGGGCACGTTGGGCTCCTGCTGCTGGGCGGCCGTCACTCTAGCGGATCGGCAGGTCGATGCAATTTATTTGTTGAGCGTCCAACAAATTTATGGAAGCGTTTCGAGTCATCGCCGCCGCAGCAGGAAAGGACCGCCGAAATGCGCCCGGAAGAAATCGTTAACCTCGACGCCTATCCGATCATGGATCCGGACAGCCCGGCATGGTCGGACCTGGTCGGACGACTCCGGCGGGAGCTGGACGAAAGGCAGTACGTCTCTCTGCCCGACTTCATCCTGCCCGCCGCCCGCGAAAGGGCCGTGGCCGACGCGCTTGCCGCGCTGCCGCGCGCGCATCACAACAGTTCGCGGCGCAACTGCTACCTGCACCGGCAGGGCGATCCGTCGCTGCCCGACGATCACCCGCGCAACATCATGCTCGAGGCCAGCACGCGGATGCTCGCCTATGACCAGTTCCCGGACGATTGCCCGGTAAAGCTGCTCTACCACTGGGAACCGGTCCGCCGGATGGTCGCCGGGATCGTGGGGCGCGACCGCCTTTTCGACAACGAGGATCCCTGCCAGCCCGTCAACCTGCTCTGCTATGAAACGGGCGATCGCTCCGCGTGGCATTTCGATTCCGTCAACGCCTTCACCATGACGCTCATGCTTCAGGCGTCCGAGTCCGGCGGCGATTTCGAGATGGCGCCGAACACCCGCACCGATGACGACGAAAATCACGACTACGTCCGCCGCGTTCTACTGGGCGAGTGTCCCGAAGACGTCGTGTCGGTGGCGCGCGAGGCGGGCGCGCTCTGCATCTTCCGCGGCTGCAATTCGTTGCACCGCGTCTCTCCGGTCGCGGGACCGTCGACGCGCGTCATGGGCGTCTTCGTCTACGAGGACGAACCCGGGATCGTCGGCGATCCGGAGGTCAACGCGACCGTCTATGGCCGCGAGGTCGCCCCCGGCTGAGCCGGAATATGTCTAGACATAATAGCCGGCGCACACGAATGCGCCGGCGCAATCCCAACAGGAGCCAGACCATGACATACCGTATCCACCCAAGACCCGCACCGCCGGGATCCGCCACCGCCCTGTCGCGCCGCGCCTTCATCCAGCGCGCGCTGTCGACAGGGGTTTCGCTGAGCGCCGCCACCGTCCTCGCGGACCGCGCCCTTGCCGCCACGCCGGTCAGGGGCGGGCACATGCGGTTCGGTATCGGGCATGGCAGCAGCACCGATGTGCTCGATCCGGGCAAGGTGCTGAACGGGCTGCTGTCGGCGACGCATTACGCGGTGACCAACACGCTGACCGAGGTGGATACCGACGGCCGCCTCATACCCAAGCTGGCCACCGAATGGGACGCGACGCCCGATGCGCGGATCTGGACGTTCAAGCTGCGCCAGGGGGTCACGTTCCATGATGGCAAGCCGCTGACGACAGACGACGTCATCGCGTCGATTAACCATCACCGAGGCGAGGACTCCAGTTCCTCCGCCAAGACGATGGTCGCGGCGATCACCGACGTCAAGGCGGACGGGCCGGACCGCGTGGTGGTCGAACTGAGCGGCGGAGACGCCGATTTTCCGTTCAAGCTCAGCAGCTTCAACTTTCCGATCTACGCCGCGCGCGCCGATGGCAGCCTCGCCTTCGAGGACGGCGTGGGCGTGGGCGCCTACAAGCTGACCGGTTTCGAGCCTGGCGTGCGCGCCACGTTCGAGAGGAATCCGGATTACTGGAACGCGGAGCGCGGCCATTTCGACAGCGCGGAACTCATCTCGATCAAGGACGTGACCGCGCGCACCAACGCGCTGCGCACGGGCGCGATCGACGGCATGGACCGTGTCGAGTTGAAGACCGCCGCGCGGCTCAGGGAACTGGCGGGCATCGACGTGCACGAGGTCGAGAGCAAGACGCATTACACCTTTCCAATGCACACCAACGCCGCGCCCTTCGACGACAACCATGTCCGCATGGCGGTCAAGCTGGGGCTCGACCGCGAGGCGATGTTGCAGACAATCCTGTTCGGTCATGGGCAGGTCGGCAACGATCACCCCATCAGCTCCGCCTATCCGTATTTCGACGCCGACCTCGCGCAGCGCGCCCATGACCCGGACAAGGCCAGGTGGCATCTGAAGCAGGCCGGGCTCGACTCGGTCGCGCTGACGCTGCACGCCTCCGACGCGGCCTTTCCCGGCGCGGTCGACGCCGCCGTTCTCTACAAGGAACAGGCCGCCGCCGCCGGGATCGACATCACCGTGAAGCGCGAACCGAGCGATGGCTACTGGTCCGAGGTCTGGATGCAGAAACCGTTCTGCGCCTGCTACTGGCCGGGCTACGCCACGCAGGACAGCATATTCACCCAAGCCTACGCAAAGGGCGCGTCCTGGAATGACACCCTGTGGGACAATGCCCGTTTCGATTCCCTGCTCGTGCAGGCGCGCTCGGAACTGGACCCGGCCACGCGCGGGGCGCTCTACGCGGAAATGCAGGCGCTGCTGCGCGACGATGGCGGGGTGGTCGTGCCGTTCTTCGCCAACGATGTCTTCGCGGTCTCCGACAAGGTGGGCATGGGGCAGGTTTCGAACAACTACGAGGTCGACGGGCGGCTCTTTCTCGAGCGGTGGTGGTTCAAGCCCGCCTGATGGCGGTTTGACGCCGTGAGCGGGACCTCGTCCCGCATCGGTGATCGGGGGGCGAGGCGGCGGCGCGCGGGCAGGAGCGGGCGGTTCAGCCCGAGGTCACTTTACCCCGGCGGGGTTCTCCACGTCGCGGCCCAACGCCTTGAGGTCGGAATACCGATCCCCGATACGGTGGTGCGGGCGCCCGCCGGTCGCGGCCCCGAGCGCGACGACCACCTCGTCATGCGCGGGCGCGTCGTAGATCGAGAACTGCACCGTCAGGTAATGCGAGCGCCGCCCGGTGTCGTGCTTGTCCATCAACGGGATCTGCACCTGCGTGTTCGCCGGGCCGCGGGTGTTGGTGAAGCCGAGATAGCTCTTGGCGCCGACCGCCTCGCGGTAGAAATTGCCGAATTGCAGCGTGTGGATGAGGGCCGAGGCGTGCTCGAGCTCGCAATCCGTGCCGGCGATGCAGGCCTTGCCGTAGGCCTCGATCGCGTCCCCCGAGCCTGCCAGCGCGATCAGCCGGTCGGTGAGCGCCTTGCCCAGCGGCGGGGCGAGGCGCTGGATCTCGGGCGCGAGATCCTCGACATATCCCTGTCCACGCCACGGGTTGCGCAGCACGGCGGCGACGCCGATCATGCGCAGCACCGGATCGGCGGGTTTCTCGCCCTCGCGGTGGATGTCCTCGTCGAAGGTGACGATCTTTCTCAGTTCCGGGAACATGTTCGGTCCTTTCTCATGTTTCGCTTGCGTCTGATCGGTGGTCAGGACCTGCCCGGCGCGGCGACGCGATGCACCGTGCCGGTGGTCTCATCCCCCTGGTAGATGCCGAAGGCGCCCAGGCGAAATTCCTCGCAATAGCGGCGCAGCATGCTGCGTTCGGCGGAGTCGGGCACATCGTCCAGGGGCATGTCGTCGATATCGAAGAACCTGTACCCGGCGGGCGCGTATCCCTCGGCGGTGCCGCGGTAATAAATGACATGCTTGTTGGTCTTGCTGTCCTGGTAGACCCCGTAGAGAAACCCGAGCCGCGCGTTGACGCTCAGTTTGGCGAGGTGGGTCTCGAGACCGGGCAGGCTGGGATGCGGGTGCGGGGCGAAGGGCACGCTGGCGGAGCCGTCCTCCCTGATGCGGAACAAAACCTGCCGCCCGCGGGCGAGCACGGCGCCGATCTCGATCCGGTTGAGTTCGGACATCGCCGACACGAGGTCATCCTCGGGCCGCGCGGACACATACGCGCCGCGGAAATAGCCCAGCGGCCTGCCTTCATAGGCGCTGAAATCGATGACCTGGCCCAGCAGGATCACATGATCGCCCGCGTCGATCAGCCGCGCGCGTTCGCACACGATCTCGGCGAGCGCGCCCCTGATCAGCGGCATGTCCGCCGTCCCGCTTTGCCAGTCGCACCTGGCGAACTTGTCCGGGTCGCGCGAGGCGAAGAGGCCCGAGACCTGTTTCTGCTCTTCGCTCAGCACGTTTACGGCGAAATGCGGCGCGGTCTTGAACACCTCGCAGCTATGGGCCGTCTTGCCGATGCAGACCAGCACCATCGGCGGGTCGAGCGACACGGAGGTGAAGGAATTGGCGGTGAACCCGCGCGGCGCGCCGTCGGCCTGACGGGTGGTGATCACGGTCACGCCCGTCGCGAAGGCGCCCAGCGTGTCGCGCAGCGCGCGCTTTTGCGGATCGCTCATGGGGACCTGGGGCATTTCCGACAGGTAGCGGTCGGTGTCCTGTCCCAGCGCCGGCGGGGTGCGCAGTTCGGGCGCCGGCGTGTGCGAGAACCGCAGCGGATTGGCGGCGACCGTCCAGCCGGGCCGCTCTGGGTCGGGATGGGGGATGTTGGCCAGCATGTCGCGGGCGGCGATATGCGGATCGGCCATGATGTCGGCAATGGAGTTGAGCGGACCGAAGGGCAGCTTGCCGCCCAGCAGTTCGGTCAGTTCGGCCTTGGTGAAGCCGCGCGACCAGTCGGCGACGATGCGGTTGACCTCATCGCGGTGGGCGGCGCGCGCGGCGCGCGTGGCGAAGCGCGGATCGTCCGCCAGCCCGTCGTGCCCGATGATCTCCGCCAGCACGCGCCAGAACGCATCGTCCACGATCCCGAGCGCGATCGCGCCGTCGCTGGCGGGGAAGGTGCCGAAGGGCGCGAGGAAGGGATGCCCGTTGCCCTCGGGGCCGGGCGTGTTTCCGGTCATGTCGTGCAGGTAGATCGCGCGTTCGCACAGAGACACCATCGCGTCATACATGCCCAGGTCGATGAACTGCCCCTCGCCGGCGGCCTCGGCGTGGCGCAGCGCCGTGACGACGGCAAAGGCCATCATCATGCCGGCGAAGATATCGCCGATCCCCGGTCCGACCTTGGTGGGCGTGTCGGCATCCGGGCCGGTCAGCGACATGATCCCGCCCATCGCCTGCGCCACCACGTCGTAGGAGGGCCAGTCGGCATAGGGGCTGCGCCCGCTGCGCGGATCGCCGAACCCGCGGATCGCGGCATAGACCAGCCGCGGGTTGAACGCGGCGAGTTCTTCGTAGCCAAGGCCCAGCCGCTCCATCACGCCGGGGCGGAAATTCTCGACCAGCACGTCGGCGGTGGCGACGAGCGCGCGCAGCGCCGCCTTGCCCTCGTCTGTCTTGAGGTCGAGCATGACGCTTTTCTTGCCGCGTTTGAGGCTGACGAAATAGCCCGCCCAGTCCCGGCCGGGGTCGTCGTCGCGCCAGGGGCCGTTGCCGCGGCTGGTGTCGCCGTTCGGCCCTTCGATCTTGATCACCTCGGCGCCGTGATCGGCCAGCATCATCGTGCAATACGGCCCCGACAGCATCCGCGTCAGGTCGAGCACGCGCACGCCTTGCAGAACGCCCCCGCTCATGCGGCGCCGCCTTTCAGGCAGCGGGAGAGGAAATCCGCCAGCGGCGCGTTGATCGCATCCGGATCCTCTGCCAGCGCCATGTGACGCAGCCCCCGGAGGATCAGCAGTTCGGCGCCCTCGATCTCGGCGGCGATGGCCTGCGACATTTCCGGGCCGTTGCCGTAATCCTCGTCGCCGGTGATGACCAGCGTGGGCGCGGCAATGGGGGGCGAGGGGGCCACGATCTCGTCGATGCCGGTGGCGAGCACGCGGTAGAGCCGGGGATAGACGTCGCGGTCATTGGCCAGCACCCAGCCGCGCACCCGGTCCATCATCTCGGGGTTGGCGGCGCGAAAATCGTCGGTGAACCAGCGTTCGAGCGCGGCCTCGATCGTTGCGGCGGGGCCGTCGGTCGCAGCGGTCTCGACCCGCTCGACGATCGCCTGCTGCGCGGCGGCGCTGCGCCGGTGCGGCGAGTGCAGGATCGCGAGCGCGGTCACGCGGTCGGGGTGGTCCTGCGCGAAGCACCGCGCGATCATCCCGCCCAGCGAGAAGCCGACGACCGCCGCGCGGTCGATCCCCCAATGATCCATCACGCCGCCAAGCTGCGCGGACAGGAGCGACAGGGACGGCTCCTCGGGCGGGGCGGCGCTGTCGCCATGCCCGAAGAGGTCGTAGGTGATCACGTCGAACCCGGCCTCCAGCGCGGGGCGCTGCCATTGCCACGCCGCCTGCTGCATGCCGAGCCCATGAACGAGAACGACCGAAGGCGCACCGGGATCGCCGCTCCGCTCCGTGACCGTTCCGGATTCCGTCCGCTCCCGCATTTCGACACCCCCGCCTTGTTTCCTGCAGGCACATTGGCCGGGCCGGGCGCGCCGCACTTGGTAAATTTGGCCTGACATTGGCCAAAAATCTAAATCCTGTCGGGCGAAATTGGAAAAAGTGGGACTCATCCAGCGCAAAGAGAGGAGTGCGGCCCCATGTCCGACATACGCGACTACGAGATGCTGATCGACGGCGCATGGTGCGGCGCATCGGACGGCGGCACGTTCGACAGCGTGAACCCGGCCACCGGGGCGGTCTGGGCGCGCATCCCCGAGGCGACCGAGGCGGACGTCGATCGCGCCGTGCGCGCGGCGCATGACGCCTTCACCAAGGGCGACTGGGCGCGCATGACCCCGTCCGAGCGGGGCAAATGCCTGCGCCGGCTGGGCGATCTGCTGGCCGACAAGTCCGAGGAGCTGGGCCGCACCGAGACCATCGATTCGGGCAAGATGCTCAAGGAAACGCGCTGGCAGGCGAAATACATCGCCGAGTTCTTTCACTTCTACGCCGGCGCCGCCGACAAGATCAGCGGCGACACCCTGCCCATCGACAAGCCCGAAATGTTCGTGTTCACCAGGCGCGAACCGCTGGGCGTGGTCGCCGCCGTGGTGCCCTGGAACAGCCAGCTTTTCCTTGTCGCGGTCAAGATCGGCCCGGCGCTGGCGGCGGGCAATACCGTGGTGCTCAAGGCCAGCGAACACGCCAGCGCCGCGATGCTCGATTTCGGGCGGCTGATCGAGCAGGCGGGCTTTCCGCCCGGCGTCGTCAACATCGTCACCGGCCACGGCGAGCCCTGCGGCCGCGCGCTTACCGCGCACAAGCTGGTTTCGCGCGTGTCCTTCACCGGCGGGCCGGGCGCGGCACGGCATGTGCTGGAGAATTCCAAGAACAACTTTGCCGAGGTCAGCCTGGAACTGGGCGGCAAATCGCCCTTCATCGTCTTCGAGGACGCCAATATCGAAAGCGCGGTGAACGCCTCGATCGCTGGCATTTTTGGCGCGAGCGGGCAGAGCTGCGTCGCCGGCTCGCGGCTCTACCTGCACGAGGAGATCGCGGATGAATTTCTCGAGCGCATGATCGCGCAGGCCCGCGAGATCCGTATCGGCGACCCGCTGGCCGAGGAAACCCAGATGGGTCCGCTCTGCACCACCGGGCAGCGCGACACGATCGAGCGCGAGCTGAAGCACGCGGTCGGCGAAGGCGCCGAGATCCTGACCGGCGGGGAGCGCCCGGCGGGGATGGAGGGGCTCTATTTCGAACCCACCATCGTCGCCTGCCCGCGCCAGGACCTGCGCATCGTCGATACCGAGCTGTTTGGCCCGGTCCTCTGCGTGCAGCGCTTCAAGAGCGAGGCGGAAGTTATTGAACTTGCGAACGATACCGAACACGGGCTGGCCGCCGGGATTTTCACCCGCGACAGCGCGCGCTCCTTGCGCATGTCATCGGCGGTGCGCGCCGGGATCGTCTGGGTCAACACCTATCGCGCCGTGTCGCCCATCGCCGAGTTCGGCGGGATCAAGGGATCGGGCTATGGCCGCGAGAGCGGCTTTCAGGCGATGTACGACTACACCCGCCCCAAGACCGTCTGGATGAACACGTCGGATACGCCGGTCGGCAATCCGTTCGTCATGCGCTGAGCATTGAAACCCAAGGGAGCAAACCGATGAAATTCCACATCGCCATCAATCTCGAGCGGATCGACGACAGCCGCGACATGGCGGAGGTCGCGCGCCACACGCTCGAGATGGTGCAGATGGCCGAGGAGGGCGGGTTCGAGATCGCCTGGGCGGCCGAGCATCACGCGCTCGAGATGACGATCGCGCCCAACCCGTTCCAGATCCTGACATGGTGGGGCGAGAACACCAGCCGAATCCGGCTTGGCACCGCGGTGGCGACGGCGGCATACTGGCACCCGATCAACCTCGCGGGCGAGGCGGCGTTCCTTGACCTCATCAGCGGCGGGCGGCTGGAATTCGGCATCGGATCAGGCGCTTATCAGCGGGAGTTCGACCGCATGAAGCCGGGGCTGAAGCAGTCCGACGGCTGGCGCTACATGCAGGAGATGCTGCCCGTCGTGCGCACGCTCTGGCAGGGCGACTACGCGCATGATGGCGACTACTGGCAGTTCCCGACCGCCACGTCGGTCCCCAAGCCCGTGCAGCCGGAGGTGCCGGTCTGGGTCGCGGCGCGCTCGCCCATCACCTACGACTACGCCATTCGTGAGAAATGCCACGTCAACTGCTGGCCGCTCACCCGGTCGTTCGAAGAGGCCGAACTTTACAAGCGGCACCTCGACGAGGCCATCGCCAAGGCCGATAACGGCTGGATTCCGCGTTTCGCGCTGATGCGTCACGCGGCGATCTACGACAACGAGGCCGACCGCGCCGCGGCGCTCGACGCGATCCGTACGGTGCTGAGCCAGTTCGAGAACCTGTTCCGCAACGCCGGCGACGTGGTCAACGGTTTCCCCAAGTCGATCCCGCTGGATGAGTTGAAGGGGCGCGAGCAATACGACCCCGCCATGCTCGAGGAGAACCTGATGTTCGGCACGCCGGACCAGGCGGTGAAGAAGCTGCAACGTTACCGTGATCTCGGGGTGGACGAGTTCATCTACTACGCCTCGATGGGGCTCGGCCTGGAAGAGCAGAAGCGGTCGCTGCGGCTTTTCTGTGACGAGGTCATACCGGAATTCAAGTGAAGGAACAATGTGATGTCTGACGAAGTGAAGGTAGTGCGCGACGGTCATGTGCTGGAAATCACGCTCGACCGGCCGAAGGTGAACGCGATCGACGTGCCCACCTCTCGGGCGCTTGCCGCGGCCTTTCAGGAACTGCACAAGGACAAGGATCTGCGCTGCGCGATCCTGACCGCGGCGGGGGATCGGATCTTTTCCGCGGGCTGGGATCTGAAGGCGCTGAACGCGGGTGAGATGCAGCTCGACAACTGGTGGGAAAGCGACGATTACGGCACCGGCGGGTTTACCGGCCTCACCGAAAACTGGTTTCTGAACAAGCCTGTGATCGCCGCTCTTAATGGGCACGCCATCGGCGGCGGGTTCGAGATGGCGATGGGGTGCGATCTGCTCATCGCGGCGGATCACGTGGAGTTCGGCCTGCCGGAGATGCCGCTCGGGATCGTGCCGGACGCGGGCGCGCTGCAACGGCTGCCGCGCCGGATTCCGCACAACATCGCGATGGAGATGTTCCTGCTCGGCCGCCGCATGGGCGCGGAGGAGGCGGCGCGTTACGGCCTCGTCAACAAGGTCGTGCCGAAGGAAAAACTGATGGAGGCGGCCCGCGAGTGGGCGGCGTCGATCGCCTGGTCCGCGCCGCTGGCGATGCAGGCGGTGAAGGAGGTCCAGCGCGAGATCGAATGCGTCCCGTTGGAGCGCGCGTTCCACAAGATGCGCAACGACCCGATGCCGACCTACCGCAAGATGCTCAAATCCGACGACGCCGCCGAGGGCGTGGCGGCCTTCGTCGAGAAGCGTGAACCGAATTTTAAGGGCGAATGAACATGTATCGCGATGTGAGCGCCGCCACCCGCGTGACCACCATCGGCGCGGGGCCCATCGGGGGCGGCTGGGCCGCGCATTTCCTGGCGCGCGGCTACGATGTGACCGCGCATATCCATGACATGGCCGAGCGCGACGCGCTGATGGCGGTGATCGACACCGCCTGGACGAGCCTCGCCGCGCTCGGCCTTGAGCGGGGGGCGTCGCGGGACCGGCTGACCGTGACCTCGGACCTGAAGGAAGCGGCGCAAGGCGCGGAATTCATACAGGAAAGCGCGCCCGAGAGACTGGATCTCAAGCAGGCGCTTTACGCCACCCTGGGCGAGATCGCGCCCGAGAACGTGGTCATCGCGTCGTCCACATCGGGGCTGACGATGACCGAGATCGCCGCCGACTGCGCCACGCCCGCGCGCTGCGTGATCGGGCATCCGTTCAACCCGCCCTATCTCTTGCCGCTGGTCGAGATCGTCGGCGGCGAGCGCACCGCGTCCGAGGCGGTCGCCTGGGCGGCGGCGTTCTACGAGACCGCCGGCAAGGCGCCGCTGGTGATGAAGAAGGAGGTTCCCGGCTTTGTCGCCACGCGCCTGCAAGAGGCGCTCTGGCGCGAGGCGTTGCACATGGTCGCCAACGGCGAGGCCACGCCGGAGGATATCGACATCGCGCTGAAAAACGGCCCCGCGCCCCGGATGGCGGTGCAGGGGCAGTGCATGGCCTTTCACGTGGCCTGCGGCGAAGGCGGGATGGCGACCAATCTCGACCAGTTCGGCCCGGCGCTGAAATGGCCGTGGACGCGGCTCGAGGCGCCGGAGCTGACGCAGGAATTGCGCGACCGCATGGTCGAGGGCTGCGACGCGATGGCTAGGGGGCGGCACTTCACGGACATGGCCGCCGAACGGGACCGCAGGATCGTCGCGGTGCTGAACGCCTTGCGCGACACCGCCTGACGGCGGCGCGTCACGGCGCGCGTTCGTCCACGGCCATCGAATCGAGCAGGCTGCTGAGCGTGCCGGGCCAGTGCGGCTCTGCCTCGTCGGCGGGCCAGGCCTGGCGGTAGTCGCTTGGCCGCTTGCCAAAGCATTTCTTGAACGAATAGGCGAAATGCGCCAACGAGTTGAACCCCGACGCGGCGGACACGTCGCGGATGCTGAGATCGGTCGTCACCAGCAGGACGCGCGCGTGTTGCAGCCGCATGAGCAGGGCGAACTGCACGACGCTGCACCCCATGACCTTGGAAAATTCGCGGATCAACTGGCGCTGGGACAGTCCGACGCGGCGCGCGATTTCCGGCACCTTCAGGGGTTCGCTGATGTTGCGGGCGATCAGATCGACCGTGGCGCGCACCGGACCGGGCAGTTCGCTTGTGCCGCGCCCCAGCGTGACGCGCTGGCGGGCGTGATCGGGGCGCACGGGGTGGTGCATCATCTGGTCGGAGACCTCCCCGGCCAGCGGCGTGCCGTGCGTGTTCTGGATCAGCGTCAGCATCAGGTCGATCCCCGCCGTGCCGCCCGAACAGGTCATCATCGCGCCGTCCTGCGTGAAAAGCTGCTCGACCACGTCGATATCGGGAAACTCCTCCTGGAATCCGGGCAGGTAGGACCAGTGCAGCGTCGCCAGCCGGCCCGAAAGCAGCCCGGCGCGCGCCAGGATATAGGCGCCGACATCGACCGCGCAGATGCGAAGGCCCGCGCGCGCCTGGAGGCGCAGCCACGAGAACAGCGCCGGGTTGCGGTAATGCTCGCTTCCCCAGCTGCCGGAGACGAAGATGATGTCATGCCGATCGAGCCGCTCGGGCAGGGGCGCGCAGGGCAGTTCCGTCCCGTTGCTGGCGATGATTCGCGGCCCGTCCGCCGCGTGCAGGCTGCTGTGGTAGCGCGGCGCGGGCGACAGGTAGTTCGCGATGCGCGCCGGTTCCCGCAGCCCGTTCAGCGCCAGCATGTTGAACCGGGGCAGAAGCACATGGACAAGGCGCGTCGGTGCCGGGGCAGGATGGGACATGGGGACGCTCCAGCCGGAAATGATAGGCGTGTGGTAAGATTTTTCGTCACGACTGGCAAGCATATGGCCGATTTTCTACAATCCGCGCCGCGCATGGGTCCAGAATTGGCGCCAGGACAAGCGAGGAGGCCGCCCATGAATTTCGACGTCATCGTGACCTGCGCCGTGACCGGGGCCGGCGCCACCGTGGGCAAGAGCCCGCATATCCCCGTCACCCCCGAGGAGGTCGCGAACGCCGCGATCGAGGCCGCCCGCGCCGGCGCGGCGATCGCGCATCTTCACGTGCGCGACCCCGAGACCGGGCAGGGGTCGCGAGATCCGGCGCTGTTCAAGCAGGCGGTCGACCTCGTGCGCGCCTCCGATACAGACCTGGTCATCAACCTCACCGCGGGCATGGGCGGCGACTGGGTTCCTTCGGCCGACGACCCGTCGATGCCCGGCCCCGGCACCGACATGATCGGCCCCGAGGAACGGCTGGCCCATGTGAAGGAATGCCTGCCCGAGATCTGCTCGCTCGATTGCGGGACGCTGAATTTCGGCAACGGGGACGAGATTTACATCTCTACCCCGCCGACGCTGCGGCGGATGGCGCAGCTTACCCAGGAATGGGGCGTGAAGCCCGAGCTTGAGGTGTTCGACCTGGGCCATATCCGGTTCGCCAAGGCGATGATCGAGGAAGGTCTGATCGACGCGCCGCCGATGTTCCAGCTTTGCCTCGGCATCCCCTGGGGCGCCGACCAGACGGTCGAGACGATGGCCGCGATGAAGGCTCAACTGCCCCCCGGCGCGAGCTGGGCCAGCTTCGGGATCAGCCGGATGCAGATGCCGATGGCCGCCGCCGCCGTGGCGCTTGGCGGCAATGTGCGGGTGGGGCTCGAGGACAACATATGGCTCGACCGGGGCGTGCCCGCGACCAACGGCGATCTGGTCGCTCGCGTGGTCGAGATCATCGAGCGGATGGGTGGCCGCGCGCTCAGCCCCCAGGAGGCGCGCAACAAGCTGCGCCTGCGCGGCGCGGACGAGGGGTAAGGCGATGACCATCCGAATGAATCACGAGAACGAATTGCTGCTCAACACCGTGCGCGCCTTCATCGCCGAAGAGATGACGCCGCACGAGGACTTGGTCGACCGCACCGGCGAAGTGCCCGAGGAGGTCGGTCGGCGGATCGAGGCGCGCGCGCATGAGCTTGGGCTCTACGCCTGCAACCTGCCCGAAGACGTGGGCGGCGGGGGCCTGCCGCTCACGGCGATGCACCTGATCGAGCGCGAGTATGGCAAGACGAGCCATGCGCTCCACAGCTGGGCGGCGCGGCCCACGGAAATCCTGCTCGCCTGCGAGGGCGATCAGCGCGAACGCTACCTGCTGCCCGCCGTGCGCGGCGAAAAGCGCGAGCTGTTCGCGCTGACCGAACCCGAGGCGGGATCGGACGCGATGGGGATGAAGACCAACGCGCGGCGCGACGGCGACGACTGGATCCTGAACGGGTCCAAGCATTTCATCTCCGGCCCATGCATGCCCGATTTCGCCATCGTCTTCGCCGCCACCGGCGAGGACGACACGCCGCGCGGGCCGCGCAAGCGCGTGACCGCCTTCCTTGTCGATATCGGCGCGCCGGGATTCGACTGCCGCGAAGGTAACAAATCGGTCAGCTATCGCGGGTACAAGACCTATCAGCTCAGCTTCGACGACGTGCGCCTTGGCCCCGGGCAGATACTCGGGCAGGAGGGCAAGGGGTTCGAGATCGCCGGCCAGTGGCTCGGCATGGGGCGGATCTGGGTCGGCGCGTCTTGCTGCGGCAAGGCCGAGCGCATTCTGGACATGGCCGCCGACTGGGCGGCGGAGCGGCGTCAGTTCGGCCAGCCGATCGGGCGCTTCCAGGCCACCGGTTTCCGCCTTGCCGACGGGGCGATGAACCTGCGCGCGGCCGACCTGATGGTCGCCGACGCGGTCGCGCGCCATGAACGCGGCGCGATGGAGGACGCGGACGCGGCGATGGTCAAGGTGTTCTGTTCCGAGATGCTGGGCCGGATCGCGGATGACGCGGTGCAGATCCACGGCGGCATGGGGCTGATGGAGGAACTGCCGATCCAGCGCCTCTGGCGCGACAGCCGGCTGGAACGCATCTGGGACGGGACGAGCGAAATCCAGCGCCATATCGTCACCCGTTCGATGCTGCGGGCGCGCGGGGCATGACGCCGGCGCAGGCGCATAACTTCGAGCGGCTGCTGAACCCGCGCCACATCGCGTTCGTCGGCGGCGCGGACGCGGCCATCGCCATCGGCGAGGCGCGCCGCGCGGGGTTCAAGGGGCGGATATGGGCGGTGAACCCGCGCCGGGCCGACCTGGCGGGCGTGTCCTGCGTGGCGGAAATCGACGCGCTGCCCGAGGCGCCCGACGCCGTTTATCTCGCCATTCCCGCCGAGGCGGTGATCGGCGCGCTGCGGCGCCTGTCCGCGATGGGCGCGGGCGGGGTCGTGTGCTATTCCGCCGGCTTCCGCGAGGCGCATGAGGAGGGCGCAGCGCTCGAGGACGCGCTGCGCGCCGCGGCGGGCGACATGGCGCTGATCGGGCCGAATTGCTATGGCGTCATCAACTATGTCGGGAAATCGGCGCTCTGGCCCTTCGCGCATGGCGGGGCCTGTCCCGGCGGGCAGGGGGCCGCGATCATCACGCAGAGCGGCATGTTTTCCTCGGACATCACCATGAGCCGCCGGTCGCTGCCGCTGGCCTACATGGTGTCGGGGGGCAACCAGGCCGTGCTCGGGATCGAGGATTTCGTCGAGGCCTTCGCGGCGCGCGATGAGGTGCGCGCCATCGGCGTTCATATCGAAGGGCTGCGCGACGTCCCCCGGTTCGAGCGCGCGGCGCTTGCGGCGCTTGAGCGCGGCGTGCCGGTGGTGGCGCTCAAGACCGGCCATTCGGCCATCGGCGCGGCCCTCGCGCAGAGCCATACCGGATCGCTCTCGGGGACGCGCGAGCTTTACGAGGCGCTGTTCGCGCGCACCGGGGTGATTTCGGTCGCCAGCCCGGCGCAGTTCCTCGAGACGCTGAAATATCTCTGCGTCGCGGGCGCGCCCAAAGGGCGCGACGTGGCGGGGTTCACCTGCTCGGGCGGGGGCGCGGCGATGCTGGCCGACCACGCGGAGCAGATCGGGCTGCGCTTTCCCGGTTTCGACGCGGCGCAAGCGGGCGCGCTCGGGGCGCTGTTGCCGCCCATCGCGACGGTGTCGAACCCGCTCGACTACACCACGCCGATCTGGGGGCAGGCGGAGCGGACCTATCCCGCGTTCCGCGCCGCGATGGACCGGGAGGGCGTGCAATCTGCGATCCTGGTGCAGGACTATCCCGCCGCCGGGCTGGACGAGTCGCTGCCGCTCTACCGCGCCGACGCCGGAGCGTTTGCGCGGGCGGCGCGCGATTGCGGGTTGCCGGCGGCGATCTGCTCCACCATTCCCGAGAACATGGACGCGGAGACCCGCGACTGGCTGATCGGGCAGGGGGTCGCGCCGATGCAGGGCATCCACGAGGCGCTGAACGCGGTGCTGGGCGCGGCGGACTGGGCCGAGGCGCGCGCGCGCATCCGCGCCGCGCCGCCCCCGCCGCTCTGCCCGCCGCGCGGCGCGGTTCGGCCCAGCCCGCGCGACGAGGCCGAGGGCAAGGCTTGGGTGCGCGCGTGCGGGCTCGCCGTGCCCGAGGCGCGCGTCACCGACGCCGCCGGCGCGGCGAAGGCGGCGCGGGACGTGGGCTTTCCCGTCGCGCTCAAGATGCTGAGCGCGGAGGTGCTGCACAAGACCGAGGCCGGCGCCGTCGCCGTCGGGCTCGATGACGCCGCCGCCGTCGCGCGCGCGGTTGCAATGATGCAGGCCGAGGTGACGGCGCGCGGCGGCGCCTTCACCGACCGGCTGCTGATCGAGGCGATGGCCCCGCGCCCCATCGCCGAACTGCTGGTGAGCGTGCGGCGCGACGCGCAATTCGGCCTCGCGCTGACCATCGGCAGCGGCGGCACGCTGACGGAGCTTTTGCAGGACGCGGTGACCGTGCTCTTGCCCGCCGGGCGCGACACCATCGCCGCGGCGCTGGGCCGCCTCCGGGTCGCGCGTCTCGTGGACGGGTATCGCGGCGGGGCGCGGGCGGATCTTGCGGCGGTGGCGGACGCGATCCACCTGTTGTGCAAGGGCGCGCTTGCGCAGGCCGACACGCTGGACGAGATCGAGATCAACCCGCTTTTCGTATTCCAAGACCACTGCGTCGCCATCGACGCCGTGCTGAAGACCGCGGCCGCGCCGGCAGTCACGCCGGGCGATCCGCCCCAAGATCCGGCATGGGACCAACCCCATCCCGGCAACCAGGACCAGATCCACAGGGAGACCGCAAAATGAAAAAGATCGATGACCTCAAGACGTCGCTGAACAAAGGGCGCATGACGCGCCGGGACTTCATCAACCGCATGTCCGCGCTTGGCCTCTCGGCGGCCATTCCCGCCGGGCTGCTCGCGCAGGAGGCGCGGGCGTCCGCGCGCAAGGTCGGCGGGCGGCTGCGCCAGGGGCTGAGCGGGGGCAGCACGTCCGACACGCTCTTCGGGGTGCTGGGCGGCGGCGACATGCACCAGGTCAACGTGCAGTGGCAACTGCTGAACAACCTCACCGTGGTTGGCCCCGACGGCGCGATCCAGGGCGATCTCGCCGAAAGCTGGGAGGCCTCGCCCGACGCGAAGACCTGGGTGTTCAAGCTGCGCGAAGGGGTGGAGTTCCACAACGGCAAGAGCTTCGAGGCGGCGGACGTGATCCACTCGATCAACCAGCACCGGGGCGAGGATTCGCGGTCGACCGGCGCGGGCCTTGTCGCGGCGGTGAGCGACATACAGGCGGACGGCAAGCATTCGGTGGTCTTCACGCTGGAGGAAGGCAACGCCGATTTCGCGGCGATCCTGGCCGATTACCACTTTCCGATCGCGCCGGACGGCAGCACCGACGCCGACTGGGAAAAGGGCATCGGCACCGGGCCTTACACCCTTGTCGAATGGGTGCCGGGCGTGCGCGCCATCACCAGGCGCAACCCGAACTACTTCAAGGAGGGGCCGTGGTTCGATGAGGTCGAAACGCTGCACATCGCGGACGTGGTCGCCCGGCAGAGCGCGCTTCAGACCGGCGAGGTCGACGTGATCGACAAGCCCGACATCAAGACGCTGCACCTGCTGGAACAGGCCAAGGGCGTGCAGGTGATCGAACTGGCGGGCAATTCGCACTACACCTTCCCGATGCTGATGGACCAGGCGCCTTATGACGACTGGGACGTGCGCATGGCGATGAAGCACGCCATCGACCGCGAGGCGATGCTCGAGACCATCGCGCGCGGGCATGGCTACCTCGGCAACGACCACCCGATCTCGCGTTCGATGCGGTTCTACAATGACGAGTTGCCGCAGCGCCATTACGACCCCGACAAGGCGCGCCACCATCTCAAGAAGGCGGGCATGGACAGCCTCGACGTGACGCTTTCGGCGGCGGATATCTATGCCGGCGGGCTCGACGCGGCGCAGCTGTTCCAGGCGCAGGCCAAGGCGGGCGGCATCAACATCAACATCGAGCGGGTCTCGACCGACGGCTACTGGTCCGAGGTCTGGGCGCAGGTGCCGTTCTGCGTCTCCTTCTGGCAGGGCCGCCCGACCGAGGACCTGATGCTGACGCTCGCGTTCTCGGACAAGTCGGCCTGGAACGAAACCCGCTGGAGCAACGAGCGGTTCGAGAAGATCCTGCTCGAGGCGCGCGCGGAGCTCGACACCGCCAAGCGGCGCGACATGTATTTCGAGCTTCAGAAGATCATCAACGAGGACGGCGGCCTGATCGCGCCGGTCTTCAGCAACGTGATCACGGTGGTCAACGACAAGATCGACCTGCCCGGGCAGATGTCGGCCGACCTGCCGGCGGACGGCATGCGCAACTTCGAGCGCTGGTCGTTCAAGTGACCCGCCACGGCCCCGCCCGCCGCCGCCGCGCGGGCGGGGCCGAGCCGGGCGCGCGATTGCTGCCGAAAAGGTCGCTGCGATTCCGGCCCCCGCGCGAACATCCCGCCGAACCAGCAGGCGTCAGCCGGTAGGAGGCCGTAAGAACGAGAAAAATCCCCGATTCTGGGCGCTCGACTCTTGCTTAATGTCACGTAAACTTGATAAGCGGTGATAGGAATTTGTTAGAGTCCGAATTGGGGGTACACATGCGATTTTCCACTTCAACTTCCGCCATCGTCATCGCGCTTGCGGGCTTCATGCCGGCCGCCGCAATCGGGCAGGAGGTGATCGACAACGGGACGGTTCAGATCGGGATCAACCCGGCGGGGAACCTGGTGACGGGCGGTATCGGTCTCAACTTCCTCGGCCTCACGGGGGGAGGCAGCGGCGAGGCGCTCGCCCCCGGCTGCGCCTGCGAAGGCTGGGGCGTCGCCGACATGGCGACCGGCGAATACGCCAAGGCCGGCGCGTCCTTTGGCTACACCAATATCGCGTCCTCTTCGGTGACCGCCTCGGGCGCCGGGACCGACGCCGCCTCGACCGGGAACGCGGCGGTTTCCGTGGTGTCCGTCAGCGACGGGACATTCAGCATGGACATCACGCACTCCTTCGCACCGTCGGCGAGCGACAACCTCTATCAGGTGGACCTGGAGCTGACCAACACCGGCGTCGCGATCGGGGATCTCGTCTATCGCCGCGCGATGGACTGGGACGTGCCGCCGACCGAATTCTCCGAATACGTCACGATCCAGGGCTGGCCGGCCGCGAGGCTTCGCGCGTCCTCCGATGACGGTTTCGCCGACGGCAACCCCAACGTGCCGCTTTCGACCAGGGCCCCGGATGCGGTGCTGAACGGCAACTTCACGGATAGCGGCCCGGCCGATCACGGCGCGGCCTTTGACTTCGCGCTGGGCGCCCTGGCCCCGGGCGATTCCGAGAACGTCAAGATCTTCTACGGGGCCGCGGCGTCGGAGGCCGACGCGATGCTGGCCTTGTCCGCGGTCGGCGCCGAGGTCTATTCGCTCGGGCAGCCCAGCAGCCCGGGGGGTGAGACCACGGGCGAACCCAACACCTTCATCTTCGGCTTTGCCGGGGTGGGCGGCACGCCCGTCGGACCCGGCGGCGGAGGAGCAAGCAGTTTGTCGGCCGGGGCGGCCGCGGACGTGGCCTTCCTGACGATGAACCACCACCTCGACGTCTCGACCCGCCGTTTCAACCGGCTGATGCTTGGCGCGTCCGCCGGCGACGGCGAGATGGTCGCGCGCAACTTCGCGGCGGGACCGGGGGGCGCTCCGGGCGCTCGGACCAGCCCGTGGAACCTGGAGCTCGCGATCCAGGGCACGCAGGGGTCAACGGACCCGACCACGAACAACGTCGGTTTCGATTTCAACGCGCGCTATATCGGCGCGTCGCTGGACTACGCGCTTCCCCGCAACCAGATGTTCGAACAGACGATCGTCGGCGCGGCCCTCGGCTACGAGGAGGTGAACGCGAATTTCGACGCGGGCGTCGGGAACGCGGACGGGCATGAGCGTTCGATCTCGTTCTACGCGGCGGGGATCAACGACGAAGGCTTTTTCGGCGACGTCAACATCATGCTGGGCGATCTGGATTACGACCTGAACCGCGTCGGTCTCCTCAATGTCTACAGCGCCGATGTCGATGGTGAGCGGCGCGCGGGACGCCTGCGACTGGGCTACAACTTTGACGCCGCGCAGATTGGCGGCGCGCAGCTTCCCGGCTCGCTTGGCGTTTACGCCGAGGTCACGCGCGCGCGGGTCGAATTCGACACCTTCACGGAAAACAACGGCGGCCTGACGACGCAGGGCTTCAGCGATGACCAGAACATCCTCGCGCTTGGCGCGCGCTACGCCTTCACCGGCGCGGCGCAGGAGGGGCGGCAGTTCGGGTACATCGACCTTGCGGCGATGGTCGATACGATGGCCGATGATTTCAGCGTGACCCAGACGACGGCCGGCGGCGCCACCATGCAGACCCGCATCGACGGACGCGACGGGTTGATGGGCCGCCTCGAGGTATCCTACGGCTTCCAGAGCGACAGCGGCTGGTATGGCAGCATGGATATCGGCAGCGTCTTCGGTGACGGGCTCAGCGAAGGCTCGCTCGGCGTGCGGGTCGGTCTCGACTTCTGAGCCGCCGACATAATGCGAAACAGACCCCGTCGGCGCCCCCGGCGGGTTCTTTCGTTCTGGACGTTCCGTCGCGCATATCGTGATCGCGCCGCAGCTGCGTGGCTTCGACGATTTTCCCCGTCCTGGGGGGACTTCTACATCACCTCTAGGCTTGCGGGCGTCGCGCGGACCTTGCCGATCTTCGTGTTCAGCGGTATCGCGGTGGGGTCTTCCCCGGTCTAGCCGGCGCTGGCGACGGTGACGTTCCTGCCTGCGCCGGCGCTGGTCGGGGTCGCGGACGAGTTTCGCCGCCGCGCGCCGCGCGGCGCCGCCAGCCGAGGAGTAAGCGACATGAGCATCCCGACAACCGCCGCCGCCATCGCCCGCGCCGTCGCCAGGGGCGAAGTCAGCGCGACCGAGGCGGTCGAGGCCGCGCTGGCGCGCGCCGAAGAGATCGCGCCGCTCAACGCGTTCACGGTGATCGACCGCGACGGCGCGCTTGACGCCGCGCGCCGCATCGACGCGGGCGAGGGCGGGGGCGAGCGCCCGCTGCTGGGCGTGCCCTTCGCGGCCAAGGATTTCACCCCGACCAAGGGCCATCCCACCACCCGCGGGTCCTGGAGCACGGGCGACGCGGCGACCGATTTCGATCCGGCCTACGTGCGCCGGCTCAAGGCGGCGGGCGCGGTGCTGATCGGCAAGACGACGACGCCCGAATTCGCCTATTCGGGTTTCACCCACAGCCCGCGCTGGGGGGTGACGCGCAACCCCTATGACGCGGACCGCACGCCGGGCGGCTCATCGGGCGGGGCGGCGGTGGCGGTCGCCACTGGCTGCGTACCGATCGCCGAGGGCACGGACATGGGCGGTTCGGTGCGCATTCCCGCGGCGCTTTGCGGACTGGTGGGGCTCAAGCCCAGCCTCGGGCGGATCCCGATGGACATCCTGCCGCTCGGCTCGGACGTGATCTCGCATTTCGGGCCGCTCGCCACCTCAGTGGAGGAGGCGGCGCTGTTCCTGTCGGTGACGCAGGGGCCGGACGACGCCGACATCCTGTCCCAACCCGACCCCGGCCCGGTCTACCCGGTGGCGCCGGCGGAGCGCCCGCGCCTCGCGCTGTCGGTCGACCTGGGCTATTATCACGTCGACCCCGGCGTGCGCGAGCGGATCGAGGCGGCGGCGGAGGCGCTGCGTGACGCGGGCGCGACGGTGGACGTGGTGAATCCGGGCTGGAGTCGCGCGCTCAACGACGACTGGCTCGCGCTCTGGGGCGTGGTGCTGGCGGCGGCGTGGGGCGATGCGCTCGACGGGTATCGCGACCGGATGGATCCCGAGGTGGTGGCGCTGATGGAGGCCGGGCGCAAGGTCTCGGGCGTGGAGGTGCGCCGGCTCGAGGCGACGCGCCACCGGCTCTGGGCGGACCTCGCCAAGCTCTTCGGGCGCTACGACGCGCTGCTGACGCCGACCTGCCCGGTGACGGCGCAGCGCGTGGATGCGGATGATTCCGACTACGACGCGCCCGACGCGGAGGGCAGGTATCGGGGCATCGACATGACCAGCCCGTTCAACCTTGTCGGTGAATGCCCGGCGCTGTCGGTTCCCGTGGGGCTTGCCGACGGGCTGCCGGTCGGGATGCAGGTGGTCGGCCCGCGCTTCTCGGACGCGGAGGTGCTGCGCATCGGCAGGCTGATCGAGCAGTCCGTGCCCGCCACCCCGCCGCCCGACTGGCGCGCGCGGATGCAGTCCGCGACGGTGACCCGCTCGTTCTGAGCGGCGCGGCGTCCCCGCCGCTACTGCCCGGTGAAGTTCGGCTTGCGCTTTTGCAGGAAGGCTTCCATGCCCTCGGCCTTGTCTTGCGTGGCGAAGAGCAACTGCACCGCCTTGCGTTCGAGCGCGAGCGCCGCGTCAAGCGGCGCGTCCATGCCGTGCAGGATCACCTCCTTGATCTGGGCCACGGCGATGGGCGGCATCCGCGCGATGGTGCGCGCCATCGCCAGCGCGTCGCTCATCACCTCGTCATCCTCGGCCAGCGCGCTCACCAGCCCCATCTCCCAGGCTTCGGGCGCCTCGATGATCTCACCGGTAAGGCACATGCGCATGGCGCGGAACTTGCCCACCGCCCGGACGAGCCGCTGCGTGCCCCCGGCGCCGGGCATGATGCCGACGCGCACCTCGGGCTGCCCCAGTTTCGCGCTGCGCCCGACCACGGTGATGTCGCAATGCATCGCAAGCTCCAGCCCGCCGCCCAGGGCGAAGCCGTTGACTGCGGCGATCACCGGCAGCGGGCAATCGCCGATCGCGGCCCAGAGCCGCTCGGTATGGCGAAGATACATCTCGACGGTGGAAATGCGGGACATGTCGGCGATGTCGGCGCCGGCGGCAAAGCTGCGGTCGTCCCCGGTGAGGATCACGCAGCGCAGGTCGGAATCGTCGGTGAAGCTGTGGAAAATCTCGGCCAGCCGCTTGCGGATGGCGAGGTCGAGCGCGTTGCGCACGTCCGGCCGGTTGAGCCGCACGATGGCGATCCCCGGCTCGGGCCGCTCGAGCAGGACGATATCGGGCGCGTCGGTCATGGCGTCTCCAGCAGCAGCGAAATTCCCTGTCCGACGCCCACGCACATGGTGCAGAGCGCGCGCTTGTGGCCCTCCGTCTGCATCTGGAGCGCCGCCGTCAGGGCGAGCCGCGCCCCCGACATGCCAAGCGGATGCCCAAGCGCGATGGCCCCGCCATTGGGGTTCACGTGATCCGCGTCGTCCGGCAGCCCAAGCTCGCGCAGCACGGCGAGCGACTGGGCCGCGAAGGCCTCGTTGAGCTCGATCAGGTCGATATCGGTGATCGCGAGGCCCATCCGGTCCAGCAGGCGGCGCGTGGCGGGCACCGGGCCGATGCCCATGATGCGCGGCGCCACGCCGGCCGTGGCCATGCCCGCAACCCGCGCGATCCGCGTGAGGCCGTAGCGATCCGCCGCCGCGCCCGAAGCCACCAGCAGCGCCGCCGCGCCGTCATTGACGCCGGAGGCGTTGCCCGCCGTCACGGTCCCGCCCTCGCGGAACGGGGTCGGCAGGCTGGCGAGCTTCTCGAGCGGGCTGAGGCGGGGATGCTCGTCCGTATCGACGGTGACGGTTTCCTTGCGGCTCTTGCGCACCTCGATGGGCGCGATCTCGCGCGCGAGGCGCCCCGCCTCCTGCGCCGCCGCGCAGCGTTCCTGACTGCGCCGGGCAAAGGCGTCCTGGTCGGCGCGCGAGACGTTGAAATCCTCGGCCACGTTCTCGGCCGTCTCGGGCATGGAATGGGCGCCGTACTGCGCCGCCAGCGCCTTGTTGACGAAGCGCCAGCCGATGGTGGTGTCAAAGACCTCGGCCTTGCGCGACCAGGCTGCGTCGGGCTTGGGCATCACGAGCGGCGCGCGGGTCATCGATTCCACCCCGCCGGCCAGCACGACCTCGGCCTCGCCCGTCCGGATCGCGCGCGCGGCCATGCCCACCGCGTCGAGCCCCGAGCCGCAGAGCCGGTTCATCGTCACGCCCGGCACGCTCTCGGGCAGACCGGCGAGCAGGGTGGCCATGCGCGCCACGTCGCGGTTGTCCTCGCCCGCCTGGTTGGCGCAGCCCATGACGACCTCGTCCACCGCGCCGGGGGGCAGGTCGGGCGCGGCGTCCATCACCGCGCGCAGCACATGGGCGGCCATGTCGTCGGGACGCACCGGGGCGAGCGCGCCGCCGAAGCGTCCGATGGGGGTGCGCAGCCCGGCGCAGATATAGGCATCCGTCATGGCGATCCTCAGATTGGCGAGTCGGGGTCGAAATCGGGGCGTCGCTTCTCGTGGAGCGAGGCCAGCCCCTCCTGCACGTCGGGGCCGGTGAAGCCCATGAACTCGAGCGCGAGCGACGTGTCGAAGGTCGGCCCAGCCTGGCGCAGCCAGTTGTTGAGCGCGTACTTGGTGAAGCGCAGCGCGGAGGGCGAGCCCTTGGACAGCTTGACCGCCACCTCGAGCGCCTTGTCGTGCAGGTCCTCGGGTTCGGCGCAGAGCGAGACGAGCCCGATGCGCTCGGCTTCCTCGCCGCTTACCGGTTCGCAGAGCAGTAGGTAATACTTGGCCTTGGCCAGACCGCAGAGCAGCGGCCAGACGATCGCGGCGTGATCGCCCGCAGCGACGCCAAGGCGCGTGTGTCCGTCGATGATCCGCGCCGTGCGGCTGGCGATGGAGACATCCGCCAGGAGCCCGGCGACCAGCCCGGCGCCCACCGCCGGCCCTTCCATCGCCGAGACGATGGGCTTGGAGCAGTTCACGACGTTGTAGACGAGGTCGCGCGCCTCCTTCCACACCCGCGTCAGCGTGGTGAAATCCTGCGTCATGTCCCTGACGAGGTCGAGGTCGCCCCCGCCCGAGAACGCGTCCCCCGCGCCGCGGATCATGGCGACGCTCACATCCGGGTCGGCGTCGATGTCGCGCCAGACGCGGACCAGTTCGCCATGCATCACGGCGTCGGCGGCGTTCATGCGCCCGGGGTTCTCCATCGTCACCCGCAGCACGCGCTCGGCCGGCCAGTCGAATTTCAGCTTCTCGTAGCTCGCGTAGCGTTCGCTCATATCTTCTTCTCCCTGCCTTCCCAGAAGGGTTCCTTCAGGACGTTCTTCTGAATCTTGCCGATGGGCGTCTTGGGGAACCCGTCGACGAATTCAACGTGCCGCGGTCGCTTGAACCGGGCGAGCCGCTCGGCGCAGTGATCGACGAGGGTTTCCTCGCTCAGCGTGGCGCCGGCCTTGAGCAGCACGAAGGCTGCGGGCACCTCGCCCCACTTGTCGTCGGGGATGCCGAAGACCGCGCATTCGGCCACCTCGTCGCGGGCGTAGATCACGTCCTCGATCTCCTTCGGATAGACGTTTTCGCCGCCCGAGATGATCATGTCCTTGGAGCGATCCACCAGCGTGATGAACCCGTCCGCGTCGATGGTGCCCACGTCGCCGGTCATCGCCCAGCCGTTTCGCCAGAATTTCGCGGTCTGTTCGGGCTCGTTGTAATATTCCAGCATGACGTTGTCGCCGCGCGACACGATCTCGCCGATCTCGCCGGGGCCGACCGGCTGGCCGTCGGCGTCAAGCACGGCCACGTCCACGTTGTAGCACTGCCGCCCGATCGAGCCGAGCTTCTCGGGCAGATACCAGGCGCGCAGCGAGGTCAGCACGCCCATCTCGGACTGGCCGTAGATCTGGGTGATGGAAACCTCGGGCAGTTTCTCCAGCATCTCCTTTTGCACCCAGTCGGGCATCGGCGCCCCGGCGAAGGACGCCTTGCGCCAGGTGGCGTAATCGGCGGGGTCGAACTCGGGATCGCTCACCACCATCGCAAGCTGGGTGGGCACGGCGAAGACGGCCGTCATGCCGGTTCCCCGCACCATCGCGGCGAAATCGCGCGGATCCCACTTGGTCAGAAGGGTGGTGGTCGCCCCGGCCAGCACCGCGGGCTGAAACATGATGTTGAGCGCGGCCACGTGGAAAAGCGGCGTCACGATGCCCACCACGTCACGTTCGTCGATCGCCTCCTCGACCATGACGGTATGGGCGGTGATCGCGCGGTTGCGGTGGCTGCACAGCACCCCCTTGGGCCGCCCCGTCGTGCCGCCCGTGTAGGTCATGCAGAACGGGTCGTCCTCGTTGATGTCGACCTGCGGGTAATGGTCGGACCCCGCGGCGACGAAATCATCGAAGCCCTCATCGCCGCCCGCGCCGCCGATGCGCACGAGCCTGCCGAGCCTGGGCAGCCGCTCACGGATCGCGGCCACCTTGTCGGCGAACGCGTCCTCGTAGATCAGCATCTCCACGTCGGCCTTCTCCAGCACGAAGGCCAGCTCATCGGGCGCGTAGAGCACCGAGACGTTGACCATCACGCAGCCCGACCGCGCGATGCCGAAGAAGGCGATGCCGTATTCGGTGCGGTTCCGGCAGAGCATGCCGATCTTGGCGCCCTTGCCGAAGCCGGCGTCGATCAGCCGGTTGGCGAGCCGGTTGGCCGCCTCGTCGAGCGCCCGGTAGCTGAGCGCGCGGCCCTGCCACAGAATGGCGGGCTTGTCCGGAAACCGCTCGGCCGAGCGGCGCAGCATATCGCCTGTCAACATTGGCTTGCCTCCCGCAACCGCGCGCAAATTCCGCGCGCCCTCTCGACATGTGACGATCCGGGCGCTATGCGCAATGGTGAATTGCGGAAAGACGTTCCGCTATGCGGAATTATGGCGAAAAGGGCGGCAAGATGGCTGAAGGCGACAGGCAGTTCGTGGACGCGTTGGCCCGTGGTCTCGCCATTCTTGAATGCCTGTCGCGCGCGCATCACCCCATCGGCAACCGCGCCATATCCGAGGCGGTGGGCCTCGCCCCCTCGACGGTGAGCCGGCTGACCCACACGCTCTGCGTGCTGGGCTATATCCGCCCGGCGGGTTCGGGGCGCGCCTATGAACTGACGCCGAAGAACCTGACGCTGGGGTATCCCGTGCTCGCGGGGCTGAGCCTGCGCGACCGCGCGCGCCCCCACCTCGATTCCATCGCGCGGGAAACCGGCGAGACCGTCGCGCTGGCGATCCGCGACGGGCATTACATCACCTTCGTCGCCGTGGAGCAGGGCACCAACCTCGTCTCGGTGCGGCTCGCCACCGGCGGGCGGCTCAGGATGCAGGTCTCGGCCGCCGGCATCGCGCTTCTCTCGGCCATGCCGGAAAAGGAGCGCCGCATGATCGCCGGGCGGCTGCGCGCCGACCTCACCCGCCGGGGCGAGCCGACGGAACCCTTCAACGCAGCCCTCGACGCCTGCATGGCCGAGGGCGTCGCCGTGGTGCGCAATTCCTGGCGCGAGGGCGTGGGCGGCATCGCCGCGCCGATCACCTTCCAGGGGGAGATCGCCGCGCTCACAATTCCCGTCGCCACCGGCAGCGTGAGCGAGGCCGAGATGCGCGGCCACCTCGCCGACCTGCTGCGGCGCGAGGCGCGCGCCTTCTGACGCCGCGGCGTTCACGCCGTCAGCGCCGACAGGCCCAGCTGCGCGCGGCGGCGCAGCCACTGGCTCGGCCGGTAGCGATCGTCGCCGGTGAGCCACTGGAGCGCGCGCAGGATGTCGAGCACCGCCTCGGCCCCGATGGCGTCGGTCATCGCGAGCGGCCCCTGCGGATAGTTGAGGCCAAGCCGCATCGCCGTGTCGATCCCCTCGGGCGCGGCAAGGCCCATCTGCGCCATCTCGCATCCCAGGTTGCAGACCATCGCCGCGATCCGCTGCGCGACGAAACCCGGCGAATCGTCGATCAGCGTCACCGCGCGCTGCGGCGCGATCCGCGCGATCAGCGCGTCGCGCAGGGCCGAATCCGCGCCCGGCGGGGTCATCAGCGTCACCCGCGCGGAGGTGTCCCCCAGCGGGTCCAGCGCCACGAGCCGCGCCGCATCCAGCCCGGTGCGCGCGGCATGGGCCGAACAATCCTCGCCGATGAGGGTGACGAGAATCGGCGCGGCGCCGTCATCCGCGTCCAGCGCCTGGGCGCCGCATTCCTCGATCAGCGCGCGCGCGTCGGCGTGCCCCTCGGGGACGAAGACCGCCGCGCAGGGCGCCGCATCGCTGGCGGCGTCGGGCGAGGGACGCGCGGCGCCCTCGGCATGGTCATAGAACCCGCGCCCGGCCTTGCGCCCCAGTTGCCCGGTGTCGAGCATATATTTATGCCGCGCGGTCGAGCGCAGCCGCGGGTCCGAGAACATCGCGCCATGCACGAAGGCGCTCACCGGGTAGTTCACGTCGATGCCGGTAAGGTCCATCAGCTCGAACGGGCCCATGCGAAAGCCGAGGCAGTCGCGCATCACCGCGTCCACCTGCGCGGGCGTCGCCACCCGTTCCTGGAGGATCGCCAGCGCCTCGGTCTGGTAGGCGCGCCCGCCGAAATTGACGAGGAATCCGGGCGTGTCCGTCACCTCGACCGGCGTGCGGCCCATCCGTTCGGCCAGCGCGGTCACCTGCGCGATCACCGCATCGGTCGTGTCCGGGCCCGGGATCACCTCGACCAGCTTCATCAGCGGCACGGGGTTGAAGAAATGCATTCCCGCGACGCGCGCCTTGTGGTTGAGCCGCGCGGCGATCGCGCCGATCGGCAGCGACGAGGTATTGGAGGCGAGGATCGCGTCCGGCGCCACGATTTCCTCAAGCGCGGCGAACACGGTCACCTTGGCGTCGATATCCTCGATGATCGCCTCGATCACCACGTCGCAGGGGGCGAGATCCTCGATGTTTTGCGCCGCCTCGATGCGCGCTTGCGCCGCGTCGGCGTCCGCCTCGGCGAGCCGCCCTTTCTCCACCAGCCGCGCCAGCCGCTTGCCCACGGCCGATTTCGCCGCCTGCGCCGCCCCCGGGGCCGCGTCATGGACGCGCACCGCGATCCCGTTCTGCGCCGCGACCTGCACGATCCCCGCGCCCATCGCGCCGGCGCCCACGACGCCGAGCGTGAATTCCCTGTCCTCGATATCCCTCATCCGGGTCTCCCTTCGGATCTGTTACAGCAGCGGGCGCGACAGCCCGCCATCCACGGTCAGGTTCTGACCGGTGATATAGGCGGCGTGGACCGATGCGAGGAACGCGCAGGCGGGGCCGAAATCCTCCGCCCGGCCCAGCCGCTGCATCGGCACGCTTTGCGCCATCGCCTGTTTCGCGTCCTTCGGCGTGGTCCCGCGGGCCTTCGCCTGCGCGTTGTAGACCCGCTCGAGCGCGCCGGTATCCATCAGCCCCGGGGCGAGGTTGTTGACGGTGACGCCATCAGCGGCGACCTCGTGGCTCAGGCTGCGCATCGCGCCGGTCAGCCCCGCGCGCACGCCGGTCGCCAGCCCCATGTTGGGATAGGGTTCGCGCACGGTGAAGGAGGTGATGTTGATGATGCGCCCGTGGCCGGTTTCGCGCATGTCCGGCAGCAGCGCGCGGGCAAAGGCGAGCGCGGGCAGCATGTTGGTTTCCAGCGCCTTAAGCCACGCGGCGTCGTCGTGATCTTCGACCGGGCCGGGCGGCGGGCCGCCGGCGTTGGTGACGAGGATCGAGAGCGGGCCGAGCGCGGCGCGCGCCTCTCGCACGATGTCGCGCCGGGCCTCGGCGTCCGATATGTCGCCGGGCGCGGCGACCGCGCCCGCGCCAAGCGCCCGCGCCGCCGCCTCGCATTGCGCGCGGTCGCGCCCGTTCACCGCCACGCGGACGCCGGCTGCGGCCAGCGCCTGCGCGCAGCCGAGCCCGAGCCCCTTCGAGCCACCGAGAACGAGCGCCGCGCGGCCCGAAATTCCCAAGTCCATGTGCATCTCTCCCGATATCTGCGCCGTCACAGCAGCGACGGCAGGAACAGTATGATCTGCGGCGCCATCGCCAGCACCGCGATCACGGCGATGAAGATCGCGATGAAGGGCAGCACCGAGCGATAGACCGTCTGGATCTCCACCCCCCGCGCCGCGCCCTGCAACGCGAACAGCGTATAGCCGAAGGGCGGCGTGATGCCCCCGATCGACATGTTGACCAGGAAGATGGTCCAGAACCACAGCGGATCGAATCCCAGCGCGCCGATGATCGGCTGGTAGATCGGCACCAGCATGATCATCAGCGCGATCTGGTCGATGAACATGCACAAGACGAAGGGCAGCACCTGGAGCAGCACGAACATCAGCACCAGCGGCAGCGCCAGCTCGGAGACCAGCCGCACCAGCTCGAATGTCGACCCGGTCAGGTTCAGCAACTGGCTGAAGGACACGGAAGACACCATGATGATCATGATCATCGCGGTGATCGACGCGGTGGCGCGCAGCGCCTCGATCAGCGAGGGCAGGCGCAGGTTGCCGAAGATCGCGCAGATGACGGCGGCCGCGACGCAGCCGCTCGCCGCCGCTTCGGTCGGCGTGGCGACGCCGCCGAGGATCAGCCCGAGAATGGTCGCGATGATGAGAAGGAACGGCGCGGCGCGCAGCGCCGTGCGCAGGCGCTCGCCCCAGGGCCGCGCCGCGCTGTCGGCAAGCGGCGCCACGGACGGGTCGAAGAACCCGCGCACCATCGTGTAGAGCAGGAAGGCCGACGCCAGCAGGATGCCCGGCAGGATGCCCGCGACCAGCAGCGCGGAGATCGATACCTTGCTGAGTATCCCGAGCACCACCGCCATCACCGAGGGCGGGATGATCGGCGCGAGGCTGGCCCCGGCGAGGATCGTGCCGATCGAGAGCTTGCGGTCGTAATCGCGCTTGTCCATCTCGGGCAGGAGCGAGGAACCCATCATCGCCGCCACCGCCATCGCCGACCCCGACAGCGCGCCGAACACCGTCGAGAGCGCGATGCTGACGGCGAAGAGCCGCGCGCGGAAATTGCCGACCAGCGCGTCGACCGCGTCGAATATGATCTTGACGGAACCCGAGCGGAACAGGATCTCGCCCAACAGCACGAACAGCGGTATCGCGGCGAGCGATATGCTGGTGGAGGTGGAGAACATCGAGTTCACCACCAGGAGGATGCCCCCCATGCTGCCGGTCAGCAGGTAGAGCCCGCCGAGGTTGAGCACGAGGAACGACAGGAAGATCGGCAGCCCCATCATGAAGAGCGCCAGCAGCATCACGAAGACGCTGCTCAGGACTATGTACCACTCCATGCGTCGCCTCCCGTCGCAGGATTCCGATCGCTTGAGGCGAAGCTCGCCGCCAGGTGACGCGCGAAGTAGAGCGCGGAGCTGCCCATCGCGTAGACCAGCGGCCCGAAGACCGCCCATTTCGGGATCGGGGTGACCGATACGATCATCACGCCGTTCGAGATTTGCCGCGCCGTCTCGACCCCGCCGATCCAGGCGCAAAGGGCGCAGACGACGCAGCCGATGAGATAGGTCAGCCGTTTCAGCCAGACCGACAGGCGGGGCCGGACCGAGCGCACGACGAAATCCATCGACGCATGGCCCGCCTTCCACGTGAGCCACGGCACCGCGAGGAAGGTGATGAGCGCGAAGGCCACCGCCGCCGTGTCCGGCGCCCAGTCCGTCGGGGCGGACAGGACGTAACGGCTGAAGACTTCTCCAGCCGTCACCAGGGTCAGGTAGAGCACGCCGAAGGTCGCGACCCAGAAGCCCAGCCCGGTCACCGCGTCATGCAACCACAAGAGCCGCTTCATGGGATCCACATCCTTCCCGCGCAGCGCTTAACGGGCCGTGATGCCCTTTTCGACGGCCAGGTCGTGAAACGCCTTGCCGTCCTCGCCCGCCTTGGCCTCGACCTGTTTCCAGACGCCGGCGGCAAAGATCGCGTCCACGTTCTCGGCCGTTTCCGGGCCGAATTCCGTGATGGCGAGCCCCGCCTCCTGCATGGCGGCGTCCTCTTCGGCCCAGAGCGTCTCGAAATGGGTGCGACCCTCGACCTCGAGCTCCTTGGCGGTGTCGACCACCATGGTTTGCTGCTCTTCGCTCAGCGCGTTCCAGCTGTCGAGGTTCATGAACAGCGTGAGGTTGGTGACGCCAAAGGTCGGGCGCGTCATGTGGTTGGCGACCTCGTACCACTTGTAGTCCATCGCGCCGAACACCGGCCAGGCCGCGCCATCGACCACGCCGCGCTCCAGCGCCGAGTAGATTTCCGACGCGGGCAAGGTCACGACCGACCCGCCGAGTTCGGTCACGAGGTCATGATAGGTGCCCGACGCGCGGATCTTGCGCCCCTCGAGCGCGCCATCATCGCCAATCGGGTCGCGCAGCATGATGTGATAGCCGGAAGCGGCGGAGAACACGCCGATCAGCTTCAGGTTCCGCTTGGCGTAATGGGCGTCGATCACCTCGAACACGCCGCTTTCGCGCCGCGCTTCGGGGTCGTCGCTCACCGCGTCCATGCCGAAGGCCATCGCGGTTTCGCCCATGTGATAGGCGCCGTGGGTGAACAGCATGTCGAACAGTCCCGCCGAGACCGGCTGCAACTGCTCGAACGGCGACACGGTTTCGGGGCCGCGCATCTCGACGTTGAGATCGCCGCCGGATTTCTCGGCCAGCCGCTCGGCAAAGCCCTGCGCGAAGACCGGGACGGCGTTGTAGCTTTCGTCCCAGCTCGACAGCATGGTCAGCGTCTCGGCCTTCGCCCCAACGGCGCCCGCCGCGATCATGGCGGCCGCATACACACTCTGCTTGAAGAACTTCATTTGTCATCTCCTCCGATGTGACGAACGCCGCGATGGCGGGATGCCTTCGCCGCGTCTCGCTGCTACCCGTCAGCACAATCGCGATGGCCGGAGGTGTAAAGCGAAATAGCCGCTTCGTCATTCCGCCTGGCGGAATTCTTTTTCGGAATGCGGTTGAAACGCCCGACGCCGGTCAGCCCCCGGCGGCCCAGGCGCGGGCGTCTTCTTCTTCGGAGGCGTCGAAGGCGCGGGCGTCGAAGGGCATGAAGGAGGTCGCCGCCTCGACCACCGCGCGCATCCAGCCCGGCGCGCCGACGATGGCGTAGCGGCCGACCTTGCCGATGGCGCCGAACTTGGACATCATCAGATCGCGATCGCCCAGCATGGCGAGGTCGAAGCCCTCGTAATCGCGCACGCGCACCAGCAGGTTCACCTTGCCATGCGCCTCGACCGCGTGATCGAAGGCGGCGAACACCGCGTCGGCGTCCTCCGTGCTCAGCCGGCCGTCGATCTCGAAGATCAGCAGCCCGTCGCCGCCGTCCTCGACCACGCGCACGCCCGGCTCGTCCGGCGCGGGTTTCTCCCGGAAGGCGGCGGCCCAGGTCTCGGCCTCCTGCGCGTCGGCAGGGGCGAAGGTGCGCAGTTCGATCATCGGCAGGACCGGGTCGATCCAGCGCATGAGCGCCTCGAAGGCCTGCTTGTCGGTGACGACGGCCACGCGGCGGACCAAAGACCATTGCGGCAGCATCCCGAATTCGAACCGGGCGTCGGCGATCAGTGCGTCGCCCGTCATGTCATGCCAGTCCTCGGCGCGCACCACGATCGCCATGGGATCCCCGGATTCGAGCGCGGGGGCGAGGTGACGTTTCATGGTCTCGACATCGGCGCGGTCGACCACGCCCGAGAGGGTGATCTCGTACAGCCTTGGTTTCGGCTCTTTGACGCTCAGCATCCTGTTTCTACCTTTCCCGCTCTGATGAGGGGGATGTATGCGCGTTCGGGCGCGTTGCAAACCGGGCGGCGGTGAGGCGCCGGTTCTCGCCGGCCTTAACGAAACTTAGGCGCGCGTTTCTCGAGGAAGGCCAGCACGCCCTCGGCATAGTCCGGGTCGCGTCCGGCCTCGCCCTGAAGCGCGGCCTCGGCGGCAAGGTAGGCGTCAAAATCCTCCGCCTCGGTCGCGGCGGCGACGGCGCGCTTGATCCCCCGCAGCGCGCCGCGCGGCGTGGCGAGCAGCCGCGCGGTGAGCGCCGCGATTTCCGCGTCGAGCGCCGCGTCGGGCGCCGCGCGCCAGATCAGCCCGGCCGCCGCCGCCTCGTCGGCGCCCAACGCCTCGCCCAGCATCAGGAGCGCGCGGGCCCGCGCCGGCCCCAGCGCGCGCACCAGCGCCCAGCCGCCGCCCGCATCGACCGAAAGCCCGACCTTGGAAAATGACTGTATGAACCGCGCCCCCTGCGCCGCGATCACGATGTCGCAGGCCAGCGCAAGGCTCGCCCCTGCGCCCGCGGCGAGGCCGTTCACCCGCGCCACGACAGGCTTCTGCATCGTCGCGATGAGCCGCAGGACCGGGTGGAACAGCTCGACCTGGAGCGCCTCGAGGTCGAAGGGATCGGGATGCGCGCGCGGGTCGCGCTCCGTCAGGTCCTGTCCGGCGCAAAAGGCGCGCCCGGCGCCGGTGAGGCAGACCACCCGCACGGCGTCATCCGCCGCCAACCCGTCGAGCGCGCGGGCGAGGTCCAGCATCAGGTCGCGGGTGAGCGCGTTGAGCCGCGCCGGCCGGTTGAGCGTCACCATCCCGACGCCGTCCTTCACTTCCGTCAGTATCATCGCGCCCATGCGTCCCTCCTTTTCCGGCGGTGCAGAGCGACCACGGAAACCGCGGCTTTGCAAGCCCCCGCGCGCGTGGACAGGTGGGGCTGGACGGGGTTGAGCGCGCGTTATCCGTCACACGCTATAGGTGCGACCGCTTGTCGCAGCGCGATTTGGGGACGCAAACGAAGAAAGGCGGCGGAGCGTCCAAATGCCGCCGCAATCGCGCGCTAGCCGGAGTGTTCGACCAAGAAACCTCCTAACATGAAAGCAAGCAAGATCATGAATTCAGACGACAAACTGTCCACGGGCGAAGTCTTCGGAGCGATAACGCTAGGGGCGCTGATCGCGGCGCCTTATGTCCTTTTGTTCACGCTCATCGGGCTGTTCTTTCGCGCGCCGCTGGCCGCGCTGATCGGGACCGCGTTCATCGCGCTGCTGGGCCTGGTCGGTTGGCAGATGACGCTGGTAGCGGCCCAGGACGCGCATCCCCTGGCGGCGGTCGCGATCGCGTGCGGCGCGATGCTGGCCGGGCTTTTCGCCTGCCTGCCGCTCTCGCGGCTCGTTCCGGCGTTCTTCAACTGGGAATGCGCCACGATCCGGCTTATGCTGACGCGGGGCGGCGCGGTCGGCCGCGTCGGTTACATGATCGCGCAACTGCTGCCGGGGATCGTGCTGGTGGTCCTCGGGGTCGCGATGCTGTCCGATCTCGACGAGGTCGGCAAGACGCTCTTCACCGAGTCCGGAAGCGCCAATCTCAACTTCTACCTCTGGATCCTGATCTTCGGCTGGCTGACGCTGTCGCAGATCGCCGTGCTGCGCTTTCACCGTGCGCTGCATCCGGTGGGATCGGCCGTAACCTTCGCGGGGCATCCTCTCGCCACGGTCCAGCCCGCGCAGATGGACGAGCGCGACGCGGCCTGACCGGGCAACGGGCCGGACGGCGCCGCGATCGCCGCCCGGCCTTCGCCAAAAAGAACCTCGCAAGGCGGCGCGATTCGGGTAGGGTCGCGCCATGCGCTACGCACATCTCTTTTCCCCGCTCACCATCCGGTCGGTCACCTTCCCGAACCGGGTGCTGTCGACCGGGCACCAGACCTATCTTGCCCGTGACGGGGCCGTCGGGGACGACCTCATCGCCTATCACGCCGCGCGGGCGAAGGGCGGCGCGGGGGCGATCATCGTGGAGGCGGCGCGCTTTCACGGCTCCGCGCTGACCGACGCGCCCGAACTGCGCGCCACGACGGATGACTGCATCGACGGCTACCGGCGGCTGGCCGACGCGGTGCATGCGGCGGGCGCGCGGATCATGGGGCAGCTCTCGCACGCGGGGCGCTGCTCTGCCGGGCGGCGCCGGGGCGTGCGCGGCGTCGTTTACGCCCCTTCCGCCGTGCCCGAGAACCGCTTTCACACTATGCCGCGCGAGATGCCGACCGACATGGTCGCCGAGATCGTCGCCGCCTGCGGGGCCGCGGCCGGGCGGCTCGCCGCGGCGGGGCTCGACGGGGTGGAGCTCATGGCGAGCCACGGCCTGCTCTTCGCGCAGTTCCTCAATCCGGAGGTCAACCGGCGCACGGACCGCTACGGCGGCACGCCCGAAAACCGGCTGCGCGCGCTGGCCGAGGCGCTGGCGGCGGCGCGCGCCGCGATGGGTGAGGAGCGCCTTGTCGGGCTGCGCATCTCCGCCGAGGAGCTTGAGCCCGGCGGGCTGGAACGCGAACAGGTGGCGCGGATCGTGCGGGCATTGGCCGAACGCGGCCTCATCGACTACGTCAACACCACCACCGGGTCGATGGCGGGGCTGGGCGGGTCGGTTCACGTGGTGCCGCCGATGGAGATCGCGCCGGGCTATCTCGCGCCGCAGGCGGGCGCGCTGAAGGAAGCCTCGGGCCTGCCGGTCTTCGTCGCCGGACGGATCAACCAGCCGCAGGAGGCCGAGAGGATCCTCGCGGCGGGGCAGGCGGACATGTGCGGCATGACCCGCGCGATGATCGCCGACCCGAGCATGGCCGGCAAGGCGCGCGCGGGCCGCGCCGAGGAGATCACCGCCTGCATCGGCTGCAACCAGGCCTGCATCGGCCATTTCCACCAGGGCGCGCCGATTTCCTGCATCCAGACCCCGACGACGGGGCGCGAGTTGCGGTTCGGTCCTGTCGCGCCGGCGGCGACGTCGCGCCGCGTCCTCGTCGCGGGTGGCGGGCCGGCGGGGATGAAGGCGGCGGTGACGGCGGCGGAACGCGGCCATGACGTGACGCTGTTCGAGGAAGGCGCGCGGCTGGGCGGGCAGGCGCTGCTGGCGCAACTGCTTCCCGAACGGGCCGAATTCGGCGGGCTTGTGACCAACCTTACCGGGCAGCTTGGGCGGCTCGGCGTTGCGGTCCGGCTGAACACCGCGCTCGACCGGGCGATGGTCGAGGAGGAACGCCCCGATCTCGTGATCCTCGCCACCGGGGCGCGGGCGCACCGGATGCCGGTCGAGGGGGCGCAGGACGGGCATGTGCTGGATGCGTGGCAGTTGCTGCGGGACGAGGCCGAGCCGGGCGCGCGCGTCCTCGTCGCCGACTGGCGCTGTGACTGGGTCGGTCCCGGCGTGGCCGAGAAGCTGGCGCTGGCCGGGCGGCGCGTGCGACTCGCGGTGAACGGGCTGCACATGGGCCAAGAGCTTCAGCCCTACCTGCGCGACCACTGGGCGGGCAAGCTGCACCGCCTGGGCGTGGAGGTGATCCCCTACGCGCAGATCTTCGGCGTTGACGCCGACACCGTCTGGCTGCGCCACGCCGTCACCGGCGCGCCCATCGTCTGCGAGGGTGTGGACACGGTCGTGCTGGCGCATGGCGGCGTCGCGCGCACCAAACTGGAGGAGGCGCTGCGCGGCAGCGGGATCGCGACCGCCCTGGCTGGCGACTGCCTCGGTCCGCGCTCGGCCGAGGAGGCGATCTACGAGGGGTTCATCGCCGGCCTGAACGCCTGAGCCCGGACCGGGGCGGGCCTTGGGCGTCATTTTTCCGAGTAATATTGTCGGGTATTGAATTGATTGCCGGAATGTGATGAATCGCGGATGTTGCGCGGGTCCGGGAGGCGCTAGGATGCCGGGGTCGCAATGTCGGAACAACTCATGCGGAGCACGCCATGCCACAGCCCAGGACAGCCCTTTGCCGGATGCGCGCGGCGCTTCTGCCGCTCATTATCGCGCTGGCCGCGCCCGCCGCGGCGCAGGAGCAGGAGATCGGCAAGGCGGTCTCGCTCGAGCTCAACACGACGCAGATGACCGACGCGGGCTGCACGCTGACCTTTCTCGTCATCAACGGGCATTCCGCGCCCATCGATTCGCTGGTCTATGAGACCGTGCTGTTTGACCGGAACGGGCAGGTGGACCGGCTGACGCTGTTCGATTTCGGCGCGCTGCCGCCCGCGCGACCCCGCGTGCGCCAGTTCTCGGTCCCCGGCGTCACCTGCGAGGGGCTGGGCCGCATCCTCATCAACGGGGCGAGCACCTGCGAGAGTGCGGATCTCGCCCCGGACGCGTGTGAGGCCGGGCTCACCCTGTCCTCGCGCACCGGGATCGAGGTGCAGGGATGAGCGCGCTGTTGGACCCGCTGCGCCAGGTCGCCGAGCTTGGCGGGCCGGTCGTGCTGCTGCTGATCGCCGTGTCGGTGGTGACGATGGCGACCGTGCTCTACAAGCTGGGGCAGTTCATGCGCGCGGGCGTCGGGCGGCACACCGCGCTGCGCGACGCGGTCGCAGCCTGGGACGCAGGCGATCGCGCGGCGGCGCGCGCATCGCTCAGCCGCTCGCGCAGCTACCTCGCGCCGGTGGTCGAGATGGCGTTTGCCTCCGGGGCCGAAGATGCGCCGCGCCTGACCGCCGAGGCCGAGACGCGCTTTGCGCGGCTCGAATCCGGGTTCCGCTTCCTCGATTCGGTGGCCCAGCTTGCGCCCTTGCTGGGCCTCTTCGGCACGGTGCTGGGCATGATCGAGGCGTTCCGCTCGCTTCAGGACGCGGGCGCGCAGGTCGATCCGTCGCTGCTGGCCGGGGGCATCTGGGTCGCGCTCTTGACCACCGCCGTGGGGCTGGCCGTGGCGATGCCCACCGCGCTGGTGCTGAGCTGGTTCGAGGGCCGCATGGACGCCGAGCGCGTCACCGCCGAGCGCGCCATCGCCACGGTGCTGCGCCCGCGCGGCAAGGCCGGCCCGGTCGAGAGCATGGCGGGCGGAGCCGCGCAGCAGGGTGCCTAGGGCGCGCAGGACGCGGCGCAGGCTGTCGATGACGTCGCTGATCGACGTGATCTTCCTGCTGCTGCTGTTCTTCATGCTGAGTTCGACCTTCTCCAAGTTCGCCGAGGTGGAGCTGAGCGCGGCCACCGGCGGCGCGGCGATCACCTCCGAGGTCAGGCCGCTGTTCCTGCAACTGGGCGCGGCGGATCTGCGCCTCAACGGCGAGCCGCTGCCGCTTGACGCGCTGGCGCAGCGCTTGCGCGAAGGCGGCGCGGCAGGCGAGGTGCGCCCGCTGCTGATCTCGCTGCGCGACGGCGTGACGTCGCAGCGGCTGACCGATCTGCTGGTGGCGCTGCGCGGCGTGCCCGGCGTCGCGCCGACGGTTCTGGGGGACGCATGAGACGCGCGCGCGCCTCCACGCGGCGCGAGCCGACCATCGCGCTCATCAACGTGGTGTTCCTGATGCTGGTCTTCTTCATGGTCGCGGGCACGCTGGCGCAGCCGCTCGAGCAGGGGATGAACCTCGTGCGGACGGTCGAGCTCGAGGGGCGTTCGCCCCCCGATGCGCTGGTGATCCGCGCCGACGGGACGCTCACCTACCGCGGCAGCGAGATCACCTCGCCCGCCGCCTACCTGCCGCGCCGCGAGGACACCGCATCGCCCGATGTGCGGCTGGTCCCCGACCGCGACCTGCCGGCGCGTGACCTCGTGCGCATCGCGCGCGAACTGCGCGCCGCGGGGGCGGGGCGGGTCATGGTCGTGACCGAAAGGGGGCTTCAGTGACGGCGGCGCGCCGTCTGGCCAAGCTCGGCGCGCTGACGGTCGCGGTCGTGATCCACGGCGCGCTGGCCTGGGCGGTGATCCCGCGGATCGAGGTCGAGGTCGAGGGCGGGGCGGGCGCGCAGGAGGTGCGGCTCGGCACATCCTTCGCGGACATGGCGGCGGGCGCGCTCGAGCCGGTGCAGCCCGCGGAGGTCACCGAACCGACCCCGCCGCCGGAGGTGGCCCGCGCACAGGACGCGCCGCGTTCGCGCACGCCTGCGCCGGCGCCCGAGACCATCCACGCCAGGCCGGTCGCGCCCGAACGGGCCGCCCCGGTCACGGCTGAGCGGGCCGCCCCCGTGGCGCCCGACGCCGCGGACGCGGTTCCCTCGGTCGCGGCCCTGGCGCCGACCCCGCCCGAAACGATCGCGCCACAACCGACGAAGCCGAACCCGCCCAAGCCCGCGGCGAAGCCGACCCCGCCCGAAACGCTGAGCGCCGAGCCGGACGCGCCGCCCGCGCCCGCCCGGTCGCTGCGCCCCGAGAGGCGCAGCCCGGCGTTCGAGAAAAAACACGCGAAGGCGCCGCCGCCAAAGAAGACGCCGAAGAAAAAAACCGCCCCGAAATCCGCGCGCGGCAATGCGGAGAGGGACGCGACGGCGGGCAGCGCCCAGGGGAGCGATCGCGCGAAGGCGAAGTCCTCGGGCAATGCCGGGCGCGCCAAGGCGTCGGGCAACGCGGCGGCGAGCAACTATCCCGGGCTCGTGATGCGCCGCATCGCGCGGGTTCCGCGTCCGCGCGCCGACGGGCGCGGCGCCGCGGTCGTCGCCTTTCGGATCAACGCGGGCGGCGGGCTTGCGGGAGTGTCCATCGCGCGCAGTTCGGGCTCGGCGCAGCTTGACCGGGCGGCGCTGCGCATGATCCGCCGCGCCGCCCCGTTCCCGCCGCCGCCCGCGGGGGCGCAGCGCAGCTTCACGATCAATATCGAGGGGCGCTGACCGGCGAACCGCGCGCCCCGGCGGCGGCGCCCGCGCCGCGCGCAAGTGGTTGACGTCGGCGAAGAAAAACGTTGCCCGCAAGCTACCGTTTTGCTAGTTTGGCGAATGGCGTTCGGGTATTACCCGCGCCGGCGCCCCTGGGGAGGGTCATGGAAAATAAGCAGAGCGCGCAGTCCGACCTAGCCGGAATGACGGATGCGCGCGTGGCGCGGCACCGTGAAGGGATACGCGCCGGGCTTGCCGAGATTCTTCCCCTCCTGATGCTCGTGAAACGCTACCGTCACCTGTCGCTGGCCGACATGGAGTGGCTTGTCGTCTCGCCCATGTTGCAGAACCGGATCGCGCTTGCCCGCCTGACGTCCGAGGAGGAAGGCGCGCGCCCGGCGCTGCGCGGTTTCGCCTTCTGGGCCTCGCTGGACGCGGAGGCGGAGGCCAAGGTCAAGGAACAGATCGCCGCGCAGGTCTTTCCGATCCGCCTGCGCGCGGACGAGTGGCGCTCGGGCGAGCGGGTGTGGCTGCTCGACGTGGTGGCCGAAACCCGCGAGATCGCCACGCAGTTATTCATAAAGTTCGGCCGCAGCCCCGAGGTCAACGGCCCGTTTTCATCCCATCCCATCATTTCCAAGCTCGTGGACAATGACGTCCTGGGCGACGTGCAGATTTCCGAGCCGACCAAGGGGGCAGGATAGCCCCGCGGCCCTTCATTTTCAGAGGACGTTTCGATCATGGCCAAGCATAACACCACGCTCTTTTTTGAAACGTCCGGCCAGAACCTCTGGGCCCCCGGTCCGGCGATCGACCTGTCGGTCGATTCCGGCGATGCGCTTTTGTGGAACCCCGATGAACTGACCAAGGCGTTTTCGGTCTCGGCGCTGGGCTTCTCGGTCGATGCGGAGCTTTACCTTGCCGCGCGCTTCGGCCTCATCGCCTGGGCCAATCTCGGCACCGCCGGCTCCTGGGACGCCAGTTTCGGCGTCAGCGTCAACGTGGACAAGCCGAACGCCATCGCCATCGACGGGACTTCGACGATGATGCTGTTCGACTTCTCGGACTGGGAGGTGACGCAATCCTCGATTTCCTCCGAAGGGTTCGGCACGGGCGACGGCAATCTCGGCGCCGGGCTCGACCTCGTGATCGAATTCGAGGCCGGCGTGCGCGATATCGAGTTCGGCCACTGGTTCGGCACCGACGACCTGGGCGGGTTCACCGTGATCGACATCGAGCAGCGCCTGACCCTGATCGGTGTCAACCTGGAGTCCCCCGAGTTCGAGCTGGGGCTGACCGACGGCGTGACCTTCACCGCGCGGCTGCCGCAGGGCGCGGATACCGAAGGGCAGGGCGAGGACGGCGACGGCGACGGACGCCTTGACAGCGTGGTGCGCGGCGACGGCGTGTCGGACACGCGGTTCCTGGAATTGAACGCCGATCTCGACAAGCTGATGACGAACCTGCTGGGCAAGATCCCCTTCCCGCCGGTCAAGGCGGCCGCGAAGTTCCTCGAGGAGGTGGTCTTCGCCGAGCACACGTTCGACATCAGCGACTATACGGGCGGCGTCATCCCCAAGGGCAAGTTCCAGTTCAGCTTTACCATGCTCGACGTGCAGGCCGGCGCGGGCCTTGTCATCACCGAGGACACCGCGCTCGACTTCAGCCGCGCCGGAGCGAGCGACATTCCCGACATCGACATCAAGCTGACCAGCGACAACGGCACGCCGAATGACGCCAGCGATGACGTCGTCGCGTTCACCCGGTTGGGCGACAGCGCGCTGATCGCCGCGCCGCTGATGGGCGTGCCCACGTCGCTCGAGGACGGGGTCGGGACGGCCAATATCACCGCGGAATATTCGGTCAACCGCGCCCGGTTCGAGCATGGCATGGGCCTTGGCATCAACGCCTCGATCACCATCACCGCGCTCGCCGGGAAGCTCGAAGGCGCATGGGTGCCGCCGTCAATGCGGATCAGCTTTGGCCCGCTGCTGGAGCTCGAGATCCCCGAGGGCGGCGTCACGATCGAACTGGGCAACTTCTTCGAGGACGATTTCGACGTCGACGGGTCGATCTTCAACACCGAGACGGACGTGATGGACGTGTTCTATGTCCACCAGTCGATCACGCCGTCGGGCTGGAATCCGGAAAGCTCCACCGCCGAGGAACAGATCTACGGTTTCTTCCAGAAGGTCTATCAACAGGCCGAGGCCAACGCGACGACCTACGCGCAGGATGGTTACGCAACCCCGCAGACGCTGTCCGTGCCGGGACATACCGACGCAATGAACGGCATCGCGGAGATCTTTGTCTGGAACGGAAATTTCAGCAATTCTCTGGACATGGACGTCAACACCGGGACCGACGACAAGGTGGTGGTCGACGTCCAGTCCCAGAGCGCCGGGCTGACCGTCTTTGCGGGAACCGGCGCGCGTGACGGAGCGCCGCTGATCGCGTTCGACGACAGCTATCAGTTGAAATACAACCTTCTCATCGCATTGCAGACCGCGACCCAGATCGAATACGAGCTGAACAACCGGTTCCTGACCATCGGGGGCTCTGCCGAAGTGTTCGGCGCGGACGGGCATGGCGACGTGATGATCCATTTCCGCGATGACGCCTACATCTATGACGGCGGCGCCGAGGGCAGCGAATACGACGTCTTCATCGCCGATTTCACCCTGACCCACGGCGACGAAGCCGTGGAGTGGGACATGTTCGAGGATATCGCGACCAATAACGGCGTGGCGCTCTTCGAGGGTAGCGCCAACGGCGAGATCACGGTGCGCGAGATCGAGGAGATCCACCTGCGCACCGGCGGCGGCGACGATTACATCAAGGCGCATTTCCGCTCGGACACGCTGCGCACCGGGGGCGGCGACGATATCGTGGAGCTTGGCGGCGATTTCTACACCGACGTGGTCGTGCTCGAGGATGGCGACGACGCGGCGCTGACGCGCTTTCCCGGCGGGCCCACGGGCGGGGCGCCCTTTGACGACTACGTCTTCGGCGGTCGGGGCGTGGACCACGTCTTTGCCGAGGCGGGCGACGAGGGGCTGTGTTACGACATCATGACCTTCACCGGCGGCGTCTACAGCTACCTGTTCGGCGGGACCGGCATCGACGTGAACGCGACCGACGCGCAGTTCCTGTCGCTTACGGATGCCTATTACCAGAACGTCCAGGCGAATTACGACACCGCCCAGACGTCCTTCATCGACGCGATCGTCTCCGGCGAGTTCGAGCATCTCATGCTCATCAACGGCACGGCTGACGCGGGCCGGGTGCTGATCGCGGCGGATGTCGAACATATCGCCAATCACGGCACCTATGCCGGGGGCGACGACCTTGGCCTCTTCACCGGCGGCACGCGCTATGACGGGGGCAGCGGGGGAGATGACCGTTTCGTCGCCGATTTCGGCGTTTACGAGACCATCTTCGGCGATCGCGGCGGGGCCTTCGTCGATCTGAACGGCGTCGGGCTCTATGGCGACACCACGATCACCAACTACGAATCGATGTGGGTCAAGGGCACCTCCAAGGGCGACACGTTCCGCGGCGGCAAGAACGACACGATCCGGGGCGGCGACGGCGACGACGTGATCTCGGGCGGGTTCGGCGACCAGGGGTTCGACCGGCTCTATGGCGAAGACGGCGACGACACCTTCCACCAGAAGGACGGCTGGTCCGACCGGCTCTTTGGCGGGGCCGGGTATGACCGGCTGTTCCTCGATCACGGCGGCGATTACGGCGGGCTCAGGACCGGCTATTTCGACGCGGGCGACGCGGCGGTCGGCAGCCAGGCCTATTTCAGCGCCGCCGACACGGTGGCCAAGCTCTTCGAGGCGACCGCGCTCGAGGTCGACCCGGCGGCGGTGACGACCTCCTACAATTTCGCGGGCATCTCCGGCGGGCTCAACTTCACCCCGACACAGGGAATCGAGGAGGTGTCGATCCGCGGCGGCGCAAATCACGACGATCTCTTTGTCTGGGGCAAGGCGCAGTATTACATCGGCGGCGAATCCGCCGGCGACGCCGACGTGCTGGCCGCCGATTTCTCGGCCCGGCAAAGCCAGATGCGGTTCCAGATCACGGATGACGACACGACCGGCGGGCAGGTGGTGTTCGGCACGATGCTGCATGGCATCGACCGGATGGTGCTGCGCGGCACGCAGGGGGGCGATCTGCTGACCGGCGGGATGCACGACGATTACATCGACGGGCAGGGCGGCAACGACATCATCAACGGTGGCGGCGGCGACGACACCGTTCTGGGCGGCGCGGGGAGCGACAAGTTCTACTGGGAGGGGCAGGGCTACCTCGAACTCGACGGCGGTGCGGACCGCGACGAATTGCTGATCGCGGGCGCGTCGGACGCGCTGCAATTCGCGGGCTACGACGCAGGCGGCGACTATGTCTTCCAGGTGGCGGCGAAATACCTGACCTCCGGCGTGGGGGCCGTGACGCAGGTGCTGGACCAGATGCATACGGTCGCGTTTCTCGAATACAACACCAACGGCGATCTCGCCTCGACCGAGAACAACGCCGTGCGGTTCACCGATATCGAGGAGGTCGACGTCGCCGGGAGCGACGAACATAACGATGTCGTGGTGTTTCAGAACTCCATCGCCTATGTCGGCGGGGATCGCGCGGACGGCAGCGACGCCGACCTGTTCCTCGGCGATTTCAGCGCCGAGACGGGCGATTTGTTCTTCGACGGGTTCAGCCAGCGCGGCGTCGGCTATGACATCGGGCAGGGCACGCTGCTGTCGGGGTTCGAATCATTCGTGCTAAGGCTCGGCTCGGGCAATGACGTGGTGCGGGCCAATGGCGGCTTCAGCATCGTCGATGGCGGGGCGGGCAACGACCGGTTCTACAACGAATCCTACAACGGCCAGTTCAACGGCGAGGACGGCGACGACATCTACGAGTTCGGCGGCGGCAACGGCGCGTTCGACGGCGGCGCCGGCGCCGACACGCTGGCCGTTTCGGCCGGGCCCTACGCGCTGTCGATCAGCTTCAACCTCGGCGCGGGCGGCGGCGCGCAGGCCGGCCCCTTCGACGCCGCGGAATACGACAGCTATTCCAAGTACGAGATGTTCTTCGACCCGGGCGCCTATTTCGCCTCCGGCGCGCTCTACAGCTACGAGATCGGCCTGATCGGAACCGGCTCCTCCAGCGGGATCGAATTCCTCGACACCGAGGAGGTCCAGATCATCGGCTCGGACCTGGACGACGTGCTGATCGGCGGGCCCGAGCGCGGCGTGCTCTACGGCGAGGCCGGCGACGACCTGCTGGTGAGCTTCGGCGGCAACGACTTCATGGCCGGCGGCGCGGGCATGGACCGTTACGTCTTTTCCCACGGTTTCGGCAGTGACGTCATCCACGGCGAGCGCGACGCGAACACGCGGCTGGTCTTCGCCGACGGCGTCCTCATGTCCGAGCTCGCCTTCGTCGCCGACGGCGCGGACCTGCTGGTCGGGCTGGGAACGAATGAGCTGCGGATCATCGACTACTACGCCGACTCGATCGACGGCCGGGCCTTCACCGTCGAGACGAGCGACGCCACCTTCGGGATCACCACCACCAGCCCGGGCGCCACGCTGATCCGGGCCAATCCGGGCCTCTCCGCGTTCGGAACCGACGCCAACGACCGCTTCGAGGCGCGCAGCGGGGGCGACGACCTCTACCGCGGCGGCGACGGCGACGATTTCTTCTACGCGAGCTACGGGCGCGACGTCTATGTGGGTGGAATCGGGCTCGATACCGTGTCCTACGTGCGCGCGGGCGGCGCGATCCAGCTGGATCTCTCGGTGTTCGAGGCCGCCGGGGACATGGCCCATGACGACATTTTCGTGTCGATCGAGAATTTCGTCGGCGCCATGCATGACGACACGATGATCGGTGACCGGCTGTCCAACTCGCTGGCAGGGGCCGGGGGCGACGACACGCTCGACGGCAAGGCGGGCGATGATTTCCTGTCCGGCGGCAGTGGCGATGACGACCTGAGCGGCGGCGCGGGGTTCGACCGGCTCTACGGCGAGGAAGGAAACGACACGCTGCGCGGCGGCGACGACAGCGACGTGGTTGACGGGGGCGCGGGCGACGACAGCCTCGAGGGCGGCGCGGCGGACGACATCCTGGCCGGCGGCGCGGGCAACGATACGGCGCAGGGCGACGCCGGCGACGACGTCTTCGCCTATACCGGCGGGTTCGACGCCTATGACGGCGGCGCCGATACCGACTGGGCCGACTTCTCGCGCTTTGGCGCGGCGGTGTGGGTGAACCTCGTGTCGGCCGGCACGGACGCATGGACGCGCGACAACGACACGGTGACCACCGGAACCTGGCGCGAGATCGCCGTGCTCGACGGGATCGAGAACCTGCGCGGCAGCGATTTCGACGACGACCTGCTGGGCGACGCGGGCGACAACGTGCTCGACGGGGGCCTGGGCGACAACCTCTATACCGGGCGGGGCGGGGCGGATATCTTTCGCGGCGGGGTCGAGTTCGACACCATCGACTACAGCCGCGAGACGGGAGGCAGCGGCATCACCTATGACGGGTCCGCGCTGACGCCCGGCTTCGAGATGGAGATTGTCGACACCTTCGGCGATACCGACTTGGCCAATGGCATCGAGCGGGTGATCGGCACGGATCTCGACGATTACTTCGCCGGCGGCGACCTCGACGAGGATTTCCTGGGCGGCGGCGGCGACGACTACCTCGACGGCTGGCAGGGCGACGACACGCTCGAGGGCGGGGCGGGCGCCGACACGCTGCTGGGCTATTCCGGCGACGACCTGCTGATCGGCGGCGCGGGCGATGACATGGTCGACGGCGAGGACGGCAACGACATCGTCCACGCCGGCGCGCTGGGGCGGAACACGCTGAGCGGCGGCGCCGATTTCGACACGCTGAACTATACCGGCGCGGTCGGCGCGCTCGACGTCGATCTCACGCGCGCCACCGGAGAGGTGCGGATCGATTCGGTAGCGGGCATGACCGGCACGGGCCACGTGGTCGACGATATCGACGGCTTCGAGGCGATCATCGGCAGCGGCTTCGACGACACGTTCCTCGGAGACGGCGGGGCCACAACCTTTGGCTATACCGGCGGGTTCGACATGTTCGACGGCGGCGGCGGCGCGGATTTCGTCAACTTCTCGAATTTCGGATCGGCGGTGTGGATCGACCTCGACTACGCCGCGGGGGCGGAGGCATGGACCCGCGACGGATCGGACGTCAAATCCGGCGCGTGGCGCAGCATCGCCACCATCGTCAACGCGCCCAACGTGGACGGCACGAATTTCGACGACGAGATCGAGGGCGACGACAACGTCAACATCATCTACGGACTCGACGGCGACGACATGATTACCGGCCACGGCGGCGCGGACATGCTCTATGGCGGGGCCGGGAATGACGTGTTCAAGGGCAACTGGGACATTTATCTCGACGCCATCGACGGCGGCGACGGGTTCGACACGGTGGACGTGACGCAGGCGGACGCGATCACCGCGATCGACCTGCGCAACATGACCGGAGTCGAGGCGATCCTGGCGGGGGCGTTCGACGACGCGCTCAATGGCGACGACGGGATGAACATCCTCAACGGCGGCGGCGGGTCGGACATCATGTATGGCCACGGCGGCGCCGACATCTTCGTGCTGGACGGCGTCGTCGGCTCTATCGACTTCGTCTATGGTGGGCTTGGCTCCGACAGCGTCGACCTCAGCGAGTTCGCCCAGGCCGCGACCGTCACGCTGGAGACGCCGCTGGACTACGGTTATGTCAACACGACGATCGGCGGAGTGACCCATGAAGTGGGCGTGCTGGCCGAAAGTATCGAGAACGTCATCGGCACCGATTTCGCCGACAGCATGACCGGCAACGACGCCGACAACGCCTTTTCGGGCGGGTTCGGGAACGACACGGCCACCGGCGGGGCGGGGAGGGACAGCTTCAACTGGACCGGCGGGCGCGACATGTGGGACGGCGGCGCGGACCGCGACATCGCGAGCTTCACCTCCTCGCCCTACGCGATCTGGCTCGACCTTCGGGCTGCCGCGCCGATGGCCTGGCATAGGAATGGTCCCGACCTGAGCGCCGGCGCCTGGGTCGAGGTGGCCGACCTTACCGATATCGAGGATGTCGCCGGGTCGGCCCATGACGACCAGGTCTTCGGTTCGGCCTCGGCGAACCTGCTGCTCGGTTTCGACGGAGATGACGACCTCTACGGGATCGGCGGGCAGAACACCATCGAGGGCGGCGCGGGCGACGACACGCTGACCGGGGGCGTTGACGCCGACAGGCTCAGCGGCGGAACCGGCGACGATAATGTGCTCGGCGGTGGCGGCGACGACACCATCATCGGCGGCGCCGGCGACGACATCATCGAGGGCGGCGCGGATGCCGACACGGTGATCTACGACGCCTTCAGCCAGTCCTTCCGGGTCAGCGTGGACGCCGGCACGGGCGACTGGATATTCCAGCACAATGGCGCGGGCCCGGCCAACGGAACCGGCGCGGGGGGCGGGCTGACCTATACCTCGGGGAACAGCTTTCTCGACAAGGAGGTGGACTACGGGCGCGACATCCTGCGCGGCGTCGAGTTCGTGGAGTTCAAGGACGGCGTGAAGACCATCGATGAACTCATCAACCTCGCGCCCTCGGTCACCGTGTCCGATATAACCCTCTTGGGGGCAGGCGCGCAGACCAACCTTTCGGCGCTCGGATCGGTCAGCGATCCCGAGGGCGATCCGATCCTCGAGGTTGAGATCATCGACGGCGAAGGCACGGACAGCGTGATGATCGGCGGCGTGGCGGTCGATGCCTCGACCGGCGCGCGCGCGGCGTCGCTTGCCGATATCACGATCCTGCGCGATCCGGTGGTCGGCGTACAGGATTTCGAGATCCGCGCCCGCGACGCCTCGGGCTGGGGCGAATTCAGCAAGTTCACGCTGACCTCGGGCGTGCCCAACGTGTTGCCGGTCACGACCGTAGGGGACCAGGCGAAATCCCCGCTCGAATGGACGCGGCTTGACGCGGTTCTGGGGGTTGCGGACCCGGATGGCGACGCGGTGCTGCATTACGGCCTCTGGGACGACGAGGGCGCCAACAGCTGGTGGGCCGATGGCGGTTACGTCGATGCGACAACGGGTTACTATACCTCGGACCTGTCGGATATCTGGTTCCAGGCGGATGCGACGGCGGGCAGCCAGACGCTCTGGGTGCGCACCAATGACGGCGCCGGATGGGGAGGGTGGGACCCGTTCGACGTCGCCACGCCCAACGCGAGACCGGCGGTCGAGGTCGCCGACCAGTCCGTCGCGGCGGATGAGTGGACGAAGCTCAGCACGGTTGTGGACGTGACGGACGCGAATGGCGACGCGATCGCGCTCTACGAGGTCTGGGACGACGAGGGCGGCGACAACTGGTGGGCCGATGGCGGGATCAAGGACGCTAGCGGCGGATACCAGACCGCCGATCTGTCGGATATCTGGTTCAGGGGCGATGCCTCGAAGGGCGGTCAGACACTCTGGGTGCGCGCCAATGACGGCACGGACTGGGGCGACTGGGACAGCTTCACCCTGACGACCGAGAATTCGCCCCCCGTGGTCGACATCGCGGACCAGGCGGCGGCCCCGCTCGCCTGGACGCGGCTCGACGCGGTGATGAGCGCGCTGGACGCTGACGGCGACGCGATCGCGCTCTATGAGGTCTGGGACGACGAGGGGGGCGACAACTGGTGGGCCGATGGCGGGATCAGGGACGCGAACGCCGGCTACCAGACCGCCGATCTGTCGGATATCTGGTTCCGGGGCGACGCGGCGCCGGGCAGCCAGACGCTCTGGGTGCGCGCCAGTGACGGGACCGACTGGGGCGACTGGGACAGCTTCGTGCTCGACACGATCTGAGCGCCGGGCGTCTTGCGTTTGCGCCCCTGAACGCCGACCATGATGCGGGACAAGCGAAGGGAGCCGCCGCATGGGCGAGACGATGAAGGCGATGGTGCTGACCGGGCATGGCGGGCTCGACAAATATGTCTGGCGTGACGACTGGCCCAAACCCGAACCCGGCCCGATGGAGGTGCTGATCCGCGTCGGCGCCTGCGGGCTCAACAACACGGATGTGAACACCCGCACCGGCTGGTATTCCAAGGCGGTGAGCGAGGCGACCACCGGCGGCGCCTATGACAGCGTCGGCGAGGACGACCCGACATGGGGCGGCGCGCCGATAACCTTCCCCCGCATCCAGGGAGCGGACGTGGTAGGCGAAGTCACCGCCGTGGGCGAGGGCGCGGACCCCGCCCTGATCGGCCAGAGGGTGATGACCAATGGCTGGCTGCGCGACTGGTCCGATCCAGACAACATGGACAAGACGGGGTATTTCGGCTCTGAATGCGACGGCGGCTTCGCCGAGTTCACCACGATCGACGCGCGCAACATCGCGGTCGTTTCATCGGACCTGAGCGACGCCGAGCTTGCGACCTTCTCCTGCTCCTACACCACCGCCGAGGGGATGCTGACCCGCGCGGGCGTGACGGACGCCGACACCGTGCTCGTTCCCGGCGCCTCGGGCGGCGTGGGCGGCGCGCTGGTCCAGTTGGCCAAGCGGCGCGGCGCGCGGGTGATCGCGATGGCGTCCGAGGCCAAACACGAGGAGGTCAAGGCGCTCGGCCCCGACATGATCCTGCCGCGGGCGCCGGGCGACCTGCGCGCGGCGCTGGGCGGGGAAAAGGTGTCGGTCGTGGCCGATATCGTCGGCGGGCCCTACTGGCCGAAGCTGATCGACATCCTCGAGCGCGGCGGGCGCTATACCTGTTCGGGCGCGATCGCCGGGCCGATGGTGACGTTCGACCTGCGCACCTTCTACCTGCGGGACCTGACCTTTACCGGCTCGACCGTGATTGCGCCCGAGGTGTTCGAGAACGTCGTGCGCTACATCGAGCAGGGCGCGATCCGCCCGGTGCTCGCCGCCACCTATCCGCTGAGCGAACTGCGCGCGGCGCAGCAGGCCTTCATCGACAAGAAGCATACCGGCAATATCGTGGTGTCGCCGTGACCGCCGCCGGGGCCGCGGCGTGAAACTCGCCTGGCTCCGGTCATGCCGCCCCCGACGGCGGGCCAAGGGTCACAAGACCGTGAAGCGCGCGCGTCCCCCTGCGCGGCCTGCCAGTCCGTGCGCGACCGCGCGTCTTGGCCCCGGCGCAGGGATCGGTTATGGCAGGCGGGCGAACTGAAACAGTCACGGGAGCGGCCCGCCCGCGCTCCGCCCTCCGTGCCGGATACCGCAAGCATCGAACGGATTTTGATAGAATGCCGCATTTCCCGAACCTTTCGCGTTGCCTGTCGCTGCTGACAGTCCTGCTCGCCGGCGCCGCGCCCGCGCTTGCCCAGCAACAGGGCGACATGCCGCCGCCCGCCGTCACCGTGGTCACGCTCCAAGCGCAGGACGTCGGCCTGACGACCACGCTGCCGGGCCGCGTCGTCGCCTCCGCCGAAGCCGAGGTGCGCCCGCAGGTCGCGGGCATCATCACCGAGCGGCTCTTCGACGAGGGCGGGCGCGTGGAGGCGGGCGACGTGCTCTACCGGATCGACCCGGCGAGCTATGACGCCGCCGTCGCCAAGGCCGAGGCGGCGGTCGCGCAGGCGCGCGCCCAGAGCAGGGCGGCGGCGCGCGAGGCCGAGCGGCTCCAGACCCTGTCCAGTCGCGACATCGTCAGCGAGCAGGCGCTCGATTCCGCCATCGCCGAACGCGACAGCGCCGCCGCCAGCCTCCAGGCCGCCGAGGCGCAGTTGCAGGCCGCCCGGATCGAACTGGACCGCACCGAGATCCGCGCCCGCCTTTCGGGCGAGATCGGCCGCTCGATGGTCAGCCCCGGCGCGCTCGTCACCGCGAGCCAGCAACAGCCGCTCGCGGTGATCCGCAACATCGACCCGGTCTACGTGGACGTGACCCAGTCGGCGGCGGAACTGCTGGACTGGCGGCGCGGTCATGTGGACGCGCTCTCGGAATCCGGCGGCCCGCGCGAGGTGACCCTGACCCTCGCCGATGGCAGCGCGTTCGGCCACACCGGCAAGCTGACGGCGGCCGAACCGGTGGTTGATCCGCTCACCGGGGTGGTGGTGCTGCGCATGGAATTCGCCAATCCCGACAAGCTCTTGCTGCCCGGAATGTATGTGCAGGCCGAGATGCCCAGCGGCGTCGCGAAAGACGCCTTCGTCGTGCCGCAGGAGGGCGTCAGCCGCGACCGGCGCGGCCAGCCGACCGCGCTTGTCGTCGGCGATGACGGCACCGTCGAGCAGCGCACCCTGACCGTCCTGCAGGATCAGGACCAGTCCTGGATCGTGAAGGACGGGCTGAACGATGGCGACCGCGTCGTCGTCAAGGGGCTGCAAAAGGCCGCGCCGGGCGCCAAGGTGTCCCCGCAGGAACGCGAGGAAGCGGCGGACGAGGCGCCCGCAGACTCCACCGCCGCCGCCGACGCCGAGAAACCGGCGGAATAGCCGCGTGATAATCCTGATCCCCGCATCCCCGCCACGTCACTGACCGGAGCGCCCAAGCATGGCACGTTTCTTCATCGACCGCCCGATCTTCGCCTGGGTCATCTCGATCTTCATCATGGGGATCGGTGTGCTGTCGATCGTCATCCTGCCGGTCGCGCAATATCCGCAGATCGCGCCGCCCACGGTGTCGATCCGCGCCGCCTATCCCGGCGCCTCGGCGGAAACGGTGGCCAACACCGTCACCCAGGTGATCGAGCAGCAGATGACCGGGCTGGACGGGATGCGCTACATTTCGTCCAGCTCGACATCGACGGGCGGCGCCAGCATCACGCTGACCTTCGAGACCGGGACCGACCCCGACATCGCGCAGGTGCAGGTCCAGAACAAGCTGGCGCAGGCCACCGCGCTCTTGCCCGAACCGGTGCAGCGACAGGGGGTGACGGTGAGCAAGTCCTCCGCCGGCTTCCTCATGGTGGTGGCCCTGATCGCGCAGAACGGGGACATGGACGCGACCGATCTGGGCGACTACCTCAGCACCAACATGGTGAACGAGCTGAGCCGCGTGGACGGCGTCGGCAGCGTGCAGGTCTTCGGCGCGCAATACGCGATGCGCATCTGGCTCGACCCGGCCAAGCTCGCCGCCTTCGAACTCACGCCGCAGGACGTGGTGAACGCGGTGCGCGCGCAGAACGCGCAGATCTCGGCGGGCGAATTCGGCTCGCGTCCCGCGGTCGAGGGGCAGGCGCTGAACGCCACGATCACCGCGCAATCCCTGCTGAGCACGCCCGAGGATTTCCGCCAGATCGTGCTGCGCGCCGAAACCGACGGCGGGCTGGTGCTGATCAACGACGTGGCGCGGGTCGAGATCGGATCGGAACGCTATTCCACCATCTCGCGCTACAACAAGCGCCCGTCCTCGGGCCTGGCGATCAGCCTCGCGCCCGGGGCCAACGCGCTCGACACGGCCGCCGCGGTCGAGGCGCGGGTTGAGGAGCTCGCCCAGTTCCTGCCGCCGGGCGTCGAATACGTGATCCCCTACAACACCGCGCCCTTCGTGCGGATCTCGATCGAGGAAGTGGCCAAGACGCTGGTCGAGGCCATCGTGCTCGTCTTCCTCGTGATGCTGCTGTTCCTCCAGAACCTGCGCGCGACGCTGATCCCGATGCTGGCCGTGCCGGTGGTGCTGCTGGGCACCTTCGGCGTGCTGGCGGCGGCGGGCTTCTCGATCAACACGCTCACCATGCTGGCGATGGTGCTCGCGATCGGGCTGCTCGTCGACGACGCCATCGTCGTGGTCGAGAACGTCGAGCGGATCATCGAGCAAGAGGGGCTCGACCCGCGCGAGGCCACGCGCAAATCGATGACCCAGATCACCGGCGCGCTGATCGGCATCGCCGTGGTGCTTTCGGCGGTGTTCGTGCCGATGGCGTTCTTCCCCGGCTCCACCGGCGTCATCTACAAGCAGTTCGCGATCACCATCATCTCGGCGATGACGCTGTCGGTCGTGGTCGCGCTGACATTGTCGCCCGCGCTCTGCGCCTCGATCCTCAAGCCGAAGGCGCACGCCCGCAAAACCGGGCCCTTCGGCCTGTTCAACCGCGGGTTCGACAGCCTGCTCGGCGGATATGCCGGCAGCGTAGGCTGGATCGTGCGCCGCCCGGCGCGGGTGGGGCTGATCTATCTCCTGATCGTGGGCGTGATGGTCGCGCTGTTCCTGCGCACGCCGCAGGGCTTCCTGCCGGACGAGGACCAGGGCATCCTGTTCACGCTGATCCAGGGGCCGACCGGCGCGACCGCGGAGCAGACGCTGGAGGTGGTCGAACAGGTCGAGGATTACTATCTCACGCAGGAAAGCGACATGGTCGAATCCGTGTTCGGCGTCGTCGGGTTCAGCTTCGGCGGGCAGGGACAGAACCTCGGGCTCGCCTTCGTGCGGCTCAAGGACTGGTCCGAGCGCGAGGACCCGTCGCAGAGCGTGCAGGCGCTCGCGGGCCGCTCCTTCGGCGCGTTCAGCCAGATCAAGGGCGCGATGGTGTTCCCGGTCGTCCCGCCCGCGGTCAGCCAGCTCGGCAACGTGTCGGGGTTCGATTTCTATCTCCAGGCGCGCGGCGGCCAGAGCCACGAGCAGTTGCTCGAGGCGCGCAACCAGCTGCTTGGCATGGCGGCGCAAAGCCCGCTGATCGAATCCGCGCGGCCCAGCGGGCTCGAGGACGCGGCGCAGTTCAACCTCGATATCGACTGGCGGCGCGCGGGCGCCATGGGGGTCAGCGCCTCGGATGTGGGCAGCCTGCTCAGCACCGCCTGGGCGGGAACCTATGTCAACGATTTCGTCGACGAGGGCCGGATCAAGCGGGTTTACGTGCAGGGCGAGGCGGACGCGCGCAGCGTGCCCTCGGACATCGAGAAATGGCGCGTGCGCAACAAGACCGGCGGCCTCGTGCCGTTCTCGAACTTCGCCGATGCGGGCTGGACCTACGGGCCGCAGGGCGTGAACCGCTACAACGGCGTGCCCTCGATGCAGATCCAGGGCTCTCCCGCGCCGGGCGTGTCGACAGGGGAGGCGGTGGACGAGATCTACAGGCTGGCCGAACAACTGCCGCCGGGGTTCCAGGTCTCGCTCACCGGCCTGTCGCTGGAGGAGCAGCAATCGGGCAACCAGGCGCCGCTGCTCTACGCGCTGTCGCTGGCGGCGATCTTCCTGTCGCTGGCCGCGCTTTACGAATCCTGGTCGATCCCCTTCGCCGTGATGCTGGCCATGCCCATCGGGGTGCTGGGGGCGCTGATCGGCGCCTGGCTGGGCGGGTTCGAGAACGGGGTGTTCTTCCAGGTCGGGCTGCTGACGGTGATCGGCCTCACCGGCAAGAACGCGATTCTTATCGTCGAATTCGCGCGGGACAAGCGCGAGGCCGGCGAGACCATCTTCGAGGCCGCCGTCGACGCCGCGCGCCAGCGGTTCCGCCCGATCATCATGACCTCGATGGCGTTCAGCCTGGGCGTGCTGCCGCTGGTGCTGAGCGCCGGCGCCGGCTCGGGCGGGCGCACGGCGATCGGCGCGGGCGTGCTGTCGGGCACCATCGCGGCGACGGTGCTGGGCGTGCTCTTCGTGCCGCTGTTCTTCGCCACCATCGCGCGAATGCGCAAGACGGCGACGGATTGAACCCGCACGCGCGGGCAGGGTCCGCAGTAGATGGCGGTCTTTCGCGGAGGGGAAACCATATCGCTTGCCTGGGCTTCTCGGCTTTCCGTCAGATTTCTGACCCGAAGCAGAGCAGACCTTCAGGCGGGGCTGCGACGAGGGCCGGTTTGGAGGCCAGAGTGCTGGAAGCTGCGGGATGCGCGAATATCAGGTTGGCGAGCGCCACACTTGACTTCAACTCGGGTTGAGGTCTCAGACTTCGCGCAAATCAATGCAGTCGAGGATTTCGAACATGGAGAAACGCGATATTCAGCAATGGCTGGACCACTATGGGGAGGCTTGGATCAAAGGTGATCCAGAACAGATTACGACGCTGTTCACCGAGACGGCAAGTTACCGGGAAACCCCCTTTGATGATGCATTGATCGGCCGAGACGCGATCAAGAGCTATTGGCAAGAAGGCGCGGCGGATGCTCAGGAAAACGTGGAGTTCTCGTCACAAGTTTGGGCTGTCGATTCTGCCACCGCGGTCGCCGGGTGGCAGGCGAAATTCACGAGAAAACAATCGGGCGTCAAGGTGGAGCTCGATGGCGCATTCCGGTTGAAGTTCAAGATGATATCGGGTGATCTGCTCTGTGAGAGCCTTGAGGAGTGGTGGCATCGGAAGGAAAGTTGACGCCTGACAACCTCGACGACCGCTTTGTTCCACATCTCCGACGCTGGCGCAGATCGCGACGAAGGTCCGCGTCGGGCCAGAAATGCAGTCCACCCTATAAATCCGGCATCGTCCGTCCGGGCCGCCCGCATTGGCGTCTGTCCCCGCGCGCAGGGTCTTTTCTTTTGATCGCGCGCTGCTTAGGCTCCGGGCCGGACGTATGTTCCACTCAAAGGGAGAACAACCATGAAGAAACTTCTTATGGCCAGCGCCGCCGCCGCCCTGATGGCGGGCACGGCGCATGCGGAGGACGTGAAGCTCGGGATCCTGCTGGGGTTCACCGGCCCGCTGGAATCGCTGTCGCCCGACATGGCCGCCGGCGCGGAACTGGCGATCAAGCAGGTCAGCGACTCGGGCAAGTTCCTCGACGGGAACACCGTGAGCGCCGTGCAGGGCGACACCGGCTGCATCGACGCCGGCCTCGCCGTGGCCTCGGCCGAGCGGCTGATCACCTCGGACGGGGTGAAAGGCATCATCGGGGGCATGTGCTCAGGCGAAACCGGCGCGGTGCTGCAGAACGCGGCGATCCCGAACGGCGTCGTGATGATCTCGCCCTCGGCCACGTCGCCGGCGCTCAGCACGGTCGAGGATGAGGGGCTGTTCTTCCGCACCTCGCCCTCGGACGCGCGCCAGGGCAAGATCATGGCCGACATCCTCAGCGACCGCGGCATCGAGGAAGTCGCGGTGACCTACACCAACAACGACTACGGCAAGGGGCTCGCCGACAGCTTCCAGGCGGCCTTCGAGGAAGCGGGCGGCACGGTCACGCTGAACGCCGCGCATGAGGACGGCAAGGCGGACTACTCCGCCGAGGTCGGCGCGCTCGCCTCCGCGGGCGGCGAGGTCCTGGTCGTCGCCGGTTACGTCGACCAGGGCGGCAAGGGCATCATCAACGGCGCGCTCGACTCGGGCGCGTTCGACACGTTCATGTTCCCGGACGGGATGGTGTCGGAAACGCTCGAAAGCGATTTCGGTACGGCGATCGACGGCTCCTTCGGCCAGCACCCGAGCGCCTCGGGCGACGGGCCCGCGAAGTTCGCGGAGCTGGGCGAGGAGGCGGGCTTTGACCCCACCGGAGCGTTCGCGCCCGAAGCCTATGACGCCGCCGCGCTCATCCTGCTGGCGATGCAGGCGGCCGGGTCCAGCGATGCGGCGGCCTACAAGGACAAGGTGATGGACGTCGCCAACGCGCCGGGCGAGAAGATCCTGCCGGGTGAGCTGGGCAAGGCGCTCGACATCCTGAAGGACGGCGGCGATATCGACTATGTCGGCGCGTCGGATGTTGAGCTCATCGGCGGCGGCGAAAGCGCCGGCAACTACCGCGAGATCGAGATCAAGGACGGCAAGATCGGCACGGTCGGCTACCGCTGAGCGCGTCTCGCGAACCACGCGAATGGCCGGCCCGGGTTGACCCCCGGGCCGGTTCGACGCATTAACGCGTTTGAAAAACAGGTTCCGAGTCACGATCAGCGTCGCGATTTGAGCGACGGACCGCGGAAGGCCGACGGGACGCGAACCAGGAACACCGCCCGCACCCAAGGCGCGAAGGGCGGGACCAGCGGGGGAAGAGGGATGATCGTTGTCGAGGATCTCCACAAGCATTTCGGGGGATTCCACGCCGTCGACGGCGCAAGCCTGTCCTTCGGCGAGGGCGCGATCACCGGGCTGATCGGCCCCAACGGCGCGGGCAAGACGACGCTCTTCAACGTGATCGCGGGCGTGCATGCGCCCACCTCGGGGCGCGTTACGATGGGTGGCGAGGACATCACCGGGCTGCCCCCGCACGAGCTGTTCCACAAGGGCGTGCTGCGCACCTTCCAGATCGCGCATGAATTCCACTCCATGACCTGCCGCGAGAACCTGATGATGGTCCCGGGCGGCCAATCGGGCGAGCGGCTGTGGAACACCTGGTTCGGTCGCAGACGCATCGCCGAAGAAGAGCGCGCGCTCAGGGCCAAGGCGGACGAGGTGCTGGAATTCCTGACCATCGAACACCTGGCCGAGCACAAGGCGGGCCAGGTCTCGGGTGGGCAGAAGAAGCTGCTGGAGCTGGGCCGCACGATGATGGTGGACGCGCGCATCGTGTTCCTCGACGAGGTGGGCGCGGGCGTGAACCGCACGCTGCTCAACGTGATCGGCGACGCCATCATCCGCCTCAACGAGGAGCGTGGCTATACTTTCGTGGTGATCGAGCACGACATGGATTTCATCGCGCGCCTCTGCGATCCGGTGATCTGCATGGCCGAGGGTCGTGTGCTCGCCACCGGCACTTTGGACGAGATCAAGGCCAATGAACAGGTGATCGAGGCCTATCTCGGCACCGGGCTCAAGAACCGCGAGAAGGTGGAAGCATGAGCGCGCGCGTCCGCAAGCGACGGCGCGGCGGGGGCGCGGCCCCCGACGTAGAATTTTCGGGAAGATTCAACGTTTCCCCGGGATATTTGGAGCAAGAACAAGCATGAGCGGCGATCCTTACGGCGACCGCGGCAACAAGGACGCCACCATCGTCAATCCGCGCGGAACCGGCACGGCGCAACCCGTCAAGGGCGGCAGCGCGAAGGCGGCGCCGAACGGGCCGTTCCTGATCGGCGAGACCATGACCGGCGGTTACGGCAACGGGCCGGACATCCTGCACGACTGCACCATTTCCGTCGAGAAGGGCGAAATCGCGGTCATCGTCGGCCCCAACGGCGCGGGCAAATCGACCGCGATGAAGGCGATCTTCGGCATGCTCGACCTGCGCGCGGGGCATGTGCGCCTCGATGGAGAGGACATCACCGCGCTGTCGCCGCAGGCGCGGGTGGCCAAGGGCATGGGATTCGTGCCGCAGACCAGCAACATCTTCACCTCGATGACGGTCGAGGAAAACCTCGAGATGGGCGCCTTTATCCGCACCGACGATTTTTCCGGCACGATGGAGCAGATCTTCGACCTGTTCCCCATCCTGCGCGAGAAGCGCCGCCAGCCGGCGGGCGAACTTTCGGGCGGGCAGCGCCAGCAGGTCGCGGTCGGCCGCGCGCTGATGACGCAGCCCAAGCTCTTGATGCTGGACGAGCCGACGGCGGGCGTCAGCCCGATCGTCATGGACGAACTTTTCGAGCGGATCATCGACGTGGCGCGCACCGGCATCCCCGTTCTGATGGTCGAGCAGAACGCGCGCCAGGCGCTCGAGATCGCCGACAAGGGCTACGTCATGGTGCAGGGCGCCAACGCCTATACCGGCACCGGCAAGGAACTGCTCGCCGACGAAGACGTGCGCAAGAGTTTCCTCGGGGGATGAGCATGCGGGACCGATTTGAAACGACCGGGGCCGAAGGGGCGGCGGGCTGATGGATTTTCTCAACGCGCTGGTGGCGCTTTCAAATTACGTGCTGATCCCCGGCATGGCCTATGGCAGCCAGCTTGCGCTTGGCGCGCTCGGGGTGACGATGGTTTACGGCATCCTGCGGTTTTCCAACTTCGCGCATGGCGACACGATGGCCTTCGGCGCGATGGTCACGGTGCTGATGACGTGGTGGCTGCAATCCCTCGGGGTGAGCCTCGGGCCGCTGCCGACCGCGCTGCTGGCGCTGCCGGTGGGGATCGCGGTCTGCATCGGCATGCTGCTGGCGACCGACCGCGCGGTCTATCACTTCTACCGCGAGAAGAAGGCGAAACCGGTGATCCTGGTGATCGTGTCGATGGGCGTGATGTTCATCATGAACGGCATCGTGCGCTTCATCATCGGCCCCGGCGACCAGCGGTTCCTCGATGGCGAGCGGTTCCTGGTCTCGGCGCGCGATTTCAAGACGATGACGGGACTTCAGGAAGGGCTCGCGATCAAGACCACGCAGGCGATCACCGTGGTCACGGCGGTGATCGTGGTGGCGGCGCTGTTCTGGTTCCTCAACCGCACCCGCGCGGGCAAGTCGATGCGCGCCTATTCCGACAACGAGGACCTCGCGCTGCTTTCCGGCATCAACCCCGAACGGGTGGTGATGCTGACCTGGATCATCGTGGCCGCGCTCGCGACCATCGCGGGCGTGCTCTACGGCCTCGACAAGACGTTCAAGCCGTTCACCTATTTCCAGCTATTGCTGCCGATCTTCGCCGCCGCCATCGTCGGCGGCCTCGGCAGCCCGCTGGGCGCGATCGCGGGCGGCTTCGTCATCGCATTTTCCGAGGTCACGATCACCTATGCCTGGAAGAAGGTGCTGGGCTACCTGATGCCCGAGAGCCTCGCGCCGGACAGCCTGATGCAGCTTCTGAGCACCGATTACAAGTTCGCGGTCAGCTTCACGATCCTGCTGATCGTGCTGCTGTTCAGGCCCACCGGACTGTTCAAGGGGAAAGCGGTATGAGCGACGCGGTGAAGAATACCGGCCTCTTCATGATCGTCGGGGCGCTGATCCTGCTGACCGGCGTCCTGCAGAGCTGGAACGCGGCGCTCCTGATCCTCAACATGGGGCTGATCTCGGCGATCATGGCGCTCGGGGTGAACCTGCAATGGGGCTTTGCGGGGCTGTTCAACATCGGGGTGATGGGCTTTGTCGCGCTTGGCGGGCTGGCCGCGGTGCTGATCGGCATGCCGGTCACGCCCGGCGCGTGGCGGGCCGGGGGGATCGGCGTCATCGGCGCGCTGCTGCTGGGGGCGGCGACCATCGCGGCCGCCGTCATGGTGATGAAGCGGATGCGCAAGGGCCCCTTGCGCGCGCTGGTCGTGATCGTCGTGCTGGTGGGCGGGTTCTTCGTCTTCCGCGCGCTGCTCGACCCCAACGTGGCGGCGATCGAGGCGATCAACCCCGCCGGGACCGGCTATCTCGGCGGACTCAACCCCGGCGACCAGGACACCTACAAGGATTACGGGATCATCCTGCTTCTCGCCTGGCCGGCGGGCGGGGTGCTGGCGGCCGGCGCGGCCTGGCTGATCGGCAAGACGGCGCTTGGGCTGCGTTCGGACTACCTCGCCATCGCGACGCTGGGGATCGCCGAGATCATCATCGCCGTGCTCAAGAACGAGGATTGGCTGTCGCGCGGCGTGAAGAACGTGATCGGCATCCCCCGCCCGGTCCCCTACGAGATCGACCTCCAGAACGATCCCGCCTTCGTGGAGCGCGCCGCGGGGGTCGGGCTGGACCCGACGATGGCCTCGACGCTTTACGTCAAGCTGCTCTACGCCGCGCTCTTCCTCGTGGTGCTGCTGGTGCTGCTCTGGATGGCGCAGAAGGCGCTGGCGAGCCCCTGGGGCCGGATGCTGCGCGCGATCCGCGACAACGAGTTCGCCGCCGAGGCGATGGGCAAGGACGTCAAGCGGCGGCACTTGCAGGTCTTCGTCCTCGGCAGCGCGGTCTGCGGGATCGCGGGCGCGATGATGACGACGCTCGACGGGCAACTGGTGCCAAGCGCCTACCAGCCGCTGCGCTTTACCTTCCTGATCTGGGTGATGGTGATCATCGGCGGTTCGGGCAACAATTTCGGCGCGGTGCTGGGCGGCTTCCTGATCTGGTTCCTCTGGGTCCAGGTCGAACCGATGGGCCGGCTGCTGATGGATCTCGTCACGTCGGGCATGGCGGACGGTTACTGGCTCAAGACGCATCTGCTGGAATCGGCGGCGCATATGCGGCTGCTGACTATGGGCATCGTCCTGCTGCTTGTGCTGCGCTTCAGCCCCCGCGGGCTGATCCCCGAGAAGTAGCGCGCCGCGCGCTCAGAACCACTGCCCGGGCTCCATCAGCCCGAGGTCGAGCAACTGGCGCGAATGCCACTCGAACGGCGCGGAATTGTGCCACTTGAAGGTCGGGATATCGAAGGTCGAGCCCGGATTCCGCTTGAGCGCCTTGGCCGTGCGGAAGGACGCGATCGCGGTCGTCAGGTTGTTGTGCCAGGGGCAGGCGTAGGTGTTGTATTCCTCGTCGTCGAATGTGTGATCTTCGCGCAGGCGCAGGTTCCGCCGCGCGCGGAACAGCGCGATGCGGTCGATCTTGCGGCGCGGCGCGGGGATGTGTTCCTCGTAGCGCCAGCGCAACCCGCCATAGAAGTCGAGTTGCCGTTCCTTCGGGTGGTTGTGATTGCCGGGGTCGGGCCGGGCGAGCGCATAGTAGCCCGAGCGGTCGATATGCGCATCCTCGAGCGACACCGCATCCGGGTGCGCGTCCAGGTCGCCCGCGTAGAGGTCGATCACGTAGGTGAGCATCGCATCGCGCCGCTCCTCGGTGTGAAAGGCCAGCATCTCGCCCACGCTGCGCGTTTCGCAGAACGGGTAGAACAGGTATTCCGCGTTGAAGCAGTAATAGAGCCACTCGCCCCGCGCCGCGTCGATCACCGCGTTGACCGCGTCGATGTAACTGTCCCCGGCGGCGAGGTCGTAATCGATGCGCGCGACCCTTTCGGCGACATCGCCCGGCAGCCCGAACCCGGCGGGCATGAAGACCGCAATCGCGCGGAACCCCGCGTCGAGGTGGTGGCGCAGCGTCGTGTCGAGCTCGACCTCGTCCTCGGCGAAGACAAGGGCGATCGGTCCCTTGGCCAGCGTCGCGCCGCCACGGGCGATGAAATCGGCAAGCCCAGCGTACTGCATCCGGTCCTCTCGTTTTCCGCTCAGCTAAGGTCAATTCGCCCCGCATTGCAAGATACCCCTTCGGTGGTATAGGCAGGCGCCGAACGTCCGATCCCGCCAGAAGGTGCGCGCGCCATGTCCGATCCCCGCAAGCTCTACATCAAGACCTATGGCTGCCAGATGAACGTCTATGACAGCGAACGCATGACCGAGGCGATGACCGGCGCGGGCTATGTCGGCACGGACAGCGCCGGGGATGCGGACTTGATCCTGCTCAACACCTGCCATATCCGCGAAAAAGCCGCCGAGAAGGTCTATTCCGAGCTGGGCCGCTTCCGCGCGCTAAAGGACGCCAACCCGGACCTCAGGATCGGCGTCGCCGGCTGCGTGGCCCAGGCCGAGGGCGAGGAGATCATGCGCCGCCAGCCGCTTGTCGACCTCGTGGTCGGCCCGCAGAGCTATCACCGCCTCCCCGAGATGGAGGCTCGCGCGCGGGCCGGGGAAAAGGCGCTCGACACCGATTTCCCCGAGGAGGACAAGTTCGACGCGCTCAAGCGCCGCCCGCGCGCGAAGCGCGGACCCACGGCCTTCCTCACCGTGCAGGAGGGCTGCGACAAGTTCTGCGCCTTCTGCGTCGTGCCCTACACGCGGGGCGCGGAGGCCAGCCGCCCGGCGACGCGCGTGCTCGAGGAGGCGCGCGACCTCGTGGAGCGCGGCGTGCGCGAGATCACGCTGCTGGGCCAGAACGTCAATGCCTATCACGGGGCCGGGGAGGGCGGCGACTGGTCGCTCGCGCGGCTGATCCGGGCGCTTGCCGAAATCGACGGGCTGGAACGCATCCGCTTCACCACGAGCCATCCCAACGACATGAGCGACGATTTGATCGAGGCGCACGGAACCTGTGCGAAACTCATGCCCTACCTGCACCTGCCGGTGCAATCCGGCAGCGACCGCATCCTCAAGCGGATGAACCGCAAACACACCGCCGAAGGCTATGTCCGCCTGATCGAGCGCATCCGCGCCGCGCGGCCCGACATCCTGATTTCCGGCGATTTCATCGTCGGCTTCCCCGAAGAGACCGAGGCGGATTTCCAGGACACGCTGAACCTGGTCGAAGAGGTCGGCTATGGCACGGCCTACTCGTTCAAGTATTCCACCCGCCCCGGCACTCCGGCGGCGGAACGCGCGCAGGTCGACGCGGCCGAGGCCGACGCGCGGCTGCAACGGCTTCAGGCGCTGCTCACCCGGCAGCAGCGCGCCGTGCAGGAAAGCATGGTCGGCCGCGAGGTCGGCGTGCTGTTCGAAAAGCCGGGGCGGCTCCCGGGGCAGATGGTGGGCAAGTCCGACTACCTGCACGCGGTGCATGTCGCGGGCTCCGGCATCGCGCCGGGCGATATCCGCCGGGTCCGGATCACCGAAAGCGGCCCCAACTCGCTGGCCGGCGTCGCTCTCTGAGGAAGCGCGCCGCGCCCTGCCGATTCGCCCGCCCGGCCCATGCGGCGCGCCGTCGCCGCCATCCCGCCACAGGCGCGGCGATTGCCGCCCGCCGGCCGGGATATTTCGCGCGGGCCGCTCAATCGCGCGCGCGCTTTAGCCCTTCACATGAATTTGAAAACTGGTAAGGTTGCAGGATAAATTGCGATTTTGGCGAGGCGGCGACAGGTCGCCCGCCACTGGGGGAACAGATAAAAGGAAGAGGGCTGTGACACGGAGATTTCTGCGGTCATTCCACGGCGTTTTGGGGGGACTGGCTGCCGCCGCCCTGGCGGTCGCCGTGACATTTTCGAGCGGGGCGGCGAACGCCCAGCAACGAACCGTCATCGGCGAGAATTACACGCCGACGATCTGGGTCGATCCCGACGGGTGCGAACACTGGGTGATGGACGACGGCTGGGAGGGCTACATGTCGCCCCACACCAACCGCCAGGGCATCCCCGTCTGCCATCGCGGCAATGTCTGCGGGGTGGTGAACACCGACCAGCTCTTCCGCACCGACAGCGCGCGCATCAGCGCCGCGGGCAAGCAGCGCCTCGCCAAGTTCTTCCACGACACCGGCGCGATCTCCTACATCATCGCCGGCCACACCGACAGCCGGGCCTCGGACCAGTATAACATGGACCTGTCCTATCGCCGCGCCGCCTCGGTCGCGCGGATCGCCGCCGCCACCGGCGCGCGGATCGCGGACGTGCGCGGCTATGGTGAGCGGATGCCCAAGGCGCCCAACAGCACCGCGGCGGGCATGCAGCAGAACCGCCGCGTCGAAATCATTTGCATCCGCTAGGGGGACGATAGATGAAACTCGTTAAATTGGCAGTTGTCCTCTCTGCGGCCGTGGTCGTCGCCGGCTGTGACAACAAGATAGACAAGACCGTGGACCGCGGCTTTGACTCCAAGCACCTGAGCCAGCTCAAGGCGGGCGTCTGGATCGACCCGAACGGCTGCGATCACTGGATCATCGACGACGGCGCAGAGGGCTACCTGTCCCAGCGGCTCGACAAGTATGGCAAGCCGGTCTGCTCGGGCACGGCCCCGCCGAACACCGCGACCGGCGCCTACAAGGGCGGCTCGCCGGTCACCGATCCGATCTGACCGGACGGCGAAACGCGCGGAATGCGAAGCCGCGGGCCGGAAGGTCCGCGGCTTTTCGCGCTGATCGCCTCCGCGGCGCTTGCGCCGGGCGGCGCAACTTGGCACCATTGGGCGAGGGTCGGCGTTGATCGGGCCTTCGTATGGATCACCCTCTGACGGGAGACGTGTTTGACCTCAACCGATCTGCCTGACGCATCCCTTGACGCGATGCATCACGAAACCGTCGAGTTTCCGGACAATTACCTGCTGATCGACCTCTGCGGCGAACATGACCGCAACCTCGCCGAGATCGAGCGGACGCTGGGCGTGCAGATTCTGCGACGCGGCAACCAGCTGACCGTGTATGGCGAGGCCGACCAGGTGGCCGAAACAATGGAGGTGCTGCGCGCGCTCTATGAGCGCCTCGAGGCGGGCCGCGCGGTCGAGCGCGGCGACGTCGACCGCGAATTGCGCATGAACGGCCCCGAGGACGAAACCGGCGCGCGCGCCGGCGACCAGTTCGAGATGTTCCGCGACGGCCGGGTCGAGATCAAGACCCGCAAGAAGCTGGTCGAGCCGCGCACCGACGCGCAGCGCGCCTATGTCCGCGCGCTCTATCGGAACGAACTGGCCTTCGGCATCGGCCCCGCCGGCACCGGCAAGACCTATCTCGCCGTCGCCGTCGGCGTGTCGATGTTCATCGACGGGCATGTGGACCGCATCATCCTCAGCCGCCCGGCGGTCGAGGCGGGCGAGAAGCTCGGCTACCTGCCCGGCGACATGAAGGACAAGGTCGACCCCTACATGCAGCCGCTCTACGACGCGCTCAACGATTTCCTGCCGGGCAAACAACTGGCCAAGCTGGTCGAGGAAAAGAAGATCGAGATTGCGCCGCTGGCCTTCATGCGCGGGCGCACGCTCAGCAACGCGTTCGTGGTGCTGGACGAGGCGCAGAACGCGACGACGATGCAGATGAAGATGTTTCTCACCCGACTCGGCGAAGGCAGCCGCATGGTGGTGACGGGCGACCGCACCCAGATCGACCTGCCGCGCGGCGCGACCTCGGGGCTGCATGACGCCGAACGGCTGCTGAAATCGATCCCGAACATCGCGTTCAACTACTTCACCGCGAAGGACGTCGTGCGCCACCCGCTGGTCGCCGCGATCATCGAGGCCTATGAGGCCGATGGCTGAGACAGGCGCGTCCCGCGCGGATCACCCCGGCGCGCCCATGCTGACCGAAACGCTGGTCGAGGATGCGCGCTGGACCAGCGTGGACCTGCCCGGGCTGGCCGAAACCGCCGCACAGGCGACGCTTGCGCATCTCGGGCTCGATCCGGCGGACTGGGAGATCGCCGTTCTGGGCTGCGACGACGCGCGCATCGCCGCGCTAAACGCCGATTTCCGCGACAGGCCGCAGCCGACCAACGTGCTGAGCTGGCCGGCCGAGGATCGCGGCCCGCGCGACCCCGGCGCCGCGCCCGACGCGCCCTGGCCCGGCGATGATCCCGAACTGGGCGACATCGCCATCGCCTATGACACCTGCGCGCGCGAGGCGGGGGCGGCGGGCAGGCCGCTCGCCGCTCATGCGACGCATCTCGTCGTGCACGCGGTCTTGCACCTGCTGGGCTACGACCATATCCGTGACGCCGACGCCGCGCTGATGCAGGCGCTCGAAGTGCGGATCCTTTGCAAACTGGGGATCGATGACCCATATTGAGGCGAGACGCGGGCCGCACCGGCCCGGAATTCGGAAAAGGGCAGATGGACGACAACAGCGACGGCTCTTCTGACGCGGCGCAGGGCGCGCAGTCGGATGAGGACGAACAGGGCGGTTTCTTTCGCCGGTTCATGGGGGTTTTCACCTCGGGAGAGATGGACGAAGACGGCCAGGCGCAGGCCAATGGCGCGCGCCCGGCCACGGGTCACGGCATGCTCAACCTGCGCGACAAGGTGGTCGAGGACGTGATGATCCCCAAGGCCGACATCGTGTCGGTCCCCCATGACATCACCAAGGACGATCTGGTCCAGGTCTTCCGCGAAAGCGGCATGACCCGGCTGCCGGTCTACAACGGCACGCTCGACACGCCGATGGGGTTCGCCCATCTCAAGGATTTCGCGCTCCGGCACGGGTTCAACGGGCGCGGCGCGCGGTTCTCGCTGAAGAAGATGCTGCGCCCGCTGCTCTACGTGCCGCCCTCCATGCCGATCGGCGTGCTGCTCCAGAAGATGCAGGCCGACCGGCGCCACATGGCGCTGGTGATCGACGAATATGGCGGGGTCGACGGGCTGGTGACCATCGAGGACCTGATCGAACAGGTCATCGGGGACATCGAGGACGAACACGACATCGGCGAGGACGCGCTCTGGAGCGAGGAAAAGCCGGGCTGCTACCTCGTGCTGGCCAAGACCCCGCTCGAGGAGTTCGAGGCCGAGATCGGCCAGTCCCTGACCGACGCCGAGGAGGTCGACGAGGAAGAGATCGACACGCTGGGCGGGCTTGTGTTCATGCTGCTTGGCCGCGTGCCGGTGCGCGGCGAGGTGATCGAACATCCCGGCGGCGCCTCCTTCGAGGTGCTGGACGCCGATCCGCGCCGGGTCAAGCGGCTGCGCGTGCGCGTAGCCCCGCCCGCCGCCGCCCCGGCGCATGACTGAACTGACCGCGCGCCAGGCCTGGCTCGCGGCGGGGCTCTCGGGCCTTGCGCCGTGGCGGCGCTGGCTGCTCTGCGCCGCGCTCGGGGCGTTGGCGGGGCTGGGGCAGGCGCCGCTGGGTCTCTGGCCGCTCACGCTGCTGGCGCTGGCCGGACTCTACGGCGTCTTCGCGCAGGGCTGGCGGCCGTGGCAGGCGGCGGCGATCGGGCTTGCCGCCGGGACGGGCTACTTCCTCGTGACGCTCAGTTGGATCATTGAGCCGTTCCTCGTGGACATCGCGCGGCACGGCTGGATGGCGCCCTTCGCGCTGATCTTCGCGGCGCTGGGGTTCGGGCTGTTCTGGGGCGGCGCCTTCGGGTTGGCGCGGCTTGTCGGGCGCGGGAGCGCGGCGGGCAATGCGGTGGCATGGATCGCGGCGGGCGTGCTGGCGGAATGGCTGCGCGGCGTGCTCTGGACCGGCTTCCCCTGGGCGCAGACGGGCCATGTCTGGATCGGCACGCCGGTGATGCACTGGGCGGCGGTGGGCGGCGCGCTCTTGCTCTGCGTGATCACCCTCTGGGGCGCGGCGGCGCTCTGGCAGGTGATCGGCGGGCGGCGGCTGATCGGCGCGGCGGCGCTCGTGCCGCTGCTGGCGGCCTATGTCGTCGGCCCCGAACTGACGACCCCGACGGTCACGCGCGCCGACGCGCCCGTCGTGCGTCTTGTGCAGCCCAACGCCGCGCAGCGCGACAAGTGGGACGCGGCCAAGATGCGCGGCTTCTTCGAGCGCATGGTCGCCTATACCGGCGCCGACGCGCCGCCCGACCTCGTGGTCTGGCCCGAGACCTCGGTGCCCGTGCTGCTGAACGACGCGGATGGCGCGCTGGCGCGCATCGCGCAGGCCGCGCGCGGCGCGCCGGTGGTGCTCGGGTTCCAGCGCCGCGAGGGGACGCGATACTACAACACCGCCGTGCTGCTCGGCGCCGACGGCGATGAGGCCGCGCGCTATGACAAGCACCACCTCGTGCCCTTCGGCGAATACATGCCCTTCGGCGAAACGCTGGCGCGGTTCGGCATTCACGGGCTGGCCGCGACCGAAGGCGCCGGGTTTTCCGCCGGGCCGGGACCGCAATTGATGACGGCGCCGGGGGTGGGCCGGATGCTGCCGCTGATCTGCTACGAGGGGATCTTCGCGCGCGACGTCGCCGCCGCGCCCGAGCGGCCCGACATGCTGCTGATGATCACCAACGACGCCTGGTTCGGCCGCGTCTCCGGCCCCTACCAGCACCTCGCGCAGGCGCGGCTGCGTAGCGTCGAGCAGGGGCTGCCGATGGTGCGCGTCGCCAATACCGGCGTCTCGGCGGTGATCGACGCGCGCGGGCGGATCACGGCGCGGATCCCGCTGAACGAGGCGGGCTGGATCGACGCCCCCATACCGCCCGCCGCCGCGCCCACGCCCTACGCGCGCGCCGGGGGCGACTGGCCGATGCTGACCCTGGCGCTGCTGGCGCTGGCGGTGGCGGGCGTCGCGGTCCGCGCAAGGGCGGCGCCGGGCGCGTAAAATACCGATTGACGCTGCGATAAAGCGCGCGCTAGTTAACGCAGACCGTCACAACGGCTTCCTGGCGTGACGGGGCATCATAATGGAGCGATTTCATGACAAGACAGAACTACACCTTCACCTCGGAATCCGTGTCCGAAGGGCATCCCGACAAGGTATGCGACCGCATCTCGGACGCGGTGCTCGACGCGCTGCTGCGCGAGGAGCCCGAGGCGCGGGTCGCCGCGGAGGCATTCGCCACCACCAATCGCGTGGTGATCGGCGGCGAGGTGGGGCTGTCGGACCAGGAGAAGCTGCACAGCTACATGGAGGGGATGGAGGACATCGTGCGCGCCTGCATCCGCGACATCGGCTACGAGCAGGAGAAATTCCACTGGAAGACCTGCGAGATCACCAACCTGCTGCATGAACAGGCCGCGGATATCGCCCAGGGCGTCGTCGCGCGCGAGGACCGTGAACAGGGCGCGGGCGACCAGGGCATCATGTTCGGCTTCGCCACGAATGAGACCGACGCGCTCATGCCGGCGCCGATCCTGTTCAGCCACGCGATCCTGCGCCGCCTCGCCGAGGTGCGCAAGGATGGCAGCGAGCCCGCGCTCGGCCCCGACGCCAAGAGCCAGATTTCCGTGCGCTACGAAAACGGCAAGCCCGTCGGCGTGTGCTCCATCGTGCTGAGCACCCAGCACCTGGACGAAAGCCTGTCCAGCGCGGACGTGCAGGACATCGTCACGCCCTACATCCGCGAGGTGCTGCCGGAGGGCTGGCTGCTTCCGGACACGGAATGGCACGTCAACCCGACCGGCAAGTTCGTGATCGGCGGCCCGGACGGCGACGCCGGCCTCACCGGGCGCAAGATCATCGTCGACACCTATGGCGGCGCGGCCCCGCATGGCGGCGGCGCGTTCTCGGGCAAGGACCCGACCAAGGTCGACCGTTCGGCCGCCTACGCCGCGCGCTACCTCGCCAAGAACATCGTCGCCGCCGGCATGGCCGAGAAATGCACCATCCAGCTCAGCTACGCCATCGGCGTGGCCAAGCCGCTCAGCATCTATGTCGACGCCCACGGCACCGACGAGGTCGCGCCCGCCGAGATCGAGAAGGCGATCGCACGCTGCATGGATCTGAGCCCGCGCGGCATCCGCGAGCATCTGCAACTGAACAAGCCGATCTACGAACGCACGGCGGCCTACGGCCATTTCGGCCGCGCGCCGGAGAACGACGGCGGCTTCAGCTGGGAGCGCACGGACCTGGTCGAGGCGCTGAAACGCGAGGTCTGAGCAGGCGGTTCGCCTCACGGGCGGCGCCGATCGCAGGCGGTGGATGAGTATTTGCGGCACATTGAAAGACCGGGGCGCGCCTCGCGGCTTTGGTTTGCGCCCCCGCGCCGGGCGGGGTAGGGACGCGCCATGATCAGGGACAGGCATCCGTCGGGCGCGCCGTGGCGCAATTTCTATGGCCGGTTCAAGGGCAAGGCGCTGCGCCCGTCGCAGGAGGCGCTGCTCAGGGAGGATCTCGACGGGCTGTCGCCCGGCCCGGTCGGCTGGGACGTGAATCCCGGGCGCGCGCCGCTTGACCTGCGCGCGCGTTTCGGCGGGCGCCCCGTCTGGCTCGAGATCGGGTTCGGCGGGGGCGAGCACCTCGTGCATCAGGCCGCGCGCAACCCCGGCGTGGGGATCATCGGCTGTGAGCCCTATCTCAACGGCGTGGCGATGGCGCTGGCCAAGCTGCGCCGCGCGGGCGTGTCGAACGTCGCGATCCATCCCGGCGACGCGCGCGACCTCTTCGACGTGCTGCCCGAGGCCGGCATCGAGCGCGCCTTCCTGCTCTATCCCGACCCCTGGCCGAAGAAGCGGCATCATCGGCGTCGGTTCGTCACGCCCGAGCATCTTGAGCCGCTGGCCCGCGCGATGGCCCCGGGGGCGGTGCTGCGGGTGGCGACCGACATTCCCGATTACGTTCGCCAGACGCTCGAGGAAGTGCCGCGGCAGGGGTTCACCTGGACGGCAGAGTGCGCGGCGGATTGGCGCACGCCCTGGGAGGACTGGACACGCACCCGATACGAACAGAAGGCGCTGCGCGAAGGGCGGGTGCCACACTACCTTACCTTCCGGCGTGCCTGAGGCGATAGCTTCCCGCTAAGCGTGTGGGAAACAACCTGTTTCCAATGACGGAACTTGCTGCACCGCCGCAGCGACGTTAACATTTTCAATGAAATAGCGGTTTGTTCCGGCAAGTTGATTCCGTTCACGGACGGTCTGGGGGTTACGATGATCATGGCACTCGCGCTGACGGCGCTTCTGGGCTTCGCGCTGTTCGAGATATTCGATGATGGCGACAGCGGTGGCGGCACGGCGGAGCCGCCCGAACCCGAGGAGGGCGAGGAGATCGGCCCGACCGAGGATACCGAGATCACCGGGACGAACCTCAACGACCTGATCTTTGGCGGAGAGACCGACCAGACCATCGACGGGCGCGGTGGCGACGACACGATCGAGGGGCGCGGCGGCGCGGATGTGATCGTCGCGGGCGCGGGCGATGACGTGGTCGATGCCGGGACCGGCGACGACCGGGTCTATGGCCGCGAAGGGGCCGACCAGGTCCGCGGCGGCGAAGGCAATGACAGCCTCTATGGCCGCGAGGGCGACGACACCATGAACGGGCAGGGGGGCGACGACGCGCTCTTCGGCAACGAGGACGACGACAAGCTGCGCGGCGCGGCGGGCAACGATACCCTCAACGGCGGCAGCGGCAATGACGGGCTGGAAGGTGGCGATGGCGACGACCGGCTGAACGGCGATGTCGGGGATGACGCGCTCCTCGGCGGGGCGGGCGACGACCTGCTGCTGGGAATGGCCGGAATGGACGTGCTTTTGGGCGGCGCGGGGGCCGACACGCTCAACGGGGGCGATGACGATGACACCCTCTTCGGCGACGAGGACGACGACGAGTTGAGCGGCGGCGATACCGGCGACGACTTGCTCTATGGCATGCTGGGCGATGATCTTCTCAATGGCTGGGACGGCGATGACAGGCTGTTCGGCGGCGAAGGCGGCGACAGGCTGAATGGCGGCGCGGGCGACGACAGCCTTGACGGGAACGAAGGCGATGACCGCCTCGGCGGCAACCTCGGCGACGACACCGTCATGGGCGGCGAAGGCGATGACGTGGCCTTTGGCGACGAGGGCGACGACCTGGTCATGGGCGAGACCGGCAATGATGCGCTGAACGGCGGCGCGGGCGATGACAGTGTCTCGGGCGGAGACGGCGATGACAAGATCGTCGGGCGGGCCGGGAACGACACGCTCGATGGCGGCGCGGGCGACGATGAAGCCTATGGCAACGAGGGCGACGACGTGCTGTTCGGCCTCGCGGGCATGGACACGCTCAACGGCGGGCTCGGGAACGACACCCTGACCGGCGGCGCCGATGCCGACCGCATGAACGGGGCCGGCGGCGACGACCTGCTCGACGGGCGCGACCCCGGGACCGGGGACGCCGACAAGCTGCTGGGCGGCGACGGTTCGGATCGGCTGATCGGCGACGATGGCGACGTGCTCTGGGGCGGCGCCGGGGTGGACGTGTTCGAGGTCGTCGTCGGCCCCGCCGGTTCGGACCCGGTGCTGATCCGCGACCTCTTCGAAGAGGGGGCGGCAGCCGACCAGGTGCTGTTCGCCAACCCGGACGGATCCTTCCTAACGCCCGCGCAGGTATCGGGCGGGGCGCTCGGGATCGTGGCCGAAGGCGGCGGCTCGGCCCTTCAGATCGGCGGCGAGACGGTGGCGATCGTCTCCGGCGTGGAACCGGCGACCTTGCAGGCGGACGACGCCTGGATCGCCAACCTCGCGCCCGGCGGGCTGGCCCCGGCGGCGCCGGCGGCCTGACCTTTCAGGCGCGCAGCGCGATCCGCTCGCCCAGGCGCTCCAGCATGGTCAGGCACTGGCCCAACTGGTCGTGGCTCACGAATTCGTCGGCCTTGTGCGCCTGGTCGATGGAGCCGGGACCGCAGACCACGACCGACATGCCGTAGGCCTGGAAGATGCCCGCCTCGGTTCCGAAGGGGACCACGTCGGCGCCCTTCGCGCCGGTCAGCTCCATCACGATGTCGCGCGCCGCGTTCGGGTCGGTCGGGATGAGGCCCGCGACCTCGCCGATGATCTCGGTCACGATATCCGCGTCGGGGCAGACCTGCCGCATCTCGGCCAGCAGCGTCTCCTCGCAGAAGCGGTGCAGGTCGTCCTTGACCAGCGCCGCGTCGCTGTCCTGCACCGGGCGCATTTCCCAGTCGACCCGCGCGGTCGAGGGGATCACGTTATGCGCCACCCCGCCGATCAGCGCACCGGTGTTGATCGTCGTCCAGGGCGGCTCGAAGCGGCTGTTCGCGGGCGCCCGCGCGCGCAACTGGTCCTTGAGCGTCAGCAGCCGGGCGACGAAGCGGGCGGCGTATTCGACCGCGTTCACCCCCTTGTCGGGGCCCGACCCATGCCCGGCGAGGCCGTGGAAATGGGTCGAATACTCGAAACAGCCCTTGTGCCCCTCGATCACCTGCATCTCGGTCGGCTCCCCGATCAGCGCGATGGCGGGCCGCAGGTCGAGCGCGGCGAGGCTGTCGGTCAGGGCGCGCGCGCCGAAGCAGCCTGTTTCCTCGTCATAGGTAAAGCTGAAATGCAGCGGCCGGTCGCGCGTCATCGCCGCGAGATCGGGCGCCATCGCCACGGCGGCGGCGATGAATCCCTTCATGTCGCAGGCGCCCCGCCCGTAAAGCCGCCCCTCCGCGTCATGCAGCGCGAAAGGGTCGGTGCGCCATTCCTGGTCGGCCACCGGCACCACGTCCGAATGCCCCGACAGCACGATGCCGCCGTCCCGCTCGGGGCCGAGCGTGGCGAAGAGGTTGGCCTTGAGCCCGGTATCGTCGGGAAAGATATGCACGTTCGCGCCCGCATCCTCGAGCCGGCTGGCCAGCAGGTCCACCAGCGCGAGGTTGCTGGTCTCGGACACGGTGGGAAAGGCGATCAGCTCGGAGAGCAGGGCCACGGTATCGTCCATGCGGCGGTGCATCGGCTGTCTCCTCCTGTCGGCGTCGCCGCAGGAGACTGGGCCGGCACGCGCCCTGCGTCAAGGCGCCGTGAAGTCATGCGGCCGCGCCGCCCGCCGGCTCTATGCGCCGTCCCCTGGAAAATTCGCGAATTTTCCGGGGATGCAGATTTTTCGGCGACGAATCTAGGTCTCGAGCTGGATCGTCACCGGCCCGTCATTGACGAGGCTGACCTGCATCGACGCCCCGAACCGCCCGGTCTCGCACGGCACGCCATGGGCGCGCAGGCTCTCGGTGAAATGCCGGTAAAGCCGCTCGCCCTCCTCCGGGGCGGCGGCCTGCGAGAACCCGGGCCGGTTGCCGCGCGACGCATCGGCGGCCAGCGTGAACTGGCTGACGACCAGCGCGCCGCCGCCGATGTCGCGGACCGAACGGTTCATCTTGCCGTTGTCGTCGGTGAAGATGCGCAGCTTCGCCGCCTTGGCCGCCAGCGCCTCGGCCTGTGCATCGGTGTCGCCCTTCATCGCGCAGACGAGGATCATCAGCCCCGGCCCGGTCCGCCCGATGACCGCGCCCTCGACCGTGACGCTGGCTTCGCTCACTCTTTGCAGGATCGCGCGCATCAGGGCCTCCCCTCGTGTTCCGAATGGTTAATATGTGCAGACATATCACCCCGGCGCAAGGCGCGCAGGACCCGCCCGTCGGTCACCAGGATGCCGGTCGCGATGACGGCGAAGCCGGCCAGCGCGCGCGTCCCCGGAGCCTCGCCCAGAAACGCCGCGCCGAGCGCAACCGCGAAGGGCGGGATGATGAGCGTGACCAGCATCAGGTTCGCCGCCCCCGCGCGCCGCAGGATCGCGAAGTAGAGCAGGTAGGCCAGCGAGGTCGAGCAGACCGCCAGCGCCAGCAGCGCCGCCCAAGTGCCGGCGCCGAGGTCGACGCGCGGCGGCCCGTCCACGATCAGCGCCAGCGGCGCCATCAGCACGCAGCTGCCCGCCAGCATCCCGAGCGCGTTCATCTGCGGCGCCTGCGCGCTGAGCGTGCGCTTGGCCCAGACGCTGGCCAGCGCATAGCAGAGCGCGGCGGCGATCACCGCAAGCTGCGCGGTATTGCGCGGATCGAAGGACGCAAGCGCCTCCCAGCCCATCACCACCGCCACGCCCGCAAGGCCGAGCGCGGCCCCGGCGATCTTGCGCCCCGTCAGCCGCTCGTCGGCGAGTAGCAGGCCCGCGACCACCGCGCCGAAAACCGCCGTCGTCCCGTTGAGGATTGCCGCAAGGCCGCTTTCGATCCGGGTCTGGCCCCAGAAGATCAGCGTGAAGGGCAGCGCGTTGTTGAGCGCGCCCATGACGAGATACGCCCCCCAGACGCGCGGCGCGCGCGGGATCGCCGCGCCGCGCGCCCGCACCACCAGCGCCAGCAGCGGGATCGCCCAGAAGACGCGGTGCAGCGTGATGGTCATGGGCGGGACCTCGCGCAGCGCGATCTCGGCCAGGAAAAAGGATCCGCCCCAGAGCGCCCCGAGGGCGAGGAGCATGAGCGCGGCGGCGGGGGTGAGCGAGGCTTGGGTCATCTCCCTTGAATGACGTTATCCTCGCGCCGTTGCGACCCGTTTCCTGCGCCTTCGGCCCCGAGGGTCCGATCCTCGCCCGGCTGTCAGAGCGCGCCTTCCTTCGCCGCCAGCGCGAAACCGATCGCCCCGGCCACAAGTAGCCCGAGCAGCACGGCGATGGCGATCTTCCACGCCGACCACGGGCGTTCGCCCTGCACGCGCCCGGTGCGGCCATTGACCACGAAGCGATAGGTTTTGCCGCGATACTTGTAGGCGGCGAGCCAGACCGGCAGCAGGATATGCTTGAAGGTCACGTCCGAGACTTCGGTGCGGATGTCGTGGATGCGCTGGCGGTCGCCGCCGATGTCGAAGCGCACGTCGCGGGTGATGAGCGCGTCCATGTGCGCGCGCGCCTCCCTGAACCCCTCGTCAAGCTGCACGGTATAGGCCTCGGCGCGGAACCCGGCCAGGAACTCGGGCCGGTAGGGTTCGAGCGCCGCGAGATCCCAGGGCTCCAGCCCGTCGGTATAGCGCTTGGGCAGCGCGCGCGAGGCCAGCACCAGCACGTCGTCAAAGGCCCGCGCCACCCGGCCCGAAACCGCGCGCCAGCGCACCTTGGCGACGCGCACCTGTTTACGCTTGCCATCGCGCGTGACGGTGCGGGTTTCGTAGTAGACGGTGCCGCGCTCGCCCCGATAGGCCGAGCGGGTGTCGGCGTCATAGGTCCAGTAGGGCACGTATATGCCCTGCATCCGCCGACCCTTGCGCGCGTAGTCCTGCAAGCCGCCGGGCGCGAACCAGAGCCGGCCCAGCCAGTCCGTCATCGCCTTGCGCGCGGTGCGTTCATCGAGCGCGAAGGGCAGCACGCCGCGCGGCTTGATATGGCGGTGAAGCCCCGAGCCGGTGACGATCGGCGTGGCGCAGAACGGGCACTCAACAGCGGTCTCGGAATCGCCCAGTTCCACCGTGGCGGCGCAGTTGGGGCATTTGACGACACGGGTTTCCTCCATGTCGTGTTCGGGCAGGTCGGCGGCGACGGCCCGGTCGAAGTCGAGTTCCGCGAGCGGGTTGGTCCAGGGCGAGGGGCCGGCGATCTCTTCGGTATTGCCGCAGTGATCGCAGACCAGTTTCCCCGCTTCGGGGGAAAAGCGGAAATCCGCGCCGCAATTGTCGCAGGGAAAGCGGTGTTCCTCGCGCGTGTCTGGCGGTGGGGCGTCGGGGGCTTGCGTGGTCATGCGGTCGCTCGCCTGGGGTTTGTGTAATTTTACCAACCAAAAGCAAGGGTTGCGTGGCTTTCTTCGTGTCCGTCAGTGGGCGCGCGGATCAGGGCGCGGGGGGCGGCGGGGGCATGACGGTGAAGAGCTGCGCCAGTTCCGCCACGTCGCCGGCGCGCATCCAGCCGTCCTGTCCGGCAGTCCAGACCTGGGTGTCGCGGGTGAGGCCGCCGTCGCCCGCCATCCGCCCCATCGCGGCGCGCGAGTAGGGGCCGCGCGTCTCGCCCGCTTCTGCGATGTGCCAGACCTTCTCGGGCGGGGGCGGCGGTGGAGGAGGCGCCGCCTGCGCCGGCTGGGGCTGCGCGCCCCAGGGGCCGGACTGGCCGGTCATCCTGTCGGCCATCGCGATCCCCATCCCCATGCCGAGCCCGGCGCCCATGCCGCCGCCGCCCGAGGGATTCTTCGCCGCCTCGGTCATCGCTTCGGCAGCTGAATACTGCGTGAACCGGCCAAGGTCGCCGGCGAGCCCGGCCGAGGTGCGCTTGTCGAGCGCGGCCTCGACCGCGGAGGGAAGCGAGATGTTCTCGATGTAGAGCTCGGGGATCACGAGGCCGTAATTCGCCACCGTCTGGCTGATCGCGGTCGCCACCAACTTGCCGAGATCCGCGGTGTTGGCGGCCATGTCGAGCACCGGGATGCCCGAGGAGGCGATCACGCGGCTGAATTCCTGCACGATGATGTTGCGGATCTGGTAACTGATCTCGTCCATCGTGAATTCGCCGTCAGTGCCGACGATCTCGGAGAGGAATTTCGCCGGGTCGCTGACGCGCACGCTATAGGTGCCATAGGCGCGGATGCGGGTCGGCCCGAATTCCGGGTCACGCAGGATGATCGGGTTCTTGGTGCCCCATTTGAGATCGTTGAAACGCACCGTGCTGACGAAGTAGATCTCGGATTTGAACGGGCTCTGGAAGCCGTGGTCCCAATGCTGGAGCGTCGTCATGATCGGCATGTTGTTGGTCTCGAGCATGTAGAGACCCGGGGTGAACACATCCGCGAGTTGCCCTTCATGGATGAAGACCGCGGCCTGCCCTTCGCGCACGGTGAGCTTGGCGCCGTACTTGATCTCGTGGCCCTCGCGCTCGAACCGCCAGACCATCGTGTCGCGGGTGTCGTCGGTCCAGTGGATGACGTCGATGAATTCGCCGGTCAGGAAGTCGAAAATGCCCATTGAGATATCCTTCAGCCGATTGAGCGCCGTTCAACGTAACCATGTTTGCCGCGCACTGCCAAGCGCCCGGCGACGCCTGCCTTCAGCTTGACCCGCCGCCGCGCGCCGCGATCAGGTCGCGCAGGATCGGGCGGGCCTCCGCTTCGCTCATGCCGGGGCGCAGGCGGGGCGAGTAGAGCAGGCGCAGCAACTCCTCGTCCTGGGTGGTCAGCAGCGCGAATTCGTCGTCGTCGTTGAAGATCGACGGCCGCGCGCGCGGGCTGTCATTGGCGAGGCCGAGGCCCTGCGCCAGCTCCTCATGCACGCAGGACTTGCGCAACAGCGGGGGATGCTCGGCGCGGATAAAGGCGATGGCGCGGCGGTAGGTGTGGTCTTCGCCTGTTCCGGCGAAGGCCACCACGAGGCAATGAATCGAGCGCGGCAGGTTGTCGAAGAGCGCCAGCGACGAGGGGTTGATGTTGGGCACCAGAGTCTTGATCCGGCGCACCGCCTCCGCGCGGTCGTCCTCGCCCATGATGAGCACGTGGAAATTGGCGTCCGCGCCGGCGCCGATCGAGATCGGGTGCCCGGTGACGCGCGCCAGCCGGTCGGCGTAGCGCGCCACGGTCCCGCGGTCGACGCTGCGCTGGTCTTCGGGGACCGCTGCGCCGAATTCGACCGCCATCCGCACCGGACCGGTCCATTTGCGCAGCCCCCCCGGCTTGCCGTCCGAGCGGGTGAGGCCGCGGTTGCGGGCGTATTCGTCGTAGAACGCGATGCGCTCGAAGTTGCGCAGCAGGTCGGTATCGGTCCAGGGCGTGTCGGGGCCGCCGCCGTCGGTGCGCAGCAGCCCCTGGCCGACGAGGTTGGTCTCGACCCGGGTGTAATAGGCGGCAAGCGCGCGGCTCTTCTCGGAAGGGCCGGTCGCCTGCGGGGGCGGGGGCGGCTTGACCGAGGCGGGGCGCGCGCGCGGCTTCACGCCGGGGGCTGGCGGCGCGATTTCGCAGGCGGCCAGCGCGCCGAGCGCCATGACCACCACCGCCGCCCTCAAGATCGCCGCGCCGCGCATATTCGCCTAGGCCCCCTCTGCGCCGCCGACGTTGTCGCCGACGCCGTCTCCGCGCGCCTTGGCGGAGGCGAGCGTGTCGCGCAGCTCGCCCTCCATCTTCTTCAGCTCGGCCTCGGCGGCGGCGCGGCGCGCCTTGCCCTCGTCGGCGATCCTGAGCGAGTCCTCGATCGTGCCGATCAGGTCGGCGTTGGCTTTCTTCACCGCCTCGATGTCGAAAACTCCGCGCTCCATCTCGGTGCGGATCGCCTTGTTGCTTTCGCGCAGGTTCTCGGCGTTGGCGGTCAGAAGTTCGTTGGTCAGGTCGTTGGCCTCGCGCACCGCGGTGGCGGCGTCCGCACTGCGCTGGATCGTCACCGCCTGCGCCAGCTGGGTTTCCCAGAGCGGCACGGTGTTGACCAGCGTGGAGTTGATCTTGGTCACCAGGCTTTTGTCGTTTTCCTGCACGAGGCGGATCGAGGGCAGGGACTGCATGGTCACCTGGCGGGTGAGCTTGAGGTCGTGCACCCGGCGCTCGAGGTCGTCGCGCGCGGCGCGCAGGTCGCGCAGTTCCTGCGCCTTCATCACCTTCTCGTCCTCGGCGGCCTTTTCGACCAAAGCTTCGCGGGCGGGGATGTCCGTTTCGTCCAGGTCGCGCAGCTTGGCCTCTCCGGCGGAGATGTAGAGCGCCAGTTCGTCGTAGAAGTCGAGCGTCTTCTCGTAAAGCAGGTCGAGCGCCTTGATATCCTTCAAGAGCGTGTATTCGTGCTTGTTCAGATCCTCGGTCACGCGGTCGATCTGGCCCTGCACCTCCTCGAACCGGGCGGTGAATTTCGCGAACGGCGCGGCGCGGCCCAGCAGCTTCTCCCACCAGGTGCGTTCGCGGCGCACGTCGAGTTCGGAGACCGAAAAGCCGCGGATGGTGGTGACGATGCCGCGCAGGGAATCGCCGGCCGGGCCGACATCCTTGTTGCGCACGCCCTGGAGCATCGATTGCGAGATTGTCTGCAACTCGGCCTGAGCCGCCGACCCGAAGGAGACGATCGACTGGGTGTCGGTCATGTCGATCTCGTTCATGCGCTTGCGGATCGCGTCTCCCAGCGGCTTGTTCGCCTTCTCCAGCGGAATGATGGCGTTCGCGTCGGTGGGTTCGGGCAGGACCGAGGCGCTGACCGCCTCGACATCGGCGAGGGAGGCTTCGGCCTTCTGGCGGACGGAATCGGACATGGATTAACCTTTCGGGTTGGGATCGGTCTGTTTCAAATGAACGCCCTCGCGGCTCAGCCGTTCGCGCAGCACGTCGATCTCGATCTCCAGATCGCTGTGGCTGTCGCTCAGAAGGCGTTTGGTCTTGGCGTCGAAATTATCTTCGAGATCGGTGAGCAGCATCAAGTAATCCTCACGCGCGCCCGCGTCCCGGCTGCGGGCGTAGATGTCGGCGAACTTGGCCGTCGCATCGCGCGCGCCCATCAGGTAGACGCCCATGTACTTGCGCGCCGCCGTCAGGTCGCGCGGGTCTTCCTCGACCGTGCGCAGCATGTCGCGGACGATGTCCTTGAATTGCTCGACGCGGGCTTCGATCTGCCGGTCGCCGGCGCGTTTGGCGGCGTCGGACATCGCGGCGAGATAGGCCTCGGCCTGGTCCACGACGCGCGCGACGCGGTCCGACTGGAATTGGTCGACGCCCTCCATCCCCTTGGCTTTCAGCGGATCGATCCCGAAGGACAGCACGTGCAGCCCGGTGGTCACGGCCCCGAACAGCAGTGGCGCGATCAGCCCCGGCTCCACCTTGTAGGCGGCGATGGCGATGCCGAGCCCCGCGAGGACGGAGGAGAACAGCTTGCGCGGCACGCCCGGCGCGCGAGCGACCTTGCGCTCGCGAAAGGCCGCCTCGGCGCGCAGCCCGTCGCGCAGGAGCCACGCCGAAAGCGCCAGCACCGCCGCCGCCCCCGCCCCGAGCGCAAGCCCCGCCGCGCCCGAGGTCAGCGATGTGAAGAGCGCGAGCGCCGCGGGCAGGAACATCAGGTTCGCCCGCGCGCCCGCCGGATCGACGCGCGCCGCGTTGCGCCGCCCCCGCGTCGCGCCACCGTCGCCTGCCTCGGGGCTGTATTTCCCGCCGTATCGCTGCGCCATCGCCCTCACAGCCCTCCGAGAAGGCCGCTGGTGACGCCGAGCATCACGATGATGAGCGCGGCAAACCCGATCTTGCGCATTGCATCCCCCCGCGGCTCCGCCGCAACCTCCCGCGCCATTTCCCGCCCGTTGTGCGTCGCGCGCGTCACCACCGAAACGAGCATCATCACCAGCGCGAAGACCACGAGCGCCGCACAGAGAATGAGCAAAATTCGTCCCATCGGTGGCGCCGTCCCGTTTTCCCGCTCCGGAGTCAGAACTTAGGACAAGGCGGGACTGGTTGCTAGGGGGAACCTGCCGGGCGGCTCCGCGTCGTTTCGGGCGTGCGGCGCTGCACCGCGCGGCGCGTCATCTCGAGCTTGCGGGTATAGCCGGACTGGATCACCTCGACCGCGACCAGCACGATCACGCTGAAGTAGAAAGTGGTCTTGGACATCGGAACCACCTCGTAGCCGAAGATCCGCAGGGCGAGCGTTTCGTCATGCGCCGCATGCGCCGCGGCCTGGCCCGCCTCGCCCAACAACACCACGCCGACGATCAGCAGGATGAAAAGGCCGAGCACCTCGTACATGCGGTTCTTTTCCAGGAACGCCGTGACTCCGTCCGCCAGCAGCAGCATTGCCACGCCCGACAGGCCGATGGCGGTGGCCAGCACCCAGAAGACATCGGTGATCGCCAGCGCCGAGAGCACCGAGTCGAACGAGAAGATGAGGTTCGTCAACACGATCAGCGCCACAACCTTGACGGCGGATTTGCCGCCGCTGTCGGCCTTGTCGGCATCCACGTGCTCGGTGCTGAGCATGTGGGCGATCTCCTGCACCGCGGTGTGGATGATGAACACGCCGCCGAAGATGAAGACGCAGGTGGCGAAGTTCACCCCGCCGGTCAGCACGCCCTCCCAGTCGAAGACGAAGAAGGGTTCGGCCAGCGCGTCGATCAGCCGGATCATCACGAAGAGCAGCACGACCCGCAGCGCCACGGCGATGATGATGCCCCACATGCGCACCGCCTTGCGTTTCGCCTCCGGCGCGCGCTGGCTCTCGATCGAGATGTAGAGCAGGTTGTCAAAGCCCAGCACGGCCTGGAGGAAGCACAGCATCAGGAGGTTGCCGAGGTTCTCGGCGGTGAGGATATCTGCCATCGGTGAACATGGTCCCTGTCGGTTGCGGTTTCCCCGTTATGCCCCGCCGGGCGCGGGGCCTGTCAATCGGCAATGTGGGCGCGCCCGGCGCTCAGGGCTTGCGCCGCCGCCTCGGCGCGGGGCGCTTGGATTTCTGCGCGCCGTCCTTGTCCTCGAGCCCCAGCTGCTCGCGCAGCACGCGCGGGCGCACTTCCTCGACCGCGCCGGGCTTCAGTTGACCCAATTGGAACGGCCCGTAGGAGACGCGGATCAGCCGGTTCACCGCGAGGCCAACCGCCTCCATCGCGCGGCGCACCTCGCGGTTGCGCCCCTCGCGTACCCCCACGGTGGCCCAGGCGTTGGCCCCCGTCTGCCGGTCGAGCGTGACGGTCATCGGCTGGAACCGTTCGCCATCAAGGGTGAGGCCGGCACGCAGCGGCGCAAAGGTGTCGTCGCCGGGGCGCCCCTTGACGCGGACGCGGTACTTGCGCAGCCAGCCGGTGCTCGGCAGCTCCAGCCGCCGCTTGAGTCCGCCGTCATTGGTCAGCAGCAACAGCCCCTCGGACGCGATGTCGAGCCGCCCGACGCTCATCACGCGGGGCAGGTCCTCGGGCAGGGCGTCGAAGATCGTCGCGCGCCCCTGTTCATCGCGCGCCGTGGTCACGAGGCCCGCGGGCTTGTGATAAAGCCAGAGCCGCGCGGGTTCGGGCGCGCCGACCGGCTTGCCGTCCACCGCGATCCTGTCGGCCGCGGTGACGTTCAGCGCGGCGCGGTCGATGATCTTGCCGTTGACGGCGACGCGGCCCCCTTCGATCATGCGCTCGGCCTCGCGCCGGCTGGCGACGCCGGCGCGCGCGATGACCTTGGCGATCCGCTCGCCCGGCGGCGTCCTGGAAGGGTTCTTTTCGCTCATGCCCGACCGCTTAGCCGATAGAGCGGCTCTCGGAAAGCGTCTATCCTGCGGGAGACGCCCTTGCGAAAGCGCCGATCCTGCGGCAGAGCAACGCGCATGGGGTTCACCAGCCATATGCAGGCCGCGCTGTCAGAGGCGCGGGCCGCCGCCGCCCGTGGCGAAGTTCCGGTGGGCGCGGCGGTGGTCGCCCCTTCGGGGCGTGTCGTGGCGCGGGCGGGCAACCGCACCCGCGAGCTATGCGACCCGACGGCGCATGCCGAGATTCTCGCGCTGCGCGCCGCCTGCGCCGCCGCCGGGTCCGAACGGCTGCCGGGCCACGCGCTCTACGTCACGCTCGAGCCTTGCGCGATGTGCGCCGCCGCCATCGCCGCGGCGCGAATCGAACGGCTGGTCTTCGGCGCATCCGACCCGAAATCCGGCGGCGTGCTGCACGGCGCGCGCGTCTTCACCCATCCCCAGGCGCATCACGCGCCCGAGGTGCTGGACGGGATCGGGGCGGACGAGGCCCAGCAATTGCTGCGCGCCTTCTTCGCGGCCCGGCGCGCGCCCTGAGCCTTCATGCCTCCGGCGCGGATATTCGGGGCAGGAAGAAGGGTGCATGGGGCTTTCCCCGGTCGCAATGCCTGAAACCCCCTCTCTGTCAGAGGTCGAGCGTCTTCATCACCTCCGGTTCGATCACGTCGACGCCGGGCAGCGCCTCCTTCAGCGCGTCGGCGGATTGCTCGAGCAGCGGGAAGGTGCGGTAGTGGCAGGGGATCACCGTCTTGAAGTCGAAGAAGGTGCGCGCCGCATAGGCCGCGCGGCGCATGTCCATCGTGAAGTGGCCGCCGGCGCAGAGGATGCCGATCTCGGGCGCGTGCAGGTCATGGAAGACCTGCATGTCCGCCATCACGTCCGTGTCGCCGCTGAAATAGATCGTGCGCCCGCCATGTTCGATCATGTAGCCGCATTCGGTGCCGGGCACATGCGGGCCGTTCGGTGCGGCGAAGCTGCTGGAGTGGGTGGCGTGCACCATCGTGACCTTGACCCCGTCCAGATCGACCGTGCCGCCCTTGTTGAACCCGACGGTGGCAAGCCCCTCGTGCTCTTCCCAGTGGGACATCAGGTCGAACTGGCCGACCACGGGGATGTCGAGCTTGCGGGCGAGTTCGACCGTGTCGGCGACGTGGTCGAAATGCGCGTGGGTGAGCAGGATGCGCGTCGCGCCCGCAATGGCGGCGTCGTGGTGCTTCTCGTCGAGCATCGGGTTGCCGTTGAGCCAGGGATCGATCAGCAGCGTCTGCCCGCCGATCTCCATGCGGAAGGACGAATGTCCGAGCCAGGTGAGTTTCATTGTCTGTGCCTCCTTCGTATCCCGACAGTGTAGCGCGCCGCGCGCGGGGGGAAAGCGGCGATCCATGTGCTTGCACGCGATCCGGGCGGGCGCTAAACGCACAGCAAAGACGACGACCGGAGGTCTGCCCCATGTCAATCGATCTGCAAACCGCCGCGCGCGTGGCCAAGCTGGCCCGCATCCGCGTGGACGACGACGCGCTGCCCGCGCTCGCGGACGAGTTCAACACCATCCTCGGCTTCATCGAGCAGTTGGGCGAGGTCGATGTCGAGGGCGTGGAGCCGATGGTGAGCGTCACGCCCATGCGGCTCAAGCGGCGCGCGGACGAGGTGACCGACGGCGACCGACAGCGCGCGATCCTGTCGAACGCGCCGGATGCGCGCGAGGGGTTCTTCGCCGTGCCGAAGGTGGTGGAATGATGACCGATCTCAACGCCCTGACCATCGCCGAGGCGCGCGACCGGCTGCGCGGCAAGGACATCACCGCGACCGAACTGACCGAGGCCTGCCTCGCGCGGATCGAGGACGCGGGCGCGCTCGGCGCCTTCGTGCATCACACCATTGATGTGGCGCGCGAGCAGGCGGCGCAGGCCGACAAGCGCCTGCAAGGGCGCGAGGAGGCGCCCGCGCTCTGCGGCATTCCGCTCGGGATCAAGGATCTGTTCTGCACGCGGGGCGTGGCGAGCCAGGCCGGCAGCCGAATCCTCGAAGGATTCAGACCGGAATACGAATCCACCGTCACCGCGCAGTTGTTCGACGCCGGCGCGGTCATGCTGGGCAAGCTCAACATGGACGAATTCGCGATGGGCTCGAGCAACGAGACCAGCGTTTACGGCAACGCGGTGAACCCCTGGCGGCGCCAGGGCGACGACGCGGCGCTCACGCCGGGCGGGTCCTCGGGCGGCTCGGCCAGCGCCGTGGCCGCCGATCTCTGCCTTGCCGCCACCGGCACCGACACCGGCGGGTCGATCCGCCAGCCCGCCGCCTTCACCGGCATCACCGGCATCAAGCCGACCTACGGGCGCTGTTCGCGCTGGGGCATCGTCGCCTTCGCGTCCTCGCTCGACCAGGCCGGGCCGATGACGAAATCCGTGCGCGACGCGGCGATCATGCTCGGCGCGATGTGCGGGCATGATCCGAAGGATTCGACCTCCGCCGATCTGCCCGTGCCGGATTTCGAGGCGATGCTGACGGGCGACATCCGCGGCAAGGTGATCGGCATTCCGCGCGAATACCGCATGGACGGCATGTCCGCCGAGATCGATGCGCTCTGGGCCAAGGGGCGCGCGATGCTCGAGGATGCGGGCGCGGAAATCCGAGACATTTCCCTGCCGCATACGAAATACGCGCTGCCCGCCTATTACGTGATCGCGCCCGCCGAGGCGTCGAGCAACCTCGCGCGGTACGACGGGGTGCGCTATGGTCACCGCGCGAAGCTCGCGCCCGGCGACGGCATCACCGAGATGTACGAAAAGACCCGCGCCGAGGGCTTCGGCGACGAGGTCAAGCGCCGGGTGATGGTCGGCACCTACGTGCTCTCCGCCGGGTTCTACGACGCCTATTACAACCGCGCGCGCAAGGTCCGCACGTTGATCAAGCGGGATTTCGAGCAGGTCTTCGCGGATGGGGTCGATGCGATTCTGACCCCGGCCACGCCAAGCGCCGCCTTCGCACTGGGGGAGATGAAGGACGCCGATCCGGTGCAGATGTATCTCAACGACGTTTTCACGGTGACGGTCAACCTTGCCGGTCTGCCGGGGATCGCGCTGCCCGCCGGGCTCAGCGGAGAGGGGTTGCCGCTCGGGCTGCAACTGATCGGGCGCCCCTGGGAAGAGGGCGATCTGCTGAATTGCGCCTACACGCTCGAGAGGGCGGCCGGTTTTGTAGCCAAGCCGGAAAAATGGTGGTAAACCGCACCCGAATTACATCTGGCAGGATCGCTCATGCGTAAATTTCTCTGCACCGCCGCGCTTGTCGGGCTGGCGGCCTGTGGCGCTTCCGTCCCCGAAAGCGGGCCGGATATGGGGTCCGGCGTGGGCTTTGGCGACTACGACGAATACCAGGCGCGCCGCGAGGCGCAGCTTGCCGGGAACCGCCTGCCGGCGGCCAACGCGGTGAGCGCCGAATCGCCTGGGGGCGGCTCCGAGAGCGAGCAGATCGCCGCCCAGACGCGCCGCGCCCTCGGGCGCGGGGATGACGACCAGGTCGAGGAACGCGCCGCCAATTCCGGCGAGCGCGTCGTGCAGGCCAGCCCGGACAATCCGCCGCCTGCCGTGGTCAACGCCGTTGGCATCTCGAACGAGAACGACTTCGGCGCCGTGGGCGAGCAGCGCACGATCGAAGACGACGCCGAGCGGATCGCGGCGAACCGGCAGCAATACGAGGTCGCCTCGGTCCGGGCGCTGCCGCCGCGCTCGGGCGGGCAGGGGCCCAATATCGTGGCCTATGCGCTCGCGACCAAGCACCAGGTGGGCACGCAGGTCTATCGCCGGATCGGCATCAACAAGGAGGCGAAGTTCGCGCGCAACTGCGCGAAATACCCGTCGCCCGACATGGCGCAGATCGATTTCCTCGACAAGGGCGGGCCGGAGCGCGACAAGCTCGGGCTCGATCCCGATGGCGACGGTTTCGCCTGCGGCTGGGACCCGCGCCCGTTCCGCAAGGCGTCGCGCGGCTGAGCGGGGCTGCCCTGTCAGGCATCGTCGAACATCCCTCCCCCAACCGGGGCGCGCGCCGGGGCGGGGCGCTGCCCGACATGCTGGTGCTGCATTTCACCAACATGGCGACTGCCGAGGCCGCGATCGAGCGGCTTTGCGATCCGCGCGCGGCGGTGTCCGCCCATTACGTGATTGCCGAGGACGGACGCGCCTGGCGCCTCGTTCCCGAGGAAATGCGCGCCTGGCATGCGGGTCTGGGTTGCTGGGGCGCGGTCGATGAGGTCAATTCGCGCTCGATCGGGATCGAGTTGGCGAACCGCGGAGATCATCCCTTTCCCGAACCGCAGATGCGCGCGCTCGAACGGCTGATGCGCGGCGTCATGGAGCGCTGGTCGATCCCCCCCGAGCGGGTCATCGGGCATTCCGACATGGCGCCCGACCGCAAGGACGATCCGGGGCCGCATTTCGATTGGCGCCGGCTGGCGCGCGGGGGACTGGCGGTCTGGCCAATGCCGGGGGCGCAGGCCCCGTTGAGCGCGTTTCGCGCGCTGGCCGGGCAGGTGGGCTACGGCGCCGGGTTCAGCGACGAGGAGGTGCTGCGGGCGCTGCGCCTGCGCTTCCGTCCCTGGGGGCGCGGGCCGCTCGATGCGCAGGACATGGCGGTGCTCGCTGATATCGCTGCGCGGTTTCCTGTTGCGCGCGCGGCGGGGGGGGGCTTAACTGATATTCGCGCGGAGGGCCGGATGATCGCCTGCGAACTGCTGACGCAGTTCGCACGGAGGAAAGTCCGGACTCCACAAGGCAACGGTGCCGGGTAACGCCCGGCCGGGGCAACCCGAGGGAAAGCGCCACAGAAAACAGACCGTCCTGCATCTTGCCAAGGCAAGACGCATGGATAAGGGTGAAACGGTGGGGTAAGAGCCCACCGCGGGACGGGCAACCGGACCGGCACGGCAAGCCCCACCGGGAGCAATGCCAAATAGGGACCGCGCGCGGGGGCGACCCCGCAGGCGCGTCTTGGCCCGGCGGTCCGGGTTGGCAGCTAGAGGGGTATCGGTAACGATGTCCCAAGATGAATGATCATCCAGGGGAATGCCTGCATTCCCCGGACAGAATCCGGCTTACAGGCCCTCCGCGCATATCTGACGGATCCGAGAAAATCCTGCGAGTTTTCCGGCGCGCTGCCGCAAGCGCGCGACAGGGCGGCGAGGTCGCGCAATGGGTATTTCCGCCAGGAAAGCGTCACGAAGAGCGCGAGCGGCACAAACGTGGTTGACTCGGGCGCGCGGGTGGATACAAGGCGCATCATACCGATTTCACGGGGGTCTACCCCCCGGTGCAGGAGAAGAGCAATGGCGAAGCCGACCACCATCAAGATCCGCCTCAACTCGACGGCGGGCACGGGTCATTTCTACGTGACCAAGAAGAACGCGCGCACCATGACCGAGAAGATGAGCATTCGCAAATACGACCCGGTCGCGCGCAAGCATGTCGAATACAAGGAAGGCAAGATCAAGTAGGATCGCGCCGCACCGTCAGGATCGATGAGCCGCGTCCCGCCCGGGACGCGGCTTTTTCATTGGTCACTGGCATGGTCACGAGCAAAAAGAGGGCCGGTCGTTTCCGACCGGCCCTTCCTGTGTCGTCATGTTCGGTGGATCACTCGCGCCCGCCGAAGAGTTGCAGCAGGAACATGAACATGTTGATGAAGTTCAGATAGAGGCTCAGCGCGCCCATGATCGCGGCCTTGCCGAGCCATTCTCTGTCGCCGTGCTGGGCGTGGGCGATATACTCGTTCTTTATGCGCTGGGTGTCATAGGCCGTCAGGCCGGCGAAGATCAGCACACCGAGGATCGAGATCGCGAACATGATTGCCGGCGATTTCAGGAAGATGTTGACGATCATCGCCACGATGATGCCGATCAGCCCCATGATGAGGAAGCTGCCCCAGCCCGAGATATCCTTCTTGGTGGTGTAACCCCAGAGCGACAGCCCCGCGAAGGAGATCGACGTGATGAGGAAGATCTGCGCGATCGACATGTCGGTGAAGACCACGAAGATATAGGCGATCGATATGCCCATCACTGTCGAGAACGCGTAGAAGAAGAGCTGGGCGCCGGCCGCCGACAGCTTGTTGATCATGGCGCCGAAGGCGAAGACCATGATAAGCGGCGCGAACATGACGATCCAGCGAGTGATGCCGGTGAACAGCGTCTCCATCATCATCGCGTTGTTGCCGATGGCCCAGGCCGCGAGGAAGGTGATGAACAGCCCCACGGACATGGTGCCGTAGACCTTGTTCATATGGGCGCGAAGGCCCGCGTCGATTTGCGCCGTGCGGGCGCCTGCCGCCCTCCGGATCGTGTCGAATTCAGCCATCAAAGCCTCCGAGTTGCCAAAAGTGCCGCTCCGCGTGGGAGCTTCTGGAACAATATCGGATGCAACCGGCTGTAATTCAAGTGGGCAAAACAGGGATTTGCGCAGGATTCGCGCATTCTGGGCGCGTCCCCGGGCGCATTCGCGAGGCGGAGCCGGCGTCAATCCATGGTCACGACCACCTTGCCGGTGGATTTGCGCGCGCGCAGAACCTCGAACGCCTCCGCCGCCTGGTCGAGCGGAAAGCGATGGCTGACATGCGGCGCGATTCGCCCGGCGCGATACCACTCCAGCAGCCTGGCGAGCGAACCGGTGACGACCTCGGGGCGGAATGACAGGTAGCCGCCCCAGTAGAGACCGATCACAGAAATGTTCTTGACCAGCAGGTGGTTGGCGGGAATCTGCGGAACCTCGCCGCTGGCGTAGCCGATGGTGAGCATGCGCGCGTCCGGGCGGCAGGCGCGCAGCGCGGCGGTGAACTGCGCGCCGCCGACGGGGTCATAGACGACATCGACGCCCCCCAGGGCCTTGCATTCGGCCCGAATATCGCCCGAGTCGCTATCGATCAGATGATCGGCCCCGGCGGCGCGCGCGACGTCGAGCCTGGCCTCGCCGCGCGCGCAGGCGATGACGCGGGCGCCCATCACCTTGCCGATCTCGACCGCGGTCAGGCCGACGCCGCCCGCCGCGCCCAGCACCAGCAGCGTTTCGCCCTCCTTCAGCCGCGCCTTGTAATCGAGCGCGACGTGGCTCGTCCCGTAGGCGATCTGGAACGCGGCGGCGTCGGTGAAATCCATACTCTCGGGCAGCGGGACGGCGCGCGCGGCGTCGAAACAGCCAAACTCGGCCAGCCCGCCCGCGCCGCCGAAGACCGCGACGCGCGCGCCGATGGCCGGGCCTTCGGTTCCGGGGCCGAGGGCGTCGACCACGCCCGCCACCTCCATGCCCATCGTGAAGGGCGGGGCGGGCGTGTCCTGGTAGGCGCCCTTCATCATCAGCAGATCGGCGAAGTTGAGACCGCAGGCGCGGATGCGCAGCCTGACCTCGCCCGGTCCCGGCTCGGGCCTGGGAATGTCGGCGGGCGCCGGGGCATGGTCGAAATCACTCAGGCGAAAGGCGCGCATGCGCGGGGCTCCGGCAGTTCTGCGAAAAATCTGCACGCAGGAGTAGGGTTTACGCCATGCCCTGTCAAACGGCCGACGGGGAGTCATGCGCGCCATGATTGATCGGTGGATTACCAATTAACGCTTGGCTTGCGATATTTCTTGAAAATTACGATTTCGCTGCTAACATCGCGCCACCACATGCGGATTGTGCGGTGATTTTAGAACATTTATTGGTTAGCCTGTCGTCCGTTGTGGACCGCACAAGACAGGACGCAGTGAGAAGGACATCGCAATGCCTCATCCCGTAGATGTACATGTCGGCAAACGCATTCGCCATCGTCGCTGGCTCGTCGGCATGACCCAGCAGCAGCTGGCGGAAAGCGTCGGGATCAAGTTCCAGCAAATCCAGAAATATGAAACCGGCGCAAACCGGGTCAGCGCATCGCGGCTGTGGGACATCGCGGCGTCGATGGACGTGGATGTCAGTTTCTTCTTCGAGGGGCTGGAGCCGCAGGAAACGCAGGCTCAACCGCCCGCGGATCGCCCGTCCGATCTTCTCGGGGACAAGGAGGCGCTCGATCTCGTGCGCTCCTATTACGCGATCCCTGAGAACCAGCGCCGGCGCCTGTTCGACCTGGCCCGCGTGCTGAGCGACGTCGCTTGAGCTGAGCGCGCGTTCGGGGTAGCCCTTGCCGCGCCATTGGGTGCGGGGGCGGTTCATGTTTCACGATGATATTATCGACGTCGCGCATGCGCTGGCGGACGCCGCCCGCGTCGCAGTGCTGCCGCATTTTCGCAGCGCGGAGCTTGGCGCGGAGAACAAGCTGACAGAAGGCTGGGACCCAGTCACCGTCGCCGACCGCGAGGCGGAGGCGGCGATGCGCGCCATTCTGCGCAAGCGCCGCCCGGACGATGGCGTTTTCGGCGAGGAGTTCGGCCTGCAGGAGGGGCGGAGCGGGCTGACCTGGGTGCTCGACCCGATCGACGGCACGCGCGCCTTTCTGTCCGGCGCGCCGACATGGGGCGTTCTGATCGCGGTATCGGACGCGAATGGGCCGATTTACGGCCTGATCGATCAGCCCTATATCGGCGAGCGGTTCGAGGGCGGCATGGGCCGCGCGACGCTGAGCGGGCCGCACGGGGCGCGCGCGCTCGGGGTGCGGGGCGACCGGCCGCTGGCCGAGGCGACGCTGATGACCACCTTCCCCGAGGTCGGCAGCCCGGCCGAAGCCGCCGTTTTCGCCGCAGTCGGCCGGCAGGCGCGGCTGACGCGCTATGGCCTTGATTGCTACGCCTATGCGCTGTTGGCGGCGGGGCAGATCGACCTCGTGATCGAGGCCGGGCTGAACGCCTATGACATCCAGGCGCCGATCGCGGTGATCGAGGCCGCGGGCGGGATCGTGACCGACTGGCGGGGCGGCCCGGCGCATGAAGGCGGGCGCGTCATCGCAGCGGCGGGGGCGGAACAGCACGCGGCGGCGCTCGCGATATTGTCGGGCGTCGAGTGAGACCGGCCTGACGCCCGCGCTGGATCAGGCGGCGCCCGCATACCGTTCGCCGCCGACCCAGACGTCGCGCACCGCGCGGTCGTCGCCCATCATGATCGTCGGGAATAGGGCCTCCCAGATGTCGCCCGCCTGCGCGTGACGCTGGGCGATGGCCGGCGTCGAGGCGAGGTCGAGCACGACGAGGTCGGCCTCCATCCCCGGTGCGGCGTTGCCGATCCGATCCCCGAGATGCAGCGTTGCGGCCGACCCGGCGGTCGCCTGCCAGATGAGCTGCGCGGGATGCAGCGCATTGCCGGTCAATTGCCCGATCTCGTAGGCCGCGGCCATCGTGCGCAGCATCGAAAAGCTCGACCCGCCGCCGGTGTCCGTGGCGAGCCCGACGCGCTGCCCCTCGGTCATGCGCGCGGCCATGTCGAACAGCCCCGAGCCGATGAAGGTGTTCGACGTCGGACAATGAACGAGCGCCGCGCCGGTTTCCCGCAGGCGGTCGCGTTCGCGCGGCTCGAGGTGAATCGCGTGGCCGTAGAGCGCGCGTTCGCCCAGCAGGCCGTGCGTCTCGTAAACGTCGAGATAGTCGCGCGCCTGCGGGTAGAGGCTGCGGACCCATGCGATTTCGTCGGGCTGTTCGCTCAGATGGGTCTGCATCAGGCAGTCGGGGTGCGCCGCCCAGAGCGCGCCGAGCGATTCGAGCTGTTCGGGCGTCGAGGTGGGGGCGAAACGCGGCGTGACGACATAACCGAGCCGCCCCTCGCCATGCCAGCGTCGCAGGAGCGCGAGGCTGTCGTCATGCGCCGATTGCGGCGTGTCGGTCAGCCCTTCGGGTGCGTTGCGGTCCATGCAGGTCTTGCCGCCAAGCGCGCGCAGGCCGCGGCGCCGGGCTTCGGTGAAATAGGCGTCGACGCTGGCGGGATGCACGGTGCAGTAGCTGCACATCGAGGTGGTGCCATGCGCCAGGGCGAGGTCGAAATACCGCGCCGCGATCCGTGCGGCGTAGGCGGGATCCTGCAGGCGCATCTCCTCGGGAAAGGTGTATGTGTTGAGCCAGTCGATCAGCCGCTTGCCCCAACTGGCGATGATGGCGGTCTGCGGATAATGGACATGCGCATCGATGAAGCCGGCCGTGATGAGCGCGCCGTCGCCATAGCGCACCAGCCTGGCCTGCGGCGCCTCGCGCCGCAACGTCGCGAGCGGGCCGACCGCCGCGATCAGACCGTCGCGCAGCAGCGCCGCCTCGTGCAGCGCCGCGGCATCTTCCGGCGCGCCCCCGTCCCACGGCGAGCGGGTAAAGGACAGCACCTGTCCGGCAAGGATCGTTTCTGTCGGCATCGGCCTGCTCCTGCGTGGCGCGCGGAGAATAGGGGTGTGGCGAGCGCGCGTAAATGCGTCTATTGTCATTGTTTCTCGCGCGGCGCTTCCTTAGGTCCTGCGGGGGCGAGAGAACCCGAGAACGGGGAGAGACGGATGGACGACGACACCGATCGCACCGACGTGGCGGCGCCGGAGGCCGAGCGCGAAGAGGAAGACGCCTACGTGCTCAACCGGCAGGCGGTGGCGCGGATCATCCATGCCGTCGACATGGACGATCGCGCGCGGCTGACCGAGGAACTGGAGCCGCTGCACCCGGCCGACATCGCCGACCTGCTCGAGCAGTCAACGGCCTTCGATCGCCAGCGCATCATCGCGCTGTACGGCGACGAGTTCGACGGCGACATCCTCTCGGAGCTCGAGGATGGGATCCGCGAGGAGGTGATCGGCCTCCTGAACCCCGAGGTGCTGGCCGATGCGGTGCGCGAGCTCGAAAGCGACGATGTCGTCGACCTGGTCGAGGACCTCGAGGATCACCAGCAGGAGGCGATCCTCGAGGTGCTCGAGGACAGCGACCGCGTGGCGGTGCGCCAGTCGCTGACCTATCCCGAGTATTCCGCCGGCCGCCTGATGCAGCGCGAGGTGGTGATGGCGCCTGAGCATTGGAACGTGGGCGAGGCGATCGACTACCTGCGCAACCAGGATGAGCTTCCCGACCAGTTCTACCACATCATCCTCGTCGATCCGCGCCTGCGACCGGTCGGCAATGTCACGCTGGGCAAGCTGATGGCATCGCGCCGCGAGGTGCTGCTGAAATCGCTGGTCGAGGAGATATTCCACACCATCCCCGTCACCCAGGACGAGGGCGACGTGGCCTATGCGTTCAACCAGTATCACCTGATTTCCGCCCCCGTGGTGGACGAGAACGACCGCCTGATCGGGGTCATTACCATCGACGACGCGATGGCGGTGATGGACGAGGAACACGAGGAAGACCTGATGCGCCTGGCTGGGGTAGGCGAAAGCGGCATCAACGACCGCGTCTACGAGACCACCAAGGCGCGCTTTCCCTGGTTGGCGGTGAACCTCGTCACCGCGATCTTCGCGAGCCTCGTGATCGCCCAGTTCGAGGCCACCATCGCGCAGTTTGTCGCGCTCGCCGTCTTGATGCCGATCGTGGCCTCGATGGGCGGCAACGCGGGCACCCAGAGCCTGACCGTCTCGGTGCGCGCCATCGCGACGAAGGATTTGACCGGCAGCAACGTCTGGCGGGTGATCTGGCGCGAGGTGCTGGTCGGGCTCATCAACGGGCTGGTCTTCGCGCTGGTCATGGGCGTCATCGGCGTGCTGTGGTTCGGCGGGCCGCAACTGGGCTATGTGATCGCCGCGGCGATGGTCATCAACCTCGTGGTCGCGGGATTGGCTGGGACGGTGATCCCGGTGATGCTCGAACGGGTAGGCGTCGACCCGGCGCTCGCCTCGGGCGCCTTCGTGACCACCGTGACGGACGTGGTCGGCTTCTTCGCCTTTCTCGGGCTGGCCGCGCTGGTGCTGTTGTGAGCGACGCGGCCGAGGTAAAGGCGCGCGCGCGCGAGGCCGCCTTCGCGCGCCGCCGCGCCGCCCATGCCGCCGCAGGACCCGGCGCGGCGGGGCGTTTGTCGGAGGTGCTGGCCGGGTATCGCGGCGCGCCGCTGGCGGGCTACATGGCGATCCGCAGCGAAATCGACCCGGCCCCGGCGATGGCCGAGGCCGCTGCGCATGGCACGGTTGGCGTGCCGGTGATCGAGGGCGCGGGCAAGCCGCTGAAATTCTCGCGCTGGTCGCCGGGCTGCGAAATGAAGGACGGCCCGTTCGGCGCGCGCGTTCCCGCGGTGGAGGACTTCATCACGCCCGAGATCCTGATCGTGCCGCTGGTCGCCTTCGACCGGCGCGGCGGGCGGCTGGGCTATGGCGGCGGTTTCTATGACCGCACGCTGGAAGAGTTGCGCGCGAAGGGGCCGGCGCTGGCCATCGGCTTCGCCTATGGCGCGCAGGAGGCCGCGGCGCTGCCGCTCGAGGTGACGGACCAGTCGCTCGACATGGTGGTGACCGAGAACGAGGTGATCACCTTTTAGGCGGCGCGCTCATTCGCCCTGGCGGGCGGCTTCGCATGTTGGAGGAAAACATTATGGCGGAACATGAATACACGGCGCGGATCGTCTGGTCCGGCAATCTCGGGCAGGGGACGAGCACCTACAAGGGCTATGATCGCAGCTGGACCGTCGAGACGCCGGGCAAGCCGATGATCCAGTGCTCGAACGATCCCGCCATCGGCGGCGATCCGGGGTTGCACAGCCCCGAGGACCTGCTGCTCTCGGCGCTGTCGGGCTGCCACATGCTGTGGTTCCTGCACCTTGCGAGCGATGCGGGAATCACCGTGCTGGGTTATTCCGACGACCCGGTCGCGGTGGGCGAGGCGGGCAAGCAGGGTGCGGGCCGGTTCCTGCGCGTCACGCTGCGCCCGCTCATCCTGCTGCCCGAGGGCACGGACGAGGCGATGGCGGACGCGGTGCACTCCGAGATCCACAAGGTCTGCTACATCGCGCGGTCGGTGAATTTCCCGGTCGAGATCGAGGCGCGCTACCGCTTCGGCGAATGACCCCGCCGCCGCCTCCGGCGGTCGTATTCAACGAGCAGTGAAAGCGCGCGACGCCGGCACTCGCCGCTTGCCCTCGGGTGCGGGCGGGCCTAACACGATTGCATGAAACTGTTGTTCCTGGGTGATGTGATGGGCCGCGCCGGCCGGCAGGCGGTGGCCGAGCGGTTGCCGGGCCTGCGCGCGGCGTGGGGGCTCGATTTCGTGGTGGTGAACGGCGAGAACGCGACCAACGGCGTCGGGCTGAGCGGCGATCATGCCCGTGCTCTGCTGGACGCCGGGGCGGATTGCCTGACGCTGGGCGATCATGCGTTCGACCAGAAGGACATGCTGCGGTTCATCGAGGGCGAGCCGCGCATTCTGCGCCCGCTGAACTTTGCCAAGGGCGCGCCGGGGCGCGGACACCGGGTGTTCACGGACGCACGCGGACGCAAGGTGCTGGTGGCGCAGGCGCTGGGGCAGGTATTCATGAAGCGCGCCTTCGACGATCCGTTCTCGGCGCTCGATTCCGTGCTGCGCGCGCACGTGCCGGGCGGCGCGGTGCAGGCGAGCATCGTCGATTTCCATTGCGAAGCCACGAGCGAGAAGATGGCCGCCGGACATTTCTGCGACGGCCGCGCGAGCCTCGTCGTGGGCACGCATACGCATGTGCCGACGGCGGATGCGCAGATCCTGCCCGGCGGCGCCGCGTACCTGTCGGATGCGGGCATGTGCGGCGATTACCTGAGCGTGATCGGCATGGACCGCGAAGAGCCGATGCGCCGCTTCGTGACCGGCATGCCCAAGGGGCGCTTCGCACCGGCGCTGGGCGAGGCGACGCTGTCGGGGGTCTATGTCGAGACGGATGACCGCACAGGCAAGGCGACGCGCATCGAAATGGTGCGCCAGGGTGGGCGGCTGGAACAGGCCGGGCCATGAGGGAGGCGGCCTTTCTCTACGGCGTGCTCTTCGTCATGGGCGTTGGCTGGGGCGCGACGATTCCGCTGGCGAAGGTGGCGGTGAGCACCGGCCATCAGCCGATGGGGCTGATCTTCTGGCAACTGGTGGTGGTCGTTCTCTTCCTTGCCGTGGTGAGCGCGCTGCGGGGCAAGCGACCGGTCTTTGCCCGCCAGTACCTGCGTCTTTTCGTGATGGTGGCGCTCTGCGGGGCGGTGCTGCCCGACATCTTCTTCTACCTCGCCGCGATGAACCTGCCCGGCGGCGTGATGTCGATCGTGGTTTCCACGGTCGCGATGTTCTCCTTGCCGATCGCCATCGCTCTGGGCAACGAACGCTTCGAGGCGCACCGCCTCTTGGGCGTCTTCGTGGGGTTGCTGGGCATCGTGCTGCTGGTCGGACCCGAGGCCAGCTTCACGGGCGGGTTCTCGGCCTGGTTCGTGCTGCTGGCGCTCTGCGCGCCGATCCTCTACGCGACCGAGGGCAACCTGGTGTGGAAATGGGGCACGCAGGGGCTCGACCCGATGCAGGTGATCCTGGGCGCGTCGCTGGTGGGCATGGTCATCTCGCTTCCGATTGCGGTGGCGTCGGGGCAATGGATCGACCCGATGCAGGGTTTCGGCGTCGCCGAGGCGGCGCTGGTTGCGGGCGCGGTCATCCATGCGGCGGTCTATGCCTGCTACGTCTGGCTGGTGGGACGCGCCGGATCGGTCTTTACCGCGCAGTCGAGCTATCTCGTCACCGGCTGCGGCGTGCTGTGGTCGATGCTGCTCTTGGGCGAGAGTTACTCGGTCTGGGTCTGGGTCGCGCTGGGGGTGATGCTGCTGGGCATGTTCCTCGTGCAGCCGCGCCACGCGAGGGTTCTTGCACCTGCGCCGGTCATGGAGGAAAATGACGCGGCGCAAGAGGGAAGCCCGCCACTGTGATCGCATATTTCGACCTGTCGCAGAACACCCAGGCGATCCTGACCCTGGCTGTGGTGGCGGTCATGTTCGCAGGCTTCGTGCGCGAGGTCTATCCGACCGAGGTGGTGGCGCTGGCCGGGGCGGGGACGATGCTCGCGATGGGGCTGTTGCCCTATGACGCGGCGCTCGCGGTGCTGTCGAACCCGGCGCCCTGGACCATCGCGGCGATGTTCATCATCATGGGCGGCCTGGTGCGCACCGGCGCGCTCGAGAGTTTCACGTCGCTCGCTGATCGACGGGCGAAGACCAACCCGCGGATCGCGATCGCGATCCTGATGGCGCTGGTGGTCCTGGGGTCGGCGGTGATGAACAACACGCCGGTGGTGGTGGTGATGATCCCGGTCTTCGTCCAGCTTGCCCGCACGATGGACGTGCCCGTCTCCAAGCTGCTGATCCCGCTCAGCTATGCAGCGATCCTGGGCGGCACGCTGACGCTCATCGGCACCTCGACGAACCTGTTGGTGGACGGGGTGGCGCGCGCACAGGGGCTGCGGCCGTTCTCGATCTTCGAGGTGACGCCGCTCGCCCTGGCGCTGGTCGCCTGGGGCATGATCTACCTGCGCTTCATCGGGCCGTTCCTGCTGCCCGAGCGCGACAGCATGGCCGACATGCTGAGCGACCGCAGCCGGATGAAGTTCTTTACCGAGGCGGTGATCCCGCCCGACAGCAACCTGATCGGGCGCGAGGTCACCGGCGTGCAGCTTTTCAAGCGCGAGGGCGTGCGGCTGATCGACGTGATCCGCGGGGACGAGTCGCTCAGGCGGAACCTCGAAGGGGTCACGCTCGAGGTCGGCGACCGGGTGGTGCTGCGCACGCAGATGACCGAACTGCTGAGCCTGCAACGCGACAAGAGCCTGCGCCGGGTCGATCAGCTTTCGGCGGTCGAGACCTCTACGGTCGAGGTGCTGATCACGCCGGGCTGCAAGATGGTCGGCCGCAGCCTTGGCTCCATGCGGCTGCGGCGGCGCTATGGGGTCTATCCGCTGGCGGTGCACCGGCGGAACCAGAATATCGGACGCCAGCTTGACGAACTGGTGGTTCGGGTGGGCGACACGCTGCTGCTCGAGGGGGCGCCGGCGGATATCCAGCGGCTCGCGAGCGACATGGACCTCGTCGACGTCTCGCAGCCCTCGGCCCGCGCGTTCCGCCGCCGCAAGGCGCCGGTCGCGGTGCTTGCGCTTCTGGGGATCGTGGCGCTGGCCGCGCTCGGCGTGGCGCCGATCCTGCTGCTCGCGGTGGTGGCCATGGCGGTGGTGCTGCTGTCGCGCTGCATCGACGCGGATGAGGCGTTTTCGTTTGTCGACGGGCGGCTGCTCGCGCTGATCTTTTCTATGCTCGCGATCGGGGCGGCGCTACAGGAAAGCGGGGCGATCGCTCTGATCGTGAAGGCGATCGCGCCGCTGCTGTCGGTGCTGCCGGCGGTCGTCGTGATCTGGGTGGTCTACCTGCTGACCTCGGTGCTGACGGAGCTGGTGAGCAACAACGCCGTAGCCGTGGTGGTGACGCCGATCGCGATCAGCCTCGCCGGTGCGATGGGGATCGATCCGCGCCCGCTGGTGGTGGCGGTGATGATCGCCGCAAGCGCCAGTTTCGCCACCCCGATCGGCTATCAGACCAACACGCTGGTCTATGGCCCCGGCGGGTACAGGTTCACCGATTTTCTGCGCGTGGGCGTGCCACTCAACCTGAGCGTCGGCGTGCTCGCCGCGCTGCTGATCCCGTACTTCTTCCCGCTCTGAGGCGCGCGCAAGACCCGTTGCCCGCGCGGCGCTGAGGCGATAATAGGGCAGGGAAAACCGCACAGGCAGGAGAGCGCACCCACATGGCCGGCCATTCAAAATGGGCAAATATTCAACATCGCAAGGGACGGCAGGACGCCGCCCGCTCCAAGCTGTTCTCCAAGCTCTCGAAGGAGATCACCGTCGCCGCCAAGATGGGCGATCCCGATCCGGAAAAGAACCCGCGCCTGCGGCTCGCGATCAAGTCGGCCAAGTCGCAGTCCATGCCCAACGACAATATCGACCGCGCGATCAAGAAATCCCAGGCCGGCGATTCGGAAGATTACGAGGAAATCCGCTATGAGGGTTACGGTCCGAACGGCGTGGCGCTGATCGTCGAGGCGATGACGGACAACCGCAACCGCACCGCGAGCAACGTGCGCTCGACCTTCACCAAGCATGGCGGCAACCTCGGCGAGACCGGCAGCGTCGGCTTCATGTTCGAGCGCAAGGGCGAGGTGGTCTACCCCGCGGATGTGGGCGATGCCGATACCGTCATGATGGCCGCGATCGAGGCCGGCGCCGAGGACGTCGAATCGAGCGCGGACGGCCACGTGATCTGGTGCGCGGATACGGACCTCAACGATGTCTCGAACGCGCTTGAGGCCGACCTGGGCGAATCCGAGGAAACCCGGCTGATCTGGCGGCCCACGACCACGACCGAGATGGACCTCGAGGCGATGCAGAAGCTGATGAAGCTGATCGAGGCGCTGGACGACGATGACGACGTGCAGCGTGTGACGGCGAATTTCGAGGCCTCCGACGAGGTGCTTGACCAGCTTTGACGGCGTGCAAGATCGGGCCTGCGCCCTAGATGTGCCGCCTATACATGGGGTTGCCAGCGCCGAAGCGCCATATATAGTGAGGGTATGACACGGCCTAGGCAGCTGAAGGCGGCAGGCGACGATGGAAGGCGATTTCAGGACCGAATTCGTGCGTGAGCCCGGCGCCCTCAAGCAGCACCCGGCGCTGGTTCTCAACGCGGATTATCGCCCGCTGAGCTACTATCCCCTCTCGCTCTGGTCATGGCAGGACGCGGTCAAGGCGGCCTGGCTCGATCGGGTGGATATCGTCGCGGAGTACGACGATGTCGTGCGCTCGCCCAGCATGCAGATCCGCATCCCTTCGGTTATCGTGCTCAAGGATTACGTGAAGCCGCAAAAGCGCGTCGCCTTCACCCGGTTCAACCTGTTCCTGCGCGATGAATTCCGCTGCCAGTATTGCGGCGCGCGCGGCGAACTGACCTTCGACCACGTCGTGCCGCGCGCCAGCGGCGGGATCACCAGCTGGGAGAACGTCGTCGCCGCATGCAGCGGCTGCAACCTGCGCAAGGGCGCCAAGAGCCTGCACCGCACCGGCATGTCCCTGCGCAAGCCCCCGCGCGCGCCCGGCGCCGAGGAGTTGCGCAACCTCGGGCGCAAGTTTCCGCCCGGCCACCTGCACGAAAGCTGGCTGGATTTTCTCTACTGGGATGCGGAGCTGGAGGCCTGAGCCGCGCGTCGTTCTGGGGGCCGGGGAAAGCGAAAACCCCGCGCGGGGCGATCCGGCGCGGGGCGTCAAACGCGATCATCGCGGGAAACGGGCGGCGTCAGTCTTTCTGGTCCTGCTGAGCCTGGGCCGGCGCGCGCTGCGCGCTTCCCGACACGCCGGTCGCCCCGGCGGCGGTCGCCGCCTTGGATTTGGAGTTCAGAGGATCGTCCTGGCGCTGCACGGAGCCTTCGAAATGTGCGCCGCTCTCGATCGCGATGGTCTTGTGGATGATGTCGCCCTCGACCCGCGCGGTCGAGGTGAGCCGCACCTTCAACCCGCGCACGCGGCCGACGATGCGCCCGTTGATCACCACGTCGTCGGCGATTACCTCGCCCTTGATCGTCGCGCTTTCGCCGATGGTCAGGAGATGCGCGCGAATGTCGCCTTCCACGGTGCCCTCGACCTGGATGTCGCCGGTGGTCTTCATGTTGCCGGTGACGTGCAGGTCGGCGGACAACACCGACGCGGGCGGCTTGGCCTTGGGTGCGGTCGCCTTGAATTCGCCGGACTGCGGCATGGCAGGTTTGGGCGCATCGAGCGATTTGTCCGTGCCGGAGGGCTTTTGCGCGTCGCCCGTGCGCGGGCTCGGGTCGTTGATTTTGCTCTTAGAAAACATCTCTCGCAGCCTTGATGTAGATCATGGGGTTGATGGCCTTGCCGTCGACACGAATTTCATAGTGTAGATGCGTGCCGGTCGAACGTCCAGTGCTGCCCATATCACCGATACGATCCCCGCGCGAGACCCTTTGACCCTTCTTCACGCGGATTTTCGACTGGTGCGCGTAGCGGGTCTCGATCCCGAACGCGTGCTGGACCTTGACCAGCCGGCCGTAGCCCGATTGCCAGCCGGCATAGGTGACCACGCCGTCGGCGGTGGCGTAGATCGGCGTGCCTTGCGGCGCGGCCAGGTCGGTGCCGCTGTGCATCCGCCCCCAGCGCTTCCCGAAGCCCGAGGTATGGCGGAACGCGCTCTTGACCGGCATCGCAAAGGGCGCCTTCTGCGCGGCGATGCGATACATGTTGAGCCGGTCCATCTGGTTCAGGATGCGGTTGGCGCGCAGCGCGTCAGGCGACGGCTCTTCTCCCCTGGTCGACAGGCTGAGCGGCATGAGCGGGCCGCCCTGGCCCGAGTAGCCGCTCTTGACCGTGTCGAGCAGCGACTTGGTGTTCAGCCCGGCGGCGCGGAACATCTTGTCCAGCGGCTCCACCGAGATCGTCATCGCGTCCTCGAGCTGCTGGAAGATCTGGTCGTTCTGGTCCTGCATCAGCCGGATCTGCTGGGTCATCTCGTCGGCGTAGAGGATCGCGTCCTGCGCGTCTTCCGAGATCTTGTCGCGCTCCTTCGCGGTGTCGGCAAGCGCGGCGGTCAGGAAATCGACGGTCGAGGCGCCGGTTCCGCCCTCGTCGTCCAGCGCGTCGCCACTGCCCGCGCGTTCGGCCAGCGAGGCGGTCAGCGTCTCGGCCTTTTCGCGCGCGCCGTCGCGTTCCTTCATGGTGCGGCGCAGGGTGTTCTGGATCACCTCGATCCCGGTCTCCATCTCGCGCCGGCGGGTTTCCGAATTCAGAAGTTCCGATTGCATCACCGAAATCTGCGCCAGCGCCGAGTTGAACCGCTCCTGCGCCTCGGAGGCCTCGCGCGCGCGCAGGTCGCGCTCATGCGACAGCGCGTTCAGCCGGGCTTCGTAGGTGCGCTGGTCGCGCTTGGCCTGCTCGCGGAAATTGCCGGATCCGATGCTGTCCATCAGCAGGATCGCGGTGGCGATGATCGACCAACTGACAAAGACCGATACGCCGGCGAAGGCGATCAGCTGCGATACGGGCCGCAGCCGGATGAACCGGGTGTCCGTGTCCGAACGCAGGAAAACCCGGCGTTCGGGAAAATAGCGTTCCAGAAGTGCGTTAATCCGTATCGCTGCGCGTGTCCGCAAGGTTCCCCGTCCCTCATTGTCTCTTCCAGCGCGGCGTCCCGTCCGTCCCGGCGCTATGATGGAATCGATATGCCGCGGCGATGCTGCGCCCCGGCGTCATTACCCAGTGCTCAAAAAACCATCAACTGTTTCCGCCACAAACGTCGTCGAAACAAGGCTGGATCCCGCCGAGCGGCAAAAAATTGCCGATCTGCAACAGCTTGAAACGCGCTTTTGCGCTGATTGGGGGCGGGTGCGCATGGGACGACGTCGCCGCACCGGCCGGGTTCGGATTGAGGCGGAAGTGTTGCTTTTTCCTGATGAAGATGCCCATTAGGATCGGTCGGCGGCAGATGCGCCGCATGCCGAGAAGGGGACAGAAAGAACATGACAAAGGACATCCACCCGATCATCGCGCTTTGGTCGCATCCGCGTTCGATGTCCACCGCGACCGAGCGGATCATGCGCGAGCGCGGCGATCTCGACTGCGTGCATGAGCCGTTCATGTATGACTATTACGTCCACCGCCGCGCCGGCGAGATGCCACATCTCGAGGTCGACCCCGACCTGCCGGTCAGCTACGAGGACATCCGCGCCATGCTGCTGGCGCGCGCCGGGGCCGGGCCGGTCTTCTTCAAGGACATGAGCTATTACGTAACGCCTCGTCTGCTTGACGATGTCGCGTTCCGCGACCGGATGCGCCATGCCTTCCTGATCCGCGATCCGCGCGCCGCGATCGTGTCCTACCACAAGATCGACCCCGGCGTGAGCGAGGAGGAGGTCGGCATCGCCGCGCAATGGGAGCACTACCAGGGCCTCGTGGCCGCCGGGCATGCCCCGCCGGTGATCCGCTCGGAGGACATCCGCAACGATCCGCGCGCCACGATGGCGGCGTTCTGGGACGCCATCGGCCTGTCGCCCGCGCCGCACGCCTTCGAATGGGGCGAGGTCATGCCCGAGGACTGGAACCAGGTCGAAGGCTGGCACGGGCGCGCCGCCGCAAGCAATTCGATCGAACCGTTGCCCGGGGACTACTACGAGAAGGCAGAAGCCGCATTCGAGGCGCGCGCGCGGGACGAGCCGCGTCTGCGCGATCTGCTGGCGGCCCATCTGCCGGCCTACGAACGTCTCGCCGAACGCGCGCTGAAACCCGCTGCCTGACGCGCCGCCCGCGCCGTCAGAGCGCGCGCACGGCTTCCAGCGCCTCTTCGGCGTGGCCGGGAACCTTGACCTTGCGCCAGACCCGGGCGATGCGCCCGTCGCCGTCGATCAGGAAAGTGCTGCGCTCGATCCCGTGGAAGGTCTTGCCATACATTTTCTTCTCGACCCAGACGCCATACGCCTCGCAGGTTTTGGCATCCGCGTCCGACAGCAGCGGCATCGCGAGGCCATGCTTGGCCTTGAACTTGTCATGCTTGGCGACGCTGTCGGCCGAAATGCCAAGCACCAGCGCGCCGGCGGCTTCGAATTCCGGCAGAAGCGCCGTAAATTCCAGCGCCTCTCGGGTGCAGCCAGAGGTGTCGTCGCGCGGGTAGAAGAACAGGACAACCGGCGCGGGGCGCAGCGCGCTCAGCCGGATTTCGCCGCCGCCGTCGCGCGGGAGTGTGAAATCGGGTGCGATGTCAGATATTTGTGGCATGAGTCGTCCTTGGTCATGTGAATGCGGCTGTTATATTAGCGCCCAGCCGGCCAGAATGAAGCCCCGGCCGCGCCCGGCTTCCGCGCGATAGGACTTGAATGAGCGAAACACCTCCCACCGCCCCGGCAGGGGACGCGCGCCGCCAGCGCCGCGCCCGGCGCAGGCGCAAGGCGGGGCTCTGGTCGCTGATCAGCATGGCGGTGCTCGCCGCGGCGGCCAGCCTGCTGATCCTGTCCTATCTCGGAACCCCGATCACCGTGCCCGATTGGCTGCGCGCCCGCATCACCGAACGCATTAACCGCGACACCGGCGATTTCAACGTCGAGCTGGGCCAGATGACCGTTGTGATCGAGCAGGGCTGGAAGCCGCGTCTCGCCCTGCGCGACGTGGTGTTGCGCGGCCCCGACGGCGCGCCGCTGGCGAACCTGTCGGAACTGGGCGGGCGCGTGGCGATGCGTCCGCTGCTGAGCGGACAGCTTCGGCCCGCAAGCATCCGGGTGTCCGGCGTGCAGTTGCGGCTGCGCCGCGACGCCAGCGGCATGGTCGATGTCTCGCTTGGCGAGGCGGCAGGCCAGCCTGCCGCGGCGCGGCGCGAGGCGCGGGGCCTCGGCGCGGTCATCGGGCAGATCGACGACGCGCTGCAACGCCCGGTGCTGGCGGCGTTGAAGCGCGTCGCCATCGACAATATCACCCTGCGCTACGAGGACGCCCGCGCAGGGCGGGCGTGGAACGTCGACGGCGGCTCGATCGAGCTGACGCGAACCGGCGGCGACCTCGCCATGCGGGGTGACTTCTCGCTGCTGGGCAACCGCGCCTTCGCCAGCACGGTCGAGGTGAACTACGCCAGCCATATCGGCGACACGGCGGCGGATTTCGGCGTCAACATCCAGGATATCCCTTCGGACGACATTTCCGGGCAATCGCCCGCGCTGGCGTGGCTCGGGGCGCTCGATGCGCCGATTTCGGGCGCGCTCCGGGTCGCGGTCGAGGAGGACGGCACGCTCGGGCCGCTCAACGCTACCCTGCAGATCGGCGCCGGCGTGCTGCAACCCAACGCCGCGACCAAGCCGATCGCGTTCACCTCGGCGCGCAGCTACTTCACCTACGACCCCAAGGCGCAAAGCATGCGCTTCGAGAGCGTTTCTATCAGCAGCGAATGGGGGGCCGCGCGCGCCGAGGGCATCGCCTATCTGGTCGGCGTGGACGACAACGGCTGGCCGCGCGAGTTGCAGGCGCAGATGCGCGTCGCCGACATCAGCGCGAACCCCGCCGATCTCTACCCGGAGCCGATCCAGATCGACGCGGCGACCCTCGACATGCGCCTCGTGCTTGACCCGTTCCGCCTGAGCCTGGGGCAGCTCAGCCTGTCGGACCGGGGCCGCCAGCTGATCCTGAGCGGTGAGCTCAGGGGCACGCCCGAGGGCTGGGACCTCGCGCTTGACGGGCGCATGGACGGGCTGGAGCGCGACCGCCTGCTCGAGCTGTGGCCGCCCGCCGCCAGCGGCAACACCCGCGACTGGATCGCCCGCAACGTGCAGAGCGCGACGCTGAGCAACGTGCAGCTTGCCGTGCGCTCACCGCCCAAGCACCGCGCGGACGTGTTCCTGGGCTTCGATTTCTCCGACCTGACCACCGGGTTCATGCGGGACATGCCTCCGATCGAGGATGCCTCGGGTCACGCCACGCTCTATGACGACCGCTTCGTGATCCGCGCCGATACGGGCCGGGTCAAGCCTTCGCAGGGCGGGTATATCGACATCACAGGCACGAGCTTCATCGTGCCGGACGTCAACATCAAGCAGGCGCCGGCGCTGGTGAACCTCGAGACCGACAGCACGATCACCGCGGCGCTGGCGCTTCTGGACGAGAAACCCTTTGGATTTCTGACCAAGCAGGGTCGCCCGGTCACGCTTGCCGACGGGGCGGCGCGAATTTCCGGCCGGCTTGATTTTCCGCTGAAGAAGAAGCTGGCGAATGACGAGGTGCGTTTCGACGTCACCGGCGCGCTGCGCGACGTGAGCAGCACGGAACTGATCCCCGGTCGCACGCTTTCCGCCGATGCGCTCGCCGTGAATGCGGACAACGATCTGCTGACGGTCGGCGGCGACGGGCGGATCGGGCAGGTTCCGTTCACCGGCCAGTGGCGATCGCCGCTCGGCCCCGAGAACGGCGGCGGCAGCACGCTCACCGGCACGATCGAGCTGTCCCAGCGTTTCGCCGACGAGTTCGGCATCGGCCTGCCGCCGGGAAGCCTGAGCGGCGAGGGCGTCGGCGACATCACCGTTGACATGGAGCGCGGCGGCGTCGGGAGTTTCGCGCTGACCTCGGACCTTTCGGGCCTTGGCATGCGGTTGCAGCAGCTCGACTGGGCGCTGGCGCAGGGATCGCGCGGCCGGCTCGAGGTGCGCGGCAGGCTGGGAACGCCGCCGCAGATCGACCAGCTGGAACTGGACGCGCCCGGCCTCGACGCGCGTGGAAGCATCGCGCTCAGGGCGGGTGGCGCGCTTGAGCGGGCGCTGTTCTCGCGCGTCAAGGTGGGCGGGTGGCTCGACGCGCCGGTCGAACTGGTCGGGCGCGGGCAAGGGGTGGCGCCCGCCGTGCGCGTGACCGGCGGCGTCATCGATCTGCGCCAGACGACGATCACCCAGGGCAACGGCGGCGGCGGGCGCGGCGGGCCGGTGTCGCTGCAACTGGATCGGTTGCAGATATCCGACGGCATGGCGCTGACCGGGTTCAGCGCCGAACTGGACACGTCGAACGGCACGGACGGGCGTTTCGCCGGGCGGGTCAACGGCGGCACGGCGATCACCGGGCGAATCATCCCGCAGGGCGGGCGCAGCGCCTTTCGCATCCAGTCGAAGAACGCGGGCGGCGTGCTTGGCGCGGCGGGGTTGCTGAAACAGGCGCGCGGCGGGACGCTCGACCTCGTGCTGCGCCCGGCGGAGGCGCCCGGAACCTACGACGGCCAGCTTGACGCCAGCGACGTCTGGCTGGTCGACGCGCCGGCGATGGCCGCGCTGCTGAGTTCGCTCAGCGTGGTCGGCTTGCTCGAACAGATGTCGGGCAACGGGATCCTGTTCAACGACGTCGACGCGCGCTTCCGGCTGTCGCCCGACCGGCTCACCCTGCTGTCGAGCAGCGCGGTCGGCGCGTCGATGGGAATCACCATGGACGGCTATTACTTCATGAACGAGAAACGCATGGACATGCAGGGGGTGATTTCGCCGATCTACATGGTCAACCAGGTCGGCGGCATCTTCACCCGGCGCGGCGAGGGGCTTGTCGGGGTGAATTACAAGCTGAAGGGTCCGGCCGCCGCGCCGCAGGTCAGCGTCAACCCGCTGTCGATCTTCACGCCCGGCATGTTCCGCGATATCTTCCGTCGCCCGCCGCCCAAGCTCGCCCGTCCGCGCGGCGCCGCGCCCGAGAGCGCACCCGCGCCCGAGCAGGAGAGCGCCCCGCCGAGGCGGCAAAACGCGCCGGGCCTGCCCGAGCGGCGCGGGCGCTAGCGGATGGCGCGTCCCAGGTGACAATCCCCGCGGTTCCGGTTAGCAGGCGGGTGATTTTCACTCCCCACGGGGGCCCGAGCCATGAAGCTGAGCGATTTCGATTTCGACCTGCCAGAGTCCCTGATCGCCACCCGCCCCGCGCGACCGCGCAGCGCCGCGCGCCTGCTGGTGGCCAGGGGTGACGCGATCACGGATGCGCATGCGTTCGACCTGCCCGACTGGCTGCGCGCTGGCGACCGGCTGGTGCTGAATGACACGCGGGTGATCCCCGCACGCCTCGAGGGGCTGCGCCATCGCAGCGGGGCTGCGGGCGACACCCAGGCGCGGATCGAGGTCACGCTGCTCGAGCCGCGCCCCGAGGCCGGGACATGGACCGCGATGATCAAGCCGCTGAAGAAGCTGCGCGAGGGCGAAATGGTGCGCTTCGCCGCCGGTCTGAGCGCCGAGTTGCTGGCCAAGGCGGACGGGCAGGGCGTGCTGCGGTTCAACCTCGCCGGCGAGGATTTCGACGCGGCGCTGGCGAAGGCGGGCGCGATGCCATTGCCGCCCTATATCGCCGCGCGCCGCGCGGCGGACGCGCGGGACGCCGAGGATTACCAGACCGTCTGGGCCCGCCGCCCCGGCGCCGTCGCCGCGCCCACCGCGTCGCTGCATTTCGACGACGCGCTCTTGGCCGCGCTCGCCGCGCGCGGGGTCGAGATCAGCTATGTCACGCTGCATGTCGGCGCGGGCACCTTCCTGCCCGTCAAGGTCGAGGACGTGACACGCCACAGGATGCACGCCGAATGGGGCGAGGTGACGCAATCCGCCGCCGCCGAGATCGCCGCCACCCGGAGCGCGGGCGGGCGCGTCATTCCCGTGGGCACCACGGCGCTGCGCCTGATCGAGAGCGCGGCGCGAGACAGCGGCGCCATCGCGCCCTGGCAGGGGGAGACAGACATCTTCATCTATCCCGGCTTCGACTTCCGCGTGACCGACGCGCTGGTGACCAATTTCCACCTGCCCAGATCCACGTTGATGATGCTCGTGGCGGCATGGATGGGGCATGACGCGATCCGGCGGATCTACGCGCATGCGGTGGAGCGAGGCTATCGCTTTTTCTCCTATGGCGACGCTTCGTTGTTGATCCCGCGCTGAAACGCTGCCAACGCGGCGCAGAGTGACCAATGTGAGTCGCGAACCGCGCTGACAGGCCCGCGCCGGGCCGTCAGGTTGGCCGAAACAGGGCAGGGGACCGCTGATGTTCAACGTTTTGGCAAGCGCATGGGCGCTGCTGCTGGGGATGATGCTCCTGCAGCTCGGCAACGGCATGCAGGGCACGTTGCTGGGGGTGCGCGGCCAGATAGAAGGCTTCTCGACGCTCGAGATGTCGCTGGTCATGTCCGGTTATTTCGTCGGCTTCCTGTTCGGATCGCGCAAAGCGCCCGACCTGATTCGCCGGGTGGGTCACGTGCGGGTCTTCGCCGCGCTCGCCTCGATGATCTCGGCGGTGATGATCCTCTATCCCACGTGGACCAACCCCTGGGCCTGGGGCGCGGGGCGCATCCTGATCGGTTTCTGCTTTTCCGGCGTGTACGTCACCGCGGAAAGCTGGCTCAACAACGCCGCGAGCAACGAGAACCGGGGCAAGGCGCTGTCGCTTTACATGATGGTGCAGATGATCGGGATCGTGTCGGCGCAGGGGATGATGCTCGTGGCCGACCCGGGCGGGTTCATCCTGTTCATCATTCCCTCGGTGCTGATTTCACTGTCCTTCGCGCCGATCCTGCTGTCGATCAGCCCGACTCCGGCCTTCGACACGACCAAGCCGATGACGCTGCGCCAGCTTTTCGACGTGTCCCCGCTGGGCTGCGTCGGCATGTTTCTACTGGGTGGCGTGTTCTCGGCGCAGTTCGGCATGGCGGCGGTCTACGGCGCCGAGGCCGGGCTGCGGGTGGGGCAGATCTCGGCCTTCGTGTCGGCCTTCTACATCGGCGCGCTGGTGGTGCAGTATCCGCTGGGCTGGCTGTCGGACCGGATGGACCGGCGGCTGCTGATCGGGGTCGCGGCGACGCTGGTCGGCGTGGGCGCCATACTCGGGATGTTTCTCGGCGGCTATTTCCCCGCGCTGGTGGTCTCGGCCTTCATCGTCGGGGGCATGTCGAACCCGCTCTATTCGCTGTTGATCGCGCATACCAACGACTTCCTTCAGCACGAGGACATGGCCGCCGCTTCCGGCGGACTGGTGTTCATCAACGGGCTGGGCGCGGTCGCCGGGCCGGTGATCACCGGCTGGATGATGGGCGTGATCGGGGTGCACGCGTTCTTTCTATTCATCGGGATCCTCGGGTTCACGATGGCGGCATACGCCGCCTACCGGATGACCCAGCGCCCCGCGCCCTCGGTCGAGGAAACCGACAGCTACGCCCCGGTGATGCCGTCGTCCTCGCCGCTGGCCGTCGAATACGCGCAGGAATACGCGATCGAGACTGCGCAGGAAGACGCCGAAGAGTCCGAGTAGCCCGGGGGATGTGACTGGTATGACGTTGTTGAAGCATTACTTTACTGTAAATGCAGCGCGAAATGGCGCTATCCTGTCATAGACCAGGGTGGCGGCGAGCGAGTCAGACGAGGAGTGGACCAGTGGTGACGCCTGAGGATGTGTTGAGTTTCTGGCTGGACGAGATCGGAGCGAAGGGCTGGTACGCCGTCTCCAGGGACCTCGATGAGAAGATCCGGACGAGCTTCCACGACACATGGCTGCGCGCGAAACAGGGCGAATGCGGCCAGTGGCTGACCGATCCCAAGGACATCCTGGCCTATATCATCCTGATGGATCAGTTTCCGCGCAACATGTTCCGCGACTCGGGCGAGGCCTTTTCCACGGACAGGCATGCCCTCGCGGCGGCCAAGACCGCGATCCGGCGCAAATGGGACCTGCGCACCGAGGAGCCGGCGCGGCAGTTCTTCTACCTGCCTTTGATGCATTCGGAGAACCTGTGCGACCAGGAACGCTGCATCCGCATGGTCTGTGACCGCATGCCGAAGACGGGGGCGAACACCCTCTTGCACGCCCGCGCGCATCGCGAGGTGATCCGCCAGTTCGGCCGCTTTCCCTATCGCAACGAGGCGCTGGGCCGCGAAACGAACCCGCCTGAGCGCGCCTATCTGGATGCGGGCGCCTATGCGACAACAGTGCGCGAGCTTCAGCACAAGGACGCGGCCTGACCTGTTACGTGACGCACCCGCCGGGGGTCACGCCCTGACGGCGTCGCTCATGCAGACGCGATTGCCATCGGACCGGCGAAGATCAGCGCGAGGAGATCGGTTCGACCATTGGCGCCGGTCTTCTGGAACAGTTTGCGCATCTTAGAGGCGGGCGTCATCCGCGACGCGCTTGGTTCCTCTGAGACGCCAGACAGCCCTCGTTCTGCCCAGCTTTGCGTGACACTCTGTTCGGCGCTGGTACTCTCCTGTTCGACAAGCGCGTGAAAGCGGAGATACGCCGACGCGTCAGAGAGCGACCACTCTGCGAATGTGCATTCCGGCGCCACAGGTGAGTCGCTTGAGCATCTTAAAAAACACACTGTTTCGCGGCTTTCGTCACTTGCGCAGGGATTCGTCAAGAATTTGTCAAATTTGCTGGGCATTCGGCCCCCGTCACAACGCATGAGGGGTAACCAGTATGTTTATGGATTCAGGAAAAAAACTCATCGCATCGAGTGAGCGCGACACCGGCGATCCCGCGCCAAGTCTGACCCGCGATGTTTTCCCCGAGTTAAGAGAGCAGGCCGAACTCAATGAAACGTCGCAACCGCATGTGCTGTGCAGGATCGGCAGGTTGATGATCTGCCTTGAACGACGCACGGCCTGAGCGAGATGCGGCGCAAGCGGGCGATATTCACGGCAAAGCGCAAGGCTGCGTTTCTCGCGCCGCGCCCCGAGAACGCGGACGGCTTTAACCAGCATATTTGGCGTGGCCAACGAGACCAGCCTACATCTGCGAGTTTTCCGGTGTAGCTGTCTTCTCGACGCCTTGCGGTTCCCCGCGTTCTCCGGAAACGAAAACCTGCGGAGGCCGTCTGAGGCGGCTTGATTAAGCTTCTTGCCTTTTGGGATTTTGGCTCCGGCGGTAGGGGCCGCTCCCCAGACTCAAAACCCATTGATTTCAAATGATTTTCTTGGTGCGTTTTCGGTCGGTACTTGCATGGACTCCATGATGTGTATGGGATCGTGACGTACTCGGGGCACCGATACAAGCACCAATCTGGTCACCAGATAACGGGTATCCGAATCGCGCCGGGTTTCCCGGAGGCTCCAAGTCCCGAGTAGTGTGGCGGCTATTTTCAAAGAGAAGAAGGGTGATACCATGGTTCCACTCGTCATTTAATCGACGAAAGCTCAATCTTCGGGCGGATAGAGATATACCCCATCTCCTAAATATGCCGGTGCACCATCTTCGTGGGCGAGATCTTCGTATAACATTCGGTATTCATGCTCGGCTGAAGGGCCTGGTTCAAGTGACCGCTCAACATAGCCCCAGCTTCTCTTCGCGCTAAGTTTTCTGCTGCCCATCCAAGCCTTCTTGATCCAGGCTTGGTGCTTCAGATTCTCAAACTCCGGCGCGAACCGATCGTGACAGACGTCATCAAGAAAGAACGCACCGATGATCGCGTCAGATGGTATGGCCTCCCAGACCTGTATCTCCGATAGCGGAAATGTTGGAAAGCAATCGGGCAGGTAATGCGCATGGCGAAAGGAGGACTCGCGCGCCGGATTATAGGGGTCGCGGTCTTCGAATAATTCCAGAAAAGCCTTGGTCGTGCCTGCTGTGCGTGCATGAAATTTAGAGGAACCGTTCCCTGCCCCACCGGCATAGAAATGGCATTCGAGAGACCACAGCAGGTCTGGAGTCAGCGCAAGGAAAACCCAGTCATAGTTCGGTGACCGATCCCTCTTGCCTTGGAACATCTCCCACCAGAATGCCGGCAAAGACACCGAAATCGCCCCGTCGCAACCGTCGAGGCGATCTACATCACTGGCCAACACTTGCTGCATCTCTGGATGAGAATGCGTAGGAAACGCTTCGCGTGACTGGATCCCGTTCTTCAGGATGGACGGGATGTTTTCAGCAAGTGTGAAGTGGAGCAAATAAGGAATCTCACGATCTTCGATTTCTTGCCGAATAATGCGGGTGCGTCTACTCATGAATTTCACTTTTCGATCTGCTTACATGTAGGACAACACTGCATGCTGAACGCAAAACGCACAAGATCACATTGATCCAAACGATCCGGTCGGTTGGGTGACTAAATGGAACATACCGTGGAAACTGGCCGATAGGCGAACGGACCGAAAGTATCCTTCAGGTAAAGACCTTCGCACCTTCCACCTGGCGAGGCTTGGCAACGCGGGGCGTCGCCGCGCCAGTGCAACGTGTTCCGCCACGGCCGGAATTTCAAATTCTCCCTAAAGCTCCCCTTCATACACTTCGCAGCGAATGGCCGGAAACCGCCGTCCGTGTCGAGCGTGGCGAACGGCCCTTACCAGTCATTCATTCTCGCAGTCAGCGCCGCGATACAGCTTCCCAAAAGCAGCCATTCGATGAGCGTAGCAATCCGTGCGACGCCAACACACTTCAGAGCGACTTCGCGTGGCTCTCCTTCTCCCGGTAGTAGGCCGTACGTTCCCCATTCATTTCAAAATAACGCAGTTCAAAAATGGGCGCCTCATGCACGACCTGACGCCAACTATTGCAGCCATATTTGGCGGGTAGTTGCGTTGGATACCGTTCGACAATCCATTTGCCAGCCTCAACCACAGGCGCCCACCCCCCGGTAGCCATCACAACGAATGCCTCTTGCAAGTCGCTCACTATGCCCGCGGCATTCCAATTCACGGTGCCATCGGGAGCAATTCCGTTGACGACCCAGTCTTCTAACTCTGCCGAGTTGAAGAAATCTGACATCACTTGCTGGGCTATGTTCATCCCGTTGGCCCACTCGCGAAGCTTTGCTAAGTTCTGGTCGATGCGGCTTTCGGCGATGACAAGGGCATCTTGCGCGCCACGGCATCCGTCCTTGCTCGAGATGTCATGCTGATCAATGAAGTGGTGAACCAACCTGTTTCGAAGGTCTACCATTTCTCTGAGTTCATGCTCTACCCGAGTAAAATCTTCGTCCGATAGGACAATTGATGTCTGCATGGCGAGCCAATTGACGTTCTCAGAAGAGTTGTTTTTCGTCTCTTCAGGAGGGTCGACCCTATCGGTAACGAAATATGATCCAAGGAGATCTCCAACCGATGCGCCCAGTGTCCTACGGCTCATGCCGTCGGTCTGCGCGGCCCGTGCCCTCTCCAAACCATGCAGCGGGCCTGAGAGCTTATGATTTGCCACCATGGCTTTGGTCAGCCGCTCATACTGCTGCAACCGTAAAAGGCATCGGCCCAGCATCCGTTGAACATCTTGCTGAAGTATTTGCAGGTCTTCTTCGTTCAACATCTTTATCTTACAATCAGATCTCTGCCCCGCCCATATAAACCATAATTCGACCCGAGACGCGATGCCATTCATCGGTCGCTCTGTAAGGTCAAAACCTCTTGATTTCAAAGGAACTTTTTGGTGCGTTTTCGGTCGGTACTTGCATGGACTCCATGATGTGCACCTGAGCGTGACGTACTCTGAACACGAATTCAAGCACCGATCTGGCCATCGGGTGTCAGGTAGGGTCTGCTTCCTGAGAGGCTCAGCAAGACGGTGCAGCAGGTCATGCGAAACACATGCTCAGGCGTCATTCATTTCCGAACGCAGCGTGCTCCAGATAGACACGCACCTGATACGGAGAAGCGGATACGACGACGATAGTGTCACCTTCTTGTGCATTTGCTGCGGAGAAGAAGTTTCCCACCCAACCGCGCCGCCGGAACATGCGCTTGGTTGCATCGATATCGGACGAGACAGGGTGCGGGCCGCCCCAATCAATGGAAAGCTCCCGATCGGCAGCCTCCGATCGATTGCGGCCTCCAATCGTATCGCGGGGAAATGCGGCGAGGAACTCTGTGAGATAGAAATGGTTGTTTCGTAGATTGCCTGAAGTGAGACGTGTTCTGCCAAGAACCATTTCTTCAGCGTTTGAAATCGGGCCCACCGCCGGTTTTTTTTGAATGCCTCTTGTCGGTTTGCCGATTAACCGGTGCTTTTTTACATTTTCAGTTGGCTTTTGGCGGACGTCCGTTGGAGTCCGCAAGACATGTGGTTCGGTGTCTGTAGCACCATGTTGTGGCACCAGGGTGCTCAACTTTTTTTGTACGTCGTGAGAAAGCGAAACCCAGCTGACAGCGCCCGACTTGTGTTCGTAGGGAACAGGTTCTTCGAGACGCACGATATCTGCCAGTTTCCACGGTATGGTCCATTTCGCCACCGTCCCAGATCTGATCATCTTTTCGGGAATTCGATGCCTATCGACGTGAGCGATCATGTCAGCCTGGCTCAGCGCGGTCCCGCAGCCAACCAGCCGGGCCAGGCCTTCGACCTGCCCGCTGCCCTTTCGAATGAGGCCGAACCAGCCTCTGACGGAGGTCGCCGTCGACCGCATCTCCCAGTCCTTTCGGCCTTCAAGGATATGGTCGATCCAAGGCTCCGCTATGACCAAACCACGCGATATTTCCATGTCTTGCCTTTCCTTCGGGTTCCTTTGGAGATTTATACTCAAGGTAGCTTTTTAGGCCCTCAGCTGTCTGGTTCGGCTGCAATCAGACGCAACGCCTTGCCACCCAGATCGCGGAAGGCGCGCTGGCGGCAGGTCAGGACGATGATCTGTAGATCGCCCGCCTGGCGGTGCAGGGCATCGAACATCCGCTCGATCCGGTCATCGTCGGTGAAGACAAGCGCATCGTCGAGGATTACCGGCGCGACCCGTCCGGCGGCGGCCAACATCCGGGCGAAGGCCAGCCGCACCAGCAGCGCCACCTGCTCCTGCGTGCCGCCCGACAGGATGTCGATCGGTTCCTCCTGGCCATCGCGGATCAGTGCATCGGGTAGTAGGGAGTCCTCGCCCCAAGTCAGTTCGGCCTCGGGCCAGAGCAATTGTAGTAGCGGCTTCAGTTCCTGCGCGATGGGGGTGAAATAGCGCTCGCGCGCCTCCGTGCGGGCGGCCTCAAGCGCCTTTTCCAGCCGCTGCAGCACCGCCACTTCATGCTCGATCCGGGCGAGGGTGGCGGTGGCCGCCGCAAGCGCCTCTTCGGTCTCGGTCAGCCGTTCCTCGACCGCGTCGCCGGAGGAACGGGTAATGCGTTCGTCGAGCCGGGCGAGGAGCGGTTTTAGGCGGGCGATCTCGTCGCGCGCGCCTTGATCGACCGAGGCGGCCCGGTTCAGCGCGGCCTCAATGCCGGCGAGGTCGGGGGCATGGCTTGCCTTTTCGGTATGGATTTTCTCGGCGACCTCCAGTGCTTCGGCCGCTTGGACCGCCTCTGAGGCCAGTGACTCTTCCGTATTCGAGCCGTATTTCGCCAATGCATCTTCGGCCCGTGTCAGGCGGTCCCTGAGAGAGGCGAGCGCAGTCTCGGCGCGGGTGGCGGCTTCGCGGGCGTCGGACACGCGGTCAGACGCGGTGTCGCGGGCAATGCGGGCTTGGTCATGGGCCGCGCGGGCAGCCTCGAGCGCGGCTTCGGCATCCTCGGGGTCGGGGGCTTCGGCGTCCTCCTCCTCCTGCGGGATTTTCGCCAGCGCCTCGCGTAGCGGGTCGATCCCGTCGGGGGCAAGGCTTTGCAGAACGGCTTTCGCCTCGCCCGCCCTGCGCTCGGCCTCAGTGCGGGCGGCGGCGGCGGAGCGAGCGGCGTCGGGATCTTCGGCGCCGATGGCGTCGAGCGCCTTCCGCAGGGCGGCGGCCGCTGCCTCGACCGTGCTGTCGTCATGGCGCGCGTCGCCGGGGCGGACCTCGAGCTCGCCGATGCCGGCGATGGTGAGCCGCGTGGCGCGGGGCAGGGGAACGGGTTGGTCGTCGGGCAGGGGCGTGTCGCCCGCGCGGATCGCGCCGGCCCGACCTTCGGCATAGCGGGCGATGATCTGTGTTGCCGTGGCGTCGCGCGCGGCGATGGCCGTGGCATGGGCGGTGGCGAGGGCTTCGATCTGTTTCAGGGTTTTTGCATCCGGGCCGGAGAGCGCGGCCGCCGTGGCGGTCTCCATCGCGTTGCGGGCCTTCTCGGCCTCGGTGATGCGTTGCTCCAGTTCCCGCCGCCGGCCGGCCCCGTCGCGGGCGGCCCGGGCGCGCAGGGCGAGGGTGCGAGCGGCCTCGGCTGAATGCAGTGCCTTCTGCGCGCTGTCCAGATCGCGCTCGGTGGCTTCCTTCGCCGCGCGCGCAGTCTCCAGCGCCGTCTTCTTGTTTCCGGCCGCCAGCTCTGCCGCCGCTGCCGCCTCGGTGGCGTCGGTTTCTTCCTTGAGTGCCTCGCGGAACCCATCGAGCCGGGCGCGTGCGTGTTTGGCGGTCAGCCGCGCCATGTCGAGTTTGCGCGCCTCGGCGTCGAGCTCCTCGGCGTGGCGTTCGGCAGCTGTATGGGCAGCGCGGGCGGCCTCGAGCTTCTTCCGCCGGCTCTCGGCCGCCGCCGGGTCCTCCAACTCGCGCAGGTCGCGGCGGGCCCGCTTGCGCTCGGCCAGCGCGCCGCGCAGGTCTTCCGCCGTCGCGGCCAGCGCGTCACGCTGTTCGGTCAGAGTATCTACCCTGTCCAGTGCGGTCTTCCACGCGCCGTTGGCATAGGGCCGACCGGTTTTGGTCGCATAGGCGGCCAGCTCCTCGCGGCATCGGGCAAGCGCGCTGTCCATCCGCCGCCCGCCGGTCATTGCCTCAACCTCCTCGCCGACCGACGACATGAGGTCGCGCCGGGCCTCGAGCGCGGCCTTCTGTTCTTTCGTCGAGCCGCCGGTCAGGTCGGTCATGCCTTGCCGCACCCAGATCAGGCCCGAGGGGCCGCCGGCATCCCCGCCCAGCAGGTCGGCGATCCACGCCTCGGCCTCGTCGGCCTGCGCGATCAACGCGTCGTCGCGGTGGACCGTCGCGGCAGGCTTCTGCAGCCACCGTTTCCTTATGGTGAAGCGTCGGCCGTCGGCCTCGATCTCGATGGTCACCTGCGGCGCGCCGCCGGCATGCGGACGCAGTGCCGTGACTTCTTTGTCGCGGGAGCCGTGGGGCTTGAAGAACAGCGCCTGGATAGCGTCGAACAGCGTCGATTTGCCCTGCTCGTTGGGCTCGCAGAGGACGTTCAGCCCGTCGCCGATCTCGCCCACGCGCACCGGATCGGTGAAGCGGCGGACATTGTCGAGGGTGATGGAGCGAATTTTCATTCCGAGGCCTCCCGGACATAGGCATAAAGACGGGCGAGCGCGTCGGCGGCGACGTCGCGATCCTGCTGCGAGAGGGAATCGGATTCGGCGTCCTCCTTCAGCATGTTGGCCGCCAGCCGCAGTGCGCCGCCCCGGTCGATCTCGTCGAGATCGGCGGACTCGTATTGCGTGCCCAGCGCATCGGTCACGAGGTCGAAATGGGCGAATTCGGGCGCGCAGTCTGTCGCGGCGCGCTCCAGGTCGGCCCGGTCGGGCAGCCCGGCCCAGCCGGTCGCCGCCACCCGCATAAGGATATCGCGCCGCCCTGATGGCGGCAGAGCGTCGATTAGCGCGGCGGCAGAATCCTGTCTTGGATGCAGGGGCAGCTCGACCTCCTGCCAAAGGAACGTGCCTGTCTCGATCTCTTCCACCTCTGGTGTGGCGCCCGGGCCTTCAAGCCCGACACAGAGGCAGACGCCCCGGCGGCCATGCTTGAAGCGGTCCTGCTCGGGCGTGCCGGAATACTGTACTCGGTCCGACACGGCCATCCGCCCGTGCCAGTCGCCCAGCGCGAGGTAATCGAGCCGCGCGCTCCGGTCGCGGTCGGGGGCGATGGCTTCGCCCGTATCGGTGAAGTCGGTCACGCCACCATGCGCCAGCCCGATCCGCATCCGGCCCTCGTCGCTGGCCATGGTCACCAGCGGCTCGGACGGATCACTCGCACCAGAGCGGAAGGCAATGGGGCAGGGCAGAAGCGTCGCCACCTCGCCCAGATCGTGCGGCGTGGCTTCCAGAAGGGCCACCACGTTGTTTGGCGCATCGCGGCAGATCGCTTCCCACAGGGGTTCGGCATCCCTCAGGTTGTCGTGGTTGCCCGGCAGAAGCCACCATGTCACTTCGGGCGCTTCGGCCATCGCGGCGAGCGCCTGCCGGATGACCGTAGCGGAGGGCGTGGCGGTGTCGAAGGTGTCGCCCGCCAGCAGCACATGCTCCGCCCCCCGATCCCGCGCTGCCTCGGCCAGACGGGCGATCGCGCCGTGCCGCGCCTCCATCAGGCGGCCGCGGATATTGCCGTCGGCCGGCTGGGGAATGTTGGCGAATTTCCGGCCGATATGAAGGTCGGAGGAATGAATGAATCGAAATGACATTGCGGCTCCTGGCAGTCTTTTTCTAATGGTTCTTTGATCGTGACATGACCTCTGTTTCAATAATCACCGCTGAGGGTGTCAAAAGATGTCATGATACTGCTATCAAGCCTCTTTCGGTTGGTTATGAGCCGAATGCAGTGCGCTTGTCGTGATTAGCAGTCTTTGAAGCAACGGTACTCCCAAAGCTCTCTTATGAGAAATTCGCATGATAATTTCGGTATTTGACGTCCTCGCGGGGCAGTTCAATGAGACTTGGTTAGGGCAATTTGTAAGCACCAAGGTCGTCTGGTTCAGGTAGAGACAGTCCGTCACGCTGGAAAAGCTCCGCCATGCATTCTGAAATATCCGAGGAACTTTTCTCGTGAGGTGGTGCTGCCATCCGGTCCGCCAGTTCTGAGAAGTCCTGTTTCGTGTCCCCCATTGGCCAGAGTGCTTGTTTTGCCAACTTGCGTTTGCGCTGCATGAGGCTTTGCAGCAGACAGTCGAAACTTTGAGATCCCAACGACGGGTGGATCGCCATGGGGACGTGTACCTGCACTGGTCTGTCCTGACCGATGCGATGAACACGGTCGTTGCACTGTTCCTCGACAGCCGGGTTCCACCATCGGGACAGGTGGATGACATGAGTAGCGGCAGTAAGCGTCAAACCTGTTCCAGCCGCCTTTGGTCCGAGGATCAGCATGTCGAAGCCGCCGTCTTTGGCCAGATGCCGCTGAAATCGGTTCACGATTTCCTGGCGCTTTGGAATTGGCGTGTCCCCGTTGATGATATCGATCCGCTCAAGCCCAAGGAAATGACGAACCAGTTCCGCAAAACGGAACTGCATGTCACGGTGCTCTATAAAGACCAGCACCCTCTCTCCGCTTGCCTTAATCTTCTTGAGAATTTGCATCGTCGCATCAAGCCGGGCACTCATTTCGACGAAGGCTTCAGGCTCAGGGATGTCCTTCATGCCAGGATGCACTGATACGGACCGTATGTGGTGCAGCATCTTCAGCGCGGCTCCTGGACCACCTTTCGCAAGTTTCTGCTGTGCCAGGTCATAGGCGTCGGCCTGAACCGCGGGCATCGCCCTTGGATGCAGAAACCTCTCCTTGCTCGGCAGGTCGCGTGCAACCTCCGATTTGAGACGACGAAGACCGAGGGGCGGATAGGACCCCTGCGCTTTGAAAATGCGCGCATGCAGCTCCGCCATATTTTCGGCATCCGGGTCTGCGTACCGTTTCTTGAATTCCGCTCCTGCGCCAAGGCAGCCTGGCGCTATGCGATCCATGATGGTCCACAAATCCATTGGTGAATTCTCGATCGGAGTGCCGGTGAGACCGATGCGGAAATCAGCGTTCATCGCCTCTGCCGCCTTGGACGCCAAGGTGTTTCGGTTCTTGATATTCTGGATCTCGTCCATGACCATGGCCGCAAAAGGAATGCGGCCCAGTGAATGCTGGTAGTTGGCGAGTGTTGTGTAGGTTGTCAGCATCCAAAAACGATGTGCGCGTCCATCCTCAATCGCCTCATCCAACCATTCAAGGTCGAGAAGCGGCAGGCCACTCGCGGTTTCGGTTCCTTGCGCATCGCGACGTTTTTGTCCTGAAAGCGAGGAACCGTAGAGCCGGATCAGCGTTCCGAAACCGCGCGGCGCAACATGCGTCTCGACTTCCTGTTCCCAGTTTCGAAGGAGAGATGTCGGGGCAACGATGAGGACCGGGCCCTTTATCCCCACATCGGTGTTTTTCATATGTTCTTTCAACCATGCGAGAAAGGCGATCGTCTGCAGTGTCTTCCCGAGGCCTTGTTCGTCCGCGTTTAGGATCCCCGGTAACCCGCTTGTCCAGGCGTCGAGCGCCCAATCGAAGCTCGCATTTTGATGCGGTCGCAACGGCGTCAAGATAGATCCGGGTAAGGCCGTGGGCTGAGATGTGGACCTTGGCTGCAGTGCCGCATGCCATGAGAGGGCCTCGAAATTGTCGAGGGTATCAAGAATGATGGGGCCTTCGGCATCCTCGGCCGTTTCGTCTTCATCGGCTTCGTTTTGGAGCTGTTTCTCTTGTCTGCGTTCAACCTCGCCAGCGATTGCAGCAAAACGAGCCGGTGTCACGTCGACCGTCTCACCCGCGATCTCTGCCGTTTGGTGAGACGGAGCCTGGAGCGCCACCTCCATATGATCGTGCAGGGCCTGCAGATCTTGGTCCGGCATGTTCCGGATAGCCTCGGCAAGACGGGCGTCGAAGACTTCCGGCAGCCACGCTGTGCCGCTGCTCTCGAAATCGGCGGGAGGCTTCCGGTAGATCGTTACCCCGGTGACGCGTTCCGAGTATTCTCGGCTCTCGATCAGCGCAGGGCCAGCTACTGCCTCAACAAGTTCTTCCTGTCCCGCCGGGTCCAGGTTCTCGAAGGCACCCTCTGCCTCGAGGTGGCGGTTCACCGCCTCGGTGATGAAGGCGCGAGGGTTCTCGACGAATGCGCGCCGCTCTTCCCGCGGCGCCTTCTGAACGCGTGCCATCTCGTCCAGCACGGGAGCCGCCCCCCGGTCGATCACGAGGTAAGAATTGTTTCCCAACTGGTAGGCAGGTCGTGCGCCTCGGCTGCGCAGTCTGTGCTGAAAGACCGCAAGAGACTCGCCGTCCAACTCGGCATCCGCTTCTGAGATGTCGTCGTCCGGCACGCCCTTTGTCGTCAAACCCTCTGTGGAGTAGGGAACAACTTCGAACTGGCCGAGCGTCCTATCCGGAGAAATCGAGAAGCGATCTGCAATACGCACCTCGAGACCACGCAGGAATGCGGTCATTGACAACCCTGCCATTTCACGGTTGTCGGGTAATTCATCTGAATGCGCGTCCTCTGGCTCGAGTGCTCGGCGAAAATCTGCAAGGGCTCGCCAATGACTTTCCATTGGCGCCGTGGCATCGAAGTCATCGGCAAGGTCGAGGGCGCGCTTCATCCATAACGGAATTCGTCTCGAGCCACGCGACGTATCAAGGATAGCCCCGGTCCGATTAACAAGTTCGCGACGCCCATGCTGGTGCCATTCGTAACGCAAGCTGAACCCGGGCTTGCCGAGGACACCCCTGACGTCAGTGGTCAGTGTCAGATCCACCACGGGCGGTAGGTTCAGTGCCTCTGCAGCCGGCGCGGACAGGCTGGCCGCTGCGTCATGTGAAATCAACAGCCGATCCGACGCAATGTCCACCTCATCGGGGTGCCGATCTTGCCAATTTCGGAGGTCGGCGACGGCAAATAGCAGTTCCCGGTCGTCAGCATTCAATTCCGTGAAAGAACGTGGTTTCTGCGAAGACATCAGCCGCGATATCAGGCCATGCCGCCGCTCCGGAAAACGGATTTCTATTTGATGCGCAGATACGGAACAGCTGGGGCGACTGTCAGACATGCTGCATTACCCATTGCGACCAGGCTGGAATAGAGTTGTGCGGTTTTGAGTTTCGCGAAGCTCTCATAATGTCGTTGCAATAATACTGCCTTTGGTAGAGCTTCGGGGCCTTCGGGTCGTCCATTCTGAAAATGTGGGTCTTGTAGCTGTGGCATCCATCCACAACAATCTTGTTGCCGATGCGCATGATCAGCAGGGAAGTGCTGCCACCCCGGTCGAGTTGACTGCCGAAGCGCCTTCCGATGTCGGTGCGCCCGCTGCGTACAAGGTGGGTCTGTGCATATCGACGCGCGGAAGATCCAAAGGCAACCCAAGCCTCGTCAATCATCTTGTCCTCGTAGAGCTGCAGCCAGAAATCTCGTCTGGGTGGCCACATGTGGTTGTCTTGGGTAGCGGTTACCATATCGCAGAAGAACTTCATGTCCTGCTTCGTCAACCATCGGAGCAGGACCTTCTTCAGATCGGGGTCGAAGCCGGACCAGATGCCGCCATTGTGCAGGCGCGGATCGTTGTAGGCGGCAATGATCGTTTCACAAAGGTCCTGCCTAAGCGTTTCCGGTGGTGTTTTCGTGCGCCAGGCGGCGAGCAACGCTTCGATCGCCGGACCGGCGCCTGTTTGAAGCGTCGCGCCGGTCGTTGGTGTCAGCCAGCGGAACATCCGCTGCCTTTCGTTTTCGTCGCGCAGCTTCGGACCGATCTTTTCAACAAAAATTTCGTGCGCGGCCTTAACAAGGCCCGGCAAATGTGGACTGGGTAACCCAATTTCTTTCAGTTTCTGGTACGGGTCATCGGCTTCCAGCATCAAGTCGGCGAGGCTGTTCGGGGCTTCTGTCGGGGTCAGAAGACCGGGCAGGGCGGCGATCAGTTTCTGCTCTCGAGGCCCAAAATCCTCGCGTCTTGTGCCGAGCGCGCGCGCGAGGGCCAAGGTATGCGGCGCGTCGCTCGAAAAACTGTCGATATAGACGCGCAATATGCCGTCAAGAAAAGCGCCGGGTGGCCTTTTCGCGGCTTCGTCGAAATAGAAATCGCGCACGATCTCGAGATCGGGTCGTGCGCATCTTTCGCTGTCGAATATCGCTATGGCGGCAGAGATGACGCGTTGCGTGGTCGTTCCAGTCCAATCCCAGTCGCGAACGTGCTTGAGCATGGCCAAAGCCAGCCTTTCGCGATCTCGATCCTCGGGCGTCCTCACGGCATCCGGCCAGCGACGCGAAACGCGTTCAACTGAACGGCGTATAGCATCCAGTGGCGGCAAGGTCCGGGACACGAGACTGACACTGCGACGGAGGTCCTCAGATGCCCTCATTCACTTGTCTCCTCGATTGACCTGAGTGCTTCCCGGATTGCCTCGATTCCATTTGTGTCCTGCGGGGTGACCATGATGAAACGCAGATCGATGCGGCGGTTCGTTGCACGGCCTTCCCGCGTCTCGTTGGTCGTTACCGGACGATCCGGGCCGTATGCCGCAACAGATAAAACAGGCTGTTGCTTCAGGTTGCGATGTTCCATGATCCCGGGAGTTGAACCCGTCATCGCGAAGAACGTCGTATTTGCCCGCGCGGCAGAGAGCGTTCTGTTAAATCTGTCGCTTCCGACGCTGTCCGTGTGCCCCTCGATCTGCACCGCCTCGACCATTACGAAGCCCGGATTGCAGTTTTCTGAAAATTCAGATGCACCGCCCAACGTGAAACAGGGTAAGACCTCGTCGAGGCGCTCCGCAAGCCTTGCCACGATGGCTTCCCGTGCCGGTGTCAGCGTGGACCGACCGGACTCGAAGAGCCCTTCGCCTTGGAAACGCAGCGCGTCGCTTTCCTCGCTCAGTTCGACCTCAAGTTCGGGGAAATCTGCAAGGATTGCATCGCGCAACCGCCTTAGGATATCGCGCCTTTCTTGAGCAACGCGGGCAAGGTAAGCCTCGAGCGGATCGACCTGTTGCAGCCTCTCGAGTTCCTCTTCGAGACGCTGAATCTCCCTGTCCTTCTCGACGATCTGCACCTGCAACCGTTGCAATTGCTGGAGAAGGTCGTCGATACGGTCTTTGAGGGATTGGACTTCGCGATTGAGATCTTCGATGTCTGCTCTCGCGCTCGCCAGATCATGGGTAAGGCGGTCACGCTCTTCAATAAGGGCATCGCGCTCACGCCGCAGATCGGTGATCTGACTTTCAAGGTGAACGACACGCGTTTCAAGATCCTCGGCCAAGCTGCGCCATTCGTCGCGCTCTGTGACCACTTGGTCATATGCGTCTCGCGATACCGCATCCTGATCCATTATTTGGCTGGCGAAGAAGGCCAGCAGGATCATCATGATGAAGAGGAAACCGACTGTCATGTCCGTCATGGACACGAAAGCGCTTTCTTCTTCTTCCTCGTGCGAGACGCGCTTGGCCTGTGCTCTCATGCCTTACGCCTTTGCTGTGCGGGCATGAAGCTCTCGGCCTGTTCCACGACGCTTTTCAAGGTGTCAATTCCCGGTGCCAGTGTATCGCGCATTTGGCTGACATGGTCCTGAGCAGAGCCAAGTGCCGCGTCAAGCTGAGCATTGTATTGCTGCAAGGCCCGCCCGAGCATTTCATCGATCTGATCAAGTTTCTCCGCCTCTTCGGAGAGTTGAGCCAAGGCAGCGCGTGTTGCTTCGAGCGCATTTCGAATTCCGTCGCGCTCTGTTCCCAGTGCTGTCTGCGCGGTATCAAGAACATGCGCTGCATTTTCGGCCACTGACGCCGAATTCTGCATCAGTGTTTCGGAAACGGTGTCAACAGTTTCTCCCAGCCTACGAAGACCGCTTTCGATACGCTCATGGGATGCGCGGAGGGGCTCCGCGGCTGAGGTCATCTCCCGGCTTGAGTTTCGGAAACCCTCCGAGGCACCCGAGATCGCTTGCGCCCCATCTGACAGGCCTTGTGCCGCAGAGCGTGCGCCCGATGCTCCTTGCTGGATGGAATCTGCCATTTCTTGTAGTTGTGTGCCGACGATCTCGAGCTTTGACAGGAGTTCGGTGCCAATCGTCCCGCCCATTTCTGTCCCAAGGCGCGCAATATCTTGACTTGTCTTGTCGAAGCTCTCGAGCAGGTTCTTGCCCGCACCCTCGATTGCGGAGCTTGCCTCTGATGTGCTTTGCGCCATGCGTTGGCGTGCGGCCTCGGCACTCTCGGCGCTCGCATCCGCAAGTGTCTCGCGGAAACCGTCTGCGGCCTTGCGCATGTCGTCTGCGGCCGTCCGCATGGCCTCGGCGCTTTGACCGGTATTGTCGCGGATCCCTGTGAGGGTTTCGTTCATGACGGAAAGGAGACGCTCGGCGCCCTCGTTCATGGCATCAGATGCGGTTCGGCCGCTGTTGGTAACTTCATTGCGCATTTCAGAAACCGCGGAGGCCATCTGTTCGAGGGCCGTCTCGAGGCCTTGGCCCGCCTGAGCGTTGCTTTTGTCCATGCGCTCGACCATGAGCCCAATTCGGTCGGTGGCTTCGCCAAGTGACTCGCTGGCGCGTGTCAGGGCATTTCCAACGGATTGCGACAGTTGAGTTGAAAGGTCGCCTACCAAACCTTCCATGTTTGAAGTTCCCATGGAGCTGACGCGATCGAAGATCGGGTCCATACGCTCGGCAATGGCCCCGGTGATCCGGTCCGGCAGTGCTTCCAAGGGCTTCTGCAACTCGGCGACCATGCCCATCCCGATCTCTCGAAGATGCTCACGCTGCTCTGTCGCTGCACGTAGTTGACGAAACCCGATATCCTCGAGGCTGACAAAAACGAGACGGCGCTCGATGCCGATGCACAATCTGTGGAGGGCTCGATCCAGGGTGTTGATGCGCTTGCGAAGGAGAACAGTAAAGATGATCGAGCAAAACAGACCTGCGAGCGACATAATGAATTTCGCCGAGGCGATCTGCATGAACCCCTGCATCGCCACGTCCATCCCTGCACCGGCACCTGCCATCGATTGTGAGAACTGGTGAAGCGCAGCCACAAGCCCCAGAAAGGTCAGGAACAAGCCAAGAGAAACGAATGTGTTGGGGAGAATGCGATAGAGACCCGGACCAAAGCCTAAATCCTCAATATTCATAAAAGACGCCGGCCGGATAGAATTTCTGAGTTTGAGCGGTCCATCTACATCGTCTGGAACAATAGTTTCGCTGAATTCGTCCCATGCCTCCCATAGCGCAGCCCAATTGGCATTTGACTTGGATTTCTCATGGACGCGGTTGCGGAAGCTTGAATAATTTTTTGCGAAATCATCAATTCCGTCATTCTCGCGAACCATGCGGTCCATCTCGAGAATAACTTTTCTCTGCCGACCTGTTCGGATGATAAAGGAAACGCAGAATACCAAAAGTGCAAAGACCAGTATTGTAGCAATAACGCCTGGTCTGCTTTCCGACAGCGTCAGAAATTCCGCAAGATGGATGATTAGATCTTTCGCCGATCCACCAACCCACTCCGTGTACGAGCCGATCGTAGTAGCAATATCGGGCTGTTCCAAGGCTCTCTCCTACTGCGAGTCACTTAACTCTTTGAGTTGTTACCCCACGCTATTGACGGGCGGAAGGCTCCGCAACCATCTGAAAAATCTGCGTGAGTGAAACACCTCTGGTTGCGTAGAGCTCCCACCGCTTTGGCCGATCATAGAAGCAAGTCGGCATGTCGCTCGGCGCTGAGAAATCTACAAATGCCATCAACTCACGCCTCGATTACTGGATACATCGGCACGCCCCAGTCGGTTCGCGGCGCATCCATCATTAGATCGACCATCACCGGAACAACATTCCGGAGGATCGCTGCGCCGTCTCGTAGTTGGTCGCGATTGGTTCCAGAATTCCACGTTGCTCCGCCATGGATAAGCTGGTTACGTAGAACATACAGACGGTCGAACAGCATGGAGAGAACCTTGACCGTATCCCTTCGGCCAAGGGCGTCGTGGAACCGTCGCCGAGCTTGTTTGAACCGTTCGTCCCAATTTTGCGCCTCGGGGTCGCAGTGGTGATATCTCCAGAACGGTGCAAAGACGTAGCGATTTTCGAGGAAGAGTCTGATCGGACCGGGAAAAGTTGACCAGACAATTCCGTAAAGGCGCCCTTCAGTGTCGAGTTGCTGAAGCCGCAGAAAAAAGGTTTCAAAGTCGTCGCGAGCACCAAAAACAGATCGTTCGCCGCCATAGGCGGCGTTGAACGCGATCCAGTAGAATAAGAATGCGGCACCGGGATCTTCGCTTTCCTTCTCGGCGCGGCCGATCCAGCTGATGGCGCGGTGAATGCGCAAGGAAAAGTCTTGGGGCCAATTTTCGCGCTGTGCGCGCTGGCGAGCCTTGAGCGTATGGAATTCAGGCGCGTGATCTGTCATTAGCTGTCCTATCGGGTCTTAACGTGGTGGGGGTCGTCGAATGTTTCCGTGAGCAGGTGTTTCAGCCTCGGATCCCTCCAAGGGAAGAACATCAATCAGGCCTGAGGCTGATCTGAAGTTTCGAAAGATCGATTTCTGCGTCCGCGTTCTTCAGGCTCTCGAGGAACGACAACAGATCATCCTGACGCGGCTGACCGAACGCCAATCGGTAAAGAGCAACCGAGCGTTTGAGCCATCCCAGAAGTTTCGCCTCGCGACTGAACGGAAGAGAAAGGGCATAGCGTTCTATCTGGGTTTCGCCGTCGAGCAGCCAATAGGGTTCCATGTCGCCCGGCCGCATGGCCGTGGAGTGAGCCTTCCGGAACATGACGCTCCATGGATCTTTTTCCACTGGATAGGCATCGAGCGCGCTGCGGAATCTCGTGGCGAGGTTCAACCGGACGGCATGGTTCTTGTAGCGATGGACACGGCCCTCACGTTGCTCGAGATCCACCGGATTTGAGGGCAGGTTCCAGTGAACAAGGCGGTGACAATATGGGTGAAAATCGAGGCCTTCCTGCCCTACGGATGTCGACGCAAGGACAAAAGGTCGGAACGGCGAGTTGAACGCGGTTCGAACCGTGTCGGTTCGCTGCGCACCGTCCTCCTGAGCTTGCTGCAGGAGACGGGTCGCAAACCGGCCGCGCATCCGAATTTCAGACGTTATCCGCAGGCGGTCGCGATGCGCGCGATATCTTTTGATCTCGATTTGCGACGGCTTGAGCGATAGCGCGTCGTCGATGGTCTGGGCGAGAACGGAAATTGCATGCGCCGGCTCTGCGTCCATAACGCCCTCTGCTTCCATGAGGATATGCACATACTCATCGAGCACGGATTGCAGGTCGTGATCGACGCAATAGTGCAGGACGGTCTGCCAATAAAAATCGTCGACTCCGGTCCGCAGCAATGCTTGACTCTCCGGCTGATTGAACAGCCCGCGGAAGGCCATGCCGATCCGCGTGGCCGCATTGAGCATCCCGGGGTCGTCGAGATCGAGGGTTGGCGCGATACGATGGAGTGCGCGCAATGCGCAGGTCGCCGGACTCCCCAGAGCCAGGTCCGTCAGATGTGCGATCAGGCGGTCACGATCCGGCTGGCCATGCAGTGCCGCGCCGCGAGCCGCGTCGCTGAGCGCGTGCAGATGGTCGTGCCAAGCATCCTGGCCGTCCGCACGGACGACATCGTTAAGAATGTTGCCCGCTGCCAGCCACTGGTCGAACGCACCGGATCTTATGTCCAACGCGGCAGCGCAAGCCCAGTCCCATGTGATGGCGCGCTCAGAATCTTCGTCATCGGTTTGCGGGGTGCCTGGGGCCAGACGGCTCAGGACGCCGGGGCGTTGCACGGCTTGAGGGCGCTGTTCGAGTTCCGACGCAAGACCCTGAAGCCGATCTCCTGCTTCGCTGCGCAATGCGGCTGCGTCGGCCAAAGACGGAGAGGATTGAAATATCTCGAGCGGATCGACCGTGGCGGCCAGCGTCGGAGAAGGAATGACCAGCGGGAGCGCGCGCAAACCGGTCAACCGCTCCTTGTTGCGTCGGAAATTGAGCAACTGCGGATGGCGGGCCGAGTAGCTCCGACCGGTCTGCCCCATCCCCATCGACCGTTCGCTGTCATAGGACAGCAGCGCAGCAATCGCATCGGGCACCATGGCCCATTGCGAGAAGATCAACAGCTTGCTCGCGGTCACGCGCTGGCCGAAATAGGGCATGCTTGGTGGCAGCCAGAGGCGTTTTGCCATTCCATCCCGGAACGCGATCTCCTTCAGCGCGCGCAGGCGGCCGTTGTTTTCCGGTATGGGTCGATAGGCCTCGACCGCGTCCGTGTCGATCTGGGCGGTTCCTGCGTTTCGGATCGCGGCCAGCAGCGCCTCGCCCGGGGCGTCCTTGAGTTGCTCCAGACGTTGCCCCAGCTTGTAATCGCGCAGGAAGCTGAGCAGAAAGGGAGCCGATTTCCAGTATTCCACGGTTCCCGGGGCGTCGGCGGCATCGGCAACGTGCGCCACGGCACGCGCTTCGACCAGGTCGGCAGGCTTGATGGAAACTGGCACCTCCACATCTCGCATCATTGCGTCGCGCTCGGCGGTTTCCGCAACCCGTTCGGTGCGGGCGATGACACTGCGTAGGGTGCCTTCGATCCCGGTCTTGATCCTGCAAGCATCCTCGAAACTGCCGGGAAGGCCCTGCATCGCCAGCCGGTAGCGACGCATCTCGTCTTCAAGCTCGGCGCGGATCGCAGGACCCCTTTCGCCGAACAGGAAGCCCAGGACATCGAGGAATTCGCGATAGTGATCCCCAGCATCCGCATCGTCGTCGCGTAGGGATAGCATTCGGTAGGGGGTCGCGGAGAGCAACAGAACCTTGGCCTGGTTACCATCCGGATCGATGGCGTCAAAAAGCTTGCGCGCAAGATCGGCGGCCTCGCTATCGCCGTGCAGCAGTTCCGTGAACCTCTGGAATTCGTCGAGAACGATCAGGTCGGGCTCCAGCGCCTCGGCACTTTCCCGGGCGAGGGTCGCACGCAGCGTCATGACGCAACGATCGACCGCACGCCGGAGCTCTTGGTCGGAATCCCCGTGTTGGCGGAACTGGCCTATCAATGCTCGCAACTGATCGAGGATATCAGGCTCTCGTTCCAGCGCCTGCAGGAAGCGTCGCTCTATCGACTGCTCGATTTGCTGGCCATTGACCCATTGCCTTGTGTTTCTCCAGCCTTTGGGCCCGGCCGGCCGCATGAACATCTTCCGGAGCGTTCGCTGGTCCTGCTTGTCGAACTGGCCACGGATCAGTCGATATATCAGGGCGCGTTCTTCCTGTCGGCCTCCGCCTTGTTTAAGGTCCAGCGAGGTGCCCGGCGTCAGGCTGAAGAAATTCACGCCTTCGCGCTTGATCCCGCCGACCCGGGCCAGTTCGAGAGCGAGCATGGTCAGGCGGGTCGGTAGTACCCGCGTGCGTTCGCCGCCAAGGACGTTGAGGCGGGCGACGTTCTGTTTCGCGATGGCGGCGTTGGAACAGATGTAGATGATGTCGATCCGCGGGACCGTATCCTGCAGCGCCTCGATCGTGCGAGCGATCACGCCACGCGCAACCATCGTTTTTCCGAGACCGACTTCATCGGCCACGAGGAAATGGCGGACAGCGTCGGGATCGCTCAGCAGCCGCTTCGCGACATAGTCCACGGTCTTTCGCTGAAACGCCTTCAGCGGACGCAGCGCGTCGTGTGCCTGGAAACGCTCAGTCAATCCGGTTCTCCTTCGGTAAAACCGCCCGGAAGGTTTCCCACAGGTCGAGGAATTCATCCGGGATGACCTCGCTATGTCCCGTGTCGGGATCGCTCAGCCTCGCGACCAGCCTTTCGATGTCGCGTAACTGCCGCCCGTCACTCGCCAGAGCGCGCACCATGTCCTCGAGGATCGGAGCATCGCGTGCGGTGCCGAACATGACTGAGAGATCGCTGCCCTGACCAGCTGCGAAGAGGGCCTTAGCCGCTTCCGAGACGTCGCCCAGGAGAAGACGAATGTAGCGAAGAAACGCATCGCGGTTCTCGATCAGGCTTCGCAGGATCTCGGCGGTCCGGGCGTCGGGGAGATCGACCAAGTCTGACCCGAGGGTGAAATGGTGCTCCAGTCCGCTTTCCGCGTCGCTGAGTCTGACGCCGATCCAGCGCGTCACATCCTTCAGCGGAAGGCGCGCCAACGAGCGTTCACCGGTATTCAGTTCCGTCACGCCGATACCAAATTCGATCCCGGCAACGATGGGCCAGAGGCGCAGTTCGATCCCGTCGGGGACCGAGAACGGCCTGCGCGCCGAAAGGTGTAGGAGAATTCGGCCCGCACCGTCTTCTTCGCACCGAAGCACAGGGTTCGACCCTGCCAGTTTACGCCGCACCCGATTGAGGCGAGCCTCGGCGGCATCAACCTGCGTGGCATCATCCGGCTCGTACGAAACAAACTCTCGTAGAAAGCGGCCCAGCCTCTCCGGCGACATCTGGTCTTCCATCGTGCCAAGATTCTCGGTGTAGCCGGACAGCGTGGCAAAAACTTCGACGTTTTTGCCAGTAAGAAGTGCAGGAGCCGTGGCATTGCCGGATCCCATGGTGATTTCAGTGCTCTTGTATCGTTCCGTGATGAATGCCTTCGCATGAAGTCCCCGCGCAGGGACGGCACTGCTCGAAGCAGGATCGCTTTCTTCTCCATCCTCGGTTTCTGCCATCTCATCCAGCACCAGACGCCTTCCGAACATTGCCAAAGTTTCCGGCGCCAGAGGAGCCAACTCTTCGCCACGACCAAGCAGACAGGCGTTGGCCGGGTCAACGCCGCGGCACAGGGCGGACAAGGCTCCGTCCGTTACGAATGGTGATACGATGCCCAACGTGCGGCCGATCTGTGGGCGCCAGACCCGGTCAGTCAACCCATTCACGGCAAAGCGAATCTTGCGAATATGCCGGGGATGTTCCCACGCGGCGTGGGCAAGATCGTTTGCCAGCGAGGCCACCATCGTGGCCACGTGCGCCGGGGTCGGGCGACCCATAGCGAGGTCGGGCAGGGCGCGAAGAAGCTCGACCAGCGGTGCGTTCTGATCCCGCGGCGCATCTCCAAGCACGCCGTCCAGCGACAGGGATAGGTCCCAAGAAGCATCTGTCGTCAGATTTCGCGACAGCAGCGCCAGGCGAAGGCACGGCTGCCCGTGACCGCCGACCGGAGTGAAGCGCAAGAGCCAGAGTTTCGGGTGAAACGCGCCGCCGCGCGGCGCAGCCACTTCGGTTACGGTTTCTTCCAGCAAGGCGGTCAGGCGGTTTGCCCCCTTGGGCACGGCCTTGATCCGTCCGGCCTCGCAGAAGATGGCGATACGCGCAGAGAGGCGTTCGAGCCCTTCGAGCAGCGCGAGGGGTGTGTCCAGCGTTTCCTGCCGGTTCTCGGCGGCATGAAAGGCCAGCGTCGCAGGTACGACCAGAGCCGTCTCGAAATCCAGGGTGTAGGTGGTCGCTACTGCGGCATCCAGTTCGAATCCCGCGGGAGCCCGCAGGATATCGGCGTAGAGCGCGCGGTTTTCGGGATCGAGCGCCGCTTCAGTCTGCATCGACAAGGTCCCTGACATGATTGGCTACGACCGGCTGCCAGCGGAAGTTCATCATGGCGGTCCCGGAGGCGCCGCTCCAGCGCATTAGCGCGCCCTCATTGCGGAACCGGGACTTTGCGCCTTTCAGCCGGGCCTCGCGGTTGCTTACGAGAGCGCGGGCCGCGCGGTCTTCGTGTACACGTCCCCGCGTCGCCATCACGCTGTCGCGCCATGTTTCGATGAAACGGCGGCTGTGCGGTTTTACATCGTGTGTCGTACCCTGTGCTAATAGCCAGAGGCCTCTCAAATCCCAGTCCTCGAACAGTCGCACCGGCGTTTCCTCGGCCCAGTCGTCCAGCTTTCCTGAATAAGTTTCGACCCGTTCATGCCATGCGCCGCCCTTGGTGCCCTGCATCCGGGCAGCCCTTTCCGACAGCATGAGGTTGTAGAGCAGCGATGCGCCATGCATTAGGCGGGAAAACCGCTCGGCATGATCGACGACCGCGATTATGCCGTCGGGCCATTCGCTGCGTGCGGGATGGTGCCAGATCATGTCGCAGTCGGCGGCGGTTATCTGGCGGGACAGATGCGTGAGCAAGCTGTGCGGTGCTTCGTGCGCCAGCCGGTCGCGCAGGAAGCCTGCTTCTTCGTTGCGCAAACGGAAGACTGCCGTGCTGTCCGGGGATGACAGGAATCCATCTGGAGCCGGCGGCAAGCCTGCGGCCCAAAGTGCGGCAGCCTCGCCCGGGGTTGCCTCGAGGCAGGCATTTCGACTGCCCTGAAAGCGGCGAATGCCCAGCGTCAGCAATCCGGCCCAGTAGACGTCGCTCGGCAAGCGTTTAAGCTTCTCGCGAGAGTCGCTGCCAATAACATTCCGTGTCTCCCCGCCGCGCAAAAGCGCCTCGATCAGCCGGATTTCAAGCACCCGCGCGTGTTCGCGTCGCGCTGATGCGGTCCCTTTCAACTCGCCTGCGATCTGGTAGATCCACGGCACGAAAAGCATGTAGCGAAGACGCGTCTGGATGGTCGAGGTGCCCGGGAACATCAGATCTGCGAGCGCGTCTCGCACAGACCCGAGGCCAAGCTCGTCGCGGGAATCCTCCTGACCGAACAGGTCCATGATTCGACGTGTCCGGTCTCGGTCGGTCTGATCAAAGTCGATCCACGCGAGAAAGGACATCAGGCGGGTTCCTCTACAGGTGCATGTCCGAAACTAAGTGTGCCCTCGCTCATCCAGTGGATGGCGACGCCCCGCAACGGCTTGTCGGGCCAGTGCCTACGGACGATGGCGGCGTAGGCGGCCAGTTGCGGTTGATATGTTGCGAAGCGGCTTGCCGGATCGGGGCAGGGGCCGGACTTGTGATCAATGATGAGCAGACCCTGCGGGCCCTCGGCGAGGCAATCCACGATGGCGTTGACCTCGGACCCGTCTGCAGTTGTCTCCTGGAACGGCATTTCGAAGTGCAATGTCTCGTAGCCCTGATCGGCCAGCCAGCTGGTCAGTGCCCGAGCTTGTGCGGCAATCTGGGTGATCGCTGTGTCGGCCAGGCCAGTGGCAGCCTTTAGGCGATCCGCCATCTCAGGCCGCGCGGCGAGAACACGAAAGGCCAGATGCCAGGCGGTGCCGCGTTCGGTTGCGCTGGCGTGCTGGGTGTCGGCGACGCCGTTCGCCAGTTCGACCGTATCGATTGCCGCGGTCGGCGCTGGATGGGAAGCGATCAGCGTGGACGGGCTGCGTCGCCACGGCGTGCGCGGTGTGTCCAAACGAGCGCGTGGTTCGCCGAAGCGCGGATGCGACGTTGTATTGTCCACCTCGGGTGATTCCGGTTCATCGGGGATCCCTTCCGCGACCCGCGCGGCAAAAGCCTGTCCTGCGACGGTCAGCGCCTCGGCTGCGGTGTCAAACCCGGCGCGATCGCGCAACAGGTCGACCATGCGCTCCGCGTTCTCGCGCGGCTTGGATCGTTCGCGCGGCATCACCAAGATGAGCCGGTCGCGTGCACGGGTCAGCGCAACATAGAGCTTTCGTGCTGCGTCGCGTTCATCTTCCTGCCGGCGGGCTTCGGTGAATGGCTCCTGGCTCTCGGGCGCCGCGAATTTCGGCAGATAGCCCAGCCCCGCGTGATCAAGAACACTGTCCAGATCGTCGAACCCGTCAAAATCGGCGCGCAGCGTGCCTGGCCGCTCGGCGATGGTCTGATCCAGTCCGGCAACGACGGTGATTGGCCATTCGCGGCCCTTGGCGGCATGCCATGTGCAGATCTCGACGCCGGAGGCCGACCAGCCGTCCGGGCTTGGATGGCTGTCCCAGTCCTTGGCGGTCTGATGTGCGATCCAACCAAGAAAGACCTGCACCCCGGCGCCGTGGAAACCGGTGGCAGCGCGCAGGTCCTGTTCCATCGTGTCGAACTCCTGCGCCTCGGCCTCGAAGCGGGCCAGATCAGCCAGTGCCTGCGCAGGTTGCGACAGACCCGCGGCCCAGTCGCGCAGGGCCGTCATACACAGCACGTCGGCAAGCGTGTCGGCCACGGGGCGCGTGGCGACTCCGTCTTGGAGCGCGCGCAGGGGTTCGAGAGCTGCATGGGTCAGCAGGACACCGTCCACCGCGTTGCGCAGGGCCTGCTCGAGTGGCATGCGCGGCGGGCCGAGCGTGAGATAGGTTAGCGCGGCATGGGTGTCGTCAGGGTCGGCAGCAAGCGCCAGCGCGGCACGGGCGGCACGCATAGCCGGCGCGGTCAGCCAGCCGTCCTGCTGGATGCGCACCGGCAGACCATGCGCTTCGAGTGCGGCGGCGACGGCGCTGGCCTTCTTGTGCGTATAAGTGAGAACCGCCACATCGCCGGGCTGCACGGCGCGCATTTCCTTGCTTGTCTTGTCGCAGACCTGCGTGCCGGCTTCAAGGATGTCGGCCACGCGACCCGCGATGCACTCGGCTGTGGTGTCCTTGCGGCCCTTGGGCAGGTGTAGCACCTCGAGTGTGGTCTCGCCCGTTTCAGGGCGTTGGGCTGACAAAGAGTTGTAGTCGTCGAACAAAGTCGGGCCGAGAGCGTTGACCATAGCCATGATCCTCGGATCTGATCGCCAGTTGCGGTCCAGCGGTGTGGCAGAATCGGGATGCGCGGCCTGCAGCGCCTCCGTCAGGCGCGGATCGGCGCCCTGAAAGCCCATGATGGATTGCTTTGTGTCGCCAACGATCAATGCGTGTTTCGCCTGCCGCGCCAGCCGCCAGAGCAGGGCGAACTGCACCGGATTCGTGTCTTGGAACTCGTCGATCACGACGCAGTCAATTTCTCCCAGCACGGCACCCAGAATTTCGGGACGGGTGCACAGGAGGCGCTCGGTCTCGGCGATCATGTCGGCGTAGTCGATCAGGCCGGCACGGCGCTTGGCGTTTTCGTATGACGCCAGCACTTGTTGCGCACCGGTGACGAGAGCGGTGATGTGCGCTTGGGCATCGTCAAGCGGACCGGGATGGCGGGACAGGGCGTCGGCTGCGTCCATGACAGCCTGGGCGAGCCCATCGTAGCCTTCGGGTGTGGGCGCACCGCGTTTCGTCTGTCGCAGGGCTCGGAGTTTCTGCCAGAGCGCCCAGTCCTTTTCGAGGACGCCGGGTTGGTCTGCCCTTCGCAGAGCCGAATGGTTCTTTGCAAATTCGTCCCTGACTGTTTTCTTTTCGAAAAACAACGGCGCAAGATTGTCCGGGAAGCTGTCGAGCAGGTCGCGCACGGAGCGCCTCAACGCGGCCGTAAGGGCCGCACCGTCCGGCTCGACGGGGCCGTAACCCTCGGTCAGGGCGGTCAGTGCCGGGGTCACAATGTCCGGTGACAGCCCGCGCGCGCCGAGCCCCCGGATCAGGTCGACCGTCTTCAGTACATCGGCGCGAAAGCCGTCCTCGGCGCTGGTCTGCGTGGCGTGGTTCCATTCATAGCCGAACCGGTCAAGGTCTGCCATCAGCGGCTCCAGCGCCGTGCAGCGCGTCATCTCCAGACGGATCAGCAGGTCGCGTTCAGGCTCGCTCAGCAGGCGGCTTTCAGGCGACCGCCCGGCGGCGAAGGCATGTTCGGTCAGCAGCCGCTGCCCCAGTGCATGGATCGTGCCCATGTAGGCCTGGTCGATCTCCAGCGCGTCTCCGAGGCGCCCGCGTGCCATCAGTTCGCCGCGCACGCGGTCGCGCATCTCCGCCGCTGCAGCCTCCGTGAAGGTCACGGCAAGGATCCGTCCTGGCGCAATCCGGCCGCTTTCGACCCACTCCCCGAGCGTTTTCTGAATGTGGTATGTCTTGCCGGCCCCGGCTCCGGCGGGCACAAGCGAAAAATCCTTCATTCCGAGTCCTCCTCGTAAGATCCGCCGGGCAGGGTGAATGCCGCGACCAGTGGGTTTTCGAGCGCGTAGGCCTTGATCCCACGCTCTTTCTCGAAGGCTTTTGCGTCCCCTTCCCGGTTCAGGCGGACGGTACCCGCGCCGACCTCGGCCAGAACCTGCGCGAGATGGTCCATCGCGTTTTCGGCCGCGTCCGCGCCCGTGGTCTCGACCCTCGGCACGTCCGCGCCTCCGGCATCCGACAGGACGGTGCCATCGCGCAGCATGTGGTAGGCGGTGACGACCTGAGCGCCCTCGGCCACAAGCCGGGTCAGAGGCGTTTCCTCCGAAGGGCGTTCCAGCATGGCACGATAAAGGGCCACCTGCAGGTCCCAACCCTTAGCCATGCGGTCGCGCCGACCGCCGGCGCTGGACCGCTTGTGATCGACGACGAGGATGCGCCCGCCGGGCAGCTTGAGAAGGCAGTCCGCCTTGCCATGCAGCAGCAGACCGCCGTGTTCGCCCTTCAGGGCGATCTCGTTGTGCAGGACCTCAGCGCCCGTATGCCGCAGAAAGCCGGCCCAGGCGGCGCAGATGTCGCGTGCCTCGCGCAACAGGCTGGCTCGCTCTGTGGCCCAGGCGACGTCGATCAGCCACCGGGCATGGAGGCGAATGGCGGAGTTCAGCGCCTTCGGCACGCGTGCGGCGCGCGTCGCGTCGTCCGGGATTTCGGTGCCTTCGGGAAAGACCTCCTCGAGAACCTGATGCATCAGCGTTCCGAGTGTCATCACGTCAAGGGTTTCGGGTGCCCAGGCCAGCTCTTTTGCGCCGAGCTCGTCAAGGAGCCAGCCCAGAGGGCTGACCAGCAGCGTCTCCAGACGCGAGGGCGAATGCGGCAGTGGGCCGTCCTTTGTCTCTCTCAGCCGAAGCAGGTCGATCCCAGGTCGATCCGGCGTGCCCAGCCCACGCTGAATGTGGATAAGGCCATCTTTGGGCAACGCGGGCGCGCCGCCCATCGGAACGGGATCGGGACGCGTGGTGGCGACGGGCCAGTCTTCGGGTCGTGCCGAGCGAATGTCTCGGACGAGGTCAGCGGGTTCGTCGGTGCCCAGCATGTGAGCAATCAGCGCCAGCCCGGTCGAGGGCGTCAAGTGGTCGCCCCGCAGATCCATCGCGGGGACCAGCAGGTTCAGCCCCTCCGTCGCAGCGCATAGCTGTCGGCGGAATAACTCAAGCCCGCGCGCAAGTTTCTGCTTGCGACCCTCGAGCATCAGCCCGGTGTCGCGGATCATCGCAATCTCGCCTTCGGTGAAGAACGGGTCGGATCCGGGCGGTCGCGGCCAGTGGCGCCCGGCCATGCCCGCGACAATGAGTTGGCGCACCGGTCGCCAGGGAAGGGCGCCCTCAGAAAACAGGGAAACACCTTCGACAAACCGGTCATGCCCGTTCGCCGCAACCGCGGTCGGCGCGGCGAGGCGGTGCAACAATGGCCAGTCGATTTCGTTGCCCGTTGCCGCCTTGAGCATAGCTACGCGCGGGTGCAGGTCCGCCCCGGGAACGGCTCTGGCGATGAACCCGAGCCGAGCAAAGAGCTGCTCGGGCGTGTCGCACGGGCGCATCGCGTTCAGCAGTTCCCGGGCCGCCCCGGTCTGTTCGGTGGCAAGGCGCGACCAGCCGCGGTCGATCAGCTCGCGGGCCATCCTGCGTCCGGTTGCCGCGGGCCAAGGCATCCCGGGCGTGATGTAGAGGGAAGCCAGCGCGGTACGCGGCGCCGGACCCTTTAGCAGAACGAGCAGAAGCGAAAGCAACTCTCCCGCCTGGTCGCGCTGCGCCGGTTCGGTCGGCAAGCCGGAGAGCGGCAGCCCAACTCGGTCGAACGCGTCCTGCAGGGGTAGATCATACGCGGGCCCGTCGGGTGCCAGCAGACCGATCTCGCCCGGGTGATCCACGCGACCGGTATCCAGCAGCGATTGGGCAAGGGCGGCAGCGAATTCGGCCTCTTCACGCGGATCTCGCAGGCCGTGACAGGCGACCGAGGGGTCCGGCGCAAACTGGTCTGAGTGACGCCCGATCCGATCCTGCAGGTTCCGGAGCGCGGTTCCTTCCGCCGCAAGCGGAGGAGGCGGGAGTGCATCCGCATCGCCATGATGGGTCCGAAGGGTCCGTGCCAGGGAAGCTTCCGCAGGCGTCGCGAAGGAACAATCGGGGTCCGCCGTTGGGAGGGGTTCCAGCGCGTCCGCTGCCTTGCTTTGCAGGACGTGCCGCCAAGTATTCAAAGGGTCGGGCAAGGTGCCGATGTCGCGCCACAGAGCGCGCAGCGCGTCGAGGTGGTTGCGCGCGCGGCCATCGGGCAGGGTGTCGGTCACGATCTCTGCAGGATCGAGCATCGGCGCCGCATGGGCGACAGCGAGAAGACCCGCCTCGACCGCCCGAGCGGTTTCCTCCGGTGAGGCCGCGAAACTGTCAGACCAAGGGGCGCCCGCGCCGAGGTGATCTACAAGGCAAAGCTGCGCCACGCGCGGCGCGAGATACACCTCCGCCAGCAGGTCCTCCGTGATGGGACGCAGGGCGCCGGTGGCCGGAGAGCGTGTCAGCAAGGGATCTATGCGCATAATGTCCTTTTCGAATCGTTAGTGCCGGTTTGCCCCAACCTTGCATCCCGGGGCGACAAAAGTTGTCAGGGTCAGGGCAGGGCTGGGAAATCCGAACGGCGATGCGCGGCAACCATGTCACGCAGCGCGTCGGGAGCAAGCACATCAACCTGATCGCCCCATTGGTAAAGATGCCAGGCCATTTCCATGTGCCCCGACGCGGAAAACCGCAAGATCAGGGAGCCGTCGGGTTCGTCGATCATTTCCTGGTCCGGGTGAAAGATGAATTGGCGCGCAACGCCAGCGGACTGGGGCGAAAAACGCCAAACGACCGGCCCGTATTCAGCATCCGAGTGGAAGGAGCCGAAGGCTTGCGCCGAGAAGCGCGCAAGATCGAACTCCGGGTCGCGAGCAAAGCTCTGGCCGGTGATCCGGGCCGAGCGGATACGATCGAGCCGGAAGCGGCGCATCTTGCCGTCTCCCTGGACCGGGCGCGCGACAAGATAGCGCCGGATGCCGAGCAGTAGTCCGTATGGCTGCAGCACTCGGTCCGCGGTCCTGCCATCGGCCGTGGTATAGGCCAACTCGACGGTGAATGGGGCCCGTAACGCTTCGGTCAGGACGCCGAGCGTGTTCATGTCCGGCACGACACGTGGACCGGGCCGCGTAGCAAACCCTTGCGCCTCGAGCAACGCCTCGGCGTCGGTCTCGGTGCGGCGGGCCTTGCTCGACGGCATTGCGGCCAAGAGGCGATCGCGCAGCCCCCTCAGCCGCTGCGACTCATCCGGGGCGCCATCGCGTTCGGCGCGTTTCGCGGCAAGTTCGAGTGCTGCGAGCTCACCGTCCCGAATGCCCTGCGCCTGCAGCCAGCGCGGGTCGTGCCGGGGCAGAAGCCACCGGCGGCGCCTGTCCTCGCCTTCGCGGATTTCGACCTGTCGAAAGACGGCCTCGAAAGATCGCATCATCCGCTGCGCAGTGCGATGATCGCAATCGAATTCTTGGGTGATATCCTGCAGCGCGATACCGTTGAAGCGGGACATTGCCATCTCGGCAACACGCAGTAGGTCCGCGGCTTTGGCATAGGACACTTCGACAAACCTTTTCGCCACAATCGCTTATGGGATTGAATGGTGGTGACAATTTTTGCCACGCTGGCTTGGCATGATCGAATTGTCAACGAATTCAAGGAGCGGAGTGATCGGCATGCGTGTGCACAGATAATACGCCACGGGGCTTTGGCTGTCAGTCCCGGCATCATATGGACCGGTATTACCATGAAACTGCCCGGCTCTGACGCCCCGGGGGCATTCCGCGCGACACGCTTTCAGGCCCATCCTTGCTTTCTCAATGTCAGTATTTTTTGAGGGTAGGATTCACGCTTATTTTGTAATATCCAGGGCATGATAGCCCAGTTCCACCTGGATGTAGTGAGGCGGGAAAACATAAGTGATGACAACACGAAACAACACATCAGGATTCCGATTTGTGGATCTTTTCGCAGGAATAGGTGGCCTTCGCATAGGTTTCGAGAGAGTTGGTGGAACGTGTGTTTTTACAAGCGAGTGGAATAAGTTCTCTCAAGAGACATATCGTGCCAACTTTGGTGATGAGCATGTAGTCGCAGGTGACATCACGGAAGTTGATGAAGCTTCCATCCCAGAACATGACGTTCTGCTGGCGGGATTCCCTTGTCAGCCATTCTCTATCGCAGGCGTGAGCAAAAAGAACTCACTTGGTCGAGCTCATGGTTTCCTCGATGACACCCAAGGCACGCTGTTCTTCGATGTTGTTCGGATCGTTCGGCATCATCGCCCAAAGGCGTTTCTTCTCGAGAACGTCAAAAACCTCCTTTCACACGACAGGGGCAACACTTTTCGGGTCATCATGCATGCACTTGATGAGCTGGGTTATGAAACTGATCACAAGGTTATCGATGCTCGACACTGGGTTCCTCAGCATCGCGAAAGGATCTTTATCGCGGGTTTCCGGCGGGACATACCGACAAAGTTTTCCCTTGATGATGTTCTGATCCCGGATGCTCCGAATCCTCTTCTATCAAGCATTCTACATCCCGAAGATGGGAGTGAAATTTCCGAAGAACCTTACACGACAGGGGCAAAAGCAGTTGTCGCAGAAAAATACACTCTCAGTCCGAGACTCTGGGCGTATCTTCAGAATTACGCCGCTAAACATAAGGCTGCCGGTAATGGTTTTGGGTTTGGCTTGTGTACCCCCTCATGCGTGGCTCGGACATTGAGCGCACGTTACTACAAGGACGGTTCAGAGATCTTGATCGCTCAAGAAGGAAAAAACCCAAGGCGGCTTACACCCCGCGAATGCGCTCGGCTGATGGGGTTCGATCGGCCGGGATCGAACCGACTATGGAAGATTGTTGTTTCTGACGCTCAAGCCTATCGCCAATTCGGGAACGCGGTCGCCGCGCCTGTCGCGGCTGCGATTGCCGAGGCTATGAGCCCATGGATCACGAATACCGTCGCCATGAGACCGCGGAGAGAACTGTTTGGCTAAAAAGGCTCCAATGAACAGATCCGAGATGATGTCGCGGATCGGTTCGCGGAACACGAAACCGGAAATGGTGGTCCGCCAAGGGCTCCATGCCTCAGGTTTCAGATATCGCCTGCACGCGAGGGATTTACCCGGATCGCCTGACATCGTTCTACCGAAATACAAATCCGTGATACTCATCCATGGGTGTTTCTGGCACGCCCATAGCGGGTGCCGGAATTTTCGCCTACCGAAATCCAACTCCGAGTTCTGGAGGGAAAAACTCGCGCGAAACACCAAACGGGATGCCAAGCAGATAAAGGAACTCAAAGATGCGGGATGGCGCGTCCTCGTCGTCTGGGAGTGTGCAACGCGGGATTTTTCCGCGAAGAAACTGCTCGAGACTATCGCCGCATGGTTGCATCACAAGGTGCAAATCGTGCAGATACCTGAAAGACCGATATAAATTCAGAATTGCCCGGAATGGAAAGGAAAACGATTGTCTGACCTGATTAACGAACCGGACGCCTCGCGCCTGATATTCGGACTTAGGGATACGGGCTACAACTTCCGAACTGCCGCTGCAGATATTGTAGATAATTCCATCGCGGCAAACGCCGATGAGGTGCATGTCAGAATTGATATCACCACTGAGGGGAAAAAATATGTCTACTTTGGCGATGATGGGGATGGCATGAATGATGCCGAACTTCACGCCGCCATGCGCTATGGTGCCCCGGTCAGAAAAAACCTCGCAAGTCTGGGCAAGTTCGGACTGGGTCTCAAAACCGCCTCCAGTTCAGTCTGCCGACAATTCGCAATTGTATCCCGAAAAGATCCTGAGGCACCTCTGAACAAGCTCGCATGGGACCTTGATCATGTGGAGGAAACAGGTCGATGGGAAATGCGCCGCGACCCAATTGAACCACATGAGCAAGAGGCATTCGAGGAATTGTGCGGGGACAAGGGCACACTGGTGGTCTGGTCAAAATGTGACCGCATGCTTTCGAAGCACTACGACGAACCCGGTGGCGCAAAAGAACAGGCGGCTATCAAGCGGCTTCGCAAAGGTCTCATGGAGCATCTCGCGCTGATCTATCATCGTTTTCTCGACGAGAAGGACACTCGCGAACGCCAAATCACCATGTCGGTCAACGATGAATCCGTTGAGGCATGGAATCCATTTTACCCGGAAAAATCCGAACAGGTACTCTCCGAAAAACAACAGGAGATCCCGATCGAAGGGGACGATGGCGAATTGTTAGGAACTGCGGGAATTCGCGCGTGGATCCTGCCGCATCGTAACACGTTGACGACCGAACAGCGCAAAAAGGCGAACATCACCAACCGGGGACAAGGATTTTACATTTACAGGCAAGGCCGACTGATCAATCAGGGAGGCTGGTTGGGTGTCTTCGGCGCGCATGGCACTTTCGAACCACACATGTCCCTTCTGAGGATTGAATTCGAATTCGGATACGAACTCGACGAAGCACTGTATGTGGATGTCAAGAAATCACAAATCCTGTTCGACCCCGCGCTTGAAGAGTATCTTGCAGAGCTGCTCAGCAATGCGCGGCGTGAGGCGAACAATCGCTACAGACGTAAAGAGAAGGAAGCCGCAGTCAAATCGGTCTTGAACCACTCTTCCGCCAACACCTCGATCAGCGCCACGCCGACCGCGAAGAAGCCTAAGATCGAGAGTGTAGACGAGAGCAGCCAGACAGCCGTGGTCACCAACACACATGGTGCGGGCATCAAGATCCGGCAACCGATCCAGAACAACGTCGATCATGATAAGATCCATGTCGATGCCGTCGAGACGATCACCTCCGGGGATCTCTGGGTTCCGGTACTGCGAAGCGAAAACACATCAGGCCACGTCCCGGGTGTTGAGCTTAACAAGCATCACGACTTTTACCAAAAGATATATCAAAGAGCCAGGGCAAACGGATACTCTGTCCAAGGTATGGACCTGCTATTATGGGCATTCGCCGTGTCCGAGATGGATTACTCAAATGAGGAGCTGGCTCCGATCTTTGAGGACATCCGGGATGTCGTCTCTTCCAACCTCAAGAAGCTTCTCAGGGATGTGCCGCTCCCCGACGGCGCTGATCTGAGCGAGGGCGGGGACGGTTGAGGTGCTCGCCCAGAAGCTTGATCTCATCGCCGATGCATTGGCACAAGGAACTGGCGCAACCATCGCTGTCCGGGTGCTGGACACGGGAATGCGCAAGGGCTTGCGCATATGGTTCAACGATCTGGACGAAAAGCACGGCCCGGTCGCTGAGCTCAAACCGCACGGATTGAAATCCCACCATATCAACCTTGGTTTCGGGACATTCTCGGCCCGGGTTCTGGAGCAGATTTCAAATGCGAGCCCGGAGGACGTCCAACTCGCCCGTTCTCTTGTAAGATCGGTCGCACGATCAGCAGAAATCGACATATCCGGGCAATCAACGGACAAGTGGCTTGTAAGGGATGGCGGCTTCCGCATCGAGGCGCGATACCGACACGATCAGAACCTACCTCACGAGGACGAGGCCATCAGCGAGACCTGTCGGGAGGTGATCATTCCTCTGATGGCGGCCATGGCCGAGCTGATCGGATATGATGTGGTTGAGGATCCAGCCGCATCGGAGATTCCTGAGGTCGAAGGTGGTTTGAGCCGGGCAACGGTTTCCAGGCGAGAACGCAACCCTCGAAACCGGCTGCTTTGCTTGCGCATTCACGGCGCCTACTGCGGTTGCTGTGGATTGGACCCCAAGAGCCGGTACGGTGACGCCGGCAGCATCATCGAAGTGCATCACCTCGAACCGATTTCAATGCTTGAACGCCCACGACCATACGATCCAGAAACGGACCTCATACCGCTCTGTCCCAACTGTCACAGGGCTGTGCATACGCGCCGCCCGTGGCCTCTCACGTTGGAGGAACTGGTTGAGTGCATGGAGACCGGGCATGCTTGACTTGGAAAAGTGGCCCACCTCCTTCCGGGAAGTGAAGCATTTACCGCCGAACGGCTACGCGCTGTCGGACCGCATCCTCGATGCGGAGGTACAAATCGACCGCGCCGAGGGCAGAATCAATGCCCGACTTGTGGGTGTAAGAACGATCAAGGGGCGTCGCAGACTACTGAGCACCCCGTCGTGTGAACACGCTTGGGTTCAGGACGGTGACACTTTGCGACCTCTTCCCACGGATGCTCCTGAAATTTTCAAATCCATGCTTGACGGCTCGGACCCCGAGAACCTCGAGTTCAAGACGGCCATTGATCTTCTGCTTGACGAAACCGGAATCCTACCGGTCTCGGCGACAGAGAGATTTCAGGCATCCGGCACCGAGGCTGCGGCACCTCTTCCGGATAGCGTCGAAATATCCGGACTACAAGCGACCCTCTACCCTTATCAGGCTAAGGGTGTGGAATGGATGCGGCGCACGCTGGACAACACAAGTGGCCTGATCCTCGCGGATGAGATGGGGTTGGGTAAAACCCTGCAGATCATAGCCTTGCTGTTGATGGACAAACCGCCGGAAAACGCACCAGCGCTTGTCGTTTGTCCAACCAGCCTTATTGCGAACTGGGTTCGTGAGATCGATCAATTCGGACCCTCCCTATCGGTCCATGTCCATCGCGGGCCCACCAGGACGGGTGTATTTCGCGGCCTCCAACAAAGCAACGTCGTGATCACGACCTATGACACGGTGGTCAACGACATCGCACTTTTCTCGGCCATCGAGTGGTCTTGGGTCATTTGTGACGAGGCGCAAGCGATCAAGAACCCGGACTCCAACCGGCGCAAGGCGATAGTGTCCATTCCGCGAAGGAAAACAATCCCCATGACCGGCACACCGGTCGAGAACACTCTTCTTGATCTTTGGTCACTAATCGATTTCGCGATTCCGGGCTTGCTGGGGACCCGCCAAGAATTCGAAACAGAACATCCGGACTCCCTTGACGCGGCGGCCGAGCTTGGCCGGATCACGGATCCGGTAATTCTGAAGCGCCGGGTGTCCGACGTTGCCGACGACCTGCCCGAGAGGATTGACATCGATCTTCCGTTGGACTTGGACGAGGGTCTCGTTGATCACTACCGGGCAGTCAGGGATGAAACGCTGGAACGTTACCCAGTAGCCGGCGCTTTGGTGGCAACGCTTCAGCTGCAACTCGTCTGCGCACACCCGTGGCTTCGCCAAACTCGGATGGACGACATCGACGCTGAATTCGCCGAGGTGGACCGCTCTTCAGGCCTGTCGCTTATGACACCCAAAATGGAGCGTACCATCGAACTCCTTCACGAGGCGTTCGCAAACGGCAGGAAGGTGATCATTTTTGCCTTGTTCAACCGCCTCGGAGACCTCATTCATGAGGCCGCCAAAGGGTTGCCCGAAGCCTACTGGGGCGCAATCAATGGCAGCACAGATCAATCTGACCGCCAGACAATAATTGACGAATTCAGTGCTCATGACGGGCCGGGCTGCCTGATACTCAATCCGAAGGCGGCCGGCGCGGGGTTGAACATAACCGCGGCAACAATCGTCATCCACTACACTCCAGTGTGGAACCCGGCGCTCGAGGCTCAAGCGAGTGCGAGGGCGCATCGAAGAGGCCAGACGCTGCCTGTTACGGTCTATCGTCTCTTCTACGAAGAAACGGTGGAACGGGTGATGCTTGACCGATCTGCTTGGAAACACGAACTTGGGAACGAAATTATGCCCATGGCCACGCGGGATCGTGAGGATATTGATCGGGCGCTGGCCATTCAACCGGGGAAGTCATGACGCGAACGGCCTTCAGAAAGAACCTTAGCTCGAACGATGTGGGCTCGACCGGGGGACATCAGGCGGGGGTTCTGATTCCGAAGGGGGAAACCGACTTGCTGTCGTTCCTTCCATCACTGAATCCGGACGTGAAGAACCCCGACGCTTGGATAACTTGTATCGATGACGAAGGCGAGGTGCACCGCTTCAGATTTGTCTACTACAACAACAAGCTGCATGATGAAAATGGGACACGGAACGAGTATCGCATCACCCATATGACAGCGTGGTTCCGGGGCCAAGGCGCGCGAACAGGAGATACGTTTGAATTCAGCCGCGACCAAGGGCAATCAGAGTACCGGATCCGTGTTGTGCATGCTGAAAAAGCAACTGGTCAAAACGATCAGGCGGCGCCTCCACGGCTCCGCCTCAGAGGTTGGCGGCGAGTCCATTGATGAAAAGCAACAAGTTGAAAGGTTTCCCGTTCCTGATTGCCCACGCCAACACGTATCCGCTGGAATACCTGCAATTGCCGACAGAAACTAAGGACGCATTGCATCAATACGGCATAAGCAACGTGGAAGACTTGATCCACTTTATCGGAAGTTTTCAAGCGGCAGAGTGCCAGCAAGCGCTTGGTGCTCTCGATGCCCTCGCAGCGGTAAGCACACCAACGCGAGCGGATTGGTATGCCTATTGGGAAGCCAGAGACTTTGAGTTCCACGACATGTGTCTAACGTGTCAAGAGTTGGAAGATTTTGACAACAACACACCGGTCTGCGCAGTCAACCGAGAGAGCTTCGGGAACGCCGGGGCCATGTTGGCCAGATCCGGTTACGACACGCTCGGAAAGCTCGCCGAGGGCCTCCGGTCTGGTATAGGTGACGTGCCAGGCATGGGTGGCAAAAAGCGTACCGAGTTTTTCTCGAGGCTCGTGGAATTGGTGCAGAGCCTACGAGAAGGGCAAATTTCTTCGGATGGGCTGGCATTGAAGTTCCCGATGAATGTTGACACCGCGGTAATAGACCAAAAAACCAAACAAGGAGGGTCCGGATACGCATTCCACGAAGATGTTTCGAATTTAGGGATCGGGATCCTACACGCTGGCACCAAGACCAAAGCGCTGGAAGCCGCAGGATATCGAACAGTCGGGGACTTGGCGGTAGCCGGACCAAACGCATTGCTCGCGCTACCCGGGATGGGGCGAAGCACGGTACGCAAAATCGAAAAAGCGCTGCGGAGTCTCCACGAAGCGCAGAACAACGACGGGAACGTTGATTGGGACCAATATTGTGCCTCGATCGACATTCCCCTTCTCCCGGTAGAAAATCAGGCGCTCGACGGAAACAGCTTTGCGGCCATGGTTGGCATCACACTGGGCCAACTTGGTCAGACGCTTCACGACCCTGTGTTGCAAAAGATCATCGCGGATCGAATTTCAAAACCGCCTCACCATCGCGCGACCCTCGAAGACATAGGTTCATCTCTTCCAGAGCCGATTACCCGTGAAAGAGTCCGTCAAAAAGAAGCCAAGCTTCTCGAGGCACTGGCGGCCGCGCTGGTCAATGATGACTACGCGCATCTGGATGTTCATTTCCGTCCCGAGTTTGCCGATTACTGGAAGAGGGCAGCCACAAATTTCGCAGATGCGGAAGAAGACATCACATTCGCCGCGTTGGTTGACGGTCTGATCGAAACATGGGGGGCGGACCGTGCCATACTTCTTGAGCACCTACCACTGATTGCGACAGTGATCACCGGCGAAGTCATGACCACCTCCGTATTCGGGGATGCCACGCGGCTCGATCCGCGACTGTTAACGCTGTCTGAGGCTGACCGATGCATCCCGCTGCGGCACCTTCAGATCGGACGCGCGGCCCGGGCGCTACGCCAACGTGGTCTTGTTACTATAGGAGACCTGATTTCACGTATCAGGCAGGGAACCGTATCACGCGCCTCCGGCGCAAACTTCAGGTCCGCCATCTCGCACTTGGATCACGTGGTGACATCCCTCGATGAGGACCAGCGCTTCGATCAGAAGACCTACCTGGAGACAATCGGCGTGCGCGTCCTCCCTAAAGATGATCCGTCCGGGCCCAAGGAATTCATGCGGGATCTCGCCGCCAACGTATCAGAGATCCTCGCCGCCAATCCGCCACGGATGCGTTCACGTGAGATATTCGTCCTGCGCACAGCGCGCCCGATGGCCACGCGACTTACCATGGAAAAGACTGCGGAAATTTTGGATACGCATGGGCCAAGCGTGAAGCGAGAGGAAACAGACACGCTTGCATGGCTGAATGAGGTCATCCTCGGGGGCGATCAGTCACTTGCGGGTATCGCGTTGCGTCCGGTTTTCGTTAGTATATGGCACCGTATCAACGAAGTGTTTGACGAGGCAAACGGGGACGCCGAACTGTTCCAAAGATTTTTGGCTACCGCGTTTGGTATCAATGAAAGCGATGTGGAACCGGCGATGCCTACGATGATCGCGGTTCTTACGGGATACCCGTATGGCCGCCTCGGGCGATACACCCGTATGGTACCCGAACCCGCACTGGAAGAAGAGGATGCGGCAGACGAAGCAGCGGAAGAAGTGAAAACAGATACATTGCCTGTTCGCATCAAGCTCAAGGGCTTTCGAAAAAACCACTAACGGGAGGAACGCCAAGCTCCTACGCTTGATCGCTAAACCCGCCGAACGTAAAGATCGCATATCGCCGCCCGCAGGACAGAGCGTCGGAAACTAAGGTAGACAGGTCGCGCAGGGAAGAAGGCTATCGGCTTCGGTCGGCGCCATCTCTAAAAGGCGAGGGCGCACACGAGAAAGCGTCGGATTTGTCGGCTCTGTGTCGGCGATAGCGAAGATTTTTTTTCAACATGATTTCAGACCCTTAGATAATTCTTGTCGGTCTTGGTTTCCGTGCGGAAATCGACGGAAGCACTTCGTGTCTGCATCACAGGCAGAAGAGACCATGACCACATCATCAAAGCAACAAAACACCGCAGACCACGTTCTCCTCGGCAGACTGACCGTAAAGACGCCGCAAGGGACACGCCGCCTTACGAAGGCCGAATGCGAAGACGCAATCCAGTTTTTCGCCGTCAAGGCAAACGCGGAGACATTTGATATCCGTAACCTCATTCCGCGCGGCAGTTTTTTTGACCTCATTGCGCGACACTTTGAAGACACGGACATCTCCTACTCGTTGCCGATCATGCAAACCGTGATGGTTGCCGCATCGTATCTGACCCAAAAAGGTGCAGGCCTCAAGATCCCGGGAGTCGGTGAGGTCTGTCCAACGCTTTGGCTTGTGGGGCTTGCCGGTTCGGGGTCCTCAAAAACCTTTGCTTCAGAAGAGATCGATCGGATCATTTCGAGAGGAAACACCGATGCGGTCGCCAGACTTGCAACCGGTTGCACGGACGCGCAATGGATCGTCGAATTGCACGACAACAACGGCGCATTCTGGTTCCAGGATGAAGTCGGAAAGACATTCCATAATATCCTGACACATGGCAGCTACGTCCGCATCAAGGAATGGGTTCTGAATGCCTATTCATACAAGACCATTGCAAACCGCCTGAAGAGTGAGAAAAACAAGCTCGTCATCGAAAATCCGTTTTTTACGTTTCATGGCCTCTCAGTCGAAGAGACTTGGCGCGATGATATCGATCTCACCAGCATGCTTGATGGCTTCTGTCAAAGGTTCAGCTACTATATCGCGACTCCCCGCCAAGACACCGACATGTTCGACCATTTTCTATATTTCGAGGGAGAAGAGGTCGAAGAACGCCGCGAACGGCTGGCTGATACATGGGATGCGCTTTGCGCGCAGGAAAATGCCTGTGGGCAATATACCCTGAACCACGAGGTTCTACCTTATCTCAAGGCATGGTGGAGCAGCCTAAGGGAGTCCTGGGGAAAAACGGCTCTGCCAAAATCGTTCATTAGGAGGATCGGATTTTCGGTGCTGCGTTATCTGATGGTGCTGCATTTTCTCCTCGGGAAATCGCGCCGGCCAATAGATGTCGAGACAGCCGAACTTGCGACCCGTTTTGCGGAGTACCATTTCCTCTCTGCCCTCCATGTTGTTCAGCAATATGATCGCAAGAACACGTCGCGCATTCAGATCGTCGCGGATGCCGTCCGCCGGCTGTCCGACGCAGGTAAACCCGTGACTGGCCGTGAAATCAGTCGCATGTTGAGCAAGAAGCAACGCGATCAATTCGAGCGTGGTGAAATCGCTGAGATCCTGCAGATTCTTCAGAAGATCGAAAAGACGCCTGGATTATTGGGCGATACCAGCAATGAAGATCAGAGCCGGTCCGGGATGCAGGGCACCCGGGAAGAGATCCAGGCGCGACTCATTCTCAACGAGCGCAAGAGAAACGAGCGGCGCTTGCGTGAGCTCCGTCGCGGCGCCCCGCAGGATCCATCACAGAGCGGCGATCACGGCTCTTTGCATGATCAGGATGACAACGTGATTCAGATCAATCTTCCAATAACCGGGACAGCTTGAACCAAGGCTCCGCTTTATTCGCATGGCCGCCGCAGATCCTTGTCTGCGGCGGTTTTTGGATCTTCCAGTTATTTCCCTATTTCCGGTCATGCCGAACAAGGAGAGCCCGGAAATGGCACGAAAAATCTTTACGACAGATGATCTTGCAAAGCGGTTTCATTGCACGCCGCGGTGCATCACCGACTGGATACGGCATGGCTGCCCCACAGGAGAGGGGAGGGTGAAGCTCCCCGCGCGCAAGCTCGGCAGACGGTGGTTTGCGACCGAAGAAGATGTCGTCCTCTTCGAGCATCGGTCCCGGCCTTCTGATGATGGAAGGCCGGATCTCGAGCTCGATGACGAGTGACGGTCGTATAGCTGCCATCAGGAGTGATCATGACCGTTCAAGACGAATTACAAGCCCATATTACGGAGACAGGCGAATCCAGGCGCTCGCTGTCCCTGAGAGCCGGGCTCAATGCCAAGGCTGTCTCCGACATCCTCTGCATCGAGGGCCTGAAGCCGAGACACACGACGCTTGTCGCGCTGTCAGAGGCAACAGGCAGGGATCTCCCGCGTGCCGCAAGTGGTGGGAAGCCTTTGACGTTCGGAGAGCTGGTCGAGAAACTCGAAGCAGCAGGCAAAAAGACCCAGTTAAGCCGGGTTCGCTGGATCATGCGCAAGGCCAACTGGTACGACAACAAGGCTGTGTGTCGATACGACGTTATCGACTTCTTCGCGCGCCACAACGCGGCCAGCCTTGGGATCTCGAAGGGGAGCCGGTCGACGTACAAGTGCGACATTCTCGCGGCCATCAACGATCATGGCGTGCGAAATCGCCCGCGAGGCGTGGCCGACATCGGCGGTATTTGGGCTGATGCGTACAAAGCCGCAACAGATTCCGATATCCCGGAGGATTGCAGGCTGAAAGCCGGACCGTTCCTCGTCTATCTACATGATCGTGGAATCAAGCCTGAGCAGGTGACCAGCGATACTTTGGCGGAATACTATGGCTATCGGCTCGAAACGGGGGTGGTGACAGAAGCAAAGTGCCGCAAGCATGTCGGCAACGTGGTCACGCTTCTCGGTCATCTCGAAAGCCACCCGTCGACGTCGCATTTCGGGTTCAAGGCCGTGGCGTCGCCATTTTCGGATCGTCGTGACAAGTTCGGTGTCGGCACGGGTATGCTCAAGACTCTGCTGACCGAGTTCGACACCCGAGTCGTCCCTTGGGCGGCGGGAGAGCTCTCCCGCGACGGACTAACCTACGAAGCCTTCCTCGAAGCTTTGGATCGAGAAGAGCAGCAGGATGCGGATCAGCTTTCCGAGTTTAAGGCCAAGCTTCAAAAGAGCATGGCCGAAAAGTCAAAGTTGCCTGGGCAATCTCCCAAGGCGGAGCGCGTGGAGCGCCGGGAATCGAAGATGCGTGAATACGGGTTCCTGACCATAGATGACCGCTGGTCCCAAGACACCATCGCGACGCGCCGCGGTTACGTCATTTCCCTGGCAAAGGCGCTGGCAGCTTCGCACGACATCGTCGTTCCCGACATCCGTGCTCTCACGGATTACCAAGTCCTGCAGGCGGCGGCTGCTGCCCTCTTCGAGGCCAACGGGGGGCGGAATGACACCGGCTATCTCGTTTCCGTGCTCAAGGCGATGAAGAAGATCGCCATCGGCTATGCCGCCGCGTCCGAGCAAGACGTCGAGGACATCCGAGCCCTGATCCGTTTCTACGCAACGGGCCGCCGAGGGATTGCGCCCAAGAACAAGACGAAGCTGCGGAAATTCACCGAAGCACGCATCCAGGCGACGATCGACTTGTCCGGGAGCGTGATGACGGGGATCAACGCCGAGATCGATCGGCGGCGGAAGAACAAAAGGAGGAAGACGGGAATACTTCCCGATCGCCTCGACGCAATCGACCTCGAATTGGCCCGCGACATCGCGGCCGTGCTGGCACATGACATCCTGCTCACGCGCGCGCCGCGAAGCTCCAATGTCATCGAAGCGCGGCTCGACTGGATCGCGTTCCAGGATGGCAAGGCTGTTCTTTCCATTCCGGCACCAGAGGTGAAGGGGCGGAAAGCGGGCGATCCGGACTACGTCGTTCGGCTGGGCGGACGCGCCAGCAGGCTGATGCAAAATTATATCGAGAAGATCCGCCCAAAACTCGTCCACCCTGACGACAAGGAAAATCCAAACCTGTTTCCGCGTCAGGAGGGCGGCACGTTCGAGATCAACCAGCCTTATCGCGGGATCCTGAAACGTGTCACACGCCTGCTTCATCAGCATGTCGGGGTGCAGATCAATCCGCACCTTTACAGGCATCTCGTTGGCTGGATCTGGCTCAAGGAAAGCATGGACAACCTGCCGCGCGTCCAGCGCCTGCTCGGTCACAAGAGCCTGAAGACGACCGTCGAATATTATGCCGAGCTCGATGAGACGCTCGTCATGGATGGCTGGCAGACACTTCTCGAAACCAAGACGAGGACGGCCGCGTGAGCGGCCGTCCGACAACCCCTCGAATTCCCGGACATGACATGATGAACGACCACCTTGCCCTGCTGCGCAAGCTTCGCGCCGCATCGCCCTTGGACGCTGCGCCGTCGCGCGAGGCGTTAACCGACCACCTGGCCGCGCGAGTCAACGCGGTCGGTGCCACGGCTTTTGCGGAATTCGCCCATCTTCAACGGGTGGCGGCCGAGGCCCTGGGCACCGAGAAGACCGCGCACTTCGCGCGCGTGCTCAGGGAGGCGCGTGTCTCGGTCAAGGCGCCCGACCGATGCCCCTGGGAGACAGCGGCACGGATGATCGCGTCTGTGCCCGTCGACTGGCAGGAGCCGCTCTCCGAGCAGATCGCCATCTCGAAGAGGGGACAGGCCGTTCTCGGAAAGACGATTTGGAGTGTCGATTACACGAAGTCGGTTCTGTCTGCTCTCGAACGCTGGGTCACCTACTGCGACGCAGAGGGGCTGTCACTGCGTCCCACGGCCACTGCGCTGCACGGCTATGCTTGCAGCCTCGTGCAACCGGTGTCCGATCGGCTGCCGACGAGCACCGGCACTGCCGCGAACTACCTGCAGAGGATCCTCGCCGGGTTGCTCGTGGCGACACGTGGGCAATTCCGGTCGGACGCCTGCAGTTTCGTGGCCGCCGACTGGCGCGAGCGGGCGAGGGCGCAGGGGGCCACGACGAAATCCGGCAGCCAGCTCGTCGGCGCAAGTGCGCTCTACGGATTCGGTTTTCGCGTGATGGCCGAGGCCAACGCGTGTCCAATGCGTGGCATCCGCGCCGCCACGCTCTTTCGCAACGGTCTAATCCTCGCGGTTGGGGCCGCGCTACCGGAGCGCGCCCGCGCGTTGACCTGGCTCGAATTCGACCGAACGCTGACGCTGATCGACCGGACACACATACATATCGAACTTCCGGGGGAAGCCTTGAAATATCCGGAAGCACGCAAGGCGCACGAAGGCTATGACGTTATCTTCGAGAATGCCGGGCTCGCAGAAGCGCTGCACGCCTATCGCTCGATCTATCGTCCGCTGTTCGACGACGGTCTTCACCTCTTTCCGTCGGTCCATGGCAAGCGAGGTGCCATCACGTCGAAGCACTTGGGCCGGTTGACGGGGAACATGACGCTCCGGGAGTTCGGCGTGCGCATCCCGATCCACCGGTTTCGCGACAACGTTGCCACAGAAGCTTCGGAACATCTGATCGGCGGCGCCTATGCCGCCAAGACGCTTCTGCGACACGTCGACGAGGCCATTACGCTCCGTCACTATGATCATGCCGAGGGGGTGACATCCGCCAGGGAATTCGGAGATTTCATCGAAGGGCGGCGCACGATTCCGGCGGAACTGATTCTCTGATTCCGTTCTGCCCACGTCCGCCTATTGCAGTGTTTTCCCCTGTTTCCGTCGTCTGTTGAGAAAGGGGCAACATCACCCGCACGGGATGGAATGCCCCCGTTTTCAACATTTTCCGTGGATTACCTTAACTTCCGTCAACCGCCACCAGACCAATCGTATGCTTTTAACAAGCTGCCCTGATGACACTGGCCATCGCCTTGATCGAACTCCCGGGGCCTTCTGGATGAGGCCCGGGAGTTGGATCACGACGACGGCTCGGACCTCTCAATATCGACGGATGTGGCGGACGTGCACCAATGGAGGCTGAGTCCGAACCCATCCTTCATTCACCAAACATCAAGGAAAGAATGAAACATGGCAATTCGACTTTCAAACGACGAATCCGCATTTTTAGACTTGGCGAGGTCGGGACCCGATTCACGCGTCGCGGATTTCTGGGATTTCGAGCTATGTGAGATGCGGCTCGAGGCTTTCGAGAAATACCTCGACGTCGCGTCTCGCAGCGAGGTCGTATTCGCGAAGTTTCTGGCCGTCGTATGGTACGGGCAAGACCGGTACGGGCTCGACATCGCTGATGTCGCGACGATTCTCGACCCAGCCGCGCGTCACCTCGTGGCTCGATGGGTCCTGTCACCGATTTGGCCGTAGTTTCGCTCTGGTGGCGACAGTTATCGACACGTCGACCTTTCGCCATTGCCCTGCATCTCAAGGTCAAGCGGGATATCCGGACTCATCGAGGCCACCCGGAGGATGCTGGCGCTCCTCTCGCTGAGAGCGCCCGGCATCGACCGGGGTGCACCCCACGGATCACGGACACTTTCCTAACTGCTGTCACCGTCCATCCGTGATCCTCTTACCCGCCCATTTGAAAGGGGAATCCGGCGGGCTGACGCTGCCACGAAAGGCAGGTCGAAAGGAAAATCATGCTTGATAACACTACATCTATCCATGCGGACGCCGGGATTGGCATTCGTTATCGCGTTCGCGCTTTCTTGGCGAACCATGGCGCGGGATTGGAGACCGCCGCAAAATTGCTCGGGGGCCGGCATTGGTCTGGTCGCGTCCGACAGCTACGTATCGATGTCAGCAACGGATCGTTGCCATTGCGCGCGTGCCTGGGCGAACTGCACGCTCTCCTTGGGCTTCTCAAGCTCGAGGCAGTGCATGAGCCAGCTTCGGTCGAGGCGCAGTGCTTTTCGGGTATTCACCCGGCGGATCCACGCGTCTTCGAGATCTGCTTGCTCACTGATCAGCTTGATCAACTTCTCGAGACGGCTGCGCAAGATGTGTCCCGTTCGGACAACTCAACATGATCTCCGATCTGGCTCCTTCGAGCCGGATCTGAAGGGGCGGCATGATGTCGTCCCCGTCCAGGAAAGGACAAGATCATGCAAGATCAAATCAACGACGCGACACTCGAGGAGCTGGTTTTCGAAGCGCTCCGCAAGGCACGGTTGGCCGTCGCAGCGCTCAGGAAGGGCATGTTCACCTGCTCCGCGAAAGACGACGCGTTCATCTCTCGCTGTCTTTCGAAGCTGGAAGCCGGACACATTCTCGGCGAAGATGTCGAGGGCACTCTCGATGCCGTTCGAAGGGTTCTCTCCCGGGAAATAGAGAAGGAAACCTTCGAGACAAAACGGGTTTTCGACGGCTATCACGATCCCGAATTCGGAGACGTGGGACGTGTCTTCGAAATTCCTGTGCGAACCGTGCGCGGGGATGATCTCGCCGAATTGCTTGCTCAACTCGATGGGCTTTCCGAGGCAAGGAACGCTGCGCTCGATCGGTTGCGTGCAGAGAAAGAAGTCCGCAAACGGATCTGAAATGGGCCCTGCCGCGCCGAAGCGCGGCAGGGCCTTCATTCATCCGACCACCCTAAGGCCCTGCGTTTCGGCTTTCTTCCGGGCTTCACTCGGCGCGTCAGAAAACGGGCTGTTGATCATCGAGATGTCGATTTTGACATCCCGTATACGCTCGAGGAGCACGTCGATGTGCAAGCCCTGACTGTAGGAACGATCTCCTTCGTCGCGCGGCTCGTGTCCCATGAGCCGACACCTGATCGCGTCCGACTTGTCGCGGTTCATCAGGTCACCGTGGAAGGTCGTCCGGAATGCGTGGAAGTCGAGACCGGGCCAGTAACAGTCATTTGTCTGGCGGTAGTAGGTGAACTTCTTCGAGAAATTCTCCGAGAACTTCCCCTTGGTCTGTCCGCGGGTCAGGTTCGGAAAGAGGCGGCTCTGCCCCTGGCGCCGGCGCATCTCAACGAGTTGCAGCAAGCCGAGCTCGATGAGTTGCGGATGGATGGGTACCTTGCGTTGAGACTCGTCCGATTTCACATGGTTGGCATCGCATCGCTTGATATCGATATAGGGTATGTTGCGATCGCTGCCGAAATCCTCGGGCGCAAGCTGGCAAGCCTCTTCTTCCCGGAACCCCATTAGACGGGCGAGAAGGGGAAGCCAGAACAGCGGCTCGCCGGGGTCGTCGATCTCGCCCTGAAAGACGGGTGAGTGGAACAGTGTCAGGATCCGGTCGTCCCACACGGTACGCGCCCGGCTCGCCTCTTTCGCGGCCATGCGCTTCTTGTCGCTGTTGGATACCGAACAGATCTCGAACGGATTTTTGTCGATCAACTGAAGGTCATAGAGCATCTGCCCCACGGCGCGCATCGTCCGACGGTGCTTGATGATGGTTTCCGACCGTAGCCGGGGTTGCAATGCCTCGCGCCGCGCCTGCTCCTTGTCAGCCTCGGTCGCATCGGGGCGGGATGCCAGAACATGGAGGTTGGCTTCCGAGTCCGTTTCCTCGTCCGAGTCGATCCGTTCGATGAGTTCACGATAGCCATTCTCGGCCAGATATCTTTCCTGTCCCTTGCCGTGCTTGGCCGGGATGCGTGGCAGGAAAGCAAGGGCGTCGCGGATGTCGTTCTTGTTCGCATCCTCAAACGTCACATCCCCCACGAATTCCGGCCAGAAGCTTTCCGCGAACCGGATCTTGCTGGCGCTGTCCTTTTGCCAGTTCCGGCCTGCATCGGCGTCCCGCGTTTGCTCACGCGCAAATTCATTGCCGTATCCGGCTTCCTTCAGTTCGCGATACAACCTGATCGCCTGGACCACGGTGATCCCGCGCGGGGAAGCAAGCGCCGTGCGACTTTCCTCGCTCAGATCTCGCAGGTCGATGTTTTCCAGCAGTGGGGGGCGCATTTTTGCCCTGATGGCGGTCTCGTCTTCGAGAGTGGCCGCGGCGCGGGTCTCGACGGTGGCCTCGGCTTGCGATGCGCCTGCCGGCGTTCGGGACGGCTCCTCTTGTCGGGGTCGTTCCGTGGTCTCGCTGGCCCGCGGCGTTTCGATTGTCGTGCAGATGGGGGCCGGCGTCGGCGCCGCTGGCGCCGTGTAAATCGGAGCGACAGGGGCCGGAGAAACCCGCGGCGGCGTTCCTGGAGGCGCAGGCGAGGCAATCGGAGCCGGTGTGGCGTGGGTCCTGATCGAAGCCGCATTGCCTGGCATTCCGTTTGAAGCTGCACCAAGTGGGCTACGGGCCGACACGAATATCGGGCTCGGCGTGTCGAACCGGCCGAGTTCGCGGTTCTCACGCTCCCGGCTGACATCAAGCAGGATCCTGGTCGCTTCGTATGCGAGCATCCGCCAGCTTTCGGTATCCTCGGCGAGATGGATGCCGAGACGCTCCGCGACGGCTCTCAGAGGGGCACGGACAACCTCCCGATCGCCGCAAGCCAGGGCGTGGCGCAGGACGTCCTGCGTCGCCTGTTCGCAGGCAGCGGCCTGATGGGCGGCCGCCTCGCTCCGGGGCGGTGCCATGGCCCGCACGGCGGCGTGCGCGTCGATCTGGAAGCGGGCAAGCTCCTCGAGCAGCCTGATGTCCTCGGTCCCAAGATGGTTCATTCTCGTCTCCGTTCCCAGGGCGAAGGCGAGATCGCAGAGCGCCGTCAGGCGTCGGGCGAGATCCTTCGCATCGCCGGGGACGTGGGTTCGAAGCGAGAGGCAGAGGAAATTGTCTGAATCAAGGTTTACTGACGCCAGCCGTGCGGGCATCCGGCGACGGAAGAAGAAGCCCGACTTCCTGGCTTCGAGATAAGGGATGTGTGCGATTCCGGTCATGGTCGGAGACCTCCGTGATACGGGTTTCGGGGCATCCCGGAATCGCGCGTGCACCCGTTCGTGCACCGGATCGTGCCGCATTTTGTGCACCTATTCGTGCACCTCGGGTGCACAGGGTACGCAATCTGCGACTCCGCTCGAACGGATTTCCAATGAAATCAGTGGCTTGGAGGATTTTTGGCTCCGGCGGTAGGGATCGAACCTACGACCAATTGATTAACAGTCAAGCTTTAGGGCGAAGCTGACCCTAACTTTCTAAAACTATCGCATCTAAAAATCACTATAGTTTATTGGTGTTTGCCTACAATGTGAGCCTCTGTTAGTAACTTGGGGTAACGGTTCAAAACTGGCCGGTGCGTTACCCCAGTGTTACCCCAGAGGGAGAATTGACTATGGCAAGGGCGCTCACGACAAAGACGATAGAGGCCGTAAAGCCCGGCGAGAACCGCCGCGAAATTCCCGACCCGGCACTGTCCGGGCTATATCTTGTGATCCAGCCAAGCGGCGTGAAGTCTTGGGCCTTGCGCTATCGCTATGCGGGCAAGCCGAAAAAGCTGACGTTGGGCCGATGGCCGGTGATGGGGCTGGCCGATGCGCGTGCTGCCGCGTCCGACGCTATCGAGGCGGTGGACCACGGCAACGATCCGAGCGCGGCGAAGAAGCGAACCAAGGCCGCGCGGATGGAGGCGCAGTTATCCGAGCGGGACAAGATCAAGACACTGATGGAGCGATACGGCAGGCGGCACCTGTCCACCCTGAAATCTGGCGAGACAATCAAGCGCGAGTTGAACCGGCATGTGGTGGCCGTTTGGGGCGAGCGGGATATTCACGACATTACCAAGCGCGACGTTATCGACCTGCTGGACGGGATAGCTGACAGCGGGCGGGTTGTGACTGCGAACCGCGTTCGGGCGTATCTCAACAAGTTTCTGAACTGGTGCGTGGAGCGCGACGTTATTGATCAGTCGCCAGCAATGGGCGTTAAACCGGCGGCGAAGGAAAAGAGCCGCGACCGCGTTTTGTCGGATGATGAAATCAGATGGTTCTGGGAAGCCTGCACCCGCGAGGGCCAGCCGTGGGGGCATCTTGGCAAAATGCTGTTGCTGACCGGGCAACGGCTTGGCGAGGTTGTGAACATGACCGACCGCGAGGTGAGCGGCGATCTGTGGCAGCTTGAGGCTGATAGGACAAAGAACGGGCGCGCGCATGACGTGCCGTTGTCAGAGACCGCACGGGACGTTCTGGGGGCCGTGGAGCGCCTCAAGAGCGATGCGGGATATGTGTTCACCACGAACGGCAGAAGCGCGTTACAGGGCTACCACAAGGGCCGGAATCACATTGCCAAACGCATGGCGGAGGTTGCAGGGCAGGAAATCTCGCACTGGACGTTTCACGATCTGCGCCGCACCGCTGCAACCGGCATGGCGCGGCTGGGTATTCCGGTGCGCGTCACCGAGGCGGTTTTGAATCATGTAAGCGGCACCGCAGGCGGCATTGTGAGCGTTTACCAACGGCACGACTATGCAGATGAAAAGCGGGACGCGCTGGACGCATGGGCGCGCCTGGTGGCCGATCTGGTGGAAGGCACGGCAGATAATGTGGTGCGAATTGAGGGGGCAAGATGAGCGACTTCACTCAGGACCAGATATTTTCCCTGATATGCGAACACTGCGACGTCGCTTATCTTGGTGACGATCAAACAAAACGTGATCCGCAGAACTTTGATCTATCTCCCGAGGATTATCGGAAACTAAGTTCGCAAATAGCGAGAATGCACGGCGCAGCCCACGTTTGGACTAGGCCCAGCAAGATCGAGTCTGAGATCGAGGACGCACGAAAAAAAATTTCATCTGCCATAGCGGCAATCAAAGGTCTTGACGGCCATGCTAAATCGCTAGCCCGAATCGAAGCAGACCGGGGGCGTGAGGAACGTCTCCTTGCTCAGCTTGAGGAAAGCGCGCGTTTAGGTGGGACTAAAGGGGAGCAGTCAGTGCGGGCCAAAGAAATCTGCGCTGCGTATCAGCCCCAACCTATAGCAGAATGGGTCGATCATGCCGCCATCGCCGCGATGGAGAAATTGCGGGACGCTCTGATATATCCCGTAGAACAGGCAATACCGAACGCGCCGACCGGACCGGGCCGCCCGCCCAACCGTCGCGCGTATCTTGTAGCAGAACATGCCTACCTGATTTTCAAGGATCTAACCGGTCGAAAGCCAACCTTCTGGAACGCCAAGGAAACTACCCCGTTCGGACGCATGGTTGAATTATTATTTAGGGTTTACGGGATTAAGAGCACCGTTCGGAAGCCCATCGAAGCGGCTATGCACAAATTCAGTCCAGATGAGTAATTGAGGCATTTAGCGCCCGAAACCACATTAAACGTATCGTTAGGCCACGGCATAACCGCCTTGGTCGCATGAAGCAGGCCGAGGCACGAACCGAAAGGAGCCTTGGCTTATGAACACCCAAATCGAACCTGCAATTGCGCGTGGATTGAGGGCAACCGACCCCGAACACGACCGCAACCCCCACCACCGGATTCAGGCGGCTACCGTGCGCCAAATGTGCGGCGGCATCAGCGACATGACGTTGTGGAGGTGGCTGGAAAATCCCGAACTGGATTTCCCGCGCCCGATCTACATAGGCCGCCGCCGCTACTGGCGCGAGGCCGAAATCATCGCATGGCTGGAAGCTCGTGAGGTGGCGGCATGACCATCAAACTTTCCGACCTTCCCTCCGAAGCCATCGAAAAGCTGAAACCGCTTTCGTTCCATGACTTCAAAATGCTGGCGATTGATGCCCGCAGGATGTGCGAAGGTGAAATCTTGGCCGAGTTGCCGACAAACTCGATGGAAGCGGCGAAGGACGCCAATGCTTGCCGGATCCGTGGCGCGACCACGATCGACGTTGACGCCGCCGAAGGCTTTGTCGAATCCGCCTTGGAAGTCGCCAGCACCGCGTTGGCAAATCCCGACTTCGACAGCACCGACGCAATCCACCTGCACCGGATCATCCGGGCGGTGGTGAACGCGCAACAGGCCAGCATGAGCAATATGCGCGAGGCAAACAGGTGCCTGCGCGCAGCGATCTGCAAATAGAAACCCCCACCGAAAGCGACGGCGGGGGCTAACTGAAATTGAGGCTTTGGAGGGCTTCAACAGGCAACATAGCACCGCCCGTTGCTTTCGGCAATTCCCGAGGCAATGAGCAAATGAACAATATCCACTTTCTAAGACCTTCCAAGATCGGTGAACACCCCGTCGAATATCAAAAGGCGCACCCTGAAGTTGGCGGGATTGACGTCATCGTGTGGCGCGATACGCGGCGCGATGACGGCTTTCTTGTTAATTGCCGCGACTGGAAACGCGCACATGAACTTGTGGACGTGATCCGCCGGGCAAAGGAGGCGGGCCAGTGAGACAGCTTCAAATCAATTTCCTGATGCGCGTTCACGGCATGACCGAAGCGCAGGCATCCGCGCTTTGCGCGCTGATCTGGGGGGTGAGCTGATGAACATGCACGACAGTTTCCCCTCCGTCGCCACTGCCGCGCTCGAATATGCCGCGCGGGGCTGGCATGTGTTCCCGGCACCGCCGGGCAAGAAGCAGTCGCACGAGCGCGGCAAGGATCACGATGGCCGCCGCTGGGGCGCGACGAATGACCCCGATGTTGTCGCCGCGCTTTTCGCCAAACATCCGAACGCGAATATCGGGATCGCCACACAGGAAAGCGCGCTTGTCGTTCTGGACCTCGACCGCAAGAACAATGTGGACGGTATCGCCTGGCTGATGGAGCAGATCAAAGCGCATGGCGATCTGCCGCATACCATCGAGGCCACCAGCCCGAGCGGCGGTTGGCATGTCTATTTCGAGTATCCCGGCGACTTCGACCCCAAGACCTGCGAGGGCGAGATTGCGCCCGGCGTTGATGTGCGCGGGCATGGCGGCATGGTGCTGGCCGCGCCTTCGATCAAGCCCGGTTCGGAAAATCCCTATCGCTGGAAGAATCCGCCGGGCTTTTTTGACGTGGCCGCCGCGCCGCAGTGGATTCTCGACCTTTTGCCGCGCCGCAAGAGGTTGTCGGAGCAGGCCATGCCCGGCGCGCGTGTCCAGATCAACACCGGCGGCGCATCGACATGGGCCGACAAGGCTTTGCAAGACGAACTCGCCAAGCTACTGGCCGCGCCCGAAGGTCAACGCAATGGCACGTTGAATCGCGCCGCCTTCAGCTTGGCGCAGATCGTGGCCGGGGGCGGTTTGGTCGAAGATGCCGTTAAGGCGCGGCTGAGCGCCGCCGCTGGTGGCATCGGACTGGAGCCGGGCGAGATTGCCGCGACCATCGACAGCGGCTTTCAGGCGGGCTTGCAGACGCCGCGAGGGCCGAAAGAGCGGGCCACCGGCGGCGCAGCGGAGGCAATGCCGAAACCGGACGCTGATCCGGTTGACCTTTGGGGCAGCTTCGATCCGCCCGAGTTGCCGCGCGATCTGTTGCCGCCGCTGATCGAGGAATTCGCCCGCGCCAATGGCGACCAGATGGGGGCCGATCCGGCGGGGCTGGCAATGGCGGCGCTGGTGACATGCGCGGCGGCAATCCCTGATGAGATCAAGATCAAGGTGAAGCGGCACGACGACTGGACCGAAAGCGCGCGGCTTTGGGCGGCGCTGATGGGGCCACCGTCTGCAAAGAAAAGCCCGATCATCTCCGCCGCGACCGGGCCGCTTTGTCGCTTGGATGTGGAGATGATGCGCGCATGGCAGGAGCGCGTGAACGAATTCGAGGCGCTTCCCGCCGATGAAAAGAAGGGCAAGCCGCGTCCGAAGCAAACCCGCTTGCGGATCGAGGATGCAACCGTCGAGGCCGCGCAACAGGTTTTGGAGGGCAGCCCGTGGGGCGTTCTGCTGCTGCAAGACGAACTGAGCGGCTTTTTCGGGGCGATGGACAAATACAACGGCGGCAAGGCGGCGCAGGCTGACCGGGCGTTCTGGTTGCGCAGCTTCAACGGCGGCGCGTTCGCGCTGAACCGGGTTGGACGCGGCGCGGCGATCATCGACAACCTGTCCATTTCCATGCTGGGCGGAATCCAGCCCGAACCCTTGCGCAAGATTGCCGGGGATGCGGTGGATGATGGCCTGTTGCAGCGGTTGTTCCCGATCATGTTGCGCAATGCCACGATGGGCCGGGATGAACCCATGCCCGATGTAAACGCGCGTTACCGGCGGCTTATCGAGGCGCTGCGCGATCTTTCGGCACCGGGTTTTGCCGGTATGGGCGTTCTGGAATTCGACAGCGGCGCGCAGGCGATCCGGCGCGACTTGGAGGCGCGGCACCTTGATCTGCAATCGCTCGAAACGATCAACCGCAAACTGGCATCCCATATCGGCAAGTATGACGGGCTTTTCGCGCGCCTTTGCGTGGTCTGGCATTGCATCGAATATGCGGGCCATGAACTGCCCGCGACAGTCACAGAGGCGACCGCACAGCGCGTGGCCGCCTTCCTGCACCGCTTCCTGCTGGCGCACGCTATCGCCTTCTACAGCGGCGTTCTGGGCTTGTCTGACGACCACGACCGCCTGACGGCAATCGCCGGGCATATCCTGACGCACAAGCTGGACCGCATCACTAACCGGGATGTGCAGCGCGGCGACCGGACCATGCGCGGGCTGAAGGATTTTGAAATCCGACCGCTGCTGGAGCAACTCGCCGCCTTGGGTTGGCTGGACCGGATCGACCCGCCGCGCCCGTCATCACCGCCGCATTGGCAGGTGAACCCAGCGGTTCACGCTAAATTCACCGACCGCGCTGCCCGCGAGGCAGATCGCCGCCTTGTGGCGCGCGAGACGATCCAGGGTCTTAGCGGGGGGAAGGCATGATTTTGTCACCATTGTCCCTTGCGCGCACGTCACAGGGGCAGCAATCCACCTCTTTTTCTATTGCGACAAGTTTCCGCCTCACGCGCGCAAGGGACAATGGTGACAGAATAACCCTTTCCGCCCGGATGAAGGCGTTTAGGCGACCGAAGCCGCGATGGCACGAAACCACCACCACGAAAGGAACGAGCAATGGTTACAGATGAAGAAAAGATGCGGATTGAACGGGCGCGAATGACCGGGGAGCAGCATAGGCGACTTGACACGAGCAGATTTCCTGATAATCTCGAATTCCATTCGAGCTGCTTCTGGAGCCTCGGGACGAGGCCGGAAAGTTTAGAATGTTACTTTGTGTCAATCGGGATGATTGCCACGGCCCAGTCAGACAATCGGGATGATTGTTCTTGTCTGGAACTTGCACCCTCAAAATCGGCCATTCGGCTGCACCCTTCCTGACACAAGGAATCTACCTATGCATACTGAAATCAAAGAACTGCTCGAAGCGCAGGGGTCTGCGTTTGAAGAGTTCAAAACCCGTTTCGGCGCTGAACTCAAGGCGGAGCGCGAAGAGCGCGAGGCTCTTGAATTGCGCCTTTCTCGAAACGGGCCAGTTTCCGGCCCTAGCGGCGACAACCAGATTACATTGAAGGCCGAGCGCAAAGCCGTCGCGGCGTTTCTGCGCGATGGCGACGACAGCGAGTTGAAGTCAATGTCGGTTGGCTCCGACCCGGATGGTGGCTACACGGTAATGCCCCAAATGGCGTCACAAATCCGCAACAAGGTCCGTGAAGTATCGCCTATCGCAGAACTGGCGCGGCGTGTCCTGGTCGGGAATGCCGATGGCTATTCCGAACCATATGAGAAAACCGACATGGACGCGGAGTGGTCGGGCGAAACCGCATCGCGCGCCGATCAGGAAACACCGAAGATCGGCCTTCTGAACATCCCATTGCATGAGATTTTCACACAACAGCCGGTGACACAGAAACTGCTGGATACATCCATGTTTGACCTCGGCGCATGGATTGAGGAACGTATCGCCGCGAAGTTCGCCCGTTCGGAGGGCGCGGCCTTTATAAGCGGCAGCGGCGTCATACAGCCGCGCGGCATTCTCAATCTGGACATCGCGACTGACGGAGACAGCACGCGCTCGGCAGATGCATTGCAATACATCGCTTCCGGTGGAGCCGGCGCATTTGCGTCGGGAAACCCTGCGGATAAGCTGGTGGACATGATCTATGCTCTGCGTCCGGTTTTCCGCCGAAACGCCAATTGGCTGATGAACTCGCAAACGGCGGGGCAGGTCCGTAAGCTGAAAGACGGCATGGGCCGGTTCCTCTGGTCAGACGGGCTTGCGGCTGGTCAGCCGAACTTGCTTCTTGGCTATCCGGTGGCGATGGATGAGCAGATGCCCGACATCTCGGCTGACTCTCTCTCGATAGCCTTTGGCGACTTCCGCGAAGGTTACACGATTGTAGAGCAGCCCGGCATCAAGATGATTCGCGACCCATTCACAATGAAGCCGCATGTGAAGTTCTTTGCTTATCGTCGCGTGGGTGGTGACGTTTCCGAAACCGACGCGATCAAGCTGATGAAGTTTGCGGCAAGCTGATGGAGTTTCTCTCGTTCATCCGAGGGAATTGGCGCAGGTCTGGCGTAAGGCTTCCTAGGCCAAACAGACACCGTAATTCGTGAGTGGGTAAACCGCGAAACCCGGCAGGCTTTTTGATTGAGAGGCCGTGGCCGGGACAAGATCACAAAGCGGGCGCGCACCCCCCGGCCTTCCGATCAGGGATTGAACAGGGGGGGGGCGGGATCGATCTTCACAGCCTGTAGTGCCGGGACCGGCGTGGGAAGCCAAACTTTCACGCCGTCAAATCGAAGGGAGTTTTCGGGCATGGCCAAACGCACACCAGATCAACTCAAGATCATCGCCGGAACCGCCCGGCCTGACCGGATGAACCCAGATGCGCCCGACGCCAATATCGGCACGGCAAGCGCGCCGGAATGGCTGAGTGAGCGTGCGTCTGAATTGTTCGCGCAACTCTCGGCCACGCTTTTGGGCATGGGAATCGCATCGCCTGACGATCAGGCGGCGCTTGCAATGCTGGCAAGCCGTCTTGAAGAAGTCGAGATTTGCACGGCGGTCATCGAGGGCGCGGGCCGCACCTATTCAACCACTGCGACCAGCGGCGACAAGTTGATTCGCGCCCGGCCTGAGGTTGCGATGCGCAACGAGGCGATGCGGCACGCCCAAAGCCTGTTATCAGACTTTGGCCTGACTCCGGCGGCACGATCGAAGGTGAGCGTGGCCAAGCTTGCCGAGGAAAACCCGTTCGCGGCATTGGAGTTTGGCTTTTGATCCGACTGGTGCATTTGTATAGCTAGCAGGTGGAAATCGGCCTTTCGCTATACATTGCACGATTGTCCGCGAAGCGTAGGACGAGGCGTTAACGATTAGGACGAGTTTTCTGACTTGGCTTCAAAACGCTCAATCGCTTGAGAGAATAGCTCTCGCCGAGCCAGTTCTTCTTTCTTCTTTTTGTCGTCCTCAAGTATGATGAGGATAGATTGTTTCATGACATCGAACCACTTTAGGCAGTCCTTTTCATCCAGTGCGTGGACGCCGACGCTTAGAATAGAATAAATCTTCCGGTTACGAACGAGGAAATCGGGAAGGTGATCTTGCAGGAGGGTGATTTTATCTTCCATGCGAGCAGCATAGAACCTGCTGTTGTCCCATCCCTCAGCGCTCTTAAACTCCTCAAACCGATTGGTAATAAGCCGTTCGAAAACTCTTCTTAGGTAGACAAAAGATCCAACTCCCACACCATGTGCTGCCAAACCTATAGCTTTGTGGAACTCTTGGGCGTCCAGTTTCGCCATGGTCTTTCGATACTGAGCCACTTCATCGTTGGCAATATCAGCCAATGATGGGTGCTGGCCAATTTTCTCCACGACCATGTCTATCTTTCGAAAGAAATACATAATTTTATGTGTATCCGAGCGCGCACAGGTGATTGTGACTGATTCGCTCAGGCAAGTCCTTCGCGATATATCATGGCGATGCTCCGGGTTGGGAACATGTACTTTTGTTATAACAAATGTGCTAGACCGATTGCAGTATGGGCAGTGGCCATCTATGCGCCGGCTATTGCCAGCTGAAATGGTATAAAGTGACCTCAACACTGCGCTCGTAGTCGAATATTTCTTGTAAAGTGGGGCTTCAAATAAGAATTCCTGAATATTTTTTAGTTCAGGAGGGGGGGAAGTTGTCATCTTAGTTCCTGTTCGTCCAACCCTGATCCGCAGAACATAGCATTCCACCAGCGATGTCTGCCATCCTTGGTGCCGAACTTTTTCTCACCGCAGTTGTGCAGCTACGCCGTAGAGGTTAATTTTTTCCCCAGAGGATTGCGCCCTAGGCACCCGCTTTGGGGCGTTTTTTGGTCAGTGCGATAGGTTGCGACATTTCGACCGCTACCCAAACCGCCCAATTGTTACCCCAGACGTTACCCCACAGCTAGCTCCCTCAAGCCCGTCTCGAGCGGGTTATGGCAACTAATTGCTTTTCTTGAGAGAATTGGCTCCGGCGGTAGGGATCGAACCTACGACCAATTGATTAACAGTCAACTGCTCTACCGCTGAGCTACGCCGGAACACCGTGGCTGCGTATAGCAACAGCGCTATGCGGCGTCCAGAGGGCGCGTCACAAATTTTTTCACTTGCCGGCGGTGGCGTAGAACGTGGCGTTTGCGCCCAGCTGACCGTCGGCTTGGGTCGCGCCTTTTCCCGTCAGATCAACGAGATGCGCCAATACGTTGCGGGTGGCGGCGGGCAGCAGAGATGCGGGCGTGTCCGTGTAGATGGCGGCGGCGATTTCGGCAGCGGTGGCGGGGGCGCGGGCGAGATGGGCGCGGATCTCGGCCTCGCGCGTTTCGCGGTGTGAGATGAGCCAGGCGATGCGGGCGGCTGGGTCTTCGACCGGGGCGCCGTGGCCGGGCAGCAGCCGCGCGGGGCGGCGCGTGGCGAGGCGCCGACAGGAGGCCATGAAATCGGTCAGGTCGCCATCGGGCGGCGAGACCAGCGAACTGGCCCAGCCCATGACGTGATCGCCGCTAAAGATCGCGTCGCCCCATGCGAAACAGAGGTGATTGCCGAAATGTCCGGGCGTCCAGAGCGCCTCGAGCCGCCAGTCGGGCCCCTCGACCGCGTCCTTGTCCCGCAAGCGGATGTCGGGGATGAAATCCCGGTCGACGCCTTCGCCTCCCGCGATCAGGCCATCTGCTGCGAGCCGGGTCATCACCGCGCTGCGCCCGGCGGTCGCGTCGCCGAAGGCGTGAACCTTCGCGCCGGTCCGCGCGGCGAGCGGGCGGGCGAGGGGGGAATGGTCCAGATGCGCGTGCGTGACGAAGATATGGGTGATCCGCCGCCCCGGCTCGATCGCCGCGAGGATCGCAGCCAGATGCGCCTCCAACGCCGGCCCCGGGTCGATCACCGCGATCTCCGTCCGTCCGAGCAGGTAGGTGTTGGTGCCGCGCCAGGTCATCGGGGAGGGGTTGGGCGCGAGGACGCGGCGCAGACCGGGGGCGATGCGGTCGGGCCGCCCCGGAACGGGGTCGAAGCCGATATCGTCGCTCATGCCGGTCCTCCCGTCAGCGGGCCCGCCGCGCGGCCCGTTTTTTTGCGCCCCGCATGACTGACGGCGCGGCCGGGTTCAAGATATGTTTCAAACTGCCCCCGAAACCCTCTAAGGCTTAACGCATGTCCTTCGCCTGGCTCAAACGGTATATGCCCCGCAGCCTCTACGGCCGCACCGCGCTGATCCTGCTTCTGCCGGTGATATCGGTGCTGGTCGTGGTCTCGGTCGTTTCCGTGCAGCGCATCTTCGAGGGCGTGAGCAAGCAGATGACCACCACGGTCGTGCGCGAGGTGCGGCTGGTGACCTCGGGCGATGATGGCGCCGACATCGCACGCGCGCTGCTCATCGAGGTGACGCCGATCGCGCCGGACGCCATTCCTGAAGAGGACTATCGGCGCTGGTATGACCTGAGCGGGATCGCGGTGATCCGCGAGTTCCACAGGCTGCTGCCGGGCCTGCGCGCCGTCGTCTTGCCGGGCGATGTCTGGGTCCGGCTCTATCTCGACACGGAGGACGGGCCGGTCGAGCTGCGCTTTGACCGCCGGCGCGTCTCGGCGGCGAACCCGCATCAATTGCTGGTGAACATGCTGATCTTCGGGGGGCTGATGACGGTCATCGCCTTCCTCTACCTGCGCGGCCAGCTTCGCCCGATCACCCGGCTGGCGAAAGCGGCGGCGGCCTTCGGGCGCGGCCAGATCGTGCCCTACCGGCCCGCCGGCGCGACCGAAGTTCGCGCGGCGGGGCTGGCCTTTCTCAACATGCGCGCCCGCATCGAGCGCCAGATCGAGCAGCGCACGATGATGCTCTCGGGGGTGAGCCACGATCTGCGCACGCCGCTCACCCGCTTGCGGCTGGGGCTCGAGATGATCGAGGACGAGGACCGCGACGCGATGCTGCGCGACGTGCGCGACATGGAGCGCCTGCTCGATGCGTTTCTCGCTTTCGCGCGCGACGCCGCCGAGGGCGAGGCTGCGCCGGTCGACCCCGTGGCGCTGGTCCGCCAGGTCGCCGAGGACGCGGCGCGCAGCAACCAGCCGGTGGCGCTGCACGAGGTCGAGGGCGAGGGCGAGATCTGCCTGCGCGAGGCGGGGATCCGCCGCGCGGTCGAGAATCTCGTGAATAACGCTGTCCGCTACGGCAGCCGCGCGGAGCTTTCGGTGCATCTCACCGCGCGGACGCTGCGCATCCGGGTCGAGGATGACGGACCCGGCATCCCGCCCGAGCAGCGCGAAGAGGCGGTGCGCGCCTTCGCCCGGCTCGAGCCCGCGCGCAACCAGGACAAGGGCAGCGGCGTGGGCCTCGGGCTGTCGATCGCCGCCGACGTGGCGCGCGCGCATGGCGGCAGCCTGCGGCTGGACCGCTCCGCACGGCTGGGCGGGCTTTGCGCCGATATCGTGATCTCCCGCTGAGCCGGCGCGGGGCGGGCGTGGCGGGCGCTTTGCCATTGCCCCGACGCAATGGATCGCCTCTTATGCGCCGCAACCTGACCGATCCAAGGACCGCGCCCCGCATGACCGCCCCGCCAGAGCACGAAACCGCGCCCTATCTGGGCCTTTCCTGGCGGGATGGCGCCGCGCAGATGCGCGGGCGGGCGCATTGGCGCTCGGACGGGCAGGCCGAGCTGGGGCAGGTCGGGCGGCTCTGGGCGCGCTGGGACTGGGACGGCGCGCGGCTCAGCGCCGAGGTCGACCCGTTCGGGTTCTTCAACCTCTTTCTCTACGAGAAAGAGGGCGAGATTGCGCTGTCGCCCTCGCTTCTGGAACTGGTCGCGCAGGGCTGCGATGCGGCGCCGGACCCGCTCGCGCTGGCGGTGTTTCACCGCATGGGCATCTTCATCCACGACGAAACGCCGCTGCGCCACGTCCGCACGCTGCCCCCCGGCGCGCGCGTGACCTGGGAGCGCGGAAAGCTGCGGATCACCGGCGGCGTTCCCGTCCCGCAAGAACAGCAGATCAGCCGCGAAGCGGCGGTCGAGGGGATGACGCATCATTTCCGCACTGCGATGGCGCGCATCCTCGAGAAGTGGGATGCGCCGCTGATCCTGCCGCTGAGCGGCGGGCGCGATTCTCGCCATATCCTGCTTGAGATGTTGCGCCAGGGGCGCCGTCCCGGCGCCTGCGTCACCTTTCACCACAACGGCGCGGCCATGAACGCCGAGGCGTTGGCCGCGCGCGCCGTCGCCGAAAGGGCCGGGATACGCCATAATGTGCTGGGCCACGCGCGGCCCCGGCTCGCCGACGCCATCCGCGCGCTGGTCATGACTGACCTCTGCGCCGAGGAACACGCGCAGATGATGCCGCTGCATGACTACGTGTTGGACCGGGGCGGCGCGGCGTTTGACGGGATCGCCGGCGACATCCTGACCAACCCCGACAACGACGCCGAGCAGTTTTATCGGCTGGCGCAGGCCGGCGATTTCATCGGCATCGCGAGCGGCCTGGTCGAAGGGCATGGCCGCGTCATTTCCCAGCCCGGATGGGGCCGGGGGGCCGGACCGCTCTGGTCGCCGGGGCGCGACGAGGAGGTGGTCGAGCATATCGGGCGCGCGGTTGCGGCCTATGCGGACGCGCCCGATCCCTACCAGGTGTTCTGGATGTACCACCGCACGAGGCGCGAGATAAACTTCGTTCCGCAGGCCATTCTTGGTAAAGCGGAAATCGTGTTCTGCCCCTATCTCGACCCGGATTTCGCCCGGTTCTGCATGTCGCTGCCCTACACGGTCACGCGCGACCAGATGTTGCACGACGACGTGATCGCGCGGGCCTATCCCGATTACGCCGACATCCCCTTTGCCGAAGGTTTCGCGGCGCCGCCGCCACGGGGCGGTTCGCTCACGCACAAGCTGCGCAGCGCGCGCGACGTGCTGTCGCTGACGCGTGCCTTCGGCAACGTGCCGGGCGGTGCGCGCGCGCTGATGGGAGAGCCGGCAAAGCTGCGGCGCGGTCCGGACATGATGTATCGCCTGCACGCCGCCGCCATGGAGGGGCTGGACGCGGCGCGCGCGCGCCATCTGCTCGACCTTGCCGCCGCGCTTGAGCGCGCGCGCCCCAAACGGCTGATCTCCGATGCGCTTTGAAGGGGGGACGCGATGATTCTGGCGCGGATCGGGACGCGGCTGCGCCAGCAGATATACGCCCGCCAGCGCGCGGGCGCGTTCCAACGCCCGTTCGACGCAGGCGCGTCCCGTCGCCTGCTGCTGCTCGCGGTCGATCACCGCATCCCGCAGAGCCAGTATTACCCGTTCCACCATTATGCCCGCGATTTCCGCGACCGCCTGGATTGCGATATCCGTGAGGTGGGAATGGAGGAATACGGTCGCTCGGCGTCACATCCAGAAGACGCCACAACAGTCTGTTACCAATCGCATTTCGACATGTCCGATGCGGTGCTCGCCCGCGATATGGCCGCCATCCGCGCGCGCAATCCCGAGGCGCGGATAATCTATATGGACTGGTTCGCGCCCACCGATCTGCGCATGGCCGCGCGCGTGGCCCCGCATGTGGACGGCTACCTGACCAAGCACCTTCTGCGCGACCGCGCGCGCTACGATCTGCCGACCTATGGCGACACGACCTTGATGGACTATTACGGCCGGCGCTTCGGGCTCGACCACGAGGAGCGACAGTTCCCGATACCCGACGGGTTCTGGAAGACACTGCACCTAGGCCCGTCCTTCGCGACGGCGGATTTCATGCTGCCCGCATTCCTGCGCGGCAAACGCCCGGGTGGCGTCCGCCCCATCGACCTGCACGCGCGGATCGCGGTCGAGGGCACGCCCTGGTATGCGGCGATGCGCGCCGAGTGCGCCAGCGCCGTGGCCGCGCTTGACGGCGTGCGCTGCGTCACCGGAACCGGCATCCGGCATGGCCGTTTCCTGCGCGAGTTGCGCGCGTCCAAGGTCTGTTTCTCGCCCTTCGGTTACGGTGAGGTCTGCTGGCGAGACTACGAGGCGGTGATGACCGGCGCGGTGCTGCTCAAGCAGGACATGAGCCACGTGATGACCGATCCGGACATCTTTGCGCCGGATGAGACATACGTGCCAGTGCGCTGGGATCTCTCGGATTTCGCCGAGCGCCTCGAATGGATCCTGCGCGACGACGCGGCGCGCGCGCGTATCGCCTGCGCGGCGTTCGAGAGGCTGCGCGACTACGCCCGTTCGCGCCGCTTCATAGACCAGATGGCGCCGGTGATCGGAGCATGACAATGCGCCTCCCCGACCTTCCCCCCCTCGACGCGGTGGTGATCGGCCGCAACGAGGGCGCGCGCCTCGACGCCTGCCTCGCCTCGCTCCGCGGGCAGGTGCGGCGGCTCGTCTATGTCGACAGTGGCTCAACCGACAGCAGCGTGGAGGCGGCGCGCACGGCCGGCGCGGAGGTGGTCGCGCTCGACATGGACCGGCCTTTCACCGCCGCGCGGGCGCGCAACGCGGGGCTGGCGCGGCTGGCGGGCGACGGGTTCGTCATGCTGGTCGACGGCGACTGCACCGTCGCGCCCGGCTGGCTGGGGCAGGCGGCGGAGCACCTCGCCGCGCATCCCGACACGGCGGTGGTCTGCGGACGGCGGCGCGAGATTGCGCCGCACGCCAGCGTCTACAACCGGCTGATCGACATGGAATGGGATGGGCCGCCGGGGATGGTCAGGGCCTGCGGGGGTGACGCGATGATGCGTCAGGACGCGCTGCGCGCAGTGGGTGGTTTCAACGCCGCGCTGATCGCCGGCGAGGAACCGGAGCTCTGCCTGCGGCTGCGCCGCGCCGGCTGGGAGGTCCACCGCCTCGACGCAGAGATGACGCGCCACGACGCGGCGATCACGCGCTTTGGCCAGTGGTGGCGGCGCACGCGCCGCGCGGGGCACGCCTTTGCCGAGGGCGCGGCGCTGCATGGCGCGCCCCCCGACCGGCACTGGGTGACGGAGACGCGGCGCGCTCTTTTCTGGGGCGCCGCACTGCCCCTCGCCATCCTGCTTCTAAGCTTCCTCAGCGCGCATGCGCTCTGGCTGCTGCTGATCTACCCGGCGCAGGTGGCGCGACTGGCGCTGCGGCGCGGAGACTGGGCCTGGGGGGTCTTCACCGTACTGGGCAAGGTCGCCGAGGCGCAGGGCGCGCTTGGCTACTACCTTGGACGGCTGCGCGGGCGGCGCAGGGAACTGATCGAATACAGGTGAGCTCAGCGCCGCCTCTGCCTGACCGCCTGCCCAAGCAACTCGGGCAGGATCGTCAAACACCTTGCGTAGCGCGGAATCATCCGGCGCGGATCGCCCGCCGCGCGCCACAGCCATTCGAACGCCAGCGCACGCACCGCGCGCGGCGCCCGCTTCTGGCCTCCGCCGAGGAAATCGAGCCCGGCCCCCACCGATGCGAACCCCACCGATGGCGCAAGCCCGCGGCCCCGCGCCGCCAGCCGCTCCTGTTTCGGCGCCCCGAGCGCGAGGAAACAGAGCCCCGCGCCGGACGCCTCGACTTCGCGCAGGATCTCCGCCGCCGCCTCGCTGTCGGGGTCGAACCCCATCGGCGGCGCATGCAGCAAGACCACCGAAAGCGCAGGCATGTCGCGGCAGAGCGCCGCGCGCGCCTTTTCGAGAACGTCCTGCGTGCTGCCGAGCAACGCGACCGTGCGGCCCTCCTGCGCGGCGAGTCGGCAGAGCGGCTCCACGAGGTCGGAACCCGGCAACAGTTCTACCGGGTCGCCTGCGATCCAGGAGAGCCACGCCACCGGCCGTCCGTCCGCGACGACGATGTCCTTCGTCGCGTAGGCCGCGGCGAAGGCCGGGTCGCCGCGCAGCTTGACCAGATGGTCGAGGTTCAGCGTCGCCAGCGCGAAGCCCCGCCGCGCGCGCAGCGCCGCGCGCACCGCCTCCAACAGCGCCGCGCGGGTGGCGATGTTGATCCGCACCGCGCTGTCGCCTTGGGTGAACTGCAAGCCGGGACTCCGAAAAATGGCGTGTCGCCACCGGTCTAGCGTCCGCCCGGACAATCGCAAGGGGTAAAAGCCCGGGGCGCGTTCGGTGACGGGCGACAAGGCCGCGAACCCGTGCTACCCTGCGCCGAGCGCGGCCCGAGACCGCCGACCCAGAGCAGACCGACCCCATCGATGCCCAACGCGCTTGCCTACCTGATGCTGATGACCTGGCCGCTGGTCTGCGTCGCCCTGTTCATCCGCCTCACCCCCGAGCGGGCGATCATCTGGAGCATCCTCGGCGGTTATCTCCTGCTGCCGCAGCGGGCCGAGTTCGACCTGCCGCTGGTGCCGGACATGACCAAGATTTCGATCCCCAATATCTGCGCCTTCGTCCTCTGCGTCTGGTTCCTGAAGAAACCGGTGTCGTTCTGGCCCTCGGGCTGGACCATGCGTCTGCTTTTACTGGCGTTCTTCCTCGGCGTGGTGCCGACGGTGCTGACCAATGGCGACGCCATCGTGTTCAAGCTGATGGGCCATACGGAGCCGATCGTCTTCTCGGAGGCGGCGCTGCCGGGCCTGGGGCTGCGCGACCTGCTGTCGATCGTGATCAACCAGTTCATCACCGTGCTGCCGTTCTTCCTCGCGCGCCGCTGGCTCAGCTCCGAGACCGGGCTGCGCGAACTTCTTTACGCGCTGGTGGTCGGGGCGCTGATCTACTCGATCCCCGCTCTGATCGAGATCCGGCTCAGCCCGCAGATGAACATCTGGTTCTACGGATTCTTCCAGCATGATTTCGAACAGATGATGCGCGGCGGCGGTTTCCGCCCGCTGGTCTTCTTGCCGCACGCGCTGTGGCTGGCGTTCTTCGTGATGAGCGCGGCGATGGCCGCGCTCGCGCTCGGGCGGGAAGAGGCGGGGCCGCGGCGCGCCCGGTTCTTCGCGGCCGCGCTCTACCTTCTGATCCTTCTGGTGCTGTGCAAGAGCCTCGCCTCGATGCTCTACGCCGCCGCGCTGACGCCGCTTCTGCTGATTGCGAACGCGCGAATGCAGATCCGCGTCGCGCTGCTCTTTGCGCTCATCGCGGTGATCTATCCGGTGCTGCGGGAAAACGGGGTGATCCCGCTCGACGCGGTGCTCGAGCAGGCCGAGGCGATCAGCCCCGAGCGCGCGCACTCGCTGGGCTTTCGTTTCGACAACGAGGAGGCGCTGCTCGAGCGCGCGCATGACAGGCGGCTGTTCGGCTGGGGCGGCTGGGGGCGCAACCTGGTGCACGACATCCACACCGGCGAAATTCTGAGCATTCCGGACGGCGAATGGATCATCGTGTTCGGCACCTTCGGCTGGGTCGGCTACATCAGCCAGATGGGCCTACTGGGCGGACCGCTCGTGCTGCTGTGGTGGGCGCTGCGCCGGGCGCCTGCGATCCAGGCGCCGCCCTACGTGTCCGCCCTTGCCCTGCTGCTTGCGATCACGCTGATCGACATGCTGCTGAACGCCATCCTGACGCCCTACACCTGGCTCATGGCGGGGGCGATCCTCGGCTGCGCCGAGCGGCTGAGCGTGTCCGCGCCCGACCTCGATCCCGCGCCAGCTGCGGCGAAGGCGCGGCGGCGCACCGTGATGGGCTGAGCCGTCGGCGCCGGCGAGGGCAGGCTGCGAGAATCACGGCGAAAAACCGGAATTGTTGACGATTCTCGGCTAATCTGTTTCCGCCATGACGCTTTGTCGCCCGCCCTGCTTCAAACATATTCTTGCCACAATCTGACGTTTTTAGTTAAATCAGAGGGTTGCGAGCGGTTTCTCATTTGCCGCGCTGCACGGGCTTCGTGCAATTTTTCCCCGCTGCTATTACAGTGTCGGCAGGAATCTGCCGTCTGCGTCCCCTTGGAGTCTCTGCCGCCAATGTCTCGCCCCGCCGCCAAGTCTTCCTCGGGCGACATCGCCATCGTCGGCATGGCGCTCGCCGTGCCCGGCGCGAGGGATGTGGACGCGTTCTGGCGCAACCTCGCCGCCGGGGTCGAGAGCATCGAGCCCCAGGACGAGGAGACGCTGATCGCCGCCGGCGAAACACCCGCGCGCCTGCGTCAGAAGAATTACGTGCCGGTCGCCGCGCCGCTTGACGGCTACGCCGATTTCGACGCCGAATTCTTCGGCTTCGGCCCCAAGGAGGCGGCGATCCTCGACCCGCAGCACCGCAAGTTCCTCGAAGTGAGCTGGCAGGCGTTGGAGCAGGCCGGCCACGCGCCACGCAGCTTTGGGGGCCGGATCGCCGTTTACGCGGGCTGCGGCATGGGCAGCTATTTCTATTTCAACATCTGTTCCAACCCCGGGCTGGTGGACGATGTGGGCATGTTCCTGCTGCGACATACCGGCAACGACAAGGATTTCCTGAGCACCCGCGTCAGCCACGTCTTCGATCTCAAGGGCCCGAGCGTGACCATGCAGACGGCGTGCAGCACATCGCTGGTCGCGATCCACCATGCTCGGGCGGCGTTGATGAACGGCGAATGCGACATGGCGCTGGCAGGCGGCGTCACGATCGAGCTGCCGCAGGGGCGCGGCTATCTCTTCAAGGAGAACGAAATACTGTCGCCCGACGGCCACTGCCACGCCTTCGATCATCGCGCACAGGGCACTGTCTTCGGCTCGGGCGCGGGCGCGGTGGCGCTGCGCCGGCTCGAGGACGCGGTGGCGGACGGCGATCACATCTGGGCCGTCATCAGGGGCAGCGCCATCAACAACGACGGCGCCGCCAAGGCCGGCTACCTCGCACCGAGCGTCGACGGGCAGGCCGCCGCCGTCACCGCCGCGCTTAAGGATGCGAACGTTCCCGCCGACAGCATCGGCTATGTCGAATGCCACGGCACCGGCACCTATCTGGGCGACCCGATCGAGGTCGCCGCACTGACGGAAGCCTACAGAACCCAGACGCAAGCGACGGATTTCTGCCGCATCGGGTCGGTCAAGACCAATATCGGTCATCTCGACACCGCCGCGGGGGTGGTCAGCCTCATCAAGACCGCGCTCAGCCTGCACCACGCGCAGATCCCGCCCAGCCTCGGCTTCGAAGCGCCGAACCCCACGATCGACTTCGAGACCAGCCCCTTTCGCGTCAACGCCGCGCTGACGGACTGGCCGGCGGGCGCCGCGCCGCGCCGGGCCGGGGTCAACTCGCTCGGCGTGGGCGGCACCAACGCGCATGTCGTGCTCGAGCAGGCGCCGGCGCGCGCCGTCTCCGAAGAACCCGACTTTCCCTTCCACGTGCTTTGCCTCTCGGGGCGAAGCAAGGCCGCGCTCGACGCCAACGCCGCTGCCCTTGCCGCCCATCTGCGCGCCCATCCCGACCAGCCGCTGGCGGATGTCGCATGGACGCTGAAGGAGGGACGCGAGGGTTTCGACAAGCGCCGCGTGCTGGTGGCCGAAACCCACGAGGACGCGGCGGCGCTGCTGGACTCGGCCGACCCGCAGCGCATCTTCACCCATGACCGGCTGGGCGCGCGCCCCGAGGTGGTGTTCATGTTCCCCGGGGGCGGCGCGCAGTATCCCGGCATGGCGCGCGACCTCTACGAGACCGAGCCGGTCTTTGCCGAGTGGATGGATCGCGGCTTTGCGCATCTGGAGCCGCAGCTCGATTACGACATCCGCGCGCTCTGGCTGCCCGAACCGGGGCAGGAGGAGGCCGCGGCCAATGCGCTGCGCAAGCCCTCGGTGCAATTGCCGCTCATCATGATCACCGAATACGCGCTGGCCCAACTCTGGATGAGCTGGGGCGTGCGCCCGGCCGCGCTGGTCGGGCATTCGATGGGCGAGAACACCGCCGCCTGCCTCGCCGGGGTGATGCGGTTCGAGGATTGCATCGACCTCGTGCTGCTGCGCGGGCGGCTCTTCGACAGTGTCCCGGCGGGCGGGATGCTGAGCGTGTCGCTGCCGCTTGCCGAACTGGAGCCGCTGATCGGCGAGGATCTCGACATCGCAAGCGTCAATGCCCCAGGCCTCTGCGCGGTATCGGGGTCGAACGCGGCACTCGAGGAGCTGGCGGCGCGGCTCGAGTCGGCGGAGATCGATCACCAGCGCGTCGCCATCGACATCGCCGCGCATTCCCGGATGCTCGCCCCGATCCTCGGTGAATTCCGCGCCTTCCTGCAAGGGCTCGACCTGCGCCCGCCGCAGATTCCGTTCGCCTCCAACCGTAGCGGCGCGCCGATCACCGACGCACAGGCGATGGACCCCGAATACTGGGTGCAACAGCTGCGCAATACCGTGCATTTCGCGCAATGCATCGACACGCTCGCCACGTCCGACCGGGTGTTCCTCGAGGTCGGGCCGGGCAAGGCGCTCAGTTCGCTCGCGCAGATGTCCGAGGCGCTCAAGCCCGGGCAAGTGATGAGCACGCTGCGCCATCCTGATCACGCAATCGCGGACGACGCTTATTTTCTCGGCGTGATCGGGCGGCTCTGGGCCTGCGGGCTTGACGCCGACTGGGGCCAGATATGGGGCGAGGCGCGGCGCAACCGCGTGTTGCTGCCCGGCTACCAGTTCCAGCGCAGCCGCTACTTCATCGAGCCCGCCGCCGCCGCGCCCGCGCAGGAGGCGCTGGCGCGCACCGAGGATATGTCCGACTGGGGCTACCGGCCCGTGTGGCGTCCCGCGCTTGCGCCCTGCGAATTCGAGGTCGCAAGCGATCTCGGCCCGCCGCTCGACTGGCTCATCTTCGCGGACGAGGCCGGCGTCGCGCAACCCGTCATCGACGCGCTGCGCGCCGGCGGGCATTTCATGAGCGTGGTGCGCTCGGGCGACAGTTTCCGACGGCGCGGGCCAGGGGATTACGTGCTGTCGCCCGAACAGGGCCGTGAGGGCTACGAGGCGTTGTTGTCCGCGCTCGCTAGCGAAGGGCGGCTGCCCGATCGGATCGCGCATTTCTGGCTGGTGACCGCGCAGGAAACCTACCGCCCCGGCAGCAGCTTTCATGACCGCAACATGGAGCACGGCTTTCTCAGCCTCCTGCATCTCGCGCAGGCGATGGGCGGCGCCGCGATGCCCGACGCCTGCCACCTCAGCGTGATCGCCAACGGCGCGGTGCAGGTCCGCGACGAGCCGCTGAACCACCCCGAGAAGGCCTGCGCGCTCGGCCCCGTGGGCGTGATCCCGCGCGAGTTTCCGAACGTCACCGCAGCGCTGCTCGATATCGAACTGCCCCCCGCAGCGCCGCCGCGCAGACTGCTGCGCCGGGCGGCGGCGGCGGACGACCTCGCGCCAAGGCTGCTCGAGGATCTGCTGGCCGAGCCGACAAACGACATCGCCGCCCTGCGCGGGGCGCGGCGGTTCACCCAGGCGCTGCGGCCCGCGCCGCTTGCCGCCACACCGGACGCAGCACCACTCAAGCAGGGGGGAACCTATCTTGTCACCGGTGGGCTCGGCGGGATCGGCATGGCGATCGCGCGCGACCTCGCGCGGGGCTGCGCGGCCAATATCGTGCTCCTGTCGCGCAGCCCGCTGCCCGAGCGGGGCGACTGGGACTCCGTCCCGTCCACCAGCCGCGCGGGCGCGCGCATCGCGGCCCTTCGCGGGATCGAAGACCTCGGCGGGCAGGTCATGACGCTCGAGGCGGACGTGACAGACATCGCCCGGATGCAGGAGGCGCGCGCGCAGATCCTTGACCGCTTCGGCAGGCTCGACGGGATATTCCACGCCGCCGGACGCATCGACGACGCGCCGATCCTCGCCAAGGACGACGCGGGCGTGGCCAACGTCCTCGCCCCCAAGATCGGCGGGCTGCGGGTGCTCGACGCGGTGTTCCCGGATGGCGATGTCGACCTCATGGTGCTGTTCTCTTCGACCAGCACCTGGACCCGCCCCGCCGGGCAGGCCGATTACGTCGCCGCCAACGCCTATCTTGACGCCTACGCCGCGTCGCGCCGGGGCGGGGCCACGAGGGTGGTGGCGATCGACTGGGGCGTCTGGGCCGATACCGGCATGGCGGCGCAGGCGATGGCCGCGCGCATGGGCGACACGACCCAGCCGCAGGAGGTCGACGCGCCGCTGCTGGCCGGGATCCGCACCGACGCCGGGGGCGCGCATCGCCTGACCGGCGCGCTCGACGCCGCAGACGACTGGGTGCTCGCGGAGCACCGGACGCGCGGCGGCCAGGTGCTGCTGCCCGGCGCCGGGGTGGTCGAGCTGGCCGCAGAGGCGCTGCGCGCCGCGGACGGCGCGGGCGCGTTCGAGATCTCCGATCTCTACTTCCTGCGCCCCTTCGACGTGGCTCCGGACGCCGCGCGCGCCTTCGAGCTGACCCTTGCCCCCGAAGGCGGCGGCTACCGATTCGAGATGCGCGGCGCCGTCACCCGTGACGGGCGCGAGGGCAGCGTCGCCACCGCCGAGGCGCATATCCGCCCGATAACCGGCGGCGCCCCTCGGGTCGACCTCGCGCAGATCGAGGCGCGCTGCGCCGATACGCTGCCCGCGCCCTTCGCCTCGCCGCAGGAGGCGCATCTTGATTTCGGGCCGCGCTGGCGGGTGGTCGAGCGCGCCGCTTTCGGCGCGGGCGAGGGGATCGCGCGGCTGGCGCTGCCCGGCGCGGCGGCGGGCGACATTGAGGCTGGCTTCCTCGCGCATCCCGCGCTTCTCGACCTCGCGACCGGCTGGGCCATCGCGCTGCACGGCGATTACGACGCGGACCATCTCTGGGTGCCCGCGGGCTATGGCGCCGTGCGGCTCCACGCGCCCTTGCCGGCCGAGATCGCAAGCTGGGTGCGGCTCGCCCCCGGCTCCGAGGGCGGCACGGCGGTGTTCGATATCGTGCTGACCCGACCGGATGGCGAGGTCCTGTGCGAAATCGAGGCGTTCCAGATGCGCCGCGTCGCCGCCGACGCGCTCGGGCGGGCGCAGCAGATCGCGGCGCGCGACATCCGCTTCGACGATGCGGCGGAGGATGTCGCGCCGCTCTCGCCCGGCGAGGCGCGGCTGTTGCATCACGTCTCGCTCGGCATCGGCGCCGAGGAGGGGCCCGAGGCGCTGCGCCGCGCGCTTGCCGGGCCGCTCGACCGGGTCGCCATATCCTCGATCGCCCTTCCTGCGCTGATCGAAGAGGCCGGCCGAACCGACGCCAACCCCGCGGAGGCCGCCCAGAGCTTTGAGCGCCCCGACCTCGACGGCGATTACGTCGCGCCCGCACCGGGGCTGGAAAGCGCGCTGGCCGAAACCTGGTCCGGGCTGCTCGGCGTGGGGCAGGTGGGGGCGCAGGACAGCTTCTTCGACCTTGGCGGGCATTCCCTGTTGGCGGTGCGGCTTTTCGCGCAGATCAGGCGCGACCACGGCGTGCAATTCCCGCTCTCGGTGCTGTTCGAGGCGCCGACCATCGCCGCGCTGGCGGCGCGCATCGCGGCGGAGACCGGCTGCGAAAGCGACGCCGCGTCCGACGCGTTGCCCGCCACGCCGGACGCCCCCGAGCAACGCCACCTCGTCGCGCTGCACCCGGACATGTCGGGCGGCAGGACGCCGTTCTTCGTCGTGGCAGGCATGTTCGGCAACGTATTGAATTTGCGGCATCTCGCGCTTCTGATGGGACGTGAGCGTCCGGTTTGGGGCCTGCAGGCGCGCGGGCTGATCGGGGAGGAGGCGCCGCATGACACGATTGAGGCCGCTGCCGCCGACTACATCAAGGAGATGCGCGGCGTGCAGCCCGAGGGGCCTTATTACATTGGCGGATTCTCGGGCGGGGGGATTACGGCGCTGGAGATTGCGCAGCAATTGACGGCGGCGGGCGAAGAGGTGCGGATGCTGGCCATGCTCGACACGCCGCTGCCGGTGCGGCCGGCATTAACACGGCGCGACAAGGCGCTGATAAAGATGCAGGAATTGCGTCGCAAGGGACCGGGCTACCTGGTCGAATGGGCGCGCAACCGTATCGCGTGGGAAGTGACGAAACGCCGTGGCGGGCAGGCGATCGAGGAGACCGGCGGGTTCAATAACGTGCGGATCGAACAGGCCTTCCGTACGGCAGTCGCCGCCTATGAGGTGACGCGCTGGGACGGGCCGCTGACGCTCTTCCGGCCCCGGCTCGACCGGCATTGGAAGGTCTCGGGCGGCAACTGGGTGAGCGCGGAGCGCGAGTATGTTTTCGCCGATAATCAGTGGACCCGGTTCGCCTCGCGCACGCAGGTGATCGAGGTGCCGGGCGATCATGACAGCATGGTGCTCGTGCCCAACGTGGCGGTGCTGGCGCGCCATCTCGACGCGCTGGCGCGCGCCGCCGATGCAGAGGCCCGCGCGGGCGCGCCCGGCTGGCCCGGCCGGACGGCGGCGGAGTAGGTCATGCGCGCGCCAACCATACAGGTCATCGTGGTCAATTATCGCACGCCGGAACTCACGCTCAAGGCGACTGCCGCGGCGCTGCGCGAGATGGAGGGCCTCGACGGGCGGATCACGGTCGTCGACAACGGCTCGGGCGATGATAGCGTGGCGCTCATCGCGGAGGCCATCGCCCGGAACGGCTGGGACGCGGACGGCCGGGTGGTTCTCATGCCCAATGCGCAGAACGGAGGCTTCGGCGCGGGCAACAACGCCGCGATCCGCGACGGGCTGGGCGCGGGTCGCGCGCCCGATTTCCACTATTTGCTGAATTCCGACGCCTGGCCCGAGCCGGGGGCGATCCGCGCGCTTTTGCGCGTGATGCAGGAGAACCGCGATTGCGGCTTTGCCGGCAGCTGCATCCGCGGCGTCGACGGCGCGCCGCACCAGACCGCGTTTCGCTTTCCGTCCATCGCCGGCGAATTCGAGGGCGCCGCGCGCACCGGGATCGTGACCCGGCTGCTGAAGGGGTCGGTGGTGCCGCTGCCGGCGCCACAGACGCTCTCATGCGTGGACTGGGTTGCGGGGGCTTCGGTGCTGATCCGCCGCCGGACGCTCAATGAGATCGGCCTCTTTGACGAGCGGTTCTTCCTCTACTTCGAGGAAACCGACCTCAGCTATCGCGGCGCGCGCGCGGGCTGGAAGACCTATTATGAGCCGCGCAGCGAGGTGGTGCATGTCGGCTCCGTCTCCACGGGGATGAAGACATGGGCGCGCACGCCGGGCTACTGGTTCGGTTCGCGCCTGCACTACTTTACCAAGGCCCACGGGCGCGCCTACGCCGCCGCCGCGACGCTGGCGCGGATCGCGGGCGGGCTGATCTGGCGGCTGCGCTGCGCTCTGTCGCGCCGTCCCGTGGGCGAGCCGCCGCATTTCCTGCGCGACCTGATCGCGCATGGCCTGCGCCGCGCGTTCCGCCGCGCGCCGCACGCGCGCACCCTGCGCGGCACGACCATGAAGGATGTTAACCAATGAGCCTGTTTTCCTGTATCCTGATCGGTGACGAGGCGCTGACCATCGGCTGCGGCGACCAGCTGCTTGAGCGTGGCGCGCTCATCCGCGCCGTGGGCACCCGCGACGAGGATGTGCGCGCCTGGGCCGAAGGAAAGGGGCTACCCACCGCGGCGGATCTGTCCGACCTTGCGCGCGCCAACGCCCCCGCCTCGGTCGATTGGCTGCTGAGCATCGCCAACCTGCGCGTTTTGCCCGACGCGGTTCTCGCGCTGGCCGCGCGCGGGGCGGTCAATTTCCACGACGGGCCGCTGCCCGGTTACGCGGGGCTCAATGCCCCCGCCTGGGCGCTGCTCAATGGTGAGACGGCGCACGGCGTCACCTGGCACCACATGACCGGCGAGGTGGATGCGGGCGATATCCTGCTGGCGCGCCGATTTGACATCCGCGCGCAGGACACCGCGCACACGCTCAACGCGCGCTGTTACGCCGAAGGGATGGACAGCTTTGCCGCGGTGCTGGATGAACTCACCGCCAACAACCCCGCGCGCCTGCCGCAGCAGGGACCGGCGGGGCGGTATTACGGCGTAGGCGCGATCCCGCCGTTGGCCGGGTATCTCGATTTCGCCGAGCCGGTCAGGGGCTTGCTCGACCTCGTGCGCGCGCTCGATTTCGGCCCCTATCCCAACCCTCTGGCGACGCCCAAGGTGACGCTGGGCGGTGCTGTGCTCGCCGTGGGTCACGCGGCGCGGGCGGCGGGGCAGGGCGCGCCGGGCGAGGTGTTGGCGGTGGACGCCGACGGGATCACCGTTGCGGCGCGCGATGGCGCGCTGCGCCTTGGCGGGTTGCGCGACATGGCCGGACGCCGCCCCGATCCGTCCGCGCTGACCGAGGTGGGCGCGCGCCTCGCGCCCCCCCCGCCGGGACCGAAAGACGGCATGGCCGCGCTGGCGAAGGAAGAACCCCGTTGGCGCGCGCGCCTCGCCCGGCTCGCGCCGCTCGACATGCCGCTTGCCGCGCCGCCCGGTGACAGCGCCGACTGGATCGAAGCGTCGCTGCCTATCGCCCCCGACATGCCACAGGCGGAACGGGTCGCCGCGATTCTGCGCTGGGCGGCCTACTCGGCGGGGCAGGAGGCGGGCGACGTCGCATACTGCCCGCCCGCACTGACCGAACCCGGCATGGCCGCTTACGTCAGCCCCTGGGTGCCGGTGGGCGCGCCCGAGGAAGCCGCCGCCGCGCAGGGCACGGTCGGATTCGCCAGCGACCTCGCCCTGCGCGACCCGGCGCTGACCGGTTTGCGCATGCCGCAGGTCGCCATCGCGCAGACCGGCCCGGTCGAGGGCGCGGCGGTGACCGTCATTCCGGGCGCGGGCGATACGCTCACGCTTTGGATGGACGGCGCGCGGTTGAGCGCAGAGGCGCGCGCGCTGTTGCAGGAGCGCCTCGCGCTGGTGCTGGACGGCGGCGCGCCGCAGGACGCCGACGCCGCGCGGATCGAGGGCTGGAACCGCACCGAAACCCCGCTGCCCGACGTGCAGACCATCCATGGCGCGTTCGAGGCGCAGGTCGCGCGAACCCCCGACGCCGTCGCGCTGATCCACGAGGACCGCAGCCTCAGCTACGCCGAACTCGACGCGCGCGCCAATGCCGTGGCGCACGCGCTGCGCGAGGCGGGCGTCGGCCCGGGCGTCGTGACCGGCCTCTGCCTGCGTCGTAATGAGTCGCTGGCGATCGGCGCGCTCGGCATCCTCAAGGCGGGCGGCGCCTACCTGCCGCTTGACCCGGATTATCCGGCGGACCGGCTGCTGCATTTCCTGAGTGACAGCAACGCCCCGGTGGTTCTGACCGAATCCGCGCTTGCGGAGGCGCTGCCGCAGCACGGAGCGAAGAGCGTCAGGATCGACGAGATCACCGATAACCGCGCGGAAACCGTCGATGGCGGCGCGGGGCCGGAGGATCTGGCCTATCTCATCTATACCTCCGGCTCGACCGGGTTGCCCAAGGGCGTAATGGTCGAACACCGCAACGTCGCCAATTTCTTCACCGGGATGGACGCGCATGTGACCCGGAGCGAGGGCGATGCGTGGCTTGCCGTGACCAGCATCGCCTTCGACATCTCGGTGCTCGAACTCTTCTACACGCTCGCGCGCGGCTTCCGCGTGGTGATCGCGGGCGACGGGAACCGCGCGGCGGTCTCGAACGGAGCGATCCCGGCGTCGGACAGGGGCATGGATTTCGGCCTCTACTACTGGGGCAATGACGATGGCGCGGGGGCGAAGAAGTACGAATTGCTGCTCGAGGGCGCGAAATTCGCCGACGCGCATGGCTTTACCTCGCTCTGGACGCCCGAGCGGCATTTCCACGCCTTCGGCGGCCCCTATCCCAATCCCGCCGTCACCGGCGCGGCGGTTGCCGCGCTCACCCGGAACCTCTCCGTGCGGGCGGGCAGTTGCGTGGCGCCGCTGCACCATCCCGCGCGCATCGCCGAGGAATGGGCGGTGATCGACAACCTCACCGGCGGCAAGGCGGGGATCGCCTTCGCCTCGGGCTGGCAGCCGGACGACTTCATCCTGCGCCCCGAGAACACCCCGCCCGAGAACAAGCCCGCGCTTTATGACACGCTGGAAACCGTGCGCAGGCTCTGGCGCGGACAGGAGGTGGCGTTTCCCACCGCGAAGGGGGACGATCACAGCGTGCTGACGCAGCCGCGCCCGGTGTCGCGCGAACTGCCCGTGTGGGTCACCACCGCGGGCAACCCGGCGACATGGCGCGAGGCGGGCGAGATGGGGGCGAATATCCTGACGCACCTCCTGGGTCAGAGCATCGAGGAGGTCGCGGGCAAGATCGAAATCTACCACGACGCGTTGCGGTCCAAGGGGCATGACCCGGCCGATTTCCAGGTCACCATGATGCTGCACAGCTTCCTTGCAGAGACGCGCGAGGCCGCGCGCGAGATCGCGCGCGAGCCGATGAAGGACTACCTGCGCAGCGCCGCCGGCCTCATCAAGCAATACGCCTGGGCCTTCCCGGCCTTCAAACGGCCCGAGGGGGTGAAGAACGCCTTCGAAATGGATCTTGGCTCGCTCGAGCCGGACGAACTGGAGGCGATCCTCGACTTCGCGTTCGAGCGGTATTTCGAGGATGCGGGCCTGTTCGGCACGGTCGAGGACGGCGTCGTGCGCACCGAGCAACTGAAAGCCATCGGCGTGACCGAGATCGCCTGCCTCATCGACTACGGTATCGACACCGCCACCGTGATGAGAGGGCTGAAACCGCTGGCCGAGGTGCTGCGCCGCGCCAACGCGCCCCATGAGGCGGCCGAGGGTGATTTTTCCATCGCCGCGCAGATTGTCCGCCACGACGTCACCCATCTGCAATGCACGCCCAGCATGGCGCGGATCATGGCGATGAACGCCGAGGCGCGCGTGGCGCTGGGGCGGCTCGATCACCTCTATGTCGGGGGAGAAGCGCTGCCGCGCGATCTTCTGCGCGACCTGCGCGCCGCGACGCCTGCGCGCATCCGCAATATGTACGGTCCGACCGAAACGACCGTCTGGTCCACCGCCTGCGAGCCGGACGCGGAGGCGGGTGCCATCGCCGGGATCGGCGCGCCCATCGCCAACACCGATTGCCGGGTGCTGGACGCCGATGGCCGCCCCGCGCCGGTGGGCGTGCCCGGCGCGCTCTGGATCGGCGGCTTGGGCGTAACGCGCGGCTACTGGCAGCGCGACGACCTCACCGCAGAGCGGTTCCGCACGATGCCCGAGAGCGGCGGCGCCGGGCGGCTCTACGACACCGGCGACCTCGCCGCGTGGCAGGCGGACGGGACGCTCGCCTTCATCGGGCGCGCCGATGCGCAGGTCAAGATACGCGGCCAGCGGATCGAACCGGGCGAGATCGAGGCCACGCTGAAAGACGTGGATGGCGTGACCGAAGCGGTCGTTGTCGCGCGGGCCGACGCGGCGGGCGATACGCGCCTCGCCGCCTATTACACCGCCGCGCGCCCGCTTGCCGCCGCGGCGCTGCGCAGCCATCTCGCCCGCCATCTGCCCGAGGCGATGATTCCTGCGCATATCGTCGCGATCGACGCCTTCCCGCTCACCCCGAACAAGAAGATCGACCGGGGCGCGCTGCCCGATCCCGCCAGTCTGCCCGACGCGCCGCGCGCCGCCAACGATGCCGGCCCGCCGCCGGGTTCGGACGTGGGGCGCACCATTGCCGGTATCTGGCAGGCGGTGCTGGGCCTGCGCGCCGTCGGGGCGGGGGACAATTTCTTTGATCTGGGGGGACATTCGCTGCTGGCGGTGCAGGCGCATCGCGACATCCGCGCGCAACTGCCCGACGCGAAGCTGACCATCACCGACATCTTCCGCTTTCCGGTGCTGGGCGATCTCGTCGCGCATCTGGAGGCCGCCAATCCCGACCTTGCGCCTGCGCCGCCCGCGCCGAGCGAGCCCGCGCCCGACCGCGCCGCGACCATGTCGCGCCGACGCGCCATGCGCGCCGGGCGGGGGGCCAAGGCATGATCGGGCTGAGCGATATCAATGCCGCACCGCCGCGGCCGCTCGCCGGAATCGGCGCGGCGCTGCGCGACATGCTGGGACCGCAGGCGTCCGTCGCCACCAACGATCCGCGCGCGCCGCAGGAGGGCGTGCTGCTGCCTGCCGAGGCCGAGAGCGTCAGGCGCGCAACCCCCGCAAGGCGGCGCGAATTCGCCTCGGGGCGCGCGGCGGCGCGCGCCGCGATGCAGGCGCTGGGCCATGACCCGCACCCGGTGCCGCGCGGCGCGGACCGCGCCCCGCTCTGGCCGCCGGGCCTGACCGGCAGCATCAGCCACACCTCAACGCTCTGCGTCGCGGCGGTGGCCGAGACGGGCGCGCTGCCCGGCATCGGCATCGATATCGAGGAGGACAGCGGCCTTGCCCCCGATCTCGTCCCCGAGATCACCACGCTGGCCGAACGCGCCTGGCTCGCGATCCAGCCCGAGGCGGAGCGCGGTTTCCTCGCCAAGCTGATCTTCTCGGCCAAGGAATGCGCCTACAAGTGCCAGTATTCGGCGAGCGGCGCGCTTTTCGGTTTTGATACGCTGGAAATCACGCCCGATCCCGACAGCGGCCAGTTCGAGGCGACCTTCCTGCGCGATGTCGCGCCCTTCGCGGCCGGCGCCTGCCTTCACGGACGCTTCGCGCGCATCGGCGGTTTGATCGTGACCGCGACCGCGCTGCCGCGCCGCCCGCGCTGGTCGGCGCGCGGAGAACCGTCATGCGCGCGGCGTTAGGGAGGGCCGCGGTATGGGCGCGCGCATGACGCTCTGGCTGGGATTGGGTGCGCTCGCGGTCGCGGGCGCGGCGTGGCTGCTCTGGCCGCGCGGGCCATCGGCCGAGGAGATCGCCGCGCGCTACGCCGCGCCGCTGCCGGCGCCCGAGGGGCCGCTTCGGGTCTATCACCTCGGTCACAGCCTCGTCGGGCGCGACATGCCGGCGATGCTTGCGCAGCTCGCGGGCGAAGGCCACCGCTACGAAAGCCAGCTTGGCTGGGGCGCGTCGCTCCGGCAGCACTGGGAGCCCGACGAGACGATCAACGGCTTTGACGCCGAGAACGACCACCCCCGCCATCGCCCCGCGCGCGAGGCGGTGGGATCGGGCGATTACGACGCGGTGATCCTGACCGAGATGGTCGAAATCAAGGACGCCATCAAATACCACGACAGCGCGCAATACCTGCGCAAGTGGGCCGATCTCGCGCGCGCCGCCGATCCCGCGCCGCGGCTCTATCTATACGAGACGTGGCACCGGCTTGACGATCCGGGCGGCTGGCTGCTGCGGCTCGACGCGGATCTTGCGCGTTACTGGGAGGACGCGCTGCTGTTCCGCACGCTGGACGATGCGGGCGCGCCGATGCGGCTGATCCCCGCCGGGCAGGTCATGGCGCATTTCGTGCGCACGATCGAAACGATGGGCGGCGTCGGGAACGTGCAAGCGCGCGAGGACCTCTTCCAGCGCAAACCCGATGGCGGCGTCGATCCGATCCACGTGAACGATCTGGGCGCCTATCTGGTCGCGCTCACGCATTACGCGGTGCTTTATCACCGCTCGCCGGTGGGCCTGCCGCATGCGCTGCGCCGCGCCGACGGGACGGCGGCGGACGCGCCGGGGCCGCGGGTGGCGCGGCTCATGCAGGAGAGCGTCTGGGACGTGGTCATGCATTCGCAGCGCACGGGGGTGGCGCAATGACGCTCAACCGCCGCCAGTTCGGCGCGCTGATGGCCGCGCCGCTCGCGCTCGGGCTGCCGGGCCGGGCTGCGGCAGGCGCCGCGCGCCCGCTGGCCTTCGGCCTTGCGCCGGTCAACGACTGGGCGACGCAGCAGCCGTTCCTTGACGTGTTCAAGACCGCCCGGCGCTGGATCGGGCACCTGCCGAAGCAATGGGGCGGGGTGGATTTCGCCACGCTCGAGGCGCGCGGGCTTCTCGACGCGCAAGGCTGGCCGAAGACCATTCCCGGCGATCTCGGCTCGATCGGGACCGTGATCCTCACCGACATGCCCGAGGCGGCGGACCTTGCCGGGCGCTACCTGCTGCGCTTCGACGGAACCGGCATCGTCGAGGTGTCGGGCCGCGCCACCAACAAGCGGTACGGCGAGGGCGAGGTCGCCTTCGACTATGCCCCCGGTCCCGGCCCGGTCGAGATCCGCATCCAGCGCAGCGACCCGCGCGGCGCGGGCGATCACGTGCGCAACATCCGCGTGACGCGCGAGGCGGATCGCGCCGCGCTCGAGTCCGGCGCGCTGTTCCGGCCAGGTTTCCTCGACATGCTGCGCGGCGCGAAATGCCTGCGCTTCATGGACTGGATGAACACCAACGATTCCGGGCAGGGCGACTGGAGCGCGCGCCCCCGCGTGAGCGATTTCTCCTATACGCGTTACGGCGTGCCGGTCGAGGTGATGCTTGCGCTCGCCAACACGCTGGAAAGCGATGCGTGGTTCAACATGCCCCACCTTGCGGATGACGCCTATCTCACCGGTTTCGCGCGGATGGTGAAGGACGGGCTCGCCCCCGGCCTGAAGGCCCATGTCGAGTATTCCAACGAGATGTGGAACTGGCAATTCCTGCAGACCGAATGGGCCGACGCGAAGGCGTTCGAGCGCTGGGGCGAAAAGGACCGCGGCGCGCAGTTTCACGGCATGCGCGCGGCCGAGGCGGCGCAGGCATGGGCGCGCGTCTTTCAGGGGGGTGACCGGGCGCGGCTCGTCAACGTGATCGCCACGCAGACGGGGTGGCTTGGGCTCGAGCGTCACATCCTGACCGCGCCGCTTTACACCGCGGAGGCGCCCGGCAACCGCCCCCCGGCCGAGGCGTTCGACGCCTACGCCGTCGCGGGGTATTTCGGCCATTTCCTCGGGACCAAACCGGGGGCGCGGATGGTGCATGAGTGGCTGCGCGAAGGGCGCGCCGGCGGCGAGGCGGAGGCGTTCGCCTTCGCCACGCAAAGGGCGGCGGCGGAGCTGCGCGACGGCGCGATCTCGGGCGATCCCGAAGGCTCGGTCGCGGATCTGATCGGGCGCATCCTGCCCTATCACGCCGAGGTGGCGAAGCGGCACGGGCTCGACCTCATCATGTATGAGGGCGGCAGCCATGTCGTCGGGACCGGGCCGCGGCTGGATGACGACGAGCTGACCGCGTTCTTCATCCACCTGAACTATTCCCCGCAAATGGGCGCACTCTATAACAAACTTCTGGATGGGTGGTCCGGCCTCACCGGGGGCGTGTTCAACCATTACGCGGATATGCAAGCGCCGGGCAAATGGGGCAGCTGGGGCGCGCTGCGCTGGCCCGGCGACGACAATCCGCGCTGGCAAGCCCTCGCGCGGCTGAAATGACCGCGCGCGCCGCGGCCAGCATCATCCTGCCCGCCCATGACGAGGCGGAGTTCATCGGCGCCTGCCTTGAAGCGGTTCTGGCCTCCGACCTTCGGGAATGCGAGATCGAGATCCTCGTCATCGCCAACGGCTGCTCCGACGACACAGCGCGCATCGCGCGCGAGGCGGGCATGCGCGCGCCCTGTCCGCTGCGGGTGATCGAGATGCCCACCGGCGACAAGCTGCACGCGCTGCGGCTCGGGGACGAAGCGGCGGTGCACGGCGCGCGGATCTATCTGGACGCCGACGTGATCGTGAGCCGGGACCTGATCCGCGCGCTCACCGTCGCGCTGGCCCGCGACGGCGCGTTCTACGCCACCGGGACGCCGCGCATCGCGCGCGCGCGCAGCCCCGTCACCCGCGCCTATGCCCGGTTCTGGCGAACGCTGCCCTTCGTGCGGCAGGCGGCGCCGGGTTTCGGCCTCTTCGCGGTGAACGCGGCCGGACGCGCCCGCTGGGGCGATTGGCCCGCGATCATCTCGGACGACACTTTCGCGCGGCTGCATTTCGGCGGGGCCGAGCGCGCGCAGCTGCCCCAGACCTATGACTGGCCGATGGTCGAGGGGTTCGCGCGGTTGGTGCGCGTGCGCCGCAGGCAGGATCGCGGCGTCGCCGAGATCGCGGCGAAATACCCCGCTCTGATGCAGAACGACACCGCGCCGCGCCCGGGCCTGGCCGGCCTCATGCGCCGCGCCGGGCGCGACCCGGCGGGGTTCGCCGTCTATGTCGCCGTCGCGCTTGCCACGCGGCTGCCAGGGCGGGGCGGCTGGGCGCGCGGACGCTGATTCATTCTCTGAAATCATGGAGAAACGGCTTGCGCGGCGCGTCTTGCGCGCTGATCGCGCTGACCCGATTCACTGGGCCGAATCATACCTTTGGTTTCCGGTTTCCGATCAAAGGTAAAATTTTCGGGCAATTGGGCCGACTTGCAGAACAGAACACCTGCCTTGGCATCGCCATGATTAACCATTTGCGGATACTGGCGGCTGTTCTCATGTTGGAAACAATGATACCCGCCAAACGTGTATCGATAGCGCGTCGCGCGGCTTATCTCGCCTTCTTTTACGAGGTATCGACGCAGATTCGCCATGAACCCGGCTGGAAACAATCGCGCAGGGTCCGTTCGAAGAATTGCCGAAACAAGACGCTTTTCGGGCGGGATGAGAACACGGTTCTGACAAATTCCCCTTTGAGCGCGCCATGCCGGCGCGTAAAACGGAATGGCCCAACTGGGGGGCGATACTTGTGGTCACGGGGGCGGCTACGCGAAACGCGCATCAAGGATGCGGGAGACGTGTAATCGCCGTATTGCGTCGGCAATGCGTTGATAAACGCGGAAGCGGTCAGGAAATGGCCGAAGCTATCGGGCGCGACGCAACGCTCGAGAGTCGATCTCCCACAGTCAGGACGCGGGTTCGCTCTGGTGGTGAACGACCTCGCCTCATGGCGGGGACAAGACATTCAAACCGCGTCCAAGCGGTAAGCCGAAAACGGCGATAAAACGAGGAGATGACGATGGCTATTGACAGAACCGATACCGGTCGTGGTGTGGTCGAGGGGGACGAGCGCGACAACACCATCGACGCAGGCTATGCGGGCGACCCGGATGGCGACCGGATCGACAACGGCGACGCCATCCTTCCGGGCGAGAGCGGGGACGACGACATCGTCAACGCCGGCGACGGCGACGACACGGTCGAGGCGGGCGCGGGCGACGACGAGGTCTTCGGCGGCGCCGGCGATGACGTGCTGGACGGCGGCGACGGCGACGACCTGATCCTCGGCGACCGCGACATCACCGACAACAGCCCCGCGCGCGAAAGCTTCCAGTGGAGCGAAGCGCCCGATCCGCATGGGAATGACGGCACGCCGGGCATCGACGACGGCGACAAGATGACGACCTTCACCCAGGACACCGGCAACGTCAACGTGACCTTCACCGGCACCTCCTCGAGCGCGACGCGGTTCTCGTCCGACCCGACCTATGTCGACGGCGTCACCAGCGGCGACGAGGCGGCCGATACCGCCAGTTCGCTCGACGACGTCCTGGAGGAGTGCGGATCATCCACCTACACGCTTGATTTCTCCGCCCCGGTCGAAAACGTCTCGTTCCGCGTCAACGACATCGACGGCGACGGCGTGGTGCATGTCAACGCGCTGGACGGCGACGGCAACCCGATCACCGTGACCCTGACCGCAGGCGCCGGCCTGACCCTGACGGACACGGATGGCGTTGCGGGCGCGGATACCGCGACGGATCCCAGCGGCGCCTATGGCGACGATACCGACCCGGACTATTCGCTTCTGGTCGAGATTCCCGGTCCCGTCTCGCAGGTCACGATCGAACACAGCCAGGACGGCCCGCTGACATCCGGCATCAAGATGTCGGACGTGTTCTTTGACAGCGACCCCGACATTGCCGAGGGCGACGACGTCCTCACCGGCGGCATGGGCGACGACACGCTGATCGGCGGGCTGGGCAACGACACCGCGCTGGGCGGAGAGGGCGACGACGTGATCGACACCTCCAACCCGATCATCGACCCGCGCGATCCCGACTTTCCGCTGCCCGACCGAGGCTTCGGGACGATCATCCCGGCCGATCCGGATCCGGACAACGACCGCGACCTGGTCGATGGCGGGGCCGGCAATGACACGATCTTCACCGGGGACGACGCCGACACCATCGCGGGCGGCGCCGGCGACGACGTGATCGACGGCGGGCTCGACGACGATGAAATCAATGCCGGCGAGGGCGACGATTTCGTCATCGGCGGCGAGGGCAGCGACACGATCCTCGGGCGCGGCGGCGACGACACGATCTATGGCGGCGTCAATGACGTCACCGCCAACATCCCCGACGCGACCGATCCCGAACCGGACAACGGGCGCGACTATATCGACGGCGGTTCGGGTGACGACCTGATCTTTGGCGAGGACGACGACGACACGATCCTCGGCGGGACCGGCGACGACACCATCTCGGGCGGGATCGACGATGACCTGATCCGCGGCCAGGACGGCGACGACAGCCTGATGGGCGACGATGGCGACGACACCATCCGGGGCGGCAACGGGAACGACGTGATCGAAGGCGGCGACGGCGACGACGTGATCGAAGGCCGCGCCGACAACGACACCATCATCGGCGGGGCGGGGGCCGACGACATGTCGGGCGATACCGGGCGCGACACGTTCATCATCGGCTCGGCCGAGGATGGCGACGGCGACAACGCCGATGGCGGCTCGGGCGGGGACGATTTCGACACGCTCGACCTGAGCGGCGCCGGCGATTTCGAGATCGTCGACCGCACAGTCGATCCCGACGGCAACTCGGTCAGCGGTCGGGTGAACTTCCTCGACGCGCCGGGCGGGACCGTGACGGGTACCATGACCTTCCAGGAGATCGAGCGGATCATCCCCTGCTTCACGCCGGGCACCGTGATCGCCACGCCGCGCGGCGAGCGGCTGGTCGAGGATCTCGAGGTCGGCGACCGGGTCATCACCCGCGACAACGGCTTGCAGGAGGTCCGCTGGATCGGGCGGCGCGATCTGGCCGGGGCCGAACTGCTCCAGGCGCGCCATCTGAAGCCGGTGCTGATCCGGGCCGGCGCGCTGGGCCGCGGCCTGCCCGAGCGCGACCTGCTGGTCAGCCCTAACCACAGGGTGCTGGTCAACAACGAGAAATCCGCGCTCTATTTCGAGGACCGCGAAGTGCTGGCGGCCGCCAAGCACCTCACCGGGCTCGAGGGCGTGGACGCGGTGGACACCGGCGCAGTCAGCTATATCCACTTCATGTTCGACCAGCACGAGGTGGTGCTGTCCAACGGCTCCTGGACCGAGAGCTTCCAGCCCGGCGAACAGACGCTCGGCGACATGGGCGAGGAGAGCCGCGACGAGATCTACATGCTCTTCCCCGAGCTGCGCGAGAAAGAGGGCGTCGAAGCCTATCACCCCGCGCGCCGCTCGCTCAAGAAACACGAGGCGCGCCTGCTGACCGCCAAATAAGAGCCTTTGCAGCCGTTGCAGGACCATCTCGGCTCCGAGACGACGACAATCCCGGCCTTTCGGTCGGGATTGTTTCGTTGGTGTGAGCAGTGCAGTCGCGGTCGCCCTACAACCCCGTCCTTGCGCGCCATGCCGCCCAGTCCTCGGGGCTGTCGAGATCGGTGATTGCGCGCGCGCCGGGCAGGGGAACCGGCGTCACGTCGCGGTCGCGCAGCAGCACGCCCGCGCCGCGATCGCCCGTCAGCTTCATCAGCTCGGGGAACAGCGCGCGGGGCAGGATCACCGGATGACCCGGCCTGCCGTCCTCGGCCGTGGCGCGCAGGATGGCGTCGGGCGCGGCCTCGTGCGCGGCGATCATCGCGCGCAGATCATCCGTCTCGATCTCGGGCAGGTCGGGCAGCAGGATCATCGCCGCCGCCACATCGCCGGGCAACGCCTCGATGCCGGCGCGCAGAGAGGCCGAGAGGCCATCAAAGGGCTGCGCGACCGGCACAAGCGTCAGCCGCTCCTGCGCCAGCGCCTCCAGCGCCCGCATCCGCGCCGGGCGGTCGGCGCGGGTGGTGACCCAGACCCGCGCGCCGCTCGCCAGCGCCCGCGCTACCTGGCGCGCCAGCAGCGGCTCGCCCGCGACCTTCTCCATCAGCTTGTCGCGCCCGAACATCCGCGATGAGGCCCCGGCGGCGGGCATCAGAATCGCGAGCGTCACGGTTTCAGCGTCCGCGCCAGCGCGCAGAACTGCTCGAGACTCACCGTCTCGGCGCGATCCGTGGGCTTGATTCCGGCGGCGATCAGCCGGTCCTCGATATCGGGCGCCAACCCCCTGAGCGCCGCGCGCAGCATCTTGCGCCGCTGGTTGAACGCCATCGCCACCACCCGTTCGAGCGTCTTCGCATCCGCCGGGAAGCGGGGCGCGGGCAGGGCGGTGAGATGCACTACCGCGCTCGACACCTTGGGCGGCGGGGTGAAGGCGTCGGGCGGCAGGGTCATCACGATTCGCGCATCCGCGCGCCACGACGCCAGCAACGCGAGGCGCCCGTAGGCCTTGCCGCCGGGCTGCGCGACGATCCGCTCGGCCACCTCGCGCTGGAACATGAGGGTAAGCGACTGCCAGAACGGCGGCCAGTCGGGCGGGGTCAGCCAACGCACCAGCAGCTCGGTGCCGATATTGTAGGGCAGGTTGGCGACCACCCGGATCGGCGGGGTCAGGTGCTCAAGCGGGTCGATCGCCAGCGCGTCGCCGTTCAGCACCGTCAGCCGCCCCGGACAGGCGGCGGCGATTTCCTGCAGGGCGGGCAGGCAGCGCGCGTCCTTCTCCACGGCGAGCACATGCCGCGCCCCTTCGGCCAGCAGCCCGCGGGTAAGGCCCCCCGGTCCGGGCCCGACCTCGAGCACGTCGCAACGCGAGAGGTCGCCCGCCTGCCGCGCGATCTTGGCCGTGAGGTTGAGGTCCAGCAGGAAATTCTGCCCAAGCGCCTTGCGCGCCCGCAGCCCGTGCGCCGCGATGACCTCCCGCAAGGGAGGAAGAGCATCCAGCCCGCTCACGTCCCGCCCATGCGCGCGGCCAGCTTCAACGCCTCGATCAGCGAGGACGGGTTCGCCACCCCTTGCCCCGCGATGTCGAGCGCAGTGCCGTGATCGGGCGAGGTGCGCACAAAGGGCAGGCCAAGCGTCACGTTCACGCCCCGGTCGAAGTCGAGCGTCTTGATCGGGATCAGCGCCTGGTCGTGATACATCGCCACCGCCGCGTCATAGCCCGCGCGCGCGGCGGCGTGAAACATCGTGTCGGCCGAAAGCGGCCCGGCGATCTCCATCCCTTCTGCCCGGAGCGCGTCAAGCACCGGCGCGATAATCGTGATCTCCTCTTCCCCCATCTTGCCGCCTTCGCCCGCATGGGGGTTGAGCCCGGCCACCGCGATGCGCGGGCGGGTAATGCCGAAATCGCGGATCAGCGCCGCGTGGGTGATGCGCAGCGTGACGCGCAGCAGGTCGGGGGTGAGCGCGCCGGGCGCTTCGGCCAGCGGGATATGGATCGTCACCGGCACGACGCGCAACTGATCGCTCGCCAGCATCATCACCACGCGCTCCACCCCGGCGAGATGGGCGAGAAACTCGGTATGCCCGGGATGGGCGAACCCGGCGCCGTCCTGCAAGGCCTTCTTGTGAATCGGCGCGGTGCAGAGCGCGGCCGCTTCACCCGCCTGCACCACTTTCACCCCGCGGCGGATCGCGCCGATCACCGAATCCGCGTGGCGCGGGTTTGGCGCGCCGGGGGTCAGCGGCCCTGTGAAATCATGCGCCAGCACCGGCAGGCCCCGCCGCGCCGCGCCCGCCGCCTCCGAGGGTGCGCCGATCACCTCGACCGGGCCGCCCGGCACGTGGTCGGGGGCGCCGATCAGGAAGAACGGCAGATCCGCCCCCAGCGCCTCCCAGGCCTTGAGCGCGATCTCGGGGCCGATGCCGGCGGGTTCGCCGCAGCTTAGCGCGATCGGGCGCGCAGGCATCAGTATTCGATGATCCGCGCCTCGGAGCGCAGCTGCGCGAGGTAGCCCTTGGCGAAGGAATCAAGCCGCTGGTTCCCGATCTGCTCCGAAAGCTGCTGCGTCAGCCCGGCCGATGCGGTGGTCCCCGCGCCCTCGGGCGCCTCTTCGCCGTCCTCCGCCGGGGCCGGCTCTTCCGCGCCGGGGAGGACCTCGCTGCGCCCGCAGAGCATCAGCAGGACAAGCGTCTGACCGTTCGCGCGCGTCACTGTCGCGACCTCGCCGGGGTCGAGCGCCGAAAGCGCGATGGCGATGTCGTCGGGGATCTCCGCCGGCGCCTTCGAGCCGCGTTCGAGCATGCTCTCGGGTTCGTCCTTGGCGACGCCGTACAGGTCGTCGCAGGTGTCGGTGTCCGCGTCGATCCGCGCCACGCGGGCGAGGGCGGATTCGCTGCGCCCGCCGGGGATGTAGTAGGCGGCGTATTCGATCGCGGCGTATTCGGGTTCCGGCACGTCGGTCTCCTCGATGTCGCGCATCTGGAAGAGCGCCACCGCGCCCTGGATCGGCAGCGGTTCGGTCACTTCGCCGGGCGCGAGGCCGATCACCAGCGGGCGCAGCACCGGCGGCAGCTTGGTGATCGGCTGCCAGGGCAGGCGTCCGCCCGCGCCGCGCGTCGCCGTCGCGGAATAGCGCCGGGCCTGCGCGCTGAACTCCGAGATGCTGGTCGTCTCGGAAATGCGCCGCGCGAGGTTCTCCACCCGCTCCTTGGTCTGGGGCGTGTAGGGGATGATGATCTCGGACAAGAGAACGCGCACCCCGGCGCCGGTGCTGATCGCGGCGCGGGCGCGTTCGAGATCCTCCTCGCTGACCGATATGCGCGGGCCGAAACGGGCCTGGATCAGTTCGCGCCAGGTCAGCCCCGAGCGCACGAATTCGCGGAACGATTCGCGCGACACGCCGCCGTTTTCCAGCAGCTTGATCATCTGCTCGGCCGTCAGGTTGCCCCGGCTGGCGAACCGCTCCATCCCTTCCTGCACCGCCTCGTCCGACAGGGTGACGCCCTGCGCCTGCGCGGCCTGCATCTTGAGCCGCTCCTCGATCAGCTGATCCCGCGCCAGGCGGGCCGGATCGGCCGGGGCGCCCAGCAGCGACAGCAGCTTGGCGCGCTGTTGCAGCTCATAACGGGTGACGACGTCGCCGTTGACCTTGATCACCGGGTCGAACAGTCCCTGCGCCGTCGCCGGGGCCGGCGCCTGTCCGGCGATCGCTCCAAGGCCGAGGGCGGCGGCCAGCGTGAGGGCCGCGGTCAGTTTGCGCATGGTTCGGGTCATCTCAGTCAATTCCTGCAAGTTCGTGCATAGCTTTTGTCGGCCGCGCGCGCGCTGAACCCGCGCAGTCCGACCGTCAGGCTGATATCCGTCGATGGCGACAGGATAGTGGAAGAGGTGAAGCGGCGCGAGGCCGAAAGCGCGATGTCGACGCATTCATTGGTGTATTTCAGCCCGACCCCCGCCTTGACGTTGCGATCGCTGGCGACGTCGTAGCGCCATTCGGCGCTGGCGGTCCAGTGCCGCGCAAAGCGGTAGCTGCCGTCAAACGCCCATTCCGATATGGTCGCGGGGCGTTCCTCGGCCACGTCGCGGCCCAGCCAGATATAGGTCGCGCCGATATTGGTGACGTCGTTGCGCCAGCTTGCGCGCGCCTCGGCCTTGGTGGTGTCGAACGCGCTGTCGAAGAGCCCCCGCGCCGTCACCGCCAGCCCGTTATGCGTCTCCACCTGCGCGGCGACCAAAAGGTCCGAGTATTCGCCGCGCAGGCCCGAGCTCTTGCTGAAGGTCAGCCCGCCGTTGGGTTCGCGCTGCGCGCGGTCGCGCACCACCTGGCCGACGGTGAGGGCGCCCGACAGCCCGCTCGGGTTCAACCGCGCCCAGCTCAGCCCGTAGGCCGCGCTCATCCCGCGTTCGCGCCGGTCGGGCGCGGCGAAGCGCGACAGCGACAACAGGTTGCCTTCGTCGAACTCGGTGCGGGTGCTTTCGTCGATGGCGACGTTGGGCGTGTCCCCGCCGACCCAGGCCAGTTGCACGACAGGTTCGATCACGTGGGAAACGCCGCGCGCGGTCGTCTTGGCCAGCGGCCAGCGCAGGGTGAGCGCGGCCGAGGGCGTGACATCGGTGAGCGAGGCGCTGCTGGTCGCGCCGGCGCCCTCGATCTCGAAGTGATCCACCGCCACGCCGGTTTCGATGGTCGATCGCACCCCGCCGATCAGCGTCCATGTCCGCCGCCAATCCGCGCTGGCGCTGATCCGGTTGACATCGCGCCCGTCGGCGAAGACGTCGAAATCCGGGCCGTCCGTGATCAGCCCCGAAGAACGCCAGTGCGTGTGCGCCTCGCCGGAAAAGCGCAGCTCTCCGCCGAGCGCGCGGGGGAACAGGCGGCGCTCGTAATTGGCGTTGCCGACGATGGTGGGCAGGGTCGCGTTGCTCTCGCCCGGGCGCAGGCTGTGAAAATGCGTGATCGCCCCGCGGATCCACTCGTCCCGGCGGACCCGCTCGATCGACAGTTCGCTGTCGAGCCGGTCCTTGTCCGAGAAACCGTAATCGTCGAGATAGGCGTCGTCGTTGACCGCCTCGATGTCGAACCGCAGCACGAAATCGTTGTCGAGCTCGAAAGCGCCGTTGCCGAAGACATAGGCGCGGTTCTTGCGCCCGCCGAGATCGTCGTTCGACAGCGCGCCGTTGAACTCGATCTGTCCGTAGCGGAACGCCTGTCGGTAGCGGAATTCGATCGTGCGGGTCTCGGTCGAGAGATAGGGGGTGAGCGTGAGGTCGCGGTGATCGCCCAGCTTGATGAAATAGGGCGCCTTCACGCCAAAGCCCAGCAGCGTGGAATTGTAGAGCGACGGCGTCAGGAACCCGGTCGCGCGCTCCACGCTGGGATCGGGCAGGCGCAGGCGCGGAAAGTAGAAGACCGGCGTGTCCATGATCAGGAACTGCGCCCCGTCAAGGTAGATCTGGCGTTCCTCCATGTCGTGGACCACCCGCCGCGCGCGGATCTGCCAAAGCGGCGGGCGCCCGTCGGCGCAGACATGGCACGAGGTCACGGCCGCCTTGTAGAGCTGCGAATAGCGCCCGTCCTTGCGGTCGATCTGGCGCGCGGCGAGTTGCAATTGCTCGTCCATCACGATCCGCGCGCCGTAAAGGATGCCATTCTGCAGATCGCGGTCGAGCTGCGCGCTCTCGGCCAGAACGACGGTGTAGTCGCCGTCGAAAAGCGTGAGCGGCCCGTCGAATTGCAGCCGGTCCGCAGCGCGGTCATAGATGATGCGCCGCGCGCGCAGGCGGCGGCCGTCATACATCGCCTCGACATTGCCCTCGGCGACCAGCGTGTCGTCGCCGCGGATGTAGACGTCGTCCGCGACCAGCACCGCCGGCTGAGGCGGCGGCGCGGCCGCTTCCTGCGCGGCGGCGGGCAGGGCAAGCACGCAATATGTGCAGACATAAAGCCAGAGAACGCCAAGCAGCCGGGTCATCCGTCCTCCATATGCAGCACGATGCCGAAGGCAAGGAGGAAGGACGCGACCGGCGGCGCCCAGGCCGCCAGCAGCACCGGGATCTGCCCGTTCTCGGCGAGCACCTGCGCGAAGTTGCGGATATAGTAGAGCGTGAAGCCCAGCATGATCGCGCTAAGGACCGAGATCCCGGTGCTTGTCGTGCGCGCGTGACGCATGGTGAAGGCCGCCGCGATCAGCATCAGGGCCATCAGGAACAGCGGGCGGGCCAGCTCCATCTGGTACCACACGGCATAGCGCCGCGCCGAGAAACCGGCTTCTTCCAGTTCCTCGATGAAGTCGGGCAGATCCCAGAGCGAGATGTATTCCGGCTTGCCGAAGCTGTCGATGATCCGCTCCTGCGTCAGCGCGGAGGGCACGATCAGCATCGGGAAATACTGCGCCGTCGCCTCGGCATTGATGTCGGTCTCCAGGTCCCAGGTCTTGGCGCCGCGCAGCACCCATTCCCCGTCGCCCAACCGGGCGCTGCGCGCGGTGATGCGGCGCAGCGGCTCGCCCGCGGGCGAAAAGGCGATGAAGGTCGCGTCATAGAGCACGCTCACGTCCGAACTGGCGCGCGCGGCGTGGATCACGGTCTGCCCCATCGCGTCGCCCTGGCGCAGCCACAGCCCCTCGGCCGATAGCGCCAGCACGCTTTCGCCGCCGCCGCGATAGGCGTTCTTCACGTCCTGGTAGCGTTTGGACGAGGCGGCGACGATCGGGTTCAGCATGGTGATCGACACGATCCCGATCAGCGCCGCCACGGTCAGCGGCCCCAAGAGGCTGCGCAGCCCCGAACGGCCCGCCGCGCGCAGCACCACCAGTTCGGAGGACCGCGCGAGGCGCACGAACAGCGCCACGGCGGCGAGGATCAGCACCAGCGGCAGGATCTCGTAATTGGTGTGCGGGATGTTCAGCAGTACGATCTCGAGCACGTCGGCGAAGGGCAGGTCGGGGAAATCCTGCAATTCGTCCACGATGTCGATCAGCGCCAGCAACAGCACGAACAGGCCGGTGATGCCGAGAAAGGTCCACAGAAACTTGCGCGCGAAGTAGTAATGCAGGATCACGCCGCGCCCTCCCGCCGCCTGCCGCGCAGGGTCAGCCGCCGCAGCAGGCCGGGATTGGCTCCGAGATGCAGCAGCATCGCGGCGAGGATCACCCCGACGAGCGAGGGCAGATAGAGGATCGGCCACATCTGGGGCGCGGAGAGAACCGGCCCGGTGACGGCGCTTTCGATGATCTTGATGCAGACCAGCAGCACGATGGCGGTCATGATCTGGCGCCACACGCCGAACCGGCTGTAGCCGCCGAGGAGCAGCGTGGCGAAGCCGACCAGCGTGCCGACGATGCAGAACAGCGCCTGCTCGAACCGGTTGTGCCCCTCGCTCACCACTACGCCGAGTTGCGCGCCGGTGCGCTCCGCGACCCTTTCGGGATGCAGGATCAGCTCGGCCGTGCCGGCAAAGCCGACGCGGTCGGGGTTCATCGCGTTCGCCGTCACCAGCTTGCTGATGTCATAGGAAAAATCGTCGAAATGCGTGGTGAAGAGCCGGTCGCCGGTGGCGCGCAGCGTTTGCGCCAGCCCGTTCAGCATCACCAGCTTGGTCGCCCCGTCCCGCTGCACGAGATAGGCGCGCGAAGAGGTGTAGGTCGCGATGTTGTCGGGGTCGCGCCGGTCCGACAGGAACACGTTGCGCAATTCGCCCTCCGGCGTGATGTCGCGGATATAGAAGGTGACGCCCGAGGTGGGATGCAGGAATTCGCCCGGCGTCAGCAGCTTGGCGGTGACGTTGCGCGACACTTCGACCTTGCGTTCCTCGAGTTGACGCAGGCTGGCGGGAACCAGGAAATGCGTGAGCAGCGACATCATCAGCGCGACGATCAGCCCGAAGAACAGCACCGGGCGCGCCAGCCGCCAGGGCGAGAACCCGGTCGCCTGCATGACGGTCAGCTCGCTTTCGGTGCTGAGGCGGTTGGTGACGTAGACCGCCGCCGCGAAGGCCGCGATCGGCAGGACGACGGCGATGACGCCGGGCAGGGTGAGCGCGGTGAATTCCAGGAATATCCACGCCGACTGCCCGTCGCTGATAAGCCGGTCGAACATGCGCACGGCCTTGTTGATCCAGAAGATCGCCACCAGGACGAGCGCGAAGAATCCGAACAGAACCATGAATTGCGACAGCAGATATCTGTCGAATCTGGTCACGCGTATCCCCCATACCCCATATCTTGCGGGACGGTATCGCAATTGCCTGCCGGGGAAAACTGCTAAAGCGGGCGATTCCGGTTCCCCTTCGGCCGGGAATCGCGCAGCATCGCGCAAACCCGGACTGATGAGGAGCAGCACCATGACGACACCCGCCAAACTGACCTTCGCCGAGACCGATCTCGACGCCATCGCCGAGGCCGAGGGGCGCATCGCCGTCCTCATCGGCGCGGAGGGCAAGCTCGACCCCGCCACGCGCCGGGTGAACAAGCTCACCAAGGGCGCGATCGCGCGGATGCTGGAGAACGGCAAGTGGGACAAGGTGAAGCCGGGCGAGGTGCGCACGCTGGCCTGGCCCGCGGGCCTTGCCGCCGAGGCGGTGGACGTGGTCCGGGTCGAGCGCGGCGCCAAGCCCGAGGAGGCGCGCAAAGCCGGGGTCGCGCTTGGCAAGCTCAAGGGGGACTCGCCGCTATTGATCCTCGCGGGGCAGATGCGCCGGCCGGTGGAGGTCGCGCTTGGCGCGGTGTTGCGCAACTACAGCTTTGCCACGCACAAGACAGAAGACGCGAATGAAAACGGCGCCGTCACCGTGATGGTGCGCGACGCTGGCGCCATCAGGGAAGAGGCCGACGCCGCCCGCGCGGTGGCCGAAGGCGTGTTCCTGACCCGCGACCTCGTGAGCGAGCCGGCGAACCACCTGACCACGACCGAGTTCGCTTGCCGCATCAAAGGGATGGAGGACCTTGGCCTCAAGGTCACGGTGCTGGAGGAGGACGAGCTGGAGAAACTCGGGATGCGCCTGCTCCTATCGGTCGGGCATGGCAGCGCCAGCCCGTCGAAGGTGGCGGTGATGGAATGGCAGGGCGGCGACAAGGGCGATGCGCCGCTCGCCCTTGTCGGCAAGGGCGTGGTGTTCGACACCGGGGGGATCAGCCTCAAGCCCGCCGCCGGAATGGAGGACATGACGATGGACATGGGCGGCGCAGGCGTCGTCACCGGCGTCATGCACACGCTTGCGCGGCGCAAGGCGAAGGCCAACGTGGTGGGCCTTGTCGGGCTGGTCGAGAACATGCCGTCGGACCGCGCGACGCGGCCGGGCGACGTGGTCGCGTCGATGAAGGGCGACACGGTCGAGATCATCAACACCGACGCCGAGGGGCGGCTCGTGCTGGCGGATCTGATGTGGTACGCGCAAGAGACCTATGAGCCGCGCGGCATGATCGACCTCGCCACGCTCACGGGCGCGATCATCATCGGGCTGGGGCATGAGAACGCGGGCGCTTTCTCCAACGATGACAAGCTGGTGGGCGACTTCCTCAAAGCTGCCGAGGCCGAGGGCGAGGGCGCCTGGCGCCTGCCGATGGGCGAAGCCTATGACGAGCAACTGAAGAGCCAGATCGCCGACATGAAGAACGTCGGCGGGCGGCCCGGCGGCTCGATCACGGCGGCGCAGTTCCTGGGGCGGTTCGTGAAGGGGGGCGTGCCGTGGATCCATCTCGACATCGCCGGCGTCGCGTCGGTCAAGTCCGACACGCCTTATGCTCCCAAGGGGGCGAGCGGCTGGGGGGTGATGACGCTCAACCGGCTGGTGGCCGACACGCTGGAGTGACCCGGTGGGCGAGGCGTATTTCTACCACCTGACGCGCCGCCCGCTCGAGGCGGCGCTGCCGGTGCTGCTGGAACGCGCGCTCGGCAATGGCTGGCGGGTGGCGGTGCGGGGCGCGAGCCGCGATCGGCTGGACTGGCTGGACGAAAAGCTGTGGCTGGTCCCCGAGGAGGGGTTCCTGCCGCACGGGGTCGCGGGTGGACCGCATGACGCGGACCAGCCGGTGCTGCTGACCACCAGGATGGAGGCGTCGAACGGCGCGCAATGCCTGATGACGGTCGACGGGGCCGAGGTGACGCCGGGCGAGGTCACGGCGCTTGCGCGGGTCTGCGTGCTGTTCGATGGCAATGACAGTGCGGCGATGGAGCGCGCGCGCGGCCAGTGGAAGGCGCTGACCGACGCGGGCTGCGGCGCGCAATACTGGTCCGAGGAAAGCGGGCGGTGGGAGAAGAAGGCGGAGAAACCGGCGGCTTGAGCGACTGTTTTCAACCAGGCGCCGGGCCTTTCGGCTTGATCGAACCCGCGATGCGCCTAGGTGATCGGCAATAGCCACGGAGCAATTCATGTTCAGATCGCTCATCGCGGCGGCCGCGATCCTGCTGTCCTCGGGCGGCGCCGCCATTGCCCAGACCCCGTTCGGGACCGAACCCGTCGCCACGTTCGATCGGCCCTGGGCGGTCGCGCCCCTGCCGCAGGGCGGGTTTCTGGTGACCGAAAAGGCCGGGCGGCTCGTTCACGTCTCTGAAACCGGGGAACGGCGGGCGATCGAGGGTACGCCGAAGGTGCGCGATTCGGGGCAGGTGGGGCTGCTTGATGTCGCGCTGGCGCCGGATTTCACCAGTTCGAGGCAACTCTACCTGACCTGGGTGGACGGGGCTGACGGTGGCGCGCTCCACCTTGGGCGCGGGCGTCTCGACCCGGACGGCGTGCGGCTGGCGGGATTCAACGTCATTTGGCGCGCCGCGCCGACGGGTGGGCGGGGCCATCCGGGTGCGATGATCGCCTTCGGCCCGGATGGTCGCCTGTTCCTGTCCAGCGGCGATCGTCAGCTGGGCGACCCGGCGCAGGAACCGGGCGACAGCCGGGGCAAGATCCTGCGCCTGACGCAGGACGGCGCGCCCGCCGCCGGCAATCCCTTTCCCGACGCGCCCGAGGTCTGGTCGCTGGGCCACCGCAACCCATATGGCCTTGTCTTCGACCCCTCCGGCACGCTCTGGTCGCACGAGATGGGCCCGCGCGGCGGGGATGAGCTGAACGTGATCGAACCGGGCGCGAACTATGGCTGGCCGCTGGTGTCCGAGGGGCGCCGCTACAGCGGCCTTCCGATCCCGGATCATGACACGCGCCCCGAATTCGTCCCGCCCGTGATCGAATGGTCGCCGGTCATCACGCCGGCGGGGATGATCCATTACGACGGCGCGACCTTTCCCGAATGGCGGGGGTCGTTGCTGATCGGCGGGCTCGCCTCGCGTGCGCTGATCAGGGTCGAGATCGCCGACGGCGCCGCGCACGAGGCGGAGCGATGGGACATGGGCCATCGCATCCGCGATGTGGCCGCGGGCGCGGACGGGGCCGTCTACCTGTTGGAGGACGGGCAAGGCGCGCGACTGCTCCGGCTGACCCGCGATGATTGAGCGCAGACATGACAGGCCGGACACGGACCCCGGCCGACCCCGCGCCCTAACGTTCGAGCACGAGCTTGCCGTCGGCGATGTTGATGTTTGAGAACCGTTGCAGATAGGTCATGCCGAGCAGCGATTCAAAGAGCTCCCCTTCGGTGACCACCGCGCGCACGCCGGTGTCGCGCATCCCGCCGACCTCGAAACTGTCGAGCCGCACGGAGGCCGTGCGCACGATCCCGTTGGCCGTGCTGGCGCTGCCGGTATAGGCGAGCGTGTCGGGGTCGATCCCGGCGGCGCGGGCGTCCTCCGCGCTCAGCACGACCTGGCTTGCGCCGGTGTCGACGACGAAACGGATCGGCGCGCCGTTGACGTTGGCCAGCAGGTAGTAATGCCCGTCCGGCGCGCGAGGCAATTCCAGCACGCCGTCGGAAACCACCGTCTGCATCGGCGTCACGGTGCGGCGGATGTCGTCCCAGAGCCCGATCCCGGCCAGCACCCCGATGAAAATCAGCCCCCAGAGCAGCGCGTGCTGCATCGTCTTGCCCAGGCTCTGGCGGTTCGAGGCGATGAACCAGAACACCACCGCGCCGCCGAGCACGATGAGATAGACGAGGTTCGCGGTATCGATGTCCTGCATGTCGTCCTGCCGTTGCTGTCCGTCTTGAGATAGGGCGCGCGCGCCCGGTTTGGAAGATCAGCCCGCCAGCCCGAACCCGCGCAACCCGTCGAGGACGAACTGCACCGCCAGCGCGGCCAGCAGCATTCCCAGCACGCGGGTGACGACGTTGATCCCCGTCCGGCCAAGCGCGCGTTCAAGAATGCCGGCAGAGAGAAAGGACGCGAAAACAAGGAGAAGCACGACGAACATGGTCCCCATGACCCAGGCGAACCCGATCGTGTCGTCCTGTTGCCCCATCAACAGGATCACCGTCGCGATCGCGCCCGGCCCGGCGATCAGCGGAATGGCGAGCGGGAACACCGAAGGGTCGTCGTGATCGTCGCTTTCGACCTGGTCCTCGCGCCTCTTGGTGCGGCGTTCGAACAGCATGTCGAGCGCGGTCAGGAATAGCAGGATGCCGCCGGCGATGCGGAAGGCGGGCATGGAGATGCCGATGAAGCCGAGCACCGCCTCGCCGAAGACGGCGAAGACGCAGAGCAGCCCGGCGCTGGTCAGGCAGGCGCGCAGCGCCACGCGCCGACGCCGTGCGGCGTCCATTCCCGTCGTCATGGCGAGGAACAGCGGCGCCAGCGCGATCGGGTCCATCACGATGAGAAGGGTCACGAACGTGGTGATGAGCGTGGCGCTGTCCATGCCCGCCTAATGCGGGGCGGGGGGTGGGCTGTCAACCGCGCCCGTCTGTCAGGCTTCGGCCTTCTCGAGCCGTTCCAACGCCCGCATCCATAGCGATTCGGCGCGCTCCAGCGCCTCCATGACCTCGGCATACTTGCGCTGCCAGACCGCGGCTTCGTCCGCCTTGCCGGAGTCGTACATCGTCGGATCGGCCAGTTTCTTCGCCAGCCGGTCACGCATTTCGTTCAGCTTTTCAACGCGTTCCTCGCATTTTCTCACGTCCTGGCGGATGGCGAGGACCTGGTCGCGCGACGGGCGCTTCGGCTTGGCCGCCTTCGGCTTCTGCGCGGGCTTGTCGCTGCTCAGCAGCATCGCGCGATAGCTTTCGAGATCGCCCTCGTAGGGGGCGACGCGGCCATTGCTGACCAGCCAGAGCCGATCCGCCACGAGGCTGAGCAGGTGCATGTCGTGGCTCACCAGGATCACCGCCCCGCTATAGGCGGTCAGCGCCTCGACGAGCGCTTCGCGCGATTCGATGTCGAGATGGTTCGTCGGTTCGTCGAGGATGAGCATATGCGGCGCGTCGATGGTGGCGAGCATCAGTGACAGCCGCGCCTTCTGGCCGCCCGAAAGCCGGCCCACCAGCGTTTCAGCCTGTTCCGCGCCGATCCCGAATCCGCCGAGCCGCGCGCGCAGGCGCGAGGGCGCCTCGGTGGGGCGCAGACGGCGGATGTGGTCGATCGGGGTTTCGTCGACGTGCAGTTCCTCGACCTGGTGCTGGGCGAAGAACCCGACCCGGAACTTGGAGGCGGTGGTCATGCGGCCCGACAAAGGGTGAAGTTTGCCCGCCAACATCTTGGCGAAGGTCGACTTTCCCTCGCCGTTCTTGCCCAGAAGCGCGATCCGGTCGTCCTGGTCGATGCGCAGGTTCAGCCGCGACAGCACCGGCGCGCCGTCATAGCCGACCGAGGCGTCCTCGATGGCGATGATCGGCGGGGAGAGTTCCTCGGGGGAGGGGAAGGTGAATTTCTTGAGCGCGGCCTCCTGCGGGGTGGTGATCGGGGTCATCTTCTCGATCATCTTGAGACGCGATTGCGCCTGCACCGCCTTGGATGCCTTGGCCCGGAAGCGGTCGACGAAGCTTTGCAGGTGAGCGCGGCGCGCTTCCTGCTTGCGGGCTTCGGATTCCGCCGCCGCCAGCCGCGCGGCGCGGGTGCGCGCGAATGCGTCGTAACCGCCCTGGTAAAGCGTCAGCTTGCGGTCCTCCAGGTGCAGGATCGAGCCGGCAGCGCGGTTGAGCAGGTCGCGGTCGTGGCTGACGATCAGCACCGTGTGCGGATACCGCGCGAGATAGGTTTCCAGCCAGAGCGCGCCCTCGAGGTCGAGATAGTTCGTCGGCTCGTCCAGCAGCAGCAGGTCGGGCTGCGCGAAGAGCACGGCGGCGAGCGCCACGCGCATCCGCCAGCCGCCCGAAAAGGCCGAGCAGGGCTGACGCTGCTCGGCGTCCGAAAATCCCAGCCCCTTGAGGATCGAGGCGGCGCGCGCCGGCGCGCCCCAGGCGTCGATATCGCTCAGCCGGGTCTGGATCTCGGCGATGCGGGAGGGGTCGGTTGCCGTGTCGGTCTCGGCCAGCAGCGCTGCGCGTTCGGTATCGGCGGCGAGCACCGTGTCGATCAGCGAAACCTCGTTGCCCGGCGCCTCCTGCGCGACGCCACCGATGCGGGCGCGGGCGGGCAGGGTGATCTCGCCCCCCTCGAGCGCGAGTTCCCCCCGTATCAGGCGAAAGAGCGTCGTCTTGCCGACGCCGTTGCGCCCGACGATGCCGACCTTGTGCCCATCGGGGATCATGGCCGAGGCGTTCTCGAACAGCGGGCGGCCGGCGACCGAATGAGATATGTCCGAAATGCGCAGCATTGGCCCCAAGTGCCGCAACCGCCATGCCGCGTCAATCCATGCTTTTCACGGGCGCATCTGCGTGCTATCGGGGCCGCGATCCTATCCCGGCGGGACCGCGCTCCGGTCCGCCCCATCCATGAAAAGAGGCCCGACATGGCGACCGAACGCACCCTGAGCATCATCAAACCCGACGCCACCAACCGCAACCTGACCGGCAAGATCAACGCCAAGTTCGAGGATGCGGGCCTGCGCATCATCGCGCAGAAGCGCATCCAGCTGACCCCGGCGCAGGCCGGCAAGTTCTACGAGGTGCACGCCGAGCGCCCGTTCTACGGCGAGTTGTGCGAATTCATGGCCTCCGCCCCGGTCGTCGTGCAGGTGCTGGAAGGCGAGGGCGCGATCGCGAAGAACCGCGAAGTGATGGGCGCGACCAACCCGGCGGACGCGGCCCCCGGCACGATCCGCGCGGAGTTCGCCGAAAGCGTCGGCGAGAACTCGGTTCACGGCTCGGACGCGCCGGAAACCGCGAAGGAGGAGATCGCGTTCTTCTTCTCGGGGCTTGAACTGGTCGGCTGACGCCGCGCAGGCGCGTGCGCGCCGCCCGAAAGATCAAAGGCAGCCCCGGGGCTGCCTTTTTCGTGTGGCGCGTCAGATGCTTGCGAAATCGCTGAAGACCCGGCGCAGGATGATCTGCGGTTTCGGGTCCGGCTTGTCCGAGGCCGGCTTCTGCGGTTTCTGGGGCTTGGTCGTCATCTTCTGATCTCCTCGGGAGGAAGGATGCCAGCCGGTCCGCGCCAGCAGGCGCCGCGATGATCGCTTCAGCCTGTCGGTGGAACGGGGCGGGGATGCGGTGAGAATGTGGCGAAATTAAGGTCGTGTTAACCTTGTGACATAGTTGTCACTGTCAGGCCCGCGTCGGCGCCGCCTTGCGCCGCGCGGGATCGGGCTGGTGGATCAGGGTGGGGGCTCTTCCGAGCTCACAAGAAAGGGCGGCGCGCATGTGCTGCTCCTGGTCGTGGCGCGCGGGGTCCTGCCCTGCGCTCAAGCCGCACATAGGCCGCTTCCGAAGACGGTTCAAGCGGGCCGAAGGCCCGCCGGACCTGTGCCGGCGAAGTTAAGCTCAAGCGTGGCGAAAATGGCCCGCTCGCGCGTCTCAGCCGCGCCGTCTGCGCCGCCGTCCCCCGCCGCTGGCCTCGTCGCCGCCGCCGGTGTTGAACGACACCTGCGGCAGGTCGACCACCGTGTTCAGGATCGGGAAGGGTTCGACCGCGTTGGGAATCGCCGAGGCGTTGACGAAATGCTCCTGGAAGCGTGGCTCGACCGCGGTTTCGACCTTGTGGATGCGGTGCACGGTCGCCTCGATCTCGCCGCGCGCCTCGCGGTTCAGGAGCGCGATGCGCGCGCCGGTGCCCGCCGCGTTGCCCGCCGAGGTGACCTTTTCCAGCGGCGCGTCCGGAATCATGCCAAGCACCATCGCGTGTTTCGGGCTGATATGCGCCCCGAAGGCCCCGGCGAGCACGACGCGGTCCACCTTGTCGACGCCGAACTTGTCCATCAGGAGCCGCGCGCCGGAATAGAGCGCGGCCTTGGCCATCTGGATGGCGCGGATGTCGGGGTTCGTCACGGTGATGCGCGGCCCGCCCTTCGCGCTGGCGTCGTATAGCAGGTAGGAATTGGTGCGCCCGTCGAGGATGCAGCGATCCGTGCCGGTCTGTTCGGCCGAGCCGATCAGCCCCGAGGCGTCGAGCACCCCGGCAAGGCGCATCTCGGCGATCGCCTCGATGATGCCGGACCCGCAGATGCCGGTGATGCCGGTCGCGGCGGTCGCCTCGGCGAAGCCCGGGTCGTCCGACCACAGATCCGAGCCGATCACGCGAAAGCGCGGTTCCTTGGTCACCGGGTCGATCTCGACCCGCTCGATCGCGCCGGGGGCGGCGCGCTGCCCGGCGCTGATCTGCGCGCCCTCGAAGGCGGGGCCGGTGGGCGAGGAACAGGCGAGCACGCGCTCCTTGTTGCCGAGCATGATCTCGGCGTTGGTGCCGACATCGACCACCAGCACGAGATCTTCGGATTTGTCCGGCGCTTCGGACAGCGCGACGGCGGCGGCGTCGGCGCCCACGTGCCCGGCGATGCAGGGCAGCAGGTAGACCCGCGCGGACGGGTGCAGTTTGAGGTCGAGTTCGCGCGCGCGCAGATGCAGCGCCCGCGACGCGGCGAGCGCGAAGGGCGCCTGGCCGAGTTCGAACGGGTCGACCCCGAGGAAGAGGTGGTGCATCACCGGGTTGCAGACAAAGACCGCGTCCATGATCAGCCCCTTGTCGATGCCGGCCTCGGCGGCGACGACGTCGAAAAGCGTGTTCATGCCTTCGCGCACCGCGGCCGTCATCTCGTCCGAGCCGCCCTTGTTCATCATCGAGTAGCTGACCCGGCTCATCAGGTCCTCGCCAAAGCGGATCTGCGGGTTCATGACGCCGGAGGAGGCGATCACCTCGCCGCTGCGCATGTCGCACAGATGCGCCGCGATGGTGGTGGAGCCGAGGTCGATCGCCAGCCCGTAGATCGTGTCCTCGTAGAGGCCGGGCCAGAGGTGCATGATGCGCGGCGCGTCGCCGTCCCGGCCGTGATCGACGGCGCAGGTCACCTTCCAGTCGCCCTTGCGCAGGATCGGCTGCATGGTCTGCAGCAGGTGCAGGTCGGCCTGCGCGTTCTCGACCTCCCATTGCTCGTGCAGCGCGGCGCAGAGCCGTTCGAGATCGCCCGAGGGTTCGTGCATGTCCGGTTCCTCGACCTCGACGTAATAGAGGCGGATCGTCGGGTTCACGAGGATGTCGCGCGCCTCGACGCGTTTGCGCACCACCTGCTTGTGGACCTGGCTTTCGGCGGGGACGTCGATCACCACGTCGCGCTGGATCGTGGCCTGGCATCCCAGGCGGCGGCCCGGCTTCAGCCCGCGCTTGTCGTCGTAGCGTTGCTCGACCGCGTTCCATTCGGACAGCGCATCGTCATGCACGGTGACGCCGTGCTTGGAGAATTCGCCGTAGCCCGGCGTGATCTGGCACTTGGAGCAGATGCCGCGCCCGCCGCAGACCGAATCGAGATCGACGCCAAGCTGGCGCGCGGCGGTCAGCACCGGCGTGCCGGCGGGAAAGCGGCCGCGCTTGCCCGAGGGGGTGAAGATGATGAGGGGATCGCTACTCATGACCTGTCCAATCTGTGAGTGCCGCATTTCCCCGGACCATAGAGCGGCCACCCGGGGGGTGGAAGCCTGCAACCGGCACAATCCTGCGTGCGGGCGTCATGCGCGCCTCTCGATCCGTCGCGATCCCTGCGGGAACGCGCGTCCTCGAGGCGCGGCCTTTGGCGGAAGCGTTGTGCGACATTGAAAGAGCGGGCGGCGGGGGCGCGGGGCGAATCGCCCTTTCGCCGGTCGCCCAGCCGTGCAATAGGGAAGCGCCAAACGACCACCCGCATGGAGAGATGTGATGGAGATTCGCGAGGCGCTCACCTTTGACGATGTTCTGCTGGTTCCGGCGGCGTCCAATGTCCTGCCCAACACGGCGGACACCCGCACGCGCGTGACGAAGTCCATCGCGCTCAATATCCCGCTGCTCAGTTCCGCGATGGACACGGTGACCGAGTCGCGCATGGCGATCTGCCTCGCTCAGGCGGGGGGCATGGGGGTGATCCATCGCAACCTCGACTTAGAGGCGCAGGCCGACGAGGTGAGCCGCGTCAAGCGCTTCGTGAGCGGCATCGTCTACAATCCCGTGACGCTCAGCCCCGAGCAGACGCTGGCCGACGCGCAGGCCTTGCAGGAGCGTTACCGCGTCACCGGCTTTCCGGTGGTGGACGACACGGGCCGCGTCGTGGGGATCGTGACCAACCGCGACATGCGTTTCGCCACCTCGCCCGAGACGCCGGTGCGGGTGATGATGACGTCGGACGACCTCGCCATCCTGCAGGAGCCCGCCGAGCTCGAAGAGGCGAAATCGCTGATGAAGGCGCGGCGGATCGAGAAGCTGCTCGTGACCGACGGCGAAGGGCGCCTGACGGGGCTGCTGACCCTCAAGGACACCGAGCAGGCGGTGCTGAACCCCGACGCTTGCAAGGACAGCCTGGGCCGGCTGCGGGTCGCCGCCGCGTCGACCGTGGGCGATGCCGGGTACGAGCGCAGTCAGGCGCTTGTCGATGCGGGGGCGGACATGATCGTGATCGACACGGCGCATGGCCATTCCGAAGGGGTCGCCGTGGCGGTCGAGCGGGCCAAGAAGCTCAGCAACGAGGTGCAGGTCGTCGCCGGCAACGTCGCCACCGCCGAAGGCGTGCGCGCGCTGATCGGCGCGGGGGCGGACGCGGTCAAGATCGGGATCGGGCCGGGCAGCATCTGCACCACGCGCATGGTGGCGGGCGTCGGCGTGCCGCAACTGACCGCGATCATGGACGGCGTGAAGGCCGCGGGCGACGTGCCGGTGATCGCCGACGGCGGCATCAAGTTCTCGGGCGATTTCGCCAAGGCGATCGCGGCGGGCGCGTCCTGCGCGATGGTGGGCTCGATGATTGCGGGCACGGATGAAAGCCCGGGCGAGGTGATCCTGTATCAGGGGCGGTCCTACAAGTCCTATCGCGGGATGGGCTCTTTGGGCGCGATGGCGCGCGGCAGCGCGGACCGTTACTTCCAGAAGGACGCGGCGAGCGACAAGCTCGTCCCCGAGGGGATCGAGGGGCGCGTGCCCTACAAGGGCAGCGCGAACAACGTCATTCATCAGCTTGTCGGGGGCCTGCGCGCCGCGATGGGCTATACCGGCTGCGCCACGATCGACGCCATGCGCGGGGGTTGCGAATTCGTGCGGATCACCAATGCGGGCCTCTCGGAGAGCCATGTGCATGATGTCCAGATCACGCGGGAATCGCCGAACTACCGGATCGGGTAGGCGGTTCAGCCCGGCTTCTTGATCTCGACCTCGAGGAACTCGACCACCGCGTCGGTGCGGTTCTGCACGTCGTGCTCCACGCCGGTCATGCGGGCATAGGGCGCGCCGGCGGTGATCGGGGTTTCGACCTCGGATCCGTCGGGCTGGATGATGGTGAGCGTGCCCGAGATGGTCGGGATCACCACGTAGTCATGCGCATGGGTGTGCCAGCCGGTCGCCGTGCCGGGTTCGAACGTCCAGCGGGTGACGATGGCGGACTCGTTCTCGAGTTCGAGCTTGGCTGTGGCCTGTTTCATGTCGATGTCTCCTTTGGTTTCGGGATGGGGGCGTCAGGCGCGGGCAAAGACCGGCCGGCCGCCGAGGTAGGTTTCCGCCACGCGCGCGTCGGCAATGCGTTCGGGCGGGATGGTGAAGAGGTCGTCTTCCATGATGGTGAAATCCGCGAGCATCCCGGGAATGAGCATACCCTTGATGCGTTCCTCGCGCCCCGCGTAGGCGCCGAGCCTCGTATAAGCCTCGAGCGCCTCGAAGACGCTCACCGCCTCGGCCTGGCAGAGATCGGCGCCGCGGGCGCTGCGGCGGTTCACCATCGCGTGGATGGCGCGCATCGGGTTGGGGTGGCAGACCGGGCTGTCGGAGTGGCCGGGCGCGACGATCCCGGCGTCGATCATCGAGCGGTGGGGCCACATGTGGCGCATCGCCTCCGCGCCGCGGTTGCGGATATAGGCGTCGCCGAGGTCATAGGCGAATCCGGTCGCGGATGAGCAGATCACATTCATGTCGCGCAGCCGCTTCAGGATCGCTGGCGTGACGTTGCAGCAATGCTCAACCCGCAGGCGGTGATCGTCGACGGGGTGATGCGCGAGCGCGTTCTCGTAGGCGTCAAGGACAAAGTCGATGCCCCGGTCGCCGACGCCGTCGCAGCCCACCATCAGCCCCGCCTTGTGGGCGCGCAGGACGCGCTGGTTGAAATCCTCGGCCTCGTAGAGCAGCATGCCGCGGTTGTCGTCAGGTTCCCCGACGATCCGTTCGCCGACATAAGGGTCGTAATAGGCCGCCGTGCGCCCGCTGGTCGAACAGTCGGGGCACCACTCGACCCCGGTGAGGCGCAGCCATTCGTCGCCCATCCCCGAACGCCAGCCGGCGCGGATGATCGCGTCGATGAGGTCGTCCTCGCGTCCGCTGGCCAGAAGGCCGACGCGCATGTGCAGATCGCCCGCCGCGCGCATCTGCTGGTAGGCCTCGATACCGCGTGTGGAGCACAGGCTGTTATGCACCGAGGTGATCCCGTAGCTCGCGAAATCCGTGAACACCCGCTGTAGCCCGGCGGCGTAATCGGCGGTGGTGAACCCGGCCTGGCAGTGATCGACCACCGCATGCGCCGCCGTTTCGCGCAAGAGCCCCGTCGGCGCGCCGGTGTCGGGGTCGCGGTCGATGCGCCCGAAGGCGGGGTCGGGCGTGTCGGCGCCGAATCCCACGGCGGCAAGGGCCGCGCTGTTGGCGAAGCCGAGATGCGAGTCCCGCCGGTTCAGGAAGGCGGGCCGCCCGCCCGCCGCCGCGTCCAGCTCCGCGCGCGTCGGGTAGCCGCCGGTGCGGTGGTCGTCGTAGCCGAAGCCGACGAACCACTGGTCGCGCGGCGTGTCTTTGGTGCGGGCGCGCACGAGGGCGAGCAGCGCGTCGATGCTGTCTGGGCCGTCCGCAAGGTCCGTCCAGCGGCCAAGCTGCGCGCCGTAGCGGTCCGGGTGGCAATGGCTGTCGATGAAACCGGGCAGCACGAGGCGGCCGCGCGCGTCCGTCACCTCGGCATCGGGGGCGAGCGCGCGGATCTCGGCGGTGGCGCCCATGGCGAGGATGCGCCCGTCCGCGATCGCCATCGCCTGCGCGAACTCGCCCTCGGCGCGCATGGTGGCGATGCGGCCGTCGATGACGATGCGGGTCACGGGGAGGCTGTCCATCGGGCGGGAGTCCTTCGCGGTCAGTCGATGGCGGTGCGCTGGATCTCGGAGGTGAGCCAGTCGGTGAAGGCGGCCATCGGCCCGGTGACGGGCTGGTCGGTGACGGTGACGAGATAATAAGCGAGGCTCCGACGGCTGACCATCGCGGGCAGGGGGCGCACCAGCCGCCCGGTGGCGAGGTCGCTCGCCATGGTCAGCCCGTCGCCGATCGCCACGCCCAGCCCGTCGCGCGCGGCGAGGATGCCCTGGTTGAACGCCTCGAAGCGCAGCCTCTTGCGCACCAGCGACGGATCCCGGCCCTGCGCCACCAGGAATTCGCGCCAATGCGCGCCGCCGGGTTCGTCGATGAGAACGTGCTTGTAGAGATCGTCGATCTTCCGGATCGGTTCCGGCCCGTTCATGATGCGCGGGCTGCACACCGGGAACACGTCGAGCGTCTTGAGCAGGCGGATGTTGCGGTCGGGCCATTCGGGGCGGCCATAGAGGATCTCGAGGTCGGCCGCGCTGCGCTGCTCATTGCTCGCCGACAGGAGCGTGACCGAAATGTCGGGGAAGCTCTCGAAGAAGAGCGGCAGCTTGGGGATGAGCCAGGTCGCGGCGAGGCCGGGCATGCAGGAGACGATGAGCTCGCCCTCGAACCTCTCGCTGGTGATCGCGCGCAGCGCGCCGTCGAGATCGTCCAGCACGCGGGTGAGATGCGGGATGAGCTGGCGGCCCTTGGCGGTCAGTTCTATCCCGCGCCCCGCGCGCCGCGTGAGCGGCACGCCGAGGCTTTCCTCGAGCGCCTTTACCTGTTTGCTGATCGCGCCATGGGTGACGTAGAGTTCCCGCGCCGCCTCGCTGATGTTGCGTCTGCGCCCGGCGGCCTCGAAGGCGCGCAGCGCGCTGAAGGGGGGCAGATCACGCATGGTCAGCCACGATGTCGAGATGTGAGAATTTTTCCATTTTTGCGGATTATTTGTGGTGTTGTCATATTTTTATTCACAGCCTAGCGTGAATTCCAGACGGCGCAAGGGGGATGGTCATGCCAGCGACGGAAACGGTCTCGCAGAAGGATACCGGCGTCTATAACGCCACGATCAAGCTGTTCGGGTCCGAACCCGATCCGGCCTTCGACGACCCCGACCGCCTTGGTCGGCTCTGGGGCCGCAACTGGGGCTGCGACAATGACGTGGGCCAGATCCGCGCCGTCCTGATGCATCGCCCCGGCGACGAATTCAAGGCCATCGACCGCGCCAAGAGCATTCCCGAAACCGGCGGCTATGGCGACGTGGAGGCGGGCTGGTACTGGCAGAGCCGCGAAATTCCCGACCTCGCGGAGTTGCAGGCCCAGCATGACGGGCTGGCCGACGCGCTACGCGCCGAAGGGGTCGAGGTGATCTATCTCGAGGGCGTGTCGGACGGGCGGTTCAAGTCGGTCTATACCCGTGATTCCTGCATCGCAGTCAGGGGCGGCGCCATTGTCACCCGGCTTGCGCCGCGCATGCGCCACGGCGAGGAGCTGCCGGTCACCCGCGCGCTCGCCAAAGCGGGGATGCCGATCCTGCGCACGCTACATGGCCGCGCGATGGCCGAGGGCGGCAGTTTCGCATGGCTCAACCCGCAAACCGCCGTGATCGGTCGCGGCATCCGGCAGAACGACGAGGGCATCGCGCAAATCCGCGAGGTGCTGGCGCATGTCGGGGCCGAACTGCTGGTCGTGGACCTGCGCGGCTACGACATCCACATCGACGGGCATTTCCTGATGATCGCGCCCGACCTCGCGCTGGTCTGGGCGCAGGGCCTGCCGTTCACCTTTCTCGAAAAGCTGACGGAACTGGGGATTCGCACGATCGAGATGAACGCCGCCGACAACCGCTGGATCGTGAACGGCCTCGCCGTGCGACCGCGCCGGGTGCTGATGCCCGAGGGGCTCTCGGACGAGACGCGCGCCGCGCTCGAACGCGAGGGCGTGGAGATCGTGAGCGTGCCTTATGACAAGGTTCAGATGAACGGAGGGGGCATTCACTGCTCGACATCACCTTTGATTCGCGACAGCATTACGTAGGGTAAGGACAACCAGAGATCGACTCGTGACCAACCAACAGGGAGAAGAAAACATGAGTATCCGCAAGACACTGCTGACCGCCACGGCGCTGGCCGCCGCGATGGGGACGGGGACTGGCGCTGCATGGGCGCAGGATTCGATCACCATCGCGTCCTGGGGCGGCGCCTACCAGGAGGCGCAGCGCAAGGCCTGGTTCGACGTGGTCGAGGAAGAGCTCGGCATCACCGTGAACGAGGACACCACCTCGGGGGTGGCGGACGTGCGCGTGCAGGTCGCCTCGGGCGCGCCGACCTGGGATCTTACCCAGCAGGGCAACGCCGGCTGCGCGCTGCTCGACAGCGAGGGCAACGTGGAGCCGCTCGACGAATCGATCCTGTCGATCCCCGGCATCCCCGACGAGTTCAAGGGCGAGGGCTGGATCTCGAACCTCGTCTATGGCCACGTGATCGCCCGCAATGACGAGGTCTTTCCCGACGAGAAGCCCGAGAACTGGGTGGATTTCTGGGACACCGAGAAATTCCCGGGCCCCCGCAGCCTGCGCAAGAGCCCGATGTACAACATGGAGGTGGCGCTACTCGCCGATGGCGTGCCGATGGACGAGCTCTACCCGATCGACACCGAGCGCGCCTTCAACAAGCTGCGCGAGATCAGGGACGATGTCGCCGTCTGGTGGAGCTCGGGCGCGCAATCCGCGCAGGTGCTCCAGGATGGCGAGGTCGACATGGCCGGGCTCTGGAACGGGCGGGCGCAGGCGCTGACCGAGGAAGGCGCGCCGATCAGCATCACCTTCAACGAACAGATCGTGCTGGCCGATTGCTGGATCATCCCGAAGGGCGCCAAGAACAAGGACCTGGCGATGAAGGCGATCGAGGTGATGAGCCGCCCCGAGGTGCAGGCGCGCATCGCGCTCTTCATCAATTACGGCCCGGCCAACGCGGACGCGTTCGACACCGGCGTCATTCCCGAGGACGTGGCCAAGGGCCTGCCCAGCCACCCGGACAACGTCGCCAAGGGGTTCTACCTGAACGAGGCGTACTGGGTTGAGAACCTCGACCGGCTGACGCAGGAATTCGATTTCTTCATCCAGGAATGAGCATTGATGAATGACGTGACCAAGACCACCGGCCCGGCGAACGCCGGGCCGGACGAGGCGGGCCCGCAGGGCCGCGACCACGCGCTGCCGATCAGCGTCAGGTCGCTGACCAAGACTTACGGCGCGTTCCACGCGCTGAACGATGTGAGCATCGACATCCGCAACGGCGAGTTCATGACGCTGCTAGGGCCTTCGGGATCGGGCAAGACGACGCTGCTGATGGTGCTCGCCGGCTTCGTGCGGCCCGACAACGGATCGGTGAAATTCGGCGAGCGGGAAATCCTGCTCCTGCCGCCGCACAAGCGCGACATCGGCATGGTGTTCCAGAATTACGCGCTGTTCCCGCACATGACGGTGGCCGACAACCTGGCCTATCCGCTGAAGCTGCGCCGCGTCGGCAAGGCCGAGATCCGCGAGCGGGTCGAGCGCGCGCTCGACCTCGTGCAACTGGGCGGGCTCGGGGACCGGGGGATCGAGGCGCTCTCGGGCGGGCAGCGGCAGCGCGTGGCGCTGGCGCGCGCGGTGATCTTCGAGCCGCGCATCCTGCTGATGGACGAACCGCTTTCGGCGCTCGACAAGAACCTGCGCGAACAGATGCAGTTCGAGGTGCGCGCGCTGCATGACCGGCTGGGCATCACCACGGTCTATGTCACCCACGACCAGCGCGAGGCGCTGACCATGTCCGACCGGATCGCCGTCATCAACGAGGGCCGGATCCAGCAGGTCGACCCGCCGCGCAAGCTCTACGAGCGTCCGGAAACCTTCTTTGTCGCCAGCTTCATCGGCGAAACCTACCGCCTGCCGGTCGAGGTTGCGGACGGCAAGGCGAGCCTCTTTGGCCAGCCGGTGCGAACCGATTCGCCGCTTGGGTCGAACGCCGCCCGACAGACGCTGATCCTGCGCCCCGAGATGCTGCATATCGACGAGGGCGCGCCCGAGGCGGACGAGAACCAGATGACCGGCACGCTGCGCCAGAGCGTGTTCCAGGGCGACAGCATCGTGAGTTACATCACCATTCACGGCGATCACGAGATCGCTGTGCGCAGCCAGCACCGCAGCGACCGCTCCCTGCCCGAACCGGGCAGCGAGGTGCGCCTGTCATGGTTGGTGCAGGACACGGTGATCCTGCCGGGGGACGGCCGGACATGACCGCCGCCGACCACCAGCCGGACGCGCCGATGAACGAACGCGCGCTGGACCGACAGGCGCGCGCCGAGCAGCGCAACCTCATGGCGCTGTCGCTGCCGGCCTTCATCCTCGTGGGCAGCCTTGTGCTGCTCCCGATGGGCTGGCTGTTCTGGATGTCGATCTACGGCGCGGACGGGTTCACCGCCGAGAACTACACGCGGCTCTTGCACCCGTCCTACAAGAAGACGCTCATCACCACGTTCGAGCTCGCCTTCCTCGTCACCGGGCTTTGCATCCTGCTGGGCTACCCGCTTGCCTATCTCGCTTCGCAACTCAAGCCGCGCATGGCGAGCCTCGTGCTTCTTTGCGTGCTGTTTCCGTTCTGGACCTCGCTATTGGTGCGCACCTACGCCTGGCTGGTGCTGCTGCAACGGCGCGGGCTGATCAACAACTGGCTGATGGAATGGGGGCTGATAGATACGCCGCTCAAGCTCGTCCACAATTTCACCGGCACCACCATTGGCATGGTGCATATCATGCTGCCCTTCTTCGTCCTGCCGCTCTACGCCAGCATGAAGACGGTCGATTACGACCTGATGAAGGCGGCCTCGAACCTTGGCGCGTCGCCCGTGCGGGCGTTCTGGCAGATCTACGTGCCGCTCACGCTTTCGGGGCTGGGCGCGGGGGTGATCCTGGTCTTCGTGCTCTCGCTCGGGTTCTACGTGACGCCGGCGTTGCTGGGCGGCGGGCGCGTGATGATGTGGGCGATGCAGATCGAACGCTCGATGGCGGTCTATGCCGATTGGGGCGCGGCGAGCGCCCTGGGCGTGGTGCTGCTGGTGATGACGCTGGGGATCCTTTGGGCCTTTGCCCGTCTGACCGGCGCCATTGGCGCGACGGAGGGCAAGTGACATGCTGAATCGTCCCGCCACCGACACGCAGGTCACCCATCTCCAGCGGCTTTGGCTCTATGTCCTGTGCGGGCTCGTGATCTTTTTCCTGATCGTGCCGACCCTGCTGGTCATCCCGATGAGCTTCTCGGACTCGCGCTATCTCGACTTTCCGCCCGAGTCCTGGTCGCTGCGCTGGTATCGCGCCTATTTTAACTCTCCCGAATGGCTTCAGGCGACGGCAGTGTCCTTCCAGGTCGCGTTCCTGACGATGCTGCTCGCCACGGCGACGGGGACGCTGGCGGCCTACGGGCTGCACGCCACGCGTGCGCGGTCGAGCCGTTACATGACGGTGCTGCTGACACTGCCGATGATCATCCCGGTGATCCTGCTGGCGGTGGGGATCTTTCTCACCTTCGCGCCGGTCGGGCTCAACTCCACCATCGGGGGGCTGATGCTGGCGCATACGATCCTCGCCATTCCGCTGGTGATGATCACGGTGACGGCGGGGATGCAGAATTTCGACATCAACCAGGAAATGGTCGCCCGCTCCATGGGCGCGTCGCGTCCCTGGGCGTTTCTGACGGTGACGCTGCCGCAGATCCGCAACTCGGTGATGTCGGGGGCGCTGCTCGCCTTCATCATCTCGCTTGACGAGGTGGTGATCGCGCTCCTGATCGCGGGCGGGGACAAGGCGACGCTGACGCGGCGCATGTTCCTTGCGCTGCGCGACGAAATCGACCCGACCATCGCCGCCATTTCGACGCTGCTGATCGCGTTCTCGGTTCTCATGCTGACGCTTTCGCAAATCCTTCAATCCCGCAAGTAGGGACGTGACATGTCGGACGACCGCCTCTTTACCCCCGATTTCAAGACGCAGCCCTACTGGTGGGACGCCGCGCGCCCCGGCATCGGCGCGCCGGATGAGTTGCCGGCCAAGGTCGATGTCTGCATCATCGGCGGCGGCTATACCGGCCTCAACTGCGCGCTGGAACTGGCGCGCGGCGGGGTGTCCTGTGCGGTGCTCGACACCAAGCGGATCGGGCAGGGGGCCAGCTCGCGCAATGGCGGGCTGGTGTCCGGCGCGCTGCGCCACGCCGAGGCGACGCTGGTCGCCGAGGTCGGCGAGGAACGCGCGCTGCGCCTTCAGCAGGAAGCGGCGGGCACGCTGCAATATATCGACGATCTGATCGCGCGCGAGGGGATCGACTGCGATTTCGTGCGTGTCGGGCGGTTCTCCTGCGCCTGGTCGCGCCGGCATTACGACGCAATGGCGCGCAGCGCGGAACAGACGGCAAGACTGACCGGAGAGCCGGTCCACATGGTCCCGCCCGAGCGCCAGCGCGAGGAGATCGGCAGCGATTTCTATCATGGCGGGCAGGTGGCCGAGGGCTCGGCCACCATTCATCCGGGCAAGTATGTCGCCGGGCTCGCCCGCGCGGCGCAGAAGGCCGGCGCGCAGTTGCTCGGGCAGACGCACATGACCGGGATGCAGCGCGACGGGCAGGGCTGGCGGGTCGAGACCGACCGCGGCGCGATCCGGGCCGAGCGGGTGATGCTGGGCACCAACGGCTATACGGGGCGCGAAACGCCGTGGTTCCGCCGCCGGCTCGTCCCCGTCGCGAGCTTTCTCATCGCGACCGAGGAACTGCCCGAGGGGCTGGCGAAGGAGTTGGTCCCGAACGCGCGGGGCCTTGCGGATTCGCGCCGTGTGCTCAGCTATTTCCGCCTGTCGCCGGATCACAAGCGGGTGCTCTGGGGCGGGCGCGTGGGCACGGCGGCGATGGATGCGCGGACCAGCGCGCGCCGCCTGCACCGGCTGATGACGACCGTCTGGCCGCAACTGCGCGACACCCGCATCACCCATAGCTGGAACGGCAACGTCGCCTTCACCTTCGATTTCATCCCGCATTTCGGCGAACACGAGGGCGTGCATTACGCGCTTGGCTGCCAGGGCAGCGGGGTGGCGATGCAGACATGGATGGGCACGCAGGCCGCCCGCGCGATGCTGCGCGGCAATTCCGAAAGCGCGTTCGCCGGGCTGAAATTTCCCTGCATGACGGGCTATGGCGGCAACCCGTGGTTCCTCCCGCTGATTTTGCAATGGTATCGCCTGCGCGACCAGATTGACCGGAGACTGACATGAGCGAAGACCCCAACCGCGCCGAGATCCTCGGCTGGCTCGACGATGAGCGCGACGCGATAATCGATTTCCTCAAGCGTTTCCTGCGCGCGCGCTCGCCCAACCCGCCGGGCGACACGCTGGCGGCGGCGCAGGTGGTGCGCGACTATCTTGATGGGGCGGGGCTGGACTATCGCATCATCGACCCGCATCCCGAGATGCCCAACATCGTCGCGGCGTTCGACGGCGGCAAGGACGGGCGGCACCTTGTCCTGAACGGCCATATCGACGTCTTTCCGGTGCCCGAGGATCATCACGGCTGGACCACCGATCCCTGGGGCGGGGAGGAGAAGGACGGCAAGATCTACGGGCGCGGCGCCTGCGACATGAAGCCGGGCACGACCGCCTCCATCGTGACCTACGCGCTGCTGCACCGCCTGCGCGAGCGCCTGCACGGGCGGCTGACGCTGACCTGTGTGTCGGACGAGGAAACCTTCGGCCCCTGGGGCGCGCGCTACCTGATGGAGCACCATCCCGAGGTGCATGGCGACTGCCTGCTGAACGGCGAGCCGGGCGGGCCGGAATCGGTGCGTTTCGGCGAACGCGGCCCGCTCTGGATCGAGTTCACGGCCCGCACGCCGGGCGCGCACGGGGCCTACGTCCATATCAGCGAGAGCGCGACCAAGATCGCGATGACCGTGGCGCGCGACCTCGAGGAGTTGACCGAACTGGAAGGCGCGCCGCCGCATAACGTGGCCAGCGCCATCGACGCCGGCCGCGGCGCCATGGACAGGATGATGGGCGAGGGGGCCGGCGACCTCGTGTCGCGCGTCACGCTCAACATTGGGACGATCGAGGGCGGCGAGAAGGTGAACATGGTTCCCTCCGAATGCCGCTTCCGCGCCGATCTGCGCCTCCCGGTGGGCATGGAGCGCGAAGAGTTGCTGTCCAAGGTCGAGGAAATCGCCGCCCGTCACCCGGGGGTCGAGTGGGAGGTGATCGGCGGCGCCCTGCCGTCATGGTGCGACCCGCATCACGAGATGGTCGGCATCATCCAGGCCAACGTGGAGGCGTTCGGACGCCCGCGCCCGACGCCCATCGTCAGCCTCGGCGGCACCGACGCGCGGCTCTGGCGGCACGCGGGCGTGCCGGCCTATGTCTACGGACCGTTCCCGCACGGCATGGGGTCGCATGACGAACATGTCGACATCGAGGAATTCCTGCACGTGGTGCGCACGCATGTGCTCTCGGCCTACGACTACCTCAGCCGGCCCGCGGCGGAGGCCTGAGGCTCAGCGCGAGATCAGTTCATCCAGCGGCAGGCGGCTCAGCACCTCGGGCGCTTGCCCTTCCTCGCGGGTGAGGATCGTGTAGCCCGCCGACATCGCGAGGTTGCGCGGCGCGTCGATGAGAATTGCGTGCAGGAACAGGATCATGCCGGGCTCTATTCGCGTTGCGTTGCCTGAATGGATCATCGGCGGCACATCCATCCACGAGGGCGAATAGCTCGCCCCGAGCGAATAGCCGCAGGCCGACATGCGCGCCTCCTCGAACCCGGCGGCGTCGAACGTCGCGCGGTGGGCGTCGTCGATCTGCCCGATGGTGTTTCCTGTCCGAGCCGCGTCGGTCATCGCCGCCATCGCGTCGCGCGTGGCCGCGAACATGCTTTGATGCTGATCGCCCGCCTTGCCCACGGTGATCGTGCGCATCAGGCAGGCGCAGTAATGGCGATAGCTGCCGGCGTGCTCGATGGTCAACTGGTCGGTGTCGTCGAGGTGGCGGTAGCCGGTCGCGCTGCGCACCAGCAGCGCGCGGTCGCCCGAGCCCAGCACCGGCCCCGAGGGCGGCATGTCGCCGCCGCCTTCGAGGATCGCCGCGATCCCGTCAGCGGCGATCTTGCCTTCGAAAACGCCCGGCCCCGCGGCGTTCACCATCGCCTCGAGCGAACGGTCGGCGAGTTCGGCGGCTTCGCGCACATAGGCGATCTCGGCCTCGGATTTCACCAGTCGCAATTCGCGCACGAGTTGCGAGGCGTCCACGAGTGTTGCGTAGCCGTCGAAACGCTGCCGGATCCGCTCGTGATTGTCGCCGGTCAGCCCGAAGCTGCGCAGCTCGATCCCGATCCTGCCGCCTTTCAAGCCCTTCTCGTCGAGGATCTCCTGCAACTCCTTCGTGGGGTCAACGCCGGGCGCGTCGTACCACAGGCGGATATCCTCGATGATCGAGGTCCGCCGCGCCTGTTCCAGGTCGGGGCGGCGCGTGAGCAGCGTGATCGGACCGTCATCAGCGGTCAGCACCGCGCATTGGAAGAACACGAACCCCTTGGTGTCGAACCCGGTCAGGTAATAATGGCTTTCCTGCGCGAAGATCAGCAGCCCGTCCAACCCGTCCCGGCGCATCAATCGGCGCGCGGCGGTAATGCGGTCCTCGAACTCGGATCGCTTGAAGTGCAGCATGGAAGCCATTCCTTTCATTGAGTAGAACATCATTGCGGCCGTGATCGGCGCATCCCCGTTTCGCGCCGCAATCACGCCCCTTCCGCGAGGTCAGCCTGCGCCAACTCGGACAAAGAGGCAAGGCCGCGCGTGGGCCTTTGGCCACCGTGAATCGCGAATGCTCCGCGCTTGCTTGCGCCGCGCGTGCGGATCGGCGAATAGGGCGTGAACGGCGCGTTGTCGCCATCACCGGAAGGACGAGCATGACGCCCGCAGCCCAAGTGCAGGCCGCAATCGAGATTCTCGACCGTATCGACGGCGGGATGGCCACCGAAAAGGCGCTGACCGGCTGGGCGCGCGGCGCCCGCTATGCCGGCTCGCGGGATCGCGCTGCGGTGCGCGATCATGTCTTCCAGGCGCGGCGTTGCTGGCGCTCCTACGCCTGCCTCGGCGGCGCGGAGACGGGGCGCGGGCGCATGATCGGCGCGTTGCGTGCCAGCGGGATCGATCCTGCGACGCTCTTTACGGGTGAGGGTTACGCGCCGGCGCCGCTCGATGCCGATGAACGGGAGGCGGGCGCGCCGCCGCGGGTCGACGGGGATCGCTTGAACCTGCCCGATTGGCTCGTCGGGGCTTTCCGCGCCTCGCTCGGAGACGCCGCGGAAGAGGCGGCGCAACTGCTTTGCGCCCGCGCCCCGGCCACCTTGCGCGTCAACCGCCGCAAGGGCGATATCGGCGCCGCGCAGGAGATGCTGGCGCGCGATGGCGTCAGAGCCGTGCCGCTTGATGGCGTGAGGTTCGGTCTGCAAGTTACGGATAATGAACGAAGGATTGCATCTTCCTCGTCCTATCTGAACGGGCTCGTGGAGTTGCAGGATGCATCCAGCCAGGCGGCGATGGAAACCATCCCGCTGGAGCCGGGGCAGCGTATCCTCGACTACTGCGCCGGAGGCGGCGGCAAGGCGCTCGCATTGGCGGCGCGCGAGGATGTCGAGGTCTTCGCGCATGACGCGAACCCGGACCGAATGCGCGACCTGCCCGTCAGGGCCGCGCGCGCGGATGCGCCGATCACGCTGCTTGCGACCGAGAGACTGGCGGAAACCGGACCGTTCGACATTGTCCTCTGCGACGTCCCCTGTTCCGGAAGCGGCGCGTGGAGACGTTCTCCGGATGGGAAATGGCTACTCGAAAACAAAGATCTGGAAGCCGTAGTTCATGTCCAGAGGGAGATATTGACCGAGGCCGCTGCCCTGGTCGCGCCCGGTGGGCGGCTGGTCTATGCGACCTGTTCGGTCCTGCAAAGCGAAAACGAGGAGCAGGCTGCGTGGTTCGCGCATCACGGCGAGGGATGGTCGCCGCTTCTTGAGCGGCGCTGGCCGATCTCGCGCACCGGGGACGGATTCTATGTGGCGCACTTCAGGCGTGACTGCTAGGGTCGCCGATAACCCTGACGTTGTAAGTTTGCGGCCATTAAACGTGCTTTAAGCATTTGGGACCAATTGTTGGGGATCGACGAGCCGACTCAGCAGGATTCCCGCGTGTGAGCACCATGAGCCCCTCCTTCGACCCCATCGCGCGCACCGCCGCGAGAGGCGGGCCGCGCGGCGGCATGATATTCGCCGCGGCGCTGTGCTTCGCGGGGGCGGCGCTGCTTTTGCCCGGCGGCGCAGCGCGGTTCGGCGCGGTCGCGGTCGCGGCCCTGCTCGGCGGCGTGACGTTGTGGCTGTTCGCGTTCGGCCTTGCCCGGCGCATGAAGGATCGGCTTTCCGGCGCCGCGCTGACGGAGCTGATCGAGAATGACGTAGTGCCCAGCATCATCACCGGGCGGGACGGGCGGATTGCTTGCATCAACCGCGCCGCGCGCAGAACCTGCGACGCGCCCCCCAACGGGACGCTGACCGGGGTGCTCGACAGTTTCCTGGCCAATCCCGGCGCGGTGATCTTTCGCCTGCAATCCCAGGCCGACGCGCGGGGCAGCGCGCATGAAGACCTGGTGACCGGGGCGGGACATGTCCGGCTCGGGGTGCATCGCGCCGGCGCGGGGCGTTACCTCTGGCGCGTGGAGAAATCCGGCGACGGTGTCGCGCGGCGCAGCGATCCGGCCTCGCTTCCGTTGATCACGGTCGGGCGCAACAACGCGATCCTCTTCATGAACGGCGCGGCTCGCGCCCTCGTGGGCGAGCGGGCGCGCACGCTCGACCGCATCTGCCCGAGCCTTCCGCTGCGCTCGGGGCAACTCAACGAGATCAGCACGAAGGACGGCTCCGAGCCCTGCCTCGTGGTCGAACTCGAAGGCATGGCGGGCCGGCGCGAGGTGTTCCTGTTGCCCGGCGTCATGGCGGGCGGGCGTCCCACCGACAGCTGGACGTTCTTCGACGACCTGCCGGTTCCCCTGATCAAGCTCGACACCACCGGGACGATCCAGGTCTGCAACAGGTACGCCGGCGAGCTGCTGGGCTGCTGCGGTTGCGCGGGGCGCTCGATCACCGATCTGCTCGAGGGGCTGGGCCGCTCCATCCCCGACTGGCTGGAGGATTCCGCGCTGGGGCGGGGCACGATGCATTCCGAATTCCTGCGGGTGCGGCGCGACGATCGCGAAACCTTCGTGCAGGTCACGCTGAGCCGCGCCACCGAGGAGGGGCGGACGGTCCTGATCGCGGTGCTGAGCGACGCCACCGAGCTCAAGTCGCTCGAGGCGCAATTCGTCCAGAGTCAGAAGATGCAGGCGATCGGCCAGCTCGCCGGGGGCGTGGCGCATGATTTCAACAACCTGCTGACCGCGATCTCGGGCCATTGCGACCTGTTGCTGCTGCGGCACGACCAGGGCGATGCGGATTACGGCGATCTCGTGCAGATAAGCCAGAACGCCAACCGCGCCGCGTCGCTGGTCAGCCAGCTTCTGGCCTATTCCCGCAAGCAGACCTTGCGCCCCGAGATGATGGACCTGCGCGACGCCATGTCCGACCTCACGCATCTGCTGAACCGCCTGGTCGGCGAAAAGGTGGTGCTGTCGCTCAGTCACGATCCGACGCTCTGGGCGATCCGGGCGGACAAGCGGCAGCTCGAGCAGGTGATGATGAACCTCGTGGTGAACGCGCGGGACGCGATGCCGGAAGGGGGCGAAATCCACCTCGTGACCGAGAACGTCACGCTTGAGGAGCCGCTGCGCCGGAACCGGGCCGTGGTCGCGCCCGGGCGCTACGTCAAGGTGACCGTGACCGACGAGGGCGCGGGGATCGCGCCGGACAAGCTGCCAAAGGTGTTCGAGCCGTTCTTCACCACCAAGCGGACCGGAGAGGGGACCGGGCTCGGCCTCTCGACCGCCTACGGGATCGTCAAGCAGACCGGCGGTTTCATCTTCGTCGACAGCGAGCGCGGCGTCGGCAGCAGTTTCTTCCTGTTGTTCCCCGCCCATGACGCGCCCGAGGCGCCCGCCGCCGACACGCCCCGGATCGCCCCGGCCGAGGCGCCGGCCGAAGGCGTGGTCCTGCTGGTCGAGGACGAGGCCCCGGTGCGCGCCTTCGCGTCGCGCGCGCTCCAGATGCGGGGGTTCACGGTGCTCGAAGCCGATTCCGCGGAAGGCGCGCTCGAGATGCTCGAGGATGACAGTCTCGATATCGACGTATTCGTGACGGACGTGATCATGCCGGGCATGGACGGGCCGAGCTGGGTGCGCGAGGCGCTGAAGGCGCGGCCGGGCGCGCGCGTGGTCTTCGTATCGGGCTATGCCGAGGAGGATTTCGGCGACGCCCAGGCGCGCATCCCGAACTCGGTCTTCCTGCCCAAGCCTTTCTCGTTGAGCGAGCTGACTGAGGTGGTCCAGCGGCAGATGGCGTAAGGCCGGATCCATGATGCGGACGCCCGCATTGAACGCGCCTGCGACGGCAGCGACCCCGCGCCGGTTTCCGAGAACGGGCAGATAAGACGTCAGGGCGGGCCTTTCGCCGGGGCTTCCCGAGGGACGCGCGCGCTCAACGGCGTTGTGCGGCTTTTCGGGATGGTTTAGCGTCGGGCGAAAGTCCTGAAAGGAGTGGCGCATGGCCTCCAAGAGCTTTGACATGATCGTGATCGGCGCCGGGCCCGGCGGCTACGTGGCGGCGATACGGGGCGCGCAGCTCGGCCTCAGCGTGGCGGTGGTCGAGCGCGAGCACATGGGCGGCATCTGTCTCAACTGGGGCTGTATTCCCACCAAGGCGATGCTGCGGTCTTCCGAACTGTTCCACCTCATGCATCGCGCGCGCGAATTCGGGCTCAGCGCCGAGGGCGTGGGTTATGATCTCGATGCGGTCGTCAAACGCTCGCGCGCGGTGGCCAAGCAGCTCAACAGCGGGGTGGGGCACCTGCTGAAGAAGAACAAGGTGACCGCCATCATGGGCGAGGCCAGTATCCCCGCGCGCGGCAAGGTTTCGGTGCGAACCGAGGATGGCGAGACGCAGGAACTGAGCGCGAAGGCCATCGTGATCGCGACCGGCGCGCGGGCGCGCGAACTGCCCGGTCTCGAAGCGGACGGGGAACTGGTGTGGACCTACAAGCACGCGCTCGTCCCGCCGCGGATGCCGTCGAAGCTGCTGGTCATCGGCTCTGGCGCGATCGGGATCGAATTCGCCAGCTTCTACAACACGCTGGGCGCCGAAACCACCGTTGTCGAGGTGATGGACCGCATCCTGCCCGTCGAGGACGCCGAGATCAGCGGCATGGCCAAGAAGGCGTTCGCCAAGCAGGGGATGACCATACTCGAGAAGGCGGGCGTGAAGCAGCTCGACCGCGGCAAGGGGACCGTGACCGCCCATATCGAGCAGGGCGGGAATATCACGAAACAGGAGTTCGACACGGTGATCTCGGCCGTCGGCATCGTCGGCAACACCGAGGGCCTGGGCCTCGGGGAGTTGGGGGTCGAGGTCGACCGCAGCCACGTGGTAACGGACGAATACTGCCGCACGAAGGTCGAAGGCGTCTACGCCATCGGCGATGTCGCCGGCGCGCCCTGGCTCGCTCACAAGGCCAGCCACGAGGGCGTCATGGTCGCGGAGCTGATCGCGGGCGGCAAGCCGCACCCCGTCAAGCCGTCGAGCATCGCCGGCTGCACCTACTGCCAGCCGCAGATCGCCAGCGTCGGGATGACCGAGGCCAAGGCGAAGGAGGCCGGGCACGAGGTGCGCGTCGGGCGCTTCCCCTTCATCGGCAACGGCAAGGCGATCGCGCTTGGCGAACCCGAGGGCATGGTCAAGACGGTGTTCGACGCGAAGACCGGCGAGCTGCTTGGCGCGCACATGATCGGGGCCGAGGTGACGGAGCTGATCCAGGGCTACATCGTCGGTCGCCAGCTCGAAACCACGGAGCAGGAGCTGATGGACACCGTGTTCCCGCACCCGACTTTGAGCGAGATGATGCATGAAAGTGTGCTCGACGCTTACGGGCGGGTGATCCATATCTGAGCCGCCGGCGCGCGCGATTGCGCGAATCGCGGTTCCCTGTATGCTCGGCCTGAAGAAAGACCTGACGACAGGGGACATATGCCGCTTTGCAGACAGATGGCGCGGCTGGGCGCATGCATCTGCGTGATGGCCGCCACCGCGGGCGCCACCGCCGGGCAGGACTGGAGCGGCGCTTACGCCGGGGTGCATCTTGGCGGGGCCTACGCCGATTTCACCAACCGCCTGCCGGCCGTTTCGGGGCCGCGGGGGAACGACGCGAGCCTGCTGGGCGGCGTCCAGCTGGGCTATAACTGGCAGAGCGGCAATACGGTTTACGGGGCCGAGGCCGATTATTCCCGCATGAGGTTGCGGGCGAGCTCGGTCGGCGGCAATTTCACCGAGGACAGCATGGCGTCGATCCGCATGCGCGCGGGGCAGGTCATGGGCCGGACGCTGGTTTACGGCAGCCTGGGCGTCGCCTGGACCGAGAGGAAGACCGCCATCGCCGGCGCCGGGTCGAGCACGGATTTCGAACCCGGCCTGATGGCCGGGGCGGGGGCGGAACGCTGGCTCGGGAACAACGTGACCGGCCGGTTCGAGGCGTTCTACGTCGATGCGCCCAGATCCGAGCGGACTGTCGGCGGCGTCGCGACGTCGGGCGGCTCGCGGAACGTGGTCTACCGGTTCGGGCTGAACCTGCATTTCTGAGCCGGGCGCGACCGCAAGGCCCCCGGGACGACAGGCTGCCCGGCCCGGATCGCTTGCAATGCCGCGCCATCCTGTCAATCTGTCGCCGGGGTCATTCGCCGCCGGTAGATTTTTTCAGCACGGGATACGACGCGACATCATGCCCAGCCTCAACCGGATCGTCATGCAACGCACGTCCCGGGAATGGCTCGAGGCGCTGGACCTGCCGTCGATGGAGGCGGCCGAGATCTCGGGCAAGCACGGGCGGCGCTATCCGTTCAAGTCCTACGAGCGCTTCCGCTTTCCGAAACATGATATCTGCACGGCCCCGTTCGAGGATGCCGAAGGGCTGGTGCGCAAGTTCGACATCGTGCTGGCCAACCAGGTGTGGGAGCATCTCGACCGGCCCTACGCCGCCACGCGCAACGTGCTCCGGATGCTGCGCGTGGGCGGATATTTCTGGGTCGCCGTTCCGTTCTTCGTGCCTTATCACGCCTCGCCCATCGACTGTTCGCGCTGGAGCGCGCGGGGGCTGAAGAACCTGCTGATCGAGGCCGGGTTCGAGGCTCGCAACATCCGCGCCGCGCAATGGGGCAACCGCGCCGCCGCACTGCGCAACCTGGAGCGCGACTGGCCGCCCCCATACCGCGCGGGCAGGGATGATCTGGAAAACGACGCGGATTTTCCGATCTGCGCCTGGGCGCTGGCGCGCAAGTGAGCGGGGCTCACGCCTTCTTTTTCAGGTAATCCCGCAGCGCCTCGGCGTTGTTGTGCTCTTCGTCCTTGGCGCCGTAGACTAGGGTGACGCGCCCGTCGCGGACCCGCTCCAGCAGGTCATCCACGGCCTCGCCGCATTTGTCCAGTTCGTCAAAGTATTTGCCGCGGAATTCCCGCCACTTGTCCGGGTCGTGATCGAACCATTCGCGCAGATCGTCGCTGGGAGCGACCTCCTTGCGCCAGTCGTCAAGGCGCGCGTCTTCCTTGGAGACGCCGCGCGGCCAGATCTTGTCCACCAGCACGCGGAACCCGTCGTTCCTGGCCGGATCGTCATAGGCGCGTTTCGTGCGAATATCCATGTTCCCACCCTCCTTTTGCATCGAACGCCCGACGGCCCCGCCGGTTCCCGCGTACGCTGTTCCGCGTTCGTTCCCGATAGCGGGTTGGAGACTCGGCAGTGATACACTATCTATCAACTTCGCAGGTCCGGAGGCAGCATGGCTGAGCAGAAATTCATCGAGGTGCGCGGCGCGCGCGAGCACAACCTGAAGTCCGTAGACGTGGATATCCCGCGCGATCAGCTTGTCGTCATCACCGGGCTTTCGGGTTCGGGCAAGTCCAGCCTCGCCTTCGACACGATCTATGCCGAGGGACAGCGTCGATACGTCGAATCGCTTTCCGCCTATGCGCGCCAGTTCCTCGACATGATGCAGAAACCCGATGTCGATCACATCAGCGGCCTATCCCCCGCGATCAGCATCGAGCAGAAGACCACCAGCAAGAACCCCCGCTCGACCGTCGGCACGGTCACGGAGATCTACGACTATCTGCGGCTGCTCTTCGCGCGCGCGGGCACCCCCTACAGCCCCGCCACCGGCAAGCCGATCGAGGCGCAGCAGGTGCAGGACATGGTGGACCGCGTCATGTCGCTGGGGGAGGGCACGCGCGGCTATCTGCTCGCCCCGATCGTGCGCGACCGCAAGGGCGAGTATCGCAAGGAATTCCTGGAGCTGCGCAAGCAGGGCTTCCAGCGGGTCAAGGTTGACGGCGAATTCCATGAGCTGGACGCACCGCCCACGCTCGACAAGAAGTTCCGCCATGACATCGACGTGGTGGTGGACCGGATCGTGGTGCGCGAGGGGCTCGAGACGCGGCTCGCCGACAGCTTGCGCACCGCGCTCGATCTGGCCGACGGGATCGCGATCCTCGAAACCGCGCCGCGCGCCGAGGAGGGGCAGGAGCCGCCCGAGCCCGAGCGCATCACGTTTTCCGAGAAATTCGCCTGCCCCGTCAGCGGCTTCACCATCCCCGAGATCGAACCGCGGCTGTTTTCCTTCAACGCGCCCTTCGGCGCCTGTCCGGTCTGCGACGGGCTGGGGATGGAGCTTTTCTTTGACGAGCGACTCGTCGTGCCGGACCAGAACCTGCGCATCTACGACGGCGCGCTCGCGCCCTGGCGCAAGGGCAAATCGCCTTATTTCAAGCAGACGATCGAGGCGATCGCCAAGCATTACGAGTTCGACATGCAGACCCGGTGGAAGGACCTTGATCCGCATGTGCAGCAGGTCTTCCTGTTCGGCTCGGGCGACGAGGAAATCCAGTTCCGCTATGACGAGGGCGGGCGCGTCTACCAGGTCAGCCGCGTCTTCGAGGGCGTGATCCCCAACATGGAGCGGCGTTATCGCGAGACCGACAGCAACTGGATCCGCGAGGAGTTCGAGCGTTACCAGAACAACCGCCCCTGCGGCGCCTGCGACGGCTACCGCCTGCGGGACGAGGCGCTGGCGGTCAAGATCGGCGGCGGCGACGCGCTGCTGCATATCGGGCAGGTGGTCCAGATGTCGATCCGCGAGGCGCTGGAGTGGATCGAGCGCGTGCCCGATGCGCTCAGCGCGCAGAAGAACGAGATCGCCCGCGCCATCCTCAAGGAAATCCGCGAACGTCTGGGTTTCCTCAACAACGTGGGCCTCGAATACCTGACGCTCAGCCGCAACGCCGGCACGCTGTCGGGCGGCGAAAGCCAGCGGATCAGGCTGGCCAGCCAGATCGGATCCGGCCTGACCGGGGTGCTCTACGTGCTGGACGAACCCAGCATCGGGCTGCACCAGCGCGACAATGATCGGCTGCTCGGCACGCTCAAGAACCTCCGCGACCAGGGCAACACGGTGATCGTGGTGGAGCATGACGAGGAAGCAATCCGCGAGGCCGATTACGTCTTCGACATCGGCCCCGGTGCGGGCGTGCATGGCGGGCAGGTGGTCAGCCACGGGTTGCCGGCCGAGGTCGCCGACGACCCCGATTCGATCACCGGGCAGTATCTTTCGGGCGTGCGCGAGATCGCCGTGCCCGCCACGCGGCGCAAGGGAAACAGGAAGAAGCTCAAGGTCGTCAAGGCGACAGGCAACAATCTCAAGGCGGTGGATGCAGAGTTTCCGCTGGGCAAGTTCATCTGCGTGACCGGCGTGTCGGGCGGCGGCAAGTCGACGCTCACCATCGAGACGCTGTTCAAGACCGCGTCGATGCGCCTCAACGGCGCGCGCCAGACGCCCGCGCCCTGCGAGACGATCAAGGGGCTCGAACATCTCGACAAGGTGATCGACATCGACCAGCGGCCCATTGGGCGCACGCCGCGGTCGAACCCGGCGACCTATACGGGCGCCTTCACGCCGATCCGCGACTGGTTCGCCGGTCTGCCCGAGGCCAAGGCGCGCGGTTACAAGCCGGGGCGGTTCTCGTTCAACGTGAAGGGTGGCCGTTGCGAGGCCTGCCAGGGCGATGGCGTCATCAAGATCGAGATGCACTTCCTCCCCGACGTCTACGTCACCTGCGAGACCTGCCAGGGCGCGCGCTACAACCGCGAAACGCTGGAAATAAAGTTCAAGGGCAAGAGCATAGCGGACGTTCTTGACATGACGGTCGAGGATGCGCAGGCGTTTTTCTCGGCGGTGCCGAGCATCCGCGAGAAGATGGACGCCCTGGTGCGCGTCGGGCTGGGATATATCAAGGTCGGCCAGCAGGCGACGACGCTCTCGGGGGGCGAGGCGCAGCGCGTGAAGCTGTCCAAAGAGTTGGCGAAACGCTCCACCGGCCGCACGCTCTACATCCTGGATGAGCCGACCACGGGGCTGCATTTCGAGGACGTGAAGAAACTTCTCGAAGTCCTTCACGAGCTTGTCGATTCCGGAAATACGGTGATCGTGATCGAACACAATCTCGATGTCATTAAGACCGCCGACTGGATCATCGACATCGGCCCCGAGGGCGGCGATGGCGGCGGCGAGATCGTCGCGACCGGCACGCCCGAGGACGTGGCCGAGGCGCCGCAGAGCCATACCGGGCGCTACCTCAAACCGATGTTCGGCCCGCGCAACGTCGCCGCCGAATAGGGCGTGCGCGGGACGCTGACCATCGCCGGGCGCGGGTTGCAGGTGCTTCTGGCCGCGGGGTTGCTGCTCTGGGTCGGGTTTGCCCTGCATTTCCAGATGGCTGGCTGGCTGCGGATCACGCTTCTGGCGGCGCTGGCCTTTGTCGGGTGCGGTTTCGCGCTGCTTGCATGGCGGCGGCGCTGGGGCGCGCTCTGGATCGGGATGGCGGGGCTGCTGTCGGCGGCAGCGCTCTCGTGGTCCGGCGTCGAGCCGCGCCAAAACCGTGACTGGCGCGCGGAGGTCGCGCGCACCGTAACCGCCGATTTCAACGCCGACGGGACAGTCACCCTGCATAACGTCCGCGATTTCCGCTGGAAAACCGAAACCGAGGCCGCTGAACGCTGGGAGAGCCGGACCTATGACCCGGACGCGATCACATCGGTGGACATGATCCTGTCGGTCTGGGGCAGCCCGCTGATCGCCCACACGCTCGTCAGTTTCGGCTTCGAAGACGGCCGCCACATCGCGTTTTCCGGCGAGATCCGCAAGGAAAAGGGCGAGTCCTACTCGACGCTGGGCGGGTTCTTCCGCGAATACGAACTGGCGCTGATCGCGGCGGATGAGCGCGACATCGTTCATCTGCGCACGGACGCGCGGGGCGAAGAGGTGTCGCTCTACCCGATCGACATGCCCGCCGATCTGCGCCGCGACCTGTTCCTCGCGCTGCTCAGGCTTGGCAACGACCTTGCCGATGCGCCGCAATGGTACAACACCGCGACGAAGAACTGCACCACCGTGCCCTTCCGACTGCTGCGCCGGCTGACGGACGGCGCGCCCCTTGATGCGGCGGTGCTGTTCTCGGGGTTGCTGCCGGACTATACCTATCGCCTCGGCGTGCTGCCCGACGGGATGTCGCTTGCAGAGATCGAGCGGCGCGCCCGGCTGGGCCGGCTTGGCCCGGCGACCGAGGACGGCGTGGCGTTTTCGCGCGCCATGCGCGCCAACTGGAGGGGCTGAGCAGAGCATGAAGGCCCGCATCGTGGCCGCTGGCGGCTGCGCTCAACCGCTTTCGTCGATCTCTGCCGCGCCGGACCCTTCCGCGTCGCCGAGAAAATAGCCCAGACGTTGCAGGCCCTCGACCTCGTCGCAGATGATCTTGGCCACGATCAGGATCGGCACCGCGACCACCATACCGATCACCGACCAGATATAGGCGAAGAACGCGACCACGAGAAACAAGATCGGCGTGTTCAACTCCATCCGGCGCGAGATCAGGAGCGGCGTGACGACCTGCCCCTCGATCGAGGTGAGCGCCATGTAGGTCGCTGCGGCCCCGAACGCGATCCAGCCGTCCCCCAGCGTGACATAGGCGATGAACCCCGAGATCGCCGCGCCCGCCACCGCGCCGAGGAACGGGACGAAGTTCAGCACGAAGCCCATGACCCCGAGGCCGATATAGTTGGACAGCCCCCAAAACCACATCGCCGTACCGATCGACAGGCCGAGCCCGGCGTTTATGACCGCGATGCCGCCCAGGTAGCGACCCAGCCGTTCCTCGATGGTGTGGATGACCTCGACAGCGCGGCGCTTGTCCCTGAGCCGCGCGATGCTTTCGACCGTGCGGCGGGCAAAGAAATCCCCCGACCCGATGAGAAAGAAGGTGAGGAAGATCGCGAAAACGACCTGGCCGAGGACGCTCGGCGCCATCGTGAGGATGGTGCTTGTCGTCGATTTATCCGAGACGACCTCGACCTTCAGCGGCTTCTTCTCGGTTTCGCCTTCGACGGCGTCCCCGATCGCGGTGGCCGCTTCGTTCAGCGCCGCCAACGGGCCGCCTTCGCTTGCCAGTTCCTGCTGGAAATCGCGTGCAAGTTCAGGCAGTTCGTCGATGAAGTTCACCACCGGCTCGGCAAACCAGATGATCGCCACGCCCAGCAGGACGAACAAGAAGGAGGTAAAGATCGTCGCGATGAGCATGTCGGGCAATCCCCGGCGCGCCAGCCAGCGACGCGGGCGGGAGAACACGAGATAGGACAGGATCGCGGCGGTGATCGGAATGAGAAATGACGACGCCCACACCATCACATGCAGGAGCAGGATGATGAAGATGCCGATTATCGGTGTTTCAAGGCGTCTGGACGGCTGCAACTGATGCGCACTTCATGTTGGGAAAGCGATAGCATCGCAACGCATCTTCATCGCGCCTGGTTCCACGCCTGCGGAGGAGAGCGCCCGTCTGCCGGAGATTATCGCGCGCGCACATTTCCGTCGCGTTGGGGTCATAGTTTCCTCTGTATCGCGTGGGAATATCGGAACCTCGCATGGAAGGAAATCTGTGATGCGGACGAGAATAGTTGCAATGGCGCTTGTGGTGGCGCCGGGTATGGCGTCGGCCAGCCAACCGATCAGCGAAAGCTTTGTGCAATGCGCGCAGCTCTACGACCTGTCAAACCGCTACGATCCCTCGCGGCGTTCGACCGAAAAAGGCGCCATGCTTGAGCAGGCGGCGGCCAAGTTCATGACCGGCGCCCAAAGCGAGGCCCGGAAAGAAGGGCGCAGCGACGTTTCCGAATACCTTGCGCATATGGCGGAAACCAAGGCCGCTGATTGGGACGCCAAGGGCAGGAGCTATGTGTTCACCCAGGACTTCCGCGACTGGATGAGCTATTGCCGTTCGCTCGCCCGGAGCCGTGGCATCAAGCTGCGCCCCTGACCTCAGCCGCGCCCGCGCCCTTCGAACCGGGGGAGCATGGCGCTGAAATCGCGACCCTTTCCGTCCTCCTTCTCCACGAAGGCGCGGTATAGCTCAAGCGCGCGCGCGCCAAGCGGCGTGTCCGCGTCTGCAGTCTCGGCGGCCGTCTGGGCAAGGCCGAGATCCTTCAGCATCAGTTCGGCTGCGAAGCCGGGTTTGTAGTCGTTGTCCGCCGGGCTTTTCGGGCCGATGCCGGGCGCCGGGCAATAGGCGTTCATCGACCAGCTGTAGCCCGAAGAGGTGCTCACCACGTCGAACATCGCCTGCCGGTCGAGACCCAGCTTGTCGGCGAGCGCGAAGGCTTCGCAGGTGACGATCATGGTCGCGCCGAGGATCATGTTGTTGCAGATCTTGGCCGCCTGGCCGTTGCCCGACGGGCCGCAATGGACCGCCTTCTGCCCCATGATTTCGAAAAGCGGCGCGGCGATGTCGAGCCCGGCCTCGTCGCCGCCGATCATGAAGGTGAGCGTGCCGCCCTCGGCCCCGCCGATGCCGCCCGAAACCGGCGCGTCGAGCGCCGAAAGCCCGGCCTTCTGCGCCTGCGCGGCGACGTCGCGCGCGCTCTCGACGTCGACGGTCGAACAGTCGAGGAAAACCGCGCCCTTCTGCATCGCGGGGATGATTTCATCCGCGACGGCGCGCAGGATCTTGCCGTTGGGCAGCATGGTGATGACCACCTCGGCGCCCGTGGCCGCCTCGGCGGCGCTGTGCGCGGCGGCGGCGCCCTTGACGGTGACGCCCGCCACGTCAAAGCCGGTCACGTCATGGCCCGCCTTGACAAGGTTGGCGGCCATCGGCCCGCCCATGTTGCCCAGTCCGATAAATCCGATCTTCATGGTTTAGCCTTCCTTCTCAAAAGATAATTCTTCCGGGCCAAGCGGCGCGAGCATCCGCTCTACCGCCCCGTCAGGGAGCGCCTCGACGTCGTGTCGCCATTTGGGTGCGCGGTCCTTGTCGATGATCGCCGCGCGCACGCCCTCGATGAAATCACCGTGTTCCATCGCCCGGTGGGTGAAGCGATACTCGAGCGCAATTGCGGCGCGGATGCCCTGCGCGTCCTGCCGGTGCCGGTGGAGCAGGGCAAGCGTGCAGCCCATCGACAGCGGCGAATTGCGGCGCACCGCCCGAAGCGCATTGGCAGCGAAATCCGCGTCATCGTCGGCCCGCTCAAGGCCGTGCAGGATGTCCGTCAGCGTGCTGCCGGCGAAATGCCGGTCAATCTGCGCTTGCAGATCGGGCAGGGTAGCGGGCGCGGCGACGGCGGATCGCTCCAGAATGTCGGTGTCTTGCCCCTTGATCAGCGCGGTCTTGAGCGTGTCCCATTGCGCGCGCGGGATCAGCATGTCGGCAAAGCCCGCGTGGAGCGCATCCGCCCCTTTCATCCGCGCCGCCGTCAGCCCGAGATATTCACCCAGCCGCCCCGGCGCACGCGCCAGCAAGAGCGAGCCGCCCACGTCCGGCACAAGGCCGATGGAGCATTCCGGCATGGAAATGACCGATTCGTGATCGACGATCCGGTGACTGCCGTGACAGCCGATGCCGACCCCGCCACCCATGGTGAACCCGTGCAGGAAACTCACGATCGGCTTGGGGTATTCGGCGATCCGCGCGTTGAGGCGGTATTCATCCCGCCAGAACCTCTGCCCGTAGGCGAAATCGCCGGCCTTGCCGCGCGCGTAAAGCTGCTGGATGTCGCCGCCGGCGCAGAACGCCTTGTCGCCCGCGCCGTCCATGAGGATCACGGCGACGCCCGGATCCTCGGCCCAGGCGTCGAGCGCATCCTCGATGGCCAGACACATCTCATAGGTGAGAGCGTTGAGCGCCTTGGGCCGCGTAAGCGTGATCCGCCCCGCGCATCCCTCCGTTCGGATATGGATATCCTCGTTCACGTTTAGTCCCTTAGCGCTCGTTCATCATGTGACGCGCGACGATCAGGCGCATGATCTCGTTGGTGCCTTCGAGGATCTCGTGCACCCGCAGGTCGCGCACCAGCTTCTCGATCCCGTAATCGGCCAGGTAGCCGTAGCCGCCATGCAGTTGCAGGCACTGGTTGACGATCCGCGACCCGGCCTCGGTTACGAACTTCTTGGCCATCGCGCAGTATTTGCCCGCATCCGCCGCGCCGGTGTCTAGCTTCCAAGCCGCCTGCCGCAGGAAGACGCGCGCCGCCTGCAATTCGATCTCCATCTCGGCGAGGCGGAATTGCAGCGCCTGGAACTCGTTGATCGGCTTGCCGAAGGCCTTGCGCTCCTGCATGTAGTCCTGCGTCGCGTTCATCGCCGTCTGCGCCGCCCCCAGAGAGCAGGCCGAGATGTTGAGCCGCCCGCCGTCAAGCCCCGCCATCGCGTAGGAAAATCCCTTGCCCTCCTGGCCGACGAGGTTTTCCGCGGGGATTTGGCAATCATCGAACTGCACCTGCCGGGTGGGTTGGCTGCGCCAGCCCATCTTGTCCTCGAGCGCGCCAAAGCTGAGCCCCGGGGTCCCGTCCTCGACCAGCACGGTCGAGATGCCCCTGGGGCCGTCCTCCCCGGTGCGCACCATCACGACATAGGCGTCGGAATATCCGCCGCCCGAAATGAACGCCTTGGTCCCGTTCAGCGTGTAGCCATCTTTCGTGCGTTCGGCGCGGGTCTTGAGCGCGGCGGCGTCGCTGCCCGATCCGGGTTCGGTCAGGCAATAGCTGAGCACGCATTTCATCGACAGCGCGTCGGGCAAGACGCGCGCCTTCATCTCGTCCGAGCCGAAGGCGTCGATCATCTTGGCGCACATATTATGTATAGACAAAAAGGCTGCCACCGAAGGACAGGCCATGCTCAACGCTTCGAAGACCAGCGTCGCGTCGAGCCGGGAGAGACCGGAGCCGCCCGACTCCTCTGAGACATACAGGCCGCCGAACCCGAGCTCCGCGATCCGCGGCCAGAGGTCCTTGGGGATGTCCCCCTCGGCCTCCCATTTGCGGGCGTGAGGGGCGATATGCTCTTGTCCGAAGGCGTGGGCCATGTCGAAGATGGCGACCTGTTCCTCACTCGGTGCGAAATCCATAGCTGGGCTCCTTCGGGGCCGAATTGAACGCCTGTTTAATTATATGACGCGCCCGGTGCATGACAAGAGCGCGCAAGGCTCAGAGATCGGCGTGGAACTCGTCGATCAGGTGTTGCGCCACGGCGCGCAGGGCGGTGGCGTCGTCGCCCCCGGCCTCGCGGCGCGCGGCGTGGATGCGGCGCTGCCGGTCCGCGCTGGTGCCGTCCCGGGCGATGTCGCAGGCGCGCGTCACGGCATCCATTGAATCGAAGAAGGCGAGATCATCCTGCACCAGCTCCAGCACCTCGTCCATGAGCTGCGTCATCGGCACCACTTCGCCAAGGCCGAAATCGATCAGCCCCTCGCGCACGCCGTAGCGTTGCGCGCGCCAGCGGTTTTCGGCGATGAGAAAGCGATCATAAATGCGCCAGCGCTGGTTGTTGACCGCCAGCCGCCAGAGCATCCGCGCCAGCGCCTGCGTCATGCCCGCCAGCGCCACCGTGTCCTGGAGCCGGGGCTGCACGTCGCAGATGCGGGCCTCGATCGTCGGGAACTTCGACGAGGGGCGCAAATCCCACCAGATTTTCGAGCTGTCCTCGATCACGCCGAGATCGACCAGCACGTCGACCGAGCGCTGAAAGTCGCCGAAGCCGTTCATGCGCGGCGGCAGCCCGGTACGCGGCAGGTTGTCGAAGATCGTCAGGCGATAACTGTCGAGGCCGGTATCCTCGCCCTGCCAGAAGGGCGAGGAACAGCTGAGCGCCAGCATGTGCGGCAGGAAATAGGTGAGCTGGTTCATCAGGTCGATGCGGCGGTCCGCGTCCTCGATCCCGACATGGACATGCATGCCGCAGATCAGCATCCGCTGCGCGACGCCGCCTAGGTCATGCGAAAGCGTGTTGTAGCGATCCTTGTCGGTGTGCTTCTGCTCGCGCCAGTCCGAGAACGGATGGCAGGACGCGGCGATGGGGCTGAGGTTGTGGCGCGCCGCCTCGCGGCTGACGCAGGCGCGCAGGCGCTGCAACTCGCCGCGCGCCTCGTTCACGTCGCGGCAGACCTTGGTGCCGATCTCGATCTGACAGTTCAGAAACTCCGGCGCGACCTGTTCCTGCAACTCGTTCTGGCAGGCCTCCATCATTTCGGCGGGCGCCTCGGCGAGCGCCAGGCTGTCACGGTCCACCAGCAGATATTCCTCCTCGATGCCGATGGAGAAGGCGGGTTCGTTGAGGGCCATGCGGCGCGTCCTCCGTTTGTTTCATCAGAGCACGCGCGCGCCGCGGCAGGCAAGGGTGGAGCGGAGCCGCTCCTACTTGCGAAACGGCGTCGCCATTTGTCGGAAACACGCTAACCGGACGCCGACATGGCGAAATTCGCCGCTGCGCCGTTGCCTTGAGCGAACTCTCAGGCGTCCATCTTTTTGCGGCGCTTGATCGACGCGATTCCGAAAAGCCCTGCAAGGAGCATCCAGCCGGCGGCCGGAAGCGGAACCACCGTGGAACCGCCCGGGTCCGGAGCGTCATTGAGCCACGAAACGGAGCCGAGGTTCGGGGTATCGACCTCTGCCAATCCCAGAACGTTTAATCCGATCGAGGCCGTGCTCAGCGCATCGACGAATGCCGATGTGCCCTCCACGCCGGAGGATATGTTATGGCCGAAAGAGAATGACAGGTATTGGCCGTCTTCCACCGTCATTCCATCCGCCAGCAATGTGAAGGCAAAGCCACTGGCATCGGCGGACACGCTTGATCCCGCGCCAGCATCAAGATCGGTGGCCGCGTCCGCGAAGAAGGTCGCGAAATGAGCATTCGCACGTCCGCTCACGGCATCGACCCGCGGTCCGCTTATCGCGCCCACCTCTTCGTCAATGTAATAGGGTGAGCCGGTCGTAACCGTGCCCAGGAAACCGGCATTGCTGGCCACTGTGTAGTCCCAGTCATCCCCGCCCCAGGAGCCGTCCACCGTCAGGCTGAGCCATCCTGTCGGCAGAACCAGATCCTCATCGCCCTCATACAGGAACCCGAATGCAAGACCGGTATTCGCGCCACTGATAAAGGCTTCGTCGTATGTGTCGCTCTCTGCATTGACCGCCATGCCGGTCTTACCGGTGTTGAGATCGGCGTAACCTTCGGAGCTTCCGATCTGGTAAGGAGGAAACGGGCCCTCTTCGTCTTCCGCATCGGGCGTTTCGTAATCCGTTGACGTATCGATACGACCGGGGCTTGCTGTGAAGCCATTATCCGTGGCAAGCCGGGTGTCGCCTTCCAGGAGAAATGGGTTGCCGTCGGCATTTACGCCGATTTCGTTGTGCGACGACCCGCTCATGCTCACAAGAGTAAGTGTTGATGCTGAAAGAACTGACGGGGCTGTGACAGCCACCGCGCAAAAAATACCCACAAAACGCATGTTAAATTATCCTCTCCCCAAAGTATTTCCCTCCCAATTTATCGAACGACCGCTTCCGTAGCAATGCAAAGTTACAAATGTGGCAAGTGGAATGTACTTTAAGAACAAAGTCGCTTAGGGCGGCTATGCGAAAGTTTCGTTGTTATGCGGGCGGGATTCAGATCCTCTCATGGCGTCCGCACCTCAACCGCACAGCCGCGCGAACGCCCGCGCCGCGTCCTCCACCAGCGCGGCGAGCCGCTCCGCGGCGGGTCCGGCGGGGGCGAGGGCGGCGGACTGGCCGTAGAGCGAGAAGTGATGCGTGTCGCTGTCGGCGGCGATCAGCGGTTTCGTATAGTGATACATCAGCGGGAAGGGCGCGGGCGGCACGTCCGCCATCGCGTCGAGCCAGCCAGTGCGGTGCCCGCGCGCGGGGCGGCCCGACACGGCGCGGCTGATCCGGGTGCTGTCGTCGACGCCCGCCCGCGTGCTGGCGAAGTGGTGCGGCTTGTCGGCGGCCTCCTCGGCGGTGAGGAACGCGGTGCCGATCTGTACCCCGCTCGCCCCGAGCGCGAAGGCGGCGGCGATGCCGCGCCCGTCTGCGATGCCGCCCGCCGCGATCACCGGCGCGTCCACCGCGTCAACGATCTGCGGCACCAGCGCGGCCAACCCGACCTGCGCGTCGTGTTCGACATCGAGAAAGACGCCGCGATGGCCGCCGGCCTCCCAGCCCTGAGCGATGATCGCGTCCGCTCCGCGCTCGGCCAGCCAGCGCGCCTCGGCGACGGTGGTGGCGGTCGAGAGGATCCGCACGCCCGCCTCCTTCAGCGCCGCGACCGCGTCGGCGTCGGGCAGGCCGAAATGGAAGCTGGCGACAGCGGGCGGGTGTGCGAGCAGGATCTCGAGATGCTCGGGGCCGAAGCTGTCATAGGGACGGTCGGGCATCGCTTCGGGCGGGGCGACGCCGGCGGCGGCGTAATGTGGCGCGAGCGCCTCGAGCAGCGCGGCGTGATGCTCGGGCGTGATGTCCGTCTCCGTATGGCAGAAGAAGTTGAGGTTCACGCCCCGGTTGGTGAGCGTCGAGATCTCATCGAGGTGGGCGCGCAGCCGCTCGAGCGGCATGGTCGCGCAGCCGTGCCCGCCAAGCCCGCCCGCGTTCGAGACGGCGGCGGCGAGCGCGGGGGTCGTGGTGCCGGCCATCGGGGCCAGCAGGATCGGGTGCTCGATTCCGAGCAGGTCGCAAAGGCGTGTGTCGGGCCACATGGTTCGGGTTCCTTCGGGGCAGGGGGACTCAGCGCACATTAGAACCACGGCGGGCGGCGGGCGCGCAAGCCCGCCGGCCCGCTCCGGTCACTCGGCCCAGTCGCGCCCGGCGGCGCTGGCGCGCTCGCGCGCGCTCGGGTGGGCGGAGGGACGGAACGGCACCTCGCAGATCGTGGCGTCCACCGGCTTGCCCGAGGATTCGCAATAGGCTTCGGGCAGCTCGGCCCGCAATTGCGTGCCGATGCCGGACATCTCCCACGGGACGTATCCCAGCGCGATGTTGGTCCCCAGCTCCGGCGACCACCAGGGCGAGGTGAGATAACCGACGCGCGCGCCGTCCAAGTCGCTCAGCAACCAGAAATCGGGCGCGTAATCGGTGATCGGCCGACCGCCGAGCGTCATGCCGACGAGCTTCCGCCGGAAGGGATAGCCGCCCTCGTCGATCGCGGCGCGCTGGCGCTCGAGCGCGGCCTTGCCGATGTAATCGCCCGTCTTTTCGCGCGGGACCTGGTAGGCCAGGTTGACCTGGAAGGGCGAGGTTTCGGCGTCCATGTCTTGCCCCCAGGACAGGATGCCGGCGGCGATGCGGCGGTGGTGCGCGGGCGCGATCACCCGCAGGCCGAAGCGCGCGCCGGCGCCGCGGATCGCGTACCACAGCGCCTCGGCGTTGAGCGTGGCGTCGCGCAGGAACACCTCGTAGCCCTTTTCGCCGGAGAACCCGGTCTGGCTGATGACGACCGCGCAGCCGCCGATCTCGGCCTCCATCAGCCCGTAATAGGGCACGTCGCGGATCGCATCGCCGACGAGCGAGACCAGCAGATCCTCCGACAGCGGCCCCTGGATCTGCACCGGGGAGACGTCGATCTCGGCGATTTCCACGTCGAAGCGGCGCCCGACATTGACGCCCTGAAGCCAGAACATGAGGTCAGAATCCGACAGCGAGAACCAGAATTCATCCTCCGCCAGCCGCAGCAGGACGGGATCGTTCAGGATGCCGCCCGCCTCATTGCAGAGGATGGCGTATTTTCCGTGCATCGGTTCGATCCCGGTGGCGTCGCGGGTGATGACGAAATCGACGAAGGCCTCGGCGTCCGGGCCGCGCACGCGGATCTGGCGTTCAACCGCGACGTTCCAGAGCGTCACGCGGTTGACCAGCGCGTCGTATTCGGCCATCGCGCCGCCGTCCTCGGGGCGGACGTAGCCGCGCGGGTGATACATGCGGTTGTAGACCGTCGCGCGCCAGCACCCGGATTCCACCGAGAGGTGCCAGAAGGGCGATTTGCGCACGCGGGTCGAAATCAGCATCTGCACCGGCGTGGAGCCGGATTGGCGCAGGTTGACCGGCACGGTGCGGTCGGACTGATCGACCGAGGCGACGTTGGGATGGGCGCGGGCGTCTTGCGGGGTGTGGGTTGTGTCGGGCATGACGGATCTCCTCTTGCTGGGCCCGCCGGGGACCGGGGATCGGGGCGCTGCGGGCGTTTCACCCTGGCGCTGGCCCGTCCCTGCCCTGCAAGTTCGGAGAGCCTCATCATGCCCTAGGTATGGCGATACGGCTTACTGGCAAGGCGGGGAGGGCGGCAGGGCTGCGCCATGACCAGACGTCGAGCGGCGAAAACCGTCCGCGGCGACGCGAAAAGGGGCCGCGGCGAAATGCGCGGCCCCTTTCCTGAGGTTTCTTCGAGGAAACTGGCCCGGTGGCGCGGGTCAGTCCGCGGTCTTGAAGTGGAACTCGCCGCCTTCCTTGATCCCGCTCGGCCAGCGCGAGGTGACCGTCTTGGTCTTGGTGTAGAAGCGGAAGGCGTCGGGGCCGTACTGGTTGAGGTCGCCAAAGCCCGATTTCTTCCAGCCGCCGAAGGTGTAGTAGGACAGCGGCACCGGGATCGGGAAGTTGACGCCGACCATGCCGACATTCACCCGATCCGCATAGTCGCGCGCGGTGTCCCCGTCGCGGGTGAAGATCGAGGTGCCGTTACCCATCTCGTGCGACGAGGCAAGATGCAGCGCCTCCTCGTAGGAGCCGGCGCGCAGGGTCGAGAGCACGGGGCCGAAGATCTCCTGCTGGTAGATATCCATGTCGGGGGTGACGTGGTCGAAGAGGTGCGGCCCGACGAAATGGCCGTTCTCGTAGCCTTGCAGCTTGAAGTCGCGCCCGTCGATCACCAGCTTCGCGCCCTGTTCGATCCCCGATTCCACCAGCCCCTCGATCCGGCGCTTGGCCTCAACGGTGATGACGGGGCCGTAATCCACGTCGTCGCCCGAGGTGTAGGGCCCGATCTTGAGGCTGTCGATGCGCGGCTTGAGCTTCTCGATCAGGCGGTCGGCGGTCTCGTCGCCCACGGGGACGGCCACCGAGATCGCCATGCAGCGTTCGCCCGCCGCGCCGTAGCCCGACCCCACCAGCGCGTCGGCGGCCTGGTCGAGATCCGCGTCGGGCATGATGATCATGTGGTTCTTGGCGCCGCCGAAGCACTGCGCGCGCTTCCCGTTCGAGCAGGCGCGCCCGTAGATGTATTGCGCGATCGGCGTGGAGCCGACGAAGCCCACTGCCTGGATCGTCTCGTTGTCGAGGATGGCGTCAACCGATTCCTTGTCGCCGTTGACGACCTGGCAGACGCCGTCGGGCAGCCCGGCCTCGGTCCACAGCTCGGCCAGCATCAGCGGGCAGGACGGGTCGCGCTCGGAGGGCTTGATGATGACGGAGTTGCCGGCGGCGATGGCCGGGCCCATCTTCCACAGCGGGATCATCGCCGGGAAGTTGAAGGGCGTGATGCCCGCCACCACGCCAAGCGGCTGGCGCATGGAGTAGATGTCGATGCCGTTGCTGGCGTTGACCGAATATTCCCCCTTGAGGAAATGCGGCGCGCCGATGCAGAATTCGATCACCTCGAGCCCGCGCTGCACGTCGCCCTTGGCGTCGGGCAGGGTCTTGCCGTGTTCGCGGCTGATCGCCTCGGCCAGCTTGTCCATGTCGCGATGCAGCAGGCGGATGTATTCCATCAGCACGCGCGCGCGCTTCTGCGGGTTGACGGCGGCCCACTTGGGCTGCGCCTCCGCGGCGGATGCGACGGCGCGGTCGAGCTCTTCGGCGGTCGCCAGCGGCACGCGCGCCTGCACTTCGCCGGTAGCCGGGTTGTAGACGTCGGAGAAGCGACCCGACGCGCCCTTGACATGCGCGCCGTCGATGTAATGCGTCAGTTCCTTCATGGAATCCTCCTGTTCTGGTTCGGGCTCAACCTACTCTTGCAAATATTCGTGGAAAAGGGGCAATCTGACAAAGAGGATTTGCATTAATGCAGGGGCGCGCGGATGGACAGCCAGTGGGACGATCTCAAGGTGTTCCTCGCCGTCGCGCGCGCCGAGAGCCTGTCGGGCGCGGGCCGCATCCTCAAGGTCGACCCCGCCACCGTCGGGCGGCGCATCGCGCGGCTCGAACGGGCGCTGAAGGCGGCGCTCTTCGCCAAGTCCCCGCAGGGCTACGCGCTGACCAACGAGGGGCAGCGTCTGATGGACCACGCGATGCGCGCCGAGCAGGAGATGCTGGCCGCGTTCGAGGACGTGGGCGGGCACGGGCGGCAGTTGAGCGGGCAGATCAGGCTCGGGGCGCCGGACGGCATGGCGAATTTCGTGCTGCCCCAGGTCTGCACCGGCATCGTCGAGCAGAACCCCGATCTCGAGATCCAGATCGTCGCGCTGCCGCGGATCATCAACCTGTCCAAGCGCGAGGCCGACATGGCCATCGCGGTGAGCGCGCCCTCGGCCGGGCGGCTCAGCGTGCAGAAGCTGACCGACTACCACCTGCACCTGGTCGCGTCGCGCAACTACCTAGAGAAATCCGCGCCGCTCAACACCCGCGCGGATCTGCGCCATCACCGGATCATCGGCTACATCCAAGACATGATCTTCGACAAGGAGCTGGATTACCTGGCTGAAACGGGGCTCGACCGGGTCGACCTCGCGAGCAACTCGGTTTCCGTGCAGTTCAGCTGGCTGCGGCAGGCGGCGGGGATCGGGATCATGCACGACTTCGCGATCCCCTATGCGCGGGGGCTGGTGAAGGTGCTGGAGGACGAGATCAGCCTGACCCGCAGCTTCTACCTTGTGCGCCATGCCGAGGACCGCCGGCTCGAGCGGATGAACCGCTTTGCGGAGGCGCTGGCGCGCGGCATCCGGCGCGAGGTCGCGCGGCTGGAAGACCGGGCCTGATCGCGTGGCGGGCGGCGGCGCTTGACAGGTTTCGCGGGATGGGGGACGCTGAAAGCGAAAAGCAACAAGAAGGGGCGACGCGATGCTGGTGCAGCAAATCCTGAAGGCCAAGGGCGACAGCGCGGTCATCACCGTCAAACCCGGCACGCTGGTTTCGGACGCGGCGCGCATCCTGGCCGAGCGGCGGATCGGCGGGCTGGTGGTGTCGCGCGACGGCGAGGACGTGGCCGGCATCCTGTCCGAGCGCGACATCGTGCGCTCGCTCGCCGTGCGCGGCGCGTCCTGCCTGGGCGAGAAGATCGACGACATGATGACCCGCAACCCGGTCTGCGCGGCGCTTCAGGACACCTCGGACGGGGTGCTGGCGCGGATGACGGACGGGCGGTTCCGCCACATGCCCGTGGTCGAGGACGACAAGCTCGTCGGGATCGTGACCATCGGCGACGTGGTCAAGGCGCGCCTGCAGGAACTGTCGATGGAGAAGGACGCGCTCCAGAGCATGATCATGGGGCATTGAGGCAGCGGCGCCGAGGGCTTGCAAACCGGCCTTCGCTGCTGCTTTCTGCGCGGATGAGATTCCCGAATCCGAATCCGAAGACGGAGACACCTGATGCGCATCGGCCTTTATCCCGGCACGTTTGATCCGATCACGCTGGGCCATATCGACATTATCCGCCGCGGCTGCCTGTTGGTGGACCGGCTGGTAATCGGTGTTGCAATCAACCGTGACAAGGGGCCGCTCTTTTCGCTGGAGGATCGCGTGGCGATGATCGAGGCGGAGGCCGGGAACCTGGCCGCGGGCACCGGCGCCGAAATCGTCGTGCATCCGTTCGAGAACCTGCTGATCGACTGCGCCCGGGACGTCGGGGCGCAGGTGATCCTGCGCGGGCTTCGGGCGGTGGCCGATTTCGAGTATGAATTCCAGATGGTCGGCATGAACCGCGCGCTCGACGCGTCGGTCGAGACCGTGTTCCTGACGGCGGACGCCCATTACCAGGCGATCGCGTCCAAGCTGGTCAAGGAGATCGCCCGCCTCGGCGGTGACGTGAGCAAGTTCGTCACCCCGCCGGTCAATGCCGCCCTGCTGGAGAAATTCGCCTGACGGCAGGGCGAAAAACTCTTCACAGAAGAGTTTTTCCCAAGACTATTGTGAAAATAGTCTTGGATCAGCGCCAGAACGCCATCCACTCGATAAGCTCCGCGCCCTTGCGCGCGAGGAAAATCAGCCCCTCGGAGTCCTGGCGGATGTAATCGACCAAGAGCGCGCCGGCGACGATCAGCCCGATCCCGATGGCGATCCTGTTGGTCATGGCGAGACTCTTTTCCGAACGGCTGCGGCCCCGCCGGGTATGCCTGACGGGGCCGCAGCGCGCAAGCTGTGCGAATACGCGTTTACTTCAGCCGGCCCATGTGGGCGGCGAGGTCGGCCATGCGCACCGAGAAGCCCCATTCGTTGTCGTACCAGGCCAGCACACGCACCAGCCGCCCGCCGGTCACGCGGGTCTGGGCGGGGGCGAAGATGCTGCTTTCGTCGGTGTGGTTGAAATCCACGCTGACCTTGGGTTCGGGGTCATAGGCGAGGATACCCTTCATCGCGCCGTTCGCGGCTTTCTCGACGATGGCGTTCACCTCGTCCTCGGTCACGTCGCGCGCGGCGAGGAAGGTGAGATCCACCGCCGAGACATTGGGCGTCGGCACCCGGATGGCCGAGCCGTCGAGCTTGCCCTTGAGGGCGGGCAGCACCTCGCCCAACGCCTTCGCGGCGCCGGTGGAGGTCGGGATCATCGACATCGCCGCGGCGCGCGCGCGGTAGAGATCCTTGTGCCGCCGGTCCAGCGTCGGCTGATCGCCGGTATAGGCGTGGATCGTGGTCATGATGCCCGACTCGATGCCGATGCCTTCGTGCAGCACCTTGGCCAGCGGGGCGAGGCAGTTGGTGGTGCACGAGCCGTTCGAGATCATCCGCTCGTCGGCGCGCAGGTCCTCGTGGTTCACGCCCATCACTACGGTGCGGTCGACATTCTTGCCGGGCGCCGAGAGCAGCACCTTGCCCGCGCCGCGCTCGAGATGCTTGCCGGCCTTTTCGCCGTCGTTGAACTTGCCCGTGCATTCCAGCAGCACGTCGACGCCTGACCAGTCGAGTTCGTCAAGGTCGTAGGTCGAAAACATCTGCATCGGGCCGCGCCCGAGATCCATCGTGCCGTCGCCAAGCGTGATCTCGTTCGGAAAGCGGCCATGCACGCTGTCATACTTGATGAGATGCGCCGCGGTTTCCAGCGGGCCGGTCGCATTGACCTTGACCACCTGCACATCGTCGCGGTTTGACTGCGCAATATGCGCGAGCGTCGCGCGGCCGATCCGGCCGAAGCCGTTGATGCCGAGTTTGACTGTCATGGGAACTCTCCTGTTTCGGCTTGGGTTGAGGGGCGTATAGTCCGCGCCGCCGAGCCGTGAAAGGTGTAAAACGGCCCCTGCGGCGTGATAGCGTTAACGGATCCGGGCCGCGCCGCAGGTGCGCGATGCGCAGGAGTTTGCAGGCGGGCGGTGACGCGCGGTACCGGGCCGACGGGGAGACATGCGATGAGCGGATTGCTGGCGCTGCTGGACGACGTGGCGGCGATCGCCAAGGTTGCGGCGGCCTCGGTCGACGACGTGGCGGCGCAGGCGGCCAAGGCGGGCGCCAAGACCGCCGGGGCGGTGATCGATGACGCAGCGGTCTCGCCCGGCTACGTGCAGGGCTTCGCGCCGGCGCGCGAGTTGCCCATCGTCGGGCGCATCGCGCTGGGGTCGATCCGCAACAAGCTGCTGATCCTGCTGCCAGCGGGGCTGTTGCTGTCGAACTACGCGCCCTGGCTGATCCCGATCCTGCTGATGCTGGGCGGCGCGTATCTGTGTTTCGAGGGGGCCGAGAAGGTCTGGCGCAAGCTGTTCGCGCCAGCCGGGCACGGTGACGGGGCAGAGGACGCGAAGGGCGATCCCAGGCATCTGGAGGAAAGAAAGATCGCGGGTGCGATCAAGACCGATTTCATCCTTTCGGCCGAGATCATGACCATCGCGCTTGCCGCGATTCCCGAGAGCGGGTTCTGGATGGAGGCGGCGACGCTCTTCGTCGTGGCGGTGGGGATTACCGTGGCGGTCTACGGCAGCGTGGCGCTGATCGTGAAGATGGACGATATCGGCCTGCTGATGAGCAGGAAGGGCCGGCTGCGCCTCACGCGGTCGGCCGGGCGCGCGATCGTGGCGGGGATGCCCGGGTTCCTGGCGCTGTTGCTGGTGGTGGGTACGGCGGCGATGCTCTGGGTCGGCGGGTCGATCCTGGTGCATGGGGCGCATGAACTGGGCTGGCATGCGCCGGACGCGCTCATCCGAAGCGCCGTGGCCGGTGTGCTGGAAGGGCGCGGCGGCGCATATGCAGGAGCGCTCGGCTGGGGCTTGACGGCGCTGATGGACGCGGTGCTGGGTCTTGCGGTCGGGCTGGTTCTCATCCCGATCGGCACACGGGTGATCGGGCCGCTCTGGGGCCGGCTGCGACGGCTCAACCCGGTCGTATGAGCGGGTTAACCTGTCGCTAACCATGATGTGCCAGTGTCGGGCGGATGACCGTGCCGATGCGATACCCCGAACACGAAACCTGGCTTTACGCCGTCTTCGCCTCCAAGGCGGCGATCAAGGGCGGCGTGGTGCGCCGCGCGGTGCGGGACGTGGAGCGGTTGATGGGGCGCCGCGCCTTTGAGGCCGAGGTGCGCCGGCGCGGGTTTCACATGGTCGAGAACGCCGGCCAGTTCATCGTATTCTGCAACGACGAGCCGGTCCATGTAGTGTGCTGAACCAAAACTCTTTTCCAAAGAGTTTTGGGAAGACTTTTCAGGGAAAAGTCTTCCCTCTCGGCGCTCAGAGCAGCGCCTTGACCCTTTCCGCGACGACCTCGGCGGTGATGCCGAATTTCTCGAACAGCACCTCGGCGGGGGCTGACGCGCCGAAGCGGTCCATGCCGACGAAATCCGTCTTGGCCGCCTTGCCGCGCTCGCCGCAGAGCCAGCGGTCCCAGCCCATGCGCGCCGCCGCCTCGACGCCGACGCGCACCGGCCCGGCGGGCAGCACGCGGCGACGATAGGCCTCGTCCTGCGCCTCGAACAACTCCCAGCAGGGCATGGATACGACGCGGGCGCCGATGCCTTCGGCCTGCAACATCTCGCGCGCCTGCATGGCCACCTGCACCTCCGAGCCGGTGGCGATCAGGATCGCCTGCCGCTTGCCCTCGGCCTCGGCCAGCACGTAGGCGCCCTGCGCGCTGAGGTTCTTGTTGCGATGCTCGGTCCTGAGCGTCGGCACGCCCTGGCGCGTGAGCGACAGCACCGAGGGCGTCGACGTGCTGGCGAGCGCCAGTTCCCACGCCTCGGCCGTCTCGATCGTGTCGCAGGGGCGGAACACCATCGTGTTGGGCGTGGCGCGCGAAATCGCAAGGTGTTCGATGGGCTGGTGGGTCGGGCCGTCCTCGCCCAGCCCGATACTGTCATGTGTCATCACGAACACGGTCGGAACCTGCATCAACGCGGCGAGTCGCATCGCCGGGCGCGCGTAATCGGTGAAGCACATGAACGTGCCGCCATAGGGGCGGACGCCGCCATGCAGCGCCATGCCGTTCATCGCCGCCGCCATGCCGTGTTCGCGGATGCCGTAATGGACATAGCGGCCCTTGCGGTTGTCGGTGTCGAAAAGGCCGAGATCGCCGGTTTTCGTGTTGTTCGACCCCGTCAGGTCCGCCGAGCCGCCGACGGTCTCGGGCATGATCGGATTCACGACCTCGAGCACCATCTCGGACGACTTGCGGGTGGCGACCTTGGGCGCTTCCTCGCTGATCTGTTTCTTCAGCGCCTTGATCCGGGCGCCGAGTTTCTTCGGCGCCTCGCCGGCGATCACGCGGGCGAATTCCTTTTGCCGCCGCTCGGAGGCCTCGCCCATCCGGTCCTGCCACGCAGCGCGCTCGGGCGCGCCGCGGCGACCGATCTCTTCCCAGGCGGACTTGATGTCGGCGGGCACCTCGAAGGGGCCGGCGGTCCAGCCATAGGCGGCCTTGGCGGCGGCGTTCTGCGCGTCGTCGGTCAGCGCGCCGTGGCCCTTGGACGTGTCCTGCGCCGCGTGCCCCAGCGCGATATGCGTCTTGCAGGCGATCATCGTCGGACGGCGGCCCTTCTTGGCCTTCTCGATGGCCGCGTCGATCTCGTCCGGGTCATGCCCGTCGATCTCGATCACCTGCCAGCCCGCGGCGCGGAATCGCTTGGGCTGATCGGTGCGGTCGGCGAGGTCCACCTCACCGTCGATGGTGATCGCGTTGTTGTCCCAGAAGACGATGAGCTTGCCCAGGGCCTGCCGCCCGGCGAGCGTGATCGCCTCCTGGCTGACGCCTTCCATGAGGCAGCCGTCGCCGGCGACGACGTAGGTGTGGTGATCCACCAGCTTGCGCCCGAAGCGCGCGCGCAGCATTTCCTCGGCCATCGCGAAACCCACGGCGTTGGCGATCCCCTGGCCCAGCGGACCGGTCGTGGTCTCGATCGCGTCGGCGAGAAAATTCTCGGGATGGCCCGCGGTGCGCGCGCCCCACTGGCGGAAGTCCTTGATCTGCGACAGCGGGAACTGCGCGTCGCCCACGAGATGCAGCAGCGAGTAGAGCAGCATGGAGCCATGCCCCGCGCTCAGGATAAAGCGGTCGCGATCGGGCCAGTCGGGGGCGGAGGCATCGAATTTCAGATGCTTGCCGAACAGCACGGTGGCCACGTCGGCCATCCCCATCGGCATGCCGGAATGGCCGGAATTCGCCGCGTCGACCGCATCCAGCGTCAGCGCGCGGATGGCGGTCGCCTTGGACCAGTGATCGGGATGGGCTTGGCGCAGGGCGGCGATATCCACGGGTGCATTTCCTTCGGGTGGGGGGCAACTGTGAGGCTGAATATCAGCCCGGAGCCAAAGTTCAAGCGCCCGTCGCGCGCCCCTGCGGCGGCCTCGAAGTGAAGAGTGGCGCGCAACTTGCGAGCGATGCGGCGCTTTTCGGGAACTCTGTGATTCAGAAACCGGCAAAAACACACTAGACTTGGCTGAAATCAGGCCGAAAGGCGATTCGCACGGCCGCCCGACAGGAGCGAGGACAGGGACGAGATGAGCGAAATTGACGCCATGCAGGGGCGGATCATGGCCGCGCTGGACCGGATCGGCCAGGGGCTGGACGCGCTCGGGCCGCAGGGCGCGCCGGGTCCGAGCGACGAGCTCGAGGCGCTGCGCGCGCAGCTCGAGGATGAGAAGCTCGCCAATGCGCAGCTCAAGGAGCGGGTCAAGCAGCTCGGAGCAAGGGTGAAAGAGGCCGAGGAACGGGCCGACGCCGCCGTGTCCGACGCCCAGAGCGCAAGCCGCGCGGGCGCGTTGCGCAGCCTCGACGCCGACTTGCAGGCGCTGCGCCACGCCAACCAGCAGTTGCGCGACAACAACGCCGCCCTGCGCGAGGCCAACGCCACCGGCGTGGTCGAGCCCCACTTGATCAACAAGGCGATGATGGCCGAGCTCGAAGGTCTGCGCGCCGCGCGCGCGGCCGACCGCGCCGAGGTCGAGGCGGTTCTTAAGGAGCTCGACCGGCTCGTGGCGTCGGCGGGCGAGTCCGGCGCGGCCGGCGACGCGCCGCAGAAGGAGGAAAGCTGATGCCCGAAGTGGATATCGAGATCGGCGGGCGAACCTTCCAGGTGGCCTGCCAGGAGGGCGAAGAGCATTACCTGCAATCCGCCGCCAAGATGCTTGACGACGAGGCCTCGGCGCTGATCTCCCAGATCGGGCGCATCCCGGAATCGAGGATGCTGTTAATGGCCGGTCTGATGCTTGCCGACAAGACCGCCGGCATGCAGGACAAGCTGCGCGAGGCCGAGGACCGGATGGCCGAGAAGGAGGCCGAACTCGGCCAGTTGCGCAACGCCCCCGCGCCGGAACCCGAACGCATCGAGGTGCCGGTCGTGCCGCCTTCGGTGAGCGATACGCTTGCCGAGATCGCCGCCCGCGCCGAGGCGCTCGCCGAGACGGTCGAGGAGAAGCGGGCCGAAAGCGGCGGCGCGACTCCGAACGAAGGCTGACGCGGCGCATGCCGCGCCCGGCGGGCCGGGCGGGTTGCGTCGGGACGTCTTCGCGGAGGTCGGCGCGCCCGTGCCGGTCGGGGAATGGATCGCCCGGAACATTGCCCGAACATCTTTATCTCGGGCATGAACCCCGCTAAGCTGCGCGCCATGAGCAGTTCTTCCGATTCCGACGCCTTCGAGGCCGCGTCGCTCTCCGCGCGGGCGGTCGGCGCGCGCGGCGCGCCCTATCTCGACGATCTCAACCCCGAACAGCGCCGCGCGGTCGAAACTCTCGATGGCCCGGTCCTGATGCTCGCCGGGGCCGGCACGGGCAAGACCAAGGCGCTGACCTCGCGCATCGTGCATCTGCTCAACACCGGGCGCGCGCGCCCGAACGAGATCCTCGCCGTCACCTTCACCAACAAGGCCGCGCGCGAGATGAAAGAGCGCGTGGGGCGGATGCTGGGCCGCGATATCGAGGGGATGCCGTGGCTCGGCACATTTCACGCGGTCTGCGTGAAGCTCCTGCGCCGGCACGCGGAGCTTGCCGGGTTGAAGTCGAATTTCACGATCCTGGACACCGATGATCAGGTCCGCCTGTTGCGCCAGCTCGTGCAGGCGGCGAATATCGACGACAAGCGCTGGCCGCCGCGCGTTCTGGCCGGAATCATCGACAACTGGAAGAACCGCGCCTGGACGCCCGACAAGCTGCCCGCGTCCGAGGCGAGCGCCTTTGACGGCAAGGGCCCGGCGCTCTATGCGCAATACCAGGCGCGGCTGAAGGAGCTCAACGCGGTCGATTTCGGCGACCTGCTCTTGCACGTGGTCACGATCTTCCAGACCCATGACGACGTCTTGCAGCAATGCCGGCGCTGGTTCCGCTACATTCTCGTCGACGAATACCAGGACACCAACGTGGCGCAGTATCTCTGGCTGCGCCTTCTGGCGGGCGGGCATCAGAATATCTGCTGCGTGGGCGACGACGACCAGTCGATCTATGGCTGGCGCGGCGCGGAGGTGGGCAACATCCTGCGCTTCGAGAAGGATTTTCCCGGCGCGCATGTGGTGCGGCTGGAGCAGAATTACCGCTCGACCCCGCATATCCTCGCCGCCGCTTCGGGCGTCATCGCGGGCAACAGGGGGCGTCTGGGCAAGGAGCTCTGGACCGAGACCGAGGAAGGCGAGAAGGTCCGCCTGATCGGCCACTGGGACGGCGAGGAGGAGGCGCGCTGGATCGGCGAGGAGATCGAGGCGATGCAGCGCGGCACGCGGCGGCAGCGGCCCTTCGGCCTTGACGAAATGGCGATCCTCGTGCGGGCCTCTCACCAGATGCGCGCCTTCGAGGACCGGTTCCTGACGATCGGTCTGCCCTACCGCGTGATCGGCGGCCCGCGCTTCTACGAGCGGCTCGAGATCCGCGACGCGATGGCCTATTTCCGCGTCGTGACCAGCCCGGCCGACGACCTCGCCTTCGAGCGGATCGTGAACACGCCCAAGCGCGGCCTCGGCGACAAGGCGCAGCAGAAGATACAGATCACCGCGCGCGAACACGGCGTGCCGCTGGTCGAGGGCGCGCGCATCCTGCTCGAACAGGGCGGGCTTGGCGGCAAGGGCGGCGCGGAGTTGCGCAAGCTGATCGACGGCCTCGCGCGCTGGGGGCGGCTTCTGGGCGAGGACACGGTCGGCCACGTGGAGCTTGCCGGGCAGATCCTCGACGAAAGCGGCTACACCGAGATGTGGCAGAACGACAAGACGCCCGAGGCGCCGGGGCGGCTCGAGAACCTCAAGGAGCTGGTCAAGGCATTGGAGCAGTTCGAGAACCTGCAAGGGTTCCTTGAGCACGTGAGCCTCATCATGGACAACGAACAGGCCGAATCGGGCGAGAAGGTCAGCATCATGACGCTGCACGCCGCCAAGGGGCTGGAGTTTCCGGTCGTCTTCCTGCCGGGCTGGGAGGACGGGCTGTTCCCCTCGCAACGCTCGATGGACGAAAGCGGGGAAAAGGGGCTCGAGGAGGAGCGCCGGCTCGCCTATGTCGGCATCACCCGCGCCGAGGAGGTCTGCACGATTTCCTTCGCCGGCAACCGGCGGGTGTTCGGCCAGTGGCAATCGGCGCTGCCCTCGCGCTTCATCGACGAACTGCCCGAAGCGCATGTCGAGGTGCTCACCCCGCCGGGCCTTTACGGCGGCGGCTACGGCGCCGCGGCGGGCGGCGTGCAGAACAGCGTCGACGCGCGCGCGGCCAGGGCGGATGTCTACAACTCGCCCGGCTGGAAGCGGATGCAGGCCCGCGCCGGGCAGCGCCCCCTGTCGCAGCCCGCAGAGACGCGCAACACGGTGATCGACATGAAGGCGGTCAGCAGTCACACCATGGGTGAACGGGTGTTTCACCAGAAATTCGGCTATGGCGCGGTGGTCGGGATCGAGGGCGACAAGCTCGAGGTCGACTTCGAGAAGGCGGGGACCAAGAAGGTCGTCGCGCGCTTCATCTCGGCGGCGGACGACATCCCCTTCTGAAGCCGAGCGCCCGCGGCCCCCGTGCCGCAACCTGCCTGCATCCTGCCGCAATCGGCTGTTGCGCGCGCGCCCCGCGCTGTTACCGTGGGAGTCCGAGGTGCCGCAACCGGGCTGACGCCCGCGCGCGGAGAATTGGGAAGCCGGTGAAAGGCCGGCACTGCCCCCGCAACGGTAAGGGAGGGGATCGCGCAACATGCCACTGGGCCCGATAGGTCCGGGAAGGCGCTGCGATCACCGGGCCGCGAACGCCCGACCGCCCGAGTCCGGAAACCAGCCCCGGGACAACCGAAACCGCGAGGGGCGGTGCGGACGGTTTTCGGGCATGTCGCGCCCGTCCGATTCGCCTTTTCCCTCGCCCCGCATGGCCCGGGGTGTGGCCAGGGAGAAGACGACATGACAGCGACACGAATCATCGAGGGACTGGAACGCAGCCCCGCCACCGGCAGCGCGGCGCAGGACGTGGCGCGGCTGGGTTTTCTCGAATGGGCCTTCACCGGGGACGAGGCGGCGCAGGACGCGCTGAACGCCGTCGCGGCGCAGCGTGTGCGCAGCGACGCGGCGCGCGCCTTCGTGGACCTTCTGCACGACGCCTGCCAGCCGCTCTGCCGCGCGCCGGGGCGGCGCAGGCGGGCGAGGGCGCACTGAGCGGCGCTTTCGCTTTGCGCCCGCGCGGCCTACAGTCGGCGGCAAGCAGAACGGAAGGGGACGCGGCATGGCCGATCTGGAAACGCGAATCGCGCAAGGCCGGGGGGATGCCCCCGCCGATCTGGTGCTGCGCGGCGGGCGGGTGTTCGACCTCGTGACCGGCGCGCTGCTGGAGGGCGATGTCGCGATCTGCGGCGACGCCATCGTCGGGACGTGCGAGGGCTACGAGGGGCGCGAGGTGGTGGACGTGAGCGGCCTCACGCTCGTCCCCGGTTTCATCGATACGCACCTGCATGTCGAGAGCAGCCTGGTCACGCCTTACGAGTTCGACCGCTGCGTCGCGCCCCACGGGATCACGACCGCGATCTGCGACCCGCACGAGATCGCCAACGTGCTGGGCGTGGACGGGATCAGGTGGTTTCAGCGCGCCTCGGAGAACATGGTGATGGACCTGCGCGTGCAGCTCAGTTCCTGCGTGCCCTCGACCGACATGGAGACCTCGGGCGCGCGCATCGACGCCGCCGCGCTGGCAAAGCTGCGCGGTCATCCATCGGGGATCGGTTTGGCGGAATTCATGAATTATCCCGGCGTGATACACCGCGATCCTGACGTGATGGACAAGCTCACCCTGTTCGAGGGAAGGCATATCGACGGGCACGCGCCGCAGCTTTCGGGGTGCGATCTCAACGCCTATCTGGCCGCCGGCATCCGCACCGAGCACGAGGCGACCACCGCCGCGGAGGCGCGCGAGAAGCTGCAGAAGGGAATGCGGGTGCTGATCCGCGAAGGATCCGTATCCAAGGACTTGCACGCGCTGCAACCGCTGCTGGACGAGCGAAGCGCGCCATACATCTGCCTGTGCACGGACGACCGCAACCCGCTCGACATTGCGGAGGAGGGGCATCTCGATCACATGATCCGCACGCTCATCGCGCTTGGCGCGCCGGTGCTGGCCGCCTATCGCGCCGCGTCGCTGTCGGGGGCCGAGGCCTTCGGGTTGCGCGATCGCGGGCTGATCGCGCCGGGGCGGCGTGCGGATATCGTGGCGGTCGGCTCACTTGAGGATTGCGACGTAAGGATGGTGTTCTGCGCCGGGCGACAGGTCGGGCCTGACGCCTTCGCCGCGCGCGCGCCGCTCGCGCCAATCGGGCGGCGCTCGGTCACGGCGCCGCCGCTTGACGCTGCGAGCTTCCGCGCGCCGGGCAACCGCGAGGATACGGATGTGATCGGCATCAAGGAGGGGCTGATCCTCACCGAGCATCTGCGCGAGAAGATCGCCATCGAGGACGGCGACAAGCGTCCCGACCCCGAACGCGACCTCGCCCGCGTCGCGGTGATCGAGCGGCACGGGAAGAACGGCAACATCGCCACCGGATTCGTGCGCGGTTTCGGCCTGCGCGCGGGCGCCATCGCTTCGACTGTATGTCACGACCATCACAATATCGCCTGCGTGGGCGTCGACTACGCCGACATGGCGCTGGCGGCGAACCGTCTGGCCGAGATCGAGGGCGGCTTCGTGGTGGCGGAGGGGGGCGAAGTGCGCGCCGAACTGGCTCTGCCGGTCGCCGGACTGATGAGCCTCGCGCCGTTCGAGGAGGTGCAATCAGACCTCGCGCGGCTGCACGACGCGGCGCGCGCACTTGGCGTGACGCTGCGCGAGCCGTTCCTGCAACTGGCGTTCCTCGCGCTGCCGGTGATCCCCGCGCTCAAGATCACGGATCGCGGCATGGTCGACGTCACCCGCTTCGAGATCATCGGCTGAGTTGGGCGGCGGCGTATGGTAGGCCCGGCAGGACTTGAACCCGCAACCAAAGCGTTATGAGCGCTCTGCTCTAACCAGTTGAGCTACAGGCCCGCCATGTGTCGCGTCGTAGTCAGCGGCGCGCGGCGCGTCAAGGCTTTCGCGATTGCGCGCGTGGTGGGGATGGTCTAATCCGGCGCCAATTGCGGGGATGCGCCATGACCGACACGAAACAACCCATCACCTATGCCGACGCGGGCGTCGATATCGACGCGGGCAATGCGCTGGTCGAGCGGATCAAGCCGGCCGCCAAACGCACCGAGCGGCCCGGCGTCATGGCCGGGCTGGGCGGATTCGGCGCGCTGTTCGATCTGAAGGCGGCCGGCTACGATGATCCTGTCCTCGTCGCGGCGACGGACGGGGTGGGCACGAAGCTGCGCATCGCGATCGACACCGGCCATGTCGGCGGCGTGGGGATCGACCTGGTCGCGATGTGCGTCAACGACCTTGTCTGTCAGGGGGCGGAGCCGCTTTTCTTTCTGGACTATTTCGCCACGGGCAAGCTGCGCGCCGACGCGGCCGCAGAGGTGATAGAGGGCATCGCCGAGGGTTGCGCGCGTGCGAACACCGCGCTGATCGGGGGCGAGACGGCCGAGATGCCGGGCATGTATGACGGCCACGACTTCGACCTCGCCGGGTTCGCCGTGGGCGCGATGGAGCGGGGCGCGGCGCTCCCCGCGGGCGTCGGCGCGGGCGACGTGCTGCTGGGGCTCTCGAGCGACGGGGTGCATTCCAACGGCTATTCGCTCGTGCGCAAGCTGGTGCAGGTCTCGGGCCTCGGATGGGAGGCGGACTGCCCCTGGGCCGGGGACGGCACGCTGGGCGCGCATTTGCTGACGCCGACGCGGCTTTACGTGCGCCCCGCGCTGGCGGCGATCCGCGCCGGGGGCGTTCATGCGCTGGCGCATGTCACCGGCGGCGGGCTGACCGAGAACCTGCCGCGCGTGCTGCCCGAGGGGCTTGGCGCGCGGATCGATCTGGACGCATGGACGCTGCCGGGCGTGTTCCGCTGGCTGCGCGAGACCGGCGCGCTGGACGGCGCGGAGATGCTCAAGACCTTCAACTGCGGGATCGGCATGATCCTCGTCGTGGACGCGGGCGCCGCCGAAGGCTTGGTCACGCTGCTCGAGGCGGGCGGCGAGACGGTGACGCGGCTGGGCGAGGTCGTCGAGGGCGCGGGCGTGCGGTATGACGGCGCGCTCGGCTGATGAAGCGGGTCGCCATCCTGATCTCGGGGGGCGGGTCCAACATGGTCGCCCTCGCGCAGAGCATGACGGGCGCTCATCCGGCGCGGCCCTGCCTCGTCTTGGCCAACAGCGCGGACGCGGGCGGACTGCAACGCGCCGCTGACATGGGCGTGCCGACGGCGGTGGTCGATCACCGCCCGCACAGGGGCGACCGGGCGGCGTTCGAGGAAGAACTGCACGGCGTCGTTGCGGCGCACCGCCCCGACATCGTCTGCCTTGCCGGGTTCATGCGGGTGCTGACCGAAGGCTTCGTCGGCCGCTGGCGGGGGCGGATGATCAATATCCACCCGTCGCTTCTGCCGAAATACCGCGGGCTTGGCACCCATGCCCGCGCGCTCCACGCCGGCGAGGCCGAGCATGGCTGCACGGTGCACGAGGTCACGCCGGCGCTCGATGACGGGCCGATCCTCGGGCAGGGGCGGGTGCCGGTGCGCGCGGACGACACGCCTGACAGCCTCGCCGCGCGTGTGCTGGAGATGGAGCACCGGCTTTATCCGGCGGTGCTGCGGCGCTTCGCGGCGGGGGATCGCACGCCGATCCACCTGCCCTGAGGGCGCGCAAATCGGGGCGTTTTCATTCCGCGCGCGCTGCCGTATAGAAAGCCCCATCCGGGGGCCAATGAGCCACAACGCGAAAGAAGCAAAACCACCCCATGCAGACTATCACCACTACCGAAGCTCTCGCCGCCTTCTGCGCGGAGGCTGCGAAACAGCCCTACGTCACCGTCGATACGGAATTCCTGCGCGAGCGGACCTATTATTCCAAGCTCTGCCTCGTGCAGCTCGCCATGCCGGGCGAGGATGACGACAGCGCCGCGCTGGTCGATCCGCTAGCGGGGGATATCTCACTTGAGCCGCTTTATGACCTTTTCCGCAATGAGAACGTGGTCAAGGTGTTCCACGCCGCGCGCCAGGATCTCGAGATATTCTATATCGACGCAGGCCTGATCCCGACGCCGCTGTTCGACACGCAGGTCGCGGCGATGGTCTGCGGCTTTGGCGAGCAGGCCGGCTATGAAACGCTGGTCAAGCGGATCGCGCGCCAGCAGGTCGACAAATCCTCGCGCTTTACCGACTGGTCGCGCCGCCCGCTGTCGGAGGCGCAGAAGAAATACGCGCTGGCCGACGTGACGCACCTGCGCAAGATCTACGAGTACCTCGCGCGCGAGCTTGAGAAAAGCGGGCGCGACAAGTGGGTGGCCGAGGAAATGGCCGTGTTGAACGACCCGGAGACCTACGTGACGCACCCCGAGAACGCCTGGCGGCGGATCAAGACCCGCAACAATTCGGGGCGGTTCCTCGCCATCGTGCGCGAACTGGCGCGGTTCCGCGAAGCCTACGCACAGGCCCGCAACATCCCGCGCAACCGGGTGTTCAAGGACGACGCGCTGGTCGAACTGGCCGCGACCAAGCCCGCCACGCCGCAGGATCTCGGACGCTCGCGCCTGCTCTTGCGCGAGGCGCGCAAGGGAGAGATCGCCGAAGGTATCCTCGCGGCGGTGGAGGCGGGGCTGGCCGTGCCGCCCGAGGAGCAGCCGAAGCCCAACGACAGCCGCGACCGGATGCAGGTCAATCCGGCCATCGCCGATCTGCTGCGGGTGCTGCTCAAGGGCGTCTCCGAGCGCGAGGGCGTCGCTTCCAAGCTGATCGCGACCGCCTCGGACCTCGACGCGATCGCCGCCGGGCGCCGCGATGCGCCCGCCCTCAAAGGCTGGCGCGGCGAGGTGTTCGGGGAGGAGGCGCTGAAGCTCTGCGACGGCAGGATCGCGCTCTGCGTCGAGGGCAGCGCGATCGGAACAGTGACGCTCTGAGCGCCCGACGGCCCGCGCACTTCCGGCGTCCTTTTCTCCTTGCCTCTTCAGGGCAGGAATGCATGGTGCGGTGGTAGCAGAAGTTACCAAGTTGAGCCGCTGCCATGACGGACCTCTGGGGCGGGCTGTATGCGGCGGCGCGTCTTCTCATCACGCTCGACCCCGATCTCATCGAGATCGCGCTGCGCTCCTTGCGGGTGACGCTGAGCGCGCTGGCGATCGCTTGCGTGATCGCGCTGCCGCTGGCGGCGTTGCTGGCGGTGCGCCGTTTCCGGCTGCGCCGCGCGACCATCGCGATTCTCAACGCGCTGATGGGGCTGCCGCCGGTCGTCGTCGGGCTCGTGGTCTACGTGCTGCTGTCGCGCGCCGGGCCGCTTGGCGTGCTGGGGCTGCTGTTCACGCCGACGGCGATGATCATCGCGCAGGTGATCATCATCGTGCCGCTGGTCGCCTCGATCGCGCACCAGTCGCTGCGCGAACTCTGGGCGGAGTATCACGACCTGCTGATCTCGCTCGACACGACGCAGCGCCAGCGGATCGCCACGCTGCTCTGGGACGGGCGGCGCTCCTTGCTGACGGCGGCGCTGGCCGGGTTCGGGCGCGCCATCGGCGAGGTCGGCGCGATCATGGTGGTGGGCGGCAATATCGACCACGCCACCAGGGTGATGACCACCGCCATCGCGCTCGAGACCGGCAAGGGCAATTTCGCCCTCGCGCTCGGTCTCGGCTTCGTGCTGATCGCGCTGGCCATCGCGGTGAACCTCGCGATCCACTGGCTCAGCCGGACGGAACGGGGGCAGCAATGGTAGAGATGCTGCCCCTCGTCGCGACCGGCGTCACCGTGACGCGCCGCGGCAAGCGGCTGATCGGGCCGGTCGACCTGAATATAGAGGGCGACGGCGTCACCGTCGTCATCGGTCCCAACGGCGCGGGCAAGACGACGCTGTTGCAGGCGCTGCACGGCATCACGCGGCTCAATGCCGGGACCGTGCGCTGGGCCTGCCCGGCGACGCAGGCGCGCCGCGCGCAGGCATTCGTGTTCCAGACTCCGGTGATGCTGCGTCGCTCGGTGCTGGAGAACCTGATCTACCCGCTGCGGGCGGGCGGCATGGCCCGCAAGGCGGCGCTGGCGCTCGGGCGGGAGTGGTGCGGGCGCATCGGGCTCGGCGCGGCCGAGGGCCGGCCCGCCACCGTGCTGTCGCGCGGCGAGAAGCAGAAGCTCGCCATCGCGCGGGCGTTGATCATCGAACCGGCCGTGCTGTTTCTCGATGAGCCGAGCGCCTCGCTCGACGGGGGCGCCACGCGCGAGGTCGAGACCCTGATCGAAACTGCCGCGAAAGGCGGCACGCGGGTGATCCTGTCCACCCATGACATGGGCCAGGCAAGGCGGCTGGCGCGCGACGCGGTGTTCCTGCTGCGGGGCAGGGTGCACGAACGCGGCCCGGCCCCCGAGTTTTTCCATTCCCCCGGAACGGCGCAGGCCCGCGCCTTCCTGGCGGGCGATATCGTAGAGTAACAGTGAAGGAGACTGCGAGATGTTGAAACACCTGGTATCGGCGGCCATCGCCACCGTTCTGATCGCGCCGCTGGCGCATGCCGAAGCCATGAAGATGGCGGTGACCACGTCGTTCGAGAATTCCGGGCTCGCCGAGGTGCTGCTGCCCGCGATCAAGGAGGATACCGGAATCGACGTGCAACTGCTGGTCGTCGGCACCGGCCAGGCGCTGCGCCTGGGCGAGGCGGGCGATGTCGATGCGGTGCTGGTTCACTCAAAGGCGGCGGAAGAGAAATTCGTCGCCGATGGCGACGCGACCCACCGGCGCGAGATCATGTATAACGACTTCGTCCTCATCGGCCCCGAAGACGACCCCGCCGGCATCGCCGAGTCCGAAAGCGCGCCCGCCGCGTTCAAGGCCATCGCCGAGACCGAGGCCCCCTTTGTCAGCCGCGGCGACGACAGCGGCACCAACAAGAAGGAGCTGAGCCTGTGGGCCGCCATCGGGCTCAAACCCGATGCGCTTGGCGACTGGTACAAGCCGGTCGGCGCGGGCATGGGCGCCGCGCTCAACACCGCTGCCGGTATCGACGCCTACATCATGTCCGACCGGGCCAGCTGGCTCAACTTCGGGAACAAGGGCGATCTGGCGCTGCTCTATTCGGGCGATCCATTGCTGTTCAACCAGTACGCCTACCTGCCGGTGAACCCGGACAAGGGCGATCACATCCGCAACGACCTTGCGCAGAACCTCGAGGAGTGGCTGACGAGCGACCGCGCCAAGGAGCTGATCGACGGCTACCGCATCGCCGACCAGCAACTCTTCACCTTCAACGCCGAGCAGACGGACGCATCGCAAGCGGCCGAATGAGCGCCTGAACCGGCTGTGCCCGCAGCAACGGGATCATCCCCGATGCGGGCGCAGCGCCTTTCGCAGATCGGCGATCATGGCGTCGCGACGGGCCGCCATTTCGTCGTGGCTTTCGTCGCCGGCGGCCTCGGCCGCGCCCCGAACCAGCATCGCGATGGTTTCGTCGTCGAGCACGGGCGCGCCCATGTCGTCCCACCAGCCGTTGAACGTGTCGCGGAAATGGTCGCAGAACGCCTGTAAGCCGCCCGCCGCCCCGAGGCTGAAAAGCGCGGTCGGCCCCATCAGCGCCCAGCGCAGCCCAGGCCCGGCCCACATGGCGCGGTCCACGTCGCCGACACTGGCCACGCCCTGCTGCACGAGGTGGATCGCCTCGCGCCAGACCGCAGCCTGAAGGCGGTTCGCCACATGGCCCGGCGCCTCGCGGTTAAGCCGGATCGTCACTTTGCCCACCGCCTCGTAGAAGCGCAGCGCATCCTCGACCACGCCCGGCGCGGTGGCGTCGTTGCCCATCACCTCGACCAGCGGGATGAGGTGCGGCGGGTTGAACGGATGCCCCAGCACGAGGCGCGCCGGATCGCTGAAGCCGGGCTGCATCTGCCCCAGCGTCAGCCCCGAGGCGGAGCTGGCGACGATGGCGCCCGGTTCGAGGGCCGGCTCGATTTCCGCAAAGAGCGTGTGCTTGACCTCCAGCCGCTCGGGCACGCTCTCCTGCACGAAATTCGCCCCTTCGACCGCCGCGCGCGCATCCGCGCAAAAGCGCAGCGCGTCCGGCGTTCCCCGCGCCGCAAGCCCGAGTTCCTCGAGCGTCGGCCAGGCGGCCTCGACATAGCGGCGCAGCCCGTCCTCGGCCTGAGGCGCCGGATCATGCACCGCGACCGAGCGCCCCGAGGCGAGGAACAGCGCGGTCCAGCTCGCCCCGATCACCCCCGCGCCGAGGCTTGCGACATGCGTGATCTCCATCAGAACACTCCCGGTCTGAGCGGCGAGGCGGCGGTCATGCCGCCATCCACCGTGAAACAGGCGCCGCTCACGTAGGCGGCCGCGTCCGAGGCGAGCCAGGCCACCATGTTCGCGATGTCCTCGGGCGTTCCCATCCGCCCGACCGGATGGCGCGTCAGCGCGTCGCGCCGCGCCGCCTCGGGATCGCGCGCCAGCGCGAATGCGTCCTCGGCCATTTCGGTCATGATCCAGCCCGGGCAGACCGCGTTGCAACGCACGCGCGGCCCGTGATCGACGGCGATTGAGCGCGTCAGCCCGTGCACGCAGGCCTTGGACGCATTGTAAAGCGCCATCGACGGGTCCGCGGCCCGCCCCGAGATGGAACCGATATTGACGATGGAGCCGCCGCGCCGCTCCATCCCCGGCAGGACCGCACGGCACATGTTGAAGACGCCCCGGCAGTTGACGCCCACCACCGCGTCCCAATCCGTATCGCTGCTCTCGGTCACGGTCTTCTCGACCTGCACGCCCGCGTTGTTGACCAGCAGGGCCGCGTCGCCTGCCGCCTCATTGATGCGCTCCGCGTCACCGGGGCGCGCCACGTCCGCCTGCACCCAGTCGACCGCCGTGTCGAGATCGTCGGGCCGCGCCCCACGTCCGCAGGTCACCACCTTGTATCCCTCCGCCGCCAGGCGCGCCACGATCGCCCGCCCAATCCCGCGCCCCCCGCCAGTCACGATCGCCACACCGCTACCCATTAGGACCCCGTGCTTTCAATGTTCCACAAATACTCATTCCCACCTCTCTTACAGGCGCATCTGCTGGACCTGCGCGCTCAGGCCGCCGTCCAGCACCCATAGCTGCCCCGAGGCATAGCGCGCCTCGTCCGATGAGAGCCAGTTGACGAGGTTCGCGATATCCTCGGGCGTGCCGTAGCGGCGCAGCGGATGCACGTCGCGCACCGCCTGTTGCAGATCATCGATGGACTTGCCCCCGCCGCCCGAGCCCTCGCCGCCGAAGAAGCTCTGCAACATCGGGGTGTCGATATAGCCCGGGCAAACCGCGTTGACGCGGATGCCCTCGGGGCCGTGGTCGCAGGCCATCGCGCGGGTCAGCGCGTGAACCGCGCCCTTGGTCGCGCAATAGGCGGCAAGACCCGGATCGGCGATGAACCCGTCGTATGAGCCGAAATTGACGATGCTGGCCCCGCCGGTCTGGCGCGCGGCCGCGCGCAGCAGGGGCAGGGCGTGCTTGGAGGTCAGGAACGTGCCGGTGACGTTGACGGCAAAGCTGCGGTTCCACTCCTCGAGCGTCGTGTCCTCGATGGTCTTCTCGATTTCGATTCCGGCGGCGTTGACGAGAATGTCGAGCCGGCCCCGCGCCTGCGCCACCAGCGCCATCACGGATTTCGCGTCCTCCTCGCGCGTCACGTCAAACCGGACGAATTCCGCGCTGTCCGCGCCCTCATCGCCAAGCGATCCGCCCTCGCTCAGGTCGGCGGCATAGACCGTGGCCCCTTCGCGCAGGAGGCGCGCGCAGATCGCGCGCCCGATCCCGCCGCGCCCGCCGGTGACGAGCGCGGTTCGGCCCGCCAGCGTCATGGCCCTTCCTCCCGAAACGGGGGATAGCGGTAGCGCGCGGCGGCGACGGTCCAGTCCATGTGGTTGCGCACGTATTCGCCGGACGCGTCGCGCGGCGGGTCGTAGTCCCACACCGCGCCCGCGCCCGCCTCCATCGCCGCGTGCAGCGCGTGGCGCGATTTCTGCGTGGCGATCACGTCGGCGCGCAGCTGCGCGCTGTCCCAACGCTCCGCGACCTCGGCGGCGAACCGGGCGGCGGCTTCGCCATAGGCCGGATCGCGCGCGCGGTTCACCAGCTCGTCGGGGTCGTCGGCCAGGTCGTAGAGCTGCGGCGGATCGGCGTCGCAATGGATGTATTTCAGCGCGCCGCGCCGGATCATGAAGACCGGGGCCGGCGTCATCTCGGCGCAGTATTCGCCGATCGCCACGTCCTGCGCGTCCCGCTCGCCGCGCGCCAGCGGCATGAGCGAGCGTCCGTCGACCGGCTCGCCCAGAATGTCGGGGCCGCCGCCCGCGATCTCGATCAGCGTTGGCAGCATGTCCACCAGCGAACAGGCGTTGGGCGCGCTGCCTTGGGCGATGCCCGGCCCGGCCATGATGAGCGGCACGCGCGCGGAATGCTCAAAGAAGGTCATCTTGTACCACAGCCCCCGCTCGCCCAGCATGTCGCCGTGATCGGCGGTGACGATGACGACCGTTTCCCCCAGCGCGCCGGTTTCCTCGAGCGCGCGCAGGATTTCCCCGAGCTTGCTGTCGAAATAGCTCACATTGGCGAGGTAGGCGCGGCGTGCGCGGCGCACCTCCGCGTCGGTGAGCGGGACGTAGGACGCCTCGATCCCGTCCATCACCCGGCGCGAGAACGGATCCTGCTCTTCTGGCGCGAACACGTTGGCGGGCATGTCGATTTCGTCGTCGGTATAGAGATCCCAGAACTCGGGTCGCGCGACATAAGGGTCGTGCGGGTGGATGAAGCTCGCCACCAGCGCAAAGGGCGCATGCGCCCCCGCGGCCCGGTCTCGGGCGCGGTCAAAGAGCCAGCGCCGCGCGGCAAAGCTCACCTCCTCGTCATAGTCGATCTGGTAGGTGGCCTGCGCGACGCCGCTTTCTTTCACCGTCTGCATGTTGTGATACCACTTGTCGATCCGCTCGTCCGGGGCCTCCCAGTCGGGCGTCCAGGCGAAATCGGCCGGGTAGATATCGGTGGTCACGCGGTCCTGGAACCCGTGCATCTGATCGGGACCGATGAAATGCATTTTCCCTGACAGACAGGTGTGATAGCCGAGCATCTTGAGGTAATGCGCGAAGGTCGGGACGCTGGCGCGGAACTCGGACGCGTTGTCATAGGCGGCGATCCGGCTGATGAGCTGCCCGGACATGAACGCAAAGCGCGACGGCGCGCAGAGCGGCGCGTTGCAATACGCCGCGTCAAAGCGCATCCCCCGCGCGGCGAGCGCATCCATATGCGGCGTCCTAGCGACCTGATAACCGTAGGCGCCGCAGAATTGCGGGGCCAGTTGATCCGCCATGACGATGACGATGTTGGGCCGCGTCATCCGCGTGGCCCTCCGCATTTTCTTCGCATGATGAAAATGGAGTGGAGAACATTCGTGCGAATTTTCCTGCCCTCAGCCATTCGCCGCCTCCCGGTAGGCGTCGAGGACGAGGCCGTGGAAATGATGCACGGCATGTTCCGATTTTCCCGACCCGGAGGGGTCGTTGACGATGCGCCCCTGGGTAAAGGCGGGCGTGGCCATGCCGCGCTGCACGCTTTCGACCAGCGCGATGTCCTCGACCTGCAACACCTCGTCGAGATAGCGGATCGCGTCCAGCTCCATGGGGTCCGGCTCGGGCGTCTCGAGGTAGAAATCATAGGTCTCGCGCGTGCGGTCCGGCCCCACGGGAATGACGTTCAGCACGATCATCGAGGACCGCCCCGGGTAGCGCATCAGGCAGGTCGTCGGCCAGAGCCACCAGACCGCGTGGGTGCGCACGGTCGCGTTGCTCACGTCATAGGCGCTGTTCGCGCCCTTGCCCGCGTCGGCCATGTGCGAGGAATAGATGCCGTGGGTGGTCACCTTGTAGGTGTCCATGTCCACGAGATCGCAGAAATCCTTGTGCGCGGTGGGGCAGTGATAGCATTCAAGAAAGTTGTCGATGACGTTCTTCCAGTTCGACCTGATATCGTAGGTAAGCCGGTGGCCGAAGGTCAGCCGGTCGATATCGGGCGCCCAGTGCCTGATCTCCGTGCCTAGGTTTCCGGATTGCTCGGCAAGGTCAGTGGCTTCGGGGTCGAGATTCACGTAAATGAAGCCGCAGAACTCCTCGACCCGGACCTGGTCGAGACAGATCGCGCCGGGGTCGAAATCCCTCAGATGCTCGGTCTCGGGCGCACGGACCAGCCCGCCGTCGAGCCGGTAGACCCAAGCGTGATAGGGGCACATGATGCGCGTGGTGTTGCCTTCGCCGCTCAGCAACTGGTGCGCGCGGTGCTTGCAGACGTTCCAGAAGGCGCGCAGCGCGCCTTCGCGGTCGCGCACGACGGCGATGGGCTGGCCGGCGATCTCGGTGGCGACATAGCTGCCGGGGTCGCGCAGTTTCTCGACATGGCAGACCCATTGCCAACTGCGCCCGAGGATCGCGCGCCGGTCGGCCTCGAACCACTTCTGCTCGGTATAGGCGTCGGCGCGCAGCGAGAGCGATCGCCCGCTGTCGGACGAATAGCCCTGCGAGATATGATCGACATCAAGATCGGTGAGGCAGGCGGACATGGCGGAACTCCGGGCGGGGCTGACCAGGGCGATATGTTTCAGAGTGGCGCTTTCGCGGATCGGGGATTGTGCATGACCCGCCGCCGATTTGACTCAATCGGACAGATTAGGACCGTGTGCTGTGCATCGGCCAGGCCCGGAACTCGAACGGCACCCGGCCTTCGATGCGGTCGCGGCTGGGCGGCAGCCCAAAGCGGAGGCGGTAGGCGCGGCTGAAATGCACCTGGCTGGCGAAGCCGCAGGCCAGCGCCACCTGCGCCATCGGCATCTCGGTCTGCGTCACCAGCCCGCGCGCCCGGTCGAGCCGGATGTCGCGGTAATAGGCCATCGGGGTCTTGCGCACGTAGGTCTTGAACAGCCGGTCGAGCTGGCGCTGCGACAGCCCGATGCGCGCGCAGAGCGCGGCGATCGGCAGCGGCGTCTCGAGGTGGCGCTCCATCAGCGCGATCGCGCGGCGCACGCCCGAGGGCGCGGTCGGCCCCAGCGGCTCGGCGGCGTCGGGGTTCTGGGGCGCCTGCACCGGGCGCACCGGCGGATGCAGCAGGTAGCGCGCCGCGGCGTTGGCCAGCGCGTCGCCATGCAGCCCGCGGATGATGTGCAGCGCGAAATCCGAGGTCGCCGCGCCGCCCCCGCAACTGATCCGGTCGCCGTCGAGCACCATCAGCTCCTCGCCGAGCGCGATGTCGGGATAGCGTTCGCCAAAGGCGTCCATGTGTTCGTAATGCACCGTCGCGCGCCGCCCGTCGAGCAGCCCGGCGCGCGCCAGGATGAACGCCCCGGTGTCGAGCGCGCCCAGCGTCGCCCCGCCGCGCGCCAGCCGCCAGAGCGCGCTGCGCAGCGCCTGCGTCGCATAGGCCTCGGGCGTCCAGCTTGCCGAGACGATGGCCATGTCCCAGCGCGCGCCGAGCAACGGGCCGAGCGGCGCGGTGGCCAGCGTCATGCCGTTGCTGGCAAGGCACGCGCCGCCGCCTTCCGACGCCACCTCCCAGCCGAAGAGGGTGCGCCCCTCGAGGTAGTTGGCCGCGCGGAACGGGTCGAGGAACGAGGTCGTCGCCGACAGGTTGAAATGCGGCGTGACGACGATGAGGATGCGATGCGGCGGCGGCTCAGCACGGTTCATGCGGCCATTTCCGCACAATCGACGTCCGATGCAAGCCATTTGAGCGCCGCGCGCCTCTCAGCCTAGGCGGCTTGGCGGGCTCACATCAACGCGCTGACCGGAGCGCCGGGGGCGAGGCCCAGTTCCTCGCGCAGGCCGGCGCGGGCGCGCGCGAGGCGCGACATCACCGTGCCCGCCGGCAGGCCGGTGCGCAGGGCGAGCCGGCGCGGGCTGCTTTCGCCCGTCGCCACGAGTCGGATCAGCTGCGCCTGATCATTGGGTAACTGCGTGATTGCGCGTTCAAGATCGCTCAGCGCCAGAACGGCGAAGACGTCCGGCTCGATCGCAGGTTCCTCGGCCGCGTCGAGGCCCAGCATCGGCGCGCGGCGCAGCGATTGCCGGTAGAGGTTGCGCAGCGCCGCGCGGGCGTAGGCGCGCGGATCGGCGATGCGCCTCACCTCGTCCTGACGCCGCCAGAGGCGCAGCAGCACCTCCTGCACCAGGTCCTGGGCTTCGGTTTCGTTATCCGCGATGCGCCGGGCAAGGCGTATGAGATCAGGGCGAAGGGCGATGAATGTCTCGGGCAGATCGGTCGGGCAGGGCATTGGGATGCTCCGGTCGCTGGGTCTGGGACACCTAACCTGTGCATCGAGCCGCGCATCCTGCAATCGGGGGTATTTCGCCGACCGCGCGCAAACCCGTTTTTTGAGCGGCGATGCGCCGGAACCGCCTGCGCCATCGGCAAGCGCCCGCCACGCCCGGACCCGGGCGGGACGCGATGCCCGCGTTCGGCGTCCTGTGATGTGAGGCAGGCATGAGGTCTGCCCGCAACAAAGACTACAGGAGATACGGAAATGACGAAATTCATCGCACTCGCCATTGGACTGGGCGCGCTCGCACAGGCCGCCGTCGCTCAAAGCGCGACCGAGATCGACGCGAACGGCGACGGCCTCATGACGCTGGAAGAAGTGCAGGCCGTGTTCCCGGATGTTACAGCGGACGCCTTCAGCCAGGCGGATGCCAACGGCGATGGCGCGCTTGACGATTCCGAGATGGCGGCCGGTCAGGAACAAGGCCTGATCCCCGCCTCGACGGACGGCTGACCCGCCGATCCGTCCCCCCGGGCCGCGTTTCTTCTCCAGATTGGTGCGGTCCGGGGATTGGCGCGGGAAATTCGCGCCGCTTGAAAATCGCGCGCCCCGGGCCTTGTCCGGGGCGCGCTTTCGTCATTGCGGCGCGGCGCGTTTCACCATGCCGAAGAGATCGCGCGGGTCGTCCGGGTCCGCGAGCAGGTCGAGATCGTGATAGTAATCCGTGCCCGCGATCCGGTCGCGCACGTAGCGCAGGGCGCTGAAATCCTCGATCGCGAAACCGACGCTGTCGAACAGCGTGATCTGGTCGGCGCTCGTGCGCCCCTGCGCCGCGCCGGTCATCACCTTCCAGAGCTCGGTCACGGTGAAATCCTCGGCCATCTGCTGGATCTCGCCCTCGATGCGGGTCTGCGGCGGAAATTCCACGAAAACATCCGAACGGTCGAGGATCGCGGGCGCCAGTTCCGTCTTGCCGGGGCAGTCGCCGCCGATCGCGTTGATATGCACGCCCGAGCCGATCATGTTGTCGGTGAGGATCGTCGCGTATTGCTTGTCGGCGGTGCAGGTGGTGATGATCTGCGCGCCTTCCATGCTGTCCTCGGCGCTGTCGCATTTGACGACGTTGAGGCCGAGGCCCGAAAGGTTGCGCGCTGCCTTCTCGGTCGCTGCGCGGTCCGTGTCCCAGAGCCGCACCGTGTCGATGCCGACGATCCGTTTCATCGCGAGGCTCTGGAATTCCGACTGCGCGCCGTTGCCGATCATCGCCATCGTGGTCGCGCCCTTCGGCGCGAGGTAGCGCGCCACCAGCGCGGAGGTGGCGGCGGTGCGCAGCGCGGTCAGGATCGTCATCTCCGACAACAGCACCGGGTAGCCGTTGCCGACATCCGCCAGCAGGCCGAAGGCGGTGACGGTCTGGAGGCCCTCCTTGGTGTTCTTGGGGTGGCCGTTGACGTATTTGAAGCCGTAGACCTCGCCGTCCGAGGTCGGCATGAGTTCGATCACGCCCTCGGCGGAATGGCTGGCGACGCGGGGGGTCTTGTCGAACAGCTCCCAGCGCCTGAAATCGGCCTCGATGTAGTCGGCGAGGCCGGCGAGCACCTCCTCGATGCCGATATGGTGGACGAGCTGCATCATGTGATCGACGCTCACGAAGGGCACGAGCGCCTTGTCGGAAGGGGTAAGGGTGGTCATGTCGGGGCTCCGTCTGGCAGGTCAGGAAAAAGCGCGGGTCGGGCGGTCGAAGACGCGCCGCCCCAACGCCGAGGCGGCGAGATCGACCATCACCTGCGCGGTGCGGCCGCGGTCGTCGAGGAACGGGTTCAGCTCCACGAGGTCGAGCGAGGTCATGAGACCGGAATCGCAGATGATCTCCATCGCCAGATGCGCTTCGCGGATCGTCGCCCCGCCGGGCACGGTGGTGCCGACGGCGGGCGCGAAGGAGGGGTCGAGGAAATCGACATCGAGCGAAACATGCAGCATCCCGTTCGCCGCCGCCACGTCGCGCAGGAACGCCTCGAGCGGACGGGCGATGCCGGTCTCGTCGATGCTGCGCATGTCGTGGTAACGGATGTCGGTGCGCTGCAATTCGTCGCGTTCGGCCGGATCGACGGAACGCAGGCCGAGCAGGCAGATGTTCTCGTGCGGCACCGGGTGGGCGACCTCGGGAAAGCCGTGGAACCCGTCGCGCCCGGTCACGTAGCCCAGCGGCGCGCCGTGCAGGTTGCCCGATTGCGTGCTCTGCGGCGTGTGGTAGTCGGTATGCGCGTCGAGCCACAGCACAAAGAGCGGCCGGCCCTCGTTCGCCGCGTGGTTCGCGGCCCCGAGGACGGAGCCAAGCGCGAGCCCGTGATCGCCGCCCAGGAAGATCGGCACGCCCTGCGACAGCGCCTCTTCGGCCGCGCGGGCGAGCGCGGAGGTCCAGCCGATCATCTCGGCGGGCGCGTGCAGGTGGCCGGGCAGGGCGTCAGGCGCGCGCGCGTCGTCCGGGGTGACGTTGCCGGCGTCGCGCACCTTCAGCCCGAGATCGGTGAGCGCAGGGCCGATTTCGGCCACCCGGTAGGCGTCCGGCCCCATGAGGCAGCCCCGGCGGCGTTTGCCGCTGTCCATCGGCGCGCCGATCAGGATACAGGTCTTGTGTGTCATCATCGCCTCGTCTTGCTGTGTCGGCCACAGGATATGTGCAAAGGGGTTGATTGGAAGCGATCAATTTGCACTGATCGGAAGTGGATTGATCGAAACGCAAGGGAAAACCGGCGAAATGGACGACACCGACCGCAAGCTCCTGTCGGCCCTGCGCCATGACGCGCGCGCGTCTCTGTCCGATCTCGCGCTCGAACTCGGGGTGTCGCGCACCACCGTTCGCAGCCGGATCGAACGGTTGCAGCGCGCGGGCGAGATCCTGGGCTTCACCGTCGTGCTCAAGGAGGACACGGCGCGCGACCCGGTGCGCGGGCTGATGATGCTGGGGATCGAGGGGCGCGGCGCGGACCGGATCGTGCGGCAGCTGAACGGGCTGAGCGCGGTGCGCGCGACCCACACCACGAACGGGCGCTGGGACGTGATCGTGGAGATCGGCACGCCCACGCTCGAGGCGTTCGACGCGGTGCTGGCGCAGATCCGGCGGCTCGACGGGATCGTCAGCAGCGAGACGAACCTGCTGCTGAGCACGCGCAAGGCGGCGGGTTGAGAAAAATTCAGCCCTGCGCCGCGCGCAGCCGGTCCTGGAAATAGGCGACGCCCTGTTCGTGGCGCGGCGACAGCGGCCCGGCGCGGTAGCCGCCGCTGGCGTAGTTCTTCTGCGTCTCGAGGCAGACCTCGAAATCCTCCCGCACCACCTCGAGATTGTCGGCGATGGTCCTGGCGCGTTTCTCGGCCCCGTCCTCTGACGTGTCGGCGAAGTAGAAGTTGTAGATCAGTTCCGTGCGCTCATGCGTCACCGGGTTGATCCGCGAGGTGTTCATGCCGCCCTCGAACAGCGACAGCGTCCAGTTGGGCCACATCCACATCCACTTGCCCCGGTAGAACAGCCCGTCGCGCGGCGGCGCGGTCATCCGCACCAGTCCGTCAAGCGCGACGGTCTCGAACTTGTCGAACTCGATCGCGCCGTGAAAGGCGGGATGGATGCCGGGAATGTGGTAGCCTTCGACGAAATTGTCTGTGTAGATCTTCCAGTTGGCGTCGAAGACCAGCCGCTCCTCGTGGACCCAGGTGAAGCTCTCGATCGGTTCATCCGCCAGCTCCGCCGCCGTCGCGCCGAGCTGCGCGTCGAACGGTTCGGCCGGGTCGATGGCGACGAAGAGCAGCCCGCGCCAGACGTGGAACTCGACCGTATCCAGCGCCCAGTCCTCCTTGCGGAAATCCGCATCATCCCCCCACCACGGCACGTTGAGGAGCGAGCCATCCTCGCCCCAGACCCATTGGTGATAGGGGCAGCGCAGCGTGTTGCAGCGCCCCGCGCCCTCGGGCAGCAGCCGCGCGCCGCGATGGCGGCAGACGTTGCGATAGGCGCGCAGCCCGTCCTTGGTCATGAAGACGAATACCTTCTGCCCGGCGATCTCGGTCGCGATGTAATCGCCCCGCTCGGCCAGCCGCGCGGCGGGGCCGATCAGCTGCCATGTCCGGGCGAAGATCCGGGTGACGTCTGCGGCGTGAATGTCCGGAGAGGTATAGTGGACGGGGTCGAGATTTCGCATTGGAACACCTGCACAGCTACCGGCCGGACGTTAGGCCCGGCCGGCGCCCTGCGTCAAGCGCGCCGCGCCGCCATCACCCAGAGTACGGCCAGCGCGAGCGAGGCCAGCATGTTCCAGCTCGCCATCGACAGCCCCGCCATCTGCCATGCGACCTCGTCGCACATCACCACGTTCGTGGGCGCATCCATGCTCAGCAGGCTGCCGGGGTCGAGCCCCGCACCCCCGCCCGAGCAGGAGGCCGGCCCCTCCCACCAGCCGCGCTCGACCCCGGTGTGATAAGCGCCGACGCCCGCCGTCGCCAGCGCCGCCAGCGCGCCAAGCAGCGGCAGGGCGGCGCCGCGCGTCATCAGCGCCGCCGCGCCGATCAGCAGCGCCGCGGCGTGTGGCCAGCGCTGCCAGAGGCAGAGCTTGCAGGGCGGCAGGCCGCCCAGGTGCTGGAACGCGAACGCGCCAAGCAGGAGCGCGGCGGAGCCGGCCATCGCCAGCTGGATGAGGCGCGCGCGGCTCACAGCACCTTCACCACATAGAAGCCCCCAAGGAGAAGCACTATGAACAGGATGAACATCAGCCCGAGCCGGCGCTCGACGAAATCGCGGATCGGGGCGCCGAACCTCCAAAGCAGCCAGGCGACGATGAAGAACCGCAGCCCCCGCGCGAGGATCGACGTGGCGATGAACGTGCCCAGAGGCATGCCGGTCCAGCCAGACATGATGGTGATGACCTTGTAGGGGAACGGGGTGACGCCCGCCGTCAGCACCGCCCAGAACCCCACGTCGTTGAAGCGCGTGTTGAATTCGGCCATCGCATCGGCCTTGCCGAGGCTCTCGAGGATCGGTTGGCCGATCTGCTCGTAGGCGAGCGCGCCGATGGCGTAGCCCAGCAAGCCGCCCAGCACCGACGCCGCAAGCGCCACGCCGGCGATCGTCCAGGCGCGGTTCGGACGGGCGAGGATCATCGGGATCATCAGGACATCGGGCGGGATCGGAAAGACCGAGCTTTCGATAAAGGCGATCGCGGCGAGCACCCAGAGCGCGCGCGGATGGTCTGCCAGCCGGATCGTCCAGTCATAGAGCCGTCTGAGCATCGTTGGGTCCCGTCATGCGCCGCCTGTTCCGCCTCTGACCACGCAGCCCCGCCGGGGTCAAGCCCGTCGGCGCGCGGGCGGGCAAAAAACCGGGCGAGAAGACTGGACGGGCCTGCCTTGCTTCGCTACAGCATGAACGCGTGCCCAAGTGGCGGAATGGTAGACGCAGGGGATTCAAAATCCCCCGCCTTCACGGGCGTGTGGGTTCGAGTCCCACCTTGGGCACCAGCTATTTCAACAGCTTACGGGGCGATTGCGATCGGGGCGCCTTGCCGATCTCACGCCGGCCAGCCGTCCACCGGGTCGAGCGGGAAGATGGGGCGGCGCAGGCGCTCGAAATTGCGAAGCGTCACGTCCGGAGTGCAGAGGCCGCCCGCGTCGGTGACGATGATCTCTGACGCCATGGGCGCGAAGGCGCCCTTGAAATGCTGCATGGATTTTACCGCCAATACGGAACGCTCGGTCGGCTCGATCCCCACGACGCGAAAGATGTTGCGGTCGAGCATCTGCATCCGGTCCGACACCAGCATGATGTCGAGCCCGTCCACCCGCAGGCAGGCGCTTTGCCCGGTGGAGCCGGGCAGGCCGGTGAACATCGGCCCCTCGAAGGTGAAATCGCCGGGGCTGAGCGCCATCACCCGCCCCGTGACCTGCAAGGGGCCGCCGCCGACGGTCGGGTCGATCTTGCCGCCAATGCTGAGCGTGACCTCGGCGCCGACGCCTGCCTCGGCCAGCCGCGCCACCGCCTCGGGGTCGAGCAGCGCGCCTGCGGCGGCGTTCGTCACGCCTGCCTCCAGCAGCGCGGCAATGAGTGCGGTACAATCGCTGTAGGCGCCTGAGCCGGGGTTGTCGGAGTAGTCGGCGACCACGATGGGCTTGTCGGCGGGCAGCGCTTCCTTCAGCCGCGCGATGCAGTCGGAGAGGGGGACCGGCCGGTTCCAGTGATCGCGGTAGCGCCAGATCTCGGCGCAGACGCGGTCGGCCACGGCCTCGGCGGCGGCGCGCGCGCCGGCGTCATGGGTGACCAGCACCGAGGGGCCCGCGGCCCAGACATCCGCGTCGGTGAAGCCGGCGTTGATGGCGACGTTGAGGATGCCCCGGGCCTCCATCTCGCGCGCGGCGCTTCCGAGCAGGCGGCGCATCGGGCCGTCCTCTGTCGTGCGCCCGTCATCGCACCCGACAAGCATGGGGGGACGGCGGATGGCGATGCCGGGCGCGATCCGACCGGCCATCGCGTCGTCGAGCAGCAGCCCCGCCTCGAGCCCGACCTCGCGCATGTCCACATGCGGATAGGTTCGGAAGGACACTGCGATATTCGCCAGTTCGGCCAGTTCGTCGAAAATGTTCGCATGCAGGTCGAGCGTGACCGCCAGCGGAATGTCGGGACCGACGACGCTGCGGATCTCGCGCAGGAACTGGCTGTCGCCGTCCTGATCCGTTTCGGTCACCATCGCACCGTGCAAGGCGACGAAAACGCCGTCATAGGGCGCGCCTTCGGCGAGGAGGCGCAGACATTCGCCGGTGATCTCGGCGCGGGTTTCCTCGGTTATGACGCCGCCCGGTTCGGCATGCGCGGCGGTGATGTAGACGGGCGTCCAGCCGCGCGCCTCGGCCGCCTCCATCGCGCCCCCCACTTCCGAACCGGTGCCGCGGAAGTTCCGCGGAATATCCTCGCCGCTAAAGAAATGCGACGCGCGGAAGTCGTCCATGTCGGTGCGCGAGATGGTGTAGGTATTGCATTCGTTAATGAATTCGATGATCGCGACGCGATGGGTCATGGTCATGTCCTTTCCTGTGCTTGCGCCGTGGCGCGCTGCGGAGCGACCCGCTCGAGAAACCGGCGCGAGCGTTCGTGCTGCGGATTGTCGAAGAAATCGTCGGGCGGGGCGATCTCGACGATCCGGCCCGCGTCCATGAAGACGATCCGGTCGGCCACCTCGCGGGCGAAGCCCATCTCGTGCGTGACCACGATCATCGTCATGCCGGCCTGCGAGAGATCCGCCATGACCCCGAGCACCTCGCCGACGGATTCCGGATCAAGCGCCGAGGTCGGCTCATCGAAGAGCATGATCTGCGGCTTCATGCAGAGACTGCGGGCGATGGCGGCGCGTTGTTGCTGCCCGCCCGAAAGCTGTGCGGGATACTTTCCGGCCTGGTCTTCCATGCCGACGCGGGCAAGGTATTCCAGCGCGGTCGCGCGGGCCTTGGCGCGCGGGACGCGGTAGGTGTGAACGGGCGAGAGCGTGCAGTTGTCCAGCACGCTCAGATGCGGATAGAGGTTGAAATGCTGAAAACACATGCCCACGCGGTCCCGGATGCGGCGCACCGCGTCGCGCCCGTCCCGGGCCGCGATGCCGCAGACCGCAAGCCGCCCCGATTGCGGCGCCACGAGGTGATTGATGCAGCGGATCAGCGTCGACTTGCCCGACCCGGAGGGGCCGCAGACGACGATCTTTTCCCCCCGCGCGACGGTGAGGTCGATATCGCGCAGCGCGTGATACGCGCCGAAATGGCGGTTCACCCGCTCGAAGACGACGGCCGGGCCGGTGTCTGTCACGCCATCCATGCGAAACGCCTCTCGATGCGCCTCAGCGCCCATTCGATCGCCAGCACCAGCAGCAGATAATGCACGGCGGCGATGTAATACACGCGCAGGTCCAGCGTTTCGGAAAATATGTAGCGCGCCTGGCCCATCAGGTCGAACACGGTGATGATCGCCACCAGCGACGTCGCCTTCAGCAGCAGGATGAATTCGTTGCCGATGGCCGGCAGCGCCTTGGCGAAGGCGATGGGCAGCAACACGCGGCGGAACGCGGTCCAGCGCGTCAGGTTCAGCGCCGCGTTGGTCTCATAGACCGAGGCGGGGATGGTCTGCAGGCTGCCGCGGATGATCTCGGCCTGGTAGGCGGCGGTATTGAGCGTCAACGCCAGCAGCCCGCAATACCACGCATCCCGGAATATCCACCAAAGCCCGATCGCGCGCAGCTCGCTGTTGAACTGCCCCAGCCCGTAATAGACGAGAAAGAGCTGCACCAGCAGCGGCATGCCGCGAAAGACATTGACGTATCCCAGCGCCAGCCAGCCCCCCAGCCCGGTTGATTTCGCGCGCAGGACGCCGATCGGCAGCGCGAGGAAGAACCCGAACACGATCGCCAGCCCGGTGAGCGAGGCGGTCGTCACGAGACCCTCAAGCCAAAGGCCGCGATAGTTGAGCCAGAGGTCAAGCATCCCCCGTCTCCAGGCGCGTGAATCCCCTTGAGGCGCGCCGCTCGAGCGCCTTTTGCAGATGCGACGACAGCACCACCAGCAGGATGTAGATCGCTCCGATGAGGAGGTAGAAGAGGAACGGCTCGCGCGTGGTGTTGATCGCCAGCGCCGCGACATGCACGAGGTCGCTGAGCGCGATGATCGAGACGAGCGAGGTATCCTTCAGCAGGATCACCCAGAGATTGCCGAAGCCCGGGATGGCGTGACGCCAGAGCTGCGGCAGGATGACCTTCTGGAACGTGCGCGGTCGCGACAGGCCAAGCGACTTCGCCGCTTCGGTCTGGCCGCGCCCGACGGCGTTCAGCGCGGCGCGCACCACCTCGCTGCCATAGGCGCTTATCACGAGGCTGAGCGCGATCATCCCGGCAATGAACGGCGACACCGACAGGCTGCCGCCGGGGACCAGCCTGGCCGACACCCAGTCGACCAGCGCCTGCGACTGGTAATAGAGGATCAGGAGGGTCAGGATCTCGGGGAGTGTCTTGAACACGGTCGTGTAGGCGCGCGCCGCGACGCGGATCGGGCCCAGTCGCGAGACCCTGGCCCAGTGGATGAGGAAGGAGAGAACCACCGCGACGGGAAAGGTCGCCAGCGACAGCGCCAGGGTGACGCCCAGCCCGCGCAGCAGTTCATCGCCCCAGCCCTTGTCCCCGAAAGAAAGCAGAGCGAGCCATTCCATCGTGCCGTGCCCCATGTTTCCCAGGTCGCGCGAAAGGGCGGGCCGCCGCGCGGGCGGCCCGCTGATAGGGTTCGGATCAGTCGCCGAACAGTTCGCTCACCGCGATCGGTTTGCCGCGAATGTCGAACTCGAAGTATTTCTGGCGGATCTCGTCATAGGTGCCGTTCTCGATGATGGTCGCCAGCGCCTCGTTCACGCGGTCGCGCAGGTCGGCGTCCTCCTTGCGGAAGGCCATGCCCGCGCCGATGGTGCCGTCCAGCAGGAAATCCTGCCCGACGAATTCGCAGCAATCGACGCCGTCATTCATCCAGTCGGCCAGCGCGAACTTGGATTCCAGCACGAGGTCCAGCCGGCCGCTCTCCATGTCGAGGAAGGCTTCGCCCAGCTTGGGATAGAGCTTGATCTCGCTGTCGGGGAAGTACTGGTTTAGCACCTTGCTGGCCACGCCGCCCGCCTGGGTCCCGAGCACCATCCCCTCCAGCGTCTCGGGCGTTGCGTCCTCAAGCCCGAGATCCTTCAGCGCGGCGAAGCGCATCGTGTTGAAGTAGTAGGGGTCGGAGAAGGCGACCTTCTCCATGCGCTCCGGCGTGATCGCCATCGAGGCGAGCAGGACGTCGAACTTGCCCGAGTTGAGCGCGGGGATGATGCCGCCCCATTCATGGGTGCTCCATTCGCAGGTCACCTGCATCTCCGCGCAGATGGCGTTGCCGATGTCGATGTCGAATCCCACGAGTTCGCCGCTTTCCGAGACGGAGTTGAACGGCGCGTAGGCGCCTTCGGTCCCGACGCGGATGGTTTCCGCCTGCGCAAGACCCGCGCCGAGCGCAAGCGCGGCCGCCGCCATGACTGTGGATTTCTTCATGAAACTGATCATTTTCGTTCTCCCTCCGGGCCGCTCCTCCGGCCCGCATGCATTATGCCGATTTGTCCAGTTGACCCCCGGCGGATTGAACCCGTCGGCCTTTCCGGTAGTGTCATGGACGCCAGTTGTAGGGGGCGCGCCATGCGGCTATCAAAGCAAAAGAACTATTCTTGATATGAAGAAAACTAATGACGTGTCGCGCCCGCGCAGCTTCCGCAAGAAGCTGTCGCACCTGCGCGCGCTGCGCGCCTTCGAGGCGGTGGCCTGTCATCTGAGCTTTACCCGCGCGGCCGAGGAACTGGCGGTCAGCCAGGGGGCGATCAGCCACCAGGTCAAGCTGCTGGAGGAGCGGCTGGGCAAGCGGCTTTTCCTGCGCGGCGGCAAGGGGGTGACGCTGACGGTCGAGGGCGAGTTGCTGAACGAGGTGTGCCGGCGCAGCTTCGACGAGATCGGCGAGACCCTTTCCCTGATCGGACAGAAACGGGACGCGCAGATATTGCGGGTGCGCAGCGGCCCCTTCTTTGCGATGAAGGTCATCGCGCCGCGGATATCGGAATTCCTGAGCGCCAATCCCGGCATTCAGCTTCACCTGAACAACCTCGACCCCGATTCCGCATCCCTCGGCAGCGAGGACGTGCTGATCAAGTATTGCATGGACCCGCCGGCGAACTCGGTCGCGGCGGAGATCCTGAAGGAAAACCTGGTACTGATCTGCAATCCGGACCTTTTGGCGGATGGCGGCGACCTGGCGGACATCCTCGTGCGGTCAGACGTGGCGCGGCTGCATTATCGCGACATGGGCGATTGGGAAAGCTGGCTCGACCAGTTCGGCTTTGGGGCGGCGCCGGTGTCGCAGAACCTGATCTTCGACGACCAGCACACCATCCTCGAGGCGGTGCGCTCGGGGCAGGGGATCGGCATGGCCGAGCGGTCCCTCATCCAGGGCGATGTCGCGCGCGGACGGATCGCCATCCTGTCGGACCTGTGCCTGCGCCCGGAAGCCTCCTACAAGTTCATCTACAAGGCCGACCGCGCCGCGTCGCACCGCGTGATCGAGGTGTTCCACGACTGGCTTCGCGACCAGGTCGAGCGCATCCAGGGCGACAGTCGGTAACGGTCACGAAGTTTGATCGGATATTGCGCGCAGCGCCCCGCGCAGGGCGCGGGCCTGCAAGGGCTCAAACAGGCTTGGCGCGGCGTCAAAACCCATCCGGGTCATCGCCGCTTCTTCCGCCGGGTGCGGCGGCTTCGTCACCGAAGCGGCCAGCAATCCCAGCAGCGCGCGTTTCGATCCGGCCGCCGCGCCGAGACGCGTCAGCGCGGGCAGCAACTGGCGTTCGGTCGCGTCGAAATCGGTGCCGAGGGGGAAGTCCGGCAGCAGGTCGGCGCGGTGCGGGCTCAGCCAGCCAAGGATCGTCTCGGGCGTGTTGGCGCAATGCGCGGGGGGGATCCGCCAGTCCTTCGCGATCTTCCCGGCTTTCTGCGCCTCGGCCAGCAGGGCGGGCTGAAAGCGGCTGTCGGCGATCATGATCAGGCGCTTGATCACTTCCTCGTCGGTCTGTCCGCGCAGGTCGGCGGCGCCGTATTCCGTCACCACGATATCGCGCATGTGACGCGGCACGGTGGTCACCGGCACCTGCCAGACGATATTCGAAGTGAGTTCGCCCTTCGAGCGCCGCGTGGCGGGCAGGGTCAGGACCGCGCGCCCATCTTCAAGCGCGAAAGCCTGCTCAAAGAAGTTGAACTGCCCGCCGACGCCGCTGACCATCTGGCCGGGTTTCGCCGCATCCGACATGGCGTCGCCCAGCAGGCTGACCTGCATCGCGCTGTTGACAAAGCGCGCATGCACGCGGGCGGCGCGCTTGGCGGCCTCGTCCGCGCCATATAGCGCGTTGGTGAAGCTCACCGGCATCATGCGGATCCTGTCGCGCCGCTCGGGCGGCATGGCGCGCAGGGTTTCGTACATATCGCGCGCCTCGAGAAAGAAACCGGCATGGATCGCCGCGCCGTCCACCTCGCGGCGGATCACGCCGCCCTCGAACAGCGCCACCAGCCCGCCCACCAGCATTTCCGTCACTGCATAGAGGCCGGTGTGAAACGGCCCGGTCTCATCGCCCGACAGGGGCAAGGGACATTCGGCCCAGAGTGGCGCAAGCCTGCCCGCGTCGCGCATCAGCAGCGCGTGCGCCACCGCGTCGCCGATCGCGCCGATGCCGATTTGCAGCGTGCCCCCGTCGGGCACCTGCCGCGCGACGTGCAGCGCGATGGCGTATTGCGCGTCCGATACCGGGCGGCGTACGGCCGAGAACAGCTCGAACTGTTCGGGCGGCTCGAGCAGCATCGCCAGTTCACGTTCGTCCAGCACCGCCGGGCCGCCCATGAAGGGCAGGGCGTCGTTGACCTCGGCCACCGCGATGAAATCCATCTCTCCCGCACGGCGCATGGCGAAGAGATCGGCGGAAATATCGGTGTTGCAGGACATGCTGAATTGCGCGCCGTCCCGCGGCATCAGTTGCGAAACCACGTTGGGCCGCTGCGCGATCAGCACGTCGCGGGCGTGGGTGTAGTTCGCGGCGATGTAATGCCGCTGAGCGTATTCGTTGCCGAGCCACGTGCCGACCTGGAAGAAGAACTCCGACACCTCGATATTGTCCGGCAGCGCGCCGTCGCGGATCATCTGCGCGTAATGCAGGTCGGGATAGGCGCCGAACAGGCGGTCCATCGCTGGTTCGAGAAACCGCCGTTCGATATCGTTCGACGGGATCGGCCGCTGCAAGGTGATCGCGGTGAAGATGGACAGCCGCAGCGACGGGTCGGCTGCGGCGGCCCGGGTGAGCGCGTTGACCAGCGTGACCGGCTTGCCCAGCCCCAGGGGCAGGGCCAGCCGTATCTCGCCGCCCACCGCATCGAAAATGGCGCGGGCCATTTCATCGGCGTCGGCAAAGCGGCGCGGCGCGTCAGCCAAGGGTGCGCCAGCCCTCGTCGGGGGCGAATCGCGGGCCGTGGGCATCTTCGAGTTCTTTCAGCCGTGTCACGATCTCGTCGATACCACGGTCGCGCGCGTAATGCATCGGCCCGCCCCGGAACGGCGCCCAGCCGGTCGCGAAGATCATCGCGGCGTCCACCTGGTCCTCGTCCTTGGCGACGCCACGGCGCAGCACCTCGACGCAGGCGTCCAGCATCGGCAGGATCAGCCGGTCGGTGAGGTCCGCGGGGGCGTCGTCCAGGGAAGCGTCGGGGCGCGGCGAACCTTCGTCCCAGTCGTAGAAGCCCTTGCCGGTCTTCTTGCCGAGATTGCCGGCCTCGACCTTCTCGCGCAGCTTGTCCGAGATGTCGGCCATCGGTTTCTCGAGGTTGTCGCGCAGGGATTCAGCGACGTGCAGCCCGATGTCCAGCCCCACCTGGTCCGCCAGCGTGACCGGCCCCATCGGCATGCCGAACTGCAATGCGGCCGTGTCGATCACCTCCTTGCGCACGCCTTCATCCATCAGCGCCATCGCCTCCATCAGGTAGGGGGTGAGGGCGCGGTTGACCACGAAACCGGGGTAGTCGTCCACCAGCGCGGGCAGCTTGCCGATGCTGCCGCAGAAGGCGGTCAGGCGGCTGGCGGCGTCCTCGCTGGTGTCCTTGGCGCGGATCACCTCGACCAGGTCGATCTTCGAGACGGGGTTGAAGAAATGCAGCCCCGCAAAACGCGCGGCGGCGGGGGCGTGGTCGGCCATCTCATCCACCGAAAGGCTCGAGGTGTTGGAGGCGAGGATCGCGCCCTCCTTCATCCGACCCTTTAGGCCATCGTAGATCTTCTGCTTGATCCCGATATCCTCGGGCGCCGCTTCGATGATGAGGTCGGCGTGGGCGACGCCATAGCCCATCGGGTCCGGCATCAGCCGGTCGAGCGCGTCGCGCGTCTCGATGGAAGAGAGGTGCTTGTCCTCGCAGATCTCGCCTGCCTGGCGGATGGCGTGACCCAGCGGGTCGTTCTCCACGTCACCGAGCGTCACCGTCTTGCCGCGGATCGCGGCCACGGCGGCGATTTCGCCGCCCATCGCGCCGGCGCCGATCACGTGGACATGATCGATGCCATCCTCGCCCTTGCCCGCGCCCTTGAGATTCTGTTGAAGGAAAAACACGCGGCGCAGATTTTTCGATGTGTCCGTCTTGAGCAAGTCGGCGAAGGACGCGATCTCCGCCTTCTGCATCGCCTTGCTGTCGTCGCCGTGTTCCTCCCACAGATCGATCAGCGCGTGGGGCGCGGGGTAGTGGCGCTTGGGCGCTTTCTTCTCGGTCTGCGTGCGCATCTGGCGCGCGACAAGGCTGCGGGCCTGGTCGAAGTTGAGCGCACGCGCCTTCAGCCCCTGTTCGTGCTGGTCGATCTCGCCTTCGGCGGCGGCGCGCACGGCGGCCCTGACGTGGCGCTCTTCGGTGACGAGGTTGGCGATGCCGAGCGACTTGGCGCGTTTCGTATGGGCCGTCTTGCCGGTCAGCATCAGCGTCATCGCCTCGGTCGGGTCGATCAGCGCGGGCAGGCGGAATGTGCCGCCAAGGCCGGGATGCAGGCCGAGCTTCACCTCGGGAAATCCGAATGAGGCGCCGGGCGTGATGATCCGGTAATCGCAGGCCAGCGCCAGTTCGAACCCCGCGCCAAGCGCCGCGCCATGCACGACGCAGATCGTCGGGCAGTTCAGCGCCTCGATCCGGTCGAGCACGGCATGACCCTGTTTCAGCATCTCCGCCGCGCCGTCGTCCGACATGGCGTCAAAGCTGGTGATATCCGCGCCGGCGGCAAAGCCCGCCTGCTTGGCCGAACGGATCACCAGCGCCTTGGGAAGATCCGCCTCGGCGGCGGCGATGAGGCCGTCGAGTTCGCGGATCACGTCCTCGGAAACCGTGTTGACGCCGCTGTCGCTCTTGTCGAGCGCGAGCCACAGGACGCCGTCGTCGTCCCGCCCGCTGCGCCAGTTGCCGCTCGCCTCGCCCGCCGCGCCGAGCTCGAGCTTGGTTTCGCCGAGGAACTCCAGTGCATGTTTCGTCATCAGACCGCCTCCAACAGCATGGCGCCGCCAAGACCGCCACCGATGCATTCGGTGGCAATCCCGCGCCCCGCGCCGCGTTGCTTCATCGCGTTCGCCAGGTGCAGGACGATGCGGTTGCCGCTCGTCCCGACCGGGTGCCCCATCGAGATCGCGCCGCCATCGACGTTGAGCCGGTCGCGGTCGATCCGCCCGAACGCGTCGTCAAGACCGAGCACCTCGCGGCAGAAATCCGCGTCACTCCACGCGGCGATGCAGGATAGGACCTGCGCGGCGAAGGCCTCGTTCAGCTCCCACAGGTCGATGTCGCCGACCTCGAGCCCGTTGCGTTGGGCGATGGGCGTACTGGCCAGCACCGGCCCGAGCCCCATGATCGACGGGTCGAGCCCGGCCCATTCGCTGTCCTTGATTTCCGCGAGCGGAGTCAGGTTGCGCTCATTCACCGCCTGTTCGGACGCGAGAATGCACCAACTTGCGCCATCGGTGATCTGGCTGGAATTGCCCGCCGTGACCTGACCGTATGGCGGCTCGAACACCGGCTTCGGTTTCGCCAATCCTTTCATGTCGCTGTCCGGGCGCACGCCGTCGTCGTGGTCGTAAACCGCGCCGTCCCGGGCAAAGGCGGGCATGACTTCGTCCTTCAGAGTGCCGTCCTCCTGCGCGCGAGCAAGGCGATGGTGGCTTTGCATCGCGTAGGCGTCGGCCATCTCGCGGGTGATGTCGAAACGATGCGCGAGCACCTCGGCGGTCTGGCCCATCGCCAGTTCGGTGATCGGATCGGTCAGTCCGCGCTCCAGCCCGACGACCGGCTTGAAGAACTCCGGCCTGATCCCGGTCATCGTCCGGGCCTGCTCCAGCGGCCCCTTGGCGGCGTTCATCCGTCCGAACCACTCCACGGCGGACTGACGCAGGGTCAGCGGCGCGTGGCTCAGCGCCTCGGCTCCGCCGGCGAGGATCATCTGGTGGCTGCCGTCGCGGATGTAGCGATAGGCGGTGTCGATGCTCTGCATGCCCGAGCCGCAGTTGATCTGCACGGTGAAGGCGACGGTGCGCTCATCGAAGCCGAGCCGCAGCGCGGCGACGCGGGCGGGGTTCATCTCGTCCGCGATGACGTTGACGCAACCGAGGATCACGAGGTCCAGCGCGTCGCGGCCGAACGCCTGGCGCGCCAGCAGCGGGCGGCCGCACTGCACCGCGAGATCGACCGGCGTGAAGGGGCCGGGGCCGCCTCGCGCCTTCAGGAAAGGAGTGCGCGCGCCGTCGACAAGGAAAACGCGCTGGGCTTCGGGGACGTTCATTCGGCGGCCTCCTTGGATGTGGATTCAGGCGCGGCGGCGTGCGGGAAAAGCTGCGCGAGTTCTTCGGGGCTGAATTCGTCCACCGCGACGACCTCGGCCACCAGCGCGTTCATCTCCTCGATCCGCGTCATCTCGGCATCGCTGAGAAGCCCCGCCTCGAGCGCCTCCTGCGGCGACTTCCTCGCCTCGCGCAGACGTTTCATCACCGGAGCCATCTCGACCACCTTGGCGAAACAGCGGTTGAGCGCGCCCACGCCGTTGCGGTTGCAGCCCTCATGCATGGGGCCGGTAATGCGCTCACGCGTCGCGGAGGGCTCATAAAGCAGATCGCTGCACTGCGCGACCAGCCGATCGTCCGGGCCGCGCCGCGTGGCGCCGGGCAGGGTGAGGACGCGCAATATCCCGGCCGCCCAGCGGGTCGGCATGTTGGCGATCACCTCGTCCAGCGCGGTCTGCATGCGCTGGAAGGCGTCGGCGGCGGCGTAGCGCAGCAGCGGCAGATCGCCTTCCTGGCGGCCTTCGTCCTGCCAGCGTTTCAGCGCTGCCGAGAGGATGTACATGTCCGACAGGATGTCGCCCATCCGCCCCGAAATCATCTCCTTGCGCTTGAGCGCGCCGCCCAGCGTGAGGAACAGGACATCCGCCGTCAGCGCATAGGCCGCCGCCCAGCGGTTCAACTGTCGGTAGATCGGCGTCGCGGCGCCGGCGTCCGGGGCAGGGGCGAAGCGCCCGCCGGTCCATGCGCGGCCCCAGGCGCGGAACAGGGTCTTCGTGGTGTGCCCGACATGCGCCCAGAGCGACTTGTCGAATTTCGCGAGCGACTCGTCGGGGTCGTCCTCTTGCAGCGCGAGCATGTTGTCGAGCATGTGCGGATGCGCGCGGATCGATCCCTGGCCAAAGATGATCAGGCTGCGGGTGACGATATTCGCCCCCTCCACGGTGATCCCGATGGGCACCGCGCGATAGAGCGGTTGCAGGTAGTTCGTCGGCCCGTCGATCACCGCCTTGCCGGAATGCACGTCCATGGCGTCGTTGATCGCCTCGCGCATGCGGTAGGTGGCGTGCGCCTTCATGATGGCCGAGATCACCGCCAGCGCGCGCCCCTCGTCGAGCCCCGCGCAGGTCAGATGCCGCGCGGCGTCCATCGCATAGGCGTCCGCCGCCAGCCGCCCGAGACGGCGCTGCACGCCGCCAAACTTGCCGATGGGCAGGTTGAACTGCTGACGGATGCGGGCATAGGCGCCGGTGGTATGGGCCGAAAACGCGATCGCGGCGCAGCCCATCGACGGCAGCGATATGCCGCGCCCGGCGGCCAGCGCGCTCATCAGCATCATCCAGCCCTTGCCGGCGTATTCCGGCCCGCCGATGATGTTCTCGAGCGGGATGAACACGTCCTCGCCGGTGGTCGGACCGTTCATGAACATGGTGGAGGACGGGATATGCCGGCGCCCGACCTCTACGCCGGGCAGGTCGGTCGGCACCAGCGCGCAGGTGATGCCGATATCGGGCGTGTCGCCCAACAGCCCGTCGGGATCGCGCAGCTTGAAGGCGAGACCCAGCACCGTGCAGACCGGCGCCAGGGTGATATACCGCTTGGCCCAGTTGAGGCGGATGCCCAGCACGTCCTCGCCATCCCACTGGCCCTTGCAGATCACGCCCTCATCCACCATCGCCGACGCGTCCGATCCGGCCTCGGCGCTGGTCAGGCCGAACGCGGGAAGTTCGCGCCCGTCGGCAAGCCGGGGCAGCCAGTAATCCTTTTGTTCGTCGGTGCCGAACTGGTGCAGCAATTCGCCGGGACCAAGCGAGTTGGGGACCATCACCGTCACCGCGGCGGCGACCGAGCGCAACGCGATGAAGCGCACGATTTCCGAATGCGCGAAGGCCGAGAATTCGAGCCCGCCATGGGATTTCGGAATGATCATGCCGAAAAAGCGGTGTTCGCGCATGAACTGCCAGACCTCGGGGTGCAGATCGGCGTCATGGCGATTGATCTGCCAGTCGTCGATCATGCCGCACAGTTCCTGCACCGGACCGTCGAAGAACGCCTGTTCCTCCGCGCTCAGCACCGGCGCCCTGACGGCGTGCAGCTTCGACCAGTCGGGATTGCCCGAAAACAGATCGGCCTCCCACCAGACCTCGCCGGCGGTGAGCGCCTCGCTTTCGGTTTCCGAGAGCGCGGGCAGAGCCTTTTTCGCCCATTTGTGAACGGGTTTGGTCAAGTAGCGCGCGCGCGCAGACAGTGTGGTCATGGCAGGTCCTTCCGTTGATCGAACGTGCGGGCCGCGTATGGGTTCCTGCCCATCCTATCAAATAAACCCGAACAGGTCGCGGGCGGATCGGCCGGCCCGGATCGCTGCCGCCGCGGCCGGGGCGCGGAGGGCGTCATTGCCCGCGAATTCAACCTCATGCTTGACCTGCCGGGCGTCTTGACGGAAAATTCGCGGACCCGGTCGCGCGCCCTGTGCGTGTTCCGGCATCTGGGTCGGCGCGTGAGTTGCAAGAGCCCGGCGCTTCGTTCGCTCGATGCGTAAGGGGTCTGGCCCCCTTCAATGCGTCTGCGGGCCATACCTGGCGAAGGATCGGGCAGACGATGAATTTCCTGCTGACAGTGTCGCGCATCATCGACCGAGTGACCGCCTGGGTCGGGAAATGGGTCGCCTGGCTGATCCTCGTCGCGATCCTGGTGAGCGCGTTCAACGCGATGAGCCGCAAGTTCTTCAGCATCTCCTCCAACGCCTGGCTGGAACTGCAATGGTATCTCTACGGCGCGGTGTTCATGATGGCCGCCGCGGCGGCGTTGCAGAAGAACGAACATGTGCGCATCGACGTGGTGTCGGCGCATCTCTCGGCGCGGACGCGCGACTGGATCGACCTGTTCTGTCATATCTGCTTTCTCATGCCCTTCGTCGTACTGATGACGTGGCTTTCCTGGCCGTTCTTCCTGCGCTCCTTCACCAGCGGCGAGCAATCCATGAACGCCGGCGGGCTCATCATGTGGCCGGCCAAGGTGTTCATCCTGCTCGGCTTCGCGCAACTGACCTTTCAGGCCGTGTCCGAGATCATCAAGAAGATCGCGGTGCTGAGCGGCGCGCTCGGGCGGCCCGGCGGCGACAAGGCCGACGCGCTGCCGCCCGACGCGCGCGAACTGGCCGCGACCTACCTGGACGACGACGCATCGGACGGGAAGGACCGCAATGCTTGACCTGATCGCCCACAACCTTGCGCCGATCATGTTCGTCACGGTGATGGGCATGCTGCTGCTGGGCTACCCGGTTGCGCTCACCCTCGCGGCGGGGGGGCTGGGGTTTTTCGTGGTGGGCGTCGGGCTGTCCGAACTGGCGCCGACGCAGATCAACCTCTTCTGGCCCTTGCTGGGCGCGCTGCCCGAGCGGGTGTTCGGGATCATGAACAACGACACGTTGCTGGCGATCCCGTTCTTCACCTTCATGGGTCTGATACTCGAGCGATCCGGCATGGCCGAGGACCTTCTGGAAACCATCGGCCAACTCTTCGGCCCGGTCCGCGGCGGGCTGGCCTACGCGATCATCGTGGTGGGCGCGCTGCTGGCGGCGACGACCGGCGTGGTCGCGGCATCGGTCATGGCGATGGGGCTCATCTCATTGCCGATCATGCAGCGTCACGGCTACAGCCCGGCGGTGGCGACCGGGTCGATCGCGGCGGCGGGAACGCTGGCGCAGATCGTGCCGCCCTCGCTGGTGCTGATCGTCATGGCCGACCAGCTCGGCGTGTCGGTGGGCGACATGTATGTCGGCGCGATCTGGCCGTCGCTGATCATCGTGGCGGTCTATTGCGCGTGGATCTTCGTCCTCTCGCTCATCCGCCCGCAATGGGTGCCCGCGCTGCCGGAAGAGGAGCGCACGCTCGGCTCGGGCATCCCGTCGCTGCTGGCGGCCTTCGCGGCGGCGGTGGCGCTCTACCATCTGACCTATCATTTCGTCTTCGTCGACATGAAGCCCGAGAACCGGCTCGTTTCGGCGGCGGCGGCGGCCGTGCTGATCGTCTACATGGCCGCGCGGATCAATCGTTGGCTGGGCTGGAAGGTGATGTCGCGGCTGGCCGAGGAGGTGGTGATTGTGCTGATCCCGCCGCTGGCGCTGATCTTCCTCGTGCTCGGCACGATCTTCCTCGGGATCGCCACCCCGACCGAGGGCGGCGCGATGGGGGCGGTGGGCGCGCTGGTGCTGGCGCTGATCCGCCGGCGGCTGGACCTTGCGACGCTGCGCGCCTCGGTCGAGGCGACGACGACGCTGTCGGCCTTCGTGATGTTCATCCTGATCGGCGCGCGGGTCTTCGGGCTGACCTTCTACGGCGTGAACGGCAATGTCTGGCTGGAGGAGCTGATGCTGGGCCTGCCGGGGGGCGAGTGGGGCTTCCTCGTGGTGGTGACGATCGTGATCTTCATCCTCGGCTGTTTCCTCGATTTCTTCGAGATCGCCTTCATCCTCGTGCCGCTGCTGGCGCCCATCGCCGACACGCTCGGGATCGACCTGGTGTGGTTCGGGGTGATCCTCGGGATCAACCTGCAGACCAGCTTCCTGACGCCGCCCTTCGGGTTCTCGTTGTTCTACCTGCGCTCGGTCGCGCCGACCGCGCCCTGGCATGACGAGCGCAGCGGCCAGACCCTGCCGGCGATCCGCACGACGCAGATCTACAAGGGCGCGGTGCCCTTCATCGTGATCCAGTTCCTGATGATCCTGCTGGTGATCTCGTTCCCCTACCTCGTGCTGCACTACAAGGACGAACCGCCTGCGCCTGTCGACGGCGTGATCCAGATCGCGCCGCCGCCGGGGTCCGGGGAGTTGGGTCTGCCGCCGATGGCGCCTGTGGACACGGGCGGATCATCTTCACCGCTGGGCCTGCCACCGCCCGATTTCGGCGGTGACGCCCCCACCCCGGGGACGCCCGCCGCGCCGGACCTGTCGCAACCGCCGAGTTTCGATTGAAGGGGCGCATAGAAGCGTTGGGGTGTTGGGAAGGTCCGTAGTGCGGGGCAAAGCGGCCGTTAGCGAAAGACGTGCATCGCCGGGCCGCGGTGCTGCGAACCAACGATGATTAGGCAGCACTTTATGCCTGCCAAATCCGAAAAATCAGACCATTGCGCTGGTGGCAGCCCAATCGCCGTGCCGGGGGGCGGCCCGGCGATGCGCGGCGGCCTGCGGCCTTGATTCCGCGCCGCGATAATTCATCAAGGGCTCAGAGCCGACATTCGCCCCCGGCAAACAAAGGCCCGCGCGGTTCTCCGCGCGGGCCATCACGTTGCTTTCGGGCCGTCAGCCGTCCATTTTCAGCGCGCCTTCGCGCTGCTTGGTCATCATGAACGTGTCATAGGTGTATTCCGCCACCTGCTGCCACAGGAAGCTTTCGTTGCGGAAGCCCATCATCGAATCGTAGATTTTCTTGAAAGGCGCGTTCTTGGCGTTGATGTCGGCGTAGATCTCGCCCGCCGCCTTGAACGACGCGTCCATCACGTCCTTGGGGAAGGGCCGCAGATTGGCGCCCTTGTTGATCAGCTCGCGGATGGCGGTCGGGTTCTTGTAGTCATATTCCGCCATCATCTGCTGCGCAGCCGCCGTGCAGGCGGTGTTGAGCAGGCTCTTGTAGGTGTCGGGCAGCTCGTTCCACTTGTCGAGGTTCACGAAAGCGTTGAGCGCGAGGCTGCCTTCCCACCAGCCGGGGTAGTAGTAATAGGGCGCGACCTTGTAGAAGCCGAGCTTTTCGTCGTCATAGGGGCCGATCCACTCGGCCGCGTCGATGGTGCCGCGCTCGAGCGAGGGATAGATGTCGCCGCCGGCGATCTGCTGCGGCACGACGCCGAGTTTCTCCATCACCTGACCGGCAAGGCCCGCGATGCGCATCTTCAGCCCGTTCATGTCGTCCAGCGACTTGATCTCCTGGCGGAACCAGCCGCCCATCTGGCAGCCGGTGCTGCCTGCGGGCATGTAGTGCATGCCCTGCGCGTGGTAGAATTCGTTCAGCAGGTCGAGCCCGCCGCCGTAGAACATCCACGCCCACATGCCGCGCGTGTTCAGCCCGAAGGGAATGGTGGCGCCCATCGCGTAGGCGGGATCCTTGCCCACGTAGTAATACGCCGCCGTATGGCACATCTCGACGGTGCCGTTCATCACCGCGTCCGCCGCCTGCAGGCCGGGGACGATCTCGCCGCCGGCATAGACCTGGATGGTGAAATTGCCGTCCGTCGCTTCCGAAACGTATTTGGCCACGTCCTCGGCCCCGCCGTAGATCGTGTCGAGCGATTTCGGAAAGGACGAGGCGCAGCGCCATTGCACCTTGGGCTGGGACTGGGCGATGGCCGGAGCGGCCAGCGCGCCCCCAACCCCTGCGCCGAGCGAGCCGACCGATGCGGCGCGGATGAACTTGCGACGATCCATGAGAAATTCCTCCAAACGATTGTGTGTGTAGCGCCCGTAATGACACGGGAACTGCAAAAGTAGATTGAACGGCCCTCCCGGCAAGTTGTCAACGCCTGCAGGGCCGCTGCCCCAGCGCGCGCCGGGCCTTGCGGGGCAGGGGCAGGGCGGTTCTCACGCCGTCTCTGGCAATCCGGAATCGCCACGCTAGGTAAAGCCGCGATCGCCCGCCGCGGCGGGTTCGATCGACCAGGAGGAGGAGCGCGGCGCGCCTTTAGCGACGTGCTGCGCAATCTGTGTATGGAGGACAAAATGTCAGAACTGGACCTCAAGAATGCCGACCGCCGCAAGTTCATCAAGACGGCCGGCGCCGCCGGCGGCGTCATCACGCTGAGCGCGGCCCTGCCCGGCGCGCTCTGGGCGGAAGGCGCGCCGCCGCAGGTTCCGATCGGCCAGGTCGTGGGCTTTACCGGCTCGGCCGCGGAGTACGGCACCTTCTACCAGGGCGCCGCGCAGCTGGCGCTCGACCAGGTCAACGCGGCGGCCAAGGAGGTCTTTGGCGGCCCGATCGTCGAGCGGCTGATCTCCGAGGATTCCAACACCCTGCCGACCCCCGCGATCGAGGCCGCGCGCAAGCTGGTCGAGGCCGACGGCGTGCCGGCGATCATCGCCGCCTGGTCGAGCGGCGTGACCGTGGCGGTGGCGACGTCCGTGTCGATCCCGTCTGGCGTGCTCCAGGTCGGCAACGGCACCACGTCGCCGCTGGTCTCGGTGCTGCCCGAGGACAAGGACGCGGATCTCTTGTTCCGCACCAGCCCGTCGGACGCGCTTCAGGGCGTCGTGGCGGCCGACCTCGCAAGGGGCAACATCATTCCCGATTACAAGTTCGAGACGGCCGCGTCGGTCTACATCAACAACCCCTACGGGCAGGGCCTGTCCAACGCCTTCGCGGCCGCCTTTGAAAAACGCGGCGGCAAGATGCTGGCCGAGGTGGCCCACCCCGAAGAGGTGCAGCCGACCTACCGCGCGCAGATCACCACCGCGCTCAAGGACAAGCCGGACGTGCTGTTGCTGCCGACCTACCCGGCGCATACCGCGCAGATTCTGAAGGAAAGCCGGGACATCTTCAGCTACACGAGCTGGCAGTTCACCGACGCCAACCGCTCCAAGGAGGTGCTGGACGCCGTCGGCGGCAAGGACCTCGCCGGCAAGCTCGGCACCGTGCCGTCGGCGGACCCCGAGTCGCCAAGCTACAAGTCCTTCGCCGAGGCGTTCCGCGAGTCGAGCGGCCAGGATCGCATCCCGCCCTTTACAGAGACCACCTATGACGCGGCGATGGTGATCGGGCTGGCGCTGGCCAAGCTGGTGGCGGACGGCACGACCGACGCCTCCAAGATCACGGGTCGCGCGCTCTCCGACCAGTTGCGCCCGATCGCCAACTCGCCGGGCGAGAAGATCGTCGGCGGCAGCCAGGACGAGATCACCAAGGCGTTGCAGATGCTGAGGGACGGCAAGGACATCAACTATGTCGGCGCCGGCGGTTCGGTCGATTTCGACGACAACGGCGACGTGAAGACCCCCGTCGCGATCTGGAAGTTCACCGAGGATGGCGACGAAACCGTCAAGATCGTCCCGGCGGACGAGATCGCCTCGGAGTAGCGCCGTCGCCCGCTCTGACGACATGGGCGCCCCGCGTGGGCGCCCGTTTGCGTTTCGGCACCCGGCTAGGCGTGGGATCGGCTCGGCCCGGCGCGTGGCGCGTCATTCACCGCGTGGCGGTCGTCAGCGGGTCATACCCCCCGAGGTCATTGCCGCGCGGGCTGTTCGGCGGTGGCGTCATCGCCCTCGCCGGACGCGTCACCCTTGTCGGACATGAAATCCGACACCTTCTTGCGCTCCTTGATGACGCCTTGAGGGCGGTAGAGGACGATCAGCCCCAGCATGATCGCCACCAGCATCCAGCGCAGGTAGGCGCCGCGCGACGGCAGGTCGGGCGAGATGAGCTGCAACGCCGGGCTGGCGGCGTCGATCATGAATGCGGCGCCGCTCCAGACGCCCCAGACCACGAACGCGCCGAGGATCGCGCCCTTGTTGCTGCCGCTGCCGCCCAGCATCAGCATCACCCAGACGATGAAGGTCGCAAACAGCGGGTTGAAGTGGCTGTAGTCGATGCTGACCACGTAATGGGCATAGACCGCCCCGCCGACGCCCATGATGAAGCTGCCGACGACGAAGGACTCGATGCGCCGCCACGTCACGTTCTTGCCGTTCATCGCGGCCGACGCCTCCTCGTCGCGCACCGCGCGCAGCATCCGACCCCAGGGCGAGCGCGAGATGCGCTCCAGCGCGATGAACACCACGGCGAGGATCAGCGAGACCACGATGAGGTAGAAGAACACGTAGTCGCGCGGACTGAGCGGAGCGAGGAAATCGACCGCCCCCTGCGGCAGCCAGGAACAGGCCGGGTCCTTGAACAGGCAGTCGAAGGGGCGCGGGATGCCGCGCATCGGCTGCGGCCCGTTGGCGAGCCAGCGTTCGTTCTGGAAGATGAAGCGGATCACCTCGGCGATGCCGAGCGTCGCGATGGCCAGGAAATCGGTGCGCAGGCGCAGCACCGGGATACTGATCAGGAAGCCGACGATCGCGGCGATGATCCCGCCCATGATGACACCGCCCAGGAACGGCCATTGCAGCCCGAACGCCTGCTGCGAATAGGCCGCGAGCGCGCCTTCCGGCATGGTCGTGGTGAACAGCGCCGAGGTGAAGGCGCCCACCGCGTAGAACCCCGCGACGCCAAAGTTCACATGTCCCGCCAGCCCCCATTGGCTGTTGAGCCCGAGCGACAGGATCGCGTAGATCCCCGCCATGGTCGAGAATGACGCGAGGTATGTGAGCGCGCCGCGCTCGAACACCTGCGGCAGCAGCCACGCGACCACGGCGGCCAGCGCCAGCGCCGCCACCGTGCGCAGCACCGCGCGGCCGGGCAGGGCCAGCAGCCCCAGCAGGAACAGCGGCAGGAACAGGAAGACGGCGCGGGCAAGGTCGATCTGTTGCATTCTCAGTCTCCACTCTGTCCGAACAGCCCCTGCGGTTGCAGGATCAGCACGATGATCATCAGCACGAAGGCCACCCCCGGCCCGTAAGCCGGGTTGATGAACGAGGACGAGACCTGCTGCGCGATGCCGATGATGATCGCGCCCACGATGGCGCCCAGCGGGCTGCCGATGCCGCCCATGATCACGGCGGCGAACATCGGCAGCAGCAGGAACCAGCCCATCTCGGGGCGCAACTGCGAGGCGAGGCCGTACATCACCCCGCCCGCCACGGCGAGGCTGGCCCCGAGCGCCCAGGTGGCGGCGATCACGCGCTCGGTGTTGATGCCGCGCACCTGAGCGAGATCGGGATTGTTGGCGGTGGCGCGCATCGCCTTGCCCATGCGGGTGCGCGCCAGGAGAATCCATGTCACGCCGACAAGCACGGCCGCCAGCAGGAAGACGAACAACTGGTCCGCCTGGATGCGGATGTTGAGCGGCAGCTCAAGCGCCGGGTTGGCCCGGCCTGGGTAGTAGAACATGAAATCCGCCCCCCAGGCGAGGTAGATGACGCTGCGCAGGAAGAACGACGCCGCCAGCGACGCCATGGCGAACAGCACCAGCGACGCATCCCGCAGCCTGAGCGGCCGGAACAGTATCCGGTCGACGATCAGCGCCGCCAAAGCCACCAGCGGCATCGCCAGCACCATGCCGACCAGCAATTCCCAGCCAAAGGAAAACGGCCTGAGCGCGGCGCTCGCCGGCAGCAGGGCCATGATGGTGAACGTGCCGTAGGCGCCGAAGGACACCAGTTCCCCATGCGCGAAGTTGGGGAATTTCAGCACCCCGTAGACCAGCGTGAGGCCAATGGCCCCCAACGCGATGATGCCGCCCAGCATGACGCCCCAGATGGTCAGCGACAGCAGGTTCGAAAGGCTCGCCCCCTGACCGTAGCCCAGCAGCCAGAACGCCACCAGCGTCAGCGCCAGCGCGATGGCGAGCGCGGTGCGGCTGCGCAGGGCGGCCATGATCCGTTCGCCGGAGGTGCGGTCGTCGCTGCGGGCGTGGCGGGCGGCGTCTGCGGCGGCGTCATGCATGCTCATTGCGGTTCTCCTGTCCGGTCGCGCGCTTCATGGGTCAGCCTCCGAGGTATAGCCGTCCGACCTCGGGGTCCTTCAGCAACCCCTGGCCGGTGCCCTCAAAACGGTTCTCGCCGCTGGCCAGAACGTAGCCGCGGTCCGACAGCTGCAACGACAACTGGGCGTTCTGCTCGACGATGAGGATCGCGGGCCCGGCCTTGTTGATCTTCTCGATCTGCTCGAAGATGACGCCGACCATCTTGGGCGACAGCCCGGCCGAAGGTTCGTCCATCAGCACCAGTTTCGGATTCAGCATCAGCGCGCTGCCCATGGCGACCATCTGCCGTTCGCCGCCTGACATCTTGCCGGCGCGCTGGTGGCGGCGTTCCTTGAGGCGCGGGAAGTATTCATAAATGCGTTCCTTGCGCGCGGCGATATCCGCCTTCTTCGCCAGGAAGGCGCCCATTTCAAGGTTCTCGGAAACCGTGAGATCGGTGAAGATGTTGGAGACCTGCGGCACGTAGCACATGCCGCGCTCCACGATCTGGTAGGGTTGCAGCGAAGAGATGTCCTCGCCGCTGAAATGCACCGATCCCTCGCGCGGGTGCAGCAGGCCGAAGATCGTCTTCATCACCGTGGATTTGCCCGCGCCGTTGGGGCCGATGATGGTGACCATCTCGCCTTCGCCGACCTTCATCGACACGTCGCGCAGGATCTCGGTGTCGCCGTAACCGGCGGTGACGTTCCTGACCTCAAGCAGCGCCATATTGCCCCCCCAGATATGCCTCGAGCACGGTCGGATCGTTGCGCACCTCGTCCGGGTGACCCTCCATCAGGCGGCGGCCCTCGCTCATGACGATCACCGGGTCGCAAAGATCCATCACGAGATCCATGTCGTGCTCGATCAGGAGGAAGGTGATGCCGCGCTCGCGGCGCAGATACTCGATGTTCTCCGAAAGCTTCTTCATCAGCGTGCGGTTGACGCCCGCGGCGGGTTCGTCCAGCAGCACCAGCCGCGGTTCGGCCATCAGCGTGCGGGCGAGTTCCAGCAGTTTCTTCTGCCCGCCCGAGAGCCGGCCCGCGTATTCATGGGCAAGATGCGTGAGGTTGACGAAATCCAGCACCTCCAACGCCTTCGCGCGGATCTCGCGTTCCTGTGCGCGCACGGCGCCGGGGCGGAGCCAGCAGTTCCAGAATTGCTCGCCCAGCTGGTCGGGCGGGACGAGCATAAGGTTTTCCAGCACGCTCATCGTGCCGTGTTCGCGCGGGATCTGGAAGGTGCGGCAGATGCCGCGACGGAATACGCCATGCGGCGGCAGGCTGGTGATGTCGGCGCCGTCGGTGAACACGCGCCCCGAGTCGGGGGTGAAATAGCCGGTGATGAGGTTGAAGAGCGTCGTCTTGCCGGCGCCGTTGGGGCCGATCAGCCCGGTGATCTTGCCTTCCTGAACGCTGAGGGAACAATGATCGATCGCCCGGAGACCGCCAAAATCCTTGACGAGGTCGCGAACTTCCAGAACGGGAGGTTCGGTTGCGGAAATTTCAGTCATCGACTGCCCCCGACTTGGTAGAACGGGGTTATATCTACTTCGACTAAAATGAAAGGCAAGGGCGCGCCGACGCCGCTGCCAACCGACGCTCGCGCCACGGCGATTCGGATCGTCCGAAGGACTTCCCGGCCACGCCTCGATGCCGCGCCCGCCGCGTCCGCCGCCCTTCCGCGGTCTTTCCGCCGGGGCGGCGCGCCCGAGAACTTGACAGCCCTGTCCAGCCCATGAACAGTCCCGCCCAGCCGACCCAGTCGGATGAGCGCCAGCGAGCGAGGAGCGCGATGTCCAGAGACCCCCTCTTGCAACCCTATCAGCTGAAGCACCTCACGCTGAAGAACCGCATCATGACCACCAGCCACGAACCCGCCTATCCCGAGGACGGCATGCCCAAGGAGCGCTACGCCGCCTACCACGCCGAGCGGGCGAAGGCCGGGGTGGCGCTGGCGATGACCGCCGGCTCGGCCGCCGTCAGCCGCGACAGCCCGCCGGTGTTCAACAATATCCTGGCCTACAAGGACGAGGTGGTGCCGTGGATCCGCAAGCTCACCGACGCCTGCCACGAACATGGCTGCGCGGTGATGATCCAGCTGACCCACCTTGGCCGGCGCACCGGCTGGGACAAGGGCGACTGGCTGCCCTCGGTGTCCTCGACCAGGCACCGCGAACCGGCGCACCGTTCCTTCCCCAAGCTGCTCGAGGATTGGGACATCGAACGCATCACCGCCGATTTCGCCGACGCCGCCGAGCGGATGAAGGCGGGCGGCATGGACGGGATCGAGTTCCAGGTCTATGGCCACCTGCTCGATCAGGCCTGGTCGCCGTTGACCAACGACCTTGACGGACCCTATGGCGGCGCCACGCTGGAGACGCGGATGCGCCTGCCGCTGGAGGTGCTGGCGGCGGTGCGCGAGCGTGTGGGCGAGGATTTCATCGTCGGCGTGCGCTACACCGCCGACGAGGCCCAGACCGGCGGGATCGACGCCGAGGAAGGGATCGAGATATCCAAACGGCTCAAGGCGTCGGGGCTGGTCGATTTCCTCAACGTGATCCGCGGGCGCATCCACACCGACCCGGCGATGACCGACATCATCCCGGTGCAGGGCATGAAGAGCGCGCCGCATCTCGATTTCGCAGGCGAGGTGCGCAAGGTCACCGGCATGCCGACCTTCCACGCTTCGCGGATTCCCGACGTGGCCACGGCGCGGCATGCGGTGGCGGATGGCCTTCTGGACATGGTGGGCATGACCCGCGCGCACATGGCCGACCCGCATATCGTGCGCAAGATCATGGAGGGGCGCGAGGACGACATACGGCCCTGCGTCGGCGCGACCTATTGCCTTGACCGGATTTACCAGGCCGGCGAGGCGCTGTGCATCCACAATCCCGCCACGGGGCGCGAACTCAGCATGCCGCATGACATTCCGCCCGCCGATGCGCGCCGCAAGGTCGTGATCGTCGGCGCCGGCCCCGGCGGGCTCGAGGCGGCGCGCGTCGCCGCCGAGCGCGGCCATGACGTCACCGTGTTCGAGGCCGCCGCCGATCCCGGCGGGCAGGTGCGGCTGACCGCGCAGAACGCGCGACGCCGCGAGATGATCGGCATCATCGACTGGCGCATGGCGCAATGCGCGGCGCGCGACGTGCGGTTCCACTTCAACACCTTCGCCGAGGCCGAGGACGTGACCGCGCTCGCTCCCGACGTGGTAGTCGTCGCCACCGGCGGGCTGCCCAATACCGAATTGTTCGAGAAAGGCCGCGAAGAGCCCCACGTCGTCACCGCATGGGACATCATCTCCGGCGATGTGAAGCCGGCTGAAAACATCCTCATCTACGACGAAAGCGGCGATCACCCCGCGCTCCAGGCCGCCGAGGTGGCCGCACAGGCGGGCGCGCAGGTCGAGGTGATGACGCCCGACCGCACCTTTTCGCCCGAGGTGATGGCGATGAACCTCGTCCCCTACATGCGCAGTCTTCAGGACAAGGGGGTGAATTTCACCGTCACCCGCCGCCTGCTGGGGGTGACGCGCGAGGGCAACCAACTCACCGCGCGGATCGGCACGGATTACAGCGATTTCATGCAGGACGCGCGCTACGACCAGGTGGTCGTCAACTACGGCACGCTGCCGCTTGACGATCTCTATTTCGCGCTGCGCGATACGTCCTGCAACGGCGGCGCGGTCGATTACGACGCGCTGATCGCGGGCCGCCCGCAAGAGGTGGTGCGCAACCCGGACGGCAAGTTCCAGCTGTTCCGCATCGGAGACGCGGTCTCGGCGCGCAACACCCACGCGGCGATCTACGACGCGCTGCGGCTGGTCAAGGATCTCTGACACGGGCGAGGACACTGTCACGGGCCATGCGGATTTCTCCAAGCCCGTCACGCTGCGCCACGCGGCGCTGAACCCCCTTCGCAGACGACCGGCTGTCGCGGTCGGTTGCTGGCCTGCCGTCGCTTGTGGAATGCGTGCGGCACCTATTCGGGCATCGACTAGGGGTTGACCTGCCCGACGTGCTGACGCTGGCCATGTCGTCGCCGTCACAGAGCGTCATGGACGTTCTGACCGGGGAAGGACTAGGCGACCTTGACCTTGCCGCCGTGGCGGTCTTGACGGTGCCCCTGTGGGCACTACCCGTTGCCGACCGGCCCACCGTCGCGGCCTTGTGCGAACATCCCTGACAAGCTTTCCATAAGTGCCAGCTTGCCTCGCTTCGTCGGGGCTATTTTTTTGATTGAACGCTCGCGGGGAGCGGCGCATCTTGCTCTCCAATTCAAATTGTTCCAGCAGAAGTTTTTTATGTCGGAAGAACAGACCGAAAGCTCAGAATGCACATTGCCGCCAGATCATCCGCTTCCGGCAGATCAACTTGGGCGATACAGCCCCGAACGCGACTTTTACGCGGAAAAGGATATTGCTGACTACATAAATGGTCAGGCCCCTGACGAAGACGTCCAAAACGTAGAACGGATCAAAACAGAATTCGTTCTCGGTACACCTTACGAAATGTGGGATGTTGTCACAGACAAAGATCGTTGGTGGGTAATTACAAACCCAACTAACCTTTACTCTCAGAGACATTTTCCAAGCCTTGACTATACGCTCTCATTTCACATCGGGCTGATGGCGCGGGTTATGAGCCGTTCAAGGAACGGTGGTGAAGGATTTGAAACCCCATTCGATGAAGTGTTTCGCAGACATGAACAAGCGTGTGAACTTTTGCAACGTGCTATTGAGGCGGTAGATTATCAAGCGGTCGGGATGCAGTTGCGTGAGTGTCTAGTGACACTGGTCGGGACTATACGCAGGCACCTTGGCGACGTCGAGTTCAACGAACGACCGAAGGATGCGGCGGTCGTAGAATGGAATAAGCTATTCGCGCACCACTTGCTGCCCGGCGCTCGCAACGCCGAACTTAGAGCGTACCTAAAAGCGATGGTCGAAAAAGCGTGGCCGCTTGTAAACTGGCTCACTCACCATCGAAATGCAGGGCAAAGTTCTGCGCTGGTCGCCGCCGATGCGGTAGAGGCGATCATCAAGCATTACGTTCAACTACTTGGCCGGGAGCGGATCGACCGGGTTAGTCAGTGCCCAAATTGCGCTTCCCGAGACATGCGAACATGGTACGACAGAGCAATCGAGCCGGACGGAGCATATTTTGAGCAATGCGCGCAATGCGGCTGGGACAGTCACCCCTGACGACCAAAACCCACCAATTCACCGTTCAAAAATGAGTAGTAGATTGTGAGTAGGTTTGGCTTCTTGCCAAATTTCTAAATGAAATCAAAGCCAAGTGGCGGAGAGACAGGGATTCGAACCCTGGGAGGGCTTGCACCCTCAACGGTTTTCGAGACCGCCCCGTTCGACCACTCCGGCACCTCTCCGCGGGGGTCTGGAGGCCAGCGTTTAATTGCCTTTCCCGGGCGGGGCAAGGGGTTTTGCGTTGTTTGCGCCACGAATTCGAATAGGCTCCGGGCAGCGGCGCCCGGTGGGCGGGCGCGGCGTGGATGACGGGAGGATGACAGTGGGCGATTCGGTGCGGATGCGCATGGCGCGCGTGATCGGGGCGCTGGCGGTGCTGGCCGCCCTCGCCCTGGGCGGGGCGTCGCTGCGCGCGCAGGAGCGGCCCGATCTCGAGGCGTTTCTCAAGGTGACGGGATTCGACGTCGCGCTCGAGAGCATCGCGCTCTCGGCCCGCGAGGCGCCGGCGATGCTCGGCATGTCGGTCGGCGATTTCGGCGAGGACTGGACGCGCGCCGCCGAAGAGGTGTTCGCGCCGGACCTGCTGCGCGGCATCGCGCTCGATATTCTCGACCAGACGCTGACCGAGGATATGCTGGCCGCCGCGTCCGAATTCTACGCAACGTCGCTTGGCCAGAGGCTCGTGGCGGCCGAGAACGCCTCGCACATGGATGCCGACGCCGCCGCGCGTCAGGAGAGGGGCGCCGCGCTGCTCGAGGCGGCGACGCCCGAGCGCGTCGCGCTGCTGACGCGGCTGACCGAGGCGGTGGACAGCGCGGGGATCGCCATCGACGCGGTGCGCGAGGTGCAGGTGCGCTTTCTGCTGGCGGCCTCGGCGGCGGGCGTCACCGATCGCCGGATCGACGAGGAAACGCTGCGCCGCATCCTGTCGGCCAGCGACGCGGAACTGCGCGAGAACCTCAAGGAGAACGGTCTGAACGGCGCCGCGGCCACCTATGAGGAATTCACCGAGTCCGAGATCGCCACCTACGCCGAGGCGCTGGAGGCCTCCGACATGCAGCGCGTCTACGAGCTCATGAACGCGATCCAGTTCGAGATCATGGCCGAGCGGTTCGAGGCGCTGGCGCTGCGCATGGCGGACATGTCGGCGGGGCAGGAGCTATGATCGCGCGCGTCGCACTCTTGACGGCCGCGCTCTGGGCGCTGTGCCTGCCGGGATTTGCGCAGGAGGACCGCGAGGCGCAGTTGCGCCGGCTCTACGAGGCGCTCGACATGAGCGGCACGATCGCGATCATGGACGAGGAGGGCGATCTCTACGGCGCGCAGATCGCCGAGGAGATGCTGCCCGACGCCGACGCGGACGCCTGGGCCGCGACGGTTGCGCGGATCTACAGCCCCGAGAGGATGCAGAAGCTGGTCGAGGACGAGATGGCGGCGGCGCTCGGGCAAGAGGACATCGCGCCTATCCTCGCCTTCTTCGAGGCCGAGCTCGGGGAGCGGATCGTCGCGCTCGAACTCGCGGCGCGCAAGGCGTTCCTCGACCCGGAGGTGGAGGAGGCGGCCAAGGCGCGGGCCGAGGCGGCCAAGGCGCGGGGCGACCCGGTGATGGACCTGGTCGACACCCTCATCGCCGACAGCGACCTCGTGGAGCTCAACGTCGCGGGCGGGCTCAATTCCAACCTGATGTTCTACCGCGGACTGGCCGATGGCGGCGCGCTCGACCTGGGCGAGGAAGACATCCTGCGCGACGTCTGGGCGCAGGAGGAGGAGAGCCGCGCCGACACCCAGGCATGGCTGCGCGCCTTCCTGCTGCTGGCTTACGATCCGCTGACGCTGGAAGAGCTCGACGCCTACGCGGCGTTCTACCGCACCGATGCGGGCCGGGCGCTGAACGCGGCGCTGTTCCGGTCCTACAACCGGATGTACGATCAGCTCTCCTACCTGCTGGGGCAGGCGGTGGCGCAGCATGTGACCAGCGCGCCGCTCTGAAACGCCCGGGAAAGCGCGGATCGTGCGGGAAAACCGCTTGACTTGCGCCCGGGATCGCCGGATAAGCCCGCAACCCGGCGGGGACGGTCCCCGCTTCGGGGGAATGTTCTATACGCCCGGAAAGGGCGCGCCGTCCCAGGTGGCCGCAAGGCCGGCAACGCCCGATAACGGGGGCCGACGGACGCGGAAAACGCGAAGGAAAGAGCGATGTTTGCGGTTCTGAAGACCGGCGGCAAGCAGTATCGGGTCCAGTCGGGCGACATGCTGCGGGTCGAAAAGCTGGCCGCCGAGGCCGGCGACAAGGTGCAGTTCAACGAAATCCTGATGCTGGGCGGCGACAGCCCGGTTGTCGGCGCCCCCCCCTGATCGACGGCGCGGGCGTGCAGGCCGAGGTCGTGGACCAGGTCAAGGGCGACAAGGTAATCCACTTCGTCAAGCGCCGCCGCAAGCACGGCAGCCAGCGGACCAAGGGCCATCGCCAGCAACTGACGCTGCTGCGCATCACCGAGATCCTTGAGAAGGGCGCGGAGAAATCCGGCGTCAAGGCGGCCGTGGGCGCAGGTTCCGTCACCGGCGAAAAACCGGCGAAGGCCGCGAAACCCGCCGCGAAGAAGACCCCGGTGAAGAAAGCCGAGGCGCCCAAGAAGGCCGAAGCGCCGAAAAAGGCGGCCAAGGCCGAAGCCGGCCAGGACGACCTCAAGCTGATTTCCGGCGTCGGTCCCGCGCTCGAGAAGAAGCTGCACGAGCATGGCGTGACCAGCTTTGCGCAGATCGCGGCATGGACGCCCGAGGACGTTGCTGATATGGATGAGAAACTGTCGTTCGGCGGCCGGATCGAACGCGACGACTGGATCGCTCAGGCCAAGAAACTGAGCAAAGGTTAAGGAGAGACCAGATGGCACACAAGAAAGCAGGCGGGTCGTCCCGCAACGGTCGCGACTCCGCGGGCCGTCGCCTCGGGGTCAAGAAGTACGGTGGCGAATCGGTCATCCCCGGCAACATCATCCTGCGTCAGCGCGGCACCAAGATGTGGCCGGGCGAGGGCGTCGGCATGGGCCGCGATCACACGATCTTCGCCACGGTCGAGGGCGCCGTGAGCTTCCGCAAGGGCTTCAAGGGTCGCACCTTCATTTCGGTCCAGCCCGTGGCGGAGGCAGCCGAATAGCCGCATCACTACCGGTTTGAGACAAAACAGGGGGATCGGCAGAAACGCCGGTCCCCCACTGCTTTGGGCGCGGGGCGGGGGGTCGCCTCCTACACCGCGCAGCGGGGGCGCAGCGACCCGCATGTTGACGAGGATGGTGTTGAGGAGCGCGCCTCGTCGTCCACGTCCCTTCGCGGGACATCGGAGGAGCCAGCGTATGATGTTCGAATCAATCGTCAATCAACCCGTCATCGAAACCGAACGGTTCGACCTGCGCCCCGTGCGCCCCTCTGACGCGGGGCTGATCGGTCTCTACATCTCGGATTTTCGGGTCGCGCGCAACACCTCCTCCATCCCGCATCCACTGCCTCCCGGCCTTGTCGAGGCATTCATCGCGCGGGTGCGCGCCGATGACCGGGTCGAGGACGCCTGGGTCATCGACGGCTCCAGGATCGACGCCGGCGAGGTGATGGGCGTGGTCAGCCTCAACCGGCTCGACGCGCAGGAGGCCGAGATCGGCTTCTGGGTCGCTCCGGCCTTCTGGAACACCGGCGTCGCGTCGGAGGCGGTCGCCGCGCTGATCGAAGCCAACCCGCTGGACTGCCGGATGATCTACGCCACCGTCCACCAGGGCAACGCCGCGTCGGCGCGGGTGCTGACAAATTGCGGCTTCTGCTACCTTGGGGACGCCGAAACCTACTCGGTCGCGCAGGCGGCAAAGGTGCCGACATGGACCTACAGCCGCAAACTCTATTGAGGCCGAGGCGGCCTTTGCGTAAGGACTGAGTCCGAAAGGGACCGCCATGAAATTCCTCGACCTCGCCAAGGTGCATATCCGCTCCGGCGCTGGCGGCAACGGCTGCATCAGCTTCCGCCGCGAGAAATACATCGAGTTCGGCGGCCCCGACGGCGGCGACGGCGGGGCCGGCGGCTCGGTCTGGGCCGAAGCGGTCGACGGGCTGAACACGCTGATCGACTTCCGCTACCAGCAGCATTTCTTCGCCAAGAACGGCCAGCCCGGAATGGGCCGCCAGCGCACCGGCAAGGACGGCGCCGACATCGTGCTGCGCGTGCCCGTGGGCACCGAGATCCTCGACGAGGACCAGGAAACGGTGATCGCCGACATGACCGAGGTCGGCCAGCGCGTCGAACTGGCGCGCGGCGGCAACGGCGGCTGGGGCAACCTGCATTTCAAATCCTCGACCAACCAGGCCCCGCGTCGCGCCAACCCCGGACAGGAGGGGGTCGAGCGCACGATCTGGCTGCGGCTCAAGCTGATCGCCGACGTGGGCCTGCTGGGCCTGCCCAACGCGGGCAAGTCCACGTTCCTCGCCGCCACCTCGAACGCGCGGCCCAAGATCGCCGATTACCCGTTCACCACGCTGCATCCCAATCTCGGGGTCGTCGGCGTCGATGACGTGGAATTCGTGGTCGCCGACATTCCCGGGCTGATCGAGGGCGCGAGCGAGGGCAGGGGCCTTGGCGACATCTTCCTCGGCCATGTGGAGCGGTGCGCGGTGTTGCTGCACCTCGTGGACGCCACGGCCGATGACGTGGTGGCGGATTATCGCACCGTCGTGGACGAGATCGAGGCCTACGGCGACATACTGGCGTCGAAACCGCGCGTGACCGTGCTCAACAAGGTCGACGCGCTGGGGCCCGAACTCTCGGAATTGGTCCGGGACGACCTGGCGGCGGCGGTGGGCGGGCCCGTGCTGATGATGTCCGGCGTCGCGCATGAGGGCGTGACCGAGGTGCTGCGCGCGCTGCGGGCTCGCATCGACGCGGACCGCCTGCGCCGGCGCGACGATGGCCGGGACGACGCGCCGTGGCGGCCCTGAGCGACGCCCGCCGCATCGTGGTCAAGATCGGCTCGGCCCTGCTGGTCGACCGCCAGTCGGGCGAATTGCGCGCCGACTGGCTCGGCTCGCTGGCGCAGGACGTGGCGGTGCTGCGCGGGCGCGGCGCGGACGTGATCCTCGTCTCATCGGGCTCGATCGCGCTGGGGCGCGGCGCGCTGGGGCTGCCCGCGCGTGAACTCACGCTCGAGCAGAGCCAGGCCGCCGCCGCTGTCGGCCAGATCCGGCTGGCCGGGGCGTATGACGCCGCGCTCGCGCGGCACGGGCTGCGCGCAGCGCAGGTGCTGGTCACGCTCGACGACAGCACCGACCGGCGGCGCTATCTCAATACCCGCGCCACGTTCGAGACGCTGTTGCGGTATGGCGCGGTGCCGATCGTGAACGAGAACGACACGATCGCCACGGACGAGATCCGCTATGGCGACAATGACCGCATGGCGGCGCAGATCGCGGTGACGGCGGGCGCGGACCGGCTGATCCTGCTCTCGGACGTCGACGGCTTCTATTCCGCCAATCCCGCGCAGGACCCGGGCGCGCGCCGCTTCGACGTGATCGAGGCGATCACGCCCGAGATCGAGGCGATGGCGGGCGACGCCGGATCGGGGCTCAGCAAGGGCGGCATGAAGACCAAGCTGATGGCCGCGAAGGCCGCGATGGCGGCGGGCTGCGACATGGCGATTGCGCTCGGCGCGCCGCTCAATCCCATCGCCGCGCTGGAAAACGGGGCGCCGGCGACGTGGTTCCGCGCGCAGGGCACGCCCCAGCAGAAGCGCAAGGCGTGGATCGCGGCGATGAAGCCGCGCGGGCGGGTGCATGTCGATGCCGGCGCCGTGCGCGCGATCGAGGGCGGCGGCAGCCTGCTGCCCGCCGGCGTGACCGCGGTGGAGGGCCTCTTCGGACGTGGCGACGCGGTCGAGATCGCGACACCCGAGGGGCGCACGCTGGGTCTCGGCCTGACCCGCTACACCGCCGCCGACGCGGACGCGATCCGCGGCCTTCGCTCAGGCGCGATCGAGCCGGTGCTGGGCTACCCGGCGCGCTCGGCGCTCATCCATCGCGACGATATGGCGTTCTGATGATGCTGCGTGCTAAGCTCCGCCCCGTTTCAACCGCCCGGAAAGGCGCCGACATGAAAGATCTGCCCGACATTCCCGCGCTGATGGCCCGGATCGGCGCCTGCGCGCGCGCCGCCGCGACCGAGCTTGCCGTCGTCCCGCCCGAGCAGAAGGCCGAGGCGCTGATCGCCGCCGCCGACACGCTCATCGCGCGGCAGGACGCGATCATCGCGGCCAACGCCAAGGACATGAAATTCGCCCGCGACAAGGGGCTGAGCGACGCGATGATGGACCGCCTCCGGCTGGATCCCGCGCGGATCGCGGGGATCGCCGAGGGGCTGCGCGCGGTCGCCGCCCAGCCCGACCCGGTGGGCGAGGTGCTGGCCGAATGGGATCAGCCCTCGGGGCTGCATATCCGCCGCGTGCGCACGCCGCTTGGCGTGATCGGCGTGATCTACGAAAGCCGACCCAACGTGACCGCCGACGCAGGCGCGCTCTGCCTCAAGGCCGGCAACGCGGTGATCCTGCGCGGCGGCTCCGAGAGCTTTCATTCCAGCCAGGCGATTCACGCCTGTCTCCAGGCCGGCTTGCAGGCCGCGGGCCTGCCCGAGGAGGCGATCCAGCTGGTGCCGACCCGCGACCGCGCGGCGGTGCACGAGATGCTGACCATGACCGGCGTGATCGACGTGATCGTGCCGCGCGGCGGCAAGGGCCTTGTCGGGCTGGTCCAGCGCGAGGCGCGCGTGCCGGTCTTCGCCCATCTCGAGGGAATCGTGCATATCTACGTGGACGCCGCCGCCGACCCGGAAAAAGCGATGCGCGTCGTGCTCAACGCCAAGACCCGTCGGCCGGGCATCTGCGGCGCCGCCGAATGCCTGCTGATCCACCGCAAGATCGCCGACACGCTGGGCGCGGACCTGATCCGGGCGCTGATCGACGCGGGCGTGGAGATGCGCGTCGACGAGGCGCTGAGCGGGATCGAGGGCACGGTGCGCGCCAGCGACGAGGACTGGGGCTGCGAGTACCTCGACATGGTGATGGCCGCGCGGGTGGTGGGCGATCTCGGGCTCGCCATCGGGCATATTGAGCAACACGGCTCACAGCATACCGATTGCATCATCACCGAGGACGACGCGGCGGCGCAGAGCTTCTTCGACCAGCTCGACAGCGCGATCCTGATGCGCAACGCGTCGACCCAGTTCGCAGACGGTGGCGAGTTCGGCATGGGTGCCGAGATCGGCATCGCCACCGGCAAGCTGCACGCGCGCGGTCCCGTCGGCGCGGCGCAGCTGACCAGCTTCAAGTATCTCGTGGACGGCGACGGCGCGATTCGCGACTGACGCCCCGCTCAGAACCGCAGCAAAAGCGACTCTCCGCTCCACTCCGCCACCGCGCGGCGGCCGAGCCGGGCCAGCGTCTCGGGCAGGAGCGCGAACTGCACGTCCGCAGCGGTAAGCGGCGCGGCGTCCGCCCCCCCGCCGTCGAGCATGTCCCAGACCCCGCCCTGCTGCGCGATCCGCGGGCCCGACGCGGTGATTCGCACCTCACCGGCCGTGCCCGCAACCGCGAGCGTGCCGCCCTGAAGCAGCGCGCGCTCCGCACAGAGCAGCCCGAGGCAGAGCGCCTGCGCCACCGGGCGCGGCATGTCGCCGGTCAGCCGCCAGTCCAGCGCGATGCGCGCGTCGAAGAACGCCGCGGCCAGCGCGCGCACCCCCTCCGCGTCCATCACCTGGTCCTCGCAGGAGAGACCAAAAGCCACGCGGAAGAAGCGGATCCGCCCGTTGGCGTTGTCCGCGCTGGCCTGCATCAGCTCCATCTCCGGCCCCTCGGGCGCGCCGGAGAGGCGCAGCAGCTCCAGCCCGTTCGAGATCGCGCCGACGGGGCTGATGAGGTCGTGACAGATGCGCGACCCTATCAGTTGGGTCAGTTGGCGGTTAGGATAGGTATTGCCGAAGTCTTCCATGTTTCCCCTTCGTCGCCGGAGCGCCAGATGACAGATATGTCCGCCTTCCTTGAACCCGGCATGCGCGTCGAACACCCCGGGCAGCCTGATTGGGGCGTCGGCCAGGTCCAGAGCAACATCGCGGGCAAGGTCACCGTGAACTTCCCCGAGGCCGGCAAGGTCGTCATCGACGCCACACGCATCGCGCTGATCCCCGTCATTGATCCGTGATCGGGGTTACCAAAGCATTAAAGCGCGCGATGAAAAACCCGAAACGCGCGTTTTCCGGGCTCCTTGCGGCGCGTTTCTTGCGCGGGCGCGCCTCGGCAAGCCGTGTTGCCTTCGTCGCGCCGCTTTCCTAAAAGCGGGCAGGAAAACGGCAGGGACGCATGAAGTCAGACGGTCCGCTCTTCGAGGTCAAACTGGCCGAAACAGAGGTCGAGCGCCGTGCGGCGCAACGGCTGCGCTATCGCGTCTTCATCGAGGAACTGGGCGGCGCCGGGGAGATGGTCGATCACCCCGCCCGGCTTGAACGGGACCGCTTCGACGATCATTTCGATCACCTGATCCTGACCGACGCCGCGCTCGATTGCGCCGCGGAGGATCGCGTTGTCGGCGTCTACCGCCTGCTGCGCGACGACCAGGCCAAAGCGGTGGGGCAGTTCTATTCCGAGGACGAATACGATCTCTCGCCGCTGCGCGCCTCCGGGCGCCGGCTGCTCGAACTGGGGCGCTCCTGCGTCGATGCGCGCTATCGCGGCGGGGACGCGATGTATCATCTCTGGCAGGGGCTGTCGGGCTATGTCGCCGCGCACGGCGCCGAGGTGCTGTTCGGCGTCGCGAGCTTCCACGGAACCGACCCAGACGCGCTGGCGCAACCGCTGTCGCTTCTGCATCACCGCCACCTTGCCCCGCCCGCGCTGCGCCCGCGCGCGCATGCGGCGCACTACCAGCGCATGGACCTCGTCCCCGAGGCGGAGCTGAACCGGCGCGAAGCCATGCTGCGCGTGCCCGCGCTGATCAAGGCCTATCTGCGCCTCGGCGGACATGTGGGCGATGGCGCCTTCGTCGATCACGCCTTCCGCACCACCGATGTCTGCCTGGTGATGGACACCGCGCAGATGAACGCGCGCCAACGCAACATCTACGCCGGGAGCGCCCGCAGGTGAGCGCGGGCTGGACCGGAACGGACGACCCCGTCGCGCCCCCGATCACCGCCGCAGGCTGGTTGCGGGCGGTTCTGCGCGCCGCTCTCATCGTCCCGCTGTTCCTCGGCGGGCTGCTGCTTTTGCTGCTGATCCGGCTGGTCGAGCGCCCGCTTTGCGGCCTGCGCCGCCCCGTCACGCCGTTCATCGTGCAAGGGGTGTTTCGGGGCGCGCTCGCGCTGCTGCAAATCCGCGTTGTGACCACCGGCGCGCCGATGACTCAAGCCGGGGCGGTGGTGGCCAACCATGCCTCGTGGCTCGACATTCTCGTGCTCAACATCCGCAAGCGGGTCTATTTCGTCTCCAAGGCCGAGGTCGCGCGCTGGCCGCTGATCGGCTTCATGGCGCGCGCGGTCGGCACCGTGTTCATCAGCCGCAACCCGGGCGAGGCGCGTGCGCAGACCGCACTTTTCGAGCAGCGCCTGCTGGCCGGTCATCCGCTCCTGTTCTTTCCCGAGGGCACGTCAAGCGACGGGCTGCGCGTGCTGCCGTTCAAATCGACGCTCTTCGCCGCGTTCCTCACACCCGCGCTGCGCGAGGCGTTGCATGTCCAGCCGGTCACGCTGCGCTATGTCGCGCCAGAGGGGCAGGATGCGCGGTTCTACGGCTGGTGGGGCGACATGGATTTCGGCCCTCATGCGCTCATGGTGCTGGCCGCCTCGCCGCAGGGCCGGGTCGAGCTGCACTACCATACGCCGGTGCGGGTCGCCGATTTCGCCGATCGCAAGGCGCTGGCGCGGCACGTGGAGCAGGTCGTGCGCAGCGGTTTCGCCGCCCTTTCAGCCCATCGCGGCGACGAGGCGCAGTAGCGCCTGCGCCGGGTCGTCCTCACGCCAGATCTCGGCGCCGATCCCGAAGAAGTCGGTCACCGGGGCGAGTGCGGCGATGGTGTCGGCGTCAAGCGCGCCCTCGGCGACGACCGGCAGTTCGATCATCTCGCTCCACCAGGCGAAGAGCTCCGCGCCGGCCTGCGCGCCATCCCCGAGCGCGGTTTGCCCGACGGGGCCGAAGCTGACGTAATCCGCCCCCGACTCGCCGGCGTTGAGCCCGTCATGGCGCGAGTCCCCGCAATGGGCGCCGACGATCGCATCCGGCCCCAGCGCCTTGCGCGCCTTGCGCACCGAGCGCGCTCCGTCGACCAGATGCACCCCGTCGAGGCCGAGCCGTTCGACCAGCGCGATATGGCTCTCGAGAACCAGCGCGATGTCGCGCGCATGGGTGATCTCGCGGCAGGCGTCGGCGGCGCGCGCGATGTCGTCTTCCTCGCGGGTCGAAAGCGCAAGACGCACGCAGGCCACCGGATGCGCGTCCAGCGCCGCCGCCAATTGCCCGGTAAAGCGGCTGAGTTCGATCTCGGGCGGGGTGACGAGGTAGATCTGGGGCTGCTCGGGCTGGCTCATGTCGGGCGCTCCTTTCCGGTCTTTGCGTTGCTATAACGTGGAAGGATTGCGCGCGCCATGCCCTTGGCCGGCGGCGCGCCTTGAGTTTTCATGCCTCCTGCGGAGCCATTGCGAGGCAAAAAGAAGTCGCCGGGGTTTTCCGCGCCGCGGGCTTGGCGTATCAGCGCCCCAGGACGGAGGGCCTTATGCCGACAGAAACGCCGCAACCCGATTTCGTGCTGGTGCGCCCGCAGATGGGCGAGAATATCGGCGCGGCCGCGCGGGCGATGTGGAATTTCGGTCTTGACCGGATGCGCGTGGTCGCGCCGCGCGACGGGTGGCCCAATCCGCGCGCCGTCGCGATGGCGAGCGGGGCGGGGCGGCTCCTGGACGAGGCGATGCTGGTGGAGACGCTGCCCGAGGCGGTGGCCGACGCGCATTTCGTGCTGGCCACCACCGCGCGCACCCGCGAGATGACAAAACCCGTTTATGCGCCCGAGCGTGCGATGCAACTGGCCGCCGCAAAGATCGCGGAAGGCCAGCGGGTCGCCGTGCTCTTCGGGCCCGAGCGCGCGGGGCTCGAGAACGCGGACGTGGCGCGCGCCAACGCGATTGTCTCGGTCCCGGTGAACCCCGCCTTCCCGAGCCTCAACCTCGCGCAATGCGTGTTGCTGCTGGGCTATGAATGGCGGCGCGCCGCCGGCGAGGTCGCGCCCGAGCGGATGCAGATGGACGGTTCGGACTGGGCCGCGCAGGCCGACGTGGAGGCGCTGGCGCAGCATTACGAGGCGCGCATGGAGGAGGCGGGGTTCTTTTTCCCCGCGCATAAGGCCGAAAGTATGCGCCGCACCCTGCGCAATTTCTGGTCGCGGATGCCGCTCACCCAGGCCGATGCGCGGTTGCTCCACGGGATCCTGCGGCAGATGGTCCGCTGGAAGGATCGCGGCGGCTGAGGCCGCTTGAAGGGCGGGCGGGCGCGCTCTAGGCTGCGCCCGAAAACGAGGCGAGGAGCGGGCCGGATGAGCCAGAAACGCAAGCTGTTCGAAGAGGTGTCGGATGAGCCGGGCGCAGATGCGCGCCCCGCGCCGCAGGGCGGGATGATCGACCGCGGCCGGGGTGGCGCGCGGCGCTTGATCCGGGCCTGGCTGGTCGTGCTTTTTGTGCTGGTGGTGGTGATGATCGCGGTCGGCGGGCTGACCCGTCTTACCGGAAGCGGGCTGTCGATCACCGAGTGGAAGCCGATCACCGGCGCGCTGCCGCCGATGAACGCCGCCGACTGGCAGGCGGAGTTCGAGCTCTACCAGCAGATCCCGCAGTTCCAGATCGAGAACCGGGGCATGGACCTGGCCGAGTTCAAGGCGATCTACTGGTGGGAATGGGGCCACCGGCAACTTGGGCGGATCATCGGGCTGGTCTGGGCGGTGGGTTTCCTCGGTTTCCTCGCCGCGCGCAGGATCCCGGCCGGATGGACCGTGCGGCTGCTCTTGCCGGGCGTGCTGGGCGGCGCGCAGGGCGCGATCGGCTGGTGGATGGTCAGCTCGGGCCTCAGCGGCGAACGCACCGCCGTCGCCTCTTACCGGCTGGCGATCCATCTCGGACTGGCCTTCGTCATCCTCGGGGTGATCGCGTGGTACGTGATGATGCTGGCGCGTCCCGAACGCGATCTCATGCAGGCGCGGCGCGGACGCGAGGCGCGACTCTTCGGGCTCGCCACCGGCTGGCTGCATTTCGCCTTTCTGCAGATCCTCATCGGCGCGCTGGTCGCGGGGATCGACGCGGGGCGCTCCTATACCGAATGGCCGCTGATGGGCGGCGCGCTCTGGCCGCCGCAGATGATGGTGATCGAGCCCTGGTGGCGCAACTTCTTCGAGAACCCCGGCACGGTGCAGTTCATTCACCGGATGATCGGATACCTGCTGCTGGCCTTTACCGTCGTGGTCTGGCTGCGCGGACGGCGCAGCGCCTACACGGCGACGCGGGCGGCGTTTTCCGCCGGGCTGATCGCGGTGCTGGCGCAGATCGGCCTCGGGATCGCGACGGTGCTGACGGCGGCGGCGTGGCAGGTGGCGATCGTGCACCAGATGATGGCCGTGGCCGTGTGGGTGCTGATCCTGCGGGCGCGGTTCCACGCGCAGTACCCGCTGCCGCAATCGGTGCGGGGATGAGCGCGTTCCGGGAGCTGATGGCGCATCAGCGCGAGACCGAGGCGCTGGCGCAGGTCGCCGGGCGGCTGGCCTGGGACCAGGAGACCGTGATGCCCCGCGGCGCCGCCGCGCAGCGGGCCGAGGAAAGCGGCGCGATGAGTCTGGTCCTGCACGCGCGGCGCACCGACCCGCGCATCGGCGCGTGGCTCGCCGCCGCCGAGGACGAGGTCGAGGACGAAGTCAGCCGCGCGCAACTGCGCCATATCCGCCGCGAGCACGAGCGCACCCTGCGCGTGCCCGGCGATCTGGCCTCGGCGCTCGCGCGTCAGACCGCACTGGCGCAGGGACGATGGGCCGAGGCGCGCGCGGCGGACGATTTCGCCGGCTTCGCGCCGGTGCTGGCCGAAATCGTCGCTCTCAAGCGCGAAGAGGGCGCGGCGTTGGCCGATGGCGGCGATGTCTATGACGCGCTGCTAGACGACTATGAGCCGGGCGCGACGGCGGCCGGGCTCGACGCGATGTTCGGCGCGTTGCGGCCGCGCCTGGTGGCCCTGCGCGAGCGGGCGCTGGGGCAGGGCGCGCGCGCACGCCTGGGCGGGCGTTTCCCCGCGGACAAGCAGATGGGCCTCGCCCGTCAGCTTGCCCGGACCTTCGGCTATGACACGACGCGCGGGCGGCTCGACAAGGCGGTGCATCCGTTCTCGTCCGGGTCGGGCGACGACGTGCGCATCACCACCCGTACCGAAGAGGACGACCCCTTCAACTGTCTCTATTCCACCATCCACGAGGTCGGACATGCCTGCTATGAACAGGCGATCGACCCGGCCTATGCGCTCACCCCGCTGGGGCGCGGCGTGTCGATGGGCGTCCATGAAAGCCAGAGCCGCATCTACGAGAACCAGTTGGGGCGCAGCCGCGCCTTCACCGGCTGGCTGTTGGGCGAGATGCGCCATGCTTTCGGCGATATCGCGGTTGCGGATGCGGACGCGTTCTACGCCATCGTCAACCGGCTGCATCGCGGGTTCATTCGCACCGAGGCGGACGAGGTGCAGTATAACCTGCACATCCTGCTGCGCTATGACCTCGAGCGCGCGCTGATCGCCGGCGATCTGCCGGCGCGCGATCTGGAAGGCGCGTGGAACGACCGCTTCGCCGCCGATTTCGGCTATTCCGTGACACGGGCCTCGCAGGGCTGTTTGCAGGACGTGCATTGGGCTGTGGGGCTGTTCGGGTATTTCCCGACATATACGCTGGGCAATGTCTATGCCGGTTGCCTGCATCGCGCGCTGCGCGCGGCGGTTCCCGATCTCGACGCGCAACTGGCGACGGGCGATCTCGGTCCGGCGGGCGCGTGGCTGCGCGAGAACGTGCAGCGCCACGGCGGGCGTTACCTGCCGCGCGACCTGATCGAGCGCGCCTGCGGCGCCGCGCCCGACGAGGGACCGCTGCTCGCCTATCTCGAGGAAAAGTTCGGCGCGCTCTACCCCGACGGGTGAGCGCGGTCACTTGCCGGCGGCGTAGGCGTCTTGGTTGTTGCGGAAATGGCGGGTGGCGTCCGCTATGTCGCCGTCCGCGGCGGTCAGAAGACGCCTGGCCTCCTCCCGAACGTCGCCCGACCCGATCGGGCCATTCGATTCCAGCAGGTCGTGAAGCGCGTCGAAATCGTCGCCCTGCAACTCGTAAACGCTGAGGGTGGCGCCAGCGGCGTCAAGGAAATTCGCCTTCGCCTCGCTGTCCTCGGCGCTCGCGGAACTGTCGAGCCGCGCGTAACCCTCTTCGGCGAGCGCGCGGGCCATGAAGCCGCAATCCTCGGTCTCGGCCATCAGGCCGTCGACTGCGGACTCCTCGAGCGACGCGGCGGGATCGGTCAGCTTGGAGAACCGCTCTGCGCATTGGGCGCTGTTGGCGGCGGCGGCGTCCACCGCCGCGATCACGGGCTGCATGTCGGCGCGCCGCGCCGCCGCGTCGGCGGCGTTCTGGCGGCTTTGCCGCCAGGCGAATACGACCAGCAGCGCCACGACGATGAGACCGGCTATGACAGCGGCGTTGCGCCTCGGCACGTTACCCCCTTATGCGTCTGCTTCTCCCGGGTCCGCGTCGGGTTCGCCCTGCTCGGCGATCCAGGCGACGCTGACGACTTCCTCGTTCTTGCCGGTGTCGAAGACCTTGACCCCGCCGGCGTTGCGCGACCGGAACGATATGCCTTCGACAGGGACGCGGATCGACTGCCCGCGCGAGGTGGCCAGCATGATCTGGTCTTCCATCTCCACCGGGAAGGACGCGACCACGCGGCCGCCCCGCATCGCCTTGTCCATCGCCTGCACGCCCATGCCGCCGCGCCCGCGCAGCGGGTAGTCGTGGCTTGAGCTGAGCTTGCCGGCGCCGCCGGCGGTGATGGTCAGGATCAGGTTTTCGGCCGCCGACATCTCGGCATAGCGGTCCTGCGGCAGCGGCATGTCGGCGTTGCCCTCGTCGTCGGCGGCTTCCTCGCCCTCGTCGGTAAGGCCGGCCATCGCACGGCGCATCTTGAGATAGGCGGCGCGTTCGTCCGGGGTGGCCTCGAAATGGCGGATGATCGACATGGAGACGACACTGTCCTCGCCGCTCAGCCGGATGCCGCGCACCCCCACCGAGGAGCGCGAGTTGAACACCCGCACATCCGTCGCGCGGAAGCGGATCGCCCGCCCCGAAGACGTCACCAGCATCACGTCGTCGTCGTTGGACGCGATGCGCGCGTTCATGAGCGTGGTGCCCTCGTGCTCGCCCTCGAACTTCATCGCGATCTTGCCGTTGGACTTGACGTTGGTGAAGTCGCTGAGCTTGTTGCGCCGGACCGTCCCGGCGGAGGTGGCGAAGACGACCTGGAGGTCGTCCCATTCGCTCTCATCGCGGTCCACGGGCATGATGGCCGCCACGCTGACGCCCGCCGGGATCGGCAGGATGTTGACGATCGCCTTGCCCTTGGAGGTGCGCCCGCCCTGCGGCAGCCGCCAGGTTTTGAGCTTGTAGACCATGCCGTCGGTGGTGAAGAACAGAAGCTGCGTATGCGTGTTGGCCACGAACAGCGTGGTGACGACGTCGTCCTCCTTCAGCGCGCCGCCCGACAGCCCCTTGCCGCCGCGTTTCTGCGCGCGGAAATCGGCGAGCGCGGTGCGCTTGATGTAGCCGCCGGAGGTCACGGTCACGACCATGTCCTCGCGCTCGATCAGGTCCTCGTCCTCCATGTCGCCGGACCAGTCGACGATCTCGGTGCGTCGCGGCACGGCGAAGAGTTCACGCACCTCGCGCAGCTCGTCCGCGATGATGCCCATGATCCGCTCGCGGCTGGCGAGGATTGCGAGGTAGTCGCGGATCTTGCCGGCAAGCTCCTGCAATTCGTCCGTGACCTCCTTCACGCCCAGTTGCGTGAGGCGTTGCAGCCGCAATTCGAGGATCGCGCGCGCCTGCGCTTCGCTCAGGTTGTAGGTGCCGTCGTCATTCGCTGTGTGCGTCGGATCATCGATCAGCGCGATGTATTCGAGGATGTCGCCGGCGGGCCAGCGCCGCTCCATCAGCTTCAAGCGCGCCTCGGCGGCGTCGGCGGAGGCGCGGATCGTGGCGACCACCTCGTCCACGTTGCTGACCGCGACCGCCAGACCGCAGAGGATATGGCTGCGCTCGCGCGCCTTGCGCAGTTCATACGCGGTGCGCCGCGCGACCACCTCCTCGCGGAAGTCGACGAATGCGGTGAGAAAGCCGCGCAGCGTCAACTGCTCGGGCCGCCCGCCGTTGAGCGCGAGCATGTTGCAGCCGAAGGAGGTCTGCATCGGGGTGAAACGGTAAAGCTGGTTCAGCACCACCTCGGCGGTGGCGTCGCGCTTGAGCTCGATCACCACGCGCACGCCGTTGCGGTCGGATTCGTCCTGCACATGCGCGATGCCCTCGATCCGCTTCTCGCGCGCGGCCTCGGCGATGCGCTCGATCATCGTGGCCTTGTTCACCTGGTAGGGAATCTCGTCGATGACGATGGCGTAGCGATCCTTGCGCAGCTCCTCGACTCGGGTTTTCGCGCGGATGACGACGCTGCCGCGCCCCTCGAGATAGGCCTTGCGCGCGCCCGACCGGCCAAGCATGACGCCGCCGGTGGGGAAATCCGGGCCGGGGACGTAACCGATCAGTTGTTCGCTGGTCAGGTCGGGATCGTCGATCAGCGCCAGCGTGGCGTCCACCACTTCGCCGAGGTTGTGCGGCGGGATGTTGGTCGCCATGCCCACCGCGATGCCCCCCGCGCCGTTGACCAGCATGTTCGGGAAACGCGCGGGCAGGACGGTGGGTTCGCTGTCCTTGCCGTCGTAATTGTCCTGAAAATCGACCGTGTCCTTGTCGATATCCGCCAGCAGGTAGGCCGCCGGCTTGTCCATGCGCACCTCGGTATAGCGCATGGCCGCGGCGTTATCGCCGTCCATCGAGCCGAAATTGCCCTGCCCGTCAAGAAGCGGCAGGGACATGGAAAAATCCTGCGCCATGCGCACCAGCGCGTCGTAGATCGCCGAGTCCCCGTGCGGGTGGTATTTCCCCATGACGTCGCCGACGGGCCGCGCGGACTTGCGGTAGGGCTTGTCATGCGTGTTGCCGGTTTCGTGCATCGCGTAGAGGATGCGCCGATGGACGGGTTTGAGCCCGTCGCGCAGGTCGGGAATGGCGCGGCTGACGATGACCGACATCGCGTAGTCGAGATAGGATGTCTTCATCTCGTCCGAGATGGACACCGTCGGGCCGTCGTATGCGGGGCGCTCGGGCGTGTTTTCGTCCGTATCTTCAGGGGGTTGCGGCGTATCTGTCACGGCTGGCCTCGGCTGTCTCGATCATCCATATCTTGTGGGCCAACCTATACCAGAGGCTGGATATTGGGCGCAATGGGGCAGGGCGGGACCAGCTGGCAGCCACCGGTGGTGATTGATAACACACTGTTTTCATTGAAAAGTAATTTCAATCGGGCATGATCGTTCCACAGGCAGGAGAAAGGAGCAAGAGACATGGCGATGTCCGAAACCGAAATGATGCTGAAGGGCTACGGGCTGACCACGGCCGAATTCTACTACGGGATGCCCGATTACACCCATGTGCTGAACAGTTTCCTGTGGCAGGACTACGACCTGGCGCCGGACCACCCGCGGCTGTTCGAATTCGTCGAATTCTGGCAGCGCGAGATCGAGGGGCCGCTGCATTCGGTGCGCTTCACCCACCGCAAGTTGATCGCGCCGGGGGAATGGCGCAGCGTGGTGGGAGAGTTCACGCTGCACTGACGGGGCGGCGATTATGTCTATACATATTCCGGCGACCCAAACGCCTGCGCCGCCGCCGGAACGCCCTGCGGCGCCGAGGGCCCGAAAGGGCCGGAGGAGCGGCGCCTCAGGGAATGATGCGGGTGTATTTCATCCCTTCCAGCGTCACGCCGGCCATCAGCCCGGCCTGGCCGAAAATCACCGCCACGACCGGCGCGATCGAGGTGGTGGTCTCGGCGCGCAGGTTCTCGGCCACGTCGCGGAACACGTATTCGATATCCGCGCCCGCGGCCCAGCCCGACGAGCGGCGGAATCCCGACAGTGCGGCGTCGGTCATGAAGAACAGCACATGCGCGAATTGCTGCGCCCCGATCTGGAGACCCACGCTGCCCTTGGTCGCGGAATAGTAATCGACCGTCATGTTGTCGATCCGAAGCGCCCCGCGCCCGTAGCCGCCGCCGATGCCGAAGCCGGCCTCGGTCACCAGCGGCATGACCAGAACGCCGGTCGCCTTGTCGGCCAGCGTTCTGGTGCTGGGATAGGTCCGGTAGAGGTAGTCCAGCGTGGTGTCGACGCGCGCGTCGATCCTCTGGGAGCCCTGGCTGCCGATGCCGTTGCCGCAGGCCGCCGTGACGCCCGCCGCGCCAAGCGCGCCCAGGGTAAATCCGCGTCTGGAAAGAATGCTCATGATGTCTGCCCTAATGTTGCCTGATCCACTGCCGGTCGTTCGGGCGACCGATCTGGCGCCACTATAGGCGGAGATGCGCCGGCTGTCACTATCGCGGGCTCCCATGGGCGTTTTGCCGCGCGCGCCTGTCCTGTCAGGCGGCGCGTCCGGCCAATGCCCGGGCCACGCGCGGCGCGAAATAGGTCAGGATCCCGTCGCAGCCCGCGCGCTTGAACGCCGCGAGGCTCTCCATCATGGCGCGCTCGCCGTCGATCCAGCCCTGCTGCGCGGCGGCCATGAGCATCGCGTATTCGCCAGACACCTGGTAGGCGTAGGTCGGCGCGCCGAACATGTCCTTGGCGCGGCGGCAGATGTCGAGATAGGGCATCCCGGGCTTGACCATGACCATGTCCGCGCCCTCGCGCAGGTCGCGCTCGATGCAGCGCATCGCCTCGTCCGAGTTGGCGGGGTCCATCTGGTAGCTGCGCTTGTCACCCTTGAGCGCGCCCGCGGCGCCCACCGCGTCGCGGAACGGGCCGTAGAAGGCGGAGGCGTATTTCGCGGCGTAGCTCATCAGCAGCACGCCCTCGTGCCCGCCCGTCTCGAGCGCGGCGCGGATCGCGCCGATGCGCCCGTCCATCATGTCCGAGGGCCCGATGATGTCGATGCCGGCCTCGGCCTGGCTCAGCGCCTGTTTGACCAGCGCCTCGACGGTTTCGTCGTTGACGATCTCGCCGTCGCGCACGAACCCGTCATGGCCGGTGTCCGAATAGGGATCGAGCGCCACGTCGGCCATCACGGCAATCTCCGGCACGGCCGCCTTGATCGCGCGCGTGGCGCGGTTGCTGAGGTTGTCGGGGTTCCAGGCCTCGGCGCAATCGGCGGTGCGCTTGTCGGCACCCGTGTAGGGAAAGAGGCAGATCGCGGGAATGCCGAGATCGGCCGCCTCGCGCGCCGCCTCGACCGCGCGGTCGACGCTGCGCCGCGCGACGCCGGGCATGGAGGCGACGGGTTCCTCGACGTTCTCGCCGTCCGTCAGGAAGATCGGCCAGATCAGATCGCCCGCGGTGAGCGTGGTCTCGGCCGCGAGTGCGCGCAGCGAAGGCGTGCGGCGCGTGCGGCGCAGGCGGGTGGCGGGAAAGGGGGCTTGGACGGGACGCATGGCGCTGGCTCTCGCTGGCGGAAGGACGCCTCTCCAGTGGCATGGAAATTGCCGCATCTCAAGGGTGGGAATTGGCCCGGCACCGCGCTAAGAGGGGCCGCACGAGGCAATCTGGGGCAGGCCGTGGACTGGTACACAAGCGTTTTCGAACTGATCGACATGCGCAGTTTCAGCAATCTCTGGTTCTGGATCGCGCTTGCGGTGCTGTGGTCATCGGCCGGGCACTGGATCATGGGCGTGCCCTGGGACATGGTGACGCGCGCGGACAAGGCCGGGGGACAGGCGCTGGCGGACCTCGAGACGGTCGTGCATATCAGCGCCGGCCGCATTCTCTACATCACCCACGAGGCCGGCGTGCTGATGGCGGGTTTCGCGGGCTTCCTGCTGACCGTGCTGGTGCTGCTGGGCTTTGTCTATGGCCGCGAATTCGCGCAGGCGGTGTTCCTGCTGGGCGCGCCCATGGGCGTCGTCTGGCTGATGTCGATCCGGACCGCCCGCCGGATCAAGGCGCGTGGAATGAGGGGCGAGGACCTTGTCCGCGCGCTCAACCATCACCGTTTCCTGGTCCGGCTGCTGGGCATGGTGTCGATCTTCGTCACGGCGATGTGGGGGATGTATCAGAACATGTCCGCGTCGGCGCTGTGGGGCTGATGGCCGCGCCCGGGCATATCACCGTCAGCGGCGCGCCCGAGGGGTTCGATGCGCGCCTCGTGCTGGACGAGGCCGGGCGCAGCGGCGCGCCGGTCGTTCATGTCGCGCGCGACGACCGGCGGATGGCGGCGATGCGCGCCGCGCTGCGGTTCTTCGCACCCGACATGCCGGTGGTCACCTTCCCGGCCTGGGACTGCCTGCCCTATGACCGCGTGTCGCCCAATGCCGACATAAGTGCTGCGCGCATGGCCGCGCTCGCCGGGCTGGTGCACGGAATGCCGGGGCAGTTCGTGCTGCTGACCACGCTCAACGCCGCGACCCAGCGAATCCCGCCGCGCGAGGTGCTGAAGGATTCGGTTTTCCGCGCCGAGGTCGATTACCGCATCGACGAGGCGCGGTTGCGTGATTTCCTCGTGCGGATGGGGTTCGTGCAGTCCCCGACGGTGACGGAGCCCGGCGATTACGCGATCCGCGGCGGCATCATCGACATCTATCCGCCCGGCAGCGGCGGGCCGGTGCGGCTCGACCTGTTCGGCGACGTGCTCGACGGGGTGCGCCGGTTTGACCCCGCGACGCAACGCACGACCGAGAAGCTGGAGCGGATCGAGCTGGCGCCCGTCTCCGAGGTGATTCTCGACGACGCGGCGATCACCCGGTTCCGGCAGAATTACCGGATCGAGTTCGGCAGCGCCGGGACCGACGATCCGCTCTACGAGGCGGTGAGCGCGGGGCGCAAGCAGCAGGGCGTCGAGCACTGGCTGCCCTTCCTGCACGAACGGCTGGAGACGCTGTTCGACTACCTGCCCGGCGCGAGCGTCCTGCTGGACGAAGGCTCGACCCCCGCGCGCCTCGCCCGGTGGGAGAGCATTGTCGATCAGTACGAGGCGCGGCGCGAGGCGATGAAGACGCGCGGGCGGGGCGACACCATCTACAAGCCGGTGCCGCCCGATCTTCTCTACCTTGACGACGCCGCCTGGGAAGAAGCGGTCGGGGGGCGGCGGATCCTGCGCTTCAACGCGCTGCCGCAGGCGATCGGGCCGGGCGTGATCGACGCGGGCGGGCGGCTGGGGCGCAACTTCGCACCCGAGCGCCAGCAGGAGAACCTGAGCCTGTTCGGCGCGCTGAAGGATCACGTCGAGGCCAGGGCGGAAGAGGGACCGGTCCTCATCGCCGCCTATTCGGCGGGCGCGCGCGAGCGCCTGGAAGGGCTGCTCGAGGACGAAGGGCTGGCCGGCGCGGTCACGGTGAAATCCGCGGACCGGCTGGGCCGGCGCGGGCTGCACCTCGCGGTCTGGGCGCTCGAACACGGGTTCGAGGGACCGCTGGAGGACGGACGCCTCACCGTCATCGCCGAACAGGACATCCTCGGCGACCGGCTGATCCGCGCGCCCAAGCGGCGCCGGCGGGCCGAGAACTTCCTCACTGAGGCGCAGAGCCTCAGCCCCGGCGACCTTGTCGTGCATGTCGATCACGGGATCGGGCGGTTCCGGGGGCTCGAGGTGGTGACGGCGGCGGGGGCGGCGCATGAATGCCTGCTGCTCGAATACGCCGAGGGCGCGCGGCTTTACCTGCCGGTCGAGAATATCGAACTGCTGAGCCGCTACGGCCACGAGGAAGGGCTTCTCGACAAGCTGGGCGGCGGCGCGTGGCAGGCCAAGAAGGCGCGCCTGAAGGAGCGCATCCGCGAGATGGCCGACCGGCTGATCCGGGTGGCCGCCGAACGCGCGCTGCGCCGCGCGCCGGTGCTCGAGCCCGAGCACCACGCCTGGGAGGCCTTCGCGGCGCGTTTCCCCTACCAGGAGACGGACGACCAGCTGCGCGCGATCGAGGACGTGATGGCCGACCTTCAGGCCGGCACGCCGATGGACCGACTGATCTGCGGCGACGTGGGCTTCGGCAAGACGGAGGTGGCGATGCGCGCGGCGTTCGTCGCCGCCATGTCGGGCCGGCAGGTGGCGGTGATCGCGCCCACGACGCTGCTTGCCCGCCAGCACTACCAGAGTTTCGCCGAGCGGTTCCGCGGCTTCCCGGTGACGGTCCGCCCGCTGTCGCGTTTCGTCGGCGCCGCGGAGGCGGCGAAGACGCGCGACGGGCTGGCCAGGGGCCAGGTCGATATCGTCGTGGGCACCCACGCGCTTCTGGCCAAGGGGGTGCGGTTCAACGATCTCGGGCTGCTCATCATCGACGAGGAACAGCGGTTCGGCGTGGCCCACAAGGAGCGTCTGAAGACGCTGCGCTCGGACGTGCATGTGCTGACGCTCACCGCGACGCCGATTCCGCGCACGCTGCAACTTTCGCTCAGCGGAGTGCGCGATCTCAGCATCATCGGCACGCCGCCCGTCGACCGCCTGTCGATCCGCACCTATGTGAGCGAATTCGACGGCGTGACCATCCGCGAGGCGCTCCTGCGCGAGCATTACCGCGGCGGGCAGAGCTTCTTCGTCGTGCCGCGCATCACCGACCTGCCGGAGATCGAGGATTTCCTGACGGAACACGTCCCAGAGATCACCCATGTCGTCGCCCACGGCCAGATGGCGGCAGGCGAGTTGGACAAGCGCATGAACGCCTTTTACGACGGCAAGTACGACGTGCTGCTGGCGACCACGATCGTCGAGTCCGGCCTCGACATCCCCACGGCCAACACGATGGTGATCCACCGCGCGGACATGTTCGGGCTGAGCCAGCTCTACCAGATCCGCGGCCGCGTGGGCCGCTCCAAGGTGCGCGCCTATGCCTATCTCACGACGAAACCCCGCGCGCCGCTGACGCCGGCGGCCGAGAAACGCCTGCGCGTGCTGGGCAGCCTCGACACGCTCGGCGCGGGCTTCACGCTGGCGAGCCAGGACCTCGACATTCGCGGGGCCGGCAACCTTCTGGGCGAGGAACAGTCGGGCCAGATGCGCGACGTGGGGTATGAACTTTACCAGTCGATGCTGGAAGAGGCGATCGCCAAGATCAAGGCGGGCGGCATGGAGGGCCTGAGCGACGCCGATGAGCAATGGGCGCCGCAGATCAACCTCGGCGTGCCGGTGCTCATCCCCGAGGATTACGTGCCCGATCTCGACGTGCGCCTCGGCCTCTACCGCCGCCTGAGCGGGCTGCAAACCAAGGTCGAACTGGAAGGCTTCGCCGCCGAGCTGATCGACCGTTTCGGCAAGCTGCCCAAGGAGGTGAACACCCTGATGCTTGTCGTGCGGATCAAGGCGATGTGCCGGCGTGCGGGCATCGCCAAGCTCGACGGCGGGCCCAAGGGCGCGACGATCCAGTTCCACAACGACAAGTTCGCCTCGCCCCAGGGGCTGGTGGAATTCATCGAGGCGCAGCGCGGGCTGGCCAAGGTGCGCGACAACAGGATCGTCGTGCGCCGCGACTGGAAGAAGGACAGCGACAAGATCAAGGGCGCCTTCGCCATCGCCCGCGACCTGGCCGAGAAGGTCGTCGCCGAGCGCAAGGCCTCGACCTGACGACGCGACGCAGGCTTGCGCCCCAAGCTCATATTTTTTCCAGAAAATATCCCCGCCAGAGGCCCACGCCCGCGATCGCGCGCAACGTCTGGGATGGCGCGCTCAGCCGGCGGGCTGGTCGCCCTGGCCGCGCGCGGCCTTGAACGCCTTGACGCGCTCCAGCAGCATCTGGCGCGCCTTGATGTTGGCGCGCCGGACGCGCACGGCGGTGAGGAACGCCTCTTCGGCGGTCTGGGAGGTCGCCCCCATCAATTGCGCGAGCTCCTCCACGAGGTTCTCGTCCCCGGTCAGCTCGATCGCCTTCAGCACGTCCTGCGCCAGCGCGTCGGCGAGGTCCTCGGCAACCCCCATGGCCTAGCGCGTCCCTTCGGTCAGGCGGCGCTTCACGTAGGAGGTGACGGTGCCGATCATCGTGTCCATGTGCGAGTTCTCGAAGAAATGGCCCGATTCCGGAACCTCCTCGTGCTGCACTGTGATGCCCTGCTGTTCCTGCAACTTGGCGACCAGCATGTCGGTATCCGCCGGCGGCGCGACGCGGTCGGCGGCGCCGTTGATGATCAGCCCCGAGGACGGGCAGGGGGCCAGGAAGCTGAAATCATACATGTTGGCCGGCGGCGAGACGGAGATGAAGCCGGTGATCTCGGGGCGGCGCATCAGCAGTTGCATGCCGATCCATGCGCCAAAGGAGAACCCGGCGACCCAGCAATGCTTGGAATTGGCGTTCATCGATTGCAGGTAGTCGAGCGCGGAGGCGGCGTCGCTCAGCTCTCCGACGCCCTGGTCGTATTCGCCCTGGGAGCGCCCGACGCCGCGGAAATTGAAGCGCAGCACGGTGAAGCCCATGTTGTAGAAGGCGTAATGCAGGTTGTAGACGACCTTGTTGTTCATCGTGCCGCCGAACTGCGGATGCGGGTGCAGCACTATGGCGATGGGCGCGTCCTTTTCCTTTTGCGGATGATAGCGCCCCTCCAGACGGCCCTCGGGGCCGGGAAAGATTACCTCGGGCATTCGGATCCCTTTTGTTGTCGATTCCTCGGGTCGCGGGACGTTGACGAAATCCCTCAGGTACCTTAGAACCATTCTAACTGTGGGCCGGGGTGTTCCTGCCCTTGCATGCGTGGTGCGAGATAATCCCTGGCACGTGCAACGTCAATCTATTCGCGGGGGGATGGCGTATGAAACTCAGCACGAAAGGCCGTTACGCGATGGTCGCGCTAGCCGATATCGCGTTGCAGGACGAAAGTTCGCTGGTGACGCTGGGCGAAGTGTCGCGCCGCCAGGACATTTCCCTACCCTACCTGGAGCAGCTTTTCGTGAAACTGCGGCGTGCGGAGCTCGTGGTTTCGGTGCGCGGCCCCGGCGGCGGCTACCGGCTTGCGCGCCCCGCCTCCGAGATCCGCGTCTCGGAGGTGCTCGCGGCGGTGGACGAGACGGTCGACGCGCTGCACAAGGGGGCCGGCGCGTCCGGCGGCGCCTCGGGCAGCCGCGCGCAATCGATGACCAACCGGCTCTGGGAGGGGCTGAGCGCGCATGTCTATGTTTTCCTGCACCAGACCCGGCTGAGCGACGTGGTCGGCAACACGCTTGCCCCGTGTCCGGCGGTGCCGACGCTTTTCGCCGTGGTGGACGAGGAATGAGTTCCGGCGCGCATCAAGGACTTGCGCCGCGCAGGCGCGCGTCGCCCGCGCGCCTGCGGCGCGGCATCGGTATTGGCGGGCGCGGCTGCGCCGCACCCGCATGCCTGCGGCGCGAGTATTTCAGGAACATTGAAAGTGGCGGGCCATGACGGCGCGGGTCTATCTCGATCACAACGCGACGACGCCGCTGCGCGCGGAGGCGCGCGACGCGATGATCGCGGCGATGGACGTGGTCGGCAATCCGTCGAGCGTGCATGCCGAGGGACGCGCGGCCAAGGGGCTGATCGAGCGCGCCCGCGCGCAGGTGGCCGCGGCGCTCGGGGCCGAGGGGGCGGACGTGATCTTTACCTCCGGGGCGACCGAGGCGGCGGCGCTGGCCTGCGCCGGGCGGAGCCTGCGCTCGGGCGCGGTCGAACATGACGCGGTGAGCGCATGGACGCAGGACGACCTGCCGGTCGACGCACAGGGGAGGGTGGACGTAGCCGATCCGGCGGCGAGCGCGCTGCAACTGGCGAATTCCGAGACCGGGGTCATCCAGGACCTTCCCGAGGGTCTTGCGGTGTGCGACATGACCCAGGGCTTTGGCAAGCTGGCGGTCGCGTTCAACTGGTCGGGCGCGCAGATGGCGCTGGTGTCGGCGCACAAGCTGGGCGGGCCGAAGGGCGTCGGCGCGCTGGTGGTGCGGCGCGGCACGGATGTGCCGGCGCAGATCCGGGGCGGCGGACAGGAGATGGGCCGTCGTTCGGGCACCGAGAACGTGATCGGCATCGCCGGATTCGGCGCCGCGGCGGAGGCGGCGGCGCGCGATCTCGCGGCGGGCGTCTGGGAGCGGACGGCGGAATTTAGAAACATTCTAGAAAAGGCTATTGCAGCCGCGTCAAAAGAGACTATTTTTGTCGGGAATGTGGGCCGGCGCCTGCCCAACACCTCCTGCATGATCACGCCCGGCTGGAAGGGCGAGACGCAGGTGATGGCGATGGACCTCGCGGGCTTTGCGATCTCGGCGGGCAGCGCCTGTTCCAGCGGCAAGGTGCGCGCCAGCCGCGTGCTCGCGGCGATGGGGTATGACGCGCAGGCGGCGGCGTCGGCGATCCGGGTGTCGCTGGGGCCGCAGACCACGCAGGACGACGTTGCGCGATTCGCCGATGCCTGGGCGGCGCGACTCAGGAAACACCGCGCCAGGGCGGCGTGAAGAGAAGAACAGGAGAGACGGATGTCGGCATTGGATGACGCACAGCTCAAGGACAACGATCAGCCGCGCGAGGCGCAGGTCAAGGAAGGCGTGGACCAGGAGACGGTCGACGCCGTGCGCCAGGTGGGCGGCGCCTACAAGCACGGCTGGTCCACCGATATCGAGATGGAGTTCGCGCCCAAGGGGCTGACCCCCGACATCGTGCGGCTCATCAGTGAAAAGAACGAAGAGCCGCAATGGATGACCGACTGGCGGCTGGCGGCCTACGAGCGCTGGCTGACCAAGAAGGAACCCGAATGGGCGATGGTCGATTACCCCGAGATCGACTTCCAGGAGCAGTATTACTACGCGCGTCCCAAGTCGATGCGGATCAAGCCCAAGTCGCTGGACGAGGTCGACCCCAAGCTGCTGGCGACCTATTCCAAGCTGGGCATCCCGCTGGCCGAGCAGGAGATCCTCGCCGGTGTCGAGGGCGCGGGCGAAATGCCCGCCGAGGCGCGCAAGGTCGCCGTCGACGCGGTGTTCGATTCGGTGTCGGTCGGAACTACCTTCCAGAAGGAACTGCGCGAGGCGGGCGTGATCTTCTGCTCGATCTCCGAGGCGATCCGCGAGCATCCCGAACTGGTCCGGAAATATCTCGGGTCGGTGGTGCCGCAATCGGACAACTTCTACGCGACGCTGAACAGCGCGGTCTTCTCGGATGGCTCCTTCGTCTATGTGCCGCCCGGGGTGCGCTGTCCGATGGAGCTGAGCACCTATTTCCGCATCAACGCCGAGAATACCGGCCAGTTCGAGCGCACGCTGATCATCGCCGACAAGGGCAGCTATGTCAGCTACCTCGAAGGCTGCACCGCGCCCCAGCGCGACGAGGCGCAGCTGCATGCCGCCGTGGTGGAGATCATCGTCGAGGAGGACGCGGAGGTGAAATACTCCACCGTCCAGAACTGGTATCCCGGCGACGAGGAAGGACGGGGTGGAATCTACAACTTCGTCACCAAGCGCGCCGATTGCCGGGGCGACCGGGCAAAGTGCATGTGGACGCAGGTGGAGACCGGATCCGCGGTGACGTGGAAATATCCCAGCTGCATCCTGCGCGGGGACGATTCCCAGGGCGAATTCTACTCGATCGCCATCGCCAACAACATGCAGCAGGCCGATACCGGCACCAAGATGGTGCATCTGGGCAAGCGGACGAAATCGCGCATCGTGTCCAAGGGGATCAGCGCGGGCAAGGCGCAGAACACCTATCGCGGGCTGGTTTCGATGCACCCCAAGGCGAAGGAATCGCGCAACTACACGCAATGCGACAGCCTGCTGATCGGCGATACCTGCGGGGCGCACACGGTGCCCTATATCGAGGTCAAGAACAACTCATCCCGGGTCGAGCACGAGGCGACCACGTCCAAGGTCGACGACGACCAGATGTTCTATTGCCGCCAGCGCGGCATGGACGAGGAAGAGGCGGTCGCGCTCGTGGTCAACGGGTTCTGCAAGGACGTGTTGCAGGCGCTGCCGATGGAGTTCGCGATGGAGGCGCAGCAGCTTGTCGCGATCTCGCTCGAAGGGTCGGTCGGGTAAGGGCCGGTGCCGGAGCCGCGGATCATAGACCCCGCCTCGGGGCAAGGGGCGGCGGGCGACGTCGCCCTGCCGCGCCCCGAGGACACGGACGAGGCGTATTTCGACCTCGCCGCGGCGCAGGCTGCGTTGGCGTCGGGCGCGCCCGTCGCCTTTCCGCCCTTCGAGGTGCTGCATGTGCCGCGCATGGGGCTGAGCCTGTGCCTCAACTTTGCGCGCGACCCGGTGCAGAACGCGTGGCGACGCGGCGCCTTCTTCGAGGAAGAAGAGCTCACCGCGTTGGAAGGGCATGTCAAACGCGGCGCGCATGTCATTGATATCGGGGCGAATGTCGGAAATCACGCGCTCTACTTCGCGACCCGCCTGAAGGCGGCGCGGGTGGTGGTGGTCGAGCCGAACCCGCTGGCGCTGGCGCCGCTCGTGGCGAACGTGCTGGTGAATCGGCTGGGCGATGTGATCGACCTCGGCGCGCTTGGCGTCGGGCTGTCGGACGTCTCCGAAGGGGGCTTTGGCATGAAGCGGCATGACCGCAACCTCGGGGCCACCCGGATGTTCGCGGGACGTGGCGAAATCGAGGCCCATCGCGGTGACGACCTTTTCGCCGATGAGACACCCGACCTTATCAAGGTCGACGTGGAAGGCATGGAAATGAAAGTGCTTTCCGGTCTGCAACAAACAATCGCGCGGCATCGTCCGGTGATCCTGATCGAAGTTGACGAGGAGAATGCGCAAGCGTTCGACGAGTGGCGCCGCGACGCAGGTTACGAGATCGTGAAATCCGTCCGGCACAGCCGCCGCAACTGCAACCACCTGATCCGTCCGGAGGCCGCGTGAACGATGCGTCGATCATAAGCCGGCCCGAACTGACCATGCCCGAGGCCGAGGCGGCGCTGGTCGCGGACGCCTACCGTCAGGCCGACGTGATCCTTGAGTACGGCTCGGGCGGCTCGACCGCGCTGGCCGGAGAACTGCCCGGAAAAACGGTGTTCTCGGTCGAGAGCGACCGCGCCTGGGCCGAGATGATGCAGGGTTGGTTCGCGGCCAACCCGCCTGCCGCCAACACGACGGTTGACGTGGTCTGGGCGGACGTGGGTGAGACGGGAGAATGGGGCACGCCTGTGAACGAGCGAGCGTGGCGCAAGTTTCCGCGCTATCCGCTCGGGGTCTGGGACATGCCCGACTTTCGCCAGCCCGATGTCGTGCTGGTGGACGGACGGTTCCGCATGGGCTGCGCGATGGCGACCGCGTTTCGCACCCGCGCGCCGGTATTGCTGCTGGTGGACGACTACCGGCGGCGCAAGTTCTACCACCAGGTCGAGGAGTTCCTCGGCGCGCCGAGGCTGACCGGGCGCATGGCGGCTTTCGACGTGGAACCGATGGCGGTGCCGGCGGACCGGCTGCTGACGATATTCAACATGATGACGCGCCCCTGAGCGGGGCGCCTGGAATGGAAAGGAAGAAAGATGCTTGAGATCAAGAACCTGCATGTCGAACTTGAGGAAGAGGACAAGGCCATCCTCAAGGGCGTCGACCTTAGCGTGGAGGCCGGTCGCGTGCATGCGATCATGGGGCCGAACGGGTCCGGAAAATCGACGCTGAGCTATGTGCTCTCGGGGCGCGACGGCTACGAGGTGACCGACGGATCCGCGATGCTGGAAGGCGACGACATCCTCGGGATGGAGCCCGAAGAGCGCGCCGCCGCCGGCCTGTTCCTCGCGTTCCAGTACCCGGTCGAGATCCCCGGCGTGGGCAACATGACCTTCATGCGCACCGCGCTCAACGCGCAGCGCAAGGCGCGCGGCGAGGACGAGATCAGCGCTAGCGATTTCCTCAAGCTGGTGCGCGCCAAGGCGACCGAGCTGCAGATCGACGCCGACATGCTCAAGCGGCCCGTGAACGTCGGGTTCTCCGGCGGTGAGAAGAAACGCAACGAGATCCTGCAGATGGCCATTCTCGAGCCCAAGATGTGCATCCTCGACGAGACCGATTCCGGCCTTGACGTGGACGCGATGAAACTGGTGGCCGAGGGCGTGAACGCGCTGCGCAGCCAGGGGCGGGCCTTTCTGGTCATCACGCATTATCAACGGCTTCTGGATCATATCAAACCTGACGTTGTGCATATCATGGTCGATGGCCGTATCGTGAAGTCGGGCGGTCCCGAGCTTGCGCAGGAGGTCGAGAAGAACGGATACGCGGACATCATGGCGGAGGTGGCGTAAAAATGGCCTTGCCCGAAACGAAACAGACGACGACCGAGGCGCGGCTGGCCGCGCTCGACTTTCCGAAGGACGCCGGCTGGACGCGCGGCGCGCGCGAGGCGGCGGAGGCACGGCTGCGCCGGATGGGTCTGCCGGGGCCGCGCGACGAATACTGGCGCTTTACCCGGCCCGACACGCTGGTGCAGGCGACGCCGCCCGAGGCGGCGCTGTTCGATGCCGGCGAGGCGGGAATCTTCCGGAGCATGGACTGCTTGCGGATCGTCTTTACCGACGGGGTCTTCGACGCCGCGGCGAGCGACGACCTCGCGCTTGCAGGCGTGACGATCGAGCGGCTGGCGGATGCGGCCGAGACAGACATCCATTGGGCGCGCGATCTTTACGGCGTGCTCGAGGCGCGCGGTCAGGACCCGGTAGAGCGGCCCTTCGCCGCGCTCAACACGATGGCGGCGACGGATGGCGTGATCCTGCATGCGACGGGCCGGGTCGAGAAGCCGATCCTGTTGATCTATGACCATGAATCGACGACGTCCGACGCGGTGCTCCACCATCTTGTGAAGGTGGACGCGGACGCCGAGATCACGCTGCTCGAAACCGGACCGGGGGCCGCGCGCTTCAACACCGCGATGGAGGTGGACGTGGCCGATACCGGGTCGTTCCACCATGTCCGCGCCCAGGGGCGCGACCACGAGCGGCGCGCGGCCACCCATGTCTTCGCCCGCCTGGGCGCCGAAAGCCGGTTCAAATCCTTCACCATGACGGCCAACGGTGTGCTCACCCGCAACGAGTGCGTGATCGAGCTGACCGGCGACGACGCCATCGCGCATGTCGCGGGCGCGGCGATGGGCGACGGGGATTTCCACCACGACGACACCGTCTTCATCACCCATGACGCGGAACGCTGCGAGAGCCGGCAGGTCTTCAAGAAGGTGCTGCGCAACGGCGCAACGGGCGTCTTCCAGGGCAAGATCCTGGTCAAGGAGGGCGCGCAGAAGACCGACGGCTACCAGATCAGCCAATCGCTGCTTCTGGACGGCGACAGCCAGTTCCTCGCCAAGCCCGAGCTCGAGATCTACGCCGACGACGTGGTCTGCTCGCACGGGTCGACCTCGGGGGCGATCGACGAGGAGGCGCTTTACTACATGCGCGCGCGCGGCGTGCCGCGTCCCGAGGCGACCGATCTGCTGACGCTGGCGTTTCTCGCCGAGGCGGTCGAAGAGATCGAGGACGAGGCGCTGCGCGAGGAAGTGGTCGAGCATCTCACCGGCTGGCTGGAGCGGCGACGCGGCTGATGCCCGTCACCCGCGATATCGTGGCCACCTATCGCGGCCCGGGACGCGTCATGCGCCGCCTGCTTGCGGCGGGTCCGCGCGAGGACCGCGCGCTCGCCATCCTGATGGCGGGCTGCGCGGTCATGTTCGTCGCGCAATGGCCGCGGATCGCGCGCGAGGCCCATCTCGCCGGGCGCGAGCTGAACGCCGATCTCGGCGCGTCGCTGCTGGCGTGGGTCTTCCTTGCGCCTCTGATCTTCTACTTGCTGGCGCTGCTCAGCCATTGGGGCGCGCGCGCCCTTGGCGGGCGGGGCAGCCCCTATGGCGCGCGGCTGGCGCTGTTCTGGGCGTTCCTCGCGTCGATGCCGGTTCTGCTGCTCAACGGGCTGGTCGCCGGTTTTATCGGGTCGGGGCCGGCGTTGCAGGCGGTCGGGCTGATCTGGTGCGCGGTTTTCGCGTGGTTCTGGATCGGCGGACTGCGCGAGGCGGAATGGGGCGCGCCATGACCTTTCCGTTCTTCCGCGATCTCGCCCGCGAGAGCCTGTTCGCGCCGCGCAGCGCGGCGGGGCGCATCCTCGGGATGGGGCTGTCGGCGCAATGGCTGTGGACGGCGCTGGTGCTGATGGCGGTTCTCAACGCGATTGTGACCCTCGCGCTGTTCCAGGTCGCGCCGCCGGGCGACCCTGAGATGATGGCGCTGTTCGGGCCGGCGCTGCGCTCGCCGCTGCTGGTGGCGGGGGCGATCGTGCTGTCGCTGGTGATGACGATCTTCGCGCTGACATGGGCGGGCCGGGCGATGGGCGGGACCGGGCAGACCGCCGATATCCTCGCCATCGTGACCTGGTTCCAGGCGCTGCAACTGGTCGCGCGGCTGGCGATCGTGCTGTTGGTCTTCGCGATCCCGCTGGTCGGCGCGCTCCTGTCGCTGGTCGCGACCGTGTGGGGGCTTGTCATCTTCGTGGCGTTCCTCGACCGGGCGCATGGATTTGCAAATATTTTCAAGACTGTCGGCGTTCTGGTCGTCGCGGTGATCGCGATTCTGATCGGGCTGTCGCTGATCGCCGAAACGATCGGCGCCGTCCTCGTTCCCGGAGGGGCTTAGATGTACGATATCGCCAAGGTCAGGGCCGAGTTCCCGATCCTCGGGCGCGAGGTGAACGGCAAGCCTCTGGTCTATCTCGACAATGGCGCCTCGGCGCAGAAACCGCAGGTCGTGATCGACGCGGTGACGCGCGCCTATGGCGAGGAATACGCCAACGTGCATCGCGGGCTGCACACGCTCAGCAACATCGCGACCGAGAAATACGAGGCCGTGCGCGGCGTCATCGCCCGCTTTCTCGGGGTCGCGGACGAGCGCCAGATCGTGCTGAACTCGGGCGCGACCGAGGGAATCAACATGGTCGCCTATGGCTGGGCCATGCCGCGGTTCGAGCCGGGCGACGAGGTGGTGCTGAGCGTGATGGAGCATCACGCCAATATCGTCCCCTGGCATTTCCTGCGCGAACGTCAGGGCGCGGTGCTTAAATGGGTCGATGTGGACGCGACCGGCGCGCTTGACAGCCAGGCGGTGATCGACGCCATCGGCCCGCGCACGAAGCTGGTGGCGATCACGCAGCTTTCCAACGTGCTGGGCACCCGCGTCGACGTGCGCGCGATCTGTGCGGCGGCCCGCGAGCGCGGCGTGCCGGTGCTGGTCGACGGCAGCCAGGGCGCGGTGCACATGCCGGTCGATGTCGATGAGATGGGCTGCGATTTCTACGCGATCACCGGGCACAAGCTCTATGGTCCGTCCGGGTCCGGCGCGATCTACGTGCGCCGCGAACGCATGGCCGAGATGCGCCCCTTCATGGGCGGCGGCGACATGATCCGCGAGGTGAGCCGCGACGCGGTGAGCTACAACGACCCGCCGATGAAGTTCGAGGCCGGCACGCCCGGCATCGTGCAGGCGATCGGCCTCGGCGCGGCGCTCGAATACATGATGGGGCTGGGGATGGAGAACATCGCCGCGCACGAGGACCGGCTGCGCGATTACGCCCTCTCAAGGCTGGGCGGGCTCAACTGGCTTCAGCTTCAGGGGACCGCACCGGACAAGGCGGCGATCTTCAGCTTCACGCTCGACGGGGCGGGGCATCCGCATGATATTTCGACCATCCTCGACAAGAAGGGCGTCGCCGTGCGCGCCGGGCATCACTGCGCGCAGCCGCTGATGGAGCATCTGGGCGTCACCGCGACCTGCCGCGCGTCCTTTGGCCTCTACAACACCGAAGCCGAGGTCGACGCGCTGGTGGACGCGCTCGAGCTTTGCCACGATCTGCTTGCCTGAGGGGCAGGAGGCGCGGACCGGTCCGGCGCGGATTTCTCGTTGCGGGCCGGGGCGGGGCGGTCTATATCGCGGCGCAGGCACCTGTAGCTCAGCTGGATAGAGCGCTGCCCTCCGAAGGCAGAGGCCAGAGGTTCGAATCCTCTCAGGTGCGCCATCTCACATTTCGCCTGTCGTTATCTGCCGCGGTCGACGTTGACGTGAGGGCAAATGCCGCCCTCTATCACCTTCGGGATTGAGAGCGCGCCGGCGGCCACCCTGCGCAAAGCGAGTGCATTTGAGCGTGAACAATCGGCGCGGGGCTCTTGCGCGAGGGATGAGGCCGGCGGACTGCGCCTCGCTCAGCCCGAGCAACTGGCGCCGCCCAGCACGCAGAACTTTGCGCAATGGGGGTGGTTGAGGGCGACGTCGCGCTCGGCCTCGGCAAGGGTCGCGCCGAGTTCGAACTCGGGGGCGTAGGGCAGGAGCGTGCAGGCGAGCACGGCCGGGCGGTCGGCGCCGCGCCGCTTGACCACCATGCGCGAAGACGCGCACATCACGTCGCGCGGCGACTTGCCGAGGATGTCCCAGCAGGCGGTGGTGATCTCGGGCGTTTCGGCCTCTTCGTCCATCTCGGGGAAGAGCACGGTCTGGCCCGGGTCGTTCGCGTCGATGTCGAACCCGTGCCGGGCGTAGAGCGCGGCGTAACCCCCGCGCGCCTGCGCGTCGCTTTCGTCCCACAGGGTGCGCCCGGCCACGGTCATGCGCGCGCCGATGGACCTGAGCCAGAGCATCCCCTCGAGCGTGCGCCCAAAGGCGCCCTTGCCGCGTTCGCGGTCATGCAGTTCCTCTGACCAGTGGTCGAGCGAAATGCGCAAGGTGAGCCGGTCGCCATGGTCGGCGATCAGTGCGGCGAGGCCGGATTGCACGGATTTGCGCATCATCGGACGCATCGCGTTGGTGAGGATAAGCACCTCATGCCCGCGCGCCAGCGCCGCGCCGGCCATCGCCACCATCTCGGGGTTCATGAACGGTTCCCCCCCGGTAAAGGCGATCTCCTGCACCGGCCAGCCACGGGTCTCGATCTGATCGAGATAGTCGATGACTTCGGCGCAGGTGATATAGACTAGGCGGTCGTTCGCGGGGGAGCTTTCGATATAGCAGTTGGCGCAGGTGATGTTGCACAGCGTCCCGGTATTGAACCAGAGCGTGCGCGGCTGCGTCAGCGCCACGCGCGCGCGCGGCTCACCCGTGGCGGTGATGCGCGGGTCCTGGAATTTTACCGTATTGGCGGCGCTTTCGGCGACGTCCTTCATCCCCGTTCCCCGTTCCCCGTTCCTGTTGTCCTTTTCCTACCGCCTAGCCGTTCCGCCGGCGCAAGAAAAGCGGCGCGACTCCGTCTGACACAGTTGTGAAGAGCGGCGCGCGCCGGTCGGCGCGCCCGATTGGGTGTTGCGCGTGTCCCGATTTCAGGTTCAGTTTCCCCTCGGGCCGGAAACGTCCTAGGTTGCCGGTCAGCAATACGGAGCAAGCAATGGTATCGCGCGTCATCCCCGTCGAGCCGTTCGACCTCGTCATCTTTGGCGGCACGGGCGACCTCGCGCGGCGCAAGATCCTGCCCGCGCTCTTCCGGCGGTTCTGCGCCGGACAGATGCGCGGGGACGAGCGCGTGATCGGCGCCGCCCGCGCCGAGATGAGCACGAAGGACTACCGCGCCTTCGCCCGCGCCGCGATAACCGAGTTCGACGACAACGACGCCTGCGCCGCCGAGCATCTCGACGGGTTCCTGCGCCAGCTGAGCTATGTCGCCCTTGACGCGCGCAGCGACGCCGGCTGGGCCGAGCTAGGCGCGGCGCTGCGCAAGGGGCGGATACGGGCGTTCTATTTCTCGGTCGGGCCCGGTCTTTTCGGCGACCTCGCCGAGCGGCTTTATCAATGGAAGCTGGCGGACGCCCAAAGCCGGATCGTGGTGGAAAAACCGTTCGGGCGCGATCTCGACTCCGCGCGCGCGCTCAATGCGACGCTGGCGCAGCATTTCGACGAGGCGCAAATCTACCGGATCGACCATTATCTCGGCAAGGAGACGGTGCAGAACCTGATGGCGATCCGTTTCGGCAACACGTTGTTCGAACCACTCTGGAACAGCCAGTATGTCGATCACATCCAGATCACCGTCGCCGAATCGGTCGGCGTGGGCACGCGGGGCGAATACTACGACCGCTCGGGCGCGATGCGGGACATGATGCAGAACCACATGATGCAGCTTCTGTGCCTGACCGCGATGGAGCCGCCGGCCAAGTTCGACCCCGCCGCGGTGCGCGACGAGAAGCTGAAGGTGATCCGCGCGCTGGACCCGATGACGCCCGAAAACATCGTGCGCGGCCAGTATGAGGGCGCCGACGGCCGGCCCGCCTATCGCGACCAGGTCGAGGCGCCGGACAGCCGCACCGAAACCTTCGTCGCGCTCAAGGCGCGCGTCGGCAACTGGCGGTGGGCCGGCACGCCGTTCTACATGCGCACCGGCAAGCGGCTCAAGGCCCGGGCGAGCGAGATCGCGGTGGTGTTCAAGGACGCGCCGCATTCGATCTTTGGCGCGGATGCGGGCCATCACCGCAACATTCTGACCATCCGGCTGCAACCGAACGAGGGGATCGAGCTGGGCGTGACCATCAAGGAACCGGGACCGGGCGGCATGCGCCTGATCGACGTGCCGCTCGACATGAGTTTCGCCGAGGCGCTGGGGCCGGACAGCGATGACTTTCCAGACGCCTACGAGAGGCTTATCATGGACGTGATCCGCGGTGATCAGACCCTGTTCATGCGCGGGGACGAGGTCGAGGCGGCATGGGAATGGACCGATCCGATCATCGAAAGCTGGCAGGAGGCCGGCGACGATCCGCTGCTCTACGCGACGGGCAGTTCGGGGCCGGATGACGCGCTTGCCCTCATACACCGGGACGGACGCCGCTGGCGGGAGATAAGACCATGAACATCACCGAATACGCCGATGCCGAAATGATGTCGATTGCGCTCGTGGGGCGCATCGCGAGCGATCTGCGCACGGCGCTCAGCAATCGCGACCGCGCGCTGCTGGTCGTGCCGGGCGGAGAGACGCCGGGGCCGATCTTCGACGATCTGTGCGGCGCGCGGGTCGAGTGGGATCGCGTCGACGTGCTGCTCAGCGATGAACGCTGGCGCCCCGAGGCGCATATCCGTTCGAACACGCGGCTCGTGCGCGAACGGCTGCTGGTGGACGGCGCGGCGGCCGCGAACTACCTGCCGATGTACGCCCGCACCGAGACGCCCGAAGAGGCGGTGGACGAACTCGCCGCCGCGATCGAGCCCTGCCTGCCGATCTCGGTCATGCTGCTGGGGATGGGCGAGGACATGCACACCGCGTCGCTGTTCCGCGGCGCCGACAATTTCGAGCGCGCGCTCGACCGGGACGCGCCTATCCTGCTGCCCATGCGCCTCGATGGCGAGCCCGAGCCGCGCGTGACCCTCGCCGCGCATGTGCTGGACGGCGCGATGCGCAAGCATCTCGTCATCACCGGCGACGCCAAGCGCAAGGCGCTGGAAAAGGCCCGGACGATGAGCCCCTACGACGCCCCCGTGGCGGCGGTCATGGACGACCTCGAAGTGCATTGGGCCCCGTGATGTGGGACGTCCTGAAAGATCGCCGCGAGGCGCTGGAAGGCAAGGACATCCTTTCGCTGTTCGACCGCGCTGACAGGGCGGCGGCCTATTCGGTGGAAACCGATGGCGTGCTGCTGGATTATTCCAAGACATTGATCGACGACGCGGCCTGCTCCGCGCTTGTCGATCTGGCCCGATCCAGCGGCGTGGAAGAGCGCCGCGCCGCGATGTTCGCCGGAAAGCCGATCAACGAAACCGAGGGGCGCGCGGTGCTGCATACCGCGCTGCGCAACCCCGACGGCCCCGCGATCGAGGTCGAGGGCGAGGACATCATGTCGGGCGTGCGCGACACGCTGGCGCGGATGCGCAGCCTTGCCGAAGAGGTTCGCAGCGGACGCTTCGAAGGCGCGGGCGGGACGATCGAGGACGTGGTCAATATCGGCATCGGCGGCTCGCACCTCGGGCCCGAGATGGGAACCCGCGCGCTTGGCCCGTATCACGACGGGCCGCGCTGCCACTTCGTGTCGAACGTGGACGGAGCGGATATCCATGACACGCTGAGCGGGCTCGACCCGGCGCGCACGCTGGTGATCGTGGCGTCCAAGACCTTTACCACGATCGAGACCATGACCAACGCGCGCACCGCGCATGACTGGATGGCCAAGGCCGTGGCCGAGCCGGGGGCGCAGTTCGTGGCGCTGTCCTCGGCCACGGAGAAGGCGGCGGAGTTCGGAATCGCGCCCGAGCGCGTCTTTGCCTTCGGCGACTGGGTCGGCGGGCGCTATTCGATGTGGGGGCCGATCGGCCTTGCGCTGATGATCGCCATCGGCCCGGACGATTTCGACGATTTCCTGCGCGGCGGCGCGGCGATGGACGCGCATTTTCGCGCCGCGCCGCTGGCCGGGAACATGCCGGTGATGCTGGCGCTGACCGGGATCTGGCATCACCAAGTCTGCGGCTACCCGACGCGCGCGGTGCTGCCCTATGACCAGCGGCTCGCGCGGCTGCCCGCCTATCTCCAGCAGCTTGAGATGGAGTCGAACGGCAAGCGGGTGACGATGACGGGCGCGCCGCTTTCCACGCAGAGCGGGCCGGTCGTCTGGGGCGCGCCGGGCACCAACGGGCAGCACGCCTTCTACCAGTTGATCCACCAGGGCACGCAGATCGTGCCGTGCGAATTCATGGTCGCCGCGCGCGGGCACGAGCCCGACCTGGCGCATCATCACGCGCTGCTGGCCGCCAACTGCCTTGCGCAATCCGAGGCGCTGATGCGGGGCAGGGGTCTTGACGCCGCGCGCGCCCTGATGGCCCAAGCGGGACACGAGGGCGAAGAGCGCGAGCGCCAGGCGCGGCATCGGGTCTTTCCGGGGAACCGGCCCTCGACCACGCTCATCTACGACCTGCTGACGCCGTTCCGGCTGGGCCAGATCGTCGCGCTTTACGAACATCGCGTCTTCGTCGAAGGGGTGATCCTCGGGATCAATTCGTTCGATCAATGGGGCGTGGAACTGGGCAAGGAACTGGCGGGGACGATGGCGGATGTCCTTTCGGGGGATGCGCCGCTTGACGCAAAGGACGGATCGACCCGGCAACTGGTGACTTTCGTTCAATCGCAACGGGGCCGATCCGCCCTCTGACCCGGAAAGAGCGGGGGGCGCTCCCGGGTGTTCCTTTCGCGTACTCACGCATGAGGCCGGCAAAAGTTCCACGGCGGCGCGGAGATTCCCGGATCTCCGACGTTGGCGGCGCGGAAAGCGGGGGCCGCGCCTCCCGCCGCGCCGAATTGGGCGGAAATCCACGTAAATTTCCGGCCATCATGGAACCGAGCCCGCTATGTCGCAGTTTATCGTCGGAGTAGCTCGGGCGAAGATCATGCCGGCCCGGGTCCACTGCGAACGCAAATAAAGGAGACAAGCATGAAAACCTGGACCATGGCAATCGCGACAGCATCCATCATGGCAATTTCGGGCTGCGACACGATGACGTCCGAGCAACGCACCGTAGCAGGCGTCGCCGGCGGCGCCGCGGCCGGTCTCGTCACCGCCGAGGCCCTCGGCGCAAGTTCGGAATGGCGCCTGATCTCGGCGCTCGCGGGGGCCGCAGCCGGCACCGTGGTCGCGCAGAACAACCAGCGCAACGTCTGCGCCTACGCACGCGGCGACGGCACCTACTACGAGGCGCCCTGCCCGTAAGAGGCGGCGCATTTCAGAGAAAAGACAGGGCGCGGCAGGGTTTGCCGCGCCCTATTCATGTGAGCAAGGGTCAGTCGCGCTGGATGCTGCGCCCGGCATATTCCGCCGTCTCGCCAAGCGACTCCTCGATACGGATCAACTGGTTGTATTTCGCCAGCCGGTCCGAACGCGCGAGGCTGCCGGTCTTGATCTGCCCGCAATTCGTCGCCACGGCGAGATCGGCGATGGTCGCGTCCTCGGTCTCGCCCGAGCGGTGAGACATCACGTTGGTCATCCGCGCGCGGTGCGCCATCTCGACGGCGCGCAGGGTCTCGGTCAGAGTGCCGATCTGGTTCACCTTGACCAGCATCGAGTTGGCCGCGCCGTTGGCGATCCCTTCGGCCAGCCGGGTGGGGTTGGTGACGAAGAGGTCGTCGCCGACCAATTGCACCCTCTCTCCGAGCGCGCGCGTGAGCGCGATCCAGCCGTCCCAGTCGTCCTCGGCCATGCCGTCCTCGATCGAGATGATGGGATAGTCGTTCACCAGCGATTCCAGGTAGGCGACGTTTTCCTGCGAGGTAAGGGTTTTCCCTTCCCTGCCAAGCACGTATTTCCCATCCTTGAAGTATTCAGTCGCGGCGCAATCCAGCGCGAGGCAGATATCGTCGCCGGGTTTGTAACCGGCCTTCTCGACCGATTTGAGGATGAAATCCAGCGCCTCGCGGGTGGAGGCGATATCGGGGGCGAACCCGCCCTCGTCGCCGATGCCGGTGGACAGCCCGGCGGCGGTCAGTTCCTTCTTCAGCGTGTGGAACACCTCGGCCCCCATGCGCACCGCGTCGCGGATGTTCCCCGCGCTCACCGGCATGATCATGAACTCTTGGATATCAATAGGGTTATCAGCATGTTCGCCGCCGTTGATGATGTTCATCATCGGCACGGGCAGCACCCGCGCGCCGGTCCCGCCGATATAGCGATAGAGCGGCTGCGCAGTGTAATCCGCCGCCGCCTTGGCCACGGCGAGGCTGACGCCCAGGATCGCGTTGGCCCCCAGCCGCGCCTTGTTGGGCGTGCCGTCGAGCTCGATCATGGTGAGGTCGATGCCGACCTGCTCGGTCGCGTCCATCCCCACGAGGCTGTCGCAAATCTCGCCGTTCACCGCCGCGACCGCCTCGAGCACGCCCTTGCCCAGGTAGCGCCCCTTGTCGCCATCGCGCCGCTCGACCGCCTCATGCGCGCCGGTGGAGGCGCCCGAGGGCACCGCGGCGCGACCCATCGTGCCGTCCTCGAGGATCACGTCGACCTCAACGGTGGGGTTGCCGCGGCTGTCGAGTATCTCGCGCGCGAAAATGTCTATGATGCCGCTCATTGTCGGTCCTTTTCTGGGTAAACGGAATTCTCGGGGTCGGATAGCAAGGTTTCCGGCAAAAGGGAATTGCGCGGCTCAGAGCGGCCCCTTGGGCTTGGCCTGCCGGTAGGCGCGCCGCGCCAGCCTGCGTTCGCGCACAAGCGTGTAAAGGCCCGATGCGATGATGACCGCCGCGCCGAAGAGCGTCCAGAAATCCGGCCGCTCGCCCAGAAGGCTCATGCCGAGGATCAGCGCGAAGATCAGCCGCGCGTAGCGGAAGGGCGTGACCGCGGCGACTTCGCCCACGCGCATCGCGCCGACGATGAAGTAATAGCCCATCACCCCGAACACCATCGCCCCGAACAGCCAGGCCCAGCCGGCAGGCTCGGGCGTCTGCGCCCCGCCGCCCAGCAGCAGCAGAACCGCGCCTGTCGGGATCATCGTGCCGAAGGCGTAACACGAAAGCTGCATCGAACTGACGCTTGCCGGGATCGCCCGCGTCGCGAGGTCACGGATCGCCAGCCCGATGACCGAGACCACGGCGAAGACCGAGGACATCTCGAACGCGTCGAGCCCCGGGCGCACGATCATCAGCACGCCGGCCATGCCCACGAGGATCGCCGACCAGCGCCGCCAGCCGACCTGCGCCCCCATGAAGAGCGCCGCGCCCAGCGTGACCGCCAGCGGCGTCGCCTGCAGGATCGCCGAAACGGTCGAGAGATCCGCGAGCGCAAGGGCCGTGACGTAGCTCACGGCGGCCACGATCTCGCCCGCGTTGCGCAGCATCACGCCGCGCGACAGCAGAACGCGCGTCAGGAGACGTCCGCCCTGAAGCCTGGTGAACAGCGCGAAGACGGTGCAGCCCGCCGTGCCCAGCATCATCAGGATCTGCCCGACCGGCAGCGCCTCGGAGAGCAGCTTGACGAAGTAATCCTCGAGCGCGAATCCGGCCATCGCCAGAACCATGAGCGCGCTGCCACGCAGGTTGTCCATGAAAATGCCCTTTCAGGGTGTCAGACGTCGAGCGTGACCCAGATCGGAACATGATCCGACGGTTTCTCGCGCCCGCGCACCGCCTTGTCGATCTGGCAGTCGCTCAACAGGTCGGCGCATTGCGGGCTGAGCAGGAAATGATCGATGCGGATGCCGTTGTCGCGGTTCCATGCGCCGGCCTGGTAGTCCCAGAACGTATAATGGCCCGCGCCTTGGGTGCGCGCGCGGAACGCATCGGTCAGCCCGAGGTTCAGAAGGCGCCGGAACGCCGCGCGGGTCGCGGGCAGGGCGAGCGCGTCCTCGCGCCAGGCCTCGGGTTTGCGGGCGTCCTCGTCCTGCGGGATCACGTTGTAGTCGCCGGCCATGAGGAACGGTTCCTCGAGCATGAGAAGTTCCTGCGCGCGGACGTGGAGACGTTCCATCCAGGCCAGCTTGTAGTCGTATTTCGGCCCCGGCGCCGGGTTGCCGTTGGGCAGGTAGAGGCCACAGACCCGCACCGCCCGGTCGCCCATCACCGTCGCCTCGATCCAGCGGGCCTGTTCGTCCGCGTCGTCGCCGGGCAGGCCGCGGGTCACGTCCTCTAGCGGCAGGCGCGACAGGATCGCGACCCCGTTAAAGCCCTTCTGGCCGTGGGTTTCGACCGCGAAGCCGCGATCTTCGAACAGCTCGCGCGGGAAAGCCTCGTCGACCGACTTGATCTCCTGCAACAGCACGACATCGGCGTCGGCCTCGTCCAGCCATTCGGGCAGGGCGTTGATGCGCGCCTTTATGCCGTTGATGTTGAAGCTCGCGATTTTCATGGACACGTCCCCCCGCCACAGTCCTCTATCGCGCATGGCGCAGGCGGGTGCAAGGCGGCGCGTCATCCGCCCGCGAATCGGCAAATCGGCGCGGGGCGATTCGGTGGAAACCGCGGGATCTGAGGCCGCGAAAGCGCCTCCGGGCGGTTGAGAAGAACACGTCTAGGTAGAGTGATCGCGGTCCCGAGGACAGCGACATGGTGGCTGGCGGTCCGCTGCGATGACCATCGCGTGAGAAAAGTTAACAATAGTTAATACGTATAGAATCAAGATGATACGCGTCGAAGCTGTTGTCGATTCTAAGCTCTTCGATTGTTTCCACTCAAAATTTTTCTTGGAAACACACGCATAAAGTGCAAGCGTCAAGAGGTCTGCAACTGAAATCTGGGGAGATTCAAAGATGACTGCACAACGTAAAGTAGAATCGCATTCCGAAGCCGGACAAGCCGCCGAGAGCGCCAACCTCCATGACGGGGCAGCCGTGGAGGCGTTCACCTCCTCGCTGGCCCCCGCCGGTGTGATGGCGGCTGCGGGCGACGCCGTCGGGCTCTTCACCTCGTCACTGTCGCCGCGCACCGCGAGCGCCCAGTCGGGCGATGCGGTAGAGGCGTTCACGTCCTCGCTCGCTCCGTCCGCGACGGCGACCCAATCGGGCGACGCGGTAGAGGCGTTCACCTCCTCGCTCGCTCCGTCCGCGACGGCGACCCAGTCAGGCGACGCGGTAGAGGCGTTCACCTCCTCGCTCGCTCCGTCCGCGACGGCGGCCCAGTCGGGCGACGCCGTGGGCGCATTCACCTCGTCGCTTGCCCCCACCGCGACCGCCGCGCAGGACGGCGACGCGGTCGAGGCCTTTACTTCCTCCCTGGGGCCGGTCCGGGCGAGCGGCGAGGCCACCGGCGCGTTCACCTCGTCATTGGCGCCGCGCGCGGAGCGGAGCGCGGAAGACGGCGACGCCACCGGGCTCTTCACCTCGAGCCTCTGAACCGGGGGCCGGCCCTGACGGGGCCATTGCGCCACGCAAGCAGGAGATCACGACATGAGCAACGTCGTTTCACTCACGGTCCCGTTCAGACAACGCAGCAAGGCGGCGCGTCAGGCCGCCTTGCTGCGCAACTTCGCCGATCACCGGCGCGGCGAGGAGGATGTCTTTTGGCTCAAGGAGAACGCCGAGGCGCTGAACATCCTGGAATGCACCGGCGCCCGGCCGGACGCCGATGACCTGTCCTGCTACCGCGCCTTCTACGACGACATCGAGGCGCGGATGGAGTTTTTCCCGCAATATTACCGCTTCCTGCTGTCGCTCTGCCTTGATCTCGAGGACCTCGGCATGCCGGGGAACAAGGGCGCGCGGCTGGCCGAATGGGCGGCGCGCGAAGGGCTGCCCGAAGCCGAGCTTTCGGATCTGCAACGCGGCGAGGCCTGCCGCCTGTGCGCGCGGCGCGGGGTCGACGCGCTGCCGGGTGACCGTGGCCTCGGCGATCGGCTGCGCCGCTTCGCCGCCCGTTCCGACACCTTCGCCATGCCGAACAAGAAGGCGGCGTATGAGCTCACGCATATCGTGTTTTACCTGTCGGAGTATGGCCGCGTGGACCCGTGCCTGCCGGACGCGGCCATCGACAGCCTGATCTTCGCCGGGACGCTGGCCTTTCTCGACTTCAACGTCGATCTTCTGGCCGAGATCTGCATCGCGTTGCGCCATGCGCGCCGCGCGCCGCCCGAGGTATGGGAGATCTGGCTGCTGCAACAGGCGCGTTGCTTTGGCCTCGAGTCCGACCCCTATGCGCCGCTGGCGGACGATTACCACGAATACCTGATGCTCAACTGGTTCATGGCCACGACCGGGCAGGGCGGTTTCGCCGCGCAAATCCCGGAAGGGCGCGTGGTCTTTCGCCGCACGCGACCCCGCTCGGGTCCGCTGCGGGAATTGTCGGAATGCATCTACAACATGGGACGCGCGCGCAGCGCCGACTGGGAGACGATGCGCGCCTTTGTCGCCGCGCGCCTGTCGCAAGAGGCGCACGCGGCTCTGGTCGCGGCCGAGGCGGCGAACGATCGTTTCGATGCGTTCTTCGCAGGTTTTGCGCGTGTCGGCCTGCGCGAGGCGCGGGCATGAGCGGCTCTGCGAGGGCCGGGGCTGCGGTCGCAGGGGGCGTCGGGTTGACCGCGCTCTACACGCTGCTGATCTCGGGGGCGGACGGCATCACCAAGATGTTCGCCGCGTCCTATTCCGCGCCGCAGCTCTTTGCGGTTTCCGGCGGAATCGTCGCGCTGCTGAGCCTGCTGGCCAACCGCGCGGGCGGCAATGCGCGCGGCATGCGCACACGCTGCCCGGGCGCGATGGCGCTGCGCACCGGGGCCACGGTGGCGGGGGCGGTGGCGTTCTTCCACGCCTTCCGGCTGCTGCCTTTTGCGGAGGTGTTCCTGTTCATCGCGATGATCCCGCTGATGACGGCGCTGCTGTCGGGGCCTTTCCTGGGCGAACAGGTGCGCCCGCAGGCCTGGGGGGCGCTGATCCTCGGGATCGTGGGGATCATGTGCCTGCTGCCCGGCGGGATCGGGACGGTGGGGGCGGGGCATCTCGTGGCGCTGGCCGCGGTTCTGCTGGGCACCGTGTCGATGATGGCCTCGCGCCATATCGGCAAGCGCGACGACAACCTGCTCGCGCAGGTGTTCTATCCGAACCTCGGGCTGATGGTGGTCATGGCCGCGGCGCTGCCCTTCGTCTGGGCGCCGATGGGGCTGGCCGATCTCGGCTGGGCCGCGATCTATGCCTGCGTGCTCTTTTTCGCGCGCTGGGTGCTGGTGGGCGCGTTCCGCGCGCTGCCGGCCTACGTGGTGACGCCGCTGATGAACCTGCAATTCCTCTGGATGGTGGTCATCGGCGCGCTGGTCTTCGGCGAGGCGCCTGGTCCGGGCGTCTATCTGGGGGCCGGCATCGTCATCGGGGCGGGCGCGTGGCTCATCTACGATCAGGCTGCGCCGGCCATCGCGCTGCGCCGGGCCGCTCGCGGCCACGCGGCGATCCCGGCGGAGTGAGCTTCGCGCAGGACATGAATGTCGCGCTTCAAATATATAAAATCACATCGAAAATGAGGTTCCGCATCCGCAGGCGCTGCTGGCGTTCGGGTTGTCTATGGTGAACCGCGCGCCAATCAGTTCCTCGGAGAAGTCGATGGTCGCGCCCGCCAGGAACGGCAATGAGACCGAATCGACCACCACCTTCTGGCCCTTGCCCTCGAGCACGAGATCGTCATCCGACGGCCGGTCGAGCGTGATCTCGTACTGGAATCCCGAACAGCCGCCGCCCTCGACCGCGACGCGCAGGGCCTGGCCTTCGTCGCCCGCGCCGATCTCGGCCAGCCGCTCGAAGGCGCGTTCCGTGACCTGTGGAGGGAGTTGCATGGGATCGCTCTCCTGACGGTTTCGCTTGCTCTCGGGATCGAATATAAGAGGGACGGGAACAGGCGACAAGGATGACAGGGCATGAACGCGCGCATTGCGGCCGCGCCGGACCGCACGCGCGGGCGGCTCGTGGCCGAGGAGGAGAGCCATTTCCGCTCGTGCTTCCAGCGGGACCGCGACCGCATCATCCATTCCAGCGCCTTCCGCCGGCTCAAGCACAAGACGCAGGTGTTCGTGGAGCACGAGGGCGACTACTTCCGCACGCGGCTCACCCATTCGATCGAGGTGGCGCAGGTGGCGCGCACGATCAGCGGCGCGCTGGGGCTGAACGCGGAACTGACCGAGGCGGTGGCGCTGGCCCACGACCTTGGCCACACGCCATTCGGTCACACCGGGGAGGACGCGCTGCACGCGCTCATGGCCCCCTATGGCGGGTTCGATCACAACGCGCAGGCGATCCGCATCGTGACCCGGCTCGAGCAGCATTACGCCGAGTTCGACGGGCTGAACCTCACTTGGGACACGCTCGAAGGCATCGCCAAGCATAACGGGCCGGTCCTGCCGGGGCCGGACGGCGCGCTGCCTTGGGCGCTGGCCGAATATGACGCGCGTCACGACCTCGAACTTCACACCCACGCCAGCGCCGAGGCGCAGGTCGCGGCGCTTTCGGACGACATCGCCTACAACAACCACGATCTGCATGACGGGCTGCGCGCCGGGCTCTTCACCGAGGAAGAGATTGCCGCGCTCCCCATCGTCGCGGACTGTTACAACGAGGTCGATCGCGCCTATCCCCGGCTCGACCCCTACCGCCGCCGGCACGAGGCGCTGCGCCGCGTGTTCGGCGTCATGGTGGCCGACGTGATCGACTGTTCGCGCGCGATCATCACCGAGGCCGACCCCGACGGCCCCGACGGTGTGCGCCGGCTCGGGCGGCCGGTGATCCGGTTCTCGGACCCGCTGTGGCGCGACTTGCAGGCGATCCGGCATTTCCTTTTCACGCGGATGTATCGCGCGCCGCCGGTGATGGTAAAGCGCGCGCAGGTGACCGAAGTGGTCGAGGGGCTCTTCGCCTTTTACATGCAATCCCTCGAACACCTGCCGCGCCGCTGGCGGCGCGATCTTGATCAAATCGAAGGCGAGACGGAACTTGCCCGCCTGGTGAGCGATTATATCGCGGGCATGACCGACCGGTATGCCCTGACACAGCATGCGCGGCGCCTTGGCGGCCCGGGCGGCCCCGGCACCCGGGAGGGATGAGATGGCGATAGACGCAGCAACCGCAGGCGAGGCGCTGCACCCGGTCATGGCCTTCGCCCTCGTCGGGGTGCTGGGCGTCGGGGCGCAGTGGATCGCCTGGAAGATGCGCCTGCCGGCCATCGTGCTGATGCTCCTGGCGGGGCTGGCGGTGGGCCCCGGGCTCGGCTTCTTCGATCCGGAACGCGATATCGGGCCCTTGATGGCGCCGATGATCAGCGTGGCGGTGGCGATCATCCTGTTCGAAGGCGGGATGACGCTGAACCTGCACACGCTGCGCGAAGCCGCGCTCGGCGTGCGGCGGCTGGTCATCATCGGCGCGCCGGTGGGGTGGCTCGCCTCGGCGCTGGCGCTGCACTACGTCGCCGGGCTGAGCTGGGCGAGCGCGGCGGTCTTCGGCGGCATCATGATCGTGACCGGCCCGACGGTGATCGCGCCGCTGTTGCGCCAGGCGCGGCTGTCCCAGCGTCCGGCGCAGTTGCTCCAATGGGAGGCGATCGTCAACGACCCGATCGGCGCGCTGGCCGCCGTGCTCGCCTTCGAGGTGGTGCTGATCGGCGCGGCGAGCAGCACGCTCGGCCACGCGGTCTGGGAGATGCTGGTCGGCACGACGCTGGCGACGCTGCTGGGCCTCGTGGCGGGCTGGCTGCTGTCCGAGGGGTTCCGCCGCGGGCGGGTGCCCGAATACATGAAGGTTCCGGTGCTCTTCGCCGTGCTGCTGATGGTCTTCGCGCTTGCCGACGACATCCTGCATGAAAGCGGGCTGCTGGCGGTGACGATCATGGGGTTCTACATCGCCAATGCCGGCCTGCCGAGCTATACGGAGCTGCGCCGCTTCAAGGAGCACGCGACGATCCTGCTGGTTTCGGGCGTGTTCATCCTGCTGGCCGCGTCGATGAACCTCGAGCGGCTGTCGATGCTGAACTGGCGCTCGGCGCTGTTCATCGTGGTGGTGATCCTGCTCGTGCGTCCCTTCACGGTCCTGGTCTCGCTCGCCTTCACCAACGTGCCGATGCGCGAGCGGCTGCTCGTTGCCTTCACCGGGCCGCGCGGGGTCGTGCTTGTCGCGGTTGCGGGTCTGTTCTCGGACCGATTGGTGGCGGCGGGGATCGATGACGCGGCCGTGCTGACGCCGCTGGCCTTCGCGCTGGTCGCGGCGACGGTGGTGCTGCACGGCTTCTCGCTGCGGCCGCTGGGGCGGCTCCTGGGCCTCGCGGGGAGCCACATCCCCGGCGTCATCTTCGTCGGCGGTTCGCAGTTCTCGACCTCCTTCGCGCGGGCGCTGCGCGAACATGACGTGCCGGTGCTTGTCGCCGACGCCAACCGCGCCAAGCTGCGCAGCGCGCGCGAGGAAGGGCTGCCGATCTACGTCGGCGACATCCTGTCGGACGGCGCCGAGACCAGCGTGGAGTTCGTCAGCTACGCGCGCATCGTGGCGCTGTCGGACAACGACGCCTACAACACGCTGGTGGCGACGGACCATGCGCCCGATTTCGGCCGTGAGAACGTCTATCAGCTCAAGCGGGCCAAGCACGATAGCCGCCGCCACTCCCTTCCCGCGACGCTGGGTGGGCGGGTGATCTGCGGCGGGCTGCGCCATCCCGAGATATCGCAGAAGATGACCGCCGGCTGGTCCGTGCGCGGCACGCCGCTGACCAAGGAATACAAGGTCGAGCAATGGCGCGCCGACAACCCCGAGTCGATTGCGCTGGCCGAGATCGAGCCGGGCAAGTCGCTGCGCCTGCTGGCGGCGGACGCGGAGCTGAAGGCGGGGGAGGGGGCGCTCATCCTGGCGCTGTCGCCGCCGAAGCAAAGCGACGAGGCAAATGAACCGCGCGGCGAAGCGCAAGGGAAACGGGACAGGGACGGCACGGCGGATTGACGCCCGGCGCACGGGTGCTAAACCACCCGGCGACGCGAAAGGACAGGCGATGAACCTCTTTACCGAAATCCGCGCCGCCGTGGTGCAGGCGCTCGACGTGCTCGAGGCCGAAGGCAAGCTGCCCGCGGGCCTCGCCCATGACAACGTCACGGTCGAGCCGCCCCGCGACCCGGCGCATGGCGACATGGCGACCAACGCGGCGATGGTGCTGGCCAAGCCTTCGGGATTGAAGCCGCGCGACATCGCCGAGGCGCTGGCCGGACAATTGGCGCAGGATCCGCGCATCTCAAGCGCCGAGGTGGCCGGGCCCGGCTTTCTCAACCTGCGGCTGGCGGAGGGCGAATGGCACGAGGTGCTGCGCGCGGCGCTGCGTGCAGGCGCGGAGTTCGGGCGCTCGGCCATGGGGCAGGGGCGGCGCGTGAACGTCGAATACGTGAGCGCCAACCCCACCGGCCCGTTGCATGTGGGCCACACGCGCGGCGCGGTGTTCGGCGACGCGCTGGCGTCGCTGCTGGATTTCACCGGCCATGACGTGACGCGCGAATACTACATCAACGACGGCGGCGCGCAGGTCGACACGCTCGCCCGGTCGGTCTATCTGCGCTACCTCGAAGCGCACGGGCAAAGCGTGGCGTTCGAGGACGGCACCTATCCCGGCGACTATCTCATCGCCGTGGGCGAGGCGCTCAAGGCGAAGGTCGGCGATGCCTATGTCGATCAGCCCGAGGACGTCTGGCTCGCGGAGGTGCGCGAATTCGCGACCGACGCGATGATGGACCTGATCCGCGCGGACCTGAAGGCGCTCGGCGTCGAGATGGACGTGTTCTACTCCGAGAAATCGCTCTACGGCACCGGCCGGATCGAGGCCGCGCTGAGCGCGCTGGACGCCAAGGGGCTGATCTACGAGGGCGTTCTCGAGCCGCCCAAGGGCAAGACCCCCGAGGATTGGGAGCCGCGCGAGCAGACGCTGTTCAAATCCACCGCGCATGGCGATGACGTGGATCGCCCGGTCCGGAAATCCGATGGCGGCTGGACCTATTTCGCGCCCGATATCGCCTATCATTATGACAAGGTTTCCAGGGGTTTCGACGCCCTCGTTGATGTGTTTGGCGCCGATCACGGCGGCTATGTGAAGCGCATGAAGGCCGCCGTTTCCGCGCTTTCGGACGGCGCGGTGCCGCTCGACATCAAGCTGACGCAGCTGGTTCGGCTCTTCAAGAACGGAGAGCCCTTCAAGATGTCCAAGCGCGCCGGCACCTTCGTCACGCTGCGCGACGTGGTCGACCTCGTGGGCGCCGACGTGACGCGCTTCGTCATGCTCACCCGCAAGAACGACGCGCCTTTGGATTTCGATTTCGACAAGGTGCTCGAGCAGTCGAGGGACAACCCGGTCTTCTACGTCCAATACGCGCACGCCCGCGTGTGCAGCGTGCTGCGCAAGGCGGCCCAGGCGGGGATCGACGTGAGCGACGCCTCGCTCGCGGACGCGGACCTGTCGATCCTCACCCACGACGCCGAACTCGCGCTGGCGCGCAAGATCGCCGAATGGCCGCGCCTCGTGGAGATCGCCGGCCGGGTGAGCGAGCCGCACCGCGTGGCCTTCTACCTCTTCGAACTGGCGAGCGAGCTGCACAGCCTCTGGAACCGCGGGCATGACGATCCCGCCCTGCGCTTTCTGCAAGAGGACGATCGCGACGCCAGCCGCGCGAAAATCGCGCTCGCGCGCAGCGCGAATGTTGTTATTTCCGCAGGTCTTGGTATTCTCGGCGTGACCCCGGCGCAAGAGATGCGCTGAGACGCACGCGCGCCCGGGGCCGATGAGGCAGCAACGAGACCACCCGTGACGACGTATCGCGGGCGGCAAAGGGGCGAGACATGGCAGAAATGCACGCAGACCGGCGGGGCCACGGGGCCGCGGCCGAGCAGGGCAATTCCCTGACGGCGATCACCTACGGGATCGGATCGCTGATTTCACTGGGGCTGATCGTCGGCCTTGGCTACTGGGGCTATCAACTGGTGATGCGCGACGTGAGCGGCGTGCCGGTGATCCGCGCCGCGCAGGGCCCGATGCGGGTTCAACCCGAGGAACCGGGCGGGCGGCAGGCGCTTAACCAGGGACTGGCGGTCAACGACGTCGCAGCCGTCGGCGCCGCGGCGAAGACCCCGGATGAACTGATCCTCGCGCCGGCGCCGCTCGACCTCAGCGACGAGGACGGCGCGGCGGTCTGGGCCGAGCGCCCCGAGCCGCAGGCCGCCGCACACAAGGTAGAGGTGTCCGAGCCGGCCGATCAGCCCGAAGCCGCCGCCGAGGAGGCGGATATCCTCGCGCTGGCGGAGTCGCTGGCCGAGGGGGTCGAGCCGATGAGCGACAAGCCTGCGGACGAGGCCGAAGAACTGGCCGAGGCACAGGACGCGCCGCGCGTCGAAGGCGGGCTTGGCCACTCGCTTCGTCCCAGGCTGCGCCCCGTGACCCTGTCGCGGATCGAAACGACCGCGGCCAGCGCCCCTGCCGCGCAGGACACGCAGGACATCACCGCCGACAGCATCCCCAGCGGCACGCGGCTCGCCCAGCTTGGCGCCTACAAGTCCGAAGAGATCGCCCGCGAGGAATGGGGCCGGCTGAACCAGCGGTTCGAGGAATACCTCGCCGACAAGGGCCGCGTGATCCAGCGCGCGACGAGCGGCGGGCGCACCTTCTACCGGCTGCGCGCGATGGGGTTCGACGACCTGGCCGACGCGCGCCGCTTCTGCTCGGCGCTGGTCGCGGAAAAGGCCGAGTGCATCCCGGTGGTCACCCGCTGATGGCCTTCGGCGCGACGATCCTCGACGCGGACGGCCTGAGGCTCAGCGCCGCCGAAAGGACGTTCTTCGCCGAGGCCGATCCGTTCGGATTCATCCTGTTCGCGCGCAACATCGACACGCCCGACCAGGTCCGCGCCCTCTGCGACGAGATGCGCGACGCAGTGGGGCGCGACGCGCCGATCCTGATCGATCAGGAGGGCGGGCGCGTCCAGCGCCTGCGCCCGCCGCTGGGCCGCAACTGGCTGCCGCCGCAGACCGTCGCGGAGCGCACCGGCGCCGCGGCCGCCGAGGCGCTTTACCTGCAATACCGCATCATCGCCGATGAGCTGCGCCGCGTCGGGATCGACGCCAACTGCGCGCCGCTGGTGGACGTGGCGGGGCCGGATACGCATGAATTTCTGCGCGACCGCTGCTACGGGGTGGAGCCGGGCGAAGTCGCGCTGCGGGGGCGCGCGGTGGCCGATGGGCTGCTCGAGGGCGGCGTGCTGCCGGTGCTCAAGCACCTCCCCGGACATGGCCGCGCGCAGGCGGACAGCCATCTCGCCCTGCCGGTCGTCGCGGCCGGAAGGCAGGAACTCGGGCTCACCGATTTCGCGCCGTTCGAGGCGCTCAGCGATCTGCCGATGGGCATGACCGCGCATCTTGTCTATGAAGCGATCGATGCGCTTCCCGCGACGCTCAGCCCTTGCATGATGCGCCTCATCCGCGAGGAGATCGGCTTTGACGGGCTCATCATGACCGATGACATTTCGATGAAGGCGCTTACCGGCGCGCTTTCGGACATTGCGCGCGCCTCGCGCGATGCGGGCTGCGACGTGGTGCTGCTCTGCAACGCCACGCTGGAGGAGCGCCGCGCCGTCGCCGACGCCGCCGGGCGGCTGGACGCGCAAGGGCAGCGGCGCGCCGAGGCGGCGCTGGCCGCGCGTCGCGCGCCCGACGAGGTTGACATTCCCGCGCTTGAGGCAAGACTGTCCGCCATGAACGCAGGACCGCTGGATGTCTGACGACGATTTCGACGCCGCCACGCCGGAGCGCATAGCCGACCGGATGGCGGCGGAGGCGCTCATCGTCGATGTGGACGGGTTCGAGGGGCCGCTCGACCTGCTGCTGACGCTCAGCCGCACGCAGAAGGTGGACCTGCGCAAGATCTCGATCCTGCATCTCGCGCAGCAATACCTCGCCTTCGTCGAAAAGGCGCGCGCGCTGCGCATCGAACTGGCCGCCGACTACCTAGTCATGGCCGCCTGGCTCGCCTTTCTCAAGTCCCGCCTGCTGCTGCCGCCCGACCCCGAGGAGGAGGGCCCCTCGGGCGAGGAGCTGGCCGCGCATCTGGCGTTTCAGCTCGAACGGTTGCAGGCGATGCGCGACGCGGCGGCGCGGCTCATGGGGCGCGACCGGCTGGGCCGCGATTTCTTCGCCCGCGGCGTGCCCGAGGAAATCACCCGCACCCGGCGCATCACCTACACCGCGACGCTTCTGGACCTCATGCAGGGGTATGCGCGCATCCGCACGCGCGACGAATTCCGCCCCTACGCGATGGACCGCGATTCGATCTGGTCGCTGGAGCAGGCGCTCGAGCGGATGCGCGGGCTGATCGGGTTCGCCGGGACGTGGACCGATATCTCGACTTATCTGCCCGATGGCTTCGGCCACGATCCGGCGCGGCGGCGCTCGGCGACCGCTTCGACCTTCGCGGCCACGCTGGAACTGGCCAAGGAGGGCCGGATCGAGCTGCGCCAAGCCGACACGTTCGCGCCGATCCAGCTGCGCCGCAAGGATTAGAACCATGAGCGAACCCGTTGAAGAAAGGGACGAAAGCCTGTTCGAAGCCCCGCCGATGGGCGAACAGGAACGCATGATCGAGGCGATCCTCTTCGCCAGCGCCGAGCCGGTCACGGTAAGGGAGCTTAACGAACGGATGCCCCATGGCAGCGACGCCGCCGAGGCGCTGGTTCACCTGCGCAAGCGCTACGAGGGGCGCGGGGTGACGCTGATGAAGACCGGCGACGCCTGGGCGATGCGCACCGCGCCGGATCTGGGCTTTCTCATGCGCCGCGAGACGGTCGAGACCCGCAAGCTCAGCCGCGCCGCGATCGAGACGCTGGCGATCATCGCCTATCACCAGCCCGTCACCCGCGCCGAGATCGAGGAAATCCGCGGCGTGTCGGTCAGCCGCGGCACGGTCGATCAACTGCTCGAGATGGAATGGATCCGCTTTGGCCGGCGCAAGATGACGCCGGGGCGGCCCGTGACCTTCGTCGTCACGCAGGAATTCCTCGCCCATTTCGGTCTCGAAAGCGCGCGCGACCTGCCGGGGCTGAAGGAACTGCGCTCGGCCGGCCTGCTCGAAAGCCGCCCCTTGCCCGCCTCGATGCCTGGGGCCGACCAGGGCGAGGACGAGGACAGCGATACGATGCTGCCCGACGGCGATCAGACCGAGCTTTTCGAGGATTGAGGGCCGCCGCCCTGAAAATTGCACGATTCCGTGCTACATGGGGGGACAGAGGAACCGAGGAGGGGCGCAATGAACGCCAATCAGATCATCAACATGGCCATGCGCATGATCATGCGCCGCCTGATGCGCGGCGGCATCAACGCCGGCATGGACGCGGTCGGCAAGCGGATGAGCAAGGGCAAGACCGGCGCCCCGGCCGAGGGCGCGCCGCCCCAGGGCAAGGAGGCGCAAAAGCGGATGCGCCAGACGATGCGTTCCATGCGCCGCATGGGCCGGATGTAGGCGATCGCCCGCGACGTTCTCGTCGTCGGGGCCGGGCCGACCGGGCTCACCGCCGCGGTCGAATTGGCGCGGCGCGGCCATGTCCCCACCGTGATCGAGGCGCGCGACGGCCCTTCGCCATTGTCGCGCGCGGTGGGCATCCTGCCGCGCAGCATGCGGCTTCTCGAACCCTCTCGCGTTGCCGCCGCCATTCGGGCCGAGGCCGTCGCCGTGCCCCAGGTGATCTTTCACGTCGGTCCCAAGCCCATCGCGCGGATGCGGCTCGACCGCGCCCCTGACCCGGACGAGCGGCTCTTTGCGCTGCCGCAGGACCGCACCGAGGCGCATCTGCGCGCCGCGCTGGAGCGTTTCGGCGGGCGGGTCGCCTTTGCCACCGCCCTCGAGACGCTGGAAGAGCACGAGGGCGGCGTCACCGTGCGCATGAACGGGGCAGAGCGACGGTTCTCCCACGTCATCGGCGCGGACGGCGCAGCCAGCGACGTGCGCGCTGCCCTCGGCATTCCCTTTGACGGCTACGACCTGCCCGACCGCTGGTCGATCGCCGATGTCGATGCCGAAGGCTGGCCCGATTCCGACTGCTTTCAGGGCTTCTTCCTCGAAGGCGGCGGCGCGGTGATCGTCGTGCCCCTTGGCGCGGGGCGGTTTCGCGTGATCTCGAACAGGCCCGACGCGCTTGCCGCGCTGCCCGTGCCGATGTCCGTTACCCGGACCCGGCGCGAGGGCGCCTTCACGATCCCCGTTCGGCAGGCGCGGCGCTACGGCGCGGGGCGCGTCTTTCTGGCCGGGGACGCCGCGCATGCGCATTCGCCGGTCGGCGGGCGGGGCATGAACCTCGGGATCGCGGGTGCGGCCGACCTTGCCGCGCGGCTCACCGAGGGCGGGCTCGGCGATTACCACGCCGTGCGCCATGCCGAGGGCGCGCGGGTGATCGCGCTGAGCGAACGCGCGCGCCGGGCGGTGATGGAAGGCAGCGCCCTGCGCCGCCGTCTCGTACGCCTCGGGATGCGGGCCGTGGCCGCGATCCCGCCGCTTGAGCGGCGCGTGGTAAGGCTGATCCTCGACGCCTGAGCGCCTAACCGGCGGGTGCGCGGAAATGCTTGCTGAGCTTCAGCCCCTGGCCCTGGTAGTTCGACGCCAGCGCCGCCCCGTAGAGCCGCTGAGGCATCTGCGACATGCGTTCATAAACCAGCCGCCCGACGATCTGCCCATGTTCGAGCACGAAGGGCGCCTCGTGGCAACGCACCTCGAGCACCCCGCGCGAGCCGCCGCCGTCGGCGGAATGACCGAACCCCGGATCGAAGAACCCGGCGTAATGCACGCGGAATTCACCCACCATCGCGAGGTAGGGCGCCATCTCGGCGGCGCAGTTCGGCGGGATCGTGATCGCCTCTCGGCTGACGAGGATGTAGAACGCGCCGGGGTCGAGGATGATGCGCCCCTCGCGCGTGCGCAGTTCCTCCCAGTAGTCCGCCGGGTCGTAATGGGCGATCCTCTCGAGGTCGATCACCCCGGTATGCGGCTTGGCGCGATACCCGACGAGATCGCCGCGCGGCGGTTTCAGATCGACCGAGAAGCCAAGCCCCCCGGCGATCACCGCATCGTCCGAAACGATCGGCGTCGCGGCGTGCAGCTCGCGCAGATCGGCATCGGAAATCACCGTATCGCCGACGCGGAAGATCATCTGGTTGAGCATCTGCCCGGCCCGCACCACGACCGAGAAAGAGCGCGGGCAGATCTCGACATAAAGCTGGCCGCGATAGCCCTCCGGCACCCGGTCGAATTCGACCCCGTTATCGGTGATCACCCTTGTGAGCAAATCAAGCCGCCCGATCGAGGACTTGGCCGACGCCGCGCCAGATATGCCGGGCGCGAGCGCCAGGGATTCCATCAGCGGCACCACGTAGACGCAGCCCTTTTCCAGAACCGCGCCGCCGGTCAGGTCCATCTCGTGCATCTGGAAATCGACCAGCCGGTCCGCCACCGTCGCGCTGCGCCCGGTCAGGAAGGACGCGCGGACCCGGTAGGCGATGTCCCCCAGCCGCAGATCGAGCGAGGCGGGCTGAACCTGGCTGTCGGCGATCGGCGCGCCGGCCATGATCTGGCCATCCGCCATAAGCGACCGCATCTGGCTGTCCGAAAGCACGCCGTCGGGAAAATCAGTCATCCGCCCCCCCCTGAAACACGAAACGCCCGCGGGCCGAGGCCGCCGGGCGTTTGCGTATTGGTCGGGCTAGCAGGACTCGAACCTGCGACCTTCCGTCCCCCAGACGGACGCGCTACCAGGCTGCGCCATAGCCCGACTTTGCGCGTTACATACCCGTTCTGCGTCCGGGGGCAAGGGGTAATTCCCAACTTTCGGGCCTCACGCGCCGCGGTGGGGGCGGGATGTGTCCGTGAGCGTCCGAAGGCGCGCCGCGAGGTCCGCCAGCAGCGCCGCCTGTTCGGGGTCCGGCGTCCGCATGGCCGCAAGCGCGCTGAGCGCCGAAGGCTTGCCCGCGACCTCGTCATCGGCCGGGTCGGGCGGGGTGGTGATCGGTGCCGCGCGCGGCGGTTCGGGTCTCGCGGCTTGCGTCGGTTCCGGCTCGGGTGAGGCCGATGCAGCGTCTTCGTCGCGGTCGTCCCCGGCGGCGTCCGATTCGGCCCGCGCGGCGGCGGCGTCAGCATCCGGCTTGGCCGGCTCTTCCGGCTTGGGCTCGTCGTTGCGCTCATCGAGGCTCTTTTGCAGGAAACCGGGCATCGCGGCGGATCCCGTGGGCCGCAGGATCTTCGGCTTGGCCTTCTCTGGCCTGTCCGCTTCCTCCTCGGGCGCGGCGGTCTCCGCGACGGTCTCGGTCTCCTGAGCGGCGGCGGTTTCTTCGCGCGGGGCAGTCTCGTCTTCCTTCGCATCGCCCGCCGGATCGGCCGGCCTCTCCTCCGGCGTGTCGTCGCGCGCTGCTTCTTCCGGCGCGTCCTCGGCGGGCGCGCGCGGCTCGGTCTTGTCCCGATCGAAGTTCAGAACCTGTCCGCGCGGTTCATCCGGTTGCCCGGTCACGTCGAGCGCGATGCCGCTGATCGGCGCGTGATCCTCGGCGTCCAGGTCCAGCGGTTGCGAAAGCGCGGAAACTTCCTTCACGCCCTGTTCGCGAAGTATCTTCTGCACGCCCTTGATGGTCATGCCGTCCTCGTGCAGCAGCTTGCGGATGCCGCCCAGCAGCAGCATGTCGGCGGGCCGGTAGTAGCGCCGCCCGCCCGCGCGTTTCACGGGCTTCACCTGGGTGAACTTGCTTTCCCAGAACCGCAGCACATGCGCCGGAATCCCGAGCCACTCGGCCACTTCGCTGATCGTGCGGAAGGCGTCCGCGGACTTGGCCATGCTATGGTCCTCAACGTCTGTTGCCGGCGGCCACGCGATCTTTCATGAGATGCGAGGGGCGGAAGGTCAGCACGCGCCGGGGCTTGATCGGCACTTCCTCGCCGGTTTTCGGATTGCGCCCGATCCGTGCGGATTTATCTCGCACCGAGAACGTGCCGAAGGACGAAATCTTGACCTGTTCGCCGCGCACCAGCGCATCCGAGATATGTTCCAACACGCTTTCGACCAATTGCCCGGAATCGTTGCGCGACAGGCCGACTTCGCGAAAGATCGCTTCGCTCAGGTCCATACGCGTCAGTGTCTTGTCGCTCATCCCGTCCCCCCCGTTTATTTCGCTCACTTTAGGGGCGAAGGAATTTCAGAGTCAATATCAACGGCTTGTCCGGGCCTTGTCGCCCGCTGGTTTCAGTGGTTTCGCACAGCTACCAGCGCAGCGCCACCGCGCCCCATGCAAGCCCGCCGCCAATGGCTTCGCTCAGGATCAGGTCGCCGCGCCTGATCCGCCCGTCCGCGACCCCCACCGACAGCGCCAGCGGGATCGACGCGGCCGAGGTGTTGCCGTGGTCCTGTACCGTCAGGATCACCCGCTCCATTGGCAGGCCGAGCTTCCTCGCCGTGCCCGCAATGATGCGGATATTGGCCTGGTGCGGCACGATCCAGTCGACATCCGCATGCCCGAGGCCGCAGCGCTCAAGCGCGGTCGTCGCGGTGCTCGCCAGCTTGTCCACCGCCTGCCGGAACAACGGGTTGCCCTGCATCCGCAGCTTGCCCGCCGTGCCCGTCGTGCCGACCCCGCCATCGACGTAGAGCATGTCGCGATACCGCCCGTCCGAATGCAGATCCGTGGCGAGGATGCCGCGATCATCAGATGTGCCGTCGCCTGTCCCGGCCTCGAGGATCAGCGCGCCCGCGCCGTCGCCGAACAGAACGCAGGTTGAGCGATCGGTCCAGTCCATGATGCGGCTGAAGGTCTCCGCGCCGATCACCATGATCCGGTCCGCCTGGCCCGCGACGATCAGCGCGTTGGCGTTGCAGAGCGCATAAACGAATCCCGCGCAGACCGCCTGCACGTCGAAGGCGTAACCGCGGGTCATGCCAAGCCGGCTCTGCACCATGGTGGCGACCGAAGGAAAGGTCAGGTCTGGCGTCGAGGTGGCGACGATGATCGCGTCGAGATCGTCCGCCGCCAACCCTGCATGATCGAGCGCGGCGCGCGCGGCTTCGGTCGCGAGGTCGGATGTCGTCTGATCGTCGGCGGCGAAGCGCCGCCGCTCGATCCCCGACCGGGTGCGGATCCATTCGTCCGTGGTGTCGAGCGTCGCTTCGAACTCGGCGTTAGGAACCACCCGCTCGGGCAGGTAATGCCCGATCCCGCGGGCCACGGCGCGTCTGGTCATGATGTCCCACCGTCATCGTCGGAACTCGCATCCTGCGGGGGCAGGGCGGCGGATGCAACCCGCGCGGCGAGCTTTTGGGAAAACCCGCTCTGCGCCAGCTGGAAGGCGAGCTTGACGGCCGCCGACACGCCGGTCGGGTCGGCGGCGCCGTGGGATTTCACGACCGTGCCGTTCAGTCCGAGAAAGACGCCGCCATTCACGCGGCGCGGGTCGATCCGCTTCTTCAGCCGTTGCAGCGAGGTATAGGCGAGAACCGAGGCGAGCCTCGAGAGCGGCGAATAGGCGAAGGCGTCGCGCAGCCGCTCGGCGATCATCGTCGCGGTGCCTTCGCCGGTCTTGAGAGCGACGTTGCCGGTGAACCCGTCGGTCACGATCACGTCGCAGGTGTCGCCGGGCAGGTCGCGCCCCTCGACGAAGCCGACGAATTCGAAATCCGAGGTCTGCGCATTGGCCGCGATGAGGTCATGCGCCTCGCGCAGTTCGGCGCGGCCCTTGTGTTCCTCGGTGCCCACGTTGAGCAGCCCGATGCGCGGGCGCGCGACGCCGAATCCGTTGCGCGCATAGGAGGTGCCCATGAGCGCGTATTGCATGAGGTCCTTGGCGTCCGCGCGGATGTCGGCGCCGCCGTCGAGCAGCACGTTGAACCCCTGCGGATTGCGCGAGGGCCACATCACCGCGATGGCGGGGCGATAGATGCCGGGCAGGCGGCGCAGGCGCAGCACGCTCATCATCATCAGCGCGCCGGTATTGCCGCAGGAGACGCAGACCGTCGCCTCGCCGTTGCGCACCGATTCGAGCGCCGACCACATCGAGGTGCCCTTGCCGTGGCGCATGACGTGGCTCGGCTTGTCGTCCATCGACACCACGTCGGGGGCGTCGCGGATCTCGGTGCAGTCGGCCAGATGGCGGCGCTTGGCGACGAGGCGCTCGAGCTCATCCCGGCGGCCGTGCAGGATGAAGCCGATATCGGGGTTCTTCTTAGCCGAATGCGCGATTCCCGCGACGACCGTGGCCGCCCCGTGATCGCCGCCCATCGCATCGACGGAAATGACGATACGCCCGGCACCCGCCTTGGTCTGATCGGGATGCGCGGTCATCGGTTCGGTTCATCCTTTGCGGAAGACCCCTTGCGTGGTCAGGCGGCGCGGCGTCAGGCCGCGTCTTCGTCGAGGTCGATCTCGTCCGCCATCACCACCACCTCGCGGTCGGCGTAGTGGCCGCAGGCCACGCAGACGTGATGCGGACGTTTGAGTTCGCCGCAGTTGGGGCACTCATTCGGGTTCGCCCCGCTGAGCGAGTCATGCGCGCGGCGGTTGTTGCGGCGCGATTTCGATACTTTGTTCTGCTGGACGGCCATTGCTGCGATCCTGTTTTCCTGAGGCCGGCGAAGGCCTGTTACACGAGCATTCCCGCGGCTCTTAATCCGTCCAGAGCCGCCGGTTCAACCCCAAATTCCGGTGGAACGCCGAAAATACAACGAAACCGCGCGAGAGCAAGCGGATTCTCGCGCCGCTCATTCTTCTTTCCCGAGTTTCCCGCGAAGCGCGGCCAGCCCCGCGAACGGCTTGAGATCGGCGTCGCGCAACGGCTCGGCCCCCGGCGGGGCAACCACGGTTTCGCCCAGTTCGACGCCGGGCGCACGCGGGTAGTCCGGCAGCGCCAGCGCCAGCGCCTCGGCCATGATCTGCCCAAGATCCACGGTCGCGCCAAGCGGCTCGATCGTGTCGTCCTCGGGCATCTCGACCTCGTCCTCGCCCTGCGGGGCGTCCGGCATGTCGGCCAGGAAACGCCGGGTCACGGGGACTTCGATCCGCGTCGTGACGGGTTCGAGCGTGACGACGCAGGGCTGAACCACAGTCGCGCCGAGCGTGCCGTCGAGTCGCCAGTCGCGCCCGCCCTCGGGGGCGAGCGCGCCCTCGAATCTCAGCTTGCGGATCGCGAGGATATCGAGCGCGCGCGTCAGCGCCTCCCGCGCGGTCCCGTCCGGGACAAGCGAGAACTGCGTCGCGCGGCGCTGGCGCAGATCGTTGATGCGCAGTATCTCGTCGGTTTTCGGGCTGTCGGTCATGATGCGCAGATCTATCCTTTCTTGAACCTCGCGGCCACCTTGTTGTAAGCCGGATAAAAGGCGGATCGGGCGGGGATCAAGAGGGTGAAGATGATTGGGTTGAAAAACATGCTGCGCGCCGCATGCCTCGTGGCGGGTGTGGGCGCGCTGACCGCCTGCACTTCGGTCTACCGCAATCACGGCTACGTGCCGCCGCAGGAGGATCTGTCGCAGCTCGCCGTCGGCGTCGACAGCCGCGCCACGGTGGATGACGTGATCGGCGCGCCCTCGGCCGCGGGCCTGTTGAGCGACGGCGACTACTACTACGTGCGCAGCCGCATCCGCCATTTCGGCATGAAGCGGCCCGAGGTGGTCGAACGCAAGGTGCTCGCCATCAGCTTCGACGGCAGCGACACCATCGCCAATATCGAGACCTTCAGCCTGCGCGACGGCAATGTCGTGCCGCTGACCCGGCGGGTCACCGATTCCTCGGTCGCCGGCAAGGGCTTCCTCAAGCAGATGATGGACAATTTCGGCAATATCGACCCGAGCCAGCTTTTCTGAGCGCGCGCGGAATGGCGTTTCCGGTCTGCACAAGACCCGCGGTTGCGCTATCCTGAACGCGTACGAGGAGCCGCCAATGCCGAATCGGCGCTACAAGGCCCGGACGAGCCGCGCGCCGGATGACGTGCGCGCCGCGCAACGCCTGCGCGCCCGCGCCTTCGGTCCGGGCGAGCCGGAAGAGGGCGACGCGTTCGACGCGCGCTGCGCGCATGTCCTTGTCGAAGACCAGAGCGACGGGCGGCTGGTCTGCTGCTTTCGCATGCTCCCGCTCGCCGACGGGACCGGGATCGCGCAGAGCTACGCCGCGCAATACTACGACCTCTCCGCGCTCGAGGGGTTCGGCGGCCCGATGGTCGAGATCGGCCGCTTCTGCCTCGATCCCGACCATCACGACCCGGACATCCTGCGCGTCGCCTGGGCGGCGATGACGCGCCACGTGGACGACCACGGCGTTCGGCTGCTCTTCGGGTGTTCCTCCTTCAAGGGCACGGACGAGGCGGGCTACCTCGACGCCTTCGCCATGCTCGGGGACCGCCATCTCGCGCCGCAACGCTGGCTGCCGCGCGCCCGCGCGCCGCAGGTGTTCCGCTTTGCGCAGCTGTTGCGCGGACGCAGGACGGATTACCGGCTGGCCATGCTGCGCATGCCGCCCTTGCTGCGCACCTATCTCGCGATGGGCGGCTGGGTGAGCGATCATGCGGTGGTGGACCGGCAGATGAACACGCTGCACGTCTTCACCGGGGTCGAGATCGCCGCCATCCCCGCCGCGCGCAAGCGGCTGCTGCGGGCGATGGCGGCCTCTTGACGCGCAGGGTGGCGCGGGATAGCCCGCCGGCATGGCGCCCCGTATCCCGCTTCTGCAACTCAACGACATATCGCTCGGCTTCGGGGGCGATCCGCTCTTTGCGGATCTGTCGCTGGTGGTGCAGCCGGGTGATCGCGTCGCGCTCGTCGGGCGCAACGGGTCGGGCAAATCCACGCTGATGAAGGTCATGGCGGGGCTGATCGAAGCGGACGGCGGCGCCCGCATCGTGCCCGCCGGCGTCAGCGTCGGCTACATGGAGCAGGACCCGGACATGACCGGTTTCGCGACGCTTGGCGATTTCGCGTCGAGCGCGCTGGACGCGGCCGAGACCTATCGCGTGGAGATGGCCGCCGAGGGGCTGAAATTCGACCCCCAACAACCGGTCGCCACCGCCTCGGGCGGGGAGCGCCGCCGCGCCGCGCTGGCCAAGCTGATGGCCGAGGCGCCCGACCTGATGCTGCTGGACGAACCGACCAACCATCTCGACATCGAGGCCATCGCCTGGCTCGAGACCACGCTGAAGGAGACGCGCGCCGGTTACGTCCTGATCAGCCACGACCGCGCCTTCCTGCATGAACTTACCCGGGCAACCCTCTGGATAGACAGGGGAGCGGTGCGCCGCAATGAACAGGGCTTCGCCCATTTCGAGGCCTGGCGCGACAAGGTCTGGGAAGAAGAGGACCAGGACCGCCACAAGCTCGACCGCAAGATCCGCGCCGAGGCCCGCTGGGCCGTCGAGGGCATCAGCGCGCGCCGCAAGCGCAACCAGGGCCGCGTGCGCGCGTTGCAGGCGTTGCGCGCCGAACGGGCCGCGCAGGTCAAGCGTCCGGGCACGGCGGCGATGGCGCTCGAATCGGGGCCGAAATCCGGCAAGCTGGTGATCGAGGCGCGCGACATATCAAAGTCTTACGGCGATAACCTCATCCTGCGGGATTTCTCGGTGCGGATCGCGCGAGGGGATCGCGTCGCCCTCGTCGGGCCGAACGGCGTGGGCAAGACGACGCTGCTGAAGATCCTGCTTGGCGAGGAGCGGCCCGACAGCGGCGAGGTGCGGCTCGGGACCAACCTCGCGCCCGCCGTCTTCGATCAGGCGCGGGCCGCGCTCGACCCCGAGATGACGCTCTGGGACAGTCTCACCGGCGACCCCGAGATGCGGGTCTCGGGCAAGGCCGACCAGGTGCTCGTGCGCGGCCAGCCGCGCCACGTCATCGGCTATCTCAAGGATTTCCTCTTTGACGAGGCGCAGGCCCGCGCCCCGGTCAAGGCGCTGTCGGGCGGGGAAAAGGCGCGGCTGCTGCTGGCCAAGCTGATGGCCCGCGAGAGCAACCTGCTCGTGCTTGACGAGCCGACCAACGACCTTGACATCGAGACGCTCGATCTCTTGCAGGAGCTGCTTGACGACTACGACGGTACGCTGCTGCTGGTAAGCCACGACCGCGACTTTCTCGACCGCGTGGCCGCCACCACCATCGCGATGGAGGGCGACGGGCGCGCCACGGTCTATGCCGGCGGCTGGAGCGACTACCGGGCCCAGCGGCAGGAGCGCATCGCGCCCGAACCTGCGAAAGGTCAAGCGAAACCAAGGCCGAAGGCGCCGCAGCCAAAGTCGCGCGCAACCGGCATGAGCTTTACCGAGAAGCACCGGCTCGAGAAGCTCCCCGACGAGATCGCCCGCCTCGAGGCGGAGATCGGCAAGCTTGAGGAATTGCTCTCCGACGCCGATCTCTTCACCCGCGAGCCGGTCAAGTTCCGCAAGGCGACCGAGGCGCTCGCCGCCCGGCAGGAGGCGCTGAGCGCCGCCGAGGAGGAGTGGCTGACGCTGGCCGAAAAGGCCGAGAGCTGACCCGAGGACAGCCCGCAAGAGCCGGACGAGGCGCTATTGCATCCGCAGCGCGCCATCAAGGCGGATCACCTCGCCGTTGAGATAGCCGCATTCGACGATGAACGCCGCCAGCCGCGCGAATTCCTCCGGCTCGCCCAGTCGCCTGGGACAGGTCACGTCCGCGACAAGCCCGTCCTGCACCTCCTGCGGCAGCCCTTCCAGCATCGGCGTGCGGAATATCCCCGGCGCGATCGCCATCACGCGGATGCCCTCGCGCGCCAGATCCCGCGCCATCGGCAGGCTGAGCGCGGCGATCCCGCCCTTGGAGGCGGCATAGGCCGCCTGGCCCTTCTGCCCGTCGAAGGCGGCGATGGAGGCGGTGTTGACGATGACGCCGCGCGCCCCGTCGGCGCCGGGCGCGTTGCGCGCGATCTCGGCGGCGGCGAGGCGCGCGACGTTGAAGCTGCCCACGAGGTTGACATCGACCGTGCGTCGGAAGGTCTCGAGCGGATGCGGCCCGTCGCGCCCCAGCGTCTTGGCGGCGGGCGCGATGCCGGCGCAGTTGACCGCGACGCTGATCCGCCCCATCGCCTCGAGCGCCGCGCTGATCGCGGCGCCGACCGACGCCTCGTCGGTCACGTCGGTCTGCGCGAAGCTTGCGCCGATTTCGTCCGCGACGGCGGCGCCGCGCTCATGATCGCGATCGAGGATCGTCACCGCTGCGCCGGCCTCGCGGAAATGCCGCGCCGTCGCTTCGCCAAGGCCGGACGCCCCGCCGGTGATGATCGCCGCCGCCTGTCCTATGCGCATGCCATACCCTCGTTGGAAATGATCCTAGACGAGGTAGCGCCGGGCCGCGCCGCTGTCAAAGCCTGCGCTTGAGCACCCGCCCGCTCAGCCCGATCCCGAGCACGGTGATGAGGATGCGCAGGATGTGATGCAGCGTGACGAAGGCCGGGTTCGCCTCGAGGCTGAGCGCGATCAGCGCCATCTCGGTCACGCCGCCGGGCGCGAAGCTGATGAGCAGCACGTCGAAATGCTCGCCCAGGGCCGGGCGCAGCAGCGTCGCGATCCCGGCGGCAAGCAGCAGCATCGTTGAAACCGACAATACCGACAGTCCCGCGCCGCGCAGAATCATCGCGGGGCCGATCCCGGTGAAGCGCATGCCCAACGCCGCGCCGATCACCACCTGCGCCGCGTTGACGAGCCATTGCGGCACGTCGAGATGCCCCAGCCCACTCAGCGAAAGCGCGGCGGCCACCGCCATCGGCCCGGTGATCTGCCCCGCCGGCAGGCGCAGCGCGCGTCCGAGCGCCAGCCCCGCCGCGCCGGCGATCACCAGCCACGGCAGCGCCTGCCACGGCACGGCCCCGCCCGCGAAGGAAAGCCCCGCCGAGCTCCCGACCGGCCCGCCGAGCCAGAGCGACAGCCCGACAGGCAGCGCGGTCACCACGAGAATGATGCGCATGAACTGTTGCAGCATGAGCCGGGGTAGGTCCGCATCCGTCGCCTCGCCCATCGCGATGCTCTCGTATAGCCCGCCGGGGGCGCCGGCGTAGAAGGCGGTGGCGGGATCGTAACCACCGAGGCGGCGGAAGATCGCGTAGTTGACCGCCATCGCCACCACGACGAACAGCGCAAGCGCCGCGGCGCTCACGCCCAGCCGGCCTGCATTGTCGAAAAGCGCGGGCGTCACCTGCGCGCCGATCATCAGCCCGATCACGGCGATGAAGGTCAGCCGCAGCGCCGGCGGAAAGAGGTAGCCCTCGGGCAATCGGTGCGGGATCAGCGTCGCGACCAGCGCCGTAAGCGCGAGCGGGCCGAGCATGTAGGGCAGGGGGGCGCCCAGCGCGCTGGCCGCATGGCCGCAAAGCGCGGCGCCGAGGATCAGCAATGTCGTCGTCGCGAGCCGGGCCATGGCGTCCTTGAACCACCCGCCGCGCGCCTTGGCAATGGCGCGCGCGGCTTTGGCGGGCCGGGTGTGCGGGACTGGAGCGGGTGAAGGGAATCGAACCCTCGTCGTCAGCTTGGGAAGCTGCTGCTCTACCATTGAGCTACACCCGCCTTGCCCCGCCAGATACCATCGCTTCGGGCCGGGCCACAAGAGGATTCCGCCGGCGCGGGCAAGCCGCGCCGCCTCAGCCCCGCAGGAAGCCGAGAAGCGTCGCTTTCAGCCGCTCGGTGTCCCGCGTCTCGCACTCCCAGACGATGAGCACCCGCCATCCATTCGCGACCAGCGCATCGATCGAGGCCGCGTCGCGCTGGCGGTTTCGCGCGATCTTGCGCCGCCAGTAATCAGCGTTTGTCCGGGGCAGGCGGGCGCCGCGCCGGCAGTCGTGCCCGTGCCAGAAACAGCCGTGAACGAAGATGACCTTGCGCCGCGGCCCGAAGATGAGGTCGGGCTTGCCGGGCAGGTCCTTGCGATGCAGCCGGTAGCGAAACCCCGCCGCGTGCAGCAGGCGGCGCACGATCATCTCCGGCGCGGTATCCTTTGATTTGACCGCCCGCATGGTCCTCGAGCGCTGGCTGTCCGGCGTCGTCATCATCCTCTTTCGCCCCGAGCGGCGCGCGGCCGGCGCGGTCTCGTCGTTGCGTCATGCCCAGGCTCTATCCGAGCTCACGCAGCCAGGGCGGGCCGGTTTCGTTCCAGGACCGGCTCGAAAATCGCTGCGGCCAAGTGGCGCACCACCGGCGCCGCCACGCCGTCGCCGGCGAGCTTGTAGGCGTCGTTGTAACGCTCGGGCAGGACATAGGTTTCGGGCAGCCCCATCAAGAGCGCCGCCTCGCGCGCCGACAACAGGCGCGTGCGCACGGTATTCCCGTCGATCACCATGATCGTCTGACGGCTCGACCCGCCGGCAGGCGTGCGCAGACAGCCCGCGACCTGATCGAACCGCACCTCGGCGCGCTGGCGTTTCGCGCCATCCGCATCCGCCCGCGTTCGGCGGTAGATCGTGCCGACAATGCGCTCGCCCGCCTCTTTCGCGACCTCCACCTTCCTGCGATTGTGTTCGCTCATCAGGCCGAGCAGGTAGCGCGTCTCGGCCCGCGTGTGCCATTTCACGCCGGTCGGCTCGTCCTCGATCAGCGCCGCGAGATTGGTGTTGCGCGCCGGCGGCGTCGGCAGGTTCCACCAGCGCCAGCGCGCCGCCGCGGTCGGCGACAGCAGGTTGCATCCCTCGATCAGCGCGGGCGGGTGCCACATGGCGCAGGGTTCATGCGCGACTTGCGCGTCCGGTATCGCCAGATCGCCGCGCACGCCGATCATGAAGAAGCGCGGGCGCGATTGCGGCAGGAAGTGAACCGCGTCGACGACCACGGCGCCGAAACGGTAGCCCAGCCCCGAGAATGCGGCCGCGAGCGTCGCGAAATCCCGCCCCCCGTTGCTGGTGACCGCGCCATAGACGTTCTCGAGCGCGATGATCCTCGGACCGCGTCCATCCCGGTGTAGCGCGCGCATCAGCTTCCAGAACGGTCTGAACATGCCGGACCGCTTCCCCGCGAGCCCCGCGCCATTGCCGGCAAGCGAAAGATCCTGGCAGGGAAAGGAGGCCCAGACCAGATCGGGCGCGCCGGGCAGTTCGTCCGGCGTGACCCGGGCCACGTCCTTCAGCAGGAACTCCGCGCCGCCATGATGGTTCGCCCGGTAGCTCATCGCCTTCTTCGGGTCGATGTCGTTGGCGAACAGGCAGGTCCACCCGGGCCCGAGGCCAAAGCCCGCCATGCCGCCGCCTGCGAAGAAATCGTAATACCTGTGCGGCATGGAGCCTCCGTCGCTGAATACTGTCTATCCCGGCCGGTTGCGGCGTCCAATGCCAACATCCGATGGTTGCGGCAGATTACGCGTATCCACCCCGAAATCCCGGAATGGAACGTCCGCGCCGCGCGCGTCGGTGGCCGCCGGTCTGCGCAAAGGAAGGAACGTGGCGAACGTCGTCGCCTACCTGTCCGGTTTCCTCATTCCCCGGCCACGGGCGCCCCCGCGATGGCGCGCGCCATGAGCCTGCCGATCCCGGGCAGCAGCCCCACGGGGGCCATGCAGGGGCCGGCAAACCCGGTCGCTTGCAAGGCCTGCGGAATATCCTCCTGCACATGCCCGCCATCGGCGGCGAAGAACGGCAGGCAGATGGACTGGCGCGGGCAAAGGGCCGCCGCCTCGCCAAGATGCGGCGGTTCCTCGACATAGCCGATCCGCAGTTCGGCAAAGGGCGCCCGTTCGCCCAGGCGTTCCACGAACCGTTGCGTGTCGCGCGCTGAGTTGCGGCTGCGCCCCGATCCATGCGCGGTCACCAGCAGCGTGGTTTCGCCTGCGCTCCAACCCTGACGGTCCAGTTCCGCGGCAAGCGCCTGCAACGCGACGTCGGGCAGGCCCGGATCCACGCCGAGCGGGGGCAGGACCACGGGGGCTTTGACGTCGCGCAGCCGGTCCCGCAGGGCGGAGCGCACGAACCAGCCATCCGTCATGAACATCGGGTAGATGACCGGCGCCGCCCCGGCGCGGGACAGCGCGGACTCGAGGCTGCCCCGCTTGGCCAGCGTCGCGGTCTGCACGAACCAGCCCGGCAGTTCGGGCGCCTGCCTCGCCAGCGCCGCCTCGGCCGGGTCCGGGTCGGACGGCTGGCCGTGGCTGACGATGATCGCCGAACGCTTGGTCGCTGGCGCGTTTGGAGAAGGTGATCTAGTTGAACACATTGTATTCCCCGGACGGTTTGCGCATCGGAAGACGGCGTATTTCCTGCAACGTGGCGGCGTCGAAGACGATCACCGCCCCGTCGTCCCCCCAGACCGAGACAAGAGCACGGCTGCCGTCCCGCGTAAACTCCGTATGCGCCACCGTCGCGCCGGGTTCTGGCCGCAGGGTCTTCACGATCTCGGCTCGCGCGCCTCAGTCCGTGTCGAGGCCGAGTTCGCGCTGCCGGCGCAACGTCCAGGCCTGGGTCATGCGGTCCGCGATCATGGCGATGATCGCCATGCCGATGCCGGCGATGATCCCGATCCCGAAATCGCCGTCGCCAAGACCGATATAGACCTGCTGGCCAAGCCCGTTGGTCCCGACCAGGGCCGCGATCACCAGCATCGCGATGGCGTACATGATCGTCTGGTTCAGCCCCAGCATCATCACTGGCAGCGCCAGCGGCAGCTTGACCCGCCAGAGCATCTGCAAGCGCGTGCAGCCCATCGCCTCGGCGGCCTCGATCGCCTGCGCCGGCACGTTGCGCAGCCCGTGCTCCGAGTAGCGGATGGCTGGCACGACCGCATAGGCCATGACCGCCAGCAGCGCCGTGAACTCCCCGATCTTGAAGACCATCACGAAGGGGATGAGGATCACGAAAAGCGGCATGGTCTGAAGCGTGTCGTTGATCGGGCGCACCAGTTTGGACACGCCGTCATATTCCGCCGCCAGCACGCCGATCGCGGCGCCGATCACGAAGGACAGGATCACCGCGATGCCGCAGAGATAGACCGACAGCATCGCCTGCGGCCAGACCCCCGCCAGCAGCAGGAAGCCAAGCCCCAGCACGGTGCCAAGCGCCAGTTTCCGCCCGCCCAGCTGCCAGGCCAGCAGCGTCGCCATCGCCAGCAGGCCGCTCCACGGCAGGCTGGTCAATCCGTAGAACAACATCACCGCGATGAACCCGATGACGACCGCCAGTTGCCGCCGTCCCGTGGCGGCGACGATCCCCGCGAGCGCCAGCGCCGCGACGGCGTAGCCAAGCTGCATGGTCTCGGTAAAGGCGAAGCCCCATGAAAAGGGGCTGATCGTCTTCACCAGCCCCATCTTCACCGGCAGCATGACGAAGAAGAAGGCGATCGTCTTGATCGTGTTGATCGCCGCCGCGTATTCGACGATCAGCCACTCGATCGCGCTGTTGAGGTAATGCGCGGGGTAGATTTCCCAGGCCTCGGGATATTCGTGCAGCGCCGGAAAGACGCGGGCGAGCAGCGCCACCCCCAGCCCCAGCGCGACCGCCGCGATCCACATCCGATAGCGCCACCAGGGCGGCTCGTTCGCGTCCGGCGCGCGCGGTTCGCGGTCGGCGGCGGCGTGGGTGATGCGGTCCATCACCATCGCCATCAGCGCGATCACGATCCCCGCCAGCACGCTTTCGCCGAACTGCGCCTTGCGCATGGTCGACAGCACCTCCCAGCCGATATCGGCGGTGCCGCCGATGATCGAGGCGATGATGACCATGGAAAACGCGGCCATTGTGGTCTGGTTCACGCCCAGCAGGATCTGGCGCATCGCCGAGGGCACGCGAACCCGCCAGAAAAGCTGCGTGCCGGTCGCGCCCGACATCAGCCCGGCTTCGATCACCTCGTCCGGCACGCGCGCGAGACCCAGCACCGTGTTGCGCACCGTGGGCGGAAAGGCGAACAGGATGCTGGCGATCAGCCCCACGACCGGGCCAAAACCGAAGAGCAGCAGGATCGGCAGCAGGTAGGCGAAGGCCGGCACCGTCTGCAGCAGGTCCATCAGCGGGCGCAGCGCCCGGTCCGCGCGCTCGGAGAAGAATGCGAGCGCGCCGAGGCCAAAGCCGATCCCGACCGCCAGCGGCACCGAGATCGCGACCAGCGCCAGCGAGTTCATCGATTCATACCAGTAACCGATCACCACCATGTAGAGGATCGCGAAGAAGCTGAAGACGGCAAGGCCCAATCCCGAAACCGCGAAGGCCGCGAAGGTCACCAGCGTCAGCGTCACCGACCAGGGCAGCCAGTGCAACAGGTCGCGCACCGCGCTCATCGGCACGTCGAGCGCGGTCGAGAACGCCCTGAACCCCGCGCCGAACGTGTTCACCGTCCAGTTCATCGCGTCGTTCAGAATCGGCGTGAGCGGCAGCACCCATTCCTCGGGAAAGACCACCAGCCGCCCGGCGCCGCCCGAGGCCAGCAACAGCGCGACCGTGCCGCCCAGCAGCGCCGCCCAAAGCAGCGTGACCCGCGCGTCGCGGCTCATTGCGCGGCCGCCTCCGGCGCGGCGCCGTCGGGGCCGCGCGTCTTGTCCTGGTGGGCGAGCGCGGCGATCACGCTTGCCGCCGTGACCACGCCGCGCGTCGCGCCGTTCTCGGTCACCGCGATCCCGTTCTTGTGTCCGGCCAGAAGCGGCAGCAGCGTCTCGACGCTGGCCTCCGCCTCCGTGTTCGGCATCTCGGGCGAGGGGGCGGCCTCGGGGTCGATCACGTCCCGCGCCTTCAGCACCCGCACCATCGGCACGTCCTCGGTGAACTCGGCGACATAGTCGTCGGCGGGGTTCACGATCAGCTCGGCCGGGGCGCCCACCTGCACCACCATCCCGTCCCGCATGATCATCATCCGGTCGGCGATGCGCAGCGCCTCGAGGAAATCGTGGGTGATGAACACGATGGATTTCTTGAGCGCCCCCTGGATGCGCAGGAACTCGTCCTGCATCTGGCGGCGGATCAGCGGGTCGAGCGCGCTGAACGGCTCATCGAGGAACCACAACTGCGGCTCGATGGCGAGGCTGCGCGCGATGCCGACCCTTTGCTGCTGCCCCCCCGAGAGCTCCCGCGGAAAGGACGTTTCGCGCCCCTCGAGGCCCACCAGTTCGATCACCCGGCGCACCTGCTCATCGCGCTTGCCGCGCGCCACGCCCTGAAGCGTGAGGGGGAAGGCGATGTTCTCCCACACGCTCAGATGCGGCATCAGGCCGAAGTTCTGGAACACCATGCCAAGCTTGTGCCGGCGGATGTTTATCAGTTCCTTGCGCGATTTCTTGAGCAGGTCCTCCCCGTCGAGGAGAACCTCACCGCGGGTCGGCTCGACCAGCCGCGACAGGCAGCGCACGACCGTGGATTTGCCCGATCCCGAAAGCCCCATGATGACAAAGATTTCACCGACATGTACGTCAAAGCTCACGTCGGCGGCGGCGGGAATCGCGCCGTCCTCGCGCATCCGCGCGGCCAGTTCGGCGACGCCGCTCTCGCTCACCTCGTCCTTGAAATAGGGGGCGGCGTCGGCTGCGTATACTTTCCAGAGGTTGCGGCAGGAGAGTTTCACCTCCCGGCTTTTTTCGGTCATTGCCGGTCCTCGCGGTCATGAAACGGTGCGGGCAGCCCGGCCGGGCTGCCCGTGGCGGCTCAAAGGGGCGGGCCGCCCGGTGCGGCTGTCACTCCTGCGCGGCCTTCGCGGACTCGACCCAAGGGTTCCAGGTGGATTCGTTGGCGTCGATCCACTCGGCCACCACCTCCTCGAGCGCGCGGCCCTTGTTGTCAATCTCGAGCATCAGTTCGTTCTGGGTGTCATTGTCGATGCTGAGATCCTCGATCAGCTTGAGCGCCCCGGGCCATTTCTCGCCGAAATCCTTGTTCACGATCTTGCGGATCGTGGCCTGGGCGAAACCGCAGGCGTCCTCGCGGCTCTGACCGGTTTCCTCCTGGCATTCCTCGTCGCGCTCCTTGAACTCGATCCAGTTGAAGTCCTGTTCCGCGTGCAGCCAGTGCGGCTCCCAGAACATCATCAGGATCGGCTGCTTGGAGGCGACGGCGGCCTTCAGTTCGGCGATCATCGCGCCCTCGCTGCCGCCGGCGACGGGGTTGAAGGGGATGTCGATCTGCGCCATCACGTCCTTGGAACGCGTGCCCCAGTCGGCGGGATAAGTGATGAGCCGGCCCTCGGGAAAGGTCTCGGGCGTGGCGAAGACCTGCGCGCAGTCGTAAAGCGCCTCGTAGCTCGGCAGGCCGGGGCACATTTCCTCGACATAGGGCGGATACATCCAGCCCTCGCGCGGTTGCAAGCCAAGGTCGCCGACGATCACGATGTCGCCCGATTCGATCGCCTTGGGATAGATCGCGCCGACGCTGTTGGACCAGGTCTCGGGTTGCAGGTCGAGATCGCCCTGCGCGATGGCGGCGAATTGCGGAATCGCCCCGGCGGTCACGTATTCGACGTTGTAGCCCGCCTTCTTCAGCAGCGTGCCGGCAATGTGGGCGGTGATGTGCTGGCCGGTCCACTCGTTGATCGGCATGCGGATCGCCTCGTCGGAATCCGCCAGCGCGGCGCCGGTGGCGGCAAGCGCGACGGCGCCGGATATCATGAGGTTTTTCAATGGCATCTAAGGTGTTCTCCCGTTTTGTTATCGTGGCCGCCGAACTGCTGTGGCGGCGGGTGGTTCAATTGACTCATGCAAGCACATTTTGCCGCTTACCTCACTACAAAACTGGATGAAACCGATAAATGCGTCGCGCCCGGAGAGCGAAAGGTCGCTTTCAGGCCGAAAACCACTGTGTCTGGGGGGTGGAACGCGCGCTGTCCCGGCGCTAGCCTGCGCGGACGAGAGGGCAGGGGGAACCGCATGGCGAAGGAGGTGGCAGGCGACTGGTACAAGGCGCGCGCATTGGGTGACGGCGTCACCCATATCCACGAGATCCACGTCGCCAACTGGCTGCGCTGCAACATCTGGCACGTGCGCGGCCGCGACCGCGACCTGGTGATCGACACCGGCATGGGGCTGCGCCCGCTGGCCGGGGAAATCGCGGCGCTCGCCGAACGCCCCGTCACCGGGGTGATGACCCACAGCCATTTCGACCACGCCGGCGGGCTGCATCAGTTCGCCCATCGCTGCGGTCACCCGCAGGAGGCCGCCATCATCGCCAAACCCACCGCCGCCAACACCGTCGCCGATACCGGCTTCGTGGTGGCGGACACCTTCACCGCGCTGCCCCACGCGGGGTTCTCGCACGAACAATACGTCGTGAAACCCGCGCCGCTCACGCAGCTGGTGGAGGAGGGCGACGTGCTCGACCTCGGGGATCGGGCGTTCCGCGTCTTCCACCTTCCGGGCCATTCGCCGGGCTCCATCGCGCTCTGGGAGGCGGAGACCGGCCTGCTGTTCAGCGGCGATGTGGTCTATGACGGCGACCTGATCGACGATCTTTACCATTCGGACGCCGCAACGCTGGCCGAATCGCACGCGCGGCTGCGCGAACTGCCCGTGCGCACGGTTCATGCGGGGCATTTCGCGTCCTTCGGGCGGGATCGGCTGCATGCGATCCTTGACGACTACGCCGCCGGCGGGCGGCGCTCGGGCGATGCGGCGTCCTGGATCGCGGGCGTCTCGGGGAGGGCGGACAATGACTGATGAATCGCAAAGGGTGGCCGTGGTCACCGGCGGGCTGGCGGGGATCGGCCTTTCCATCGCGCGCGCGCTGGCGAAGGACGGGCTGCGCGTCGTCGTCGGCGCCCGGAGCGGCGGCAGCGACGCGGCGCAACAGAAGGCGCGGGACGAGATCGGACCAGCGGCGCGGGTCTATCCGCTCGACGTGCGCGACGAGGCGTCGGTCGCCGCCTTCCATGACAAGCTGCGCCTCGAGGTGGGCGAGATCGACGTGCTGGTGAATTCCGCAGGCGTCACCGCGCATCAGACGATCAGCGGCCACAGCCTGTCGGACTGGCATGACGTGTTGGAGACCAACCTCACCGGCCCGTTCCTGACCATGCGCGCCTGCCTGCCCGGCATGATCGAACGCGGCTGGGGGCGGATCGTCAACATCGCCTCGACCGCCGCCAGCAGCGCGGTGGCGGATCATCCGGCCTATTGCGCGTCGAAATCGGGGCTTCTCGGCCTCAGCCGGGCGGCCGCGCTCGAAGGGGCGCCGCATGGCGTCACCTGCGTCACGGTCAGCCCCACCTGGGTGGAAACCGAGATGCTCCACCAGAGCGCCGAAACGATGGCCCGCGCCAGCGGGCGCAGCGCCGAGGACGAGATCGCCGACCTCGCCCGCGCCAACCCGCAGAACCGCCTCGTGCAGCCGCGCGAGATCGCCGCGCTGGTGGCGTTCCTCTGCTCGGACGCCGCCCCCGCGCTGACGATGGAGGACATTTCAGTCAACGCCGGCGCGCACTGGTAGGCTAGAGCGAGAAATCGATGCAGAGCCGGCCGGCCACCTCGCCCCGCTTCAGCCGGTCGAGCGCGGCGTCGGCGTCGCGAAACGGGATCGCCTCGATATCGATGGGCAGCGGGTTCATGGCGGCGAAGCGCAGGAAATCGATCGTGTCCTGCCGCGTGCCCACGGAAGAACCGAAGACCCGGTGCCCGCCGTCGATCAGCCACATCATCGACAGCGGCACGGGCTCATGCACCATCGCGACGGTGACGATATCGGCCATCTTGTTGACCGCCTCGCCGATCATCGGCCAGGCCGACGGGCTGGGCGCGAAGTTGATGACCACGTCCGCGCCGCCCGCCTGCCTGATCGCCGCGCCCGCGTGCTCGTCGGCCGGAATCGCCACGGCCGCGCCCAGCCCCCTGGCGGTTTCGAGCTTGGCCGGATCTCGGTCCACCGCGATCACCCGCGCGCCGCGCGCCTTGGCGATCATGATCCCGTATTGCCCAAGGCCGCCCGCCCCGATGATGACCACGTTGCATCCCGGCTCGAGCCGCGCGCGCGCCAGCGCCGCCCAGGCCGTCAGCCCCGCGCACAGCAGCGGCGCGCCCTGCACCGGGTCGATCGCGTCGGGGATCTCGATCGCGAAACTGGCCGGCAGGAGCGCGTATTCCGCGAAGGCGCCGTGCCGCTCCACCCCGCGCGCGGTCTGATCGGCGCAGTAGGTCTCCCATCCGGTCCGGCAGGGTTTGCAGGCAAGGCAGGTGTCATAAAGCCACGGCAGCCCGACCCGCGTTCCGATCAAGGGAGCGCCGGTGGTCCCTTCGCCGATCCGCACCACGCGCCCGATCCCCTCGTGCCCCACCACGATGGGGTAGAGGTCGGCGGGCAGGTTCTCCTGTCCGTCGCGCAGATGCAGGTCGGAATGGCAGACCCCGCAGCTCTCCAGTTCGACCAGCAGTTCGCCCCGCGCCGGTTCGGGCGTGTCGATCTCGCGGATTTCCAGCGGCGCGCCGGGCGCGTCGCAGAGCGCGGCCTTCATGCGGGGCGGAACGGTGCGGGACATGGCGGACTCCTTCATTGCTGTCGCGGCGCAGTCTAGGCGCAGGCGTGGGGGGACGGAATACGGGATTGCAATCGGATACATTTGCCGGTCTCAATGGATGAATGAAGCTCACCGGGTCCGACATCCACATGCTCAGCGTTTTCGCCAGCGTCGTGCGCAACGCGGGCTTTTCCGCCGCGCAGGTCGAACTGGGGCTGAGCCAGCCGACCATCTCCAACCACATCACCGCGCTCGAGGAACGGCTGGGCGTCAAGCTCTGCCAGCGCGGGCGGCGCGGCTTCCTGCTGACCGAGAAGGGGCGCATGGTTCACGAGATCGCCGAGGCGCTGCTGGGGACGCTCGACACCCATTCGGTGCACCTCGCGGAGCTTCGCGGCAACCTCGTGGGGCGCCTGCGCATCGCCGTGGTGGACGCGCTCAACACCGATCCGCGCTTTCGCCTGCCCGCCGCGATCCGCGCGTTTTCCGAGGCCGCCCCGGCGGTGCGAATCGAGCTTGAGGTCGCGCGCCCGCAGGACATCCTGAACGGCATCCTCGACGGCAGCTACCACGTCGGCGTCGGCAGTTTTGACAACATCATCAACGGGCTCAAGGTCGACAACCTTTATTCCGAGCGTCACGCGCTCTATTGCGCGCCCGAACATCCCTGCTTTGCGGATGGCGGCGCAGGACTGGGCGAGGCGCAACTCCGGCGCATGCCCTGGGTGCATCGCGGTTACTGGAGCCAGCAGCGCCAGAAATCCTTTGGCCCGTCCGATGCCGACCGCTTCGTCAACCAGATCGACGCGCAGCTGACAATGGTGCTGAGCGGGCGCTATCTCGGCCTTCTGCCCGAGCATATGGCAGCGGAGTTCGTGGCCCGGGGACGCTTGCGGCGCATGGCCTGGACGGGCGCGGATTTCAGTTGCGTCATCCAGTGCGTGCGCCGCGCCGGGCCGCCGCCGAAGGTGATCGACCGGTTCACCGAGATTCTGTGCGCCCAATACACCGGCGAATAGATTTGCACATCCAAATGTATCGGTTCCGCGATTGATATTTGCGCCGCCGCGCCGCGCCGCTATCCTGACCCGTAGCGTATGATCAACCCCGGGGGCTTCCCATGCCGCGTGAAACCGAATTCAACCAGCCGCTTGGCGGCAACGACATGCCGCGTTTCGGCGGCGGCGGCACGATGATGCGTCTGCCCGCGCAGGACACGGCGGAGGGGCTCGACGCCTGTTTCGTCGGCATCCCGATGGATATCGGCGCCTCCAACCGCGCCGGCACGCGCCACGGCCCGCGCGCCATCCGCGCCGAAAGCTGCATGATGCGCCCCTACAACATGGCCACCGGCGCCGCGCCCTTTGCAAAGATGCAGGTCGCCGATATCGGCGACGTCGCGATCAACACCTTCGATCTGAAGAAGACGGTGGACATCATCACCGCCGCCTATGACGATATCCTCGCGCATGACGTCGTGCCGCTGACATTGGGCGGCGATCACACGCTGACCTACCCGATCCTGCGCGCCGTCGCCCGGAAACACGGGCCGGTCGCGCTTGTCCATGTGGACGCGCACGCGGACATCAACGACGAGATGTTCGGCGAGAAGATCGCGCATGGAACGCCGTTCCGCCGCGCCTTCGACGACGGCTTGCTGCAAAACGACAAGGTGTTCCAGATCGGCCTGCGCGGCACGGGTTACGCGCCGGACGATTTCGACTGGGGCCGCCGGCAGGGCTGGACCGTGATCGAGGCCGAGGAGTGCTGGCACAAGTCGCTTGCGCCCCTCATGGAAGAGATCCGCGCCAAGATCGGCGACGCGCCCTGCTACCTCACCTACGATATCGACAGCCTCGACCCCTCGATCGCGCCGGGCACCGGCACGATGGAGATCGGCGGGCTGACCACCATCCAGGCGCTCGAGATCGTGCGCGGCTGCAAGGGGCTCAACCTAGTCGGCGGCGACCTCGTCGAAGTGTCCCCGCAATACGATACCTCTGGCGCGACCGCCATGATCGGGGCTAACCTGCTTTATGAAATGCTCTGCGTCCTGCCGAAGGTCTGGACGTGAAGAAAGACGACCAACAAGGGAGAGAAAGACCATGACGACCAAGATCACCCGCCGCCGCCTGCTCGGAACCGCCGCCGCGACCGGCGCCGCCAGCCTCGCCGCGCCCTCGATCCTGCGCGCCGCGGACGGACCGCTCAGGGTCGGAACCTACGGCGGCTTTTTCGAGGAAAGCTTCCGCAAGCATGTCTATCCCGACTTCACCGAGAAGACCGGGATCGAGGTCCAGTCCGTCGCGGTGCCGACCGGGGAAACCTGGCTGGTGCAGATCAAGAACGCCGCGCGCGCCGGCCAGGCGCCGGCCGACGTGTCGCTGATGGCGGGTACCCCGCGCCGCGAGGGCGCGCGCCAGAAGGTGTTTCGCGCGCTGGACGAATCCAAGATTTCCAACCTCGGGAACATGCCCGACTCCTTCCAGGACCGCTATGACGACGGCAGCCTCTACGGCGTGGGCGGCGTGTCCTGGTACATCACGCTATGCACCAATTCCGACGAAATCCCCGAAGCGCCCGACAGCTGGGCCGCCCTCTGGGATGAACAGTACGCCGGCAAGATCGGGCTTCTGGGCCTGGCCACCAACTCTTATCTGCTCGAGGTGACGGCAACGACCTATTTCGGCGGCACCGACATACTCGACACCAAGGAGGGCATCGAAAAGGTCTTCGCCAAGCTGTCCGAGGTCGTGCCCAACGTGCGCCTCTGGTACAAGGACGAAGGATCCTTCCAGCAGGCGTTGCAGGACGGCGAAATCCCGATGGGCCAGTATTACCACGACGTCGCCGGCCTCGCCGCGGCCGAGGGCTTCCCGGTGGTCTCGACCTTCCCCAAGGAGGGCGGCATCCTCGATTCCGGCTTCTGGATCGTCCCCGAGAACGCCAAGCCGATGGACGAAATCGCGGAGTTCATCAACTACATGGCCCGCCCGGAGACCCAGGCGAACCTCGCGCGCAACCTCGGCACCGCGCCGGTGATCCGGCGTGATCTCATGGACCTCACGGACGAGGAATTCGCCGCCGTCAGCAGCGAGACCCCGCCGATCATCCCGCGCTATGAGATCTACGGCGAACATGGCGACTGGATCTCGGACAAGTGGAACCAGATGATCGCGGGCTGAGCCGTCCGCTTCTCCTGCGCCCCGCCTCACTGCCGGCGGGGCGCATCCGAAACGCCATGAGGAAACGCGCATGTCGGGATTGATCATCGAAGGGGTGACCAAGAAATTCGGCACCCTGACCGCGGTCGAGGACGTGAACCTGGAATTCACCGCGGGCGAGATGATCTGCTTTCTCGGCCCCTCGGGCTGTGGCAAGACCACGCTCCTGCGGATGATCGCGGGGCTGGAAGAGCCGACGGACGGCGCGATCCGCTTCGACGGGCGCGACCTCACCAACGTGCCGGTGCACAAGCGCGACATCGGCATGGTCTTCCAGTCCTTCGCGCTGTTCCCGCATCTCTCGGTCGGTGAGAACATCACCTATTCCATGCGCATCCGCGGGCATTCGCGTTCGGAGCGCGAGGCCCGCGCGAAGGAGCTTCTGGACATGATGCGCCTGCCGGGGGTCGAGGACCGCTCGATCAGCCAGCTTTCGGGCGGGCAGCGGCAGCGGGTGGCCATCGCTCGCGCACTGGCGCTCAACCCGCAGATATTCCTGCTGGACGAACCGATGTCGGCGCTTGACGCCAACCTGCGCGAGGCGATGCAGATCGAGCTGCGCAAGCTTCAGCAGGAGCTTGGCATCACCACCGTCGTCGTCACCCACGACCAGACCGAGGCGATGACGATGGCCGACGAGATCGTCGTCATGGGCCGCGCCCGCGTGCTGCAATCGGGTAGCCCGATGGATATCTACAAGAAACCCGTCGACAAGTTCGTCGCCGGCTTCATCGGGACGAGCAACCTGTTCCCCGCGACGATGGCGGCGCCCGACCGCGTCCGCGTGGGCGACGCGGAGCTGAGCGTCGCCAACCGCGCAGGCGATTTCGCGACCGGCGAGGACGTGCTGCTGATGACCCGCCCCGAGGAGGTCTTCGTGCGCCCCGCATCCGCCGAGCGCCCCGCCAACGCGGTCGAGGGCAGGGTGAGCTTCGTGCGCGACATCGGCGCGACGATCGAGATCCTCGTCGATTGCGGCGGGCACGAGGTGATCTCGGTGCTCACCCCCAAGGATTGGCCCGACGTGGCAACGGGCGACGCCGTCACCGTGGAAATGCCCGCGTCCGCATGCAGCGTGCTTGCGGCATGAACGGGCAGGGCGGCACCCTGGGGCGCGTCCTCGACCTCGTTCCGTCATCGGTGATGATCGGCGTCTTCTTCGTCGTCCCGTTCGTGCTGATCCTGCTTACCAGCTTCTCGGTCGAAACCGAAACCGGCGACTACGCGCTCGGCTTCAGCCTCGCGCATTTCGAACGCTTCGCGACCTGGTTCTACATCGAGCGCGCGCTGTTCTCCGCCGGGCTCTGCGCGCTCATCGCGCTGCTGAGCCTGCTGATCGCCTTTCCGTTCACCTATCTGCTGACCCGGTTCGGCCCGCGCACGCAGACGCTCTGGCTGATCTATATCCTCGCGCAACTGTCGCTGTCCGAGGTGCTCATCGCCTTCAGCTGGCAGATCCTGCTGTCGCGCACCGGCGGCGTCGCCAATATCCTCGTCTGGGTGGGCCTTGCGGAGAAAAGTTTCGCGATGGCGCCCTCGGCGGGCGCGGTGCTGGCGGCGCTGGTCTATCTCGCGGTGCCATTCTCGGTGCTGCTGCTCTACCCGGCGATCAGCCGCATGGACAAGGCCCTGACCGAAGCCTCGCGCACGCTGGGCGCCTCGCCCTTGCGCAGCTTCTTCACCGTGGTGATCCCGGTGACGCGCCCGGCCATCATCTCGTCCGGCGTGACCATCTTCGTGCTCACGCTCGGCGCGATCATCGTGCCGCAGGTGCTGGGCAAGCCCGAGCACTGGACGCTTTCGGTGCTGATTACCGACCAGGCGATCTTCAATTTCAACATGCCGTTCGCCTCGGCGCTGGCGGTGGTGCTGCTGATCATCAGCGCCAGCGTGATCTTCGCGGTCTCGAAATTCGGCGGGGGGCGCAGGACATGACCTTGCTGCGCCGCCTCTATCTCGCGCTGTTCGCGATCTACCTGCTGGGGCCGATCGTGGTCATCACTGCGGTGTCCTTTAACGCCAAGAGGTTCCTCGCCTTTCCGCCGCGCGGCTTCTCCTTCCGCTGGTATGCCGAGATCTTCGTCGCCAACGACTGGTTCGCGTCACTGATGAATTCGCTCATCATCGCGCTCTGTTCGGCGTCGCTTTCGGTGCTGATCGCCATGCCGGTCGCCTATTCCGCCTGGCGCTTCGGGCTGCGCTACGCCAAGGCGCTGTTCGCGTTCGGGGTTGCGCCCTTCATCCTGCCGCCCGTGATCATGGCGCTGGGGTTCCTGCTGCTTTACACCAGCGTCGGGATCAACGGGCTGATGATCAACGTCATCATCGCGCATGCGATCTTCCTGCTGGCGCTGCCGCTCGTCACCATCTCTTTGGGCTTGGAGAGCGTGGACCGCTCGCTGATCGAGGCGGGACAGACGATGGGCGCCTCGGGCTGGGTGGTGTTCCGCACCGTGATCCTGCCCATCGCCGCGCCCTTCGCCTTTGCCGGATTCGCCTTCGCCTTCGTGCTCAGCCTCAATGAATACATCATCGCGCTGATGACGGTCGGCTTCACGGTCGAGACGCTGCCGGTCAAGATCTTCAATGCGCTGCGCTACGGCTACACCCCGGTCATCGCCTCGATCGCGGTGGTGTTCCTGCTGGTCAACATCACCGTCTTCAGCCTGATCGCGCGGTTCTCGAACCTGCCGCGCATCCTCGGCGCGCAGGACTAGGAGGCGCAGATGCCCCACGACCACCACGACCACGACCCTTTGGAGGAGGGCGCCGCCCTGCGCGTGCGCGCGCTCGAGGAACTGTCGGTGGCCAAGGGCCTCGTCGACCCTGCCGCGCTCGACGCCATCGTTGAATACTACGAACGCGAAACCGGCCCGCGCAACGGCGCCGCGGTGGTGGCGCGCGCCTGGAGCGACCCGGCCTATCGTGACTGGCTGCTGCGCGACGGGACAGCGGCGATCGCCGACATGGGGTTCACCGGCTTCCAGGGCGAACACATGCGCGTGGTGGAAAACACCGAGGAGGTGCATAACGTCATCGTCTGCACGCTTTGTTCCTGCTACCCGTGGCCGGTGCTCGGCCTGCCGCCCACCTGGTACAAGAGCGCGGCCTACCGCGCCCGCGTCGTGCGCGAACCGCGCGCCGTGCTGGCCGAATTCGGGCTGGAACTGCCCGAGACGACCGAGATCCGCGTCTGGGACAGCACCGCGGAGATCCGCTACCTCGTGCTGCCGCGCCGCCCCGCGGGGACCGATGCGCTCGACGCCGACGCGCTCGCCGCGCTGGTGACGCGCAACGGCATGGTCGGCACGGCCGCGCTCTAGGAGGGCCGGGGATGGACGGAATACATGACATGGGCGGGATGCACGGTTTTGGCCGCGTGCCGGTCGAGGCCGAGGAGGTCTTTACCCACGAATGGCAGCGCCGCTCCTTCGCGCTGGCCGACGCGCTTGCTTGGACCGTGCCCTTCAACGCCGACCAACACCGCCACGCGATCGAGCGCCTCGCGCCCGGCGATTACCTCACCATCGACTATTTCGAGAAATGGGCGCGCGCCTGCCAGATGCTGATGCAGGAGGCTGGCGTCGCCAGCGCCGAGGAGCTCGCCACCGGGCGCAAGAGCTTTGATCCCGACCTCGGGGAGCATGGCAAGCCGCCCGACGCCGCCACCGTGCGCCGCGTCATGCCGCGCGGCGCGCAGTTGATGTTCCCGCCCGACACGGCCGAACCCGCCTTCCGCGTGGGCCAGCGGGTGCGCGTGCGCGACATGCATGTGCCGGGCCACACCCGCGCGCCGCGCTACGTGCGCCTGCGCGAAGGCGTGATCGAACGCGATCTCGGCGTGTTCCAGTTCGCCGACGCGATGGCGCGGGGCGACGGCCCCGATCCGCAGCACTGCTACACCGTCGCCTTCGCCGCGCAGGACCTCTGGGGCGCAGAGGCGGAACCGCGCGGGCGCGTCTTCCTCGATCTCTGGGAGGCTTACCTTGACCCCGCTTGATGCGCATCGCGACATGCTGGCCCGCATAAGCGCGGACATCCCCGGCCGCAGCGATGGCGGCCCGCTCTTCCGTGCGCCCTGGCAGGCGCGGATCTTCGCGCTGATCGTCGCACTGGCGCAGGCCGGGCGCCTGCCCTGGCGCGCCTTCCAGGCCCGACTCGCCGCCGAGATCACCGAGATGGAAACGAAAGGCGCCCCCGAGGGCGTCGAGGACGGCTATTTCGATTGCTGGCTGCGCGCCGCCGGAGAGGCGATGAGCCAGCAGCGCCTGATCGCCCCGGGCGAGGTCGACGCGCAGATCGACGCGCTGCGCGAGGCGATCCAAGCCATCCGCAGCGCGCAGACGGCGGCCGGGTAGGGCGCGCGCCTGCCGCGCGCGCCCGCTTTTCGTCAGCGCCGATACCCGCCCTTGCCCGCAGGCCGGATCACCAGCATCGTCACCAGCCAGTAGACGAGACCGCCGGCAAAGGCCGAGGGCAGCGCCGCGGTGGTGAACTCGTAGGGATAGCGCGACACGTAGGTCAGCGGGTTGAGCAGGTAGAGATAGACGGCGAACCCTGCCGCCATCCCCGCCAGCGCCGCCGGGTTGAACCCGCCCCAGTAGGCGTAATGGGAATCGGGCGTGTCGTCATAGAGCGCGCGGATGCTCAGCCGCTGCCCCCGGATCAGCAGGTAATCGACGATCTGGATCGCGCAGAGCGGCGCAAAGAAGACGCCGATGAACGCAAGGAACGTCCCGAAATTGTTGAAGAACAGGTCCGGCACGATCACGCTCACCGCGACCACCGGCACGAGGCCCAGCAACAGCGTCACCGGCCAGGACAGCCGCTCGACGCCCGGCACGCTCTTGAGCCCGACCGCCGTGGCGTAGACGCCCACGATCGCCGTGCCGAGATTGGCCGCGATCACGAAAACCAGCGCGATCGCCCCGTAGAACGTCCCGCCCAGCTCGACCATCCACGCCGCCGGGTCCGAAATCCCGAGCGCGAGGATCGCCGCAAGGCCGATCACGCTCAGAAGCGGCACCGGCAGGCCCATGCCCAGCATCGCCGGCTTGGCCGCCGTATGCGCGTCAGGCGCCACGCGCACCATCGCGCCGATATAGGGCCACCAGCTCAGCAGGCTGACGATCCCGAGCTCGAGCCCCGTCACGTAGTCCCACTGGATGTCGCCCGACGCATAGGCCGGCGCCGCCGTCGCGATCGTGTCGGACTGCCGGGTAAGCAGCATGTAGACCATCCAGAACCCGACCCCGACGACGAAGAAGAAGAACACGTTGGACGCCCGCGCCACCCCGTTCTTGCCCTTGAGCAGAATGCCGAAGATCAGCGCGCAGGCCACGAGCGTGGAGACGACCTGCACGGTCGCGGTGCTCGCCTCGGTGATGGTCCCGGTGACGAGCAGGAGCTGCACCACCGATTTGCCGAAGAAGATGATCAGCAGCGAATTCCACCCGATGATCGAACTGTATTGCAGGAACACCGTGATGATCCAGCCGCGGTTGCCGAATTGCGGCCGCGCGGCGACGATGGAATCGATGCCATAGCGCGTCGCCGCGGGCACCACGGCGAGCGTGACCAGCAACATGCCGATCATCGATCCCGCCGTCATCGTGGCGAAGCCCTGCTTGAGGTTCAGGTAATACCCGACATACTCGCCGATGATGTAGCACCATGTCGCCGTCGCGGTGACGAGAAGGACGACCCCCAGCTCAAGCTGGCCCCAGCTGCGTTCCGATTTCAGCAGCGGCCAGTTGGTTTCGTCCGCGTTCTCCATGGCTTGCCCGCCTTTGGTTGCGTCGCTCATCTCACCACCCCCAAAGCAGAAGCGCGGCCGGGCCGATGACCCCCGCGATCAAGAGGAAGAACCAGTCGCCTGCGGTAAAGCTGCCGCCCTGGTTCTCCTCCTTTTCCAGTTCGCTCAGCCGGCGTTCAAGCTCGGCCGCCTCCGTTTTGTTCGTCATGTCCTTCCTCCCTTATTAACTGTCCGTGCTCTCCGGACTTGCGTTATCGACTCAGTCCTTGGGATGCATTTCCGCATCCGCATAGGGGAACCACCAGAAATCCTGCGCGACGCAATCCGGGTCGATCATGATCATCTTGGTCTCGCGGAACGTGTCGATTCCCTCGGGGCCAAGCTGTCGGCCCAGACCGCTCAGCTTGGAGCCGCCGAACGGGCCTGCGTCATTGTCCAGAAGCGGCGCATTGACCCAGACCATCCCGGCCTGGATTTCCTCGGTCGCGCGGATCGCCTCGCTCAGGTTGGTGGTGTAGATGTTCGAGCCCAGCCCGAAGCGGCTGTCGTTGGCGCGCATCAAGGCCTCGTCGAAATCCTTGACCCGGCAGACCGGCGCGACGGGTCCGAAGCTTTCGTTGTGAAAGATGTCCATGTCCGGCGTGCAATCGGTCAGCACGGTCGCATCGACGAACCAGCCGCGGTTGAATTCGCCCGGACGCCCGCCGCCCGTCGCCGCACGCGCGCCTGCCTCCTGGGCCTTGGCCATCAGCGCCTCGTAGCGGTCGCGCTCCTTCGAGCTGACCAGCGGCCCCATGTCCACCTTGTCGAGCCCGTTGCCGATGCGCAGCTTCTTGGTTTCTTCGACCAGCTTCTCCACGAAGGCGTCATGGATGTCCTGATGCACGTAGATCCGTTCGGCGGACACGCAGATCTGGCCGCAGTTCATATAGGCCGAAAACGCCGCCGCCCGCGCCGCCATGTCGAGCGGGGCAGAGGGCATGACGATGAACGGATCGTTCCCCGAAGTCTCGATCAGCGCCGGTTTCATCAGATCGCCACAGGTCGCGGACACGCGCCGCCCGACCGGAACGCTGCCGGTGAAGGCGACGCCATGCGTGCCGGAATGCTCGACAAGGGTGCGCCCAACGTCGCCGCCGCCGGTGACCACGTGGAACAGCCCTTCGGGCAGGTGATCGAAGGCTTCGGCGAACAGCAGCGTGGACAGCGACGTGTATTCCGAGGGCTTGACCACGCAGGCGTTGCCCGCCGCCAGCGCCGCGCCCGCCTCCCATGCGAGCAGCACCATCGGGAAGTTGAACGGCATGATGAACGCGACCGTGCCCAGCGGCACCTTCAGCGTGTAATGCATCTGTCCGGCCACCGCGGGTCCCATGACGCGGCCCATGTCGACGCGCCCGATCTCGGCGGAGTGGCGCAGCGAATGGATCGACCAGTTCACCTCGTCCACCGATTCCTTGTAGGGTTTGCCCATCTCGCGGGTCAGCGCCTCGGCCAGCAACGGCTTGAGCTCCTCCAGCCGGTCCGCAGTCTGGTGCAGCGCGTGCGCGCGGTCGACCGCGCTGTAGTCCTTCCACCATGTCTTCTGCGCCTTGTTCGCCTCGGCGATGCAATCGTCGATCTCGGAGGTCGGGGTCTCGGCGATGACGCCGATCACCTCCTCGGTGGCCGGGTCGATGACGTCCTGGGTCTGGGTGGCCGCGCTGCGGGCGATGCGCCCGCCGCGGTAGATGTTTCCGCTGACCCGCTTGATATGTTCGAGAGCGTCGCTCATTTCGTGATCTCCTGTCCGTGTCATGACTTGATGCGTTCGTTGCCGGGATCGTAGAACGGCCCCAGTTGCAGATGGGCGGGATAGCGCGCGCAGGCGACCTCGACCTCAAAGTCGTTGGAGGCCAGAAACTCGGCGCTCACCCCGTCCGGGCAACTGACATAGCCAAGCCCGAGCGACGCATCGACGCGGTGCCCATAGGCCCCGGACGTGACCTGCCCGACGCTCTGGCCGTCCAGTATGATCGGTTCCTCGTGATAGAGCAGCGGCGCGTTTTCGCGCCCATCCAGACGGATCTGCACGAGCCGCCGCGTCGGCTTCCCGGCCTCGCGCGCGCGCAGCAGGGCGTCGCGCCCGCGGAAATCGCGCTTTTTCCAGCCCACGGCGAAGCCGACGCCGCCCTGCATCGGCGTGTCTTCCTCGCCGATGTCATGGCCCCAGTGGCGGTACCCCTTCTCCATGCGCATGGAATTGATCGCGAAGAAACCGCCATGCTTCAGGCCGAAATCGGCCCCCGCCTCGATGATGCGCTCGAAGACGTGCTGCGCGAAATCGGCGGGCACGTAGATCTCGTAGCCCAGTTCGCCCACGAAGGTCAGCCGGCTGATGCGCGCATTCGCATATCCCAGCGGTATCTCCCGGCTGGTGCCGAAGGGCAGGGCGGAGGCGCCCAGATCCTCGCCGCTTAGTGATTCAAGGAACGCGCGCGATTTCGGCCCCATCAGCGCCAGCATCGGCAGCCCGGCGGTGATGTCGCTCGCGAAGGCGTGCGCGCCCTCGGGGATGGAGCGGCTGAGCCAGCTGAAATCGCGGGTCTGCCCGCCCGCCACGGTCACGATCATGAAGGAGGTCTCGGAGAGCCGCGTGACGGTCACGTCCGCCTCGATCCCGCCCCGGTCGTTGAGCCACTGGGTATAGACCACCTTGCCCACCGGCACGTCGCATTCGGCCGCCGAGACATGATTGAGCACGCCAAGCGCATCCCGCCCGTCAAGCCGGAACTTCGCGAAACAGCTCTGGTCGAACAGCGTGACGTTCGCGGCCGTGTTGAGGCACTCCGCGCGCGTGTCCGCGAACCAACTCTGATGCCCGTAGGAATATCCGATCTCGGTGCTGCGCCCCTCGCCGGCGAAGAAGCCGGGCCGCTCCCATCCGGCGGATTCGGTCATTGACGCGCCGAGACCCAGCAACCGGTCATGAAACGGGCTGCGCCGAACGCCCCGCGCGGTGGCGTATTGCCGGTTCGGCCAGTGCATGTCGAACAGCAGGCCAAGCGTTTCCCTGGTGCGGTCGAACAGGTAGCTTTTGTTCGACTGGAAGGGCTGCATCCGGCGTATGTCCACATCCGCCAACTCGCCCGGCGGGTGGCCATCGTGGATCCAGTCCGCCAGCGCCTTGCCCACCCCGCCCGAGGACAGGATGCCGACCGAGTTGAAGCCGCAGGCGCAGAACAGGCCCTTGACCTCGGGCGTTTCGCCCAGGAGGTAACGATCGTCGGGGGTAAAGCTCTCGGGGCCGTTGAAGAACAGCTGAATGCCGGCATCCGCCAGCGCGGGGACGCGTTTCACCGCCTGGTCGAGGATCGGTTCGAAATGATCGAAATCCTCGGGCAGGCTGTCAAAGCAGAAATCCTCGGAGATGCCATTCATGCCCCAGGGTTTCGCCTCGGGCTCGAAACAGCCCAGCAGCAGCTTGCCCGCGTCCTCCTTGTAGTAGGAACATTCATCCGCGCAGAACAGCACGGGCAGGTCGCGGCGCAGCCCTGCGATCGGCTCGGTCACGATATAGAAATGCTCCGCCGCGTGCAGCGGCAGGGAGACGCCGATCTCGGCGGCAAGGTCGCGCGACCACATGCCGCCGGCGATCACCACCTTCTTCGCGCGGATATCGCCATCGGCAAGGCGTACGCCGATGACGCTGCCGTTTTCGGTCAGGATCCGCTCGACCTTGGTGTTCTCGAGGATCCGCACGCCCTTCTGCCGCGCCCCCTTGGCCATGGCATGCGTGACGTCTGCGGGGTTGACTTGTCCGTCCCGGGGCATCCAGATCGCCCCGGCAAGGTCCGAAGTTTCGACCCCCGGCCAGCGTTCGGCGGTCTCGCCGGGCGTGATGACGTGGCTCTCCAGCCCGAAATTGCGGGCCATCGACGCACCGCGCTTCAGTTCCTCGAACCGCGCCTCGGTCTTGGCCAGCCGCAGCGATCCGTTCTGGCGAAACCCGGTGGCCTGCCCGGTCTCCGCCTCGAGCGAGGTGAACAGTTCTCCGGTGTACTTGGCGAGCTCGGTCATGTTGCGCGTGGCGCGCAACTGCGTGACGAGCCCGGCGGCATGCCACGTGGTGCCGCAGGTCAGTTGCTTGCGTTCGCAGAGCACGACATCGGTGATCCCGATCTTCGCCAGGTGATAGGCGATCGCGCAGCCCGCGACGCCCCCGCCGACGATGACGACCTCGGCCTGTTCCGACATCTAGAAACTCCCCCTCACTTGGGGACGACATTCTTGGCTTAAATGAATTTTGTCAAATAAAAATTCACTCGAGCGAATTTTTGCGCCATACTTTACCCGGCGCAGGGCGCGCGCTAACTAGTATATTGACCAGACGGAGACGACACATGGATGACATCGCCCGGCTATCGCGCTCAGCTCATCTGCGGGGGCCGGTCGAGGACGATCCGATCACCGATCTTGGCAAGGTGCTCGACGCGGGCGCGTCGGTAGGCAAGGAAATCAAGGATCTGCGCAAGGCAAGCGATGTCACGCTGGCGCAGTTGTCGCGCGCCACGGGGTTGTCGCAGGGCTATCTCAGCCAGGTGGAGCGCGGCATTTCCTCGCCCTCGGTCAAGGCGCTGCACACGATCAGCCGGGCGCTCGGCGTCAATATCTCGTGGTTCTTCCGTCCCGTTTCGGACCCCAACGACGTGCTGAACGAATATATCGTGCGCAAGGGCAATCACCGGATGATCCGCTTCGCCAACGGCATCACGGACGAACTGCTTTCGCCCAACCTCGCGCGCGGGATCGAACTGCTGCGCTGCACCTTCCCGCCCGGATCGCAAAGCGGCAAGGAAGCCTATGAACACAAGGGCGAGGAGGCGGGATTCGTCGTCGCCGGGCGGCTGACGCTCTGGCTCGAGGGGCGGCGGATCGAGCTTGAGACCGGCGACAGCTTCGCGTTCGAGAGCACCCTGCCGCACCGCTACGCCAACGAGGGCGACGAGGAGGCGGTGATCATCTGGTCGATCTCGCCGCCGTCCTACTGAGCCGGATCACTTGGCCCGGTTCACCGCCGCGCGCAGCCAGCCCGAGATGAACTCGGCCACCAGCACCATCGCGATGATCGACAGGATGATCGCGCCCACGCGCAGATTCTCGAGCTGCTGCACGTTGCGCTTGAGATACCAGCCCATGCCGCCGCCGCCGAAGAAGCCCACCACCGTCGCCGCGCGGAACGCCACGTCCCAGGTGTAGATCGCGATTCCGGTAAAGGCGACGCGCACCTGCGGCACCACGGCGAACAGGAACACCTGCAATGAGTTGGCGCCGGTCGCGCGCATCGCCTCGACCGGGCCCATGTCCACCGCCTCGATCTCGTCCGAGAAGAGCTTGCCAGCGAAACCGATGCAGAACATGGTGAGCGCGCTCACCCCCGCCAGCATGCCAAAGCCCAGCACCGACACGAAAAGGATCGTCCAGATCGTTTCGTGGATGGCGCGCGCGGAAATGACTCCGAGCCGGCCCAGCGGGAACAGGACGCGCCGATGCGGCGAGACGTTCCAGGCCGAGAACCACGCCAGCGGGATCGCCAGCGCCACGCCCGCCATGCCGCCAAGGAACGACATCTGCAGCGTGTCGAGGATCGAGGCGAGGTAGCCCGCGTCCAGCACATAGGCGATGTCGGGCGGATAGAAGCGGGTGCCGATCACCCCGAGAAGCCCGCCGAGCGCGCCGAACAGCAGCCCGATATCGACGTTCATGAACGCCATCGAGTAGCCGAGGAACACGATGATCGCCAGCACAGCGCCAAAGCGCCAGAGCGATTCGGGAAAGCGGTAGCGCGACCAGGTCTTGGGCGCTTGGCTTCGCTGGATGCGGCCGGCGTGTTCGGTCATGGCCATCCCCTCAGATCACGGCTTTGCGCAGGTAATGCGAGATGATCTCGCCCAGGATGATCAGCATCAGGATGGCGAGGATAACCATGCTCACCCCGCCATAGTTGAAGCTGTTCATCTGGCGGAAGAACAACAGCCCGAGGCCCCCGGCGCCGACAAGGCCCATGACCGCGGAGCGGCGGATGTTGATGTCCCATTCAAAGATTATCGTGGCCAGCACCACCGGGTAGATCTGCGGCAGGATGCCGTAATACATCACCTGGAACTGGTTGCCCCCGGTGGCGCGGATCGCCTCCACCGGCTTGGCGTCGATGTTCTCGATCGCCTCGGCGGTGATCTTGGAGATGAACCCGACCGAGCGCATGGCGATGGCGAGGATGCCGGGCAGGGCGCCAAGGCCCACCGCGCTCACGAAGATGAGCGCCCAGACGATCTCGTGGACCGACCGGCTCAGGACCATGAGGAAGCGCCCCACTGGATAGAGGATCGTCTTGCTCGGGGTGACGTTCGCCGCGCCCAGCCACGCCACCGGCAGCGAAAAGAAACAGCCCAGCACGGTGCCGACGCTGGCCATCATGAAGGTCTCTATCGTCGGCCTGACCAGTTCGGGCAGCAATCCGAGGTCGAGCTGCATGTAACGCCCGATCGAGGCCAGAACGCCGCTGCGTCCGCCGACGCGCGACCAGTCGGTATCGGCGATGATCGTGCCATGCGCGCACCACGCCGCGAAGACGAGCACGCCGGTCCAGATCAGCGCCTGCTTCATCTGCCGCTTCCGGCGCAGGGTGGTCTGCGCGCCCAGCCCGGCGATATGGGTGTCGGTCGCACTCATGGCTCAGAGCACCTCCATCGCGTAGATTTCCTCGAGGTCGCGATCGCGCAGGGTGGCGGTTTCGCCGTCGAACTTCTTCACCCCGTCCTGCAAGCCAACGATCCGGTTGCAGAATTCCTTGGCGAGCTGCACGTCGTGGATGTTGCACAGCGCCGGAACGCCCAGTTCCTTGGCGATGCCCATGATGAGTGCCATCACCTCGCGGCTGATCTTGGGGTCGAGCGCCGATGTGGGTTCGTCCAGCAGCAAGAGCTTGGGCGTCTGCATCAGCGCGCGGGCGATCCCGACCCGCTGACGCTGCCCGCCCGATAGCGCGTCCGCGCGCTTGTCGACGTGATCCGTCAGGCCCACGCGGTCGAGATAGTATAGCGCCTTCTCGATGTCCTTCTTCGGGAAATGGCGGAACAGGCTGCGCAGGTTGCCGGTATAGCCCAACCGCCCCGAAAGAACGTTATCCATCACCGACATGCGGTTGATGAGATTGAATTCCTGAAAGATCATCCCGACGTTGCGCCGCAGCCGGCGCAGCTCGCTCGGGCGCAGCGCGCGCACGTCCTCGCCCAGCAGGACGATCTCGCCGCCCGTGGGTTCCACCAACCGGTTGATGCAGCGGATCAGCGTCGATTTGCCCGCGCCGCTCGGGCCGATCATGGCAAGGAAATCATCGCTTTGCAGCTCAAAGCTGATCCCCTTCAGGATCTCGGGCCCATTGGCCGAGTAGCGCACGCGCAGGTCTTTGACGGACAACACGGACATAAGCGGTCTCTCTCCCCTCGCGCTCGTCCCCGCGATCGCGGGGACGAGGCGGCCGTTGGCTTACTTGGCTTCCTTCGCGGCCTTCAGGTCGCGGATGATGTCGTAATCGGAATCCTCCATCCGCACGAACTTGCTGGCGTTGACGTTCTCCAGATACGTGCGCCCCTCCTCGGTGTCCCCCAGCGTCAGGAACGCATCGCGGATCTTGTCCACCAGCTCATCGCAGAGCCGCCCATCGACCACGAAAGGATCCTGCGGGATCACCGGCGAGGTCCACAGAACCGTGTAGTCATCCATCGTCGCAAGGTCGCGGTCGATCACGTTGTCGATCCGGTGCGTCGCGACGAAGGCCGCGTCGACCTGCCCCTCGAGCACGGCGACCGCGCTCAGGTCATGCCCGCCGGTATAGACCACGCGGCTGAAGAAATCCTCGAGATCCTTGCCGATCACCTTGGTGAAGGCCACCCGCGGCAGCAGGTTGCCCGAGGTGCTGGCCGGGTCGGTCAGCCCGATCACCGTGCCCTCGAGGTCGTCCACGGACTCATATCCCGAATCCGAACGCGCCACGAGGATCGCCTTGTAGCCCGGCCCTTCCTCCTGGAAATGGCCCTTGTGCTTGGCGTAGGTGACGATCACCTCCAGTTCGGGGTCCTTCTCCTGCGCGATCACGTAGGAATAGGGGCCGTGCATCCCGAGATCGACGAACCCGCCCAGCATCGCCTCGACCACCGAGGCGTAGGAGGTGGGCAGGAAGAACTCCACGTTCTTGTCGGTGGCCTTCTTGATCTGGTTGACCAGCGGCTGGTAGAGCGACAGCTCCTGGGTGGTCTCCTCGGTCGGGATCATCGAGAACCGCAGGACCTCGGGGTCGCGGCATTCGTCGGCCGAGGCGCTCGCGCCCATCGCCATCAGCCCGAGGCACAGCGCCCCGGCGGCGGTCTTGAACTTGGTTGGTCTGGTCATTTCTCTCTCCCATGTTTTGAGGTTGCGGGCCGGCTTGGCTGCGGCCTCTTTATGGATGCGCGCGGCATCGATTGCATCACGCCGTCATCTTCAAACTGCCCTGACGTCTGCCTGCGGCGATGAATTTTTCCTTGCTGCCGACGAAGTTGCGCCCCCGCTCCCCGGCAAAGGCCTCGTCGATGATCGCGGCGCAGGACTCGTCCGGAACCCCGTGATCCGAGAACCGCCCGCCGACGCCGAGCTGCGCGAGAAACGCAGAGAGCCGGTCCGCGCCCGCGTCCAGATCCTCGCCGAAGATGCGGCGCAACGCCTCCTCCCGGAACCCGCCGATCCCGATGACCGAGCGCAGCACGATCGGCAGGGTGAACGAACAGGCGATGCCGTGCTGCACCCCCCAGCCCAGCGTGATCGGGTAGGACAGGTTATGCGCGATCGCCGTCTTGGTGTTGGAGAACGCCAGCCCCGCGTTGAGCGACGCCTCCGCGACCCGCGTGCGCAGCTCCAGGTCGCCGAGGTCGCCCAGCAAGGCGGGCAGGTCCGCCAGCAGCGCGCGCGCCGCCGCGACCGCGTGACGCGCTGAGACCGGGTTGGCGTTGACGTTCCAGATGCTTTCAAGCGCATGCGACAGCGCGTCGAGCCCGGTGGCCAGCGTCAGCCCGTAGGGTTTGCCCAGCATCAGCGCGGGATCGACCAGCGCGGTTTCGGGATAGAGATTCGGGCGCGCCAGCGAATACTTGCGCCCCGCGCTGTCGTCCCAGACGGTGGCCCAGCTCGTGACCTCGCTGCCCGTTCCGGCCGTGGTCGGGACCGCGATCAGCGGGATCGCCGACAGCGCCCCGGCTCCTTCGAAGGTTTCGAGATAGCGTTTCACGGTGGCGAAATCGCCCCCAGCGGCGGCGAAGACCTTGGCAGAATCGATCACCGAACCGCCCCCCAGCGCCACGATCACGTCGGGCGGGGCGGGCAGGGCGGCAAAGCGCGCCGATTGCTCGGCCAGGGGCGCGCAGTCGGGATTGGGCGCGATGTCATCGACGACCAGAACCGGCGCGCCCGCCTTCGCCGCCAGTTTCTCGGCCAGCGCGGGGAACGGCGCGTCGGGGTAGGTCACCAATGCATAACTGCGGTCCCCGATCAGCGAGGGCAGCGCGTCAAACCCGCCGTCGCCAAAGCGAATCTCGACCGGGTTCCTGTATGTCCACATCCAAACGTCCTCACGCAGCTCGCTGAAATCAGAATGTGCGGGGGCGGCCCATATAACAAATTGATTATTTCTATTCGCTGTATAGATTGCGGGTATGAACTCGACGGCGCTCAGATCCTTTCACGCGGTTGCGAAACACGGCGGTTTCTCCGCCGCCGCGCGCGCGCTGAACATCAGTCAGCCAACGCTTTCGACGCAGGTGAAGGCGCTCGAACAACGCTACGAGGTCGAGCTTTTCAGCCGGATCGGGCGCGAGGTGCGGCTCACGCCCGCGGGGACCGAACTCTACCGCACCACGATGCGGCTGCACCAGAACGAGGTCGAGGCCGAAGATCTTCTCAATTCCTTCAAGGGTTTGCACTCCGGCTCCCTGCGCATCGCCGCGGTCGGGCCGTTCCACGCCACCGACATCATCGTCGCGCTCAAGACGCGCCACCCGCGCATCGACATCAGCGTGCAGTTCGGCAATTCGCGCCGCAGCTTTGAGCGGCTGGTCGAATACGAGGCCGATGTCGGCCTGATCGCCGAGGTCAACGCCGATCCCCGCGTCGAAACCGTGCCCTACAGCACCCATGACGTCGTGGTTTTCGTCAACGCTCAGCACCCGTTCTTTTCGCGCGACAGCATCTCGGTGCGCGAGCTTGCGGGCGAAAAGGTGGTGCAGCGCGAGGTCGGCTCGACCACCCGCACGGCGATGGAGACCGCGCTCGAGCGTCACGATGTCGGCATTGACGTGGTGCTCGACATCGGCAGCCGCGAGGGCATCTGGAAAGCGGTGGAGCAGGGGCTCGGGATCGGCTTCGTCGCGGATTTCGAATTCGTCCCGCACCCGAACCTGCGCGCGATCCCCATCCACGACGCCGAGATCCGCACCCAGTATTTCCTCGCCTACCTGAAGGAACGCCGCGCCTCGCGCCTGATCCGCACATTCTGCGACGCCGCGGGCGTGCAGCCCGCCCCGGTGGCGGGCGATTCCTGAAACACGCCGCGCGGGCGGCGGGTCACGCCTGTCCGGGCGGCTCCCAGGAAAGGGTCATCTGCGTCTGCGTCACGATCGCGGCGACCTTGCCATCCGCGCGGGTGATGGTCGTCTGGAACACCGCCGTCTTGCGCCCGACATGCACCGGCACGCTGGCGCCGGTGATTTCCTCACCGATGCGGATCGCGCGCAGGAAGTTGGTCTTGCTCTCGATCGTGGTGGTGCGCTGCCCGTCCCCGAGGTTCAGCGTCGCCGCCGTCCCGGCGAGCGTGTCGGCGAAGGTCATGACCGCGCCGCCGTGCAACACGTCGTTCCGGTTGGCGAGCGCCTCGGTCACTTCCAGCGTCCCGGTCACCCGGTCGGGCTGCGCCTGCGTCAGCCGGACGCCCATGTTGGTGGGAAAGAGGGGCAGCTTGGTTGCGTCTGAGCGTGGGGACATGCGGAGGGCGCCTTTGTCGTTGTCACAGGTTTCGGTGCGCCCTCATAGCGCCGTTGCCATGCCTGATGCAAAGCCGGTCGCTGATGGGGCGGGGCGGCCTTCAGGGCTGCATGAGCGTTCCGCGCATCGACGCCACCCCGTCCGAGCGCCGGATCACGCCCTCGCGCGGCTCGCCCGGCGCGTCGGTGACGATCCGCACCGGCGTGGTCAGGAACACCGGCGCCTCCGCGCGGTAGCGGAAGCGCAGCGGCCGGATGTCTTCGCCGCGCAGCGCATCGCAAAGCTCGGTCGCCATCAAGGGGCCATGCACCACGAGGTCGGGATAACCCTCGACGCGGCGGCAGAAATCGCGGTCCCAGTGGATGCGGTGGCCGTTATGCGTCACCGCCGAATAGAAGAAGAGCTTGCCCTCCGGGTAGGTGGCGTAGCCCTCGGGCACAGGGTCGCCCGGCGCGCGCAGCGCGGGCGTCGGCGCGCCGCGGTCGCGGTAAACGATGGTCTGGTCCTCGCGGATGCGGGCCGCGCCGTCCTGCTCGATCTCGTGGCGCACGGTGACGAAGCACATCGCGCCGGACTTGCCCTGCTTGAAGGCCACGTCCGCGATGGTCGAGCGCCGCACCGCGGGCGCGCCAAGCGCGAGCGGCTCCAGCACCGTCACGTCGCCCGCCGCCCACATCCGGCGGTCGAACGGCGCGGGCGGCAGGAATATCCCTGTGCGTTCGTGCAGGTCGTGGCCCTGGTCCGTCAGCGGGATTCCGGGGTTGAAATAGGCCCAGTGCCAGGTCGGCGGGAGCCGCTCTTCGACCCGCGCGCCCAGCAGCGCCGCCAGCTTCTCCGCCGGTTCGGGGGCGAGCGTGTCGCGGGTCTCGCGGCTGCGCCCGACGTAGGATTCGCACGTCGCGCGGATCTCGTCGCTCACCTCCGGGGCGGGTTGGTCTTGCATGGCGGCGCTCCTTCAATCAGATCGGTGAGGAAGCTAGCGCGCCGCGCGGGCGCGGACCAGTGCGCGGTTTTGCGCTAGGGGGTATAGGGCGGGATTATGTCTAGACATAATGGGGCGCTCAGTGCCTCGCCTCGGCAAGGAATCCATTGCGCTCGATCTGAAATCGGACGCGGACAAGGCGGTGCCGCGCGCGATGATCGCACGTGCCGACATCTTCATCCAAAATCTCGGCCCCGGCGTGATCGACCGGCTGGGATTCGGCGCCGGGCCGCTGCGAGAAGAGCGGCCCGATCTCATCATGTGCTCGATCGCGGGCTATGGCGGCAGCGGTCCCGCGACGCTCCGGGCGGAGTTCGGATAGAAACGTTTCATGCCCGCAGCTTGCGACCCGGACTTGATCCTCAAGCCTTAGGCGCGTTGCGCGCGATCAATAGCTGCGCGGCATTCCCAACACGTGTTCCGCGATATAGCTGAGCACGAGGTTGGTCGAGATCGGCGCCACCTGGTAAAGCCGGGTTTCGCGGAATTTGCGCTCGATATCGTATTCCTCGGCGAAGCCGAAGCCGCCGAAAGTCTGAACTGCCGCTTCCGCCGCCTCCCAGCTGGCCTCGGCGGCGAGCATCTTGGCCATGTTGGCCTCGGCCCCCGGGGTTTCGCCCGCCTCGTAGAGACCGACCGCCTCGTGCACCATCAGCTCGGCCGCGCGCATCCGCGCGTAGGCCTGCGCGATCGGGAAGGCGACGCCCTGGTTCTGCCCGATGGGGCGGCCGAAAACCTCGCGCTCACCGGCATAGGACGACGCCTTGTCGATGAACCACTTGGCGTCGCCGATGCACTCGGACGCGATCAGGATGCGTTCGGCGTTCATGCCGGACATGATGTAGCGAAAGCCGCGGCCTTCTTCGCCGATGAGGTTTTCGGCGGGGATTGCCACGTCGTCGAAGAACACCTCGCAGGAGGAATGGTTCATCATCGTGCGGATGGGCGAAATGCGCAGCCCCGCCTTTTCCGCCGCGTTCATATCGAGGATGAAGACCGAGAGCCCGTCGGTCTTCTTCTTGACCTCGCCGATGGGCGTGGTGCGCGCCAGCAGTATCATCAGGTCCGAATATTCCGCGCGGCTGGTCCAGATCTTCTGGCCGTTGACGATGTAACGGTCGCCGTCGCGTCGCGCGAAGGTCTTGATCGCGGGGGTGTTGGTGCCGCTGCCCGGTTCGGTCACGCCGAACGCCTGAAGCCGGAGCGACCCGTCGGCGATGCCGGGCAGGTATTGCTGCTTCTGCGCGTCGTTGCCGTGGCGCAGCAGCGTGCCCATCGTATACATCTGCGCATGGCACGCGCCCGCGTTGCAGCCCGCGCGGTGGATTTCCTCGAGGATCGCCGTGCCCGCCGAAAGGCCGAGCCCGATGCCGCCGTATTCCTCGGGGATGAGCGCCGAGAGATAGCCCTGGCCGGTCAGTTCGTTGACGAATTCCGCCGGGTAGGCGCGTTTTTCGTCCAGCTTGCGCCAGTATTCGCCGGGAAACTTCTCGCAGAGCTTGGCGACGGCGTCGCGGATGTCCCGGTGCATGTCGATGGTCGGCATTTGGCTCCTCCGTTTGCGCCGCTCTTAGCGCGTCCCGTCCGGCGGCGACAGTCCGCCGGCGCCGATCACGGGCATAACACCTTCCTATGACCGGGGCAGGGGCGCAACCTGCCGCCGCGTCTGGTCAAGCCCTCGGCGCGCCGATAGGGTTTCGCGGTGATTGGCGGTCAGGGGCCGAGTCGCGGCTGTGCGCTCCCTCCGGAATGGTGAACGAGATGCGGGATCTGAGCGACGCGCGCGACTATTACTGCAACACCCCGCCCGCGCTGGTCCTGACCTACGGAATTTCGGGGATCTTCGTCGGCATCGGGCTGGCCCGGTTCGCCTATTCGCCGATCATCCCGCTGCTGATCCGGGACGGCTGGTATTCCGATTACCAGGCGCAACTGCTGGGCGCCTGGGGACTGGCGGGGTATCTGCTGGGCGGGTTCCTCGCGCAGCGTTTCGCGCGGCGCTTCTCGCCCGGGGGGCTTTCCGGCGCGATGGGGCTGCTGGTGCTGCTCAGCCTGCTGTTTTGCAGCTTTCCGATCCATTTCGTCCACGCCGCCTTCTGGCGCACCATGTCCGGGGTGGCGGGGGCGGTGCTGATGATCGCGGGCCTCGCAGCGGTGAACGCACGGCTCGGGGCGATGGGCCGGCAGGGTCTTGGCGGGTTGGTCTTCACCGGCGTCGGCGCGGGGGCGCTGCTTGGCTCGATCATGATGGTGTTTCTGCCGGACGCCTCGGCGGCGGCGTCGAGCCTGGGGCTCACGGCGCTGTGCGCCGCGGCGCTGGCGGTGAACCTGTTTGCGGGTCGGCGGATGCGCCGGGCGCCGAAACTGCGCGGGGTCGACGCCTTTCCTCGGGCCGAGGCGCGGCTGCACCATGCGCTGTTGCTGGCGATCGCGGGGTATGCGCTCAACGCGTTCGGGATGACGGCGCATTCGCTATACGTGGTGGATTACGTCACCCGCGAGGTGGGGCTGGCGCCGCGCATGGGAGCATTGATCTGGACCGGGTTCGGGATCGGGGCGTTCCTTGCGCCGCTGGTTCCGCTGCGCTTCCTGCGCGGCGGGCTGGTGTGGATTTGCGTCGCGCAGGGCGTCGCCATCGCCGGCGTCGCGGTCTCGAACCTGCCCGCGGTGTTCTGGGGCGCGACGCTGATCGTGGGCTTCGGGGCGCCGGGGGTGGGGATGCTGGTGTCGGCCTTCATCCAGCGCACCATCGGGCCGCAATCCTATATCCGCTACTGGGCGCTGGCCACCACGGGATTCGCCAGCGCGCAGGCTTTCGGGGGGTTTTCCGCCTCGAGGCTCAGCCAGCACTGGGGCGGCTACCAGCCGGTGTTCCTGCTGGGCGCGGGATGCCTGTTCGCCGCGGCGCTGGCGATGGCGGGCGCGGCGCGGTTGCGCGACCGGGCGCTGGCGGCGCGGGACGTGGCGGCGGGCTGAGGGCGCGCGCGGCTCAGATTTCCTCGATCTCGAAGACCCAGGCGCCGGGGTCGATCCGGTTGGCGATCAGGGTCTTGATCCAGTCGTCGATATCGTCGGGTTCGAACATTCCGCAGCGCGCCAGCGCGCGGCGCAGGTCGATACGCGCGCCGAGATATTCGAGCATCACCGCCGAGGCCGCCGGCTTGCGGCCCCGCCGCATCGAACCGCCGGTCTGCACGCCGCGCAGGTGGTCGGGGTGCTGGGTGTAGGACGGGTAGAGCATGAGCTGCGTGATCGACGAGGCGTTGAGCGCGTCATACTCGACGATATGAACCCGGTGGCCGAGGTGAAAGGCCATGCCTTCGTACTTGCCGACGAATTTCTCGCGGCCGAGGTCGGGAACCGCGCCGGTTTCGATGTTCTTCCAGAGGTGCCTGCCGTCCTTCTCGGCGATCACGGCGAGCGAACGGGTGATCAGGCCGGGATAGCCGAACGTGTAGAAATAGCGAAAATACCAGCCGGTATAGCGCGTCATTTCGCCCGAGAGGCCATGCAGCCGTTCGACCGCCGCCAGGTGGCCGCGCAGGGCCGGCGTCGCCGGCGCGGTCTTGCGCAGCGAGACGAGGTCGGCAAAGCGCGCGGGATCGATCAGCAGTTCGGATTCGGTCACGCCGAAGAAATCGCAGATTCGGCGCATGTTATGGCGCGAAGGGCGCACCGATCCCGCGAGATACTTGTTGAATTGCTGGCGGTTGATGCCGATGCGCCGGCACACCTCGGCGATCGAGGGCAGCTGGCTGCATGCGCAGGCGAGGTTGGCGGGAAAGGGATCGTCAGTCATGCCGCCTATCGCATACTGACGCACAAACAGTGTCAAGTGTTACCTGTCTGCGAAATTGCAGGATGCGAATCCGCGCGGTTTAATCAGGGGAACCTTTCATGACCGAGATGGCGCGAAATATGAAAATCGTCACCGAGTACCCCCGATCCGTCCGCGAGATCGAACATGGCGGGATCAGGATGCCCGACGGCACGGTTCTGGCCGCCCGCATCTGGATGCCCGAGGACGCGGCATCGCAGCCCGTGCCGGCGATTCTCGAATATCTGCCCTATCGCAAGAACGACCACACGCTGCCCCGCGACGCGGCGCGCGCGCCCTATATCGCCGGGCATGGCTACGCCTATGTGCGGGTCGATATCCGCGGCTGCGGCGAATCAGAGGGGGTGATGACGGACGAATACACCGCGCAGGAATTGCAGGACGGCTGCGACGTGATCGCCTGGCTGGCCGCGCAGGACTGGTGCGACGGCGGCATCGGCATGGTCGGGATTTCCTGGGGCGGGTTCAACGGCTTGCAGATCGCCGCGCTTCAGCCGCCGGCGCTGAAGGCGGTGGTCAGCCTGTGTTCGACCGATGATCGCTACGCCGATGACATCCACTACATGGGCGGCGCCATGCTGTGCGAGCAGCTGAGTTGGGCGGCGACGATGTTCTCGCTCAACACGCTGCCGCCCGATCCGCGCCATGTCGGGGACGACTGGCGCGCGATGTGGCAGGAGCGGCTGGAGGGCAGCGGGCTCTGGCTGAAAAACTGGCTCATGCACCAGAGGCGCGACGAATTCTGGAAGCACGGCTCCATCTGCGAGGATTATTCGGCCGTCAAGGTTCCGGTCTATGCGGCGTCAGGCTGGGCCGACGGCTATCCGCGCACGGTGTTTCGCCTGATGGAGAACCTCACCTGCCCGCGCAAGGGGCTGGTCGGCCCCTGGGCGCATAAATACCCGCATATCGGCGCGCCGGGTCCGGCGATCGACTGGCTGACCGAGGAACTGCGCTGGTGGGATCAGTGGCTGAAGGGGATCGAGACCGGAATCATGGATGAGCCGCAACTGCGCCTCTTCATGCAGGACCACGCCGAACCGAAGGGCGCCTACGAGACGCGCGACGGCCGCTGGGTGGCGGAGCCGTCCTGGCCCTCGCCCAACGTGGAACGCGTCGCCTGGGGCATGATCGGGGACGGCGCGCTGGTTCGTGGCGGGTCCGGGCGCGGCGAGGCCGAGATCGCGACGCCCGCGACCGTGGGCCTGCAGGCGGGCAAGTGGTGCTCTTACGCCAACCCCGGCGACCAGCCGGGCGAGCAGGGGCCGGACGACGCGGACAGCGTGACGTTCCAGACCGCGCCGCTGGAGTCGGATTTGGAGATCGCGGGAGACGCGACGCTTGATATCGCGTTCACCTGTGATCGGCCGGTGGCGCTGATCGCCGCGCGGCTGGTCGACGTGGCGCCCGACGGCGCGGCGACGCGGGTGAGCTTTGGCGTGCTGAACCTCACCCATCGCGACAGCCACGAGACGCCCGCGCCGCTGAAGCCCGGTGAAACCCATCGCGCACGGGTGCCGATTAAGCATGTGGCCCAGACATTCCGCAAGGGACATCGCCTGCGCCTGTCGCTGTCCAACACCTATTTCCCGATGGTCTGGCCCGCGCCCGAGGCGGCGGCGCTGACGCTCGACCTGACCGACTGCGTGCTGAGCCTGCCCGAACGGAGCGGGCCGGACGGCGCGCTGCGCGATCTGGGCGCGCCGAAGGCGGCGCCGCCGCTGCGCGTCGAGACGCTGGAGAAGGGCGGCTATGAATGGCTGATCGAGCGGGACGGGCAGGGCGGCGTCCGCGTCACCGTTACCGACGACGACGGCGCGATCCGCATCATCGACAACGACCTGAACGTCACCGCAAAATGCACCGAGACCTACGCGCTGGACGGCCCGGACGATCATGCGCCCACAGCGCGCATGGAGTGGAACCAGGACATGGCGCGCGGCGACTGGCGGGTGCGCACGCTGACCGAGACGGAGGTCACCAGCACCGCGACGGACTGGAAGATCCGCGCCCGCCTTCGCGCCTGGGACGGCGACGAATTGGCCCATGAACAGGATTGGAGCGAAACGATTCCGCGCGATCTGGTATGATGAACGCGAAATGACAGAAGGCGCGGAAGAGCCGCGCCGCTATAACAAGACAAGGAGGAAAATCCAAATGACGAAGAAAATCCACACCATCACTCTGGGCCGCCGCGGCTTCCTGCAGGGGGCCGTCGCCACGGGGCTGGCCGCCGGGACCATGCCGCTGGGACAGGCGATATGGGCCGCCGAGGGCGCCATGCTGAACGCCTTTTCCTACGCGGATATCGACAAGCTCGACCCCGGTTTCTACCAGAACGGCTACAATGTCGACGTGATGAACTGCATCTATCACAAGCTGGCGCGCTACGTTCCGGGCCGCGAGTGGGAGATCGAGAACGAGGCCGCCGAAGAGTTGGAGCAGGTGGACGACACCCATATCCGCTTTCGGCTGAAGCCGGGCATCATGTTCTCCGGCGGTTACGGCGAAATGACGGCCGAGGACGTGAAATTCTCGTTCGAGCGGGTGCTCGAGCATGACAGCCCGGTCAAGGGCGACTGGGGGCCGCTGAAGGAGGTTCAGCTCGACCCCGACGACAAGTATGCCGGGACCATCGTGCTGGAAAAACCGTTCCAGCCGCTCTGGACCATCACCATCCCCTATGGCGTCGGTCATATCGTGTCCAAGAAGGCGGTGATGGAGGCCACCGGCGACGGCGGCGATTTCGGGATGAAGCCGCCGGCCTTCTCGGGGCCCTACATCCTGGACGAGTGGAAACCCAACCAATACGTCAAGCTCACCCGCAACCCCGACTATTCGGGCGAACTGAAACCCGGCTACGACGAGATCCGCATCATCCCGATGGACGATGAAAAGGTCGCCGAACGCGCCTACGAGGCGGGCGATCTCGACTACACCGGGATCAGCCTGTCGTCGCTGTCCAACTACAAGGCCAATCCGCCTGCGGACACGACGATCAAGGAATTCCCGTCCCTCTATTACGTGTGGGTCGGCATGAACATCGATAACGAGGTGACGGGCAACGAGGATCTGCGCAAGGCGATCCAGTGGGCGATCAATGTGCCGCAGATCATGGACGCCGCCTATTTCGGAGAGGCCAAGCCCTCGACCGGGTTGATCGCGCCGGGCCTGACCGGCCATCGCGAAAAAGCGCTGATCCCGCCCGAGGGCGATCTCGACAAGGCGCGCGAATATCTCGAGAAGGCGGGCGGTCCGCCCGCGCAGCCGATCACCATCGACACGCTGAACGCCACCACGTGGAAGACCATTGCCGAGGTCATCCAGGCGCAGCTTGGCCAGATCGGCATCCAGGTGCAGGTGAACGTGCAGGATTCGGGATCGTTCTGGACGCTGGGCATGGAGAGCGAGGGCGACCGCTGGAAGAACATGCAGCTCGTCGTCAACCGGTTCTCGATGATGCCTGATCCGTTCTACGCGACAACCTGGTTCACCTCGGACCAGGTGGGCATCTGGAACTGGGAGCGGTTCTCGAACCCCGAGTTCGACAAGCTCAACGACGAGGCGCTGAGCGAGGCCGACAAGGACAAGCGCGCGGCGATGTATCGCAAGATGCAGGACCTGATGGAAGAATCGGGCGCCTACCGCTTTCTCACCCACGAGGCGAGCCCGGTGATGTATCGCGACAGCGTGGAGCCGGCCCTGCGCCCGGACGCGCGCCCGCTCTACGTCGGGTTCAAGCCGGCCTGATCGGGCGACGGAAAAGGGAGACCGCGACGTCATGGCGCTTTACGCGATCCAGAGACTGCTCCTGTCGGTGTTGATCATCGCCGTCGCGGTCTGCCTGCTCAACATCATGCTGCATCTCGTGCCGGGGGATCCGGCGGTGATGATCCTCGGGCCGCGCGCGACGCCCGAACTGATCGAGAAGACCCGCGTGGAGATGGGGCTCGATCAGCCGTTCCTGATCCAGATGGCCACCTTCTTCGGCAACCTGCTGCGCGGGGACATGGGGGTGGACGTGTTCACCGGACGCAGCGTCACCACCATCGTGATGGAGGCGCTGCCCTTCACGCTGGCGCTGATCTCGGCGTCGATCGCCTGGGCGGCGCTGATCGGCATTCCGCTGGGCGCCTATTCGGCGCTTCGGCGCAACACGTGGATCGACCGCATCACCGGCATCCTGTCGGTCGGCACCATTTCGATCCCGTCCTTCGTGATGGCGCTTTACGGCACGCTGATCTTCGCGGTCTGGCTGGGCTGGCTGCCCGCCATCGGCGCGGGCGAGGGGTTCGGCGACCAGGTCGTGCACCTGATCCTTCCCGCCTTCGCCGTCGGCGTCAGCTGGGTGGGCTACATCGCGCGCATCGTGCGCGCCGCCATGCTCGAGGTGATGGGCGAGAACCACGTGCGCATGGCGCGCGCCTTCGGCCTGCGCGAGGGGCGCATCGCGCGCGGCTACGTGCTGCGCATCGCGGTGCTGCCGGCGGTCACGCTGATCGGGGCAGGGGTGGCGCATCTGTTCTCGGCGGCGGTTTTCGTCGAGGTGATCTTCGCGCGCCCCGGCATCGGCGCGCTGATCGTCAGCGCGGTGAACGAACGCAACTATCCCATCGTGCTGGGCGCGGTGCTCATCACCACGGCGATCATCGTGCTGGCGACGCTGATCTCCGATCTCGTCATTGCGTGGCTCGATCCGCGCCAGCGGGAGGGGCTCTGACATGGCCGAGACGACCGCGTCCTACAAGGAGCCCTCGGCGCTGCGCGTCTACGCAGGGCAGTTGCGCCGGAACCCGATGGGGATGCTCGGCCTCGTGCTGGTGCTGATCGTGGTGGCGACCGCGATCTTCGCGCCCTGGCTTGCGCCCTATGATCCGAACCAGATCATGCTTGGCCCGCGCATGGGCGCCCCATCCGCCGAGCATTGGCTGGGCACCGATCAGCTGGGCCGCGACCTGCTGAGCCGGGTGATCGCAGGCGGGCGCATCGCCATGCTGGTGGCGGTCGCCACGCTCGGCGCGGCGCTGAGCGTCGGGTTGGCGCTGGGACTGATCGCGGGCTACGGGCCGAGATGGCTCGACAATATCCTGCTGCTGATCTTCGACGCGGTGCGTTCGTTCCCGGTGATCGTCTTCGGGCTTGCGGTGGTGGCGCTGGTGGGGCCGTCGCTCTACACGGTGATCCTGGTGGTCGCGATCACCTCGATCCCGATATACGCCCGCATCGTGCGCACCCAGACGCAGGCGCTGCGCGGGGCGGAGTTCATCCTCGCCGAGCGGGCGATGGGCGCGAGCACCCTGCGCATCCTCGGGGTGCATGTGCTGCCCAACGTGCTGGGCCCGCTGCTGATCCTCGCGAGCATGGACGTGCCGATGGTGATCGCCACCGAGGCGGGGCTGAGTTTCCTCGGGATGGGCGTGCGCCCGCCCGCGCCAAGCTGGGGCACGATCCTGAACGATGGTTACAACTTCATCCGCAATTCGCCCTGGCCGGTGATCGCCGGGTCGGCGCCGATCATCATCGTCACGCTGGGCTTCACCTTTCTGGGCGAGGCGCTGCGCGACATCTTCGATCCCAAGCTGAGGCGCAACTCATGACCGAAGCCGCCGATTCGCTCCTGTCGGTGAAGAACCTGTCGATCGACTTCGGCACGCCTCGGGGGGCGCTGCACGCGCTGCGCGGCGTTGAACTGGAGGTGCCCAAGGGGCGCATCATGGGGCTGGTGGGCGAATCGGGCTGCGGCAAGTCCACGCTGGCCTTCAGCCTCGCCGGGTTGCTGCCGAGCAACGGCCGGGTGGCCGGCGGCGCGATCCTGCTGAACGGCGAGGACGTCACGAAGATGAGCGAGCGCGAGTTGCGCGATATCCGCGGGCGGCGCGTCTCCATGATCTTCCAGGACCCGATGACGGCGCTCAACCCGGTCGCCACCATCGGGCGGCAGATGCTCGACATCCAGTATCGCGACGCGGGCGGCAAGGCCGAGAAGCGCAGGCGCGCCGCCGAGATGCTGGACCGCGTCGGCATTCCTGACGCCGCCGCACAGCTTGCCGCCTATCCGCACCAGTTCTCGGGCGGCATGCGCCAGCGGGTCTGCATCGCCATGGCGCTGCTGACGAAACCGGATCTCCTGATCGCGGACGAGCCGACGACGGCGCTCGACGCGACGCTCGAGGTGCAGATCATCGAGCTCCTGCGCGAATTGCAGCAGGAGATGGGCTGCGCCATCGTGTTCGTGTCCCACCACCTCGGCACGGTGGCCGAGCTCTGCGACGACGTGACGGTGATGTATGCCGGCGAAATGGTCGAGCGCGGCACGGTGCGCGACGTGTTTCACAACCCCGCGCATCCCTACACGCAGGCGCTTCTCGAATGCGACCCGGCCCGGATCAAGGACGCCACGCGGCAATTGCCGACGATCCCCGGCACGCTGCCCGATCTCGTGCGCGTGCCGCCGGGCTGCATCTTTCGCAACCGCTGCGAACACGCCTGGGAGCGCTGCGCGACGGAACACCCGCCCCATTACGCGGCCAGCGGCCCACGCCATGTTGCGAGCTGCCACCTGCTGGACAAGGAGGGCACGGCATGAGCCCGCTGCTGGAGGTCGAGAACCTGGTCGTCCGTTACCCGGCGATGGGCCGCGTCCGCGCCGCGCTGAAGGGCGCCGAGCCCGAGTTCGAAGCGGTCGCCGACGTGTCGTTCGGCATAAAGGCGGGCGAGACGCTCGGCCTTGTCGGTGAATCCGGCTCGGGCAAGTCGACGATCGCACGCACCTTGATGGGGCTGAAACGGGCGCATTCCGGGTCCATCCGCTTTGACGGACGTGAGATATCGGACGCCAGCGCGCAGGAATACGCCCGCTTGCGCCGCGAAATCGCGATGATGTGGCAGGACCCGGTCGGATCGCTTTCGCCGCGGCTGACAGTGGGCGCGCTGGTGACCGAGCCGCTCAAGATCCACGGCAGGCGCGCGGACCGGCGGGCCGAATGCAAGCGGCTGCTGGAGATGGTCGGCCTGCCCGCCAATTTCGCCGGGCGGTTTCCGCATCAACTGTCGGGGGGGCAGGCGCGGCGCGTGGGCGTGGCGCGCGCGCTTGCGCTCGACCCGCGGCTGGTGATCGCGGACGAACCGACCGCGGGCCTCGACATGTCGGTGCAGGCCGAGGTGCTGAACCTGCTGGCCGAGATGCAGACGCGTCTCGGCATTGCGATCCTGGTGATCACTCATAACCTCAACGTCGTGCGCCATATCACGGATCGCATGGCGATCATGTATCTCGGCCGCTTCGTCGAGACCGGCCCGACCGAGCGCATCTTTCACGCGCCCTGCCATCCCTATACCGAGGCGCTGCTGTCGGCCAATCCCGAACCCGACCCGGACGCCGCGCAGGCGCGCATCACGCTGTCGGGCGAAATGCCGAGCCCGCGCCGCCGCCCGGAAGGATGCGAATTCCATTCGCGCTGCCAATACGCCCGCCCGGAATGCGCACGGCGCGCCCCCGGCGTTACCGAACACGGCCCGCAGCACGCCTTCACCTGTCATTTCCCGATCTGCGGTCCCTCCGCGGCCTGAGGCGCCCCCAAAGCGTTCGCATTCACGTTTCGACAGCTACGACAACCTTCCCGCCAGTCGGGCCTGGATGCCGATCCCGGGCGCGTGGCCGCCACCTGGCATCTCGCCCAGGGGACGGGGGCACGGTCATCCGAGAATGATGACCTGTGGCGGGAGTAGAATTTGCCAGCTTCGCTTTTGGAAAACTGTTGGTTGGCCAGCGGGTTGCAGGTCAAGTGGCGGAGGGAGCGTGACCGGCAGCGAACTTGTGCTCGCGAAATCCCGCACCGTCATGTAGAGACGATCGGGGGGCAGGTCGTTGACGCTCGAGGTCAGGATCACCCCCATCCATGATAATTTGGCGGGAACCTCTGATCCGCAGATACTGCTTGAGCGGCTGTGACATTCTTCGATTATCTCGGGTAAGTTGACAGGACAGCCTGAACCTCGTCAATCCGTTCAAACTCGGGGTCGAGAATGCCTACTGCTTCGAGGTGAATTTGCGCCTCTTCTGTCACAGAACGATCATGCAGCATACGACCAAGGAAAAATCGGATCCATGGATCGTCAGGGCTGATACGCAGATTCCTTCGCAATGCGGCCAGTGCGTCGTCCGAATTCTCTGCGTGCGCAAGCGCGACAGCGTAAGTTGCAGAAATGGATGCGTTCCTTGGTTCTACCTGCATTGCATGGCGACTATGGGCGAGCGCTTCCTCCGGGTTAATGCCCGAGCGGACCAACGCCATAGCAAGATTGTTCGAAGCAATGACATTTCCAGGATCCGCTTTCACAGCGTCCCGGTAAAGGCTTATGGCGGCTTCTAGCTCTCCAGCCTCCTCGGCCAGAAAGCCTCGCGCCACGAGGACTGGAGCGGATGGCGACGTCTTCAGGACTTCATCCAGTGTCGTGGTCGCCTCTTCCAAAAGGCCAAGCCGCAACTGTACATTGCCAAGGGAAACGAGGATCGCGTCCCGTTCCGCTTCCGCGTGCTTCAACCCCTCCTGGTACCAGTGTCGCGCACCAATGTAGTCGCCCGCCTCGACAAAGAGATTCGCAAGCCGGATTTCCGCCAACGGCTGTTCGTAGTCGCCGGTTTCGGCGATTCGAAAGCTTTCGAGCGCACCTTCGATTTCTCCGGCGCTGAATTGGTGTGAGCCGAGAAAGTCCCATGTCATTGGATGTTTGGGGGCATCTTCCGTCGCTTCGACATAGGCGTTCCTGGCCTCGTCCTGCCGGCCCGTGAACTCGAGATATCTGCCGAGGTTCAGTTTTGCTGCAAAGAAATCCGGCGCAACTTCGATCGCTTTCCCATAAGCATTTTCCGCCGCCTTGAAAGCGCGACTCCTCATTGCCTGCTCCGCGCGCATCAGATGAAAATAAGGTGAGTCCGAGTGAGCTTCGGATGCTTTCGCCAGCGCCGCGCGCGCCTCGACGGGCTCGCCCTGTTCCACGAGTCGCAACACGTTCTGCCCATCGGCCATGACATCGGGGGGCGCGTAGAGAATGTCCAACTCGTGCGCCTTTTGCCATGCTTGTCGCGCCTCCGTCTCACGTCGTTGTCGGTACAATACGGTTCCTAGCCGATGCCAGGCCGAGGCGTCTTCGGGTTGCCGAGCAAGACGGGCATTCAACTCCTTTTCGAATTTCTGCAGCGGGCTTGTCTCGTTGATACCCAACGCCTCTGGCAGATCACGTGGTGGGGACGGGCGAATATCCAGATTGATCGTGCTGGCCTCAACTGCGCCGGCCGCAACTGTCATGGACAGGGCGAGTATGAGCCTCCGGAAACTCGTCATGGCGTCGCATCTCCGCATGTGGTCGTCAAAGAATCCGGACGCATGGAGAACCATGCGCCCGAACAGATTCGAAATCGGTTGCCTCAAGAGGATCTGGACCGAAGCCGGCCTGCGCCGAAAAGCCCGAACAGGCCAGTCAACAGCAACCACGCCGGCATGGGCAACGGAACAACAGTGGTCTTGGTCGTCAGCTTCAGGTCCGACAGGACGGGCGTCGGCGCGCCGGGCGTGCCGGGGCGTGTCAGTGTCACCAAAATCTCGGCGAAACGTCCCGTCATCCCTGTCAGATCATCCATTTGGCCGTAGGAGGCCCACGTCGCGCCGCCAAGATCGAGGAGAGTATCGGCAAAACGGGCTTCGACAACGATGCCTGTGCCGGCCGGAATCGACCCTTCGGCTTCCTGGTTCCACATGATCTTATCCCAGAGAGAGCCGAGCATTCCGGAATCAACCACGTTTCTCCAGGTCCCGCTGGGGTTCGTGACGCCGCCGACAACCGATCCCGTCATATCGGAATAGTTGTAAGGTCTCGCACCTGCACCAAGATCGACGGTCAACTCGACCGCGCCCTTATTGTCCCCGCCGCCCTGCGGGTCTATCCGCATGACATTGTTGGAACCTTGGTTGGTGACCCAGACCTTGCCATTGCTGTCCACCGATATGCCGGTTGGTGTGCTTCCCACGCCGATCGTCTTGATCAGGTTCCCGGCATTGTCGAAACGCGAGACGGTACTGGAGAAGCTATTGGCCACCCAGACGTTGTCATCGGGGGTCACCGTCACGCCGCGGCCCCCGTTGCCGCCGCCTGCAAACGTACCAAGGTGGGTTCCGTCGGGCGCGAATTTTGAAAGGCGCGTGTTCAGGTGTGAATTCCAGACGTTACCCTGGCTGTCGATTCCCAACCCGTATGAGCGATCTCCACCGTTGGGAGTCACCGCATCCGCCAGCTGCACCCCGTTGATCGTGTCGTATCGTGCAGTCCGATTTGTCGACCAGCCGGACGACCACAGAACGCCGTTGCCGTCTATCAGACCGCCATAGCCGCCGGGACTCAGGTCGAAGGCCGGATCGGTGGCGCCAGTGTTTCCATCGATACGCTGGTGCATCTTGTTGCCAAATCCACCGACCCAGACGTCATTATTCGCGTCGATCGCGATGGTCCGATTGTTGGTGCCGGCGGTCCGAACATACTGCTGGATCGCAACGTCATCGGCAGTCGACGTTCCGCCATTGTTGTCTGCACCGCCGGCATTCGACCAGTTCAAACGGTCGAAGGATGATCCGTTCCAGATACCTGAAGACGTCGTTCCGGCACCCGGCGTAGCGGAAACCTTCACGACAGATCCCATGCCTCCAGACGATTCATTGCGATTGCCGATCCAGACATCCCCGTTCAGGTCGACCGTGGTCCGCGATGGATTGCCAGCCCGCCCGTTGGGTCGGGTCAGGTATTCCCCGATTACTGCGCCATTTCCTGCCGCGTCGTCAGCGAGGCTTACAAATCCATCCGGATCGTCGTGGCTCGTGTCGATGAGGATCGCGGAATCGCGTCCGGAGGCTGCTATCCAAAGATAATTGAATTGGGTGGTAATCCCTGGATTCAGCTGAACTTGGTCATCGGCACCCGGTGGCCCACTATTCGTGCTTGCGTATGTGCCTTGATCCCAGTCAGTGTCATTTGTGAAAACAAAACTTCCGGCATTCGCGGCGCCCGCTATGGCCAGAACGCTGGCACTCGCCAGCAAAAGACGAAGTCTCATCACAAATCCTCCCAGATGCAATGTGCGGACGCATCTGTTAGAGGTTCAGGTGTACTCGTCTCTAAAAAATAGGCCTGCGGCCCTTATCCCAACCAAGCCTGAAGCTGCCGGGTGCTTCCGCTTACGTTTTTCGAAATGATAGCTAATGGTACTCCAACACAGGCCGATTTTCAACATAATATTTTCGGAAGGCGAGCGAACTACATCCCGGTGTTTCCAAGCCAATTCCACCCAGTCCCGAGCCTGCGGTGACCTGCCAGCGGCGGTATGTCATGCGGCACTAGAGCGGACCTTCGCTGCGTCCCGCGCATAGGACTGAGAGGCAGGACAGAGCGTGAACTCTCTGCACCCCTACCGGATGGCCGCAGTCAGCCCGAACACGACGCATGTTCACGCTATGAATTCATTCACTGTTTTGGGTCTCTGGCAATTCAGCCCTTGCGTCGACGCAACCACGCAAAAGCTCCCAAACCAGCAAGCATTAGTGGAAGACCCGCAGGCAGGGGTACCACGTTTGGCGGTGGATCAACCGGCTTATCGGAAGTGTTGATCGTCAGCACCCAATTTGCCGCAGGATAGACAACGCCCGCCGACAACTGAAAATCCCATATGGCGCCATCTACATCCTGCGCCAGCGGGCCAGTTTCCGGCCCAAAGCTGTCAAAGAATGCGGCCGAGATCGTCGGCGGATTGCCCGGACCACCCCCGGTGACAGAGCGGAAGTTGTCGTCAAACAGGTTTGCCTGATTGTTAAACAGCGCCGAGTTAAGACTTTGGCCTATATTCGCGGTGTCCCACGCGCCGGTGAAAGACAGCTGAATGCTGTCGATAATCAACCCTGGAACCTGCGTGAACCGTATCCGGTCAGTATCAGTCGCTGATCCCGTGGCGGGAATAGAACCTAATATCGTGTTCGAACCGGACGCCAGGTCCACAATGGTTGAGCCGATCGCATCAAGATCGCCTGATACGCTTTCATCATATATTGTGGCCGCACCGGCTGACATGGCAGTGGCGCTGCAAAAAATAAGCGCAAGCGCCAAAGCCCTCAAACTAGCGGTTGCAAAATTCGCCATATCGATCGCACTTTCTACCTACAAAATTCAGACTGAGTACGGAACCATCGATGAATCGATTTGGCACAGCGTCTCCCGCAGAGCATTATATCCTGAAATCATGAAGTTTTCGAAAGAAAAGTCATAGGCCGTACGAAACGTCTACACCAGTCCGCTGGTCGCCATTCGCCTTGCCGAGGCTGTGGGCACGACGATTCCTGAGTGCGCCTCCGGGGAAAGACTGGAAAGTCCGCACTACGGTCGCGTTGCAAATCCCGCTTTCTGCGCATTGCGACAGTTCATGCATCCCGGTGTTAACGGCGGAGTAAAAGCCGGCCACGTGGCGGCGCAAGACCAGCCCAGTGGCGGGAGCCAAGCCCCAAGGTCGTTCTGCATTGCCACCAGATTTGGCCGGGCGGTGAAGTCTATGGCCGTTTTATTTCGGTTAGGTGATCGTCGTAAGGTCGTGAGCGTTGAGACGTATTGCAGGCCATTCTTGCCGACCCACAGAACGACAACGGACTGTTCCAGACCTACCCTTGGCGCAAATCGGTCAAGACGTCCGCCGCAATTTGGAACGATCGCACCCGCGCGGCGTGGTCGTGGATCATCCCTGTTACCATCAATTCATCCGGTTGAAAGGTTTCGATCAAGCGACCCAACTGTTCCTTGATCGTCGCAGCTGTTCCGGTTGCGGAGCACGACAGCGCATGCTTCACACCAGCCAGAACCCGCGCCGGAACTTGGGCTGCGAGATCATGTGTCGGATGCGGCAGTTTTCCCGGATTTCCAGTGCGAAGTTTCGCAAATGCGAGGAATTGGGATGAGCGCAAATAGTCCGCTTCGGCATCGGTTTGTGCTGCGCAAACTCCGGCCGCCATCATCGCGTAAGGCCGCTCCAAGTGCTCAGAGGGCTGGAACGAAGTACGGTAAATCGCCAACGCCTCCGCCAGCATGTCCGGCGCAAAATGCGACGCGAAGGCGTAAGGCAACCCAAGATGGGCAGCCAATCGAGCGCCATAAAGGCTTGATCCGAGGATCCAGACCGGTACGTGAGTCCCGCCGCCGGGAATGGCCCGCACAGGGGCATTGTCCGGCATGTCGCCAAGATAGCCAATAAGCTCCTGCACATCCTGCGGGAAACTGTCGTCAGGCGCCATATGCCGCCGCAAAGCGCGGGCTGTCGCCATGTCGGTTCCCGGTGCGCGTCCCAGACCAAGGTCGATCCTGTCAGGATACAGCGTCGCCAGGGTGCCGAACTGCTCTGCAACAACCAGGGGCGCATGGTTGGGCAACATGATCCCGCCAGCACCAACGCGCATCGATTTCGTTGCGCCCGCCACATGGCCGATCACAACGGAGGTCGCCGCACTGGCGATTCCCGGCATGTTGTGATGCTCGGCCAGCCAAAAACGATGATACCCTGCCTCCTCGGCTGCTTGGGCCAGTTCAACGGTGTTGGCCAGGGCGTCCGCCACGTTCTTGCCTTCGGGGACGGGCGAAAGATCCAGCAGTGAGAAATGTTGCATGCGGGTACTCCTTACCACGTCATGTAGGTGGTCGTTGCGCCCGGACCAAGGCCGGTCAAGGCTCGGGCGTTGCGATTTGTCGGGCTCGGATCGTCAGGCGGATATGACGAATTTTTCCAACAGTCTGCCGACCTCCGCAGTCACGTACTACGCCGCAATGCAGCTGCACCAGACCGGCCATTATTGAAACGCGCAGTAGTTTGATCTGTTGATTGTCGCTGGGCGGAACATAGCGGCTTCAGGTTTCGGATCGGGTCCGCGCGAAAGCCTGGCGCGGAGAGAAACACGGCCTGAAATCAGATGAGAACTGCTTTCCTACGGGCGCTTTCAGGTAGCGTACCCCGACTGCGTCCTGTCAACTACCGCAATTTCGGTTTGTTCGCTCATGGTTTCTGCGCGCACTTCATAATTGGCTGCGCCCCCGGACTTGCCAAGGGCGCTGATTGTAGTTGGAACAGGTATCAGTGACAGTCAGGACGCGTACCAGGCAGCAGCACCTTGTCGACCACGTGGATCACGCCGTTATCAGCCTGAATGTCCGCGATAATGACGTTGGCCATCTGACCTGTGCCGTCGGCGATCGTCACTCCGCTTGCCGATTTGGTTATGCACAGACGCTCACTTTTCAGAATTGGCTTGAAGTAGTTCGAACCGACCGGAATCGCCGAAGACTGTAGGTTGCGGTCATCGACGTGGTACAGCAGAACATTGGTCAGTTGACCCTTGTTTTCCGGCTGCAACAGGGATTCGACGGTGCCCGCGGGCAGCGCCGCGAAGGCGTCGTTGACGGGTGCGTAGACTGTGAACGGGCCGGGGCCGGAAAGGGTCTCGGCCAGACCGGCGGCGGACACGGCGGCAACGAGGGTCGAGAAGCGCTCATCCCCCGCGGCGATTTCGACGATGTTTTCCGCAGCGGCGGCGGCGCCGGCAACGGCGAAGGCGGCGGCGGCAATGGTGGTCTTGATGTTGAACATGGGTCTGTACCTCTGTTGAAATAGTGTTGCGTGGTCGAGTAACAGGGATACGCAGCAGCCGGGAAAGCGGATCATGCAATCACGTTTTTGTTATGAAAAACAATTGGATGGGTTGGAACGGACGCAATGACGCCGCCTGCCCGAACTCCTTTCGGAGTTGGGCAGGTGGCGCGTGCTGAAACAGGCCGTCAGATGCGCAGCAGGGGTTGCAACAGGCGCGGGATCAGGCTGTTGAAGCGAAGCGGTGCGTCGGTCGCGGCCAGGCAGATGCAGGGCGCGCCCGGCTCCGCGACAGGCGTGTGTTCCAAGGTGTCATCGGCGACCTCTATGTCGCCGACACCGAACCGGCCGGTCTCGTCGCTGAACGCGCCCTGCAACACCAGCGTCAGCTCGATCCCATTGTGGCCATGATCCGGAACGGCCTTGCCGGGCGGAATGTAGAGCAGGCGCGTGCTGCCATCATCGCCCCAGTGCAAGAGCGTCTGGCGCACGCCGCCACCGACGGATTTCCAGCGCGGCGGCTTGCCATTCAGCGCCTGCATGACCGGACCGGGAAACACGCCCGAGCGCTCAAAGGCGGGATCAGGCTCCGGCAATGGTGTATCGTCGAGTTGGGCAAAGAGCGCCTCTTTCATGGAGTCGGACACCATCTGCACCGGTTGCTCGTTGAGCAAGGTCCCTCCTACGGCTTCGTGCGCACCCAACCCGACGCGGCAATCGTCGCAAAGCGAGATATGGGCCGCGACAGCCAGCGCAAACGGCCGCGGCAATGATCCGGCAGCATAGGCGATTAACATGGATTCCGGGATGTGGTGTGTGATCTGCGACATCTATCGCATTCCTTTTAGTTCATGGCGCAATCGCTCCAGTCCAAGTCTGATGCGGGATTTTACGGTCCCGAGCGCCAAACCGGTCTGGTCGCTGATTTCCTTGTGGGAAAGTTCGCCAAGATAAGCCTTTTCAACGAGGGCGCGCTGGTCGGGCTTAAGCCGATTCAGCGCAAGTTTCAGCTGTGTTGCTTCTTGATCCATCGCCAATATCTGGTTGGCGTCATCTTCAACCCGATCAACCATCTTGATTTCTTCAGGAATGGGACGGTTTTCCTTGCGCACCAGATCTATCCGCCGATTGCGGGCGATCTGAAATATCCAAGCCGACACCTGTGCGCGATGGGGGTCGAACTTTTCCGCTTTGCGCCAGACGGTCAGCATGACCTCTTGCGCAACATCCTCGGCTGCACCGCTGCCCAGACCAGAGCGCATGGCCACACCTTTCAGCCGCGGTGCGAAATAGTCGAACAAAAGCCCGAACGCGGCGCGGTCGCGCCTGTCGCGCACGGCCAGCATCAGCACAGTCTGATCAGAGTATGTCTTCTCTGGAGGTTGCGGCACGCGGGTCTCTCTCCTGTCGAGAACGGCATGACCGCCTTGCGGCGCGCGGGGGTGCGGTCTGCTGAGTAGAAGCGCGGATGATGCTGTTTTCATCATAACCGGAAATACGCCGGGTGCATAAGATTAGATCAATTATGATCCGAAACTTGCTGCAGGACGTAAAAAAGGCAAAGCGAAACAGGAGCGCCCATGTCACTCGACGCCCAACCCATCTGTCCGCAACGGATCGCCGTTGTCGGTGGTGGAATTTCCGGCCTCGCGGCGGCATACCTGCTGGCTCCGCACCACGCCGTGACCCTTTTCGAAGCCGCGCCTCGACTTGGTGGTCACGCGCGCACCGTTCTGGCAGGACGCCGTGGCGACCAGCCCGTCGATACCGGCTTCATCGTTTTCAACTACGCCAATTACCCGCATCTCACGCGGATGTTCATGGAGCTTGATGTGCCGGTCAAGCCAAGCGACATGAGCTTTGGCGCCAGCATCGACAATGGCCGTATCGAATACGCCTTGCGCAGCCTGCGCGGCCTTGTGGCGCAGCATCGCAATCTGGCGCGGCCCGCTTTTCTGCGCATGGTGCGTGATATCGCGACATTCAATGCGCGGGCCGAGGCGGTGGCGAACGACGACGCCATGACGATTGGCGATCTGATCCATACACTGCGGCTGGGTGATTGGTTCCGGCGCTACTACCTGTTGCCGATCTGCGGCGCGATCTGGTCAACGCCCCCGTCCGCAATTTCCGATTTCCCGGCCCGTACGCTGGTGCAATTCTTTCGGAATCATGCGCTACTGAGTGCGCGCGGCCAGCACCAGTGGTGGACAGTCGATGGCGGTAGCATCGAATATGTGCGGCGTCTGGAACATCATCTGCGCGGGCGCGGTGTCGTCATCCGCATGGGGGCGCCGGTGGCCTCGGTCGCGCGCAATGGCGTCGAAAGCACGGTGCATGTGTCGGGGCGATCCGCCGAAACCTTCGATCAGGTGATCTTTGCCTGCCATTCCGATCAGGCGCTGAGCATGCTGACCCACCCTACGCCGCAGGAAAGCGCGGCGCTCTCGGCGATCCGGTATCAGGACAACACCGCGGTGCTGCATTGCGACCCGGCACTGATGCCGCAACGCCCGGCGTGCTGGTCAAGCTGGGTTTACAATGCCGACACCACACAGGAGGCGCCTGCGATCGGCGTGACCTATTGGATGAACCGGCTGCAGGGCATCCCGGAAAGCGACCCGTTGTTTGTCACCCTCAATCCGGTGCGCGAAGTGGCTGAAGACAAGATCTACGACAGCACCGTTTTCCGCCACCCGATCTTTGACCGCGCCGCGATAAGAGCACAATCGGCGCTCCGAGATCTGCAAGGCGCCAACAACACCTGGTTCGCCGGAGCCTACACGCGCCACGGCTTTCACGAAGACGGGTTCGCCAGCGGCGTGCGCGTCGCCCGCCAGATTGACGGGCAATTCGCGTGAGGCGGCCTCCCGAGCATGTTGCAGCCTCAACCCATCATGCCCGGCGCGGCGCGCCGGGCCATGCGTTTCTCTACGGCGTGGATTATTTGCTGATCGATCCCGAGACGCGCGGCGGACCTGCCCTGTTTTCGCGCAACCGCTTTAACCTGGCCTCGGTGCATGATCGCGATCATGGCGGCGCACCCAAGGCGGGCAAGGGCGTAAGCTGGGCGCGCAGGGTTTTTGCCGCACGCGGGGTCAGCGGGGCCGATATTCTGCTGCTGACGCAACCGCGCTTTCTTGGCTATGTCTTCAATCCGGTCAGCTTCTGGCTTGCGATGAAGGGCGGGGCGCTCAGCGCCGTGATTGCCGAGGTGACCAACACCTATGGCGACCGACACAGCTATTTCTGCGCCAACCCCGGCCGCACGCCGATTGGTCCGCGTGACCGGATCACGGTTGAAAAGGTAATGCATGTGTCGCCGTTTCAAGAGGTTTGCGGCGATTATGCGTTTCACTTCGACATACGCCCCGACAAGATCGCCATCCGCATTGATTTCCGCAACGGCGACGCCGGTCTCGTCGCCACGTTGACCGGCACACGCGCGCCGCTGACCAACACCGCGATCATGGTCGCCTCATTGCGCCGCCCGGCCGGCGCAATGCGAACCATCGCGATGATCTACTGGCAGGCTTTGCGCCTGAAAATGAAAGGCGCGCGCTTTCGGACTCGCCCCGCACCCCCCAACAACAAGGTAAGCTGATGCGTTTCCTGACCAAACGAGTGAAGCACGATTTCCTGGACAGCTGCCAGGGCATCCACACCGGCAGCCTGCGGCTGCGCACGCCCGAAGGTGAAATACATGATTTCGGCAATAGTGGGGTTCTGGCCGAGCTGCATCTGCACGACTGGTCGGTGGTGACTGCGGTAGCGGCGCGCGGCGGGGTGGGCTTGGGCGAAACCTATGTCGCGGGGCTGTGGGATACGCCGTCGATTGTCGATCTCAGCACCGTTGCGCTGGAAAACCTCGACCGGCTGGGCGCCTATGCGCATGGCGATTTTTGGAACGGGTTGAAAATGCGTCTTGTCGATAGGGTTCTGCGTAGCAATTCCCGGCGCGGATCGTCGCGCAACATTCGCGCCCATTACGATGTCGGCAACGAATTCTACCAGCTTTGGCTGGACCCCGGCATGACCTATTCGTCGGCGCTGTTCCAGCCCGGCGATGACGACCTTCTGCGCGGGCAGGATCGCAAGTATGACCGTATTCTTGACTGTTTGGGACAAGGTGAACGGGTTTTGGAACTTGGTTGCGGCTGGGGCGGCTTTGCCGAACGCGCCGCCGATGCGGGCCGCCATGTGACCGGGTTGACGGTTTCGCCCAGCCAGAAGGGCTATGCGGACGCGCGGCTGGACGGGCGCGCCGAGATACGCCTTCAGGATTACCGCGATTGCGACGGCAAGTTCGACAACATCGTCTCGATCGAGATGATCGAGGCGGTTGGACAACGCTATTGGCCCACTTACTTCACCACTCTGCAGAACCGGTTGGCGGAGGGGGGCCGTGCGGTGGTGCAAGCGATCACCGTGCCGGACGCGAATTTCGACCGCTACCGCAAGACTTCGGATTTCATCCGCCAGCACACCTTTCCCGGCGGTCTGCTGCTATCGAATGCGATGATTGCGGATCAGGCGCGCAAGGCTGGGCTGGTGGTGCGTGACAATTTCTCGTTCGGGCAGGATTACGCCCGCACCTGCATCGCCTGGTCGGATCGGTTGCGGGCGCAAGAGGCGCGCATTCGCAAGCTCGGTCATGGCGACGCCTTCCTGCGCAACTGGCGCTACTACCTCGACATCTGCACCGCCACCTTCGCCACCGGCCGCACCGATGTGGTACAGGTCGAATTGGCGCACGCATGACCCTGGCAGGCAAGTCCTACTGGATCGTTGGCGTGAGCGAAGGCCTGGGCCGCGCCTTGGCTCAGGCGATGGACAAGGCGGGCGTCAGGCTGATCCTGTCGGCGCGCAGTGGCGATCGTCTGGCCGAACTGGCCGGCGCCTTGCGAGATGCGACGCCGCTTGAAATGGACGTGTCTGAGCCGGCCGCGGTCGCGCGGGCGGTCGGTGCGGCTGGGGAGATTGACGGCGTGATCTACTGCGCCGGGCAATATACGCCGCTGAAGGCTCAGGACTGGGACGCAGCCGCCGTCGAGGCGATGTGCGAGGTCAATTTTCTTGGGGCCGTGCGCCTGCTGGGGCATGTGGTTCCAAGATTTGCCGGCCGAAACCGAGGCCATATCGTGCTGATCGGCTCGCTTGCCGGGTTTCGGGGGCTGCCCGGCGCCATCGGCTATGGCGCCAGCAAGGCCGCACTGATGCATCTGGGCGAAACCATCTATGCCGATCTGCGTGGCGGTGACGTCAAGGTTCAGCTGGTGAATCCGGGGTTCATCAAGACCCGCCTGACCGACAAGAACGATTTCAGGATGCCGTTGATCCAGACTCCGGAACAGGCTGCCGATCATGTGCTGGCCGCGATGAAAGGCAGGCGCTTTTCAACCAGCTTTCCGGTCCCGTTCTCGTGGCTGTTTCGCGTTGGCCGGGTCCTGCCGCACGGATTGTTCTACCGTATCTTTCGGTGATCGTGTGCCGGCTCACCATGCCACCGGTTTACCGGCCCAATCGAAGAACCCGCCCGTATCTGCGGCCGACAGCCCATCCATCACCGCCAGCAGGTTCTTCGCGGCCTCTCGGGACGCGACGCGCGCATGATTGGTATAGTTACGGGTAAAGGCGGTGGCGACCGTGCCGGGATGCAGGGCAACGCATATCGCCTGTCTGTGGCTGCGCGCCACTTCGATGGCGGCAGTGTGAATCAGCTGGTTCAACGCCGCCTTCGAGGCCCGATAGGAATACCAGCCTCCCAGCCGGTTGTCGCCGATCGAGCCGACCCGCGCCGACAGCGCCGCAAAAACCGACCGCTTGTCGCGCGGCAACAGTCGCAGTGCGTGCTTGAGCACCAGAACCGGGCCGGTTGCGTTCAGCGCGAATTGTGCGGCGATCGCCGCCGGGTCGAGCGACCGCAGCGTCTTTTCCGGCCCATGGCCGGCTCCTGACAGCGCCCCGGTTGCGACAATGATCCTGTCAAGGGGTTCATCCAGTTGGCCAAGATGCTCCATCACGCTTTGTTCGTCGGTGATGTCGAGCCTATCGACGCTGCGCGACAGGGACACGACATTCTCTCCGCGACTCTCGAGATACTGCACAAATGCCGCGCCAATGCCGCCCGATGCCCCCACAACCAATGTTCTTGTCATGCGCAACCGATCTCAGTTCAGCAAAAGAATCGCACCGTTCAACACGGATGCAAATCCGACCCAAGCGGCATAGGGTGTAAACAACAGTGCGGACAAGCGATCCTGAGGCCACGCCAGAATGACGAAGGCGGCGATCAAAACCAGCAGAAGCAGAATGACTGCGAAAGCCAGCCCGATCCAGTGAGCCGCGAAAAAGACCGGCGACCAGGCAAAGTTGGCAAGCATCTGTGCATACCATACCTTCATCGCGCGTCCCGTCCGATTATATCGCCAAGTGCGCCAACCGGCCACAGCAATGGCGATATAGAGCACGGACCATACCGGACCGAATATCCAGTTCGGCGGATTGAACGGCGGCTTGGTCAAGCCCGCATACCAATCCCCCGGCAAGGTAGACACGCCAATGGCCGACCCACCGCCAAAGACGACCAGTATGAACACCACGAGGGCGCCAATGTCGCCGGCGTTCATCCGCGGATTTCTCAAATGCCCCGCGCTGTTGTCCTCAGATTTCCGCATTTGATCACCTCGGTTTTCCGTCACGGCCTTTGATATTGTCAACTACCCTGATTGGCTCGTCAGGTTTGACGCAAGCCCGGAGCGAAGCGCTGGCTCAGGTGAAAGCTCGCGTCACTGCGACTCCGATCCACGCGGAAAAGCCTGTCAGGACAGCCCCCCATGTCAGATCGGCAGCGACCATTTCCAAAGACCATTCGCGCAATGTCGCGTAATTGGTGAATTCATATGTACCGTAGGCCATTGCCCCAATCATGGCCCCACCGATCAACGCATTCACGGGGCTCCCGGCCCGCAGTGCCGGCAGCGACACGAACCATAGCACCCCGCCCACGTAGAACAGGTAGAACACGATCGCTGGCAGCAGCCGGATTTCATCCAAGAGCCACTCGCCGATGTGCTGTTCAAACAGTGGTTTCATGACCGTTTTCAGCATGACCGCGTCAAGCACAAGGAACGCCGTGGCGGTGGTCAGGTATAGGATTACTATCTGCATCTGCTTAGGCTCCAATCGGTGCTGTATTTGGTACGGTTCAGGATTGAAGACAGATCAGTCTTGGCCAATGTATTATTACCCGGAAGGAGACATCACGTATCAGATTAAGGCCTGAGGCTCGGTCGCAATTATGTCTCCGAACCGACACCAGAAGCGAGATGACCAGAGCGAGGAAGACCTGTAGGCCCTGTCTTCAGATCAACCGAATGTTGCAGTTTTTTCGACCTGATCGCTACCAGCGGTGGTGTCAGACAGATTCGAACTCGTCTCAGCTCGGACAGTCTGGCTGACCCTTATGCCGTGCCGAGTTGGCGCCACTCGGCGAGAGCAGCGGCGCGGTTTCGCTTGAAATTTTGTCTGCTGTAGAGGCTGCGCTCCGCGTTAAACAGATTGTGGATTGAGGAGTGGACGGCGGCGAATTTCTGCAAACTTCGCATGCGCCGGAAGCGGGACATGGCGCGCTCTTTTCGTCGAAACGGCAGGTGTGAGTTTTCTATTGGGTTGTTCAGCCAGCGCCCTGTCTGCTGCCGATCCGCGTTCCCGATTTCTTTCATCGCCGCGCCGTAGGAGCGCAGGTTGTCGGTGACGATGCGGTCCGGCTTGCCGTAGCGCTTCATCAATTTCCTGAGGAATTTCAATGCGGCCTTGCGATCGCGACGTTTCGTGACAAAGGCATCAAGAACCTCGCCTTCGTGATCGACAGCGCGCCACATGTAGTGGGTCTCGCCGTTGATCTTCACGAAAACCTCGTCGAGGTGCCATTGCCAGCTCGAATAGGATCGCATCCGCTGGATCCTGGCTTTGCGGATCTCAGAGGCGAACAGCGGGCCAAACCGCATCCACCAAAAACGGACGGACCCATGGCTGACGTCAATGCCGCGCTCGTGCAGGAGGTCTTAAACATTCCGCAATGAAAGCGGGAAACGCACATACATCATCACCGCAAGGCGGATGATTGCACGGCTCGTTCGAAAATATCGGAAAGGGTTGGGCTTACTCATTCAGGCAGGGTAGGGGGCGGCAAGGTCGGCCGCAAGCTCATCCCTCTGACACTTCCATCCTCGACGTTGCGGAGCGATAAAGGGAACCTGACGTAGAGCATGACCGCCAATCTGATGATCTCCCGGCGGGTCTTGAAATACTTGAATGGATCGCTGTTGGCCATGGCGGTAGGGTAGGGCGCATAACAGCCCGCCTCAAGCCAAGGTTCCTTTGACAGGACCCTTCCTCAAAATCGGTGGCATGGGGTGACCGCCGAAGGTGGACCGGAGCGGCGCACCAACGGTTGCCGGTCCGTTTGCCGCGCGCGTGTCAGAGTGTTCTGACCAGCTTGCCCCAGCCATTCTGCTCGGTGGCGTAGAAATCGCCGATGACGAGCATCGCGCCGATCACCTCGTGATCGGCAAACTCGCCAAGCGGATCGGTCGGCAGGCTTGCAAGCTCTACCTTGGCGGTGCCGAGTTTCCGTGTCTTGAGCTGGAAATCGGCCGAGGTGTCGCGCCGGATGATACGGCGCGACAGAACCTCGCCGGCCGGCCCCGGCTGGGTGTGCACGTTGAAATGGGGGGCAAGCGGGGGCATGTCGAAACTGTTTTCCGTCGAGAAATCGGCCGAGATCGACAGAATGGTCGTGCCCTTGCGCAGGATGCTGGCCTCGACCCGGTCGCCATCCACGGTCATGGCGATCTCACCATATTTCTTCGGATAGCCCCACAGGTCCCGTCCGGCGGCGATGGCCGCGTCGTCATCCTCGTACTCGAACAGATAGGTGGCACCGGTTTCGCCGTCGCAGGTGACCGGGATCACGATGCCGGCATCCATGTATTTCGCCTTGTCGCAGTTGAGGAAATCCGAGGCATAGGCCACGAAAGTTTCGCCTGTCGGCTCGAACGGGGTCGGTTCGAGATAGCGGTGCAGCAGGTCCGGGTCCGTGCGGCAGAGCACCGCAACCGTCGCGTTGTCGGGGCATTCGTAAGGCACGAACGGGTCCGGGATCAGCGGCGCCTGCACGGGCATGTTGTTGCCGTTGGTGATGTGGTGGGTCATTGAGGTCTCCTTTTTCGGTTTGGGGTCAGGGCGCCGGAAGGTCGCTCAGTAGAGGTCGGACCACGACTCGTGCGCATTCATCAGCTTAGTCAGAAGCCGGTCGAGCGTGTCCTTCTCACGGTTGGTCAGGCTCGACAGCATTTGCGTTTCCCGGTCGACGAACATCCGGCGGGTCTCTTCGTAAAGGTCGTGACCGGCGGGTTTGAGAGAGAGAATATCTACGCGCGCATCGTTGGGGTCATCCCTGACTTCGATTAGGTCGCGTTCCTGAAGCCGCGATATCGCGCGGCTGACGCTGTTTTTCGGCCGCCCCATCACGAGGCAGATGTCACGCGGGGAGAGCTCTTCGAAATGGGCGAGACAGAACAACGTGTTCAGCTCGTCCCGAAGCAGCCGGAACCGTTTCTGAATAACAGCGTAGATCGGGCCGTTGAAGAAGTTGGCGAAGATACTCATTCGATAGGCATTCTTGGCCACGCCCGGTGAGGACATGAGAGGCACGAGAAGTTCGAGAAAGCGGTCTTCGTTTCCGGCATTGCCGGGCTGCCCGGTTGTCCCGGATTTGCTTTTTGAAGCGGTCTGACGTGATGATCGTTTCGTCGCGGCCATGGCGGGTCCCGTTTTTGAAGCTCCTGCCCCCGGAGTGAAGTTTTCTGGACGGCTTACGTTATTGGCGTAGGGGCAGATTGACAAATGGATTGCGAGGTTTCAAGTTCCAAATGGAACTAATAATGGAGCCTTGAATGAGCCAGTTCGACGCATCCGGCCCGGTGCTCGTTACCGGGGCCGCGTCGGACATCGGGCGGGCAGTGGCGGTGAAATTTGCAGCCTGCGGCCACTCGCTGATCCTGTTCGACCGCGATGCCGCTGGGCTGGAGCGGACCGCCGACACACTGTGCCGGGACGGCGGCGAGGTGCTGCCGGTTGCCGGGAATGTCACCAGCGAAACCGATGTCGGGGCGGCCATCCGGCAGAGTGTCGAAACATATGGGTTTCTGTCGTCCATCATCTGTTCGGCGGGCGTCGCGCAATCGGGCGATGTTAGGCAGATGAGCATGGTGGACTGGCACCGGATCATCGCGGTCAATCTGACCGGGGTCTTCGTCGCGGCGCGTCTTGGCCTGGACACGCTGGCGGTGCAAGGCGCGGGGAGTTTCGTGGCCATCGCGTTGCGCGGCTCGCGCGGGTATGCCGCCTATTGCGCATCGAAGCACGGGGTGGTCGGGTTCGTGCGGGCGCTGGCGCTCGACATGGCCGGGCAGGGGGTGCGCTGCAACGTGGTCTGCCCCTCCTTCGTGGAGACGCCGATGGCGGATGGGTTGCTGAGCGAGGGGGCGCTGGACCGAACCTTCTACGAACAGCGCAGCCCGATGGGTCGGTTCGCACGACCCGAGGAAATTGCCGAAACGGTTCATTTTCTCTCCTCCCCTTCTGCAAGTTACATCAATGGTGCCGTTCTCAGTATCGACGGAGGCACGACCTCCGGCACGTTTTAGGCCTAGCGGTCGAGGATCTTCTCGAGGAAGGCGCGGGTGCGGTCGTGTTTAGGCGCGTCGAAGAATTCGGCGGGAGGCGCCTGTTCGACGATCTCGCCGTCGCTCATGAACACGACCCGGTCAGCCACCTGGCGGGCGAAGCCCATTTCGTGGGTGGCACAGAGCATCGTCATGCCGCCCTCTGCCAGTTCGCGCATGACTTCCAGGACCTCGTTGATCATTTCCGGGTCGAGCGCCGAGGTCGGTTCGTCGAAGAGCATCACCTCGGGTTCCATGCAGAGGGCGCGGGCGATGGCCACGCGCTGTTGCTGACCGCCGGAGAGTTCGCCGGGATAGTCGCCGGCTTTTTCGGGGATACGGACCCGTTCGAGATAGGCCATCGCCTTTTCCTCGGCCTCAGCGCGCGGCGTCTTGCGCACAAGCATCGGTGCCAGCGTCAGGTTTTCGAGCACGGTAAGGTGCGGGAATAGGTTGAAATGCTGGAAGACCATGCCGACCTCGCGGCGTATCCTGTCGATATGGGACAGGTCGTCATCGAGCTGCGTGCCGAGCACGTTGATCGTGCCCCGCTGGTGTTCCTCCAGCCGGTTGATGCACCGGATGAGCGTGGACTTGCCCGAGCCCGAGGGGCCGCAAATGACGATCCGTTCGCCCTTGTCGACCTGCAGGCCGATGTTCTTGAGGACGTGAAAGTTGCCGAAATACTTGTCCATCGAGCTTATACGGATTGCTGCATCTGCCATGGAATGCCGCCTTTCTAATGTTGTCCGACCCGCATCCGGCGCTCGAGATAGGCGCCATAGAGCGAGAGAGAGAAGACAAAAACGAAGTAGATGAGGGCCACGAAGATATAGACCTCGACATACGCGAAGGACCATTCGCCGGTGCCGTAGGCGGCGTTGCCCGAGGCCAGCACGTCGAAGAAACCGATGATGACGATCAGCGAGGTTTCTTTGAAGGTGATGACGAACTGGTTGATCGTGGTGGGGAGCGCATTGCGGAAAGCCTGTGGCAGGGTGATGCGCGTGACCCTGTGGAAATAGCCCATACCGAGCGCCTTGGCGGCTTCGTCCTGGCCTGAGGGGATGGCCTGGATGCCGCTGCGGATCACCTCGGCCTGGTAGGCCGCGAAGAAGAGGGCAAAGCCGAAGACGACCCGCCAGATCTTGTCGCCTTGCAGCCAGCCGGGAAGCACGAAAGGCAGGATCAGGGCCGCGGTGAATAGGATCGTCACGAGCGGCAGGGAACGCACGCCGTCGATGATCACCGCCATTGTCCGGGAAATCACCGGCAGGGTGGAGCGGCGCATCATCGCGAAGCAGATCGCCATCGGCATGCCGATGAGGATGCCGGCGGCGAAGAAGAACACGGTCAGCGTGAGTCCACCCCATTCGCTGGGCTCGATCACGCTGAGGCCGAAGATGCCGCCGCGCATCAGCAGGTAGAAGGCCGCGAACCCGACGATCCAGAGAAGGGACAGGCGCAGAACGGTCCAGAAGGCGGGGACGCAGGAGAGGATGGCCGTCACCACGAGAACGACGAGCGCGATGCTTGAGCGCCACTGTTCCTCGTACGGGAAGAGGCCAAAGATGATGAGGCGCCAGCGGGCCTCGATCACCGCCCAGCAGGCCCCTTCGACCCCGTGGCAGACCGAGGCGTCGCCTTCGGGCGCCGACCATACCGCGCTGAAGATCGTCCAATCGAGAAGGGGGATGAGGACGTAGGCCGCCACGACAACGCTGGCCACGGTGATCACCACGTCGAGCGGTGTGCGGAAGAACCGTTTGCGCAGGCGTTTGCCTAGGGCGCGTTGCGGCGGGAGGCTGTCGGCTATGGTCGTCTGCAAGGCGTCAGCTCCGTGTTTGGTTGCCCTTCAGCTCGATCGCTTTGTTGATGCGGTTGAGCACGAAGGAGATCGCGTTGTTCATGATCAGGAACGCCATCATCAGGATGCCGATGAGTTCCAGCGTCTGGCCGCTTTGGGTGATCGAGATAGACACGGTGTAGAAGAGGTCGGAATAGCCCACCGCGATGCCCAGCGTTGTGGCCTTGAAGAGCCAGACATACTGGTTAGTCAGCGTCGGCAGGATCGCCCGGATCGCGAGCGGAAGGCGCACGCGGCGGAAGATTTGCCCTTGCGAGAGGCCGAGGGCGCGGCCCGCCTCTGTCTGGCCCTTGGGGACGGAGTTGAAGCCGGCGCGCAGGATTTCGGAGATGTAGGCGCCGCCATAGAGCGCGATGGCGATGGCCAGCGCCGACAGTTCCGGCGGGACGGTCAGGCCGCCGCGGAAGTTGAGGCCGCGGAGTTCGGGCAGGGAGAAGAGGCCGCCTTCGAGGCGCCCGGTCGCCATGAGGATCAGTGCACAGAGTACGGCGGCAGCGAGGACGGTGCGGCGGGCGTTGCGGGTCTTACGGCTGGGCACTGCCCGGACGTCGCGGCGCCGGATGATCATTGCGGCGACGAGCCCCGCCAGGATGACGCCTACGGCGCCGAGCGCATAGGCGACGCCGACATTCAGGACCGGCAGGAAGATCCCCCGGGATGTCAGGAAGACGTGGGGTACGGCCTCGAGCGCTTGGCGCGGGGGCGGCAGGTGGGTCATCACCGAGTACCAGAACAGGGCCTGCAGGATGAGTGGCACGTTCCGGAAGATCTCGACATATGTTCTTGAAATGGCGTTGAGCGAACCGTTCTCGGATAGTCGCATCATGGCGACCATAAGGCCGGTCAGGCTTGCCGCGACGATGCCGATCACTCCCAGAAGGATCGTATTGGCCGTGCCCACCAGAAGCAGGCGGCCGTAGGAGGCGTTCGGGTCGTAATCGATGATCGAGAAGCCGATGTTGAAGCCGGTGCTGCGCTCGAGAAAGCCGAAACCCGAACTCATGCCCTGCTGGGTGATGCTTTCATGGGCGATCATCAGGCCCGAGCCGATCATGCCGATGAGCGCGGCGAGAAAGGCAGCCTGAAGAAAGGCGCGGACGAACTTTCGGTTGCGTAAGAGGCGTAGGACCACTGGGGACGCTCCGGTTTAACGGGCGGAATGAGATGGCGAGGGCGTGCCGGGTCGGAGAGCCGTGCCGACCCGGCGCCTGTTCGCTTGGTTGTGTCAGTCGATGACGAGCGAGTAGTTGATGCCGCCGTCACGCATCAGCGCATTGGCGCCGCGATCGAGCTTGTAGACGGTATCCTCGCCGAGATTGGCATCCCAGATTTCGGCGTAGTTGCCGTGACGCTTGATCACGTTGTAGGCCCAGTCGTCCTCCAGCCCGAGAACCGTGCCGATGCCGGGCGTTTCGCCCAGAAGCTTGGCGATTTGTGGCGAGGGCGGATCGGCTTTCATGTCGTCGACGTTTTCGCTGGTGATACCGCGCTCCTCGGCGAAGATCAGGGTGTTGATGACCCAGTTCGCGATGTCGACCCAGTTGTCGTCACCCTGGCGCATGGCGACGCCGAGCGGTTCAGCCGTGACCGGGCCCGGCACGATGGCGTAGTCATCCGGGTTTTCGGCGGTCTGGGACCGGAACACGGCAAGCTGAAGATCCCAGTCGATGATCGCGTCGCAGCGGCCGCTCATGAAGGCGGCTTTCATCTCTTCCGTCTTTTCGAAGGGGACCATTTTGACTTCATAGCCCATTGAGGCAGCGTGGGCGACGGCATAGCGCTCGTAGGTCGTGCCGGCTTCGACGCAGAGCGTGCCGCCATCGAGTTCCGTCGGCGATTGCAGCCCAAGGTCGGCATGGGTCATGTAGTTGACCGAGCCCAGCATGTAGGGGCGGCTGAATTGCAGGCCGATCTCGGTGTCTCGGCCGAGGGTCCACCCGGTGGCCTTGATCACGAGATCGACATCGCCCGATTGCACGGCGGGCCAGCGTTGTGCCCAGCTCAGAGGCAGGATGTCGAGATGGCCTTCCTCGGTGCCGAAGATGGCGGTCGCGAATACCTTGCACAGAGTGACGTCGAAGCCCTTCCAGTTGCCCTGGTCGTCGAGTTCGGCCAGCCCGGGATAGGAACCGTTATGGCCGGTGCAGTTGAGCTTGCCGCGGTCTTTCACGGATTGCAGGGTGTCGCCATTCTGGGCTTGCGCCGCGGGGGCGCAAAGAGCCGCGGCCATGGCCGCACAGGTCATCAGGTTGAAGAATTTCATTTCACCTCTCCGGTTGGTTCAGTTGGGATTTAGGATTTTTATTGGACCGTCGCGATGCTTGCTTTGGCCTTGTGGTCTGGTCGCTTGTTGCGGCCTCGGCATCGGTCTCCTTGGTTTTCGAATCATGGCCATCGTTGTTGAGCATCACAAAGATGATTTCACAAATCAAGTTCCTAATGGAACTAATTTGTTATGAGTGATTTCCGGGAATGGGTAGGTTTTTCCTAGCCTAAATCTTGAGATGATCAGGCAAAAAGGCCCCGGAATTGGCATGAGTTCGTTAAAAATAAATAGGTTTATCAATATCGTGTATAAATGCACTGGCGATCAGGGGAATTCGGGTTCCGGGTGCGCTAAGGGCGGTTGACAGTCCTCGAAAGTATTGTTCATTTAAATGAACAGCTGCACGAAATTAAGAGGATGCGTGATGACTCGCCCGTTTTCTACGCCGCACGTGGCGCCACTCTACAAGGCACTGCCCTACCAGTATCTGGGCGTTCGCAAGATCAGCGCGTATTGCCGTTGCGACCCCGACGCATTGCGGGCATTTCTGCCCGATGAATTCGAGCTTCTTGGCGATGTCTGCGAGGTATTTCAACTGGAGGCACCGGATGCCGGGCCGTTGGGCCATTACAGCGAATCCGGGGTCGTGATTCCGATGACGTTCGACGGGACACCCGGCGCGCATGTGGCGCTGGAATATGTCTCGTCCGACGATTCGCTGGCGGCCGGGCGGGAGATCTGGGGCTATCCGAAGAAAATGGCGGAGGTTCCGTTTCGCAGCCTCGAGAACGGTGGCTTCGAATCCTCGACGATTCGGCGCGGGACCACGATCATCAGCATGAAATTCACCCCCGGCGGGGACGCATTCGAGAAACCGGTCATGCAACCGCGGTTCCAGATCAAGACATTCGCGACGGCTGATGGCACCGGATGGGATCTTTACCAGGTTATCCGGAACGATCTGGCGAATGTCGAGGTCAGGGACCACCAGTTCGGGACCGTGGAGTTGGAGCTCAAGGGCAGCGATGACGACCCGCTTGACCGATTGGGGGTTGAGTCGGTGATCGGTGCGGAGTCGACCCTGATCGACTTCCTGCTTCAGGGCGGACGGATATTGAAATCGCTCGATGCGGCGTGACCCGGCGGGCCTGAAACACGGCAGATGAAGGACGTTTTCCAATGCATATCGATCTGACCGGCCGTACCGCCCTGGTCACCGGAGCCGCCGGGGGGCTGGGGGTGCAGCAGGTTCTTGCACTGGCCGGGGCGCGCGCGCATGTAGTGGCCACCGACCGAAACGAGGCGCAGATTGTCGCCGCGCTTGGCAAGGCGGGCAAGGTGGCCGACATTACGGCGCGGGTGCTTGACGTGACTGACGCCGATGAGAACGAGGCGCTGGTGCAGGAGCTGGCGACCGCCGGGCGTGGGATCGATATCCTGGTCAACAATGCCGGGATTTCGATTCCCGGATCGGTTTTGGACTACCCCGAGGACAGTTTCGACCGAACCTTGTCGGTCAATCTGCGCGGGCTTTACCTGTTGAGCCAGACCGTGGCCCGTTCGATGGTGGCGCGGGGTACGGGCGGGGCGATCGTGAACCTTGCGTCGATCGGCGGGATGATCGTCGACGGGCCGGTGTCATCGGCCTATGACGCCACGAAGGCCGCCGTAATCCAGCTTACAAAGAACTTCGCGGTCGAACTGGCCCATACGGGTATTCGGGTCAACGCGGTGGCGCCGGGGTATATCGCCACCGAAATGACGCGCCGCTATCTGGAGAACCCGGATTACTTGGCGGATCTTCTGAAGCACAAGATTCCGATGGGCCGCGTCGGCCTGCCGGAAGAGGTGGCGCAGGCGATCGTTTTCCTTGCCTCACCCGCGGCGGCCTACATTACCGGGCATACGCTCAACGTCGATGGCGGGTGGGTTGCAATCTGATTTCGGCGCAGAGCGGACGGGTCACTGCGCGGAATATTGCATCGTCAGCAGGGCCCGCGCTGCGCCGCCCCGGCACCAGTAGCTATGGGGTTCGCCCCCGGGAATCGAGATGGTTTGCCCCAGCTCCAGATCCGTCGGCGCGTCGGTCGGGCCGGCGGTCAGCCGCCCTTCCAGCAATTGCAGGTATTCGATGCCGTCGTGCAGCGCAGAAACGATCGGGTCGGACGTGCTGGGGATGGTGACCTCGTAGAACTCCCACACGCAGGGGGCGGGGGGGCCTTCGCTTCGCGTGCTGCGCAGGAAGCGCATGCTCATTTGCGGGCCCGACAGTCGTTTGAGGGCGTCGTAGCCGAGGCGGCTTTCGGGGTCGATGAGCGCGCTCGGGGTGGTCGAGAGCGGACCCGACAACGCCGCAAGCGTCATGATTGTGGGATTGCCGCCCCCCGCTTCGAGGATCGAGATCGTCCCCTTGGCTACGCCGGAAAGTTCCGACAGGCGCGCGAGGGATAAGTTGGCATGCTGACGCAGGCGCCGTAGCCTTTGGCCGACCTCGGCCGGGAAATCGTTTTCGGGTTTGTTCGGGCCGCCGGTGTACACCATGGGTCGGCTCTCCTGCTGACCGTGTTTGCCGAGGTTCTTAATTCTTTCGCGGGGGCTTGGAAACCGGGGCGGCGGGCCTGATCGGCTGCCGTCCTGCAGATTATCCGCTGCCAGTCGATTCACGGGGTATGGATCGAGAACAAACCCCTAGCCTCAATTAGTTTATCGTCAGTTTCCAGATTTTTTTACTACATTTCCATCAGACCCGGTTGTGTGTCCCATGTTCTTGCAGATAGGACGGAGCTGTCATGTGTGACGTATATGGACCCTGCTTGATTGCAACGGTCTGGTTAGGTCTGGCTTGGCGAACACGATTGCTGACGTATATCCGTTTTCAGAGCGTCCCGATACTTCGTCGCCGCGAGCCCCGATGGATTTCCGCGCGCTTCTCCCTCATCGGCTCCAAGGCATAGGCATTGGCCTTGCCGGTCCACACATCAGGTTCAAGAAGCAACGGGTCGTATCCCTTCACCATCTCCTGGCAGGTTGCTGCAATATTCTGGGGAAAGTCCTCGTCGTCCTGGTTGTTTCGCTGCTGGCGTCAGCTGGGCGGCCGAGCGATATGACTCGCCTCGTGACATCGCCATAAGGGTCATATCATGGCAACCGATTGCCGGGTGCTTCCAGACGAATTCGAACCAGTCTCAGCAAGGGCGGGGTAGCTGTCCCTTATGCCATGCAAAGACCGCGCCACTCGGCGAGCGCGGCGGCGCGGTTCAGCTTGAAATTTGATCTTGAGTAGAGGCTGCGCCCCGAGTCGAACAGATTGTAGACCGAGGCGTGGACGGCGGCGAATTTCTGCAAACTTCGCAATCGCCGGAAGCGCAACATCGCCCGCTCACGCCTTCGGAACAACAGATGCGAATTCTCGGCGCGATTGTTCAGCCAGCGCCCGGTTTCCTGTCGATCGGCATTGCCGATCTCCTTCAACGCGGCGCCGTACGAACGCAGTCGGTCTGTGACAATCACTTCCGGGCGCCCGTGCTTGCGCATTGCTTTCTTTAAGAATTTCAGTGCCGCCTTCTTGTCGCGGGTTTTAGTCACGAAGCTCTCTAGGATTTCACCTTCGTGATCCACTGCTCGCCAGAGGTAGTGTCTCTCGCCGTTCGTCTTCACGAACATCTGGTCCAAGTGCCAGCGCCAGCGGCTGGATTTCATTCCGGAAACTCGGCGCTTTTTGATCTCCGCCGCGAAGAGGGGTCCGAACCGATGCCACCAATACCGCACCGCTTCGTGGCTGACATCGATGCCTTATTCATAAAGCAGGTCCTCGACGTTTCGCAATGACAGCGGAAACCGCACATACAACGGCCAGGCGGACGATTTCACGGCTGGTTTTGAAATACTTGAATGGATCGCGTTTTGTCATCCGGGCAGGGTAGGGCGGCGTCGAATGCGCCTCAACCCGGTTTCCTCTGACAATGCCCCCGGTGGTCATCGTGAAGCCGCTCAAGGTGCGGTCCAAGGGCTTTCATACATGGTCAGAGGAGGAAATCCAGATGTTCTACGCGAAGCACAAGTTCGGCACAGTGGCGCATACGGCGATGACGCTGATGCTTTACACGGGGGCGGCAAGGGCTGATGTGGTCAAGCTTGGACGAGGTAATGTCGATGGAGATCGGATCAGATACAGACGCCAAAAAAACGGCGGACAATGGGGGTGTTCTCATCGACATCCCCATACATCCGCAGCTGCGACTCGTCTTGGACGCCCTCCCGAAAGACACGTTCACGTTCCTCGAGACCCGACATGGAAAAAGCCGCTCACCGAATGGACTCGGGAACATGATGCGCAAATAGTGCGACCAAGCAGGGCTACCAGAAAGCACCTCGCACGGCCTAAGGAAAGCGATTGCCAGGCGCTTGGCCGAAGCGGGTGCACCACCCCAAGAGATCATGGCCGTGACCGCTCACGCGACGCCTGCGGAAGTGACCCGCTACACACGCGATGCAAATCGTCCTAACATGGCAGACGGAGCCATGACGCGTTTGAAGTAGAACGCCGCACGAACAAAACCTTGGCGAACCTATGGAAAAGGTTAGCCAGAAAAACCACCAAACCCCTGTAACAAAAGGAGAAAAAAATGTGGGTGGCGGAGACGATGGGATTCGAACCCACGAGACCCTTCCGGGCCTACTCCCTTAGCAGGGGAGCGCCTTCGACCACTCGGCCACGTCTCCGCTGACGCGTATAGCCAAGCAAACACAGGGATTACAAGGCGAAATTGGCTTTGTGCGAAAAAACCCTCCTGCGCGCAAAAGCGGGCTCAGATGGCGCCGACAGGCATGGAAGGGCGTCCGGTTTTGGCGCCAAATTCGGGCGATCTTCTGTCCAGCGAAAGCGCCCGCGCACGCAAGCGGGTTTTGAGACGGCATAGAACTAACGCTTTATTGAGCCCGCGACCGTCATTGCCGGCCAGGCTCGCACGATCCGATCTCCTTCCCGCTCGGCTCGAAACCGCTTCCGTATCCGTTGAAACGGGGAGGCCGATTCAGTTGGTTCGCGCGGCGATTGGTAGAGAGGAGCGGGAAGGGGACTTTCGCTGCAGGCGCTTGAGAACGGACATCCAGAGCATGTTTGGCCCGATCGGCGCAGTTTGCACCGGCGGCAGCAGTGCGCAGATGGGGTGTTTGAAGAGCGAGAAAGACCAGCACCGCGATGCTGGCCTTTCGACGGTCAGGCTGACGAGGAGGGGGCGTCAGTTCTTGATGACGTTGTGTTCGGGGCCGAAGGGAAAACCCGTGATGTTCTTCGCGTTGTCCTCACCGATGACGAGAATGTCATGCTCTCGATAGCCGCCGGCGCCGGGGTTGCCTTCGGGGATCATGACCATCGGCTCCATCGAGACCACCATGCCCGGCTCCAGCACCGTGTCGATATCCTCGCGCAGCTCCACGCCGGCCTCGCGGCCGTAATAATGGCTCAGAACGCCAAAGCTGTGACCGTAACCGAATGAGCGATACTTGAGCAGATCCCATTCGCGATACATCTCGTTCAGCTCGATCGCGACGTCCATGCACCGCGCGCCGGGCTTGAGCAACTCCAGCCCGCGCTCGTGGACCTTGACGTTCTTTTCCCAGATATCGAGGCTGGCATCATCCACGTGATCGCAGAACATCGTCCGCTCGAGAGCGGTGTAATAGCCGAAGATCATCGGAAAGGTATTGAGGCTCAGGATATCGCCCGACTGCACGATCCGGTTCGTCACCGGGTTATGCGCGCCATCGGTGTTTATGCCCGACTGAAACCACGTCCAAGTGTCCATCAGTTCAACGAACGGGAATGATTTCGCGATCTCGCGGATCATCGCGTTGGTGCCGGCGATGGCGACCTCATGTTCGGGCGCCCCGGCCTTGACCGCGCCGGCCACGGCCCAGCCGCCGACGTCGCAGATACGCGCGCCTTCCGTGATCAGCTCGATCTCTTCGGCGGACTTGATGGTGCGCATCCACATGGACGGCTTGCCGACGTCGACAAATTCGACATCCGGCAAGGCGTCCTGCAACAGCTGACGATATTCGAGCGACACGTGATCGAATTCGATCCCGATGCGTTTGGCCCCCGGGGTCAGCTGCTGGACGGCGCGATAGAAATTGTCGCGGCGCCAGTCCGTATAGGTGACATTGTTGCCAAAGCTCCGGCGCCACGGCTGACCGCCATCAATGCCTGCAGAGATCGTGGTCGCGTTCTTCTGGTCGATGACCATGCCGTATTTGCGGCCGAAATAGCAGTAGAGCCAGCCACTGTAATAGTTGATGCAATGATATGAGGTGAACAGCGACGCATCGACATCGTTCTTACCCATCCATTCTCGCAACTCATTCTGCCGACGGGCCATTTCGCTATCGGAGAACGGCGAGTATTCCTTGTCGCCGTTGTGCCATTCCATGACGTGAAGCATGTCGTCCAGCATTGGAAATCCTCTCTGCAGGTGCTTGTCTGCACAGGGTTACCAGCAAGGTGTGAGTAAGAGAAATTAATTGGAATGATTTATGCATTAACAACGCAAATTATGATGTTTCGGCTATTTGCGATGGGTGAGGGTCGTGGACCGGAAGGATTCTACGCCGTGGGTGATCTGCTCGATAAGTTTCAGTGCGGCATCCGACATCTTGATATGCTTGTAGAACAGGCCGACATGAACGTTGGCCAGTCGCGCGAACCCTTCCTTTGGCGACAGGATGCGCATGCCTGGCAGCAAGGTTTTCTTGGTCAGCGCCGTCACGCCCATCCCCGCCACGACAGCGTGCTGAAGGGCCGAAATTCCCGGGGTCTCGAAGGAGACGTGCCAGTCGCGCCCATCGGCATTCAGCGCGTCGATCATTCTCTTGCGGTAAAAACATCCGTCGGGATGGGCGATGAGCTTGATCGGGCTGTCGGGATCGATCCGGTAGTTGCGTCCGCAGACCCAGACAGGATGCTCGGACCAATAGAGCGAGACATAGGGCGCCGGCATCACATCGGTGATCGCGATGACCATGTCGAGATCGTCAACGTGGAGAGAGGCCAGCAGATCACTGCTTCGATTGCAGCGAATATCCAGCAGAACCTGCGGGTTGGCGTGGGCGAACTCGACAATGATGCTTTGGAAATATTCGATGGAATAGTCGATCGGCAAACCGATACGCAGGGTGCCGAGCAGTTTCGCGCGCTGAAGGTTGGCGATGGCGCGGTCATTCAGGCGCAGGATTTCGCGCGCATATCCCAGCAGGGTCTGCCCATCTGCGGTCAGTTCGATCTTCTTGCCGCGGTGCGACAAGAGCTGAACGCCCGTCAGTTCTTCGAGCCGCTTCACCTGCAGGGAAATCGCCGGTTGCGTCCGTCCTAGGGCGACGCCCGTCTCGGTGAAGTTGCGCAGATCGACCACCGTCACGAATGTCCGCAACAGATCGGTCTGCAGATTGGTGAAGCGTTTCATCATTAGGATCCCTTATGTCGTCATTGCTACTATGAATTATGCGTATGCTGCAAGGCGGCTTAGGCTTCATCAAAAGGGGATGGAGTGGACCGAATGCTGGGTAGTACTGTTTTTGCCGCAGAGATGGCTTGGCCTGACTATCAACGCCGGGTGAAAGATGGGGATGTTCCAGTTCTCATCCCGTTGGGTTCGATGGAGCAGCATGGCCACCACATGCCGATGCATGTCGATGTCCTGCTTCCGACCGAGTTCGCGCGGCGTGCGGCGGAACAGACCGGCGCCTTGGTCGCACCTCCGTTTACCTACGGCTACAAGTCGCACCAGAAATCGGGCGGCGGGAACTTCTTTCCCGGAACGACAAGCCTAGACGGGGCCAGCCTCGTCAACGCGCTCAAGGATGTGGTCAAGGAATTCGTGCGTCACGGTGTGCGCAACCTGTGCATCGTCAATGGCCATTTCGAGAACTCGTGGTTCATCACCGAGGGCATCGACCTGGCGCTGCGTGAATTGAACTGGGCAGGGATCGATGACGTCAAGGTCATGGTCCTTTCCTATTGGGATTTCGTGGACCAGGCGTCGATCGAGAAACTCTACCCCAAAGGTTTTCTGGGCTGGGATATCGAACATGGCGGGGTGCTCGAGACATCCCTGATGTTGCGTCTGCACCCCGATCTCGTCTCGCTGAAAGACGCGGTGGAGCATGCGCCCGCGACCTTCCCGCCCTACGATATCTACCCGGCCAAGCCCGAATGGACCCCCGCGAGCGGATCGTTGTCTTCTCCGAGGGAAGCCACGGCCGAGAAGGGGGACATCTTGCTCGATGTCTGCACCAAGGGCATTGTGACCGCGATCAATGCCGAATTTGCGCGGCCCCGCGCGCTGTCTGCGGCGCGGTAGATTGTCCCCGGACAAAAACAATAATGCTGTCAACCAACAAGGAGAGAAGACAATGACTGACACCCGGATCAATCCCAGCCGGCGCAGGCTGCTGACCATGACCGCGGGCGCAGCGCTGGCGACGCCATTCCTGTCAATCCGTGCGGCGGCGCAGACGACGAACCTGTCGATGCTGGCGTGGTATGGCCATGCGGAGCCCGATATCGTCGGCGAGTTCGAAGAGGAGAACAACGTCAAGTTCACGCCGAAATACTATACCGGCGGCGACAACATGCTGGGCCTTATCGCACAATCCCCGCCGGGCACCTATGACGTGATCCTGTCGGACGGCGAATATGTGCAGCAGCTGAACGCCGCCGGTTACATCCAGGAGCTGGACCCGGCGGATTACCCGTTCGACGACTTCTTCCCCGAGTTCCAGAAATTCCCGGGCCACTGGAAGGACGGCAAGCTCTACTCGGTCATCACGCGCTTCGGCTTTCTCGGCGTCGCCTATAATACCGACGAGTTCAGCGAAAAGGAGGCGTCGACCTATGGCGTCTATGCAGACAAGAAAGCCACGGGAAAATTGGGACATTTCGACTGGCACCTGCCCAACCTCGGACAGATGAGCCTGTGGGAGGGCAACCCGTCGCCCTACGACATCGACGAGGCGGCATGGCAGGCGGTGCAGGACCGCACGATGAGCCTGCGCCCCCAGGTTGGCGGGTTCTTCGATTACGGCGGCACGTTCTCGTCGCTCAAGAGCGGCCAGATGACCCTTTTCGCCGGTATCGGGGACTGGATTACCGGCACGCTGGAGAGAAGCGGCGCCCCGGTGCGCAGCGTCATCCCCGAGGAGGGCGGGCTGCAATTCACCGAATCCTTCTCGATCGGCAAAGGCACGAAGAAATACGACATGGCCAAGAAGTGGATCCAGTACATTACCTCACCCAAAGGTCAGGCGAAATCGGCCACAATGGCGGCTTATCCCTGTCTGATCCCCAGCAAGCCGGGCTGGGAGGTGCTGAACGAAACCGACCCCGCAGAGGCCAAGCGCCAGAAAATGGTCCTGGGTGAGAGGAACGTGATGGACATGATCCGCGAAGGGTTGATCCAGTATCGCCAGTTGCCGGTCCAACAAGACCTGAGCACGTGGAACGACTTCTGGTCGGATTACAAGGCGGCCTGAAACCGACGCGCGCCGGGGCCAGGGGTTGGCCCCGGCGCGTTTCTGCCCATTTGACGGATGTGAAATGACCAAACGCCCGAGCCTTTTCTCGCTTGTCCTGGCCTTGCCGCTACTGGTCTGGCAGCTCGCGTTTTTTCTGTTCCCGCTGATTTTCCTCGTCGCCATCAGCTTCTGGACGGTCAAGATGTTCCAGATGCAGCCCGACCTGAATTTCGGCAACTGGCAGCGGATATTGACCCGCGGCATCTTCTGGGACGCCTATCTGCACACGATGATATTGGCGGCTTCCGCCTCCGCGCTGACCAGCGCAATCGCATTTCCGGCGTCCTACGCCATTTCCTTCAAGCTGAGCGAGACCGCAAAACGTTGGCTGATCTTCGTGCTGATCATTCCCTTCTTCACGAGCTACCTGGTGCGGGTTTATTCATGGCAGGTGTTCCTGACTGACGCGGGCATCATCAATACGGCGCTCGGCTATATCGGGTTGGGGCCTTTTGCGATGCTGAACAACAACTTCGGGACGTTGGTCGGGATGATCACGCTCTGTCTGCCGCTGGTCATCCTGTTGCAGACGTTCAGCCTGAATTTCGTCAATCGCGACCTGATCGAGGCCGCGCATAACCTGCGCTGCGGGCGGTTGCGCACAGTCTTCGCGGTCATCGTGCCATCGGCCAGGGTGGGGCTGGTGATCGCGGCGCTCTTCGCCTTTATCCTGTCGTTCGGCGATTTTGTCAGCCCGCTCTACCTGGGCGGGGGCAACCCGCCGACGCTCTCTATCATGATCACCGACATCACCAAATCCGGCCAGCAATGGCCACGCGCCGCCGTGGTGGCGATCATGATGATCGCCACGCTGATGACCGTCGCGTTGGGCGCGATCACCTACGCCTACAAGGAGCGGGGGAAATAATGGGCAACGAGAACCGGATTATCAACGGCTGGCTGATGGTCCACATCGCGCTGTGCCTCATCTTCATCTTCGCGCCGATCGCAGGCAGCTTTGTCTTTTCGCTGAATTCGGACCGCTTCCCGTCGCTGCCCCTGGGCGAATTCTCGTTCAAGTGGTACCGCTTGATCTACGAGGATCCTCTCGTCTGGGCCGGCCTGTTCAACACCGTGGTCGTGGGCCTGACGGTGGCCGTAATCGCGACGGTGCTGGGCTTCGGCGGCGCCTATACGGATTTTCGATACAACTTCTTCGGCAAGTCGATCTACCTTGCGCTGGCGCTGCTGCCGCCGACGATTCCGGTGGTCATCATGGGCCTTGCGATGTTGGCGTTCCTGTCGCGCATTCACCTGTCGGGCAGCACGATATCCGTCATCATCGCGCATGGCGTAATGTGCAGCCCGTTCGCCATGGCCATTATCCGACTGCGCCTGTCACAGATGGATCCCGACCTGGAAGCCGCGGCATGGAACCTTGGCGGAAACGAATGGGCGACGCTGCGCCATGTCATCATTCCCTTCACCAAGCCCGCGATCTTTGCCGCGCTTTTCATTACGATGGCCGTCTCCTTCGACGAGTTCGCCGTCGCATGGTTCGTTTCCGGCCTGAACGAGACGCTGCCCGTCAAGATCCTCGGGTTCCTGCAAGGACAGGTGAGCCCGCGCATCAACGCCATCGGCTCACTGTCGTTCCTTCTGTCGATCACGCTGATCGTGCTGGCCCAACTGTTGCTGCGCAACCCCGAAGCAGAAAAGAAATAGGAATGGACGGCTCCATGACATCATCCCCCATCGTCAAGTTTGACAATGTGGTCAAGAAATTCGGCGATTTTACCGCCGTCGAGAAGGCGGACTTCGAAATCGGCCGGGGCGAATTCCTCGCGATCATGGGTTCGTCCGGTTGCGGCAAGACGACCACCCTGCGGATGCTCGCCGGTCTCGAAGATCCGACCAGCGGCAACATCTACCTGGACGGCGAACGCGTGAACGGACGCGCCACCTGGGATCGCGATACGCCGATGGTGTGGCAAAGCCTTGCGCTGTTCCCGTTCCTGACGGTGCAGGAGAATGTCGAATTCTCGTTGAAGATGCGTGGTGTGGCCAAGGCCGAACGCGCCGAGCGGGCGCGCAAGTGGCTGGACAAGATGCAGATCACCGAATTCGCCAATCGTAACATCGCCCAACTCTCGGGCGGGCAGCGGCAGCGCGTCGCGCTGGCCCGAGCCCTGGTGACAGAGCCCAAGATCCTGCTGCTGGACGAGCCGCTGTCGGCGCTTGACGCGCATCTCAAGGTGCGCATGCAGGCCGTGCTGTCGAACCTGCAAAAGGATCTCGGCATCACCTTCGTCTACGTCACCCACTCCATGTCCGAAGCCTTCTCCATGGCTGACCGGGTCGTCATCATGAGCCGCGGCCGGATCGAGCAGATCGGCACGCCGGTGGAAATCTACCGCGAACCGAGAAACCGTTTCGTCGCCGAGTTTCTCGGCTCGGCCAATATTTTCGAGGCCACCGTCGAGGAGGAGATCGCGGAGGGTTGGAAAGTCATCCACGAGGAGGGCCGCGCCATCATCCCGGCGAGCGAATTGCCGGACGCCAAGACGGGCGACAAGATCACCTTTATCGTCAGCGCGGAGAACATGCAGCTGAGCGCGCCCGACAGCGAGCAGGATGGAATCGAGGCGACCGTCGCTGGCGACGAATTCGTCGGCGGCACGGCCATGATCTTTCTTGAAACCGCGAGCGGCAAGGAACTCAAGGTACAGAAATCCCATGAGGAGTTGAGCACCTTGAAACGTAAGGCCGGATCGAAGTTGATCGTCAGTTGGAGCGCGGAGCACTGCCATGTTCTGCCGGATGAATGAACCTGAATTCACGCGCAAGGCGTTGCCGAACCGTCCCGTCAGCTGGAACTGCTTTGGGTAATAGAGGGCTGAACCGCCCCTGGTTTACCAAAGAGTTTCTGGTTCAATGATCAGACTGCGCCGGATATCGGGGCTGCCGCGTTACCATTGCATTTCGGAAAATTTCGCGACTGGTTGGGTTTGCTCATGTCGGCTTGCTTCCGAAGACGTTTCAAAAACCTTCAAAAACAACCTGGCTTGCCCTTACCTTGGGATGTTTCGGTCGCATTGTCAGTGCATCGTGGTCTAGACTTCACCTCATTTATCGGCTTGGCCTCACGCGGCATTGCTGGTGACGTCGGATCGCCATGCCGTTCGCAGGAAACGAACGCCGGTTTCGCGTCCGCTACGCTGGCGCGGAACGGTCGTCCGCTCCATATGAAGGGCATGGAAGGAGATCATCATGGACCTGACTGGCATTCACCACCTGACCGCGATCACCGCAGATGCGCGCGCAAACAAGCGGTTCTATACCGATACGCTGGGTTTGCGACTGGTCAAGAAGACCGTGAACCAGGACGACACCTCGGCCTATCACCTGTTCTATGCCGACGGGGTGGCCGCGCCCGGCACGGACCTGACGTTCTTCGACTGGCCCGCGGCGCCCGAGAAGCGCGGGACGCGCTCGATCAGCCGCACGGGGCTGCGGGTGAGCGAGGCCAGCCTCGATTTCTGGGCCGGACGCCTGGCCGACGCGGACCTGCCGCGCGGCGAGATTGCCGTGCTCGACGGGCGCGCGACACTCGATTTCGAAGACCCGGAGGGGCAGCGGTTCCGGCTGACGGCGGACGCCGCCGGCGCGGCGCATCCGTGGGAGAAAAGCCCCGTGCCGGCCGAGCATCAGATCCGCGGCCTCGGGCCGATCACCATCTCGGTTCCCGATTTCCCCCCGACCAAAGAGGTGCTGACCGACGTGCTGAACATGCGCGAGACGCGCGATTACGCCAGCCCGGATGGCGCCGGAACCGTGCATGTGTTCGAGATGGGGCCGGGCGGGGCCGCGGCGGAACTTCATGTCGCGGTGCAACCCGACCTTCCCGTCGCGCGGCAGGGGCGCGGCGGCGTGCATCACGTCGCCTTCCGCACGCCCGATGCAGAGACGAGCCGCGGCTGGCTGCGCCGCCTGAACGAGCATCGCATCCCGAACTCGGGCGAGGTTGAGCGCTATTATTTCCAGAGCCTCTATTTCCGCGAACCGGGCGGAAACCTGTTCGAGATCGCGACCGACGGGCCGGGTTTCGCGGTGGACGAACCGATGGAGCGCCTGGGCGAAACGCTGTCTCTGCCGCCGTTCCTCGAAGATCGGCGCACGCAGATCGAGAAGGGGCTGAAACCGCTTGACTGAAGGGACGGCCGCGCGGCGGCGACAATTGAATTGACCCGCCAGCGGCCCTCTGCCATGCCTATGATCCGGTCGAGAAGACAGGACGGGAACCCATGAAGGTCATCATCTGCGGCGCGGGCCAGGTCGGCTGGCAGATCGCCCGGCACCTGTCCGGAGAGCGCAACGACGTCACCGTCGTGGACAGCAATCCCGATCTCGTGCGCCGCGCGACCGACACGCTCGACGTGCAGGGACTCGCCGGGTTCGCGAGCTACCCGGACGTGCTCGACCGGGCGGGGGCGCGGGATGCGGACATGATCATCGCCGCGACGCATTCGGACGAGGTCAACATGGTGACCTGCCAGGTGGCGCATTCGGTGTTCTCCATCAGCCGCAAGATCGCGCGGCTGCGCAGCCAGTCCTACCTAGACGCGATCTACGCCGATCTCTACCGGCGCGACCACATGCCCATCGACGTGGTGATCAGCCCCGAGAAGGAAGTCGCCGAGGCGGCGTTGCAGCGGCTGGACGCGCCCGCGGCCTTCGACACCGAGAAGTTCTTTGACGGCAAGGCGCAGCTCATGGGGCTGCGGCTGGACGATGACTGCCCGGTGGTGAACACGCCCCTGCGCCAGTTGAGCGACCTGTTCTCGACGCTGCGCGTCGTGGTGCTTGCGGTGCGCCGCGACGGAAGGCTGTTCGCGCCCGAGGCGGGCGACCAGCTTTTCGTCGGGGATGAGTGCTATGTCTTCGCCCCGAACGAGGACATCCCCCGCACGCTCGAGGTGTTCGGCAAGACCGCGCACAAGCAGGAGCGCGTCGTCATCCTCGGCGGGGGCAATGTCGGCCTGGCGGTGGCGCATGCGCTTGAGCGCAGCGGGCGGCGGATGCGGGTCAAGATGATCGAACGCAGCCGCAGCAGCGCCGAGCGCGCCGCCGACGCGCTCGAGCGGACCATCGTTCTGAACGGCGACGCCCTCGACAGCGCGTTGCTGAACGAGGCGGGCGTTCCGAAGGCCGACGCGGTGCTCGCGGTGACCGATGACGACAAGACCAACCTGCTGGCCGCCGTGCGCGCCAAGTCCGAGGGCTGCCCATTTGCGATCAGCCTGATCAACGATCCCACACTGGTGCCGCTGCTGGAGCCGATCGGCGTGGACGCCTATATCAACCCGCGCTCCACGACCGTGAGTTCGATCCTGCGCCATATCCGCCACGGGCGGGTGCGCGGCGTCTATTCCATCGGCGACGCCGAGGCCGAGGTGATCGAGGCGCAGGTGATGTCGACCTCCTCGATCGCCGGCGCGGCGATCCGCGACATCGATTTCCCCGAGGGCGTGCTGATCGGCGCGGTCAGGAAGGGGAACGAAATCAAGAAGCCCACCGGCGCGATGCGCATCGAGGAGGGCGACGTGATCGTGATCTTCGCGATGGCGTCGGACGTGGCGCGGGTCGAGCAGCTTCTCCAGGTCTCGATTGACTTCTTCTAGCGCGATATCCCGGCGAATCCTCGCCTTTCCGCTGCTCCTGCTGCTTGCGGGGATCGCGGCGATGGCGATGTTCCTGCCCGCGCTGCACGCGCTGGTGCATGATGAGCACACCGTTTCGCGCAGCTTTGCCTATTCGGGGCTCCTCGGGCTGGCGCTGGTCGGGTTGATCGGGCTTGCTCTGGGCGGCAACCCCCGGCGCGAGGCCAGCGATCTGAACAACCTTCTTTCGCTCTGCCTCGCCTTCGCGGCGCTGCCCCTGTTCCTCGCCATTCCGTTCTATGAAGGATTGCGCACGACGACGTTCCTCAACGCCTATTTCGAAATGGTGTCCTCGCTCACCACCACCGGCGCCACGCTGTTCGATACGCCAGAGCGGCTGGTGGACAGCCTGCACCTTTGGCGCGGGATGGTGGGCTGGCTGGGCGGGCTGTTGATGTGGATCGCGGCGTCGGCGGTGCTCGCGCCGCTCAACCTCGGCGGATTCGAGGTCACGGCGAGCGCGGAGCCGGGGCAGGGGGACATGCGCCTCGACCGGTTCGAGCGCGCCAACACCGGCAGGCGGGTGGCGCAGACGGCCTTTGCGCTGGCTCCGATCTACGCGGCGCTGACCGGGGCGCTCTGGCTTTTCCTCGTGGTTGGCGGCGACCGGCCGCTGGTGGCCTTCGTGCACGCCATGTCGACGATGGCGACCAGCGGGATTTCGCCGGTCGGCGGCGTGCAGAACGCGGGGTCGGGCATTGGCGGGGAAATCGTCATCTTCTTCTTCATGACCTTCGCGCTGTCGCGGCTGACGTTTTCCTCCGACACGATCACCACGGCGCGTCCGGGACTGCATAACGACCCCGAATTCCGGCTCGGGATGCTGCTGGTGCTGGGGGTCCCGCTGCTGCTGTTCCTGCGCCATTGGGTCGGGGCCTACGACGTCGAGCAACTCGAGGAAATTCCCTCGGCGTTCGCGGCGCTCTGGGGCGGCGTGTTCAGCGTGCTGTCCTTCCTCAGCACGACCGGGTTCGAAAGCGCCTACTGGGACGCGGCGCAGGGATGGTCCGGGCTCGGCACGCCGGGAATGATCCTGATGGGGCTGTCGCTGGTCGGCGGGGGCGTCGCCACCACCGCGGGCGGGGTCAAGCTGTTGCGGGTCTATGCGCTTTACCTCAACGGCCAGCGCGAGATGGAGCGCCTGGTGCATCCTTCCTCGGTCGGGCGGGCCAGCGCGGGCAGCCGCCGGATGCGGCGGCAGGGCGCGTTCGTGGCGTGGATCTTCTTCATGCTCTTCGCGCTGTCGCTGGCGCTGATCACCGTGATCCTGACCGCGCTGGGGATCAAGTTCGAGCCGGCGATCATCCTGTCCATCGCCACGCTGTCCACCACCGGGCCGCTGACCCAGGTTGCGGGCGAGGCGCCGATCGTGCTGAACCAGATCGGCGCCTGGGCCAAGCTCGTGTTGTGCGCCGCGATGGTGCTGGGGCGGCTCGAGACGCTGGCGATCATCGCGCTTTTCAACCCCGCGCTCTGGCGCGATTGAGCGCAACACGCCCCGACGCATCCCGGCCGTGCAGGGCGCGCCGCCGGGCGCGCCGATTTTTTGGCTGGAAACTCCGCGCCGGGCGCGACATACTTGATCGGATAACGGCACACACGGCGCGGGATCGCCGCGTACGAAAGAACAAAGGCTTTGGAAATAAATGGCTTCTGACCGTCAAAACCTACAGGATGCGTTCCTCAACCAGGTCCGCAAGACCAAGACGCCGGTGACGGTGTTCCTGATCAATGGGGTGAAGCTGCAAGGCGTCATCACGTGGTTCGACAATTTCTGCATCCTGCTGCGCCGCGACGGGCAGTCGCAGCTTGTCTACAAGCACGCCGTCAGCACGATCATGCCGTCGCAGCCGATCAACCTCTACGACGGTGACGATTCCGAGTGATGGATCACGCCCCCGTGGACACCCGCGCCTGGGTTCTGCATCCTGACATCCGCTCGCGCGACGCGGAGGCGCGCGATCCTGACCGCGCGCTGGAAGAGGCGGTGGGCCTTGCCCATGCGCTTCCGGGGCTGGACACGCGCGGGGCAGGCGTGGTCAGGCTGCCCAAGGCGCATCCCGGGGCGCTGTTCGGCAAGGGCAAGATTGAGGAGTTGCGCGCGCTGTTCGAGCGCGAAAAAATCGAGCTGGTCCTGATCGACGGCCCGGTCACGCCGGTGCAGCAGCGCAACCTCGAAAACGCGTGGAAGCTCAAGGTTCTCGACCGCACCGGGCTCATCCTCGAGATTTTCAGCGACCGCGCCGCAACGCGCGAGGGCGTGTTGCAGGTCGAGATGGCCGCGCTGTCCTACCAGCGCACGCGCCTCGTGCGGGCCTGGACCCACCTTGAGCGGCAGCGCGGCGGCGTCGGCTTTGTCGGCGGTCCCGGCGAAACCCAGATCGAGGCGGACCGTCGGGCCATCGACGACCAGCTCGTGCGCCTGCGCCGCCAGCTTGAAAAGGTGGTGAGGACGCGCAGCCTGCACCGCGCCGCCCGCGCCAAGGCGCCGTTCCCCATCGTCGCGCTCGTGGGGTACACGAACGCCGGGAAATCGACGCTGTTCAACCATCTGACCGGGGCCGAGGTGATGGCGAAGGACATGCTGTTCGCGACGCTCGACCCGACGATGCGGCGCGTGGAGCTTCCCGGCGGCGGCCCCGAGGTGATCCTGAGCGACACGGTGGGCTTTATCTCGGACCTGCCGACCGAACTGGTCGCCGCCTTCCGCGCCACGCTCGAGGAGGTGCTGAGCGCCGATCTCATTTGCCACGTGCGCGACATCTCCCACCCCGAGACCGAAGAGCAGAAGGCCGACGTGGAGGCGATCCTCGAGAACCTGAAGGTGCCCGAATCGACCCCGCGCATCGAGATCTGGAACAAGATCGACCTGGTGGACGCGGACGCGCGCGCGGCGCTCCTGACGCGCGCCGCGCGCAAGGACGAGGTGCAGGCGCTGTCTGCGGTCACCGGCGAGGGCATGGACGCGCTTGTGGAGCGGATTTCCGCCGCGCTGACGGCCGGCACGCGGGCCGCGCATCTGCATCTGCGCTTTGACGAGGGGCGCAAGCGCGCATGGCTGTTCGAACGCGGCCTGGTCGAGCATGAGGAACAGACCGAAACGGGTTTCGCGCTCGACGTGCGCTGGTCGGCGCGCGACGCCGCGCAGTTCGCGGAGATCTGACGCAGGCGCGCCGGGCGCTCACTCCGCTGGGAGGAGCTCTGTCACCCCGACCGCCGCGGCCCGTGCGAGTTCGGGATCAAGCGACATCGGGATATATTCGCCCCGCCGCCAGAGTTGGGCCATGTCATCGTAGTGGCGGCTTAGGAAATGCCCGGACTGGCCGGTCGAGATGATGAACACGCTGCTGTCGGGATCGGAGAAGTCGTAGACCCCGCGATACCCCGCGCCATGCACGTTCTCGAACGGGTTGGGCCCCGTGCCGCTCGTGCGGCCCCGCATCAATGTGTGATCGCCGCCCGAAGTGGACTGGCGGATATTCACGAAATACCGCAGCAGACGCACGTCGCCCAGCACCGGGTGATCCTGCGTCGCCTGGTGCACATCTCCCCAGCGCAGCGACTCCAGCGCCGTGCCGTAGCGTTCGGTGATCCAGACCAGCGCATCGTCAAGCGCCATCCGCGCGATGTCGGTGCAGGTCTCCTTGGGGCCCGACTGCACCACGTCGCACCAGGCGGCGGCGCCGTCCACGTCGCGGTAGACCCGTTCGATGAAGACCGGGTCAGCATGGGTGAACTCGGCGTTGAGAGGCCCGAGTTCATCGCGCGCCAGCCGGTCCTGGAGCGCGCGCAGCCAGGCGGCGTAGATCAGCGGTTCGGGGCGGTGTTCGTTCATCTCGCCGTTCCAGTCGGCGAGCAGCGCCAGCGCGCGCTGGCGCAGGCGCTCGGGCGTGCCTTCGGGCGCGCTTTCGCCGGTGAACCACAGGTCGGCGCCGATCAGCGGCAGCAGGGAGCGCGCGGTGAAGCTCACGGTGTCGAGCTGCGCCTCGATAAAGCTGTCGCGGGTATGCACCTCGCGGTTCTGCATCAGGCGCTGCCAGCGGTGGATGCGCTGCGTGTCGCCCCAGAGGTAGCTGACATGCGCGGGGAACGGGCGGTCCACCGTCTTGTTGTTGGTGTTGCCGAGTATACCGCCCGGAGGGTTGATGAATTCCGGGTTGGCCGAGTAGGGGTAGGTTCCCTGCCAGCGGTTCGCCTCGATCCAGCCGCGGGTCGGCATCCGGCCCTTGCTTTCGTGCTCCGCGTCGCGCCGCGGCATGGCGCCCACCAGTTTCATCGCGATATGTTCGCGATCCGCGACGACGAGGTTCTGCGCCGGCGCCACGAACAGCGCGCCGGCCTCGATCGCCGCCTCGACCGTGTCCGCGCGCATCAGCGCCATCGCGGCGCTCACCGTGGTGTCGCGCGGGCTGAGCGCGGTCCAGGCCACCGTCGCCACGTGGCCGGCGGGCGTCACCGCGCCGAGGTTGTAACGCGATCCGGGCAGGACCGGGCCGTTGTCGGTGGCGCGCAGCGTCATGGTGACCGGGTCCTCGTCCGCGATGCGGATGATGCTGCGGCGGGTTTCGAACGGCTTGTAGCCGTCCGGGGTCAGGTATTCCTCGGGGTTGTCGGGGTTCAGACGTTCGATATGCACGTCCTGGTCGTCCAGATAGGCCGAGGTGATCCCCCAGCCAAGCCGGTCGCTGCGCCCGGTCAGCACCACCGGCACGCCGGGGATGGTCGCGCCGATCACGCCGCCGGCGGCGAGGTCGAGCCGCGCGAGATACCAGACCGCCGGGGCGGTGAACCCAAGATGCGGATCGTTGGCGAGCAACGTGCCCCCCGCCGCCGAGCGGGACGGCGCGGCGGCCCAGGCGTTTGACGCGCCGGCCAGTTCTGGCGGATGGAACGGCGACAACGGGTGCTGCGGCGGCGGCGCGACGGCGGCGTGACGCGGCAGTTCGGTTCCCGGCATGAGCGCCGCGTAATCCGGGAGCGCGGCGATCCCGCTGCCCGGCGCGTCGGGCATGATGTCCTTCAGCCGCGCGTCGTCATCAAGCGCAAGAGACACCCGCGCGCGGCGCACCTCATTGGGCAGTTGGGCGGATAATTGCACCGCCATCAGCTTGATCAGGGCGATGCTGTCAGCCGCCGCCCAGGGCGAGATGGGCGCGTTGAAGATGAACATCTCGGGCGCGCCGCGCCCCAGCGCGGCGCTGTTGATCTCGGCCACGCGCGCATTGACGCCCGCCGCGTAGGCGTCGAGCGCCGCGCGCGCCTCCGGCGTCTGCGCGGCGACCGAGTCGCGCGCGGCGCCGTAGATGTCGTAGCGGCGCATCAGCCTGTCGATGGGGAGGGTGCGTTTGCCGAACACCTCCGACAGCCGCCCCTGCGCGGTCCGGCGCAGGATCGTCATCTGCCACAGACGATCCTGCGCATGGGCGTAGCCGAGGCCGAAGAACACGTCCGTATCCTGCGTGCCGAAGATATGCGGCACGTTGGCGTTGTCCCGTACGATCTGCACCGGCGCCGCCAGTCCCTTCACGTGCAGCGTCTTGTCGTAATCGGGCAAGGAGCGTGACAGCAGAAAATAGAGCGCGATCACGGCGACGAGGCCAAGCACGACCAGCGCGCCGGCAATCCGCATCAGCCATTTGAATAGCATCGCCATGCCGCTCTGCGCCTGCCCCGCCTTTTGCGCTTGCATCCCAAGGCGGGGATAGTCAGAAATCCGGACCAAGACAATGGCAAGCGGAGGAAAGAACATGAGCGATTTGGCATTCCTGGGGCTGGGGGTCATGGGCTTTCCGATGGCCGGGCATTTGCAGGCCGCGGGCCATTCCGTGCGCGTCTACAACCGCACCGGCGCGAAGGCCGAGGCCTGGGTCAGCGAACACGGCGGCGCCAGCGCGCCGACCCCGCGCGAGGCCGCCGAGGGCGCCGATTTCGTGATGGCCTGCGTCGGCAACGACGACGATCTGCGCGCGGTCTGCCTTGGCGAAGATGGCGCGTTTGCAGGCATGAAGCCGGGCGCGATCTTCGTTGATCACACCACGGTCTCCGCCAAGGTCACAGCCGAGCTCTACGACGCGGCGCGCGAGGCGGGGCTGAATTTCGTCGACGCGCCCATCTCTGGCGGGCAGGCGGGCGCCGAGAACGGGCAGCTCTCGATCATGTGCGGCGGCGATACGGACGCCTATGCCGCCGCCGAGCCGGTGATGGAGATCTACGCCAAGCTGTGCCGCCGCATCGGCGACAGCGGCGCGGGCCAGGTCACGAAGATGTGTAACCAGATCGCCATCGCCGGGCTGGTGCAGGGGCTGAGCGAGGCGCTGCATTTCGCCGAGAAGGCCGGGCTTGACGGGCGCGCCGTCACCGAGGTGATCAGCCAGGGCGCGGCGGGCAGCTGGCAGATGGTCAACCGCTACGAGACGATGCTCGATGATGAGTTCGAGCATGGGTTCGCGGTGGACTGGATGCGCAAGGATCTGGGAATCTGTCTCGACACGGCGAACGAGAACGGCGCGTCGCTGCCGGTCACCGCGCTGGTCGACCAGTTCTACAAGGACGTGCAGAAGATGGGCGGCGGGCGCTGGGACACGTCGAGCCTGATCAAGCGGTTGCGCGCGATGGGGTGAGGGGGGCCAAGACTTTTCGAGAAAAGTCTTGGCAATGTTCTTCGAAGAACATTGCGCGCCGCCGGAGCGCGGCGTCCGCCGGACGCGGTGGGGGTGTTCCACCCGAAGAAGTCCGAAAGTTCACTTTTCGCTGTCGTCAGCGCGGGTGGTCAGCGGTTCCTTGAATGTGAGCGTGCGGTAGGGGAAGGGGATCTCGATCCCCGCGTCGTCGAGCGCGCGCTTGACCGCCGCGACCACCTTGTCACGGGACTCGCGGATGTCGAGCGGGCGTGAACCGGTCCACCATGTCACCTCGAAGGTGATCGCGCTGGCGGCGAACTCATTGGCGAAAATCTGCACGTCCTTGACGTCGTTGCGCACCGAATCGACGCCGCGCACCGCATCGGCGATCACCTCGCGCGACTGGTCCACATCCTCACCATAGGCGACGCCGCACATGATCGTCGTGCGGCGCAAATCGCCCGAGGTGCGCACGGTGACCGGGTTCTTGAACAGGAAGCCGTTGGGGGTCACCACGAGTTGCCCGTCGGTGCGGCGCAGCCGGGTGTCGCGAACGGTGATCTTCTCGACCTGGCCCTCGATGCCTTCGCATTCGATGAAGTCGCCCTTCGCGAATGGTTCGCGCAGGAGCACGAGGATGCCGGCGAAAAAGTTCTCGAACGTGTCCTTGAAGGCGAGGCCGATGGCGATGCCGCCGACCCCGAGCGCGGTGAGCGCCTTGCCCGGCGTAACCGTCGGGAAGATGATCGTCGCCGCGATCAGGAGGCCGGCGAACCACATCAGCACGGTCAGCAGCATCACCGAAACATCGACCAGTGCAGCGCGCATCCGGGCCCGGCGCAACGCCTTGGGCAAGAGCCAGCGCATCAGGGTGATGGCGATCCAGACGACGACCAGGAAGACGATCGCCGCGACCAGTTGCGGCAGCACCGCCCAGAACCCCGCGACATGTGTCGCGACCGTTTCGCGCATCGGCCCGGGCATGATCTGCCAGAGCCCACCCATCAGGTCGCTCGCCGTCGCGGTGGTCTTGTCCATGTGGTCTCATCCCTGCTGTGCGCATGTGCGAACGCGCCGGCGGGAAGGACGGTTCCCGAACGAAAAGACGGGGGCCCGCGAGGGCCCCCGTTTATCATCCAAAAGGCAGGGCGTATCTCAGCCCTGAAGCGCCTTGTTCAGGTTCTCGTCCACCTTCTCGAGGAAGCCCATCGTGGTGAGCCAGCCCTGGTCGGGCCCGACGAGAAGCGCGAGGTCCTTGGTCATGTGGCCCGCCTCGACGGTTTCGACGACGACCCGCTCCAGCGTTTCCGCGAAATTCTTGAGCTCCGCGTTCTCGTCCAGCTTCGCCCGGTGCTTCAGCCCGCCGGTCCAGGCGTAGATCGACGCGATCGAGTTGGTCGACGTCTCCTCGCCCTTCTGGTGCTGGCGGTAGTGACGAGTCACGGTGCCGTGCGCCGCCTCGGCCTCGACCGTCTTGCCATCCGGCGTCATCAGCACGGATGTCATCAGCCCGAGCGAGCCGAAGCCCTGCGCCACGGTGTCGGACTGCACGTCGCCGTCGTAGTTCTTGCAGGCCCAGACATAGCCGCCGGACCATTTCATCGCCGCCGCGACCATGTCGTCGATCAGGCGGTGTTCGTAGGTGATGCCGGCCGCTTCGAACTTGTCCTTGAATTCCTCGTCAAAGACCTTCTGGAACAGGATCATGAACTGGCCGTCGTAGTTCTTGAGGATCGTGTTCTTGGTCGAGAGATACACCGGCCAGCCGCGTTGCAGGCCGTAGTTCATCGAGGCGCGGGCGAAATCCTTGATCGACTCATCGAGGTTGTACATGCCCATGTAGACGCCCGAGGAGGGGGCCTTGAACACTTCCTCTTCGATCACCGTGCCGTCCTCGCCGACGAACTTCATGCTGAGCGTGCCGGGGCCGGGGAATTTCATGTCCGTCGCGCGATACTGGTCGCCATAAGCGTGGCGCCCGATCACGATGGGTTTCGTCCAGCCGGGGACAAGGCGCGGGACGTTGTCGCAGATGATCGGTTCGCGGAAGACGACGCCGCCCAGGATGTTGCGGATGGTGCCGTTGGGGCTGCGCCACATCTTTTTCAGGCCGAATTCCTCGACCCGGCCCTCGTCCGGCGTGATGGTCGCGCATTTGACGCCGACGCCGTGTTCCTGGATCGCGTGCGCCGCGTCGACGGTGATCTGGTCGTCAGTCTCGTCGCGCGACTGGATGCCGAGATCGTAATATTTCAGATCGATGTCGAGATAGGGCAGGATCAGCTTCTTCTTGATGAAATCCCAGATGATCCGGGTCATTTCGTCGCCGTCGAGTTCGACGACGGGGTTTTCCACCTTGATCTTGGTCATTGGCCAGCCTTTCGCGTGACGTGAATCGGAATTGAGGTGTCTCTACCGGATAACCCCGGTAATGGAAAGTCGGCATGCAAAGGTATACAAACGTCGGCCCATCACTCGGCGGCGGCGATCTGGGCGTTGATATCCTCGATCACCTGGACCCAGAGCGCGGTGTCCTGGCAGCCGGGCACGGCATGTTTGCCGTTGACGATGAATGTCGGGACCGAGGTTATGCCCATTTCGCGGAACTGCGCCTCGCGCGCGAGGATGGCGTCGCGATCCGCGTCGCTGGCCAGCAGTTTCTGCACGATCGCGGCGTCCATGCCGACATGATCGGCGATGTCGGCCAGCACCTCGGCGTCGCCGATGTCGCGGCCCTGCTCGAAATAGGCGGCGAAGAGCGCCATCGCGACTGGGTCTTGCGCGCCTTCGATCCCGGCCCAGTGCAGCAGGCGATGCGCGTCGAGCGTGTTGGGCGTGCGTTCCATCGCCTCGAAATCGAGGTTGAGACCCGCGTCCGTGGCGCGCGCAAGCACCGGCGCATAGGCGCGCACCGCGCCCTCGCGACCGCCGAACTTCGCCTCGAGATAGGCGCGCCGGTCCATGCCCTCAACCGGCATGTCGGGGTTGAGCTGGAAGGGGTGCCATTCGATCGTGAAGGGATGATCCGGGCGCTGTTCCAGCGCCGCGTCAAGGAGCGTCTTGCCGATATAGCACCACGGGCAGATCGGATCGGAAATGATATCAAGTTTCACCATTCGGGGCCTCGTAGAGTTGCGCCAGCGCGCGGCGTTGCAGTTTGCCGTTGGCCCCGGTCGGCAGGGCGTCGACATGGACGTAGCCGCGCGGGCGTTTGTAGGCGGCGAGCGCCCCATTCATGTGGCGGTCGAGCGTTCCCGCGTCAACCGGTGCGGGGGCGGTGTAGAAAGCCATGATGACCCGCACGTCGGCGCGCACCTCGATATCGGTCACGGCGCAGGCGGTGATTCCGGGGCAGGTGGCGAGCACCGCTTCGACCTCGAGCGGGGAGACGCGCAGCCCTCCGGCGTTCATCATGTCGTCGTCGCGCCCGAGATAGGTGATCGCCCCGTCCGCCTCCATCTGCCCGAGATCGCCGGTGCAGAACCAATCGCCCTGCATCCGCCGCGCCGTCGCCTCGGGCGCGTCGTGATAGCCGAGCATCAGGCCGGGATCGCCGCGGTGCACCGCGATCACGCCGGGCTGGCCGCGCGGAACGGGGCCCTCGGGGCCGAGCAGCGCCACCCGCCGACCCGGCTGCGGATAGCCCAGCGTGCCGGGCGGGGCGGTGCGCGCGGGGCTTGACGACAGGAAGGTCGAGCATTCGCTGAGCCCGTAGGCCTCGTGCACCGGCGTGCCGGTCGCGCCCTCCCATGCCGCGCGGATGCTGTCCGGCATCTTTTCTCCGGCCGAGAGGCCGTGGCGCATCCTGGGGAGGTCGAGCGCGCGGCCGGACTTCAGGAGTTTGCGGTAAACCCCCGGCGCGGCGGCGAATATCGTCGCCTCGTGCCGTCGCAACAGATCGGGAAGCTGCGCCGGTTCCGTGCCCGGCGCAGGGATCAGCGCGGTCGCGCCCACGCTCCACGGGTCCATAAGGCCGGTGCCGAGCGTGAAGGTCCAGTTGAACGCGCCGGCGTGCAAGAGCCGGTCATCTTCGCGCAGGCCGGTCCAGCCTTTGACCATCATCCGCCGCGCCCAGATCGCGCGATGCGCATGCACCACCGCGCGCGGCGCGCCCGAGGTGCCGGAGGTATAGACGATATAGGCCGGCCGCGCCGGATCGCCCATCTCCCATTCGGCGGGCGGACCGGACCACATTTCGCGCAGGGCGTCGGCGCCGATCACCGGCGTCCGCGTTTTGGGGCAGGCGACGTCGGCGTTGCGCAGGATGAGCGCGGGTTCAAGATGGGCGATGATCTTGTCGACCTCGGGCTCGGTCAACTGCGTCGAGGTCGGGACCGGCGTCAGCCCCACGGCGATCGCGCCGAGATAGGCGATCGGAAACTGCGCCGTGTTGCCCAGCCGCAGCAGCACACGGTCGCCGGGCCGCGCCCCATGCTCCAGCAGACCTGCGCCGGTCCCAAGGACAGCCGCGCGGAGCGCGCCATAGCTCCAGTCCTCGGTCCCCTCGGGTCCGATCACCGACAGCGCCAGTTTCTCCGGCACGCGCTCGGCGGCGGTCAGCACGTGGGCGGCAAGGTTGAAAGGTGCGGGGCAGGGCGGGCTGGCGCCCGTATCGTGGATCGAGAGCATCCATTCCGGGTAGGGCGCTCAAGCGCGCAATGCAAGACCCCACCGACCGGCGCGCGGTCGGGGCGTGCGCCGGATCATGCCCGAGACGGATGTTGCGACGTCGCTTGCGTCAGAACCAGCTTTGCACTCCGCGCGCCGCGCCGGAAATGTCCTGGCCGACGCCGTCGACCGTGGCGCAGCCCGCGACGACGGCCAGCATCGCGATTACGATCAGGTGTTTCATTCGGTTGCCTTGCCTGCTCTCTCAATTCCGCTCTGGCACCTGCTGATTTGCTCAGTCTTGGGCGCCCGCATCTTCGTCGGCATACCACCAGACTTCGGGCAGGAATCCCACCCCGTCGCCATAGAGCGGCAGCCGGTCGGCAGGATAGTGCAACTGCCGCTTGTGGGCAATCCGCCCGACTGCATAACTGTGAATCGGGATCACGTAGCGACCCGAAATCAACACCCGGTCGAGCGCGCGGGTCGCGGTGACGAATTCCTCGTGCGTCCGCGCCGATAGCATCGCGGCGATCATCGCATCCGCGGCGGCGCTTTTCATGCCCATGAGGTTGCGCCCGCCCGGCGTGTCCGCGCCCTCGGCCCCCCAGTAGAGATACTGCTCGTTGCCGGGGCTGAGCGACAGGTCGCGGCGCATGAAGGTAAGGTCGAAATCGAAGCTGCGTTCGCGCTCGGCGTATTGCGCCTTGTCGATGCTCTCGATCCTGAGCGTGATCCCCAGGCGTTCGAGCGCGCGGGCGTATAGCTCCATGATCGACGTGGCCTGCTGGATCAGCCCGTCCTGTTGCAGCACGACCGTGAGCTCCAGCGGCGCGCCGGCGGCGTTTCTCATCACCCCGTCCTGCACGGTCCAGCCGGCCTCTTCCAGCATGCGCAGGGCGTGGCGCAGGTTGGCGCGATTGCGTGCGCTCCCGTCGCCCTCGGGCAGCGCGTAGCCCTCGAGCGCGCCGGGCGGCAGGCTATCGGCGAAGGGTTCGAGCAGCGCCCGCACCTTTGGCGACGCCGGGCCGGGCCGCATGCCCAGCTCCGAGCCCGAGAAATATGAGGTGATGCGCGGCTGCCGCCCGCCGGTCAGCACGTCGTTGACGTATTCGAAGTTGAACGCATGGATCAGCGCGTCGCGCACCCGCCAGTCGTCGAGCGGCGCGCGCCGCGTGTTCATCACGAAACCGGTGATGCCCGATGGCTTGCCGTTCGGGATCTCGGATTTCACGATCTCGCCGCGCTGCACGGCGGGGAAATTATACTGGCTTTCCCATTTCTCGGCGTTGAACTCGCGCACGTAAGATATCTCACCGGCCTTGAAGGCCTCCTTCATCACGGCGTTGTCGCCGTAGAACTCGATGCGGATCTCATCGAAATTGTTGGTGCCGCGGCGCAGTGGCAGATCCCTGCCCCAGTAATCCGGGTTGCGGCGCAGCACCACGTTGCGGTTCACTTCGTAGCTTTCGACCACGTAGGGCGCGCTGCCGATGGGAATGTCGGCAAGGCCGCCATCGGCGAAATCCTTCTCCGCCCACTGCGCCTTCTTGATGATCGGACGCAGGCCCACCAACAGCGCGAGGTCGCGTTCGGGCGCGTTGAAGGTGATGCGCAGGCTGCGCGGCCCGGTCTGCTCGGCCTTCGCGACCTTGGACCAGAGGTCGCGGTAGCGCAGGTTCCCGACCGTGCCGAGGGTTTCCAGCGACCAGAGCACGTCCTCGACCGTCACCGGGCTGTCGTCCGAGAACCGCGCCTCGGGGCGCAGCGTGAATTCGACCCATTCGCGATTCGGTCCGACCTCGACCGATTCGGCCAGGAGGCCGTAGATCGTGAAGGGTTCGTCCCAGGATCGCCCCATCAGCGACTCGTAGGCAAAGAAGCGAAGCTGCCAGGGCGGGCTGCCCGTCAACTGAAACGGGTTGAGCGAATCGAACCCCCCGATATTGCCGGTCACTACCGCTCCGCCCTTGGGCGCATCGGGGTTTACGTAAGGCAGCGACACAAAATCCGGTGGCAGGGCGGGGGCGCCGTACATAGCCATGCCATGCTGCTGCTCGGCGAGGGCTGCTTGCGTCGCCATGAGACCCGGCAAAGCCCAGCACAGAAAGGCGCTGACGCGGCCCATGAGGGGGAAAAAAACTGATCTCATTTCGGCGACAATCCCCTTCGGCCCTTGTATGACTGGGGCTGAACCTAGAGACGGTTTTGCGTCTTTTCAAACTTTTAGCTTGGATACGGGCGCGAGATTGCTTATAAGGAAGTTACTGCTCGATAGGTTTCTTGCCTGTATGAAACCTGCCTCAATAACTGAACGCCAGCCTAGTGCTGGCGTTTTTTTTGTCCTGCCGCAGCGCGCCGCCCTTCCTGCGCCCCTGACATTCGTCCTTGCAGCATGATATGCAGCGCCTGCAACCAGACGGAGCGCAGAACATGAGCGTCACGGACAAGACCGCCATCATCACGGGATCGACTTCGGGAATCGGGCTGGGCGTCGCGCGCGAACTGGCCCGCGCGGGCGCCGATGTCGTGCTCAACTCTTTCACCGATTCGGAAGAGGATCACGCGCTGGCCAGCGACATGGCCAGCGAGTTCGGCGTAAAGGCGCGCTACATACAGGCGGACATGTCCGACCCCGACCAGTGCCGCGCCCTGGTCGAGACCGCCGGCGCCTGCGACATCCTGGTAAACAACGCCGGCATACAGCACGTCGCCCCGATCGAGGAGTTCCCGACGGCGAAATGGGACGCGATCATCGCGATCAACCTCAGCTCTTCCTTCCACACCACCGCCGCCGCGCTGCCGATGATGCGCAAGGCCGGCTGGGGCAGGGTGGTCAACATCGCCTCGGCCCACGGCCTGACCGCCTCGCCCTACAAGGCGGCCTACGTCGCGGCCAAGCACGGCATCGTCGGGCTCACGAAGGTCACGGCGCTTGAAACCGCGCGCGAGCCAATCACCGCCAACGCGATCTGCCCCGGCTACGTGCTCACCCCGCTGGTCGAGGCCCAGATCCCCGACACGATGGAGAAATACGACATGGACCGCGACGAGGTGATCGAGAAGGTCATGCTCGAACGCCAACCGTCCAAGGAATTCGCCACCGTCGAGCAGTTGGGCGGCACCACGCTCTACCTCTGCTCCGACGCCGCCGCGCAGGTGACCGGCACGACGATCAGCGTCGATGGCGGCTGGACTGCGCTCTGAGGTGAGGCCCGCCCGCATCTTCTTCTTGCCCCGAATATCCGCACCGGAGGCGCCTTCTCCGCGCCGCGCGCGCCTGCGCCCGAGATGACGGTGAAACGCATCAACCTGGCCCTTCAGGGCGGTGGCGCTCACGGCGCCTTCACCTGGGGCGTGCTCGACCGGTTGCTCGAGGACGAAGAGGTAGAGGTCGCGGCGATTTCCGGCACATCGGCGGGGGCGCTGAACGGCGCCGCCTACAAGGCGGGCTGGATCGCCGGCGGGCGCGAGGGCGCGCGCGAGAACCTCGACTGGTTCTGGGGCCGGATGGGCGCGGTGCAGGACATGCGGATGCCCGCATGGATGAACGGCTCGCTCGCCGGCGCGCTCAGCGCGGCGATGGAACAGACCGTGCCGCTGAACGGGCTCGACGCCGTTTCGCGGCTGGTGTCGCCCTATGCATACGGCCCGTTCTACTCGAACCCGCTGCGCCCCGTGGTCGAGACGTTCTCCTACGACAAGGTCTGCGCCGATCAGGCGCCGCTTCTCTGCGTCGGGGCGACCAACGTGCATGACGGCAAGATCCGCGTGTTCACCGGCGCGCAGATCAGCACCGAATCGCTACTGGCCTCGGCCTGCCTGCCGACGCTGTTCCAGGCGATCGAGATCGACGGCGCGCATTACTGGGACGGCGGCTATACCGGCAACCCGGCGCTGTTTCCGCTGTTCGGCGCCGATCTTCCCCCCGATATCCTGGTGGTGAACATCAATCCGCTCGAGCGCCCCGAGGTGCCGCGCAGCCCGCAGCAGATCCAGGACCGGATCAACGAGATCAGCTTCAACTCGTCGCTGCTGCGCGAGTTGCGCGCGATTTCCTTCGCGCAGCGGCTGCTCGACCAGGGGCGTCTGCCCGAGGGCGCGCTCAAGCGGCTTTACGTGCACATGATCGCCGACGACGACCTCATGCGCGAACTGTCTGTCGCGACCAAGCTGGTGGCGACGCCCTATCTCCTCGGGAGGCTCAAGGCCGCGGGGCGCGCGGCCGCGGAGCGGTTCCTCGCCGCGCACAAGGACGATATCGGGAAACGCGGCACGACCGACCTCGCGGAGATGTTCAGTTGATGCGAAAGCCGCCCGTTCAGGCGGCTTTGTCTTGCGGTTTCTGCTTTTTCTCCGGATAGACCAGCCCGGCCGAGATCACGAGCTTGGCCGCGTCCTCGACCGTCATGTCGAGTTCGATCACGTCCTCGCGAGGGAGGAACAACAGGAATCCCGAGGTCGGGTTCGGCGTGGTGGGAAGGAAGATGCTCATCAACTGGCCGCCGGTTTCGGCCTTCTGGGAAATCTCGCCCTTGGCGGAGGTCGAGATGAAACCGATCGCCCATATCCCCTTGCGCGGATACTGGATCAGGCAGGCCTTCTCGAACGAGCGCTCGGTCTGGGCGAAGATCGTCTCGGCGATCTGCTTTACCCCGGAATAGATCGAACGCACGACCGGCATCCGCTCGACCAATGATTCGGCGAAGCGGATGAAGGAACGCCCGATCAGCCCCTTGGCGACCCAGCCGACGATGACGGTGAACACGAGGAACACGATCACGCCGAGGCCGCGCAGGTTGATCCCGATATAGCGTTCCGGGCGAAGCTGATGCGGAATGAACGGCAGTACGACGCTGTCCACCCAGCCCGCCAGCGCCCAGACCAGCCAGATGGTGAGCGCCACCGGCGCGATCACCACCAGCCCGGTCAGAAAGCTCGCCCGCAGCCGCGCCAGCAGGCCGGGGCGCGTGCGCGGCGGGATCGGGTCTTCGTCGAAGGGTGTGTTCATGCGTCCGTTCGTCCTGCATCGGCCCGAGCTATGTAAGCGGCTTTCCGCCTTCCGGCAATGGCGCAGATCCGGTAACAGCCCCCTTGCGTCCGCCGGCGCGCCCGTCTATATGCGCGGCACTGAAATCCGCAGGCGCGGGCGGGTCCATGGGGGAGACATCCCTATAGGTCCACCGGTTGAAGCATTCGCTTCTCACCCCGCGCCGAGGCGAAAACCGGAAAAGGAACAAGACATGGCTCTTCCCGAGTTCTCCATGCGCCAGCTGCTCGAGGCAGGCGTTCACTTCGGCCACCAGACGCAGCGCTGGAACCCCCGCATGGGCGAGTTCATCTACGGCGCGCGCAACGGCATCCACATCATGGACCTCACGCAGACGGTGCCGATGCTCGACGCCGCGCTGAACGTGGTGCGCGAAACCGTGGCCAAGAACGGCCGCATCCTCTTTGTCGGCACCAAGCGGCAGGCGAGCGCGCCCATCGCCGAGGCGGCCGAGAAATGCGCGCAATACTACATGAACCACCGCTGGCTGGGCGGCACGCTCACCAACTGGCAGACGGTGTCCAAATCGATCCACCGCCTGAAGGAGATCGACGAAACGCTGGAAGGCGGCGCTGAGGGTCTCACCAAGAAAGAGCGTCTCGGGCTCGAGCGCGACCAGGCGAAGCTGGAAGCCTCGCTGGGCGGCATCCGCGAAATGGGCGGCGTGCCCGACCTGCTCTTCGTGATCGACGTGCGCAAGGAGCAACTGGCCGTCGCCGAGGCGAAGAAGCTGGGCATTCCGATCGTCGCGGTGGTGGACACCAACTGCTCGCCCGACGGGATCGACTACATCATCCCCGGCAACGACGACGCGGCGCGCGCCATCGCGCTTTACTGCGACCTGGTCAGCCGCGCCGCGCTTGACGGCATGTCCGCGCAGCTCGACGCCGCCGGCGTCGATATCGGCGCAATGGAAGAAGCGCCTGTCGAGGAAGCCGCCGCACCTGAGGCCGGCGTCGAAGTGGGCGCCGTCAGCGAAGAGACCGCGCATGACGACGTCATGAGCAAGGACGCGCCGCTCGACATCGAGTCGAGCGAAGAGGTCTCGGAAATGGCGCAGCAGGCCGGCGAGGCCGGCAAGGAAGAGAAAGCCGACAGCTGAGCGCCGTCGCTTCATTCTGACACAAGGGCCCGGCGCGTCCCGCGCCGGACCGCCACGAACATTCGAGGAGAGCCGAGATGGCGATTACCGCTGCAATGGTAAAGGAACTGCGCGACACCACGGGCGCGGGCATGATGGACGCCAAGAAGGCGTTGACGGAGAACGACGGCGACATGGAGGCGGCGGTCGACTGGCTGCGCACCAAGGGGCTCGCCAAGGCCGCCAAGAAATCCGGGCGCACCGCCGCCGAGGGGCTCGTCGCGGTCAAGGTCGAGGGCGGCCGCGGCGTCGCGGTCGAAATCAACTCGGAAACCGATTTCGTCGCCAAGAACGCCGATTTCCAGGCGATGGTCGCCTCGGTCGCCGACGCGGCTGTCAAGGCCGATGATCTCGAGGCGCTGAAGGCGTCCGACCTGGGCGGCAAGACGGTGGAAGAGACGATCACCGACAAGATCGCCACCATCGGCGAAAACATGAGCCTGCGCCGCATGGTCTCGGTCAGCGGAGCCAGCGTTGCGTCCTACATCCACAACGCCGCCGCCGAAGGCATGGGCAAGATCGGCGTTCTCGTCGCGTTCAACGGCGACGAGGCGTTCGGCCGCCAGGTCGCGATGCACATCGCCGCGACCAAGCCCGCCGCGCTCAACGAGGCGGAACTCGACCCGGCCATTGTCGACAAGGAACGCCAGGTCCAGATCGACATCGCCCGCGAGAGCGGCAAGCCCGAGCAGGTGATCGAGAAGATGATCGAAGGCCGGATGAAGAAATTCATCGCCGAGGCGACCCTGATGGGTCAGGCCTTCGTCATGAATCCGGACCTCACCGTCGAGGCGGCCGCCAAGGAAGCGGGAACCGAGATCACCGGGTTCGCGCGGCTCGAGGTCGGCGAAGGCATCGAGGTCGAGAAAGAGGACTTCGCCGCCGAGGTGGCCAAGGCCGCCAAGGGCTGAGGCCCTTCGAACCGGATCGAAAGAAACGGGGCGCTCTTTCGGGCGCCCCGTCTGCTTTTCGGCTCCGGCATGGCATGTCGGGTCCGCTCCAATTCATCCGAAATCTTCCGGATTTGCCTGACGCGACACGGCCCGTGCATCACAGGGAGAATGAACCGCCGACAGCCGAGCCGAAAATTGGCCGGCTGCCGACGACCGGCATTGCCGTATGGGTCGCAAGAGCCCCGTAATCCCGGGGATCGCGATCCAATGTTCCCGGGCCAGAAGGGCCACCACTCACGGAACAGAAACATGATGCGCCCTTACGTTAAGTAAGGGAAGTCCGGGATTCCTTACCCTGCGGTAAAAAACGCCGCGCGGGGACGGTTTCAGGAGCTGTGAATCTGGTGCTGGAACGACGCCTTGAGCACCGCCTGCGCTGTGGTCTCCACGTTGAGCGCTTCGCGCGCCAGGCGTAGGTGTTTTTCGATCGTGGCCGGGGTCAGATTGAGGATCTGGGCGATGTCCTGCACCGTCTTGCCGTCGCCGACCCAGCCCAGCACCTCGCGCTGGCGCGGGGTCAGCGTGCGGGCCGGGGCGGTGTAGGGCAGCGACAGGATGCGCAGATGGGCGACGGTGGCGATCGCCTGGATATCCGCGCCATGCTCGCGCCAAACGGCGTCCACCTCGTCCTGCGTCTTCCCGACACGGGCCGTCAGGGCCATCGCCGCCTTGAGCCGTGGCGAGGTCGAGCGGAAACTGATCGAATACCCCGCCGTCACGCCGCGACGGGCGTTGAACTCCATCACCTTGCGCTCATCCGCCGTCAGCGTGCCGGTTTCGGCCATCTCGTGCAGCACCGACCACGAGCACGCCCCGTCATTGTCGAGCGCCCAGCGTACCATCGGCGCATGAAAGTAAAGCGCATCGCCGACGAAACGGTCGGTGTAGGCGCGGTCATGGGTGCTGAGCAGGATGAAATCGTCCGGATCGCCCAGCGAGGTTCCTGTGCGGTAGCGAGTCGCGCCGTAGATCAGCCGGTCGAATCCGTGCCGCGCGAACCGGCGGGCGAGCATGTCCCACAGGTTCTCGATGCTGGGCGCGTTCAGGAACGCCTGCAGGTCGTCGGTCGGGATCATCCGCCAGCATCCAGATGCCCCGCCAGCGCGTCCATCGCCAGCGCATATCCCGCCGCGCCGAAACCGCAGATAACGCCAAGCGCAACCGGGGCGATATAGCTGCGATGGCGAAATTCCTCGCGTGAATGGACGTTTGAGAGGTGAAGTTCAACCACCGGAAGAGCGACGGAGCTGATCGCGTCCCGCAGCGCCACCGAGGTGTGCGTATAGGCGCCGGCGTTCAGGACGATGCCGTCATGCGCGCCGCGCGCAGCGTGGATGTGATCGACGAGCGCGCCTTCAAAGTTGCTCTGCTCGAACGCCATGCCGATCCCCATCGCCTCGGCCTTGCGCGCGCATTGCGCCTCGATATCTGCCAGCGTGGTGTGGCCGTAGATTTCGGGCTGGCGCGCGCCAAGCAGGTTCAGGTTGGGGCCGTTGAGGATCAGTATAGATGTCATATGTCTGCCTTTCGGCGGAAAATTAACCCGCGACGCGGGCCCTGTCGAGAACGCTTTGCGCAACGCGTCAATTGCCTGTCGTCGCACCGCGTGCGAAACCACCGGCAGGATCGACTGAAGACGAAAGGCGCGACGATGTCCAACCCTCTTTACGACCGGTTCTTCGGCTGTCACGCGGGCCGCGACGCGCCCTTTCTGATCCTGCCGGGGGGCGGCGCGATCAGCTACGCGGAGTTCCTGGCCCACGCGGCGCGGATCGCGCATGTGCTGGTCGGGGCCGGGCTGGCGCCCGGCGACCGCCTTGCCGCGCAGGTGGAGAAATCGCCCGACGCGCTCGCGCTCTACGCCGCCTGCGTGCAGGCCGGCGTCGTGTTTCTGCCGCTCAACACCGCCTACACGGCGCCCGAGGCGCGTTACTTCATCGAGGACAGCGGCGCGCGATTGCTGGTCTGCGATCCGCGCGCCGAGGCGGAGTTGCGCGAGGTGGCCGAAGGGCAGGGCGCGACGCTGATGACTCTCGGCTCGGACGGCTCGGGAAGCCTGGCGGATGCGGCGGCGCAGGCGCCCAACGTGTTCGTCACCGCGCCGCGGGACGAGGACGATCTTGCCGCGCTGCTCTATACCTCGGGGACGACCGGGCGCTCCAAGGGCGCGATGCTGAGCCAGCGCAACCTGATGTCGAACGCGGAAACGCTGACCGGTCTCTGGCGCTTCACCGCCCGCGACGTGCTGCTGCACGCGCTGCCGATCTTTCACACGCACGGGCTTTTCGTGGCGACCAACGTGATGCTGCGCGCGGGCGGCGCGATGATCTTCCTGCCGAAGTTCGACGCGGGCGAACTGATCCGCCTGATGCCGGGGGCGACCGCGTTGATGGGTGTGCCGACCTTCTACACCCGCCTTCTGGATGAGGTGAAGTTCACCCGCGATATTGCCGAAAACATGCGGCTTTTCATCTCCGGCTCCGCGCCGCTGCTGGCCGAAACGCATCAACGGTTCGAGGAGCGCACCGGACACCGCATCCTCGAACGCTACGGCATGACCGAAACCAACATGAACACATCGAACCCTTACGGGGGCGAGCGGCGCGCGGGCACCGTGGGTTTCCCGCTGCCGGACGTTGAGCTGAAGATCACGGACCCCGAGACCGGCGCCGAGATAGCGAAGGGCGACACCGGCATCATCGAGGTGCGCGGGCCCAACGTCTTCCAAGGCTACTGGCAGATGCCCGAGAAGACGGCGGATGAACTGCGCGAGGACGGGTTCTTCATCACCGGCGACCTCGGGCGCATCGACGGCGACGGCTACGTTCATATCGTAGGGCGGGCGAAAGACCTCATCATATCGGGTGGTTACAACATATACCCGAAGGAGATCGAACAGCTGCTCGACGATCAGCCCGGCGTGCTGGAAAGCGCCGTAATCGGCGTGCCGCATCCCGATTTCGGGGAAACTGTCCTCGCGATCATCGTCCCGCAGGCGGACGGGGCGCCGGACGAGGCGGCGCTGATGCAGGCGGTCGCGGCGCGGCTCGCGCGTTTCAAGCATCCCCGCCGGATCATCCCGCTCACCGCGCTGCCGCGCAACACGATGGGCAAGGTGCAGAAAAACGTGCTGCGCGAGCGCTACAAGGATGTTTTCGCCCGCAGTGCGGAATGATGCGCCCGTGGCGGACGCGTTTCGCGGATAATTTGCGCCTGCACTCTTCCCTTGGCGCGGAAATTCATCTTTGTTGTGTTGAGCGCGGGCCGCACGCGGCCCGCAGGCGTCCGCGAGAGACGCGCGAGGATTGTTCAAACGGGGAGACGGAAGAATGAAATCCACACTGACCGCAGCCGCGCTGGCGGCGGCGCTGGCAATGGGCGCCACGCAGGCCAGCGCCGAGATGAGCGACATCAAGGTCGGCATGATCACCACGCTTTCGGGCGGCGGCGCGAGCCTCGGGATCGACATCCGCGACGGCTTCATGCTTGCCGTGAAGCAGGCCGGAGCGGGCCATGTCGACGTGGTCATCGAAGACGACCAGCGCAAGCCCGAAATCGCCGTGCAACTGGCCGACAAGATGGTGCAATCCGACAAGGTAGACCTGCTGACCGGCATCATCTGGTCCAACCTGGCGATGGCCGTGGTCCCAAGCGTGACCGCGCAGGGCAAATTCTACCTGTCGCCCAATGCCGGGCCTTCGGCGCTGGCGGGCAAGGGCTGCAACAAGAACTACTTCAACGTCGCCTGGCAAAACGACAACATGCACGAGGCGGCGGGCGCCTACGCCAATGAGCAGGGCTACAAGAACGTGTTCATCTTCGCGCCCAACTACCCCGCCGGACAGGACGCGCTGACCGGGTTCAAACGCTTCTACGAGGGCGAACTGGCCGCCGAGATCTACACCACGCTCGGCCAGCAGGACTATGCCAGCGAGATCGCCCAGATCCGCGCCAGCGACGCGGATGGCGTGTTCTTCCTGCTGCCCGGCGGCATGGGGATTTCATTCCTCAAGCAATACGCCGACAGCGGGCTAGACCTGCCGCTGATGGGCGCGGCGTTCAGCTTTGACCAGGGCATCCTGCAAGCGGTTGGCGACGCGGCGATGGGCGTGCGCAATACGAGCCAGTGGAACAAGGACATCGACAACCCCGCCAACAAGAAATTCGTCGAGACCTTCCAGGCCGAATACGATCGCCTGCCGTCGCTCTTCGCCAGCCAGGGCTATGACACGGCGATGCTGATGATCTCGGCCATGAAGAAGGCCGACGTGAAGGATGCCGACGCCTTCCGCGCCGCACTCGAAGAGGCTGACTTCGAGAGCACGCGCGGCAAGTTCTCTTTCGATACCAACCACCACCCGATCCAGGACATCTATGTCCGCGAGGTCATCAAGGAGGGCGACGTCTACACCAACAAGCTGATCGGCACGGTGCTGACGGATCACTCCAACGCCTATGTCGACGAGTGCAAGATGTAAGCTTTGCGCGGCCGGGGCTTCCGTTCCGGCCTTCCAACCTTCCGGGCGGTCCGCATGACGGGCCGCCCGTCGTTCAACAAGGCGTCGCATGTCTTTGATGTTGCTGATCGAACAGGTGCTGAACGGGCTTCAACTCGGGGTGATGCTGTTCCTGATGGCGTCGGGGCTCACCCTGGTCTTCGGGGTGATGGGGCTGATCAACCTCGCGCATGGCTCGCTTTACATGGTGGGGGCGTTTGCGGCCGCCTGGGTGGCGGCGGCGACGGGGTCTTTCCTGCTCGCGCTGGCGGCGGCGCTCGCCGCGGCGGCGGCGGCGGGCGCCATCGTCGAGGTGGTGGTGATCCGCAGGCTCTATGCGCGCGATCACCTGGACCAGGTGCTAGCGACCTTCGCACTGATCCTGGTCTTCTCGGAGGGAACGCGCTGGATCTTCGGCTCCTTCCCGCTCTACCTCAACGTGCCGGACTACCTGGCCGGGCCGGTGACCCTGCCGGGGGGGATCGAATACCCGCTCTACCGGCTGTCGCTGATCGGGGTCGGCGGGCTCATCGCCTGCGCGCTCTACCTGCTGATCGCGCGCACCCGGCTGGGCGTTCAGATCCGCGCAGGCGAAGCGGACCGCGAGATGATCGCGGCGCTTGGCGTAGATATATCAAAGCTTTACACGGTGGTCTTCGCGCTTGGCGCGGCGCTTGCCGGGCTGGCCGGGGCGCTGGTGGGCACCATCCAGTCGGTGCAGGTCGGCATGGGTGAGCCGGTCCTGATCCTCGCCTTCGTGGTGATCGTGATCGGCGGCATCGGTTCGATCAAGGGCGCCTTCGTGGGCGCGCTGCTGGTCGGGTTGACCGATACGCTCGGCGCCTTCCTGCTGCCGCAGCTCTTCGGCGCGTTCATGGATGTCTCTAGCGCGGCGGCGGTCGGCTCGGCGCTGGCGTCGATGCTGATCTACCTGCTGATGGCCGCGGTCCTCTTCCTGCGGCCCCGCGGGCTTTTCGGAGATACGGCATGATGCGCGAGCGATACATCAACGCGGCGCTGCTTGGCGGGCTCCTGCTGGTCGTCTTCTGGGCCTATACCGGGGATGAGCCGTTCACCATCACGCTGGCCACCCGCGTGGCGATCCTGGCGCTGGCGGGCGTCGGCCTCAACATCGCGCTGGGGCAGGGGGGGCTGGTCAGTCTAGGGCATGCGGTATTCTTTGGCATCGGCGGCTACGCGATGGGCATCCTCGCCAGCCACGCGCAGAGCTACCAGCCCCTGACGCTCGGGCCGCTGGTGATCGAGGGGACAAAATCCATGCCGCTGATCTGGCTCACGGCGATGGTGGCCTCCGGAATCGCCGCGCTGCTGATCGGGCTGGTGTCACTCCGCACGGGCGGGGTCTATTTCATCATGATCACGCTCGCCTTCGGGCAGATGTTTTACTACTTCGCGATCTCCTGGCCCGCCTATGGCGGCGAGGACGGGCTGAGCATCTATGTGCGCAACGGCTTTCCGGGTCTGAACACGCTCGATCCGATCCAGTTCTTCGGCCTGTGTTTCGCGCTGCTGCTCGCCGCGCTGGCCTTCCACGCTGCGTTCAAGCACGCGCCCTTCGGCCTTGCGCTTAACGCCGCGCGCCAGTCGCCGGACCGGGCGCAAGCGGTGGGACTCGATCCGACGCGGCTGCGGCTGATCGCTTTCGTCATTTCGGGCGTCATCACCGGGCTGGCCGGCGCGCTCTTTGCCGATCTCAACCGTTTCGTCAGCCCGACGATGTTCAGCTGGCAGCTTTCGGGCGAGCTTTTGATCTTCATCATCCTCGGCGGCACCGGGCGGCTTTGCGGCCCGGTCGCGGGCGCGGCGATGTTCATCGCGCTCGAGCACTGGCTGGGCGGGCTCAGCGAGTATTGGCATATCTATCTTGGCGCGCTGCTTCTGGGGGTCGTCCTCTTCGCGCCCGGCGGACTGATCGGGATCGCGACCCGGCGCGAGGCGGCGCATGACTGAGCCGGTGATCGAGACCCGCGCGCTTTGCAAGCGCTTCGGCGCGCTCGAGGCGAGCCGGGATATCTCGCTTGACCTGCGGGTCGGGGAAATTCATGCGGTAATCGGGCCGAATGGTGCGGGAAAATCGACACTTATCAGCCAGATATGCGGCGGTCTTCAACCCGATAGCGGCGAAGTTCGGCTGATGGGCCGCGACGTCACCGGCTGGGACGTCGCTGCGCGGGCGCGCGCCGGCATCGGTCGGACCTTCCAGGTTTCCGCGCTGGCGATGGAGGACACCGTGCTACAGAACGCGCTGCTCGGCGCGTTCGGGGCGTCGGGCAGGCGGCTCGGGCTGTTTCGCCCGGCGCTCAGGTATCGCGATCTGAGAAGCCGTGCGCTGGCCGCGCTCGACCGGGTCGGGCTGGCCGGGCAGGCGGCGGCCCCGGCCGCCGAGCTTTCGCATGGCGAACGCCGTCGGCTTGAGATCGCCATCGCGCTCACGCTTGCCCCGCGCGCCTTTGTCCTGGATGAACCGATGGCCGGGCTGGGAAGCGAGGGAACGAAGGAAATCACCAACCTTCTGAACGAGTTACGCAGCGAAGCTCCGATCCTCCTGGTCGAACACGACATGGACGCGGTCTTTGCGCTCGCGGACCGGATCAGCGTTCTGGTCTACGGCCAGGTGATCGCGACCGGCGCGGTCGAGGAAATCCGCGCCAATGCCGAGGTCCGCGCCGCATATCTGGGGGACAGCGCATGAGCCTGCTGGAATTGCGCAACGTGAGCGCGTCTTACGGGCCGGCGCAGGCGTTGTTCGATGTCTCGCTCGATATCGCCGAAGGCGAGGTTCTCGCGCTCATGGGACGCAACGGGATGGGGAAATCCACCACGGTCAAGGCGATCTGCCGGATGCTGCCGACGGGCGGCGTTCTGCGCTTTGCCGGGCATGACCTCGCACCGCTGCCAAGCCATCGCGCCGCGCGGCTGGGGATCGGCCTCGTTCCCGAGGGCCGCCGCTGCTTTGCGCCGCTGACGGTCGCCGAGAACCTCACCGCCGCCGCGCGCTCGGGGGATTGGACCATGGCGCGGGTTTGCGAGCTTTTCCCGCGACTTGCAGAGCGAAGCGGTCAGGTTGCATCGACCTTGTCCGGCGGCGAACAGCAGATGCTCGCCATCGGGCGGGCGCTGATGACGAACCCGCGCTTGCTGATCCTCGACGAGGCGACCGAGGGCCTCGCGCCACTGATCCGCGCCGAGATCTGGTCCGCGCTCACGCGGCTGCGGGATGGCTCGGACATGGCGATCCTCGTGATCGACAAATCCCTCGCGGAGCTGCGCCGCGTCGCCGACCGCGCGGTGATCCTGGAGCGCGGGCGCACGGTCTGGACCGGAACCTTCGAGACGCTCGATGCGGCGACGACCGACCGGTTTCTTGGCGTCTGAGCAGGGTCTGGCGCGGCGCCATGCGGAGCAAGACCGGTATTCGCGGGTAGCAGCGTTATTTACATAATATAGATTATGCGAAATAGAGACTCATTGCCAAAGCCCCCCGGATACCAGCCCAGATTGATCGTTTACAACCGCTGCCACGTCCCGCTTCCGCGCGTTCACCCATGGCCGAGCCGCGAACCGTCAGAGGTTCCCGGCCTGTGGCATGCCAAGCACGTGGTAGCCGCCATCGACGCGGATCACCTCGCCCGTGGTGAAGACGCCGGCGTCGGAGCAGAGATAGACCGCCGTGCCGCCCACCGCCTCGAGCGTGGCGTTGGCGCGCAGCGGTGCGTTCTCGGCCGTGTGCTTGTAGGTCTTGCGCGCGCCTCCGATGGCCGCGCCGGCCAGCGTCTTCATCGGCCCCGGTGAGAGCGCGTTGACGCGGATGCCTTCGGGACCCAGATCGTTCGCGAGATAGCGCGTGGTCGACTCCAGCGCCGCCTTGGCGACGCCCATCACGTTGTAGTTCGGCACAACCCGGTTGCTGCCCTGATAGGTCAGCGTGAGCAGCGTGCCGCCGTGCTCTTGCATGAGCGGATGCGCGCGGCGCGCGACATCGATGAAGGAATAGCACGAGATTTCCAGCGAGTGCTTGAAATTGGCGCGGCTGGTGTTGAGAAACCGCCCCGTCAGTTCCGACTTGTCCGAATAGGCGATCGCGTGGACGAGAAAATCGATCGTCGGCCAGCGCTGTCCCAAAGCGCCGAAGCCCGCGTCAAGCGACGCGTCGTCGGTCACGTCCATATCCACGAGGAAGTCCGAGCCGACCGACTCCGCCAGCGGCGCCACGCGTCTGCCAAAGGCGTCGCCCTGGTAGCTGAACGCCAGCTCCGCGCCCGCCTCATGCATCGCCCGCGCGATCCCCCAGGCGATGGAGCGGTCGTTGGCGACCCCCATGATCAGCCCGCGCCGCCCCTGCATCGGTTTGCTCATCGCGTTCACCCCCGGAACCTGCTCAGCAACATCGATCCGTTGGTGCCGCCGAAGCCGAATGAATTGGTCATCACCGTGTCGAGCCCGGCGTCGTCTACCCGTTCGGTCGCGATCTCGGCCGGGGCGAGCGCCGGGTCGAGGGTCTCGACGTTGATCGAAGGGATGATGAAATCGTCGCGAAGCGCCAGCAGGCAGTAGATCGCCTCCTGCGCGCCGGTGGCGCCCTGGCTGTGGCCCGTCATCGACTTGGTCGAACTGATCGGCGGCGTGGAGCCTTCGCCGAAGACGCGGCGCACCGCCTCCACCTCGCCGACGTCGCCGACGGGAGTCGAGGTGCCATGCGCGTTGATGTAGCTCACCCGGCGATCCTCGGGCAGCGTGCGCAGCGCGCCGCGCATCGCCCGCTCGCCCCCCTCGCCCGACGGCGCGACCATGTCCGCGCCGTCGGAAGTGGCAGCGAAACCGGTGACTTCGGCGTAGATCTTCGCGCCGCGCGCCTGCGCGCGCTCGAGGCTTTCAAGCACGACCATCGCGCCGCCGCCCGAAATGACGAACCCGTCGCGATCCGCGTCAAAGGCGCGGCTGGCCTTCTCGGGCGCGTCGTTGAACCGCGACGACATCGCGCCCATCGCGTCGAACAGGCAACTGAGCGTCCAGTCGAGTTCCTCGCCGCCGCCGGCGAACATCACGTCCTGCGCGCCGAGCGCGATCTGCTGCGCGGCCATGCCGATGCAGTGCAGCGACGTGGAGCAGGCCGAGGTGATCGAGAAGTTCATGCCCTTTATCTGATAGGCCGTGGCGAGGTTCGCGCTCACCGTGGAGGACATGGTCTTGGGCACGGCGAAGGGCCCAATCCGCTTGGTCCCGCCGGATTTCAGCACGGTCTGGTGCGCGCGCAGCATCGCCGATGTGCTGGGGCCGCCCGACCCGGCGATGAGCCCCGTCATCGGATTCACCACCTCGCCCTCGCCCAGTCCGGCGTCCGCGATCGCCTGCCCCATCGCGATATACGCATAGGCCGCCCCCGGCCCCATGAAGCGCAGCGCGCGCTTGTCGACATGCTCGGTCACGTCGAGGTCGATGCCGCCGGCCACCTGGCTGCGAAAGCCGTGTTCGGCCATCTCCTCGTTGGCGCTGATCCCTGACCGGCCCGCCTTGAGCGAGGCCAGCACCTCGTCAGCGCTGTTCCCGATTGACGAGACGATGCCCATCCCTGTGACGACCACGCGGCGCATGGCAAACTCCCTTGGCGTTTCGTCGTCTTGTGTAAGACAGGCCGGCCTTTGGGGGCAAGCAGTTAGCGCAGGCGCGCCGAAACCATTTCCTCTTGAGCGGCCCGCGATCTGTGTTAACGTTTTGTTCTCATTCGGCCGCACAAGGTGTTGCGGCACGCAAGGCGACGCGGCATATATGTGAGGGAAACGGGAGAACAGAATGACCCACGCAGCATCGGGCGACTTGCGCAACTTCCTTGGCGGGCAGACGTTTTCGACCGTCATGGCGGATCCGCCCTGGCGGTTCACGAACCGCACCGGCAAGGTCGCGCCCGAGCACAAGCGCCTTGCACGCTACCCGACGATGCGGCTCGAGGACATCTGCGGTCTGCCGGTGGCCGAGCATCTCAACGACACCGCGCATTGCTACCTCTGGGTTCCCAACGCGCTCTTGCCCGACGGGCTGAGCGTTCTCAAGGCATGGGGATTCGAATACAAGTCGAACATCGTCTGGCACAAAATCCGCAAGGATGGCGGATCGGACGGGCGCGGCGTCGGCTTCTACTTCCGCAACGTGACGGAACTGCTCCTGTTCGGCGTCCGGGGGAAGAACGCGCGCACCCTGCCGCCGGGGCGACGTCAGGTGAACCTCTTCTCGACGCGAAAGCGCGAACATTCCCGCAAACCGGATGAACAGTACGACATCATCGAAGCGTGCAGCCCAGGGCCGCACCTGGAACTGTTTGGCAGGGGAATACGCAAGAACTGGACGGTATGGGGCAACCAGGCCGATCTCGACTACAAGCCAACCTGGGCCACCTATTCCTACAACTCCTCCGTCGCGGCGGAGTAAGGACCGGGCGGCTCCCGGAACGGCTGCCCGTTCCATGTCGCGCGGTTGGCGCCAATGATCAGGATCGGGCATGTGCCCATCACGCCGCGCTTGACGCGCAACGCCGCCTTGTCGAAGGTCGTCGTGGTGGAGGTCGTCAGATCGACCGGCAGCTTGCCGGAACGCTCTGACATCGGAAGCCCTTTTTGATAGGCGCCCCAAAGCTCCCTCGCCAATTGCAATAGTTCCAACCGGTTGCGCGTGATGACGACCGCAGCCGAGATCAGCCCCGCCTCGTGCCACGCGCGATAGGCCGCGAGATCCCTGTCGAGATTGCCGTCCTTGGCCGCCCATTCCACGTCCAGCACGACGCGCCCCTTGAAATTGTCGACGAGGTAGCCCTCTTGCAGCACCGGCGCCAGTTCCCGGCGTCGGCGGCCGTCCCGGTCGAGGATCAGGCCGCGCGTCTCGAGGTCAAGCCGCGCCTCGATCCATCCCCGGTCATGGAATCGCCTGTCGATCTCCTCGGGAATGGCCCCCCTGTTCCCGCCTTTCCTGAGCCATGTCGACGGGTCGAGCCGGTAATGCGTCAGAACGTCGACGATATCCGCCCACTCGACAGGACATACGGATTTCAGGATCGCCGAGGCGGAGTTCGTCTCCATGAACTCCCAGGCGTTGCGGGCGCCGCGCGGCAGGATTGTCGGATCGTCGTAGGTTCGCGTGAGTATCACCCCGGATCCTCAACTTTCGCTCAGCGCCACCTTCATGTCCTTGACCTGGTAGATCACGTCGCCATCGGCCTCGACGATGCCGTCCGCCACGCCCATGGTCAGCCGCCGCGTCTGCACCGCCTTGGTGAAATCCACCTTGTAGGTCAGCATCTTGCGGTCGGGGCGCACCATGCCGGTCAGCTTCACCTCGCCCACGCCGAGCGCATAGCCCCTGCCCTGCCAGCCGCGCCAGCCGAGGTTGAATCCGGTGAGCTGCCACAGCCCGTCAAGCCCGAGACAGCCCGGCATGATCGGGTTGCCCGGGAAGTGACATTCGAAGAACCACAGGTCCGGCGTGATGTCGAATTCCGCCACCACGTGCCCCTTGCCATGCAGCCCGCCATCGCCCGAGATGTCGGTGATGCGGTCCATCATCAGCATCGGAGGTTCGGGCAACTGGGCGTTGCCGGGGCCGAAAAGTTCGCCCCGCGCGCATTTCAGCAGGTCGTCTTTTCCGAAACTGCTCGGATAATCGGCCATGTAAGGGGTTTCCTTGTCCTGTCGTCGCGTGTTTCCCGCTTTCCTCTAGCACCCGCGCGCGCGCCGGCGCAAGCCTGCAACACAAGGGCGCAGCACACCGCCACTGCGCCGACATGCCGTGAATTTCATTTGAAATCCCGCCTCGGCGTCCTTTATATTGCACATGAGAACAGCTTGCAGGTTGCGATGAACTCAAAGGCGATCACGCGCGGAACGGAATGGCTCGCGGAGGGCGGATTGCGCCCCACCCGCCAGCGCGTCGCGTTGGCGGCGCTGCTGATCGGCGACGGCCATCACCGGCACGTCACCGCCGAGAGCCTCTTCGCAGACGTCTGCAAGGGCGGCGAGCGGGTGTCGCTCGCGACCGTCTACAACACGCTGCGCGCCTTTTGCGACGCCGGGCTGATGCAGGAGGTCATGGTCGACGGCGCGCGCAGCTATTTCGACACCAACACCCACGACCACCCGCATTTCTTCTGGGAGGACGAGGAACGCATTAGCGACGCGCCCGCCGACCAGCTCGAGATCCGGCGCATCCCCGACGCCCCTCCGGGCGCCGAGATCGCCTCGGTCGACGTGGTGATCCGCCTGCGCAGCCGCCGCTGACGGGCCTGCCCGGCGGGCGGAACAATTTTCTTCCGTGAAGAAAATTGCGAAGGCTTTTGGAACAAAAGCCTTGTCCGCGGTCGCGCCCTTGAACCTTGCCTGGGCAAGCGTTTCAACGGACCTCAGATATCAGCAAAGGAGCCCCGACAATGCGCGCCATCAGCTATGACAGGTTCGGCCCCGCCGCCGACGTCCTGGAACTGGTCGATCTCGACACGCCCGAGCCCGGCCCAGGCGAGGTGCGCGTGCGGCTCGCCTTCTCGGGGGTGAACCCGTCCGACGCCAAGGCGCGCGCGGGATCGCGCCCCGGCGTGACCAAGCCCGCCTTCCCCCGCGTCGTGCCGCATTCAGACGGCTCGGGGCGCATCGACGCGGTCGGCGACGGCGTCGACGCCGCCCGCCTCGATGAGCGGGTCTGGATCTGGAACGGGCAATGGCAGCGCCCCTTCGGCACGGCCGCCGAATTCATCTGCCTGCCCGCCGACCAGGCCGTCCCCCTGCCCGACGGCGTCTCGCTCGAGGTCGGCGCGACGCTGGGCATCCCCGGTCTCACGGCGGCGCATACGGTGTTCGGCGGCGGCGACGTCGCCGGGCGCACGCTGCTGATCAGCGGCGGCGCGGGCGCGGTCGGGCATATCGCGGTGCAGCTTGCCAAATGGGGCGGCGCACAGGTGATCGCGACGGCGCGCGGCACGGGCATGCGCCGCGCCGCCGAGGCGGGCGCGCATCATGTGCTGGATTACACGCATCCCCACCTTGCCGCGCAGGTGATGGCGGCGACGGACGGCGCCGGCGTCGATCGCGCGGTCGAGGTGGAATTCGGGCCGAACGCCGCCATGCTGGCCGAGGTGATGCGCCCCGGCTGCACGATCTGCGCCTATGGATCGGGCGGGGACATGACGCCCACCCTGCCCTTCGGCCCCTATCTGTTCAAGGCGCTGACGCTCGATATCGTGTTGATCTACATTCTGGGCGAGGCAGAGCGCAGGGTGGCCATCGGGCGGCTGCACGACGCGCTTGCTGCGGGTGCGCTGGACCCGGCGATCGCGGAGATATATCCGCTGTCGCAGGCCGCCGAAGCGCAGGACGCGGTGATGACGCCCGGCCGCGCGGGGGCGGTCCTGCTCGACCTGCGGTAGGGTGGGTTTGAAACCCACCCTGCAGGTTGCGGCTCAGTTGACCGCGACCACTTCGATGTCGAAGGTCAGGTCTTCGCCCGCCAGCGCGTGGTTCGCGTCCAGCGTCACGTGGCTGTCGGTCACTTCCTTCACCGTGACCGGCATCGCCTGCCCGTCAGGCGTCTGCACCTGAAGCTGCGTGCCCGGGTCGAGCGGGATGTCGTCGGGGATTCCTTCGCGCGGGACCTGTTGCAGCGCGTTCGGGTCCGGCTGGCCATAGGCCTCGTCCGCGGGGACCTCGACAACCTTCTTGTCGCCGACGCTCATGCCCGGCAGCGCGTTGTCGAGGCCGGGGATGATCTGGCCCGACCCGACGGTGAACTTCAGCGGCTCGCGGCCCTCGCTGCTGTCGAAGACCTGGCCGTCCTGAAGCGTTCCCTTGTAATGAATCTGTACCGTATCGCCCGATTTGATCTCGGTCATGAACTCTCCAATCCTTGGGGGTTGTTGGCCCCGGCGCAATTGATCCGGGACGCGGGTGAATGGGCAAGGCCGCGTGCGGCGCGGGTGCTTGCATCGGATTCGGACGCCACGCTAACGCGGCTGGGCGAGCATTGCAAACGGACGGCGGGATGGGGCGCGCAAGGGGCGGATTTGGCCTTTCCCCTACGCGTTCGGCGTGCCAATCTGCGTTGACCGCAACGGAGCCTTCATGCCGATCACGACCTGCATCTTCGACGCCTACGGCACGCTCTTCGACGTGGCCGCCGCCGCGCGCGTCGCCGCGTCGGAACCCGGGCGCGAGGATTTCGCGCGCCACTGGCCGCGCATCGCCGAGAACTGGCGGCTCAAGCAGCTTCAATACACCTGGCTGCGCGCGGTCATGGGGCGGCACGCGGATTTCTGGCAGGTGACGCAGGACGGGCTGGACTGGGCGCTCGAGGCCGAAGGGCTGGACGGTGATGCGCAATTGCGCGAACGCCTGCTGGCGCTCTACCGCGAACTCGAATGTTTCGCCGAAGTCCTCGAAATGCTGCGCGCGCTGAAGAAGGTTGGCCACGCGACCGCCATCCTGTCGAACGGCACGCCCGGCATGCTCGACGCCGCGATCCGCTCTGCGGGGATCGCCGATCTGCTCGACGACGTGCTCTCGGTCGAATCGGTGGGCGTCTTCAAGCCGGCGGCGGCGGTCTATGACATGGTGGGCGCCCGTTTCGGATGCGCGCGCGAGGAGGTGCTTTTCGTCTCTTCGAATGGCTGGGACGTGGGCGCCGCGGCAAGCTACGGCTTTGCGACCGCCTGGGTCAATCGCGCGGGCGATCCGGTGGACCGCCTGCCCGCGCGCCCCGATCGCGTGCTGAAAAACCTGCGCGGCATCCCCGCGCTGGCCGGCGCCTGATGGGCAAGTTCCAGAGCGCGGACGGGCTCGGCCTGCATTACGAAGATGGCGGCGACGGCCCGCCGGTGCTCTGCCTCTCGGGGCTCACGCGCAACAGCAGCGATTTTCGCTATCTCGCGCCGTTCCTGCCCGAATACCGGCTGATCCGCCCCGACTATCGCGGGCGCGGCCTGTCGGATCATGCGCCCGACGCCCAGAGCTACACCATCGCGCAGGAGGCGGCGGACGCGATTGCGCTTCTGGACCATCTCGGGCTGGACAAGGTCACGGTGCTCGGCACCTCGCGCGGGGGGCTGATCGCGATGCTGCTGGCGCATACGCATCCCGAACGGTTGAACGGAATCATCCTCAACGACATCGGCCCCGAGGTAACGCAGACCGGCATCGCGCGGATCATGGACTATGTCGGGCGCCCCCCGACATTCGCCGATTACGCCGAGGCCGCGACCGCGCTCAAGGAGATGAACGAACCCGCCTTTCCGGGCGTCACCCACAACCGCTGGCGCGTGCAGGCGGAGATGATGTGGTGCGCGAAGCCCGGCGGCGGGCTTGGCCTGCGCTATGATCCGCGCCTGCGCGACGCGCTTGAGGGCCAGGCGGGCGCCGGTCCCGCCCCGGACCTCTGGGCGTTGTTCGACGCGGCCGCCCGCCTGCCGCTCACCGCGCTGCGCGGGGCGAATTCCGACCTGTTGAGCGACGAGACCTTCGCGAAGATGCGGGATCGCGCGCCGGAAATGCGCGCGGTTATCGTGCCGGACCGGGGTCATGTGCCTTTCCTGGACGAGGCCGAGGCGCTCAAGGCGATCCGCGCCCATCTGGAGGACCACGGCAAATGAATATCGACATGATCCGCGCCGCCGCTCAGCGGCTTGAGGGGCACGCGCGGCGCACGCCGTTGCTCGGCTCGCCCTTCCTCGACGAACTGGCCGGGCGGCGCCTGCTGGTCAAACCCGAGTGCCTGCAACATACCGGCAGCTTCAAGTATCGCGGCGGGCGCGCGGCGCTCTCCGCGCTGGACCCGGACGTGCGCAAGCGCGGCGTGCTGGCCTATTCCAGCGGCAACCACGCGCAGGGCGTCGCGCTCGCCGCGCGGGAGTTCGGCGCGCCCGCGGTCATCATCATGCCCGCGGACGCGCCCCGCTCCAAGATCGACAACACCCGGGGGCTCGGGGCCGAGGTGGTGCTTTACGACCGCGCAGGCGGCGAAAGCCGCGAGGCGGTGGGCGAGCGGATCGAGGCGGAACGCCGCCTCACCCTCATCAAGCCCTATGACGAACCCGAGGTGATCGCCGGCCAGGGCACGACCGGGCTCGAGATCGCGGCGCAGGCGGCCGAAATGGGCATTTCGCAGGCGACGATGCTGACCTGCTGCGGCGGCGGCGGGCTGACCTCGGGCATCGCGCTCGCGCTCGAGGCGGAGGCGCCGGGGATGCAGGTCCGCCCGTGCGAGCCCGAAGGCTTCGACGACACCAAGCGTTCGCTCGCCAGCGGGCATGTCCAGAGCAACGCGACGCAGTCGGGCAATATCTGCGACGCGATCCTGACGCCCGCGCCGGGGCGGCTCACCTTTCCGATCATGCAGCGGCTCTGCGGCCCCGGCCTCGCCGTGAGCGAGGACGAGGCGCTCGACGCGATGGCGCTGGCCTGGCAGCGGCTGCGCATCGTGGCCGAACCCGGCGGCGCCGTGGCGCTGGCCGCCGCGCTCATCCGCAAGGACGAGATCGAGGGCGATACGGTAATCTGCACCGTCTCGGGCGGCAACGTGGACCCGGGCGTCTTCCGCCGCGCGCTCGACCGGCTGGATGGCGGCGCATGATTTCGCCGCCTCAATCACTGGCGTGAACGTGACCAACCCCGGTCACGATTATCGCCGCTTCCAGAGCTGCATGCGCGCTGAATCAGCCTGAAAGCGACGAAACGGGTCGCGCCCGGGCCTGCTTTTCCCGCCCCGCTGGCCAGACTGGATGCGCGATCCCGGAGGGCGCAGGTCATGACCGTCACCACCACCATGCCGCAGATCACGCCGCGCCGCGGGCGGGCGATGGGCATGATGGTGTTCAGTTCCGTCACGATCAGTTTCGGCGGGCTGATCCTGCGCTTCATGCAGGAGGCGGACGCCTGGCAGATTGCCTTCTGGCGGTCCTGGGGCGTGATCGGCGTGATCGGGGCTTTCCTGTTCTGGCGTTACGGCGCCGATGCGCTCGGGCGGGTGCGCGCGGTCGGGCGACCCGGGCTGCTGGCGGGGCTGATGATGTCGGGCAGCACCATAGGCTTTCTGCAATCCATCACCCACACCACGGTGGCCAACACCCTTTTCATGCTGAGCGCGATCCCCTTCGTTACCGCCATTCTCGCCCGCGTCTTCCTTGGCGAGCGGCTGCGCCGGGACACGGCGCTGACGATGGTGGCGGCGATCGTTGGCGTTGGCGTCATGGTGGCGGGCGGCATCGGGGGCGGCGCGCTCTATGGCAACCTCATGGGGCTGTTCACGGCGGTCTGCTTCTCGGGCTACGCGATCATGGTGCGCCGCCACCGCGGGATCGAGATGCTGCCCACCCTTCTCATCGCCGCCGGTATCGTGATCGTGACAAGCGGCGCGATGCGCTGGGGCGACCTTGCGATCCCGGCGGGGGACCTCGGCCGGTCGCTCTTTATCGGCGGCGTGCTCTCGGCGCTGGCCAACGTGTTGTTCATCGCCGCCGCCAGGCAGCTGGTCGCGGCCGAGGTCACGCTGTTCATGCTGCTGGAATTTGCGCTGGGGCCGGTCTGGGTCTGGCTGGTCGTGGCCGAGGCGCCAAGCAACCCCACCATCGTCGGCGGCGTCATCGTGATCGGCGCGGTGACCGCGCGCGCGCTGAGCGAGATCTCCCAGAACCGCCGCCGCCGCCCGGGCGCGCGGCTGCGTCCGCACTGATCGCGGCGCGCATTCCTGCTTGAACGGGCGGGCGAATCCGGGTCACTCTGCGGCGAACACCGTGGGAGACGCCGATGCGTTTGATCAAAGCCGCCGTATGCCACGCCTTCGGCGCCCCGCTCAAGATCGAGGGGGTGCAGTTGCGCGCGCCCGAGATGGGCGAAGTTGAGGTGGAGATCCACGCGGTCGCAATCTGCCATTCCGACATCTCCTACATGGACGGCGCCTGGGGCGGCTCCCTGCCCGCCGTCTATGGCCACGAGGCGGCGGGGCGCGTCACCGCATGCGGCGCCGGCGTGACGGGCATCAGGCCGGGCGATGCGGTGATCGTCACGCTGATCCGCGCCTGCGGGCAGTGCGCAAGCTGCGGCATCGGGCGCCCAACCGGCTGCCAGACGCCCTATGACGGCGATTCGGGACCGCTGAAGACAATTGATGGCGACATGCTGCACCAGGCAATGGCCTGCGGCGCCTTCGCCGAAAGCGTCGTGGTGGACCAGAGCCAGGTCGCGCCGATCCCCGAAGACATGCCGATGGACGCCGCCAGCCTGCTGAGCTGCGGCGTCATCACCGGCGTCGGCGCGGTGGTCAACGCCGCACGGCTGCGCGCGGGCGAGGACGTGGTGGTGATCGGCGCGGGCGGCGTCGGGCTCAACGCGATACAGGGCGCGCGGATCGCGGGCGCGCGGCGTATCGTGGCCGTCGACATGAGCGAGGAAAAGCTCGGGATGGCGCGCGATTTCGGCGCGACCGACGGGGTGCTGGCCACGCAGGACAAGCCGTGGCGCGCCGCCAAGGCGGCGCTGGGGCGCGGGGCGGATGCGGTGATCGTCTCGGTCGGGGCGCCAGCGGCCTATGACCAGGCGCCGCGCTACCTCGCAGGCGGCGGGCGGCTGGTGATGACCGGCATGCCCCCGAGCGGCGCCGAGTCGCGCTATGAGCCGGGCAATTTCGCCGCCGCCGGGCAGGCGATGGTCGGCTCCAAGATGGGCGATACGGTGCTCAAACGCGACATTCCCTGGATGATCGACCTCTACGGGCAGGGACGGCTCTTGCTCGATGAACTGATCTCGGGGCGCTGGCGGCTGGATCAGGTCAACGAGGCGATCGCCGACACCCGTTCGGGGCGGGCGCGCCGCAACGTGATCGTGCTCAAGGCGAATGGGTAATCCGCCGCCCCTGCCCCGCGACGGCGCCTGCCCCGCGGGCGATCAAACAGAGGGGCCGCGATGAAAAAGAAGCAGGGCAACCGCGTTTTCGGCGTCGTCGGGCTGGGAAATTTCGGCAGCACCGTCGCGCAGGAATTGCAGCGCTTCGGCAATCACGTGATCGGCGTCGACATCACCCCCGAACGGGTCGCAAGCCATGCCGAAACGCTGAGCCAGGCGATGATCATCGACGCCCGCGACGACGAGGCGCTGCGCGAGGGCGGGCTTGCCGATTGCGATTGCGGCCTTGTCGCGATCGGCAATGACCTCGAGGCGAGCATCCTCGCCTCGATCAATCTCAAACTGATCGGGGTTCCGGTGGTCTGGGCCAAGGCCACGACGCGCACCCATCACCGCATCCTGAGCAAGATCGGCGTGGATCGCGTCATCCACCCCGAGGTCGAGGTCGGGCAGCATATCGCGCAGGTGCTGCACAATCCGCTGGTGCGGGACTATGTCAGCCTCGGCAACGGGTTTCACGTGGTCAATTTCCGCATCCCCGAAAGCCTCGAGGGCGAGAGCCTCGCCGATCTGCCGCATGACGAGGAATTCGGCCTGCGCTGCATCGGCGTGATGCGCGGAACCGAGTTCATCGGCAGCGACGACGCGCCCTGCCGGCTCGAACATGATGACCTGCTGCTGCTGCTGGGACGCCGGGGCGATCTGCGCGAATTCGCGGCGAGCCTCTAGGCGATGGCCTCCGCCTTCCGCCACGTGCTGGGCCGGCTGAGCGGACTGCACCTGCCGCCGCCCGCGCTCTTGATGGCGTTCTACTTCGGGCTGATCGTGACCGGCGCGTTGCTCTTGTGGCTGCCGCCGTCGCATCGCGAGGGGCTGACGCTTGCCGACGCGGTGTTCACCTCGACCTCTGCGGTGACGGTGACCGGGCTTTCGGTGGTCGATACCGGCGCGGCCTTCACCGGGTTCGGGCAGGCGGTGATCGCGGTGCTGATCCAGCTCGGGGGGCTCGGCCTCATGACCTTCGCGGTGCTGGTGCTGGGCGCGCTCGGGATTCCCGTGGGGATGCCGCAGCGGCTGATCCTGCGCGAGGATCTCAACCAGACGTCGCTCTCGAACCTCACCGTGCTGACGCGCATCATCTTCGTCATCGCATTCGCCTGCGAGGCGGTCGGCGCGCTGCTGCTGTGCTTCGTCTTCGTGCCCGAATTCGGCTGGAGCGGCGTCTGGCAGGCGGTGTTCCACGCGGTCTCGGCCTTCAACAACGCGGGATTCTCGCTGTTTTCCGACAACCTCACGGGATGGGTCGGCGATCCGGTCGTGAACATCGTCGTGCCGCTGCTCTTCATCCTCGGCGGGTTGGGCTTCATCGTGGTCGGCGACATCTACCAGAAACGCAACTGGCGCGCGCTGACGCTGCATTCCAAGCTGATGCTGATCGGCACCGCGCTGCTGATCGCCTGGGGGACGGTGATGTTCGCCCTGCTGGAATGGTGCAACCCGGGCACGCTGGGCGGGCTCACGACGGGCGAGAAGCTCTGGGCGAGCTGGTTCCAGGGCGTGACGCCGCGCACCGCCGGGTTCAACACGGTGGACACGGCGGCGATGCATGACAGCACGACGATCCTGACCATGACGCTGATGCTCGTGGGCGGCGGCAGCACCTCGACCGCCGGGGGGATCAAGGTCACGACGCTCTTCGTTCTGGTGCTGGCCACCATCGCCTTCTTCAAGCGGCGCGAGACGCTGCACGCCTTCGGGCGTTCGCTCGGGCTCGAGGAGGTGATGAAGGTCATGGCGCTCACCACCATCTCGCTGCTGCTGGTGTTCTCGGCGATGTTTGTCATCTCGATCAGCCATGACGGAGAATTCACCGACCTCGCCTTCGAGGTGACCTCGGCCTTCGGCACGGTCGGCCTGTCGCGCGGCGCCACGGCCGAGCTCGACGGGCTCGGCCGCGCGATCGTCATGGCGCTGATGTATTTCGGCCGGGTCGGGCCGCTGGCGCTCGGTTTTTTCTTGGCGACCCGCAGCGTGCCGCGGGTGCGTTATCCGGCCGGGCAGGTCTATCTGGGCTGAGCTCCGCGTCTGCGGCGGGCGATGGATTTGAGTATTTTAACAAAGAAGAAGCCCGAGTTTGCCACTTGCGGCCGAGCGGGCGGCAAGGCACGCTGGCGCAATCAAGACCGGAGCCGCCCCATGAAGCTGCAAGACCTCGACATCATCGTGACCGCGCCGCCGGCGCCCGGCTGGGGCGGGCGCTACTGGATCCTCGTCAAGGTGACGACGGATGACGGGATCACCGGCTGGGGCGAATGTTATGCGGCCAGCGTCGGCCCCGAGGCGATGCGCGCCGTGATCGAGGACGTGTTCGCACGGCACATGCAGGGCGAAAACCCCGAGAACGTGGAGCTGATGTTCCGGCGCGCCTATTCCTCCGGTTTTACCCAGCGCCCCGATCTGACAGTCATGGGCGCGTTCTCGGGGCTGGAAATCGCCTGTTGGGACATTCTCGGCAAGGCGCGCGGGCGCCCCGTTCACGCCTTGCTGGGCGGACGGATAAACGAGCGCATCCGCGCCTATACCTATCTCTACCCCCTGGCCCATCACGACCTCACGGCCTTCTGGTCCTCGCCCGGGATGGCCGCCGAGAGCGCGACCGCGCTCGTCGATCGGGGGTATACTGCGGTCAAGGTCGACCCCGCCGGCCCCTACACGATGCGCGGCGGGCACATGCCGGCGCTGCGGGACATCGAGCAATCCGTCGCCTTCTGCCGCGCCATCCGCGAGGCGGTGGGCGTGCGCGCCGACATCCTCTTTGGCACGCATGGGCAGTTTACCACCGCCGGCGCGATCCGGCTGGGCCGCGCCATCGCGCCCTATGATCCGCTCTGGTACGAGGAACCCGTGCCGCCCGACAACGTGGCGGCGATGGCCGAGGTCGCGCGCGCCACCGGCGTTCCCGTCGCGACAGGCGAGCGGCTGACCAGCAAGGCGGAGTTCGCGCCGGTCCTGCGCGCGGCCGCAGCCAGCATCCTGCAACCCGCGCTGGGCCGCGCCGGCGGCATCTGGGAGGTGAAGAAGATCGCGGCGATGGCCGAAGTCTATAACGCGCAGATGGCGCCGCATCTCTATGCCGGCCCGATCGAGTGGGCGGCCAACCTGCACCTGGCCGCGTCGATCCCCAATCTCCTGATGGTCGAGACGATCGAGACGGCGTTCCATTCCGACCTGATCGGCGGGACGATCCGCGTCGAGGACGGGCATGTCGTCCCGCCCGACGCCCCCGGCCTCGGGATCGAGGTGGACGAGGCGCTGGCGCGCGCGCATCCCTATCGGGGCGAAGGGCTCCACCTCGAGATGCAGGAGGCGCCCTGCAAGTACCACGAGGCGAATTTCTTCGCCGGGGGCGCGCCGCTCAAGACGTAGGCGCGGGCGGCGGCGGGAACACGACGTCGTAGAGCCAGTTGAACACGAAGGTATAGACCAGGTAGAAGATCGTGAACGATACGTCGAGCAGGAAGGCCTCGACCAGCGTGAGCTCCAGATACCACATCAGGAACGGCAGCAGGACAATCAGCATCCCCGCCTCGAACAGCAGCGTATGCAGGATGCGCAGGCGGAACGACTTGTCCAGGTGTCCCGCAAGCCGCAGCATCACCCGGTCGAACAGCCCGTTGAACACGTAGACCCAGGCGGTGGCGATGGCCGAACTGACGGCGGCGACGACGCCGATATCCTGCATCGGTTTGCCGAAGCCCAGCGACCAGACGGGAATGATGATGAGAAGCGCAATGATCTCGAACGAGAGCGCGTGGCGAATCCTGTCGGCTGTGCTGCGCATGCGGCGTCTCCCTTGCGCGTCGCGCCGGGTCGTCCCGGCGAGTGATCCCACGACGGGGGAGGTCGTCCTCGCCCGGTATCCTTAGCCCGTCCCGAGGACCCGCCGCAAGGGGGGGCGAGGCTCAGGGCAGCAGCGCCATCCAGACCCATGCGCTGAGGGTCGACAGCCCCGTGCCGATCAGCACCGCCGAGGCGGCGACGCGGCGCGCGCGGCCATAGATGCTCGCGAAGATATAGGCGTTGGCCCCCGGCGCCATCGCCGCCGTCAGCACCGCCGAGCGCAGCGGCCCCTCCCCCAGCGCCAGCGCGCCGCCCAGGCTGCGGGTAATGAGCGGATGCGCCACCAGCGCCACGAGGCAGATCCACGCGATGACGCGCAGATCGCCTTCGGGGCGGTATTGGACCAGCACCCCGCCCAGCCCGAACAGCGCCGCAGGCAGCGCCGCCCGCGCGATCATGTCGAGTCCGCCGGAAATCACCGCCGGAAAGGTCAGCCCCGACAGGTTCACCAGCAGCCCGAGCGCGATGCCGATCACCAGCGGGTTCCGCGCCATCGCCGCGCCGATCCGGCGCGCCACGATCCCCGCCCCGTCGCCGCCCGCGCGCACCGTCTCCATAGCGGAAATCCCGATGACGTAGCAGAACGGCGCGTGCAGCGCGATGATCGCGTAGTTTGGCGCCAGCGCCGCCGCCCCGTAGGCCCGTTCGGTCAGGGCGAGCCCCAGCAGCACCGAGTTCGAGAACAGGCAGCAGAAGCCGATGACGACCGCGTCCTCCCAGTCGCGCGCAAAGATCAGCCGCGCGCCGATGAGCCCCAGCAGGAAACCGGTGAGCGCGCCGGCGTAGAAGCTCAGCAGCAGCCGCCAGTCGAAGCTCTGCCCCAGGTCGAGCCGCGACAGGGCGGTGAAAAGCAGGCAGGGAATCGCGAAATCCTGGGTGAACTTCATCAGCCCGTCTACCGCCTGCGGGCTGAACCATCGCATCCATACCGCGCCGTAACCGGCTGCAACAACGACGAAAACCGGCAGGATCACGTCAAGAAGCGCCTGCACGCGGCTCAGACCTCGTAGGTGATGGTCATGCCGTCATGGGCGGGCGTCACGTTCGCGGGCAGTTCGTCGCAGAGCGTGCGGTAATCCATGTCGATATGCATGTTGGTGATGATCGCCCGCTTGGGCGCCGCGCGTTCGATCCATTTCAGCGTGTTGGCGAGGTGCGAATGGGTCGGGTGCGGCGTGCGGCGCAGCGCGTCCACGATCCAGCAGTCGAGCCCGTCCAGCACCGGCCAGGCCTCCTCGGGGATCTCCGCGGCGTCGGGTAGGTAGGCCAGGTCGCCGATGCGGAATCCCAGCGCCTCGATAGAGCCATGCGCCACCTCGAAGGGCGTCAGCGTGATCGTCCCGCCCTCTCCTTCGATGGTGATGTCCCCGTCGATGGTGTGCATGTCGAGGATCGGCGGATAGGGCGAGGTCTCGGGCTGCATGAAGGCGTAGCCGAAGCGCGCGTAGATGCCGTTCTGCGTGTCGCCGTCGGCCCAGACCGGCAGCCGCTTGCCGGTGTTGAAGACGATCATCCGCAGATCGTCCAGCCCGTGAACGTGATCCGCGTGGTCATGCGTATAGGCCACCGCGTCGAGCGTGCCGACGCCCGCGTCCAGAAGCTGCGCGCGCATGTCCGGCGACGTGTCGATCAGGACGCGGGTGGTTCCGTCCTCGCTCTCCTGTTCGATCAAAAGGGAACAGCGCCGCCGCGTGTTGCGCGGCTCATCGGGGTCGCAATCGCCCCAGTGCCCGCCAAGCCGCGGCACCCCGCCGGAGGACCCGCAGCCAAGGATGGTGAAGCGCCGCAGGGCCATCAGGCCGCCGCCCTGTATCGCGCGGCCTTGGCGAAGAGCCGGTCGAAATTCGCCTGCGTCTGCGCGGCGAAAGCGGGCCAGTCCATGCCGAAGGTCTCGGCGCCGACCTGCGCGGTGTGGACGGTGTAGGCGGGTTCATTGCGCTTGCCCCGGTAGGGCGGCGGGGCGAGATAGGGCGCGTCGGTCTCGACGAGGATGCGCTCGACCGGGGCGGCGGCGAAAATATCGCGTAATTCCCGTGACTTCGGAAAGGCGGCGATGCCCGACATCGACAGGTAGAACCCAAGGTCGAGCGCCGCCCGCGCCAGCCCCGCGCCCGAGGAAAAGCAATGCATGACGCAGTTGAAGGCTCCCTGCCCGTGCTCTTCGCGCAGGATGCGGGCCATGTCCTCGTCCGCGTCGCGCGCGTGGATGATGAGCGGCAGACCGGTTTCGCGCGCGGCGTCGATGTGGATGCGCAGGCTTTGCTGCTGCACATCCTTGCTCTCGGCGGTGTAGTGATAGTCGAGCCCCGTCTCGCCGATGCCGACGAATTTCGGGTGCCGGGCGAGCGCGACCAATTCATCCACCGTCGCCAGCGGTTCGTCCGCAGCGCTCATCGGGTGGGTGCCGGCGGCATAGAAGACGGGCGCGTAGGCCTCGGCGATGGCGCGCACGCTCGGCTCGAGCCGCAGCCGCGTGCAGATCGTTACCATCCGCGTCACCCCGGCCTCGACGGCGCGCGCCACGATCTCCTCCCGCTCGGCGTCGAAGTCGGGAAAATCGAGATGGCAATGGCTGTCGGTGATCTCGATATGTCTAGTCATATTCGCCCCTCAGCGGGCGACGCCCGCCGCCGTATCCCGCATCTTCAGCACGGTATCTAGAACCAGCGCGGCAGGGTCAAGGTTGACCGCCAGCCCGTGCCGGGCGCGCGCGCCGACCTCTTGCGCGCAATCCGCCCATGCGCGCGCGTCGTGCGGGCCGCGGGCAAGGCGCGTCATCGTGCGGCCCTCCTCCGGCGCGGCCTCGAGAGCGGGCGGCGCCCCGAGGCTGCCGGTGCGCGCCAGCCGCGCCAGCATCAGGTCGATCAGCGTGAACAGGAGGTCGACCCGGTCCTCCGCGCCCCGCGCCGCCGCCGCGTTGGCCAGCTTCAGAGCGCGCGCACGGTCGAGCCGGGGCATATCGGACAGGATCGCGATCAGCTCGCGGTAGGTTTCCAGCCCGCCGAGATTCATCAGCCGCACCGCCGCGCCCACGGAACCGGCGGAGAGCGCCGCGAAGGCCTCGGCCTCGGCGCCCACGTCGATGCCCGCCTGCGCGAGCGCCGCGCGCATGTCGTCCGCATCAAGCGGCGGCAGCCGCAGCGCGCGGCAGCGCGACCGGATCGTCGGCAGAAGGCCGCTTGGCTGATGGCTCACCAGCAGGAAGGTGGTGCGCGCGGGCGGCTCTTCGAGCATCTTCAGCAGGGCGTTGGCGGCCTGCACGTTCATGTCGTCCGCGCTATCGATGATGATCGCGCGCCGCCCGCCATCCGCGGCGCTGAGGCTCAGGAAACCACCCAGGGCGCGCACGTCCTCGGCCACGATCATGTCGCGCAGCCGGCCGGTTTTCTCGTTCTCGGTGCGGGTGACCCGTTTCAGTCCCGGATCCGAGCCGGCGAGGAAACGCCGCGCGACCGGATGATCCGCGGGAATGTCGAGCGATTCGGGCAGCGCCGGCGCATCGCCGAACAACCCGCCATCCCCGTCCGGGTCGGGCGTCGCCAGCAAGAAGCGCGCGATGCGCCAGGCCAGTGTCGCCTTGCCGACGCCGCGCGGGCCGATCAGCAACCACGCATGATGCAGACGCCCTCCGTTCCAGGCGTGCAGGAATTCGGCCTCCGCCGCCCCCTGCCCGATCAGCGCGGGCGTCTCGCGCGGGTGCGGCGCGCCTTCGATCCGGTCGGGTTCGCGCACGGCGTCGCTCATGGCAGCCGCGCCTCGACAACGTCGCGCACGTCGCGCGCGACCAGCTCCACGTCGCGCGCGCCGTCGATCACGGTGATGCGTTCGGGCGCTTCCGCCGCGAGGTCGAGAAAGCCCTGCCGCATTCGCGCCTGCAACGCGCCGCCGAACCCCTCAAAGCGCAACTCGTCCCCGCCCCGCGCCACCGCGCGGCCAAGGCCGGTCTCCGGGTCGATGTCGATCAGGATGGTCAGGTCCGGCTCCTGCGCGATCATCAGATCATGCAGCCGATCCACGAGCGCGCGCAGATCATCGCCGCGCAGCCCCTGGTACATGCGCGTCGAATCCGCGAAGCGGTCGCAGATGACGATGCGCCCGGCATCGAGCGCGGGGCGGATCGTGCGCTCCAGGTGATCCCGCCGCGCGGCCGTGAACAGCAGAAGTTCGGTTTCGGACGACCAGCGTTCGGCGGCGCCTTCGAGCAGCAGCTTGCGGATGTCCTCGGCGCCGGGGCTTCCGCCGGGTTCGCGCGTGAGGATCGCGTCGCGGCCCTGCGCAATCAGCGCCTCATGGAGCAGCCGCGCCTGCGTCGACTTGCCCGAGCCGTCGATTCCCTCGAAGCTGATGAACCGGGCGGCCGCGGTCAAAGCGCGCCCTCTGGCCCCTGTTGCAGCCGCGTGAGAAGCAGGTTCGAGACGGTTTTGATCCGGTTCACGAAACCGCCGCGGGCCACGTCCTGTTCGGCCACCAGCGGCACGCGAACCTCGGGCATGCCCTCGGGCGATATGACCAGTTCTGCGATGGCGTCGCCCTTGGCGACCGGGGCCCGCAGCGGTCCCTCGTAAACCACCTCGGCCTTGACCTCTTCGGCGTCGAGCACCGGGAGCAGCATGTCCACGTCCTGCTCGGACACGAGGCCGACGCTCTGGGTGTCGCCCATCCAGACATCGGCGCGCAGGATCTCGGTTCCGGCCTCGATCACCGTGCTTTCGACGAACTGGCGAAAGGCCCAGCTAACGATCGTTTCGGCCTCCTCGGCGCGCTTGGCGGCGGTATCGAGCCCCGAGAGCACGAAGACGATACGCCGGTCCCCCTGCTTGGCGGACCCGACGAGACCATAGCCCGCCGCCTGCGTATGCCCGGTCTTGAGCCCGTCCGCCCCGATCCCCAGCCCCAGAAGCGGATTGCGGTTATGAACGTTCTGCGGAGCGCGGCCGTCGAATTCGAACTCCATCTCGGCGAACATCGGGTAGAACTCGGGAAAATCCTCGATGATGCGAGTGGCCAGCAGCGCAAGATCGCGCATGCTCATCCGGTGGTTGGGCGCGGGCCAGCCGTTGGAATTGGCGAAGACCGAGTTCGTCAGGCCCATCTTCTGCGCGCGCTGGGTCATGAAGCGGGCGAATCCGGCCTCGGTGCCGTCGGGGCTCAGCGCCTCGGCGATGACGACGCAGGCGTCGTTGCCGCTCAGCACGATGATGCCGCGCAGCAGGTCCTCTACGCTGACGCGATCGGTCGTGTCGAGGAACATGGTCGAGCCGCCATAGCTCATCGCGTGGCGCGACACCGGCAGCTTCTCGGACAGCGACAGGCGCCCCTCGCGGATCGCCTCGAAGGCGACATAGAGCGTCATCAGCTTGGACATGGAGGCCGGCGGCAGCGGCTGATCGGCGTTCTTGCTGAGCAGCACGGTCCCTGTCTTGAGGTCGGTGACAAAGGCCGCGCGCGCCTGCGTGTCGAACGCGGCGGCGGGCGCCGCAAACAGGCACAGCGCGACGAGCGCATGAAAGAGACGGTTGGCGATGGGCAGCATGACGGGTCCGGATCAGTTGGTGACGGGATAGGCGTCCGTGAAACCGACGCCCTTGATCTTCTTCAGCAGCGCGGCGCGTTCGGACTTGTTGGCGGCGGGGCCGACAAGGACGCGCCAGAACTTCTTGCCGCTCGATTCCTGGGCTTTCACGGTCGGAACCATGCCCGCCTGCCGCATGGCGGTGGCGGTGTTCTCGGCGTTCTGTTCGACGCTGAAGATGCCGATCTGGATGAACGGCTTGGTCAGCGAGGAGGCCTGCCTCGGCGCAGCCGGTTTTGGCGCGGGGGGCGGCGAAACGGCCTCGGCGGGCGCGGCCGCGCCGTCGCTCTTCTCGGCGGCGTCGATGGCGGCGGCGGCCCCTTTGATCGGGTCGAGCGCGCTTTCCTCGATCTCTTCGGAGGCGAGCGCCCCGGCGGCCGCGTCCGGCATGGCGGCGGGCGCGGGCGCGGCCTCGCGGCGCAGCGCGGTGACGTTCAGCTGCGCGGGCGCCCCCGCGAGCATCCCGAGCGCGGCGGCGGCGTCCGAGGACACCTGCAACGCCGGCCCCGGGTTCTCGCGCTCGCGCCTGAACAGCGCGCCGATGACGAACTTGGAGTTGGCGGTGTTGCGGATGATCACCCGCTCGGGTTCGTCCACGTCGGCATGCGCCACCCAGACGCCGCCCAGCGACGGCCGCCCGTCCCAGAGCCCCATGTCGGTCTTCTGGAAGACGTCCGGCGCCTCCACGTCGCGCTCGACCAGCCGGACCGAGGACGCATCGCCATCCACCGAACTTGTCGCGCCCGCCTCGGGTTTCGCCTTGAAGGGGTTCTGCACCTCGTCGCACCCGCCGAGAACCGCCAGCGCCAGCCCCGCGCCCAAAACGATGCGCCAGCTGGCCCCACCGCCTGTCTGAGAGAAATCCATGTCCTGCCCCTTGCCTGTCTGCCCGCGCCTTGCGTGACGCGCCGCGCGGTCGCCGCCGAAACTCAAATCTGCCCCGCGATCATTGCCGCGCTGGCGCACATTAACCTCATGTCAGGCTCAAGAAAAGCATGCAGGCGCAGGGTCGGCGGATTTCTACGTGAAACCACGGCTTTCAGAATCGTCCGTCAGGTAGTAGGGACGTCCCGTCGGAGGAGTGGCAGAGTGGTCGAATGCACCGGTCTTGAAAACCGACGAGGGTGAAAGTCCTCCGTGGGTTCGAATCCCACCTCCTCCGCCACCTTTATTTTGTTATGTATTTCAGTATCTTGGGTGGTGCTCGAATCGCCTAATTGACCACGCTATTGACCACAGTGGGTGGAGCCTCTGCACGTCGTCTTCACCTGACCGTGCGGCCTCTGAATCAGAATTAGGGACCGGAACGCAGATGCCGAAATCTGTGGACACACAAAAGCACCTTGCGATTGACAGGTCCGCCGCAGTTAGCCTGCTCTGTTCTGAGCCGTGTCTGATGCTCGAAGTTCTGGTTTCTAACCATCGACAAGTGATAGAGAAGCAGGAAAAGTTTTCATGGTAGGTATATGCAGGCAGCAGATTTTATCCGGAAATGGGAAGCCGCAGAGCTAAAAGAGCGAAGTGCATCCCAGTCGCACTTCAACGATCTTTGCGCTCTCCTTGGAATCGAAGACCCGGTCAGCGCCGACCCCAAGGGCGACTGGTTTACCTTCGAACGCGGTGCATCCAAGACCTCCGGCGGCGAAGGCTGGGCAGATGTCTGGCGCAAGGGTAGTTTTGCGTGGGAGTACAAGGGTAAGAAAAAAGACCTAGACAAGGCCTTCGACCAACTCCTGCAGTACTCCATCGCGCTGGAAAACCCGCCGCTTCTAATCGTGTCGGACATGACGCGCATTCGGATTCACACGAACTGGACGAACACCGTTCAGCAAGTCCACGAGATCACTACTCCGGACCTTCTGGACGCCAGCAAACGCGACCTCCTGCGCGCCTGTTTCATCGACCCAGAAAGCCTGCGCCCCGCCAAGACCCGACAGGCCCTAACCGAAGAGGCAGCGCAGAAGTTTGCATCGCTGGCGCAGCGCCTGCGCACCCGCGCACACAACCCGGAAACCGTAGCGCATTTCGTGAACCGCCTCGTCTTTTGCATGTTCGCCGAAGACGTGGACCTTCTCCCGAACAAGATGTTCCAGAAGATGCTGGAGCTGTGCCAGAAGGACCCGACCGAATTCCAGCCCTTCGCCAAGGACCTATTCGCCGCAATGCAATCCGGCGGGCGCGTGGGGTTCGAAAAGGTGGAGTGGTTCAACGGCGGTCTCTTCGATGACGACACGGCCCTGCCGCTCAAAAGAGAAGATTTGGCTGACCTTCTCTCCGCCGCCAAGCTTGACTGGTCCGAAATTGACCCCTCCATTCTGGGCACCCTGTTCGAGCGGGGGCTTGACCCAAACAAGCGTTCCCAGCTTGGAGCGCACTACACCGACCGCGACAAGATCATGCAAATCGTTAACCCGGTGGTTGTGGAGCCGCTACTTGCTGAATGGGCCGAGGTAAAAGCCCAGATCGAAGCGGCGCTGAGCAAGGCGGAGAGCGCGAAGTCGCGTTCCGCCCGGACGAAGGCTGAGAAAGAGGCGGAGCGCCTTCACGCGGCGTTTCTGGAGCGCCTGCGGGGCTTCCGTGTGCTGGACCCGGCCTGCGGGTCCGGCAACTTCCTGTACTTGTCCCTTTTGGCGCTGAAGGACATTGAACACCGCACGAACCTTGAGGCCGAGGCCTTGGGCCTGCCGCGCGGCTTTCCGACCATCGGTCCGGAATGCGTGAAGGGGATCGAACTTAACCCTTATGCCGCTGAACTGGCGCGTGTGTCGGTCTGGGTCGGGGAAATTCAGTGGATGCGCCGGAACGGTTTCGATGCCGCCCGGAACCCGATTCTGCGTCCGTTGGGGACTATCGAAAACCGGGACGCTGTGCTTGCCCCGGACGGGTCCAAGGCAGACTGGCCAGATGCTGACGCAGTGGTCGGGAACCCGCCGTTCCTTGGTGATCGAAAAATGAAGCCTGAACTTGGCCCGGATTACGTCGAAGCGCTGCGTCGGGCGTATGAGGGCGAGGTTCGTGGCGGGGCGGACCTCGTGTGTTTCTGGTTCGCAAAGGCTTGGGCGATGATGCAGGAGGGCCAGTTGCAGCGCGCAGGCTTGGTCTCTACGAATTCGATCCGAGGAGGGGCAAACCGAGAGGTCCTAAAACCGATTGTGGCTGGTGGGCAAATCTTTTTCGCTTGGCGCGATGAAGACTGGACGGTTGAAGGGGCAGCCGTCCGAGTTTCGATAGTGGGTTTTTCAAAGGAACAGGTTAAAGCGCCGTTACTAGATGGCTTGCCGGTAAAAGAGGTTTTCTCCGATCTAACCGCGTCGGAATCTGGTGTCGACATTACACAAGCAAATACCCTTGTGACCAACCGCAGGACTGCATTTCAAGGAACCATCAACTACGGACCCTTCGTGATCGAAGGGGAAACCGCGCGCCGGATGCTTACGGCTCCGACAAATCCAAACGGGACGCGGAATATTGATGTGATCAAACCTTGGACTAATGGGCGGGATATCACACTAAGGCCGGAAGACCGTTGGCTGATATTCTTCCCGGCTGACATGACTGAGGCACAAGCTTCTTTTTACGAAGAGCCATTCGCCGAAGGCCAGGTTGGTTGTGACGATGATGGATGTGCGTTCGTAGAGTTTGCTGATCAGGTGGAACAGGAGCTGTCCGCCGGTCTGGGCGAAGGGCAGATAACCCAGTTCATCGAGGAT
>NZ_RAPE01000010.1 GCF_003651245.1 Roseovarius spongiae
GACTTGCATTCAGATAAGGTCAAAGACGCTCTCGCACGAAAAGGACGCCCGTGTCGCGCTGAACTCGAGGACCAGCTTTCAATGTTTCCAAGCACTTATGAAGGGGGTGCATAATGACCAACCAACGGCGATCGGGCGGATCAGGTTCTCGACGCTGTTGGAGTCGATCTCGACGCGGCCGTCACGGAGGAAGGTCTGCAGGCCGTCCCAGTGGGGATGGATATAGGTCAATTTTTCACCGAGCCGGGATTTCGCCGACACGCGCAGTCGCTGCTCCTGCAGCCAGTCGCCGAACGCCGCGACCAGCGGCACCGTTCGCGCTTGCCGGGCCGAGAGCCGTTGCCCGGGGGCGCAGCCGCGGATATCAGCCTCCACGGCGTAGATCTCGGCGATGCGGCGCAGGCCCTCGGCAGCGATCTCGGACCCGTCGCGGTCGAAGATCTCCTTCAGCTTGCGTCGGGCATGCGCCCAGCAATGCGCCACACGGACGGGATCACCGCCCTTGCGAGAGGGACGCGTCAGGCGATTGTAGGCTTGATAACCGTCGAGCTGCAGGATCCCGTCGAAGCCACGAAGGAACGTTTCGGCGTTCTTCCCACCGCGATCGGGGGCGTAGAAGAAGACGACCCCTGGCGGGTCGGCGCCGCCCCACCTGCGGTCGTCGCGGGCCAGTGCCCAGAGATAACCGGTCTTGGTTCGTCCGCGCCCCGGTTCCAGAACCGGCGCCGTCGTCTCGTCCATGAACAGCTTGGTGGACGTCTTCAGGTGTTCGGCCAGCCGGTCGACGACGGGTTTGAGATGGAACCCTGCGACCCCGACCCAGTCGGCCAGGGTGCCGCGGTCGATGGTGACGCCCGACCGCGCGAGCATCTGGCTTTGGCGGTATAACGGCAGATGATCCGCGTATTTGCTGACCAGGACATGCGCGATGGCCCCTTCGGTCGGCAGGCCGCCCTCGATCAGGGCGGCGGGGGCCGGTGCCTGCGTCACGCCATCCGTGCAGGCGCGGCAGGCGTATTTGGGGCGGACAGTGACGATCACGCGCAGTTGCGCCGGCACGATGTCCAGCCGGTCGGTGCGGTCCTCGCCGATCTTGTGCATCTGCCCGCAGCCGCATGGGCAGACGAGGCTGTCGGGTTCGACGATCCGCTCGATCCGGGGCAGGTTCTCGGGCAGGTTGCCGCGGTTGCGCCTGGCCACCCGTTTGCGTTTCGGCGCGGCATCGCCGGGCGCTTGATCCTGTTTCTGTTCCTCGGCCTCGGAGACGGCAATCTGCAGATCCTCGAAGGCCAGTTGCCGGTCGTCCTCGTCGAGCTTCTCGGACTTCTTGCCATACACGACGTGGTTCAACTCGGCGACCAAGTGCTCGAGACGCCTGTTGATCTCCTTGAGATTGGCCGTCTCGCGTAGCAGCGCGGCGACAGCGTCGCGCTGGTCCTCGGGAATGGCCGAAAGGTCGATATCAGGCAGGGCCGACATGCCCCGAGCATACCCTGAACCGACTGGAAATGCGCGCCAAATCAGTCGCCTGATTCATTCCGCCGCAGCCGGTCGGCGCACGTCCAGCGCCTTCACCCGGCGCCAGTCCAGGCCGGCAAACAGGGCTTCGAACTGCGCCCGGTTCAGCGTCATCACGCCGTCCCGGATGGCAGGCCAGGTGAAGATCGTTTCCTCCAGCCGTTTATAGGCCATAACGAGACCGGTCCCGTCCCAGAACAGGATCTTCAACCTGTCGGCCCGCTTCGCGCGGAATACGAACATCGTGCCCGTGAACGGGTCCTCCTTCAGCACCGACTGCACCAGCGCGGCCAGGCCATCATGCCCTTTCCTGAAGTCGACCGGCTGCGTCGCCACCAGGATGCGCACCTTATGCGCGGGCAGCATCACGCGCGCGCCCCGATTGCCCGGACGAGCTCGGCGATGCGCTTGGCGGGCGTGTCGGCGTCGAGCTCGATCACCACGTCGCCGACAGCGATCCGAACATCGCGCCCGGCGGCGCTGCCCTCCGCCTCGGGCGTCGGCGCCTCCGCGTCGCAGACCACGAGCGGCGCGAACATCGCCTCATCCCCGCTCTGCTCGTCGGCCGGCAAGACCAGCTTTCCGTCCTTCGCCAAGCGCCGCCATTCCGAGAGCCGGTTCGCGCGCAGCCCATACCTCTCGGCAACCCCGCGAACCGTAGCCCCGGGCTCAAGCGTCTCCGCCACAATCTGACCCTTGAGCGCATCAGGCCACCGCCGTCGGCTCGAAGCGGAGCTACGCGCTCCACCCGACCGGAAAAACTCCAACGTATCCTCCACGGAGAAACTCCATCCCTGTTCCAAGACAGGAACGGATTCTCAGAAACGGCTGTTCAGAAAAAGGTGGGGTCCAGGTCGCGCTTACAGTCGAGGGTCGTCAGCTTGCCGTGCTGTTCACGGCAGGACGACCCCTCCGAAAGCTTGGGCGAGGAACGGGCCGCTCAGGAGCCCCAAACCGATCAGCGCAATGGCACAAAGCACGGCTATTGCGCCGCTGGACCGGCCCAACGTGGCGGACCTCGCGTCCGGTCGAGCGGTGAAATACATCGGCGCGATGACGCGAGCGTAGTAGAACAGTGACGCGACGGTGTTCAGCACCGCCGCAAGCGCGAGCCACGCATAGCCGCCGTCGATGGTGGCGATGAAGAGCCCCAGCTTGCCCACGAATCCGATCAGCGGCGGGATGCCGACGAGCGACAGGAACGCGACGATCAGCGCCGCTGCCATCGCGGGGCGGGTGCGTGCAAGGCCCGCATAGTCCGCCAGCGCCGTGCGCCCGCGCAGATGCGCAACCACGGCAAAGGCAGTCACGTTGGCCAGCGCATAGGCGGCCAGGAACCAGATCAGCGCGGGCAGCGCGCGCGGGGCGAGATCGGCCACCGTGACGGCCATCAGCGCATAGCCCGATTGCGACACCGAGGACCAGCCGATCAGCCGGCGCACATCCGTCTGCCAGAGCGCGGCGAGGTTGCCCAGGGTCATGGTCAGAACCGACAGCGCCGCGATCAGCGGGCGCAGCATCTCGGCGTCGGGAAAGAGATGCACCAGCCGGTAAAGCGCCAGCGCCGCGCCGATCTTGGGCATCACGGTCAGAAAGGCCGCCGCCGGCACCGGCGCGCCTTCGGCGACATCGGGCATCCAGGCATGGCCCGGCACCGCGCCCAGTTTGAACGCAAGCCCGGCGACGATCAGCGCAAGGCCCGTCAGCGCCAGCGGCGAGGCGACATCCGCCCCTTTCAGCGCGGCGTAATCGCTGGTCCCGGCCATGCCCATCAACAGGATTACGCCGATCACCAGCAGCGCATTGGCGAGCGCGCCGATCAGGAAGTATTTCATTCCCGCCTCGACCGACAGCGCCCAGTCGCGGTGCCAGGCCGCCAGCACATAGCCCGTGACCGAAGACAGCAGCACCGCCATGGCCAGTTGCAACAGATCCGCCGCGCCAGCCATGGCGATGGCACCCAGCGCGGAGAACAGCGTCATGGTGTAGAACTCGCCATGCCGCCGATCCTGTTCGAACCAGCGCGGCGAAAGGATCAGGCACAGCGCCGTCGCGACCACGATCATCCCCCGCGCCCAGAGCGTCACGCCATCAAGCGCCCAGGTGCCCGAGAAGGTCAGCCGCGCTTCGCCCGCCTGCGCGACGGCCCAGAGTGCCGCCACCGCGAGCGCGGCGAGGGCCAGCGCGAGGCACCACCCCAGCCGCCACTGCGGCAGCACCATCGCCAGCAGCAATGCCGCGATGGCCCCCGCGATCAGCGCGATCTCGGGGCCAAGATCGGCGACGGGCATCTCAGCCGCCCCCGAAGGTCAACGTGGCACCGGCGCCGATCATGTCCAGCAGCCAGGCCGGCCAGACGCCGATCAGCACGACCAGCGCCAGCAGCACGGCGAGGATGCAGATTTCCGTGCGCGTCAGGTCGGTAAAGTCGTCGAGCACGGGCGGCCGGTCGCCGAAGAAGATCCGTTGCAACATGCCCAGAAACAGCGCGGCCGAGACGATCAGACCCAGCAGCGCCAGCGCCGCCAGCCAGGGCCAGACGGCGAAGGCGCCGATGAAGATCTGCACCTCGGCCACGAAGCCGGCCAGCCCGGGCAGGCCCAGCGAGGCGAAACTCGCCAGCCCCATCGCCGCCATCATGCGCGGTGCGTTGCCCGCCAGCCCGCCGTAATGACCCAGTTGGTAGTCCTGCGTGCGCGCCCAGAACGCGCCGGCGATCAGGAACAGCGCGCCGGTGATCAGGCCATGCGCCACCATCTCGACCATCGCGCCAGTCAGCGCCAGATCGCGCGCGGCCTCGTGTCCGGTGACGGCGGAACCCGCGACGGCGATGCCCAGCACCGCATAGCCCATGTGGTTCACGGACGTATAGGCGATGCGCCGCTTCAGGTTCTCCTGCGCGAAGGCGACGATGCTGCCCCAGAGGATCGAAATGAGCGCGAGGATGCCGATGGCCAGCGCATAGGTGGCAAAGGTCTCGCGCATCATCTGCATGGCGATGCGCACAAGGCCATAGGTGCCCATCTTGAGCAGCACCCCGGCAAGGATGGCCGAAGCGGCGCCCGGCGCGTCCACATGCGCGGGCGGCAGCCAGGTATGCACGGGGAAAAGCGGCGTCTTGATCGCGAAGCCGATCACCAGGCCGAGAAGGATCAGCCCGGCGCGCAGATCCATCCCCGCCACCGGCTGCAGCGCGATCAGATCGCGCATGTCGAAGGTCAGCGGGTCGGTCATCAACACCAGCGCGATGATCGCCAGCAGGATCAGCAGCGAGCCCGCCAGCGTGTAGAGAAAGAACTTGAGCGCCGCCCGCTGCGCCTCGCCATGCCCCCAGCGGCCGATCAGGAAATACATGCCGACAAGGCTGAGATCGAAGAAGACGTAGAAAAGCAGCAGATCGAGCGTGAGAAACAGGCCCAGCGACGCGCCTTCGAGGAACAGGAACCACGCATAATACTGCCGCGCATTCACTTCGCGCTCCATCGGCCAGGCGATGGCGGCGACGAACAGAAGCCCGCTCATCAGTGCCAGCGGCAGCGATATGCCATCGACGCCGACCCGCCAGGCGACACCGAGCGCGGGGATCCACGGGATCTCCATCTCTGCCTGGAACCCGGCGCCGGGGGTGAAGCGCGCCCAGACCACGACCAGCGCCAGCAGCGCCAGCGCCGCCGTGGCGACAGCGATGGCGCGCGAGGCGCCCGCCGACAGGGGCGCAAAGGCCAGCAGAGCGGCGGCGGCAAAGGGCAACAGGATGGCGAATGTCAGCATGTCAGACCTTTCCGAAGATCACGAACAGGATGGCCAGCGCCGCGCCGATCCCGAAGATCGCGTAATAATGATGCGACAGCCCGGTTTGCAGCCGCCGCGCATCCGCGCCGGTCCGCCCGGTGATGCGCGCGGCGCCTTCGGGCAGACCATCGGCGAGGATTTCGCCGGGCTTGTCGCTCAGCCTTGCGAGGGCGCGCGTCATGGCGGCCACCTGCCAGACGGCGGCGTTGATGATGCCCCTGTCGGCCTGCATCGCGCCCCAGGCACGCCGCCCGCCCCGCGCTATGTGCTGCGCGCCCGAGGCTGCACCGCGCGGGATCGCGTCCAGCACGGCGTCGTCCAGATGTGCGGCAAGGGCCGCGAGGCGCTCGAATGGCCGCACGATGCCGTGCCCGATCAGCGCGGGCAGGCCCAGCCAATCGGCGGCTTGCGGCTCTGGCGCAGTCTCGCGCCGCGCCAGTGTCAGCCCGGCCAGCAGGCCGATGGCGACCAGCGCCAGCGAGGCGGCGATTTCCAGCGATCTGGTCTCGGGCAGGCGCAGCGGCAATGAAGCCTGCACCGGACCCAGCCACAGCAGGCCGAGTGCGGCGCAGGCCAGGGCCAGCACACCGAGCGCAGCAATCTCGGGCCAGCGCGGTCTTGCCTCGGGCTCTGCGCCGCCGGGCCCATAGGCCAGCCACCAGAACCGCGCGGCATAGGCGGCCGAAAGCGCCCCCGCAACCATCACGGCAAGCCCCAGCCAGAGGCTTTCGTGCATGGCTGCGGCGGCGATCTGCTCCTTGCTCCAGGCCGCGCCCATGGGCGGCACGGCAGCCAGCGCCAGCGCGGCCAGTGCGGTCAGCCCGGCTGTCCAGGGCAAGGCGCGCCCGAACCCCATCTCGCGCAGCCGGTAGGTTCCGGCGGCCTCTCCGGCGATCCCGGCAGACAGGAACAGCGGCGCCTTGAACGCGGCATGCGTCACCAGATGCGCCACCGCGACGCCCGGATAACCCGCACCGACCGCGATGAACATCAGCCCCAGCTGCGCCGAGGTCGACCCCGCCAGCAGCTTTTTCGCATGGCCCTGCATCACCGCCACCGCACCGCCCGCCAGCGCGGTGAACAGGCCGAGCGCGATGACCGCGCCGCTCCAATAAGGCGCCGGGGCAAGCCACGGATGCAGCCGCGCCAGAAGGTAGGCCCCCGCCGCCACCATCGTCGCCGCATGCAGCAGCGCCGACACCGAGGACGGGCCGTCCATCGCGCGAAACAGCCACGGCGCGAACGGCCCCTGGCCCGCCTTCGCCGCAGCCGCGATCAATATCCCGAACGCGGCCAGCGCCAGCGGCGCATCCTCCAGCCGCCCGAGTGCGGCGTAATCGAGCGCCCCCGCGCCGCCCCATGTCGCCATCAGCGCGAGGAACAGGCCCAGATCGCCCAGCCGTGTCGTCACGAAGGCATAGCGCCCCGAGGCCATGTTCGCGCGATCGCGCCAATGGTGCCCGATCAGCGCCCAGGAGCAGAAGCCCATGACCTCCCAACCGATCAGCAGCGACAGCAGGTCGGCGGCGACGACCGCCAATTCCATCGCGCCGATGAATATCAGCATCAGCCCCAGCAGCCGCGCCAGCCCGCGCGCCTCTTCATGCGCGGCGGCAAAGACCAGCACCGCCAACGCCACCGCCGGAACGGTGATCGCGACCGCCGCCGAAAGCGGCGTCAGCGCCAGGTGCAACTCCAGCCCCGCGCCCCAGGCGAAACCGTCCTGCCACTCCTGCGCGGCGGCCAGCACCGCCAGCACTAGCGTCCCCGCCGCCGCGCCACCGGCCATCGCCCCGAGGCGCAGGCGGCTGCCGTCGCCCGAGGCCCAGAGCGCCAGCCCGGCAAGAGCCGGAAAGAGGGGGAGTGCCCAAAGCATCAGTGTTTCATTGTGGTCAGACTTTCGGTCATGTCCGCCTGCCGCTTGCGATAGACCGCGACGACAAGGGCGAAACCCACCGCCATCTCGACCGCCATCACCGCCATGACGATGATCGCCAGAAGCTGACCCTCGGGCGCGCCGCCAAGGCTGAAGGACCAGAAGCCCATCATTGCCAGGATCGCGCCGTTCAACATCAGCTCCAGCCCCATCATCAGCATCACGAAGCTTTGTTGCGACAGTGCGCCGTAAAGCCCGATGCCGATCAGCGCGGCGGCGACGATGAGGACGGAAACCAGCGTCATCTCAATGCCCTCCGTGATGGTGATGGCCGCCATTCTCGGGCTTGCGCCCTGCCGGTTCGCCGCCAGGGGTCAGGCCGGGCGGCAGTGATCCGGTATCCGACGCCCCATATCGTCCCGAATGCGCCGACAGCACCACGGCGCCGATCATCGTCGCCAAGAGCGTGACACCTGCTGTCTCGAAGATCAGCATCGACGGCCCCAGCAACTCGTGGCCCAGATTGCGCACGACATCGACACCTTCGGGCACCCTTTGCACCGGCAGGTCCGACAGCAGTACCGCCGCCGTCAGCCCGGCAAAGGCGATTATCCCGGCCGCGATGGAAAAGCGGTGCTGATGCACCATGACCATCGGGTTCAGCCCGGCAGGATTCATCATGAACATGACCATGAACAGCGCCATGACCATCATCTCGACCGCCATCATGAAGATCGTGGCGATGCCGATATAGGGCGCGGCCAGAAGCACCGCGATCAGCCCCACGGCGATGAAGGACACCATCAGCTGGAACGAGGCGCGCACCATGGAATCCACGCGGAAGACGCGCCAGCCCGACCAGATCGCCAGCGTTGAGAGCGCGAGGAACAGCGCATCGGTCATGGCAGCACCTCAACGCCCACCAGCGCCAGACTGGCGAAGGAGAGCGGCAGCAGCACCACCCAGAGGAAGGTCAGCATCCGTGCCGGCGGCATCCGCACAAAGAACCGCCCGGCGGCCACCGTTGCTGCCATCACGGCCAGCGTCTTGAGCAGCAGCCAGGCCGGCCCGGGCAGCACCGGCCCCAGATAGCCGCCGAGAAAGGCCGTCGCCGCCATGGCCGAGAACGCCACCAGCATCGCCGCCCGCGCGAAGTGCCAGAGCGCCAGCGCCGGGCCGCTTTCCTCGGCCGAGGTGCCGCCCGCCAGTTCCGCGCCGTCGGCGTAATCGAACGGGCCGCGCAGGGTGATCGCCAGCCCCAGCGCCATGAAGAGCGGCAGGCCGAGTGGCTGGCGAATGACGTTCCAGATCTCTCGCTGCGCCTCGACCACCTCGACGACGGACAACGATTGCGCCGGCAGCGCGGCGCCGATCAGTACGAACATCGACAAGAGCATCGCGGGCAGCGCGATCGCGACATAGCGATAGGCGCCGATCAGCGGCAGCGGCGCATTGGGCGACCAGCCATGCAGGAAGACGACCACCACCGTCAGCGCCTCGCAGGCCCCCCACAGGACAAGACCGGTGGAGATCTCGCTGGCGACGACGTCCTCGGCCAGCGGCACCACCGACAGACCGACCAGCGCCAGCGCCAGATACCAGCCCGGCGCGAGCAGCCGGTTCAGCCGGTCGGGCGCCTCGGTTTCGGTGTTCGGGCGCAGCACCAACGCCGCCCCGTTTTGCAGCGGCCCCATGACGACGGTGCCGCGCCCGGCGCCGATGCGGTCGAACATCGCGGCCACCCACACCAGCGGCGGCAATGCCAGCAGCAAGATGAGCGTGGCGGCGATCATGCGGCTTGCCTTGGCATGCAGGCGGCGCGCAAGTGCGAGGGCAGGAAGCTGGCCAGCCACAGCACCGCCTCGGCCCATTCCAGACCGGGCAGCGCCTCCGGCAGGGGCGAAGGCCTCTCTGTCACCGTCTGGCCCCGCAGCCATGCGGCCAACCGTCGCCGCGTGCCCGACCCCTTGGGCAGGGCCAGCAACGCGCCGCGCGCCCGCGCCGCGCGCGGCGCGATCCCCATCAGCCGCAGCATCCGCGCGGCGCACAGATCGGGCGCATCGCCCTGCATTCCCTGCTCGAAGGGCGGCGAGACTACGGAGACAGAAACGATCACGTCCCCCTGCAAGGTCAGATCCAGCACCAGCCCCGGCGGCAGCATCGGCAGGAACGGGCCGAACCGCGCGTTATAGACGTCGAGCGCCAGCCCGTCGCGGATATCGTCCGCCGTCATCGCCATCGGCCGGCCATAAGGGTTGCCCCCCATCATGCCACGCCCGCCTTGCCCGTGCGGCCCCATCCCCTGCCAGGGATGCGGCGGCACGTCGGGGCGCTGGTCAGGGTCGTCCGCCCCTGCTGCCGCCCGGATCGCGGGCAGCGGATCGTCGCCTGCCACGCCTTGCCCGCGCGCAAACAGCGGTGCGGCCTGCCACCAGACCGTCCCGCGCGGCGTCGGGATCTGCGCGTGAAGCCGTTCCAGTGCGGTCTTGTGCGCGCCATCCACCGCGCCCGCGACCAGCAGCACGCGGGCGTGGCGGGGGCTGTCAACCAGACGCAGGCCGGGCCGGTGCCGCAGCCCTTCGACCGGCGCCAGACCCTGTGCGCCAACCACCGCAAAAACCGGGATCTCGGCGCCGCGCGCCAGGGCGGAAAGCCAGTTCATTGCCATCGGAACACCCCCTCGCGCCAGCCATAGAGGATACCGACGGACAGGATGCCGAGGAACATGCCCATCTCGGCCAGCGCCACCGGCCCGGTTTCGACATAGACCACCGCCCACGGATACATGAACATCATCTCCATCTCAAAGGCGATGAAGAGCAGCGTCATCGGGTAATAGCGCACATGAAACCGCTGCCAGGCATGGGTTTCGGGCAGCCCGCCCCCGAGAAAGGGCGCGCGCTGCGGCCATGTCGCATCAGTCCGCGCGCCGATCCGCTGCATCGCGACCGCAAAGGCGATGGCAAGCAGCACAAGGATGAGGGGCATTGCGATCCCGGTCATCGTCCTGTCCTCCGTTCACGTTCCGCGCGGGGTCATTCCCGACGCCTTATCACCCATTCCGTGAAGGATAGCATATCCAACCGCAGTGTCGTCCGACCTGCCGGTGCCATCCCGAAACGACGCTCACGGCGCACACCGGTAGAAGCCGCGGAACCCGGCGGTCAGGCCGGCATCCAGTTCAAGGGTCAGGTCGGCCTCCTGCATGGTTCCGTCCGCGTTCAGGGCACCGCCGCCCGGCGCGCTCACCTCTATGGCAAGACCGTCCGCGCGCGGCGCGGCGCCGGTCGCAATATCGCCTTCCGGCGCAACGTCCAGCCGCACCAGATCGCCGCTGAGTTTCACAAGGCCCGCCATGTCGTCACCGACCGAACCGATTGCGAGCACCGCGGGACTGTCGGAGGTGTAGGAGAACGTGCAGGTGGGACCATCTGGGAAAAGCCGCGCGATTTCCGCGTCACTCATGAAGCCCGGATCGAGAACCGGTATATTGGCCGTGGAAAGCGCCTGGTCGAGGCTCACGATTTCGCCGACACTCGACTCTTGCGGCTCGGACATCACGCCCGATGCCTCGATCTCGTCGACAAGATACCGCATCTGGGCAATTTCCTTGTCCTGGGCATAGATGATTTCATCGGCCAGCTTGCGCACGCGGGCATCTTCGATATTGGCCCGGCTCGACGTCATGATGGCGATGGAATGATGCGGGATCATCGCCCGCATGAAGCTGGTATCGCCGACCGTCACCTGGCTGCGCACCAGCCAGAGCGACGCTGCGAAGGCCAACGCTGCACCCGCAAAAATCGAGGCGTTGATTGTCTTGCTGGAATACATTGACAACATGAATCCGAGCATGATGAAGGCCATTGTCGCGCCCATCAGGACCGCCATGTAGGCCCGTGTCTCCGACCAGAAGACATGCGCCCAGAGGTAGGTATTGAGATACATCAGGATGAACATCACGACCGTCGAGGTTGCGATCATTGCGGCAAATCTCCAATATGACATGAGTGACCTTTCAGATTCGCGTTAAAACAAGGTAACGACCTTCCATCGCTGGAGGGTTCCAAAGCTTTGGAAAGTCCAGATATGCGGCAGGCGTCAGGAATGTCGTCTGGTCGTGACCAGAAAGATGGTCGAAGCCGAACAGCTGATCAGCAAGAAACCGTTCAGCGCCTCAATCCCCGCCAGAAAGCGCAGATGACCTGTCGGATAGATGTCGCCCAGCCCAAGGGAAGAATAATTCACCACTGAGAAATAGAACACATCCATGAACGAGTTCACGTCAGCTTGCGCAAAACCGCCAATGCCCGTCGATTGGCCGATAAAGAAGCCGACCGCGTAGAGCCCTGCCTCGGCAATATGTGCGGCCGCCAGGACGTAAAGGGCAATCAACAGTGCACCTGTGCCGGTGATGTGCTTCCGGTCGGTAAGGTGCATGGCGAATGCCATTGCACGCGCATGCAGGCCACCGCACAATCCGAAAAGAATGATGACCAGCCCTGCAGCCAGTGTCATACGCGACTGTCCCTCTTAACCGGCTTCATTCAGCAGAGCGATTTCTTCCTCTTTCGCTGCAAGATCGGCCAGGATAGGGCAGTCGGGCCGGTGGTCTCCGGCGCAGGCATCGACGAGATGCGCAAGCGTCGCGCGCATCTCCGTCAACTCCGCGATCTTCCGGTCGATCCGATCAAGCTGCACTTCGGCGATCTGCTTGACCTCGGCGCTGGTGCGACCGTCGTCCTCGTAGAGCTTCAGGAGATTGCGGCAATCCTCGATGCTGAAGCCGAGCGCGCGGGCGCGCCCGAGGAATGCCAGCTTATGCACGTCGCGGTCGCGAAAGCTGCGATAGCCGTTGGCGCTGCGCAGCGGCTTGACCAGCCCGATATCCTCGTAATAGCGGATTGTCTTGGCCGGCAGGCCGGAGCGTTCCGCGACATCTCCGATGTTCATCTCAAAATCCTCCTTATTCGGCAGGGGCGGGGTAAAGGTTGGCGGCCGGGCGGGCCGACCTCGTCTCGTCCATTGCGGGGGACACACGGCGGAGCCTGAGCGCGTTGGTCAGCACGAAGACCGAGGACAGCGCCATTGCGCCCGCGGCCAGGACCGGCGACAGCAACAGGCCGAGCGCCGGGTAAAGCACACCCGCCGCCACCGGGATCAGCGCCACGTTGTAGCCGAAGGCCCAGAACAGGTTCTGGCGGATGTTGCGCATGGTGCGGGTCGAGACCTTGTAGGCATTCACCACGCCGCGCAGGTCGCCCGACATCAGCACCACGTCGGCGGATTCGATGGCCACATCGGTCCCGGTGCCGATGGCGATGCCCACATCCGCGTGCGCGAGCGCCGGCGCGTCGTTGATGCCGTCCCCGACGAAGGCCACCTGCCGCCCGCCTTTCTCCAGATCGTCCAGTGCCGCGACCTTCCCGTCGGGCAGAACGCCGGCGACCACCTGGTCGATGCCGGTCTCGCGCGCGATGGCGTCCGCCGTCTCGCGCTTGTCGCCGGTGATCATGGCGACCTTCAGTCCCAGATCGTGCAGCGCACCGATGGCCGCCGCGCTGGAAAGCTTCACCGGGTCGGCTACCGCGATCACGGCGGCCACCCGCCCGTCGATGGCGGCGAAGAGCGCGGTGCGGCCCTGTTCGGCCAGGCGCGTTTCCGCCTCGGCCAGCGTGCCGAGCTCCAGCCCTTCGCGCCTCATCAGCCGGTCGGCCCCGACTAGGACATCACGCCCTGCGACACGTGCACGCACGCCGTGGCCGGTAATCGACTCGAAGCTCTCCACCTCATGCCGCGCCACGTTTTCGGCCCGGGCCGCGCGGACGATGGCATCGGCAATGGGATGTTCCGACTGCGCCTCGACCGCAGCGACCAGTGCCAGAACTTCGGTCCGGACGAACCCGCCCGACAGCACCATGTCGGTCAGCTCCGGACGGCCTTCGGTGACGGTGCCGGTCTTGTCGACTGCCACGACGCCGATGCCGGACAATTGCTGCAGCGCGTCTCCCTTCCGAAACAGCACGCCCATCTCGGCGGCCCGTCCGGTGCCGACCATGATCGAGGTCGGCGTGGCCAGACCCATCGCGCAGGGGCAGGCGATGATCAGCACCGACACCCCGGCCACCAGCGCATAGGACAGCGCGGGCGAGGGGCCGACGACCAGCCAGACCAGAACCGTCAGCGCCGCGAAGGCCATCACCGCAGGCACGAACCACAGCGTGATCCGGTCGACCATGCCCTGGATCGGCAGCTTGGCGCCCTGCGCCTGTTCGACCATGCGGATGATCTGCGCCAGCGTGGTATCGGCGCCGACGCGCGTGGCGCGGAACTGGAAGGCGCCGGTGCCATTGACCGTGCCGCCCGTGACCGGATCGCCGGTGCCCTTGGCCACCGGCACCGGCTCGCCGGTAATCATGCTTTCATCGACATGGGCGCTGCCGTCGGTCACTTCTCCGTCCACTGCAATCCGCTCGCCGGGACGCACGACGAGGATGTCGCCCGCGCGGATCCTCTCGATCGCCACGTCCTGCGCCTCACCGTCAACGAGAACCCGCGCGGTGCGCGCCTGAAGCCCCAGCAGTTTCTGGATCGCGGCGCCGGTGCGGCCCTTGGCGCGCGCCTCCATCCAGCGGCCCAGCAGGATCAGCACCACGATCACCGCCGCCGCCTCGAAATAGACCGCGCGCGAGCCTTCGGGCAGCAGTGCGGGCGCGAAGAGGGCCACCAGCGAAAAGAGATAGGCCGCCGAGGTGCCGACCGCGACGAGGCTGTTCATGTCCGGCGCGCCCTTGAAGAGCGCCGGGAAGCCCTTGGTGTAGAAGGCACGCCCCGGCCAGGCCAGCACGATGGTGGTCAGCACGAACTGGATCATCCAGCTTGTCTGATGGCCGATGGTGCGCCCGATCAGGTCATGCGCACCCGGCACGACATGCGCGCCCATTTCCAGAAGGAAGACGGGAAGGGCGAACGCTGCGGCCAACGCGGTTTTTCGCGCCATCGCCTTGGCCTCGCTGTCCTTGCGGGCGCTGCGATCCTCCGAGGCGGTGTCCTCTGCGGGCTCCGCAGGGTAGCCTGCGTCCTCCGCCGCCTTCAGCAAATCCGCAAGCTCCACCGCCCCTTCGGCATAGGTCACGGTCGCGGTTTCCGAGGCGAGGTTGACGTTGACCTCCAGCACACCGGGTACCGCCGCCAGCGCCTTGTCCACGCGCCCCACGCAGGAGGCGCAGGACATCGACGCCACGTTCAGACGCACATCCTGCGTCCGCGCCGGATAGCCCGCCCTATCCAGCGCTGTCATGACGTCGGAGATCCGCTCGGGCGCATCGATCTGCGCCTGCGCGGTCTCATTGGCGAGGTTCACATGGACGTCATCGACGCCCGGCAGCGCGGACAGGGTCCGCTCGACCCGCCCGACGCAAGAGGCGCAGGACATGTTCTGCACGGAAAGCCGAAGGGTTTGCGAATCTGGCATGGCGGACTCCTGTCTGGATTTGTCCGAAAGATAGGGGTTCCACTTGATGGAAGGTCAATAGGGTTCAAAAATATTCCATTCCGTCCTTGACCTTCCTGCGGTGGAAGACCTCACCTGAGTTGGCATTCGAAGGAGATAGGCATGACCAGATTGAGCGTACCGGACATGAGCTGCGGGCACTGCACCGCTGCAATCGAGAAGGCGATCAAGGCAATTGATCCAACCGCCAGGGTTTCCTGTGACCTTGGGGCGCATATTGTCGAGGTGGAGAGTTTTCTAAGCGAGCGGGCCGTGTCCGAAGCAATTCGCGATGCCGGCTATGATGCAAAATCACCGGCAGCGACCTGATACGAAAGCGACCTGATACGAAAAATGGCGCCGGGGGATCCGACGCCATTTCAACACGCGACCTGATACGCAAGATCAATCGCTTTCCCGTGTCTTGTCGACCAGAGCCTCCAGTTGATCCTGTTCGACAAAGCCGGGCACAAGGTCGTCTCCGATCACGAAAGACGGTGTTCCGTTGAAGCCGAGCGCCTGGGACAGGCGCATCGATTCGTCGATATGCTCCTGCACCTCGGGCGCGTCCATATCGGTGCGCAATTGTTCGATATCGAGCCCGATCTCCTCGGCCAGGCGCATGACCGACGCCTCTTCGGCACGTTCTTCCATACCCATGAGCGCCCAGTGAAACTCCTCATATTTGCCCTGTTCCCTTGCGGCCAGGGCGGCTTTCGCCGCGAAGACAGACCCTTCGCTGAGAATGGGCCATTCGCGATAGACGAGCCGGACATCCTGGTCGGCGTCGAGCAGCCCCTGGACCTCTGACATGGCCCGCTTGCAGTAAGGGCAGTTGTAGTCGAAGAACTCCACGACCGTGACATCACCTTCGGGATTTCCGAGGACCGGCGCGTTCGGATCACGCTCGAGCAACTGGCGCTGGTTCTTCAGAACGTCGGCAGCCGCTTCTGCCTGGGTGGCCGCCTGCTCCTGTTCGAGCAACTGCACGGCTTCCATGATGATCTGCGGGTTTTCCCGGATCGCTTCCAGCGCCAGTTCCTTGATCCGCGCATCGCTCAGGTCCTGCGCGAAGCCGGCAATCGGCATGACAGCCAGGCCAATTGCCAGCGCGGTGGTTTTCATCGGGTGCATTGTCAATTTCCTTCTCTCTGAGCTTCGGCGGCGCTGCGTTCGGCCTGAATCTGCCGTTGCCGATCCGGCCAGGTGGATTTGATATAGGCGAGAATGTTCCAGATCTGATCGTCGCTCAGTTGATCGCCGAAGCCCGGCATGCCGCTTTCAAAATCGACACCCTGAGCGGCGAGGGCCGCCTTGCCGCCGAGCTTGGTGTAGTCGAAGAGCACGCTGTCAGAGTGATGCCATGTATGGCCCGTTTCGTCATGCGGCGGAGCCGGCAACGCGCCGTCCGGTCCCGGCGAGCGCCAGTCGGGCTGACCCTCCAGGTTAGCGCCGTGGCAGGAGGCGCAGTAGCTCTGGTAGAGTTTCTCGCCCTGTCCCAGATCGGCGCTCTCTGGACGAGCGCTGGTTTCGGCCCCGGCCTGCGTCATCAGCCATGCGCTGGCGGCGGCACCGGATAGAAGCACGGCGGAAAGGAGCAGGTATTTCCGCATCACGCCACCTCCAGCCAGGTCATCATGCCCGAGTCCGCATGGCTCAGCATGTGACAGTGAAACAGCCATTTTCCCGGATTGTCGGCGACGAAAGCGATGGTCCGGGTCTCGCCGCCAAACATCAGCAGGGTGTCGCGGAAGGGGCCAAGGCCCGCGTCCCCGGTTACTTCCCGGAAATGCATCCCGTGCAGGTGCATTGCATGCGGGAACGACGTGTCGTTGTAGATTTCGAGTTTGAGCGTCTCGCCCACGGACAGGTTTGCCAGTGGCGTGTCGGTCATCCCGATCGTTCCGTTGAAGGCCCAGAATTGGTTCGCGTCGACCAGTTGGCGAAAGCTCTTGCGTTCGCCGTCCAGGATCGCTGTATCCAGCGTGCCCATTGCCCCGCCCTGCATATTCAGCCGCGCCGTGACGGCTTTTTCCATGCCGGATATGTCCATGCGTGGGTTCGGCGGCAGGGGAAGTGGCGACCCGCGACGCGCCGCCGCCGCGCGGCCCGATACCGGAAACGCTACCTGGGAGACGCCCACCTGATCCTCGATGCGCACGAGATGGGCTGCCTCGCCTGGTGCCGCGGTCACGTCCACAATCAGATCGGCGCGCTGGCCCGGCCCGAGGATCAGCACCTCGGTTACGGGTCCCGGATCGGGTAGCGGCATGCCATCGAGGGCCACGGTCCAGCCGTCCATCCCCGAAAGCGTCAGAACGAAGATCCGGGCGTTCGCCGCATTGATCAGCCGCAGGCGCAGACGCTCGTTCTGCTTCACATCCAGGGACAGATCAAAGCGCCCGTTGGTGGCGATGAAATTGCCGCGCCGTCCGGCATGACTGCGATCATGGCGTGACGTGAAGTCGGGGTCGATCTGTGCCGTTTCGGGATCGAGAAGCCAGTCGTCGAGGATCAATACTTCCTCGCGGTCGATATCCGGCGCCTCGGACTCTTCCACGATCAGCGCACCATAGAGTCCGCGCGCGACCTGCTCGGTTGACCGGTTGTGCGCGTGATACCAGTAGGTGCCGGCATCCGGTGCCACGAAATCATAGTCAAACTCCTGTCCCGGCTCGACAGCTGGCTGCGTCAGCCCGGGAACCCCGTCCATCGCGTTGTCGATGCGGATCCCGTGCCAATGAACCGAACTTGCCTGCGGCAGTTCGTTCAGGAACGATCTCTGGACGCGGGCGCCTTGAGCCATCCGCAACTCGGGTCCCGGCATCGCGCCGTCATAGCCCCAGACTTCAGTCTTGGGATAGGGCGAGGGGGCGAGTCGCACGCGCGTGGGCCGCGCCGTGAGCCGCGCGACACCTGTTGCTCCGCGGGCGGGCGCGGGCAGATTGCCCGCCGCCGCGAGCGCCACGCAGCCATTCAGAAATGTTCGACGGTCGATCATGATTTTCCTTGCGTTCGTAGAAGCTCCGCCGGAGCTGATCCAGGCCGGTTGAATCCGGAACGGACGGCAGCGATGCCGTCCGTTCCATTAAGCATGCATGATCGTCAATTCGTAGCGACTTTGGCACTGGAAACGAACTCGCCGACCATCCCCGCCTGGCGATGGCCGGGCACGTTGCAGGCGAATCCAATTTTGGCGCTTCCCGAGAACGTCCACACGATCTCGGCGGTCTCCCCGGGTTCGAGGAGTGCCGAATTCGCATCGTCATGCATCATGCCGGCCTCGCGCATCTTGTCGTGGTTCAAGGCGCGTCCGGTCATCATACCACGCTGCATCATCCTGCGCATCTCGGTTTCGTGACCTTCCCACATCTGATCAGTCCCGATGTTGAACTCGTGAACCATACGTCCGTCATTGCTAACGACGAACCTGACGGTTTCGCCCTTCTCGACGTCGACGGTCTCGGGGTCGAACCTCATTTCGTCCATTGAGACCTCGACGACCCGGTCGATGTTCGAGACGTCGCCTTCCTGCCCGATATCGGCGTTATTTCCGTGGCCGGCATCGGCATGTGCGATCGAGGTCGCCGCAGCAAGTCCGGCGATCGCCGTTGCGTGTAGAAGATAGTTCATGCTGTTCACCTTTCGCATGTAGCTTTCAAAACTTGTCTTTATCTTTATGTCCTCGTTTGCCAGGCGCGCGTCATCGCGGCGGTGGCGGTTCATAGGCGGGGCCTCTTCCATCACCTGTTACATGGGGAGGACGGAACTTCCTGGCTGTGGAGCGTTCGACGTGGCGTGCCCGCACTGGATCCGCTGCGACCGCGGCAAGGGCGCAGTCAATTCCTGGATGGCAATGTCCGAATGCCTCCTGGATGACAGAATGATCTTCGCCGTGATCATAGTCGATCACGGCGTGCGTTTCGCTTGTCGCGGCGGGAGCAGAAGAATGGGCTTCAGCGCCCTGAGGGGCCAGGTCGAATGCGAAAAGCGCGCAGAGAAGCAGCGCGCGTATCAAGACGACAGGTTCGATTTTGCGTCTTTCGTTCAAAAGATGCCGTTCTCCTTCTGAAGCTCACGAATGTAACGCGCGATCATTTTCACGTCGCCATCGGTCACACCCTCCACCGCCGGCATGTCGCCGAAGTTCCAGTGATGCGCACGGACGCCGTTCTTTGCCGCGAGGACGAATGCCATGTCGGAATGATGACTGGGTTCATAGATCTTGTGGACGAGCGGCGGGGCCACGCCATTCTGCCCCGCTGCATTCGTGCCGTGACACTCGGCACATTTGGCGTCGAACGCCCGTTTTCCGATCTGCGCTTCCGCCGACAGTTCGGTGGGAAGCGCCACCTCGACGATCGGTGCGCCCTCGGCCAGGGTGCTGGTATCGGGCGGAATCATCGAATGGCCCGTGCCTTGCGTCGCCCGTTGCGTCGCGTTCCAGTAGACTGCGAACCCCCCGACGAGAAGGAAGGCGATGATCGCCAGCAATGTCTTGTTCATACTGTTCTCTGTCCCTCGCAACCGAATGGCCCGGTCAAATGAGTTTGACCTGTGTGCCAACCGGCGTTCTGTCGAAGACCTCGACGATTTGTTCGTTATAGAGCCCGATACAGCCATTCGACGATTTGCGGCCGATCTTGCGCGTGTCGTTGGTGCCGTGAATGCGATAATATTGCCAACTCAGGTGCATGGCACGAATACCCAGCGGATTGTCCGGTCCTGGTCCCACATAGCGCGGCAGTGTCGGATCGCGTTCGATCATCGATGGTGTCGGCGCCCAGTCCGGGGCCTCATCCTTGAAGACCACTTCGGTATAACCGCGGCGTGTCAGCTCGTCGGACAACGGCACCGAGGTGGGATAGATACGCATCTCGCCATCGGCAGTCCAATGCTGGAGTACCCTGGTGCTCGTGTCTGAGAGCAGGATACCCTTGCCAAGGCTGTCGAAGTGATCCTGCCAAGCGTGCAGCCGGAAGGAAGACATGTTGCGCCTCACCACGGGGGCTTCCTCCGCCCGAAGGAAGGCTGGGGTCGCCAGTGCGATAACGCCGCTGGCACCCGCCGCCAGAAATCCGCGCCGGTTGAGGGGCTTTTCGCCATGTTCTGTCATAACCTGCTCTCGCATCTGAAACTTGCCTGTTTGGGCCGGATAGACCACCTTCCAGCGCCGGAAGGTCAAGCAGATGCGCCCTGACAAGACCGTGATTTTTGTATCGGTTTGTATCGTTGACCTTCCGGCGCAGGAAGGCCTTAGCCCATCTCCTGTATGTTTGGAGATGCAATGAAAATGAACGAACCTGAAGCTTCTGCTGAGCAATCGCGCACGATGCCGGTGATGAAATATGCCATGTGGGCCTGCTGCACGGTGATGCTGCTTCCAATTGCAGCGTTCGTGATGGCGGGTGGACTTGCCGGCGGATTGTCCTCCGGGCTCTACGTCTTCGCACCTCTGCTTTTGTGCGTCGGCGCACATTTGATCATGCATCGGATGATGGGAAAATCATGCCATGATACGAAGAGCGAGCGGACCGATGATGTTGCGATCCAGGTGGATCAAAAAACAGCTGCCGACTGAGCCGGGGTGAGATTGGGTATCGTTCGCCGTATTCTGCCGCTTTGGGCGATGCTCTTGCTTGGCGCCTGCGCCCAGACCATCGCGCAATGCGAGCGGAACGGTGATGTCCGGCTCTCTTCCAGCGGCCAGGTGGTCGACCTGCCGGAAGGTTGTCAGGTGAAGGAAATATCGGGCAGTGGGCTCGCTATACTTGAGTGCCGGGACGGCAGGGAGGGCTTCGCCTTCGCTTTGGAATAGTTGTGAAGGTGACGGGATATGATTGAAGGACGGCGGAATACATTGGCGGTTCTTGCGACTGTTGCGGCCGCCTACGCCGGGTTTCGGTATTTTCCGGATCTCGGTTCGACCGAACTCAACTTCGAGGACGTTCAAGACCCGCGGGGCTTTCGCAGGCTGTCCGCCGGCGAAAGCTCGAGCGGCTTCGATCTCTTCATCGGAATGAACGCCATGGGCCCGGATAGTCTGGCGGGTGCCGAAGCGCGGGTCAGGACAGATATCTGCGGCGCGCTCTACGGCGACGACCTGCCTGAAACACAGGTGGTTCCGGTCGCGTTCTTTACGGAGTATTATTGCCCATATTGCCGCGTTCAGACCAGGACGCTTGCGGTACTCGATGCACGTCGCGACAGCAACCTGCGCGTTATCTGGCACGAATTGCCACTTCTCGGGGAGTCGTCGGAGGTCGCCGCAAAGGCGGCGCTGGCGGCGAAACGCCAGGGCGCCTATGTCGCCTTTCACGAACGGCTCATGAGATCCTCCTTCGTGGCGACGCCGGAATATTTGCAGGCTTTGGCGCAGGACATCGGTGTCGATTACGACCGCCTTGCCCTCGACATGCAGAGTGGCTCCGTCGCGCGGGAGTTGGAGAACAGTGCCGCTCTCGCGCGGGTATTCGGCATTTTTGGAACGCCCGCCCTGATAATCGGGCGAACGATCATCCAGGGCCAGGTCGATGAGAAGACCATTCTGCGTGTTGCCGAGATGGAAATCGAGGAAGATTGGACGTCCCAGTGTCAGACAGCGTGATGAACAAATTCTCGCGGCTTTTCGTCGCAAAGCTGATTCTGCTGGTCTGCCTCGGTTTTCTCGGCGCGGGGCTGGCCAGTATGTCGAACGCCGCCGAATCCGGGAGCTTTTCCAACCCGGCTCTCGAGGCGCGTCTGATCGCAGCCGAAAACGGAGTCGGCCCGAACGCGACGTCCCTGTCCGCCGGGCTGCATCTGGAGTTGGGCGAGGGCTGGAAGACCTATTGGCGGTCCCCGGGCGAGGTCGGCATCCCGCCCTCGATCGACTGGGCGGGATCGGAGAACGTGGCGGAGGTCGAATTGCTCTGGCCCGCCCCGGAACGGTTCACGGCCTTCGGGATCGAGAATTTCGGATATCACGACGAGGTCGTATTTCCGCTGCGTATCGCATTGTCCGACCCCGGCGCGCCGGTGCGATTGAACGCCAATGTCACGCTTCTGACCTGCTCGACCGTTTGCGTCCCGCAGGAGTTCACACTGACCCTGTCGCTGCCACGAGCCAGCGGAATCGACGCGGATGCGGCGGCGCTCATCTCGGCCTATGCCGAAAAGGTACCGGACGAGGGGGCCGAGAGCGGTATCAGGGTCCAGTCGGCCCATCTCGACCCGGACATGACCGCGCTGACGCTGGCCGCGCGCAGCGAGCAGCCGTTTGCGGGTCCGGATGTTTTTCCCGAACTGGGCGCGGGCACAGCATTCGGCAAGCCCGATATTCGTCTTGGCGAGGGCGGCCGTCTGCTCTGGGCGCGTCTGCCGGTTCTGAGCGCAGCCGCCCACCTGCCCGACCTGCGGATTACCGTGACCGACGGCGACCGTGCGGTCAGCCTGTTCACCGAGTTGACGGATGAAGCAGCGAAGCCGCCCTTCGCCCTGGACCGCGTGCTGCCCGGTGTGGCGGAACTGGCCTGGATCGCCGTGATCGCCTTCCTCGGCGGCTTCATCCTGAACGTCATGCCATGCGTGCTGCCGGTGCTGTCCATCAAGCTGTCCTCGGCGATGAAGAGCCGCGACCAGGGCGTGGGCCGCATCCGCAAGGGGTTCGCCGTCTCCGCGCTCGGCGTATTGGCGTTCATGTGGTCGCTTGCGGCGCTGACCATCGCGGCGCGCGGTCTCGGGATGACGGTGGGCTGGGGGCTGCAATTCCAGAATCCCGTCTTTCTGGCAGTCATGTTCCTTGTCCTGGCCGTGTTTTCCGCCAACCTTTTCGGGGCATTCGAGATCGAGTTGCCGTCCTCAATGCAAACCCGGCTCGCGCGTGCGGGCGGCGGCAAAGGCTATGGTGGCGACTTTGCCACGGGCGCCTTCGCCGCCATCCTCGCGACACCCTGTTCGGCGCCGTTCCTCGGCACCGCCGTGGCCTTTGCGCTTGCCGGACGCGCGCTCGATATCGCGGTGATCTTCACTGCACTGGGGATCGGTCTGGCCTTGCCCTATCTCATCGTTGCCGCGTTTCCGGCGGCGATCTCGCGCCTGCCGAAGCCGGGCCGCTGGATGCTGTGGCTGAAGATTCTGCTCGGGCTGGCATTGGCGGGCACCGCCGGCTGGCTGTTCTGGGTGCTGATCGGCGTTGGCGGCATGGCGTCCGCGCTCGCGGTTCTGGCAGCCAGTGCAATCCTGGTCGCGCTTCTGTCCGCCAAGCGCCTGGCCGCAGGCCCCCGCTTGTCCGGGGCGGCAGTCATGAGTGCGTTGGCCATCTTCCTGGCGGGATTCCTTTCTGCGGCCGGCACGCCGAACGCCAAGCCGGCGACGGACTGGGCCGCATTCGACCGTCGAGAAATTCCGAAGCTCGTGTCGCGCGGAGAGGTCGTTTTCGTCGATGTGACCGCCGATTGGTGCCTCACCTGCAAGGCCAACAAGGCGCTCGTGCTCGACCGCGAGCCGGTGCTGACGGCTCTTCGCGCACCGGACGTGACGGCAATGCAGGCCGACTGGACCCGTCCCGACGAGTCAATCTCGCGCTATCTGGAGACCTTCGACCGCTACGGTATTCCGTTCAACGCCGTCTATGGACCCGGCGCTCCGGAGGGGATCGTCCTGCCCGAGCTCCTGTCGTCCGAAATGGTGCTGTCGGCGCTCGAGAAAGCGGCGGCGCGGGCGGTGGCGTCGGGCGACTGAGGCGCGCTCTTCATATCGGGAGGCATCAATAAACTGTCTCAGAAAGGAGGCTCGATGAGTTCCGAAACTGAAACCCATGTTGGTGGACACGGATCGCATATGCCGACAAGCGGGCGTGGCATGGTCATCTCGGCCTGGCTGACCGGCATCTATTTCATCGTGGAACTGGGGATCGGGCTCTGGACCGGATCGATCGCCGTCCTGTCGGATGCGTTCCACACGTTTTCCGCCGTCGGCGGCGTCCTCGTCGCCCTGGGGGCGGCCAGGCTTTCCCGGCGGCCTGCCGATGCAACATTCAGCTTCGGCTGGTATCGCTCCGAAATTCTGGGCGCGCTGGTGAATGGCGGGTTCCTGGCCGGAATGGCCCTCGTTGTCATCTACATGGCGGCAATGCGGCTGAACGCCCCCATCGACCTGCCGACGGGGCCGATGCTGCTCGCCGCGGCAGGGGGTCTTGTGACGGAGTTCATTTCGCTCGGCCTTATCTGGAAACAGAGCCGGAGCGACATGAACGTGCGCGGCGCGCTCTGGCACATCATCCAGACCTTCGTGGGCAGCCTGCTCATCATCGTCACGGCGCTGGTGATCCGCTTTACCGGTTTCCTGATGATCGACCCGCTTCTGGGCATGGCTTTCGGCTTCGTGCTGCTCTGGGCCAGCTGGGGCATCCTGCGGGATGCGGCGCGGCTGTTGATGGAAGCGGCGCCGAGCGAGATCGATCTGAACTTGGTGATCGCGGATCTGGAAACGCTCGATGGAGTGCGCGATGTGCATCACGCCCACGCATGGACATTGACGAGCGGGCGCAACGTGTTTTCGGCGCACCTTCGCGTAGGTGACGGTGCGGACCCCCAGGCGGTGCAACGACGGGCGCACCGCTTGCTGCGCCGCGATCACGGGTTTTTCTTCGTCACGCTCCAGATGGAGACCGAGCGTCTCGACGAATCGGGCGCCGAGATGATCGATATCACCTCGAATGGTCAGGCCGACGATGGCTGACGAGTCGCTCCGCCTGTGGCTGGCACGCAAGCTGATCGGGCGCATCGTCGCCCGGGCGGCGCGGCGCGGCCTTGCCACGCGCGGCCTGCGCGACACGGAGGGGCGCGAGATCCGCTGGCTGGCGCCGGAAATCGAGGCATTCGTGGTGGCGATGACCGCGGAGGCGATCCGCCTGCGCCCGTATGCGCAGCAGGCAGAGCTTCCGACTTTCGGTAGCCGGCTGATGGTGGAAATGGCGATCTGGACGATGGCGGCCGATCGCAGCCTGCGCGCTTGCGGCATCGCGCCCGAGACCGCGCGACAGGTGGTCGCCGATCTCGGCTGGGACATCTACCGGCGGATGCTGGCGCTCAGCGCATTGCCCGTGCGCCTGCTCACCCGCGATTCCGGCCGCCGGCTGCGCTGGACCATCCGCGCGCTGCTGGTGTTTCCCTTCGCGCCCTCCGGCGCGCCGGGTTACGCCGTTCGCGTCAGCCGGGACGGCGACGACCTGTTGACCGATTTCACCCATTGCCCGCCGCAGAGCTTCGTGCGCCGCATCGCCCGGGCGCAGGACGATCCTGACTCGTTGGAGGCGTTCCGGCAGAGCTGGTGCCGCTACGACTGGCCCGGTGCCGACGTCATCGCCGGGGATGGCGCGCGCGGTCATTATCGCCGCCGGCGCACTCTGTCCCACGGTGACCCGGTCTGCGACATGTGCTGGATCGGGAAGGCGAGCCGCGACGCAATAAGTGGCCAGGAGGACCGCGACGAGCCGGCGGCGTCCTGAGAGCGTGAACGAGAGAGGATCAGAACCGACCCATGCGCACCATCCTGTTACTGCTTCTCATCACCTTCTCGGAGGCGACAATCGGCGTCTTCGTCAAGCTGACAGGCGGTCTGATCCCGATCCACACGGTCAATTTCTACGCCATCCTCACGGCCGCGCTGTTTCTCATGATTCTGATGCCGTTCACAACCGGGAACCCGCTTCGCGTTCCGTGGAAGAACCTCAAGGACACCGCCATCATCGGTATACTGATCGCCACCCAGATCAGCGTCTTCAATTACGCCATGACCCTGGTGCCGATTGCCAACGCGGTCATTTTCTGGAGTATCGCGCCGTTCTTCACCTTCATATTCTCGGCGCTGTTTCTCGATGAGAAAGCAAGCTGGGGTCACTACCTGACCTTCGCGGTCGCCATCATGGGCATCGTTCTCGCGAAACCGCTGGAGGGCGGATACATGGTCGGAAATCTTGTCGCGCTTGCCGATGGGGCGATCTATGCCGCGATGATCACCTACATGCGCCACGAAGGCAAATCCGAGACCGGTAACGACATCGCCTGGTCCATGCTTGTTGCCGCCCTCGTGCTGTCGCCGGCGCTGGTGATCTTCGGACCCGGCGACATCATGGCAATGACAGTCAATGAGCGGATCGGCATTGCTGCTCCGGCCGGGCTCTGGGCGCTGATGCTGGGACTGGTCTCTACCGGGTTCGCCTATTTCGGCATCTCGCTTGTGCTGAAGACGCTGAACGCCAACGTCTATTCGCTGGTCGACATCATCGTATCGCCGGTGGTCGCGGCAACGCTGGGCTTTCTCGTATTCGGAGAGGTCCCGGCGACGGGCATGATCTATGGCGGCGCGTTGCTTCTGACGGCCGGGTTCGTCCTGACCCGTCTGACCACCCGGGACGATCCAAACCTTGCGGCGCATCCCTGTCAGTGCACCTGATCGCATTGGCAGGGAAACCATAGCGCTGTTTCGGCCTCAGCCGGGCAGCTCTGACATCGCCTGCCGGATTTCCTGCGCACGCGGGTCGTCGGGAGGCAGGGTCTCGGCGAGCCTGTTGGCGGTCAGATATGCCTCCCGCGCCTTCGCCGCCTCACCGAGGACGCGATAGGCGTTGCCCAGTCGCATCCAGCCATCCAGGTCATCAGGGTCGTCCCGCAGCCGCTCGGCCAGCCGCTCAACCATCGAGCGAATAAAGGCGGCCCTGTCGTCCTCGCTCATGTCCGCTGCGGCGGCGACATCGCCCGCGGTGGGGCCCGGCGTATCGCCGCCAGCCGTGGGCGCGAATGCCGCGAGGCTGACCGGCTCGCGGCCGAGCGTCTCGCCGATGCTGTTGGCCTGCGCGACGAACGCCTCCATCCAGGGCGCGGGGCCATTGGCCGCGTCCAGCCGGGCAATCAGCAGATCGTGGGCCTCCGCGCCGTCGCCCGCCTGATCGAGCGCGATGGCCTCGTAGTACGTGGCCGCCGGATTGGACGGATCCATGTCGCGTGCCCGTCCGATGGCCTCGCGGGCCGCGGGCGTCACGATCCCGTCATCCGCGGCGATCAGCGCCTCGGCGTATTGCGACAGGATGGCCGAACTGGCATCCGGGCGCCCGGTCACGTTCTCCATGGCGGATACCGCATCCCTGTAGCGGCCCATGCGCATGTAGGTTTGACCGAGCAACATCCACCCCTCGGTCGGGCCACCGCCCGGATCGCTTTGCAGGCGCTCCAGCAAACGCTCCGTCAACCCGGCGATTTCAACCTGCTGGTTTCGCTCCGCCTCACGCTCGGCGAACGCGATGCTCGGCATGTCGGGCGATCCCAGTTGCAGGTAGAGCGCGCCTGCCGCCACAGGCACCGCCAAGGCGGTCGCCCAGACGACAATGCTGGCAGGCCGACCCTGCCTGGCCGGTTCCGCGTGCTGGCCTTTCCGTTCCTGCGACAGGATGCGCCGCTTGATCTCGATCCGGGCGGCACGGGCTTCCTCCGGCGAGATCAGACCGCGTTCCGCATCGGCGTCCACCTCTTGCAGCTGATCGGAGAGGATCGAAACGGACCCGTCGGTTCGGTCGGAAACCTTCGATCCGAAGGACCGCAGTGGAAGCAGCAGGAAACCTGCGGCAAGCAGCGCCAGAAACGCAAAGACAATCCAGAGCATCACGGCTCATTCCTTTCGCGCTGCGCCAACAGTTCGGAAACCCGGCGCTCTTCTTCGGCGCTCAGGCCTGCCTTCGCCTTGCGCCGACCGGACCTGGCAAGGACCGCGACCACACCGCCGGCCCCCAGCAAAAAGAGTGCGAGCGGCGTCAACCAAAGAGCATAGGTTTCCGGTTTGAATGGCGGTTTCAACAGGACATAATCGCCATAGCGCGCCTGAATGTAATCCAGCACCTGCTGATCGGTGTCTCCGGCAACCAGCCTTTCACGGACCAGCAGCCGCAGATCGCGCGCAACGCCCGCGTTCGAGCTGTCGATGTCCTGGTTCTGGCAGACCACACAGCGCAAGTCTTTGGAGATCTCTCTCGCACGGGTCTCAAGGATCGGATCAGCCAGCATTTCGTCGGGTTCGACGGCATGGGAGGCAAGCGGCAAGGCGATCACGATCAGGATCGTCAGCACGACAATTCGGATCATGTTCCCGCTCCTGTTGCAGCACGTGCCTGCGCGAGCGCGGTTGCGAACTTCTCTTCCGCCTCTGCGCCGACGACCGGGCCGACATAGCGGAAAAGAACCGTGCCGTTGCCCGAGACGATGAAGGTTTCCGGCACGCCTGAAATGCCCCACTCGATCCCGGCGCGGCCGTTCAGATCGGATCCGATCCGCTCATAGGGGTTGCCCAGGTTCTCCAGCCAGGCGCGCGCGTCCTCGGGCTTGTCCTTGTAGTTGATGCCCATGAGTCGCACGCCGCCCTGTTCGACCATTCGGGTCAGGACCGCATGTTCGGCCCGGCAGGGGACGCACCAGGAGGCGAAGACATTGACCACGACCGGCGCAGGATTGTCCGTCAGGTCCGCCCGTGACAGGCCGGGCACACCCACGTGATCCACCGGCGCCAGATCGAATTCCGGTGCCGGCTGAGAGATCAGCACCGACGGGATCGCGTTCGGGTCGCGGCTTGGATTGAGGCCCCAGAGAAAGAAACCGCCGACAATCAGCGCAATCAGGATCGGCAGGGCGGCGAGGGCTCGGGTCATGGACTTACTCCGCCGGCGTTGCTTGTGGTTTCGGAATAGTAGCGCGGCGCGGCGCACCGACCCGCAGGCGCCGATCCGAAAGCGACAGACCGCCGCCCAGCACCAGAAGCGCCGCCCCGATCCAGATGAAATTGACCAGCGGCTCGTAGAGGATTCGCAAGGTCCAGGCCCCAGATTGCGCCGCGCCCTCCGCGGCCGGCTCGGCCAGCGAGGCGTAGAGGTCGCCCGCCAGCGTCGAGCGGATGGCAGATTCGGTGGTCGTGCTCTGGGCGACCGGATAGAAACGGCGCTCGGGGTAGAGTGTCGTGACGGGTGCACCATCGCGCGTGACCACCAGCGTGCCGCGGTCGGCGACATAGTTCGGACCCTGCACCCTTTGGACACCGTCGAAGCGCACGTCGAAACCTGCGATCTCGGTCACGGCGCCGGATTGGACGAAAACAATTTTCTCGGATTTCCAGGCGCTCGACCCGACGAAGCCGAAGACCGCCACGGCAAGTCCCGCGTGTGCCAGCGTCATGCCGTGGGCCGCGCGGGGCAGGTTGCGCGCCCTCCGAACAGCCTGCGCGAACGGCACGTCGAAGAGCCTGATCCGGGTTGCCCATTCCCGCAGCGTCGCCAGAAGGAGCCAGGTGGCAATCGCGATTGAAAGATAGGCCAGGGCGGGTCCGCCCTCGGTCAGGTACCAGACCGCAAGTGCGGCCAGCCCTGACATCAGCGCGACAAACCGCAGGCGCTGGAATACGCCCTTCAGGTCGGCGCGTTTCCACGACAGGAGCGGCCCGACGGCCATGATCGCCAGTAGCGGCAGCATGATCGGAATGAAGGATGCGTTGAAGAAGGGCGGTCCGACCGAAATCTTCTGGTCGGCCAGGGCCTCGGTGAACAGCGGATAGAGTGTGCCGACCAGCACGGTTCCGGTGGCCACGACCAGCAGCAGGTTGTTGATCAAGAGGCCACCCTCGCGACTGATCGGCGCGAAGAGGCCGCCGCCCTCCATCGACGGAGCGCGCCAGGCATAGAGCGCGAGCGAGCCGCCGATTGACAGCCCCAGCAGGCCGAGGATGTAGAGTCCGCGTTCCGGATCGACGGCGAAGGCGTGCACAGATGTCAGGAGGCCCGACCGGACGATGAACGTGCCCAGCAGAGACAGCGAGAATGTCAAGATGGCCAGAAGGATCGTCCAGCTTTTGAACGCGTCGCGCTTTTCGGTGACGATGGCCGAATGCAAAAGGGCAGTGCCCAGAAGCCATGGCATGAAGCTGACGTTCTCGACCGGATCCCAGAACCACCAGCCGCCCCAGCCCAGTTCGTAGTAGGCCCACCAGGATCCGAGCGCGATGCCCGCCGTCAGGCTCATCCACGCCGCCAGTGTCCACGGTCTGACCCAGCGGGCCCAGGCGGCATCCACGCGCCCTTCCAGTAGCGCGGCGACGGCGAAGGAGAAGACGATCGAGAACCCGACATACCCGAAATAGAGAAGCGGCGGATGCATCGCCAGCCCGACATCCTGCAGCAGCGGATTGAGGTCGTTGCCATCCGGAGGCGGCGGAAACACGCGCTCGAACGGGTTGGAGGTCAGCAGCAGGAAGGACAGGAAACCGGTGCTGATCCAGGCCTGCACCGACAGGGTCCGCGCCTTCAGCGCATCGGGAATGTTCGTTCCGAGCAAGGCGACCCCTGCGCCGAAAGCAGCAAGGATCAGCACCCAGAGCAGCAGAGAGCCCTCATGGCTGCCCCAGGTGCCGGCGATCTTGAACAACATCGGCTTGAGTGAATGCGAGTTCTCGACGACGTTCGCCACAGTGAAATCGCTGACCATGAAGGATCGCATGAGGGCCGCGAACGCGATCCCGATGAACAGCAGCTGAGCAAGCGCCGATGTCCGCGCACTCCGCATCCAGACCAGATCGCCGCGCGAGGCGCCGAGGATCGGCAGAACGCTCTGCACCAGGGCAATTGCCAGCGCCAGTGCCAGCGCAAATTGTCCGATTTCAGGTATCATCTGGATATCCCGGTCAACTTCTTGTTTTGCGGCTCATGCCGCCTTCCCGGACTGGAACGTCAAGCCCGGTTCCAACGCCCGCTGTCACATCTCCGTCAGTTGGGTCATTGCCGCTTTCCCCGCTTCGGCCTACGGCATCGGGGCGAACTGGTGTGCCCTACTGTCGGTCTCGATCGTCTGGCGAAGCTCCAGCGTCTCGGGGTCGAGAATCCACAGTTCCGGCTTGCCGGCGCTGCTCACCAGCAAGGCATCCTCTATGCGCGCCATGTGGTAGGGTTCAGGTCCGACGTTGACTTCCAGGCGTTCACCGGTCGACCGGTCGACACGCACGACAAGATTGCGTTTGCGCGCGCTCGACCAGATCGCGTCCTGGTCAACCACTATACCATGCAATTCTCCGCCAATGTCGAATCTGTCGAGGGTCTCGCCGCTGTCTGCATCGACGATGGAGACGATCCCGCTGTCGGCTTCGCTGACGATCAGTTGGCGGGCATCGGCATCGAGCTGGATGTGCGTGGGCGACCCCTGCAGCTTGAAATTTCGCGTCACGATCCCATCCTTCGGGTCAACCACGCTGATCGTTGCGTTGCTGGCGTTGGAAACGAGGAAGTTTCCGGTCTTCGGATCGGCGACCGCATATTCCGGAACCGGTCCTGTGGCGACGGTTGCCGTCATCTCGCCGCTCTCCAGGTCGATCACTGAAACGGCACCCAGGCCGGGATGGGTCACCGCTGCGAAGCGTTCATCCGACGAAATCCCTACATGGTGAACGATGCCCGGCACCTCGATCTGGCGCAGAATCTCGCGGCTGTCAGCCTCGACCAGCGTTACCAGACTTGCCGCATCCGGCTTGGCCGCGTCCCCACCCCCGTGATGGGCCGCGTGATCCTCCTCCGACATGGCGGCCGGCCTGGCCGCATCGCCCGGCGCGGATTCCGACAGGCTGCCGGCCACCAGGACGCCCCGTTCGGGCGCACCGGCGAGACCGTGGACGTTGTCGAGCCCTTCGATGCGACCCATCTCGTTAAAGGATCGATCCAGATGAAGCACTGTTCCAAGTTCGCCTTCGGGGATGTAGACGTCGGCAATCGCGGCGCTGCCGGTCATCAAGACCGCACCGAGTGTTAGGGTCGTGATGCGCATGATATACTTCCTTTCATAGGTATATTCTCGTCTGTCACCAAGGTACCGATCGGCTCGGGACCATCAATCGAGGCACGCCGCCTTTTGTGTAAGCGTCTGTCGCAAAAGCCGGAGCCCGTTACGGTCCGAGACAATTTTTTCGGCAGATTGGCGGGCAAATACCGATGTCCCGGCTGATGTGGCTTCCGACCGGCGCTTTCATCAGGTCCGGTTCCGCAGAATTCACCGTTTTGGGGACTCCAGCTTGGCCAGCCGCCGCTCGAATTCATCCTCATCGATTTCGCCGCGGGCATAGCGTTCACGAAGGACATCCATCGCAGTCTGACCATTTCCGGTGTCGGAGCGGGTGGAAAAGCCGCGAACCGCAAGAAAAATCAGGCCAATGATAAATGCCCAGAAGATCACCATCATCAGGCCGCCAAAGATGCCGTGGCCACCGTTCCACATCATGTGGCCGTATCCAGCTCGCCAATCGCCATTTGGCGCTGCCGAAGCGGGCCCAGCTGAAGCCATCGCGCAAACTGAAATCACGGGTAGTGCAAGGTGTTTCATGTCCTCTCCTCGACGTCGGGGCCGCCCGATTGGCGGCCCGAACCGTCCGCGGTTTGAAATGAGGGGAACATCGAGCCCCCTCATCTCCGTCATTCGTCGATCGACGTCAAAGCTCTTCGAAATTGACGTCACCGACCATTCCGGCCTCGCGGTGCCCAGGAGCATTGCACGCGAACCCCATGTCCGTCGCTTCAGAGAATGTCCAGACGACCTCGCCCGTCTCGCCCGGCTCCAGCAGGACACTGTTGGCGTCATCATGCATCATCCCGGCTTCCATCATCTTCTCATGGTTGAGCTTCTTCATGGTCATCATGCCCTTCTGAAGCATTTCTCGCATTTCGCCCTTGTGCCCATCCCATATCTCGTCATTGCCGAGGTTGAATTCGTGCACCAGGTTGCCGTCGTTGCTGACCACGAACTTGATGGTCTCGCCCTCCTTGACCGAAATCCGGCTGGGCTCGTACTTCATCTCGTCCATGCTGACCTCGATCACGCGGTCGACATTTTCGGCCTCTCCCGGCTCGCCGATGGCGGCACCCTTTCCGTGTCCCGCGTCTGCCATTGCCTGGCTTGAAAGAGACATCGCGAGGATTGTTGCGCTGACGATCGTAGTGCTTTTCATAATTTCACCTTTGGTTCGATTGGAATGTCCGAATTGGACGGTCACCTGCGCTGACGAGCGCATCTGGTGGCGCAGGAGAAAGACATTCCAGTGCTGGAGGGTCAAGAATACGGCAGAGCACGAGCGCGTGTTTATTGTATCGGAATGTAACCTTGCATTTTGGGCCTTGATGGAGGAGATGTCTCACAGTCGGTAAGTCGGTGTCGAATGGATCGGTATGAAACATCACCTTCGGACATTCTGGATATATCTGACAGTGCTGGCCTTTCTTTCGGTTACGGCACTTCCACACATGTCTTTTGCCGGGTCTCATCTCGAGGAAGCCGGAGCGCTTCATCATTCCGATCCGGCTCTTGATGATGTCGAAACGAGACCTGGGTGCGAATTCGCCGCTTCGAGGTACGATGAGAGTAGCGGTTGCGGTGCAATGGCAGCGCACTGTTTTCCGCTGATCGGGGCAACTTACGAGCAGTCCGAGCGACACTGGACGCTGACCTCCCTCGCCTTCTCCGAGGAGCCTGTTGGGTCTTACCAGGCGCGCCAAACCAGCGAAACGCCACCACCCCGAGCCTAGCGTTCATCGCCTTGAGACAATGCGATACCGGTCGATACGGCCGGACAGGAAACGCCTGTGATCGATGTCGTTCACGCGCGGCAGGCCCAAGTTTACCCGATTTCTCAACCCTCCCCTGACGACGCATCGGGATGCGTCCTGTCATTCACCCATACTGAAAGGAATGGAGATGAAATCCATCCCCCTCATCCGGGCGGCGCTTTTTGCGACCGTTCTGGGTGCCGCCAGCGCAGCCAGCGCCGTGGCGGGCACCTACAACATCACCGTGGACAAGATCCGCTTCGATACCGGCGAATTCAAAAAGACTGGCGTCGCCTACAACAAGAGTCAGACTCCGACCGTGCTACGCGTCAAGGAAGGTGAGCAGGTGACGATCAACGTCACCAACAACCTCCGCGAAAGCACCTCGATCCATTGGCACGGCCTGATCCTGCCGTTCCGTCAGGACGGGGTTCCCGGCATCAGCTTCAACGGGATCGCACCGGGCCAGACCTTTACCTACCGCTTTCCGATCAAACAGGCCGGGACCTACTGGTTCCACAGCCATTCCGGTTTCCAGGAGCCGGACGGCGCATATGGGGCGATCGTGATCGAACCGAAGGGCGGTGAGAAGGTTCGCGCGGACCGCGACTACGTGGTGCAACTGACCGACAAGCACCCGCACAGCGGCAATCGCATATTCCGCAATCTGAAAATGTCGGCGGATTATTACAACCGCTCGCAACGGACGTTGGAAGATCTGGTCCGGGATTCCCGTGCAGATGGTTTCAAGCAGGCCCTCCAGAACCGGGCAATGTGGGGCCGCATGCGGATGATGCCGACCGATATCGAGGACGTACAGGGCTTCGTCCCGCTCATGAACGGCAAGAGCACGCGGCAGAACTGGACGGGTCTCTTCAAGCCGGGCGAGAAAGTTCGGCTGCGGTTGATCAATTCGGCGGCGATGGCGTATTTCGACGTGCGGATTCCGGGCCTGAAGATGACCGTCATCCAGGCCGACGGCAATGACGTCCAGCCGGTTACCGTGGATGAGTTGCGTATTTCGGTGGCGGAAACCTATGACGTGATCGTGCAACCGCGCGAAGCCAAGGCATATGCCATCATCGCCGAATCCATGGGCCGCACGGCAATGGTGCGCGGCTCTCTATCACCGCAGCAAGGCTGGGCGGGACTGGTTCCGCGGATGCGTCCGAAACCGCTTCTGACGATGGCCGACATGGGCGGCATGATGGACGGTATGGACATGAGCGGCATGGATCACAGCGCCATGACGATGTCGTCGCAAGGTACCAGCATGCCTGAGGGCATGGACCACAGCCAGATGGATATGTCCGGCGACATGGAGGATATGGACCACAGCCAGATGGACATGTCCAGCGACATGAAGGGCATGGACCATAGCAAGATGGACATGTCCGGCGGCAAGCAGGAGATGGATCATAGCAAAATGGACATGTCCGGCGGCATGGCGGGCATGAACCACAGCGCCCGCGACAGCAAGATTGGCGAATTCTACGCGCCGGGCAGCGGATTGATCCCCAGCGCGGCCAATGGCGGCAAGTTTCTGTCCTACAACGATCTGAAGGCAGCCCGGCCGCTTTACCGCGATCGCCCGGCGACCCGCACGATCGAGGTGCGTTTGACCGGCAACATGGAGCGCTACATCTGGTCCATCAACGGCGTGAAGATGGAAGATGCCGATCCGATCCGCCTGAAATACGGCGAGCGTGTCCGCTTCAAATTCGTTAATGAAACGATGATGTCGCACCCGATGCACCTGCACGGCATGTGGTCGATCCTCGACACCGGCAAGGGCAAGTGGGATCCGATCAAGCACACGGTCAGCATCGCGCCGGGCACCACCGTCTACACGGAAACCGAGGTCGATGCGACGGGCCAATGGGCCTTCCACTGCCACCTGTCCTACCACGCCGAGGCGGGCATGTTCCGCAAGGTGATCGTCGAAGGTGGACCGGCATGAGCGGCGTCATCAGAACAAGGATTGAACTTATGAAAATAACCTATCTGTCCGCTTTCGGTGCGGCCCTGGCCTCCATGATCTGGACGCCGGCGGCGGCCGAGCCGGTCATCTGGGGCTTTCAGGCCGAGCAACTGGAATACCGTTTCCTTGAGGGTGAAGATGCTCTCGTGTGGGATTTCGACGCGCTCGCCGGTTCCGACGAGCTGCGCTTCGTCTGGCGAAGCGAGGGCGAGGTCGGCGAAAGCTCGGGCGATTTCGAGGAACTGGAAAACCAGTTGCGCTTGCAAATGCCGATCTCGACCTTCTTCGATGCCGTGGTCGGCATTCAGGCCAGTATGCCCAACGGCGTTCCTGATCGTTACAACGCCGTCGTTGGGGTCAAGGGTTTGGCACCGCAATGGTTCGAGATCGACGCCGATCTCTATGTTTCGGATCACCCGTACTTCTCGTTTGAAGCGGAATACGAGGCATTGCTGACAAATCGGCTGATCCTGACACCGAGCATCGAGATGACCCTGCCGTTGAAGGACGACGCGGCACGTGATCAAGGCGCCTGGGGTCCGACTTTCGAAATCGGGGCGCGCGTCAGCTACGATTTGATCGATCGCGCGGTATCGCCTTATGTCGGCGTCAACTATGAACGCTCCTTCGGCAAAACCTCGAACATGCTACGCACGGCGGGTGAGGACAAGGATGCGTTCTCGGTCGTTGTCGGAACGCGCATAATGTTCTGAGACACGTCAGTAAAGATGGCATCCCGCGGACGAAGACCTTCGGCGGGGTGCCGTTCTCAAGTTACCCGCGATCAGCGTCCGCGTCGCAGCCCAAGGGCAGTACCACCGTCGCCAGCAACCCTTGCCCTTCACGATTTTCCAACACGACATCGCCACCGTGCGCCCGGACGATCATTCGTGCAATCGACAGGCCCAGCCCTGTGCCGCCGGTGTTGCGCGACCTCGATTCTTCCAGACGAAAAAAGGGCTCGAACACGCGCTCGAGATCGGCCTCGGGGATCCCCGGCCCGTCATCCGCGATCCGGATCAGAAGATCGGTTTTCTGGTGTTCCACGGAAACCGTCGCATCGCCGCCATAGCGCAGGGCGTTCTCGATCAGGTTACGCAAGGCGCGGCGTATCGCGTTCGGCCGCAAACGCAGCGTGACCCGCTCTGACGTCTCGATTTCGAATGCGCCCAGCATGTCGTTTTGCAGCTTCTCCAGGAATTCGCGAATATTCACGATCTGGGGCTCTTCAGAGGTGGCCATGCCACGCGCATAGGCCAGCGTGGTTTCGACCATCTCTTGCATCTCCTCAATCGAGGAGATCAGGCTCTCGCGAATTTCGTCTTCATCAACCAACTCCGCGTGCACGCGGAGTGCCGTCAACGGGGAGCGCAAGTCATGCCCGAGGGCGGCGAGAACTCGCGTGCGGTCCGCCATGTGGCGCGTCAGCCGGTTCTGCATGGCGTTGAACGTCCAAGTAAGATCGCGCACCTCGCGTGGACCGATCAGGGGAAGGGGCTTTCCAGCCTCACCGCGCCCGAATTTCTCGGTTGCAGTGGCAACCTTCCTCAATGGTCCAGTCAAACGGTTCAACAGGAACCAGAAGACGACCATGAGAATTATCGCTGCGGTGATCCCAAAGCTGAGGGTCGAGATGACCGGCCATTGCAGCGGCGGCCGGTGGAACCGGGTATCGACATTAAGCCACCGACCATCCTGCAGAGCCACCGAAAGTGTCATCTCGATGGTCGACAGCGCGCCCTGCATCATCCTGAGATGCATGGTTCCATCGCTGGCGGGCATATGAGCCATCGGCATGAGGTCACCTTCCGCCTCATGCAGTTCAATCCTTATCTCTCGATCGTCATCGGGCCCCAGTAGCGCGCGCATCCGCCCCTCGACGCTGCCACCATCCTTGTGATTGACATGATCCACGGTCGGCTGCGCGGTTATGTCGAACCGCACCAGCGGCGAATCCGCTGCCCGCAAGATCGAGTCTTGCAGTTCCGGCGGCGCCTCCTCGATCAGACGCGCGACATTGGCCGCGCGTCCAGCCGCCTCGGAGCCGAGCGCGGCGCGGACGGCAAGACCGCGTTCATCGACGAAGAGCCACAGGCTGATCGCTTGCGCTACGATCAGGGCGCCAAGTATCAACAGGACCAATTGGCCCCGCAGACTATCGAAGAAGCGCAGCTTCACTCCAGTTCCTGAATGTCTGTAGACAGGCAATAGCCGCCGCCGCGTACGGTGGTGACGAGTTTTGGACGCATCGGGTCGATTTCAACCTTCCGTCGCAGCCGGCTGATCTGATTGTCGATTGTCCTGTCAAAAAGACGTTGTGCTTTGCCGGCTGTCAAATCCAGAAGTTGATCGCGACTGAGAACCAACCGGGGTCTTTCCAGCAGCACGGTCAGAAGCTTGAATTCCGACGTGGTCAGCGTCTCCTCGTGACCGTCATCGTCCACCAGGGCGCGTCTGTCGGTATCGAGCGTCTGATGGCCGAACCTGACACGGCGGCCGGTCAGCTTGCCGCCATGAAGCTCGGTGCGTGATGCGCGCCGCAAGATGGCCTTCACCCGTGCCAGCAACTCGCGCGGATTGAACGGTTTGGCCAGATAGTCATCTGCTCCGACCTCGAGGCCGACGATACGGTCCATCTCCTCGCCCAATGCGGTCAGCATGAGGATCGGAACGGATCCTTCCGACGTCATCCGTCGGCACACCGACAAACCGTCCTCGCCCGGCATCATGACATCGAGCACGATCAGATCAAACCGCCCCTTTGCCAGTTGGCTGTCCATTTCAGATGCACCGTCGGCTTTGCTGACCCGCATCCCGTTCTTTTCCAGATAGCGCGCCACGGCGTTGCGAATCTCGAGGCTGTCATCGACGACAAGGATATGAGGCATCTCGTTCATGCGGTCACAATAGGGATGTTTGTGTCAAGTTGTATCCTGAAATTGCAGGATAATTGTAACTATAAGTATCACAGGGTCGTTGTGCGACAGACGGATACAATCCGGCCGCTTCGGGGAATTGCGATGCCGGGTCGCGTAGGCATATTGAGTTTGCTGTAAATCAGAGCAGAAGGAGCAAATGCTATGACAGGTAATCTCATCAAAATCTTCACACTTATCGGGGCCATTTCCGCAGGTGGCGTCGCTCACGCGAATTCGGGCTACGGATCAGGCCATCACGAGCTACCGGACCGCAATGCGACCGATCATTCCACAATGATGAGGGCAGATGCGTTCGAACATCTTGACAGCGACGGTGATGGAACGATCACCCGTAGCGAAGCCGCAATGCACCGCCAGAACATGCACGCCAGCAACATGATGACGGGCGGCAACGTCTCATCCAGTGGCCCGCTTCCGCCCGCGGCTGGCAATGATCGCTGACACAGGTTGGCTGCAACTCGACCAGCTTGATGGACCCTCACACAAGTAACAGATGCGGGCGGCGGCGTGCATTGCTCCGCTGCCCGCGAAACTCGTGGACAGAGGACCGCAGAATACAAGGACTAGCCCCCGTATCATCGTTGATACAAACCGTTACTGAAAATTTTACTACCTCCAGATGCAACAGCGGTTTCGAACCACTAGCTTGCAGAGTGCAAACACTGGAAAGGAGATCACCATGTCACAACGTTCCATTCTCGCCCTCACGATGATCGCCGCAATTACGACCGGCGCCGCCTACGCCCAGAGCGATCACGGCCACAGCGTCAAATCCAAACCCGCAGGTGGTGACATGATGATGCAGGGCAGCGGGCCCGGCATGAAGGGCGATATGTCCGGCATGATGCAAATGATGAAGAAGATGCACCGAATGCATGGCGGTATGATGGGGGACAAAGGCCATGGTATGATGGGTGGCGCCATGATGCAGATGTTCGACGCCGACGGTGACGGCACGATGACGCCCGAGGAACTGCGCACCGGGCTGCAGGCGAAGCTGACCGAGTACGATAGCGACGGCGACGGCGCCCTGTCCATCGAGGAATTCGAGGCGCTGCACAGTGCGATGGTCCGCGAAATAATGGTGGATCGATTCCAGCATCTGGATGCCGATGGCGACGGCTCCATCACGGCCGAAGAAATGACCGCCCCGGCGGACAAGATGGAGCGCATGCAGAAGATGCGCGACGGAATGAGGCAGATGCAGCCCGGGGACGGTGCTGGCATGGGCGACAGCGAGATGATGAACGACGACTAAGCACTTTTCGGGCGTCGGCCTGTGGGCCGGCGCCCATATCCGGCGCCGAGGCACGGTTTGCGGATCGGTGCTGGCTTCGCTCGGCTTTAACGGAGGTAAAATCTGATGAGCTTCGAAATGATGATCGTTGGGCTGGTTCTCGCGACAACGATGATCCTGCGGGGACGGCTCAAACCGATCAAGCAGCCGCTCGAGTAACTTGAGGAGATAGAAATGACTTATACCTACGACCGCTCACTCACGGGCGTCAGTCTCGACGACGCAGAAATGCGCGTCCGCGCCGCCCTGGCTGATCGGGGTTTCGGTGTTCTGACCGAAATCGACGTCAAGACGACGATGAAGGAAAAGATCGACGTCGACATGGACGGCTATCGCATCCTTGGCGCCTGCAATCCGCAGATGGCCTACAAGGCGATCGGGATCGAGCCGCGCGTGGGCGCGATGCTGCCGTGCAACGTTATCCTGCGCGAAACGGACGGCGGCACCGAGATCAGCGCCATCGACCCAGTGGCGTCAATGCAGGCCATCGAAAACGACCAGCTCCATAAAGTCGCGGGCAAAGTTCGTGACATGCTGCGCCAGGCCGTCGACGCGGCCTGATTGCCTCCTCTTGACCTTCCCCTTACCGGAAGGCGCATGCGTTGGGGAAACGGCCACTGACGGCACTGGTTGGGGGACAAGGCAGTATGGGGACCGACAGGATCCAGGAAACAGAGACTTGTCGCTCTGCCGGACTGTTCAGCGTCGTCATCCCTATTTGCGCTCTATGTCCCGTGATGCTGACATGAGCCCACTCGTTTTCGGGCGAGCCGTACGATTGATCGTCGGCGCGCTGCTGGTTGTCGGCATCATCGCGCTGGCTCTGGGTCCGCTCGCCAACACCATCGAAAGCTTCGATGGCGAGAGAATCTCCGGCTGGGTCGCGGCTGCCGGGATATGGGGGCCGGTCCTCATCATTTCGCTCATGACGATCGCGATCGTCGCGACGCCAATTCCAAGCGCACCGATCGCATTGGCAGCTGGGGCTGCCTATGGGCATACTCTGGGAACCGTTTACATCGTTGCCGGGGCCGAGCTCGGCGCACTTGTCGCATTCGGATTGGCGAGGTTCCTCGGTCGCGACGTGCTCGTCCGATGGCTGGGCGACAAGTTGGATACGGGCTGGCTCGGCTCTCAGAACGCGTTGACCTTCACCGTTTTCGCCAGCCGTTTGATGCCCTTCATTTCATTCGACATCGTCAGCTACGCTGCCGGGTTGAGCCGCCTTCAGGTCTGGCGTTTCGCGCTCGCGACGCTTGCGGGGATCATCCCGGCCAGTTTCGTGCTCGCGCATTTCGGTAACGAAGCCGTCAGTGGCGACTCCTCCCGTGCGATCTGGGCCGCGATCGGGCTGGGCGCATTGACGCTGACGCCGCTTCTGATCGTTGCCGTGAAGGACTGGAAAAAGAACCGGGTGACCGATGGCTGATCACGGAAAACCTCCATTGCCGTTCGCTCGGAAAGCATCCCATCGGCTCCGATGGCGAACCAGTTGGCGGAGCCTCAGCATGCTGCCGGCGAAATGGTCGCTTCCAACCGGCGACTGGCCTCTGGTCGAACCGACCGTCGTTCAATCCGCCCTGCACCATCAATACCAATTACAAGTTCAGGAACTTCAGGCATGCTGACCGCTGCAATTCCATTTCCCGACATCGGTCCCGATCTTTTCTCGATCGAGATCGGCGGTTTTACCCTGGCGCTGCGCTGGTACGCGCTCGCCTATATCGTCGGCATCCTGATTGGTTGGCGCATCTGTGTTGCTGCCGTTGCCCGCCCCGCGCTCTGGCCTTCTTCGGGACCACCGCTTGATCGTCGTCAGATCGAGGATCTTCTGACCTGGATCATCATCGGCGTGATCGCCGGGGGCCGACTGGGTTTCGTGCTGTTCTACCAGCCGAAATATTACCTGACCAACCCGCTGGAAATACTCATGATATGGCAGGGTGGAATGTCGTTTCACGGCGGTTTCCTCGGGGTCGCCATCGCCGGCTTGGCATACTGTCTTCGCCAGAACGCATCCATGATGAGCACGGCCGATCTGCTGGCCATGGCAACACCTCCGGGGCTGTTTCTGGGGCGGCTTGCGAATTTCATCAACAACGAACTCTGGGGCCGCGCAACGGACGTGCCATGGGCGGTGATCTTTCCGGGCGACGCGGCCCAGACCTGTCCGGGGATAGCCACCCTTTGTGCCCGCCATCCCTCGCAGCTCTATGAGGGCCTGCTCGAAGGCCTTCTGCTCGCGGCCATCCTTCTTTACCTCGCCTGGCGCCGGGGCTGGCTCAGGATGCCCGGCGCACTGACAGGCGTTTTTTTGACCGGCTACGGTCTCGCCAGAAGCTTTGTCGAGTTGTTCCGGCAGCCTGACATGCAGTTCGTGACGTCGGATAATCCGATCGGCCATGCCCTGCACTTTGGCGATTGGGGGCTCACGATGGGACAGGTCCTTTCTGCGCCGATGATCCTGGTCGGGTTGGCGCTGATCCTTCGAGCGGTGAACGGATCCGGCGGCGAGACCGGGCAGGGATCGAAAAAAGCCGCCTGACCTCGGCAGTGATCTGCAACTGGTGATCGGAGAATAGCATGGCCGCAAAGTCACTCATGAATCGATTGGGCCCATCCATGGGCTCGATCGTCCGCGGTGCCAAGTCGATGCGAAGGCGGCGGAAAACCGAGGTTCATGGGGTTCGGTAATGAGACAATACGTCGGGCAAGTCGGGGCTTGGGAACTCACCGTTCTTGCCATCATAATTGCCTCTTGGGTCATCTATCGATATTTTGCGCCAAGCAACTGGCGGGAGTGGGCCAGTGCCGGGATCGTGCAAGCGTTTATCATTTCACTTTACGCCGAAATGTACGGCTTCCCTCTTACAGTATACCTTGCTGTTCGATTTTTCGGAATGGACAGGGGCGATCTCACGACCAACTTGTGGTCAAGCCTTCTGGGCTTCGACGAGGCCATGGTTCTTGCAATGCTATTAGGCTATGCGCTCGCGCTGGTCGGCATTTGCCTCATAGTGGGAGGTTGGCGCGAACTCTACAGGAATCGAAAGAAAGGTACCCTTGCGACGGGTCGCCTTTATAAATTTGTCCGGCACCCTCAATATTTGGGTCTGTTTATCGTCCTATTTGGAGAGGGAGTGGTGCATTGGCCAACACTACTATCTGTTTCTTTGCTCCCGTTCATCATGTTCTTTTACATAGCATTGGCGAAAAGGGAGGAGGAGACTCTGGAACGATTGTTCGGCAAACAATATGCGCTGTATAAGCAGGATGTTCCTGCGTTTGTTCCGCGTTGGGATCAGCTTCGAGACGCTGTGATGATATGGATTTTGTTCCGAGACTAAACGACAGATGTATAAATTGGTTTTGACGATGCGGCCGCTGCCCTTCGGTATCGAGGTGACAAAGCGCCGATGGACGACATCGTGGTTTATGGACGGCCGTCGGTGGATGAGCGCATGATTTCGGGGGAGCTTGTTCCGGTCGAGAGGACCGAACGTGATCGCGTGACCGCCACCACGATCAATGGAACCGCCCCGACTGAGACCGCTGCGCAGGGCTGCAGCGCGGCCCGGCGTCTGGAACTGACGATCCGCCCTCTCGACGGAATCGACCCGTGGGGCGCGCCGGTCGCGGCGCTGTCAGACACGCAGACTGGCATTGACTGGTCTGGCCAATGCAAACACTACTCACCATGAGGAAAAGGAAACTCCCGAAAAATGTTTCGAAAGATAATGGCGATTTCACCCCTGTTCGCTGCCGGACTGGCAACGATCCTTTCAGCTCAATCGGAGGATGCCGGCGGTGACCGGCCACGTGTCAACACCCGGATGCATGGTGCAGCTGCTGGCGCGTCGGCACCAAATCCCGACTCTATCGTTGTGCCGGAAACCCTGAGCGGCCCTGCCTATTTTGGTCAGATCGCGTTCGAGGACAGCTGCGCCTCCTGCCACGGCGAGAATGGCGCGGGCGGCACCGGCAAGGGCCCGCCGCTTGTCCATCCGATCTACGAGCCGGGTCACCATCCGGACGGCGCCTTCCTGCGGGCCGCGACGACCGGCGTGCAGTCGCATCACTGGAATTTTGGCGACATGCCTCCCGTCGAAGGGATCACCGAGGACACGGTCGCCCTGATCGCGACATACATTCGCGAATTGCAACGGGCCAACGGGATCGAGTGACAGGAACCCGCAGCGAACATCCGATGCAGTTCCCGGGCCCGGTCGTGCTGATCGGCGGCAATGGCGATATCGGCAAGCGGCTGGTGCCAATGCTGCTCGATCACTTGGCGTGCCCCATCCTGCTGGTGTCGCGCAACGCCGGAACAAGCCATGAAACGGTAGAGGCGCTGCAGCTCGATATCGCGGCCGAAGATGCCACCTACAAGCTGCCACCCGGTGCGACGGTCGTGAATCTGATCCAGGCGAAGCCACCAGCGGTTGCGGCCTAGCTAGGTTGTCCGAACCGGCGGGATATTTCTGGACACCTCGGTCACACCCGACTATGTGCGCGCGCTTCGCCAAGCGATGGCGGATGCCGGCGGTCCGGGAACGGGCGTCCTCTGCGTCGGCATCGCGCCGGGACTCAGCACGTTGATGGCCGCCGATACCGCGGCTGCTGAAGGAACCGAACTCGTCGATATCGGCGTGGAACTGGGCATGGGCCGCCACTACGGCAGTACAGCTACGGAATGATCCATCAATGCGCTTGGTGCGGGGTATCGACTTTCCGGCAACGAGAACCGAAAAGTGCGGCCCGAAGATATCAGGCACCATTTCGCTTTCGGGCAGAACGAGCGCGGGCGGCCAACGCTCGCGGTCGGCTTTCCCGTGGACGGCATCGCAGAATATCCTGGGGGTGCCGCGCCGCCTCTCGTCCGTAGCTTCCTTGCGCTCGATCCTCCCTGCATGAGGCGCCTTGTCGGCCTGCTCCTGCGTTTCGGCCTTGGCCCGATGTTGGCACGGCGCAAGCGCGGGCTGACGCGATTCCTGATGCGATCGCCCGAAATCGGACAGGCACGCACCCGCATCGCGGTCAAGGCGCATGACGCAAACGGTGAGGTTTCGGCATCGCGCTACTTTACCGGCGGTGATCAGGCCGACGTGACGGCAGCAATGATCCTGGCGACGATCCGCAGGGTGCACGCGTCGGTGCCGGTACCGGGCGCGACGTCCATCTCCGATCATTCACTGGCTCAGGCGCTCGACGATCTACGCGCCCTATTGCCCGGCATGTCGATTGAGGCCTGGTCGACTGCAGGACAAGGGCCCTCGTCATGAAGCGCTGAAAACACTCTACGGCATGATTGAGTTCCTGTCAGTCTGACGAAGAACACTCGGATGGCGGGTAGCATGACCACCGACCCAATGGGGCGCATGACGGAAGGGGCGAGCCGGTCTGCGCCCGTCAGGACGTTTGCCACCAGATCAGCAGTTTCGCAAATGCGGTCAGGGCCAGGACCGAGAATGAGAAGAATGCTACCGCGACCAGCACCAGTCCTAATCGTCCTGGAAGCCTGTGGGCAAGCCCCCCGAGCGTTCTGGAATACTCGATGGCCATGACATAGAGCGGCAACGCGCTGATCAGCGTCGCATAGAGATAGGCCCCGGAGATGTTTTCGAAGAATATCGAGCGCACCAGCGTCGGCGCTACGACCCGGAGGGCGGTTGCACGGCTTCCCCCGAAGGATCCGAACAGATCGGCCGAGAGGACATAGATCACCGCATGCAACACGATAACTCCAACGATGCGGACGGGTAGATCGACCAGAAGGACAAGCCTGATCCCGTAGGTCTGACTGGGCTTTGCCACGATCAAGGCGAACAAGAAGAAGCTCACATAATTGACTACAAACACGACGGGCAGACCGTTGGTCACGACCTGCCTTGAAAACCTGCTGAGGGGGAGGCCGCCACCAATCAACATGCCGCCGAAACCGGGGGTCATCGCAACGTAGATCATGACAGCTGGTATCAGGCTGAGGACGCTGAAGACGAGCGTATTCCATGTAAAACGCACCGCCGGCATGTCGATCGCAAAGTATTTTTTCATCATTGGTGGTATTCCACGGATTGTGTGAGAGGTGGTTTAGGGTAAGGGTTCATAACCAGAAAATGACCACGGCAGCCAAGGCACATGCGGACAGGAAGATCTTCGGGCACCTGTCATAACGAGTGGCGATCCGTCGCCAGTCTTTGAGGCGAGCGAAGCTGTTCTCGATCTTGTGGCGCTTCCGATAGCGTGCCTCATCTTGCGGGATCGCGAACTTGCGGCCTTTGCGCGACGGGATGCAGGGCGTAATCCCCTTGTCTTCAAAGGCTTCGCGATACCAATCGGCATCATAGCCTCGATCTGCCAGCAGATGTTTGGCGGACGGCAGAGCATCCAGAAGCGCCCGCGCACCGATGTAGTCACTGCGCTGGCCCGCGGTCAGAAACATCCGAAGCGGGCGGCCTGCCGCGTCTTTGACCGCGTGCAGTTTCGAGTTCATCCCGCCTTTGGTGCGCCCGATCAGGCGGCCACGCGCCCTTTATGGATGGCCCGCCCCTCCCGCCGACGCCGGTGTAGGCTGTCGGTATTCGGAAATAGAAGGAACGGACCATGAGCATAATGATTTCTCGGCATCGATCTGGACAAGAACAGCTGTAGCATCGTCGGCCTCGATGCAAATGGAACGGTGATCGTGCGGCGGCGGATGCACCGGCACGGGGTGGTGGCGTTCGCGGCGAAGCTTCCGTCCTGTGCGATGGCGATGGAAGCATGCCGCGGCGCCCATCATATGGGCCGGTCGCTGGCGGCGCTGGGACACGAGACCCGGTTGATGTCGCCGGAATATGTGCGGCCTTACGTTAAGTAATGGAGAGGTGGTCATTACTTCACTAATCATCAGGTGGCCATAATGCGAAGGAACGTGGGACAGGCGTATGAAATCCCCGCATTTCTGCCGCTAATCGACGGCTTTGCTCCGCATTATTTTCGGACGAACCTCTGCGTTCGTTTGACCAGCGGAGTAGCCAGCAATGACAAAACCCGATCGCGAAGTAATCACTGAACTCGAAACCGTACTGACCAGCCAAGAATACAGCCCGGTGGTGGTCAGGAATTACTGCGCCTATGCGCGCGGCTTCCTTGACCATCTTGCACAGCGGAACATCCCGGTCGCGGATACAACCGAAGCCCAAGTAGAGCATTACCTGCGCGAAACGGTCGCGCTGTTCCAGCGTCGTCACGGCCGCCTTCCCGGTCCGCGCTGGCACCAGATTCCGTGCGCGGGCATTCACGCGCTGCTGCGGCCTGTGCAGGGCCGCTGGCCGCCGGCTCCAAATGCGGCCTGTGCGGCCGACGCGTTGCGATTTACGATCTGCGACGAGTACGAAGCCTGGCTTCTCGATGAGCGCGGACATGCCCGGCCCAGCATCAATGCGCTTCTATGGGAGGCTCGACACTTCCTGGTCTGGCACTTTGAGCGATGCGGTGCCGAGTGCCTGATGGATCTCAGCGTCGGCGACATCGACCGCTATATGGACCTGCGTGCGTTGAAGCTGACGCGCAGCTCGCTGAAATCTGTCGCGGAGCGGGCTTCGCTCGCTGCTGCGTCATCTCCATAGGGCGGGCAACATTGCGACCGACCTGTCGCCGCATATCATCGCGCCGTTGCTCTACGCCTATGAAGGGGTGCCCTTGATCCTGGAACGAGGCTAGATCGCCGCGGTACTGGAACGTGCGAGGGCGGACAAGACACCGGCGGGGCTGCGGGACCATGCGATCTTGCAACTGCTTGCAACCTATGGGCTGCGGTCAGAAGAAATCCGCAATCTGCGGATCGAGGACATCGACTGGCGGAGCGAAACCATCTGCGTCCGTCACAGCAAAACGGGAGCCTGCTCGTTCCTGCCCCTGATGGCGCCAGCGGGCGAGGCCGTTCTCGCTTACTTGCGTTCGGGACGACCAGCGACCGATGTCAGGGAAATCTTCATCCGCACGTGCGCACCCTATCGCAAACTCGAGAAACTATACAGTCTGGTTCGACGGCGGCTCTGCGATGCCGGCATCAAGCCGCCAGGCAAATGCGGGCCGCACATCTTCCGCCATGCGCGTGCGGTCGAGATTCTGCTCACGTCAGTTCCGCAAAAAGTCATCGGCGACCTTTTGGGGCATCGCGCTTGCCGCTCACGCCGGAGCGGTTGGCGGCGATACCGACGGAGGCCGAGGTTATCGCGTGGCTCTCAGTTGTTGCCGCAACAGCAACCATCCGATTTTGTAACGGGCGCTTTAACGGATGTCTGATGTTCCGGTCGGGCATCAACATCGCGGCTGGTTTCACGTCCGCCGCAACATCCTCCGGATTTGGTGGTTTGTAACCGCCCGGTTACAACCGCAGGTCTTTTTCCTTGACGCGGGCAATGATGTCTTGGTCCGAGACGAAGTCTTCGAGGAACCTATTCCAGTCCTGCGAGGAGCGCCTTGCGTCGGCGAGCATGTCTGTCAGCTCTTCGATCCCGTCGTCAGTCAGCGCCGTGATTGTCTCGTCTTGGCCAGTGTAGACGCTGACGATGGCGCCATAGGTCAGGTTGTCGTCATTCCAGACAATGGCCTCCAGGAGGTCCAGGGTCTCACCCAACATCCTGGCGACGTAGTCGAGAGTATAGACATGGGTCACTGCAGCCATCAGGCAGCCTCGGCCTGCGGGGTGGACTTTGGCACCCAATTCCAAGGCAGCAACTCGTCGAGGCGGTTGGCCTTGTGATCGTGGATCCGGTCGAGGACGTCAGCAAGGTAGGCCTGTGGATCCTGGTCATTCATCTTCGCGCTCTCGATGAGCGTCATTGCCCGCGCCAGGGTTTCGCCGCCCGTGTCCGATCCGGCAAACAGCCAGTTCTTTCGTCCTATGCCCAGTTCCCGTTCATTCTGCCCATGTCGGGCAGGTCTATCGGGTTCATTATCGATGGCATGCCTATTTTGGCGCGGACGTGAGGGTTTTCCGGACCCTCAATCGCGGTGATGGCCAACATGTCGGTC
>NZ_RAPE01000011.1 GCF_003651245.1 Roseovarius spongiae
CGTTCAATCCCGAGAATCTCGCCTCGCATGCACCCTCCGTCTCAGACACGTCGTTTGCGACGTCGCTATGCACGTGTCTTAGCCCGTGCGGGCAAACGGTGGCAGGCGGTGCCAACCGGGTGATTACAGTAAAGCTGTTTTTATCTACGGTGATCGTTTCGATGGCGAGTCTCCCATTCGCCGTTCGCGCGGCGGATCTTGAAGCGCTTCCCGACGCGAGTGTTTCAGAGGGACAGGAGGTCCAGCACTGCCGGAGCGACCTGCTGGCGTTCGAGGACGAATTGGCCCGCGCAGGATTCGGAGTGTTGGCACCGGGCGGATATGCTGGGGGCTACGCCAATTACGACGGGATGGGCTACGGCCTGATCGGCACCCCACGCCAGCAGATGTCGGCGCTGCGCGACGCGGCCGGGGTCTATGCGCTCAGAGGCGACGAGGACGCCTGCCAGACGGTGCTCGCCTCCATGCGCCAAATCTATGAGGCGCATGAGGAGTTGGTGGGTCTTGAAGCAGACGATCCCGAGGCGCGGACTGCATGGCGGCGCGCCCATTTGGCAAACGCTGTACCTGTGACCGAGATGGGCAGGCTGATGCGTGCGGATGTGGTCATCGGCGCGGATCTCCGCACACCGGACGATGCGACGTTGGGTGAAATCGAGGATGTCGTACTCGATCCGCAACGGCAGACGATCGCCTATGTGTTGGTGGCTCGCGGGGGTTTTCTTGGACTGGGCAAGGAACTGGTCGCAGCGCGCTGGACCGATCTGCGCGCCACGGACGATCATGAGATCTACGTACTCGACGTATCGCTCGAAGCCTTTGCAGCGGCACCGAAGGTGAAACGGAGCAATTTCGAAGCGAGTTCCGGTCAGGACTGGCACGACAGCCTCGATGAGTACTGGGCGGACGTCATCGGCAAGTCGTAGGTTGGCGACGCTACAGCAGCTGTCGCACCGTCCAACCAATCGCTTCGAGCGCGCGCGCGCGCCAACCACGTCGGCGCCATTTGGAAAGTGTCATTTCTTCTGCCTCTGCGAGGTCGTCCATGTATTGGGCCTGCAGTTGCTTGGCCAGGGTTCGATCGCGTGCGATCAGCACGAGTTCCTGATTGACGAACAAGCTCAGGTAATCGAGGTTCGCTGAACCGATGATCGACCAGACGGTATCGATGGCTGATGTCTTGGCGTGCAACTGGCGTGGGAGATACTCATAAATCCGCACCCCCGCGGCCAGAAGCGGTGCATAGGCTGCCTGGGTCGCCCAGCCCGCAACCAGCGGATCACCCCTGCGGGGCACCAACAGCCGCACATCCACGCCGCGGATCGCGGCGGCTTGGAGCGCTTGGTCGACCATGATTCCTGACCCGAAATAGGGCGACGTCAGATAGACGCGCGACCGGGCCTTTGCAATCAATCCTGCGTGCAGACAGGCGAGGCGATGTTGGCAATGGCGTGAGTAGCTCGGCACCAGCAACGCCTCCATATTTTTGGGGTCTTCGGGAATGGCGCTCGCCGGGAGTTGGTGTGTATCATGCCAGAGCCGGTCGAAATGTCCGATGGCAAGCCTTGCGAGTGGGCCTGAGACGCGCACATGGGTGTCGCGCTGCCGCATCTCTCCATGCAGCCGACGCGAGTTCAAACGACGGATGTTGAAGCCGCCAAGGAAGGCTTTCCGGCCATCCACGACCAACAGCTTTCGGTGGTTGCGCTGGAGGTAACGCAGTGGGTATCGGGCGCGAAACGGCCTGAACCAACGGAACCGAACGCCGCTGCGTTCGAGTTCACGCCTGACCTTCCGGAAGCCATGCTGGCCAGCGCCGAAGGCGTCGAGGTGCAGCCGAACATCAACCCCCGCACGGGCCTTGGCCCCGAGCGCGGCAACGAAGCGGGCACCGATCTCGTCGACCGCGAATATGTAGGATTCCATGCGGATGTCGTACTGGGCGCTTTCGATCGCCTTGATCATTACGTCAAAAAGAGCATCGCCTTCGACAAAGATCCGAAACCCGCCCCGGCCCTCACTGAGTTCCGGAACGCAGATGGCGGCAGCTGCTTGCGTACCTGGCGGGGTAGCTCCGCTCTGCATATACCCATCTCGTTTTTAGTTGGCAAAGCTCATCGCTTGCATCTAGCCTCCCCCGATGTCGCCTGCAATGTCGGTGGCGTGGGGGCGCATCAGGTGCATCGTGCACAAATGCCATGCGGCGGTGTCAGCAAAGCGTGTTGGTTCACACTTTGTTCTGATATGTCAGTGAGGTATGCTGAGGCTTCCGAAGTTCCAGGAGACCCGCCATGCCCCGCTTCGATCCGGCTGAATTCGGGCGTCTGCTTGCCCGCCTGACCCCGCAGGAGCTGCGCCAGGCCGAAGGGCTCGTTGCAGATGCGCGCAAGCGTGCCGCGGCGGTCCTGGAGATCGACGCGCGGGCCGATGCTGGTGGCCCGGCGGCGTCCTGCCCGCGCTGTGGGGGTGACGCGCGCACCCGGTGGGGTCGGACCAGAACAGGCGCACAGCGATGGAACTGCTCGGGGTGCGGAGTGACGTGGTCAGGCCGCAGCGGCACGCCGCTGGCCCGGGTTCACCGCCCCGATCTGGTGGTCGCGCTGGCGCGTGACATGATCGAGGCGCCGCAGCCGATGTCCTGCCGCCGCGGGGCCGAGGTGCTGGGTGCGTCGCGTCACAGCATCTGGCGCTGGCGGATGGCGATCATCGGCGCTCTGAAGCCGGAGCCCGACGCCACCCTTGCTGGCATCGTCGAAGCCGACGAAGCCCACCAACGCGAGAGCCGAAAGGGGTCGAGGGAGTGGGTCAGGCACCGGCGTGACCCCGTGAACCACCCGGTGCCGCCGCGCCTGAGGTGGCGGGCCTATCGGCGTAGGGGCGGTTCGGCGGTAGCGCCTTCCGGGGGGCTGGCGGGCTTGGGAGAAAAAGCTCCTCGCGACAACCGATCGCGATGGCCACCGAGCCTTCGAGGCCATCGCCGACGCGGGCCAAGCGGCGATCTCCGGTGCCCTGTTGCCTGTAATGGCGCCGGATGCGATGCTCTGCACGGACGGGTTCGTCACCTACGAGCGGATCGCGAAGGACGCGCGCATCCCGCACTTCGCGCTCAACGCAGGGCGGCGGACAAAGCGCACCCCGCGCAGCCACCACATCAACACCGTGAACGCCCTGATCAGCCGTTTCCGCGCCTTCATGCAGCCCTTCTGCGGACCCGCCTCAAAGAACCTTGCAGCCTACGGGCGATGGCATGCCGCCCGAAACAACGCGGACCGCTCCTACCTTCATGCGCTCAGGCTGCTGCTCGCTTCAGGCCCTCGCGCCAACACGGTTTGCTGACACCGCCTGCCATGCCGTTCCGCTGAAATCTTGTGGCATTCGTCAGCAACACAGAGATCAACACCCAGTTTACATGATGGGACGAGAAACGCCCAGCCGGAAGCAAACGGAATCGAAACAGGTGATGGTCATCTCTCTCACAGCCAGGATCGAACTGATCCTTTGGCGGCAACCACATGGGGTAATCGCGGGAGCGAGTCGCCCCGGCAGCAAGCCTGGATCTTGGAGAGTGGCTGTTCCCCGATAAGATGGAAATACGGGCTCACGACCTGACGTCGGGCCCAGGCATCGAATGGAGAACAGCCATGGAAGAATATATTGGTCTTGACGTGTCTATGAAAGAGACGGCGGTTTCAATCCGCCGCGGTGGCCAGCGAGTTTGGCGGGGAAAGTGCATCACTGACCCGGCAACGATTGCAGCGCCCATTCGCAAGCGGGCCTCGGCGGCAAGGCGTGTTGTGTTCGAGACCGGGCCGCTGTCGGTGTGGTTCTATCACGCGCTGCGCGCCAAGGGCGTGCCAGCGATCTGCATCGATGCCCGTCACGCCAAAGCCGCGCTCGACATGGCGCGCAACAAAACCGATGCGAACGACGCTGACGGCCTCGCGCATCTTGCTGAAGTCGGGTTCTTTCGCGAGGTGCGCGTGAAAGGGTTTGATAGCATGCTGACACGTACGCTCGTCGGCGCGCGTCACCAGCTGATCCGGATGGCGACCCAGCTTTCAAACCAGATCCGAGGTGTCATGAAGACATTCGGCCTACTCGTTCCCGCGGGCAAAGGAAGCAAATTCGAGAGGAATGTCCGAAATCTTCTGGCCGATCGGGCAGAACTGGCCGCCATCGTTCTGCCGTTGCTGGAGGCCTGGCACGGCATTCGCATGCGTGCCGCCGAGCTTGGGACCCGGCTCGTCTCGGCCGCACGCCAAAGCCAGGGCTGCCGCCTCCTCATGTCTATCCCGGGCATCGGAGTGGTCACTGCGACATCTTTCGCCGCCGCCATCGAGGACCCGGACAATTTCAAAAACTCACGATCCGTCGGGGCCTGGGTCGGTCTGACAACGCGCCGCTATCAATCGGGAGAGGTTGACTATGACGGTCATATCTCCCGGCGTGGCGACCGGAATCTGCGATGGCTGCTCTACGAGAGCTGCGGCGACCATACTGACACGCGTCTCAACTGAAAGCAGCCTGCGCATATGGGCGCTCGGGCTTCGCGAAAGGATCGGCTTCAAGCGAGCCGCTGTCGCCGTGGCCCGCAAACTTGCGGTGATCATGCACGCGATGCTCAAGACGGGCGAATTCTTCGACCCGCAAGCAGGAGCCGCAACATAACACATGGCGGATAGCGTTCACATTCCGAACGCTTGAGGTGTCCCTGCCGGGACGTGGGCCGAGCCATTCCGTTGATGGGGTTGCACCGTTGATTAGACAGAGTCGCCAACCACATTGAAGGCTCCTCCCGCGAAGCCCTATCATGCGGCGACTGCGTGTCGACCGCGGAGACAACCATGCATCCGGCAGGCGCGCATTCTACGTTCAGGACTTGACGCAACAAAAGCGATTAGACAACTCCATCTGTAGTAGTAGGAGGCGGAACTGAGACGACGGTTGAGCAAGCTCTCATACGCGGGTTGGCTACCGCATGACCGTGGTTTCGTCTTGGGGCTGCCTCGTTCTAAATGGCGAGCGTCGACTTCGTCGGCTCATAACAGGGCACGAGGGTTCCCCACCGCGTTCCGCCCCCAACCTCGCGCATCGGCATGATCGGCGGCTTTTCCTTTCTTTAGTCCGGGCGCCGTCAGCTCAGGCCGGGGCTGGCGCCACCGCTTTGGCGATAGCCCAGATGAAACCGACCATCTCGCGAGCGATGGCCGTGATGACGACCACCTTCGCCTTACCGGCGGTGACCAGATGGCGGTAGCGCTGGCACATCCGCAACTGCCCCTTCCAAGCGATGTCACGAACGGCCTTGGGCAGACCCTCGATTCTGTCATGAAGCTTGCGGCTGACGCGCGCTTGCATACGGTAACTCCATGCCCCCTCAATCAGCGCGCGCCGCGCAAGACTGCTGCCTGCCTTGGTGATACCGCCCCGGCGGATACTGGCGCCGCTGGAATGTTCGGATGGCGTGAGCCCGAGATAGGCCATCAGTTGGCGCGGATTGTCGAACCGGTGGAAGTCTCCGACCTCGGCCACCACTGTCACGGCGACGATGAAGGCAACGCCGCGCATGGCCTAGACTGCCTCCACCACCGGGGCCAGGCTCCAGTCCGGCAGAAGGTCGGCGATCTGCCCGGTCAGCCGCTCGATCCTGGTCTCGGCGTCAGTCACGGCATGGATATAATCCTGAAGCACGAGTTGCTGCGCCGGGTGCTCGAAGCGAACCGTCGTCAGCCAGCGCCGATAGGCCTTTGTCCAGCCCTTCTTCCCCGGATAGATCCGGCCACGCCGCAAGAGAAATCCCTGTAGATGCTGCCGGGCCTTACCTGTGACACGCATAGCTGTTGCCCGCGCCCGGACCAAATCGCGCATCGCCTCATGGGCGGCATCTGGCACCCAGACTGCCGTCAGCTCACCCGCCCGATGCAGCTTCGCCAGCATCACCGCGTCGCGGCGGTCGGTCTTCACCCGGTCACCCGCCTTCACCGGAATGAGTGACGGCGCGATCACAATTCAGTCATGCCCCAAGCCGACCAGCTGGCGGTGCAGACCATAGCCGCATGGACCAGCCTCATAGCAAAAATTCAAACGAGATCCGTGAACACCCAATTTCTCGACCAACTTGCTGATGTGGTCCGGACGATTTGGGATCCTTCCCCAATGGCGCACTTCGCCCCCGCGCTCACCTTGCGCGACGGCGACGGAAATCGTGGCCTTGTGGACATCAAGTCCGATGAATGTGCTATCCTGCATGTGGTCTCTCCCCCATTCTTGAGGCTCGGTGCCAGCCTATCTGGCGCAACCCTCGAACGGAGAATGCCGCGGGAGAGGCCGCCGAACCAGTCAGCTCACACGGCGATCATGGGGTCTAAGGAATAGTGCAAGTCAGACGCACACAGGTCAGGTTTCCGTTCGGGCTTCCGGTGTTTGAGGCGTGCTGGGTCCAAACACTGGAACAGTCGCAACACGGTGGCATCTACCGCATACCGTCTCAGCGTCCGAACCCCAAATGATGGTCTGGAACGGACTTTATCGGAACGAACGTATGCAGCGCACTCAAGGCAGCATGCAAGGCCGACTGACTTGCGTCGAAGCGTATTTTGCGTAAAGTCCTGCGTCGTGGGAGTGCAAACACATTGACGTAGATATAATGCCCAGTCTCCAGCGACAGACGCAGACTTCATTCGACCAGGCGGTAGCGTGGAGTCGGGCAATTTTTCTATGTCTGCTGTTGCTGCTTGGCGGTCTCTTTCATACCGATCACGACATATCGGTCTCTGCGGCACCGGACCTGACGATCGAGCAGACGAAGGACCGCGGCCATTCACGGGTCGATTATGCTCGGCACACCACCCCGGCCCCTGCGCATTGCCACACGACCGGCTCATGTGCGGCCATCGTGCCGATCGTCGGTTCGCAGCCCGTACCGTCTGGTATTTCAACCCTCCAGCACCTCGATACCGAACCTCTCCCAGCCTCTGAACCGGCCGACAACCAGTTCCGCCCCCCTCGCTTCTCCGCGCGCGTCTGAGTGGTGTCTGACGGCGCTTCGGCGCGCCGTCAGACACCAGCGTTCTGCCATTTTTTGCGCTCCGGAGACTCCATTATGTTTACAACGTCACACCAACAACCATATATGACCGCCCCACGCGATCGGGGTAACGCAATCGACCGTCGACTCGTCGAATGTCGGCAGGAATTTTTCGGCTTCTTCCGTCGTCGTCTCGCCCGCCCCGAGGACGCCGAGGATGCATTGCAGGATTTCTCCCTCAAGGCGCTCCGCGCCGCGAACAGCCTGGAGGAGAGCCAGAAAGTAGATGCCTGGCTCGGCCGGATCCTGCGGAATACGCTGACTGACCACTATCGCCGCCGTGCCGCACGCCAGAAGGGAGAGACTGCTTTTGCGCGCGAACCCCGCAGCGAAGTCGCCCCCGGGCCTGAGGACGAGCTTTCCGCGTGCGGTTATATTCGCGATCTGTTGCCGGCGCTCAAGCCGGAATACGGCGAGATAATCCGCCGCGTGGATCTTGAAGAGACATCGCGTCAGCGTGTTGCTGCGGAGCTGGGACTTACCTCCAACAACGTGGGCGTGCGGCTGCACCGCGCCCGCCGGGCGCTGCGGCACGAGATCGAGCATCGCCGCAAAGAGTTCCACGACAGCGCGAACCTGACTTGAGGCTGCGGCGGGCTGTAAGCTGTAACGGAACCGAAGTTATAGCGTCAGAATGATTGGAGGTGAAGAATGACAGCCGAAAGATCATATGGCCGACTTTTCTGATCACGAGGAGAAAACAATGATCAAACAGATATTCACAGGCGTCGCAGCGCTCGCGGCGTTTTCAACTCCGGCATTTGCCGATGGCGATGCCGAGGAGGGCAAGAAAGTCTTCAGAAAATGTCAAGCCTGCCATCAGGTTGGCGAAGATGCGAAGAACCGTGTGGGTCCAATCCTGAACGGTATTATCGAGCGGCAGGCGGGGACTCTGGAGGATTTCAAGTACTCCGACGCCATGACCGAGGCTGGTGAAGAAGGGCTGATCTGGACCCATGAGACCCTCGCCGAATATCTCAGGAAGCCTCGGGAATTCATTCCTGGTAACAAGATGACCTTTGCCGGTTTGCGAAAGGAAGAGGAAGTCGAGGACGTGATCGCCTATCTCGAGACTTTTCCCGACAGGGAAGAATAAGCCATCAAATCCAGGCAACACGTCTGGCTTGATATCGTAGATGCAGCGGAGCCTCTTTTGCTGGTGGCCTAATGTCACCTTTCCCTTTCGGGAGGCATCGAGGTTGCGACCGCGCGATCAATCCGACAGCGCCGACCGGCGAGGTCAGCATCAGCCATGAAAATACCGGCGCCGGGCGGGCCATATCAACGCGACCGAGTGGATTTCACTACAAGGAATTGAGTAATGAACGAATCGTTCAACCACGCTGGTGCCTGGGGTATAGCACTCATTGTTATCGTGCTGATCTCCTGGTTTTTCTATCGCTATTTTGCACCGAAGAATTGGCGCGAATGGGCTGGCGCAGGCGTGGTGCAGGCCTTCATCATTGCACTGTATGCGGAGATGTATGGCTTTCCGCTTACAATCTATCTGTTGGTGCGTTTCTTCGGCCTCGACAGCGACTATGTCAGCGCGAGTCTCTGGTCCACACTGGTCGGACTGGGCGAAACCGGCATGCTGATCTCGATGCTACTTGGCTACGCGCTCGCCTTTACCGGCATCGGCATTTTCATCCAAGGCTGGCGTCAGGTTCATAAGGCCCGGGGGCAAGACCGGCTGGTAACCGATGGCCTATACGCGTTCGTGCGCCATCCCCAGTACACCGGGCTATTCATTGCCTTGTTTGGCGAAGGTGTGGTGCATTGGCCTACGCTGTTCTCGGTCGGCCTGTTTCCCGTGGTTGTCCTGGTCTATACTTGGCTGGCCCGCCGCGAGGAAAAGCAGGTCTTGGCCCGATTCGGCCACGCCTACCGTGACTATCAACGACGGGTACCGATGTTCATCCCTCGCTGGGGTCAGTGGCGTCAGCTCGCGGATGCCTCACGAGAGCACGGTGACGACGATACAGCTTGAGTACGCATTCGTCGCGGTCGCCCGTGGCATTCAGAAAATCGCTGGCAGTACAATCCACGGTGTCGGCCTCAAAGTGTCCCAGTCCTGCTGAAGCTGAGGGGTGACGTTTGGGTGGGGTCAACAAATGCTCCGTTCGCTATATGTTTCGGAACGTCTCCAAATACGTTCGGGCCTGTTGGGCCTACACAGAGTCAGCGTCAGTAATTAACCTGTTCGAAACCATAATTGCCCTCATAGTCCCGCCAATCGACGAACACCGACCGGTGATAGATACTCGGACAGTGGTCTCCCCATCTTTCGAGCCCGACATGTGCCTCCGGAAGAAAACCCGGGGACGATCGCTGCCATGAGAAGTCGCCTTGCGTCCCATAGGTCCCGAGAACAACATCCGCGTTTCGATTACAATTGCCATCACGACCGGATTCGTGCTGCCGGGCGTAGCGCACGTCAAAGACACGAATCGAGCGCACGAAATTGAACTCCGGTCCGCTGATATCGATGTCGGCGCGATCCTGAACCAACCGAAGCGCGAAGCCTTCCGGCAACTGTCCATGCTCCGTGCCATTTCCACGAAGAACCGCAGGCACCACCGCCTCGGCGTCTGGGGGCGAAGTGTCCGGAAACAACTGGGGCAGGGGTCCGCGCGTGCCATCGAACAGGATGTCGTAGATCCGTCCTCCCAAACTGCTCCTGTCATCTTGTTGGTAAGACGCTCCCATTGGGCAGCGCCAGATCTGAAGCGGGGGCTCGACGGGCCAGGGCGTGATCCTGCGAATAAATTCGGCGCGAGCGCGAGAACAGGGTACTGATGCCGGCCAGCCCCCGGAAAGGCAGAGCAGGATGGCGCAATCGATCGGGTAGGTTTGCGCATGAGGCCGGTCAGCTGTTCCGATGAGAGACACGGAAGCGACGACGAATATGGCAGCGAAACGGGCAAGAAATCTGGGCATGGCGTGGTGTCCAACGGTTTCGTAAGTCACCACTATGCAACGATTTTATACTTTTGTCACGCATCATATATTATCGGATAAGGGGTTTGTTGGCGGGGAACCCGCTAAAGTGAGCCTTCCTGGCCGGCAGTCGACAGCGTTTCAAGGAGATCCGTCACCGCGTCGGGAGTCACGGCCTTGGCCTTCGCCAAAGTGTCCTGGCTCAATGGAGGCTCGATAACCTTGGCTGATCGACATCGGTCAATCCAAAGGATCGACAGTTCCGAAGTGTTCCACAGATAGACCCATCCGATGATCCGTTTCCGGTCATCCCCGAGCAACCGAGCAATGGCCGCGGCTTCTTCGTTAACTTGCGTCACCGTTCACTCCGCTTCCATGCCCGTTGCCCGGGCGTCGTTGCGATCCTTGACTGTCGTCATGTTCAAGTGGTTGAGGAACGGTTTCAGCTCAATGGAAGGGGGTACTCGAGGGTTCTTGATGAAATCCGATAATCAACCTTATGTTACTTCCAGCATCGGCAGCGCCGGTAAGCATTTGAATAATAGAGTTCCGCGCCGTCCACTTCCAACCACCACGTGCATTCGACTTGATTCACTCGCCTAATATGGCGCTTCACGCCAAATCGGAAAATTTTCACTGGAAGACAATAGCCTATGACCCGAATGTAGAATATATTGCGTGGCTAAATACTCTACAGCGTGGCTCTGCCTTTGGCATGAAGCTGCGGATACAACTTGGTCTCAACATACAGGAGGTTCGCCGATCTCAAGGGATCAGCCAGGAGGGGCTTGCCCATCTTGCAGACATCGATCGCGGTTACATCGGCAAGATCGAGAACGCGAAGCATGCAGCTACGGTCGATATGATCGAGGCAATCGCCAAGGCATTGTGCATCGAGCCGATGGAACTGCTCAAACCCAGATCGTGAGACCTCCGGTTGGATGAGTTGCACAGCAGAGGCTATCGCTCAACCAATCCCAGGAATCGTCCGTACTCCTCGCTGACTTCGCGCGCCTCCTCGAAGGCGCGCGCCCGCTCATCGTCAAGGCAGCGAAAGTAGCTCTGGATATCGCGGATGTAGAGCTCGAAGTCGTTTCGGATGATGTCGGCGTATTCCCGTGCGGCTTGTGGATCGCTCGGCAAGAACGGGCGCTGCGGCGCGAGGCAAGATTCGGCGATGGCCGGATTCGCGAAGAAGACCAGCAAAAATATAGCCCGCATCCCAAGAGAGGCACACAACCCCTGGTTACCCAAACCCCTTAAAACCTTGAAAGATGCCACGGACGTGCCTAATACCTGCGCAATCACACTACAGCTGCAACGACGTTTTTATATCTTGCGGCTGATAATATAGCATCGTATGTCTGGGCTTCAACACCTGTTGCCTGGTCATTCGCCTAATTGGAGAACGTGATCCGGGTGATGGACCTAGAAAAAGAAGCACCGAATGTGGTCACCGAACCCAGATTCCGCGATCTGGCCGCCAGCGGCTATCGCGTGGAAGTTGTCTGCAAGGCAGACGCCTACAAGAAGGGCCCCAACTGGCACGGGGTCTGGATTCTGCGCGCTGTCAGCGATGACGGTGTGGAGAAGCTTCTGGTCACGGCCAGGACACGCACATCCCGCAACGACATCAAGATCCGCGAGATCAAGACCGTCACCGGGGTCATCTCCTTCCTGCAGGGGATCGGCTTCTCTCACGCGGACATTCCGCTCGAGGAAGGCAAGCGGACCGTGCACAAACTTTCCAGCGAAGAAGTGGCCGCACGCAAGACTTAACGTCGCCCTAGCCTTATTCCTTCTCACATCCCCAGTCTCGGCACAGATGGTGTTGGTTATGGAAAGCGACGGCTCGCTATCGCCGAGCCGGGCGCAGGACACCTTCGCCCGCAACTACAATGACGGGATCGGCCAGGGATCAGCCACAGCCGGGATTCGCATTTTCGGGGAAGGTGCCGAACAGTCTGAAGACCTGACGGTCGCGACCATTGCCCCGACTGTCCGTACGCCCCGCCCGGACATTCTCGCGGCCATCGAAGAGACCGGTCTCCGCTACGCGAGCCATCCGGGCCTTCGGGCAGCCGACATCACGGTCACCGACTGGCTGACCCTCTATCGCGCCAACATCGAGATCGAGAGCGCCTACAACCCTCGTGCAGTCTCCCGTGCCGGGGCCATCGGTCTGGGACAATTGATGCCCGAGACCGCGTCATTTCTCGGCGTAGATCCAGACGACTGGCGGCAGAACCTCGACGGCTCCGCGCGCTACCTCGCGATGATGCTGGCGGAATTCGGCGATGCGCGACTGGCGCTTGCTGCCTACAATGCCGGACCCGAGGCCGTACGCGGCCATGCCGGCATCCCTCCGTTTCGAGAAACCCAAAACCACGTCCAGCGGGTGCTGGCCGTCTTCAACCGGCTGGAAGGAAAGAATTCATGACGCCGCCCAAGTCCCTCTTCGTCGCACTCGCCGCACTGCTGATTGTCGCAGCCCAGCCCGCGCTGGCACAGAGCATCGACCTCTCCCCGATCCAGGACCTGCTGCAGGGGATCGTGGATGCATTGACTGGCCCTCTTGGCGTGGTCATCGCCACGCTCGCCGTCCTCGGAATCTTCCTGAGCTGGTTCTTCAACATCATCGACCTGCGACAGGCCCTCTGGGTGCTCGTCGGCATCGCCGGTGTCGCCGCAGCCCCCACAATCGTCGCCGCCGTCTTCGGCGCCTGAGGGACCAAGGCCTTGGCCGAGCGATCGCCTCTCTTTCTGGGCCTCGTGCGCCCGCCGAAGCTCCTCGGCCTGCCGATCATGTATGCCATGGTCTGGCTCTTCGGCTCAGTGCTTCTCTTCGTGTGGATCCAGCACCTTATCGTACTCGGCATCGCGGCCGTGCTCTACCCCGTCCTCTGGAAAGCAGCAGACTGGGATCCACGCTTCATCGACGTCATGATGACGGCGTTGCAGGAAACCCCGCCGACGCGGAACCGCAGGATTCATGGAGGCGACAGCTATGCCCCGTGACGAGACGTTCGATACCCGTACCCTGATGCCGGACTGGCATGCCAGCGAGAAGCGCCTCGCACATATGCTTCCTTACGTCAGCCTGGTCGACGATCACACGGTCCGGACACGGGTCAACGAGCTCTTCCAGTGCATTCGCCTCAGCGGCGTGAACAGCTACACGACAGATGATACCTATCTCGACAAGGTGACGGCGCTCTTCGCACGGATCATCGCACAGCTCGGCCCCGAGTTCAGTTACTACGTCCACAAGGTCTCAAAGGCGATCACACCCGACTTGCTCCCGGTCCAGGGGGATGAGTTCGCGTCGGCGGTTGACCAGGTGTGGCGTGGCAAACTCGGCTCAAGCGGATTGCGCGACAAGACCCTGACGCTGACCATCATCCACCGCCCGCCACCGAAGAGTTTCCTGGGCTTTGTAAACCGCAGCGCACCGGGGCGGTTCAAAGACGAAACCCAGAAGCGGGTAAGACGGCTTAAGGAGGCGGTCGGTGTGTTCACCTCCGGCCTGGCCGATCTCAAGCCCCGTCTCCTGTCCGCGCAATCAGGTGAACTCATCGGCTTCCTAGGGGCGCTCAACACCGGCCAGGAACTGCCGCTCTATCCAGCCAACCGCTACGGGTTTCTCTCTTACAACGTCGCCAACACCCGCGTGACCTTCTTCGACGAGCATTTCGAACTGTCGGACGGCGTCGTCGGACACCGCTTCGGCAAGAGCTTCACCATCGGCGAGTATTCCGAGCAGACGAACTGCACGATGTTCGACATGCTGAACCTGCCGGTCGACATGATCGTCACCCACTCTTTCACGCCAATCAATTCGAACTTGATGGCGGGCCGGATCAAGCGCCAGAAACGCCAGATGCAGGCCTCCCAGGACGCAGCCCTGTCGCTGCTCGAAGCGCTCGACATCGCGCATGATGACCTCGAGGCCAAGCGCCAGAGCTTCGGTGAACACCACATGGTCGTCACCGTTTTCTGCGACAGCCTGAATGAGCTCCAAACCCTAGGTGCCGAGATCGTCAACGCCGCCGCCGCCGAGGGCGTGAAGGTGATTGGCGAGCGAATGGCTGCGAAGTCCCACTACTTCAGCCAGCATCCCGGCAACCAGCCCAAGCGGGTGCGTGCCAGTGCCGTCACCAATCGCAATTTCGCGGATTTCGCGGCGCTGCATCGCACGCAACTCGGCAAGGACAAGCATCAGCTCCCCTGGGGCCAGGAAATCACTCTCTTCCCGACGCCGGAGCAGAGCGCCTATCGGTTCTCCTATCACGAGCAGGGCGCGCCGGAAAAGGAACCCACCAGCGGCCATACCCTGATCCTCGGGCGGCCCGGATCGGGCAAATCAGTGCTGTCGGCTTTCCTGATGACGCAAGGGAGGCGCGTGGGCGCACGCATCTTCGTCTTCGACTACCGGCAGGGCATGGAAATGGCCGTGCGCGCGAATGGCGGGCGTTATGCATCCATCAAAGCCGGCCAGGCAACCGGCCTCAACCCGCTCTGGACCGAGATCGACGCGCGTGGGACGGCTTGGCTTTCGGACTGGCTGGCCTCGCTGCTCCATCGCGCCGACAAACCGCTGACACCGGCCCAGACCAACCGCATCCAGGAGGTTGTGCGCCAGAACGCATCTGCAGCCAACCCTGAGCTCCGGAACTGGAAGGACTTCGCATCGCTCTTCGTTTCGACCGACGATAATGGCGATCTGCACCAGCGGCTGCTCGAATGGATCGAAGACGGCCGCTACGGCTGGATCTTTGGCCAGAGCCTTGAAGACACGTTCTCGCTCGAGGGTGACGTCGTCGGCTTTGACCTAACCGGTATCCTCGACAGCGAGAGCGACAGAGAGCGCATGGCGGTCCTGAGCTACCTCTTCCGCCGGGTCGAGCGCGAGATCGAAGACCGCCGCCCGACGATCATCGTCATCGACGAGGCCTGGAAGGCGCTCGACAACGCGTATTTCGCGGAGCGTCTGTCGAACTGGCTGGTGACCGCAAGAAAGCAGAACACCGTCGCGGTGATGATGACGCAATACGCGAGCCAGCTCGAACGCACGAGAACGGGCAAGACCATTATCGAAGCAGTACCGACGCAGATCCTGCTGCCGAACATTCGGGCGCATGCATCCGACTACGCAATGCTGAACCTCTTCGAGAAGGAACTCGACGTTCTCCTGAACACCGGCAGCGCCAGCCGCCTCGCGCTGATCCGTGACGATACCGGCTCGGTGGTCGTGGATGCCGATCTCTCAGCACTCGGCCCCTATCTGACCATCCTCGGTGGCATGGAAAAGGGCGAGGCGCTGGTCGGCGCCGATTATCGCACCCGCCCCGACTTCTGGAGACTCTCATGACCCGCATTATTGTCCTCTTTGCCGCGCTCGGCGCACTGGCGTCCTGCGCGCAGTATCAGGAGCCGGAAGCCAACTGTTTTGCCTTCCGTGCTTCGGTAGCCTCCGTTGAGCCAGACTGTATCTTCACACCTATTGGAACGCCGGAGGGCGGCATTGAAGTATAGGCTCGCTCATATCCTTATAGCTTTTCTGCTGCCTGTGACCGGCTTTGCACAAGGCGTCCCGGTCAACGACAACGGCCTGACGGTACGCGATATCGTCGAGACCGGCGACCGCGAAGCCGATCTGGCCGTCCAGCGCGAGACGTTGACGGTCGAAGAGCTCCTCACCGAGATCGAACAGGAACAGCTCGCCGTGCTGCGCAACATCCTTGACGCGCAGACCAGCTTCGGCGGTCAGGGCCTGCCGGGCATGGTCTCAGGTCTTGAAGCCGGCAGCGGCGACGCGGAACGGGCCGTCGAAGCGGTCTATGGCTCGGGCGACATCGATCCCAATCCCGGCGGTGCGCAGATGTTCGAAGACGCGGCGGAGAACATCGAGCAGCTGATCATCCGGGTCGCCCGGGCCACGCATGGGCGGCCCGGGATCGGTCGCGCGGGTCTGTCGGTCGTGCAGTGGCGCGCCCTCCTGCAGGCGCTGATCTGGCAGGAAAGCCGGTTTTCCATCGGGGCGCGCTCGCCCGTCGGGGCCTTCGGTCTCACCCAGATCATGCCTGGCACCGCCAGCGATCTCGGCATCAACCCGGAGTATTACGACAGCCCCTATCTCCAGGTCGAAGGCGGCGCGCGCTATCTCGCGACACAGCTCAACACCTTCGACGGCAACATCATCAACGCGCTCGCAGCCTATAATGCCGGACCCGGCCGCGTCTTTGAATATGGCGGCGTGCCGCCCTTCGCCGAGACCCAACACTACGTCCAGGTCATTCCCGAGCGCTACAATCTCTACCTGACACGCATTGGTGGTATCGAAGCGCTCGGCACGATCGACCCGGCACTCCTGGCCAATTCCAACCTCTCCCTGACGGGCTTTGGCGCCGCCTTCTATGGCAGCAACTCGCCCGCTGCGATCCGGCAAGCGGCGCTGCGCATCCAGGACATCGTCGTCAGGATCGGCGGAACGCAAGACATCCAGGAGAGCATGGCGCTCAACACCTATGCCCGCGCCGAGCTCGTCCGGCTCATTGCGGCGCGGATTCGTCTCAAAGCCGCACAGACGCAGCCGCTCTCCGCCGCCCAACTCGCCCAGGCCGCCGCGCGGATGGCAGAAAGCGAGTTCATGGAATTTACATTGGAGGATTTGGATTGATGCCCAGCCCGCACTATCTCCCGAATTTCTTGCGCACGACCGCGCTGGTCGGTGCGATCGCTCTCGGTGGCACGTTTGTCTCCGACACGGCACAGGCACAGGGTGTCCCGGTTGTCGACACGCAAAACATCGCCCAGAACATCCAGCAGCTGCGGCAGATGATCGAGGACGAGATCCTGCAGAACGAGCAGCTCACTCAACTCCGCGCGCAATTGACCACGCTCACCGACCAGCTCGCGGAGATGCAACGGACCTATGAGGCGTTGACGCGTCTCGCCGAACTCCCCGAAATCATTCGGACCGAGATGGAAGAGGAACTGAACGGTCTTCTCGACCAGGAATTCGGTGACATCCAGGCCACGATCCGCGCGATCAGGACCGGCGACTTCTCCGGGCTCAGCGGATCGGGCGCCAGCGAGATCGAAACCCAGATGGACCGGGTTCTGGCCGATCTCGGGTTCGACGAAGATACCCTGAGCGAGATGGCTCGCAGCGGCAATCCCGGAGCGGAACGGGTGGCGACCCAGGCCACAACCGGGGCACTCGTCTCAGCCGCGGCCCAGAACAGCTACGACGATGCCGGTCAGTCGCTGGAGCGGGTCGATCGGCTGGTCGGCCTCATCGACGACATGGATGAGCTGAAGGAAAGCGTCGATCTCAATACGCGCGTCACGGCCGAGCTCGCCATCGCGCTCGTCGCCATGTGGCAGCTCGAAGCGGTGCAGACGGTTGGCGACGGCACCGGAGGGGTGATCGATGCGGCCACGATCGCCGAAGAGCAGCGCTTCATGGAGTTCACCCTCCCTGAACTTCGGGCAGACTAAGGATACCCGGACTTGGATTCTGAAGCCCAAATCATTGAAGAGGAACTCGTCTACGGTGCGCTGCGCCGGGAACGGCTCTGGCAGCGCCTCGGGTTGTTCGGCCTGATCTTTGGCATAGTTGGATGCCTAAGCGCCGCCGCCGTTGCGATCCTCGACGTCGATCCGCCACCCGTCGTCGTACCCTACGATCCGGCGACCGGCTTCGCGCTGCCCGAAGCCTCTGTCGGGGCCACCACCGTCACCGAGAACCGTGCGATCATCGAAGCGGAGGTCTTCCGCTATGTGACTGACCGCGAGGTCTACAACCAACTCGACAATGATGTCCGTATCCGCGGCGTGCTCAGGCGCTCGGACGGGGCGGCACAGGCCTCGCTGCGCCGGATCTGGAATTCCGCCAACGCGGACTATCCGCCGACCGTTTATGGGCCGAACGCCCGTCTCGATGTCGAGATCCTCAGCATCAACCTGATCAGCAACAGCCGGGCAACCGTGCGTCTCAGAAAACGCCTGACCTCGATCAACGGGGTTCAGGCGGGTCTCTTTACCGCCACGCTGCTCTTCGAGTTCCGCCCGGAAGAAAGCCGCTCAATCGATCAGGTCTGGACCAACCCCTTCGGCTTCACCGTCGTCGAATATGCGATCCGTTCGGACAGATTGGAGAACTGAATTTGCATCAGCGTTTTCTATGCCTTCTTTTAGTTATCTTTGGCTTGGTACCCGCCCTTGCGATGGCCGAGGCGATCCCCCGCAGCGGGTCGAATGACCGGCGCGTCCGGATCGCCACCTATCAGGATGGCCAGGTCTTTCGGCTCAACGTCTCGCTCACCCATGTCACGACGATCGAGTTTGGTGAAGGCGAGAGCATCCGTTCGATCATCGCGGGCGACACCGAGGGCTTCGAGATCGACGGCGTGCCGGGTGGTCGCGCCTTCGCGATCAAACCCCTCGCCCGCGGCGTCCACACCAACGTGACGGTCTACACCAACCGTCGCAGCTACTATTTCAACGTCGAAGAGGTCTCGAGTCCCACCTTCTATGTCGTCCAGTTCCGCTACCCCGAGGACAACCGCCGGGCGGCGAATGCGATCGCGCGGGCCGCGCCGAACCACAATTACGGGGCCAGCGCGCGGACCGAGTTCACCCCGACGCGGGTCTGGGACGATGGGACGTTCACCTATTTCGCTTTCCCGCGCAATGCGCCGGTCCCCGCCATCTTCCGCTATGCGAACGGGCGCGAGCGGACTGTCAACACGGGAGCCGTGGACGACGGCGTGGTTCGCGTCTCCGGCGTCAATGGCCAATGGGTGCTCCGGCTTGGCGATCAGGTCGTCTGCATCGAAGCAACGCCACCAGCGGGGGTGTCGTCATGAGCAACGGTGCCGATCTCGAAAAGCGTCTGGCCGCACTCGAACAGGGCGGCCCGCGCCGAGGTGTCCCCCCGAAGCGACGCTCGCCGCTCCTCGCGCTCCTGATCGTTGCGCTGATCCTTGTCGGCAGTGCCGTACTCTATTTTCTCTCGCAGCCCGAAGAGGAAATCGCACTCCCGACGGCCACCCCGGATGAGTTCCAGGCCGAAGGCGACGGGTTCGGCGAGATCGAACCCTTCGTGCCACCCCCTCCCCCAGACCCCGAAATTGTCCTCGTCGAACCGGACCCTGCCGAGCCAAATGCCGACCTGCTTACTCAACTCGAAGCGCTGCAAGCGCAGATCGAGGAACTACGGAACGCACCGGAACCGGTTGTCGAGGAGGATACCGCCGCAGCCGAGGCGATCGATGCGCTCACCGCCCAGATCGCCGCCCTGCAGACAGCCTCGCAAGACGCACAGGAACAGTTCCGCGACGAGCTTGCCGCCCGCGACCGGGAACTACAGCAACTGCGGATGGATCTCGAACTGGCCCAACTGGAAGCCAACACGCCAACACCTGCGCCGCTTGGGCCGAGCGAGGATGAATTGCGCGCCAGAGAGGCGGAAAGGCTCGCCCGCGAGGAAGAGGCGCGTCGTCTGGCGGAACTCCAGCGGCGCGCGGAGGAGGAACGCGCGTTTCAGGAACGTCGGATCACGTCGCCGGTCATCGCCTTCGGTGGTACGGGAGGCGCAAACGCGGGCGAGACCGAACTTACCGGACGCAGGCTCAGTGAGGTGACGGAATTCGTGCTGAACGGCGCGCTTCCAAGCCAAGTTACCCAGGCGCAAGTCATCGCCAATCCTTCGAACACCGTCATACAGGGCACGATGATCCAGGCCGTCATGGAAACCGCCCTCGACAGCTCCCTGCCCGGCCAGACCCGCGCGATCATTTCCGAGGATGTCTTCAGCTATGACGGCACACGGCTGTTGATCCCAAGGGGCTCGCGCCTGATCGGGCGCTATCGCTCCGGCATCGAAATCGCGCAGCGCCGGGTCACCATTGCCTGGGACCGGATCATCCTGCCGACCGATCAGACGATCCGGATCAGTTCCTTCGGTGGCGATGAACTCGGTCGCTCCGGCGTCACCGGCTTCGTCGACACGCGGTTTGGCGCGCGTTTCGGGTCCGCGGCGCTGATCTCGATCATCTCTGCCGCACCAAGTGTGGCGGCATCGGAAGTGAATGACGACGCGACCGCAGATGTCCTAGAAGACGTTGGCGACGATCTGGCCGACGCCACGGATAGCGTGATCGGCGAATACCTTTCGATTGGCCCCGTCATCTATGTCGACCAGGGCGCGCGCGTGACCGTCATGGTCGATCGCGATCTGGAGATCTTCTAAGCCATGACGCTGAGCTATCTCCAGGCCTCGCTCGACAAGCTGAAGGACGCCGCCCGCGAAGACGTGATCGAGATCTGCATCAATCCCGACGGCTCCTGCTGGGGCGAGTTCCAGGGCGATCACTTCATGCGGACTTTGGGGCAGCGCCTGACAGTCACCGAAGTGAAAGACCTCGGCAACCAGATCGCCTCCAGCGCCAACACGACGATGAGCAAGGACAAGCCCATCGTCTCGGTCTCGATCACCTATCGGGACCGGTCGATCCGTGCGCAGGTCATCACGCCGCCAGCCGTACTTGACGGCATGTCGATCAGCCTGCGCTTCTTCTCAAGCCTGCCGCTCGACGAGATCGAGTTGCGCTATCTTTACGGCGAAGAGCGTAAGCTGGAGGAACTGCGCGAGGAGAAGAACCGTGCGCTGCGGGAGGTCGTGACTTCAGGGGTCATCACCGACGCCCTGCGCTTCTGCGTCGAAAACAAGCTCAACATGATCGTCTCCGGCGGCACCTCGACCGGCAAGACCGTCGCGGCCCGCAAGATCCTCTCCTACGTCGGCGACGATGAGCGGATCGTCACGATCGAAGAGGCGGCGGAATTGCTGCCAACACAACCGAACGCCGTGACGCTCATCGCAAACCGCGATGCCACGTTCCAAACCGCTGACGTACTCCTGACAGCCACTCTTCGGATGCGCCCGGACCGCATCATCCTCGGCGAGGTCCGCGGCAAGGAGGCCATGACCTTCCTCGAGGCGATCAATACAGGACACGGAGGCTCGATGACCACGCTGCATGCCGAAACCCCCCAACTCGCAGTCCAGCGCCTCGCCATCGCCGCCCTCAAGACGGAGATTCCAATGACCTACCAGGACATGATCCAATACATTGAAAGTTCAATCGACGTGATCATCCAGGCCGGGCGTGAGGGCGGCGCGCGCGGGATCACCGAGTTTTATCTGCCAGGCAACGAACTCAGTGGAGGCAATTCCCGTGACGCAGTTTGAATACGACATCCTGTTCTTTGAAGTGAAGAAACGCGGAGACTACGATAAGATGCGGAGCATCCTCAACGAGCACGGGGCAAATGGGTGGGAGGTGATCTCAGCCGAAGCTGGGGACAACGGCTACACCACCTTCTTGAAGCGTGAAATTGGTGCCCGGCAGACGGAGGCTTCAAAATGAAACGCGCCGGCTTGTTCGCCACCATAATTATGTTCGGCGCGGCGACCCTCGTATACGCGGAACGCAACCTGATCCCAACACTCGAAAACCAGACTGATGTCTGCCCGGAGCAACCGGCCGAACCTGTTTGGATGCAGGATATTGATGTGCGCAATTCCTACAAGAGGCTCCTGGTGCAGCAGATTTATCGAGCGCAGAGCATGCAACGAATCATCGCCGCCAAGACTGTGCCTGCCCCATCCGCTACCCTTCATGGAAGGCGGCGGAGACCATCTTCTTCGATCGCTACGGCACCGCTGAATACTGGGACGTGGTCGAGGCAACCTCGGACTACCGACGTCTTGCCAACGAATTTCGCATAGAGGCGATGCCGATCTGCGAAGAGGCCGGGAACTGGTGAGCTAGGAACAGGACATGAGTGTCGTCACCTATTTTGTGGAAACGGCAGAAGGCTATCTCGATACGGCCGCTGAGACCCAGTTCGGCGCGGTGGCTGCGACAGTGGGAACGTTGCTCGTTCTCGGAACGACGCTTGTTGTTGCACTCGTCTTCATCAACATGATCTATCAATACCGCGCCATGGATGGCCGAACTGCATTCTGGCTCGCGGTGAAGGTGGGGCTGATAGGGATATTTGCGACCAATTGGGTGCAATTCAACGCGCTGTCAGCGGCAATTCTGAGCGGGATCGACAGTATTGCGGGGTCGCTTGTCGCGTCTGTCGGTGGCGGTACTCCTGGGCCGTCGGGGACATTCGCCGAAGAGTTTGACCAGCTTATCGCATCGTTAGGAGATTATCTGAACGCAGCCGGTTCCGAACTCAATTGGATGGCGGGCGCGCTGCTCGACACGCTTGGAGTCTTGATGTTGTCGATCCTCGGCGGGCTCGCCGCTTTCATCGTCGTCGCGTCACGGTTGATGATTGCGCTTTTGATCGGCATGGCGCCGGTGATGATTTTTCTTACGCTCTTCGAGGTCACAAAGGACTATTTCGCGCGATGGCTGTCGGCGCTCATCTCGTTCGCCATGTACCCCATCGTGGTCGCGGGCGTGTTCGCAACCATCACAGGAGTCTCGCGCGCGCTTCTCGCTGAGCTTGAAGATCCCGAGGGCGCATCGAACATCGGAGCCCTTATCCCGTTCTTCATGATGGTCCTCATGGCCAAGGGTTTCCTTTTCGCTACGCCGTTCATCGTCCGGGCAGTCTCCGGGAACATCATGATGCCGGCGCTCTCGGCAGGGTTTGGCGGCAGCTATGCATTCGCCCGGGGTCTCGCCGGCAGTCGGCAGGTTTACAACCGATACGCCATCGGGGGTGCTACCGGAGCAGAATATGCCGCGCTCCGCGCACGGCAGTTGTTCGGCGTTCAATCACTTCCAACCCGGCCGAATTCTGCTGGAGGATTAACGCCAGCCCCTGCCAGCCCGTCCTCCGGAACCGGCACTCGCATGCTGGCGCAACTTGCGCGGTTGAGCAGACTGGGCAGGCGTTAACCTTCGGACTTTTGTGCCGGCACTAGAGACCTACGGATCGCCAGACTGGCCGACCCGAGTATTTTGTTGAAAAACTCTTGTTGATTTGGGGCCTGTTCGCTGATTCACTTTTGGTAGTGAAGCGGGGGGATCTGCGATGCTGGGACCGAAGCAAGAGGCGCAAGTGGCGTTATTTTACGAGTTCT
>NZ_RAPE01000012.1 GCF_003651245.1 Roseovarius spongiae
AGACATGCTCGCCGACGCAAGGCGCTCCTCGCAGGACTGGAATAGGTTCCTCGAAGACTTCGTCTCGGACCAAGACATCATTGCCCGCGTCAAGGAAAAAGACCTGCGGTTGTAACCGGGCGGTTACCAACTTGATCCATTGGGATTACTTGATAAAAGCTGGATCGAACTTGCTTTGGATCCAAGGTGGAAATCGAGACATCCATGTCCACGTCGCGGGCAAGATCATGAAGCCAAGGGACTGGGTAAAATTCGCAAACGCTTTAAGAGGCGACTTCGCACGGTGCGGTTCAGAGATGTCTAAAGACCCCCAGAAACACTGCAGTAATCCGCGTTAAGTAGCGTTTGGTACCAATCCTGATGAATGGTTTGGATGGGACTGCCTATGAGATGGATTGTACCTGTTGAATCCAACAATCGACGGTACAGCGACAGTCTGTCTTCCAACTGAGATTCGGAGGAATCTTGTCCACGATCGACTAAAGCAGCGCGGATGCCTGCGCAGTCCGCTCCCGAAGAAAATCGCGATGCATTGTCAACAGATTGATCTCGTCGCCGGATGCTTCAGAAATCAGTTCATCCACTTCAGCGAGCGCCCTTGGATAGGTCAGCCACGGCGTCGTTTCGTCTACCGACATCAAGCGACGCGCAATCGCCTTCTCATAGTCGTGCCGTTCGTCGCCGTTCATCAGTTCTGGAGCTTCGCAATATAGCAAACGCTGCCCGAGTGTACGCAGCCGTGCATCTGCAAGCTGGCCAATCAAGGACACGCGCTGTGACCATTCCAAGCTGTGAAAGCGTTCCATGAGGTCATTGTCTGCATTGCTGGCGAAACCGTCGTAGATTTGCTCCTCGACATGCTCTGACGGTTCCCGCTCCTCCCGGGACGCAAGAAGACCCGCGATCAGTCGCTCACTCAGCGCCGCATCACCCTTGACACGCGCGGCCCGGCGCTTGAGTTCATCGAGCGCCGGATAGACTTCACGGATTTGCTCGGGAGCATCCTCATAGGGCAAAACAATCGGAGCGGCATTAGTGCGCATGCTCCGCAGCGGCTTGGGGCTTTGCGCCAACACGCCCGCGAGGTCCTCATCGCTTAGCGCCGCGAGGTCATCTGGATTGTTGGAGAGATCGAGGACAAACATCTCCGAGCCGTTGTCGGGATTGGTGCCGATCGCCGCTACCACCCAGGAATAGGGCCGTGTGTAGTAGAAATCGGTCAAGACGAACACTTCCTCATCGAGTGCGAAGTCGGTGACCGCGGCTTTCTGCGCAAAGCGTACGAAGCCCGACCACTGCTCCGGCTCGCGCTCGGCGATGAGTCGGCACATGTGGATTGTTGCCTCCACATCCGCCATCGCGTCGTGGGCCGCGCTATGATCGAACCCGTTCGTCGGTGCCAAACGGTCAAGTTTGAAGACCGGTTTGCCACGATCGTCGACGGGAATGTTCAATGCATCTGGCGCAAAGCGCGCAACTGCCTGAATCATCCGCAGGCTGTCGTTGCGGCAGTTGCCGTTGGTGTTCGTCAAGTAAGGCGCATGCAGCGTCTTGTAGAGCGCCTGTCGCAGCAGGTGCTCGTCAAAGCCGAATGAATTGTGCCCGATAAAGATCGCCGGCGACCATTCCGTCAGCTTGCCTGCGATCGCTCGCACCATCTGATAGTGTGTTGGCAAGGATGGATCGATGAGCTGCTCGGCGGTAACACCTGTAACGCGCATCGCACCAGGAGCCGGAACGACATAGGGCAGGATCTGACAACGGATTTCGAAGCGATCCAATTCATTGAGTTCGTGGTCGGTCCTAATCGCACCGAACTGCAAAATCTGGTCGAAGGCGGTGTGGGTCCCCGTGGTCTCTGTGTCATAGAAGACGAAGCTCATCGAGATCCTCCCGCATCTGCTTAGGCGAACAGGTTTCCAAGTCGGAAGCGCATCGCCGATGCGCTGACCTTGTACTGTTTGGCTAGGGTGCTGACGGCACCTTCGTCATCAATGTCGAACGGTTCGCCGTCGAGCGAGGCGGCAAGAAAGGACTCTGGCATCAGAAGCTCGGCCGCAAACAGATTGGCCTCGATCTCCATCTCGTTGACGCCTTCCGCCGAGACGGTGTTACGCATCAGCATCGGGAAACCCTTGTCGACGTGGATTTCCTTAGTGATCTCGGTACGGTGAAGCTGCAAATGGCCAAGCTCGTGCGCGATCGTAAACCGCTGGCGGTTCGGGTGATGCAAGGCATTGACGCCGACGATCGGGGTGCCATCCTTCACGTACACCATCCCCGACAGCTCGTCATCGAGCGGAGAAAAGCGAAGGTTTGCGCCGAGTGCCTTGGCGATCCGCTCGACTGGCACCGGCGCCGACGAGATGCCTTGCGCTTCCAACAAACTGAGCGCTTTTCTCCGTATCTTACTCTTGGTTTGGTGGTTCATTGGTCCTCCCTTCTGGAGTTTTCTCCAGGGTTCCCATGATCGTCATTCTCAAGGACTCCACCCATAAGACGGAGTACTTCCTGGCGTTGTTTATCGGTCAGCCCCTCCTCTGCCAATGGTAGGTCATTATGTGTTCTGTGCCTGCCTGATCCGGCCTGTGGCGCCAGAAGAAGATCCGATGGCGATTCGAGCTGCAGGGCTTCTGCAAGCGCAAAAAGATGATGGACGAGCACTTGCTGTTTCCCACGCTCGATATTTGCAAGCGAGGCGCGTGAAATCCCAACCTGTTTGGCAAGCTGGTCCTGCGTAAGGCCGAGGCTTCCCCTCAAGCCCTTAATTCGAATGCCTAAATTTCGGTAGATTTGCCGGCCACTCATGATTTCTTGTTAGCTACAAACGCAGTAGATGTCAAGATGGCAAACATAGATGTTTATGAAACAAACACAAAGAGTGTTTATAGTTTGACATATCTGGTTGCTCGAGGATAGATGGAGTCGGGACGTGGGGCACTCCGGCTCCGCACACAGCAACGCCCAAGACATTTGGAGATTGCGATGGCCTACAAACGGGTAACGCTCGAACGCGACGTCGCATTTGAGTGCTCGGAGGAGGCTAAATCTGATTGGGCAACGTAACGAGAGGACAGTGGACATGCAGGCACACGCAAACTTTTTCCCGCTCGGCAATGCCGACACCGCGAGGCTCGACCTCGCTGACGGGCGCAAGATTCTCATCGACTACGCGGCGATGCGCGACAAGGACGATGATGATGACCAGCGCTGCGACCTGCCCGAGACGCTTCGGCGTGATCTCGACAAGGCTGGGTGCGACTATTTCGACGCCGTATGCATCACGCACACCGATACTGACCACTGTAAGGGGTTCGGCGAGTTTTTCTGGCTCGACCACGCGGCATGCTACCAAGGCAAGGATCGGATCAAGATCAAGGAACTCTGGGTGCCCGCCGCAGCGATCCTTGAGGATAACCTTAAGGATGATGCGCGAATAGTCCGCGCCGAGGCGCGCCACCGCCTGCGCCAAGGTAAGGGAATTCGGGTGTTCTCGAGGCCTGAGCGCCTGAAAGCTTGGATGGACGCAGAAGGTATCGACTTCAAAAGTCGCAAACATCTGATCGTCGATGCCGGCAAGCTCATCCCCGGCTATGCGCTGACGGGCCCAGAACGGGTCGAATTCTTCGTGCACTGTCCGTTCGGGTGGCGGCAGGACGAAAACACCGTTGTGGACCGCAACGAAGACTCAATCGTGATGCAGGCGACCTTCATCGAAGGCGACCGCAAAACTCGGTTACTTCTCGCCTCGGACGTCAATTACGAGACGCTCTCGGCGATCGTTCAGGTCACCCGCAAACACGGCAACGAGGACCGGCTTGCTTGGGACCTGATGAAGCTTCCGCATCACTGCTCCTACAAGTCGTTGGGGCTGGAGCGCGGCACCGACGAAACGGTTCCTGATCCTGACGTCAAATGGCTGTTCGAGAACCAGCGCCAACCGGGGAGCGATATCGTCTCGCCATCCTGGCCTATCCCGGCGAAAGCCTCGAAGGCAGACAACGACGTCCAGCCGCCGCACCGGCAGGCAGCGAATTACCACCGCCGGATCACGGGTGCACATGACGGCGAGTTCATTGTTACGATGGAATACCCGTCGAAGAGCAGCCCGAAACCCTTTGCCTACAAGATCACAGCGTTCGGTTTCGCGCTCGTCCTTTCCGCACCGATGGTGGCCGGTACCGCCGCCGCGGCGTCGCCCAGGGCTGGGTAATGGACATCGAAGCCTGGCTGTCTGCATCGTACGGAGAGGTGATAGCGGCCGGGGACCTGACGTTCCCGGCCGCGGTTTCGTTCGCGCGGTTTGTGGATCGTCACGCCGCGGATGTTGCTACCGTCACCGAGTTGCGCCAGGGGGCGGCCGGCGAATTGGTCGAACTGACCTTCAGGACCGGCAGGCCCCAGCAGAGCGTAATCCCGATCAAACGCACTGAGCGGCTCGGGATCCGCTTTGGCGAAGGTGACACCATGCCCTTCGTCTATGTGCTGCGTAGCGACTTTCCAGACACCGCGCATCAGAATCTCACCGCAGAAGGCGCGCCGCGCGCGATCTGCATCGACGATCGTAGTTGGGCCGAGGCGCGCCTCACATGGACGCCGGCCGAACTCGTTCACCGCATCCTCTCCTGGTTCCGACGCGCCGCCGAAGGAAACCTGCACGATGCCCGCCAGCCAGTCGATCCTCAGATGTTCGGGACGGGATACAGCCTGATCATGTCCCGCGCATTGATCGAGGATGCCAGCAAACATGACCTCATCGCTATCCCGGACGACACCGGCACATTGATGCGCGTGATCCCACGTTCCGATCTGAGCGGCGTGGTCAAAGCATTGCCGCTAACGGTCGCCGCCTTCAGAGTGCCTCCCGAACAAATGGTTCGATTGTCTTTTGCCCCGGGGAACCTCGCTAGTTTAGCTGACATGCTTGCAGCGCGTGGGATCGACCTTTTCGCCGACCTTCGCACGCGCTTTGGCGCCTGGCTGGATGATGCCAAAACCAACGCCGCGCGGATAAACTCTTGTCTTGCGGTAATCGTCGAGATGCCAATCACTGCTCCTGACGGTGCACAGCAGGGGACCGATCTGCGGGCCTTCGTGACCGCCAAGAAGGTCGGCGACATCGCGGTTGCGCTTGGAGTTGCCCACAAGACGGCGAGCAAAGACCAGGGTGGCGCCGCAGGCTATGTGAGCGCGCTAGTTGGCGGTTCGATTGATGAGGCTGAGCTCGGCGGGCTGGCGATGCTTCCCGTCGAAGTCCATGCGACCTTTGACCGTGCCCTGGCGACGCAGATTGCTGGCCGTGCGGTCGAGGATGATCGCCGCGCGGTGATCGTCGGCGGTGGTGCAATTGGCGCGCATGTCGCACCGTGTCTTGCTCGAGAGGGGCGTTTCCGCTGGACTGTGATCGACGATGACGTCTTGCTGCCGCACAACCTTGCCCGGCATATTGCGTTCGCTGGCAATGTCACGGAGCGCAAGTCCGATATCCTCGCCGGCGCGCTTGCCAGCATCCTCGACGACGAGAGCTCTATCGCAGCAGCCATCACCGCCCGTGTCGGCTCTGATGGGGACCGAAATGAAGACGCCGACCGAGTGCTCGAAGACGCCGACCTCATCATTGACGCATCCGCTTCCTTGCTGGCGGAGCGGTACCTCTCCGACCATCCAGCGGAGGCCCGACGGATCAGCATCTTCTATAGTCCGGCGGGTGATGCCGCCGTGCTCCTCGCAGAACCTAAGGATCGCAGTGTGACGCTGCGCGATCTCGAAGCCCAGTATCTTGGCCATGTCGTTAACGAGGAGGCCCTCGCCGGTCACCTGGCGACGCCGGCACGCACAGTCGCCTACACCGGCGCCTGCAGGGCCATCACAAACCTGATCCCGGAATCACGCGTTATGGCGCTCAGCGGCCTCGTCGCAGAAGGGCTCGGCCAAGCAGCCGATGCCGATGAGGGTATTGTCCGCATCTGGTCGCTCGGTGAGGGCGGTGCGGTGCGCAGCTTCTCCTATCCCGCGGAGGCTGTGCGGCGGTTCGATGTTGACGGCTGGCAAGTCGCCCTCGATGACGGCCTTCGCGGGCGCGTCGCGACGATGCGGGAAGAGCGGCTGCCAAACGAGACTGGCGGCATCATGTTCGGCGTGGTCGATATCCCGGCCCGGCGAATTCACTTGGCCGGTGCCGCTCCAGCACCCACTGACAGCGTTGCGTCACCGGGCGGGTTCACCCGCGGAACCGACGGTGTTCAGGAGACGATTGACCATGTGATGACCGAGACGCAGGGGCAGATGAGATATGTTGGTGAGTGGCACTCGCACCCGCTCCGTGCCGGAGTAATGCCGAGCGTCACCGATCTTGTCCAGATCAACTGGCTCGCTTCGATTTTTGACATGGACACTTTGCCCGGCTTGATGCTGATCGCCGGCGAGAACGAACTCGCTGTCGTCTTCGTGCGCCAAGAGGATGTTCGAACCTTGCCCGCAGCGGAAACAGGCCAATGAGCGAACCAGTCATTGGCCTCTCACTGTCCGGTGGCGGATCACGTGCCATTGCGTTTCATCTCGGATGCCTGCGAGCGCTGCACGATCTCGGAATTCTCGATCAGGTGAAGGTTGTCTCCACCGTGTCCGGTGGCAGCGTCATCGGTGCCCTTTACGCCGCCAAGGACGAGCCGTTCCCGGCTTTCGAGACAAAGGTGCGTGCTCTTCTTGCGCGCGGACTGGTTCGTCCGGCTTTGCGCAAGACGATCACGACCACAGAAGGTCTTCGCGCGGCATATTGCGCTGTGCTGCTGGGCGCGATCAACCTCGCGATCGTGGCGGTCGCGGCTGGGCCACGACTGATCGCAAGGCTGCTGCCACCTGCGGCAAGAAAGAACTGGAGCCTCGAAAATCTGCGGGCACCGCTACCCCGTTTCGCGAGCCGGACGACGATCCTGCGGCGGGTGTTCGATGAAGACGTCTTTCATGGTCAAAAACTTTGCGACCTGCCTGCCAGGCGCCCTTTGCTGATTATCAATGCCGCCGACCTGCGCACCGGCTCCGCGTTCTACTTCTCGCGCGAAAAGTCGGGATCTTGGCGCCTTGGTGAGCTGGCCGGGTCCGAGGCCACGCTTGCTCATGCAGTTACGGCTTCTGCGGCATATCCGCTGCTGTTGCCCGCGCTTGACGAGCGTCTCGCGTTTAACAAGCCAGACGGATCTCGGCGTGAGGAACACGTGACACTCACTGACGGAGGGGCTTACGATAATCTCGGCCTTGCACCGCTTTGGCCCGACCGTGACGCGTCGGTCAGCCTCAACGTCTCCGGTGTGGACACAATCATCTGCTGTCGTGCCGGCTATGGCCTGCGTTTCGACCCTCCCAGCCAATTCTTCATAGCGCGGCTGACAAGCACCTTTGCCTGCGTCTTCGATCGTGCGCAGAACGCCGGCATAAAGCGTCTGTTCGATTTGAAGGCGGCAGGACGGATCAACGGTTTCCTGATGCCGTTCCTCGGTCAGGATGACTCGCGTCTTGCCTGTGCGCCGCCCGATCTCGTTTCTCGGGAGGAGGCACATGGATACCCGACCGACTTTGCGGCGATGCCAGAGGAGTGGATTGAGAAGCTCAGCATGCGGGGCGAACAGCTTACTCGCGCCATGATCGCCGAGCACATGCCAGAGCTGAAATCAGATTCCATCGAGGCATCTCCCTGACAAGTCGCGCTTTTTCAGTTCCCCCAAGTCCACGCAGGAGGCCTGTGATAGGTAGCCATAGCAACCGTTGACGCTACCAGCGCAAAGATGGTCAATCCAAAGAACACCCAGCCACATATGTAGAAGGTGCCGAGAAGGGCGCCTTCATCCAACAGTGGTCTTGTTTCAATCAGAACAAATGTAAGCGGCGGCTGGATAGCACGTCGATTTCAGCTTGACGGCTGGAAGTTCCAAGGCAGCAGGTCGTCGATGCGGTTCTGGGGATGGCCGGCGGCGATGGCTTCGAGCGTGGATTTGAGATAGGCGAAGGGCTCGACAGAGGTGGTCCTGCTTTTTCGACCAGTTTTCCGCCGGGCTAAGCTATAGCATTGGTTTCATTTTAGGCGGCGGCGTTCAGGTATTGGTTCCGGGTATCATAGGCCTCGGCCGGCGTCAGCAAGCCATGCGATGAGTGCGGGCGTTTTTCGTTGTAGTAGGTGATCCAGGCACCGATCCCGTTGCGGGTCTCCGAGCCGGTTTCGAAGGCATTGAGGTAGACGCATTCGTATTTCAGAGACCGCCAGAGCCGTTCAATCATGCGGTTGTCGATCCAGCGTCCACGCCCGTCCATCGAGATCTTCACCTTGGCGTCGCGCAGCACGTCGGTGAAATCGGTGCTGGTAAATTGCGAGCCCTGATCGGAGTTGAAAATCTCCGGCGGGCCGTATCTGGCCAGCGCTTCCTTCAAAGCCTCGATGCAGAACCCGGCGTCCATCGTGTTCGACAGTCGCCAGCTCAGCACCTTTCGGCTATGCCAGTCCATGATTGCCACGAGATAGAGAAAACCGCGCCGCATGGGGATGTAGGTGATGTCGGTACACCAGACCTGATTGGGGCGGGTGATCGCCAGGCCCCTGAGCAAATAGGGATAGATCTTGTGATCCGGGTGCTTCTTGCTGGTCTTCGGCTCCTGATAGATCGGCACCAGGCGCATGAGCCTCATCAGTCGCCGCACACGGTGGCGCCCGCATTTGTGCCCTTTCCGCTGCATATGGCGGGCCATCTGCCGCGAGCCATACCAAGGCGTTTCGAGGAACTGCTTGTCGATGATCTCCATGAACGCCAGGTTCTCGGCGCTTTCGCCGCGCGGCTGATAGTACAGCGTCGAGCGCGCCAGAGACAGCAAGCTGCACTGCCGCCGGACGCTGAGTTCGGGATGATTCTGTTTCACCGCTTTTTGCCTCCAGGCCCGAGGATAAGGCTGGAGGCGTCCGACAAAAAATCGCGCTCCACTACCAGCTGGCCGATCTTGGCGTGCAGCTTTTCCACGTCCTTTTGTGAAATCGGCGGTGTCTCCTCGACCTTCCGGCTAAACGCCGTCGCCATGTTCTCGATCGCCGCTTTCTTCCAACCATTTATCATCGTGGGATGGACGCCGTACTTCTTGGCCAGTTCGGCTGTCGTCAATTCTTCACGGATGGCCTCAAGCGCAACCTTGGCCTTGAACTCAGCCGAATAGCGTTTCCGCTTCGTCATGGGGTCGTTCCTTCATCAGTCGCCAGAGCTTAGCAACTGGTCCGAAATCCTGCGACCACCTCTAAGGGCTCGACGCCGTTCACCTTGGCGGTCTCGATCAGCGACGCGATGCGGCCCCAGGCCCTGCCGCCCTCGTCATGACCGGCGAACAACGCATTTTTTCTGTTCAGTGCCAGTTCCCGTTCATTCTGCCCATGTCGGGCAGGTCTATCGGGTTCATTATCGATGGCATGCCTATTTTGGCGCGGACGTGAGGGTTTTCCGGACCCTCAATCGCGGTGATGGCCAACATGTCGGTC
>NZ_RAPE01000013.1 GCF_003651245.1 Roseovarius spongiae
CGTTGGTTGGTCATTATGCACCCCCTTCATAAGTGCTTGGAAACATTGAAAGCTGGTCCTCGAGTTCAGCGCGACACGGGCGTCCTTTTCGTGCGAGAGCGTCTTTGACCTTATCTGAATGCAAGTCAGTTGTCCGAATTTGGTATGGTGCGCCCTCGACCACCTGTCTTGCAGGCAGAATGCCGTCCTTAATCAGCTTGCGGATGACGTGATTGGTCACACCGAGTTCTTCCGCCGCCTCGGTCATGGTGCGCCACGGGCCGTCCTTGTCGGCAGACAGGTATCCGTGAATGTCATTTACACGCCGGATGGATGAAACGCGTTTTGCATTCCAGGTCTTGCCCTGACCTGTTGCCATGCCCATGCGGTTGAGACAGGCAGCGATCGACTCATCGGACCAGCGTCCTGCCATCTCGCGGATGATCCCCAGAGCCTCTTCACTGGTGCGGGCATTGTGTTCGCCGGTCTTCGGCTTCTTGACGCGCAATTCCGTATGCCGGCCACCTTTCCAGTGGACGACCAAGACGATTTCCCCTGTATCGTCGTCGATATCCGCCACGATGTCTTCGATCAGCGTCCTGAGCAATCGTTGCTTGTCGCGCATGGATGTCGCCGGTGCCGTCCACGCGGCCTCAAGATCCTGCGCAAGCCCCTCCAGGCGCGGGACATCCACGTCCGGGACTGCGGCGATCTCCGTATCCAGGCGCTGCTCGAAACTTCGAACACGTCCCAGAGCCTCTTCCCATCTCTTCTCCAGTTCCGTCGCGATGAGGCGGTTATCCGGGTCACAGGCGGCGTAGCGCCGTTCCGCCAGGGATGCGTCGTACCTTACCTGCTGCAGCTCCATCTCGAGAACCGATCGCTTGTCTTCCACGGCCTGGCTCACCATGGCGCGCGCCTCGATGGCCGCATCGATGGCAAATGGCGCCACAACTTCGAGAACGGCATCAGTGATGAGTTTGTCGGCCCGGAACCCGCCGAAGGTGATACAGCGCTTCTGTCCGAGAAGAAGATTTGGATTGTCACAGCGGTAAACAGGGCGTGGATTGCGGCCTGTATAGACCACATGCAACCGCCGCCCGCATCTCGCACAGCAGAGGAGGCCGGCCAGAAGCGCGCCGCCGCCGCGACCGGATTTGACCCCGCCGGCGCGTCCGAAAGCGTTCTTGGCCAGCTGTGCCTGATTGCGTTCATATTCCTCCCAATCAATATAGCCGACATGGTGATCCCTGATCACAACATCCCAGTCTTCGGGAGACTTGCGGTTCTTGTAGGTGACATGCGCGCGGCCGTCCCGAAGTTTTGCTTGCCGCCCGGTTTTACCATAGGCGTAGACCCCGGCATAAAACATGTTCTTCAACACGCTGATCACGTTGCGGTAGCGAATGGGCTGCCATTCGAAACTCGTCAGCCGAATGCCATCGGAGGGCCTGGGGAAATGAATGCCTTCGCCCGACATGGCCAGAAGAACCTGCCGGGCGCTCCCAAGTTCGCGGAACCGGCAAAAGATCTGCCGGACGACCTCTTGGATACGGAGATCGGGATCAAACATCACCCCGGCGTCACGATCCCACAGGTAGCCGATCGGCGGCGTATACCGCAGTGCGCCTCGGCGCGCTTTCGCCCTTGCGGCTTCAACCATGCGCGTGCGCAGGACGCCGAGCTCGAACTCGCTGATGCTGCCCTTCATGCCCAGAAGCAGCCGGTCATTGGGATGGCGCGGGTCGTAGACGCCGTCATGATCCACGACACGCGCATCTACCAGGCCGCAAAGCTCCAGCATGTGATGCCAGTCGCGCCCGTTGCGGGCCAGGCGCGACACTTCCAGGCAGAAGACCGCACCGACCGACCCCGAACACAGCATGGCGACAAGCCGTTCGAAGCCGGGGCGGGCCTGACAGCCACTGGCTGATACACCAAGATCGTCGTCGATGACATCAATCCCGGCAAATCCATACCTGCGGGCCATCTCAACAAGATCGTATTGCCGACGCTGGCTCTCGAGGTTCGTCATGACTTGGCTCTGTGTCGACTGGCGCACGTAGATCACCGCATGACGCTTGAGCAGCTCTGGTGGAAATGTGAGGGCCATGTCATTCATCGCGGTGTCCTCCCGGATCGGATTTTGCCGCGGTCAGGAGCACTTGCGCCAGCGCCGTCACGATCGACCGGTATTCTGGTTCCGTCAGCAATGGCGCTGGTGCCAACGGCAGTGGCAACTGGGTTGGTGTCGGGGATCTGTGATGCGTCATTCGGGGCCTCCATGGGTGAGTCGTCACCCTTGAACCCTCGCCGGAAACCGAGGTGCCCGAGAACCGAATGAAGATCGAAAAGCGCATCCGTGGACACCAAAGGTCCGCCAAGCTCGAAACCCTGACATACTGAAGCGTCCAGAATCCAAGCGGGTGCAAGGATCGCAATACCTGGATCGCGCTCGAGACCGACATGTTGGCCATCACCGCGATTGAGGGTCCGGAAAACCCTCACGTCCGCGCCAAAATAGGCATGCCATCGATAATGAACCCGATAGACCTGCCCGACATGGGCAGAATGAACGGGAACTGG
>NZ_RAPE01000014.1 GCF_003651245.1 Roseovarius spongiae
TTCGGAAACTGGCCAAGATTTTTCCGGCACCGCAGCAAATGCGCAAAGCCTGACAAAAAAGGCGCTCGCGCGCCCTTCACCACCAAGTTTTCTGCGTCAGCAACACGGTGTTTTTCAACAGAATCGGCCCAGAGCTGCCATTCGATCTCGTGGGGTCCGGGGGTCTGCTTCCCGGCCAACAAAAGTGCTCCGAGCCATCACCGCAGTCTCACTGAAGGAAGTAGAGTGGCGGACAGCACGTTTAGCATATGAGCCTGTTGGTCGGCGCCGAGGAAAACTGGCGGATTGCGCCCAGCCAGCGACGCAGTCATAGTGCCGTTGAGGGCAGGTTGGAGCACATAGTATGGACGTTCGAGTTCAAACAGGCTGGGACAATGACCCCGCAGGACGCATTCGAAATTTATCTCTTGCTCCGAATGCCAAGAACTCACTTTTCCCGCTGTTTGAAGCTGTGATGAACTCCATTCACGCAGTCGAAGACAGATTTGGCAAAGACAATCTCAGCAGGGGTGAAGTTTCGATCGAACTGCACCGCACTGAATCTGGGGATATAGAAGGCTTCACTGTTTCTGACAACGGCATTGGATTCAACGAAAGCAACCTCCAGTCTTTCCGTCGAATGGACTCACGTGCCAAAGAGAAAATTGGCGGAAAAGGCGTAGGACGCCTTGTCTGGCTCAAGGTGCTGGATGAGGTGCGCATCAATAGCGTTTATGATGATGGGTCCAGCGGGCATTCAGTCTCATTCTATTTCAAAATTTCCAATCCAACGGATAACCTGACGTTCTCTCCGGCGGATCGAAGCGCCGCAGGTTCAATTGTTCAATTGACCCCCTACAAACGGGACTACGCTCTCCACATACCAAAGAAAGCAAGCACGATCACAAATCGGCTTTTGGCCCATTTTATCAGCTACTTCATCAACATCAGTCATCCAAAAATTACGGTCTGTGATGTAGATGCCGAGATAGACCTGTTCGACGCATTCTCAGAATCAGTTGAACGCGACGAGGATTATCGGTTCAATGTATCGGTTTCTGGTGCGTCCGAAGATTTCGTCTGTCACTGCTTTCTGCTTCCTAAAGCAATCTCTGACGACGAAAGAAGCACGAACGCACTTTACTTGGGCGCGAATGGACGTGCTGTTAAGCGGTTCGACATGGACGGGGTGATAGGCCTCAAGGCTATCGGTAATAGATTCGCGTTCCTTGGATATATCGAAAGCTCCGCCCTTGATGACTCTGTGAACGATACCAGAACTGACTTCTCGTTGTCGGAAGATGAAGTTGAGAGCATCGTCGATCAGGCGAAGGAGCGCGTCAAGGAATTCCTCGCCCCAGAACTCGCAGAGATACGAGAGAAGCAGACTGGCATTGTCACCGCTCTGCGCATCGAGCACCCCCGCTTCCTGAGCATTCAAGGAAATGACGTCGAAATCGCGGAGACCCTACATTACGGCACGAACCGGAAAGAAGACATCTTTGTAGAAATGTCCCGTCAGTCACTGCGACAATATGAGCGCCGCAAGAACGCTTTCAAGCGGTCAATTGAGAAGAAGCTGCCTGATGTGGAGGCGAAGGCCAGAGAGTATGTATCAGAGCTGAAGCAAGAGTCCGTATCGTCGCTTGCCGAATACGTCATGAAGCGCAAGCTGGTTCTCGACGTGTTCGAAGAGAGCTTGAAATTCAAGCCCGATACCGACCAAGAATCCGAGTATGAAGACGTTCTCCACGACATAATCTGCCCTTTGAAATCCACTTCCTCGGATTTGGATTATGACGACCACAACTTGTGGATCGTTGACGACCGGCTGGCGTTCTACTCGTATTTCAATTCTGACACGCGCATGGAAAAGCAGGTGTCCGATCCTGCCCACCCGAAGGATAGGCCGGATGTTTCAATTTTCGACCTTGGCCTTGGCTTTGAGAATGAAGACAAATCGTCCCCTATTACTATCGTGGAGTTCAAGCGCCCGAAGATTGACAACTACACGTTGGATAAAAACCCCATCACGCAAGTCCGAAAGTATGTTGAAGACATGCGGAAGTCTGGCGAGGCGATCAGGTATGACGGGACACCCATCCGCCCAATCGAACAAACTACGCCGTTCATGTGTTACATCATCGCGGATGTAACGCCCAGGCTGCGTGAGGTGATGAAAGCTCTTGGGAACTTCCACCGAAAGGCGGGTTCAAACACCTATTATTCGTGGGACTCGTCCTATTCGATTTTTATCGAGGTCTCGTCTTTCAAAGACGTTCTCGAGTCCGCCAAGTCGCGCAATCGAGCGTTCTTCGAACGTATCGGGATTTCCGTATGACTACGTCTGCTATCTGCGGATCGTTGCCGATTATCTGTGGTGCAGCGAAAGTCCGGTTCCCGCCGATTCTGTTGAAAAACACCGTGTTGCTGACGCAGAAAACTTGGTGGTGAAGGGCGCGCGAGCGCCTTTTTTGTCAGGCTTTGCGCATTTGCTGCGGTGCCGGAAAAATCTTGGCCAGTTTCCGAA
>NZ_RAPE01000015.1 GCF_003651245.1 Roseovarius spongiae
TGTGAACCGGCATGCAAGATTGACCCCTGTATTGGGGTAATCGGCGTCCAAAAGTGACCCCCCTGATATTTCTGTTCAGAAGCTTCCTCGACGGATTTGAGGGAGCGAGTTGGGGATGTTGGTTGTGGAGACGATTGCGAAGATCAGGCGGGCGCATTTCATCCAGGGGAAGTCGATCAAACAGATCTGCCGGGAACTGCGGGTGTCGAGGAACACGGTGCGCAAGGTGGTCCGGTCGGGCGCCACCGAGTTCAGCTATGACCGATCCATCCAGCCCCGGCCCAAGATCGATCCCTGGCGTTCCGATCTGGATGAGATGCTGACCGAGAATGACCGGCAACCCAAGCGCCAGCGGCTGACACTGGTTCGGATTTACGAAGAACTGCGCAACCGGGGTTATGACGGCAGCTATGATGCGGTGCGGCGCTATGCGGCGCGTTGGTCGAAGGCGACCCGGGAAGCTTCCGCCGCGGCCTATGTTCCTCTGAGCTTCGATCCCGGTGAAGCCTACCAATTCGACTGGAGCCATGAAGTTGTTCTGATCGATGGCGTCACCACGACCGTCAAGGTCGCCCATGTTCGCCTGTGTCACAGCCGAATGCCGTATGTCCGGGCCTATCCTCGCGAAACGCAGGAGATGGTGTTCGACGCCCACGACAAGGCGTTCGCCTTCTTCGGTGGGGCCTGTGCGCGGGGCATCTACGACAATATGAAGACCGCCGTTGACGCGATCTTCATTGGCAAGGATCGGGCCTATAACCGGCGGTTCCAGCAGATGTGCGGGCATTACCTGGTTGACCCTGTTGCCTGCACCCCGGCTTCCGGCTGGGAGAAGGGGCAGGTCGAGAACCAGGTGGGGGTGATCCGGCGCCGGTTCTTCGTGCCGCGTCCCAAGTTCAAGTCCTATGCCGAGCTGAATGCCTGGCTGGAGGATCGATGCCTGGCCTATGCCAAGGCGAACAAGCACCCGGAGCTGCGCGATAGGACGATTTGGGAGGTGTTCGAAGAAGAGCGTCCGAGCCTCGTTCCTTATGTCGGTCCGTTCGATGGATTCCACGCGGTTCCTGCCTCCGTGTCCAAGACCTGCCTCGTGCGGTTCGACAAGAACCGATACTCGGTCGATGCCCGCGCCGTCGGGCGGCCGGTGGAGATCAGAGCTTACGCCGACCGGCTGGAATGCTGGCAGGGTGGTCGGATCGTCGGCAGCCATACCCGGGCCTTCGGGCGGGACAAAACGATCTTCGATCCCCTGCATTACATCCCCGTCCTGGCCCGCAAACCCGGCGCCCTTCGCAACGGGGCACCCTTCAAGGAATGGGCCCTGCCGGCGCCGATCATTCGACCATTGTCCTCGGACCAATGGCGGACAAGGTCTCATCGTGTGGCGCAAACTGGAACGCCAGCCGGGCGGCGACCGACAGATGGTCGACATTCTGAGCGCCGTGCTGACCGATGGCCTTGAGGCGGTCGAGGCGGCCTGTGCGGAAGCTCTGTCGCACAACGTCCATTCCGCCAGTGTCGTGCTGAACATCCTGGCCCGGCGCCGCGAGCCGCCACCGCCCCTGACAATTACAACGCCAGATGCGCTGAAGCTGGCCTGCGAGCCAATTGCCGACTGCAACCGATATGACAACTTGAGGAGAACACAGGATGGAACGCTCAGACGTGATCGACGCGATGGGGAAGCTGCGGCTCTACGGGATGAGGGCCGCCTATGACGAGGTGCTGACCACTGCCGTCAAACGCCAGCATGAACCGCAACAGATCATC
>NZ_RAPE01000016.1 GCF_003651245.1 Roseovarius spongiae
GATTCTGTTGAAAAACACCGTGTTGCTGACGCAGAAAACTTGGTGGTGAAGGGCGCGCGAGCGCCTTTTTTGTCAGGCTTTGCGCATTTGCTGCGGTGCCGGAAAAATCTTGGCCAGTTTCCGAAGGTTCTGGGCGGTGGCGGCGAGGAGGAATTCGTCATTTGCGCCGTATGGGCCGCGTAATCGGAGACGACCAAGACGCAGGATCCGTTTGAGGTGGGCAAACAGCATCTCCACCTTTTTCCGGAGCTTCATTGAGATGTCGTATTGCTTGGTCTTGGCGATGTCGCGGGCAACCTGGCGGGCGTCTTCGTGTTCCTCGCGGGTGATTGATCTGGCGTCAGCGTTCGGGCAGCATTTCTGTTTTGACGGGCATGCCTGGCAGGTCAGTTTCAGGGCGCGGTATTTGGTGCGTCCCTTGCCGGTTGGCCCCCGGTTCGGGTCGGAATAATTCCGGCGGAACTGTTTCAGTGCCTGACCCTCGGGGCAGATGTATTGATCGTTCTCGGCGTCCCATTCGAAGTCCGCTCGGCTCCATGTGCCGTCGGTACGGCCAGATTTGTCGAAGACGGGAATGTGCGGGGCGATCTTTCGGTCGACCAGCCAGCCCAGCATCGGCCCTGTGCCGTAGGCGGTGTCCGCGATCAGCCGTTCGGGATGGAGATCGAACCTGGCCTTCACACGGTCCAGCATGGTCTTTGTCGCCCCGACCTCGGCTTGCCGGATCGAACGCGTTGCTTCGACATCGACGATCACGCCGTGATCGGTGTCGATCAGGTAGTTGTCGGAATAACTGAAGAATGCCGGTCCTTTGCGCGCCGCCGTCCACTGGCTGGCCGGGTCGGAATGCGAGGTGAACTTGGGCTGGACTTCGCTGGCTGCACCGAATGCTGCCTCATCCAGCGTTTCGAGATACTCGCGCACGGCGCGGGGCGCATCGGCCGGGTCGATCCGTGCCGCGTCCCATTCCTCTTTGGGCGTCGAGTTCTGCTTGTTCGCGTCGGCCTCGATAAGGCTGGCGTCAACGGCCATGCGCTGGCCACTGACCAACCCTTCGGCGATGCAGCGTGCAACCGTCGTTTCGAACAGATGGCGCAGCAATTCGCTCTCGCGGAACCGGCCGTGCCGGTTCTTGGAAAACGTCGAGTGATCCGGAACCCGGTCGGCAAGGTCGAGACGGCAGAACCAGCGATAGGCCAGGTTCAGATGCACCTCCTCGCAGAGCCGCCGCTCGGAGCGGATGCCAAAGCAATAGCCAACCAGCAGCATCCGGATCAGCAACTCGGGGTCAACAGACGGACGCCCGGTATGGCTGTAGAATTGTGCCAGGTGCTGCCGAATACCGGACAGGTCTACGAAGCGGTCAATGGAGCGCAACAGGTGATCCTGCGGAACGTGGTCCTCTATTGAGAACTCGTAAAATAACGCCACTTGCGCCTCTTGCTTCGGTCCCAGCATCGCAGATCCCCCCGCTTCACTACCAAAAGTGAATCAGCGAACAGGCCCCAAATCAACAAGAGTTTTTCAACAAAATA
>NZ_RAPE01000002.1 GCF_003651245.1 Roseovarius spongiae
ATCCTCGATGAACTGGGTTATCTGCCCTTCGCCCAGACCGGCGGACAGCTCCTGTTCCACCTGATCAGCAAACTCTACGAACGCACATCCATCATCGTCACAACCAACCTGGCCTTCGGCGAATGGCCCAGCGTCTTCGGCGATGCCAAAATGACAACCGCGTTGCTCGACCGGCTTACGCACCACTGCGAGATCGTCGAAACCGGAAACGAAAGCTGGCGCTTCAAGAACCGCGCATAGCGCCAACCCAAAACACCGCAGGCCCGCCGCCGCTGCGCTATGTGAGGGCTACGCAGCGCCGAGCCTGCTCAGCACAAGGGGGTCAATATTGGACGCCGATAGGGGGTCAAACTTCAATGCCGATTGACAGCGCTCGATCTCCTTGTTGAGACGTTCAAGCGGGTTCGTGATGGCGTCGAGCATGACCCGAGCGGTCCATTCTCCCGGTTCCGCCAACGCGGGGTCCGTGGCAATCTGCGCGCGTAATCAAGGGGAGCCGCGAGCATGGAGACATTCCATTACCTGATTGGGCAGGATACGCCACATATTGCCTGGTGGCAGATGAGCCTCCGTGCCGTGGTCATCTTTCTTTACGCGATCCTGCTTTACCGGATTGCGCCGCGACGGTCATTTTCGAACCTTTCCGCCCAGGACATTGTCCTTACCGTCATCCTGGGATCGAGCCTGAGCCGCTCGCTCACCGGCAATGCCCCATTGCTACCCACCCTCGCCGCAACCGGCTTGCTGGTTGTCCTCTATGTTGCGGTGACTGCCTTGGCGCCGCAATCCAAGGTGGTCTCCTACCTCGTCAAAGGCCGGCCCATAACCCTTGTTTCCAAAGGAGTGGTGGACCGGCAGGCCCTCCGGAGGGCTCATTTCGGCGAAAACGATATCACGGAGTTGCTGCGCCTGCACGGCTTGCAGGATCTCTCGGAGGTCGAAGAGGCGCATCTTGAACGAAACGGAAAGGTCAGCGTGATACCGAAGAACAGCGGCTGACACGCCACCCATTTTTGCAGGGACCGGCCTCGGGAAACGACCGGGTAGCGCCGATGGCGAAGCGTAGTCATCCCCGGCCCAGTCGAATTATTTGCCGTTTTGGCTGTTCACGTAGTTCTTCACGAAGTCCTCGAGCTCCTTCGTGTCGCACTCAAATCCCATCTCTTCGGCTTTATTGACGACCTCGTCGCCAGTCATGCCCTGTTCGCAGCCGATATGCATCATCACGAAGGCGCCCGAGCGCTTGCCCGAGGCGCAATGCACCAGCACCGGGGCCGGCAGGTCGGTGGCCTTTCGGCGGAAATCATCGACAAGGTCTTCGGAGAGTTTCTCGCCGTCGACCGGGTGATGCAGGAAGGTCAGGCCGGCCTCCCTTGCCGTTTCTCCTTCCTCCTGCGGCTGCATCTTCAGCTTCTCGCCCTCGTCATCGGTCTGCATGTTGATGAGCGATTGAAACCCCTCCTGCGCGGCCTGCCGGATCTGATCGGTCTCGGGCGCGAACTTGGCGATCGTGAAGCGATCGTTGATCTGAACTGTATCTTGCATGGCGTCCTCCTGGTTTCGGATTTTCGAGCTCGTAACCGGCGGCGCTCCCGGCGTTCCAGCTACCCGACAGGTCGCGCACCTTCACGGATGAGCGAAGCGCGATGGCATGACGGTTCCTCCTTGTGAAGCAACTTGTGTGTTTCGCAGTCCGTTCCGGATTGTTTCCGCAGGACGGCGCGATTCCGCCGATCGCGCTGCGCCTTTTGCAGCCGGGTCAGCACAAATAGACAGGTGTCAGCTCGCAGGGGTTCGCGCGGCTTCCCGGTCCCTCAGACGAAGCTCGGCCTCATGCTGGCTCAGGAAGATCTCGCCCGTCAGCTCGTCCAGGAAATGGCTCCGCTTAAGGCGGTCCATGACCGGCCCCTTCACTTCGCTCAGATGGAGCCGAATGCCGGCGTCGCGGAGGCGCGCGTTGATCGCCTCGAGCGACTCCAGCGCCGACAAGTCCACCTCGTTGACCGCGGGGAACATCAGGACCACGTCGGTCAGCTCCGGCTTGTCGGCGGCGAAGGCGGCCAACTGGTCCTCAAGATAGCGCGCATTGGGAAAGTAGAGGCTTTCATCCACGCGCAGCGACAGGATGTGCGGTTGCGTCTCCACCTCGTGCCGCAGCACGTTGCGGAAGTGTTCGGTGCCGGGCACCCGGCCGACCACGGCCATGTGCGGGCGCGAGGTCTTGTAGAGGTGCACAAGGATCGAAGTGACCACCCCCGCCATGACCCCCAACTCGACCCCGGCAAACAGCGTCAGCAGGATGGTCGCCAAGACGGCGGCGAAATCGGCGCGGCTGAAGGTCCATGCGCGCTTAAGGATCGACAGATCGACCAGGCTGAGCACCGCGACGATGATCGTCGCGGCGAGCGTCGCCTTGGGCAGGTAATGGATCAGCGGCGTCAGGAACAGCGCCGCCAGCGCAAGGCCGAGCGCCGTGAAGGCGCCGGCGGCGGGGGTTTCGGCGCCGGCGTCAAAGTTGACCACCGATCGCGAGAAGCCACCTGTCACCGGGAAGCCGCCGGTAAAGGCCGCGCCCATGTTTGCGGCGCCGAGGCCGATCAGTTCCTGGTCGGGATCGATGCGCTGGCGCTTCTTCGCGGCCAGGGTCTGGGCGACGGAAATGGACTCCACGAAGCCGATGATCGAGATCAGCAGCGCGGGCGCCGCAAGCTGCCGGATCAGTTCCGGCGAAACGGATGGCATGGTGAGCGGCGGCAGGCTTTGCGGCACCTCGCCGACGATGGCCACGCCCCGCGCCGCAAGATCGAAGGCCCAGACCGCAAGGGTCGTCGCCACGATGGCCAGAACCGGGCCGGTCTTGGCGCCGATACCGGCCGCCCGCGGGCCGAGACCGGCCCGGCGAAGGAGCGGCTTCAGCCCGCCGCGAACCCAATAGAGGAACGCGGTGGCCAAGCCGCCGAGCGCGAGGGTGATGAGATTAACCTCGCCCAGATGCGCCCAGAGGCTGCGCGCGATCTCGATCAGCGTGTGGCCCTCGGCCTCGACCCCGAGGATGTGGCGCAACTGGCTGGCGGCGATCAGGATGCCGCTGGCGGTGATGAAGCCGGCGATGACGGGGTGCGACAGGAAATTCGCGAGGAAGCCCAGCCGCAGAAACCCCAGCGCGAGGAGCATCGCACCGGAGAGCGCCGCCAGCGTAAGGGCGGCGGCGGCGTATCCCGCGGCGCCGCTCTCGGCGACGTTGCCAACCGCCGCCGCCGTCATCAGCGAGACCACGGCCACCGGTCCCACCGCCAGCGTCCGCGAGGTGCCGAAGATCGCATAAAGCAGGATCGGCGCGATGGAGGCGTAGATGCCCGCCTCGGGCGGCATGCCGGCCAGCAGCGCGTAGGCGAGCGACTGCGGAATCAGCATGATCGTCACGATCACCGCCGCCACCGCGTCGCCCGTGAATGCGGTCCGGTCATAGTGGCGCCCCCAGTCAAGGATCGGGAAATAGCGCGACAGTGACATGGCATCAGGTCCGAAATCGTGTGTGAAGCGGCCGGCGGTCCTGCGACCGCATGGTGGCTCAGTCGAAGCGGTTCACCGGCAGCTTCAGGTAGCGATGCCCGTCATCCTCCGCCTGCGGCAGCCGCCCGCCCCGCAGGTTCACCTGTAGCGCGGCGAGGATGCGGTTGGGCAGCGGCAGCGTTGCGTCGCGCTCCTGGCGCAGCTTGATATATTCGTCGCGGTCCGTGCCGTCCTTGACGTGCTTGTTGTGCGCCTTGTGCTCGGCCACCGTCGCCTCCCACATCGGCTCGTCCCGGTCGGGCCCGCCATAGTCGTGGCCGACAAAGAGCCGAGTGTCGCCCGGCAAGGCCAGGATGTCCTGGATCGAGTCCCACAATTCGGACGTCTTGCCGCCGGGAAAGTCGGACCGCGAGGTGCCGACATCGGGCTGCATCAGCGTGTCATGCACGAAGGCCGCGTCGCCGCACAGATAGGTGATCGAGCCAAGCGTGTGGCCCGGCGAGAGCATGATCTTCATATCCAGCTCGCCGAACTTGAAGGTCTCGCCTTCCGCGAACAGCCGGTCAAAATCACGATCGGGGTCGAAGGCGTCCGGCAGGTTGTAAAGGTCGGCCCAGATCCCGGCGATCTCCGGGACCAGCGCGCCGATGGCGTTGGGCGCGCCTATGCGCTCCTTGAGCTGCGCCGAAGCCATCACATGGTCCGCATGCGGATGGGTGTCGAGAACCCAGACCACCTCCAGCCCGTTCTCGCGCACGAGATCCAACACCTGGTCCATGCTCTCGGTCGAGAAGCGGTAGTTCCGGTGGTCGAAGTTCCAGACCACGTCGATCAGCGCCGCCTTCTTCGTCGCCGGGTCCGCGCAGATATATTGGATAGAGCCGGTGTCGGGCTCGTAGATGCCCCAGACGTCGGGGCTGCCGGTCCCGGTCGCGGGCGAATGGCGGACGACGCGGGACTTTAACGGATCGCTCATTGTGTGGCTCCTTTCGGCGCAAAGGGGTTGGCGGGGACGCGGCGGGCGGCCCACATGCCGATCAGCATGAAGGGCACGAAGACAAGGACGCCGGTCGCGGCGATCGGCAGCGCGGTCAGCGCCGGGCCCGGGCAGAAGCCGCCCAAGCCCCAGCCGATTCCGAAGATCGTGGCCCCGGCGATGAGCTTGGGCTCAAGGTCGCTCTTCTTGGGGATGCGGAACTCGCTGTCGAAAAACGGCCGGTCGCGCATCCGGGTGAGCCATGCGAAACCGGGCGCCGTCACCAGGATCGCGCCTCCCATGACGAAGGCGAGGCTCGGGTCCCAACTGCCGAAGAGGTCGAGGAAGTTCAGCACCTTGGCCGGGTTGGCCATGCCGGAGACGATCAGGCCGAGGCCGAAGATCAGGCCGGAGACGAGGGCGAAAAGCTGTTTCATGGCGCAAGCCTCAGATCAGGTGACGGGTGACGAGGACGGTCGCCAAGGCCGCGGCCATGAACACGAGCGTCGCCACGATGGAGCGGGCCGAGCCGCGGGAGATGCCGCAGACCCCGTGGCCCGAGGTGCAGCCGCTTCCGAACACCGCGCCGAAGCCCACGAGAAGGCCGGCGACCGCCATCAGCACGGGGTTCGAAGGCACCCATTGCTGCGGCCAGTCGCCCGCGATCAGCAGCCACAGCGGCGCCGCCAGAAGCAGGCCCAGGACGAACAGGGCCGAAACGCCCCGCGCGTCGCCATCGCTGTTGCGTGCGAAGATGCGCGAGGTGAGACCGCTGATCCCGGCGATCCGGCCGTTGGTGGCCATCAGCAGCACCGCCGATGCGCCGATCATCATGCCGCCGCCAAGCGACAGCCAGGGGGTGAAAGTGGTTTCCATCTGTCGGCTCCGTGATGGCGCGCGGGAACGGGCGCGCTTGATGTCGTTTATCGTCGAATATATATCGCAATAGGAATATTCAAGGTGGTGAATGTAATGGCCGGTGACGACTTGCTCGAGGGCGACATCAAGAGAGCCTCGGAGCTGATGAAGATGCTGGCCTCCGAAGGCCGCTTGCGGATCCTGTGCCGTCTGGTGGAGGGCGAGCGCTCTGTCGGGGAGCTCGCGCAGGCGTGCGGCGTCGCGCAGCCCACCATGTCCCAGCAACTCAAGCGGCTGAAGGACGCCGGCCTGATCGAGCGCCGGCGGGACGGTCAGACGATCTATTATCGCCTGTCGGGAACCGAGGCCGCGGCGGTGCTGGAAACCCTGCACAGGTTGTATTGCGCGCGTTAGAGCGTCGTGTCGCTCGCCAAGCCGAGGAATGCCATTGCCGGGCGGTGTTTGCCGGTGGGACGGCTCCGGTCGCTAGGGGTTTTCTATCCTGCGATGCGGCCCGTCATTCGGAGCCCTGTTTCGAGGCGCGGCATCGCTACGGCCCCAAACGCAATCGTCGATGATGGCTAGCCCGCATTGCGTCAACCTCGGGACAGATCTCCCGCCTTCGCGCGCGCGTCAGCGAGCCTTGAAATGCGCAGGCGGCAATTTGATCTCCCAGGAAACGCCATCGGAATTCATCTCGTAGGATGCGTTCGTATCCAGCATCGTCGCTGCGTGGGACGTAAGCACCGTATGACCGAAGCCTTTCCTCGAGAGCGTGGACTCCGAGACACTCCCGCTCTCCAGCCATCTGAATTGCAACAGCCCGGATCCTTCCTCGACTTCCCAGGAAATCGCAACCTGCCCTCGACGCTGCTTCAACACGCCGTACTTGGCGGAATTGGTCGCCAGTTCGTGGATGGCCATTCCGATGGTTTGAACAGACTCGGGCTGAAGGTCGATATGCGGCCCCGCGATCGTCACGCGCCGGTCGTTTTCTACCGACGTGAACGGCTCGAGATGCCCCGTCACCACGTCGCAGAGCGAAACGCTTGTCCATGCGTTGTGAACCAGCAGATCGGTCGATTTCGAGAGTGACGCCAGACGCGATCCGAAGGCTTGGTTGAAATCCTCCAGCGTTTCCGCCGCGCGCGCTGTCTGGCGCTGGATGGCCGATACGACGCTCAACATGTTCTTGGCGCGATGGATCACCTCGTGCGCGATGAGGTCACGGGCGCGCTCCGCCTTGCGCACATCGGTAACGTCCCGATGGATGTTGGAGATCGCGATGACCTCTCCGTCGGAGTTCCGGATCGGCGCGCAACTGATCCACACGTCGCGCTCCGTTCCATCCTTGGCGATGCGCGTCGCCTCGAAATCCTGCAGTCGGCCTGCGATGATTTCATCACGGTAGTAGGTGACGCGTTTGGGCCATCCCTCAGGGTAGAGCGTTTCGAGGGATCGCCCGAGAATTTCTTCCGCTCCATACCCATAGAGCCGCGCCGCGGCCGGATTCCAGGTGATGATATTGCCGTCCAGGTCATAGCTTATGACCGCGTCGCTGGTCGTGGCGATCAGCGCGGCCATGGCATTGGAATTGATATAGGCCTGTTCGATCTCTTCGCGTTCGACATGACGCTTGGTGATGTTGCGATGCTGAACGATCAGATATGCCTTGCCGTCTTGCTGGTAGCGGTTCGCGGTCAGTTCGAACCAGCGTTTTTCGGTCGGGCTGTCACAGGGATATTCGCAGCGGAAGGTGTTGCCGGTCTGCAATGTGCCGGCCAGGGCATCCGGGAGGATCTGCGCCGCCGCGCTGGACGGGCCGTCAGCGCTTGCGCACACCGCCAGGTAGTTGCTGCCGATCGAGCAGGCGTCGGGGTCTCCGCCGTTTTCCACGCGGAACCGCTCCCATGCACCATTCGCGGCAATGATGTAGCCGGACGCGTCCAGCACGGCGACTTCGTCGTCCAACGCGTTCAGCACGCCGGGAAAGTCGGCGAGCGCGCTATCTTGTTCGATCGTCCGCCGCATTTCGCGATTCCCCGGGCTGCGACCCAATCTCGGATGGTCGGAGCGGTTTCAAGTGCCGTCGCCATTATTGCATAATGGGATAAGATGCAATTTTTTACCATTCAAAGGATTGAGCCGCCCCGGAGCAGCGACGCCGCCATACGCAGGGGCGAAAACACGCGCATGTGACCGCGGCGCGACCCTAAGCAGGTGACATTCTCGGCTTGAGAACATATAAAGAACAGATGACCAAGCAGAGCCTCGATCAGAAACTCGCAATCCTCAGCGACGCGGCGAAATATGACGCCTCCTGCGCGTCTTCGGGATCAACCAGACGCGATTCCCGCGACGGTAAGGGGCTGGGCTCGAACGAGGGCAGCGGCATCTGTCACGCATATGCCCCTGACGGGCGCTGCATCAGCTTGCTGAAGATCCTGATGACCAATTTCTGCATCTACGATTGCAGCTATTGCATCAACCGCGTCTCGTCCAACGTACCGCGCGCGCGGTTCAGCGTTGACGAGGTGGTGCGCCTGACCATCGAATTCTACCGGCGCAATTACATCGAAGGTTTGTTCTTGTCCTCGGGCGTGATCCGTTCGCCCGATGCGACCATGTCGGACATGGTGCGGATCGCGCGCAAACTGCGCCACGAGGAGAACTTTCGCGGCTATATCCACCTCAAGACGATCCCCGATGCGGCGCCCGAACTGATCGAAGAGGCGGGCCTGCTGGCCGATCGTCTTTCGATCAATGTCGAACTGCCGACGGACGCGGCGGTGAAGCAATACGCGCCCGAGAAGAAGCCCGAGCAGATCCGCCGCGCGATGGCCAGTGTCCGCATGGTCAAGGACGCGCGCAAGGACAAGTCGTTCACCGGCAAACGCCCGCCCCGGTTCGCCCCGGCGGGACAGTCCACGCAGATAATCATCGGCGCGGATGGGTCGAACGACGCCACGGTTCTGGGCCAGTCGACGCGGCTTTACTCCAGCTACAAGCTCAAACGGGTCTACTACTCCGCCTTCTCGCCCATCCCCGACAGTTCCGCGAAGCTGCCGCTGATCCGTCCGCCCTTGCAGCGTGAACACCGGCTCTATCAGGCGGATTGGCTGCTTCGGTTCTATGACTTCCAACTGGACGAGATCACCTCGGCCACCCGCGACGGCAACCTTGATCTGGAAATCGACCCCAAGCTGGCCTGGGCGCTGGCGCATCGCGAGGTGTTTCCGCTGGACGTGAACCGCGCCAGCCGCGAGATGCTGCTGCGGGTGCCTGGGTTCGGGGTCAAGACGGTGAACCGCATTCTGACCACGCGCCGCCACCGTATGCTGCGCTACGAGGATCTGTTGCGCATGGGCGCGTCGATGAAGAAGGCGCGGGCCTTTGTCACCGCCGGGGGGTGGACGCCGGGCGGTTTGACCGACAGCGCCGATCTGCGCGCGCGCTTTGCGCCACCGCCCGAACAATTGACGCTGTTCTGATGCACAGGGTCAGCTTGCCGCGTATCGGCGCCGCCAAGGCCTGGCGCGACGCGGCGCGCGGGTTTCTGGCGGCGCGCGTGCCGCCGGAGCAAATCATCTGGGGCGATCATGCCGCCGCGCCCGACCTTTTCGGCGACGCCAGCCCGCCACCTTCGGGCGGGCCGGTTTCGGTGCCGCGCAGCTTTATCGCAATGGCCGAGACCGCTGTCTGGCACAGCGATCCGGAACGTTTCGCCCGGCTCTACGCTTTCCTGTGGCGCTTGAAGGACGCGCCGCACCTGATGACCGACCGGGGCGACCGCGATCTCGCGCGGCTGCGCCAGATGGAAAAGAACGTGCGCCGCTGCCAGCACAAGATGAAGGCCTTTGTGCGCTTTCGCGAAATCGGCGCGCCCGACGCTCCCCGGCGCAGCTTCGCCGCATGGTTCGAGCCCAGCCATCACACGGTAGAGCCGACGGCGGATTTCTTCGTGCGCCGCTTTGCCGACATGGATTGGCGCATTCTCACCCCCGATGTGTCGGCCATCTTCGAGCAGGGCAAGCTGTCCTTCCACGAGGGCCACGCCAAGCCCGACCTGCCCGAGGACGCAGGCGAGGCGCTGTGGATCACCTATTTTCAGAACATCTTCAATCCCGCGCGGCTGATGGTAAGGGCGATGCAATCGGAGATGCCCAAGAAATACTGGAAGAACATGCCGGAGGCCGCCTTCATCCCCCAGATGATCACCGAAGCGCCGGCCCGCGCCCGCGCCATGGCCGAAGCCGCCCCAACCTTGCCCCCCGCCCGAATGGCGCAGGTTCAGGCGCAACTGGCGTCTCACGCATCCGCCTGGGACGGTCCGGCAGAAGACCTGCCGAAAGCGATCCGCGCCTGTACGCGCTGCCCGCTGCATTGCCACGCGACGCAGGCGGTTCCGGGCGATGGACCGACCGACGCCGCTCTGATGGTGGTCGGCGAACAACCCGGAGACATGGAAGACCTGAGCGGGCGACCCTTCGTCGGCCCCGCCGGCCAGATGTTCGACGGGATCGCCGCAACGGCCGGCCTGAACCGCGAGGCGGCCTATGTCACCAATGCGGTAAAACACTTCAAGTTCAAGCCCCGAGGCAAGCGGCGCATCCACCAGCGCCCCGAAACGTCCGAGATCGAGCATTGCCGCTGGTGGCTTCACGCGGAGATCGCAAAGGTGCGGCCCAGCCTGATCCTCGCCATGGGCGCCACGGCCGCGCAGAGCCTGACCGGCAATGGCGCGCGCCTGCTCTCCCGGCGCGGCTCGATCGAGACCGGACCCGAGGGACGGCCCGTGCTGATCACCCTGCATCCGTCCTATCTGTTGCGCGCCCCGGACCAGGCCAGGCGGGAGAGAGCAAAGGCGCAGTTCAGGCAGGACCTGGTCATGGCCGCCGAACTCATCGCCGAAGATGCAACCCAGTCATGAGGATCTCTTGCCCGATGGTGAGGAGGAACCAGAATTCGGGTCCGATCGACGCAAATTGCCGCGCTTCGCTCACGCCGCCTCGTAGCGCGTGAATACCTCCGTGCCGCCGTCTTTGCGGATCAGGAACACGTCGTATGCCTCGTGTCCGTCCTCTGGTCCCATGCCGGGTGAACCATAGGGCATGCCGGGCACGGCAAGACCCACGGCATCGGGGCGCTCGGACAGAAGCTTGCGGATGTCGGCCACCGGCACATGCCCTTCGATCATGTAGCCCTCGATCTCGCCGGTATGACAGGAGGTCATGTTCTGGGGGATGCCGTTGTCGAGCTTGTGGCGCATCAGAAGGGTGCCGAAGCTGCGCTCGGTGGTCACGTTGAAGCCTTCCTTGCGCAAGATCTCGATCCATGCGGTGCAGCATCCGCAATTGGGGTCCTTGAGGACGTGGATCGCGGGACCGCCCTGGGCGGCTGCCGCGAGCGGAACGGATGCGGCAAAGCTCGCGGTGGCGGCCATCATGGCGCGGCGGGTGAGGATCATCGGTGTCTCCTTTCAGGTGGGCGCGGATGCGCTGTCGCGGGTTGCGTCCGATGTAGGATCTGTGAACGGCGCTGTCACCTCGGCCGGACCCGCGGGCCGGAAGAAAAGCAGCCGCAGGGCGTTCATCGTGACCAGAACGGTGGCGCCGGTGTCCGCGAGGATCGCGATCCAGAGGCCGGTGATCCCCAGCACGGTGGTCACGAGGAAAACCGCCTTCAGCCCCAGCGCGATGGCGATGTTCTGGCGGATGTTGGCCATCGCGGCGCGGGCGAGACGGATCTGCCCCGCAGCGTCCGTGACGCGGTTGCGCAGGATGGCCGCGTCGGCGGTCTCCAGCGCCACATCGGTGCCCGAGCCCATGGCGACGCCGACATGCGCGGCGGCCAGCGCGGGCGCGTCGTTGATGCCGTCGCCGATCATCATCACGCGCGCGTCCGTCGTCAGGTCCCGGATCGCCGTCACCTTGTCTTCCGGCATCAGTTCGGCCCGGTGTTCGATCCCGAGCCCGTCGGCGATGGCCTGCGCCGTCCGCGCATTGTCCCCCGTCAGCATGACCGAGGAGATGCCGAGGCCGCGTAGCTGCGCGACGGCGTCCGCCGCATCGGCGCGCGGTTCGTCCCTGAGCGCGACAAGGCCCTGCGGCACGTCATCGCGCAACACGATGACCACCGTCTTGCCCTCGGCTTCCAGCGCCGCGACGCGGCTGCGCAGGCCGTCGGTGAGCGCGCCCCGCTCGGCTGCCAGCCGCGGGGAGCCCACGCACACGGTAGCGCCGTCGATCGACGCCTCCGCACCCTTGCCGGGCAGCGCGCGGCCGCCGGTCGCCGCCGCGTGCACGCCCCGCCGGTCCGCCTCGGCGCAGATCGCCTGTCCGAGCGGGTGACTCGCGCCGCTCTCGACCCCGGCCGCGAGCGACAGCATGTCATCCGCGTCCCCGGTCAGCGCCGCGACGTCCGTCACCCGGGGCTTCCCATGCGTGAGCGTGCCGGTCTTGTCAAAGGCGACATGAGTGGTGCGGGCCGCCGCCTCGATCACCGCGCCGCCCTTCATCAGCAGTCCGTTCCGGGCCCCGGTGGAAAGCGCCGAGGTGATCGAGGCGGGCACGGAGATGACCAGCGCGCAGGGGCAACCGATCAGCAGCAGCGCCAGCGCGCGATAGATCCATTCCCCCCACTCGAGCCCGAAGGCCAGCGGCGGCGCGACCGCCACCAGCAGCGCGGCGCCGACGACGGCGGGCATGTAGACCCGGCTGAACCGGTCGATGAAACGTTCGGTCGGCGCGCGGGCGCTTTCAGCTTCCGCCACGAGGCGCACGATGCGGGCGATGGTGTTGTCCTCGGCCGCCTTTGTGACCCGCACGCGCAGCAGGGCCTCGGCGTTGATCGACCCGGCGAAGACCTCCGCGCCCGGCTCCTTCAGGCTCGGGACGCTCTCGCCAGTCACCGGGCTCTCATCAACGCCTGACGTGCCCTCGATCACCTCGCCGTCGCAGGGGACACGGTCGCCGGGACGGACCTGCACGACCTGGCCGACCCGGAGCTTTTCGGCCGGGACCTCGAGGGTTTTGCCGCCGACCTCGAGCCGCGCCGTCTTTGGCACGAGCTTCGAAAGCGCGCGGATGCTGTCGCGCGCCTTGCCGGCCGAGACGCCCTCCAGGAGCTCGCCCACGGCGAAAAGAAAGACGACGAGCGCGGCCTCTTCCGGCTCGCCGATCACCAGCGCGCCGCCCGCGGCGATCGTCATCAGCATCTCGATGGTGAAGGGCATGCCCGCCCGCGTCATGGCGAAGGCGCGCCGCGCCACGGGGACGAGCCCGATCAGCGTGGCGAGAACGAAGGCCCAATGCGCGAACTCGGCCGGAAACAGCAGCCGCGAAGTCCACGCCGTCGCAAGCAATACGCCGGTGCCGATCACCAGGCGCCCCTTGGATGTCCGGTGCCATGACGGGGCCGCCGCTTCCTCGGGCTGCGCCGGGCCTTCCTCTTCCGGCTCCGGTGTGTCCTCGGCGCCGGGGAACGCGCCGTCCGGCAAGACGAAGCCACCCTTGGGCTTCTCCGGCTTCGCGCCTTTCGGCGCGATGCCGAAACCGACTCCTCGCACTGCCTTCTCGATGCGCTCGGGCGATGTCTGGCTCTCGTTGAGCGTCAGACGCAACCGCTCGGCCATCAGCGCAACGTCGACATCCTCGACGCCGGGCAGACGCTCCACCGCGCCGCGCACCTTCGCGGCGCAGGCGCCGCAATCCATACCCGTCACGCGCCACTCGCGCTGTCCGGCGCCGCCATCCGCCATGATGTTTCTCCATTGTGATTCGCCGTCGGATTTCGATATACGATCTACAGCCACTGTAGGTTCAAGCCCCATCGAGAAGATTTCCGCATCACCGGATGGGAAGCGGGCGATCCCGCCCAACGAAGGAGATGACACATGCTATCCATCGGCGCTCTCGCCAAGCGGACAGGCGCCAAGGTGCAGACCATCCGCTACTATGAAGAGATCGGCCTGATGCCCGAGCCCGACCGGACCGAGGGCGGGCAGCGCCGCTACCGGGACACGGAGCTTGATCGACTCGCATTCATCCGCCATTCCCGCGAACTTGGCTTCTCGCTCGAGGCCATCCGCGAGCTGCTGGACCTCTCGGACAGCCCCGAGCGCTCCTGCGCGCGGATTGACGCGGTGGCGCAGAGACAGCTGAAGGAGGTCGAGGCCCGGATCGCACGGCTCGAGGCGCTCCGGATCGAGTTGCGAAGGATGATCGGCGAGTGCACCGCCGACCGTGTCGCCGACTGCCGCATCCTCGAGGTGCTGCGCGACCACGAGGAATGCCTCACCGACCACGCTCCGCCTGACGCCTGATCCCGCTGTCGCGCGATTACGAACGCGCGCAGCAGGTTCCGTTTCAGGTCCGATTGCCGGATCGGACCTGGCGCAGTTTCCCGCTTGCGGCAAACGCGTAATCCGACTAAAAGCGTCAAGAACTGACGGCCATGCCCCGGCATGGCCCATCCAGCCAAGGGCGGCGTTCCGTCCCAGCCAGAAAACTCCTTTCGAAACGAACGAACAAAGGTGGCTTCCATGGCGCTGGACACTCTTCCCACTCCTGTCGAAATACGCGAGGCGAGAGCTCGAAACCCCAAGCAGCGCGAGCGCGATCTCGCCGATAAGCTGGGCATCTCCGAGGCGCAGCTGCTCGCCGCCCATGTCGGCCACGGCGTCACCCGGCTCAACGCCCATCCCGATGGGATCATCGGCGCCGCCTGCACCCTTGGCGAGGTCATGGCGCTCACCCGCAACGAATCCTGCGTGAGCGAGGTCGTCGGACATTACGACAATTACCAGCCCGGCAAGCACGCGGCGATGGTGCTGAACGAGCCGATGGATCTGCGGATCTTCCCGAATCGCTGGGCCAGCGCCTTCGCGGTCGAGAAGGAGACCGAGAACGGCGTCCGCCGCAGTCTGCAGGCGTTCGACCGCGCCGGCGACGCGGCGCACAAGATATTCCTGCGCGAAGAGTCGGCCCTGCCCGCGTTCGAGCGCGCCGTCGCCGAGTTGCGCCATGACGATGAGGCGCCGGACCTCGCTGTCAAGCCGCGCGATACGACCGAGCCGCCCCGCGCCAACCCCGACAAGGTCGAGGCGCTGCGCAAGGGCTGGGCCGCGATGACCGACACGCACCAGTTCTATTCGATGGCCGGCAAGCTGAAGATGAACCGCCTTGGCGCCTACCGCATCGTCGGCGCGCCGTTCACCCGCGCGCTGGCGACGGGCAGCGTCGATTCCATGTTCCACGCGGTCCGCGACGCGGGGATTCCGATCATGATCTTCGTCGGCAGTCACGGCTGCATCCAGATCCGTTCGGGCGACCTGAAGACGCTGAAGCCGATGGGGCCGTGGCTGAACGTGCTCGATCCCGGTTTCAACCTGCACCTGCGGCTTGACCGCGTGGCCGAGGTCTGGGCGGTCGAAAAGCCGACCAAACGCGGCGCGGCGCTCTCGGTCGAGGCGTTCGATTCCGAGGGCGGGCTGATCTTCCAGATCTTCCCGGTGCCCGCCGGGCGCGAATTGCCCGACAGCCGCGCCCCGTGGCAGAAGATCGTCGAAGCGCTGCCCGGCCTCGCGGCCCAGGGGGCGGCGTGATGCGCCGCATCCTCGTGACGCTGGGCGCGCTGGTGCTGGCGGCGTCCGCCGCTGCCGAGCCCGCGCAGCGCATCGTCTCCATCGGCGGCGCGATCACCGAGATCGTCTATCAACTCGGCCAGCAGGATCGCCTTGTCGCGCGCGACACCACGTCGATCTACCCCGAAGCGGCGCTCGAGCTGCCCGACGTTGGCTATGTGCGCGCGCTCTCGCCCGAGGGGGTCCTCTCGATGGCCCCCGACCTCGTGCTGGCCGAGGCCGATGCCGGCCCGCCCGCGACGCTCGACGTCCTGCGCGAGGCCCGGACGCCGCTGGCGCTGATCCCCGACTCGCCGACCGCCGCCGGCATCGTCGAGAAGATAGACGCCGTCGGCGCCGCGCTGGGCGCCGAGGCCGAGGCCGACGCGCTGGCCGCCAGCGTCGCCGCGCAGCTCGCGCGCGCCGCCGCCCGCGCCGGGGCCGTCCCTGAAGCCGGGCGCAAGCGCGTGCTGTTCGTGCTGAGCGGGCAGGGCGGGCGGATACTGGCCGCCGGGCGCAACAACGAGGCGGCCACCGTGATCGAAATGGCCGGAGCGATCAACGCGCTTGACGGGTTCGAGGGCTACAAGCCCGTCAGCGACGAAGCCATCGTGCAGGCCGCGCCCGACGCGATCCTGATGATGACGCGCGGAGGCGAGGCGATGATCGACGACGCCACGCTGTTCGCCCTGCCCGCCATCGCCGCAACCCCGGCAGGCGAAAACCGCGCGGTGATCCGAATGGGCGGGCAATACCTGCTGGGCTTTGGCCCGCGCACGGCGCAGGCGGTGCAGGATCTCGCGGACGCGCTCTACGGGAAAGAGGCCGATGACACTGGCGCGCTGTGACGACATCGCCACGGCCGACCCGCCTGACCGCGCCGCGGCGGCGCGGCGACTGAGCCTCTGGCTCGGGCTGGCGCTGCTCGCGACCATGACCGCCAGCCTGGCCACGGGGGCGGCGGGCGCGTCGCTCTGGGCGGCCCTGGGCGATCTGGCGCAGGGAAGGCCGCTTTCCCGCATGGATGAAACCATCCTCTGGAGCATCCGCCTGCCGCGCACCCTGATGGGCGCGCTCGTGGGCGCGGCGCTGGCGACCTCCGGCGCGGTGATGCAGGGGCTGTTCCGCAACCCGCTGGCCGATCCGGGGCTGGTGGGCGTCAGCGCCGGGGCAGGGCTGGGCGCGATTTCCGCCATCGTGCTGGGCGGGGCGCTGCCGGCGGGCGCGATGGCGCTGGCGGGCGCGCATCTCGTGCCGCTCGCCGCCTTCGCGGGAAGCTGGGCGACGACCTTGCTGCTCTACCGCGTTTCGACGCGCGGCGGACGCACATCCGTTGCGACCATGCTGCTGGCCGGGATCGCGCTGGCCGCGCTCGCCATGGCGCTGTCGGGGCTGATGATCCACGCCGCGGACGATCAGCAATTGCGCGACCTCACGTTCTGGCAGCTCGGCTCGCTCGCCGGGGCGACCTGGGGCAAGCTGCTGGCCAGCGCGCCGATCATCCTGCTGGCGCTCATGGGCGCGCCGTTCCTCGCGCGGGGACTCAACGCGCTGGCGCTCGGCGAGGCGGCGGCGGGGCATCTGGGCGTCCCGGTGCAGCGGGTCAAGAACCTCGCGGTGCTCAGCGTCGCCGCCGCCACCGGCGCCGCCGTGGCGGTGTCCGGCGGGATCGGTTTCGTCGGCATCGTCGTGCCGCACCTGCTGCGGCTGGCCTCGGGGCCGGATCACCGGATGCTGTTGCCCAACGCGGCGCTGCTGGGGGCGAGCCTGCTGCTCGGGGCGGACATGATCAGCCGCACCATCATCGCGCCGGCCGAGCTGCCCATCGGCATCGTCACCGCGATCCTCGGCGCGCCGGTTTTCCTGTGGATCCTGCTGCGCCGCCGCATGGTGGTGGACCTGTGACCTTCACCGGCCGCGACATAGGCGTGAAGCTCGGCCGCAGCACGATCCTGCACGGCGTCGATTTCAGCGCGCAGGCCGGGCAACTGACGGCCATCGTCGGCCCCAACGGGTCGGGCAAGAGCACGTTGCTGCGCGCGCTCTGCGGAGAGGTGGCGCGCTCGGGCCGGGTCGCGATCAACAGACGCGATGTGGATCACCTCAAGGGCTGGGAACTGGCGGGGATGCGCGCGGTGCTGCCGCAGGCGGCGACGCTGGCCTTCCCCTTCACCGTGATCGAGGTGATCCGCCTTGGCCTGACGGCGGGCGCCTCGGCGGGGCGCGACCGGCTGCCGTTGCGCGCGCTCGACGCGGTGGGGCTGGCCGGCTATGGCGGGCGGTTCTACCAGGAGCTGTCGGGCGGAGAGCAGCAGCGCGTGCAACTGGCCCGCGTGCTGACCCAGGTGTGGGAGCCCGTGGCGCATGGCGCCCCGCGCTGGCTGCTGCTGGACGAGCCGGTTTCGAGCCTCGACATCGGCCACCAGTTGATGGTGATGCAGCTCTTGCGCGCCTATGCGGCGCGCGGCGGCGGGGTGATCGCGGTGATGCATGACCTGAACCTGACGGCGATGTACGCCGATGCCGTGACCATGGTGCACCGGGGGCGCATCGCCGCCACCGGCGCCCCCGCCGAGGTGCTGACCGACGCCACGCTTTCGCGCGCCTATGGCTGCACGCTGCGCGTCAATTGCGCGCCGCAGCAGGGGGGCACCTGGCTGCTGCCGCATGCGGCGACACTGTGAAGACATCGGGCCGACAGCAGGGGCGACCCGCCATGAAACATGCGAAAAAGCCTGTATTTCCTGCTGTTCGGCTTGACATCCCCGCACGGCGACGGCAAGGACCACCCAAACCTTAGTGAAATACTAGGTTAATGCCAGCCTCCGCCAGCCTCAACACCTGCGAACATGATCCCGCGCCAGGCGCGGACGGAACACGAGGACGGCAATGACGGTATTTTTGGGCACTCGCAAACTGAGAACACTTCTGCTGAGCGGGGCCGCGGCGACGCTCGCCGCGCAAGGCGCGCACGCGCAGGAGGGCGCCGCCAAGGCGACCGACCTCGGCACCATCACCCTCCTGGGCACGGGGCTCGAAACCACGGTGTTCGAGAACCCCTCGGCCGTATCGGTCGTGGACGAAGAGGAAATCTCGCGCATCCCCCCGGCGCGCGTGGCCGATTACCTCAAGGACATCCCCGGCGTGCGGGTCGAGGAACAGGGCATCACCCGCATCCGCATCCGCGGCGAAGAGGCGCGGCGCGTGCGCATCCTCGTCAACGGGCAGGCGATCACCGATCACACCACCTACGGCCCGCCAGTGGTGGTGGACCCGGCCACGGTCGAACGGATCGAGGTGGTGCGCGGCGCGTCCTCGGTGATCAGCGGCCAGCGCGCCATCGGCGGCACGATCAACATCATCACCAAGCGCGGGACGGACAAGCCGTTCGAGGCGTCCACCACGCTCAGCTATTTCGGCGCGACCGAGGGCTGGCGGGTCTCCAACTCGATCGCCGGGCGGCAGGGCGGGTTCACCTGGCGGCTGAGCCAGGGCAAATCCGACCTCGGCAACCGCCACGCCGCCGGGGTGGGCGAACTCGTGCCCTCGGGCGTGGAGGATCAGAACTGGTCCGGCTACATGGGCTACGAGACCGGCAACCACTCCTTCGGGGTCGAGGCGCAGGCCTTCGACCTGTCGTCGGATGTCTACACGGGCGATCCGAATTTCTCGATCGACCTGCCCAAACGCGACCTGCGCAAGATCGGCGTCTTCTACGAGGGCACGAACCTGACGCCGTGGATGACCTCGCTGAAGATAGACGCCTTCGGTCAGACCATCGACCGCGAGTTCCGCAACCGCATCGCGCCGTCGCCGTTCGCGCCGGTGATCGAGACGCTCAACAGCGACAAGCAGGAAACCTACGGCGTCAACGTTTCGGCCGAACTGCGCTTTGCCGACAACATCCGCACCATCGTCGGGGCGCAATACGAGAACGACTTTCTCGACGTGGACGCGAGCAGCCGGATCACCCCGCCCGGCGCTCCCTTCCCGCCGCCGCCGACGCTGCGCCGGGACGAGGCGCGCATCAAGACAACCTCGATCTACGCGCAGAACGAAATCACGCTGTCGCCGCAATGGGCGCTGCATTTCGGCGGGCGCTACTACAATGTCGAGGCCGAGCTCGAGCAAAGCAACACCGCGCCGCTGTCGAAGAACACGGATGACCGGTTCCTCGCCAGCGCGGGCGTGGTCTGGACCCCGAACGACACATGGGCGCTGCGCGGCCTGTTCTCGCAGGGCTACAACTACCCGACGCTGAACCAGCTCTTCACCCAGACCACGGCGGGCGGGCAGCTGACCCTGCCCAATCCGGACCTGAAGCCCGAGACGGCGGATAATTTCGAACTCGGCGCGCGGTTCGACAACGGCGCGACCATTGTCGACGCGACGCTGTTCTACACCGACGCCAAGGACTACATCATCCGCCAGGCCCTTCCCCCCGCCGGCGGACCGCCCCGCGCGCAATATCGCAACGTCGAGGGCGCCGAAACGGTGGGGTTCGAGATCTACGCCGAACACGACCTCGGCAACGGCCTGACGCCCTACGCTTCGGGGGCGATCATCAATCGCGAACTGGACTACGGCAACGGGTTCTCGACCTCCGACAGCGGCACGCCGGGCCTCTCGGGCACGATCGGGCTGCGCAAGGATTTCGATTTCCGCGGCATGCCCGCTTCGTTCGACGTCTTCGCGACGGGCGAAAGCAGCGCGAAACTACGCGATGACGCGGGGCTCGTGACCAATCGCGCGGGCGGCTGGACCACGGTCAACCTGCGCGGCTCGCTGGATCTGACCGAGAACGCCTCGCTGACGGTGCAGTTCAACAACATCCTCGACAAGAGCTACGAGCCCTTCGGCCAGATCGCGGGCGGCGAGCGCAGCGTCGATGTCGTTCTGTCGTCCCGGTTCTGATCATCTCAAGGGAGAAATCCGATGCTGAAGACCGCCCTTCTCATCCTGACGCTAGGCCCGGACGGCGCGACCCACATGGCGCTGAGCGAGGCCGACAGCCTCGCCGACTGCGTCGCCAAGGCCGAATCGGTCGGGGCGATCCTGACCGGCGCGGGCTATGACATCCAGGCGATGCGCTGTGGGCAGACCGATCTCGCCCTGACGCCCTACCAGCACGGGCGCGACGCGGACGACATGCAATGGCGCTACCGCGTGGTTGTGAAGGGCGCATCGCTCGAGGACGGGTTCACCGCCCGGCCTGTGGCGCCGGGCGTCTGTCGGGCAAACGGTGACGAAAACGTCTTCTGCGCCGTCTCCGCGCAGGGGCCGGCGACGGACTGACCCGACGACAGGATCGAACAGCGCCTCGACGCGGCCGATGCCGGGATCGAGGCGCGCGAATCGCGGCTTGAAGGTGCGCGAAACCGGCGTCAGCGGACGCATCATGCCAAGGCATTGAGCGAACCGTCAGTTGGCGGCGTGGGGAGAACGCCGAACCAGGACTCGAAGTTCGCAAGAAGAAATGGCGCGCATTCTGTGATACCCTAGGGGTGTCGACTCAGTGATCAGTGGGTGGACAGGAAAAGACGTCAGCCGTGCGCCGATGACGATTTCAGATGATCCGGGCTCTCTTCGGCGCGCAGAATCTTGACGTTGTGAAACCCCGAGGGAGGCTGCAATGTCCGAAACCGAACGATTTCCCGCGTCCATGTATGGCCCCGCCGAGAGGCGGATGGCCGAGGCCCTTGTCGAGATCGAGCGCCAGGCTCTTGCGGAGGCTGAAGAATGTGACTGCAAGGAAGGCATGTTCAACGGTCTCACGCGGCGCGGCCTCTTGATGGGCGGCGTCGCTATCGGCGGCAGCGCCTTGGCCGGCGGCCGCGCCCGTGCCGAGGCGCCTCCGGGCGCGATCGAGTATGACGTGCAGCCCGACCCGACCAAGGAGCAGGGGCGGCTCATCCTCGATGACGGCGGCTATGGCTCGCGTTCGCAATTCGAGAACGAGGTGCGCTGGCGCTATCCGACGGCCAGCCTCGATTCTAGCTGGTCGATGACGCCGCTGGCTTCGGGTCGCGGGATGATCACCCCTTCCGGCCTGCATTTCGAAAGGCATCACGCGGGAATTCCCACGATCGATCCGCAAACGCATGAGTTGATCCTGCACGGGATGGTCGACCAGCCGCTGCGCTTCACCATGGACGATCTGAAGCGATTGCCCTCGGTCAGCAAGATCCATTTCATCGAATGTTCCGGGAACGGACTGACCGAATGGGCCAAGCCGACGCTCAAGACGGTGCAGGGCACGCACGGTCTGACCTCGACCTCCGAATGGACCGGCGTGCGCCTGTCCACCGTGCTGGAAATGGCCGGCGTGCAGGACAAGGCGGCATGGATCCTGGCCGAAGGCTCCGACGCTGCCGTGATGACTCGCTCCGTGCCGATCGACAAGGCGATGGACGACGCCATCCTCGCCTATGCCCAGAACGGCGAGGCGTTGCGCCCAGAGCAGGGCTACCCCCTGCGCCTGCTATTGCCCGGCTACGAGGGCAACACGCATATCAAGTGGCTGCGCCGGCTCGAAGTGAGCGACAAGCCGTTCATGACGCGTGAGGAAACGTCGAAATACACCGATCTCATGCCGGACGGGACAGCGCGCCAGTTCTCGCTGGAAATGGAGGCGAAATCGGTCATCACCTTCCCGTCGGGCGCCATGAAACTGCCCCGGCCCGGGTTTTACGAGGTGACAGGCATCGCATGGTCGGGACGCGGAAAGATCACCAAGGTCGAAGTCTCCACCGACGGCGGAGCGACATGGCGGGAGGCCGCGCTCGACGGGCCGGTCCTGTCAATATGCCACACACGGTTTCGCCTGCCCTGGACATGGGCCGGAGAGGAGGCCGTGCTGCAAAGCCGCGCAATCGACGAGACGGGATATGTGCAGCCGACGATGGAACAGCTGGTCGCCGTGCGCGGTCTGAAATCGGTCTATCATCTGAACGCGATCCAGAGCTGGCATGTCGCGCCGGACGGGGAGGTGACCAATGTTCACGCGTAATCTGACACTCATCTGCGCCATCTCGGCGCTGGCCCTGCCGGGGTGGGCGCAGGATGCTTCCCGCACCTCGGCCGCGCTGCCCGAAACGCTGGAGGACACGGGCGAGCGCGCTCCGATGGAAGTGCCGAAATCCAGCGCGGCGGAGATCCCTGATATCGCGCCCGCCAAGAACGTCTTTGGCGTCGGCCAGCCCGCCACCGAAGAGCAGATTGCAGCGATCGACATCGACGTGATGCCGGACGGGCGCGGCCTGCCCGAGGGCAGCGGCACCTATGCGGAGGGCGAGGAACTCTACGAGACGATCTGCGCCGCCTGCCACGGCTCGGACATGATGGGCGTTGCGGAGCTGGGTGCGCCCCGGCTCATCGGCGGCCGCGGCACGCTGGCCAGTGACGCGCCGGTCAAGACGGTCGAGAGCTACTGGCCCTACGCCAGCACTTTCTTCGACTATACGCACCGCGCCATGCCCATGACCGAACCCGGATCGCTCAGCGCGGATGAGGTCTATGCAATCAGCGCCTATGTGCTGGGCAAGGCCGGTATCACCAGCACCGAACCGGACAGCGTTATGGACGCCGCCGCGATGGCCGAAGTGGAGATGCCCAATGCGGATGGCTTCGTGTCCGACCCGCGCCCCGATGTGGGGGAAGAATAGCCGCCAAAGAGTTCAAATGCGGCCCTGAAAGCGCCCAAACCTGCACCGCTGGTCGTTGAAAAGGGCCGCAACGCTACAATAAGGACGGTCGCGGGGGCCTGACGCCAACCTGCGCCAAATTCCGGTTCGCGCGTCCCGCGATTGTCAAGCTTGCCGTATTCTCGGCAAGCTGGCACAAGCTCGGGTCACGTGTCATTTCCACATGGATGTCGCCTTGGCTTTTCGTTCGGTCACGTCTGTCCCGAGACTGCGATGGAGTTCGCCAAAGGCGTTCACCATGAGACCGCCGCTGGCGTCGGTCGCGTTTCTCGTCATTGGCCTGGTCGTCTTCGGCCTCGGCGAGGCGCTCCTGGTCGCCGCAGGCGTCGGCGTGAGCCCCTGGACCGTGTTCGCCCAAGGCGTGACCAATGTCACGGGCTGGAGCCTGGGATTCGCCACCTTCGTCATCAGCGTATCGGTCCTGGGCCTCTGGATTCCGCTCAGGCAGGCGCCGGGCATGGGAACGATCCTCAACGCGATCATCGTCGCGCTGGTGCTGGAATTTGCGCTGCCCTATCTGCCCGGCTTTCAAAGCTATCTCGCGAATGCCGCGCTGGCGCTGACCGGTGTGTTCGTGACCGGATTCGGCGGGGCGATCTACCTGATCGCGAACCTGGGTCCGGGCCCGAGGGACGGCCTCATGACAGGGCTTCAGCGCGTCACCGGACAGCCGATCGCGCGCGTGCGCACGTTCCTCGAGTTGACGGTCGTCGCGATCGGTTGGGCGCTGGGCGGCACGCTCGGCCTCGGCACCGTCTTCTTTGCGCTGGGCATCGGGCCGGCGATGGCGATGGGGATGCAAATCCTGCAATCTCGCAGCGTCGCGCGGCAACAACAGACGGGCCGCCGTGACGCTTGACTGGCGCGGCCGGCAGGCGGGGGCGCGGCCCGTTCAGGATATCGGTGCCCGAGGCATCCGCCCGCTCATTCGCGACGTCGAAAGACGCCCAACCCCTCACCGTTCAGATGCTCGACCCGCAGCGTCATTCCGGGTTCGCCAGGCGTGGCGATGAATTCGACCAGTGAGACCGATCCCGCTGGCTGGTTCTCGGTGACGGGATACACCACGAAACTGTCGCCATCCCAATGCCGCATGGGCAACTCGCGGCCCTCTGGCCCCAATCGCAGCACGAGGCTTCCGGTCGTCTCCGTCACCGAAGCAGGGCCGAAATAGGCGTTGTCATAGGCGCCGACATAGGTTGCCGCCGGTCCTGCCGGGGCAGCGTCAGCGGGCGGCGCAACGCCAACAAGACGTCCCACGGGGGCGATCAGCGACGCCATGATCGGGGCATAGGCCGCCAGCCAGTCCCGGCTGTCGGCTCCGATTTCCGCCCGGTCGAGAAAGCTTGCGGTAATCGCCTCGGCGGCGCCGGTCGGGGGCGCATTGGTCAGCACGACGATCCCGAGGTCGAGGTCGGGCGCCATCGCCAGGCTGGTCGACGCCCCGAGCGCGAAGGCGCCCGAGTGGCTCAGCCGCACGCGCCCGGTCAGCCGTGTGTCCACATTGAAGCCGAAGCCATAGCCGCCGGGACGCGCCGAAATATCCATCGGCGCCCCGCGGATCACCTGCGCCGAGAGCGCCGGAGCCAGTGCTTCCTCGGAAATCAACGGCCCGCTCTGCGCCGTGCCGCGGCCCAGCACCATCGTCATCCAGCGCGCCATGTCATTGGCGCTGGAGCTGACCCCGCCCGCCGGGCTTTGGGCGTCCGGCTGGCGACGATCGGCGACCCGATACTCGCCTTCCACGATGACATGGCTCGCCGCGCGGTTTTCCCGCGCCATGTAATCGGCGTGGCGCGAACTGGTCGACGTCATGCCGAGCGGTCCGTAGAGGACCGCTTCCGACAGGTCGGCCCAATCCGCGCCTGCCGCCGTCGCGACGGCCTCGGCGGCGGCGGTGAGGCCGAAATTGGTATAGGCGTAGTCGACGCGGAAATCACCCTTCGGCAGCAGGGAAAGCCGCTCCAGCACCGCGCGGCGGCCGAACCCGATATCCTCCAGATCGTCACCGGCGTGATCGGGCAGGCCCGAGCGATGCGCGTAGAGATCCCCGATGGTGACATGCTCATCAATCCAGGGATCGCCCATGTCGAACCAGGGCAGGAATTCGCGGACCGGGCTGTCCCACGCCACGCGGCCCGCATCCACCTGCGTCGCGACCACGGTGGCGCCGACCGGTTTTGACAGCGACGCCAGCAAGAAGACCGTATCGGCGTCAACGCGCGCCATGCGCCCCACCGCACGGGCGCCAAAGCCCCGGGCATAGACGGTTTGCCCCTTGTGGACCACGGCGATGGCGAGTCCCGGGATGCCGGTCCTCTCCTGCATATCGCGGCCAAGCTCATCCAGCGACGCGATCGCCGCCGCGATCCGTTCCTCCGGCGCCGGCAACAGCACAGCCATTGGCGGCGCGGTCGCCGGATCGGGCATGGCGAACGCGGGCGGCATGTTGTCCGCGCCTGCCGCGCCGGGCGACGCCAGGGACAGCAGAGCGGCTAAAAGAAGGTTGAAGCCGAGCGGCTGACGACAAGCATGTCCGCGTCCTCTCCGTCGCCGTGGTTTGGTTTTGGGTGACCCGGAACGTATACTCATGCTGCACTTTCCTTCTTCAAACAACGGCCATGGCGGCAGGCCAGTCACATTCAATATCGGCGCTCTTCCGCAAAAGGTGGTCGAGAAGAGTCTCGTGGTCCGTTCCTCGATAAGCGCCAACAAGTTGCTGAATCAATAATGAGATAGGTTCATGGTGACGTAAAGCAGAGTGCAGGCGATAGGCGCCATTCCTGCTAGACCCCCGATCGCTCGGTGGAAATAGTCTGATCGACGTGCATCGACGCCAGTATGGCGCGCGCCGCCACGGCCCCGACCGCGCCGAGTGGCGAGGACGGGCGCGCATGATAGCGGCCCGCTGCGATTGATCGACTGCCTTACCCTTGCCAGCCCTGCCGATCCCCGTTTGCAACATGGTTTGTTGCCTTGGAGCGGGCATAGCACCTTGTTTGCAGGGGCTTTAATTCGTTCCAACGGCATAGGTAGGGAAAAGGTGAGAGGTTGGACAACGACCCAAGCGTGGCTCGTTACGGCTGCTTCCTTCCGGACCTGACCGGGTTGGCGAGGCGCCTGCCCGCGCCAACCTCTCGACGCCCGATATAGGCGGGCCCGCGGGGATTCGCAAGGCGCGCGGATCAGAACGGCACGCGTAACCGAAGAAAGCCCGCATCGGTCAGCCCGAGCGGCGTCAGCCCCGCTTCTTCGAGCGCGCCGGGGATGCGAACGATGTCCGGCCCGGTCTCCAGCACGGCCGTGGCGCCGGGCAGGGGGGCGAAGCGCCAGACCGGCTCGGGGTCGGGCGCCGCCGCCGCACCCGCGTCGCCCAGGTAATCCGTCAGCAGATCGCGCATGACCGCATCGCCGCGATGAATGACGTTTTCCGGCGCGGGCGGGATGTAGGGGCCGGCGCCCGAGGCGCGGTAATTGGTGGTCGCCAGCAGGAACACCGCGTCGTCATGCAGCGGTTCGCCGCCGAATGTGAGGTCGCGGATGCGGCGCGCCTTTGGATCAATCAGCTCTCCCGATGGGGTGAAGCGCGGCGGCGCGCTCAGGTCGATCCGGTAGCGCAACCCCTCGATGAGGTCGAACATATGGCCCGGCGTGGCGGGGTCGCAAAGCGGCTGGTCCCGCACACCCGGCGTCAGCGTGGCAAAGCAGGTCGCCGCCCGCTCGAGCCAGTCGCGCAGTTCTGCGCCGCTCACGCGCAACCCCCAGAGCGTGTTGGGAAACCCCCCGGTCAGGTCGGCCGCGTTGCGCAGGCTGAGCGATCCGGGCGGGATGTCGGTGAAATGCGTTGGCCCGCCCCGCCCGCCGGTCTTGAACGGGGGGGACGCGGAGAGGATCGGCACGCCCTCCCATTGCGTTCCGGCGACGGCGCGGGCAAGAGCCGCGCGCTGTGCGCGGGCGACAAGCCGGACCGCCTGGCAGCTTCGCGCCATCGCCAGGTAGCTGTGCAGCGGATGGGCGCTGCGCCCGATGGGCCGCGCAGTGATCGCGCGCGTGGCGGCGTGCGCCCTGGCCAGCGTGGCGCTGAGCGCCGGATCGGCGGGAACAGGCGCGGGGGCGGCGACCGCGCGGGTTTCGCTGGCATGCGCGGTGACGCGCCAGCCCCCGGGTCCGCGTCCCAGCGTCAGGTCGAGCACGCCAAGATGCGAGCCGCGAAACCCCGCCATCACCGTCGGCGTCCCGACGAGCGCGCCGCCGCCGCCATCGGGGAAAACCTCGTGGCTGTGCCCGCAAATGAGCGCGTCGACGCCGGGCAGCGCCGCCAGCGCGAGCGCCGCGTTCTCCATGCCCGGACGCGGGGCGGCGGCGTCGATGCCGGTATGGCCCAGCACGACCACGATATCGGCCCCCTCGGCGCGCATCTGCGGGATCAGGCGGCGGGCGGCGGCGACCATGTCCTCGACGCCGAGGCGTCCCATGAGGTGCGGCGCGTCCCAGACCGCGATCTGCGGCGGCACCAGTCCGAGAACGCCGATCGTCAGCGTGTGACGCCGCCCGTCGCTATCGCTCATCTCGCGCTTCAGCAGCAGGTAGGGCGGCAGGGGCGCGCCGCCGTCGGCGTCGCGGATGTTGCCGCAGGTGACCGGGTGTCGCGCCGCCCGGAGCGTCCGCAGAAGCCAGTCCAGCCCGAAGTTGAACTCGTGGTTTCCAACGCAGGCGGCGTCGTATTCCAGGTGGTTCATCGCGGCGATCACGGGGTGCGCGCCGGTCCAGCCGCTGCCGGGCTGCGCGGTGATATCCGCCAGCGGCGTGCCCTGTAGCGCGTCGCCGTTGTCGAACAGCATCACGTTGGCCGCCTCGTCCCTCGCGGCGCGGATCAGCGTCGCGGTGCGCGCCAGGCCGTAGGGCTGATCGCCGCGGTCGGTGAAATAGTCGAAGGGCAGCAGGTTGCCGTGAAGATCGGTCGTCGAAAGCAGGCGTAGATGGATGGCCGCGCCGGAGTCCGTATCAGCCGCCTGAGCGGTGTCGAATGACGGGTCGTGAGAGCTCATGACCAAGGGCGACTGTCCCCCTTGCGCCCTGCCGGGAACGGATCGTTCGCCGTGCCTAAGGGTGTTTGCGAGACTGATGAAACAATCATGGGTTGTTTCTAGGGCGTGTCGAAGATTATGCAAAGCCGCCGCTCGCGCCCGTCTTGCCCTCCGCCCGCGAACGTGGCACCCAAGCCACAGTTGGCGGAGGGGCGCATGCGCGACGCGGAAACGGTGACATTCGGCGGCTCGGCGCTCGACCGCGCGGCGGAACTGCGCGGAGAGCCGGACCTGCTCGAACGGGCCCGCCGCGACGGCGCGGGGCAGAGCGTGCTCTTGTGGCGCGGCAAGCCGCTGGTCAGGGCCGGGACGCTCGGCCGCCTGGCGCGCCTGCCGCTCGATCACCCGGTGCTTGCGGACTCGGGGATCAAGGGATTGCTGCTGGGACGCGAGGATGACGGCTCGCTCGTTTTCGTCCACGATCTTTCGGGCTGGTGGAACCCGCCGGATGTGATCGAGGCCGAGCTGAACCAGTTTCGCGACGCCACGGAACAGCGCCACCCGGACCTGCCGCAGACCCTGGTGTTCGCGGAACTGCGCCGGATCATGACCCGGCTCAGCCCGCGCGACGCCGAACTCGCCGCCATCGCCAAGGGGCTGACCGGCTGGCACGCGATCCACGGTTTCTGCGCGCGCTGCGGCGCGCCCAGCCGGATCGTTCAGGCCGGGTGGCAGCGTCATTGCGACGCCTGCGGCGGCCAGCATTTCCCGCGCACCGACCCGGTGGTCATCATGCTGATCCTGCACGGCAATTCGGTTCTCATGGGCCGCTCTCCGGGCTGGCCCGAGGGCATGTATTCGCTGCTCGCCGGCTTCATCGAGCCGGGCGAGACGATCGAGGCCGCCGTGCGCCGCGAGGTGTTCGAGGAATCCGGCATCCGCGTGGGCGACGTGCAGTACCTCGCCAGCCAGCCGTGGGTCTTTCCCGCGTCCCTGATGCTGGGGTGTATCGGCGAGGCGCTGAGCGACGCGATCACCATCGATCCGCTCGAGATCGAGCACGCCATGTGGGTCCCGCGCGAGGAGATCGCCGCCGCCTTCGCCGGCCAGCATCCGACGCTTGCACCGGCCCGACCGGGGGCGATCGCGCATTTCCTGTTGCGCAACTGGCTTGCGGATACGATGGATTGAGGCAAGAATACCGCGAAGCGCACGCAAGAGGCCGGGCGGATGAAGTTTGCGACGATAGAGGATATCGAGGCCCCGATCGGCTTCGTCTTTGGCGAGGTGTCGGATTTCGCCGCGCTCGAACGCTCCGCGCTACGCCGCGGCGCCGAGGTGCAGCGCACCGACGATCTTGGCGCGAACGGGGTCGGCATGTGCTGGGACGCCGCGTTCGAGTGGCGCGGCAAGCAGCGCCGGACGGAGCTCGAACTTGTCGGCTACGAGCCCCCCAACGCCATGCGCTTCGCGTCCGCGTCCGAGTCGATGAACGGCGATCTGTGGCTCGACCTCGTGGCGCTCTCGCGCGGGCGCACGCGCCTGTCGATGGAGATGGAGCTCCGCCCGCAGAACCTGTCGGCGCGGCTCTTGCTGCAATCTCTGAAGCTCGCCCGCGGCAACATCATGAGGCGCTATGAGCAGCGCATCGCGACCTACGCGCGCGACCTCGAGGACAAGTACAGGCGCCGCGGCTGAGCGACGTCCTATTCCCGTGCCGGGTCGCGCGGATAGACCCCGAGGATATCGAGCTGCGAGGTGAAATAGCGCAACTCCTCCAGCGCGCGGGCGACGTTGGCGTCGTCGGGGTGGCCTTCGATGTCCGCGTAGAACTGCGTCGCCGAGAACGATCCGCCGACCATGTACGACTCCAGCTTGGTCATGTTGACGCCGTTGGTCGCGAACCCGCCCATCGCCTTGTAGAGCGCGGCCGGGATGTTGCGCACGGTAAAGACGAAGGTGGTCAGCATGCCGTCGTCGCCGCGCCGCGAATGGTCCGGCTCGGGCGCCATGACGAGGAACCGCGTGGTGTTGTCGCCCTCGTCCTCGATATGGCGCGCCAGCACGTCCAGACCGTAGATCTCGCCCGCCAACTCGCTGGCGAGCGCGGCGGTCGCCGGATCGCCGTCCTGGGCCACCTGCCGGGCCGATCCGGCGGTGTCCGCGCCGGTCACGCGCGCGATGCCGTGGCGTTCCAGGAACGCGCGGCACTGGCCCAGCAGCATGGTGTGGCTCATCGCCTGGCCGATATCCTCCAGCCGCGTGCCGCGCAGGCCCAGCAGGTTGATATGCACCCGCACAAAGGCCTCGCCCACGATGTGCAGCCCGCTTTGCGGCATCAGGTGGTGGATATCGGCCACCCGCCCGAAGGTCGAGTTCTCGATCGGCAGCATCGCCAGCGCCGCCTCGCCCGAGCGAACCGCCTCCATCGCGTCCTCGAAGGTGCGGCAGGGCAGGGCGTCCATGTCCGGATAGGTCTGCGCGCAGGCCTGGTGCGAATAGGCGCCCGGTTCTCCCTGAAAGGCGATAAGTCTGGTCATTGAGTCACGCGTCCCTGCGCGCCCGCCACCCGGGCGCTTTGTCGCGGAAACTATACCTTGCGCACGGGCAGGGGAAGCGGATAGATACGCCTTCGAGAGACTGCAAATTCAGATGGAAGCGGGCCCATGTTCGACACGATGACTGTAACCAAGATTTTCGGCGGCCTGTGCGGGGCTCTCCTCGTGTTCCTTCTTGGTAAATTCGCGGCGGACATGATCTATTACGGCGGCGGCCACGGGGAAGAGGCCGCGCAGGGCTATATGATCGCGACCGATTCCGGCGACGACGGCGGCGCCCAGGAAGAGTCGGGCCCCTCGTTCGAGGAGGTCTACGCCTCCGCGGACGCCGGCAAGGGCGAGCGCGTGTTCAACAAGTGCAAGGCCTGCCACAACGTCGACGGCACCGACACGACCGGCCCGCATCTCGACGGCGTCGTCGGACGCCCGGTCGACAGCGTCGAGGGGTATGCCTATTCCGGCGCGCTCGAAAAGGTCGCCGACGTCTGGACGCCCGAAAATCTGAGCGGCTTTCTCGAGAACCCCGCCGGCTTTGCGCCCGGCACGAAGATGGGTTTTGCCGGTCTGTCCAAGATCGAGGACCGCGCGAACGTGATCGCCTATCTCGACAGTCTCGGCAGCTGATCCGGCCACCGCGCGACGACCAGAAGGGCCGCCGCCCCGCCCGGGCCGGCGGCCTTGTCATGCCGCGCCCCTCGCGGCGATGTGATCGCGCAGGGCCAAAGCTGTGAAGCGGGGGCGAAAATCGGGCATTCAGATTCGGCGCGACATGTTCTAGCGTGCGCCGGAACGCAGCCGCGCCGGTTCGATCCGGCGCCGCGCGGCAAGGAGGATGAGCATGAACGCAGCACACGACCGCCAACCGCGGACAAGGACCGGCGCGCGAAGGCTGGACCTGCGCCATTGCTGGGCCGCGCTCGCCGCGCTCTGCATCGCCGCGCTGATGGCGCAGGCCGCGCTGGCCGAGGGCAAGATCATCAAATCCCACGGCTATTCCTATTTCGGCGAACTCACCTACCCGGCTGATTACGAACATTTCGCCTACGTCAACCCCGACGCGCCCAAGGGCGGAGAGATCGCGCTGCACGCGCCGGGCACCTTCGATTCGATGAACCCCTACAGCCGCAAGGGCCGCAGCGGGCGTTTCGCGTGGATGGTCTATGAAAGCCTGCTGGGCGAGGAACCCTCGACCGGCGGCGGCGCGCCCGCGGACGTCTACGGCGAATCCTACGGCCTGCTGGCCGAGAGCCTCGAATACGACGAGGGCAAGACCTGGGTGATCTTCCACATGCGCCCCGAGGCCCGGTTTGCCGACGGCACGCCGGTCACCGCGCATGACGTGGTGTTCTCGCACAACCTCTTTCTCGAACAGGGGCTGCAATCCTACGCCGAGGCGGTGAAGAAGCGCGTGCTGAGCGCCGAGGCGCTCGACGATCACACGGTGAAGTTCACCTTCGCGACCGGCATCTCTCGCCGCTCGCTCATCGACCAGGTGGGCGCGGTGCCGGTGTTCTCGAAGGCGTGGTACGAAAAGACCGGCGCGCGGCTGGACGAACCCCGGCTCGACGCCGGCCCCGGATCCGGACCCTACCAGCTCGACAGCTACGAGGTGAACCGGCGCATCATCTACAAGCGCAACCCCGATTACTGGGGCCGCGACCTGCCGATCAACGTGGGGCGGCATAATTTCGACACCATCCGGGTCGAGTATTTCGCCGACGATTCCGCCGCGTTCGAGGCGTTCAAGGCCGGCGAATACACCTTCCGCATCGAGACCAATTCCAAGCAGTGGGCCACCGGCTATGATTTTCCAGCCGTGCGGCGCGGCGATGTCGTGCTCGAGGAACTGCCCGACGGCACGCCGCCCACCGCCAGCGGCATCGTCTTCAACCTCGGGCGCGAGGTGCTTCAGGACAAGCGCGTGCGCGAGGCGATCGCGCTGGCCTACAATTTCGAATGGACCAACGAATCGCTGCAATACGGCCTCTTCAAGCAGCGCAATTCCTTCAGCGAAGGCACGCCGGTCATGGCTACCGGCACGCCCGAGGGACGCGAGCGCGAGATGCTCGAATCCCTCGGCGACCTCGTCCCGCCCGAGATCTTCACCGAACCGGCGGTGACGGCGCATACCTCCGATCCCAAGCGGCTGCGCGACCGGCGCAACCTGCGCCGCGCCTCCAAGCTGCTGGAAGAGGCGGGCTGGACCGTGGGCGATCACGGCAAGCGGCGCAACGCCGAGGGCGACGTGCTGACGCTCGATTTTCCGATCCCGTCGTCTGGCTCCGCGACGCTGGGCGCCGTGATCGAGAATTTCGTGAACAACCTCGAAGCGCTGGGCATCGACGTCAAATTCGAGAAGATCGACCCCTCGCAATACACGCTGCGCAACCGCGACCGGGATTACGACCTCGCGTTCGACAACTATCCCTCGTTCCTCGGCTCCGGCACCGGGCTGCACCAGCGGTTCGGCTCCGAGGACGCGGCCTTCAGCCTGTTCAATCCCGCCGGCCTCGCCAGTCCGCTGGTCGACGCGATCATCGACCTCAGCCTCGAGACCGAGAACCGCGAGGACGAGATCGCCGCGCTGAAGGCGCTCGACCGGGTGCTGCGGTATGAACGGTTCATGATTCCGGTCTGGTACAACGACAGTCACTGGGTCGCCTACTGGAACATGTTCGAACACCCCGAAACGATCCCGCCCTATTCGCTGGGGGTGCTCGACTTCTGGTGGGTCGACGCCGAAAAGGCGGCGGCGCTCAAGGCGTCGGGCGCGCTGCGCTAGGGGTGAATATGTCTAGACATATTCCGGCCCCGAGGTGATCTGATGGGCGCCTATATTCTCCGCCGGCTGCTGCTGATCGTGCCCACGCTCCTGGGGATCATGATCATCAACTTCGTGCTGGTTCAGTTCGTCCCCGGCGGCCCGGTCGAGCAGATGATCGCGCAGATGCAAGGCAAGGGCGACGTGTTCGAGGGCTTCTCGGGCAGCGGCGCGGACGCGGGCGCGGGCATGGGCGAACAGGGCGGGGGTGAGAAATACGTCGGCGCGCGCGGCCTGCCGCCTGAACTGATCGCCGAGCTCGAGGCGCAGTTCGGCCTCGACAAGCCGCCGCTCGAGCGGTTCCTCGGCATGATGTGGGACTACATGCGCTTCGACTTCGGCGAGAGTTATTTCCGCAAGATCGACGTGCTCGACCTCGTGCTGGAAAAGATGCCGGTGTCGATCAGCCTTGGCCTTTGGTCCACGCTCATCGCCTATCTCGTGTCGATCCCGCTGGGAATCCGCAAGGCGGTGAAGGACGGCAGCCCCTTCGATACATGGACCAGCGGAGCGATCATCGTCGCCTACGCGATCCCGGCGTTCCTGTTCGCGATCATGCTGCTGGTGCTGTTCGCCGGCGGATCCTACTGGAAGATCTTTCCGTTGCGCGGGCTGACCTCGGACAATTGGCAGCAGTTGAGCGCGATGGGCAAGGTGCTGGATTACTTCTGGCACATCACGCTGCCGGTCGCGGCCTCGACGATCTCGGCCTTCGCGACGCTGACGCTCTTGACCAAGAACAGCTTTCTTGACGAGATCAAGAAACACTACGTGATGACCGCCCGCGCCAAGGGGCTGGGCGAACGCGGCGTGCTCTATGGCCATGTCTTCCGCAACGCGATGCTGATCGTGATCGCGGGGTTCCCGGCGGTGTTCATCGGCGTGTTCTTCGGCGGCTCGGTCCTGATCGAGACGATCTTCTCGCTCGACGGCCTCGGGCGGCTCGGGTTCGAGGCGGCGGTGGGGCGCGACTACCCGGTGATGTTCGGCACGCTGTTCCTGTTCGGGCTGATCGGGCTGGTGGTCGGGATCATCTCGGATCTGATGTACGTGCTGGTCGATCCGCGCATCGATTTCGAGAAGCGGGAGGGGTGAGCGTGGGGATCGGTCTGGATGGTGATGTCCGGACCGGGGCTCTGCCCCGGACCCCGGGATATTTGGGGCAAGAACAAATGGCTGGGGGGCGTTTCTGATGGCGCTGTCCCCGCTCAACCAGAGGCGTTGGCGCAATTTCAGGCGCAACCGGCGCGCCTTCTGGTCGCTGCTGATCTTTTCGGTGATCTTCACGATCACGCTCTTCGCGGAGTTCGTGGCCAACGACAAGCCGATCCTGATCCAGTATCGCGGCGGCTATTACGCGCCGATCTTCGCCTTCTACCCCGAGACCGCGTTCGGAGGCGATTTCCAGACCGAGGCGGTCTATCGCGACCCGGAGGTGCAGTGCCTGATCGAATCCGGCGGGCTCGACATCTGTTTCGACGATCCCGAGGGAGTCATGGCGGACGCCGCCGACGGCGAGGTCGAGGGCGAGGCGATCGAGAAGGGCTGGATGATCTGGCCGATCATCCCCTACAGCTATGACACGCCGGTGGACCGCCCCGGCGCGGCGCCGCTGCCGCCCAACGCGCAGAACTGGCTGGGAACCGACGACACCAAGCGCGACGTGATGGCGCGGGTGATCTACGGGTTCCGCCTGTCGGTGCTGTTCACGCTGATCGTCACCGCGCTGGCGAGCGCCATCGGCATCTTCGCGGGCGCGGTGCAGGGGTTCTTCGGCGGGCTGACCGACCTCATCTTCCAGCGGATCATCGAAATCTGGGCCGCGACGCCCCAGATCTACGTCATCATCATCCTGTTCTCCGTGCTCACGCGCAGTTTCTGGCTATTGGTGGGAATCACGGTGCTGTTCGGGTGGATGGCGCTCGTGGGCGTCGTGCGGGCCGAGTTCCTGCGCGCGCGCAACCTTGAATACGTGCGCGCGGCCAAGGCGCTCGGGGTGAGCAACCTGACAATCATGTTCCGCCACATGCTGCCCAACGCGATGGTGGCCACGGTCACCATGCTGCCCTTTGTCATCACCGGCACGATCAGCCTGCTGGCGGGGCTGGATTTCCTCGGATTCGGCCTGCCGTCTTCGGCGCCCAGCCTTGGCGAGTTGACGTTGCAGGCGAAACAGAACCTTCAGGCGCCGTGGCTTGCCTTTACCGCGTTCTTCGCCTTTGCGATCATGCTGTCGCTGCTGGTGTTCATCTTCGAGGGTGTGCGCGACGCCTTCGATCCCAGAAAGACGTTTGAATGAGCCTTCTCGAGGTCAGGGATCTGGCGGTCGCATTTCGCCAGGACGGAGAGGTCGTGCCGGCGGTGCATGGCGTCAGTTTCACCGTTGACCGGGGCGAAACCGTCGCCCTGGTGGGCGAGAGCGGGTCGGGCAAGTCGGTCACCGCGCTGAGCACCGTGTCGCTTCTCGGCTCTTCCGCCGAGGTCAGCGGCAGCGTCACCTATGACGGGCAGGAGATGATCGGCGCGGACGAGAAGCGCCTGCGCGACGTGCGCGGCAACGACATCAGCTTCATCTTCCAGGAGCCGATGACCAGCCTCAACCCGCTTCACACGATCGAGAAGCAGATTTCGGAATCGCTCGCGCTGCACCAGGGGCTGGAGGGGCGCAGCGGGTTCAAGCGGCTGCTGGAAAGCTGGCTGAACCTCAATCCGGCGAAATGGCTGCTCTGGCTGGCGGTCGCCTTTGTCGCGATCGCCGCCTACGTGTCCTTCGTGATGACCGCGCCGGACGATCCGGGCGTGGATTTCCTGCACGCGTTCCTGTCCGACCTCGGACCGCGGGCCATGAGGGCCGCGCTCTGGGCGGTGGGAGTGACGGGGGCGCTCTGGCTGGGCAAGCTGGCGCTGGGGGCCGCGGCGCGCGACTGGATCATGTCGGCGCCTGCGCGCGGGCCGGTGATCGACCTGCTGGACCGGGTGGGCATCCGCGACGCCGAGACGCGCCTTTCAGCCTATCCGCACGAATTGTCCGGCGGGCAGCGGCAGCGGGTGATGATCGCGATGGCGCTGGCCAACCGGCCCGACATCCTGATCGCGGACGAGCCCACCACCGCGCTCGACGTCACGATCCAGGCGCAGATCCTCGAACTGCTGGCCGAGTTGAAGGACCGCGAGAACATGGGGCTGCTGTTCATCACCCATGACCTTGGCGTGGTGCAGCGCATCGCCGACAAGGTTTGCGTGATGAAGGACGGGCGCATCGTCGAGGCGGGGCCGACGGCGCAGATCTTCGCCAACCCGCAACACGCCTATACACGCAAGCTGCTGGCCGCGCAGGCGGTGGGCGCGCCGCGGCCCGTGGAGCGGGACGCGCCGGTCGTCGCCAGCACCGAGAATTTGCGCGTCTGGTTCCCGATCACCCGCGGGTTCCTGAAACGCACCGTGGGCCACGTGAAGGCGGTGAACGACGCGAGCATCGAGGTTCGCGCCGGCGAGACGCTCGGCATCGTCGGCGAGAGCGGGTCGGGCAAGACGACGCTGGCGCTCGCGGTGATGCGGCTGATCTCGTCCGAAGGGAAGATCACCTTCATGGGCGAGGACGTGCGCAAGTGGTCCACGCGCGAGCTGCGCCGCCACCGGGCGGACATGCAGATCGTGTTCCAGGACCCTTACGGCAGCCTCAGCCCGCGCATGACCTGCGAGCAGATCATCGCCGAGGGGCTGGGCGTGCATGGCAATCCCGACGGGCGGCCCGTGCGCGAACTGGTCGAGGAGGTGCTGCGCGAGGTCGAGCTGCCGGTCGAGGCGATGCACCGCTATCCGCACGAATTCTCGGGCGGGCAGCGCCAGCGGATCGCCATCGCGCGCGCGATGATCCTGCGGCCCCGGCTGCTGGTGCTGGACGAGCCGACCAGCGCGCTCGACATGACGGTGCAGGTGCAGATCGTGGACCTCTTGCGCCGCTTGCAGGAGAAATACGGGCTGGCCTATCTCTTCATAAGCCATGACCTGAGCGTGGTGCGCGCCATGAGCCACCGGGTCATGGTGATGCGCCAGGGCGACATCATCGAAAGCGGCGACGCGGCGGCGATCTTCGAGTCGCCGCAGACGGAATACGCGCAGACGCTGCTGGCGGCGGCGCTCGATCTGAAGGCCGGGCCTGCGTGAATGCTTCACAATCGGGCGGGTGCGGCCCAGCGTGATGGCGTAACCCGTTGAAAGCCGCACGTCATGCGCGCCACTTCGCCCAGCCCGCCATTCCCGCCGAACGCGGAGGCGCCGCAACGGCGCGGACGGGCCGGTCGAGGCCCATTAAGCGGCCCTGCCCGCAGACGGGTGAGCGGCGTTCAGATCGCGGAGCTGTGGCCGGCGGTGTCCATCGCGTAGGTGTCGAAGGCGCGTGCGACCATCCGGGTGAGGGGGCGCGCCTCGGGCGGGATGGCGAGGCCCTTGTCGCTGACCTGCAAGAGGCCGTCGAAGCACGCGGCGACGTCCTCGAACAGCGCGCGCAGGCGGGCGGGGGAAATCTCGTGATCCTCGCAAATCTCGGCGCTGCGCACGTTGAAATCGCACATCAACGCCTCGATGATGCGCCCGCGCATCAGGTCCTCGCCCGAGAAGGCATGGCCGCGCACCGTCGAGAAGCGCCCGGCGCGGATCGCGCCGGTATGCAGCCCGGTTGCAGAGGTGTTCTGCGCGTAGCCCTGCGGAAACCGCGAGATGGAGGAGGCGCCGACGCCGATCAGAACGTCGGCGGGATCGTCCGTGTAGCCCTGGAAGTTGCGCCGCAGCCGGCCCTGCCGCTGCACGCGAGCGAGGTTGTCGGAGGGCGCCGCGAAGTGATCGATGCCGATTTCATCGTAGCCGTCCCAGACAAACAGACGCCGCGCGGTCTCGAACAGGTCGAGCCGCTGCTGCGGAGAGGGCAGCGCCTCGGACGGGATGAGCTGCTGGCGCTTGGCCATCCACGGCACGTGCGCGTAACCGTAAAGCGCGACGCGATCGGGGTTGAGCGACAGGAGTTTCTGCACGCTCATGGTGATCCGCCCGCCGGTCTGGTGGGGCAGGCCGAAGAGGATGTCGGCGTTGAGGCTGGTGATGCCGCGGGCGCGGATTTCCAGCGCGGCGTCGCGGGTGATCTCGAAGCTTTGGCGCCGCCCGATGCTTTCCTGTATCCTCGGGTCGAAATCCTGCACTCCGATCGAGGCGCGGGTCATGCCCGCCGCCGCCAGCGCGTCGAGGCGCGCGCCGTCGATCTCGTTCGGGTCGATCTCGACCGAGAATTCGGTCTCGGGGGCAAACGGGGCCACCTCGCGAATGGCGCCGGCCAGATCGGTCATCATCGACGGCTTGAGGAGCGTCGGCGTCCCCCCGCCCCAGTGCAGGCGCGACAGCGTCACGCCCTTGGGCAGATGCTTGCCGAGCAGCGCGAGTTCGGCCTTCAGCGTCTCGAGATAGGCGATCACCGGCGCGTCACTCTGGGTGCCCTGGGTGCGGCAGGCGCAGAACCAGCAGAGCCTGCGGCAAAACGGCACATGCACGTAGAGCGAAATGCGCGCCCCTTCGGGAATCGCGCCGATCCAGCCGGCGAAAGTGCCTGCCCCGACGGATTTTCCGAAATGCGGGGCGGTCGGGTAGCTGGTGTAGCGCGGCACGCGCGCGTCAAACAGGCCGAGCCTGCCGAGTTGTGCTTTGGTATCCATGCAAATACCTTAGGCCGAAACACGCGCCCATCCTTGACGCAGATCAAACTTCCGGACAGTTGCGCCATATGTTGAACCAGCAGACCCCGACGCTCCCGCGCGATTGCGGCGCCTGCCCGATCCGGCATCGCGCCGTCTGCGCGCAATGCGAGGCCGAAGAGCTCGAGCAGCTTGACCGGATCAAGTATTACCGAAACTTCGAGGCCGGCCAGACGATCGTGTGGTCCGGCGATCAGATGGATTTCGTCGGCTCGGTCGTCACGGGGATCGCCACGCTCACCCAGACGATGGAGGACGGGCGCACGCAGATGGTCGGCCTGCTGCTGCCAAGCGATTTCGTCGGCCGCCCCGGACGCAGTGTCGCGGCCTATGACGTGGTGGCGACCAGCGACATGGTGATGTGCTGTTTCCGCAAGAAACCCTTTGAGCAATTGCTGAGCGTGACGCCCGCCGTGGCGCAGCGGTTGCTTCAGATGACGCTGGACGAGCTCGACGCCGCGCGCGAATGGATGCTGGTGCTGGGGCGCAAGACGGCGCGCGAGAAGATCGCGTCGCTGTTGTCGATCATCGGGCGGCGCAACGCGACGCTCAACCTTGGCGCGCCGGCGGGGAAGATGGTGTTCGACCTGCCGCTCACGCGCGAGGCGATGGCCGACTACCTCGGGCTGACGCTCGAGACCGTGAGCCGCCAGATCTCCGCCCTCCGGCGTGACGGGGTTATCGTGCTCGAAGGCAAGCGGCGCGTGACGGTGCCGGATTTCGACCGCCTTCTGGACGAGGCGGGCGACGATTCGGACGGCGGCCTGCCGGTCTGACCCGGCAGGCCGGCGCGCTTCAGTGCGCCATCAGCACCGGCAGCACCGCGTTTTCCAGCATGTTGCGCGTGGTGCCGCCGAACACCGCCTCGCGGAAGCGCGAGCGGCCATAGGCGCCCATCACGATCATCTCGGCGTCCATGTCGGTGGCGTGACGGATAAGCACGTCGGCCACCCGCGGCAGCGTCTTGGAGAGCACGTCGATCTCGACATAGACATCGTGACGCGCGAGGAACTGCGACAGCATCCCCCCGGGGTCCGAGCGGTTGGGCCCGTGGCTGGGCGGGTCGATGACGACGACATGCACCTTGTCCGCGCCGCGCAGCAGCGGCAGCGCCGCGCGCACCGCGTTGAGCGCCTCGGTCGCCTCGTTCCAGGCGACCACGACGCGTTTGGGCGCGTCTTCATAGGCGGCGTCCTCGGGCAGGATCAGCGCCGGCACGCTGCCCTCGAAGAGACAGGTTTCGACCACCGCCTCAAGCTCGGCGCCGCGGCCTTCGCCATAGGGCTTGGGCAGGATCGCGAGATCGCTGAAGCGGATCCGGTCGGCGACGCGGCGGGGCAGGTCCGAGAGCTGCGCCATCTCTTCGTCGCAGCTCCAGCGCAGTTCGCTCTGCTCAAGACGTTTGCGCACCTCGGCGGCCACGGCGGCGGCGGTTTCCTGCGCGCGCACGATCGACTGCTCCACCACCATCGCCGAGGCGCCGGCGTAGTAGAACCCGGCCGAGGACGGGTCCACGCCCATGGCGAGCACCTCGAGATGCGCGTCGTTGGCGCGGGCGAAGGTTTCGGCGCTGTCGAGCACCGGCGCGACCAGGTCGGTATGGGTGAGAACGGTCGCAACGGTCCTGTAGGTCATGCGGGTCTCCTCTTCATGCATGTGACGCGCGGGCTTGCATATCGCCCGTGTGGACAGGTATGGCCCGGGAGGCGGATTTCCACTTTGCGACATGTCAAAGAAAGACCGGTCTGTTATTGATGCAGATCAAGGAATAGCCGTGCGGAAGCCCGCATATACGCCGCGACTGAACGCGCCCGCGCGGACCTGATGGTTCGCGCGGAAGGAGAGGAATGGGACGAAGGGACGAAAGATGTCGAACTATTTCAAGCTGATCGTGCTTGGCGTGATCACGCTGCTGGCGCTGATAGCGGCCAACAATGCGCGCGACGCGGCCTATTTGGCAAACGCGCTGACCGTGGCGCTGGCGGCCGCGGCCGTTTTCCTCTGGGTGCTGCGCAACACCGACGAACCCGTGGCGCGGGTCGATCTGTCGGGTGAATACCTCGACGGCGTGGTGCGCGCCGGGGTGGTGGCGACCGCGCTCTGGGGTGTCGTCGGCTTCCTCGTGGGCACGTTCATCGCCTTCCAGCTGGCCTTTCCCGAGCTCAACTTCGAATGGGCCGAGGGTTACGCCAATTTCGGCCGGCTGCGACAGCTTCATACCTCGGCGGTGATCTTCGCCTTTGGCGGCAACGCGCTGATCGCGACGTCGCTCTATGTTGTGCAGCGCACCGCCGCGGCGCGGCTCTGGGGCGGGAACCTCGCGTGGTTCGTGTTCTGGGGGTATCAGCTCTTCATCGTGCTGGCGGCGACGGGTTACCTGTTGGGCGCGACGCAGTCCAAGGAATACGCCGAGCCGGAATGGTACGCCGACTGGTGGCTCACCGTCGTTTGGCTTTCCTATCTCGCGGTGTTCGTCGGCACGCTGGTCAAGCGGCGCGAGCCGCATATCTACGTGGCCAACTGGTTCTACCTCGGCTTCATCATCACCGTGGCGATGCTGCACGTGGTCAACAACCTCTCCATCCCGGTCAGCATCTTCGGATCGAAATCCGTGCAGGTCTTTTCGGGCGTGCAGGACGCGATGGTGCAGTGGTGGTACGGGCACAACGCGGTGGGCTTCTTCCTTACGGCCGGGTTCCTCGGGATGATGTACTACTTTGTCCCGAAACAGGCGGAGCGTCCGGTCTATTCCTACAAGCTCAGCATCATCCACTTCTGGGCGCTGATCTTTCTCTACATCTGGGCGGGTCCGCACCATCTGCACTACACGGCGCTGCCCGACTGGGCTTCGACGCTGGGCATGGTGTTCTCGATCATCCTGTGGATGCCCTCCTGGGGCGGGATGATCAACGGGCTGATGACGCTGTCGGGCGCCTGGGACAAGCTGCGCACCGATCCGGTGATCCGCATGATGGTGATCTCCATCGGGTTCTACGGCATGTCCACCTTCGAGGGGCCGATGATGTCGATCCGGGCCGTCAACTCGCTGTCGCACTATACCGACTGGACGATCGGACATGTGCATTCCGGCGCGCTGGGCTGGAACGGGATGATCACCTTCGGCGCGCTCTATTTCCTGGTGCCGCGCCTCTGGAACCGCGAGCGGCTCTATAGTCTGAGCCTGGTGTCCTGGCATTTCTGGCTCGCCACGATCGGGATCATCCTCTACGCGGCCTCGATGTGGGTCACGGGGATCATGGAGGGCCTGATGTGGCGCGAGGTGGACGCCAACGGCTTCCTCGTGAACAGTTTCGCCGACACCGTGGCGGCCAAGTTCCCGATGTATGTCGTGCGCGGCCTTGGCGGGGTGCTGTTCCTGAGCGGCGCGCTGATCATGTGCTACAACCTTTACATGACCGTGCGTCGGAGCCCTGCCGTTGCGGCGGGCAACTCCGCCGTGCCGGCGGAATAGACGGGGGTCGACACCAATGGCGATTCTGCAAAAACACCAGATCCTTGAGAGAAACGTGACCCTGCTGGCGATCTTCGCCTTTCTGGTGGTCTCGATCGGGGGGATCGTCCAGATCGCCCCGCTGTTCTGGCTCGAGAACACCATCGAGGACGTGGAGGGCATGCGACCCTATTCGCCGCTGGAGCTGACCGGGCGCGACATCTATGTGCGCGAGGGCTGCTACGTCTGCCACAGCCAGATGATCCGCCCCATGCGCGACGAGGTCGAACGCTACGGGCACTACTCCCTCGCGGCGGAGAGCAAGTACGATCACCCGTTCCAATGGGGCTCCAAGCGCACGGGGCCGGACCTCGCGCGGGTCGGCGGGCGGTATTCGGACGAATGGCACCTTGATCACATGCGCGACCCGCAGTCGGTGGTGCCGGAATCCGTGATGCCGAAATACGGCTATCTCGAGGATCGGCTGATCTCGCCCGATTACATCGAGGACCTGCTGCGCACACATCGCATGGTCGGGGTGCCCTATACCGACGAGATGATCGAGAACGCCGCCGCCGACTTCAAGGTGCAGGTTGATCCGTTCGGCGATTACGACGCCATGCTCGAACGCTACCCGGGCGCGCAGGTGCGCAATTTCGACGGGCAGCCGGGCATCTCGGAGATGGATGCGCTGATCGCCTACCTGCAGATGCTCGGAACGCTGGTCGATTTCTCGACCTTCACCCCGGTGGAGAGCCGGTAGGGATGGAGAGCGACATGGAAACCTACTCGTTCCTGCGGCAATTCGCGGACAGCTGGATGCTTCTCGCATTGTTCGTGTTCTTCGTCGGCATGGTCGTCTGGGTGTTCCGGCCCGGCGGCTCCAAACGCTACGAGAACCAGCGCAACATTCCCTTCCGGCACGAGGACAAGCCCGCGCCGGACGACGCCGGCGGCGATGACGACGACGGCGACGACGCCAAGGAGAAGTGACAAGAATGGCCAAGAAATCGAAGAAGATCGCAGAAGACCCGAAGACTACCGGCCATAGCTGGGACGGGATCGAGGAGTTCGACAACCCGATGCCGCGCTGGTGGCTCTGGACATTTTACGCCACGATCATCTGGGGCGTCGGCTATACCATCGCCTATCCCGCCTGGCCGATGATCAGCGGCGCGACGAGCGGCCTTCTGGGCTGGTCAACACGCGCCAACGTCGCCGCCGACATCCAGCGCGCCGAAGACGCCAACAAGGAGAACTGGGACCAGCTCGCCTCTGTCGATCTGGCCGAGATCGAGAAGAACCCCGAACTCAACGCCTACGCCAGCAAGGCGGGCGCGTCGGTCTTCATGACCTTCTGCGCGCAGTGTCACGGATCGGGCGCGGCGGGGGCCAAGGGCTATCCCAACCTGCTGGACAACGACTGGCTCTGGGGCGGCCGGATCGAGGATATTCACGCCACCGTCGCGCACGGCATCCGCAACGAGGAAGACCCCGACGCGCGCTATTCCGAGATGCCCGCCTTCGGCGACATCCTGAGCAAGGAGGAGATCGACCAGGTCGTGAACTACGTCATGTCGCTGTCCAAGACGCCACGAGACGCGTCGATGGTCGCGGCGGGGGAGACGGTCTTCATGGACAACTGCGCCACTTGTCACGGCGACGACGCCACGGGCGACCGCAGCATGGGCGCGCCCAACCTGCGGGACGCGATCTGGCTCTATGGCGGGGATTACGACACGCTCAAGACGACGGTCACCTATAGCCGGTTCGGCGTCATGCCGGCGTGGTCGTCGCGGCTGAGCGATGCGCAGATACGCGCGGTCGCGGCCTACGTGCACCAGCTTGGCGGGGGGGAGTAACCCCCGCCGCGCGGGAAGAGTGGCCCGCAGGTAGTTCCTGCCTGCGGGAAGGCGCCGGCCCCTGATCCGTTCACGCGTTTCCGCAGGGCCGGCGCCGATTCAACGCTGCTCAGCGCCCCCTTGCGGGCGCTTTTCGCGTTTGGGACGGTGGGGCGGGTTGCCAGTGTTCGGAGGCAGGCGGATATTCTTGTGACGTGCGGTTAATGGCCGCGAAGAGGCCATGTTGAATTATCGCGGCGCGGAATCAAGGCCGCAGGCCGCCGCGCATCGCCGGGCCGCCCCCCGGCACGGCGATTGGGCTGCCACCAGCGCAGTGATCTGATTTTTTCGGATTTGGCAGGCATAAAGCGCTGCCTAATTATCGTTGGATCGCCGCACCGCGGCCCGCCGATGCACGTCTTTCGCTAACGACCGCTTTGTCCCGCTAAACCGCCGGCCCGCATATCTGGCGTATCGTCCATTTTTTCTACGAAACTGGCCTCCCCTCAAACGCCCCATCCCGTCACAGCCGGGCCGCACCCGGTTCGGGCGCGGCCCATCGGCGGCCGCGCCACGGCCAGCGGCGGGAGAGGCCGACCGGGGCGGGACGGTGCGGCTCAGTCGCGGCGCCGCGCGGTGGTGTGCGCCTCGATCTCGGCCTCGCGGCGACGGTCGAAGCGCTGCTTCTCACCCCAGTGGTTCGTCGAGTCGCGTTCCTCGGCGCGGGCGGCGGTCATGAAAGATTTGGCGAATATGGCCAGCATGGCGTTTCCTTTCGCGATGGCGTTGCGTGACTTAAATTTAGGCGGTACCTTGCCTTAATACGATTCAGAAAGTTTACATGCCTGTAAGGAATTCTAACATGATTGACTGGCGCGCCCTGCCACCCCTCACGGCGCTGCGCGCCTTTGTCGCGCTGGCGCAGGCCGGGAGCGCGGGCGGGGCGGGCAGGCTGCTCAACGTGAGCCATGCGGCGATCAGCCAGCAGGTCAAGGCGCTCGAGGCGCATATGGGCCTGCCGCTGGTGGATCGCAGCGGGCGCGGTCTGACTCTCACCACCGAGGGCGAAGCGCTGGCCGCCGCGCTGGCCGAAGGGTTCGGCGCCATCGCGCAGACGGCGGCGCAGCTGACCGGCGCGGATGCGGACCGCCCCCTGCAGGTCACGACCACGCCGCAGTTCGCGGCCAACTGGCTGATGCCGCGGCTGCGCGATTTCCAGGAGCGTCATCCGGGGATCGATCTGATGGTGAATCCGTCGCCTACGCTTGCGGACCCGAGCGCGGGCGGGATCGACCTGGCCGTGCGTTTCGGGGCGGGGCAATGGCCGGGGCTCGACGCGGAGTTGCTGGTGCCGACCGATGTCGTGGTCGTCGCCGCGCCGTCGCTGGTGGGTGACCGCGTCTTCGCCGATGCGCGCGAGTTGCTGGACTATCCCTGGCTGGACGAGCTTGACGCGCTCCAGGCGCAGGACTGGCTGACGCGGGCCGGCGTGACGCAGGGGCGGGCGCGCTCGGTCACGATGCTGCCCGGCAACCTTCTGCTCGAGGGGGCGCGCAGCGGGCAGGGCATCGCGGTGCTGACGCAGAAATGGGTCGAAAAGGACGTGGCGACAGGCAATCTGCGCATCCTCTTTCGCGACGAGGGCGCGACCGGGTATTTCATCGTCACCCGCCCCGGCGTGCTGCGCCCGCCCGCGCGCACGTTCCTGCGCTGGCTGCGTCGTCACAGGGATGCGACAGACTGAAGCGGGGCCTTGCTTCCGGCGCCGCGAAAGATCAGGTACGGACTCGAAATTTGATGCAGGTCAAGGCTGCCGGGGAAGGCCGCTGCGACAAGGTTGCACGACACGTCCGCAAGACCGGAGACATTTGCCGTGGCCGACAGTCCCGCCGACACGCCCCCCGAGCTTTTCGCCGCGCGCGAACCTGTATTTCCCAAGAAGGTGAAGGGCGCGTTCCGCAACCTCAAATGGGTGATCATGGCGATCACCCTCGGGATCTACTACGTCACGCCCTGGATCCGCTGGGACCGCGGTCCGAACCTCCCCGACCAGGCGGTGCTGGTGGATCTCGCGAACCGGCGGTTCTATTTCTTCTGGATCGAGATCTGGCCACACGAATTCTACTTCGTCGCCGGCCTTCTGGTGATGGCGGGACTGGGGCTGTTCCTGTTCACCTCGGCGCTGGGCCGGGTCTGGTGCGGCTACGCCTGTCCGCAGACGGTGTGGACGGATCTCTTCATCCTCGTTGAGCGCTGGATCGAGGGCGACCGCAACGCGCGGCTGCGCCTGCACCGGCAGAAGAAATGGGACATCCGCAAGGCGCGGCTGCGCATCACCAAGTGGATCACCTGGCTTCTGATCGCGGTGGCGACCGGGGGCGCGTGGGTGTTCTACTTTGCCGACGCGCCGACGTTGCTGGGCAACCTGCTGACCGGCGCCGCGCACCCGGTGGCCTATACCACCGTGGCGATCCTGACCGCGACGACGTTCTTCTTCGGCGGCTTCGCGCGCGAGCAGATCTGCATCTACGCCTGCCCCTGGCCGCGGATCCAGGCGGCGATGATGGACGAGGACACGCTGGTCGTCGGTTACCGCGAATGGCGCGGAGAGCCGCGCGGCAAGAGCAACGTGCGCCGCCGCGACGCCGAGACGGCCAGGGCCGCCGAGGCGGAATCGCGCGCCGCCGGCCCGGGCAAGGCGACCTACGGCCCGACGCCCTATCCCGGCGTGCCGCTGAGCGACATCGACGCGGCGGCCAAGGACGGCCCCGGCGACTGCATCGACTGCATGGCCTGCGTCAACGTCTGCCCGATGGGCATCGACATCCGCGACGGACAGCAGATGGAGTGCATCACCTGCGCGCTCTGCATCGACGCCTGCGACGACATCATGGCCAAGATCGGCAAGCCGCGCGGGCTGATCGACTACATGGCGCTGACCGACGAGGTGAACGAGAGGGCCGGCCAGCAGGCGCGCCCGATCATCAGGCACATCCTGCGACCCCGAACGGTTCTCTACACGGCGCTCTGGGCCTTGGTGGGGATCGGGCTGATCGTGGCGCTGTTCATCCGCCCCGATATCGAGATGTCGGTCGCGCCGGTGCGCAACCCGACCTTCGTGACCATGGCCGACGGCGCGGTGCGCAACACCTACGAGGTGCGCCTTCTCAACAAGCATGGCGAGGACCGCCCGTTCCGCCTGACGGTCAAGGGCGACCCGAGCATTCGCCTGTCGATCGAGGGGACGCCCTATGGTAGCATCACGGCGCCGGCGGACAGTACGCTCAACCAGCGGGTCTACTTGCAGGCGCCCGCCGGGTCGGACCCGGCAGAAAGCGCGCGCAGCGATGTGCGCATCTGGGTCGAGGATATGTCCACCGGCGAACGTGCGTCCAAGGACACGATCTTTAACGGAAGGGGCGACTGATGGCTGAGCGGCGGATCACGGGGCGCCATGTTCTGATCGGCTTTTGCGCCGCCTTCGGGGTCATCATCGCGGTCAACCTGGCGCTGGCCTATAGCGCGGTGAAGACGTTTCCGGGGCTCGAGGTGGCCAACTCCTATGTCGCGAGCCAGGAATTCGACGATCGCCGCGCCGCGCAGGAGGCGCTGGGCTGGAGCGTGGAGGCGACCCATCACGCGGGCGTGCTGACGCTGGCGATCACCGGCGCGGATGGCGCACCGGTGCGGGTGGCGTCGCTTGACGCAGTGCTGGGGCGCGCCACGTCCGTGCGCGACGACGTGACGCCGGATTTCAGCTTTGACGGCGCGGCCTACACCGCGCCGCTCGACCTTGGCGCGGGCAACTGGAACATCCGCATGCAGGCCACGGCGCTGGACGGAACCGAATTTCGTCAGCGGGTCGTGCTCATCAAGCGATGACCGCCGCGCTGCATCCTCCCGCCTCGGCCTGTCCGGCCTGTGACGCCGCCCCGGCGGCGCTGGCGGCGGCCGAGGCCGGACGGCCCTCGCCGGGCGAAATCCTGCTGTCGCTGCCGACGATCCACTGCGCGGCCTGCATCGCCAAGATCGAGCGGGGCCTGGGCGCGCGTTCGGACGTGCGCGCCGCGCGGGTCAACCTCACGCTCAAGCGCGCGACGATCGACGCCGACCCGGAGGTGAGCGCCGAGGACATGATCGCCGCCGTGGAGGCGCTGGGCTTTGAGGCGCACGAACTCGACGCCGCCGCGCTCGTCGCGACGGCGACCGACCGGGCCGGGCGCGACCTGCTGATGCGCCTCGCCGTGGCGGGGTTCGCGAGCATGAACGTGATGCTGCTGTCGGTCGCCGTCTGGTCCGGGGCGGCGGACGCGACGCGCGATTTGTTCCACTGGATCAGCGCCGCCATCGCGCTGCCGGCGATCGCGTTTTCCGGGCAGCCGTTCTTTCGCAACGCCTGGGGCGCGCTGCGCGCCGGGCGGCTCAACATGGATGTGCCGATCACGCTGGCGATCCTGCTGGCGCTGGTGACATCCCTATGGGAAACCGCGCTCAGCGGCCATCACGCCTATTTCGATGCGGCGCTGACGCTGGTGTTCTTCCTGCTGGCGGGGCGCTACCTTGATCATCGCACGCGCAGCATCGCGCGCTCGGCCGCAGAGGAGTTGACCGCGCTCGAGACGCCGCGCGCCTGGCGCATCGAGCGCGACGGCGAACGTCAGGTGGCGGTGGCTGAACTGCGCCCCGGCGACTTGATCCGCGTGCGCCCCGGCGGGCGGATGCCGGTGGACGGCGAAATCGCCGAGGGCGTTTCCGAGCTCGACCGCTCGCTTCTCACCGGTGAGACGCTGCCGGTCTTCGCCGGGCCGGGGCAGGCGGTGTCGGCGGGCGAGATGAACCTGACCGGCCCGCTCACCGTGCGCGCGACGGCGGTGGGGCGGGACAGTTCGCTGCACCGCATGGCCGATCTCGTCGCGGTGGCCGAGGCGGGGCGCGGCAACTACACCTCGCTCGCGGATCGCGCGGCCAAGCTCTATGCGCCGGGGGTGCATATCCTCTCCGCGCTGGCCTTTGTCGGGTGGTACCTTTATACCTTTGACATTCGCACCGCGCTCAACATCGCGGCGGCGGTTCTGATCATCACCTGTCCCTGCGCGCTTGGCCTTGCGGTGCCGGCGGTGACCACGGCGGCGAGCGGGCGGCTCTTCCGGCGCGGGATGCTGATCAAGAGCGCGACCGCGCTCGAACGGCTGGCCGAGGTCGACACGGTGGTCTTCGACAAGACCGGGACCCTGACCACGGGGGCGCCGGTGCTTGAGAACCTGCATGATCTGGACGACGAGGCGGCGGCTGTTGCGCTGGCGCTGGCGATGGGATCGTCGCACCCGTTGTCGCGCGCGCTGGTGCAGGCGGCGCAGGCCGCCGGCGTCCGTCCGGCGCGGGTGAGCGACATCGAGGAGGCGCCGGGCTACGGGGCGCGCGGTCGCTGGAACGGGCGGGAGGTGCGCCTTGGCCGCGCGTCCTGGACCGGGGCGGAGCCGCTGGCGCAGACCGCCACCTACCTGAAGCTGGGCGAGGGCGATACGCGGGCGCTGCGCTTTGCCGACGCGCTGCGCGAAGGGGCCGAGGAGGCAGTCGGCGCGCTCATCGCGTCCGGGCGCGAGGTCTATCTGCTTTCGGGCGACGGCGCGCCTGCGGTCGAGGCGATGGCCGCAAGGCTCGGCATCGCGCGCTGGATGGCCGAGGCGCTGCCAGAGGACAAGGCGTCCCGCATCGCGGCGCTGCGCGACGAGGGGCGGCGCGTGCTGATGGTGGGCGACGGGCTCAACGACACGGCGGCGCTGGCGGCGGCGCATGTCTCGATCTCCCCGGCGAGCGCGCTGGACGCGGCGCGGGTGGCGTCGGACATGGTGCTGCTGGGGAGCGATCTGCGCGTGCTGGCCGAGGCGACGACGATCGCGCAATCGGCCCGGCGGCGGATCGCGGAAAACTTCCGCATCGCCACGCTCTACAACGTCCTCGCGGTGCCGCTGGCGGTCGCGGGGTTCGCCACGCCGCTGATCGCGGCGCTGGCGATGTCCACGAGTTCGATCATCGTCTCGCTCAACGCGTTGCGGCTCAGGGGAGGGCAGGCATGAACATCCTTACCTATCTCATTCCCGTTTCCCTGTTTCTCGGGGGGATCGGCCTTGTCGGGTTCATCTACACGGTGCGCAGCAACCAGTATGACGACCCCGAGGGCGACAGCCGGCGCATCCTGTCGGATGAATGGGACGACAATCCCAAGCCGTGAGCGGTTCGCCGGGCCGGGGGCGTTCAGCCGGGTTCGATCATGAAGCAGGTGAACTGCTTGGCCTGGAGGCGCCGGCACGCGAGGTCCGCGGTTTCACGGGTCATCCCCATGAAATTGGCGTCGAACCCGTTGGAGCGGCGGACCACCTTGCGAAGGGAGCCGTCAAGCGTGCCGATCTCGCTCAGCGCGGTCTTGAGAAGGACTTTGCGCGCCTTGTACTGGCTCGGGTAGCGGCCGACATTGACGCCCCAGTTGCGCCCGCCCGAGGTCGAGACGCGGGTCACCACCTCTTGCACGGGGTCCGGTTCGGAGGCGAGGTCGGCGGGCCGCAGCAGCGGCTTGATCGTGGCGGTCGTCACCGCGGCGACACGGATTTCGCGCGGCTTCGCTTCGGGGGTACTGGCGGCGGCGGGTTTCACTTTCGGCTTGGGCGTGGCCGGGAGCTTGGCGGCCTGCTGCGCCGCGAGAACGGCCGCCTCGATATCGGCCGCGGCGACGACGACGGCGGGCGCGGGCGCTTCGGAAACCGGGCGGGCGAGGGGCCGCAGGCTTTTCTTCACGGCGGCGGCGGAGGCCAGGCGCACGGTCTTGCCGACGCCGCCGGGCGTGCCGGTTCCGGCCTTGCCCATGTAGGGTGGCTTGGCCGGCTTGTGCACCGCCACGCGGGTCGGCGCCTTGCGGAACCCGAGGTCGAGCAGTTCGGCCACGCGCGCGTTGCGGGTCCGGGTGGAGCGACCGCCGAAGACCGTCGCGATCACCCGCTCGCCGCCGCGTTCGGCGCTGGCGACAAGGTTGAAGCCGGCGGCGCGGGTATAGCCGGTCTTGATCCCGTCGGCGCCGCGATAGCTGTTGAGCAGCCGGCGGTTGGTATGATGGACGGTGCGCACGCCGGCATAAGCCTCGCGCCGGGAGAACAGGTTGTAATAGGCCGGGTAGTCATAGAACATGTGCCGCCCCAGATTGGTCATGTCGCGCGCGGTCGAAAGGTGTCCCTGTTCGGTCAGCCCGTGCGCGTTCTTGAACGTGGTGCGGGTCATGCCCATGGCCTTGGCGGTGCGGTTCATGCGCCGCGCGAACCTGGCCTCGGAGCCCTCGATCGCCTCGCCGATGGCGGTGGCGGCGTCGTTCGCGGATTTCACCGCCGCGGCGCGGATGAGGTAGCGCAGCTTGATCCTCTGGCCCGCCTTCAGCCCGAGTTTGGAGGGCGGTTCGCTTGCCGCGTGGGCCGAGATGAGAACCTTGTCGTCAAGGCTGATCTCGCCGTTCTCGATCGCCTCGAAGGCGATGTAGAGCGTCATCATCTTGGTCAGCGACGCCGGGTGCAGGCGCGTGTCGGCGTTCTCGGAGTGCAGCACCTTGCCGGATCGCGCGTCGACGACGAACGCCGCGTAAGGCGCGGCGAGCGCCCCAAGCGGAGCAAATACGCAAATCCAGATAACGCTGATCGTCAACAGACCCCAGCGGGTCGGCTGCCTGTCCCGAGCCTTCATGGAACCACTCTTTTCTGCCTCAGGCCGCCGATTTTTCGGCTGGCTCATTTTATGACGATCACGTTAGCACATGAAGGAGAGCGAATAAAGGTTTCAATTCAATGAATATTCCACGAAATTTCGCGGTAAATTTCCCTAGATGTAGAGGCGCGGCGGCGCGGCGGCACTAGACCGGCCAATGTGGCGCGAATGGGGCGAAACCGCGCGGCGACGGGGGCGCTCGCGCCGGCCGCTCGTGCGGGCGGGCGAGGGCGCTGGGTGATGCGCTCAATTTTCGCTTTAAGGGTTCCTTAGCGCGATGACGCAAATCTGTGCCCGACCAAAGGCGGAGGTTGCGATGCGCGCAAGTGACAAGAGGTTGTTGGCGGATATTCCGGCCGATCAAGAGGATCCGCTGTCCTACGCCGTTTCCCTGCGGGATCGGTCGGTCATCGCGATGGTGGAGCAGGCGGTGCGGCACAACCAGGTGCTGCTGGCCTTTCAGCCGGTGGTGACCACCGGGCAGGCCAATCGCATCGCGTTCTATGAAGGACTGGTGCGGGTGCTGGACGAAACCGGGCGAATCATTCCCGCCAAGGAATTCATTGACCCGATCGAGGCGACGGAGACCGGGCGCGTGATCGATTGCCTCGCGCTGGAAAAGGGGCTGCGCACGCTAGCGCGACATGCCGATCTGCGGCTGGCGATCAACATGTCGGCGCGTTCGATCGGGTATGGCCGCTGGATGCGGATCCTGAAGCGCGGGATCGACGCGCATCCCACCGTCGCCGAACGCCTGATCCTGGAGATCACCGAAAGCTCGGCGATGGTCGTGCCCGAACTGGTGGTCAGCTTCATGCACGATCTGCAAAAGCGGGGAATCAGCTTCGCCCTCGACGATTTCGGGGCTGGGTTCACCTCGTTCCGGTATCTCAAGGACTTCTATTTCGACATCCTCAAGATCGACGGCCAGTTCATCCGCGGGATCGCGCGGGACGCGGACAACCAAGTCCTGACCGGCGCGCTGGCCACCATCGGGCGGCAGTTCGACATGGTCACCGTCGCCGAAAGCGTGGAGCGCGCGGAGGATTCCGCCTATCTGAGCGCCATCGGCATCGATTGCCTTCAGGGCTATTATTACGGCGCGCCCACGGTCAGGCCGATCTGGCTGCAAACCGCCGAGGAACGCAGTTCCGCCTGAGCGCGGAGCAGGGCGGGGCCAGTTGTGGCCCCCCCGCGGTTGCGATATAATTTTCGGAACTGGCGGAAACGGCGATCCCGGACGGGCGGCAGCCGCGCTGCCGATGTCGTTTCATCGCCGGGGCCGAGAATTCTGGTGGAGAGACATACACATGACAAACGTCGTAATCGCATCCGCAGCCCGCACGGCTGTCGGCTCGTTCATGGGGGCGTTTTCGCACACCCCCGCGCATGACCTGGGCGCCGCCGTGCTCGAGGCCGTCGTCGCCCGCGCCGGCGTCGACAAGTCCGAAGTCTCCGAGACGATCCTCGGCCAGGTGCTGACCGCCGCGCAGGGGCAGAACCCGGCGCGCCAGGCGCATATCAACGCCGGTCTTCCGCAGGAAAGCGCGGCCTGGGGGATCAACCAGGTCTGCGGTTCGGGCCTGCGGGCCGTCGCGCTCGGCGCGCAGCACATCCAGCTGGGCGACGCGGCCATCGTCTGCGCAGGCGGGCAGGAGAATATGACCATGAGCCCCCACGCCGCGAGCCTGCGCATGGGCCAGAAGATGGGCGACATGAAATACGTCGACACGATGATCCGCGACGGGCTCTGGGACGCGTTCAACGGCTACCACATGGGCCAGACCGCCGAGAACGTCGCCGAGAAGTGGCAGATCAGCCGCGACGCGCAGGACGAATTCGCGGTCAAGAGCCAGAATAAGGCGGAGGCGGCGCAGAACGCCGGCAAGTTCGACGAGGAGGTGGTCCCATTCACCATCAAGGGCCGCAAGGGCGACACCGTCGTCGACAAGGATGAATACATCCGCCACGGCGCCAATCTCGAGGCGATGCAGCGGATGCGCCCCGCCTTCACCAAGGACGGCACCGTCACCGCCGCCAACGCCAGCGGCATCAATGACGGCGCCGCCGCCACCCTGTTGATGAGCGCGGAAGAGGCGGAGAAGCGCGGGATCGAACCGCTCGCGCGGATCGCCAGCTACGCGACCGCGGGGCTCGATCCGTCGATCATGGGCGTCGGCCCGATCCACGCCAGCCGCAAGGCGCTGGACAAGGCGGGCTGGTCGGTCAGCGATCTTGATCTCGTGGAGGCGAACGAGGCCTTCGCGGCGCAGGCCTGCGCGGTGAACAAGGAGATGGGCTGGGACCCCGACATCGTGAACGTGAACGGGGGCGCCATCGCCATCGGTCACCCGATCGGCGCGTCGGGTTGCCGCGTGCTCAATACCCTTTTGTTCGAGATGAAGCGCCGCGACGCCAAGAAGGGAATCGCCACGCTGTGCATCGGCGGCGGCATGGGCGTCGCCCTCTGCGTCGAGCGCTGAGCGTGGGTCGGCGGGGGCGCCAGGCGCCCCCGACATGCGCCCAAGCGCGGACGCCCGTAATGCGTGCGCAATAATATTGCACGCGCCCGGATGACGCGGTAACAAAGTTACCGATATGCATAGTCCAGACGGGATCAGAGGGAGAAAAACATCATGGCACGAACAGCACTTGTCACCGGCGGATCACGCGGAATCGGCGCGGCCATTTCCAAGAAGCTGAAGGCGGAGGGGTACAACGTCGCCGCAACCTATGCTGGCAACGATGAGGCCGCTGCCGCCTTCGGCGAGGAAACCGGCATCAAGACTTACAAGTGGAACGCCGCCGATTACGACGAATCCAAGGCCGGCATCGCCAAGGTCGAGGACGAGATCGGCCCGATCGACGTGGTCGTGGCCAATGCCGGCATCACCCGCGACGCGCCCTTTCACCGGATGACGCCCGAGCAATGGCGCGAGGTCATCGACACCAACCTCACTGGCGTCTTCAACACCGTGCACCCGGTCTGGCCCGGCATGCGCGAGCGCAAGTTCGGCCGCGTGATCGTCATCAGTTCGATCAACGGGCAGAAGGGCCAGTTCGCGCAGGTCAATTACGCCGCGACCAAGGCGGGCGATCTCGGCATCGTCAAGTCGCTGGCGCAGGAAGGCGCGCGCGCGGGGATCACGGCGAACGCGGTCTGTCCGGGCTATATCGCGACCGAGATGGTCATGGCGGTGCCGGAAAAGGTGCGCGAAAGCATCATTGCCCAGATCCCCGCCGGCCGGCTGGGCGAACCCGAGGAAATCGCGCGCTGCGTGGCCTTCCTCGCCTCCGACGACGCGGGTTTCATCAACGGTTCGACGATTTCCGCCAATGGCGGGCAGTTCTTCGTTTGACGTAAACCGCAACGCGCCATAGCGTGCGGCGGCTGCCCCCGGCGGGGCAGCCGTTTTTCGTTCGGGGGACAGGGGATGACGCAGGGCAGGGCGACGGCGATCGGGTTCGCGGCGGTGCTGTTGTGGTCGCTGCTTGCGCTCTTTACCGTGGGCACGGCGCCGACGCCGCCATTGCAGCTCAACGCGATGTGCTTTGGGATCGCGACGCTGATCGGCGTGGCGTGGGTCGCGCGAAGCGGCGGCATGGCGGAGCTGCGCGCGGTGCGGTGGCCGGTTTACATCTTTGGAATCGCAGGGCTTTTTGGATACCACCTGTTCTATTTCACCGCGCTGCGGCTCGCGCCTCCGGCGGAGGCGGGGCTGATCGCCTATCTCTGGCCGCTGCTGATCGTGCTCTTCTCGGGGTTGCTGCCGGGAGAGCGGCTGTGGCCCGGCCACCTCGTGGGCGCGCTGGCGGGTTTCGCGGGCGCGGCGCTCATCATCGGGCGCGGCGGGGCGAGCTTCGAGGCCGAGGCGCTCCCCGGCTACGTCGCCGCGGGGCTGTGCGCGCTTACCTGGTCGGGGTATTCGGTGCTGTCGCGGCGACTGGGGGCGGTGCCGACCAACTCGGTCGCGGTGTTCTGCGCCGGGACGGCGGCGCTGTCGCTCATCGCGCATCTGCTGTTCGAGGAAACGGTCTGGCCGGCGGGCTGGATCGGCTGGGCCTCGGTCGCCGCGCTTGGGCTCGGGCCGGTCGGGCTTGCGTTCTATGTCTGGGATATCGGGGTAAAGCGTGGGGACATCCAGCTGCTCGGCGTGGCGTCCTACGCCGCGCCGCTGCTATCGACGCTGATCCTGATCGGAGCAGGGATAGCCGAGCCGAGCGCAACGCTCGTGATCGCGGCGATTCTGATCGCGGGCGGCGCCCTTCTCGCGGCGAAGGCGGGGCCACGCCGGACGTGACTCATGAGCGAGGCGGGGGCGGTCGCGATCGACCGCCCTCCCTGGGGTTGGCTGTGGGCGCGCTCAGGCCGGGGCCGTGAGGCGCGTGATTTCTTCTTTCAGGCGCAGCTTCTGCTTCTTCATCTCGGCGATGTGCAGATCGTCTGCGCCCGGCGCGCGTTGCGCGGCGTCCACCTGTTCGGAGAGGGCCTGGTGTTTCCGTTTCAACTCCTCGACATGCGAACTCAAGCTCATATGCGTCTCCTCTCTGCTGGGTTTCGGTAACGGTACGAGTGCAGCACAAATACCGGCCTCTGTCACGCTGCGGGCGCAGCATCGCGCTGCAATACTGATAATAATTGTCTGGATTCAGTCGCAGAAGAGAGGTGCGGCAGGATGTCGCAGCACATAAATACCGTCACCGGCGCGATTTTCGCGATCCGCTGCATCGGTGGACCCGGCAGGAAGATCCTTGGGGCTGCGCCAGCGAAACTCCGCCGCGACGGGAGGCGCGTCTCGGGTCAGGGGCCGTCATAAACCTCGATCCCGTTGTCGCGCATCGCGCGCGCCGCGGCGGCGTAATCACGTTCCGCGACCATCAGGCGGCGGGGGAAAATCCCGATCCCGCCCTCCATGACGCTCATGTTTACGTCCATTTCAAAGCAGTCTATACCCTCGCCCTGAAGCAGGGCCTGGGCGAACGCGATGATCGACATGTCGGGGGTTCGCAACAACAGTTTCATGCTGAAGATCTAAGCACGGCGGCCCCGGTTGTCGAGCCGCCACCGGAGAGTGTGATGGGATTGGACCACGCCGCCACCAAGCCGCATGAGCGCATGAACGCCCGGTTCGAGGGCAAGCTCGCCTCGGTGAGCGCGCTGATCCGCGAGCGCATGGAATCCCGCCACGCGCCGCGCATCCCCGAGGTGACGGCGCACCTGGTCGAAGCGGGGGGCAAGAGGCTGCGCCCGATGCTGACGCTGGCGGCGGCGGACCTGAGCGGCTACGTCGGCGATCACGACGTGCGTCTCGCCGCGACGGTCGAATTCATCCACACCGCGACGCTGCTGCATGACGATGTGGTCGACGAAAGCGCGCAGCGCCGTGGCCGGGCGACGGCGAACCTGCTGTGGGACAACAAATCCAGCGTGCTGGTCGGCGACTACCTCTTTTCGCGCGCCTTTCAGCTCATGGTGGAAACCGGGAGCCTGCGGGTGCTCGACATCCTTGCCAACGCGTCGGCCACGATCGCCGAGGGCGAGGTGCTGCAGCTCACCGCCGCGCGCGATCTGGCGACGACCGAGGACATTTACCTGCAAGTGGTGCGCGGCAAGACGGCGGCGCTGTTTTCCGCGGCGACCGAGGTAGGCGGCGTCATCGCGGGGGCGTCCGATGCGCAGACCGCCGCGCTGTTCGAGTATGGCGACGCGCTCGGGATCGGGTTCCAGATCGCGGACGACCTGCTCGATTTCCGGGGCGACGCGGCGGCGACCGGCAAGAACCCGGGCGACGATTTCCGCGAGCGCAAACTGACCCTGCCGATCATCAAGGCGGCCGCGGCGGCGGATGCGGAGGAACGCGCGTTCTGGGCGCGCACGATCGAGAAGGGCGACCAGCGCGACGGCGATCTCGACCGGGCGCTCGAACTGATGCGCGCGCATGGCGCGTTCGAGGCGACCGAGGCCGAGGCGCGGGCTTGGATCGCGCGCGCCAAGGCGGCGCTTGAGGCGCTGCCGGCGCACCCGGTGCGCGATATGCTGTCGGATCTCGCCGATTACGTGGTCGCGCGGGTGGCCTGAACAACCGCGCCGCGGGCGCGTCTTCAGGCGTTGAGCTGCGTCGCCGTCACCCACCAGTTCGGGTGGCTTTCCGACAGGCGCCCCGCAGCGGAGGCGGCGGTTTCGGCGTCGGCATAGAGGCCAAAACAGGTGCCGCCCGATCCCGACATCCGCGTCAGCAGGCAGCCGGGCGTCACCTCGAGCGTCGAGAAGACCTGCGCGATCACCGGTTCGCATTCGATGGCCGGTTCCTCGAGGTCGTTGCGCGTGCCTTTCAGCCATTCGATCAATGCGGCGGCGTCCTCTCCGGTGGGGATGGGGTCAGGCAGCGGCGTGTTGTCGCGGTTGCGCAGGCGGCGGAACACCTCGTCGGTGAGCACGGGGATCTTGGGGTTCACGAGGACCGCGTCGAGGGTCGGCAGCCCGTGCACCGCCGTCACCTGTTCGCCGATGCCGCGCATCCGCGCGGCCCCGGCGTCAGCGGCGCAGACGGGCGCGTCGGCGCCCAGCGGCAGCAGGTCCGCCGGCGCCGGCTGACCGGTAAGCTCGGCGAGGGCGCGGATGGTCGCGACCGCGTCCGCCGAGCCGCCCCCGAGCCCCGCCGACATGGGCAGGTGTTTCTCCAGCGTGATGGATGCGGTCGCGCCCATCAACGCGGCCGCCCGAAGCACGAGGTTGTCGCCGCCCTTGGGCACGTTATGGGCCGTGGGGCCGACCATGCGCAGCGTGGTCTTCGCCGCCTTCGAGACGCGGACGTGATCGCCCACATCCGCGAACATCACCAGCGAATCGAGCGTGTGATAGCCGTCCTCGCGCTGGCCGGTGACATGCAGCGTCAGGTTGACCTTGGCGGGGGCGAAGGCTTCGACCACGCGGGCCCTGGTTCCGTGCTCAAGCGTATCACCCATCTGCGTCATCCTTTGTCATTGGCCAGTTCCAGCGGCGGGGCGCCCTCTTCGCGCAGGACCTGGTCCAGCCCGACCTCGAGCTTGCGGCGGATGCGCTCGGGTTTCACGTCCGGCGACGGGTTTTCCTTATCCACGAAGGAAAGCGCCCGTTTCCACTGAAAGCGCGCCTCGGTTTGCCGGCCCACCGCCCAGAGCACGTCGCCCAGGTGGTCGTTGACCACCGGATCGACCGGCATCAATTCGGCGGCGCGCTCCATGTGACCGATGGCCTCTTCGTAGCGGCCGAGGCGATAGAGCGCCCAGCCGAGGCTGTCGACGATGTAGCCGCTGCCGGGATTGAGTTCGACGGCGCGTTCGATCATCTCGAGCGCCTCGTCGAGCTTGGCGTGCTGTTCGACCAGCGAATAGCCGAGATAGTTGAGAACCTGCGGCTGATCCGGGTTCAGTTCGAGCGCCTGGCGGAAATCGGCCTCGGCCTTGTTCCAGTGATCGCGGCGCTCGTGACTGATGGCGCGGGCGTAATAGACGAACCATTGTTCGTTGTCGCGCGCCTTGTAGAGATCGACCGCCTGGTCGTAGGCGGCGATCGCCTTGTCGAACTGTTCGCGCTGCCGGTAGAGATCGCCCGCCGAAGCATGGGCGATGGCGAGGTCGGGATGCGAGCGGCGCAGCTGTTCGAGCACTTCGGCCGCGGCGTCGAGCCGGCCCGCGCGGCGCAGCGTCTCCGCGCGGCCCAGTTCCGCGACGTGGAAGGCGGGATTGTCGGGCGGCACCCGCTTGTAAGCCTCGGTCGCGAGGTCGTATTGGCCGATGTTTTCCAGAAGCTCGGCGGTCATGATGCGCGCGTCGATGTGATTCTCGTCGAGATACTCCGCGATCCGCGAATAGAGCAGCACGTAATCCTCGCCGGTGTCCGCCAGCAGGGCGCGGCCCAGCGAATAGAACACCTCGGCGATCCCTTCGCGCGGCGTGCCGACGCGGCCGAAACTGATCCGCTCGCCGGATTCCAGCCGCGCGCGCAAGTCGGCGATCTGCGGGTCGAGATCGCTGCCGAAAGCCTCGTCGATGACCTTGATCGCGTCCTCGTTGCGCTCGAGCTGGCTCAGCACCTCGGCCCAAGCGATGGTGCCGCGCCGGGTGGTCTGCATCGGGCCGTCGCTCTTGCCGGCATAGATCGCGTCGGCGGATTCGTAATCCCCGACCGAGGCCAGCGCGAGCGCTTTGTGATAGATGGCGAAGCTGCGCAGTCCGGCTTCCTCGGCGATCTTGTCAAAAAGGGTGAGCGCGGTGGCCATGTCCCCCTCACCGAGCGTGGCCCAGGCCGCGATCAGCCCGTCGGCCAGCGGTCCCACGCCGTTCTCGGCCTCGATCCGGGCCAGCACGGCGCCGTATTCCTCGCGCTTGACCTCGTCGGCGAGCAGGACCATCCGCGCGATCTGACTGCCGAAGCCCTGTTCCTCCATCTGCCGCGCGATGGGCAGCGCGCGGTCGATCTTGCCCAGCGACACCTGCGCGGCGATGGCGTATTCCATGATCTCCGGATTCGCCGGATCTTCGGCCATCGCCCGCGTCAGATAGAGCGCGGCGGCCTCGTAATCACTGTTGAAACGCGCCTGCCGCGCGGCGAGGTAAGCGCCGACCGACTCGTCGGCTTGGGTCGTCGCGGGCGGCAGCAGGAGGGCCGCGCCAAGGGCGAGGGCGGTCAGGGGGCGAAGGATCACGCGCATGCTCGGTTTGTTGTTGGCCTCATTGGTGCATAACCTAGTCCTCGCGGCGCGCCAACGCAATGCCGCCCGGCGGTCCGCCGCCGCGCAGGCGCCGGTTCACATGTTGGGATAGTTCGGCCCGTCCCCGCCCTGCGGCGTTGTCCAGTTGATGTTCTGCGGCGGATCCTTGATGTCGCAGGTCTTGCAATGCACGCAGTTCTGGAAGTTGATCTGGAACCGCGGCTCCTTGCCGTCCTCCTGGATGAATTCATAGACCCCTGCCGGGCAGTAGCGCGCCGAAGGGCCGGCGTATTTCGGCAGGTTCACTTTTACGGGAACGTCCGGATCCTTCAGCTTCAGGTGCGCCGGCTGGTTCTCGTCATGGTTGGTCATCGAGAAGCTCACGTTGGTCAGCCGGTCGAAGCTCAGCTTGCCGTCGGGCTTGGGATAGGCGATTTCCTTGTGCTTGGCGGCCTCCTCGGTCGCTTCGGCGTCTGTCTTGCCGTGTTTCAGCGTGCCCAGCAGCGAAAGCCCGATCGTGTTGGTCCACATGTCGAACCCGCCGAGTCCGAGGCTCGCCATCAGGCCGTATTTTGACCAGAGCGGCTTGACGTTGCGCACCTTTCGCAGGTCGCTGCCGATTGGGCCGTTGCGCACGTCGTCCTCGTAGGCGGCGAGTTCATCGCCCGCGCGCCCGTTCTCGATCGCGGCATGGGCGGCTTCGGCCGCGGCCTTGCCCGAGAGCATGGCGTTGTGATTGCCCTTGATGCGCGGCACGTTGACCATGCCCGCGGAACATCCCAGCAGCGCCACGCCGGGCGCGACCAGTTTCGGCATCGACTGCCAGCCGCCCTCGGAGATGGCGCGCGCGCCGTAGGCCACGCGCTTGCCGCCTTCCAGAAGCTCGGCCACGATCGGGTGATGCTTGAATCGCTGGAATTCCATGTAGGGATAGAGGTAGGGGTTCTTGTAGTTCAGGTGAACCACGAAGCCCACGTAAACCTGATTGTTGTCAAGGTGATAGATAAAGCTGCCGCCGCCGGCGTTCTTGCCCAGAGGCCAGCCCATCGTGTGCGTCACGCTGCCGGGACGGTGCTTGTCCGGGTCGATTTCCCAGATTTCCTTCATGCCGAGGCCGTATTTCTGCGGCTCCTTGCCCTGGGCGAGGTCGAATTTCTCGATCACCTGCTTGGAGAGCGAGCCGCGCACGCCTTCGCCGAGAAAGACATACTTGCCGTGCAGTTCCATGCCCGGCTCGTAATTCGGGCCCTTGGAGCCGTCGGGCGCGATGCCGAACTCGCCCGCGACCACGCCCTTGACGCGCCCGTCCTCGTCAAAGACCAGCTCCGAGCAGGCCATGCCGGGGAACACCTCGACGCCCAGTTCCTCGGCCTGTTCGGCCATCCAGCGGCAGACATTGCCCATCGAGACGACGTAATTGCCGTGGTTGTTCATCAGCGGCGGCATCGGGAAGTTGGGCACCCGCAGGCGGCCCGCTTCGCCCAGCATGTAGAAGCTGTCGTCCTTGACCGGCACGTTCAGCGGCGCGCCCTTTTCCTTCCAGTCGGGGATGAGCGCGTCGAGCCCGCATGGGTCGAGCACCGCGCCCGACAGGATATGCGCGCCCACCTCGCTGCCCTTTTCCAGCACCACGACCTCGCGGTCGGGATCGAGCTGCTTGAGCCGGATCGCGGCGCTGAGGCCCGCGGGTCCGGCGCCCACGATCACCACATCGTATTCCATAGTCTCGCGCGTCGTATCGGACATGGGTCCATCCTTTATTCAGTGGGCCGCGTGTCACGCAGGGCCGGTCTCGGGGTCGCAGATGTGCCTATCGCGAGGGGCGGGCGGGCGTCAATTGAAACACGACGTCGCGAGGCGGACAAAGGCGCGGATCGCGCATGATTGCGCCACTCCGGCGCATGGCCTATTGCAATCCTCGGCGCGGTCGGGTCAGTCTGACGCGACCTGTAAAATGACAGGACGGGCGCGCGTTGGCGCGCCTGTCGGAAGAGGATTGTAACTATGGACAAGGTACCGATGACCCGCACGGGCCACGCGGCGCTCGAGGCCGAGCTGAAACAGCTCAAGTCGGTCGAACGCCCGGCCATCATCCGCGCCATCGCCGAGGCGCGCGAACATGGCGATCTGTCCGAGAATGCCGAATATCACTCGGCCCGCGAGAAGCAGAGCTTCATCGAGGGGCGCATCAAGGAGCTGGAGGGCGTACTCGGCCTGGCCGAGGTGTTCGACCCCGCCAAGCTCAGCGGCCCGATCAAGTTCGGCGCGACCGTGACGCTGGTGGACGAGGACACCGAGGAAGAGCGGACCTGGCAGATCGTCGGCGAACACGAGGCCAACATCGAAAAGGGTCTGCTGAACATCAAGTCGCCCATCGCCCGCGCTCTGATCGGCAAGGAGGAGGGCGACAGCGTCGAGGTTCGCACCCCCGGCGGCGAACGTTCCTACGAAGTGCTCAAGATCGCCTATATCTGACAGGATACAGCGCATGCCCGACCCCAAGCCGGCCCGGCCCACGTCGCTGGGGATATACGACAAGGCCGCCAACCCCCCGATCACCGGCATCGAGGTGGCGGCGCTGATACTGGCGGGACTGTGGCTGGTCGGATCGGCGCTGTTCTTCCTGGTTCTGGCGCCGAACGGCGTGATGGGGGGTACGGGCGGCGTTCTCAACTTCATGCTGATCCTGCTGGTGGTGTTCATGCCGGTCGCAATGATCTGGGTCGGCGCCACCGCCGCGCGCGCGGCCAAGGTCATGCGGGAAGAGAGCCAGCGCCTACAGGCCGCGATCGACGCGATCCGCCAGGCCTACGTGATCCAGAGCCAGTCGGGCGCGCGCGCCGCGAACGAACCCTCGGTCGCGCGCAAGCTTGACGAGATCGCGGCGGCGCAGCGCAAGCATGAGACCGCGCTGGCGACGTTTTCATCCTCGCGGCAGGGGGGCGCGCGTCCCGCGCCCGCGCAGCAGGCCGCCCCGGCGGGCGGCGGCGACCAGGTCGCGCTGCCGCTCGGCACCCCGGCCGAGGAGATCCGCCCGCCGCTTTCGACCGAGGATTTCATCCGCGCGCTCAACTTTCCCGAAACCGCCGAGGACAAGCCCGGCTTCGCCGCCCTGCGCCGCGCGCTCAAGGACCGGCCCACCGCGCTGTTGATCCAGGCGGCGCAGGATATCCTGACGCTGCTCAGCCAGGACGGCATCTACATGGACGACCTGCGCCCGGAAATGGCCCGCCCCGAGGTCTGGCGCCGGTTCGGCGCGGGCGCGCGCGGGCGCGAGATCGCCGCGCTGGGCGGCATACGGGATCGCTCGTCGCTTGCGCTTGCCGCCGCGCGCATGAAATCCGACCCGATCTTCCGCGACGCGGCGCACCACTTCCTCCGTCGCTTCGACCGGATGTTCAGCAGCTTCGCCGAAACCGCGAGCGACGCCGACATTACCGAATTCTCGGACACGCGCACCGCCCGCGCCTTCATGCTGCTGGGCCGCATCGCAGGCACTTTCGACTGACCGCGCCTGCGGCCGCCGTCGATCTCGGGTATCAGGAAAAGGCCCCGGTTGCGGCGATTTCTCCAAGCCGTCTCTCGACGTTCCGAAAAGACTTGTATCCCACGCCTACAACCCGAAACTGGTGAAGGGGATATAGCGCACCGGGTCGCCGGGGGCGATCTCGGCCGCGCCGTCGGGCAGTTCGACCAGCCCCTCGGCCCAGCTCAGCCCGCTGACCCGCCCCGAACCCTCGGAGCCGAAGACCTCGGCGCGGCCGCCGCGGATGCGCGCGCGCAGGTATTCGCGCCGGCCCGGCTTCTTGCGCTTGGCGAAGGCGGCGGGGACGTCGAAGCCTTGCGGCTCGGTCCAGGCCGCGCCGGCCAGCGTCGCCAGCGCGGGGCGGGCGAAGATCAGTGTGCAGACCAGCGCCGCGACCGGGTTGCCGGGCAGGCCGAAGACCGGCTTGCCCTCCCAGAGCGCCAGCGCCAGCGGGCGCCCCGGCTTGAGCGCGATGCGCCAGGTCCGCATCGCGCCCGCCTCGCGCAGCAGCGCCGAGACGTGATCCTCGTCCCCCGCCGACGCGCCGCCCGAGGTGAGGATCGCGTCCGCCTCCAAAGCCGCCCGGTCGAGCGCGGCGCGCAGGGCTTCGCGGTCGTCAGGGATGCGTCCGATATCCACCACGTCAATCCCCATGCCGGCCATCAGCGCGCCCAGCATCGGGCGGTTGGCGTCATGGATATGCTCGGGAAGCGTCGCCTCGCCCGGCGCGCGGATTTCGTCCCCGGTCGACAGGATCGCGACGCGCAGACGGCGATACACGCGCACCTCGGCAGTTCCCGTCGCGGCCAGCAGCGCGAGGTCGGCCGGGGTCAGAACCCGCCCCTTCGCCGCGATCGCCTCGTCCGCCATGACATCCTCGCCCGCCTTGCGGGTGTTGGCGCCCTTGCGCACGCCGCTGCGGAATGCGATCCGCCGCGCGTCGCGGCGCACATCCTCTTCCAGCACGACGGTATCGACGCCCTCGGGGATGATTGCGCCGGTCAGAATGCGCAGCGCATGGCCGGGCGGCACAGCGCCGCGATATGCGCTCCCGGCCGCCGCGCGCCCGTCGCAGAGCGGCAGGACGTGATGCGGCGAGTCCGGAAGGCTCGCGAAGGCGAAGCCGTAGCCGTCCACCGCCGAGTTGGGGGCCGGCGGGTTGGAGCGCCGCGCGCGCACGTCTTCGGCCAGAACCCGCCCCGCCGCCGCGTCAAGCGGCAGGTTTTCCGCGCCCACGACCCGGTGCAGCCCGGCGCGCAGCGCGGTCAGCGCCTCGTCCACCGGGGTCCAGTGCACGCCGGCGGGCAGGGCGAAGCAGTCGTCGCGCAGCGGCGGCGGGTCAAGCGGGGCGTCATCGGCGGCCAGCGCGCAGAGGCGCGGGCCGTGACCGGCGGCGAGGATCCACGCCTCCTCCCGCGCTTCGGGCGGCAGGCCGGTCATCATCGCCTGCAGTTCGGGGACGGGCAAACGCGCCAAGGCGCGGGCAAGCAGGCGGACCTGCGCGCGGTCGCGGATCTCCTCGCCGCCGGTTTGCGCGTGGCGCACCGCGCGCTCGATCAGGCCGGGCCAGCATTCGGCCAGCACGACCGGGGCGTCCTGCCAATCGCCAAACGGCCAGACCGCCACGCCGGGGCGGCGGCGCAGGCGCGCCAGCATCGGCAGGCCCATCAGCGCCTGGCTGCCCACGGTCGGGTGATAGCAGAGCTGGAAACAGCTCGACGCCGCGCGCGCCGCGCGGTCGCAGGCGCGTTTCTCGGCCACCGCGTCAAAGCTGACGCCGCGCTTCGCGTAAGGGATGCCCGGCCAGCGGTCGCGATGGGTCTTGCCCCAGAACGGCCCGGGCCCGTCGAAGAGCGCGTTGAGCGTCTCGGCCACCTCGAAGCGGTTGTTGCGCCCGCTCTCGTCATCCTCGATCCGCGTCTCGAGCCAGTCCCAGAGGGCGAGCGGATCGTCCGACCCGGTCACGCGCCGGGCAAAGCCCGCCGGATAGCCGAAGGGGAAATCGAACGCGGCGAGCAGGCGGCGTCCGGCGGCGCGTTCCTCGTCGATGAGCGTGGCGAGCCGCGCCTCGGCCTCGTGGCGGGTGCGGCAGTAGAGCGGCTCATGCTCGACGCCGTCCCGGCTGAGGCCGATCCAGATCGCGTCCTTTGACGGGCGTTTGGGAGCGGGCGCGCTGGCGGCGGACCAGTCGGTGACGAGGACGCTGTCGAACCCCCTCACAGGCCAAGCTCCGCGGCGATGAAATCGGCGATGGCGTTGGTGTCGTCGAGATCGAAGACCGGGCGCTCGAGGGCGAGCGGCGCATCGCTTGCGACCGCGCGGATGGTGGGATCGTCGGGGGCGATCAGGGGATTGCCGGCGGCGGCGCGGTGGGCCTCGATCTTGGGGTGCGCGTCGCGCTTGTAGCCCTCGATCAGCACGAGGTCGGCGGGCGCCAGTCGCGTCAGCAGCTCCGCCAGCGGCGGTTCGGGCGCGCCTCGAAGCTCCGTCAGCAGCGCGACGCGATTGGACGAGGCCAGCAGCACCTCGTGCGCGCCCGCAGCGCGGTGGCGGTCGCTGTCGGCGCCGGGGCGATCCACGTCGAAGCTCTGATGCGCGTGTTTCACCGTCGACACGGTAAGGCCGCGCGCCGTGAACTCGGCCACCAGCCGCTCCACGAGTCCGGTCTTGCCCGCGTTCTTCCAGCCGGTGACGCCGTAGAGTTTCATGCCTCTTCCAATCGGGCGCGCGCGTGCGCCAGGTCCTCGGGCGTATTGACGTTGAAGAACGGCTCTCCGGCTTCATCGAAGAGGGCCGCCTGCCCGCCATGCCGGTCGGTCCACATGACGATCTTGCGCAAGCCCGCGCCGAGCGCGGCGCGCAGATCGTCGCGCAGCGCCACCGGCCAGAGGCCGAAGGTCGGCTGGCGGCCGTCCGGCGTGACGGCGAGCGCGAGAGGCGCGGCCATGCCCTCGGCGGCCAGCACCAGGCGCGGGACAAGATCGCAGGGAAAGAAGGGCGTGTCGGCGGCGACGCTCACCACCGCGTCCGCCCCCCGCTCGGCGGCCCAGTCGAGCCCGGCGAGAACCCCGGCGAGCGGGCCGGGAAAACCCCCGACCGGGTCGGACAGCACCGGCAGCCCGAGATGCGCAAAGCGCGCGGGATCGCCGTTGGCGTTGAGCGCGAGCGCCCCCACCTGCGGCGCGATCCGTGCGATCACCTGGTCGAGCAGCGTGCCGTCGCCCAGGCGCAGCAGCCCCTTGTCGCCGCCGCCCATGCGCGTGGCGCGCCCGCCCGCGAGGATGATGCCCAAGGGTTGCTTCATCGCGTCGCCCCCTTGCGGCGGTGCTTGCGCTCCTCCTCGGGCGCCTGCGCGGGGTCGATGTCGCGCAGCAGGCGTTCGTCGCCCGCAAGGCAGATGAACCGCTGCCCGCGCATCCGCCCGATAAGGGTGAGGTTGACGGAGCGGGCGATCTCGACCCCCCAGGCGGTGAAGCCCGAACGCGAGGCGAGAACCGGGATGCCCATCAGCGCGGTCTTGATCACCATCTCCGACGTCAGCCGCCCGGTGGTGTAGAGCAGCTTTCCCGCGGGGCCGACCCCTTCGGAGAGCATCCAGCCCGCAATCTTGTCGACCGCGTTGTGCCGGCCCACGTCCTCCATGTAGACGAGCGGGCGCGCGCCCTCGCAGAGCACGGTGCCGTGGATCGCCCCCGCGGCGAGGTAGAGCGACGGGGTGCGGTTGATGACATGCGCGAGGTTGTAGAGATCGGACGTCCTGACGGTGGCGTCGGGCAGGCGCAATCCCTCCAGCCCCTCCATCATGTCGCCAAAGACGGTGCCGACGGCGCAGCCGCTGGTGCGGGTCTTCTTCCTGAGCTTGTCCTCGTAGCTGGTCTGCCCGTCCGTGCGCACCACAACGGTTTCAAGGTCGTCATCGTAATCGACGCGCAGCACCTTTTCGCCGTCGCGCAGCATCCCCTGGTTGCGCAGGAAGCCAAGCGCGAGGTATTCGGGATAATCCCCGATGGTCATCGCGGTGACGATCTCGTTCCCGTTGAGAAAGATCGTGAGCGGGCGTTCCTCGACCACGTCGATGGTCTGCGCGGCGCCGGTGTGGTCGATGCCGCTGACCGCGCGGGTGAGGCCCGGCGCGGAGGGGTCCGGGGCGATCAGGTAGCCGGGATCGGGCGGCGCGTCTTGGGGCAATTGTGTCTCCTGTCGTTTCCCGGTAGGCGGAGGGTTGATCTTCGATCCGGAACGGCGGCACCATGCAAACCACCAATTCCCCCTACTGGCAAGGCGTGCGCGCGGGGCTTCCGTTCATCGTCATCCTGGCGCCGTTCGGCCTGCTCTTCGGCGTCGTCGCCGCCGAGGCCGGGCTGAGCATGTTCGAGGCCGTCTTCATGTCCGCGATCACCGTGGCGGGAGCGGCGCAATTCACCGCCGTGCAATTGCTGAGCGAACAGGCGCCGACCGTGATCGTCATCGCCGCCGCGCTGACGGTCAACCTGCGGCTGGCGATGTATTCGGCGGCGCTGACGCCCTATCTGGGGCAGGCGTCGGCGCCGATGCGCGCGTTGATCGCGTATTGCGTGGTCGACCAGACCTACGCCTGTTCGGTCGCGGCCTACGAGACACACGCGCACTGGACCCTGCGCGACCGGATCGCCTTCTACTTCGGGGTTTCGACGCCTTTGATGCCGAACTGGATCGTCTTCACCTTCATCGGCGCGCTGGTGGGCGAGGCGATCCCGGACGCGCTGGCGCTCGACTTCGCGATCCCGATCACCTTTATCGCGCTGGTGATGCCGATGATGCGGACCGGCGCGCACCGGGCGGCGGCGCTGGCGGGGATCGTCGCGTCGCTGTCGCTGACCTGGCTGCCCTATTCGCTGGGAATCATCGTGGCCGGCGTGATCGGCATGATCGTCGGCGCCGAGGTCGAGCGGCGCGGTGCGGCGGCATGATCGACAAGGGCGATATCTGGCTGACGGTTCTCGCGCTCGGGGCGGGGAGCTACCTGTTGCGGTTCGTGTTCATCGGGCTGGTGGGCGACCGGCCGATGCCCGCGTGGCTACTGCGGCACCTGCGCTACACGGCCGTGGCGGTGCTGCCGGCGCTGATCGCGCCGATGGTGCTGTGGCCGCCCGCGACCGGCGGCGCGATCGATTTGCCGCGCCTCGCAGCAGCCGCCGCCGCGACCGCCGTGGCGTGGAGGACGCATAGCGTGATCGGCTCCATCCTCGCCGGGGGCGGGACGCTTTACCTCGGGCTGTGGCTGGTCGGGTGAGCGCCGTGGCCGGGCGCGGGCCGTGCGCTCGAGTATTTTCGCAACATTGAGAGCAGGTGGTCCCCGCCCGGCGTTCGGGCGGGGCAGGGGCGCGGGGTCAGCCGATGGCGGCGGCCTTCACGTCCTCGTCGATATACGGCAGGTATTGCTCGAAGTTTTCCGAGAACATCCTGACCAGCTTGGCCGCCTGGCGGTCATAGCTGTCGGGCCGGTCCCAGGTGCGGCGCGGATCGAGCAGCACGGTCGGCACGCCCGGCGCGTCCTTGGGCACCTCGAAGCCGAAATTGGCGTCCTTGCGGAACCCCACATTGCTGAGCGAGCCGTCAAGCGCGGCGGTCAGCAGCGCGCGCGTGGCCTTGATCGGCATGCGCGCGCCGGTGCCGTAGGCGCCCCCCGTCCAGCCGGTGTTCACCAGCCAGCAGGTCGCGCCGTGCTTGGCGATCTTGGCCTTGAGAAGGTTGCCGTAGACCTCGGGGCGGCGCGGCATGAAGGGCGCGCCGAAGCAGGTCGAGAAGGTCGGCTCGGGCTCGGTCACGCCGCGCTCGGTGCCCGCTACCTTGGAGGTGAAGCCCGAAAGGAAGTGATACATCGCCTGCGCGGGCGTCAGCCGCGCGATGGGGGGCAGCACGCCGAATGCGTCGCAGGTCAGCATGATGATGTTCTTGGGATGACCCCCCATCGCCGACTCGGAGGCGTTCGAGATGTATTCCAGCGGGTAGGCGCAGCGCATGTTGGCGGTGAGCGAGTCGTCCTCGAAGTCGAGCTCGCGGGTTTCGGGATCGAAGACCATGTTCTCGATCACGGTGCCGAATTTCTCGGTCGTGGCGTGGATCTCGGGCTCGGCCTCGGGGTCGAGATGGATGGTCTTGGCGTAGCAGCCGCCTTCGAAGTTGAACGTGCCGCGATCCGACCAGCCGTGTTCGTCGTCGCCGATGAGGATGCGTTCGGGATCGGCCGAAAGCGTCGTCTTGCCGGTGCCGCTGAGGCCGAAGAAGATCGCGGTGTCGACCGGGTTTCCCTCGGCGTGGTTGGCCGAGCAGTGCATCGGCATGACGCCCTTTTGCGGCAGCAGGTAGTTCAGCAGGGTGAAGACCGATTTCTTGTTCTCGCCCGCGTATTCCGTGCCGCCGATCAGGATGATCTTGCGGTCGAAATTCATCGCGATGACGGTGTCCGAGCGGCAGTCGTGCTTTTCCGGGTCGGATTTAAAGCTGGGGCAGTTGATGACAGTGAAATCGGCGGTGAAGTTTTCCAGCGACTCGCGGTCGGGGCGGCGCAGGAGGTGGCGGATGAAGAGGCCGTGCCAGGCAAGCTCGGTGATCATGCGCACCTTGATCGAATGGGCCGGGTCCGCGCCGCCGACGAGATCCTGCACGTAGTAGCGCCCGCCCTGCATATGCGCGATCATGTCGTCATAGAGCGCGTCGAACCCTTCCGGCGACATCTCGGCGTTGTTTTCCCACCAGACTTGATCGGCGACGCTGTCGGTCCTGACGATATGCTTGTCCTTGGGGGAGCGGCCGGTGAACTTGCCCGTGGTGACCAGGAACGCGCCGCCGCGGCCCAGCGTGCCTTCGCCGTTCTTCAGCGCCGCTTCGACCAGCGCGGATTCGATCAGGTTGTACTGAACGTCCCCCAGCCCGTCGATCCCCTGGTCCTCGAGTTGGAAATTCGGGTTCACCCGTCCGAATGTCATGCCTGTCTTCTCCAAGTCTGGGGCGCCGTCCGGAGCGGGCGGAGCCGGGGCGCCCGGGCCGCCCCGTGCGGTCCTCCATGTGCCCGTTGGCCGGGTCTTAGCATGGGGCCTGCGCGAATGAACAGGTCGCTTCTCGGGCGTTAGCGCAACCACCGGACCGTTAGCGCAACCACGCGACCAGGTCGGCAGCGCGGCGCCGGAATGTGGAAAAAGCGAGGCATCTCGCCGCGGCATTTTAGCCATTTCTGAAGTTTTTTTGCCCGAAATGGGGCGGCTCGCATGGCTGATTCGCAGTTTTGGATTGATTGCAAAGAGGAAAGGGGCGCATAGTGTCTGAAAAAAACAGGCAACTTGAGCAGTATAAGGACAGAACAAATGTCTAAGATCGCCCTTGTGGACGATGACAGGAATATTCTTACATCCGTTTCCATGACCCTCGAGGCCGAAGGTTTCGAGGTCGAGACCTATAACGACGGCCAGCAGGCCTTTGACGCCTTCAACAAGAAACTGCCGGACATGGCCGTGCTGGACATCAAGATGCCGCGCATGGACGGGATGGACCTGCTTCAGCGGCTGCGCCAGAAATCGCAGATGCCGGTGATCTTCCTGACCTCCAAGGACGACGAGATCGACGAGGTGCTCGGCCTGCGCATGGGCGCGGACGACTACGTCAAGAAACCCTTCTCTCAGCGTCTGCTGGTCGAACGCATCCGCGCGCTTCTGCGGCGGCAGGAGGCGCTGGACGGCACGGTCGCCGCCACCGAGGAGGACGAGGGCAAGGTGATCGAACGCGGCGATCTGCGGATGGACCCGCTGCGCCACGCCGTATCGTGGAAGGGCCAGGACGTGTCGCTGACCGTGACCGAATTCCTGCTCCTGCAGGCGCTCGCGCAGCGCCCCGGCTTCGTCAAGAGCCGCGATCAGCTGATGGACGTGGCCTATGACGACCAGGTCTATGTCGACGACCGCACCATCGACAGCCATATCAAGCGCCTGCGCAAGAAGCTGCGCTCGGTCGATCCGGAGTTCTCGGCGATTGAGACGCTCTACGGGATCGGCTACAGATACAACGAAGACTGACCGTGGCCTTGGTCGAGGGGATCAGCGTGCGCGACGCGCCATCGAGGCAGCACGGCGATGTGGTTCTGGGGGATGATTTCGTCGCTCCCGACAATATCGTCGAGGACGAGGTGCGCGCCCGCCGGGCGCGGCGCGGGCTGGCGTCCCTGCGCAACTCGCCCCTGACGCGCAAGATCATCACCTTCAACCTGATCGCGCTCAACATTCTCGTGGCCGGGCTGCTTTATCTCAACTCGTCGCGCGACGGGCTGGCGCTGCAGCGCGCCAACGGCCTCGCAGGGGAGGCGGAGCTGGTCGCCGACGTGTTCGAGGCGCAACTCCCCGCCGCCGCGCCGGTCAACCTCGTGACCGGGGACGGCATCGATGTCGCCGCAACCCTGGCGGGGCTGGATATCGGCGACGGCGCCGAGATCTTCGTCTTCGACGAGAACGGCGTGCTCGCGGGACACGCGATCGGCAGCAGGCCGCGCGGCGCCGAGGAACCCGATAGCCAGCCGACCATCATCACCGACGCGCTCAGCGCGCTCTGGCGGTGGCTGTCCTCGCCATTCGTGTCGGATAGCGCCGCGGCGCGTCCCAGCGTCGAGGAAACCGCGCGCGCGCAGGTGCCCGACGTGCTGGCCGGGGGCGCGCAGGTCACGACCGGCGAGGCCGCGGGCGGCGCTGTGTTCTCCGTGGCCACCCCGATCGAGCAGGACGGCCGCGCGATCGGTGTCGTCGCCCTTGTCAGCGCCTCGGGCGAGATCGACCGCATGGTCATGGCCGAGCGCGAGCGCGTGTTGCAGATGTTCATCATCGCCACGCTGGTCTCCATCGGGCTCAGCCTGATCCTCGCCTCCACCATCGCGCATCCGCTGGCCGACCTGGCCGCCGCCGCCGAGGTCGGCGGCGCGCGCAACCGCGGCAAGCATGGGCAGGGGCGCATCCGCATCCCCGACCTGACCGCGCGGCCCGACGAGATCGGGCGCCTGTCCGGCGCGCTGCGCGGCATGGTCGGCGCGCTCTACAACCGGATCGACAGCAACGAACAATTCGCCGCAGACGTCGCCCACGAGATCAAGAACCCGCTCGCCTCGCTGCGCAGCGCCGTCGGGACCATGCGCGTGGCCAAGCGCGAGGACCAGCGCGAGAAGCTGCTCGAGGTGATCGAGCATGACGTGCGCCGGCTCGACCGGCTGGTGAGCGATATCTCGAACGCCTCGCGGCTGGATTCCGAACTGGTCAAGGAAGAGGAAGAGCCGTTCGACCTGCTCACCATGCTGCGCAACCTCGGCGAATATCTCGGCCAGGACGCCCGCGGCAAGGGGATCGACTTCATCACCGATTTCCCCGACGATCCGATCATCATCAACGGGCTGGAGGCGCGGCTTGCGCAGGTCTTCGTCAACCTGATCTCCAACGCCACCAGCTTCTGCGAGGACGGCGACGCGATCCGCGTCTGGGCGCGCCGGCGCGAGAACCGCGTGCTGGTGGTGGTCGAGGACACCGGCCCCGGCATCCCGGACGAGGCGCTGACCAAGATCTTCCAGCGGTTCTATTCGCAGCGCAGCGAGACGGATTTCGGCAACAATTCGGGTCTTGGCCTCGCCATCTCCAAGCAGATCGTGGAGGCGCATGGCGGCGTGATCTGGGCCGAGAACATCCGCCCCACCGACGCCGACATCACCTCGGACCCGCTTGGCGCGCGCTTTGTCGTCGGCCTGCCGGTCTGAGCGCCGCCCGAACGCCGCCGCATGAGCGATGCCCCCGACACCGTGACGCTGCATGCGACCTGCGTCGCGCTCGAGGGGCGGGCGCTGTTGATCCGGGGCGCGTCGGGCAGCGGCAAGTCGGCGCTCGCCTTGCAGATGATCGCGCTCGGGGCCGGGCTGATCGCGGATGACCGCACCTGTCTGCGGCGCGTGGGCGACAAGGTGATCGCCAGCGCCCCGGACGCGATCAGGGGCCAGATTGAGGCGCGCGGGATCGGCATCCTGTCCGCGCCCGCCGCCGCGCCCGCGCCGCTGGTCGCGGTCGTCGCGATGGACCGGCGCGCGACGCGCCGCTTGCCGAAGGAACAGCGCGCCGATATCCTCGGGGTCAGCCTTCCGGATATCGGAATGATCGATGCCCCCCATTTTCCCGCCGCGCTGTGCCTCTACCTGCGGAGCGGCCGGATCGCCTGAGGAAGAGCCCGCCATGACCGAGCCCCAAGTCGCACCGCCGCTGGTCCTGGTGACCGGGCCGTCGGGGGCCGGGCGCACGACGGCGATCCGCGCGCTCGAGGACATGGGCTACGAGGCGATCGACAACCTGCCGCTGTCGCTGCTGCCGCGGCTGCTTGCCGGCCCGGCCCCGCATCGTCCGATGGCGCTTGGCGTGGACACGCGCAACCGCGATTTCTCGACCCAGACGCTGATCGAGGCCATCGATCGGCTGAACGAAGTCACCGTCATGCCGGCGCAACTGCTCTACCTGGATTGCGCGCCGGATGTGCTGCAGCGCCGCTTCTCCGAAACGCGCCGGCGTCACCCGCTGGCCCCGGACGAGAGCGCGCGGACCGGGATCGAGCGCGAACTCGACCTGCTGGGGCCGATCCGGGTGCGCGCCAACATCCTGATCGACACCTCCGAGATGACGCCGCATGACCTGCGCGCGGAGGTGGCCCGCTGGTTCGCGCCTGAATCTGGCGCGACCCTTGCGGTGTCGGTGCATTCGTTTTCCTACAAGCGCGGCCTGCCGCGCGGCGCGGACATGGTGTTCGATTGCCGGTTCCTGCAAAACCCCTACTGGGAGCCCGAGTTGCGCGCGCTCGACGGGCGCGACGCGGCGGTTGCGGCCTATATCGCGCAGGATCCGCTGAGCGGCCCGTTCCAGGAACGGCTGCGCGACATGGTCGAGATGCTGCTGCCGGCCTATGTCAACGAGGGCAAGGCATACCTGTCGATCGCGCTGGGCTGCACCGGCGGGCAGCACAGGTCAGTGGCGGTGGCGGAATCTTTGGCGGCGGCCCTTGCGGATGCGGGCTGGCGGGTGTCAACTAGGCACCGGGAACTGGAACGTCGCGCCGCGGGGTCCGCGGGAGAGGGAATCGACGTCGCCCGGCTGTAAGGGGAACGAGCGCCTTGATCGGGATCGTCATCGTGGCACATGGGGGCCTCGCGCGGGAATACATGGCGGCGGTCGAACACGTGCTGGGCGCGCAGCCGAACATGCGCGCCGTCACCTTCTGCGCGGATCACGACCGCGCCGCCAAGCAGGCCGAGATCTGCGCGGCGGCCGATGACGTGGATACCGGCGCGGGCGTCGTGGTCGTCACCGACATGTTCGGCGGCTCGCCCTCCAACCTGTCGCTCAAGGCCTGCCAGCCCGACGACCGGCGTATCGTCTACGGCGCCAACTTGCCATTGCTGATAAAATTGACGAAAAGCCGGGGCAAGAGGGTCTCCGAGGCGGTTCGCGACGCGCTTGACGCGGGACGCAAGTACATAGACAGCCAGAACATATCGGTGGATTGACCATGTCCGACGTGAAGAGACGTCAGCTTGAAATCGTCAACGTCAAGGGCCTGCACGCCCGCGCGGCGGCCAAGCTGGTCGAAGTGGCCGAAGGATTCGACGCCACCGCCGAAGTGTCCCAGAACGGCCAGACCGCCAGCGCCGACAGCATCATGGGGCTTTTGATGTTGGCAGCCGCGAAGGGAACCACTATTGACGTCGAGACGCGCGGCCCCGACGCCGATGCGCTGGCCGACGCGATCGCGGCCCTCGTCGCGGGCCGCTTCGGCGAGGACATGTAAGCGCCCGGAACATGGCACGAGGTGGGACGGTCCAGTTGGCAGAGGATAAGGACGATTCGGGCGAGCTGGCGCACGCCGAGACGGTGACGTTCACCAAGTATGATCGCCGCAGTCTCACCTATGCCAACTCTTTCGATCGTCCGCTGACCGCGCGCGCCATCCGCACGATCGAATGGTTCACCGGCAAGCTGGCGATCATTCGCATGATCCGCGAATTCGAGAAACGCGGCGCGCCCACCGGCCAGCCGTTCTGGCGCGCGGCGCTGGGCACGATGGGCATCGATCTGCTGACCCCCGACGAGGAGCTTCGCAACATCCCGGCCGAGGGGCCGGTGGTGGCGGTGGCGAACCATCCGCACGGGCTTGTCGACGGGATGATCCTCGCCGATCTGATCGGGCGGCGGCGGACCGATTACAAGATCCTCACCCGCGCCCTGCTGACCGGCATCGACGAGGTCGCGGCGAGCTACATGATCCCGGTGCCCTTTCCGCACGAGCCCGACGCGCAGCGCAAATCGGTCGAGATGCGCGCCAAGGCGATGGCCCATCTGCGCGAGGGCGGGCTCATCAGCGTGTTTCCCTCGGGCGTGGTGGCGTCCTCGGACACGCTGTTCGGCCCGGCGATCGAGCGGGAATGGAACGTCTTCACCGCGCAGATGATCCGCCGCTCGGGCGCCGCGGTGGTGCCGATCTACTTTCCCGGCGCCAACAGCCGCTGGTACCAGGTCGCCAACCGCCTGTCGGCGACGCTGCGCCAGGGGCTGCTGCTGCACGAGGTGGTGCACAGCTGCAACCGCCCGCAGAAACCCGTCGTCGGCGCGCCCATCGGCGCGGAGCGGATGGAAATGCTCGAGAACGACCCGCGCGGCTTCATGACATGGCTGCGCGCGCATACACTGTCGCTGGGACAAACCGGCCCGGCCAAACCCGAAGGAGATGAAAGATGACCAAGATCACCCGCAGCCACTCCGGCAAGCGCATGAGCCAGATCGTGAAGCACGGGGAGACCGTGTATCTTGCCGGGCAGGTCGGCGAGGAGGGCGACAGCGTCGCCGATCAGACCCGCAGCTGCCTCGAGAAGGTGGACAAGCTGCTGGCCGAGGCCGGAACGGACAAGGCGCGCATCCTGCAAACGACGATCTGGCTGGCGGACATGGGCGATTTCGCAGAGATGAACGAGGTCTGGGACGCCTGGGTTCCCGAGGGTCACGCGCCGGCGCGCGCCTGCGGCGAAGCGAAGCTCGCCACGCCCGACCTCGCCGTCGAGGTGATGGTGATCGCGGCCTGCGACCCGTCTTCCGAGGGCCGCTGAGAGCGTCGCACATATCCTGACGGGCGCGCGCGGCGGCAGGTTGTGCGCGCCCGTCCGCACATCCAGATGAAGGAGCGCGCGCCATGTCCGGCCACGCCACACCCGTTCCCATGACATCGCATCCCTGCGGCCCGCTTGCGGGAATCGCGGAGGTTCCGGGGGACAAGTCGATCTCGCACCGCGCGCTGATCCTCGGCGCGATGGCGGTGGGCGAGACGCGCATCACCGGCCTGCTGGAAGGGGAGGACGTGCTCGACACCGCGCGGGCGATGCGGATGCTGGGCGCGGAGGTCACCGATCACGGCGGCGGCTCGTGGTCGGTCCACGGCGTCGGCACGGGCGGGTTCGCCGAGCCCGACCAGGTGATCGACTGCGGCAATTCGGGCACCGGGGTGCGCCTGTTGATGGGGGCGGTCGCGACCTCTCCGATCAGCGTGACGTTCACCGGGGACTCCTCGCTCAACGGTCGCCCGATGGCGCGGGTGACGGATCCGCTCGCGCTGTTCGGCGCGCGCGCGACGGGGCGCAGCGGCGGGCGGCTGCCGATGACGATCCAGGGCGCGGCGAACCCGGTCCCGGTGCGCTACGCGGCGCCGGTGCCCTCGGCCCAGGTGAAGTCCGCGGTGCTGCTTGCGGGGCTGAACGCGCCGGGGCAGACCGTGGTGATCGAGCGCGAGGCGACGCGCGATCATTCCGAACGGATGCTCGCCGGCTTTGGCGCCGAGATCGCGACCGAGGAAACCGACGAGGGTCGGGTCATCACGCTCACCGGCCAGCCCGAGCTCAGCCCGCAGGACATCGCCGTGCCGCGCGACCCGTCAAGCGCCGCCTTCCCGGTTTGCGCCGCGCTGATCGTGCCGGGCTCGGACGTGCTCGTGCCGGGGATCGGGCTCAACCCGACGCGCGCGGGCCTCTTCGCCACGCTGCGCGAGATGGGCGCGGACCTCACTTATGAGAACGAGCGCACCGAGGGGGGCGAGCCGGTCGCCGACCTGCGCGCGCGCTATTCGCCCGACATGCAGGGGATCGAGGTCGACCCGGCCCGCGCGGCCAGCATGATCGACGAATATCCCGTGCTGTCGGCGGTCGCCGCCAACGCGACCGGGCGCACGGTGATGCGCGGAGTGCGCGAACTGCGGGTGAAGGAAAGCGATCGGATCGACGCGATGGCAACCGGCCTGCGCGCCTGCGGGGTCGAGGTGGAGGAGGGCGAGGACTGGTGGATCGTCACCGGGCGCGGCCCCGGCGGCGTGCCGGGCGGCGCGACCTGCGCAAGCCATCTCGACCACCGGATCGCCATGTCCTTCCTGGTGCTCGGCATGGCCGCGGCGGCGCCCGTGCGCGTCGACGACGGCGGCCCGATCGCCACGTCCTTCCCGGTGTTCGGACCGCTCATGGCGGACCTTGGCGCGAAGATCGAACGCGAGCGCTGAGGCGGGCGGCGGGAACCGGGTATTTTCAGCGGGCGAGCCCGGCGTCTGGGCCGACGGCACCCCTCGCAAAGACCGAGGGCCGGAAACGCAATCGTCCACCGCCTGCGCGGTGGATGAAGAGGAGGGCGAGGAGGCAAGCCGGCGATGCGTTTCACCGCTTTAAAACAAGTGGGCCGCGCATCCCATTCGGAACGCGCGGCCCTCGTCGTCAAAGCCGGCTGTCGCCCGCTCAGTTCTTGTTCAGCGCCTTGTCGGTGACGACGTGGGTCCAGGCGCCCTCACCTGGGTGTTTGCTGATCACCGGGTCCGAGCCGCCCGAGAGCAGCGATTCCACCGTGTGCTCGAAATCCGCCGGGTCCAGTTCGCCGTCGGTGCCGGCGGTCAGCTTGGCGACCTCGCTGGTCATGTGGATCTGGTGCTCTTCGATCTGCGCGCCGCTGGCGTCATTGTCCAGCACGATCATCGCGGCGTCTTCGGGGTTTTCACGCGCCCATTCCCAGCCCTTCATCGAGGCGCGCACGAAGCGGGCCATCTTGTCGACGAATTCGGGGTCGTCGAGGTTGTCCTCGAGCACGTAAAGCCCGTCCTCGAGCGTGGCGACGCCCTGGTCCTCGTATTTGAACACGGTAAGTTCATCCTCGGTCAGACCCGCGTCCAGAACCTGCCAGTATTCGTTATAGGTCATGGTCGAGATGCAGGCCGCCTGTTTCTGCAAGAGCGGATCGACGTTGAAGCCCTGCTTGAGCACCGTCACGCCGTCCTCGCCGCCATCGGTCGGGATGCCGAGCTTGCTCATCCAGCTGAGGAACGGGTATTCGTTGCCGAAGAACCAGACGCCCAGCGTCTCGCCCGGAAAGTCCTCGGGGCTGGTGACGCCGCTGTCGTTGCGGCAGGTCAGCATCATGCCCGATTTCTTGAACGGCTGCGCGATGTTGACGAGCGGCAGGCCCTTTTCGCGGCTGGCCAGCGCGGAGGGCATCCAGTCGACGATGACATCCGCGCCGCCCCCGGCGATGACCTGCGCGGGGGCGATGTCCGGGCCGCCCGGCTTGATCGTGACGTTGAGATCCTCGTCCTCGTAGAACCCCTTGTCCTTGGCCACGTAATAGCCGGCGAACTGGCCCTGGGTGACCCATTTCAGTTGCAGCGTGACGTCGTCGGCGGCCTGCGCGGCGGCGGCGCTGAGCCCCAGTGCCGCGGCTCCGAGGGTGGCTGTGAGTTTCTTCATTGCTTTCTCTCCCTGTTGCAGTCGTTTGATTGGTCAAGACCGGTCATGTGCGGCCCCTTTGCGATGGGTGCCAGAATGTCATTGCTTTCTCGACCAAGGCAACCCCGCCGTAGAAGGCGCTGCCGGCGATGGCGGCGACGACGATCTCGGCCCAGACCAGGTCCATCGCCAGTTGCCCGACCGAGGTCGAGATGCGAAAGCCCATGCCCTTGACGGGCGAGCCGAAGAACTCGGCCACGATGGCGCCGATCAGCGCCAGCGTCGAAGCGATCTTGAGCCCGTTGAAGATGAAGGGCATCGCCGCCGGAAGCCGCAGCTTCAGCAGCGTCTGCCAGTAGCTCGCGCCGTAAGTGCGCATGAGGTCCCGCTGCATCGCCCCGGTGTCCTGCAAGCCCTGCACGGTGTTCACGAGCATTGGGAAGAACACCATGACGACGACCACGGCCGCCTTGGATTCCCAGCCGAAATCGAACCACATCACCATGATCGGCGCCATGCCGATGATCGGCAGCGCGGCCACGAAATTGCCCACCGGCAGCAGCCCGCGCTTGAGAAAATCGAACCGGTCCACGGCGATCGCGACCGCCACGGCGCTGCCGCAGCCGAGGATGTAGCCCGACATCGCGCCCTTGATCACGGTCTGCACGAAATCCATCCAGAGGATCGCGGTCGAGCGGGCAAGCGCGTGTCCGATATCCGAAGGCGCGGGCAGCAGAACCTTTGAGACGCCAAGCCCACGCACCGCACATTCCCAGACGACGATCAGCGTGACGCCGAAGATCACCGGAACGATGAACCGGATCATGGGCGTCGCCGGACGCCGGCGCGCCAGCCAGGCGTTCAACTGCCAGCCGCCGATCCAGAAGACGAAACCGAAGACCAGCCAGCCCATCACGCCATCCCCATCCGGTTCAGCGTGAGGCGTTGCAACACCCCGATGCAGCCGACGAGAACCGCCGCCAGCACCGCCGCCATGATGAGCGCGCTCCAGATCTGGATCGTCTGGCCGTAATAGCTCCCCGCGAGCAGCCGCGCGCCAAGGCCCGCGACCGCGCCGGTGGGCAGTTCGCCGATGATCGTGCCCACGAGGCTCGCCGCCATCGCCACCTTGAGCGAGGTGAAGAAATACGGCATCGAGGCCGGCAGCCGCAGCTTGAAGAAGGTCTGAAAGCGGCTGGCGTTCCAGGTGCGCATCTGGTCGAGCTGCATCGCGTCGGGGCTGCGCAGCCCCTTGACCATGCCGACCGCGACCGGGAAGAACGAAAGATACATGGAAATCATTGCCTTGGGCAGCAGCCCCGAGACCCCGACCGCGTTCAGAACCACGATGATCATCGGCGCGATGGCGAGGATCGGAATGGTCTGGCTGGCGATCACCCAGGGCATCACGCTCATGTCCATGGTGCGGTTGTGCACGATCCCAACCGCCAGGAGCGTGCCGAGCGCCGTCCCCAGCAGGAAGCCCAGCACCGTCGCGCTGAACGTGACCCAGGAATGGTAGATCAGCGACCGCTTGGAAAACCCGCGCCCCTTCAGCACCATCTCGCCGGTCGTCTTCCAGATCTCCGCGCCCACCTGGTGCGGGGCGGGCAGCTTGGGCTTGCGCTGGTTCCAGGTGTCGGCGACCAGTTCGGTGAACGTCAGCTGCGTCCCGGCGCGTGTCGCCTTGTCCCGCGCCCAGTCCGCGTTGAGCGCGATGGACGCACCATACCAGAGCAGGATGATCGCCGCCACGACGGTGAGGATCGGCACGACGCTGCGCATCATGCCCTCCCTGCTTTCGATGTTCCAAGAATACTCGATCGCCCGGCCTGCGGCAGGCGTGGTTTTTCGAGTATTCTAAGAACGTTGAAAGGAATTGGTGGTGATCTGTCCATGCGGTACAGGCTGGAGAGCCGATGACCGTGAACGTTGCAAGCCCTCCGCCCCGTCAAACGGGCGGACGCATCCGCACCCCGCCCCGGGCCTGACCCGGGGACTCGTCGGGCCTGACAGGTCACGGGCCGGGGCAGGCCCGGCGCGAAGGGAGCTGCGTTACGCATCTTCCGACCCCGCGCGCAGGCCGTCGCGGACGCGGTGGGCCACCTCGATGAATTCCGGCGTGTCGCGGATGTCGAGGGGGCGCTCAACGGGCAGGGGGCTTTCGATCACGTCCGCGATCCTCCCCGGCCGGGGCGACATGACGACGATCCGGGTGCTGAGATAGACCGCTTCGGGGATCGAGTGGGTGACGAAGCAGATGGTCTTTTCCGTCCTGCCCCAGAGGTTCAGCAACTGCTCGTTCAGGTGGTCGCGCACGATCTCGTCGAGCGCGCCGAAGGGTTCGTCCATCAGCAGGATGTCCGCATCGAAGGCCAGCGCGCGCGCGATCGACGCGCGCTGCTGCATCCCGCCCGAGAGCTGCCAGGGAAATTTCTTCTCGAACCCGCCAAGTTCAACCAGGTCCAGCACGCGCTTCACGCGCTCGGCCTGGTCCGCCTTGTCATACCCCATGATCTCGAGCGGCAGGCGGATGTTGCCGCCGATGGTGCGCCACGGGTAGAGGCCCGCGGCCTGGAAAACGTAGCCATAGGCGCGGTTGCGCCGGGCTTCCTCGGCGCTCACGCCGTTGACGGTGATCGTGCCGCCCGTCGGATGTTCGAGATCGGCCATGCAGCGCAGAAAGGTCGTCTTGCCGCAGCCCGAGGGACCGATGAAGCTCACGAAATCGCCCTTGGCCACGTCGAGGCTCACGTCCTTGAGCGCATGAACCGGGCCGTCATTGGTCTGGAAGGTCAACGACAGATCGCGGGCAGAGATGACGGGGGCGCTCACGTCTCGAACCCCCAGAGGCTGGCCTCGGCGAACTCGACCGAGTTCTGCGCCGGGTCGCGGACATAGATCGAGCGGGTTCCGTTCGGCCATTCGAAATCGGCCTCGATCGGGATGCCGAGCGCGGTAAGGTGGTCGGCCCAGCCCTGCGTCTCTCCCGGCGCCACGCGAAAGCACATGTGACCGGGGCCCTGCGCGCCGTGCGGAGGCACGGGGAACTTGCCCCCCGCCGCCTCTTGCGTCGCGTCGGGATTGAATAGCAGCAGCATCGAGTCGGCGCACCGCATGAAGACGTGCCTTCCTTCGACGCGGACATGCTCGGCCAGGCCGATCACGTCGCGGTAGAACGCCGCCGCCGCGTCGAGATCGTCGACGTAAAGCGCGGTTTCCAGGATGCCGGGCAGCGACGGCGCCGTCGCCATGTCGCTCAAACCCCCGCCGGGATGTTCAGGGGATCGCGCTCGATCATCTTCGGCGCGGTCAGCGCCTTCCACTTTGACAGTGCCTGGTGCGCCGACGGGAAGGCCGGGCGCGGGACGAAGCGGCCGCGCCCCGGCTGGGGTTGCGAGTTCTGGCCCCAGGCCCAGATGACCTCGCCGCGCGAGAGGGTGTAGCGCGCGTTGGCGGTGACTTCGAAACCCTCGAACACGTTGTAATCAAGGATCGAATGGTGGTTCGAGGCCGAAATCGTCTTGGAGATCTTCGGATCCCAGACCACGATATCGGCATCCGCACCTTCGACGATGGCGCCCTTTTTCGGATAAATATTCAATATCTTGGCCACGTTGGTCGAGGTCACGGCGACGAATTCGCTGGGTGTGAGCCGCCCGGTTTCCACGCCATGCGTCCAGAGCACCGGCATCCGCTCCTCGAGCCCGTTGGACCCGTTCGGGATGATGCGGAAATCGTCGCGGCCGCGGCGCTTCTGCTCGGAGGAGAACGCCGCGTGGTCGGTGGCCACCACCTGCAACGATCCGGCCTGAAGCCCGGCCCAGAGTCCGTCCTGGTGTTCCTTCGAGCGGAACGGCGGGGACATGACGCGCTGCGCGGCATAGTCCCAGTCGGTGTTGAAATAGACCGATTCATCCAGCGTCAGGAACTGCGCCAGCGGCTCTCCATAGACGCGCATTCCCTTCTGGCGCGCGCGGCGGATCGCCTCGTGGGTCTGCTCGCAACTGACATGCACGATATAGAGCGGCACGCCGGCGGCGTCCGCGATCATGATGGCGCGGTTGGCCGCTTCGCCCTCGACCTCGGGCGGGCGCGAATAGGCATGGCCTTCGGGGCCGGTGATGCCCTTTTCGATCATCTGTTCCTGAAGGTCGGCCACGATGTCGCCGTTCTCGGCATGCACCATCGGCAGCGCGCCCAGCTCGGCGCAGCGTTTGAACGAGGCGAACATCTCGTCATCCTCGATCATCAGCGCGCCCTTGTAGGCCATGAAATGCTTGAAGGAATTGACGCCCATGTCGACGGCGTCCTTCATTTCATTGAAGATACTCTCGTTCCAGCCGGTGATCGCCATGTGATAGCCGATATCGGTGCAGATCTGGGGCGCGGACTTGCGGTGCCATTCGTTGATGGCGTTCTTGATGCTGCCATCCTCGCCCGGCAGGCAGAAATCCACCAGCATCGTGGTGCCGCCGCAGGCCGCGGCCCAGGTGCCGGTCTCGAAGGTTTCGGCGGCGGTGGTGCCCATGAAGGGCATTTCCATATGCGTGTGCGGGTCGATCCCGCCGGGAATGACATAGGCGCCCTCCGCGTCGATCACCTCGTCCCCCTTGAGGTCTTCGCCGATGCGCTTGATCTTTTCGTCCTCGATCAGGACGTCCGCCTTCCACGCGCGGTCCGCGGTGCAGACGGTGCCGTTCTTGATGACTTTGGTGGTCATTAGGTTTCTCCCTGTATCTGTCCCGACCGGCTCATCTTCTTGCCGGAAATATCCCGGGGGTTTGGGGGCTGGCCCCCGAGTTACCCCTCGATCCCCGCCGTCTCGACCACCGCGTGCATCAGCACCTCGGCGCCGGCCGTGGCCCATTCCTTCGATATCTCCTCGGCCTCGTTGTGGCTCAGCCCGTCGACGCAGGGGCACATCACCATCGCGGTCGGCGCGACGCGGTTGATCCAGCAGGCGTCGTGGCCGGCGCCCGAGACGAGGTTGCGATGCGAGTACCCCAGCCGTTCGGCCGCGTTGCGCACGGCGGTGACGCAGCCCTCGTCGAACTCGACCGGGTCGAAGCCGCCGGCGACCTCGAATTCGACGCCAAGGTCCATGTCGTCGCAAATCTCCTGCGCGGCGGCTTTCATGCGGGCGACCATGTCCTCGATCACCGCCTTGTCGGGCGAGCGGAAATCGACGGTGAAGACCGCCTTGCCGGGGATCACGTTGCGCGAGTTGGGGTAGATGTCGATATGGCCCGCCGCCCCCACCGCGTCGGGGGCGTGGGACAGCGCGATCTCCTCGACCTTTTCCAGAACGCGCGCCATGCCGAGCCCCGCGTTCCGGCGCATGGGCATCGGTGTCGACCCCGTATGGCTGTCCTTGCCGGTGATGGTCACCTGCGTCCAGCTGAGGCCCTGGCCATGCGTGACCACGCCGATATCCTTGCCCTCGGCCTCCAGTATCGGGCCCTGTTCGATATGCAGCTCAAAGAAGGCGTGCATCTTGCGCGCGCCCACCGGCTCATCCCCTTTCCAGCCGATGCGCTCGAGCTCGTCGCCGAAGTTCTTGCCTTCGGCATCCTCGCGGGCCTTGGCCCAGTCCTCCTCGTGGACGCCGGCGAAGACGCCGGAGGCCAGCATCGCGGGCGCAAAGCGCGTGCCTTCCTCGTTGGTCCAGTTGGTGACGACGATCGGGTGCTTCGTGCGGATGTCGAGATCATTGAGCGTGCGCACCAGTTCCAGCCCGGCCAGCACGCCGAGCACGCCGTCATACTTGCCGCCCGTGGGCTGCGTGTCGAGATGAGAGCCGACATAGACCGGCAGCGCGTCGGGGTCGGCGCCTTCGCGGCGGGCGAACATGTTGCCCATCGTGTCGAGCCCCATCGCGAGGCCCGCGTCCTCGCACCATTTCCGGAACAGGGCGCGCCCCTCGGCGTCCTCGTCCGTGAGGGTTTGACGGTTGTTGCCGCCGGCCACGCCGGGCCCGATCTTCGCCATCTCCATCAGGCTTTCCCAGAGACGGTCGCCGTCGATCTTGAGGTTTTCTCCGGGGGCGGATGCAGACATGATCGTTTCCTTCCTGTGCGGTTCGTCAGCCGGGCGGCCGGCTTTTGACCATTTGGTCAAGATACGATTGCGCTCCGGCCCTCACCTGTCAAGTTTAGTCTTGGGGATATGGGCGCGACTGTCTAGGCTTCTCTCGCGGGCAATGGCGCAGGACGCGATCGGGGAGGGCGAAGATGGAGCATGCGGCGCAGGACGAGAGCCGGTTCAGCCGCATCCAGCTGCGCAATCGCGCCCTGATTCTCGACGCCGCGCTCGAGGTGTTCTCGGCGCATGGGTTCCGGGGGGCGACGCTTGACCAGATCGCGGCGGCCTCGGGGCTGAGCAAGCCCAACATCCTCTACTATTTCGACGGCAAGGAGGATATTCACGTCACCCTGCTCGGGCAGTTGATGGATCGCTGGCTCGCGCCCCTGCGCGAGGTGGACCCCGCGGGCGAGCCGCTCGAGGAGTTGCTGCACTACGTGCATCGCAAGCTCGAGATGAGCCGGGACTACCCGCGCGAGAGCCGGCTTTTCGCGAATGAAATCCTGCAAGGGGCGCCGCGAATCGGGCCGCATCTCGAAAGCGATCTGCGCCCGCTGGTGGATTGGGCGGCCGGGCTGATCCAGGGCTGGGTGGACGCCGGAAGGCTCGCGCCGGTCGATCCGATGCACCTGATCTTCTCGATATGGGCTACGACGCAACATTACGCGGATTTCGAAGCGCAGATCGGCGTGCTGACGGGCGCCGACGGCGTGCCGGAGGGGGCGGACGCGCATCTCGAGGCGCTCTTCCGGCGGCTGCTCACGCCTTAGAAGGGTGTTAACCGTGTGCTGCCTAAACTGACGCCATGCAGATGACCCGTATCACCGACCCCGAATGCTGGCTCGATCAGATGTTCGCCGCGAAGGCTGCGCAAACCGGTGGAGTTCTGCGCAGATCGCGTGCGTGGATTGATCGAGAGGTTGGGTTTGATCGTTTCGAACTCGAGGTGCGGCGGCGTGGGTTTCACATGATCGAAAGCGCGGATCAGATCCTCGTGGTGTGCCACAACGATCCGATCCGGATCCTTTTCTGAGAAAATTCGCGAATTTTCTGTCTACAGATTTTTCGCGAAAAATCTCCGCTTTCACTCCGCGGCGCAGGCGCCTGGGTTGTTCGGATGCGTGGTCCAGTTGGCGTATTCCTTCTCGACCACCTTGCCGGTGCGGGGATCGACCGCGCCAGGGGCCATTTGCTCCATCGTGATGCAGCCCTCGACCGGGCAGACATTGACGCAGAGGTTGCAGGCGACGCATTCCTCGTCGATCACCTCGAACACGCGGTCCTCGGACATGGAAATCGCCTGGTGCGACGTGTCCTCGCAGGCGGCATAGCAGCGCCCGCACTTGATGCAGGCGTCCTGGTCGATCACCGCCTTGGTGACGTAGTTGAGGTTGAGATCCTGCCAGTTCACCGTGTTGGGCACCGCGCGCCCGACGATCTGCCCGGTGTCGGTCAGCCCCTTCTCATCCATCCATTGCGACAGGCCCGAGATCATCTCCTGCACGATCTTGAAGCCATAGGTCATCGCCGCCGTGCAGACCTGCACGTTGCCGGCGCCAAGCGCCATGAACTCCGCCGCGTCGCGCCAGGTGGTGACGCCGCCGATGCCGCTGATGGGCAGATCCGCCGTCGCCGGATCGCGCGCGATTTCCGCGACCATGTTGAGCGCGATGGGTTTGACCGCCGGCCCGCAATAGCCGCCATGCGCGCCCTGTCCGTCAATCGTCGGCTCAGGCGCGAAGAGGTCGAGATCGACCGAAGTGATCGAGTTGATCGTGTTGATGAGGCTCACCGCGTCCGCGCCGCCGTCCTTCGCCGCTTGCGCCGGCTTGCGGATGTCGGTGATGTTCGGCGTGAGCTTCACGATCACCGGCAGGTCGCTGTGTTTCTTGCACCAATGCGCGATCTGGCCGATGTATTCCGGCACCTGGCCCACGGCAGAGCCCATGCCGCGCTCGCTCATCCCGTGGGGGCAGCCGAAGTTGAGCTCCACCCCGTCGCAGCCGGTGTCCTCGACCCGGTGCAGGATATCGCGCCACGCGTCCTCGTTCACCGGCACCATCAGCGAGGCGATCAGCGCGTGATCGGGATAATCCCTCTTCACCCGCGTCATCTCCTCGAGGTTCACCTCGAGCGGGCGGTCGGTAATGAGCTCGATGTTGTTGATCCCCAGCACCCGCCGGTCGGCGCCGTAGATCACGCCGTAGCGCGGGCCGTTCACGTTGACGACCGGCGGCCCGGCCTCGCCCAGCGTTTTCCAGACGACGCCGCCCCAGCCGGCGTCAAAGGCGCGGCGGACGTTGTATTCCTTGTCCGTGGGCGGCGCAGAGGCCAGCCAGAACGGGTTGGGGGACTTGATCCCGATGAAGTCGCTTGTGAGGTCAGCCATCTTTTCTCTCCCTGTCGTCTTGCGTATCGGGCCTCAGCCCGTCTTCGTCAGACTTTCATGAATGTCCTCGGCGGCATCGCGGCCCTGCGCCACCGCCGTCACGGTCAAATCCTCGCCATCGCCGGTGCAGTCCCCGCCGGCCCAGACCCCTTCGACCGAGGTGCGCCCGGCGCCGCTCACGGCGATCTTGCGACCGTCGAGCCGAGGCAGGTCGTCGCCGGTCAGCGTCTGCCCGATGGCGCGGAACACCTGGTCGGCGGGCAGGCGGAAGGTCTGGCCGGTGGGGGTCAGATCGTCATCGGTATATTCGAACTCGATCTCGCGCAGGGCGCCGTTGCCGTGGATCGCGACGGGGCTTGCGTTGGTGATGATGCGCACTCCGTGCGAGGCGGCGAGATCCTGTTCATAGACGCTCGCGTTCATCCGCTCGCGGCCACGGCGATAGACGAGGCTGACGTTGAGCGCGCCCAGCAGCTTCGCCTGCACCGCGGCGTCCACCGCCGTCATGCCGCCGCCGATCACCACCACCTCGCGCCCGATGGGGACATTCTCCAGATCGCCCGCCTGGCGCAGGTCCGCGATGAAATCGACCGCGTCGCGCAGCCCATCGCGGTTCTCGCCTTCAAGGCCGAGCGCGTTCACATCACCTAGCCCGATCCCGAGGAAGACCGCGTCGAACCCTTCGCGCAGCGCGTCGAGCGTCACATCCCGCCCCAGCGCCTTGCCGGTCTCGATCGTGATGCCGCCGATCCCGAGCAGCCAGTCGACCTCGCGCGCGGCGAAATCGTCCACCGTCTTGTAGCTGGCGATGCCGTATTCGTTAAGCCCGCCGGGCTTCTCCCGCGCATCGAACACGGTCACGTCATGCCCGTGCATCGCGAGCCGGTGCGCGCAGGCGAGCCCCGCCGGTCCGGCGCCGACGACGGCCACGCGCTTGCCGGTCTCGGGCGCGCGCGTGAACGGGTGGACGCCCTTCTCCATCAGCGTGTCGGTGGCGTAGCGTTGCAACTGACCGATTATGACCGGCTTGCCCTCGGCGGCCTCGCGCACGCAGGCCTCCTCGCACAGGGTTTCGACCGGGCAGACGCGGGCGCACATGCCGCCCATGATGTTCTGCGTGAAGATCGTGCGCGCCGCCGCCTCGGGCGTGCCGGTCGCGATCTGGCGGATGAAGAGCGGGATGTCGATATCCGTCGGGCAGGCGGTGACGCAGGGCGCGTCGTGGCAGAAATAGCAGCGGTCGGCGGCGACCAGCGCCTCGTGATCGTCAAGCTTAGGATGAAGATCCGAGAAGTTCTCGGCATAGTCCTGCGGCGCGAGCCGCCCGGCGGCGATTCCGGGGGTAAGGGCATTTCGTGACACGTCTGTGGCCTCCGGCTGCAATAATATGTCGCAACGACTATCTCACAGAAAACGATAATCTCAAAATTATTTTATCAAATGGTCAAAAAATGACTTCGCGCCGATGGCGTCGGGCGCGTCTTTACCCGTTCGAAACGTCCCTCTGCCATTCAGTCCATGCCCGGTCACGCGATTCCCCTCTGGCTGCGTCCGACCGGCTCGCAACGCGCGGCCTCATTGAAGTGAGAGTAAAGAATGCCACGTTTTTCCCTACCGGTCGCGATGACCGCCCTCGCCCTCGCGACAAGCGCCTGCGCCACCGTCACGCGCGGCAATTCCGAGGATGTGACCTTTACCTCCGCGCCGCCCGGCGCGAAGCTCGAGACATCGATCGGGCTGACCTGCACCACGCCATGCACTCTGGATATCAAGCGTAAACAAGCCTTTACCGCTGTCTTCAGGCACGGCCGGGACAGCCGGACCATCCGCGTTCACAGCCGGGTCGCCGGCGCGGGGATCGCCACGGGTGCGGGCAACGTTATCATCGGCGGGCTGATCGGGGTCGCCGTCGACGCTTCGACCGGCGCCACGCTCGATCATTTGCCGAACCCGGTGCATGCCGACTTCTCGAGACCGCAATCCCAGGCCCAGGCCGCTGCCGAGGCCAACGCCAGGGCGATCACCAAGGCCAGTGCGAAGGAACATGCCGAAACACGCAAGGCGGCCAAGCCGGGGCGCTCGCCCAATAGCTGACGCCGCGACCTCTGCGCGCTGCCGGGGGAAGGGATTTGTTAACTCTCGGCGCGCAAGCTGCTCCGCATGATCCGGGTTGTTCTCCTGATTCTCGTCATGGTTCTTGCGGGCTGCGATGCGCCGTCGCCTGAATTTCGCGGAATCGCGCCCCATCGCGTCGAGATCGGGCTGAGCCGGTTCGACGTCCGGGTCAGCGGCGCGCGGGCGGAAGCAATCCGCGTCAATGGTGAATGGGCGCCGCGCCTCGCGGCGACCGCTCCGGGCGGCGTTGCGGCGATCGAGCGCGTGTCGCGCTGCAAGGTGCGGCGCCTGCGCGGCGACCAGGCGATGATGACGGCCGATCTGGATTGCGGCGGCGCGCCGCGCCCGCTGCCGCCGGAGCGGCCGAAATACCTCGATTGCGGGTCAGTGGACCTCGATGAGGGCTCTGCCGAGTTCATCTGCGATCCGGTTTATTGAGTATTCTCGGAACATTGAAAGACACTTTCACTCGAGCGGCTTTTGCATGAAATAGGATGTTTCGTTGGGTGCATATTCGCCGAAACGGTCGCAACTGGTAAAGCCGTGGCGCTCGTAGAGGCGGATTGCCTCGGGCAGTTCCCGCGCGGTTTCGAGCTTGAGCACCGCCAAGCCATTGTCGCGCGCATGATCTTCGAGCGCGCGGAGCAGCGCCGCGCCGACGCCCCTCCCGCGCGCGGCGGGGCTGGTGAACATCGACTTGATCTCGCCATAGGCGCCCTTGTCGACCAGCGCTGCGGCGCCGAGGATCTCGGCGCCGATCCGGGCGATGATGAAATGCACCTCGGGGGCGCAGAGCGCGTCGAGTCCCAGGAAGTAATTGTCCTCGGGCGGAAACAACGAGACCATCAGCGCATGGCTCTGTTCGAGCAAAGCGCGGGGACCGTCATCGAGCGGGTGGGCGGGTTCCACGATCAGCATGGCGCGGTCCTGTTGAGCGGCGGCGGCGTCATGGGATCGTGATCCTCGTCTCGGCCATGATCGGCGCGCCGTCCACCGCCAGTAGCCGGTGATCGTTGGCGTTCAGCGTAACGCGGATGTCATGCGTGCCTCTCGCCAGCGCGTCGAGGTGGACGTAAGGAGCATAGACGCGCGGCTGCTTGACCCCGTTCACGTAGACATGGGCGTGTCCCTCCCCGGGGACATGCGGGCCGTTCACACGTTCGGGCGCAAAGGTGAAATCCGTCGTCACGAGATGCAGGTTCCGGCTCTGCGCGCCATCGGGCAGCACGTGCAGCGTCAGCGTCGGCGCAGGCGTTCCGGCCTCGACCAGCGCGCCGTGGCCCATGTGGTCGCCGCCGCCGTGGTCATGCGCGCCGTGGTCGTGCCCGGCGCGGTCGGCCCCGGGCGACGCCCCCAGCAGAAAACCGAAACCAGCGCCGAAGAAGAGGCCGATCAGCAGGAAGACGAACCGCTTGGGCATCCGTCAGCCTCCTGCCGTTTCGCGCTGCCAGAACCACGCGCAGAGCAACCCCAGCACCGCCCAGGCCGCCATCCCGACGCCGAGCGCGCGGGCGGCGAAGAGCGCGGCGATTTCAGGCGGGACGGGGCCGGTCAGGCTGTCGGGCTGCGGCGCGCCGACAAGGTGTGGCGCGACGATCAGCGCCACAGCCAGCGCCCAGAACAGCGGCTTGCGGGAAAAGGCGATCAGCGCCAGCGCGGCTCCCGCCGCGGCAACCGTTCCCCACCACCAGACCTGGCGCGCGGCCAGGTCGGCGGCGGCGACTCCCGGCACTTCGGGCGGCAACGAGAACGCCGGCGCGAGCTGCGAGGCGGCGAACCCCGCGACGCCCCAGACGATCCCGGCGCGCGGCGTGATGGCGACGCGGTTCTCGGCCGCCACGCTCATCCCCGCGACGAGAATCAGCGCATGGCCGACATAGGTGAGCGCCATGAACAGGACCGACAGCGCGTCGCGCTTCAGCTCGATCCCGCCGGCGCCGGGCGGCGCGCCCGCCGCGCCGAAATGCGTGAGCGCGCCCGATTCATAGAGTTCGGCATGAAGCAGAACCGGCTGCACGAACAGCAACTGAAGTGCTGCGGCGACCAACCCGGCGCAGAACCCGGCCAGAAGCGCGCTGCTCAGGATACGCGTGAACATGCCCTCAATGACAGGGAAAGCCGTTGGCGTGGCGCGCGTCATGGGCCGCGTCATGCAGCGCAGTCGCCTGGACATGCCCGGCGACGGTGATGACGCCAAGCCCGAGGCCAAACGCCATGAGCGCGGGCAGGAGGGTGGATTTCGCGGTCGATCGGGCAAGCGCGGTCATGTCGTCATCTCCCTTGCATATGCCGATATGACCCCTGCGCGGCGCGCGGGTCAACACTGCGCGCAGGATCAGCGCGCATAGCGTTCCGCCGTCAGCCCGTCGAACGAGATGTCGGGCGTCCTGCCCAGCACCACGTCGGCCACCGCGCGGCCCGACCCGGCGGCCATCGTCCAGCCCAGCGTGCCGTGTCCGGTGTTGAGAAACAGGTTGTCATAGCGCGACGGCCCCAGCACCGGCGTGCCGTCCGGCGTCATCGGGCGCAGCCCGGTCCAGCCTTCGGCGCGCGACAGATCGCCGCCGCGCGGAAAGAGGTCGCCGATCACGTGTTTCACGGTATCGGTCGCATGGGGCCCCAGCCGGTCTGAATAGCCCGCGATCTCGGCGGTGCCGGCCACGCGGATGCGATCCCCGAGGCGCGTGATCGCGACCTTGTGGGTTTCGTCCATCAGCGTCGACTGCGGCGCGTGCGCGTCGTCGGTGACCGGAAGCGTGACGGAGTAGCCCTTGACCGGGTAGACCGGCAGGCGGATCCCGATGGGGTTCAGCACCCGCACCGCGTAGCTGCCCATCGCGCAGACATATGCGTCGCCGGTGATGCGCCCGGCGATCTCGGTATCCACGCCCACGACGCGGTCCCCCTCGATCGCGATCGAACGGATCGGCTGGCCATAGAGGAACTGCACCCCCATCTCGACGCATTTCTCGGTCAGGCCGATCGTGAACATCCGGCAATCGCCGGTGCCGTCCGCCTTGAGCCTGAGCCCGCCGACGAATTTCTCGCGCACCTGCGCAAGCCCCGGCTCCACGCGGATGCAGCCGTCGCGGTCCAGCACCTCGTAGGGGGAGTCGTATTCGTCGAGGATTTCCTGGTCGGCCTTCGACGCCTTGACCTGCTTTTCGGTGCGGAAAAGCTGGAGCGTGCCCTCGCGCTTGCCGTCATACGCGATCCCGGTCTCGGCCACGAGGTCCGGCATCACGTCGCGCGAATAGCTCGAGACGCGCACCATCCGGCCCTTGTTCACGCGGTAGCTTTCCTCGTTGCAGTTGCGCAGCATCTGCGCGCACCATTTCCACATGGTCGGACTGATGAGCGGCCAGATGAACAGCGGACGACGCTTCATGAAGAGCCACTTCACCGCCTTCCACGGGATGCCCGGCGCCGCCCAGGGCGAGGACATGCCGTAGCTCAGTTGCCCCGCGTTGGCGTAGCTCGTCTCGCGCCCCGGTCCGTCCTGCCGGTCGAGCACGACGACCTCCGCCCCCTGTTTCGCCAGGTAGTAGGCGGTGGTGACACCGATCACGCCCGCGCCCATCACGATGATCTTCATCTCTTGCCGTCTCCGCATGCGAGGTTTCGCACAGCATGGTGCGATCGCCGGCGGACTACAAGCGGCGGCGGGCCGGGCTGCTTCTCGCGCGCGTGACGCTGGCTGAAACATGGGGCCGGGCGCCCTTGTCCTGCGCAATATCTTGTGGATAAATGCCTGATCGCTTCCATATCGTGGGGTTTTGCGTTGACACCCGCCCCCGCGCCTTTGCACATTGGGTGCCACGCAGAGGAATCACCACGGGCAGGCATCGTGCGCTTTTCCAAACTCAGGCTGACGGGGTTCAAGAGCTTCGTCGATCCGACCGACCTTCTCATCGCCGAGGGGCGCACCGGCGTGGTCGGGCCGAACGGCTGCGGCAAGTCGAACCTGCTCGAGGCGCTGCGCTGGGTGATGGGCGAAAACCGTCCCACGGCCATGCGCGGCGGCGGGATGGAGGACGTGATCTTTGCCGGCGCCGCGTCGCGCCCGGCGCGCAACTTCGCCGAGGTGACGCTCCAGATCGACAATTCCGACCGCCTCGCGCCCGCCGGGTTCAACGATTCCGACCAGATCGAGATCACCCGCCGCATCACCCGCGACATCGGCAGCGCCTATAACGCCAACGGCAAGGACGTGCGCGCGCGGGATGTGCAGATGCTCTTTGCCGACGCCTCGACCGGCGCGCATTCACCCGCGCTCGTGCGGCAGGGGCAGATCTCGGAACTGATCAACGCCAAGCCCAAGGCGCGCCGGCGCATCCTCGAGGAGGCGGCGGGGATTTCCGGCCTCTACCAGCGCCGGCACGAGGCCGAGCTGAAGCTGAAGGGGGCCGAGACCAACCTCACCCGCGTCGATGACGTGATCGAGCAGTTGGCCGCGCAGCTTGCGCAACTGGCGCGGCAGGCGCGGCATGCGGCGCGCTATCGCGCCATCGGCGAGGAACTGCGCCAGGCCGAGGGGCTGCTGCTCTACCGTCGCTGGAAGGAGGCGGACGAGGCGCTCGCCCGCGCGCAGGAGGAGTTGCGCGAGCGCACCACCGCCGCCGCCCGCGCCGAATCCGCGGCGCGCGAGGCCGCCAAGGCCCATGCGCAGGCGGACGAGGCCCTGCCGGCGCTGCGCGAGGAAGAGGCGATCGCGGGCGCGATCCTGCAACGGCTCCAGGTGCAGCGCGACACGCTCGACGACCAGGAGGCGGCGGCGCGCGCGCGGATCGAGACGCTGCAATCGCGCATCGGGCAGCTTGCGCATGACATCGAGCGCGAGGCCGGGCTGAACCGCGACGCGGGCGAGACGATCGAGCGGCTGGAATGGGAGGCGGGCGAACTCGCCAAGGCGGGCGAAGGGCACGAGGACCGTCTCGCCACCGCCGCCGCCGAGGCGCATGACGCGGCCGCCGTGTTGCAGGAGCGCGAGGGCGATCTCGGCACGCTGACCGAGGACGTCGCGCGCCTTGCCGCGCGGCACCAGTCGGCGCAGCGGCTGGTGGCCGACAGCCGCACGCTGCTCGGCCGGAGCGAGGCGGAGGCCGAGCGCGCCCGCGCCAGCGCCGCCGCCGCGCGCGACGCGCTCGAGCGCGCGGGACAGGACCACGCCGGGGCCGAGAAGGCCGAGGCCGAGGCGACGAAGGCCGCCGAGGCCGCCGAGGCCGCGCTGATCGCCGCCGACGAGGCCCGCGCCGAGAGCCAGGCGCGCGAGGCCGAAGCCCGCGCCGAACGTTCCGAAGCCGAGGGCGAGGTCAACGCGCTCAGCGCCGAGGTCTCGGCACTCGCCCGGCTGGTGGACCGCGACACCGGCGACGGCGGACAGATCCTCGACCGGCTCCAGGTGGAACCGGGCTTTGAAAAGGCGCTGGGCGCGGCGTTGTCGGACGATCTGCGCGCGCCCGAGGTCGGGGGCGACGGTCCTTCCGGCTGGGCGACGCTCGCGCCCTACGAGGCCGAGCAGGCGCTCCCCGGCGGGATCACCCCGTTCACCCGGCATGTGACGGCGCCCGGCGTGCTCGCCCGCCGGATGAGCCAGATCGGCCTGATCGAGCAGGAGGACGGCCCCGACCTGCAACCCCTGCTGCTGCCCGGCCAGCGCCTCGTGAGCCTTCAGGGCGATCTCTGGCGCTGGGACGGGTTCCGCGCCTGGGCCGAGGACGCCCCGACCGCCGCGGCGCTACGGCTGGAACAGCTCAACCGGCTGGAAGAGCTGAAGCAACTGCTCGAACACGCCACCGCCCGCGCGGACGGGGCGCGCGCCGCGCATGAGGCGCTGACCGCGCAACTGGCCGCGGATGTGCAGGCCGACAAGGACGCACGCGGCGCGCGGCGCGCGGCCGACGTCGCCGTGAACGAGGCCGCCCGCGCCCTGTCGCGCGCCGAGGCTGACCGCAACCTCGCCGCCTCCAAGCTCGAATCCCTTGGCCTTGCCGTCACCCGCCACGATGAAGAGGCCATGGCGGCGCGCGCGCAATTGAAGGAGGCCGAGGAGACGCTGGCCGGTCTCGGGGACCTGGACGCGATGCGCGCCCGCGTCGATGACATCAAGATGACGGTCGAGGCCGCGCGCATCACCATGATGTCGCGCCGTTCGGCCCATGACGAACTGCGCCGCGAGGGCGAGGCGCGCACCCGGCGCGCGCAGGAGGTCACGAAGGAGATCAGCGGCTGGCGGCACCGGCTCGAAACGGCCGAGAAGCGCGGCGGGGAACTCGCCGAGCGCAAGGTGGCCGCCGAGACCGATCTGGCCGAGGCCGTCGCCGTGCCCGACCGCATCGAAGAGAGCCGCGCCGAGCTTGCCGGCAAGATCACGCAGGCCGAGACCCGCGTCGCCGCCGCGCGCGACGCGCTGTCGGCGGGCGAGGGGGCCGCGCGCAACGCCGCCGTGGCCGAGCGCGAGGCAGAGCGCGCCGCCTCGGACGCGCGCGAGGCCCGCGCACGCGCCGAGGCCCGCACCGACGCTGCGCGCGAGGCGCGCGAGGCCGCCGCGGCGCGCATCGGCGAGGAAACAGAAACCACGCCCGAGGCGCTGCTGGAGACGCTCGACGCGGACCCCGCGCAGATGCCCGCCTCCGAGAAGATCGAGGCCGACGTGAACCGCCTGAAACGCCAGCGCGACGCGCTCGGCGCGGTCAACCTGCGCGCCGAGGAGGATGCGAAGGAGGTCGAAGAGGAACACGCCGCGCTGGCCGCCGAAAAGACCGATCTCGAAGAGGCGATCAAGGCCCTGCGCCACGGCATCGCCAGCCTCAACCGCGAGGGGCGCGAGCGTCTGCTGACGGCGTTCGAGCAGGTCAACAGCAACTTCGCCCTGCTCTTCGGCCATCTTTTCGGCGGGGGCGAGGCGAACCTCGTGCTGGTCGAGAGCGACGATCCGCTCGAGGCGGGGCTCGAGATCATGTGCCAGCCGCCGGGCAAGAAGCTGAGCGTTCTCAGCCTGCTGTCGGGGGGCGAACAGACGCTGACCGCGCTGGCGCTGATATTTGCGGTGTTCCTCGCCAATCCGGCGCCGATCTGCGTGCTCGACGAGGTCGACGCGCCGCTCGACGACGCCAACGTGGCGCGGTTCTGCGACATGCTCGACGAGATGTGCCGCCGCACCGACACGCGCTTTCTCATCATCACTCACAACGCGGTGACGATGTCGCGCATGGACCGCCTGTTCGGCGTCACCATGGCCGAGCAGGGGGTGAGCCAGCTCGTCTCGGTCGATCTTCAGAAGGCCGAGGCGATGGTCGCCTGAGCGACCGACGCCTGTTGTTGAACGAAATCCGGCTACCGGCTGGCGCCGGTAGCCGGTAGACCCCGCCCGCAGGCAGGAGCCAAAGATCGTCCCCGATCGGTTATTGCGCGGGTGCGAGTTGCCCGCGGACTTCGCCCTTCGGGAACTTCTCAGTGTGGACGTTCACGTAGTACTTGCCGTCCTTCAGGGCGTCGATCTGGTCCTGCGTGATCTCGGCCTCGCCTTCCATGATCGCCTCGGACATGTCGATGACGGGTGCGGCGTTTTCATCCGCGCCGGCGGGGCCGTGGATATGCGCCGCCGTGGCGTCGTCGCTCAGGTCCTGCACGTCCACCGTCCAGGACACGGTCATCGCGTCGGTGTCGACGGCCACATCGGCCGTGCCGGTGGCCGCGCTGTCATTGGCGGGCACTTCGTTCTGGCCCGACAGATCGGCGGTGAAGTTCATCTGTTCCGCATAGGCCGGCAGCGCCAGCATGGCGCATGCGGCAATCGTGGCGGTGGTGTGTGTGATACCGAACATCTGGATAGTTCCTTTCATGTTTCGATCTATGGGGTGAACGAAACGCGGCGGCGCGTGTTCCGGTGCGGAACAAGTCGCCACCGGGCCACGGCGGAAATCCGCGCAATGGCCGCTTCAAGGAGCGCCGCGCGCCTCCCGGTTACAGCCGAGACAACAGCGCGCGCGTCGGCCAGGCGTCCGCCGGCAGGCCCAGTTTTTGCTGGATGTCCTGCACCGCCGCGCGCGTGCCCGCCCCGAGGATGCCGTCGATCTTGCCCACGTCATAGCCGCGCCGCGCCAGTTTCTGCTGGAGCTGCTTCATCTGGCTCCCTGACAGCCCGCGCTCGGGGGCGCCGCGGGTCATCGGCGGCGCGCCGTTCAGCCGGTTGGCGAAATAGGCGGCGGTCAGCACATAGGTAAAGCTCTGGTTCCACTCGAAGAAGACGCTGAAATTGGGATAGGCGATGAAGGCCGGCCCCTTGCGCCCCTGCGGCAGCAGGATGCTTGCCGGGAGGTTTCCCGCCAGCGTGCCGTGGCGCGACCGCACGCCGAGCGCGGCCCATTCGCTCGCGCGCTTGCGCGTGCGTAGCCCGGTCTGGGACCAGTCAAAATCGGCGGGAACCGCCACCTCCTGCAACCACGGCTCACCCTTGCGCCAACCAAGGCCGGCCAGCATCTTGCCTCCCGACATCAGCGCATCGGGGGCCGAGGTCTTGAGCGACACGTGCCCGTCGCCGTCGCCGTCGACCCCGTTCTCGATGATATCGCGCGGCAGCATCTGCACCATCCCGATCTCGCCCGCCCAGGCGCCGGTGGTGCGGGTCGGGCTGAAATCGCCCTTCTCGTAGAGCTCGAGCGCGGCGAAGACCTGCGGGCGGAAAAGCTGTGGCCGCCGGCAGTCGTGGCTGAGCGTGACAAGCGCGTTCAGCGTGTTGAAATCGCCCTGGAAGCCGCCAAAATCCGTCTCGAACGCCCAAAAGGCCAGCAGCACGCCCCGGTTCACGCCGTAGGTGCGCTCGATCCGGTCGAAAATGCGGTCATATTGCCGCGCCTTGGACCGCCCGGTATTGAGCCGGTTCGAACTGATGAGATGCTGGGCGAACTCGATGAACGGCTTTTGAAAGACGCCCTGCTTGCGGTCGGCGCGGATCACGCTCTGATCCTGGCGCACGGAGGCGAAGAACTGCGTGACCTTGGCCGGATCATGCCCCCGCGCCACCGCCTCGTTGGCGAGGTTCTGGACGAACCCGCCAAAGGATCCGCCGCATTCCGCGCGTGCGGCCGGCGGCGCGAGGATCAGGAGAAGGGCGGGGAACAGGGCGAAAAGCGGACGCATGGCAACCTCGTGACAATGGGTGTTTGCCAGCACACTAGTGGTTTTCGCACTGGAACTGTATCACTGATTTGCGCCCGCGCCGCGCAGCAATCCAAGGGCGGCTTTGCGCCCGGCTAACAAGCCGCGAGAAGCCTATCCGCCTCATTCACGGAAAATTGCTGGGATCCGTTAAGGGATTGTTAACCTATTGCGCACAGGAAGGCGGCATAGCTTTGCGCCTCCGCCACCGGGCGGCCAGGCCGGAAACGGGATTGGAGCTGAAATGAACGTCCTGATCGTCGAGAGCAACCCGAACCTGGGCGGCCTGTGGCAGCGTCACATGCAGCGCCAGGGCATGGAGGTGCGGCTTGAACAGGGGCAGCCCGGCGCGATCAAGGCGTTGCAGACGCACGCTTATGACATCATCGTGCTCAACCTCGTGATCGAGAGGGGCAGCGCGCTCGCGATCGCGGATTTCGCCAGCTATCGCCACCCGGATACGCAGATCGTGTTCGTCACCGACACGTCCTTCTTCTCCGACGGGTCGGTCTTTCAACTCAGCGCCAACACCCGCGCTTTCGTGCAGTCCGACACCCCGCCCGAGGATCTGACCGCGATGGTTGAGCATTACGGCGCGCGCCTGCCGTCCTGATCCGATGCCCGCTCAGCCGCGCCCATGGGGCGCGGTGAGGTCCATGACGGGGCCGACGGGGACGATGCGGTGCGGATTGATCGTGTCGTGGCTGTAGTAGTAGTGCTGCACGATATGATCGAAATGCACGGTCTGCGCGACGCCCTCCCACTGGTAGAGTTCGCGCAGGTAGCTCCAAAGGTTGGGATAGTCGACGATTCGCGCCCGGTTGCATTTGAAATGCGTGTGGTAGACCGGGTCGAACCGGATCAACGTGGTAAAGAGCCGCCAGTCCGCCTCGGTCACGTGTTCGCCCATCAGGTAGCGATATTCGCCCAACCGCGCCTCGAGCCAGTCGAAACTGTCGAAAAGCGCGTGCGCCGCCTCTTCATAGGCGGATTGAGAGGTGGCGAAACCGGCCTTGTAGACGCCGTTGTTGACGGTGTCGTAGACGCGCGCGTTGACCGGCTCGATCGCGTCGCGCAGCGCCTCGGGCCAGTAATCGTCGGTATTGCCGGTGAGATCGTCGAAGGCGCTGTTGAACATGCGGATGATCTCGGAGGATTCGTTTGACACGATCGTCTCGCGCGCGCTGTCCCAGAGGACCGGCACCGTCACCCGGCCGGACACGTCGGGCTTCGTCTTGACATAGAGATCGCGCAGAAACGGCAGGTCGTAGAGCCTGTCGCCGGTCGCGCCGGGGAAATTCGCATCAAAGCTCCACCCGTCGCCAAGCATGTGCGGATGCACCACCGATACGCCGATATGATCGCCGAGGCCCTTCAGCACGCGGAAGATCAGCGTGCGATGCGCCCACGGGCAGGCATAAGAGACATAGAGGTGATAGCGCCCGCTTTCGGCGGCGAAGCCGCCCTCGCCAGAGGGGCCCGGCGCGCCATCCGGGGTGATCCAGTTGCGGAACTCCGACGTGTCGCGCACGAAGGCGCCCCCGGTCTTGTCGGTGTCGTACCAGGTGTCGCGCCACACGCCTTCTACCAGCTTGCCCATCTCTGCGGCCTCCTTGTATTCCTGCGTCCGGACCTAGGGCGCGGCGCACCGGCTGGCCAGCCCGATGCGCGCGCATCGTCCCTGCATCCGCGCACAACCCTGCCGGGGCAGGGGCGGCAAATGGGTGACGTTGCGTAACCTTCTTCTAAACTTCACTTGATCGAAACGCCGGATCGGGCACCATCGCTGCGAATCCGAACGAAGGAACGCGCCATGATCACCCATCTGCCCGCCGACGTTCAGGCCGGGCTCGACGCCGCGCGCAAGCTGGCGGCGCGTAAATCCGGCCGCCTGCGCGTCGTGGTGGACGACACCGCCTACCGGGTGCTGCGCACCTGGCCCGGCGGCTTTGCGCTCAATGCGGCCGATGCGCCGCCCCGGCGCGGGCTGGTCGATCTTTATGAAGGAGGGCGTCACCTGTCGCGCTGCCTCGTCGTGGCGCTGGGCGAGGAAAACGGCGAGATCGCCTTTGATTACAAGCTGAGCACCGACGCCTCGGGCGAACAGCCGCTCGATTTCCACCGCGCGCCGGATGCGCCCGCCGCCCTGATCGAAAAGGACGGCTGACAGCCTCGCGCCGCTGTTTCTTGCGAAAATATCCTCGCCGAAGGCCGCCGGCCCCGTGCGGTCCGGTCCGGCACGCGCGCCGATCGCTACTGCAAATCCGAAAACGCCGCCTGCAATCTCTCCACCGCCTCGGCCACCCGCGCCCTCGGCGTCGCCAGGTTGAAGCGCAGCCAGCTTTCGCCGCCCTTGCCGAAGGTCGGGCCGTGGTTGGCGGCGATGCGGGCGTCCTCCTGCACGCGGCGGAGAACCTCGTCGCGCTCCATGCCGGTCCCGGCGAAATCCACCCACGCCAGGTAGGTCGCCTCGAGCGGCATCGACGCAACCCCCGGAATGGCGTTCACGCCCTCGTCGAACAGCCGCCGGTTGCCGTCGAGATAGCCGACCAGCGCATCGACCCATTCCGCGCCCTCGGGCGAATAGGCCGCCTCGGCCATGACGATGCCGAAGGAATTGGGCGACAGCCCCAGCGCGGCCATCCGCGTGGCGAAACGCGCGCGCAGTTCGGGGTCCGCGACGATCACGTTCCCGACATGCGAGCCGGCCATGTTGAAGGTCTTGGTGGTCGCGCTCATCATCACCAGCCGATCCTCGACGCCGCCGAAATGCGCCATCGGAATATGCTGATGGCCGGGCATCACCAGGTCATGGTGGATTTCGTCCGAGACGAGCACCAGGTCGTGCCGGCGCGCGAAATCCGCGACCCCCTGCAATTCGGCGCGGCTCCAGACCCGCCCGCCCGGATTGTGCGGCGAGCAGAGGATCAGCATCCTCTCGCCCCCCTTCATCTGCGCGTCCCAGGCGTCGAAATCCATCTCGTAGCGACCGTCGCGCAGCGCCAGCGGGCATTCCACCACTTCGCGCCCGGCGGCGCGGATCACCCTGGCGAAAGCGTGGTAAACGGGGGTCATCAGCACCACCCCGTCGCCCGGGGCGGTGTAGGCGTCCACGCACATCGCCGTCCCGTTGACAAGGCCGTGGGTGGTGAAGATCCACTCCGGCTCGATCCGCCAGCCGTGGCGCTCCTGCATCCACCACTGGATTGCGGCGCGATAGCTGCGCTCATCCCCGTAATAGCCATAGATCCCGTGATCATGCATCGCCTTCACCGCGTCAGAGACGCGCTGCGGCGGGCGGAAGTCCATGTCCGCGACCCACATCGCGATCCCGTCTTCGGGGGAGACGCCGTATAGCGGCTCCATCATGTCCCACTTGGAGGAATGGGTGCCCACCCGGTCGATGATCTCGTCGAAATTCATGTTGGTCTCCAGCCTTGTGCGCGCCGCACGCTAACCGATCGCGCCCCGAGCGCAAGGGCGTTGCAGACCCGCGCCGCTTGGCCTACATCGAGCGACATGAAGCTTCCGATCCTCATCCATCCCGATCCCCGGCTGAAAAAGGCCTGCGCGCCCGTCGACGACGTCGACGGCGAACTGAACGCGCTGGCCGAAAACATGCTTGAGACGATGTATGCCGCGCCGGGCATCGGGCTCGCCGCGCCGCAGGTCGGGGTGAACGCGCGGCTGATCGTGCTCGACTGCGTGAAGGACGAGGGTGAGCCGCCGCGTCCGCTCGTGATGTTCAACCCCGAAGTCACGGCGCGCTCCGATGCGCTCAACACCTACGAGGAAGGTTGCCTGTCGATCCCCGATGAATTCGCCGAGGTCACCCGCCCGGCCGAGGTCGAGGTGCGCTGGATCGACAAGGACGGCAAGCCGCAGAGCGCGGGGTTCGACGGGCTCTGGGCGACCTGCGTGCAGCACGAGATCGACCATCTCGACGGCCGCCTCTTCATCGATTACCTCGGCCCGATGAAACGTCAGATGATCACGCGGCGGATGCAGAAGCTCAAGCGCGAAAAGGCGCGGGCCTGATTTCGTGGCCGTGCGCCGCTGCCTGCCCTGGCCGGACGCGCGGCTGCGCACCCCCGCCCCTCCGGTGGAGGCGATCACCGACGCGATCCGCGCCACCTGGGCCGACATGATCGACACGATGGAGGCGATGCCGGGCGTCGGCCTCGCCGCGCCGCAGATCGGGGTGATGCTGCGCCTTGCGGTCATCGACGCGAGCGAGACGCGCGGGCAGGCGGTGTGCATGGCCAACCCCGAGATCCTGCACGCAAGCGTTCATCTGCGCAGCCACGAGGAGGCCAGCCCGAACCTGCCCGGCGTCTCGGCCAAAATCGAGCGCCCCCGCGCCGTCACCCTGCGCTTCCTGAACGCGGCGGGCGAGATCGAGGAGCGCGACTTCGTCGGCCTCCGGGCCACCTCGGCGCAGCATCAGATCGACCATCTCGAAGGGCGGATGTTTTTCGACCGGCTGGGCCGCGTGAAACGCGACATGCTGCTGCGCCGGGCGCGCAAGAAGGGCTGAGCGATGCGCCTGTCGCGAACGCCGGATTCGAGTATTCTGCAAATACTCAACTGCAACAGGGCGGCAGGCGGGCCGCCGGGGAGGGTGTGATGCGGGTGATCTTCATGGGAACGCCGGATTTCGCGGTTCCGGCGCTCGACGCGCTGGTCGCGGCCGGGCACGAGATCGCCGCCGTCTACAGCCAGCCGCCCCGCCCCGCCGGGCGCGGCAAGAAGGATCGCCCGACCCCGGTGCACGCCCGCGCCGAAGCGCTGGGGCTGCAGGTGCGCCACCCGGTTTCGCTGAAGACGCCCGAGGCGCAGGCGGCATTCGCCGCGCTCGAAGCCGATATCGCGGTGGTGGTGGCCTACGGGCTGATCCTGCCGCAGGGGGTGCTCGACGCTCCGGCGCATGGCTGTCTCAACATTCACGCCTCGCTCCTGCCGCGCTGGCGCGGGGCGGCGCCGATCCATCGCGCGATCCTGGCCGGCGACGCCGAGACCGGCGTTTGTATCATGCGGATGGAGGCGGGGCTCGACACCGGGCCGGTGCTCTTGCGCGAGGCGACGCCGATCGGGGAGGAAGAGACGACCGGCGCGCTGCATGACAGGCTTTCAGGGATGGGCGCGCGGCTCATCACGGAAGCGCTGGCGCAGTTCGACACGCTCGAGCCGGAGCCGCAACCGGCAGAAGGCGTGACCTATGCCGCCAAGATCGACAAGGCCGAGGCGCGCGTCGACTGGACGCGGGATGCGGTCGAGGTGGACCGGCTGATCCGCGGCCTTTCACCCTTCCCGGGCGCCTGGTGCGAGATCGATGGCCAGCGGGTCAAACTGCTGGGCTCGAAGCTGGCGGAGGGCGAGGGCGCGCCGGGCGAGGTGCTGGACGACGAGCTCTCGATCGCCTGCGGGCGGGGGGCGGTGCGGCTCTTGCGGCTGCAACGCGCGGGGCGCGCGGCGCAGGATGCAGAAACCTTCCTGCGCGGCATGAGCGTACCGCGCGGCGCGCGGATCTGAACACGAAAGGACATGGCATGTTTCCAGTCTTGATCGGCACAGTGGTGATCGCCGGAATCGTCGGCTACCTTTCGGAGAAAACCGGGTTCACCCGCAATGGTTACCTGCAATCCATCATCATCTGCGTGGGCGGCGCTTTTCTGTTCTATTTCGTGCGGATCATGTTCGGCATCAGGTTCGGGACGCCCGGAATCGACGCGGTCCTGTCCTCCATCGGCGCGTTGATCATCGTGCCGACCCATTGGCGCGGGCGGCGCTGAGGCCGCTCAGGCGCGCGGCGGGCGTCCCTTGTAGACCGGCAGGGACCAGCCGAACAACAGCGATCCCGCACGCAACGCCCAGGTCGCCAGACCGCACGCCCCGAGCGCCACGACCCGGTCGATCCCGCCTCCGTCCAGCAGCGCCGCCAGCAGCGCGCCCGCAAAGGCCGCACTGACATAGAGTTCGCCCTGGTGCAGCACGAGGGGCACCTCGCCTACCACCACGTCGCGCATCAGCCCGCCCATGCAGCCGGTCATGATGCCCATCAAGACCACGATCAGCGGCGGCTGCGCCATCGCCAGCGCCACGGCGACCCCGGCGGGCACCGCCACGGCAAGGGCGAAACTGTCCAGCCATATCAGCCACCGCTTGCGGCTCTCGACAAGGTGCGCGGTGAAGAACACCACCAGCGCCGCCGCCACGGCGATCAGGATATAGGTCGGGTCACCGATCCAGAAAACCGGATCGCGCTGGATCACCACGTCGCGCAAAGTCCCGCCGCCCACCGCCGTGAGACAGGCGATAAAGGCGAATCCGACAAGGTCGAGCTGCGCGCGGCTGGCCACCAGCGCGCCGGTCAGCGCAAAGACCAGCACCGCGGCGTAATCGAGATACTGCGCATAGGCGAAGACGGGCAGGGCGCTCATGTTTCGGGGTTCCGGGCGGGCTTGAACGGCGCCATCCCCGCACGGGCGAGTTCGTCCGCGCGCTCGTTCTCGGGGTGGCCGGCGTGCCCCTTGACCCATTCCCATGTCACCTCATGGCGCGCCTGTGCTGCGTCAAGGCGCTGCCACAACTCGGCGTTCTTCACCGGCTTCTTCGCCGAGGTGCGCCAGCCGTTGCGCTTCCAGCCGTGGATCCAGCCGGTGACGCCGTTCTTAACGTATTGGCTGTCCGTCACGATGGTAAGCGTGCTGGGCCGGTCGAGCACTTCCAGCGCGGAAATCGCCGCCATCAGCTCCATCTGGTTGTTGGTCGTCTCGGGCGCGCCGCCGCTCAGCTCGCGCTCCTTGACCACGCGACCGTCGTCGACCGCCCGCATCAGCACGCCCCAGCCGCCGGGGCCGGGATTGCCCGAACAGGCGCCGTCGGTATAGGCGACAAGTTCAACCATCCGCGAGGATCACGACCCAGGGGTCGTCGCTGCCGCTAAGCCCCTTGCCGCGGCCAGTGACGCCGGGGCCGGGCACGAACCCGGCATCCCGCAACAGCGCGCGCAGCTCGGCCTCGGTGTAATAGGTATAGAGCCGGCCCAGCGAATCGCGGCGTTCGCTGCGGCCGGTCTTCATCCCGATGTGAAACACGCCGCCCGGTTTCAGCGCCGTCCGCAGCGCCGCCAGATGCCGGGGCAGGTCCGCCCGGGCGGCGTGCAGCAGGCTGAAATTGGCCCATATCCCGTCGTAGAGAGCGTCGCCCGCGATGTCGTCGAATCGCGCCCGCCACGCGGTCACGCCGGGATGGCGCGCCGCCATCGCGACCATCTCCGCGACCGCGTCGATCGCGTCCACCCGGAACCCCGCATCGGCCAGCGCCGCCGCCGCTCCGCCGGGGCCGCAGCCGAGGTCAAGCGCGCGCCCCCCCGCAGGAAGCGCGGCCATGAACCGGGCAAGGTGGCGGTTGGTCTCGGCGTCCGCCTCGAACAGCGCGGCGTAGTCATCGGCCTTCGCGCCGTAAACCGCGAGGGTTTCGTCATCCGCGCTCATGCAAAGGCCCCGACGGCGAGGCAGGCCAGCACGACCGCGCTCAGCATCACGCGCAACTCCATCCACCAGGGCGGCGTCGCGCCGTGGCGCCAGAACAGCCAGTCAAGGCCCAGCAGCCCGATGAACCCGGCCATGAGCGAAATGCCCGCCCCGGTTGGCCCGCCCCCGGTCATCAGGAACGCCCAGAGCGCGGGGATCACCGAGAGCGCGTAACCCGTCGGCGCCCGCGCCGCGTCCAGCTTCGCCGCGAATCCCCAGAGCACGCCGGACATGAAGGCGAGGATGATCGCGCCGTAGAACAACATGACGTAGGGGCCCGCAAACCGCGCCCCGATATTTCTGACGGTCCACATCCCCAGATCGGGCAGCAACACCGTCACCGCCCCCCAGACGAAAGGGATCAGCCCGGCGAGGCCGAGAAGCAGGGGCGCGCGGGGGATGCTCACGCAGGCTCTCTCAGTATGCGGGGCACCTTGAACTCGACGTTCTCGGTGGCGGTCTCGATCTCGGTCACGGTCACGTCATAGCGCGCCTGCACGGTCTCGATCACCTCGTTGACCAGCACCTCGGGGGCCGACGCCCCGGCGGTCAGCCCGAGGCTGCGTATCCCGTCAAGCGCGCGCCAGTCGATATCGCCGGCGCGCTGCACCAGTTGCGCATAGGAACACCCTGCGCGCGCGCCCACCTCGACCAGGCGGCGGGAGTTGGACGAATTGGGCGCCCCCACGACAAGGATTGCGTCGACATGCGGCGCCATCGCCTTGACGGCCTCCTGCCGGTTGGTGGTGGCGTAGCAGATGTCTTCCTTGTGCGGCCCGCGGATGGATGGGAACCGCGCCCTGAGCGCGGCTACGATCCCGGCGGTGTCGTCGATCGACAGCGTCGTCTGCGTCACGTAGGCGAGCTCGTCTGCGTCGCGCACCTCGAGCGTGGCCACATCCTCGGGCGTTTCGACCAGCAGCACCGCGCCCTCGGGCAACTGCCCCATCGTGCCGATCGTCTCGGGGTGGCCGGCATGGCCGATCATCACGATCTGCAAGCCCGCCTCATGGTGGCGCGCCGCCTCGATATGCACCTTGGAGACCAGCGGGCAGGTGGCGTCGACATAGACCATCTCGCGCCGCGCGGCCTCGGCCGGAACGGCCTTGGGCACGCCGTGGGCGGAAAAGATCACCGGGCGGTCGTCGGGACATTCCTCGAGCGTCTCGACAAACACCGCGCCCTTGGCCCGCAGGTCGTCCACCACGTATTTGTTGTGCACGATCTCGTGCCGGACATAGACCGGCGCCCCCCATTTGCCGATCGCCATTTCCACGATCTTGATCGCCCGATCCACGCCGGCGCAGAAGCCGCGCGGCGCCGCGAGGTAGAGGGTGAGGGGTTGCTTGGTCATGACGGCACTCCTTGGCGGCAGAGGTAAGGGCTATGGCCGCTATCGTCCAGAGGCGATGCGCCTTGACGTCCCCCGCATTCGCCGCGCAACGATGGGCGGGCGGCAGGCGCAGAAGGAGGCAAAGATGCAGCGATACGACCTGGCCATTGTTGGCGGCGGCATCCTGGGGCTGGCGCACGCGTTGCACGGCGCGCGCGCGGGCCTGCGCGTGGCGGTGTTGGAGCGCGGCGCGCGCGCCGACGGCGCATCGGTGCGCAACTTCGGCATGTTGGCGATTGTCGCGCAGCGCCCGGGCGCGCAGCTGGACAGCGCGCGCGCCGCGCTGTCGACATGGCAGGAGGTCGCGGCGGCGGCGGGCATCGCGATGCGCCGGGCGGGCTGCCTGTTCGTCGCGCGCCACGACGCCGAGATGACGGTGCTCGAGGAGGGCGCGGCGCAGGCCGGATCGCAAGGCCATGATTTCACGCTGCTCGACGCCGAGGCGGCCCATGCCCGCGCGCCGGGTTTGCGGCGGGACACGGTGCTGGGCGGGCTGTACAGCCCGGACGCCTGGAAGCTCGATCAGCGGGGCGCGCTGGCCCGGCTCTCGGACTGGCTGGCGCGCGCCCACGGCGTCGCGTTCCATTTCGGAACCGAGGTGTTGGCGGCGGGGGAGGGCCGGGTCGAGACGGCCGCCGGCAGTTTCGGCGCGGATCACGTCGTGCTGTGCGGCGGCGAAGACTTCGCCACGCTCTTCCCGGACGCCTGGGCGCAGAGCGGCGTCGACGTCTGCCGGTTGCAGATGCTGCGCACCGCGCCGCAGCCGGCGGGCTGGCGGCTCGGGCCGTTCGTGCTCGGCGGGCTCAGCCTCGCGCGCTACGACGCCTTTGCCGATTGCCCCGGCCTGCCCCAGCTGCGCGCGCATCAGCAGGCGCATCAGGCGGATGCGCTGGCGCATGGCGTGCATGTCATCGCCGCCCAGGAAGAGGACGGAAGCGTCACGCTGGGCGATTCGCATCATTACGGCGCGGACGCCGCGCCGGCCGATCCGGCTGAGGTCGACGAAATCATCCTGCGCGAATTCGGCGGGATGCTGGACCTGCCGGAACCCGCCATCGCGCGGCGCTGGGTCGGCCGTTACGCGCATCTTCCGGGGCAGGAGGTGCTGACGCTCGCCCCGGCGAAGGGCGTCACGGCGGTCACCGTGACGAACGGTCAGGGGATGACCCACGGGTTCACCATCGCCGCGCGGACGATCGCCGGGATCGTGAAGCAGGCGTGATTCGCGCGCCTCAGAAGATGCCAGACCGAGACACGCGACACGGCTATCGGCTTTTTTGGTAGTGCCCGATGCCACGCTCGCCGGTCACGCGCACGTCACGGAATTGTCCGTCAGGAATCAAAAAATTTCGGGCCGCGAAAAGAAAGATCGCCCCCGGCGCACAGGCGACGGGGGCGACAGGCAAAGCCGTTGTGAAATGCCCGGGCTTGCAGTGGTCTGACTTACCCGGACCTCGCGGGACGTTGCCGTCCCCGAGGGCGCGCGCAATCGCGGAAGAAGCAGCGCCAGCGATCAGGGTCGATCGCCCGCGCCACGCCATGGCCCGCCGGTCAGTCCTGATCCGCCATCTCTTCCGAGCGATCGTGCTGAGGTTCGCGCGGCGGACGGCCGATCACCTCCTTGAGATCCTCCAGCTCGATGAAATTGTCGGCTTGGCGGCGCAGCTCGTCCGAGATCATCGGCGGATGGCTGCGGATCGTGGAGACGACCGAAACCCGGACGCCCTGGCGTTGCAGGCTTTCGACAAGGGGGCGGAAATCCCCGTCGCCGGAAAACAGGACCATATGATCGACGCGCGGCGCGAGTTCCATCGCGTCCACGGTCAGTTCTATGTCCATGTTGCCCTTGACCTTCCGCCGGCCCTGGCTGTCGGTGTATTCCTTGGCCGGCTTGGTGATCATCGCGTAGCCGTTGTAATGCAGCCAGTCTACCAGCGGGCGGATCGGCGAATAGTCGTCGTTTTCCAGCAGCGCCGTGTAGTAGGAAGCGCGAAGCAGTTTGCCGCGGCGCATGAATTCGGATCGCAAGAGCTTGTAATCGATGTCGAACCCCAACGCCTTGCCGGCGGCGTAGAGATTCGAGCCGTCGATGAACAGCGCGAGCCGCTCGTCCTTGTAAAACATCAAAATGTCCTTTCGAATGCTTTAACCGCCCTTCCCGGGATGGATGTGAGTGGTGGTGGTGAAGGTGACGGATGATGCGGGTTACGTAGGCCGTGTAATCCGGAGCGACAAGCCCGTAACGCAGGAGTGAACATGTCTGACGCCACGGAAACCGGCAGTTTTCTGATCGCGCTGGGCGGAAACCTGCCCAGCGCGCTGGGCCAGCCCGAGCGCACGCTGCACGCGGCGCTCGATGCGCTGGAGCGGGCGGGATGTCGCGACATGACGGTCAGCCGCTTTTATCGCACGCCCTGTTTCCCCCCCGGCGCAGGGCCGGATTACGTCAATGCGGCCGCGGGGTTCACCCGCTCCGGCGGGCCGCATGCGTTGCTTGAGTTGCTGCACAAGGTCGAAGCGGATTTCGGGCGCGAACGGGTGCGGCGCTGGGGTCGGCGGACGCTCGATCTGGACCTGCTGGCGGCGGGGGACGCGGTGCTTCCTGATGCGGCAACTTGCCGCAGGTGGTGCGATCTGCCGCCCGACCGTCAGGCCGAAACCGCCCCTGACCGGCTGATCCTGCCGCATCCGCGCATGCAGGACCGCGCCTTCGCGCTGGTCCCGCTCGCGGACGTCGCGCCGGACTGGCGGCACCCGGTTCTCGGGACAAGCGTGCGCGAGATGCTCGACGCGCTGCCCGCTTCGGAACGCGCGGCGGTCGTCGCGCTCTGATTCGTCGCTTGTAAATCCCGAGGCAAGGGCGTAAATACGGGCCTTCCTGCAGATGATTCAGCCCCCGGAGGTCTCATGGCCCGCGTAACGACCGAAGATTGCGTCGACAAGGTTCCCAACCGTTTCGATCTGGTGATGCTGGCCGCGCACCGCGCGCGCGAGATCGCCGCAGGCGCGCCGCTGACCGTGGACCGCGACAACGACAAGAACCCCGTCGTCGCCCTGCGCGAGATCGCCGAGGAAACCCAGAGCGCCGAGGACCTGCGCGAACGGCTGATCGAAAGCAACCAGACCGAGATCGAGGTCGACGAACCCGAGGACGACAACATGTCGCTGCTGCTCGGCGGGGGCGGCGAGGCCGACAAACCCCAGGACGACGACCTGTCCGAGGAAAAGCTGCTGCGCGCGCTGATGGAGGCGCAGGGCCAGGGCTGACGCCCGGTCCCCTGCGGGGGACTCGAACCGGGGCGCGCGCCGCATGATCGCTGTCGAAGATCTCATCGCACTGGTCCGCGCCTACAACCCCAAGACCGACGAGAGCCTGCTGCGCGCGGCCTATGGCTACGCCCGCGAGATGCACGAGGGGCAGTATCGCCATTCGGGCGAGCCCTATTTCTCGCACCCCGTGGCGGTGGCCGCGATCCTCGCCGAACAGCGGCTGGACGACGCGACGATCGTGACCGCGCTGCTGCACGACACCATCGAGGACACCGGCGCCTCCTACGCCACCGTCAAGGAACGGTTCGGCCCGGAGATCGCCGATCTCGTGGATGGCGTGACCAAGCTGACGAACCTGCAACTCGGCAGCACCGAGACCAAGCAGGCCGAGAATTTCCGCAAGCTCTTCATGGCGATGTCGCGCGATTTGCGGGTGATCCTCGTGAAGCTCGCCGACCGGCTGCACAACATGCGTACCATCCGCGCCATGCGCTCGGAAAAGCAGGTGCAGAAGGCGCGCGAGACGATGGACATCTTCGCGCCGCTGGCCGGGCGCATGGGCATGCAGTGGATGCGCGAGGAACTCGAGGATCTCGCGTTCCGCGTCATCAATCCGGACGCGCGCGCCTCGCTCATGCGGCGCTTCATCGTTCTGCAACGCGAATCGGGCGATGTCATCGAGCGGATCGCCGGGGACATGCGCAAGGAGCTGAAGAAGGCCGGGATCGAAGCCGAGGTATTGGGCCGGGCCAAGAAACCCTACTCGATCTGGCGCAAGATGCAGGAGAAGCAGACCAGCTTTTCGCGCCTGTCCGACATCTACGGCTTTCGCGTCATCACCGGGTCCGAGCCGGACTGCTACGCCGTGCTCGGCGCGATCCACCGGCGCTGGCGCGCGGTGCCGGGGCGGTTCAAGGACTACATCAGCCAGCCGAAATCCAACGGCTACCGTTCGATCCACACAACCGTATCAGGGCGCGACGGCAAGCGGGTCGAGGTGCAGATCCGCACCCGCCAGATGCATGACGTGGCCGAAACCGGGGTCGCGGCGCACTGGTCCTACCGCGACGGCGTGCGCACCGAGAATCCCTTTGCCGTCGATCCCGCCGACTGGATCAACACCCTGACCGAGCAGTTCACCGCCGAGGAAGACCACGAGGATTTCCTCGAGGCGGTCAAGCTCGAGATGTATGCCGACAAGGTCTTCTGCTTCACCCCCAAGGGCGACGTGGTGAAACTGCCGCGCGGCGCGACGCCGATCGATTTCGCCTACGCCATCCACACGAGGATCGGCAACGCCGTGGTCGGCGCCAAGGTGGACGGCATGCGCGTGCCGCTCTGGACCCGGATCAAGAACGGGCAGTCGGTGGATGTCATCACCGCCGACGGCCAGACGCCGCAGGCCGCCTGGCTCGACATCGCGACCACCGGCAAGGCGCGCAGCGCGATCCGCCGCGCGCTGCGCGATCTCGACCGGGACCGCTATGTGAAGCTGGGCCGCGAGCTCGCCCGCGCCGCGTTCGAGCATGTCGGCAAACGCGCGACGGAAAAGGCGCTGCGCGCGGCAGCGGACCGGCTGCACCTTGAGGACGTGACCGACCTGCTGGCGCGGATGGGGCGCGCCGAACTGACCGGGCGCGAGGTGGTCGGCGCGCTCTATCCCGATCTCACCCCGGCGGCCGGTCCCGAGATCAGCCGCGAACGCGCGGTGATCGGCCTTGGCCCCGACCAGTATTTCGACCGCGCGGCCTGTTGCCAGCCGCTGCCGGGCGAACGGATCGTCGGGATCACCTATCGCGGCCGCGGCGTGGTGGTGCACGCCATTGACTGCGCCAGCCTCACGGCCTTCGAGGATCAGCCGGGCCGCTGGCTCGACCTGCAATGGCATTCGGGCACGCACGAAGCGGCCTATGACGCGACGCTCGACGTCACCATGGGCAATGACGCGGGCGTGCTGGGCCGCATTTGCACCTTGATCGGAGAGCGCAACGCCAATATCTCCAATTTGACGTTCATCGACCGCAAGCCGGACTTCTACCGCCTGCTGATCGATGTCGAGCTTCGCGACGCCGAACAGCTGCACAGCGTCATCGCAGCGCTCGACGCCGAAAGCGACGTCGCCGAAGTCGCCCGCCGCAGGGACAACGCGCGCCGCGACGCAACCGGCGGAAACGAATACTAGGAGCCCGACAAGGTGGTCTTCAAACGTCGAGACAAGCGACCCGTTTGGAAAGCCATCGCCGATTTCTTCTGGCCCCGCGGCGGCTGGACGCGCGCCGCGCTCTACGTCAAGCACCGGTTGCGCCGGCTGCCCGACCCGCCGCACCGCATCGCGCGCGGCATCTTCGCCGGGGTCTTCGTCTCCTTCACGCCGTTCTTCGGGCTGCATTTCTTCGGCGCCGCGGTGCTGGCGTGGATTTTGCGCGGCAACATCATCGCCGCGCTGCTGGCCACGTTCTTCGGCAACCCGCTGACCTTTCTCGCGATCGCGACGATCTCGCTCCAGACCGGGCATTTCCTGCTCGGGCGCGGCGGGGCGCTGCCCGAGGAATCGCATCGCTCGCTGGGCGGGAAATTCGTCGACGCGGGCGAAGATTTCCACGACAACCTCCTCGCGCTCTTCACCGGCGGCGACGCGCACTGGAGCAAGCTGCACGTCTTCTACGACGACGTGTTCTTTCCCTACATGATCGGCGGGCTCATCCCCGGCGTGATCGCCGGTCTGGCCTGCTACTACTTCAGCCTGCCGCTGCTGATCGTCTACCAGAACCGGCGCCGGGTGCGGCTGCGCAAGAAGTGGGACGAACTGAAGAAGAAGGCCGAACTGCGCAACGAGGACACCGGCGCGGACGGCTGACGACCCGCCGAGCGCCGTTTGGCCTTTGCGCGTCGCGGGGCGGTATCCTAGGGTTGGCCCGACTCGGATCAACTTGCGGAGCCCTGAGATGATGGACAGCCCCGAACTGCGCCTCGGCGTCAACATCGACCATGTCGCGACCGTGCGCAACGCGCGCGGCGGCGATACGCCCGATCCGGTGCGCGCCGCCAGGCTGGCCGAGGAGGCGGGCGCCGACGGCATCACCGCGCATCTGCGCGAGGATCGCCGCCACATCTCGGACGCCGATATCGACCGGCTGATGGAGGCGCTGAGCGTGCCGCTCAACTTCGAGATGGCCGCCACCGACGAGATGCAGGCCATAGCCCTGCGCCACAAGCCTCACGCCGTCTGCATCGTCCCCGAAAAGCGCGAGGAGCGCACCACCGAGGGCGGGCTCGACATCATGCGCGAGGAGGACCGCCTCGCCCGGTTCATCACGCCGCTGCGCGAGGCTGGCAGCCGCGTGTCGATCTTCATCGCCGCCGACGCGGCCCAGGTCGAGGCGGCGCAGCGCATCGGCGCCGAGGTGATCGAGCTGCACACCGGCGCCTATTGCGACGCCCATGCCGAGGGGCGCATCGAGGACCGCGATGCCGAACTGCGCTCCCTGCGCGACATGTCCGCTCACGCCCATTCGCTCGGGCTCGAGGTGCATGCCGGCCATGGGCTGACCTATGACACCGTCGCCCCCGTCGCCGCCTTCCCGGAGGTGCGCGAACTCAACATCGGCCATTTCCTCATCGGCGAGGCGATCTTTCGCGGCCTTGAGCCGGCCATCGCCGAGATGCGCGCCCGCATGGACGCGGCGCGGCGCGGGTCGCAGGGATGATCTACGCGCGCTACGCCCTCGTGTTCGTCGCCGTCGCCATCGGCGCGGGGCTGGCGGTGCGCCTGCTCGAAGGGCGCGTGTCCGGCCTGGGCTCGTCGGCGGCGCAACTGATCGTGCCCGCGATGATCGCCGCGCTGGTCGAGGGGCAGCGCGGCGCCAGGGTCGCGCGGGCCCGCCCCGACCGCGGGCAGTTCTGGAATTTCGCCTGGATCGCCACCGGGGTCGCGACCGCGCTCAACCTCGCGCTGGCTTATGGCGCCGGCGGGCTGCTGCCGGAATTCGGCAAGCTCGCGATCGCGCCGTTCGGCTCGCGACAATTCGCGATCCTGCTCGGCCTCTACGCGGGCGCGTATCTCATCTGCAACCGGTTCTTCTTCGGGCTGGGCGTCTCGACCGAACTCGCCCGGCAGGAGCGCGGGGGCGGGGGATGAGCGGTCACGAATTGATCCTTCTGCTGATCGCCTGGGCCGTGGCCGCCGGCAGCCCCGGCCCGGCGACGCTGGCGATCTCCAGCGCCGCGATGGCCGAGGGCCGCCTCGCGGGGTTCGCCATCGCCGCGGGCGTCTTTGCCGGTTCCGCCTTCTGGGGGATCGCCGCCGGCGCGGGGATGAGCGCGGTCATGATGGCGCACGCCTGGGCGTTCGAGGCGATCCGCCTGGCCGGCGCGGCCTACCTGCTGTGGCTGGCGTTCAAGGCGCTGCGCCGCGCCGTTCACCCGCCCAGTGCGGCGCCGGTTCACACCGCGCCGGGGCTGCGGCGGCTGTGGCTCAGGGGCGCGCTCATCCACGTCACCAACCCCAAGGCGGTGCTGGCCTGGGGCGCGGTCTACGCCATCGCGCTACCGCCCGCGGCAGCGCCGCTTGCGGTGTGGAAGCTGTTCGCCCTGCTGCTGGCCGTGTCGGGCGCGATCTTCTTCGGCTACGGGCTGCTCTTCTCGACGCCGCGCATCGCGCGCGGCTACCTGCGCCTGCGCCGCGGTTTCGAGGGCGCCTTCGCGTTGCTCTTCGGCGCGGCGGGGCTGATGATCCTCACCACGTCGCACAAGGTCTGACCCGATGCTCCGCTCCACCCGCTTCACCCCCGAGCAATCGACCGCCGGCTCGACGCAATGACGGGGACGGCGTCGCCATGATACTCGGCATCGGCACGGATTTGGCCAATATCGACCGTATCGCAGCCACGCTCGACCGCTTCGGCGATCGTTTCCGAAACCGCGTCTTCACCGAAACCGAGCAGGCCAAGGCCGAACGTCGCGCCGACACGCCCGGCACCTACGCCAAGCGCTGGGCCGCGAAGGAGGCGTGCTCCAAGGCGTTGGGGACAGGGCTGCGGATGGGCATCGCCTGGAAGGACATGGCGGTGAGCAACCTCGCCACCGGCCAGCCGGTGATGCACGTGACCGGCTGGGCCGCCGACCGGCTGGCGGCGATGACCCCGCCGGGGCATGACGCGATCATCCACGTCACGCTCACCGACGATCACCCCTGGGCGCAGGCCTTCGTCGTGATCGAGGCGCGTCCCCGCGCGCCCGAGACCGCGCCTTGACACCCGCCCGCCGCGCGCCCATGAAGCACGCGACCTGACCCGAGGCGGAGACCCCCGATGGCAAGCGACGCCAAGAAGAGCAATCCCATCGTCGAGACGATCAAGACCGTCGTCTACGCCCTGTTGATCGCCGGCATCTTCCGCACGCTGTTCTTTCAGCCGTTCTGGATTCCCTCCGGCTCCATGAAGGACACGCTGCTGATCGGCGATTTCCTCTTCGTGAACAAGATGGCCTACGGTTATTCCTACGCCTCCTGCCCGTCGATCAAGATCGGCGCGATCGGTCTGGACATCGACGCCAAGGACATCTGCGGATTCCTCGACGGCGACAACACCCGTCTTTTCGGCAGCGAACCCGAGCGCGGCGATATCGTCGTCTTTCGCCACCCCGTGCAGGGCACCGATTTCATCAAGCGCCTGATCGGCCTGCCCGGCGACAAGGTGCAGGTCAAGGACGGCGTGCTCAGCATCAACGGCGAACCGGTCGAGCTCGAACCCGCGGGCGTGTTCGAGGAGGTCTACGAGGCCCAGGGACCCATGCGCTCGCGCCCGCGCTGCGAGAACGGCGTCGTCGGCGAAGGCGCGATCTGCAGGAAATCCCGCCAGGTCGAGACGCTGCCGAACGGACGCTCGCACCACATCCTCAACATCACCGATCAGCGTTCGGACCACACCAATGTCTTCACCGTCCCCGAAGGGCATTACTTCTTCATGGGCGACAACCGCGACAACTCCACCGATTCGCGCTTTCCGCAGACGGTGGGCGGCGTCGGCTTCGTGCCTTTCGAGAACCTGATCGGGCGCGCGAACCGCGTGATCTTCTCCTCGGCGGGCCACTCGATGCTCTATTTCTGGACGTGGCGGGGGGATCGCTTCTTCAAGGCGCTCGAGTGAAGCTGTCGCGCGAACTGGCGGCGTTCTCGCGCCGGCTCGGGCATGACTTCGCGCGGCCCGCGCTCCTGGTGCAGGCGGTCACGCATGCGTCGATGTCCACGCCCGCGCGCGGCGACAACCAGCGGCTCGAATTCCTCGGCGACCGGGTGCTCGGCCTCGTGATGGCCGAGGCGCTGCTCGCCGAGGATCCCGACGCTGCCGAAGGCCAGCTCGCCCCGCGTTTCAACGCGCTGGTGCGCAAGGAAACCTGCGCCGACGTCGCGCGCGAGATCGATCTCGGCGCGGTGCTCAAGCTCGGTCGCTCCGAGATGCTATCGGGCGGGCGGCGCAAGCAGGCGCTTCTTGGCGATGCGATGGAGGCCGTGATCGCCGCCGTCTATACCGACGCCGGGTTCGAGGCCGCCCGTCGGATCGTGCTGACCCTCTGGGGCGCGCGCATTGGCGCGGTCGAGGCGGACGCGCGCGACGCCAAGACCGCGCTCCAGGAATGGGCGCAGGCCCGTGGCCTGCCGCCGCCCGACTACGCCGAAACCGCCCGCAGCGGCCCGGACCACGCGCCGGTTTTCACCATCACCGCAACGCTCGCCAACGGCATGTCCCAAAGCGCCAGCGCCGGCTCCAAGCGCCACGCCCAGCAGGCCGCCGCGACCGCGCTTCTGGCCCGCGTCGAGGGCATGCCGGACGCCTGACGCCTCTGGCAAAGCGGCGCGCCATGCGCTAGGGCTGACCTCCGCAACCCCGAGGATCCGCCCATGACCACCCGCGCCGGTTTCATTGCCCTGATCGGAGAGCCCAACGCGGGCAAGTCCACCCTGCTCAACCGCATGGTGGGCGCCAAGGTGAGCATTGTCACTCACAAGGTCCAGACCACCCGCGCGCGCATCCGCGGCGTCGCGATCGAAGGCGACGCGCAGCTTGTCTTCGTCGACACGCCGGGTCTCTTCCAGCCGCGCCGCCGGCTTGACCGCGCGATGGTCGCCGCCGCCTGGGGCGGGGCGGCGGACGCCGACGTGGTCGTTCTGCTGGTGGAGGCGCATCGCGGCGCGACCGAGGGCGTAAAGCGCATCCTCGACGGTCTGGGCGAGGTCGCCCGCGGCCGCCCCGTCGCGCTCGCCATCAACAAGATCGACCGCGTGAAATCCGAGGCGCTCCTCGCCCTCACCAAGGAACTCAACGATCGTTTTCCCTTTGTCGAAACCTTCATGATCTCCGCCGAGAAGGGCCACGGCGTCGACGCCCTGCGCGCATGGCTCGCCCAAACGCTGCCCGAGGGGCCGTGGCTCTACCCCGAGGACCAGATCGCCGATCTGCCCATGCGAATGATCGCCGCCGAGATCACCCGCGAAAAACTCACCCTGCGGCTGCATCAGGAACTGCCCTACCAGCTCACCGTCGAGACCGAGAACTGGGAAGAGCGCAAGGACGGCTCGGCCCGGATCGATCAGATCGTCTATGTCATGCGCGACGGCCACAAGGGCATCGTGCTGGGCAAGGGCGGCGAGACCGCCAAGGCCGTCTCCAAGGCCGCCCGCGAGGAGCTCGAGGAATTCCTGGGGCGGCGCGTCCACCTCTTCCTGCAGGTGAAGGTGCGCCCCAACTGGCTCGACGAGGCCGAACGCTACACCGAGATGGGTCTCGACTTCAGGGACGGGAATTGATGCGCATGCACGTCTTTCAATGTTCCGAAAATACTCGGATCCCCGGCTTGCGATGACGCGGCTCACGGCGAATTTCTGGGTACACGCCTATCTCGCGCGGCTGCGCCTCGCCGATATCCCCGCTTTCGTCGTCGCGCATGGCGACGACACCGCCGGCGCGGTGCTGGTCAAGCTCTCGACGCTGGATGGAAACGCCGTCGCCTACCAGCGCGGGTTCGACCTCATGACCGGCGCGCGGCGCTGGAGTGAGCTCACCTCCGGTCCCGAGGCAGAGGTCGACGCCGCCATCGCCCGCCAGCGCGGTTTCGATCCCGACCTCTGGGTGATCGAGGTCGAGGACCGCGCGGGCCGCCACCTGCTTGACGCTCCCGGCCTCGGCGACTGAGGCCCAAGACTTTTATTCCAAAAGTCTTCCCAATTCTCTTTGCAAAAGAGAATTGGCCCCCACCCGTCCCGCCTCGCGATCCGCCATGTCGCGCCCTGCGCACCCCGCACGCCGGCGACGCGGTCGCAGTGCGGATGCGCCCGCCTCGGGGTAGCCTTCGGACTTGTGGGGGCGCGCCTTGCGTCACTCCACCACGATCACCTTGCGCGCCAGAACCTCCTGCCCGCTGAGATCGAGGAAGCGCAGCTCATAGCTGCCCGGCTCTTCGGGCAGCGGCATCCGTACCGGCGGTTCGCCCTCGATCCTGATCGCGGTGATCCAGGTGAATATCGCCTGGTCGCCGCGCGCCAGCGTGATGCGCTGGTCCGCGCTTTCGCTCTCGACGGTCCAGCCCACCTCGATGGTGCTGCCCGGCGCGGCGGCGTCCGGCGCGCTCAGCTCCGCCCCGGTGGTGAGCGCGGCGTCCGCGGCCAGCACTTCGAAGCGGTGCCGCGCCAGCACCCGGCGCCCCTTGTCGAGCGTGTAGCGCAGCTCGTAAACGCCGGTCTGCTTGGGCGCGGTCAGTTCCGCCTCGCTTGCGTCGCCGACGCGGGCGTAATCGCCGCTCACACTGTCGTCGCTCCCCATCGGCGCGATGCGGACGAAGTCGCGCGGGTTGACCGCTCCCGTCCAGGAAAAGCGCAGCCGGTCGCCGGCGCGGATCTCGGTCGGCCCGCTCACGGTGACCTCGGGCGCGGTGATCTCGATGGGTTGGCTGGCCAGCGTCCGCCGCCCCTTGTCGAGCACGTAGCGCAGCTCATACATTCCCGTTTCCGCGGGCATCTGCAGCTTGCCTTCGGAGTCGTCCTTCACGCGGATATAGTCGGCCGAGGCGCCCTCATCGGCCCCCATCGGCACGATGGTGACAAAGTCGCGGCCATTCACGATTCCGCTCCAGGACACGCCGACGACACTGCCTGTCAACGCGCTCTCCGGGCCGCTCACCGTGACCTCGGGCGCGGTGATCTCGATGGGTTGGCTGGCCAGCGTCCGCCGCCCCTTGTCGAGCACGTAGCGCAGCTCATACATTCCCGTTTCCGCGGGCATCTGCAGCTTGCCTTCGGAGTCGTCCTTCACGCGGATATAGTCGGCCGAGGCGCCCTCATCGGCCCCCATCGGCACGATGGTGACAAAGTCGCGCCCGTTCACGTTTCCGCTCCATGAAACGCTCACGACACTGCCTGTCAACGCGCTCTCCGGCCCGCTCACGGTGACCTCGGGCGCGGTGATCTCGATGGGCTGGCTGGCCAGCGTCCGCCGGCCCTTGTCGAGCACGTAGCGCAGTTCGTACATTCCCGTCTCCGCCGGCATCTGCAGCTTGCCTTCGGACTCGTCCTTCACACGGATGTAATCGGCCGAGGCGCCTTCATCCGCCCCCATCGGGACGATGGTGACGAAGTCGCGCCCGTTCACGTTTCCGCTCCATGAAACGCTCACGACACTGCCTGTCAACGCGCTCTCCGGCCCGCTCACCGTGACCTCTGGCGCGGTGATCTCGATGGGTTGGCTAGCCAGCGTCCGCCGGCCCTCATCGAGGACGTAGCGCAGCTCATACATTCCCGTTTCCGCGGGCATCTGCAGCTTGCCTTCGGAGTCGTCCTTCACGCGGATGTAATCGGCCGAGGCGCCCTCATCCGCCCCCATCGGCACGATGGTGACGAAGTCGCGCGCGTTCACGTTCCCGCTCCAGGACACGCCGACGACACTGCCTGTCAACGCGCTCTCCGGCCCGCTCACCGTGACCTCGGGTTCGAGCAGCTCGATCGCGCTGCTGCCCAGCGTCTTCTTCGTTTCCTGCTGCACGTAGCGCACTTCGTAGAGCCCGGCGTCGCCGAGCGCGCGCAGCATGCCTTCGGAATCGTCCTTCACGCGGATGTAATGCGTATAAACGCCCTCGTCCGCGCCTGCGGGGACGATGGTGATGTAGTCCCGCGGATGGGGCGCGCGGTCCCATGCGACCTTGAAATCCGACCCCGCCAACGCGGTGGCCGGCGCTGTGACGGCGATCTGCGGCGCCTGCGGTTCCGGCTCGGGCTCGGGTTCGGCGGCGGGCTCGGGGGCAGGGGCCTCGGCCACCGTGTCGCCCAGCGTGCTCAGCGCCTCGCCCAGTTCGCTGGCGTTGCCGGCCTCGATGAACTTGCCGCCGGTTTCCTCGGCGATACAGGCAAGCGATGCGGTGTCCTCGGACGTGCCGAGGCCGAAGCCGACCACATGCGCGGTGAACCCCACGCCGCTTTTGGCGAGTTCGCCAGCCAGCGCGCAAGGATCGCGTTCACAGCTTTCCAGCCCGTCCGAGATCAGCACCACGGTCGCCGGTCGGTCGGTATAGGCCATTTGCTTTGCGGCCATCTCGACCGCATCGGTCAGGGGAGTCTTGCCGGTGGGGGTGATCTTGTCGATGCGGGCCTGGATGTCGGCGGCGGTGCCGGCGGCGGGGGCGATCAGCGTCTCGATATCCGCGCAGTCGCCGCGGCGGCGGTGCCCATAGGCCATCAGGCCGACCTTGCGCTCGGCGGTCCAGTCTCCCAGCAAATTCTTCATCACGCCCCGCGCGATCTCGATCTTGGCGGCGCCGTCGATCTGGCCCCACATGGAGTTGGAGCCGTCGAAGACGATCATCACATCCTCCTCCGCGAAGGCGGCGGGCGCGGCAAGGCTGGCGCAGGCGGCGAAAAGGGCGGCAAGACGTTTCATGGAGATCCCCCGAGGTCGATGTATCGCGGCAAGTCAAACACAAGTCGCGACGTTTATCCACTGTTTCAGGCGGCTTAACGCGCTTGGCATCCGCCGTCCCGCGATGCGATACTGGACCCGAGCGGAAAACAGGCGGAGCGATCATGGAGTGGCGCGATCAGGGCATTCTGCTGTCGGCGCGCGGACACGGCGAAAGCGCGGCGATCATCGAGGTGCTGACGCCCGCGCACGGCAGGCACGCGGGCGTGGTGCGCGGGGGGGCGTCGCGGCGGCTGGCCCCGGTGCTGCAACCGGGCGCGCAGCTCGACCTTGCCTGGCGCGCGCGGCTCGAGGAGCATCTCGGCGCCTTCACGGTCGAACCCGTCCGCTCCCGCGCGGCGGCCTCGCTGGGGGATCGCCTGGCGCTGGCGGGTCTCAACGCGGTGACGGCGCTGCTGCTCTTCGGGCTGCCCGAGCGCGAGGCTCACCCGACGCTCTACCGGCGCACCGAGGCGCTGCTCGACCTGCTGGGCCAGGGCGAGGTCTGGCCGCTGGCCTACCTGCAATGGGAACTGGCGCTGCTCGAGGAGCTGGGCTTTGGCCTCGACCTCAGCGGTTGCGCGGTGATGGGGCCGGCGGCGAACGACCTGAGCTATGTGTCGCCGCGTTCGGGGCGGGCGGTGTCGCGCGCGGGCGCCGGGGAATGGGCGGATCGCCTGTTGCCGCTGCCGCCCTGTCTCATGGGGCAGGGCGGCGCGCCGGATGCGGAAATCGTCGACGGTTTGCGCACTACCGGGCATTTCCTGCACACCCACCTGGCGCCCGAACTCGGCGACCGGCCCCTGCCGGAAGCGCGCCAGCGCTTCGTCGATCGTTTCGCGGCGCGGGCCGCGCGGAGCCACGCGGCGCGCTGACCCGGCCTGCGCGATCCCGCTCAGGGGCGGCGGGCCTCGAGCACCATTTCCTTGCCCGACGAGGTGGTGATGATCAGCACGTCGCCCGCGACCTCGACCAGCGACGCCGCGGCGAGGGCGTCGAACAGCCGTTCTTCCTGCTCGAGCGCGGCGCAGGCCCGTTCGGTCTGCACCGCGTCCGTCAGGTGGAACCACGGGTAAGGCGCGGTCTGGCGCGCGCGCATGGTGTTGCAGGGGCCGCTGATCTCGACCGCGCCATCGTCGAGCAGGCGCATCGTCAGCGACGCGGGCGGCGCGGCGCCCGCGATCAGCGTCAGCTCCCATGCGCCGGCGCCGCCGTGCCCGGTCACCGTCTGGTCGCCCTGGCAGCCGGTCAGCCCGAGCGAGGCCGCGAGCAGCAGCGCGCGCCGCATCAGCGCAGCGCCAGGATGAGATCGACCAGCGATCCGATCGCACCTGGCGCGTCGCCTCGCGCGTCGGGCGCGAGCGCCGCCATGCCAAGCCCGGCGGCATGGATGATCCGCGCCATTTCCGGATTGCCGACCCCGACGCTGCGCAACAGCGCGCCCAGCCGGTCGAGCCGCGCCGCGTCAAGCCGCGCCACCGCCGCCTGCGCCCCCGCGTGACCCAGCGCCCAGGCGCGCATCGCCGGCTCCACCGCCGCGCCGTCGCGGGCGGGGTCTTCGGCAATGATCTGCGCAAGGCGGCGCAACCGGCTCGGGTCGGTTTCTTCCGCGGCGAGCGTTTCGGTGATCCGCGCCGTCTCGGCTTGTTCCCATGTCTCGATCAGCGCCGCGTGATAGGCCGGAAGGTCGTCGAAATGCCAGTAGAACGACCCCTTGGTTGCACCCAGACGTCGCGCCAGCGGCTCGGCGCGCAGGGCTTCGGGGCCGTCCGAAGCCAGCGCCGCAAGGCCGGTCCCGATCCAGGCGTCCCGAGTCAACCGTTGGGTTTTCGCAAGCGTCATGCGCGTGATCTAGAACGTGGCCGGACGGGGCGCAAGGGACGCTCCGGCGCGCGGGCGGCACGCGCCGGATTCGAGTATTTCGGGAACATTGAAAGCGCGGTCTATCCTGTGAGGGCCGTGCGCAGGATCAGGCGAAACCGGCCCGCGGCATCCTCGCCCACGAGGCTGAGCGCGTCGATCGTCATCGGGGCGGGCAGCAGTGGCGCCACATGCGGGGCGAGCGCGCCGTGCAGCGCCGCGGTCTGCGCGCGAGGTAGCTTGTCGCTCAGCGTGAGGTGAAAGCGGAACGCCTCCAGCACGTGCGGATAGCCCCAGCGCATGAGGTTGGCCGCCTGCCGCTCGCTGCGCACGGCCTGTCGGCGGCGGCTCAACTCCGCGTCGCTCAGCCGGGCGCGAAACATGTCGAGCCGGCGCACCGCCTCCGCAGCCAGCGCGTCGAGCGCCGGCGTCGGTCCGGTGGGAACAAGCGCGACGAACCGCCCCAGCGCGGCCAGTTCCAGCCCGGCCAGTTCGACCGGGGCATGTTCCGCGCAAAGCGCGGCAAAGGCGGTTTCGACCTCGTCGGGGCGCTGACCGGGGGCGAGCGCGAAGGGCGGGCGCATCGTGGCGTGCAGGCCGTAACGGCGCGGCGTGGCGGTGAGGTCCGCCGCCGGCGCGGGCAGCCCGTTGATTTCCGGATGCGCAACCTCCCGGCCCCGCGCGATGTCCCAGCCGAGCCACGCCGCCCCCCAGCGCGCCAGCGCGTCATTTTCGGGCGGGGTGTAGTAGACGGCGTAGCGACGGAACATGCTGCCTCCTGCGACTCCCGCCTTCTTGGCACAGGCGGGGATGCGGTCCAAGGGCGCGGGCTTTGACAGGCGGGCGCGACCGCCGCATAAGGAGGCGCATCATCACCCACGAGGCCCCCATGACCGCCAAGCCGCTCTTTGACCTGCCGTCCCCGCCCATGATCCCCGTCACCGGACGCGACGCCGCCTTCCCGGTGCGGCGCGTCTTCTGCGTCGGGCGCAACTACGCCGCCCACGCCGCCGAAATGGGCAACGAGGTCGACCGCGAGGCGCCGTTCTACTTCACCAAGTCCGCGCATGCGCTGGCCCTCTCGGGGGCCGAGATCGCCTATCCGCCGGGCACCGCGGACTGCCACTACGAGATGGAGTTCGTGATGGCCATCGGCGGCGATGCCTTCGAGGTGGCGAAGGAGGACGCGATGGACGCGGTCTGGGGCTTCGCCTGCGGCATCGACCTCACCCGGCGCGACCTTCAGGCCGCGGCCAAGGACAAGCGCCGTCCCTGGGATCTCGGCAAGGATTTCGAGAACGCCGCCGTCATGGGCCCGATCACGCCTGCGGCGGATTTCGGCGCGGTGGGGGCGCAGGCGATCACGCTCGACCTGGACGGGGCGCGGGTGCAGGAGGCGACGCTTGCCGACATGATCTGGTCCGCGCCCGAAATCGTCGCGCACCTGTCGCGCTTCTACCATCTCGCGCCCGGAGACCTGATCTATACCGGAACGCCCGCGGGCGTCGGCCCCGTCGGCCCCGGCGCCGCGCTCGAGGGGCGGATCGACGGGTTGGAGCCTGTGCGCCTGCGTTTTCAGCGATAGGTGCGCTCTTCGATCGGGGTGCTCTCGATCTCGGCGTTGAGCATGTCGACCAGGATCTGCTCGGCCCGGTTCATCACCGCGTGCGGGTTCCAGACGAGATGCACGTCGATGGCCGGCAAATCCTCGTAGGGCGGAACCTGCCAGAGCCTCCCTGCGGCGACATCGGGGGCCGCGACATGCATCGGCAGCGCGCCTACGCCGATGGCGGCGCAGATCATGCGGCGCACTTCCTCGAGGTTCGAGGACGTGCCGACGATGTGTTCCCGCATGCTCGACTGCGCGCGCATCAAGGTGACGGGGCTGAGCACGTCCGAGATGCGATCGGTCTCGAACCCGACGCTGGCCAGCCCCTCGAGATCGGCGGGCGTCAGCCCCTTGCGGCCGAAAAGCGGATGCCCGGGGCCGCAGTAGAGGGCAAAGAATTCGCGGTACAGACGGCGGTATTCCAGACGCGCGTTGCGGTCGCCGACAAGGCAGAGCGCGAGCGAGGCGCGTTTCGCCTGCACCTCGCGGATCGCCTCCACGCTCGAGAGCACGTTGATCGTGAGCGTGGTCTGCGGATGCGCGCGGTGGAAGGCGGCCAGGACCCGGTCGAAAAGCGGGCAGACCACGTGGCTCGCCACCGCCAGAACGACGTGGCCGCGCACGTCGTCCGTCATCTCGCGCAGGAGCGTTGAGAGCCGCAGGATCGACCCGTTGATATCGAGCGCCTCGCGGTAGAGCAGGCGCCCCGCATCGGTCAGCGTGTAATGCCCCGGGCGGCGGTCGATCAGCTTGCGTCCGATCCGGTCCTCCAGCCGCTTGAGCGCGGTCGAGACCGAGGGCTGTTTCAGCCGCAGCCGTGCGGACGCATCGGTGATCGAGCGGGACTCGGCCAGCACCACGAAGGTGCGCAGGAGGTTCCAGTCCAGTTCGCGCGCGATGCGGCGGGGGCTGTAGCGATGATCCTGATCGGCAGGTATAGACATGGATGATAGTCATAATTCTAAATATCTATTTGCGCAATATTATTCCCCGTTCCATCCTTGCGGCGAGAAACGGGGGGAATCACTGGAATGTCGGTCGAAGCGCGTGAAAGGCGCCAGCCGTGGATATTGCTGTCGCCCGCGCTGACGGCGATCACCCTGCTGCTGTTCATTCCGCTGGTCTTCATCGCGGTCTACAGCTTCTGGCTGCGCACGGCGACCGGCGCGGACCAGGTCGGGTTCTTCCTCGACAACTGGCAGGAGGCGCTGACCGATCGGTTCTACCGCGACATCCTGCTCTACACGCTCAAGATCGCGGCGATCACCACGATCCTCTGCGCGGTCATGGGCTACCCGGCGGCCTATTTCATCGCCCGCTCCAAGGGGAACAAGGCGATCCTGCTGTTGCTGCTGATGCTGCCCTTCTGGATCAGCTACATCATCCGCACGATGAGCTGGATCAACATCCTCGGCGTGTCGGGCGCGCTCAACACCTTTTTGCTGTGGATCGGCATAATCGATGAGCCGCTTCAGATGCTCTACAACCAGGCGACGGTGGTGCTCGGGCTCATCCACTTCCTGCTGCCATTCATGGTGCTCAACGTGTTCGTCAGCCTCGACGGCATCGACGAGACGCTGGAGGACGCGGCCAATTCGCTCGGCGCGACGCGCTGGCAGGCGTTCCTGCAGGTGACGCTGCCGCTGTCGCTGCCGGGACTCGCCGCGGGCGGGCTGCTTTGCTTCGTGCTGGGCGCGGGAACCTACATCACGCCGCTGGTGCTGGGCGGGCCGAGCGACGCGATGTTCGCCAACCTCGTCTTCGAGGCGATCATCACCCAGCTCAACTGGCCATTGGGCAGCGCGCTGTCGCTGATGCTGCTGGTGGTGCTGGGCCTGCTGGTGATGGTCTACAACCGCTATCTCGGGATGGCGCAACTGATGAAGGGGCTGGGCTGATGGCGGCGCGTGACTCTTCGCTCGGCTGGCACCTCATCCGCGGCTACGCGATGGCGGTCTATCTCTTCATGTTCCTGCCGATCATCGTCGTGGTGCTTCTCAGCTTCAACGCATCGCAGTTCGGCTCTTTCCCGATGACGGGTTTCTCGTTCCGCTGGTTCGGAGAGCTGTGGAACAACGAGGCGATTTTGCGCGCCTTCCGCACCTCGCTGGTGCTGGGGCTGCTGACCGCGCTCATCTCGACCACGCTGGGCGTTCTGGCGAGCCTCGCGCTCGTGCGCTACAAGGTGCCGGGCGCCAACACCATATCGACGATCCTCATCGCGCCGATCCTCGTGCCCGAGGTGGTGCTTGCGGTCGCGCTGTTGCTGTTCCTCAATTTCCTCGGCGTTCCCAAGAGCTTCGGGCTGCTGCTTTTCGGGCACGTGATCTTCACGCTGCCCTTCGTGATCCTCGTGGTGCAAGCGCGGCTCGTCGCGATCCGCCGCGACATCGAGGAGGCGGCGCTCAGCCTCGGCGCATCGCCGGTGCAGACCTTCTTCCAGGTCACGCTGCCCCTGATGCTGCCCGCGGTGATGGCCGGGGCGCTCTTCGCCTTCACCATCAGCTTTGACGACATCACCGGAACGCTGTTCTGGAAACCCGGCGGGGTGGAGACGGTGCCGACGCAGATCTTCGCGATGCTGCGCAACTCCATCAGCCCCGAGATCAACGCGCTGGGCACGGTGATGATCGTCATGACCGTCGGGCTGCCCCTGGTGGGGGCGGCGATCGCCCGGCAAATGTCGAAGAAGAGCGGACTCTGAGCCGCCGGACCCTGCAACGAAACCAATAAGGAGAGACCAGACAATGACCAAGATGGACAACACCACGCGCTACGAACGCCTGCGCGAACGCTACATGAACGGCGACCTCAGCCGGCGCCGCTTCCTCGGGCTCTTGGGCGCGGCGGGGGCGGCCTATGGCCTTGTCACGCCCTACCGCGCGCTGGCGCAGGAAGTGACCGAGGTGCGTTTCGACGGCTGGGGCGGCGTCGTCTCCGAGGCGCTGCGCAAATACGCCTTCGACCCGTTCGAGAAGGAAACCGGCATGAAGGTGGTCGACGGCACCTTCGGCGGCTCCGATGAATTCCTCAGCCGCCTGAAGGCGAGCCAGCCGGGCGAATTCAACATCGCCCACCTCTCGGGCGTGTTCGATTACGCGCGCTACGCCGATCTCGGCTACGCGAGCGAGTTGAACCGGGACAACATCCCCAACCTCGAACTCGCGATCCCCAAGCTGGTGGACGTGCTCGCGCAATATACCGACGGCAAGCTCTCGGCGGTGCCCTACGATTACGGCACCACCGGCATCGCCTATAACCGCGCGCATATCTCGGACGAGGAGGCCAAGGAGAAGGGCGCCAACCTGCTGATCGACGACGCCTACAAGGGCAAGATCGGCGGCTGGGCCGAATGGCGCACCCGCGTCTGGATGGCGGCGCTGCAAACCGGCCAGGATCCCAACGACATCCAGGACATGGACGCGATCTGGGACGCCGTGCGCCAGCACCGCGACCTGGCGCTGAAATACTGGACCTCGGGCGCCGAACTGATGAGCCTGCTGGCGGAAGAGGAAATCTACGTCACCGAGGCCTGGTCGGGCCGCGTCTATGCGCTTCAGGAGCAGGGCCACGACATCGGCTACATGGATCCCAAGAACGGCTATGGCTGGCAGGAATGCATGTTCGTCATCAAGGGCAGCCCGATGGAGGCCTGCGAGGAACTGCTGAACTTCATGCTGTCGCCCGAGACCTCGATCGCGGTGGCCGAGGGCCAGAGCTACCCGCCCGCGCTTGACCCGCAGAAGGTCGATCTGGGCGACAAGATCCCGGAACTTCCGGCTTTCGATCCGACCGGTACGCTCGACAATCTGACCTTCGCCGATCCCGCCTACTGGAACGGCCACGAGGCGGATTGGTCCAAGACCTTCGGCCGGGTGCAGAAGGGCTACTGAACCGGGCCTTCCCGACCCGTCCCGGAGAACGCTCCGGGGCGGGGTTTTCGCCAACCGCTCCACCAGGATACCCAGCCGATGAGCTCCGTCACCCTCAAAAATATCGTCAAGCGGTTCGGCAGTTTCACCGCCGTCCACCAGACCGACCTGGAAATTCCCGAGGGCGCCTTCGTCACCCTGCTGGGGCCGTCGGGTTGCGGCAAGACGACGAACCTGCGGATGATCGCCGGGCTGCTCGACCCGACCGAGGGCGAGATCCTGATCGGCGGCAAGCGCGTCAACGACGTGCCGATCCACAAGCGCAACCTCGGGATCGTGTTCCAGAACTACGCCCTCTTCCCGCACAAGACGGTGGCGGACAACATCGCCTTCGGCCTGAAATACCGCGACGTGCCCAAGGACCAGATCGCCGGCAAGGTGCAGGATGCGCTCGACCTCGTGCAACTGCCTGACGTCGGCAGCCGCTACCCCAAGGAGTTGTCGGGCGGCCAGCAGCAGCGCATCGCGCTCGCCCGCGCCATCGTGATCGAACCCGACGTGCTTTTGCTGGATGAGCCGCTGTCGGCGCTCGACGCCAACCTGCGCGAGGACATGCGCGTGGAGCTCAAACGCATCCAGGACCAGATCGGCGTCACCACCCTCTTCGTCACCCACGACCAGTCCGAGGCGCTGGCCATGTCCGACCAGATCGTCGTGATGAGCGCGGGCCGGGTCGAGCAGGTCGGCGCCCCCGAAGAGGTCTACAACAACCCGGCCAGCGAATTCGTCGCCAACTTCCTCGGCGCCTCCAACGTGATCGACGCCGAATGCCGCGCCAAGAACGCCGAGGGCGCGCAGCTCGACACGCCGCTCTTCGGCAAGGTGACGCTGCCCGCGGAGAAATCCGTCCGGCTGAGCGGCGCCGGCCCGGCCAAGCTGGTGCTTCGGGCCGAGAAATTGCAGGTCATGGAGGAGGGCGCCGCGCCCGAGGGCCTGATCACCGCCCCCGCCACGATCGAGACGGTGGACTACCAGGGCCAGACGGTGCGCTATTTCGTCCGCGTGGGCGATGCGCAGTTGCAGGCGCTCAACATGATCGACGAACGCCCCTTCGAGAAAGGCAGCGCCGCCACGGTCGGATTCCGCCCGCAGGACGGCTCTGCGCTGGCGCCGGCATGAGCCACCTTTTCTACCAGGGACGGCAGCGCAAGCCGATGCTCGCGCAGGCCCGCGGCGTCTACATGTGGGACGAGGGCGGCAAGCGCTATCTCGACGGCTCATCCGGCGCGATGGTCTGCAATATCGGCCACTCCAACGAGAACGTGCTTGAGGCGATGCGCCGCCAGATGGAAAAGGCGACCTTCGGCTACCGCCTGCATTTCGAGACCGAGGCCTCCGAACGGCTCGCCGCCAAGACGGTCGAGAAGATGCCGGAAGGGCTCAATAAGGTGTTCTTCGTCTCCGGCGGATCGGAGGCGGTCGAAAGCGCCATGAAACTGGCCCGCCAGCACGCGGTCGCCACCGGGCAGGGCAGCCGCTGGAAGGTGATCTCGCGCCGCCCGTCCTATCACGGCTGCACGCTGGGCGCGCTGGCGGTCACCGGCTACGCCGCGCTGTCGGAGCCCTTCGCGCCGATGATGCGCGAGATGCCGAAGATCCCCGCGCCGCGCGCCTATCTCGACGGGCGCGACCCGGATGATCCGGCCACCGGCGCGCATTACGCCGACATGCTGGAGGACTGCATCGCGCAGGAGGGCGCCGACAGCGTGCTCGCCTTCCTGATGGAGCCGGTCGGCGGCGCCTCGACCGGCGCGCTGGTCCCGCCCACGGGCTACATGGAACGCGTGGCCGAGATTTGCGACCGCCACGGCGTGCTGCTTATCATGGACGAGGTGATGACCGGCGCCGGGCGCACCGGCGCCTTCCTCGGCGGCGATCATTGGGACATGACGCCGGATATCGTCGTGCTTTCCAAGGGCTTCGCCGCGGGATACGCGCCGCTTGGCGGGATCGTTGCGCGCGACGACCTTGTCGCGCCGGTGCTTGACGCGGGCGGCTTCGCGCATGGCTTCACCTACGCGGGCAACCCGCTGGCCTGCGCCGCCGGGCACGCCGTGCTCGAGGAACTCGACCGCCAGGACCTCATCAACAACGCCGCCGAGAAGGGCGCGAAGCTGAAATCGCGGCTCAACGCGCTGATGCAGCGCCACGAGATCATCGGCGACGTGCGCGGCAACGGGCTGCTGCTGGCGTTCGAGTTCATGTCCGACCGCGCGACCAAGGCGCCGCTGCCGAAGGACTGGAACGCGCATCTGCGCTTTGTCGAAATCGCCTATGAAAACGGCCTCATCGTCTATTCACGGCGCACCCGCGACGGGGTCGAGGGCGATCACATCCTCGTCTGTCCGCCGCTCACGGTGACCGACACGCATCTCGATGAAATCATCGAAATGCTGGACTTGTCGCTGCGCCAATACACCGCCGAACTGCCGGCGTCGCAGGGGGTGGCATGAGCGATCCGGTCATCATCACCTGCGCGATCACCGGCTCGATCCACACGCCGTCGATGTCGCCCCATCTGCCCTACGCGGCCGATCACATCGCGGACGAGGCGGTCGCGGCGGCCGAGGCCGGCGCGGCGATCCTGCATCTGCATGCGCGCGACCCGGAAAACGGCCGCCCGTCCTCGGACCCCGCGCATTGGGACGGGTTCCTGCCGCGGATCAAGGCGGAAACGGACGCCGTCATCAACATGACCACCGGCGGCAGCGCCGTGATGAGCCTCGATCAGCGGCTCGCCGCGCCGCTCAAGGCGGAACCGGAAATGTGCAGCCTCAACATGGGCAGCATGAATTTCGCGCTCTACCCGATGGCCGGAAAGATCGACAAATGGAAATTCGACTGGGAAAAGCCGTTTCTCGAGAACTCGGATGACCTCGTGTTCAAGAACACGCCGCGCGACATTACCCGCATCCTCAGCGATCTGGGGCAGGCGCGCGGCGCGCGGTTCGAATTCGAGTGTTATGATGTCAGTCACCTGCACATGTTGCGTCACTTCATGGATCGCGGGCTGGTGCAGGGGCCCGTCTTCCTTCAATTCGTCTTCGGTGTGCTGGGCGGAATCGGGCCGGACCCGGACAACCTCGCGCATATGAAGCTGATGGCGGACAAGCTTTTCGGCGATGGCTACATGTTTTCCGTGCTCGCCGCCGGGCGGCACCAGATCCCGATGGCCGCGCAGGCCGCGGCGATGGGCGGGCATGTGCGCGTCGGGCTGGAGGACAACCTGATGATTGCGCGCGGAGAGTTGGCGGACTCCAACGCGCGGCTGGTCGAGGCAATCCGTGCGGAGCTGGACGCGCTGGGCCGCGCCCCCGCCACCCCGGCGCAGGCGCGCGCGATGCTTGGCCTCAAGGGCGCGGACGCGACAGCGATATGACCGAGCTGCGCTTCCGCCTCGCCGAGCGCGCGGACGCCGCCCGCCTCAACGCGGCGCTGGCGCAGCTTTCGGACGCGCTGAACGATCCGCACCGCGCGACGGATGACGACCTTGCGCGCGCCGGCTGGGGCGCGAATCCCGTCTTTCGCGCGATCCTCGCCGAAGACGCGGATGGCGAGGTGGCGGGCGCGGCGCTCTATTCGCCGTTGATGTCGACCTCGCGGGGGATGACGATGGTCTTTGTCTCGGATCTCTGGCTGGCGCCCGCGCGGCGCGGTTCGGGGCTGGGCCGCCGCCTGCTTGGCGCGGTCTGTCGCGACGCCCGCGCCGCCTGGGGCGCGCAGGCGATCAAGCTCGCCGTCTATCACAGCAGCGAAGGCGCGCGCGCCTTCTATGACCGGCTCGGGTTCCGCCCCGCTTCGGGCGCCACCGAGATGGTGCTCGACCCGGAGAAGTGCAAGGCATTGGAGGCAAACGGATGAAAGGCTATTTCGACGACCGGCAATGGGCGCATGATCCGCAGAACTTCATGGCCAACGGCGCGCTTCTGCCCAACCCCGAACAGCCGCGCCGGATCGAGATCCTGAAGGCCGGGGCCGAGGCGGCGGGCTGCGTCTTCGAGACGCCGAAGGACGCCGGGCTGGGGCCTGTCGCGGCGATCCATACGGCCGAGTATCTCACCTTCCTGCGCAACATCTACACCCGCTGGCGGCGGATCGAGGGCGCGGGCGACGAGGTGATCCCCAACATCCACCCCGCCAACCGCACCGACGGCTATCCGAAATCCGCCGTCGGGCAGGCCGGCTGGCACCAAGCAGACACCGCCTGTCCCATCGCCGAAGGCACGTGGGAGGCCGCCTACTGGTCCGCGCAGAGCGCCATCGCGGGGGCCGATCACGTCGCCTCGGGCAGTTCCGCCTACGCGCTGTCGCGCCCGCCGGGGCATCACGCGTTTGCCGACCTCGCCGGCGGCTTCTGCTTTCTCAACAACAGCGCCATCGCTGCGCAGCGCCTGCGCAGCAAGGGGCTGCGCGCCGCGATCGTGGATGTGGACGTGCATCACGGCAACGGCACGCAGGGCATCTTCTACGCGCGCGGCGACGTGCTTACCGTGTCGATCCACGCCGACCCGGCGCGGTTCTACCCGTTCTTCTGGGGCCACGCGCAGGAACGCGGGGAGGGCGCGGGGCTGGGCGCGAACCTGAACCTCGCGCTGCCGCGCGGCACGGATGACGCGGCGTTCCTCGCCGCGCTCGACACCGCGCTCAAGCGGGTCGACGGCTTCGGCGCGGAGGTGATCGTCGTGGCGCTGGGGCTTGACGCCTCCGTCGATGATCCGTTCAAGGGGTTCGCGGTCACGCAGGACGGATTCGCGCGCATCGGCGCCGCTTTCGCGAAGACCGGGTTGCCGGCTCTCTTCGTGCAGGAGGGCGGGTATGTGTCGGACACGCTGGGCGCGAACCTGACGCGCGCGCTGGAAGGATTCGGTGGAATATGACTAGACATAATGCGGACGTGATCGTCATCGGCGGCGGCATCGCGGGGGCGAGCGCGGCGGCCGAAATCGCCGCGGACCGCGAGGTGCTCCTGCTCGAGTCCGAGCCGCATCTGGGCTATCATTCGACGGGACGCTCGGCGGCGATCTTCATCCGCAATTACGGCAACGCCACGCTGCGCGCGCTCAACGCGCTGGCCGCGCCGGTCTTTGACGATCCCGGCGAGATCGCCGACGGCCCGCTGCTGTCGCCGCGCGGCGAATTGCTGCTGGCCGCCGAGGACGAGCTCGACGCGCTCGAGGATTATGCCGACGGAGCGGAGGGGCTGGAACGGCTGAGCGCGGCCGAGGCGTGCGACCTGGTGCCGATCCTGCGCCCCGACCCGATCGCGGCGGCGGTGTATGAGAGTGACGCGCAGAATATCGACGTGGACCTGCTGTTGCAGGGCTATACGCGGCTGCTGAAGGCGCGCGGCGGGCGCATCGTCACCGGGGCGCCGGTCACCGCGCTGCGGCGCGAGGGCGGCGCCTGGCATGTCACGGCGGGGGGCGAAGACCATGCCGCGCCGCTGATCGTCAACGCCGCCGGGGCCTGGGCGGGACGTCTGGCCGGGATGGCCGGGGCAGCGCCGATCACGCTCACGCCCAAGCGGCGCTCGGCGGCGTTGCTGCCCGCGCCCGAGGAGCGCGACATCGACGCCTGGCCGCTGTTCGGAGGCGTGGTGGAAAACTGGTACGCCAAGCCCGACGCGGGCAAGCTGATGGTCAGCCCCGCCGACGCCGACCCGGTGGAGCCGCATGACGCCTGGCCCGACGACATGGTGCTGGCCGAGGGGCTGCACCGCTATGAATGCGCCGTCACGGTCCCGGTCACGCGGGTCGAGCGCAGCTGGGCCGGGCTGCGCACCTTCGCGCCCGACGCAAGCCCGGTGGTGGGCTTTGATTCGCGCGTCGACGGGTTCCTGTGGCTGGCCGGGCAGGGCGGCTACGGGGTGCAGACGGCGCCGGCGCTGGCGCGCATCGCCGCGGGGCTGGTCGCGGGCGCGGCGCCGGTGGACGAAACCCTGCTGACCGCGCTCGCCCCGCAGCGGTTCGATTAGATTTTCTTGCCTCCAGCGGGGATATTCGGGGCAAGAAGAAGTACCGGCGGGGCCCCATACGAGGCCCGTCGCGGTGCGCCGCGTCGGGGCCGAATTGATAGTTTTCTGATGTTTTGGCCGGTTTCGCTTGAGCCTGCGCGCCGTTTGTCACACAACGGACGGAACTTTGCGCGCCACAGCCGGAGACGCCCTTGTCCCTTTTCCTGATCGTCGCCCTGCCGTTTCTTGGCGCGCTCCTGCCGGGGCTGATGAATTCGGCCGGCCGCCAGGCCTGCGCGGGGGTCACGTTCATGGTCTCGCTGCTGGCGATGGTGGGGCTTCTGTCGCATCTTCCGGCGGTTCTTGCGGGCGAGGTTCTGACGGCGCGGATCGCGTGGCTGCCGCTTCTGGGGCTGAACATGAACCTGATGCTCGACGGGCTGGGGTTCTTCTTTGCCGCGCTGATCCTCGGGATCGGCCTGCTGATCATCGCCTATGCGCGCTTCTATCTCTCGCGCGACGACCACATGGGCGAGTTCTTCACCTACCTGCTGCTGTTCCAGGGCGCGATGGTGGGGATCGTTCTCAGCGACAACATCCTGCTTTTGCTGGTGTTCTGGGAGCTGACGTCGCTGTCGTCCTTCCTGCTGATCGGCTACTGGAAGCACCTGCCGGACGGGCGGCAGGGCGCGCGGATGGCGCTGGTGGTGACGGGCATGGGGGGGCTTGCGATGATCGCGGGGATGCTGATCCTCGGGCAGATCGCGGGCAGTTACGACCTGAGCGTGATCCTGCAACATCGCGACCTGATCCAGGCCGACCCGCTATATCTGCCGGCGCTGATCCTGATCCTGCTGGGCTGTTTCACGAAATCCGCGCAGTTCCCGTTCCATTTCTGGCTGCCGCACGCCATGGCGGCGCCCACCCCGGTTTCCGCTTACCTGCATTCGGCGACGATGGTGAAGGCGGGCATTTTCCTGATGGCGCGGTTGTGGCCGGTGCTGTCGGGCACGCCGGAGTGGTTCATGATCGTGACCACGGCGGGTCTTGTCACGATGGTGCTGGGCGCCGTGATCGCGCTGTTCAAGCATGACCTGAAGGCGCTGCTGGCGTTTTCGACCGTGAGCCATCTTGGCCTCATCACCATGTTGCTGGGCACCGGCACGGCGTTCGGTGCGCTGGCGGCGATGTTCCACATCCTCAACCACGCGACCTTCAAGGCGGCGCTCTTCATGTGCGCGGGAATTGTCGATCACGCGGTGCATACGCGCGATATCCGCCGTCTTGGCGGGTTGCGGCGCATGATGCCGATCACCTTCGTCCTCGCCACGCTGGGGGCGCTGTCGATGGCGGGCGTGCCGCTGCTCAACGGGTTCCTGAGCAAGGAGATGATGCTCGAGGAGGCGCTGCACACCACGCTGTTCGGCCTGCCCTGGCTCGTGCCGGTGCTGGCAGTGATCGGGTCGCTCTTTTCGGCCGCCTACTGTTTCCGGCTGATCGCGCATACCTTCCTTGGCCCTGAGCACCGCAATCACGCCGCCGAGCCGCACGATCCGGGCGCCGGGATGTGGCTGCCGCCCGCGATCCTGATCGTGCCCGTGGTGGCGATCGGCGTCGCGCCGTTCCTCGCCGAGCCGTTCATCAAGCTGGTGACGGATTCGGTCCTTGGCGGCGCGGTCGAGGCGTCGAACGCGCATTTCAAGATCTGGCACGGTCTGGTTCCGGCGCTCTGGCTGTCGATCCTGGCAGTCGCCGGGGCGCTGGTGCTGCTGTGGCTCTACGCGCCGGCGCTCGAACTCTGGGACCGCGCGCCGCGCCCCGAGGCGAAGGCGATCTTTCACCGCGTCATCCGCTGGTCCGTCGCGGCCGCGCGCGCCGTCATGGAGCCGCTGCATGACGGATCGTTCAGCCGCTACGGCGCGATCATGGCGCTGTTCACCGTGGCGGCGGGCGTCTATGCGTGGAGCACCGGGACCGTCGCCGCGCCGACGCGCGAGATGCAGCCGGCGGGGGCGGTGGCGACCGCGGGCTGGGCGATGCTGGTGGCGGCGACCATCAGCATGGTTTTCCTGCACCGCAACCGCCTGTTGTCGCTGATCCTTATCGCCATCGTCGGGCTGATGGTGTCGATCGGGTTCGTCTATCTCAGCGCGCCGGACCTGGCCATGACGCAGATCACCGTCGAGGTGGTGACGATCATCCTGCTGCTTCTCGCGCTCAACTTCCTGCCCAATCGCACGCCGAAGGAAAGCGGCGCGCGGCGTCGCGCGGGCGACATCGTGGTGGCGCTGTCGGCGGGGCTGGCGACGATGGGGCTGTCCTGGCATTTCCTGCTGCGCGACGCGGTCGCGCCAAGCCTGTCGGGGTTCCATCTGGAGAACGCCCATGACGGCGGCGGCGGCGACAACGTCGTGAACGTGATCCTCGTGGATTTCCGGGGTTTTGACACTTACGGCGAGATCATCGTGCTGGGCATCGCCGCGCTGCTGATCTACGCCCTGACCGAGACGCTGCTGGGCGGGCGCGTGCGCGCGAGGCTGCTCAACCGCAAGCCGGACCAGCCGCGGGCGGGCGACATGCACCCCACCATGATGGTGGTGCTGACGCGGGTGATCATGCCGGTGGTGCTTTTGATCGGGTTCTACATCTTCCTGCGCGGCCACAATGAGCCGGGCGGCGGGTTCATCGCCGGGCTGATCGTGTCGATCGCCGTGGTCATGCAATACATGGCGAGCGGGTTCGCATGGGCGGCGGCGCGGCAGCGCTATCCCTATCACGGGATCATCGGCGCGGGCGTGCTGGTGGCCGGGCTCACCGGCATCGGGTCGTGGTTCGTGGGCAAGCCGTTCCTGACCTCGGATTTCACCTATGTGCGCATCCCGCCCTTCGAGAAGTTCGAGCTGGCCACCGCTGCGCTGTTCGACCTTGGCGTGTTCCTTGCGGTGCTGGGCGCGGTGATGCTGTCGCTCGAGAGCTTCTCGCGGCTGGCGCGGCGCGCGCATGAGCCCGAGAGCGATCACCCGATGGACGTCGACCCGTCACGGGACGATCCGCCCTCCGCCCCGGCGCCGGCAAGAGGGGAGGTCTGAGCATGGAGTTTCTCGTCGCGTCGGCCATCGGCGTTCTGACCGCCGCGGGCGTCTACATGGTGCTGCGGTTGCGGACCTTTCCGGTGATCATGGGCATGTCGCTGCTGACCTACGCGGTCAACGTGTTCCTGTTCGCCTCCGGGCGGTTGACCATCGGCGCGCCGCCGATCTTGATGAAGGGCGTCGAGAGCTATACCGACCCGCTGCCGCAGGCGCTGGTGCTGACGGCGATCGTGATCTCGTTCGGCATGACGGCGGTCGTTGTGATGATCGCGCTCGGGGCTTACCTGGGCGCGGATGACGACTATGTGAACGACCCGCCCGAGGTCGGCGCCGAGACCGGGGAAGATCCGCGATGAATCACTGGATCGTTTTGCCCGTCGTGCTGCCCGCGATCTTGGCGCCGTTCATCGTGCTGGCCGCGCGCTATCACATCGGCATTCAGCGGGCGGTGTCGATTGCGGGCATTTCCGCGCTGATCGCCATCGCGGCGGGGCTGGCGTGGCAGGCGTCGGACGGGACGATCACGCTCTACCGGCTGAGCGACTGGGCCGCGCCCTTCGGGATCGTGGTGGTGGCGGACCGGCTTTCGACGCTGATGGTGCTGCTGACGGCGGTGCTGGCTCTGCTGGTGATGCTGCACGCCATCGGATCGGGCTGGGACACGCGGGGGCGGCATTTCCATGCGCTCTACCAGTTTCAGCTGATGGGGCTGATGGGGGCGTTCCTGACTGGCGACCTCTTCAACCTGTTCGTGTTCTTCGAGGTGCTGCTGATCGCGTCCTACGGGCTGATGATCCATTCGGGCGGCCATGTGCGGCTGCGCGCGGGCGTGCAATACGTGCTTTACAACCTGCTGGCGTCGACGCTGTTCCTGTTCGCGCTGGGATCGCTCTATGCGGCGACCGGGTCGCTCAACATGGCGGACGTCGCCGAGCGGGTGACGCTGATCGGGGCGGACGCGTCGGCGGGTATCCGGATCGCCGCCGTGCTGCTGTTGCTGGTCTTCGCGATCAAGGCGGCCATCGTGCCGCTGCATTTCTGGCTGCCGTCGAGCTATGCCGAGGCGCCCGCGCCGGTGGCGGCGCTGTTCGCGATCATGACCAAGGTCGGCGCCTACGCGATCATCCGGGTCTATACCATCGTCTTCCCGCCCGACCTCGCCGTGACGTCCGGATTGCAGGGCGACTGGCTGCTGCCCGCGGCGCTGGCGACGCTGGCGATCGGGATGTTCGGGGTGCTGGCGGTGCGCAAGCTCGACCGGCTGGTCGCCTATGCGGTGATCGGGTCGATGGGGATGGTGATGGTGGCGATTTCGCTCTTCACGCCCGAGAGCATCGCGGCGTCGCTCTATTACATCGTGCATTCGACGCTGACCGCCGCGGCGCTGTTCCTGCTCTGCGACCTCGTGCGCGCGGGGCGGGCCGACCTCGTGCTGGCGCCGCGGCCGCCGGTCGCGGGCGCGCCGTTGACGGCGGCGCTGTTCTTCGCCGCCGCGATCGCGATGGTCGGCCTGCCGCCGCTGTCAGGGTTCCTCGGCAAGCTGCTGATCCTCGACGCGGCCTCGGACACGCCGCGGATGGTCTGGGTCTGGGCCGTGGTGCTGAGCATGAGCCTTGTCGCGCTGGTGGGCTTTTCGCGCGCGGGCAGCATGCTGTTCTGGAAGGCGCGCAGCGTGGAGCAACCCGAAGGAGCGGAGCCGGCCGCGCGCCCCTCGGCGCTGGCCTATGTCGCGGTGGGCGGGCTGATCGCGCTGCTGGGCGCGCACACGGTGCTTGCCGGGCCGATCCATGACTACATGACCCGGACCGCGGGACAGCTGTTCTCGTCCGAGCCCTATATCCGCAAGGTTCTGGACACGCCGGGCAAGATGAGCGCACCATCGCCCGGAAAGGAGACGCACTGACATGAGAGGCGCGTTACACTGGCTGTTTCCGCATCCGCTGCTGACGATCCTGCTGGCGGTGGTCTGGTCGCTGCTGCAAAGCGCGTTCACGCCCGGCATGTTCGTCTTCGGCGTGATCCTCGGGATCGTCATCCCCAAGATCACCTCGCCGTGGTGGCCCGACGCGCCGCGCAGCTTCCGCATCACGCGCATGATCCCCTATGTCCTGCTGGTGCTCTGGGATATCATCGTCGCCAACATTCAGGTTGCGTGGATCGTCCTGACCCGGCCCAATGACAAGCTGCGCCCGACCTGGGTCGTCATTCCGCTGGAGTTGCGCCGCCCGGAGGCGATCACAATTCTCGCGGGGACCATCACGCTGACGCCGGGGACGATTTCGGCGGATCTGTCGAACGAGGGGCACAGCCTGCTGGTGCACACGCTGGACACCGACGACCCCGAGGGCGTGCGCGACGAGATCAAGCGGAGATACGAGCGCCGCCTGAAGGAGATTTTCCTATGACCCTCGCCACGCAAGCGATGGATATCGCGCTCATCGTCGCCTTCGTTTCCGTGGTCCTGTCGCAACTCCTGTCGATGGTCCGGCTGGTGGTCGGCCCGGACACGGCGGACCGGATCCTTGCGCTCGACACGATGGTGGTGAACGCGATCGGGCTGATCGTGCTCTTGGGCATATCGCAGGGCACACGCATCTATTTCGAGGCGGCGCTGATCATCGCCATGCTGGGCTTTGTTTCGACCGTCGCCTATGCGCGGTTCGTGCTGAGGGGGGACATCATCGAATGACCGCCGGAATCATCGCCACATGGGCCATCGCGATCAGCCTGTTGATCGGATCGTTTTTCTGCCTTGTCGGGGCCATCGGGCTGTTGCGCTTTCGCGATTCGATGGTCCGTCTGCACGCGCCGACCAAGGTAGGCACGATGGGCGTGGGGGGCCTGCTGCTCGCCGCGATGATCCATTCCTACACCTTCGAGCAGGGATCGCTGCACGAATTGCTGATCATGGGGTTCCTGTTCGTGACCGCGCCGATCTCGGCCAATTTCATCGCCAAGGTGCATCTCCATCACCGCACCTGCAAGATGCCGGACCCGCCGCCGCACGACGAGACGTGGGCGACGCTTGACGTGCCCGAGGCCGATCTCGAAATCGAGGCGCAGAGCGACGCCTGAGGCGCCAAGACTTTTGAAAAAGTCTTGGGAATTCTCTTTGGAAAAGAGAATTGGGCGCATGCGCGCGGGTCAGCGCACCACGTAGACGGAGCAGCGCGCGTGGCGCACCACGCGCTCGGCGTTGGGGCCGAGGATATAGTCGCTCATCTCGAGCTTCTTCGCCACGCCGATCACGATCAGGCCGCTGCCGGCCGCCCGGGCGGTCTTGAGCACCTCTTCGTAGGCGCGTCCGGTCGCGACCAGATGACGGATGTTCTTGTTCGTCTCCGCGCCGCCGAGGGCCTTCTCGACCATGTCGCGCATCAGACGTTTGGCTTCGGCGACGGCCTTGTCGTGATGCGAGGGGTCGAAATAGCCGCCGATGACGCTCATTCCCATGTCGGGCAACACCGTGATGACATCGAGCTGCGCGTCGTTCAGCCGGGCCATGCGGCCAGCTTCGCGCAGGGTGTCGATATCCTCGTCCGGGTTGCTGACGTCGACGGCGCAGAGGACGGGTTTGGCGGTCATGCGGTCTCTCCTTCGGTGATGTCGTCGCGGCCATTGTTCATGCGCGCCCTCTGGAGCAGGGCGATCAGCGCCAGCAGCAGCAGCGCCGGGATGAACACCAGTTCCTTGGGCATCTGTTGCGCCGTCGCCTTGACCGTCGAGATGCGGACCGGTTCGTCGGCGTAGAAGTCGAAGGCCGAGAGCGTGTCGGCGAAGGGCGTGCCGAACATCGGTTCGTCCAGCTTCACCATGTCGTCCTCGTTCATCGTGATGAGGCCGAATTCTTCGAGCCGCTCCGCGCCGGTCCCGTCACCCTCGATCTGAAGCGCGAGCCGCGTCTCGGTCGTCTCGCCTGTATCGAAATCCGGGCCGGCCACCACCAGGCGGATCTCGTCGCCCGGAGCGGCCGCGTCCAGCGTCTGCTCGAGCGCGTCGGGCTCCACGATGTGGAAGGGCGGCTGGATGCGGTCCATCACGTAGTCGGGCCGGAACAGCAGGAAGGCCACGAGGATCAGCGCCACGCTTTCGTAGATGCGGTTCCTCACGAGGAAATAGTTCATCGTGCCAGCGGTGAAGGCGAGGATCGCGATCGTGGCGGTGATCGCCACAAGGATGCCCTGCGCCCATCCGACGTCGATCAGGAGCAGGTCGGTGTTGAAGATGAACACGAAGGGCAGGGCCACGGTGCGCAAGGAGTAGAAGAAGCCGATGAATCCTGTCTTGATCGCGTCCCCCCCGGAGACGGCGGCGGCGGCGAAGCTCGCCAGTCCCACGGGTGGCGTCACGTCCGCCATGATGCCGAAGTAGAACACGAAGAGATGCACCGCGATCAGCGGCACGATCAGCCCCGACTGCGCGCCGAGCTGCACCACCACGCCCGCCATCAGCGAGGACACGACGATGTAGTTGGCGGTCGTCGGCAGTCCCATGCCAAGCACGAGGCTGAGCAGCCCGACCATCACCAGCATCAGGATCAGGTTGCCGCCTGACAGGAACTCGACCAGGTCGGCCATCACCTGGCCCACGCCGGTCAGCGTCACGGTGCCCACGATCACGCCCGCGGTTGCGGTGGCGAGACCGATGCCGATCATGTTGCGCGCCCCGTCGATGAGCCCCTGCCAGAGATCGATCAGCCCCGCGCGGAAATGCTCCATCGTCTCGCCGGCGCCGCGGAACATGGCCTTGAGCGGGCGCTGCGTGAGCAGGATCACGAACAGAAGCATCGTCGCCCAGAAGGCCGAGAGGCCCGGCGATTTCTGCTCGATCATCAGGAAATAGACCAGCACGATGATCGGCAGCAGGTAATAGAGGCCGGACTTGTAGATCTCGCTCACCACCGGCAGCTTCACCTCCTCGGCGTTGGGGTCGTCGGGTTCGAGATCCGGCCCCTGCGCCGCGATCCACAGCAGCGCGAGATAGGCCAGCACGGTCAGGATCGACAGGATCAGCCCCGAATTGTCGGTGACGGAGACGATCCATTTCACCGGATACTGCACGCCGTAGCAGAGCGCGGCGAAGAACGCGAAGAACAGCGCCATGCCGCCGATCGTCTTGCCCATGCTCACGACGCGGTCGCCGAGCGTGGGCATGTTGTTCTTAACCGCCTCGAGATGGACGATGTAGACCAGCGCGATGTAGGAGATCGCCGCCGGCAGGAAGGCGTGGGTGATGACCTCGACATAGGAGATGCCGACATATTCGACCATCAGGAAGGCCGCTGCGCCCATGACGGGGGGCATGATCTGGCCGTTGACCGAGGAGGCCACCTCGACCGCGCCGGCCTTTTCCGAGGAAAAGCCCACGCGCTTCATCAGCGGGATGGTGAAGGTGCCGGTCGTGACCACGTTGGCGATGCTCGAGCCCGAGATGAGGCCGGTGGCCGCCGATCCGACGACCGCCGCCTTGGCCGGGCCGCCGCGCAGGTGGCCGAGCGCGCCGAAGGCCATCTTGATGAAGTAGTTGCCCGCGCCCGCCTTCTCCAGCATCGCGCCGAAGAGCACGAAGAGGAAGACGAACTTGGTCGACACGCCGAGCGCGATGCCGAACACGCCCTCGGAGGTGGTCCACATGTGGCTCATCGCCTTTTGCAGCGACGCGCCCTTCCAGCGGATGACCTCGGGCACCCATTCGGACGACCCGAAGAAGACGTAGGCGAGGAAGATCGTGGCGATGATCGCCATCGCGGGGCCGAGCGCGCGGCGCGCGCCCTCGAAGAGCAGGACGAGGCCGACAAGGGCGAACCATTTGTCGGTGTCGTCGGCCAGCCCGCCGTTGCCGACGATCTTCTCGTAGAAGAAGAAGCCGTAGAGCGCGATGAAGGCGCCGACGGCGGCCATGATCCAGTCCTGGATGGGGATGTAGGTGCGCGGGCTGGATTTCAACGCGGGGTAGGCCGTGAAGGCCAGGAACATCGCAAAGGCCAGGTGGATCTGGCGCGAGTTGTTCACCACATCGCCGGGCAGGACATAGTTCGAGATCGGCGAGGCCAGCAACACCTGGAAGAGCGACCAGACCGTGGCCACCACGGCCAGCAGCATCGCCACGGAGGGCGCGGAGGGGTTCCGCCCGCCCGCGTCGGACGAGGCGACGAGTTCCTGAAGTTCTTCTTCGCTGAGCGGGCCCTTGCCCTGTGGTTGGTCGGCCATGCCGAAGTCTCCCTGTCCCGCCGCGCATTGGCTGCGCTGGCCTTGGTTTTATCGTTGGCGCGTCAATTGGTTGGCCGGGGCGCGAGAGGTCCGCGCCCCGGCCGGGGTCATGTCCGGATCACTCGATCCAGCCTTTTTCCTTGTAGTATTTCGCCGCGCCGGGATGCAGCGGCGCCGAGAGGCCGGCGGTCGCCATTTCCTCGGGGTCGAGATTGGCGAAGGCAGGGTGCAGGCCCTTGAAGGTGTCGAAATTGTTGAACACCGCGCTCACAACCGCATAGACCGCGTCCTCGCTCACATCCGCGGAGGTGACGAAGGTGGCGCCGACGCCGAAGGTCTTGGCGTCCTCGTCATTGCCGCGATACATGCCGCCGGGGATGGTGGCGGTACGGTAGAAGGGGTTTTCCTCGACCAGCTTGTCGACGACGGGGCCGGCCACTTCGACCAGCACGCTGTCACAGGCGGTCGTCGCCTCCTGGATGGACCCCGAGGGGTGGCCGACGGTGTAGACCATCGCGTCAATCTGGTTGTCGCAGAGCGCGGCGGACTGTTCGGCCGCCTTCAGCTCGGTCGCGAGTTCGAAATCGTCGGTGGTCCAGCCCTTGGCGTCCAGCAGCACCTCCATCGTGCCGCGCTGGCCCGATCCGGGGTTGCCGATATTGACGCGCTTGCCCTTGAGATCGTCAAAGGTCTTGATCCCCGAATCGGCGCGCGCCACGACGGTGAAGGGTTCGGGGTGCACGGAGAACACCGCGCGCAGCTTCTCGAAGGGGCCGTCCTCCTCGAACTTGGAGGTGCCGTTATAGGCGTGGTACTGCCAGTCGGACTGGGCCACGCCGAATTCGAGCTCGCCGGCGCGGATGGTCTTGATGTTGTAGACCGACCCGCCGGTCGATTCGACCGAGCAGCGGATGCCGTGTTCCTTGCGCTCCTTGTTGACGAGGCGGCAGATCGCGCCGCCGGTGGGGTAATAGACGCCGGTGACGCCGCCGGTGCCGATGGTGATGAACTCTTCGGCGTGCGCCGCCGGGGCCATTATCGCGGCGACGGCTGCGCCGGCCAGTGTGAGTTTCAGCTTTGAAAACATCATTTTCTCCCTTTGTTGTTGATGTTCGTCGGTGGTTCAGCCGCCCGCTTCCTCGAGCAGGCGGTTTTGTCTTTCGACCTCGGCGATTCGTCCCGCCGCCTCGGACCCGAGTCGGCTGGCCAGCATGCCGATGATCGTTTCGACCAGGAACAGCGTGGCGACGTAGGACGAGAAGAAATGCGGGCTGTCGCTGGGCGCCAGCAGCGCGCAATCGGCGTCGGCGAGGGCGGGGCAGGCATGGCTGTCGGTGATGACCAGCACCTGCACGCCCTGCGCGCGCGCCTGCCGAGCGGCGAGGATGGATTTGCGCGCGAACGGCGGCTTGGTCACGATCACCAGCGCATCGCGCGAGGACAGCCCGGCGAGCGCGCTTCCCACCGACGCCCCCATCCGCCCCGCGAGGCGCCAGTTGTCGGTCAGGAAATTGGCCATGTATGCCATATGTTCCACGATCCCCGTTGATCCCAGTGCGCCCATCAGTACGACCCGGCGCGCGCCAAGCAGGCGGTCCACCGCGTCGTTCAGCGTCGCCGGGTCGATATCACCGGCCAGCGCCCGGATATTCAGAAGGCAAGCGTTGCGATGCGCGCCGAGAAAGTCAAGCGCGCCGGTTGCGTCGCCGGTCTGCAATTCGCGCGCACGGTCCGCGAAACTGTGATGCGGGCGGTCGATCTGGCGGTCGATCTTGAGGCGCACGGAGTCGCGCAGCGCGTCGAAGGACGGGTAGCCGAGCCGGCGGGCCAGCCGCGAGAAGGTCGCCGGCGGCAGGTTCGCACCGGCGGCGATGGCCCGCAGCGAGCGCGTGGCGGTGTCCAGCGGGTTGGCCATCACGTGATCGCCCGCCTGCCGGAGCCGGTCGCTCAGCCGGTCGTATTGCGCCGTCAGCCGCGCCTCGAACGTGTCTTCCACCCGGACTCCCCTACCAAAGGAATGGCGTCGCAGTGTTTCAAGTGTTTCATCTCTTGTCAATATTAGATTGATATGTTTCATACCTCATGGTCGCGGATGCGCGCGACTCACCGTCCGGTCAGGAGGCCGCACCATGAGCCATGTCTTCCCCCGCCATTCCCGCACCCCGCCCCGCACCGCCCTGCGCGGCGAGGGCGCGTATCTCTACGACGCCGAGGGGCGCGCCTATCTCGACGGGTCGGGCGGCGCGGCGGTGTCGTGCCTGGGCCATTCCGACGCGGACGTGATCAAGGCGGTGCAGGACCAGGCGGCGCGCATGGCCTATGCGCATACGTCCTTCTTCACCTCCGAGCCGGCCGAGGAACTGGCCGATCTGCTGATCGCCAACGCGCCCGAAGGGATTGAGCGGGTCTATTACGTCTCGGGCGGGTCCGAGGCGGTCGAGGCGGCGTTGAAGCTGGCGCGGCAATACATGCTCGAGACCGGCCAGCCCGAGCGCAGCCGCTTCATCGCGCGCAGGCAGAGCTATCACGGCAACACGCTGGCCGCGCTCGCCACCGGCGGCAACGCCTGGCGCAAGGAGCCCTTCGCGCCGCTGATGATCGACACCAGCCATATCGCGCCCTGTTACGCTTATCGCGAACAGCAGGACGGCGAGAGCGCGGAGAACTACGGGCGACGCGCCGCCGATGAGCTCGAGGCGGAATTGCAGCGGGTCGGCCCCGAGACGGTGATCGGCTTTGTCGCCGAGCCCGTTGTCGGCGCCACGCTGGGCGCCGTGCCCCCCGCGCCGGGCTATTTCAAACGCATCCGCGAGATCTGCGACCGTCACGGCGTGCTGCTGATCCTTGACGAAGTGATGTGCGGCATGGGCCGGACCGGCACGCTGTTCGCCTGCGAACGGGAGGGCGTGCGCCCGGATATCGTGACCATCGCCAAGGGGTTGGGCGCGGGTTATCAGCCGATCGGCGCGACGCTCTGTTCGGGCGCGATATACGACGCGATCCGGGACGGCAGCGGGTTCTTCCAGCATGGCCACACCTATATCGGCCACCCCGTCGCCTGCGCCGCCGCCCTTGCCGTGCTGCGCAAGCTGACCGAGGGCGGGCTGACCCGGCGTTCGGCGGAGTTGGGCGAGGCGCTGGACGCGAAATTGCGGGCGGCCTTCGGGCAGCACCCGCATATCGGCGACATCCGCGGGCGCGGCATGTTCCGCGGTCTCGAGATCGTCGAGGACCGCGAGACGAAAGAGCCCTTCGATCCGGCGCGCGGCGTCAACAAGGCGGTGAAGAAGGCGGCGATGGAGGCGGGACTGCTGTGCTACCCGATGGGCGGCACGATCGACGGCAAGCGCGGCGATCACGTGCTGCTCGCGCCGCCCTTCATCCTCGACGATGCGCAACTGGACGAGTTGGTCGAGAAACTCGGGACGGCCTTCCGCGCGGTGCTGGAATGACGCCGCTGCCCCGGCTGATGGTCGCGCCGAACGGCGCGCGCCACGGCAAGGCGCATCACCCGGCGCTGCCGGTGACGCTGCCGGAGGTGGTCGCCACCGCGCGCGCCTGCTTCAAGGCGGGCGCGGACGGGCTGCACCTCCACCTGCGGGACGCCGAGGGCGCGCATCTGCTTGACGCGGGGGCCTATCGCGCGGCGCTGGCGCGGCTGTCCGACTCTGTGCCGGGCATGGTGGTGCAGGTCACGACCGAGGCCGCCGGGCGCTATGGCGCGCAGCACCAGATGGCGGTGGCGCTTGGCGCGGGGGCGCGGCTCGTCTCGGTGTCGATCCGCGAGATCCGCAGCGATATCGACGCTGCGGAGGCGCGGGAATTCTACGCGCGCTGCGCGGATGCGGGGATCGCGGTGCAGCATATCCTCTACGACGTGGCGGACGTCGCGCTCCTGGCGGAGACGCTGGGCGCGGGCGCGGTGAGCGATCCGGCGCTTCAGTTGATCTTCGTGCTCGGGCGTTACAGCGAAGGACAGGAGAGCGCGCCCGCGGACCTCGACCCGTTCCTGCACGAGATGCGCGCGCGGGACATGTCCCCCGACTGGGCGGTCTGCGCCTTCGGGCGCGCCGAGACGGAATGCCTGCTCGCAGCGTGCCGCGCGGGCGGCAAGCTGCGGGTGGGGTTCGAGAACAACATCCTCATGCGCTCGGGCGCGGTGGCGCGGGACAACGTCGCGCGGGTCGAGGAAGTGGCGGCGGCCGTCGCTCAGCTGGCGTAGGTCGAACCCTCCTCGTCGAGGATCGCCATCAGTTCGGCGAGGTGACGTTCGCCCTGGCCCGGGTAGCTTTCGAGCTCCTGCGCCGTCTTCTCGGCGATTTCGTCGGACAGGACGCGCAGCGGCTGGCCGGTTTGCAGGGCGCGGATATAGGTCTCGGCGGCGCGTTCGAAGTAATACATCCGGTTGAACGCGTCCGCGACCGAATCGCCCAGCACCAGGATGCCGTGGTTGCCCATGACCATCACCTTGACCTTGGGATCGGTCAGCATCTGCGCGCAGCGTTCGCCCTCGCTCTCGAAGGCGAGACCGGAATAGCCCTCGTCCACCACGATGCGATTGTAGAAGGTCGCGCTGTTCTGGTCGATCGGCGGCAGCGTGCTGTCGGCGAGGCTGGCCAGGACGGTGGCGTGGATCGAGTGGACGTGCATGACGCAGCGCGCATGCGGCACGTGGCGGTGCACCGAGCCGTGCAGCCCCCACGCGGTCGGGTCCGGGGCGCCGGGTTTTTCCATCGCCTCGGGGTCGTTGGCGTCAAGGTGCAGCAGGTCCGAGGCCTGGATGCGGGAAAAATGCACCTGGTTGGGGTTCATCAGGAATTCTGTCCCGTCGTCGTTGACGGCGAGGCTGAAATGGTTGGCCACCGCCTCGTGCATGTTCAGGCGCGCGGTCCAGCGGAACGCGGCGGCAAGTTCGACCCGTTCTTGCCAGTGGGCGATATTGGTGAGCGCCTGGGTATGGGCGGGAACGGTGTGGGAAATCATGGCGCGGCTCCTGTCTTGGGCATGTGATGGCGGCTTCGCCATCATACTGCGCGATTCGCGCGGGGGATGCCAATTCCGCCGGCAAGGCTTGCGGTTCGCCGGATCGCGGGCGCAGGATGGGCGCGACAGGGGCGGGGCGCCCGCCCGGTACGCATGAAAGGATAAGCATCATGGCAGACATGTTTGACGAGGACCTGTTCCGCAAGGGGCTGGAGCAGCGCAAGGCCACGCTGGGCGCGGAATACGTGGAGAAGAACCTCGCCGCCGCGGACGAGTTCAACCGCCCGTTCCAAGAGGCGATGACCGCCTGGTGCTGGGGATTCGGCTGGGGCGACGAGGCGATCCCGCCGCGCACGCGGAGCATGATGAACCTCGCCATGCTGGGGGCGCTGGGCAAGTGGCATGAATGGGAGACCCACTGCCGCGGCGCGCTGACCAATGGCGTGACCAAGGAGGAAATTCGCGCCATCGTCCATGTCGTCGCGATCTATTGCGGCGTGCCGCAGGGGATCGAGTGCTTCCGCTCGGCGCGCAAGGTGTTGGAGGAAGCGGGCGAATTGTAAGATGCGGCGCCGATTCCCCGCCGCCTTGCCCCCGAAAGGAGCCCGTCCATGAGCGCCCCCTGCATCCTTTGCGTCGCGATCACCGGGTCGGTGCCGACCAAGGCCGACAACCCGGCGGTGCCGATCACCGTGGCCGAGCAGGTCGAATCGACCCATGCCGCATACGAGGCGGGAGCCGCCATCGCGCATTGCCATGTGCGCGCCGACGACGGGACGCCGAGTTCGGACCCCGACCGTTTCGCCGCGTTGAAGGAGGGGCTGGAAAAACACTGCCCCGGCATGATCGTGCAGTTCTCGACCGGGGGGCGGTCCGGGGCGGGGCGGACGCGCGGCGGGATGCTGCCGCTCAGGCCCGACATGGCGTCGCTGTCGGTGGGGTCCAACAACTTTCCCGCCCGCGTCTATGAAAACCCGCCCGACCTGGTCGAATGGCTGGCCGGAGAGATGCGCGCGCACGAGGTCACGCCCGAGATCGAGGCGTTCGACCTCAGCCATATCCTTCACGCGATCCGCCTGCATCGCGCGGGCGCTCTTTATGGCAATCTCTACGTGCAGTTCGTGATGGGCGTGAAGAACGCCATGCCCGCCGACCGCGAGGTATTCGATTTCTACGTGTCGCTGATGCGCGCGCGCGCCCCCGAAGCGCAGTGGTGCGCGGCGGGAATCGGCGCCAACCAGGTGGTGGTCAACGAATGGGCCATCGCGGCGGGCGGGCACACGCGCGCGGGGCTCGAGGACAACGTGCGGCTGGACCGCGACACGCTGGCGCCGTCGAACGCGGCGCTGATCGCGCGGGCCGCCGACATCTGCGCGCGATACGGCCGCCCCGTCGCCACGCCGGCGCAGGCGCGCGCGATTCTGGGACTGCGCGCGACGTGAGCCAAGGCGCGCGGCGGGATCGCGCCGAGCTGCGTTCGAGCGCGCGGATTCGGTGGAATCACCCGACCTTTCCGGCCCGAACGGGGGCGAGCCAGCCCGGTCCTCGCGACAGCGCGCGCCGTCCCGACGCCCTGAAATCGCCTGATTTTCCGAGGTTTTCGGCGCGCTTGCGCCCGCGCGGGGCAGGTTGTGTGGTTTATGCGCCACAACCGGGGCAACAACATCGCGGGGCTGGCGGCGCGCGTTGACAGAAGGGGGCGAAAGGCGGCATTTGATGCCCAAGCCGCGTCGATCTATGGAGGCGGCGGATCATGACACACATTCCTGCTTATGAGGAGGGACACACCTTGAAAAAGCATCTGCTTTGCACCAGCGCGATCATCGGTTGCGCAATGGCTGCTCCGGCAACGGCCCAACAATGGGACCTGGCCTGGGGCGGTTTCATGAGCCAGCACGTCGCCTACACCGACCTGAGCGGCACGATGTCCGGCACCGGCGTTGGCCAAGTCGACAACGACGGCATCGGCTTCCACTCGTCCAGCGAAATCATCTTCACACCCTCCGTTACCCTGGATAATGGCCTGACCTTCGGGATCAACATCCAGATGGAAGGTGAGAACGGTGGTGGCGGTGCGGACGGCATCGACGAAACCTACATGTCGATCTCGGGTGACACGCTTGGCCGCATCGACATCGGTTCGGAAAACTCCGCCGGTTACAAATCGATGGTTGCCGCACCTGAAGTGACCTCGATGGCCATCAACTCGCCGTCGGTCTCCGCGTTCATTCCGCTCTCGGCTTCGACCGGTGGCCCGCTCCCCGGCATCTTCCGCGGCGCGATGGTTTCGGCCTACACCGAAGTTGGTCGTAACAACGATACGCAGCGTATCACCTACTACACGCCGTCCTTCAACGGCCTGACCGTCGGTGTGTCCTATGCGCGTAACAACGGCGGCAACGCTGTCAACAACGCCAACAACAACAACGCCGCCAGCGTCAAGGACATCTTTGATATCGGCGTGAACTACAGCCAGACCTTCGGCACCACCAGCGTGAACATCGGCGCACGCTATGGCACCGGTGATGGTCAACTTGTCAACCAAGGCGACCTCGACACTTGGGGTATCGGTGCGCAGATCGGCTTCGGTGATTTCACCGTTGGTGCTCACTATGCTGAAAACGACAACGGCTATGGGAACGGCTTTGGCGACCAGGAAGGCTGGAGCTTTGGTGCAACCTACGACGCACCTGGCCCCTGGGCGTTCGAAGCTCTGACCTTCCAAGGTGAAAGCTCCGGAACCGGTGGTGTTGGTACTGCTGCCGCGCCTGGCGCGAAAGAAGAGTACATCGCCTACCGCATCGGCGCGAGCCGCGACTTGGGCCCGGGCGTTGACTGGGACATCTACGCGATCTGGGCGGAAGCTGACGACAAAACCACGGCAGCGACCGAGATCGAAGGCACCGTCATCGGTACCGCGATCAACCTGAGCTTCTAAGCACAGGTTCCTTCGGGAAAACCGGACGGGGGGGATGTATGTCCCCCCCGTTTTCTTTTATGTGGTCTCAACCCAAAGCGACTATCGGGATTGATTGATGAAACCGAGCATCATCTGGCTGGCCTCCTACCCGAAATCCGGCAACACGTGGGCGCGCATTTTCCTCGCCAACTATCTCGCCAACCCGGACGCGCCGCTGCCGATCAACCAGGCGCACCGGTTCTGCATGGGCGATACCGTGGCGGCGATGTATCGCAAGGTCGCGGGGCGTCCGATCGACCTCAACGACGTGGACCTGACGCTGACGTTGCGCCCGCGCGTGTTGCGCGCGATCGTGGCCAACAACGCCGACGTCAATTTCGTCAAGACCCACAATATCCGCAGCGCGGCGCGCGGCGTGCCGCTGATCCCGGACCAATTCACCCGCTCGGCGGTCTATATCCTGCGCAACCCGCTTGACATGGTGCTGTCCTACGCGCGCCATTACGGCATGACCCCGGAAACGGCGGTCAGTCATATCGCCAACGTGGACAACGCCAACGCCGCCGACGAAAGCAGCGTGGCGCAGTTCCTCGGCACATGGTCCGAACATGTCGAAAGCTGGACGAGCCCGTCGCCCTACCCGGTGCTGGTGCTGCGCTACGAAGACCTGCTGGCCGATCCCGAAACGCATTTTGGGAAGCTGCTCAAGCATATCGGCGTGCCGGTGGATGCGGCGCGGCTGAAGAAAGCCATTGAATTCGCCAGCTTCAAGGAACTGTCCAAGCAGGAAGCGCAGGGCGGATTCGTCGAGAAATCGAAGCAGAGCGAACGCTTCTTCGCCAAGGGCGCGAGCGGGCAGTGGGAGAGCGACCTTGCCCCCGACCTCGTGGCGCGGGTGAAGCGGGCGCATCGCAAGGTCATGAAAAAGCACGGGTATCTCTGATGGAAGACTTACGGCGCATCATCTGGCTGGCCTCCTATCCGAAGTCCGGCAACACCTGGATGCGCAGCCTGCTGGCGCATTACATGATGCCTGCGGGGCAGGCGCCCGACATCAACAACCTGCGCCAGTTCACCACCGGCGACGTGCGGCAGGACTTCTTCGACCGCGCGGCGGGCGGCAGCTTCAGCGCCGGCGACCCAGAGGAATGGCTGAAGGTGCGTCCGCGGGCGCTGCGCCTGATTGCGGCGTCCAAGCCCGACCATCACTTCGTCAAGACCCACTGCCAGGCGATCAAGTTCATGGGCGTCGATCTGATCCCGCCCGAGGTGACGGCGGCGGCGATCTACATCATCCGCAACCCGTTCGACCTCGCCCCGTCCTTCGCGCGGCACCAGAATTGCGACATCGACACCGCGATCGAGCGGATGGCCAACCCCGACACGATCATGGGCACGCCCGCCGGCATCTACGAAGCACTCGGGAGCTGGGACGGCCATGTGGCGAGCTGGACCCGCGCGCCGGGGCTGCCGCGCCATGTCGTGCGCTACGAGGACATGCTCGCGCGGCCGGGCAAGACCTTCAGCGACCTGCTGTCGAAATTCCTGCGGGTGCAGGTGAACAAACCCAAGCTCGCGCGCGCGATCAAGGCCACCAGCTTTGCAAACATGCAAAAGCAGGAACGCGAAAAGGGTTTTGCCGAACGTCCCGAGGGCATGCAGAACTTTTTCGCCAAGGGGCAGGCGGGCGTGTGGCGCGACGACCTCACGCCGGAGCAGGTGGGACGCATCCGGGCGGCCTTTCCCAAAACGATCGAGGAATGGTATCCCGAGATGCTGAAGGACACCGCCGAATTCGCGGCGGGCGCGCAGGCGTGATCGCGCGGGCGCCCCTTGCAATCCGGCGCTTCGCGGGCCTCAATGGCGCGAGCTTTGGGTATTCATGAACAAGGGTGACGCCATGCGACGCGCAGTTCTTTCCACCAGCCTTGCGGTCATGTCCTTCGTGGCGGCCTGCACGGTCACGCAGCCCGCCGGCACCCATGTGCTGAGCGAGGCCCCGGTCACGGGGGGCGGCACGTTCTCGTCTCCGGGCGGGATCAGCGTTGCGCTGGACATTGTGAATATCGGCGGGAAAACAGGCGTTTGCGGCGTCTGGGCCGAAAGCGAAAGCCAGTCGGTGATGACTCGCGGACGCGCGCGCGACGTGGTGGCGACCGGCGCGGTGGTGCTGGACGGGGAGGCGGTCGCGAACGGTCTCACCTTCCTGCGCAAGGTCGCGCCGGCCCCGGACTATGCCGGGCAGACCGGCAATTGCGTCGTCAGCGAACGCGATTGGCGCCCCGGCGACGACAGGCGGCGCGCGACGATCGTGATCCCGCGGCAGGTGGTTTACCGCGACATCGACGGCGACTGGGGCGCGACGGGCGGTTTCGTGGTCTGGTTCCGCCCCGGCGGGCCGGGGGCGCATCCCGCGGACCCGAAGCCCTGGGACTGAGCGCGCGCCGGTTCAGAGCCTGTTGATCGGCACCTTGAGCATCGGCCTGCCGTCCTTGTCCTTCGGCACTTCGCCCGCGCGCATGTTGACCTGCAGGGAGGGAATGATGAGCCGCGGCATGGCAAGCGTGGCGTCGCGTTCGGTGCGAAAGCGCACGAATTCCTCGCGTGTCTTGCCGCCGCCGACATGGATGTTGTGCGCCTTTTCCTCCGCCACGGTGGTTTCCCAGGCGATCTCGCGCCCGTCGGGGCCGTAGTCGTGACAGATGAACAGGCGCATCTCATCGGGCAGGGCCAGCACCTTCTGGATGCTGTCATAGAGCGTCCCGGCGTCCCCGCCCGGAAAATCGGCCCGCGCCGAGCCGCCATCGGGCATGAAGAGCGTATCCCCCACAAAGGCCGCGTCCCCCATCACGTGCACCATGCAGGCGGGCGTGTGTCCCGGCGTGTAGATGGTGAAAACCTGCATGTCGCCGATCATGTAGGTGTCGCCGTCCTCGAACAGCGCGTCGAACTGGCTGCCGTCGCGCTGGAATTCGGTGCCCTCGTTGAACAACTTGCCGAAGGTCTCCTGCACCACGAGGATCTGCGCCCCGACGCCGATCCTGCCGCCGAGCTTCTCCTGGATGTAGGGCGCGGCGCTGAGGTGGTCGGCATGCACATGGGTTTCGATGATCCAGTCGAGCGTGAGCCCCCGCTCCCTTACCTCGGCGATCAGCCCGTCGGCGTGGTCATATGTGATGCGCCCGGCGGCGTAGTCCATGTCGAGCACGCTGTCCACGATGGCGCAATGATCGCTGGCGGGATCCTTCACGATGTAGCTGATGGTGTTGCTGGCCGCGTCGAAATGCGGGGAGACGTCGGGTTTCACCGAAAGGTCGATGGGATAGGACATGGGTATCTCCTCTGGGTGGACTCGTGAGATGCGCGGTAATGTGTAAGCTGGATGGAGGAATCGGAGGGTAACCTCAGAATTATGATCGTGTTCGTGCTATCTTCGCTGCGGCCGGGCTGGGCGCTGACGCGGGGATTCAGGACCATTCGTTCCCTCTTTCAGAGCGACGCGGGCAGATCATGCCCTGTCGGGCGGCATGATAACAGCGATTGCGCCGCGGCGCGACATTCGGGGGCAGGGGGGCGTCATTCGGGCCGCGTCGCCGGTTCGGCCTGCAACCACACGCCGCCTTCGGGGCGTAGCGTGAGGATCATCACGGGTTCGGGATCGCGGCCCGCCACCGGGGTGAAGCGGAAGCGCGACAAGAGCGTCGCCAGCACGATCACCGCCTCCTGCATGGCGAAACTGGCGCCGATGCAGACGCGCGGCCCGTCGCCGAAAGGCAGGTATGTATAGCGCCGGATCGCCTTGCGATCGGCAAAGCGGTCGGGGCGGAACGCGTCCGGATCGTCCCAGAGCTGATGATGCCGGTGCAGCGCGTAGATCGGCAGGATGACTGTATCGCCCGCGCGCACCTCGCGCCCGCAAAGGGTATCGGCCTTGCGCGCGGTGCGCGACACCATCGCCGCGGGCGGATAGAGGCGCAGCGCCTCGTCCGCGATCTGGCGGATGAAGGGCAGGTTCGCCACGTCCTCGCCGGTGGCGGCGCGCCCCTGCAACACCGATTGCGCCTCTGCGCGCGCACGGTCCTGCACGTCGGGGTCGAAGGCGCAGAGATAGAGCGACCACGCCAGGGTGAGCGCGGTCGTCTCGTGCCCGGCGACGATGAAGGTCAGCAGGTTGTCGCACAACTCGGCGGTGTTCATGCTGCGCTTTGTCTCGGGGTCTTCGCCCGCCAGCAGCAGGTCGAGCAGGTCCGGCACGCCCTCGGGACCGCGCGCGCGGCGCGCCTCCACGGCCTCGTCGGCGATGGACTTCATCTGACGCAACGCCGCGCCCGACATGATGCGGCCCGGGCGCGGCACCCAGTCGGGAAAGCCGAGGATGTCGAAGAGCGATATCTTGCCCGCCTCCGCGATATAGGCGTCGATGGCGTTGTGCACGGCGTCCGCGTCGAAACTGCCGTCGCCGGAAAAGGTGACGTCGGCGATCACGTCGAAGGTGGTGCGCACCATGTCGGCGGCGACGTCCACCGCGCGCGGCCCGGCGGCGGCGATGCGCTCGGCGCTGCGGGTGGCGGCGGCGGACATGATCGGCGCGAGGTTCATCACGTTGCGGTGCGAGAACGCCGGCGCTGCCGCGCGCCGCTGCCAGCGCCAATGTGCGCCCTCCGCGATGAAGAGCGATTCGCCGATGGCCGGCTTCAGCAGGTTTTTCGTCACCAGCGACTTGGGGTAGTTCTCGATCTCCTCGAGCAGCACCCGGCGCAGCGCGTCGGGATCCATCACCATGTGCCACCGCTTGCCGGTGCGCCCCGAGACCATCGGCTGCCGGGTGGCGAGTTCGGGAATGATGCTGAGCACGTTGCGCCGCGCGGCGCCGAGGCTCGCCAGAACGCCCATGGGGCGGGTAACGAGGGGGACGTGAACGGGACTATCGCTGCGCATCTGGGGCTCCGGCTCCTGGTGGTCCAGATATAGCCGCCCGCGCCTGCGCGGACAAATCGGGCGGCGCGCATTGCGCGCGCCGCGCCGCTCTTGTATCCGCAGGGAGTCTTTGCTGCGAGGATGTCCCATGACCCGATCCCTGTTCACGCGCCTGTTGGCCCTGTTCGCGCTGCTCGCGGTGCTGGGGGGCTGCACCAACCCGGACGATCTCGACCGCGCGCCGGTCGACCTTGGCGATTTCAAGCTCGGGCATGACGTGGTCGTCGCTCCCAACCTGACCAAGGGGCCGGCTTCGCGCGACGCCAGCAAGGAAGAATGGATCGCGTCGATGAAGGCCGCCATCGACGAGCGGTTCCGCCGCTATGACGGCGACAGGTTCTATCACATCGCGGCGTCGGTCGAGGGCTACGTGCTGGCGGTGCCGGGCGTGCCGGTGGTCGCGTCCCCGAAATCCGCGCTTATCATCAACGTGACCGTCTGGGACGACGCAGCCGGCAAGAAGCTGAACGAAGAGCCCGAGCAGATCACCGTCGTGGAGACGATTTCCGGCAATACGATCCTCGGCTCCGGGCTCACCCAGTCCAAGGAGGTGCAGATGCGCAACCTCAGCCGCAACGCGGCCAAGCTGATCCAGAACTGGATGGTGCGCGAGATGCACGCGAAGAAGTGGTTCGGCGGCCCCACGCCCAAGGCCGTCCGCGCCCGCGCCAGACCCGAAACGGCCCCTGCCGCGACGCCCGAGGAGGACGGCTGAGAGGCATTCGGAAACGCTTGATTTTTGCCGCACGGCGCAATAAACGGCGCGCCAAGCGCCCGGGTGGCGGGGGTGATCCCCGCCCTGCCCAGCACCCGTAGGGTGGGGTCTGTCCCCACCACCCTGACAGAGAAGAGGAGCCAGCACCATGGCAAAGGAAAAGTTCGACCGCAGCAAGCCGCACGTGAACATCGGCACGATCGGTCACGTTGACCACGGCAAGACGACGCTGACGGCGGCGATCACCAAGTATTTCGGCGACTTCCGCGCCTATGACCAGATCGACGGCGCGCCCGAGGAGAAGGCCCGCGGGATCACGATCAGCACCGCGCATGTCGAGTACGAGACCGACAACCGCCACTACGCGCACGTGGACTGCCCCGGCCACGCCGACTACGTGAAGAACATGATCACCGGCGCGGCGCAAATGGACGGCGCGATCCTGGTGGTGAACGCCGCCGACGGCCCGATGCCGCAGACGCGCGAGCACATCCTGCTCGGCCGCCAGGTGGGCATCCCCTACATCGTGGTCTACATGAACAAGGTCGACCAGGTGGATGACGAGGAACTGCTCGAGCTGGTCGAGATGGAGATCCGCGAGCTGCTCAGCTCCTACGAGTTCCCCGGCGACGACGTGCCGGTGATCCGCGGCTCGGCTCTGGCGGCGATGAACGGCGAGACCCCCGAGATCGGCGAGAACTCGATCCGCGCGCTGATGGAAGCGGTGGACGAATACATCCCGACCCCGGCGCGCGCCGTGGATCAGCCGTTCCTGATGCCGGTCGAGGACGTGTTCTCGATCTCGGGCCGCGGCACGGTTGTGACCGGCCGTGTCGAGCGCGGCGTGATCAACGTGGGCGACGAGATCGAGATCGTGGGCATCCGCGACACCAAGAAGACGACCTGCACGGGCGTGGAGATGTTCCGCAAGCTGCTGGACCGTGGTGAAGCGGGCGACAACATCGGCGCGCTGCTGCGCGGCATCGACCGCGACGGCGTGGAGCGCGGGCAGGTGCTGTGCAAGCCGGGTTCGGTGACGCCGCACACGAAGTTCGAGGCCGAAGCCTACATCCTGACCAAGGACGAGGGCGGCCGTCACACGCCGTTCTTCGCCAACTACCGCCCGCAGTTCTACTTCCGCACGACGGACGTGACCGGGACGGTGACGCTGCCCGAGGGCACGGAGATGGTGATGCCGGGCGACAACCTGAAGTTCGAGGTGGAGCTGATCGCGCCGATCGCGATGGAAGACGGCCTGCGCTTCGCCATCCGCGAAGGCGGCCGCACCGTCGGCGCCGGCGTGGTCGCGAAGATCATCGAGTGACATCGCACTAGCGATGTCGCCCGTGTGCGCGGGGTGGCGGTCGTTCGCCAAGGGCAAATGACGAGAGCCCGGTCGGCACCGGGGGCAGAGACAGGACCAGGGCGCCTTTCCATCCGGAAGGCGCCCTTCTTCGTATTCGGGGGCCGATATCTCCAATCGCCCCTTGCGCCGCCGCCCGAGTTGGCTTAATCCCCGAGCCGCGTGAAGGGGTATAGCTCAGTTGGTAGAGCGACGGTCTCCAAAACCGTAGGTCGCGGGTTCGAACCCTGCTGCCCCTGCCACGCCCCGCTGCTTCTTGCTTCAAATACTCTCGCCGAAGCCGCCCCTGACCGGCCGGGGGCGTCATGTGTCGCGATTGACGCAGGACAGCCGCCACGTTTTCGACGAATTTCCGCGCGATTGCCTCGACTTGGACAAGTCTGCCTTAATTTCGCCAGAATCGCGCCGTAGAAATAATGCAATCGGTCCCGGCCTGCGGGCGGACCGGGTGTGCGTGGGGGCGTCACACGGGAAGTTGGGCTGCCATGTCTGGCTTGAATGACATTTTGATGCGGGATGCGGATCGGCGCGCCCTGCGCTTTGGCCTGCAACTCGATCCGCTCGAGTCGCCGGGCATCACGCTCTCGGACGAGGAGGTCGACGCGATCATCGCAGACACGCTCGCCGCGAACCGCAAGGCCGCGGAGGCGGAGGCCGTCGCGCCGCCGCCGCCGGCGCCCGAACGTCGCCGCAGGGCGGACAGCGATGTCACGGACGACGACCTCGCCTGCCTTACGCGGGTCGAGAATTACGCCGGGGCGCCTGTCGAGATACCCGAGGAGGAGGCGCCCGTCGCCAAGGCGCCCCCCCGGACCGAGCGCGTGCGCGCCCGGCGCAGGCTGCGGCGCATCGCGCTCGGGGGGCTTCTGGTCAGCCTGCTCTATTTCTGGCCCTGGTTCGTTCCGCTGGTTCTGCTGGCCCTGTTCTGGCTGGGTCTGGTGGTCTTCATCCTCGCCGGCCATGACGGCGCGTCATCGGCGTGCCTTGGCTTCTACCGTTGGCTCGACGCGCGCTGGCCGCAGCGGGCGGAGCGTCTGCGCGCGACGCTCGATCGCGGCGCGCTGCGGCTCGATGCGATTCTCGACCGGCTGCCGGAACGCTGGACGGCGGGGCTCTACCTGCCGGACTTCAGCCGCGAGAACCTGAACCCCGACGCCTTTGCCGGACGGCCCGATCCGTTCGACCGGCTTTCGGCCGAGCTCCGCGGCCGCAAGGACGACGCGCCCCAGACCCCTTGAATTCGGACGGCGCGGCGCGTATGTCGCGCAGACGGGCAGGGGCCGACGCGGCCCCGTCCGCTCCGAACAGGCATCGAGAGTAGGCAACGCATGGCACGCACCAATCCGCTCCAGTTCATCCAGCAGACCCGCGCCGAGGTCAGCAAGGTTGTCTGGCCCACCCGGCGCGAGGTTTTCCTCACCACGGTCATGGTGTTCATCATGGCGGCGCTCACGGCGGTCTTCTTTGCGCTGGTCGATCTGGGGATCCGCAGCGGTTTGCAGGCCATCCTGGGCTTCTTCGGCTGAACGGCGCGCCGCCGCGGGGCGGGGGACGCCGCCGATACGTCGGAAACTGCGCGCGCCCCCTTGAAACGTCCCGGAATGCGCGGTAAGCGGCTGCTCATCACATGAACAGGGCGCGCGGCGATTCGGGTTGCGCGCCGCTTTTTGTTCAGGGCGCTTTGATCGGGCGCCGGATAAAAGACTGGAATTACCGGCATTTGGCCGGTCGAGACGAGGAATTGGGTCGGCATGGCAAAGCGGTGGTACTCGGTGAGCGTCCTCTCGAACTTCGAGAAGAAGATCGCCGAGCAGATCAGGACATCCGTCGCCGAGCAGGGTCTCGAGGACGATATCGACGAGGTTCTCGTCCCCACCGAAGAGGTGATCGAGGTGCGCCGCGGCAAGAAGGTGACCGCCGAGCGCCGCTTCATGCCGGGCTACGTGCTGGTTCACATGGAGATGTCGGACAAGGGCTATCACCTCATCAACTCGATCAACCGGGTGACCGGCTTCCTCGGGCCGCAGGGCCGTCCCATGCCGATGCGCGACGCCGAGGTTCAGGCGATCCTGGGTCGCGTGCAGGAGGGCGAGGAAAGCCCGCGCACGCTCATCCATTTCGAGGTCGGCGAGAAGGTCAAGGTCAACGACGGCCCGTTCGAGGATTTCGACGGCATGGTCGAGGAAGTGGACGACGACAACCAGCGCCTCAAGGTGTCGGTGTCGATCTTCGGGCGGCAGACGCCGGTCGAACTGGAATACACGCAGGTCACCAAGCAGGCGTGAAGCGCGCGGCCCGGGCTTCGGTCCGGCGTCCGCAGCCCGCGGTCGCGGGCATGATGTGGAAGGCGAGGGGGCCGCGGTGCCCGGACCGGACCACGACAACCGAGTGGCAGAGGGGCGCGCCCCGAAGCCGTTGTTAAGACAGGAGAAGGCCAATGGCCAAGAAACTCGCTGGCACGATGAAGCTCCAGGTGAAAGCCGGGCAAGCCAATCCCAGCCCGCCCGTCGGCCCCGCGCTGGGGCAGCGCGGCATCAACATCATGGAATTCTGCAAGGCGTTCAACGCCAAGACGCAGGACATGGAGCCTGGCGCGCCGTGCCCGACCGTGATCACCTATTACCAGGACAAGTCCTTCGAGATGGAGATCAAGACGCCCCCGGCGGCCTACTATCTCAAGAAGGCGGCCAAGCTGAAATCGGGCGGCAAGACCCCGGGCCGCGAGACCGCCGGCTCGGTCAGCGTCAAGCAGGTCCGCGAGATCGCCGAGGCCAAGTGGAAGGATCTGAACGCAAATGACGTCGAATCCGCGATGAAGATCATCGTCGGTTCCGCGCGCAGCATGGGCATCGAGGTGAAGTAAGATGGCAAAACCCGGAAAACGCATCCGCGCCGCGCGCGAAGCCTTCGACGGCAAGAGCAACCTCAGCGTCGAGGACGCGGTCAAGCTGGTCAAGGCGAACGCCAACGCCAAGTTCGACGAGACCATCGAGATCGCGATGAACCTCGGGGTCGATCCGCGCCACGCCGACCAGATGGTGCGCGGCGTCGTCGGCCTGCCCAACGGCACCGGCAAGACCGTGCGCGTCGCCGTCTTCGCCCGCGGCCCCAAGGCCGAGGAGGCCGAGGCCGCCGGCGCCGACATCGTGGGCGCCGAAGACCTGATGGAGACCATCCAGGGCGGCGAGATCAACTTTGACCGCTGCATCGCCACGCCGGACATGATGCCGATCGTCGGCCGCCTGGGCAAGGTCCTGGGCCCGCGCAACCTGATGCCGAACCCCAAGGTCGGCACCGTGACCATGGATGTGGCGGAGGCCGTGAAGGCGGCCAAGGGCGGCCAGGTGCAGTTCAAGGCCGAGAAGGCCGGCGTCGTCCACGCGGGCGTCGGCAAGGCGTCCTTCGACGAGGCCAAGCTGATCGAGAACGTGCGCGCCTTCATCGACGCGGTGGCCAAGGCCAAGCCGGCCGGCGCCAAGGGATCGTATCTGAAGCGCATCAGCCTGACCTCGACGATGGGGCCGGGCGTGAGCATCGACGTCGCCGACGCCTCCGCAGCAGGCTGAGCGCGGCGATCAAGAGATTTCCGGCGGGCGCCATGTCCGCCGGGGATGGCAGGGCCAGAACACCGGCCCTGTCCTGTCCGAGACGGAGGGTTCCGGGGGCGACGCCCCTTGAATAATTCCTTCCCGAGATGGGGAACGAGATGAGATTTCCGGACGAAGGCGCCGCCTTCGGGTGATCTTCGGCTCGGGACCCTGAAATTGGACCCGAAACGGGCGTGACATCCGTCACACCCTCTACTGAGCCGGGGGGAAACCCCCAAATTTGGAGTGAAACTGTGGATAGAGCCCAGAAAGAGAAAGTGGTCGAGGAACTCGGCCAGATCTTCGAAAGCTCTGGCGTCGTGGTGGTTGCCCACTACACGGGTCTGACAGTTGTGGAGATGCAGGATCTTCGCGCGCGTGCGCGCGAGGCCGATGCATCTGTTCGCGTTGCCAAGAACAAGCTCGCCAAGATCGCCCTCGAGGGCAAGCCGTGCGCAAGCATTGCAGAATACCTCACGGGCATGACCGTTCTGACCTATTCCGAGGATCCCGTGGCCGCGGCCAAGGTGTCCCAGGGGTTTGCCAAGGATAACAACAAGTACCAGATCCTTGGCGGCGCAATGGGTGAGAACGCTCTGGACCAGGCCGGTGTCGAGGCCGTGTCGAAAATGCCCTCGCGCGATGAACTCATCGCGTCGATCGTGGGCTGCATCGGCGCACCTGCTTCGAACATCGCCGGGGCCATCGGCGCGCCTGCAAGCAACATCGCGAGCATCCTTTCGACCATCGAAGAGAAGGCCGAAGCGGCATAAGCAACTGGAACGATCCGGCAAGTGGGTTGAAAACCCGACGTTGGAACACATCTAAACGGAAAGCATGAGAAAATGGCTGATCTGAAAAAGCTGGCAGAAGAGATCGTCAACCTGACGCTGCTCGAAGCACAAGAACTGAAAACCATCCTGAAGGACGAATACGACATCGAGCCCGCCGCAGGCGGCGCGGTGATGATGGCTGGTCCTGCAGGCGACGGCGGCGGCGACGCGGCCGAAGAACAGACCGAATTCGACGTCATCCTGAAATCGGCAGGCGCATCCAAGATCAACGTGATCAAGGAAGTCCGCGCGATCACGGGTCTTGGCCTCAAGGAAGCCAAGGACCTGGTCGAAGCCGGCGGCAAGGCCGTCAAGGAGCAGGTCTCCAAGGACGAAGCCGAAGAGATCAAGGGCAAGCTGGAAGCAGCCGGCGCCGAAGTCGAACTGAAGTAATCGCGGCCCGTCCGCGACACGAAGGTGGCAGGACCCGGCATTTTCCGGGTCCTGCCGAACCCGTCTTGGAGAGACCCCCGGCATGGGCGGGGTTTTTCCCAGGCGAGGTTCGCGATCGGGAGGCCCGTGGTGGGACACGGGCCATGAATGGATCGGAACACGCCGTCTCAAATGGCCGCGCGGCTGGGGCCCGACAGCGCGCGCGACCGGTGAGAAACGAAAGGTGACATGTCACATGGCTCAGACCTTCCTTGGCCAGAAGCGCTTGCGCAAGTATTTCGGCAAAATCCGCGAAGTCCTTGAAATGCCGAACCTCATCGAGGTTCAGAAATCCTCTTACGATCTGTTCCTGAACTCCGGCGACCAGGATACGCCGATGGACGGCGAGGGCATCAAGGGTGTCTTCCAGTCGGTCTTTCCGATCTCGGATTTCAACGAGACCTCCGTCATCGAATTCGTCGATTACGAGCTGGAAAAGCCGAAATACGACGTCGAGGAATGCATGCAGCGCGACATGACCTACAGTGCCCCGCTGAAGGTCACGCTGCGCCTGATCGTGTTCGATATCGACGAGGATACCGGCGCGAAATCGGTGAAGGACATCAAGGAGCAGGACGTCTTCATGGGCGACATGCCGTTGATGACGCCCAACGGCACGTTCATCGTGAACGGCACCGAGCGCGTGATCGTCTCGCAGATGCACCGCTCTCCCGGCGTGTTCTTCGACCATGACAAAGGCAAGACGCACAGCTCAGGCAAGCTGCTCTTCGCCTGCCGGATCATCCCCTATCGCGGGTCGTGGCTCGATTTCGAATTCGACGCCAAGGACATCGTCTTTGCGCGCATCGACCGCCGCCGCAAGCTGCCGGTGACGACGCTTCTCTATGCGCTGGGGATGGACCAGGAAGGCATCATGGATGCCTATTACGATACGGTCACTTACACGCTCAAGAAAAAGGGCAAGACCAATCTCGGCTGGGTCACCAAGTTCTTTCCCGAGCGGGTGCGCGGCACGCGCCCGACCTATGACCTCGTGGACGCCGATACCGGCGAGGTGATCGCCGAGGCCGGCAAGAAGGTCACGCCGCGCGCGGTCAAGAAGCTGATCGACGAGGGCAAGGTGACCGACCTGCTCGTGCCCTACGAGCATATCCTGGGCAAGTTCGCCGCCAAGGATATCATCAACGAGGAAACCGGCGCGATCTATGTCGAAGCGGGCGACGAACTGACGCTTGAATTCGACAAGGACGGCGAGGTGACCGGCGGCTCTCTGCAAGAGCTGCTGGACGCGGGCATCACCGAGATCCCGGTGCTCGACATCGATAACATCAATGTCGGCCCCTACATGCGCAACACGATGGCGATGGACAAGAACATGAACCGCGAAACCGCGCTCATGGACATCTACCGCGTCATGCGCCCCGGCGAGCCGCCCACAGAAGAGGCCGCATCGGCGCTGTTCGACACGCTGTTCTTCGATTCCGAACGTTACGACCTCTCGGCCGTCGGCCGGGTCAAGATGAACATGCGTCTCGCGCTCGACAAGCCGGACACGCAGCGCACGCTGGACCGCGAGGACATCGTCGCCTGCGTCAAGGCGCTGGTTGAGCTGCGCGACGGCAAGGGCGACATCGACGATATCGACCACCTCGGCAACCGCCGGGTGCGCTCGGTCGGCGAGCTGATGGAGAACCAGTACCGCGTCGGCCTTCTGCGGATGGAGCGCGCGATCAAGGAGCGCATGTCCAGCGTCGAGATCGACACGGTCATGCCGCAGGACCTCATCAACGCGAAACCGGCCGCCGCCGCCGTGCGCGAATTCTTCGGCTCGAGCCAGCTTTCGCAGTTCATGGACCAGACCAACCCGCTTTCGGAAGTGACGCACAAGCGCCGCCTCTCGGCGCTCGGGCCGGGCGGTCTGACCCGCGAACGCGCCGGCTTCGAGGTGCGCGACGTGCACCCGACGCATTACGGCCGCATGTGCCCGATCGAGACGCCGGAAGGGCCGAATATCGGTCTCATCAACTCGCTCGCCACATTCGCGCGGGTGAACAAGTACGGCTTCATCGAAACGCCCTACCGCAAGGTGGTGGACGCGCAGGTGACGGACGAAGTGCAATACATGTCCGCGACCGAGGAACAGCGCCACGTCGTCGCGCAGGCCAACGCGACGCTGGACGATGCGGGCAAGTTCACCAACGAGATGGTGAACACCCGCCAGTCGGGCGAATACACGCTCGCGCCGGTCGAGGCCGTGGACCTGATCGACGTCAGCCCGAAACAGCTCGTTTCGGTCGCCGCGTCGCTCATTCCGTTCCTGGAAAACGACGACGCGAACCGCGCGCTGATGGGCTCGAACATGATGCGCCAGGCGCTGCCGCTCCTGCAGGCCGAGGCGCCGCTCGTGGGCACCGGCATCGAGGGCGTCGTCGCCCGCGATTCGGGCGCGGCGATCATGGCGAAACGCGCCGGCGTCATCGACCAGGTCGACGCCCAGCGGATCGTCGTGCGCGCGACCGAGGACATGGAGCCGGGCGATCCGGGCGTGGATATCTACCGCCTGCGCAAGTTCCAGCGAAGCAACCAGAACAGCTGCATCAACCAGCGGCCTCTGGTCAAGGTGGGCGACACCGTGGGCAAGGGCGAGGTGATCGCCGACGGCCCCGCCACCGACATGGGCGAACTGGCCGTGGGCCGGAACGTCACCGTCGCCTTCATGCCGTGGAACGGCTACAACTTCGAGGACTCGATCCTGATCTCGGAACGCATGTCGCGCGACGACGTGTTCACCTCCGTGCATATCGAGGAATTCGAGGTCGCCGCGCGCGACACGAAGCTCGGCCCCGAGGAAATCACCCGCGACATTCCCAACGTGGGCGAAGAGGCGCTTCGCAACCTCGACGAAGCGGGCATCGTCTATATCGGCGCCGACGTGGAGCCGGGCGATATCCTGGTGGGCAAGATCACGCCCAAGGGTGAAAGCCCGATGACGCCGGAGGAAAAGCTCCTCCGCGCCATCTTCGGCGAGAAGGCCAGCGACGTGCGCGACACCAGCTTGCGCGTCAAGCCGGGCGATTTCGGCACGGTGGTCGAGGTCCGCGTGTTCAACCGCCACGGCGTCGAGAAGGACGAGCGCGCGCTCCAGATCGAGCGCGAAGAGGTCGAACGCCTTGCGCGTGACCGCGACGACGAGCTGGCGATCCTGGATCGCAACATCTACGCGCGGCTGCGCTCGATGATCCTCGGCAAGACCGCCGTGAAGGGGCCGAAGGGCGTCAAGGCGAACTCGGAAATCACCGAGGACCTGCTTGAATCGCTCTCCAAGGGCCAGTGGTGGCAACTGGCGCTCAAGGACGAGGCCGACGCACAGATCGTGGAGGCGCTGAACGCGCAATACGAAGCGCAGAAACGCGCACTCGACGCGCGGTTCGAGGACAAGGTCGAGAAGGTCCGCCGCGGCGACGACCTGCCGCCGGGCGTCATGAAGATGGTCAAGGTCTTCATCGCGGTGAAGCGCAAGCTGCAGCCGGGCGACAAGATGGCCGGCCGTCACGGCAACAAGGGCGTGATCTCCAAGGTGGTGCCGATGGAGGACATGCCGTTCCTCGCCGACGGCACGCCGGTCGACTTCTGCCTCAACCCGCTGGGCGTGCCGTCGCGCATGAACGTCGGTCAGATCCTCGAGACGCACATGGGCTGGGCCGCGCGCGGCTTCGGCATCAAGATCGACGAAGCCTTGCAGGACTATCGCCGCAACGGCGATCTCACCCCGGTGAAGGAGGCGATGCGCCTGGCCTATGGCGATGATGTCTACGAAGAGGGCATCGAGGACATGGGCGAGGACCAGCTGATCGAGGCCGCGGGCAACGTGACGAAGGGCGTGCCGATCGCGACGCCGGTCTTTGACGGCGCCAAGGAGGCGGATGTCAACGACGCGCTGGAACGCGCGGGCTTCGACACCTCGGGGCAGTCGATCCTCTATGACGGCCGCACGGGCGAACAGTTCGCGCGCCCCGTCACGGTGGGTATGAAGTACCTGCTGAAGCTGCACCACCTTGTCGACGACAAGATCCACGCGCGCTCGACCGGGCCTTACAGCCTCGTCACCCAGCAGCCGCTGGGCGGCAAGGCGCAGTTCGGCGGCCAGCGCTTCGGCGAGATGGAGGTCTGGGCGCTGGAAGCCTACGGCGCGGCCTACACCTTGCAGGAGATGCTGACCGTGAAGTCGGACGACGTGGCCGGCCGCACCAAGGTCTACGAGAGCATCGTCAAGGGCGAGGACAGCTTCGAGGCCGGCGTGCCGGAATCGTTCAACGTGCTGGTCAAGGAGGTCCGCGGTCTGGGCCTCAACATGGAACTCCTGGATGCGGAGGGGGAAGAATAGGAAAATTCGCCGAATTTTCCGGACCGGGAGCTTTCGCGAGGACTCCCGGTCCGCCCCCAACGCATTGCCTTAACTGAAAGGTCACGAGATGAACCAGGAACTGACAAACAACCCGTTCAACCCCGTCACGCCGACGCAGGTGTTCGACGAAATCAAGGTTTCCCTGGCCAGCCCCGAGCGCATCCTCAGCTGGTCCTACGGCGAGATCAAGAAGCCCGAGACGATCAACTACCGCACGTTCAAGCCCGAGCGTGACGGCCTTTTCTGCGCGCGCATCTTCGGGCCGGTCAAGGACTATGAATGCCTTTGCGGCAAGTACAAGCGCATGAAATACCGCGGCGTCGTCTGTGAGAAATGCGGCGTCGAGGTGACCCTGCAGAAGGTGCGCCGCGAACGCATGGGCCATATCGAACTGGCGGCGCCCTGCGCGCATATCTGGTTCCTGAAGTCGCTGCCCTCGCGCATCGGTCTGATGCTCGACATGACGCTGCGCGATCTGGAACGCGTGCTTTACTTCGAGAACTACGTGGTGATCGAGCCGGGGCTGACGGACCTGACCTATGGTCAGATGCTCTCGGAAGAGGAATTCATGGACGCGCAGGATGCCTATGGCATCGACGCCTTCACCGCCAATATCGGCGCCGAGGCGATCCGCGACATGCTCGCCCAGATCGACCTTGAATCCGAGGCCGAGAACCTGCGCGCCGACCTGGCCGAGGCGACGGGCGAACTGAAGCCCAAGAAGATCATCAAGCGCCTCAAGGTCGTGGAATCCTTCCTCGAGTCCGGCAACCGCCCGGAATGGATGGTGATGACCGTGATCCCGGTGATCCCGCCCGAGCTGCGCCCGCTGGTGCCGCTGGACGGCGGCCGGTTCGCGACCTCGGATCTCAACGATCTCTATCGCCGGGTCATCAACCGCAACAACCGCCTCAAGCGGCTGATCGAGCTGCGCGCGCCCGACATCATCGTGCGCAACGAAAAGCGGATGCTGCAGGAATCGGTCGACGCGCTTTTCGACAACGGTCGTCGCGGCCGCGTCATCACCGGCGCCAACAAGCGCCCGCTGAAATCGCTTTCGGACATGCTCAAGGGCAAGCAGGGCCGCTTCCGTCAGAACCTGCTGGGGAAACGGGTCGACTTCTCGGGCCGGTCGGTCATCGTGACCGGGCCGGAACTGAAGCTGCACCAGTGTGGCCTGCCGAAGAAGATGGCGCTCGAACTGTTCAAGCCGTTCATCTATTCGCGGCTCGAGGCCAAGGGCTACAGTTCGACCGTCAAGCAGGCCAAGAAGCTGGTCGAGAAGGAACGCCCCGAGGTTTGGGACATCCTCGACGAGGTGATCCGCGAACATCCCGTCATGCTCAACCGCGCGCCGACGCTGCACCGCCTCGGCATCCAGGCGTTCGAGCCGACCCTGATCGAAGGCAAGGCGATCCAGCTTCATCCGCTGGTCTGCTCGGCCTTCAACGCCGACTTCGACGGCGACCAGATGGCCGTTCACGTGCCGCTGAGCCTTGAGGCGCAGCTTGAGGCGCGGGTGCTGATGATGTCCACCAACAACGTGCTCAGCCCCGCCAACGGCGCGCCGATCATCGTGCCGTCCCAGGACATGGTCCTTGGCCTCTACTACACCACGCTGGAACGCACCGGCATGAAGGGCGAGGGCATGGCGTTCGCGTCGATCGACGAGGTGCAGCACGCGCTCGACGCGGGCGAGGTGCACCTGCACGCGCGCATCTCCGCGCGGATTCCGCAGATCGATTCCGAGGGCAACGAGGTGTTCGAGAGGGTCGAGACCACGCCGGGCCGCGTGCGCCTCGGCGCGCTTCTGCCGAAGAACGCCAAGGCGCCCTTCAGCCTGGTGAACCGCCTGCTGCGCAAGAAGGAGGTGCAGCAGGTCATCGACACCGTCTATCGCTATTGCGGTCAGAAGGAATCGGTCATCTTCTGCGACCAGATCATGACCATGGGCTTCCGCGAGGCGTTCCGCGCCGGCATTTCCTTCGGCAAGGACGACATGGTGATCCCCGACCAGAAATGGGACATCGTCGGCAAGACGCGCGAGCAGGTCAAAGGGTTCGAGCAGCAGTACATGGACGGCCTGATCACCCAGGGCGAAAAGTACAACAAGGTTGTCGACGCCTGGTCGAAATGCAACGACGAGGTCACCGAGGCGATGATGGGCACGATCTCGGCGGCCAAGCAGGACGAGGGCGGCGCCGAGGCGGAACCAAACTCCGTTTACATGATGGCGCATTCGGGCGCGCGGGGCTCCGTCACGCAGATGAAGCAGCTGGGCGGCATGCGCGGCCTGATGGCCAAGCCCAACGGCGACATCATCGAGACGCCGATCATCTCGAACTTCAAGGAAGGTCTGACCGTTCTTGAATACTTCAACTCGACCCACGGGGCGCGGAAGGGTCTTTCCGACACCGCGCTCAAGACGGCGAACTCGGGCTACCTGACGCGGCGCCTGGTGGACGTCGCGCAGGACTGCATCGTGCGCGAGCATGACTGCGGGACCGATCGCGCGATCACCGCGGAGCCGGCCGTCAATGACGGCGAGGTCGTCTCGAGCCTGGGTGAGCGCGTGCTGGGCCGTGTCGCGGCCGAGGACATCCTGCGCCCGGGCGGCGACGAGGTGATCGTCGAGGCGGGGCAACTGATCGACGAACGCATGGCCGACGCGCTTGAGGAGGCCCTGGTCGTCTCGGCGCGCATCCGCAGCCCGCTCACCTGCGAGGCCGAGGATGGCGTTTGCGCCATGTGCTACGGGCGCGACCTTGCCCGCGGCACGATGGTCAACACCGGCGAGGCGGTGGGCATCATCGCCGCGCAGTCGATCGGGGAGCCGGGCACGCAGCTCACGATGCGGACCTTCCACATCGGCGGCGTCGCGCAGGGCGGGCAGCAGTCCTTCCTCGAGGCGAGCCAGAGCGGCGAGATCGCGTTCGAGAGCGCGCAGACGCTCGAGAATTCCCGCGGCGAGACGCTCGTCATGGGCCGCAACATGAAGCTGAAGATCCTGTCGGACAACGGGCAGGAGCTGGCCAGCCACAAGCTCGGCTACGGCACCAAGCTGCATGTCGCGGAAGGCGCGAAGGTGGAGCGGGGCGAAAAGCTCTTTGAGTGGGATCCCTACACGCTGCCGATCATCGCCGAGAAGGCCGGCAAGGCGAAATTCGTCGACCTCGTGACCGGCGTGGCCGTGCGCGACGAGACGGACGACGCCACCGGCATGACCCAGAAGATCGTGATGGACTGGCGCGCGGCCCCCAAGGGCAACGAGCTCAAGCCCGAGATCATCATCGTCGGAGAGGACGGAGAGCCGGTGCGCAACGACGCGGGCAATCCCGTGACCTACCCGATGTCGGTGGACGCGATCCTGTCGGTCGAGGACGGCGACGACATCACCGCCGGCGACGTGGTCGCGCGCATCCCGCGCGAAGGCGCCAAGACCAAGGACATCACCGGCGGTCTGCCGCGGGTGGCGGAACTCTTCGAGGCGCGCCGCCCGAAGGATCACGCCATCATCGCGGAAATCGACGGCTATGTTCACTACGGCAAGGACTACAAGAACAAGCGCCGCGTCAGCATCGAACCCACCGACGAGACCCTGGACAAGGTCGAGTACATGGTGCCCAAGGGCAAGCACATCCCGGTGCAGGAAGGCGACTTCGTGCAGAAGGGCGACTACATCATGGACGGCAACCCGGCGCCGCATGACATCCTCGCCATCATGGGGGTCGAGGCGCTGGCTGAATACATGATCGACGAGGTGCAGGACGTCTATCGCCTCCAGGGCGTGAAGATCAACGACAAGCACATCGAGGTCATCGTGCGCCAGATGCTCCAGAAATGGGAGATCCAGGACAGCGGTGAGACGACCTTGCTCAAAGGCGAACATGTCGACAAGGCCGAGTTCGACGCCGTAAACGAAAAGGCGTTGAAAAAGGGCGTGCGCCCCGCGCAGGGCGAACCGATCCTGCTGGGGATCACCAAGGCGTCGTTGCAGACCCGCAGCTTCATCTCGGCCGCGTCCTTCCAGGAGACGACCCGCGTGCTCACCGAGGCATCGGTGCAGGGCAAGCGCGACAAGCTGGTCGGTCTCAAGGAGAACGTGATCGTCGGACGGCTGATCCCGGCGGGCACGGGCGGCGCCACGCAGCAGATGCGCAAGATCGCGCAAAGCCGCGACAACGTCGTGATCGAGGCGCGCCGCGAAGAGGCCGAGGCGGCTGCGGCGCTTGCCGCGCCGATCGAGGACGACGTGGTCGGCGACGATGCGTTCGGCAATCTGGTCGACACCCCCGAGAGCCGCGACGAATAGGTCGCGGCCCCTTCGGACACACGTTGCAGAAGGCCCCGCTCCGGCGGGGCCTTTCGCGTTTTCCGGCCGCGGCGGATTGCAGCTTTCCCCGGTTCGGCTTTAATGCCTGCATGACACGTTCCGAGAACCTGACCGGCGCGCTGTTGATGGCCGGGTCGGTTATGGCCTTCGCCACCAGCGACACCTTCCTCAAGCTGATCGCGGGCGAGCTGCCGATCTACGAGATCCTGTTCCTGCGCGGGGTTCTCACCAGTATCGCGCTGCTGGTTATCGCGCAGCGCGCGGGCGTGCTGCGCCGGGCGGTGCCGCGCGCGGACAAATGGCGGATCGCGCTGCGCTGCCTGGCCGAGATCGGGGCGTCCTACTTCTTTTTCAACGCGCTCTTCCGCATGCCGCTGGCCAACGTGATCGCGATCCTCCAGGTGGCGCCGCTTTCCATCACCCTCGCCGCGGCGCTGGTGTATCGCGAACCGCTGGGCTGGCGGCGGCTGACGGCGATCATGGCGGGGTTCGCCGGCGTCATGCTGATCGTGCGGCCCGGGGCGGAGGGCTTCACCGTGTACTCGCTTTATGCGCTGGCCTCGGTCGGTTGCGTCACGGTGCGCGATCTGTGCACGCGCCGGCTTGGCCGTGACGTGCCCTCGGTGCTGGTCTCGCTGGTGACCTCGGTGGTGATCATGACCTTCTTCGGCCTCGCGAGCCTCGGCGAGGAATGGGTGACGCCGACCGCGCGCCAGACCGGGCTGATCGCCGCCGCCGCGCTGTTCGTGGTGGGCGGCTACCTCAGCGCGATCATGGTCATGCGGGTGGGCGAGATCGCGTTCGTCTCGCCGTTCCGCTACGCCTCGCTGATCTGGGCGCTGCTGCTGGGCTGGGCGGTGTTCGGCGACTGGCCGCTGCCGCTCACGCTTCTGGGGGCGGGGATCGTGGTGGGCAGCGGGGTTTTCACGCTCTACCGCGAGGCGCGGCTGGGGCTGGTGAAGAAACCCGGCGTGCCGCCGCTTCATCCACGCTGAGGCGCGGCGCGGCTCAGGCGCGGGCCATCACCGCGCGGACGTGGTCCGCGTCGACGGCGTAGGTGTCGCGAAACTGCGCCTCGCCGGCGGCGTCGAGCGGCGGCAGCCGCACTGGCCTGATCCCGTCCTTCTGACGCGAGTCGTTGAAACCGTTATGGCCGCGGATGAACATGTCCTGTCCCGGCAGGCTGACCACCGGCATGACGCGCGAGAGCTTGGCATGGCTGAAATTCATGATCCCGCGCGACGCCCCGGGCGCCACCGCCATGCCGAGCGCGGGGGTCCAGAGCGTTTCCACCGTGGCGCGCGCGCAAATGCCTTCGGGCGTTATCCGCGCGATATGGCCCTGATTGAAATCGAGCCCGACATGGCGGTTCCGCGCGATCAGCGGCGCGACGTCCCGCGCCGCCTGCCGCAACGCGGCGACGAAATTGCGGGCCACGGCGTCGTCGTCATCCATGCGGAATTGCAGGCTGGGCAGGCCGGTGTCGATGCGCGCCTCGTTGATCACCTCTCGCATCACGGCGCGGTGCCGGCCCGGCGCGCGCGGCGCCACCACCGCCTGCGGCATGTCCTCGACCAGGTCGAGCAGCCGGGCGAGCAGCGGCTCGGGCATGGCGTCGCCGACGACGATCAGCAGGGTGAAATCGGGGTCCGTCTGCGCGCGCAGGGAGGGCAGGGTCAGCGTCTCGAAGGTGGCGAAGCGTTCCTCCATCCGCACCGGGTCGTACAGGAACGCGGCGCGGTCGCGCGGGGAGTCGTGCTCGACCTGGAAGCCGCCGATCGCGGGGTAGGAAAACCGGCACAGGCCGATCACCTGCATCTTGGAATCGTCCATGATCGCGCCCATCTTCCCGCGTGATGCCCCGGCGCAGCATGCCAGCCGCGCATGGCGCGGACAAGGCCGCGCATGGGCGCAAACCGCAGCGGCGGGGCTGTTGACAAGCCATCCGACTCCGCCTATACGCGCCCCATCCGGCCGAGGGGGCTTCTCCCGACAGTCGAAATCAAAACTGAAGTGGTCAAGATCCGGGCAATTTGAGGCGCCCCGATCCTCTGGAAACCAGCCGCGTCGTTCACCTCGGAATGGGAACGATTGCGGTCATTGCGCTTTTGCGGACGCGCGGCGGCGCTGAGAGATTAACCCGCATGGGGCCGACCCGTGCAGACACATGTGTTGAGAGACGGGGAATAACCGGAATGCCAACGATCCAACAGCTGATCCGCAAGCCGCGGCAGCCGAAAGTACGAGCCCAGAAGTCGCAGCACCTCCAGGGGTGCCCGCAGAAACGCGGCGTCTGCACGCGCGTCTACACCACCACGCCGAAGAAGCCGAACTCGGCCATGCGGAAAGTCGCCAAGGTGCGCCTGACCAACGGTTACGAGGTCATCAGCTACATCCCCGGCGAGAGCCACAACCTGCAAGAGCACTCGGTCGTGCTGATCCGCGGTGGGCGGGTCAAGGACCTTCCCGGCGTGCGCTATCACATCCTGCGCGGCGTTCTGGACACCCAGGGCGTGAAAGACCGCAAGCAGCGCCGTTCGAAATATGGCGCCAAGCGCCCGAAGTAAGAGGATTTAAGAGATGTCCCGCCGTCACGCAGCCGAAAAACGCGAAGTCCTGCCCGACGCCAAGTATGGCGACCGGGTTCTGACGAAATTCATGAACAACCTGATGATCGACGGCAAGAAATCCGCCGCCGAGCGCATCGTCTACAACGCGCTCACCCGCGTCGAGGACAAGGTCAAGCGCGCCCCAGTGGAGATCTTCCACGAGGCGCTCGACCTCATCAAGCCCTCGGTCGAGGTCCGCTCGCGCCGGGTCGGCGGCGCCACCTACCAGGTGCCCGTCGAGGTCCGCCCCGAGCGCCGCGAAGCGCTGGCGATCCGCTGGCTGATCTCCGCCAGCCGCGCGCGCAACGAACACACGATGGAAGAGCGCCTCGCCGGTGAGCTTCTGGATGCGGTCAACAGCCGCGGCAGCGCCGTGAAGAAGCGCGAGGACACGCACAAGATGGCCGAGGCTAACAAAGCCTTCAGCCATTACCGTTGGTAAAACAGATACTCTGAGGAAGCAGCCCCATGGCACGCGACTACGCTCTCGAACGCTACCGCAACTTCGGCATCATGGCCCATATCGATGCAGGCAAGACCACCTGCAGCGAACGGATCCTGTTCTACACGGGCAAGAACCACGCCATGGGCGAGACCCACGAAGGCGCCTCGACAATGGATTGGATGGAGCAGGAGCAGGAGCGTGGCATCACGATCACCTCGGCTGCGACCACCACCTTCTGGCAGCGCCAGGAAGACCCGACCAAGGATGGCACGTCGGAAACCAAGTTCCGCATGAACATCATCGACACGCCCGGCCACGTCGACTTCACCATCGAGGTCGAGCGTAGCCTCGCCGTGCTCGACGGCGCCGTCGCCGTGCTGGACGCCAACGCCGGTGTCGAGCCGCAGACCGAAACGGTCTGGCGTCAGGCCGACCGCTACAAGGTGCCGCGCATCGTCTTCGTCAACAAGATGGACAAGATCGGCGCCGATTTCTTCAACTGCGTGAAGATGATCAAGGACCGCACGGGCGCGACGCCCGCGCCGATCCAGATCCCGATCGGCTCCGAGAACGAGCTCGAGGGCATCGTCGATCTCGTCACGATGGAGGAATGGGTCTGGAAGGGCGAGGATCTCGGCGCCAACTGGACCCGCGGCCCGATCCGTGACAGCCTGAAGGCGACCGCCGAGGAGTGGCGCGCGAAGCTGATCGAGAACGCGGTCGAGATGGACGACGCCGCGATGGAGGCCTATCTCGAAGGCGAAGAGCCCGACGTCGACACGCTTCACGACCTGATCCGCAAGGGCACGCTGTCGCTCAGCTTCGTTCCGATCCTCTGCGGTTCCGCGTTCAAGAACAAGGGCGTGCAGCCGCTTCTGAACGCGGTTGTCGACTACCTGCCCAGCCCCAAGGACGTCGTCGACTACATGGGCTTCGCCCCCGATGACGAGACCGAAACGCGCAACATCGCGCGCCGCGCGGACGATTCGCTGCCCTTCTCGGGCCTGGCGTTCAAGATCATGAACGACCCGTTCGTCGGCTCGCTCACCTTCACGCGGATCTATTCCGGCGTGCTCAAGAAGGGCGACACGGTCCAGAACACGACCAAGGGCAAGAAAGAGCGCATCGGCCGCATGATGATGATGCACTCGATCCAGCGCGAAGAGATCGAAGAGGCCTTCGCCGGCGACATCATCGCGCTTGCCGGTCTCAAGGACACGACCACGGGCGACACGCTCTCGGACGTGAAGGACCAGGTGGTGCTGGAAACGATGACCTTCCCGGATCCGGTGATCGAGATCGCGGTCGAGCCCAAGACCAAGGGCGACCAGGAGAAGATGTCGGCCGGTCTCGCGCGGCTCGCCGCCGAGGACCCGTCCTTCCGCGTGGAAACCGACCAGGAATCGGGTCAGACGATCATGAAGGGCATGGGCGAGCTTCACCTCGACATACTCGTCGATCGCCTGAAACGCGAATTCAAGGTCGACGCCAATATCGGCGCGCCGCAGGTGGCCTACCGCGAAACCATCAGCCACGAGATCGAGCACACCTACACCCACAAGAAACAGTCGGGTGGGTCGGGTCAGTTTGCCGAGGTGAAGATGATCATCTCGCCGACCGAGCCGGGCGAAGGCTTCTCCTTCGAGAGCCGCATCGTCGGCGGCGCGGTGCCCAAGGAATACATTCCGGGCGTCGAGAAGGGGATTCGTTCAGTCATGGACTCCGGTCCGCTGGCCGGCTTCCCGGTGATCGACTTCAAGGTGGCGCTGGTCGACGGCAAGTTCCACGATGTGGACTCCAGCGTCATGGCCTTCGAAATCGCCGCGCGGATGGGGATGCGCGAAGGTCTGCGCAAGGCCGGCGCCAAGCTCCTCGAGCCGATCATGAAGGTCGAGGTGATCACGCCGGAGGAATATACCGGCGGCATCATCGGCGATCTGACGTCGCGCCGGGGCCAGGTTTCGGGGCAGGAGCCGCGCGGCAACGCCATCGCGATCGACTGCAACGTGCCGCTGGCCAACATGTTCGGTTATATCAACACGTTGCGGTCCATGTCTTCGGGGCGCGCCCAGTTCACGATGCAGTTCTCGCATTACGAACCGGTGCCGCAGAACATCTCCGAAGAGATCCAGGCCAAGTACGCCTAACCCGGGTGGTGGGCTCATGCCCACCCTACCCACAACCCGTAGGGTGGGCGCGAGCCCGCCACCCAGAGAAGAAGACAGGAGGCCATCATGGCAAAGGAAAAGTTCGACCGCAGCAAGCCGCACGTGAACATCGGCACGATCGGTCACGTTGACCACGGCAAGACGACGCTGACGGCGGCGATCACCAAGTATTTCGGCGACTTCCGCGCCTATGACCAGATCGACGGCGCGCCCGAGGAGAAGGCCCGCGGGATCACGATCAGCACCGCGCATGTCGAATACGAGACCGACAACCGCCACTACGCGCATGTGGACTGCCCCGGCCACGCCGACTACGTGAAGAACATGATCACCGGCGCGGCGCAGATGGACGGCGCGATCCTGGTGGTGAACGCCGCCGACGGCCCGATGCCGCAGACGCGCGAGCACATCCTGCTCGGCCGCCAGGTGGGCATCCCCTACATCGTGGTCTACATGAACAAGGTCGACCAGGTGGATGACGAGGAACTGCTCGAACTGGTCGAGATGGAGATCCGCGAGCTGCTCAGCTCCTACGAGTTCCCCGGCGACGACGTGCCGGTGATCCGCGGCTCGGCTCTGGCGGCGATGAACGGCGAGACCCCCGAGATCGGCGAGAACTCGATCCGCGCGCTGATGGAAGCGGTGGACGAATACATCCCGACCCCGGCGCGCGCCGTGGATCAGCCGTTCCTGATGCCGGTCGAGGACGTGTTCTCGATCTCGGGCCGCGGCACCGTGGTGACCGGTCGTGTGGAGCGCGGCGTGATCAACGTGGGCGACGAGATCGAGATCGTGGGCATCCGCGACACCAAGAAGACGACCTGCACGGGTGTGGAGATGTTCCGCAAGCTGCTGGACCGTGGTGAAGCGGGCGACAACATCGGCGCGCTGCTGCGCGGCATCGACCGCGACGGCGTTGAGCGCGGGCAGGTTCTCTGCAAGCCGGGCTCGGTGACGCCGCACACGAAGTTCGAGGCCGAAGCCTACATCCTGACCAAGGACGAGGGCGGCCGTCACACGCCGTTCTTCGCCAACTACCGTCCGCAGTTCTACTTCCGCACGACGGACGTGACCGGGACGGTGACGCTGCCCGAGGGCACGGAGATGGTGATGCCGGGCGACAACCTGAAGTTCGAGGTCGAACTGATCGCGCCGATCGCGATGGAAGACGGCCTTCGCTTCGCCATCCGCGAAGGCGGCCGCACCGTCGGCGCCGGCGTGGTCGCGAAGATCATCGAGTAAAGGGTGGCTTGGCGCCGTCCGCGGCGCCAAACGCCCGCGCAGCGCCCGGTAGCCATGCCGGGCGCCGACAAGGGTAAGGTGGGTTTGAAACCCGCCCTGCATGACGAGATTCGGGCGCGACGAAGGGCGGCAATTCCGCCGCTCTTCCTCTCCGCTTCAACCCTGACAAGGGATTTGACAAATGGCCATAGCCAGCCAGAACATCCGCATCCGCCTCAAGGCGTTCGACTACCGCGTGCTTGACGCCTCCACCCAGGAGATCGTCAACACCGCGAAACGCACCGGCGCCGATGTGCGCGGGCCGATTCCGCTGCCCAACAAGATCGAGAAATTCACCGTTCTGCGTGGTCCCCACGTGAACAAGAAGTCGCGCGACCAGTGGGAAATCCGCACCCACAAGCGTCTGCTCGACATCGTCGACCCGACGCCGCAGACCGTGGACGCGCTGATGAAGCTCGACCTCGCCGCGGGCGTCGACGTGCAGATTTCGGTATAAGGAGGGCATATCACATGTTGCGCTCTGGTATTATCGCAAAGAAGGTCGGGATGACCCGGCTGTTCATGGAAGATGGCAAGCAGGTGCCCGTGACGGTGCTGCAACTGGACAAGCTCCAGGTCGTGGCCCAGCGCACGCCGGACACGCATGGCTATTCGGCCGTGCAGCTCGGCGCCGGGACGGCCAAGGCGAAGCGCACGTCGAAGGCGATGCGCGGCCATTTCGCCGCCGCCAAGGTCGAGCCCAAGCGCAAGATCGCGGAATTCCGCGTCGCGCCCGAGGCGATGATCGACGTCGGCGAGGAGATCACCGCCAACCATTACTTCGAGGGGCAGTTCGTCGACGTGTGCGGCACCTCGATCGGCAAGGGCTTTGCCGGTGCGATGAAGCGTCACAACTTCAAGGGTCTGGAAATGACCCACGGCGTTTCGATCTCGCACCGCTCGCACGGTTCCACCGGCCAGTGCCAGGACCCGGGCAAGGTGTTCAAGGGCAAGAAGATGGCCGGTCACATGGGCGCCGCCCGGATCACCACGCAGAACCTGCAGGTGGTGAAGACCGACGCGGCCCGCGGCCTGATCATGGTCAAGGGCGCGGTTCCCGGCTCCAAGGGCGGCTGGGTCACGGTGAAGGACGCGGTCAAGAAGCCGTTTCCCGAGAGCGCGATCCTGCCCGCGGCGCTGAAATCCGCCGCCGCCGCCGCCGAAAAGGCCGCCGAGGAAGCCGCAGCCGCGGCCGCCGCGGAAGCTGAGGCCGAGGCGCAGCGTCTGGCCGAGGAACAGGCCGCACAAGAGGCCGAACAGCTGAAAGCCGCCGAAGCCGACATCGAATCCGACCAGGCCGATGAGGATGGCGAAGACAAGAAGGACAGCGAGTGACATGAAACTCGACGTTATCAAACTGGACGGCAGCAAGGCCGGCTCGGTCGACCTGGGCGAGGACATCTTCGACCTGGAACCGCGCGCGGACATCCTGCACCGCGTCGTCCGCTGGCAGCGCAACAAGGCGCAGGCCGGCACGCACAAGGTCAAGACCCGCTCGGAGGTCAGCTACTCGACCAAGAAGATCTACCGCCAGAAGGGCACCGGCGGCGCACGCCACGGCGCGCGCTCGGCCCCGATCTTCCGCAAGGGCGGCATCTACAAGGGGCCGGTCCCGCGCAGCCATGCGCATGACCTGCCCAAGAAGGTGCGCAAGCTGGGCCTGAAGCTGGCGCTGAGCGCCAAGGCCAAGGCCGGCGAATTGGTGGTGATCGACAGCACTGCATCCGACGGCAAGACCGCCGCGCTGGCGCGCCAGGTCCGCGACCTGGGCTGGAAGCGCGCGCTGGTGATCGACGGGACCGAGGTCAACGCCGATTTCGCCCGCGCCGCGGCCAATATCGACGGCCTGGACGTCCTGCCCAGCATGGGCGCGAACGTATACGACATCCTCAAGCGCGACACGCTCGTGCTGACCAAGGCGGGTGTCGAAGCACTGGAGGCTCGGTTGAAATGAGCGCGAAAGCAGAACATTACGACGTGATCCGCAAGCCGGTCGTCACCGAAAAAGCCACCATGTCGTCCGAGCACGGCGCGGTCGTCTTCGAGGTCGCGATCGGCAGCAACAAGCCGCAGATCAAGGAGGCGGTCGAGGCGCTCTTCGGCGTGAAGGTGAAGGCGGTCAACACCACCATCACCAAGGGCAAGGTCAAGCGTTTCCGCGGTCGCCCCGGCCGGCGCAACGATGTGAAGAAGGCCTATGTCACGCTCGAAGAGGGCAACACGATCGACGTGAGCACCGGTCTCTGATCGGTTGGTGGGGTGACCTTCGCCCTGCATGGCCCCGGGTCAAGCCCCGTGGCGAAATATGACGGCCCCCGGCTGCGCAAGCGGCCGGGGGTCTTTTTTTGCGCAGGCGTTGGATCCCGGATCGCGAAAACATTTGGGGTTTGTCAGGCGGATAGGCTAGGGTGGAGCATTGTCGCCGCACCCGAACCGAGCCGCGTAGATCGTGACCCGGGATTTGAGAACGGATCAGAGATGCGTGTTCTTTTCGTGATTCCCCATCCCGTCGAGGGACCGTCGAGCCGATTCCGCGTCTACCAGTACATTCCCTATCTCGAGGCCGCCGGCGTGGAATGCACGATCCGCCCCTTCGTCAGTTCGGCGCAGGTGAACGAGCTTTACCGCGACGGCAACCTGGCGCGGAAGATGGCGCTGACGCTGGGCGGGCTCGGGCGGCGGCTGCGCGACGTGTGGCAGGCTGGGGCGCATGACGTGGTTTTCGTGCTGCGCGAAGCCTTTGCGCTGGGGCCGCCCTTTGTCGAGAACGCGCTGGCGCGCCGGGGGCGGGCGCTGGTCTTTGATTTCGACGACGCGATCTACACGCCCTCGCTGGCATACAGCAACCCCATCGACCGGCTGCGCGACTGGACGAAGACCGGCAAGGTGATCGGCCGCGCGGACACCGTGATCGCAGGGAGCCGCTACCTCGCCGATTACGCGGCGCGCACCGCAAGCGGCGTGATCGAGGTCCTGCCCACGGTGGTGAACCACGAGGTCTATGCGCCCCGCCCCCGCAAGGGGGGCGCGGTGACGCTGGGCTGGATCGGCACGCCGCGCGGGTCGCATTACGTGGCCGATTTGATGCCGGTCTTCCGCAGGCTGGCCGGCGCGCATCCGCGTTTGCGCATGGTCTTCATTGGCTGCGCGCCGTTTGACGCGGAGGGATTGCCGATCGAGTTCCGCGACTGGTCGCTCGACCGCGAACCGCAGGACATCGCGGAGTTCGACATCGGGATCATGCCGCTGACCGACGACGAGGAAACCCGCGGCAAATGCGGCTTCAAGCTGATCCAGTACATGAGCAGCGGCGTCGCGGCGGTCGGCAGCCCGGTCGGCGCCAATAGGGAGATCATCGAGGAGGGCGAGTCGGGGCTTTTCGCCGACAGCCCCGATGACTGGTTCGGCGCGCTGGACCGGCTGATCGGGGACGACGCTCTGCGCGCGCGCCTCGCGGCGGGCGGGCGCGACCGCGCCGTGGCGCGATATTCGCTGCAACACACCGCGCCCGAGATGCTGCGCATCCTGCGCGAGACCCGCGACAGGGCGGCGGCCAGGCATGTCTGAGCAGGGGCGGAGCGGCGGCGCCAACCGGCTCGTGTTGCGCGACAGCGCGGTGTACTTCTCGGCGCAACTGGGGGCGCGGGCGCTCAATTTCATCTATTTCCTGGTGCTCGCCCGGAGCCTGCCAACAGACGAGTTCGGGGTGCTGAACTACGTCCTGACGATCATCGTCACGCTCGATATCGTCATCGACCTCGGACTGTCGCGCCACGCCATGCGCGAGATTTCACGCGATCCCGGCAGGGCGCAGGAGTTCCTCGCGCGGCTCTTGCCCTACAAGATGGCGGCGGCGGCGCTGGTCTACGCGCTTTATTGCCTGTGGGTGCTGACGTTGGAGCAGCCGTTGGTGTACACGCTGATCGCGGTATTCTCGGCGCTCGGGCTGTTCTTCACCTCGCCCGCGATGCTGCTTGAGAACGTGGTGCAGGCGTATCACCGGTTCACGGTGATCTCGACGGCGCATGTCGCGCTGGCGGTGGCGCAGTTCGCGCTTGGCGGGGTGATCCTGCTGGCGGGCGGGGGGGCGGTTGCGATCTCGCTGATCTTTGCATTTACCTACCTGCTTTACGGCGCGATCCTCGCGGCGGAGCTGCGCCGGCTCGGGCTGCGCTTTCGCCCCGCGCCGGCCCCGCGCGCAATCCTGCGCAGCCTGCCGGCGTCGCTGCCCTACCTCATCTCCGCACTGATCATCCTGCTGGCGATCAAGACGGAATTCCTGGTCTTCGGCTATTTCGGCACGCCGGTCGAACTCGGGCTTTTCGGCATGGCGGTCAAGATCGTCGAGGCCGGGATGCTGCTGCCTTTGGCCCTGGGCGGGGTGATGGCGCCGCGTTTCGCCAAGGCGCACGCGCAGGGCCGCGAAACGCTGGGAAGGCTCTATTTCTCGGCGTTCGAGGTCCTCGCGGCGCTGGCCATCGGGTCGGCGATCGTGGCGTTCCTGCTGACTCCGGTCGTGCCGTTGATCCTGCCCGAACCGGGGTTTGTCGGCATCGACCGCGTGCTGCGGTTGCTGTTCTTCGGCTACCCGGTGGCCTGCATCTTCGTTTTCAACACGTTCTTCCTGTTCGGCGCGTCGCGCCAGCGCGGACCGCTGGCGCTGCTGGTTGCGCTGGCGGTGCTGCAACTGGGGCTCAACGGCGTCTTGCAGTCGCGCTATGGGCTGACCGGGGCGGCGCTGAGCTTCACGGTCTTCATGGCGCTGGCGGCGGTGCTGTCGACCGGATTTATCATGGCGGTCTATATCGGCATGAGGGGCCTTCGCCGGAGCGTGATGGCCCCGCTGGGCGCATCCCTGCTGGCGGCGCTGTTCTATCTGCTGTCGTCGGGGTGGCCGGACAGCGTTCGCCTTATCGTCGCGCTTGCAATCTTCGGCGCGGCTTATCTCGGCGCGCAAAAATACCTTCCGGGCCATACGACCCGGATAGACCTCGGCAACTGATCAGCCGCTCAGCCCCAGATGAAATAGGCGAGAGCGGCCCAAAAGGCGACGCTGACGGTGACGATGAACGCCAGGCTCCTGCGCCGGCTCCATTTCCCGTCGCGAGCCGTTTCCCTGCCATATGCCGGAACTTCGCCTGATTTCAGCCGGTTGCCTTCTCGGCAACTCAGGGTTCGCTTACTGGAAACTTCCAAATTCGCCACTGCGCTCTACCTCGTGCCTTCGTATTCTTGTTATTTCACCGATTGCTTGATGCAATCTTAATGCGGACAGACTACACCGGGTTCCGGTTTTTCGCCAGAGCAGTTTGCCCTCGGTCCCCGCGGATGTTGCGATTGAACGCCATGCTTTGCTGGATGCTGCGCAGAAACGCGCCAGAGCCGCGGCGGCGCAAATTGCGCATATCGCGCCGTTTTCGCAGGCTTTCGGGCGCCTGTCGCAGCGCCGCTCCCAGCCCCCGCAGCACGGCCGCGCGGTTCCGCGACAGCCAGCGGGGCGCAATCGGCAGGAAGGACAGCAGCAGCGCGCCGACATGCACCCCGAGGGTCGTCACGATCCAGACCGGCAGCAGCGGCAGCGGCAGGTTTTTCAACGTCACCTGGTAGGTGTTGCACACGGTCTGGCGGATCGTGAAGGCCGACGCGCTCCCACCCGAGGTGGCGCTACCGATGTGATACACCCGCGCGCCCGGAACGAAGACGCAGTCATGGCCCGCAAAGAGCGCGCGCAGCCCGAGATCGACATCCTCCATGTAGGCGAAGAAATCCTCATCGAAGGCGCCGATCTCGTCCAGCAGCTCGCGGCGATAGACCGAGGCGGCGCCACAGGGCGTCTGGATCGGAACCGGACGCTCGCCGAGTTCGCCCGCCCTCTGCCCCGCGCCGACCTTGCGCGACAGGCCCAGGGGGTTGAACCAGTCCCCCAGCGAGTCGATCACCTCGCGATCCGCGAAGTCCATCAGTTGCGACGCGGCAAGCCCGATGCCGGGCGCGGCCTCCATCGCGGCGACCAGCGTCGCGAGCCATTCGGGATCCGTCTCGACATCGTTGTTGAGCGCCACCAGCAGATCGCCGCGCGCCGCTTCGAAGCCGAGATTCATGCCGCCGGCGAAGCCGAGATTCTCCGCGCTCTCCACGATCTCGACCTCGGGGTAGTCGCGCCGCATCAGCGCGACCGATCCGTCCGTCGAACCGTTGTCGACCACGTAAACGCGGAAATCCCCGTAGCTCTGCCGCCGGAGGCTGTTCAGGCAGGTCGGCAACCAGCGTTCCCCGTTCCAGTTCGGGATGACGACCGAGACATGCTCGCTCATCGTTCGCCGCCCTTGGCGCGGGCCAGGAAGGCGTAGTTGTTGGAGGCGCGGAACAGCGCCCAGAGCGTGCGATGAAAGGTCTGCACCGCCCTGCTGCCGGCGTGGTGGGTGGGCCGCCAGTCGATTATGTCAAAGCCGCCTTCCTGCATGAACCGGCGCACCCGGCGGGGATCGTAGCGGCGGAACCGGTCGGATTTGCCCAGGGCGCGCCACAGCCAGCGCGTCCGCGCATTGACGAAATCGATATAGAGCAGCCCGCCGGGCGCTATCACCGGGGCCAGTTTCGTCACCACCGCCTCGAGATCGAGGGCGGGTTCGTAAAGGATGTCGTGGAGGATCACGAGATCGAAGGGCGGCCCGTCGAAATCGGCGGTGAGGATGTCGGCCTGCCGAAAGCTGGTCGTCGCCAAGCGCCCCTCTTGCGCGAGGAGCGAATGGAACGGCGCGAATTCCGGGGTGTAATCCAGCGCGAGGATATCCTGATCCTGCAGGGCGGCGACGAATATCTCGGTGGCGAAGGGGCCGCTGCCCACGTTCAGCACGCGCCGCCGCCGCGGCCCCTGGGCATGCGCCGCAAGCATCGCCGCCAGCGTCGCCAACCGCTGCGGCCCCGAGAAGAACTGCGCGAATTCGGTGAAACCTTCGGGAAGGTTGGCTTCCAGGATTTCCCGGTAGCGCGGCAGGAAATCAAGATTGGTGAGGCCCACGGGGTCAGACGACATCCATGTCCCCCCAGGCGAAGGACCAGTTGCCGCCGATCAGGGCGTCTTTGCCGGCGTCGGTGTAGGCGGTTGCGATCATGCGGAACGGCTTGGGGTTGAGCCGCTCGGGCACGCGCAGGAACCCCGTTCGCCGCAGCGCGGCCGCGGTCGGGCCCGCGGAGAGCGCCTGCGTGGCGAGAAGCGCAACCCCGTCGCGCCGCGCGCGCCCGGCGGCTGCGCGCAGGAGACGGGCCGCGGTCCCCGGCGCGTCATGGGCGACGGCGAGGTCGCAGACCAGTTCGGCGGAGGTGTCCATGATCTCGCGCTTGCTGGTCACGATATACCCGTCAAGCGCCCCGTCGCGCTCGGCCGCCAGGATGCGGTAGCGGTAGACCGGGTTCTGCCGGTAGCGCCAGTCAAGCGTGCGGGCGTCGCGGCAGAACCGCAGCCGTCCGTCCGCGCAGAGCCGGGACCACAGCGCGTCGAACCGCTCGTCGCACCGGTCGATCTCCGCGATCCCCGCCTCGCGCGAAATGCCGATGCCGCGCAGGCGGCCATAGCCCGCCGCCGCCGTCAGCGCCACGCGGCGGGCCAGGGAGGGGGCGCCGTCCGCCGTCCCGCGCCATGGCGAAATCGGCCGTATGTAGAGCGCGGGCGCGAGGACCGGTTCGTAGCGGACCCGCTTGGAAACCAGCATCCGGTGCGAGTTGTCGTTGGGATAGTTCAGATTGGCGTCAAACCCCTGTTTCTCTGCTTCCTGGACGTGTCGCTGGAGGATCCTGACGCCGGCCCGCCCTGAAAGCACGCCCGACACATCGGGGTCGACCATGAAATCCAGCCCGTGCGCGATGCGGAACCTGCGCCCGTCCATCACGGCCTCGCGCGCGCAGATGCCGGCGAAACCGATCGTCGCGCCGTCCTTTTCATAGATGACGCCCGTCCCGGTTCCGGCGGGGCTGTCGCGGAACAGCCACTTGAAATAGGCGGGGTCGGTATGCGGGTGATCCGCCCCCCAGACGCGCGCGCGCAGCCCGAGCACGGCGGCGTCGTCCTCACCGGGCACGAAGACGCGGTCAGCCATGTTGCAGCTCCTGTGCGGCGCGGGGCGAAAGCAGGCTGGCGTAGAGCGCCTCGGTTCGCTCCACCATCGCGGCCTGCGAGAATTGCGCGATCAGCCGCGCGCGGCCGGCCTTTCCCGCGGCGCGCATTGCCTCGGGATCGTCGAGATAGGCGGCAATCGCCGCGGCGAAGCCGGCGGAATCCCCCGGCGCGACGAGTGCGCCGGTCACGCCGTCGCGCACGAGTTCGGGGATGCCGCCGACCCGCGTGGCCACGATGGGCAGGCGCGCGGCCATCGCCTCGAGCAGCGAGATCGGCAGCCCCTCGGACACCGAGGGCAGTACGAAGATGTCAGCCGCCTTCAGCAGGGCCGGCACGTCGGTGCGCTCACCCGCGAAGATCACCCGGTCGGCGACCCCGCGCGCCGCCGCCTGCGCGGCAAGCGGCCCGCGCAGTTCGCCGTCGCCGACGAGCATCAGCCGCGCCTCGGGGCAGCGTTCGCGCAGCAGGGCCATCGCGTCGATCGCGGTATCGAGCCCCTTGAACCAGACCAGCCGCGCGACCGACAGGATCAGCGGTGCGCCGGCGGGCAGGTCGGCGGCCTCGGGCGCGGCCGCGGCCAGCCTCTCGTCGAACGGGGCGAGACGGATGCCGTTGCGGATCACGTGCAGGCGCGCCCGCGGGATCAGCCGCGCGCGCGCGGCGATGTCGGCCACGGTTTGCGACACCGTCACGGTGGCGTCGATGCCGATGGTGGCGATGATGCGATCATAGACCCAGAAGACCAGCTTCTTCCAGCGCGCGGGCATGGCGATGAAGCCGAGGTTGTGCGCGGTGTTCACCACCCGCAACCCCGGCGTCGACACGCCGATCAGCGCGCCGAGCAGCGCCGCCTTGGACATATGCGTGTGCAGGATGTCGAAATCGCTCCCGCGCAGCAGGCGGCGCAGCGCGAGGAACGTGCGGATGTCCGAGAAGAGCCCCGGCATCCGGCGCATCGAAAGCAGGATCACGTCGGCGCCCCGCGCGCGGGCCTCGGCGTCATGCGCGGGGTGGATGTGATCGCAGATCAGCGTCACGTGGATATCGTCGGAAAAGCCGTCGATCAGCGACATCACGTGATCGGGCACGCCCCCGATATCCATCCGCGTGACAAGCATCGCGACACGGATGCGGGGGCGGGCGGCCGGGGTCATCGCTGCGTCGCCCGGCGTTGACCGGCAAGCGCGCTGGCCGCGTCATGCCCGATGCGCATCAGGCGGCGGTAGATGGGCGTGTCGCGCACGCCCAGCCAGTCGAACATGCCGGCCAGCTTCAGGCGAAAGATCAGGTCGGTGTCAGAGACCGACACCTCGGTGCGGCAAAGCGAGTTCAGCGGCGCGCCGGGCGGGTTGCGTCCCGAGCGCGTCGTGAAGCCGAGGGCGTAGCCGCTCCTGGCCGCGGCGGCGGCCACGCGCCCATCGACGTCGCCGCCCGGATAGGCGATCGCATCCCCGCCCGTCCCGAACCGAGCCTCCAGCCCTTGCCGCGATTCGTGCAGCTCGCGCGTCAGGGCGCCGTCGTCGAGGTCGGTCAGCATCGGGTGAGTGCAACTGTGCGAGCCGATCTCGTGCCCGCGCGCCAGCCAGTCGCGCAGCTGCGACTCGTCCATGAAATCGCCGAGCCCCTCGGGGTCGGCCATCGGCCAGCGGCGATTGTCGGCGCCGATCATGTCCAGCACCGGAAAGACCACGGCGGTAAAGCCGTGCCGCGCGAGGATCGGCGCGGCTTCTGTCAGGTTGTCTGCATAGCCGTCATCGAAGGTTATCAGCACGGCCTTCCGATCGAGCGGCGCGTCGCCCCGCAGCATGGCCTCGGCCTCGGCCAGTTTCAGGCTGCGCCAGCCCTTGCGCGCCAGCCACGCCATCTGGCGTTCGAACGCGGGTGTGGGCACGCTGATCTCGCGCGAAACGAGGCCGAGCGCGCGGAACGGATGGCGGTTGACGCGGTGGTAGAACAGCACCCGCAGCCCCGGCGGGTGGCGCAACACCAGCCCCACCGGCGCAAGCAGGTGTTTCAGCCCCACCTTGAGCGCAATGCGGGCGCGCGAGACCAGAAGAGCTTGTGCGGTCATCCGGCGATCCTAGCGCGAGCCTTCGGCCAGCAGCACGACCCGGACGGTCTGGGCAACGATGGCGAGGTCGAGCCAGATCGTCCAGTTCTTGATGTAGTAGAAGTCAAAGCGCGTCTTCCAGCGCGCATCCTCCAGCGAGGAGCCGTAGGAATAGCTGATCTGCGCCCAGCCGGTCAGGCCGGGGCGCACCACGTGGCGCCCCTCGTAGCCGGGGATGTCGCGCGCCAGTTGCTCGACGAATTCGGGGCGTTCCGGACGCGGACCGACCAGCGCCATGTCGCCCTTGAGCACGTTGAAAAGTTGCGGGATCTCATCGATCCGCGACTTGCGCAGGAACTCTCCGATCCGGGTGACGCGGCAGTCGCCGACGCTGGCCCATCGCGCGCCGTCGGTCTCTGCGTTCTCGATCATCGAGCGGAACTTCAGCACCGAGAAATGCCGCCCGTTCTTGCCCACGCGGGTCTGGCGGTAGAAGACCGATCCGCCGTCGTCGAGCTTGATCGCGATCATCGTCAGCACGATCACCGGCAGCACCAGCAACACGCCGAACCCCGCGATCAGCGTCTCCAGCACGCGCTTGACCCAGAAAAATCGATAGTTGGTCCCGCTGAGCGAGGGCAGGGCGGGCGGGCCGCCCGTCTCCTGTTCGATCCACCTGCCATAACGCTCGAAGAGCGCGATGCTCGGCGCGGTCTGCGGGGAGATGCGGCCCAGCTTGCAGCCGGGCAGCTTTTCGACCAGCAGATCGAGATCGGCCGAACCCATCTCGACGTAGATCTCGTCATACTCGGCCGAATCGCGGAGCGATTGCAGCATCTTCGGCATCTCGTCGCGCCCCGCGGCGCAATCCATCGGGTGATGCGCTACGACGACGAACTCGCTTGGGGTGATGCTGTCGGTAATCTGCTGGACATGCTGGGCCAGCGCCGGCGATCCCACCAGCGCCAGCCGGCGTTTGGACGCGAAGTTCCGGCAGTAGAAACACACGATCGGCCGCGTCAGCCCCATCAGGGCGAACAGCCCGAAATGCGCCGCGGAGATGCGCACGAAACTGGTGCGGTTCCCCATGATCAGGTTGTCGAGCACCAGCCACAACACCAGCGACATGCCCGCCGCGATGGTGATGTTCTGGATCAGCGCGCGACCACGCATGTAGCGCCGCTGGTATAGCCCCATCGCGAAGAGGCAGAGCATGATCAGCGCGACGTGGAACAGCATCGTCCCGACATGGCCGACAAGCGTGGGCGCCCACGGCCCGGCGGCACGGCGGCCGGTCTCTGCGGCGATCAGCAGCAAACTCGAGTAGCAGAGCGCAAGCGTTGCATCGGAAACGAAAAGGATCCTCGCTCCCCGAGGGATGTAGACAGAGGCGATATTCAAAGCAGTTTCCTCGACAGAATTTATAAATCAGACCTGACAAAGCGAGAAATTGTCGGGACGCGAACCGATCAAAAGACAAAGACGACAAGTGAAAAACAGATACGTTTTTAACAGAAAAACCAGCCTTCGGTCAACTTAAAACGTCGTGCGGTTCAGGCGCGGCTGCTTGAAAACACTCAATGATTCGAGCCGAGACATTGGAAACAGACTGTTTTCAACGCCCGGCGAGCCGATCGAGAATCGTCCCCGCCACGATCTCCTGGCCCGTCGCGCTCCAATGGGTGTCGTTGGGCAGGTAGACGTCGCGCACCCCCTCTTGCACGGCGGCGTGGAGCGGCGTGTAAAGGTCGATGTAGCGCCCGGACAGCGTGCCCGGCAGCGCCCCGAGGAAATCCGTGGCCTTCGCAGGCAGCGTGGCGGCGGTCCAGTCGGCATAGATCGTGCGCTTGTCCGGCGCGACGGTGACGAAGACCTGCGCGCGCCCCCGCGCCGCGCGAATCGTTTCCCGCAGGGCGCAGATCGTGGCCTCGGCGGCGCTCTCGCCGGTCCAGGGCGCGATGGCGTCGGCGGTGTGGCGGGTGGCGTCGCTGCGGTAGATCAGCAGGCGGTCGGCGCGGCGGCTGGAAAACAGATCGTCGCGCGTCAGCGGCAGGTCGAGCGTCTTCGCCCCGGCGACGAGACGCAGCCGGATCGCCAGCGCGCCCCAGGACATCAGTTCGTCGAAATTGTCGAAGCGGTCGCGCTGCCGCCATTTCCGGTGCGCCGCCTTTACCGGCGCCATCGGGATCGTCTCCGCCGGCGCGAGCGGGGCGCAGTCCGGGTCGCCGAACAGCGGCTTGGCGCGGCGAAACACCGTGCGCTCGCCCATCTCGATGATGACGGCGACGGGCGGATTCTGGGCAAACTGCTCGGACTGGAAATACGCGCGGATTTCCGCCAGGCCGACGATATCGACCAGCGTCACGGGGTGGCCGGTCCGCTCATGCAGGATGTTGAGCCAGCTGATGTTGCCCGGCTGCGGCGCCGAGAAGGAATCGCCGAAAACCACGATGCCCGGCCCGCCCCCGTTGGACATGAGCGCGTCCTGTCCCAGCGGGGTGAATTGGTTCTCGACATAGCCCGTCGCCTCGCCGCGCCAGCCGTGATCGCGCTCGGACAGGCCACTGATCCGTGTGAGATCCCCCACCGGCGGCCCGAGCCGCCAGCCGGTCGCCGCGACGACAACCCCGGCCACCGCCATGAACAGCGCCAGCGCGGCCAGGTAGCGCCGGGCGTTGCGCTCCTGTCGCGGGGTCGGACGGTATGGGGTGGGCGGCTCCTGCATCAGAACTGGAAGTAGAGGAATTCGCTGATCGTGCTGGCGAAGACCAGCGCAAGACAGAAGGTCGCGGCGCTGGCGGCAAAGGCGGCGGCGCCGGGACGCCACGGGATGCGCGCGGCGGGCGGATCGCCCGGCATGGGCGAGGCGGCCACGAGGAAGATCCGGTTGGTGTTCGGCATGGTGAAGATGATGAGGAGGCCCGCCACCGTCATCGGCGCGCCGACGCGCGCCCAGTCGCCGATCGGCACATGCGCCGGCCCGTGGAAATCGGCGCCCGCCGCGCGCAGCAAGTCGGCCATCCCGCCCATATACGCGGCCCAGGCGGCTGGCAGGCTCAGCCCGTCGAACCCGAGCGCGCCCGCCATCATCACGCCCATGCCCTCAAGCGACACCGGCCGGAACAGCGTCCACGAAAAGGTGAGCGCCGCAAACGTCAGGAAGATCGCGACCGGCGCGGGCAGCCAGTCGCGCCCCTCCCGCCCGAGCGCCAGGCGCAACCGCGCGGTGACGTAGTTCCAGCACATGAATACGCCCATCATCCCCCCCCAGAGCACGAAGCCCCAGCCCGCGCCGTGCCAGAGCCCGCTGATCAGCATCACCGCCATCAGGTTCGCCAGCGTCCGCGTCAGCCCGCCCGAATTCGCGCCGAGCGGCTTGTAGACATAGGCGCGCATGAAGCGGCCCAGCGTGATGTGCCAGCGCCGCCAGAACTCGATCACGGAGCGCGACCGGTAGGGGCTGTCGAAATTGATCGGCAGCCGGATGCCGAACATCAGCCCCAGCCCGATCGCCATGTCGCAATAACCCGAGAAGTCGAAGTAGAGCTGCACGCTGAAACCGGTCAGCGCCGCCCAGGTCTCGACGAAGGTCACGCTCTGGCCGGCGTCTGCGGCGGCGAAGACGGCGCTGACATAGGGCGCGATGTTGTCGGCGATCACCAGCTTCTTGAACAGCCCCGCGATGAACAGGCTGAGCCCTGCCGCCACGCTCGTCCAGACCGTGCCGCGCGCGCGGTCGAACTGCGGCATCATCTCGGAGTGGTGGACGATGGGGCCGGCGATGAGCTGGGGAAAGAAGGACACGAACAGCGTGTAGTGCAGCAGCGAATAGCGCGGCGCCTCCCGTGTGCGGATGTCCACGAGATAGGTGATCTGCTGGAAGGTGAAGAAGGAAATGCCGATCGGCAGCAGGACGTGATACCCGATCAGCGCCGTGCCGCTCACGCTTTCCGCGATTGCCGAAAAGAAGTTCATGTATTTGAAGAACCCCAGCAGCCCGAGGTTGAAGACGACCCCGGCCCAGAGCCACGCCCGCTGCGCGGCGTCCGGGGCGCTCGCGTGCATGCGCCCGGCGATGAGGTGGTTGACCCCGATCGACAGCAGCAAAAGCGGCACAAAGCGGATGTCCCAGTAGCCGTAGAAGAACAGCGAGGCCGTCACCAGCACCAGCGGCCCGGCGTCCTTAGCCAGCGGTCGCAGCCAGCAATACGCGATCCAGACGACCGGCAGGAACAGGAAGAAGAAGCTGTAGGAATTGAAGAGCATTCAGCCGGTCCCGTCTGCCGGGCGGGGTCGCGGGTATCGCGGACTGCGGGTGCTGACAAAGGGCGCAAGGACCGCCGGCGATGGGTGCGGGTGATCCGGCAGGCGCCGCGACAGCACGCCGATCGACGCGATATAGACGCCGAAGAACAGGATCGAGATGGTGTAGCCGATGATGTTGGCCACCGTCATGCCGCTCAGCAGGAACGCAAGCGTCGCTCCCGCCGAGGTCAGCGCCAGAAGCCGGATGCGCGGATCGCCAAGCCGCATGACCTTGCGGAAAATGTAAGCGTAGACCCCGAGCAGCAGGAAGAACGCGCCGAGACCCAGAAGCCCGGTTTCCGCGGCGAGCGAGACGTAGATGTTCTCGACCGTGGTCACGCTCTCGATGTGTCGCCAGGGATATTCATACATCGGCCCGATCTGATGGTCGTGGATGGATTGCGCGTGGTAATTGGGGTACGAACCGTAACCGATGCCCCGGATCGGATTCTCGAGGAAGGTGATGATGCCGTTCTCCCACAGCCGAAAGCGCAGCGTCACGTTCCTGCTGCCCGAGACGCGCTCGGTCAGTTGATCGGCGATGAAGGGCCACGCGACGATCAGCGCCAGCACCGCCAGTCCCAACCCGACCAGCAGCCACGGCCGCACCCGCCGCTCGTGGATGGCGAGGAACAGCAGCACGAGCACGAGCGCCAGCGTCGGACCGCGCGAGAAGGAGACGACGAAGCCCGCCATGATGATCAGCCCCGCGACGCCGTAGATCAACCTCTGCCCCGGCGTGGTGGCGGTGACGAATTTCAGCACCGGGTAGGGCATCGCCATCACCATGAAGGCGGAGTATTCCAGCGGCTGGGTGAAGAAGCTGTAAACCCGGTAGATCGCGCCGCCGATATAGGGGGGCGACTTGTCGCTGTTGGCCAGCAGCCAGAGAAAGAAATCCTCCTCGATGGTGACCCGCGGCGCCAGGGCGGTGGCGATGAAATTGTCACGCGTGATGAATTCGTGGACGCCCAGCATGCCGGACAGGACCGCCGCGATCAGGATGGCGGTATGGACGCGCTCGAGCTGGCCGGGCGTCCGGATGGTCGAGAGCAGGATGAAGAACAGGAATGTCGGAATCACCCAGGTCTTGACCAGCATGCTGACCGAGCCGCCGTAGACATGCTCGTTGCCGGGCAGCGTCAGGACAAGCGCCGCGCCATAAAGCAGCAGCGCGGTGGAGAGAAACCGTTCGTAGCGCCCCGTGCGAACCCGGGTCGGGTGCAGGAATTGCCGGAACAGCAGGACGCCGCTCAGCCCCGCGATCAGCAGCAGGGGCGGCGGCAGGCTGGGCAGGCCCGGTATCGGCAGCCGGATATAGACCGGCACGGTCACCTGCGCGAAGATGATCGCGCAGAGCGTGCCGACGGGATGGTGCAGGCTCATGCGCATGAAAAACACGCAGCCGACCAGCGCGACGACGAGAATGCCGATCTTGACCGGATCGACAAGGGTCAGGGCCATCCCCAAGAGCCCCGAAACCCCGAGCAGCAAAGCGGCGAGCACCCAGCCTGAGAGGCCGGCGAATCCCGGCCCCAGGATCGGGTTGCCGCCGCGCCCGGCCAAGGAGGCGCCGCCGTCAGTCATCGCCGCTCCTCCGCGTTGTCGCTTCCCGGCTCATCCGCCTCCGGTTCCGCTATTCGGCCGCCCGGACCCGTTCGGTCAGCGGGTATGGCTTGACCTCCTTCCGGCCGTAGAGGCCTCGCACCTGCGCGATCCATTCGGTCACAAGCACCACGATCGTGGCGAGGAACAGCGAGAAGAAGAACCCGATCAGCACCAGCGCGAGCCGACCCGGCTTGAGCGGGTGGTAGATCGCGCTGGGCGGGTCGATCAGCTGCGCGATCACGCTGGTGTCGCGCTCGAAGAAGGTCTGCCGGTCGGCGGCGACCTGGCGATAGATGCGGAAGGATTCCGACAGCAGCGCCACCTGGCGGCTGAGGGCGTTGTATTCGGGTTCCAGCGCCATCAGTTCCTCCAGCCGCTCCTCGTCGGCGCGCAGCCGCTGGACCGAGATGCGCCCCAGAAGGGTCTGCCGTTCCGTTTCGAAATCCGCGATATCATGCTGGCGCAGGAAGTCCGTGCGCGCCTGTTCGGCGGCCCTGAGTTCGGCGCTGAGCTCCTCCGCCCGGGCGCTGTAGAGCATCGCGCCCTCGATGTTCTCGCGCAGCGCCTCGACCCGTTTCTGGTAGAGCGCGACAAGCTCGTTGATGACCACCGGCGGAACTTCGGGATTCTTCGAGGTAAAGCCGATCTCGATCACCATCGCCTTGCGGACCGGGAAAATGTCGAGGTTCTTCTCGATCATCGAGATGCGGTTGAAGCGCTCATTCTCGGGTTCGATCAGCCGGGCCTTGCGCAGCATGCCCTTGACAAATTCCCACGCGCCCATCAGCGGCTTGACGATGAGCCGCACGTACCACTTGTTCGAGGGCTCGGAGACGAAGACCCATTCGGGCAGGGTGTCCACCAGTTCCTCGGTGATCTCGCGGGTCTGCATGAATTCGACCTGCGATGAGAGCACCTCTTCGGGTTGCAGGATCGCGGCGACCTGGCGCTCTTCGGAATGCGTGCTGTTGATGCGCGGCGTCTGGAGCGTGATGAACAGCTTCGCGTTTGATTCGAACTTCTGCGGCTTGACATAGGCGCCGCCGACCGCGCCGAGGAAGACAACGATGAAGATCAGGAAGAAAAGCGCCTTGCGCCGCGCGATTGTCGACGCAAAGCGAACGATCAACTCGTTGAAGTCCATACTGTGTCTCCCAAGAAGAAAATGCATCGAACCCGGGGGGCGAAAAACTGCGGCGTTCAGAGACTCTGCGGGCGAATAATGTCCGGATTCGAAAGAAAATTACGGCTGGATTGCTTGTTGTGCAAGAAATCCTAATGTGCTAACTTCAGTTTTGCAATTTGTTACTTGATTATCAAGGACAAACAATTTGATCGATCGTTCTTTCCCTCCCGGTGCGGGGCATCGCCCGGCGCGTTCGTTCGCGCTGGCTGTCCTGGTCTGGATCTGCCTTCTTGGGCGCGTCGGCCCGACCGCCGCGCAAGCTACGGCTGCGCAGGATTACGCGCTCGCGCCCGAGGACGTTTTGCAGATAACCATCCTCGAACGCGAAGAGGCCAACGGCGCCTACAAGGTGGGCGTCGACGGGATGATCTCGGTGCCTGGGATCGGCGCGCTGCGCGCCGCCGGAGAAACGCCGCGGTCGTTCGAGGAGAAGCTGACCGCGCTGGCCGCCGAGGTCGTGGTGTCGCCCTCGGTCGCGGTCCAGATGCTGGAATACCGCCCCGTCTACGTCCTGGGCGACGTGCGCGAACCGGACAAATACGCCTTTGCGCCGGGGCTGACCGTCATGCAGGCCGTGGCGCTGGCGCGCGGGCTGGGCCGGCCGATGACCGGGGACGCCTTTACCCGCAACGTCGTCAACCTGCGCGCAGAGCAGGCGATCGAGGAGGGGATCGTCGAACTCGCCGGCGCGCGCGTGCGCCTTGCGCGCCTTCGGGCCGAGGCCGCCGAGGCCGACAGTTTCGCCTACACGCCCGAGCCGGGCCGCTATCCGCTACCCCCCGACATCGACCGGATCATTGCCGGCGAAGAGGCGCTGTTCGAGACGGCAAAGCAGGCCTTCGCGCGCAAGCTGTCGCAGATGCAGGCCACGCTCGAGGCGCGGCGCACGGAAACCGAAAGCTACGCGAAACAGATCGAGTCGCAGAACGAACTGCTCAAGACGATCACCGCGGAGCTCGAAGAGGTGCGCGACCTCCATGAGCGCGGCATCGTGCCGGTCAACCGTCTGAACACGCTGGCGCGCACGCGGATCATCACCCGCAGCCAGGTGCTCCAGACCAAAAGCCTGCAACGCCAGGCGGCGGTGGACGAACGTCAGAACGAACAGGAGCTGGTCGCCCTTGTCGAGGATCGGAAGGTGGCGCTCGCCAGCCAGGTCCAGAACATGGCCGAGACGATTACCCGGCTCGAGGCGCGGCTCGACGGTGAATACGCCCTTCTCGACGGGTCGGACACGGGCGGGCGGTCGGCCGAGGACGACAGCTACTCCTTCGAGATTTACCGCGATGGCGAACGGGTCGATGGGACCGTGACGATGACCGCGGAGGTCCGGCCGGGCGACACGCTGGTCGTCATCCGGAACAAGGTCCATGACCGCGTCAACTGAGCGCGCCCCGACGCAGGTCGTCAACGCCATGTCGATCGACGTTGAGGATTACTACCACGCGCACGCGCTCGAATCCTTCTACACCCGCGACGGCTGGCCCGCGCTCGAACGGCGGGTGCGGCGCAATACGGCCGTGATTCTCGACCTGCTGGACGAACACGAGACGCGCGCCACCTTCTTCACCCTCGGCTCCGTCGCGATCGAGGCGCCGGACCTTGTCCGCGAGATCGTGCAGCGCGGGCATGAACTGGCCAGTCACGGGCTCGAGCATTACCGCGCGTCCGAGCAGACGCCCGCGGCCTTCCTCGCCGACGTGACGACCGCCAAGCGCGCGCTCGAGGACGCCGCCGGGGTCGAGGTGCATGGCTACCGGGCGGCGTCGTTCTCGATCGGGTTCCGGAACTGGTGGGCCTTCGACGCGCTGGAGGAGGCGGGATATTCCTACAGTTCCTCGCTGAGCGCGGGGCACCGTGACGGGGCGGGGCTGGACGTCGGGTCCGGGCCGTTCCGGCCCGGCTCGGGGCGGCTGGTCGAATACCCGATCACCACGGGGCGGTTCTTCGGCCGGCATGTGCCGACCGGCGGAGGGTTCTTCCGTTTGCTGCCCCGGTCGTTCTTTCACCACAGCCTGCGCCGCCTCAACGCGAGGGGAAAGCCGGCGATCTTCTATCTGCACCCGTGGGAATTCGACCCCGATCAGCCGCGCGCGGCTGTCGGCGTGGCGGCGCGGTTTCGCCACCACGTGAACATTCCCGGCGTGCCGCGCAAGTTTTGCGATATACTGAAGGCGTTTCGCTGGGCGCCGATGGTGGAGGCCTTCGGCGAACCCGCCGATGTCAAGCCCGGCCGCAGGCAGGACGCCGCGCCATTGGCGGATGCGGCGGAGTGATGGCGACAGCCATGAGCGGGCGGTCGCCAGCGGCCATCGCTGGCCGGCCCATTCCGAAGGAGGGACGAACTGCATGATCCGAACGCGCCTTGCCGCCCTGCTGCTTGGCCTTGCCGTGGCGCTCGCAGCGCCCGGACCGGCCCGCGCCGCGGACTTCGTCGCGGCGGGCGTGCCGAAGAACATCGCGGCGTCGCGCGATTACGGCGCGATCTTCCGGCATCTGCGCGACAACGGGATCGACATGTTCTTTCCGACCTTCCAGTACCAGGAGGTGCCCGCGCCGCGTTCCTTCGGGTTCGAAAGCGATTTCACCCCGCCCTGCAGCGGCAACGCCCCCGCCTTCGCCGCGCTGCGCGCCTCCGGCGTGCGGCTGGTCATGCCCGCGGAGCTGCTCTATCCCGATCCGGGCCGCATCAACCGCGTAAGCGTCGCCGCCGATCCGCTGACGCAGCTGATCGCCTGCGCGGGGCGCGCCAACATCGGCGCCGTCACCAACTACGACGAGGCGGCCATGCATGGCATTCCGGAATCCGCGGCGCAGGCGCTTTACAACCGGGTCAAGCAGATCGACCCGTCCTTGCCCGTGCTGATGGTCCACGGCCCGATCGTCATCGACAAGCCGCAATTCTCAAGCGACGCAAAGGTGCAGGGCTATCTGCAAAAGGTCGTGCGCTATTCGCGCCATGCGGACGCGGTGGGCTTTGACGTCTATCCGGTCCCGTCGCCGATCGCCAAGATCGCAACGCCCGGCAGCAAGCGCGCGGTCGTGTCGCCCGAGCAGGCGATCGCGGGCTATGCGGGCTTTCTCAAGGCCAACTTCCCGCAGAAGGACACGCTTCTCGTGTTGCAGGGCTTTGCCTATACCGATCTCTACGAACGCGGCTTTCTCGAGGCCAACGTGCCGGCGGCTATGCGCGCGATGATCCCGGCGCCGTCGCGGTCGCAGATCGACATGATGGTGGGGCAGGCGGTCTCTTCGGGGGTGGACTACATCATCTGGTGGGGGCAGGCCGCGCTGAAATCCACCAATGCCGCGCCTTGGCCGGATATCCTGCGCGCCGCGCGCAGACGCTGAGGCCGAATCCCGTCCACCAGGGCAGGCTGCGGCGGGCAGTCCGGCTTCAACCCGCCGGGGCGGCTTCCGGACCCGGCAAACCGTCGCGCAGCCGGCATTCCCAACGATAGGCGCTGCCGATCATCACGGCCAGGTCGTCATGCCTGGGCTGCCAATCCAGCAGTTCGCGCAGCCGCCTGCTGTCGGCCACGACCGAGGCCGCGTCGCCCGGCCGCCGCGGCGCTTGGGTCACCTTGAAATCGATTCCGCTCAGCCGCTTGGTTTCAGCGATCACCTCGCGCACCGACGCGCCGCGCCCGTAGCCGCAGTTGAGCGTCACGCTCTCGCCGCCCGCGCGGAAATGATCGAGCAGCAGCGCATGCGCATCCACGAGGTCCGACACATGAACGTAGTCGCGCACCCCGGTGCCGTCAGGGGTGGGGTAGTCGGCGCCGAATATCTCGACGCGGTCCCGCTGCCCCAGCGCGGCCTGGCAGGCGACCTTGATCAGGTGCGTGGCGTCGGGCTTGCAATGGCCGGTGCGCAGGTCGGGGTCGGCGCCGGCCACGTTGAAGTAACGCAACACGCCCGCCCTGAGGCCGGCGCTGGCCGCGACGTCGGCCAGCATCCGCTCGGTCATCAGCTTGGAGGCGCCGTAGGGCGATGGCGGCGCGAGCGGGGCGTCCTCGCTCACCGGGGCGTCGCCCTCCACGCCATAGACGGCGGCGGTGGAGGAAAAGATGAACCGTTCGACTCCGTGGGCGATGCAGGCCTCGATCAGGTTGCGCGACGCGCAGGTGTTGTTGCGGTAGTATTTCAGCGGGTCGGCCACCGATTCAGGCACGATGATCGAGCCGGCGAAATGCAGCGCCTCGCTCACGTCGTGCTCCTTTAGGCAGGCCGCGACGCAGGCGGTGTCCCCCACGTCCCCCCGGATGAGCGGAACATCCCCGGGCAGAAGCCGCGCGTCGCCGGTGGACAGGTCGTCGAGCACGACCACCGCCTCACCCGCGTCGCGCAGGCGCAGGACCATGTGACTGCCGATATAGCCGGCCCCGCCGGTAACGAGAATTCTTCCCATGAAATCCGCTTTGATCCATAATTTCTGTCAAACCTGGCCTAATCGGGCCAGTTTCCGGCAACGGCGCATTGCAAAACGACCCGCAGCCGTTCACTATCTTTTCATATTTTCTTGCGCCTTGCATAGTCACAAACATTTGGCCCGGATGCATCCACCTGACATCGACCCGCGCGGCGGCCCCGACATGCCGCCGGTCCTGAGCGGTACGCACCTTCAGATTCTCTCCGTTCTCGCGACCGAGATCGCGTTGATGGAGACGCCGCCGACGCCGTTCCGCATCCTCGATATCGGATGCGGGGACGGGCTTCTTATCGATTATCTGGGCCATGCGCTTCCCATCCTCTTCCCGAACCTTGAGGTCGAGATCCACGGCTTCGACGTCAGCGACCACGGCGTGCAGCCGCAGGGCTATTTCGCCGCCACCATCGCGCATCTCGAGCAATCGCTGCCCGGCGCCGACTGGCCGGCGCGGCTCAAGCTGATCTCGGAGCGCGAGGCCTGGCCCTACGAGGACGGATTCTTTGCGGCGGCGGTGTCGAACCAGGTGCTGGAGCATGTCCACGATCACGACCTCTTCTTCGCGCAGAACGCGCGGGTGCTGGCCTGCGGCGGCGTGGCCGTGCATGTGTTTCCCTCGCGCCATACGCTGATCGAGCCGCATCTGCGGATACCCTTCGCGCACCGTTTCCGCGACGCCCACGGCATGCGCCGGATGATCCGGCTCTGGTCGTCGCTGAACAGGGGCAAGTTCCGGGAACACAAGCGGAAGAACCCGCGCCTCACCCCCGACGAGTTCGCAGCCGCGCACGCCGATTTCCTGATCCGCTACACCAATTTCCGGTTTCAGACCGCCTATCTCGACGCCGCCAAGGCGCATCGCCTGCACGGCACGTTCAAATACACGGCGGCCTACTTCGTTGAAAAGCTGCGCCTGATGCGGGGCGGCGCGCCGCGCTACCGGGTGGAGGGCGCCGGCGGAGTTCGCCATGGCCTTGTGTCGTGGCTCGGACGCTACGTCGCCAGCGTGACCCTGGTGCTGACCCGGACCGACCGCTACGATCGCTACAACCGCGAAATGTCAGGCGACGAGTGAGGGCTCGGCGGATCTCGGCCGCGCCAGCGCCAGCACCGAGCACCCGCCCAGCAGCCGCACCGCGAAATCGGGGAACAGCGCGCCGCCGATGGCGCGCGGCCCCTCGATCAGCCGCTTGAGAACCGAACGGCGCGCCTTCGCGGTCTTGTAGACCGGCGTATAGCGCCAATCGACCACCTCGTAGCCGGCATGTTCCAGCGTCAACAGCGCGCTTGATTTCGAGAAGTAGTGCAGGTGTCCCGCCTGCGCGCGGCTCTTGGTCTGGTGATCCATCATCACGTGCAGCATGTTCATGTCGAGCGGGATGTGGAACATGAAATGCCGTCCGTGGCCGCGCAGGGATTCGAGAAAGCCGAGATAGTCGGGGACATGCTCGAACACGTCCATCAGCAGCACGAGGTCAAAGGTCTCATGCGCGTCGGCCAGGAAATCCGCCGTCTCGAAGTGCAGTTGCGGCGATTCGTGGCTCTTGGCGAGCGCGATGGCGGCGGGCGCCACGTCAAAGCCGAACATCCGCGCCTCGGGCGGAAGATGCGGCGCCAGCGTCTTGAGCACGCGCCCGGCGCCGCAGCCGACATCCGCGACCGTCGCCAGCGGAATGTCGTGGTCTTGCAGCATTCCGGCGATCTGCTCGGCCTTCCACGCCCCGTCCTCGTCATGCCAGTCGGGGTTGGTTTCCAGGTAGTCCCCAGTCTCGTACATCGTCATCATGAGCGTCCCAAGAATGCATTATAAAGAAAACAGTACGCGACCATATCATGAAAGGCGCCTCTTTCCCTAGCGGCATCTGTTGGGCGGGCGCCCTCGCGTCAAGGTTGACCCCGGAGATGGAGCGCATGTATGGCGCGAAAATCCCGAAGATGCCCCGCCGCCGCCATCATGCGGCGCGGGAAAGGCCGCAATCATGTGGTCCTGCTTCGGTGACGATCTGCTCTTGCACCTGAACGGGACACTCGATGGATATCGGAACTGCCGGTCTGCCCATAGACCTCGCGTCGACACGGGACTACGGCCATATTTTCTCGACCCTGGCCGCGGCCGGGATCGACACCTTCTTTCCCACCAGCGTCTACCAGGAATTCCCCGTGAAAAAGGGGCTGGGATACGAGGCGGACTTCGTGCCGCCGCCCTATGGGTCGGCCAGCTCGGACATCTATGACCTCGCCCGCGAACATGGGATCAAAATCGCGTTCAGCGCCGACCTGCTGTTCCCGCTGGGCCAGCGGATCGATCCCGACGACAATCCGCTCAAGGCGATCATCGACGCCGGCGGCGGCGACGTGATCCATTCGATCGCCAATTACGACGAGGCCGCGATGCGCGGGATCGACCCGTCCTGGTCGCAGCAGGTCTATGACTACGTGAAGTCGCTGCCGGCCGACATCCCGGTGATGCAGCTCCACGCCAGCGTCGGCGATGGCGATCCGGCCGCCTATCTCGACGCCGTGCGCGCCCATGCCGCGTTCGCGGATTCGGTGGGCTTCAACATCTACCCCATCGGCGATGCGGTATCGGGCGCGCGCACGCCCTATACGCCCGACCGGCTGCTCGCCCCGGCCGAGGCGCTTGGCGATTACGTGGACTGGCTTCAGGCCGAATTCCCGGACAAGCGGCATACGATGGTGATGCAGGGGTTCGAGCTCGCCGATATCTACGGGGATGCGGCGGCCGCATGGTTCGACGAGCACATGGCCGGCGCGTCGCGCGCCCCGACGATGATGGAGCTGCGCGAGATGCTGATCGCGGTGCAGGAGGTCGATTCGGTCTTCTGGTGGGGGCCGAGCCTGATTGACCATGCCGCGAACCCGATCTGGCAGGATATCCTCACGGTGGCGGACATGGCGCGCTCGGGGAATTTGAACACCGCGCTCGGCGCGCTCACCGACAGCGACGCGGACCGCAACGTGCTGGCCGAGGACGCCGAGGCGGGGGCGTATACCGGCGTGACGCTGTTCGCCCCGGACCCGGACGCGCTGGACAGCGTGACGTATACCGTCGACGACGAGCGGTTCGAGGTGACGGACGGCGCGCGCCTGACCGTCGCCGAGGGCGCGAAACTCGACTTCGAGACCGAAGCCAGCATCACGCTCGAGGCGACGGCGCGCTCGACCGACGGCACGGTGAGCAGAATGGAGCTCACGCTCGAGGTGACCGACGTGATCGACCGCCTGATCGGCACCGACGCGGCCGACCGGCTGACCGGCGGCGAAGGCGTCGACGTTATCGAAGGGCACGCGGGCGACGACGCCATCGTCGGGCGGGAAGGCGCCGACACGATCGACGGCGGCGCGGGTTCGGACTGGGTATATGGCGGCGAGGGCGCCGATGTCATCGACGGCGGGACGGGTGCGGATATCCTGATCGGCGACAGTGGCGACGACACCATCCGGGGCGGTGGCGGTGACGACATCATCGTCGGGGGAACGGGTGACGATCTGCTTGAGGGCAATGACGGTTTCGACCAGATCTTCGCCGAGGGCGGCGCGGACACGCTGATCGGCGGGCGCGGCGGCGACATGCTGATGGCCGGCTACGGCGCCGACACGTTCGAGTTCCGCGTCGGGGACGGCGCGGATCATGTCTTTGATTTCGACGTCTCGCAGGATTCGCTTCGCTTCACCGGCGGCCTGACGCGCGCGGATCTCGATATCGGCAGCTACGCCAGCGCCACGATGATCGGGTATGAAGGCGGGCTGATCCTGCTCCACGACATTCACGCGGGGATGGTGGACGATCTCGACTTCGTCTTCGGCTAGGAACGCGCGGCTCTATTCGGCGGCGCAGAGCGTGGCGATCTCGGCGCCCAACTGCATTTCGGACACCTGTCCGAAGTGATGCGCGCGCAGCCTGCCGGCCTGATCGATGAGCAGCAGGCTCGGCGTGCCGCGCATCCGGTAGGCGGCCATCGTCGCCGGCATGCCATTGTCCCCCGGCGCGTCAACGCCCACGGGAAAGCTGATGCGGAATTCGTGCAGGAACGCGGCAAGCGACACCGGCGTCATCGCATCGTGATGCTCGAACACCGTGTGCAGGCCGACGACCGCCACCTGTTCGCGCGAAAACGTCTTCTGGACCGCTTGCGCGAGGGGGACGCCATGCAGGATGCAGCCCGGGCAGAGCATCTGGAACGCCTCGATCACGACCACCTTACCGCGCAGATCCGCAAGTTTGAGGTCGCGTTCGGTGTTGAACCATTGCGAGACGCTGAGTTCGGGGGCCTGCGTCACCTGCTGTCCTCCTTTTGCCGCGCCGAAGCCGCGCCAGACGGCGCGGCCCGCCGGGTTCATCTCACGACCCCCGGCAGCGAAAGGTCGCCCGAGGCTACATCAAACACATCCGTCACGCAAAGCAACGGCGCGTGAATGTTGGCGTTCACCCGCAGCGCCGCCGTCACCCCGTCATAGGCCGCGCCCGCCAGGTCCACGTCGCTGGCGAACCCGACCGTCACGCTGATTTCCGGCCCGTCGAACAGCGGCGTGAAACCCGGACTGTCGAGGAACACCGGGAAACCCGGCCAGGTCGCGGGCAGTTTCGGCGTCTCGCCCTCGGGGATGTCGCGCACGGCGAGCGCGCCTTCCCCGCAGGCCTCGGTCGGGGTCAGCACGACTTAGTGACTGTGCCAGATCAGCCCGTCATTGGCCGGATCGCCGTCGAGGTTCTCGTCGACCAGCGGCGTGTCGTCGAAGTCCGGGTGGCTGGTGGCCGCAAGCGCGAGGATGCCGCTTTCGCCCTCGAACCCCACCGCGGCGGGGTCGAGCGATGTCGGCCACACGTAGGAATGGACCGGCGCGCCGCCGAGGGCGCCGGCCGGCTCGGGCGTATCCGCCCCGGCTGCGCCGCGCATCGTCATGTGGAAGGTCACACGGTTGGCCGCGCGGTGCGCGTGGGCGGCGAGGATGTCGAAGGAGGCGGCGACCGCGCCGCTCTCGGACGACAGCACCGCCCCGTCCTGGTGGATCGCGTGATCGCCATCGGCGAGCGCGGCCGGGGCGAGGCCCGACAGCGCGAGGATCGAAAGAATATGTCTAGACATAATGGGCTCCCTTTTGGTTGTGAACTCGCTTATAGTAGCGAGTCGATATTATTGCAACAATGATTTCGAGTCGCTATAAGATGCGTCATGCAGGACGCCGAACAGATACGCTCTCTCATCAACCGGCTGGCGCGGCTGGACGCGGCGGGGAACTGGGGCGGGGCGCTCAACCCGGCGCAGCGCGCCGCACTCGAGTACCTCGCGCGGGCCAACCGTTTTTCCCGCTCGCCCTCCCATGTCGCGGATTATCTCGGCGCCACGCGGGGCACGACGTCACAGACGCTGAAGGCGCTGATGCGCAAGGGGTTCGTGGACGAACAACGCCTGGCGACCGATCGCCGCTCGATCAGCTACCGGGTGACGGAGGCGGGTCGGGAAATCGTCGGCGCCCGATCGCTGTTGTCCGACGCGCTGGCGGACCTGCCCGAGGCCGATCTCGCGCTCATCGCGGCCGCCATGCGCGGCCTGCTGGGCGCGGCCATCCGCAGGAACGGCGCAAAACCCTTCGGCGTCTGCCAGACCTGCCGGCATTTCCGGCGGCGCGGGGCCGGGGGGTACTGCGCGCTCATGGATGTTGCGCTGGACAGCGACGAGACGGACCAGCTATGCCATGAGCACGCGCCCGCCTAAGGACCGCGCCAGGCCCTGAACCGAAACGAAAGCCCGTTGGCGGCCCCGCCCGACATCGGCGGTCCGGGGCGTTCGACGCAAGGAATTCGCCATGACAGAGACCGATACGCTTCCCAACCGGGCTGGTCCGGCGCCCGACGCCCCGCCGCGGGACGTGGCCGATTTCATCGAGACCGCGCATCACGCCGACCTGGCGCGCTGGCTCAAGGATCTGCCGCGCACGCAGGTATGGCGACATCTTGCCGGGCTCGGGCCCGAGCGGCGCGTGCGGGTGTTCACGAACATGGATCTCGACAGCCAGGCCGAGCTGGCGCGCGACATGGCGCCCGCCGATCTTGCCGCGTTGGTCTCGGGGATGGGGGGCGACGATCGCGTCGACCTCTACAACCGGCTGACGCCCGAGGAGCAGGCGCAATTGCTGCGGGATCTGCCCGCCGAGGACCGCGCCGACATCAGCCGGCTCGCCGCGCATGCCGAGGGCACGGCCGGCGCGATCATGACCTCGGGTTACGCCACGCTTGGCGCGGAGATGACCGTGCGCGAGGCCATCGCCGCCCTGCGGGTCGCGGCGCCGGCAAGCGAGACGATCTATCGCTCATACATCCTTGACGACGCCGCGCGGCTGATCGGGTCGATCCGGCTGCACGAGCTGATCCTCGCGGACGAGGCGACGCCGGTCGCCGCGATCATGGACCGCCACCCGGTCTCGGTCAGCGTCGATACCGACCAGGAGGAAACCGCGCGAATGATCGCGCATTACGACCTGCTGGCGCTGCCGGTGGTGGACGCCGGCGGGCGGCTGGTCGGGATCGTCACCCATGATGACGCCGCCGACGCGATGGATGCCGAGACGACCGAGGATTTCCAGCGCATCTCGACCGTTCTGCCCTTCAAGCACAACATGCGCGAGGCGGGGATCGGCGTGCTTTATTCGCGGCGGATCGTCTGGCTGGCGCTGTTGGTCTTTGGCAATCTCTTCTCCGGGGCAGGCATCGCCTATTTCGAGGAAACGATCCTCGCCTACGTGTCGCTGGTGTTCTTCCTGCCGCTCTTGATCGACAGCAGCGGCAACGCCGGGTCGCAGTCGGCGACGCTGATGGTGCGCGCGCTGGCGACGGGGGACGTGGTGCTGAAGGACTGGGGCGCCCTCATCGGGCGCGAACTGCTGGTCGCGGCGTTATTGGGGGCGACGATGGCGATCGTTGTCCTGCCGGTCGGGATCGCGCGCGGCGGAGCGGATGTGGCCTGGGTGGTCGGGCTTACGATGTTCCTGGTGGTGATCGTGGGCAGCCTCGTGGGCATGTCGCTGCCATTCCTGCTGAGCCGTCTGCGGCTTGACCCCGCAACGGCGAGCGGGCCGTTGGTCACGACGATATCGGACGCGGTGGGGGTGATCGTCTACTTCTCGATCGCGACGCTGGTGCTGAGCCTCTGAAGGCGCGCCCGGCGCTCAGTGCCGGAAGATCAGCACGTCGCAGGCCGCGTCGCGCAGCAGCCGCCGCGTCACGCTGCCGATGAAGGCGCGCCGGATGAGCCCCGCGCGCCCGGGGCCAAGCACGATGAGATCGGCCCGCGAACTGCGTGTCGCGCGCGCCAGCGCCAAGGCCGGGTCGCCGTGCAGCACCCGCGTCGTGACCGTGCGCGGCGCCTCGGCGACAAGCGCGCCGAGATGCTCCGCGGCCGCGCGGGCGAGCGCGTCGCGATGCGCGTCCAGCGTCGCCTGGCTGGCGCCGATCCGCAGCATCGCCTCGCTCAGTTGCGGGGTGATCTGCACCGCCTGGATGATGTGAATGTCGGTGTCGGGCAGCAGCGCGGCGGTAAACGACAGCGCGGCGGCGGCGGCGTCGCTTCCGTCGGTCGCAAGCAGCGCGCGCACGTAGCCGCGCACCACCGGGCGCCTGGTGATCAGCACCGGCGCGCCCGCCGCCGCGACCACCCGATCCGTGGTGGAGCCAAGGATGCGGTCGGTGATCCGCTCGCGCTGATGCGCGCGCATGACGACGAGGTCGGGGCGGGTTTCCTCGCACATCCCGATCAGGCGCAGCGCGGGCGATCCGGTTTCGATGCAGATCTCCGCGCTCGCGCCGAGCCGCCTCAGCGCATCGTTGATGCGGTCGCGCGCGGCGATGGCGGCCTGCCCGATCAGCGTGTCCGCGCGCTCGAGGTCCGATTCATCGCCGGGAAGGTCGACCACATGAGCGACGCGCAGCGCCGCGCCATGCGCGGCGGCGATCCGGGCGGCGCGCGCAAGCACCGTTTCGTCCTGGGGGAAACGGTCCACCGCGGCGAGGATCCTGGTGATCGTCATGCCTTCATCCTCGGGATCGCGGCGCCGGGGTCAAGCCCCGAACGCGGCGGTCGCGCGTCAATCGCGCGCGCCCTGGAACCCGAACGCCGAGAGCATCGTCCCGGCCGACATCATCGGCAGGGCCGCCATGGCGAGACCCACGCGCGCCGGATCGGCGAAGCCGTAGGCCGCGGGCGCCGGACGTCCGACATGGTCATCGTGCGGGGCCGGGGCGGGGGGCGTGGCGCCGCCATCGTCCTCCCAGCGCGCGATGTGGGCATCGTCGCGCCTGCCGGGCGCAAAGGTTTCGGGAAACAGCTCTTGGAAATCGGCGGTGCAGATCATCATCTTGTTTGTCCTCCTGGTGTGATGTCGCGGGGCAATGGGCCGCGCCGCGCCTGCGGGCGGGCGCGGCCCAGGCTTCAGGCGGAAGCCGGCTGGCAAGCGGGCGTTCGATCCGCCCTGGGCGGCGCCAGCGGGGTCATCCGAAGCTCGCGCTCGTCGAAGGTCCTGACCGCGCGGGGGATATCCGCGCGGATCAGCCCGATATCGCGCAGCATCCTGTCGTCCAGCGCGTTGAGCGCCGCGGTCATCCTGCGCTGCCGCCAGCGCCGGGTCGCGGCGCGCAACCAGCGGCGGAGCGCGCCGCTGCCCCCGGCGTCCTGGCTGGCCGGCTGTGCGAAGTGGTTTCGGTGTTTCAAGGTGGACTGCATGTGAACCCCCGTTATCGAATGTGAGAGTGCCGAGCGCACACCGCCGCCGCGCCCCTTGCGGGCGGCGCGCGTGCGTCAACGTGGTGATGAAGGGAACGAGATCGCTGATACCCCCGGCGCGGGCGCAGCCGAAACGGACGGCGCCGCCCGGGGATTACAGGCGGTTCAGTAGCTTTCCTGCGCCGGGCAGGAACCTCTTGTGAAAGCTGAACGTCGTCATGCCCTTGATATGGGGTTCGCGCGGCGGCCTTTCAATCCGCGCGGCGCGGCCCGGCGCTCCATGGGCGCCAATGCGCCCGGAATGGGCCTTTTATGCCATTGCGGCGCGCGATCGGCGCCGCTCGGGGGCGTGACGATTGACAGGCATGAGGGGCGACCCTAGATTTGATGACATGATGACGCATGCAGATCATTTCCGGTTCCTTCTGCTGAACCGCCCGTTTCCCCGGGCGGTCTAGGCGCGAGCGCGCCCGTCACGCTTCCCGGGGTTTCCTGCCAGTCCCGACCATCACCTTGCAGACATGAACAAGCGGCGCCGCGGCGCCCGAGGAGCAGCCATGCACAGCAGCGATCCCTTCCGTTCGATACCCCAGGACATCAGCGCCGGGCCGCGGATGCGCCCGATGCGTTCGGTCGCGCTGCCCGACGAGGACCGTCGTCAGCTCAGGCGGCACCTGCGGCAGGTGGACGCCTCGGGGCGGACGTTCCTGGGCCATGTCCTGCGCCACAAGGTCGAGAGCTCGGCCCCGGACGAGGATGAAACGCCCCGCGACGTGGTGACGGGCGCATCCTGCGTGACCTACGCCATCGATGACGGCCCGGCGCAGACCGGCCTGCTGAACCATCGCGCGCGCCCCGGCGCCGCCAGCGGGGTGATCCCCGTCTGCTCGCTTCTCGGAGCGGCGCTGATCGGCATGCGCAAGGGCCAGAGCGCGCCGCTGCTGTGCGAGGACGGCGCGATCGTCACCCTGACCGTGCTGGACGTCGATCAGCCCACCTGACGCCGCGCAACGCCCCGCGCCATTCCCCGGCCGCCCCAACCGGCCAGTATTCGATTTCATTTCTTATGCCCACCCGAGGAGACGCCCCAAAATGACGATCCCGATGACCGACCCCGTGAAGAAGCCCGGCGCCAAGGCGCCGAAGATCGTGATCAACGAGGATGATCTCGACCATATCGAGGCGCTGGCCGAGGGCGCGATGCAGCGCAACCCCGCGCTGGCCGACCGCCTGCTGGTGGAGCTGGGCCGCGCGCGTATCGTCAAGGCCGACAAGATGCCCGGCAATGTCGTGTCGATCGGCAACCGCGTGACCTACCGCGACGAGCGGACGGGCCAGGAGAAGACGGTGACGCTGGTCTACCCGGAGAAGGCCGACATCTCGCGCCAGCGGGTTTCGGTGATGACCCCGATCGGCGTGGCCCTTCTGGGGCTGGCCGAGGGGGCCGAGTTCCAGTGGGACACCCGCGACGACCAGAACCGCCTTCTGACCGTGGTCCGCGTCGAGGCGGCGCTGCCCGCCGGCGACGAGGGCGACTGAGCGTGCGGGGGGCAAGGACCCCGAACTCCGCCCGTCCCACCGGCCCGCAGGAGACGCCGCCCGTGACGTGAACGTCGGCGACGGGTCTCCTGCGGCGCTATCGCGGCAAGGACGCCGCCCAGACCCTACGTTGACGGAGCCATTCCGATGACGCTGCACACCGTTCGCGCCGTTTGCGCGCACTGCAACCAGACCCTGCCGCGCGCGGCGTTCTTCCGCTGCCCCTTCTGCCGCAAGCCGATCGAGCGCGAGACCGAAGGAGCGGAGATCATCTGCCGGCGCTGCAACAACCCGATCCCGCGCGCCCATGCCGGGAACTGTCCCTGCACATCCATCGAGCGGCGCAGCCTGCACCCGGCGCGACGCCTGCCGGAAAGGTGGCCCGAATGACCGCGAAACAGCATGCAAGACGTCTTCTGTGGCCCGTCGCGCTCTTGGTGCTGAGCGTGGGGTTGACGCTGTTTCTGCTTCACTCGGTGCCCGACGAGGTGCTGGGCGAGGACGAGACGCTGCGGCTCGCCGTGACCTCGGCGGTCTACTTCGCGACCGCCTGGCTGGTGAGCCGCATCCTCGGGCTCGCGCTCGACCAGGCGGCGGCGCGCCGGCGGCCCTATCCGCGACTGCTGAAGGATCTGATCGCCGCGGTGCTGTTCTTTATCGCCTTCGCGGCGACCGTCGCGCTCTTCATGGGGCAGGGGGCGGTGGGCGCGCTGGCGGGGTCGGGCCTCATCCTCGCGATGCTGGGTTTCGCCATCCGCAACGTGGTGGCCGACACGCTTTCGGGGATCGCGCTGGGCATCGAGGGGCCGTTCCGCATCGGCGACTGGGTGGATATCGACGGGCTCGCGCGCGGCAAGGTGATCGAGATCGGCTGGCGCACGACGCGGGTGCTGACGCGGGACGCGACCTACCTGATCCTGCCCAACAGCCAGATCGCGCGCCAGCGCATCACCAACTATTCCGCGCCCAAGAAACAGTATCGCGCGCAGGTCACGATCACGCTCGATCATGCGGTGCCGATCGACCTTGCCCGCGACACCATGCTGGCCGCGGTGAAAGAGGCGAAACAGATCCAGCAGGACCCCGCCCCGGACGTGCGCGTGCTGGGCTACGAGGAGGGCGGCATCGCCTACGCGGTGCGCTACTGGCTGTCGCGCTTCGATCGCGACATCGACTGCCGGGACGAGGTTTACAGCCTCATCGACGACGCGCTGCGCAAGATCGGCAACGCCACCCCGCGCCAGCGGATCGAACTGGTGAATATGACGCGCAAGACGGATTGACCCGGACGTGCCGGAGATAAGCGAAACCCGCCCTTCGCGGGTCAGCCGCTGAGCGGCGTCACGATGGCCACGAAGGATTCAGGATTTCCATATCCGACAAAAAAGCCGCGCGGGTCGCCCCGCGCGGCTTTCGCGATTTTTCGCCCGAACGCGATCAGCGTTCGTCGTCGTTCTCTTCGCTTTCCTCGGGCTGCGCTTCCTCGACGGTCTCGGCGAGTTCTTCGTCCTCGGAGGCGGCCGACCCGATGTCGTCGAAGAGTTCCGCGATCTCGTAATCGGCGGCGGCTTCTTCCTCGGCGGCGAGTTCCTGGATCGACTTTCCGGCAGCCTGGAGCTCGGCCTCTTCGGGCGAGCGGGCGACGTTCAGCACGATGGTGGCGTCGACCTCGGGGTGCAGCGTGATGTGGACGTCATGCAGCCCCAGCTCCTTGATCGGGCTGGCGAGCGCGACCTGCTTGCGGTCGATGGTGAAGCCGGCCTCGGTCGCAGAGTCGGCGGCGTCGCGGGTCGAGACCGACCCGTAGAGCGCACCCGAATCGGCGGCCTGGCGAATCACCACGAAGGTCTCGCCGTTGAGCTTGGCGGCCATTGCCTCGGCTTCCTTGCGGGTTTCGAGGTTGTCGGCCTCGAGCTGCGCCTTGCGGCTCTCGAAGTCGGCGATGTTCTGCTCGGACGCCGAGAGCGCCTTGCCCTGGGGCAGCAGGAAGTTGCGCGCGAAGCCCGGCTTGACGTCGACGACGTCGCCCATCTGGCCCAGCTTGGCGACACGTTCGAGAAGGATCACTTGCATGTCTCTACTCCTTACTTCACGGCGTAGGGCAGCAGCGCGAGAAAGCGCGCGCGCTTGATCGCGCGGGCGAGTTCGCGTTGCTTCTTGGCCGAGACGGCGGTGATGCGGCTGGGCACGATCTTGCCGCGCTCGCTGATGTAGCGTTGCAGCAGACGGGTGTCCTTGTAGTCGATCTTGGGCGCGTTGTCGCCCGAGAAGGGGCAGACCTTGCGGCGGCGGAAAAACGGTTTTGCGGCCATGTGTTAGTTCCTCATCTCAGGTTGGATCAGCGGCGGCCGCGACGGTCGTCGCGTTCGTCGCGCTTCTGCATCTGGATCGACGGGCCCTCGACGTGTTCGTCGACCTTGATGGTCAGCACGCGCATCACGTCGTCGTGCAGGCGCATCAGGCGTTCCATTTCCTGCACGGCCGGCGCGGGCGCGTCGGTGCGCATGAAGGCGTAATGACCCTTGCGGTTCTTGTTGATCTTGTAGGCCATCGTCTTGACGCCCCAGTATTCCTGATCGACGAGCTTGCCGCCGTTGTCGGAAACGACGGCGCCGAAATGTTCGATCAGACCTTCGGCCTGGGCCGAGGACAGATCCTGGCGCGAGATGAAGACATGCTCATAGAGGGGCATGCGGGTTCCACTTCTATCAAGGCGCATTTCATAGGACGGGCGCTGATCCTTCCGCGGCCCATCCACGAGAGACTGCGCGGGTTCCGGTAAGTCTGCGAAAGGAAGTGGCGCTATACGCCGGATCGCGCCGCGCCGCAAGGGCCGCGCCGCCGCGCCGCGCCCGCGCCGCGAAGCCGCCCGCGTATGACCGCGCCCTTGCCCGAATTCCGCCCCGTTCGCGCGGCACAAATGACGGGAAGTCACATGACCCATCGCAGAACGTGAGGCCCATCATGACCGCATTGCCCCATACCGTCACCCCCGAAGGGCCGCTGCGCCGCGAGACCCCCATCCCGTCCCATTACATCGAGGACGCGGACGATGCGATGTCGCCGCTGCGCGTCGGCGTCTATCGCGGCACGGCGGTGGCCGCGACCATCGCCGCGTTGGGCCTGTGGATGGTTCCGATCCATCAGGTCGATCCGATCATGCAGATATTCAAGCTGTTCCTGTCGGCGAGCCTGCTGCTCGGGGCTGCGGCCCTGATGATCACCCAACGCCAGCCCGCCGGTCCCGCGATCGAGATCGACCCGCGCCGCCGGACGCTGACGGTCATCGACGTGGATGCGGACGGGCGCTCGAATGTGCGGGCCGAGCACGCGATCGACAGCCTGTCCGAGATCGTGCTGCGCGACAGCCTGCTGACCGCGCGCGACGCGTCCGGGAACAGCCTGATCGCGCTGCCGGTGAACGACGCGGCGACGCATGCCGCCCTGGCGCAGCTGCTGGGGCAGGAGACCCGCTGAGCGGCGACGGCGTTTTGCGCCGCCCGCGATGCGTGTTCATCCGCTCACACGGGCTGTTTATCCCTGCGTAGTTGCCTGGGGCGAGAAGGAGGTTAGACTCCGCCCGATATGCAACAACGGAGAGATCCAATGAAATTGACGACCAGCATCGCCGCCGCCCTTGCCCTGACCGCGACGGGCGCGATGGCCGCGCCGGAGAAATATGTTCTCGATCCCAGCCACAGCCAGGTGATGTTCAGCTACGATCACCTCGGCGCCTCGACCACGCACAACATCTTTTCGGGGTTCGAGGGGGAGATCATGTTCGACCAGGAGGATCCGGCGAATTCCTCGGTCAGCGTGTCGATCCCGGTAATGTCGCTCTTCACCGGCTGGCAGAAGCGCTTTGATCATCTCATGTCCGACGATTTCTTCGGCGCCTCCGAGGGCGACATGATCACCTTCGAATCCACCGGCATCGAGGTGACGGATGACGACGAGGGGATCATCACTGGCGATCTGACCATCAACGGCGTGACCAAGGAGGTGAAGCTCGAGGCGGAGCTGAACAAGGCCGGACAGCACCCGATGGCGGGCAAGGCCTGGGCCGGTTTCGACGCGGAGACCACGATCCTGCGCTCGGATTTCGGGCTGGGCAAGTTCGCGCCGAACGTGGCTGACGAGCTGGACGTCGAGATTTCGATCGAGGCGCTCAAGGCCGAGTGACGGGCCTTTCGCGCGCGTTCGAGGAGCCGCCCGAGACAATCTCGCGGGCGGCTTTTCGCGTTACTCGGTCCGGGTCGCGGTCAGTTCGAAGCTGATGTCCACCCCGGCGCCGAGCGTGTCGGCGTCGACGCCGGCGCCGATCCCGAAATCGCCTCGATCCACGCGCATCGCGCCGTGCGCGGTGGCGGTCCCGTCGGCGATCTGCAGCTCGAAGGGCAGGCGCACGGGCACGGACGCATCGCGGATCCGCAGATCGCCCTCGGCGATGAGTGCGCCGTCCTCGCCGCGCAGGATGTCGGCGGTGAAACGCGCGGTCGGATAGTCCGCGGCGGCGAAATATTCCGGCCCCATCGCCTGTTCGGTGACGCTCCCCAAAGTGAGCGAGGGGATCGAGACGGTGACCGTGACCGCCCCGCGCAGGCCCGGCGCGGCGGCTTCGTCATATGTGATCTCGGCGGTCCACTCGTTGAAATGGCCCTCGACGGTCGCGCCCATCTGCGTGATCGCGATCGAGAGCGCGCCCTCCTGCACCTGCCAGTCGCTCGCCACCGCGTCGAGCGTGGCGGCGCCGCCCGGAGCCTGCGCGAACCAGCCGCGCTCATAGGCGAGGCCGAGGACGCCCACCCAGATCGCGAGCGCCGCCAGCGTCGGGAGCGCGTGGCCCGGCTGGCGCGCGGTCGGTTCCGCCGGGGTCTGCCCCGGCAGCATCCGGCGCAACGTGGCGTCACGGTCGACCAGGTGATGTTTGAGCGCCCCCGCGACGTGCAGCCCGATGGCGACGGCGAGCACCCATTGCAGGAGGTAATGCAGGGTTCCCGCGACGCCGGAGAGCCATTCCGACTTGGGCACGAACGGCAGACCCTGCCCGAAGGGCCACCAGATCGGCGCATAGCCGGCGTCGGCGGCGTGATGGACCCAGCCCGAGAGCGGCACCATCACGAGCGAGCCGTAGAGCAGCCAATGCACCGTCTCGGCGAGCCGCGACTCGAGCCACGCGTCGCCGTTCAGAAGCCCCGGCTTCGGCTGGCTCAGCGCCCAGAGGATGCGGGCGACGGCGGTGAAGAAGATGGCGACGCCAAGCGTCTTGTGCATGGAGAAGAGCAGCGTGGCGCGATCGATCAGCCCCTGCGCGCCGTCCCCTTGCGCGGCGCGCGCGGCCTCGGCCACCTGCACGGCGGTGAAGCCGAGCGCGAACTGCGCCAGGATCAGCAGCGCGATCAGCCAGTGGAAGGTCTTGGTGACGGCGCCGTAGGTGGCGGCGGAATTGGTGAGCTGCATGATGCGTGTCCCGAACGGCGCTGCGTGAGGGAATCATCCTATCGCATCGCGCGGGACGGGCAAACGCCGCGCGGGCGCACAGCGCGTCTTCGTCACCGCACGGACGGGGTTGCCCGTTGCCTCGCGCGGCGCGGCGCGGTATCTGCGACCAGACGCAGCGACAGGGGGCAGCATGAGCCGAGCATTCATCTTTCCGGGGCAGGGCGCGCAGACCATCGGCATGGGCCGGGCGCTGGCCGAGACGTATCCGGCGGCGCGCGCCGTTTTCGAGGAGGTCGACGAGGCGCTGGGCGAGAAGCTGTCGGCGCTGGTCTGGGAGGGCGACCAGGAGGACCTGACGCTGACCCGCAACGCGCAACCGGCGCTGATGGCCACGTCGCTCGCCGCGCTGCGCGCGATGGAGGCGGAGGGTGTGACGCTCGACGCCGCGAGCTTTGTCGCGGGGCACTCGCTGGGCGAATATTCGGCGCTGGCCGCGGCCGGGGCGCTGGGCGTCGGGGATGCGGCGCGGCTGCTGCGCACGCGGGGCGCGGCGATGCAGGAGGCGGTGCCGGTGGGCGTCGGCGCGATGGCGGCGATCCTGGGTCTTGACCTCGCCGCGGTGCGCGAGGTGGCCGAGGCGGCGGCGGAGGGCGAGGTCTGCCAGGCGGCCAATGACAACGACCCCGGGCAGGTCGTGGTGTCGGGCCACGCGGCGGCGGTGGAGCGCGCGGCCGCGCTGGCCAAGGAGCGCGGCGCGAAGCGCGCGATGCTGCTGCCGGTGAGCGCGCCGTTTCATTGCGCGCTGATGCAGCCCGCCGCCGAAGCGATGCGCGACGCGCTGACCGGGATCGAACTGAAAGCGCCCAAGGTTCCGCTCGTCGCCAACGTGCTGGCCGAGGCGGTGAGCGACCCGGCGCGCATCCGCGAATTGCTGGTCGAGCAGGTCACCGGCGCGGTGCGCTGGCGCGAAAGCGTGGCCTGGATGGCGGCGCAGGGCGTGAGCGAGACATGGGAGATCGGCGCGGGCAAGGCGCTTTCGGGCATGGTGCGGCGCATCGATCGCGACATCGCGGTGAACAACGTGGGCGCGCCGGACGACGCGCGCGCGGCCGCGGCGGCGCTGAACGGTTGACGCGGCGGAGATTTTTCGTGCGAAGAATCTTGGGGACGATACGGGAGAGCGTAGCCTCGCAGGGATGGATTTTTCGCGAAAGATCTGGTGCGGGGCAGGCATAGGAAAGGAAACGGGATGTTCGATCTGACAGATAAGACGGCGCTGGTCACCGGCGCGTCGGGGGGTATCGGCGGCGAGATCGCCCGCGCGCTGCACGGCGCTGGCGCAAGCGTCGGGCTGAGCGGCACGCGCGTCGAGCCGCTCGAGACGCTGGCGGGTGAATTGGGCGCGCGCGCCCATGTGCTGCCCTGCGACCTTGGCGACGCCGAGGCGGTCGACGGCCTGCCGAAACGCGCGATCGAGGCGATGGGCGGGCTCGACATTCTGGTGAACAACGCCGGGATCACCCGCGACCAGATCTTCATGCGCATGTCGGACGAGGACTGGCAGCGCGTGCTCGACGTGAACCTGACCAGCACCATGCGGCTCTGCCGCGCGGTGATGCGCCCGATGATGAAGGCGCGCTGGGGGCGGATCATCAATATCAGTTCGATCGTGGGCGCGACCGGCAACCCGGGGCAGGCGAATTACGCCGCCTCCAAGGCCGGCATGATCGGCATGGGCAAATCCATCGCCTACGAGGTCGCCAGCCGCGGCATCACCGTGAACGCCGTCGCGCCGGGGTTCATCGCCACCGCGATGACCGAGAAGCTGAGCGACGAGCAGAAGGAGAAGATCAACGGCCAGATTCCCGCCGCGCGCATGGGCGCGCCCGAGGAAATCGCGGCCGCCGTGCTCTATCTCGCCAGCCCCGAAGCGGGCTACGTGACTGGGGCCACGCTGCACGTCAATGGCGGGATGGCGATGCTCTGAGGCGCGCCGCATCGGGCGGGCGAGAATCAATGGCGGGCGGTGATCCGGACCGCGCCGCCGCGCCGCCGCCCCGACGCATGGGGCGGCCGCAGGGGCGCGAGGCAAGGATCTAAGAATTCCGGCAAGATCATGATTTCGCACGCATATCCGGCGCGGCCCACGGGGCGCGGAATGGCAAGCGGCGATATTCGCCCCTTGTAATTTTCTTCCGTGGGGCCAATCTGGTAAAAGATTTGCGATCGCCCTGCCATATGCTATAGGCGGCGCAGATTCGGCGCACCCGGCCCATGCAGAGGACCGGGCCGCGACAACCGCCCCCGCGGGGCGACCCAAGGCCGCTACCCGTCCCGGGCGGGGGCAACACCGGGCCAAGGCGCCCAGAGATTATGAGGATTACATCATGAGCGATATCGAAGACCGCGTACGCAAGATCGTTGTTGAGCACCTGGGCGTCGAAGAGGACAAGGTGACGGAAAACGCCTCGTTCATCGACGATCTCGGCGCGGACAGCCTCGACACGGTCGAGTTGGTCATGGCGTTCGAAGAAGAATTCGGTATCGAGATCCCCGACGACGCGGCCGAGACGATCCAGACCTTCGGCGACGCCGTCAAGTTCATCAAGGGCGCGTCCTGACGCTTTGATCAGACCGTAGCGTGTGCATGATCGGCCCCTGCCTGACGGCGGGGGCTTTTTCACGTCTGGGGTCAGTTGCATGGCGGATTGGACGCGAATGGACCGGGCAATGCCGATTTGGTGATATCGCGCCCGGGTGCTAGGATGCATGAAGGGGACATGCCCCGCGGGGAGTGGGGCGGACCTGCGTAAGCATATCGACTCCGGGGGCTGCCATGATCATCTATCCGACGTTGGAAATTATGGACGGTAAATGCGTCTCGCTGACGCGCGGGCGGCTTGAGGAGCCGGTCATCTGGCATGTCGACCCGGTCGAACAGGCCCGCCGCTACGCCGCCGCGGGCGCCCAATGGATGCACCTCACGGATATCGACGGGCTCAAGGGGGATGATTCGAACGCCGAACTCTGCGAGGAGATCATCCGCACCGTCGGGATCCCGGTGCAGTTCGGCGGCGGGTTCCGCACCCGCGAGCAGGTCGAGAGGTGGATCGACAAGGGCGCGGGCCGGATCGTGCTGAGCACGCTGGCGGTGTTCGACCCCGACCAGATGCACGCGCTCGCCAAGTTCTATCCGGACCAGATCGTGCTGGCGCTCGACGTGTTCGACGGCGCGGTGATGACCGATGGCTGGCGCTCGCGCAGCAGCTTCACGCCCGAGACCTTCATCACCGCCTTCGAGCGCGCGCCGCTGGCCGGGATCGTGGTGACTGACATCGATGCGGACATCGCCGACCGGGACGCGAGCCTCGGGGTCATCACCGGCCTTGCGGCGGCGACGCGCCACCCGGTGATCGCGCGCGGCACGATCCACGGGATCGACGATGTGGCGCGGCTGAAATACGTCAAGAACGTCGCCGGCACGCTGATCGGTCGGGCGCTTCTCGCGCGCGACGTGGACCTGAGCGAGGCGCTCGCCATCGCGAGCGCTCCGACCGAACCGGTGGCGGAATTCCAGTAGCGCGACGCCCGTTGCGCGGCCTGCCGCGCCCCGCCGCGCGGCGGGGCCGCTAACCCTTGCCCAACGGGCGTAATGCGATGTATGCACGCCTTGAGAAGCAGTTTTAGGGGGCCGCATATGCGCCGCGTTGTCGTCACGGGCCTTGGATTGGTCACACCTTTGGCCTCGGGAGTCGAGGAAAGCTGGAGCCGTATCCTCGCGGGGGAATCCGGCGCGGGGCCGATCACCCGCTTCGACCCCGAGCGCGTGGTCACCAAATACGCCTGCGAAGTGCCTTACGGCGACGGGAGCGACGGCAGTTTTGACCCCGACATCTACATGGAGCCCAAGGAGCGCCGCAAGGTCGACGATTTCATCCTCTACGGCATCGCTGCCGCGCAGCAGGCGGTCGAGGACGCCGGCTGGACCCCCGAGAACGAGGAGGACCGCCTGCGCACCGGCGTGATGATCGGTTCGGGCATCGGCGGGTTGCAGAGCATCGAGCAGACGACGCTGCTCATGCGGGAGAAGGGGCCGCGGCGGGTGTCGCCGTTCTTCATTCCCGGCGCGCTCATCAACCTGATCTCGGGGCAGGTCAGCATCCGTTACGGGTTCAAGGGGCCGAACCATGCGGTCGTGACCGCGTGCTCGACCGGCGCGCACGCGATCGGGGACGCCGCGCGGCTCATCATGTTCGGGGATGCGGACGTGATGGTCGCCGGCGGCGCCGAGGCGGCGATCTGCGAGATCGGCATCGCCGGGTTCAACGCCTGCAAGGCGCTGAGCACCAAGCGCGCGGACGATCCCAAGGGCGCGAGCCGCCCCTATGACGAGGACCGGGACGGATTCGTCATGGGCGAGGGCGCGGGCATCGTCGTGCTCGAGGAACTGGAACACGCCCGCGCGCGCGGCGCGAAGATCTACGCCGAGGTGCTGGGCTATGGCCTGTCGGGCGACGCCTACCACATCACCGCCCCGAGCGAGGATGGCGACGGCGGCTACCGCGCGATGGCGGCGGCGCTGAAGCACGCCGGCGTCGATCCCGCGCAGGTCGATTACATCAACGCGCACGGCACTTCGACGATGGCTGACACGATCGAGCTCAGGGCGGTCGAACGTCTGCTGGGCGAGGCGGCGGGCAAGGCGACGATGAGCTCCACGAAGTCCGCGACCGGCCACCTTCTGGGCGCGGCGGGCGCGATCGAGGGCATCTTCGCCATCCTCGCGATCCGCGACCAGGTCGCGCCGCCGACGATCAACCTCGACAACCCGGCGGTCGAGACGCCGCTTGACCTCGCGCCCAACGCGAAGCGCGAACGCAAGGTCGATATCGCCATGTCCAACAGCTTTGGTTTCGGCGGCACCAACGCGAGCCTGTGCCTCGGGAAGCTGCGCTGATGTGGCGGAATATCGCGTCGAACGCGTTGACGTTCCTCGTGGTGATCATCTTCCTGCTGGGCGGGGTGATCCTGTGGGGGCAAAATTCCTACAACGCCGTCGGGCCGCTGGATGAGCAGATCTGCCTGCGGGTGCCGAGCGGGAGCTCCATGCGCAAGGTGTCGACCGATCTTGCCGAGCAGGGGGCCGTCACCAGCGCCGCGATCTTTCGCATCGGGTCGGAATACCATGACCGCAACAGCGATCTGAAGGCGGGCAGCTGGCTGATCCCTCCGCAGGCCAGCATGGCCGAGATCACCGACATCATCACCCGCGGCGGCGCCAGCACCTGCGGCACCGAGGTGCTCTACCGGATCGGGGTCACCAAGAGCGAGATCGACGTGCGCGAGCTTGACCCCGCGACCAACCGCTACGTGGAGAAGGCCGAGTTCGATCCGGTCGCAGATGAACCGCCGGCCGAGTTCACCAAGGTGCGCGCGCAGGCCGATACCCGTTATCGCGTGGCCGTCGCCGAGGGCGCGACCAGCTGGCAGATTGTCGATGCGCTAAAGGCGGTCGACGTGCTCGAGGGCGAGGTCGAGTCCCTGCCGCCCGAAGGCAGCCTTGCGCCCGACAGCTACGAGGTGCGGGTCGGCGACACGCGCGCGTCGCTCATCAAGCGCATGCAGGAGGCGCAGGAGGCCATCGTCGCGGACGCATGGCAGGACCGCGACCCCGACCTGCCCCTGGCGAGCCCCGAAGAGATGCTGACCCTCGCTTCGATCATCGAGAAGGAAACCGGCGTGCCCGAGGAACGCGGGCAGGTCGCGTCGGTCTTCGTCAACCGGCTGAACCGCGGCATGCGCCTGCAAACCGACCCGACGGTGATCTACGGCGTCACCGAGGGCAAGGGCACGCTGGGCCGCGGTCTGCGCCAGAGCGAGTTGCGCAGCGAGACGCCGTGGAACACCTACGTGATCGACGGTCTGCCCGCGACCCCCATCGCCAACCCCGGCCGCGCCAGCATCGAGGCGGCGGTGCATCCGGCCGAAACGGAGTTCGTGTTCTTCGTCGCCGACGGCAGCGGCGGGCACGCCTTCGCCGAGACGCTGGAGGAGCATAACGCCAACGTCGCCCGCTGGCGCGAGATCGAGGCGCAGCGTACGCAGGGGGAATAGGGCGGGGCCACGCGACCGCGCGACTGCGGCAGCGCGGCGCATTGACCTTGCCGGGCGCGGAGGCCAAGACGCGCCCGCAGTGGACCGAGGGACGCAACATGGTACGCAGGGCCGAGAACGGCGCGGATCTTCTGAATCGCGAGAAATCGAAACGCATCGGCGCGCTGCGCGCCCTGGGGCCGTTCCTCGCGCCTTACAAGCTGCTGGCGATGGCCGCCGGGCTGGCGCTGATCCTGACGGCGGGCGTGTCGCTCGTCCTGCCGCTGGCGGTGCGCCGGGTGGTGGACAATTTCGGCGCCGGCGACGGCGCAATCCTCGATCAGTATTTCCTCGCCGCGCTCGGCATCGCGGGGCTGCTGGCGGTGGGCACGGGGCTGCGCTACGCGCTGGTTTCGAAGCTGGGCGAACGGGTCGTCGCGGACGTGCGCAAGGCGGTGTTCGACCGGGTGATCGGGATGAGCCCGGCCTTCTACGAGCGTATCATGACCGGCGAGGTGCTGAGCCGCCTGACCACCGACACCACCCTGATCCTGAGCGTGATCGGTTCGTCCATCTCGATCGCGCTGCGCAACCTGCTGATTTTCGTCGGCGGGCTGATCCTCATGCTGATCACCGCGACCAAGATGACGGGCATGGTGCTTTTGCTCGTGCCGGTGGTGATCGTGCCGATCCTCGTGCTGGGGCGGCGCCTGCGCAAGCTCAGCCGCGAGAACCAGGACTGGATCGCGCAAAGCTCGGGCTCGGCCTCCGAGGCGCTGCTGAGCGTGCAGACGGTTCAGGCCTTCACCCACGAGGATGCGACCCGGCTCAAGTTCTCCGATGTGACCGAACGCAGCTACGACGCGGCGATCGAGCGCATCCGCACCCGCGCCTGGATGACGGTGATCGTGATCTTCCTGGTCTTCGGCGGCGTGGTGGGCGTGCTGTGGTTCGGCGCCAACGCGGTGCGCACCGGCGACATGACGCCGGGGCTGCTGGTGCAGTTCGTGATCTACTCGGTGATGGTCGCGGGCTCGGTGGCCGCGCTGTCGGAAATCTGGGGCGAGTTGCAGCGCGCGGCGGGCGCGACCGAGCGATTGATCGAGCTTCTGAACGCGACCGATCCGGTCACCGATCCGGCGACGCCGCTCCCGCCGCCCGCGCCCGCGAAGGGAGAGATCGTGTTCGAGGACGTGCAGTTCGCCTATCCCACACGCCCCGGCGTGTCCGCGCTTGACGGGTTGAACCTGCGCATCGTCCCCGGCGAGACGGTCGCGCTGGTCGGCCCTTCGGGCGCGGGCAAGACGACGGTGATCCAGCTCATCCAGCGGTTCTACGATCCGCAATCGGGGCGCATCCTGCTGGACGGGGTCGACCTGCGCGACATGCGCCGCGACGCCTTTCGCAAGGTGCTGGCGCTGGTGCCGCAGGACCCGGTGATCTTCGCCGCCACCGCGCGCGAGAACATCCGCTTTGGCCGCCGCGACGCCAGCGACGCCGAGGTCGAGGCCGCCGCGCGCGCGTCGGCCGCGCACGAGTTCATCACCGCGCTGCCCCAGGGCTATGACAGTGAGGTCGGCGAACGCGGCGTGATGCTCTCAGGCGGGCAGAAACAGCGCATCGCCATCGCGCGCGCGATCCTGCGCGACGCGCCGGTGCTGCTGCTGGACGAGGCGACCTCGTCGCTTGACGCCGAAAGCGAACGCGCGGTGCAGGGCGCGGTCGAGGAGCTGGCGAAGGGACGCACCACGATCATCGTGGCGCACCGTCTCGCCACCGTGAAGAAGGCGGACCGGATCATCGTTCTGGACGAGGGACGGATCGCCGCGACCGGCACGCATGACAGCCTCGTTGCCGAGGACGGGCTCTATGCGCGCCTCGCGCGGCTGCAATTCACCGGCGATGCGGCGGCGTGAGGGCGTCCGAGACGATCCGCTTTCGGGCTGGACGGCGCGCGCGCTGCGGCTAGGATGGGGCGCATGAAACTCGCGACCGCCGCCTATCCGCTCGACTGGCTCGATTCCTGGGCCGACTACGCCGCCAAGCTGGAGGACTGGGTCAGCCGCGCCGCCGGGCAAGGGGCCGAACTGCTGGTCTTTCCCGAATACGGCGCGATGGAGCTCTCGACGCTGGCGGGCGAGGCCGCCGCCGGCGATCTCGAAGGCTGCCTGCACGCGGTGTCCGAACGGATCGCAGACGCGGACGATCTGCACGCCGATCTCGCCGCGCGGCATAAGGTGCATATCCTCGCCGGTTCCGCGCCGGTATTCGATGACGCGATCAGCGCGCGTCCGGTGAACCGCGCGCGGCTTTTCTCGCCCACGGGCGGGCGCGGCGCGCAGGACAAGCAGATCATGACCCGGTTCGAGCGCGCTCCCTGGGATATCGCCCCGGGCGGGCCGCTGCGGGTGTTTGACACGAGCCTCGGCAAGATCGCGATCCTGATCTGTTATGACTGCGAATTCCCCCTGCTGGGCCGCGCCGTGTCCGGGGCCGACCTGATCCTCGCGCCGTCCTGCACCGAGGCGCTTTCGGGCTATTCGCGGGTGCGCATCGGCTCGATGGCCCGCGCGCTGGAACAGCAATGCGTGAGCGTAATGGCCTCGCTCACAGGCGAGGCGCCGTGGTCGCCCGCGGTGGACGTGAACACCGGGCGCGGCGGCGTGTTCGGCCCGCCCGACGCCGGGTTCCCGCAGACCGGCGTGCTGGCCGAAGGGGTGATGGACGCGCCCGGCTGGACCTTTGCCGAGGTCGACCCCCGCGCCATCGCCCATGTGCGCGCCGATGGCGGGGTGTTGAACCGCAGCCACTGGAGCGAGCAGGACGGGCGCGACGCGCCGCCCGCGCCGGTGCGGCTGGGCTAGGCGGGGTCGCCCGGCGCATCATGTCGCACGATTGTGGCTTGAAAATTCCCGCCGATGGGGCCATTTAATGCGCAATTACTCCGCCCCTGCGGAGTGTTTCACGTAGGAGAACACATGGCCAAGGAAGATACGCTCGAATTTCCCGGTGTCGTCAAGGAACTCCTGCCGAACGCGACATTCAAGGTCGAGCTTGAGAACGGCCATGAGATCATCGCGCACACGGCAGGCAAGATGCGCAAGAACCGCATCCGCGTCCTTGCCGGCGACAAGGTGCAGGTCGAGATGACCCCGTACGATCTGACCAAGGGTCGGATCAACTATCGCTTCAAATAGGGCGAATGGCGCGTAGCGCCGTTTCATTCGTGCGGGAAAGCTTTTCGCCGCCGGCGAAAAGCGGCCGCGCCCCGCCTGCCAACAGGGTGCAATGATGTCAGTTTCCCCTGCCGCCGCGCCCCGCCTCATCCTGGGCTCCGCCAGTCCGCGGCGGCGCGACCTGCTGGCGCAGCTTGGCGTGGCGGCGAACGACATCCGCCCGCCCGAGATCGACGAGACCCCCGGAAAATCGGAACTGCCGCGCCCCTATTGCGCGCGCATGGCGCTGGAAAAGGCGCAGGCGGTGAATGCGGATGCGGACGACATCGTTCTCGCCGCCGACACGACTGTGGCGCTCGGGCGGCGTATCCTCGGCAAACCCGCGGACGCCGGGGAGGCCGCGCAATTCCTGCGCGCGCTCTCGGGGCGGCGTCACCGCGTCATCACCGCCGTGGCGCTGCGGCGTGGCGGACGTGTCTGGCGACGCGACGTGCTGAGTTATGTGCGCATGAAGCGGCTGTCGGAGGAGGAACTGACGGGCTATCTCGCCACCGGCGACTGGCGGGGCAAGGCGGGCGGCTACGGCATCCAGGGGCCCGCGGGCGCCTTCATCCCGTGGCTGAGCGGATCCTTCACCGGCGTCGTCGGCCTGCCGCTGGCCGAGACCGCGGGGCTGTTGCAGGCGGCGGGCTATCCGCTTTGGAGAGGCGCGACATGAAGGGGCGAATGGCCGTGCTGGATCATATGGGTGGGGCCGAGGCCGCGGCGCTGCTGGTCGACGGCGTACTCGACGATCTGCTGATCGACGGCGACGGCCCGCGCCCCGGGACCATTTACCGCGCCATCGCCGACCGCCCGGTCAAGGGGCAGGGCGGGATCTTTCTGCGCACGCCCGACGGCTCCGCCTTCCTGCGCCAGGTCCGGGGCGTGTCCCCCGGCCAGTCGCTGCTGGTGCAGGTCACGGGCCACGCGGAGCCCGGCAAGGCGATTCCGGTCACGCAGAAGCTGCTGTTCAAGAGCCGCTACGCTATCGTCACGCCCGGCGCGCCTGGCCTCAACGTGGCGCGCGGCATCAGGGACGAGGCGCGCCGCGACGCGCTGCTCGAGCTCGCGCACGAGGCGATGGAGGGGGCGGATTTCGGGCTTATCCTGCGCTCGGCCAGCGCGACGGCGGAGGCCGGCGAGATCGCCGAGGACATCCGCGCGATGGTCGACCTCGCCCATACCGTCCTGACGGACGAGGGCGCCGGCGCCGAGGTGCTGACCGAAGGCGACGCGCCGCACGCGCTGGCCTGGCGCGACTGGGAGGTGGACATGGTGTATCGCGCGCCCGGCGGGTTCGAGGCGCTGGACGTGCTCGACCAGGTTGAGAGCCTGCGCAGCGCGCGCGCGCCGCTTGCCGGCGGCGGCGCGTTCTACGTGGAGCCGACGCGCGCATTGGTGGCGGTCGACGTGAACACCGGTGGCGACGCCAGCCCGGCGGCCGCGCTAAAGGCGAACATGGGCTGCGCGCGCGCGCTGCCCCGCCAGTTGCGGCTGCGCGGCCTCGGCGGGCAGATCACGCTCGACCTCGCCCCGATGGCGAAGAAGGACCGCCGCCAGTTCGAGAACGCGCTGCGGGCCGCGTTCCGCGCCGATCCGGTCGACACCGTGCTTGTCGGCTGGACGCCGCTGGGCCATTACGAGCTGCAGCGCAAACGCGACCGCCTGCCGCTGGAGGAGCGCCTGCCATGACCTGCCCGATCTGCAAGCGGCCCACGGTCGCGAGGTTCCGCCCGTTCTGCTCCGGGCGCTGCGCGGATGTCGACCTCGGCAAGTGGCTGGGCGGCGAATATGCCGTCCCCTCGCGCGACCCGGAAGACATGGAGGAGGCGGCGGAAGCCGCCGCGCAGGAGCGCGAGGGGTCCATTGCCAAGCCTCGCTGAAATAATTGCCGATCCCTCTGGACAGCCGCCCACCCCTCGCCTAGAACGCGCTCACCCGAACGCCGCCGCGTTCACCCGTGCCCGGGTAGCTCAGGGGTAGAGCAGTGGATTGAAAATCCTCGTGTCGGTGGTTCGATTCCGCCCCCGGGCACCATTCCTTCAGTTAACGCATTGGTGTTATTTCAGATTCTCGCAAGTGCTTGGAGCCAAAACCATGCCGGCGACCGTTTCACGCATGTTTACCTTCGGCGAGACGGGGCGATCTCGAACGGTCAACACATTAAGACTGAGGTTGTAGGCTGCGGGATCAGTGGAAATCCCGACTTGGGAAGAGTTTCTTCGCCTGCTCGCGTGGATGGCGCGAATTTGCGCGAGGGCTGCCGCGGGGCAGGCGGCGCGCATCGTCGGTGCGACCGCCATCGGTCCCGGCCGGCGCGCCGTGGCCGAGGGTCCCGAGCAGGGGTGAGACGTCTTCGATATTCTCGGCGATCAGATGGACAACCTGACCCTTGCGTTCGATCCTGCCAGTGACGCACAGGAGCCGCCCGGCAATGACCGCCTTGCGGAACCTTTCGTAGATCTTGCGCCAGACCACGATGTTGGCGGCGCCGGTTTCGTCCTCCAGCGTCAGGAAGACCACCCCCGAGGCGGTGCCGGGGCGCTGGCGGGTGATGACGAGGCCGGTGACGGTGATGCGGCCCTTGGTCTGCGCGAGGCGCTCATGGGGCAGGCTTTTCGGCAGACGGGGGCGGAGCAGCTCCAGCGGATGGGCGCGCAAGCTGAGGCGCAGCGAGAGGTAATCCTCGATCACCTCCTGGCCCAGCGTCATGTCGGGCAACGCGGCCTCGGGCTCTGCCGCGCCCTCGCCATCCGCGCCGAAAAGCGGCAGGGGCTTTGGCGCGCGCAGGGCGCGGGCGGCCCAGAGCGCGGCGCGGCGGCTCTGGCCGATCGATGCGAAGGCGTCAGCCTCGGCCAGCCGCTCCAGCGCCTTGGGCGGCACCCCGGCCCGGCGCCAGATGGCCTCGACATCCGGGTAGCCATTGCCGCGCGCCGCCTCGATCCAGTCCGCATCCTCCTCGCGCATCCCCTTGATCTGCCGGAACCCGAGCCGCAATGCCAGCTCGCCGTCGGGGCGCGGCTCCAGCGTGCAATCCCAGACCGAGTGGTTGACCGAAACGGGGCGCAGCTCGACGCCATGATCGCGGGCGTCCCGCACCAGTTGCGCCGGGGCGTAGAAGCCCATCGGCTGGCTGTTCAGCAACGCGCAGGTGAAGACCGCCGGATGATGGCATTTGAGCCAGGCTGAGACATAGACCAGCCTCGCAAAGCTGGCCGCGTGGCTTTCGGGAAAGCCGTAAGATCCAAACCCCTCGATCTGCGCGAAACAACGTTCGGCGAAATCCGCCTTGTGGCCGCGCGCCAGCATGCCCGACACGAACCGCTCGCGGAAGGCGCCGATAGTGCCCATGCGCTTGAACGTGGCGAGCGAGCGGCGCAGGCGGTCGGCCTCGGCCGCCGTGAAGCCGGCGGCGACCACGGCGATCTGCATCGCCTGTTCCTGAAACAGCGGCACGCCATAGGTGCGCCCCAGCACCTCCATCAGCGCGGGGCCGAGGTCTTCGACCTTCTCGCGGCCCTCGCGGCGGTTGATGAAGGGGTGCACCATGCCGCCCTGGATCGGGCCGGGGCGCACGATGGCGACCTCGCAGACCAGGTCGTAGAACTTGCGCGGCTGCATCCGGGGCAGGAAATTGAGCTGCGCGCGGCTTTCGACCTGGAAAACGCCGATGGCGTCGGCGCGGCACAGCATGTCGTAAACCGCGTCGTCCTCGGACGGGATATTGGCGAGCGTCAGGTGCTGCTGGCGATGGTCGGCGAGAAGACCAAAGGCCTTGCGGATGCAGGTCAGCATGCCGAGCGCCAGGATATCGACCTTCAACAGCCCGAGCGCGTCGATGTCGTCCTTGTCCCATTCGATGATCGTGCGATTCTCCATCGCCGCGTTCTCGATCGGGCAGAGCTCATCGAGCCGACCATGGGTGATGACGAAGCCGCCGACATGCTGGCTGAGATGGCGGGGAAAGCCGATGATCTCGCGGATCAGTCTTGCGGCCAGCGCCACGCGGGCGTCGGCGGGATCGATGCCGGCGTCGCGCATCCGCTCCTCGCCCGGCGCGCTGGACGACCAGCCCCAGATCTGCCCGGAAAGCCGGGCGATCACGTCCTGGCTGAGGCCCATCACCTTGCCCACCTCGCGGATGGCGGCGCGCGAGCGGAAATGGATCACGGTCGCGGTCAGGCCGGCGCGGTGACGGCCATAGCGTTCGTAGATCCATTGGATCACCTCCTCGCGGCGCTCATGTTCGAAATCGACGTCGATATCGGGCGGCTCGCCGCGCTCCTTGCTGATGAACCGCTCGAAGATGAGGGTGATCGACTCGGGCGGCACCTCGGTCATGCCCAGCAGGTAGCAGATTACCGAATTGGCCGCCGATCCCCGCCCCTGGCAGAGGATTCCGCGCGAGCGTGCGAAAGCCACGATGTCATGCACAGTCAGGAAATAGGGGGCATAGCCCATTTCGCCGATCAGCCGCAGTTCCTTTTCCACGCGTCCGGTGATCTTGGCGGGCGGCCCTTCGGGATAGCGCCAGTGCAGCCCTTCGCGGGCCAGCCGTTCCAGCCGGGCCTGCGCGGGCTCGCCCTCCACAGCCTCGTCGGGATAGTGATAGCGCAGGTCATCAAGGCGAAAGGCGCAGGCATCGGCAATTTCCAGGGTGCGGCGGAGCGCGGCGGGATGACGGTGAAACATCCGGGCCATCTCTTCCGGCGCTTTCAGCCGGCGTTCGCCATTGGTCAGCCGCTGGGTGCCGATAGTGTCGATGGTGCACCCCTCGCGGATGCAGGTCAGCACATCGGCCAAGGGGCGGCGCGCGGCGCGATGCATCAGCACATCGCCCACGGCCACCATGGGCTGCCCGGTGGCCTGCGAAACCTGTGCGAGCCGGTCGAGCCGCGCCGGATCGCGCCCGTCATAGCGCGGGGCGGCGCCCAGAAAGCAGCGCCCCGGGAAGGCGCGCAGCACCTGGCGCAGATCGTCCGCCGCGTCTTCGACCGTCTCCAGCGGGTCTGGCGGCAGCGCGATCAGCACCATGTCCTTGCCCCAGTCCAGCAGGTCGGCGCGCGTCAGGCGGCACTCGCCCTTCTCGGCGCGCCGCTTGCCGAGCGAGAGCAGGCGGGTCAGCCGCGCCCAGGCGGCGACATCGGTGGGCAGGGCCAGCCAGTCCACCGCGCTGTCTGCCAGCACCAGCCGCGCGCCCGCGATCAGCTTTGGCAAGGCGCGGTCGGCGGGGATCAGCGGGCCGTCCTCGCGCAGGCGCAGGGTCTGGCGGCTGGAAGGATCGGTGACCTGCCGCGACCGAACGGCCGGGCCTTCGCGCGCCGTCCCGCCGGCCTGCGCTTCCTCGCGCAGCCGCTCCAGTTCCTTCAGCGCGGAGAAGGCGCGCACTACGCCCGCGACCGAATTGCGGTCGGTGATGGCGATCGCGGCAAGACCCAGCTCGGTCGCGCGCGTCACCAGTTCCTCGGGGTGCGAGGCGCCGCGCAGGAAGGTGAAATTGCTGGTCACGCACAGCTCGGCATAGGGACTCATGCGAATTCCCCTTGCGCGAACCAGTGCTGTGCGGCCCAGGCGGTGGCCTGCGGCGTGTGGAAGAGCCACAAGCGCGGCCCCTCGCGCGTCTCCACCCGCCAGTAATCGCGCAGGCCCGTGCGCCAGGCGGGATCGTCAAACCACCATTCCGGCGCGATTCGCTCCGGTCCGGTGGCGCGCAGCGTGGTGAAACCCATGCGCCGCCAGCGAAAGGCGGAGGGCGGATGGCCGCGCCGGTTGCCGCCCCGTGGCGTCACCGGCTCGGGCGGGAAGATGATGATCGGACGCTCCGGGCCGCGATGGGGCGGCGGCGTCTCGGGCGCGCTGTGGGCGGCGGGGGCGATGATGAAGCTGCGCTCGGGGATGTCGCTCTCGGCCGGCAGCAGTCGCAGCACCCGGTCGAACCCGAGCCGGTTGCCGAGCGAGGAGAAGAGATCAGCCAGCGCGTCCTCGCGGGCTATCGTTCGCGACCCGCCGATCTGCTCGGGCGCCAGAGGTTCGGTCACATGGGCCGTCAGGCGCATCGCCTCGATCCCGAACCCGGCGTCAACCTCGTCGATGCCTTTCGCAAAGAGCGCGGCAATACGGTTCGCATCGCGCATCGCGCGCGCCAGGCCGATCTCGACCTCGGCCTTTTCGTGATCCACCCGATGCAGCTCCAACCGCAACCGTCGCGCGCCGCGTTCGTGCTGGGTGAGCATAGCGCAGAGCCGTTCCAGCAGCCGGGTCAGACCTGCCGTCACGTCCGCGTGCAGGCCGATCGGCTCCGGCAGGGTCATGCGTATGCTGAAACGCGGCAGCTCGGCCTCAGGCGATATCGGCTCGGGCTGGTGCCCGAGAGCCTGGTCGAGCCGCAGCATCAGACCGGAGCCGAAGCGGCGCGCAAGCGGGGCCCGAGGTTGACTGATCAGATCGGCAATGCGCGCCAGCCCCATGCGTCCGAGCGCCAGCGCCGTCGCCGCGTCGATCCGCAGAGCGGAAACGGGCAGGGCGCCGACGCCATCCGCCAGCGCGCCTTCCGGTATGATGCCGCCGCCGTGACGGGCCAGCGCATGGGCCGCGCCGCGGGTTTCGGCAATCGCACTGGCCGCACTGAGGCCGGCGCGGGCGAGGCGCGCGTGCAGATCGGCGCGCAGTTCCGCCTCGCCGCCGAAGAGATGAGGCACGCCGGTGATGTCGGCCACCAGCCCGTCGGTCCCGTCGCGCGCCACCATCGGCGCATAGCGCCCCGCCCACCGCCGCAGGGCGGCCAGCGCCGCCGCCTCGCGCCTCAGGTCGGCGGGCCGGGTGATGAGGCCGGGGCAGATCGCGCGCGCGTCGGCCAGCGCCATGCCACGGTGCAACCCCCGCGATTCGGCCTCTGCGTTCAGGCAATGCAGATGATCGGCGTTCCCCGACCGAAGGATCAGGGCGAAGGCCCCTTCAACGGGGCGCCTGCGCAGGCTGGTTTCGCTCGCCAGTCGCGCAAACCAGATGCAGAGCAGTCGTCTTACCATTCCAATTCGTGGTCCAGGTTCCCAGTGTTCCCTTTTTGTTCTTTTTAAGTTCCCACCGATGCAGAGTCGAGTCCCCGCCATCGCCCGCAATCGGCGCGCAGCGCCAGCGCGTCTCGGCCGCGTTGCTGCCCTGGTCTTCGCGGATCAGCATCAGGCCGCTGGTCCGCCCCGCCTCCGCCGCCAGTTGCAGGCGTCTCCCGGCGATCAGCGACAGGGGTTTCTCCGGCTCGGCGATGACCAGCGCGACGCCAGGCGAGCGCAGGCATTCTTCGACGCTCCAGAGCAGGTCAAGCTCATTGGCCGGGCGGAGGATGTGCAGCCGCGCGCCCACGCCTTCGGGCAGGCCGCGCAGCATCGGCAGATGCGCCGCATGGGTCGGCAGCACCCAGATCAGCGGTCCATCGTGCCGCGCCGCCTGCCAGAGCGCAAAGGCGCGCCTCCCGGGGCCTTCGGCCTCATGCACTCGCGCCGGGGCGAGGGCGGGGGGTGCTGTCTCATCCGCCATCTTCGCGCACCCCTTCGGCCACGATCTTCAGCATCCCGTCCGGCAACGGGCGTTGCAGGGTCAGCGCGATCTCCGGAGGCGCGGTCAGCCATGTGCGCCAGTCCTCGGGCCTGGTCAGGATCACCGGCATCGCCTTGGGATGCACCGGGGCCACCTCGGCATTGGCCGGGCAGGTCAGGAAGCCGAACAGCTCGGCCGTCACCTCGCCCTCCTTCAGCTTGCGCACCGAGGTCCATTCCGTGCGCAGCCCGGCGAAAAAGCCGAGCGGCCGATCCTCGTCCAAGGCGAACCAGACCGGCGAATTGCGCGCAGCGTCCCGGCGCTGGTCAAGTTCCGAAAAGCTGGTGAACGGCACAAGGCAGCGATGCTCCACCCCCAGCCAGCGCCGCCAATGCGGCGAGGCCACGTTGCGGATGTTGGTCACGCCCTTGTCCACTCTCTTGCCCTCGAGGTATTTCGGCGGCGTCGGCATCCCCCAGCGCGCCATGCTCAGCCGCCAACCCTCGGCGCCGCTCCGGATGACGGGCGCGGAATAGTCCGGCCAGATACCCGGAAGCGCGGGCAGGTTGCCGGTCTCGTCGATGAACCCTTCGCCATCCTCCAGCATGTCGTCGAAGACATGCCGCATCGCGTCCTGGCTCTTGGTCTGGGAATAGAGATTGCACATGCAGGACGCTCGCTGGAATCGGCACGGGATTCGATCAGGAACAATGGCAGAACGCGGCGTCTCTGAAAAGACCGGATGTGGGCGGCTGGCCTTACCTGAAGGCAAGCAGACGTTCGGTGGTTTCGGGGTCGAGAAAGCCGGCGACGGTCGCCTCGGTCTCGATCCGCAAGGCGTTCTCGATATCCGATTGCGCCGTCGCGCCCAGCGCGCGTTTCATCAGCCGCACCGCGTTTGGCGGCAGCGCGGCGACCTCGCGCGCCACCTGCCGCGCCTCGTCCATCAGCGCGGCGTCCGGGGCCACGCGCCACGCCACCCCGGCCGCCAGCAGTTCGGGCGCGGTGTAGGTGCGCCCGAGGAACAGCATCTCGCGCGCCATCTGCAACCCGGCGAGCGCGGGCAGCAGCGCCGTCACCGCGCCGGTGACGAAAAGGCCGAGGCTCATCTCGGGGAAGAACCCCTTCGCGCTTTCGCCCCAGACGGGGAAGTCGCAGTTGATCGCCCACTCGAACCCGCCGCCCACGGCCCAGCCGTTGATCGCGCCGACGACCGGCTTTTCGCCAAAGGTGATGGCGCGGGTCGCGGCCTGGATCGACTCGACCAGATCGCGCGCCTCGGCCTCGGTCTCGGGATGGGTGTGCTCCTTGCGGTCGTCGCCCGCGCAAAAGGCGCGCCCCGCGCCGGTGAGGAGGATGACGCGGGTTTGCGGGCAGGCGTTGGCGTCGGCGAAGGCGCGCGCCACGTCGTCGATCAGCGCGCGGTTCATCGCGTTGAGGCTTGCGGGACGGTTGAGCGTGAGCTTGCGCACGCCGGTCTCGTCCAGTTCGCTCAGCACGGTGTCATAGGTGAAATCGCTCATTCGTACTCTCTCCTCACACGCTTCGTCTTGCCCTCGGTCACCGGGAAGGCGCCGTGCGGCGCCAGCGTCACCCGCGCCGTCGCGCCCAGCTCGCGCTTGAGCGCCGCTTCGATCCGTTCGACCAGCGCCGGGCCGCCCTGCGCGCCGCGGGCAAGCTCGGCCGTGACCGGCAGCACGTCATGGGGCGGGGGCGCGTCCAGTATGATGCGATAATCGCCCGATAGTTCCGCCTGCGCGGCCAGGACCGCCCCCACCATCGTCGGAAAGAGGTTGAGCCCGCGCACCACCACCATGTCGTCGCAGCGCCCCACCACGCGAAAGCGGAACCCCGTGCGCCCGCAGCGGCAGGGCTCGGTGTCCTCGACCGCGATCACGTCGCCGGTGCGGAACCGCACCAGCGGCTGGCATTCCCGGTCGAGATGGGTCAGCACCAGTTCCCCCCGCGCGCCCGGCGCGATGGGGTGGGGCGCGTCGCCTTCGGGGTCGACCAGTTCGGGGTGAAGGACATCGCCAGCGAGGAAATGCAGCCGCGCATCGAGAACGCATTGCGCCGCGAAGTTCGAGAACACGTCCGAGACGCCGTAATTCGCGTTGCGCGGCTCAAGCCCCCAGGTGTCGCGCAGCCGCGTGCGCAAGGCCGGGTCGTCAAGCCCCGGTTCGCCCCCGAAAAGGCCGAGCTTCAGCCCCAGGTCGGCAGGTTTCAGATCGGGAAACTTCTCCTCCAGCACCCGCTTCAGCACCGCCGGGTAGGAGGGCGTGCAGGAGATCGCGTCGATGCCGACCTCGCGGATGGTGCGGATCAGCGTTTCGGTTTCGCCCACGCCGAACGGCACGACGAGCGCGCCGGTCGCCTCGAGCGTCATGTGATCGGTGAGCCCGCCCATCCACATCCGGTAGTTGAGGCAATGCACGACCGTATGCGCCGGCGTGAGCCCGGCGGCGCGGTGGCTGCGCCCGCCCACCGCCTCGGTGATGCGGCAATCGCGCGCCGACAGCGCGAGATTCATCGCCTGCCCGGTGGTCCCCGAGGTCCGGTGCAGCCGGGTCACCGCCGCGCGGTCGGTGGCGAGGTAATTGCCGAAGGGCGGGTGTTCGGCCTGCGCGGCGCGCAGCTGCGCCTTGTCCGACAGCGGCAGTTCGGGCAGGTCGCGCAGGTCGGCCGGCGCGGCGCGTCCGTCCCACAAATCGGCGTAGAACGCGGAATTGTCCGTCACATGCGCGCGCTGACGCTCCCATGCCGCCTGCGCCTCTTGCGCCAGCGCGTCGCGTTCCAGCGTCTCGGCGCGGTCAAGCCCGGTCATGGCGCCCCCCTCGTCCTGCAAGCTATCCTCACAGGCGTCAGACTACCGGGCGCGAGGCGATCTTCAATAGGCGGGGGCTTTACGCTTTCGCGGGCAGGTCGAGGTCGATCACGATCGGCAGATGGTCCGAGGCGCGCGCGGCCTTCTCGGAGCGGTGGACGTGGCTTGCGAGCGGCGTGGCCGCCCCGGTCAGCACGAAACGGTCGAGCGCGGCGGTCGGGCGCGAGGTGTGGAAGCTCTTGCCGGGGATGATGATCCGGCAGCTGTCTCCGAGGGTGTCGCGCAATTCCCGGCTGCCCTTCCAGATGTTGAAATCCCCGGCGAGCAGACCGGGATGCCTCAGCGTCTGAAGGTGTTCGCGTAGCGCGGCGAGCTGCTTGCGGCGTATGCCCGCAGTCAGGCCGAGATGGACGCCGATCACCTCGAAATCCGGTGCGCGGAACCGCGCCGCGACGGCGCCGCGCGGCTCGAACGCGGGCAGTTCGATGCGTTGCGCGTCGTCGAGGATCAGCCCCTTCTGCGGGCGGTAGAGCACCGCGTTGCCGTGCCAGCCGTGGCTGTGCGGGCGCACCGAGAGATCGGCGAAGCGATAGCCAAGCTCCTGCTCGAGCCGGTCGATGGGCAGCACGCCCGCGCGCAGGCCGATGCGTTTGTCCGATTCCTGGAGCGCCACGACGTCGGCGTCGATTTCCTTCAGCACGTCGACGATCCGGTCGCCGTCGCGCCGCCAGTCGAGGCCCACCGCCTTGCGGATGTTGTAGCTCGCGATCCTCACAGCAGCCATTCGAGCGGCAGCCAGCCGATCACCGTCAGCGCCGCGCGCTTGAGCGCGGTGGTCCCGGGTTCCCGATCGGTGGTGACGCCCGCCGCGCCGTCGCGCCAGACCAGGCGGCCGTCCTGCTCGAGCACCTGCCACGCCAGCCCGTCGAGTTGCCGATCGAAGGCGTCGTGCATCTGGTCGGCCATGTTCGCGCTGTCGATCAGCAGCCCCATCTCCGTGTTGATCGTCGCCGAGCGGGGATCGAAATTGAACGACCCGATGAAGATGCGCTTGCCGTCCACCGCGAAGGTCTTGGCGTGCAGGCTGGCGCCGGAGGACCCGAAGGGGCCGATCTTTTCCTTGGGCGTGCCGATGGCCGCGCGGCTTTGCAATTCAAACATCTCGACCCCGGCGCGGAGCAGGTCGCGCCGCCGCTTGGCATAGCCGGCATGGACCGGCAGCACGTCGGTCGCCTCGAGAGAATTGGTCAGGATCCGCACGTCGATGCCCTGTTCTTCAAGCCCGGCGAATGCCCGGACCCCGCCGGCGCCCGGCACGAAATAGGGCGTCACGCCATCAAAGCGGGTCTCGATCCGGCCCACGGCCTGCACCAGCCGGGTCAGCAGCAGCTTCTCGCGCGGGACCGCGCCCTGGCCTTTGACCGGGTCGTCGCTGACCAGCAGCACGTCGCTCCACTCCAGGTCGAGCGTCGCCTGGCGCAGCGCCTGGACGATGTCGGACGCGATGATGCCTTCGCGATACTCGGCCAGTTGCGGCGTGTCACGATGGCGCGCCACCGCGTCGCCGATGGGGTCGCCCACAGGGGGCGGGCCGAGGATGGGGCCGACCGGATGCACCGCCTGCGCGGCCCAATAGCGGTCGAAATCCGCGGCGATGCGGGGCACCACGTTGCCCACGGCGAGCACGTCGAGATCGACGTAGAGCGCGGTCGGGCCGGTCTCAAAATACTCGTCCCCGATATTGCGCCCGCCAAGGATCGAAACCGCGCCGTCGACGGTGAAGGACTTGTTGTGCATCCGCCGGTTGAGGCGAAAGAAGTCGAACCAGTAGGACAGCAGTTTCGGGCGGCGCAGGTTGAACGGGTTGTAAAGCCGCACCTCGGCGTTTTCATGCGCGTCAAGCGCCGCCAGTTCCGCGTCGAGCCCCGAGGTGCCGTTGTCGTCGAGCAGCAGCCGCACCCGCACGCCGCGCTCCGCGGCCCGCCTCAGCGCGTCGAGCAGAAGCGCGCCGGTCAGGTCGCCGTGCCAGATGTAGTATTGCGCGTCGATCGAAGACACGGCCGCGTCCGCCAGGATCATCCGCGCGGCGAAGGCGTCCGTTCCGCTGCCGAGCGTGGCCACGCCGGTCTTGCCCGCGTGCCGCGCATGCTGGCGCGCGGCCGAGCGCACCAGCGGCGAATTGTCCGGCGGCGGCAGGGCCTTGCTGTCGACGCGCCCGTCATGCGGCGGGATCGCGAAGATCTGGCGCGCCGCGATGATGACGAGGGCAAGGACCGCGATCGCCGCCACGAGGATTTTTAGCGCTGTCACCATTGCGTCCTATATTTTCCATTCGTGCGCGCCTTGCGCCAGTTCCGCCGGTCGATCTGCGCATCATATAGGGGGTGCGCCGCGCGGACGCCAGAAAATGCCGGCCCGCTGGAACAGCCGGGGCGGACCTGTCATGGTGCCGCGCGGAACCCGATCGCGTGAATGGGAGTGTGTGAGATGAAAGGTGTGATCCTGGCTGCGGCCCTGCTGGGCGCAAGCGCAATGAGCGCCGCGGCGCAAAGCCCGCTGGACGGGCACGGGCCCGACGCGTGGGCGGTGACCGGCGTGGCCGCCGACGATACGCTGAACCTGCGCGCAGGGCCCGGGACGCGCTATCCGCGGATCGCAAAGCTTGCCCCGAACGCGCGCGGCATCGACATGGTGGTCTGCGTGCCGACGCTGACCTATCAGCAGTATCGGGCGCTCGAGGCTGCGGGCCACAAGTTCGCGGCGCGCTGGTGCCTCGTTCGCCTCGGCGAGCGGCTGGGCTGGGCGAATGCGGCGTATCTGGCCGAGGACGCCGGCGGGCCCGCCGCATTGGATGCCGGCATCCCGACGGACGGACCCGAGGCCGCCTTGCCCGGTGTTGTCCACGATTTCATGACCCGCTGGATCAATGGCGATTTCTACCGGGACCGCGGCGCGTTGCGCAGGTATGTCACGCCCGACATCGCCGACCATCTGCTGGCGGATACCGGCGCCGACAATCTGCTGGACGGGCAGGATCACGACATTCGCGACCTCGACGTGACCTGGGGCGAGCCGCCGATCCTGCGCGGGCGGGCGAACCTGGTGGCGCACTACCGCAATTTCGGGCAGGCGCAGCGGCTCGAGTTCGGGATGGCCCGCGTGCCGGGGTCGGACCGCTTCGCCATCATCGAGATCGGGGGCCCGTTTGACGAGTGAGCGGGCGCCGCTGTCGCGTCATTCCCTGGCGAGCAGCACCGCCTCGACCCGGCGGTTGGCCTCGCGGCCTTCGGGGGTGAGGTTCGGCGCGATGGGGGCGAGATAGCCCATGCCGTCGGCTTCGAGCTGCGCGCGCGGCACGCCGTGCTTCGTCGCCAGCCGTTCGAGCACAGAGGCGGCGCGCCGCCGCGACAGCGCGACGTTCACGTCAAGCCCGCCGACCGTGTCGGTATGCCCCACGAGCGCCACGCGCCGCGCCGCGTTGGCCTTGAGATAGGTCGCAAGCGCGTCGAGCGAGGCGAACGGCCCCTTCCCGAGCGCGGCCGAGCCGGTGTCGAATTCCAGATCGGACAGGATCGCATGCCCCTTCTGTTCAAGCCGGGCGCCGAGCGTGGAAGGCGCCGCCGCGCCGTCGTCCGGCGGCGCTTCGGTTTCAGTGGTCTGGCCGGGCTCCGGCGGCGCCACGGGGCGCGATCCGGCGTCGGGTTCGATGCGCGGCGGCGCCGCGTCGTCGGCGCCGACATGGATGATCTGCACATAGGCGGTCCCCGACGTGTAGCTGACCAGGACGGTCACGTATTGCGGCCCCGGCCCGCGCGCCGACAGGAATCGGTAATCGAAGAGATCGACGAACATGTCGGGCGCGGGCAGCACGTCCGTGCCGAAGCGGAAATCGAAGCCGCCGCATTCCTGCCCGGCGCATTGAAACAGGATTTCGAATCCGTCCTCCGTCAGCTGCGCGGCCAGCGGGCGCATGATCTGGAGCGTGGTGATTCCGTCGATCACGATCCGCCACGCCTGCTGCACGACCCGCCCGGACACGTCGAGCGTGGGCAGCCCTCCGTCCGACCACGGTCCGACCGGCACGAGGTAGGTGTCGGGATCGCGCACCACCTCGCGCGCCAGCGCGCCGTTGCCGGGCAGCTTCAGTTCGAACGCGTCCGCGGGCGGCGCCAGCGCGGCCGACACGGCGAATGCGATGGGAAAGAGCCGCCGGACCCTAGCGCGCGGCACCGTGGTAGTCCGGGTTGGGCTGCATGCCCGTGGCGCTCGCGACGCGGTTGGACATGTTGAAGAAGCCGGTGACATTGGCGATGTCCCAGATGTCGCGGTCGCTGAACCCGACGGCGCGCAGCGCCTCGCGGTCGGCCTCCTCGACGCGGGCGCTCTCGGTCGTGACCTTCTCGGCGAAGCGCAGCATCGCGGCCTGGCGCGCGTCGAGATCGGCCACCCGCCAGTTCATCACCATCGCCTCGCCGAGCGCGGGATCGCCCGACAGTTGACGCACCGCCGCGCCGTGGGCGACCTGGCAATACCAGCAGCGGTTGATCGAGCTGACGACGACGGCGATCATCTCGCGCTCGAGCTTGCTCAGGCCCGAAGGGGCGAGCATCAGATCGTTGTAGAGGCCGGTGAAGGCGTTGAGCTTGTCGATGTCGAAGGCGTGCGCGCGCAGCACGTTGGGCACCATGCCGAGCTTTTCCCGGCAGATGTCGAAATACTTTTGCGTGGCCTCGGGCAGCGGGTCGACCGGCGGCAGGTCGAGCGCGGTGGGGCTGTCCTCTTGTCGGGTCATGGCGCGGCTCCTTCGGGGTGTTCGCGGTAATGGTAATGCGCGGCGGGCGTCATGCCCAGCCCCGCGTAGAGCGCGCAGGCCGCCGCGTTGGCCGTGGTGCACGCCACCGCCAGCTGCGCGGCTCCCCGCGCCGCCGCCCAGAAGGCCGCATGCGTCATCAGGCGGCGGCCAAGCCCGTGGCGGCGATGCGCGGGCAGCACCTCGAGCGCGTGCACCATCGCCGCGCCAGCGTGCGCCGCGACGAATCCGGTCGCGGCGGGGCGGGAGGCGTCGCGTCCGAACAGCGCCGTCTTGGGGCCCTGAACGCGCTGCATCACGGCAAGGCGCGCAGGACCGATCCCGCCGGCGGCCCAGATGTCGCGCTGGATCGCCATCGGCTCCCATATGTCGAAGGTGGCGATGCGCGGCGGGCGCTCTTGGGTGAGCGTAGCAATCGGCGCGTTGTAGATCACGACCGGATCGATCACCCGGTAGCCGGCGGCCTCGAGCATCGAATCGAGCGTCTCCTCGCCGGGGCGGATCATGAAGCGGGGAAGCTCGCCCAACGCGCGCATGGCCGCTTCGGCGGCGGGCAGCTCCTCCGCCCTCGCGGGCGTCCTCGCGGTGGCCGCGCTCACCCGCTTGCCGCCGCCGCGCCCATCGCGGATCAGCCAGGGGCCGAGCGGGCGCATCCCGGCGGCGGGCCAGGTATGTTCGAGCACGTCAAAGAGATGCGCCCCGGACGCCTGCGTCATCCGACCATCCCGGCCAGTTCGCCCATCGCGGCGTCGACCTCCGCCGCGTCCTGGCCGCGGATCACCACGTTCACCCCGAACGCGCCGTGGCGCTGGAACGGGTAGGAGCCGATGGAGAGCGCGGGATGGCGCGCGGCCAGGTCGGCCAGCGGCGCGGCGATGTCGCCCTCGCCGCGCTCCACCGTCAGGCTGCGCGAGATGAGCGGCGCGCCGCCCGTCAGCGTCGGCAGGACCGAGGCGACCATCGCCTCGAATATCTGCGGCACGCCGGCCATGACGTAGACGTTTTCGAGACGGAAACCCGGCGCGGCGCTCACCGGGTTGTCGATCAGCTCTGCGCCCTCGGGGATGCGGGCCATGCGCAGGCGGGCCTCGTTCAGTTCGATCCCCGCGCGGTCGTAATGGGCCTGAAGCACCGCGCGGGCATCCTCTCGCACGCCGATCGCGCGGCCGAACGCGGCGGCGACGTTATCGGCGGTGATGTCGTCATGCGTGGGGCCGATGCCGCCGGAGGTGAAGAGGTGGTCATGCGCGGCGCCAAGCGCGCGCACCGCGTCCTGGATGGCCTGCGGCGTGTCGCCGATCACCCGCACCTCGCGCAGGTCTATCCCCGCTTCGGTCAGCGCGCCGGCGAGGAAATGCATGTTCGCATCGCGCGTGCGTCCCGACAGGATCTCGTCCCCGATCACGAGCATCGCGGCGGTGGGGTTGGGCATCTCCGGGCCTCCTTGCATAGCGCATGCTCCGGGTATAGGGCGCGGTCATGCGGTTTCAAACCCCTCTCGAGCCGGCCGTGCTGCTGCGGCGCTACAAGCGGTTCCTCGCCGATATCCGCCTCGATAGCGGGCGCGAGGCCGTGGCGCATTGCGCCAATCCCGGCGCGATGACCGGGCTCGCGGAGCCGGGCGCGCGGATCTGGGTGGAGCCCAACGACGATGCGAAGAAGAAGCTGAAATACGGCTGGCGGCTTACCGAACTTGGGGGCGGGGGGCTGGCCTGCGTGGATACCGGCGCGGCCAACCGGGTGGTGCGCGCGGCGCTCGACGCGGGGGGCATCGATGCGCTTTCGGGTTATGACGCGATCCTGCCCGAGCAACGCTACGGCGAGAAGAGCCGCATCGATTTCCTGCTGCGCGGGGCCGGGCGGGCCGACGCCTATGTCGAGGTGAAATCCGTCACCCTGTCGCGCCGCCCCGGCCTGGCCGAATTCCCCGACGCCGTGACCGCGCGCGGCGCGCGCCATCTGGCGGACCTCGCGGGCGTCGCGGCGGCGGGGGCGCGCGCGGTGCTGTTCTACCTCGTGCAGCGCAGCGACTGCACGCGCGTCGCCGTCGCCGCGGATATCGATCCGGCCTACGCGGCGGCGTTTGAAGCGGCGCGCGAAGCGGGGGTCGAGATCATCGCCCACGCCGCCCGGATCACCCGCGACGGCGTCACGATGGGCCCGCGGGTCGAGATCGCGTGATCGCCTGCGCCGCTTCTGCACTTTCCCTTCCGGCGCAACAGGCCTAGAACGGGGCGCGCAAAGGAAACGAAGATAGGTGAGACGTGTACGATCAGCATCGCGGACGGGTGACGAAGGACGGGATACGCATCCATGAGGACGCGGATTTCGCCGGGATGCGCAAGGCCGGCGCGCTCGCCGCGCGGATACTGGACGAGATCGCGCCGCATGTCGCGCCGGGGCAGACGACCGGCGCGCTCGACGCGCTGATCGAGGGGATGATCGACGAGGCCGGCGCAAAATCCGCGACCATTGGCTACAAGGGCTACCAGCACGCGAGCTGCATCAGCGTGAACCACGTGGTCTGCCACGGCATCCCGAGCGACAAGGTGCTGAAGGACGGCGATATCCTCAATATCGACGTGACGGTGATCGTCGACGGCTGGTACGGCGACACCTCCCGGATGTATGTCGCCGGCAAGCTCAGCCGCAAGGCCGAGCGGCTGTTGCAGGTGACCCATGACGCGCTGATGAAGGGGATCGAGGCGGTGCGCCCCGGCGCCACCTTTGGCGATATCGGCCACGCGATCCAGGCCTTCGTTGAGGCGCATCGCATGTCGGTGGTGCGCGATTTCTGCGGGCACGGGCTTGGCCGGGTGTTCCACGCGCCGCCCAACGTGTTGCATTACGGGCGCTCGGGCGCCGGGGCGGTGCTCGAGGAGGGGATGTTCTTCACCATCGAGCCGATGGTCAATCTCGGGCGGCCCGACACCAAGGTGCTGGCCGATGACTGGACGGCGGTGACGCGGGACAAGTCGCTTTCGGCGCAGTTCGAGCATTCGATCGGCGTGACCGCGACGGGGGCGGAGATCTTCACGCCCTCGCCCAAGGGGCTGTTTCACCCCACCTGGGGCTGAAGGGGCTGCGCTGCGCTGCGCGCGCCGCCGGTTTGAGTATTTCTGGAACATTGAAAAGACCGGGGGTCGGTCAGGCGGGCGCTTTGATCGCGCGGGCAGCGGCCATGCCCGAGGCCCAGGCCCATTGGAAGTTGTAGCCGCCGAGCCAGCCGGTGACGTCCACCGCTTCGCCGATGGCGTAAAGGCCGGGCACGGCGCGCGCGCGCAGGCTGCGGGCGTCAAGCGCGCCGGTGTCGATCCCGCCCAGCGTGACCTCGGCGGTGCGGTAGCCCTCGGTGCCCGCGGGCGTGAGGCGCCAGTCGCGCAGGCGCGCGCAGAGCGCGGTGAGCGCCGCGTCGCCCTGATCGGCGAGGTTGCCGGCGAGTGACAGGCCCAGCAGGTCGGGCAGCGCCGCGGCGAGGCGCGCGGGCAGGTGGCGGGCGAGTTCCGTGGTGAGCCGATGGCCGCCCGAAGCGCCGCGCTGGGCGCGCAGACGTTCGAGCAGCGCGCCGTCGGGGTCGAGGTCGATGGCGATCTCCTCGCTTTCGCGCCAGTAGGACGACAGTTGCAGCATCGCCGGGCCCGAGAGGCCGCGATGCGTGAAGAGCAGCGCCTCGTCGAAGCGGCCCGCGCCGCAACTGGCGCGCACCGGGAGCGAGACGCCGGCCAGCGCGGCAAAGCGGCCCTGCGCGAAGGTGAACGGCACGAGGCCGGCGCGGGTTTCGGTGACGGGAAGACCGAATTGGCGCGCGATGTCGTAGGCAATGCCGGTCGCGCCCATTTTCGGGATCGACTTGCCCCCGGTGGCCAGCACGAGGTTGCGCGCGGTTACGCGGTGGCGCGCGCCTTCGCGTTCGAGCGTGGCGATGAAGCGCGCGCCGTCATGGCTCAGGTCCGCCAGCGAGGTGCGCAGCCAGAGATCTGCGCCGGCGCGTTCCATTTCGGCGCGCAGCATCGCGATGATCTCGCGCGCGGAGCCGTCGCAGAAAAGCTGGCCCAGCGTCTTTTCGCGCCAGGCGATGCCGTGGCGGTCCACCAGGTCGATGAAATCCCACTGGGTATAGCGGGCGAGCGCGGATTTGCAGAAATGCGGGTTGGCCGAGAGAAAGTTCTCGGGGCCGCAATGCAGATTGGTGAAGTTGCAGCGCCCGCCGCCCGAGATGCGGATCTTTTCGCCCGGCGCCTTCGCGTGGTCGATCACCAGCGTGCGCCCGCCCGCGTGGGCCGCGCACATCATGCCGGCGGCGCCCGCACCGAGGATCAGCGTATCGATCTGCATGAAGCGCGCCTGCCCGATGGCGTGTCGCGCGTCAAGGGCCGCGCGCCGACGATGGCGTGCGCGCGCGCCCCGGTTTCACGCGGGAGAAGGCCGGCGCGGCGCAATCTCTTCCCTTCCCACGCGCCTTTCAACCTGTTACTTTCCCGAACAGACCCCGCAAAGGGGCGCATCTGAGGCAGTATTCGGCGGTTGGCATGACAGAAATGGTCTATGGGGCGATTCCCGTTCGCGATGTCGAACCGGTCCTGCCCAAGTGGTGGCGCACGATCGACAAGTGGTCGGTTTCCTGCGTGCTCATCCTGTTCGGGATCGGCATCCTGCTTGGGTTCGCCGCATCGCCGCCGCTGGCCGAGAAGAACGGATTCGCCCCGTTCCACTACGTTCAGCGCCAGACCTTCTTTGGCGGGCTGGCGATGCTGGTGATGCTGTTCACCTCGATGATGAGCCCGCAACTGGTGCGCCGCCTTGCGGTGATCGGGTTTCTGGCCGCGTTCGCCGCGCTGGTGATGCTGCCGGTGCTCGGGACCGATTTCGGCAAGGGCGCGGTGCGCTGGTATTCGCTCGGCTTCGCGAGCGTGCAGCCCTCGGAATTCCTCAAGCCCGGCTTCGTCGTCGTCGCCGCGTGGCTGATGGCCGCCAGCCGCGAGATCGGCGGGCCGCCGGGGATGACCTGGTCCTTCCTGCTGGCGATAGTCCTCGTCGCGTTGCTCGCGATGCAGCCGGATTTCGGGCAGGCGTCTCTGCTGCTTTTCTCATGGGGGGTGATGTATTTCGTGGCCGGGGCGCCGATCCTGCTGCTGCTGGGCATGGCCGGCTGCGTGATCATGGTCGGCAGTTTCGCCTACGCCAATTCCGAACATTTCGCGCGCCGCATCGACGGGTTCCTCAACCCCGACCTCGATCCCACGACGCAGCTCGGCTTCGCGACCGACGCGATCCGCGAGGGCGGGTTCTTTGGCGTCGGGGTGGGCGAGGGCACGGTCAAGTGGTCGCTGCCCGACGCGCATACCGATTTCATCATCGCGGTGGCGGCCGAGGAATACGGGCTGGTCCTCGTCCTCGCCATCATCGCGCTATACGCGATCGTCGTGGTGCGCGCGCTTTCGCGCCTGATGCGCGAACGCGATCCCTTCATCCGGCTGGCGGGCGCCGGGCTCGCGGCGAGTTTCGGCGTTCAGGCGATGATCAACATGGGCGTCGCGGTGCGCCTGCTGCCGGCAAAGGGCATGACGCTGCCCTTCGTGAGCTATGGCGGCTCCTCGCTTATCGCGGGGGGAATCGCGCTTGGCATGCTGTTCGCCTTTACCCGCACGCGCCCCCAGGGTGAGATCGGCGACATCCTGCGAGCGCGCGGACGATGAGCGGGCGCGAGCCCCTGTTGCTGATGGCCGCGGGCGGCACCGGGGGGCACATGTTTCCGGCGCAGGCGCTGGCCGAGGTCATGCTGCGTCGCGGCTGGCGGGTGAAGCTCAGCACCGATGCGCGCGGCGCGCGCTACACGGGCGGTTTTCCCCACACGGTCGAGATCGAGCAGATCAGCAGCGCCACCTTCGCGCGCGGCGGCATGGGCTCGAAGCTGGTCGCGCCCTTCCGCATCGCTTCGGGCGTGATCGGCGCGAGCGCGCGCATGCTGCGCGACCGGCCCGACGCGGTGATCGGGTTCGGCGGGTATCCCACCATCCCGGCGCTGAGCGCCGCGACGCTGCTGCGCCGCCCGCGCATGGTGCATGAACAGAACGGCGTGCTGGGCCGGGTCAACCGCGCCTTCGCGCGGCGCGTGGACGTCGTGGCCTGCGGCACATGGCCCACGGAGATCCCCGAGGGCGGCGAGGCGCGCCATGTCGGCAACCCGGTCCGCGCCGCCATCGCCGAGCGGGCGGGCGCCGGCTATATCCCGCCCGGCGATTACCCGATGTCGATCCTGGTGATCGGCGGCAGCCAGGGCGCGCGCATCCTGAGCGACCTCGCGCCGCCCGCCATCGCCGGGCTGCCGATGGAAATCCTGCGCAACATCCGCGTCAGCCACCAGGCCCGCGACGAGGACCGCGAGCGCGTGGCGACCTATTACGCCGAACACGGCGTCACCGCCGAGGTCGAGCCGTTCTTCCGCGACGTTCCCCGCCGGATGAGCGAGGCGCAGCTTGTCATCAGCCGCGCCGGCGCCTCCTCGGTCGCCGACATCAGCGCCATCGGACGTCCCTCGATCCTGATTCCGCTGGCCATCGCGACGAACGATCACCAGAACGCGAACGCCCGCGCGCTTCGGGAGGCGGGCGGCGCGATCATCATCCCCGAGAAGCGGCTCACCCCAGAGGCGCTGGGCGAGCAGATCGAGACCGTGCTGGTCAATCCCGAGGGCGCGGCGCAGATGGCGCGCGCGGCGCTGAGTTGCGCCGTCCCCGACGCCGCCGAGCGACTGGCGGATCTGGTCGAAACACTGGCAGGCAAAGGCGAGTCCACATGAACGCAGCGACCAAGCTTCCCGGCGACGTCGGCCCCATCCATTTCGTCGGTATCGGCGGCATCGGCATGTCGGGCATCGCCGAGGTGCTGCTCAACCACGGCTACGTCGTGCAGGGCAGCGACCTGAAGAGCACGCCGATCACCGAGCGGCTGGAGAAGAAGGGCGCGCATATCTTCGAGGGTCAGCGCGCCGGGAACATCGATGACGCGGAGGTCGTCGTCATCTCCTCGGCGATCAAGCCCGGCAATCCCGAGCTCGACGCCGCGCGCGCGCGCGGTCTGCCGATCGTGCGCCGGGCCGAGATGCTGGCCGAGTTGATGCGGCTCAAGTCGAACATCGCCGTGGCGGGCACGCATGGCAAGACGACGACCACCACGATGGTGGCCGCGCTTCTCGACCATGGGAAATTCGATCCCACCGTCATCAATGGCGGCGTCATCCACGCCTATGGCAGCAACGCGCGGGTGGGGCAGGGCGAATGGATGGTGGTCGAAGCGGATGAAAGCGACGGCACCTTCAACCGCCTGCCCGCCACCATCGCCATCGTCACCAACATCGACCCCGAGCACATGGAGCACTGGGGCACCGAGGCGGCGCTGCACCAGGGCTTCTACGATTTCGTCAGCAACATCCCGTTCTACGGCCTCGCCATTTGCTGCACCGACGACGCGGACGTGCAGACATTGGTCGGGCGGCTGACCGACCGGCGCGTCGTCACCTACGGTTTCAACAAGCAGGCGGACGTGCGCGCGGTGAACCTGCGCTACGAGGGCGGCGTCGCGCATTTCGACGTGGCGTTGCAGGCCGAGGGCGCGGTGATCGAGAACTGCGCGCTGCCCATGCCGGGCGATCACAACGTCTCCAACGCGCTGAGCGCGGTGGCGGTGGCGCACCATCTCGGCATGAAGGCGGATGAGATCCGCGCGGCGCTCGCCGCGTTCGGCGGCGTCAATCGCCGCTTCACCCGCGTCGGCGTCGTGAACGGCGTGACCGTCATCGACGATTACGGCCACCACCCGACCGAGATCATGGCCGTTCTCAAGGCTGCGCGCCACGCCACAGAGGGGCGCGTGATCGCCGTGCACCAGCCGCACCGCTACACGCGCCTCAGCCACCATTTCGAGGATTTCTGCGCCTGCTTCAACGAGGCCGACATGGTCGCCATCACCCCGGTCTACGCCGCCGGCGAAGACCCCATCGAAGGGGCGAGCCGCGACGACCTCGTCGCCGGGCTCATCCGGCACGGCCACCGCGATGCGCGCGCCATCGAGGACGAGGACGACCTCGAACGCCTTGTCCGCAATGAGGCGCGCCCGGGCGACATGGTGGTCTGCCTCGGGGCCGGGACGATCAGCGGTTGGGCCAACGCCCTGCCCGGGCGGCTGAAAGGATAGCGCGATGCCAACCTCTCTCATCCTCGTGTGTCTCTGGGCGATTGTCGCCAACGTGCTTGCGATGCGGCCGAGCCGCGACAATCACTGGCGGCTGGCCTACCTGCTGATCGCGCTCGGTATCCCGCTGCTGGGTTACGTCACCTGGCAGACCGGCCCCTGGATCGGGCTCGCCTGCCTGCTGGGGGCGATGTCGATGCTGCGCTGGCCGCTGGTTCACCTGCTGCGCCGTCTGCGCGGGCAGGATTCGCAGCGGCAGGGGTGAACGGGATCGTCGTCGATCCATATATCTTCTTCGCGTTGCTCCTTGCAGTGTTCTGCACCGGCGTCGGCATCTTCTTTCGCCAATGCGCCCGACACCCATGGCGCCGCGTCGCGATCGGCTGGGTGCTTGGCGCCGTCCTCGTCCTTGGCGGCGCCGCGCTTGTCCATGCGTGGGGCGCAGGCGGGCGCGCGGCGCTCTTCACTGGGCTGATCCTTCCGGTCTGGCTCCTCGGCGGCCTGCTGGGCGCCATGCTTGGCCTCGCATGGTATCGCCGGTTCTGATAGCGTCCATACCCTTTCACTGTTCTCAAGATACTCGAATCCGGCGGCCCGGTTTCATGACACGGTTGCATTCCCGCCCCCGTTGCCCGAAGACAGCGCCATGACCGAACTTCCCACCCCGCGCGGCAGATTGACGCCAGAGCGCCCGCTGTCGGACCTCACCTGGCTGCGCGCCGGCGGCCCGGCCGAGTGGCTGTTCCAGCCCGCGGACGAGGACGATCTCGCCGCGTTCCTGCGCGATCTGGACCCGGCCATCCCGGTCTTTCCGATGGGGGTGGGCAGCAACCTCATCGTGCGCGACGGGGGCTTGCGCGGCGTGGTGATCCGGCTGGGGCGCGGTTTCAACGGGATCGAGACGGAGGGCAACCGCGTCACCGCGGGCGCCGCCGCGCTCGACGCGCATGTGGCGCGCAGGGCCGCAGAGGCGGGGATCGACCTTACCTTCCTGCGCACCATTCCCGGCGCCATCGGGGGCGCGGTGCGGATGAACGCGGGCTGTTACGGAACATACACGGCGGACGCGTTCGTGTCGGCGCGCGCGGTGACGCGAACGGGTGAGGTCGTGACGCTCACCGCGGACGACCTCAATTTTCGCTATCGCCAGACCGATCTGCCCGCGGGCGCGGTCATCACGCAAGCCACGCTGAGCGGGTCCGAAGGCGATCCCGACACGCTCGACGCGAAGATGAGCGCGCAATTGCACCGGCGCGACGAGACCCAGCCGACGAAGGAGCGCACGGCGGGCTCGACCTTCCGCAACCCGGCCGGGTTCAGCAGCACCGGGCGCGCCGACGACAGCCACGAGATGAAGGCGTGGAAGGTGATCGACGACGCCGGCATGCGCGGCGCGCGGCGCGGCGGCGCGCAGATGAGTCCGAAACATTCGAACTTCCTCGTCAACACCGGGGGCGCGACGGCGGCGGATCTCGAAGGGCTTGGCGAAGAGGTGCGAAAAAAGGTTTTTCAAAACAGCGCAATCCGGCTAGAGTGGGAAATCATGAGGGTCGGCGAACCGGCCCCGGCGACGGGCGACAAACCCTGAGCCAGCAGACGAGCAAATAAAACAGGGCCGCGAACGGCCCGGACTTTGAGGCAATAAGGTGGTTGGTTCGAGCAGAACAGCCCCGAAAGTTGCGGTGATAATGGGCGGCCCGTCGGCGGAACATGCCGTGTCGATGTCGTCCGGGCATGAATGCGCCGCCGCACTGAGGGATGAAGGCTTCGACGTGGTTGAACTCCCGGCGGAGCGCGACCTCGCCATGCGTCTGAACGACGTCGCCCCGGACGTGGTCTTCAACGCCCTGCATGGCCGCTGGGGCGAGGACGGCTGCGTGCAGGGCCTGCTCGAATGGCTGCAGATCCCCTATACCCATTCCGGCGTGCTGGCCTCCGCGCTCGCCATGGACAAGCAGGCGAGCAAGGCCGCCTACCGCGCCGCCGGTCTGCCCGTCGTCGAAAGCGTTATCGCGCCGCGCGACGAGGTCCGCGCGCGCCACGTCATGGCCCCGCCCTACGTGGTCAAGCCCAACAACGAAGGTTCCTCGGTCGGCGTCTATATCGTCCACGAGGCCGCCAACGCCCCGCCGCAGCTTGCGCAGGACATGCCCGACGCGGTGATGGTCGAGAGCTACGCGCCGGGGCGCGAGCTCACCACCACGGTGATGGACGACCGCGCGCTGACCGTGACCGACATCGTCACCGACGGCTGGTATGACTACTCGGCGAAATACGAGCCCGGAGGGTCGCGCCATGTGGTTCCCGCCGACATTCCCGCCGACATTTTCGATCTCTGCATGGACTACGCGCTGCGGGCCCACCGCGCGCTTGGCTGCCGCGGCGTGAGCCGCACCGATTTCCGCTGGGACGAGGCGCGGGGGACGGAGGGCCTGATCCTGCTCGAGACCAACACCCAGCCCGGCATGACGCCCACCTCGCTTTCGCCCGAGCAGGCGCGCGCGACGGGCATGTCGTTCGGCGAGATGTGCCGCTGGATGGTGGAGGACGCGTCATGTCTCCGGTGACCCGCCGCGCCGATCCCGCGCCGTCGCGCTGGTCCTACCGGGTGCACCGCATCCTGCTGACGCCGCTTTACCGGCGATTGCTGCGGTTCGGCATCCCCTTCGCGCTCAGCTTCGCCATCGCCGCCAGCTACCTGTCCGATCCGAAGGTGCAGCAGAGCCTGTGGTCGACCATCGCCAGCGTCCGCGAACAGATCGAGACGCGCCCGGAATTCATGGTCAAGCTGCTCTCGGTCGAGGGCGCGAGCGACGGCATCGCCGAGTATATCCACGACAGTTTCCCCTACGCGCTGCCCGCCAGTTCGTTCGACATGGACCTCGACGCCGTGCGCCTTGCGGTCGAGGAGTTCCCGGCGGTCGCCGACGCCACGGTGCGCCTGCGCCAAGGCGGGGTGCTTGCCGTGACGGTGCGCGAACGCCAGCCCGCGGCGCTGCTGCGCACGTCGCAGGGGCTGATGGTGCTCGATGTCGAGGGGATCACCATCGCCACCGCGCAATCGCGCGCCGCCCGCCCGAACCTGCCGGTCCTGACCGGCGAGGGCGCGCGGGACCACGTGGCCGAGGCGATCGAGATCCAGCAGGCGGCGGGTCCGCTACGGGCGCGGATGCGCGGCCTCGTGCGGATGGGCGAGCGGCGCTGGGACGTGGTGCTCGACCGGGATCAGCGGATCATGCTGCCCGAGGACACGCCGGTGCGCGCGCTCGAGCGGGTGATCGTGCTGAACGAGTCCCAGGACATGCTGGAACGCGACATCGCCGCGATCGACATGCGGCTGGCCCAACGGCCGACATTGAGGATGAAGGAACGCGCCGTCGAAAGCTGGTGGCGCGTGCGCAACATGGGGTCAGGGCAGGTGAGCAATGATTGAACTATACGAATCCCAACGCGCGATGCGCAACATGCGGCGCGCCGCGATGCAGCGCGGGGTGGTGGCGGTGCTGGACGTCGGCACGTCCAAGATCGCCTGCCTCGTGCTGCGTTTCGACGGCACCGACGGTCTGATCGAGAGCGACGGGATCGGCGCGATGGCCGGGCAGGCGGGGTTCCGCGTGATCGGCGCCGCGACCACCCGCTCGCGCGGGGTGCGCTTTGGCGAGATCGAGGCGATGGCCGAGACCGAGCGCGCCATCCGCACCGCCGTGCAGGCGGCGCAGAAGATGGCCAACCTGCGGGTCGATCACGTGATCGCCTGTTTCGCGGGGGCAGAGCCGCGCAGCTACGGCCTTGCCGGGCAGGTGGAGCTGCAGGAGCACGTCGTCACCGAACAGGACGTGAGCCGCGTGCTCTCGGCCTGCGACGTGCCGGATATCGGCGACGGGCGCGAGGTGCTGCACGCGCAGCCGGTCAACTTCGCGCTCGATCATCGCTCGGGGCTGATCGATCCGCGCGGGCAGATGGGCAACGTGCTCTCGACCGACATGCACATGCTGACCGTGGACGGCGTCGCGATCCAGAACCTCGCCCATTGCGTGAAGCGCTGCGATCTCGAGCTCGCCGGCGTGGCCTCCTCGGCCTATGTCAGCGGGATTTCCAGCCTGGTGGAGGACGAACAGGAGCTGGGCGCGGCCTGCATCGACCTTGGCGGCGGCACGTCGAGCCTGTCGATCTTCATCAAGCGGCACATGATCTACGCCGACAGCGTGCGCATGGGCGGCGATCACGTGACGGGCGACATTTCCATGGGGCTCCAGGTGCCCGCCGCCGTGGCCGAGCGGATCAAGACATTCTACGGCGGCGTGGTGGCCACCGGTATGGACGACCGCGAGATGATCGAGATCGGCGGCGACACCGGTGATTGGGACCATGACCGCCGCACCGTGAGCCGCGCGGAACTGATCGGCATCATGCGCCCGCGCGTCGAGGAGATCCTCGAGGAGGTGCGGGCGCGGCTCGACGCGGCCGGGTTCGACGCGCTGCCCAGCCAGCAGATCGTGCTCACTGGCGGGGGCAGCCAGATCCCCGGCCTCGACGGGCTGGCGAGCCGCATCCTCGGGCAGCAGGTGCGCTTGGGCCGGCCCCTGCGCGTGCACGGCCTGCCGCAGGCGGCGACCGGGGCGGGCTTCGCCAGCGCGGTGGGCATGTGCCTCTTTGCGGCGAGCCCGCAGGACGAATGGTGGGACTTCGAGCTGCCGGTCGACCGCTACCCGGCGCGCTCGCTCCGGCGGGCGGTCAAGTGGTTCAAGGACAACTGGTAACCGCAATATGAGGTGGAGTCGGCGAAATTTCGCGGAATTTGTCAAAAAAACAGCCATATTTGGTGGGTTTTGCGCTTTTTTTTAGGTGACGATCCGGCCCTTCATGGCTAATAATGAGTGAATAGGCAGAAAACGGCTCGGGAATCCGGGCGTAACATCAGGCGGACAGAGCAATGACATTGAACCTTACAGTGCCAGGTCGTGAAGAGCTGAGGCCCCGGATTACCGTGTTCGGCGTCGGCGGGGCAGGCGGCAACGCGGTCAACAACATGATCGACAAGGAACTGGACGGTGTCGATTTCGTCGTCGCCAACACGGACGCGCAGGCTCTGCAACAGAGCAAGGCCGACAACCGCGTGCAACTGGGCGTCAAGGTGACCGAGGGGCTCGGCGCGGGGGCCAAGGCCAGCATCGGCGCCGCCGCCGCCGAGGAGAGCATCGAACAGATCGTCGATCACCTCGCGGGCGCGCACATGTGCTTCATCACCGCCGGCATGGGCGGGGGCACCGGGACCGGCGCCGCGCCGATCATCGCGCAGGCCGCGCGCGAGCTGGGCGTGCTCACCGTCGGCGTCGTGACCAAGCCGTTCCAGTTCGAGGGCGGCAAGCGGATGAAGCAGGCCGAGGACGGCGTCGACAGCCTGCAGAAGGTGGTCGACACGCTGATCATCATCCCCAACCAGAACCTGTTCCGCCTCGCCAACGAGAAGACGACCTTCACCGAGGCGTTCTCGATGGCTGACGACGTGCTCTACCAGGGCGTGAAGGGCGTGACCGATCTGATGGTGCGCCCGGGTCTCATCAACCTCGACTTCGCGGACGTGCGCGCCGTGATGGACGAGATGGGCAAGGCGATGATGGGCACCGGCGAATCCGACGGCGAGGATCGCGCGGTCCAGGCCGCCGAGAAGGCGATCGCCAACCCGCTGCTGGACGAGATCAGCCTCAAGGGCGCCAAGGGCGTTCTCATCAACATCACCGGCGGGCACGACCTTACGCTGTTCGAACTCGACGAGGCCGCCAACCGCATCCGCGAGGAAGTGGACGCCGAGGCGCATATCATCGTCGGCTCCACGCTGAACCCGGAGATGGAAGGCATGATGCGCGTCAGCGTCGTCGCCACCGGGATCGACGCGACCGAGAAGACCTCGGACATCCCCGTGCCGCGCCGCTCGCTCGCGCAGCCGTTGCGCCAGCACGTGAGCGCGGAGGAAACCGAAGAGCCCGCGGCCGCGCAGGAGCAACCCGCCGCGGCCCGCATCGAGGAGCCCGAGGCGGAGCCCTCGCTCTTCCCGCAGGCCGACGCCGAGCGCGTCGCCGCCGAGGAGCAGATGGAGGACATCTTCGAGCCGCAGACCGCCGGACGCGAGCGCGAGGCACCCGCGCGCTTCGCTCCCGCCGCGCGCGAAGAGGACGACATGCCGCCCCCGGCCTACACGCCGCCCGCCGCCGAGGCGCCCCAGCATCACGAGGCCGAGGACGACGGGCTTGACGATTTCGTCGCCCCGCGCGCTCCGGCCGCCGGAACGCCCTCGCCCGAGGCGATGGCCCGCCTTCAGGCCGCCGTCGGCAAGACCGGATCGCGCCAGCGTCCGCAGCAGCAGGAGCAGGCCGCCGAGACCGCCCGCGCCGAGCACCAGCAGAGCGCCGAGCGCCCGCGCTTTGGCATCAATTCCCTGCTGAACCGGATGACCGGCCATGGCGGCGAACAGGAAGCGCCGCGCCCGGCCCGCCAGCAGCCCACCATGCAGGCGCAGCCCTCGCGCCCGGAACCCGAGGATGACGGCGACGAGCAGATCGAAATCCCGGCGTTCCTGCGCAGGCAGGCCAACTGACGCGCATTGCCTGATTGTAACAGGGATGAAATAAACGGGCCGCCCCTGGCGGCCCGTTCGTCATTTCCGCGCTCGGAATTTCCCGCTTCAACGCTTTGATTTGAAACGAACTTGCCTGGTTCGGCGGGAACCCGCCTACCGCATCGGCGGGCATGTTTCAAACCGTTGCAAAGATTGAGTTGAGCGCGCGGCGCCCGTTCAGTAGGTCCTGCGTTAACCGCCCGACAAGAAATGTGGCATGGATGCATGAGGATGTGGTGCAGACAACGGTAAACGCTCCTATTTCGTTCGACGGCGTCGGCCTGCATTCGGGCGCGGCGTCGCGCCTGACGATTCGGCCCGCCGCGGCGAACCATGGCGTCACCTTCCGCCGCACCGATTGCGCGGCCGGGCGGGGCGACATTCCCGCGCTCTGGAGCAACGTGTTGCAGACGCCGCTCTGCACGCGGCTGGAGAACCGCGCGGGCGTACAGGTCTCGACCGTAGAGCATGTCATGGCGGCGCTGATGGGCTGCGGCGTGCATAACGCGCTGATCACGATCGACGGCCCCGAGGCGCCCATTCTCGACGGCAGCTCCGTAGAGTTCGTGCGCGGCATACTGGCGTGCGGGCTGCGCCGCCTTGACGCGCCGGTGCGCGCGCTGCGCGTTCTCAAACCCGTCGAAGCGCGGGCCGGAGACGCGATGGCGCGCCTCACGCCGCATGATACGCTGACCATCGATTTCGACATCGATTTCGCCGATGCGGCGATCGGAGTGCAGCGGAAATCGCTCAACATGGCCAATGGCAGCTTCGTGCGCGAACTGGCCAGCAGCCGCACCTTCTGCCGCAAGGCGGACGTGGACGCGATGCGCGCCGGCGGGCTCGCGCTTGGCGGGACGCTCGAGAACGCGGTCGTGGTCGACGGCGCCGAGGTGCTCAGCCCCGGTGGGCTGCGCCACCACGACGAGGCGGTGCGTCACAAGATGCTGGACGCGCTGGGCGATCTCGCGCTGGCCGGGGCGCCGATCCTGGGCCGCTACCACGGGTCGCGGGCCGGCCACGCGGTGACCAACACGTTGCTGCGCAACCTGTTTGCGCGGCCCGACGCCTTTGAGTGGACGATCTGCGACGCGGTGCAGGCGGCGCGCCTTCCCGGCGCGGGGGTGCATCGCGGGGAATTGCCGAAGGTCGCGTGACGCGGACGCGCGCGCCATCCGGCGATCCGTTGCGCACGGCCTGCGATGATGCGGCAACCCTATCGCAAACAACGGATTTCGGGACTGGCACCAGCCGGACGATTGGGCTACAAAACCCCTACTTGGCTAAAGGGACCGGTCCGGCATGACGTTCGGCAACATCTTCTCGAACACTGCGAAGCGGCTGGCCGGGGCGATCCTGATCGCCGCCGCCGTAAGCGCCTGCTCGGGCCTCAACTCGCGCGTGGAGCGCGGCGATCTGGATTACGAGAATTATTCGGCCAAGACCATCTTCGAGCGTGGCGAATACGATCTCAGCCGGAACAACCCCGAACTCGCCGCCCAGAGCTTTGCCGAGGTCGAGCGGCTTTATCCCTATTCCGACCTCACCAAGCGCGCGGTCATCATGCAGGCCTATGCGCATCACCTCGACGAGGATTACGAGGCGAGCCGCTCCGCCGCGCAGCGCTATATCGACTTCTACCCGACGGACGAGGACGCGGCCTACGCCCAGTATCTTCTGGCGCTGAGCTATTACGACCAGATCGATGAGGTCGGGCGCGACCAGGGACTGACCTTCCAGGCGCTCCAGGCGCTGCGCAAGGTGATCGAGATCTATCCCGACAGCGAATACGCCCGCTCGGCCATCCTGAAATTCGACCTCGCCTTCGACCATCTCGCCGGCAAGGAGATGGAGGTCGGCCGCTACTACCTGCGCCGCGATCATTTCACCGCCGCGATCAACCGCTTCCGCGTCGTGGTCGAGGATTTCCAGACCACTTCGCACACCCCCGAGGCGCTGCACCGGCTGGTCGAGGCTTATCTCTCGCTCGGGCTCACCGACGAGGCGCAGACCGCGGGCGCGATCCTTGGCCACAACTTCCGCGCGACCGAATGGTACGAGGACAGCTATGACCTGCTGACCCGCAACGGTCTGTCGCTCGAGGCGCGCGGCGACAACTGGCTGCGCCAGGTCTATCGCCAGATGATCAAGGGCGAGTGGCTGTAACGGGGGCGGTGGGGTGAAACCCCACCCTACGGGTTCAACCGATGCTGCGCACGCTTGATATCCGCGACATGCTGATCATCGACCGGCTCGAACTGCGTTTTGAGCCGGGGCTGAACGTGCTGACCGGGGAAACCGGCGCGGGCAAGTCGATCCTGCTCGACAGTCTCGGATTCGTTCTGGGCTGGCGCGGGCGGGCTGACCTGGTGCGCAGCGGGGCCGAGCAGGGCGAGGTCACGGCCGTTTTCGACCTGCCGCCGGGGCATGCGGCGCAGGACGTGCTGGCGGATGCGGGCCTGCCTGGGGGGGATGAACTCATCCTGCGGCGGGTAAACACCGCCGAGGGGCGCAAGACCGCCTGGGTCAACGATCGGCGCTGCTCTGGCGAGGTGCTGCGCCAGCTGTCCGAGACGCTGGTGGAACTGCATGGGCAGCATGACGACCGCGGGCTGCTGAACGCGCGCGGGCACCGCGCGCTTCTGGATGCGTTCGGGCGTCTCGACGAACCCCGCGCCGAGGTGCGGCAGGCGTGGAAGGCGCGCGCGGCCGCGCGCAAGGCGCTGGCCGAGGCCGAGGCCGCGCTTGCCGCCGTGCGCGAGGAGGAGGATTTCCTGCGCCATGCGGTCGGGGAGCTCGACGCGCTCGATCCGCAGCCCGGCGAGGAGGCCGCGCTCGACAGCCGCCGCCGGCTGATGCAGGGGGCCGAGAAGATGCGCGGCGACGTGGATCGCGCCCGACAGGCCGTGGGGCCGGACGGGGCGGAGGGCGCCGCGGCGGACGCACTTCGCTGGCTCGAAGGGGCGGCGGGCGAGGTGGGCGAGCGGCTTGAGGCGCCGCTGGCCGCGCTCGCCCGCGCGCTGGTGGAACTGGACGAGGCCGGGCGCGGCATCGAGGACTGCCTCGAGGCGCTGAGCTTCGATCCGCTGGAATTGGAAGCGGCGGAAGAGCGGCTCTTCGCGATCCGCGGCCTTGCGCGCAAGCACGGGGTCGCCCCGGACGAGCTTGGCGAATTTGCCGAGGAACTACGCACGCGCCTCGCCGCGCTCGACGCGGGCGATGCGCAGATCGAGGCGCTGCAAGGGGCGGCGCGCGAGGCTCAAGGGCGCTATGACGCGGCCGCCGACGCCCTGCGGCGCGCCCGCCAGGAGGCCGCGGCGCGGCTCGACGCCGCCGTGATGGCCGAGCTTGCCCCGCTCAGGATGGAGCGCGCGGTGTTCGAGACGCGCATGACCCCAGCCGACCCCGGCCCGGATGGCGCCGATGAGGTGGCCTTCACCGTCGCCACCAACCCCGGCGCGCCGTCGGGGCCGCTCGCACGGATCGCCTCGGGCGGCGAGCTGAGCCGGTTTCTGTTGGCGCTCAAGGTGTGTCTGACGGGCGGGCAGAGCGGTCTCACGCTGATCTTCGACGAGATCGATCGCGGCGTCGGCGGCGCCACGGCGGACGCGGTGGGGCGGCGGTTGGCGCAACTGGCCGAGGGGGGACAGGTTCTCGTGGTAACGCATTCACCGCAGGTCGCGGCGCTCGGGGCGCATCATTGGCGCGTGGAGAAACGGGTGACCGAGGGGCGCACCCTGTCGACGGTGACGCCGCTCGATCCGAGCGCGCGCGTGGACGAGATCGCGCGCATGCTGTCGGGCGACCGCGTGACAGACGAGGCGCGCGCGGCGGCCGAGGCGCTGATGGGCTGAGCGCGCCCGTTGCGGAGCCTCCGGCGGGGATATTTCAAGCAAGAAGAACGCGCTGGGCCGTTGCTCGGCGTCAGACGAGGCGCGAAGTTTCGACCGCGGCGCGCACGAAATCGGCGAAAAGCGGGTGGGGCGCGAAGGGTTTCGATTTGAGCTCGGGGTGGAACTGCACGCCGATGAACCAGGGATGGTCCTTCCATTCGACGATCTCGGGCAGGCGCCCGTCCGGGGACATGCCGGCAAAACGCAGGCCGTGCTCCTGGAGCTGCTTCATGTATTTTACATCGACCTCGTAGCGGTGGCGGTGGCGTTCCTCGATCGAGGTCGCCCCGTAGATCTCGGCGACCCTCGAGCCTTCCGCGAGCGTCGCGTCATAGGCGCCGAGGCGCATGGTCCCGCCCTTCGCGTCATCGACCTTGCGGCGGACCTTGGCGTTGCCCTGCACCCATTCCTTGAGGTGATAGACGACCGGCTCAAAGCGTTTGCGGCCATGTTCGTGATCGAACTCCTCCGACCCGGCGGTCGCGATCCCGGCGACGTTGCGCGCGGCCTCGATCACGGCCAGTTGCATGCCAAGGCAGATGCCGAGATAGGGGATTTGGCGCTCGCGCGCGAATTGCGCGGCCTTGATCTTGCCTTCGGTGCCGCGCTCGCCGAAGCCGCCGGGCACGAGGATGGCGTGGAACCCTTCGAGAAGCGGCGCGGGGTCCTCGGTGTCGAACACCTCGGCGTCGACCCATTCGACGTTGACCTTGACGCGGTTGGCCATGCCGCCATGGGTCAGCGCCTCCTTGATGGACTTGTAGGCGTCCTCGAGCTGGACGTATTTGCCGACGATTGCGACGTTGACGCTGCCTTCGGTGTTGTGGATTCGGTCGGCCACGTCCCGCCAGGTCGCGAGGTCGGGGCGCGGGGCCGGAGAGATCCGGAACGCGTCGAGCACCGCCTGGTCCAGCCCCTCGTGATGGTAGGCGAGCGGCGCCTCGTAGATCGATTTCAGGTCGTAGGCGGCGACCACCGCCTCCTTGCGCACGTTGCAGAAGAGCGCGATCTTCTCGCGTTCCTTGTCCGGGATCGGCTGTTCGGAACGGCAAACGAGGATGTCGGGCGCGATGCCGATCGACTGCAACTCCTTGACCGAGTGCTGGGTCGGCTTGGTCTTCAACTCACCGCTGGCCGCGAGATAGGGCAGCAGCGTCAGGTGCATGAAGATGCACTGGCCCTGCGGCAGGTCGTGGCTGAACTGGCGGATCGCCTCGAAGAAGGGCAGCCCCTCGATGTCGCCGACGGTGCCGCCGATCTCGCAAAGCATGAAGTCGACCTCGTCGTCGCCGATCTTCAGGAAATCCTTGATCTCGTTGGTGACGTGCGGGACCACCTGGATCGTCTTGCCGAGGTAGTCGCCGCGGCGTTCCTTTTCCAGCACGTTGGAATAGATGCGCCCCGAACTGACCGAGTCGGTCATCCGCGCGGGCACGCCGGTGAAGCGTTCGTAATGTCCGAGGTCGAGATCGGTTTCCGCGCCGTCGTCGGTGACGAAGACCTCGCCGTGTTCGAACGGGCTCATCGTGCCGGGATCGACGTTGAGATAGGGGTCGAGCTTGCGCAGGCGGACCGAGAAGCCGCGCGCCTGCAACAGCGCGCCGAGCGCGGCGGAGGCGAGCCCCTTGCCGAGGGAGGAAACGACGCCGCCGGTAATGAAGATATATCGGGCCATGTCTTAGGCGTCCCCCCGTGTCACTGGCGTTTTCAGCAAGCCCAAAAGCACTGTGGGCGGTCTGCGTCAAGCCGCGCCCCACGGGATTTAAGCCTATCAGGATTCGCCCTGCCTGTGCAACCGGCCCGCAACATGCTGTTGTTGGCCGGATGCATCACGCAAAGGCTGGTGTCAGTCTGCGGTCGGCGCCAGCGGCGCATCGTCGCCCGCCGCCGGCGGCAGGAGCGAACCGCCGCCATCGGGCAGGGCGGGCGCCTCCTGTTCGGCAGCCGCGGGGCCGGGGTCGTCCATGATCCGGTCGAGCACGGAACTGCCCGAGGCGTTCTGCGCCGCGATGATCGTCAGCGCGAGCGACGTGCAGATGAAGGCGACGGCCAGGATCCATGTGAGCTTGCCCATCGCGGTGCCGGCCGAACGCCCGGTCATCGCGCCGCCGCCGCCGCCGCCCATGCCGAGCCCGCCCCCCTCGGAGCGTTGCAGCAGCACGACGCCGATCAGCGACAGCGCCAGGAGAAGGTGGATGATGAGGACGACGTTTTCCATGAAGCGGCCTGCGATGCGAGATGTTGACGCGCTATCTATGCAATTCCACCCGCCCCCGCAACCCGGCAAGTTGAACAGCGGCGCAAGCGCCGCGTCGGCCGCCGACCGCTGCGGAGCGTCTTCTTGACAGCACCGGGCGGCTGACCCATGCTGCGCCGCGATACCGTCACGGACGTCCGGTGAAACGATGGCCGACCGACTGCTCAGGCGTATCGTCATGCAAGATTCCACCACCCTTTTCCGCAGCTTTCTCGACCAGCCCCGGATCGCGCCGGACGCGGTCGGGGCGTCCGACCTCGTCCTGATCGGCGCGCCGCATGGCACGCCCTATCCCGACCGCAACGAAGTGAGCTATGCCGTGGAGACGCTGAGCGCGGGCGCGCCGCAGGCGATCCGCGACGCGGCGAATGAATGCTCATCGAATATCGACCACTACGATTTCGATCTTGGCGGAACGCTGCTGGCCGACAGCGGGCGGCGGCTCGTCGATTGCGGCGATCTGGCGCTGACGCCGCAGGACGGCCCGGCCAACCGCGCGGCGATCCAAGAGGCGACGGACGCCATTCTGGGGCGCGGCGGCACGCCCTTCCTGCTTGGCGGAGACGACAGTGTGCCGATTCCCTTCCTGGCGGCGTTCCGCGACCGGAGACCGGTCGATATTCTGCAGATCGACGCGCATATCGACTGGCGTGACAGCATCGGCGGCGAGCGGATGGGCTATTCCAGCACCATCCGGCGCGCGTCCGAGCATGATTTCGTGCGCTCTATCACGCAGGTCGGCATGCGCGGCGTCGGCAGCGCCCGCGCGGCCGAGGTCGACGCCGCGCGGGACTGGGGCGCGCGGCTTGTCACCGTGGGCGAGACGCGGGAACTCGGGCCGCGGGGGATCGCCGCACTCATCCCCGAGGGTGGGAACCTCGTGATCCAGATCGATTGCGACGCTTTCGACACCTCGGTCTGCCCGGCGGTCAACGCGCCCACGCCCGGCGGCTTCATGTTCGAGGAACTGGCGGCGCTCGTGCGCACGGTCATAGAGGCGCGCGGCCTCGCGGGATATTCCATCGTGGAGCTGGTCCCCGGAGAGGATCGCAACATGATTTCCGCCATCGCCGCGGCGCGCATCACCTGCAACGCCATCGGCGCGCTGGCGCGCCACGGACAATGACGACAAGCGAAGACAAAGGGAGACTTCGGATGACAAACGGCATCTATACGATCGCCATCACCGCGACACTGGCGTTGGGCGCAGCCCCCCTTGCCCAAGCGCAGGACACAATCCGGCTGGGTACCGAGGGCGCCTATCCGCCCTTCAACTTCATCAACGACGCCGGGGAGGTCGACGGGTTCGAGCGCGAACTGGGCGACGAGCTGTGCAAGCGGGCGGAACTGAGCTGTGTCTGGGTGACGAACGACTGGGATTCGATCATTCCCAACCTCGTTTCGGGCAATTACGACACGATCATGGCCGGCATGTCGATCACCGATGAACGCGACGCGGTCATCGACTTCACCCAGAACTACATCCCGCCTGTGACCTCGGCCTATGTCGCCACGGACCCGGACCTCGACCTGTCGGGCGCGGTCGTCACGGCGCAGGCCAACACCACGGAATCGGCCTATGTCGCCGAAACCGATTCGACGCTCATCGAATACGCCACCCCGGACGAGATGCTCTCGGCGCTGCGCAGCGGTGAGGCGGACGCGGTCTTCGCGGACAAAAAATACCTCGAACCCATCGTCGAGGACTCGGGCGGCGAACTGGTCTGGATCGGCGAGGACGTGCAGCTCGGGCGCGGCATCGGCATCGGCATCCGCGAAAGCGACCCCGAACTCCTCGCCACGTTCGACTCGGCCATCGGCGAGATGAAGGAGGACGGCTCGCTCAACGAATTGCTGACCAAGTGGTTCAAGGGAGAGGCCGACCTCTACTGATCCCTCGCGCGGCTGCGGCGATTTAGCGGTTTCACCCCGCGGCCCGCGCCGTTATACCGGCGCGGGTTTGACCAGAGTGCAAGAGGATCGTCATGGCCAACGTGGTAGTCGTGGGCGCCCAGTGGGGCGACGAGGGTAAGGGCAAGATCGTCGACTGGCTGAGCGAACGCTCGGACGTGATCGCGCGCTTCCAGGGCGGGCACAATGCGGGGCACACGCTGGTCATCGACGGCAAGGTCTACAAGCTGAACGCGCTGCCCTCGGGCGTGGTGCGCGGCGGCAAGCTCAGCGTGATCGGCAATGGCGTCGTGCTCGATCCGTGGCACCTGGTCGAGGAGATCGCCAAGATCCGCGAACAGGGGGTCGATATCAGCCCTGAGACCCTGATGATCGCGGAGAACACGCCGCTCATCCTGCCCATCCACGGTGAGCTTGACCGCGCCCGCGAGGAAGCGGCGAGCAAGGGCACGAAGATCGGCACCACCGGGCGCGGGATCGGCCCGGCCTACGAGGACAAGGTCGGGCGGCGCTCGGTCCGGGTGGCCGATCTCGGCGACGCGGCCACGCTCGAGGCGCGGGTCGATCGCGCGCTTCAGCACCATGATCCGCTGCGCAAGGGTCTGGGGATCGAGCCCATCGACCGCGACGCGCTGATCGCGCAGTTGCAGGAGATCGCGCCGGAGATCCTGCAATACGCCGCCCCCGTCTGGAAGGTGCTAGGCGACAAGCGCAAGGCGGGCAAGCGCATCCTGTTTGAGGGCGCGCAGGGCGCGCTTCTGGACATCGATTTCGGCACCTATCCCTTTGTCACGTCCTCGAACGTGATCGCGGGGCAGGCGGCGACGGGCGTGGGCGTCGGCCCCGGCGCGATCAACTACGTGCTCGGCATCGTGAAGGCCTACACCACCCGCGTTGGCGAAGGTCCGTTTCCGACCGAGCTCGACGATGAGAACGGCCAGCGCCTCGGCGAGCGGGGGCGCGAATTCGGCACCGTCACCGGGCGGCAGCGGCGCTGCGGCTGGTTCGACGCGGCCCTCGTGCGCCAGACCTGCGCGACGAGCGGCGTCAAGGGCATCGCGCTGACCAAGCTCGACGTGCTCGACGGGTTCGAGACGCTGCGCATCTGCACCGGCTACGAGCTTGACGGCGAGCGGCTCGACTACCTGCCGACGGCCGCCGAACAACAGGCGCGCTGCACCCCCGTCTACGAGGACATGCCCGGCTGGAGCGAATCGACCGAAGGCGCGCGCCGCTGGGTCGACCTGCCGGCCAACGCGATCAAGTATGTCCGCCGCGTGGAGGAGCTGATCGACTGCCCGGTCGCGATGCTGTCCACTTCGCCCGAACGCGAGGACACCATCCTCGTCACCGACCCGTTCGCCGACTGATGGCGCTGAGCTACAAAGCGCGGCGCCGCTGGTCGCTGGTGATCCTGCTGATCGGGTTGCCAGCCTATGTCGTGATCGCGGTCACGGTCGTGGACTGGCTCGACCGGCCGTCCTTCTGGGTGGAACTGCTGATCTACGTGACTCTCGGGTTCCTGTGGATGCTGCCATTCCGCTTCGTCTTTCTCGGCGTGGGCAAGGCCGACCCGGATGCGACACCCCCCGAGGACGGTCCCGGACGAGAGGGCTGATTTCGGGTATTTCACCCGAGAGAAAGCGCAGCTCCGCTGCTTCTTCTTGCCTGGAATATCCCTGCCGGAGGTATGAAAAGCCTGTTCCGTGGGGCGCCGCCGGAGTGGCGCGCGTGTTTTGCGTTTGTCAGCCGGCGGCGCATCTGACATCCTCGCAAGATCGGATCCGCAACCCGACCGGGGGATGACGTTTCATGCGCACGCTTCTCGCCGCGCCCGTCCGCAGCCTGGCGTGGCTCGGCTTCTTCGCCGCGATACTGGCCGCGTGGTGGGTGATGTATGTCATGGCGATGGACATGGATCTCGACCTGCTGGGCCGTCCCGGCGCCGAAGGCGCGCGCATGGCGGCGATGGATCCGCGGATGCCGATGGACATGCCAATGGCGCGCTTCGCGCCGCTTTTCGCGATGTGGGCGATCATGATGGCGGCGATGATGCTGCCGACGCTGGTGCCGACGCTGCGCAGCTACGAAGACCTCATGGCTTCCGCCGACGGCACGCGCGCCGGATGGCTGGGGGTGCTGGCGGGCTATTCCATCGTCTGGGTCGGGTTCGCCGCGCTCATCACGCTGGCGCAACTGGCGCTGCTTTACGGCGGCGTGGTGGATATGCTGGGCATCGCGCGCTCGTCCCTCGTGGCGGGCGGGCTGCTGATCGTCGTGGGCGCGTTCCAGTTCAGCCGCGTGAAGGAGGCCTGCCACGGCGTCTGCCACAGCCCGATGACCTATTTCCTCGGCCACTGGCGCAGCGGCGCCGCGGGCGGGTTGAGCATGGGGCTTGGCCTTGGCGCGTTCTGCGTCGGCTGCTGCTGGGGGTTCATGGCGCTGGGATTCGTCGGCGGGGTGATGAACCTGGCCTGGATGGGGCTTGCGACGCTGTTCATGGTGCTCGAAAAGCTGCCGCAGATCGGGCGGCGGGTGACGCGGCCGATGGGTGTGCTATTGATTTTGGGCGGGGGGGCCGTCCTGGCCGCGTCGCTGATGAGCGGAGGATAAGACATGGCGGATGCGGAAACGGGCCCCGAGTGGGCGCTCAAGGGGGAGCTGTTCCTCAACTGTTCATGCGAGGTGTTCTGCCCCTGCGTGGTGAGCCTCGGCGCGCATCCCCCGACCGAAGGGCACTGCCACGCCTGGATGGCGATCGCGATCGACGAGGGCCATTACGAGGGCGAGGATCTGGGCGGGCTCAACGTCGGCATCCTCGCCGATATTCCCGGACGCATGGGCGAGGGCGGCTGGAAGGTCGCGCTCTATGTCGACGAGGGCGCGAACGACGCCGCCCATGACGGCATCTGCCAGATTTTTTCGGGCAAGGCGGGCGGAACCACGGGCCTCTTCACCATGCTCGTCTCCGAGATCATCGGGGTCGAGCGTCAGCCGGTCGTGATCGAGCGCGAGGGCAGGCGGCGCAGCATCCGGATCGGCCGCCGCATCCAGGGCGAGATCGAGATGCTCGAGGGCGCCAACCCCGATGAGCCCGTGACCATGACCAACACGCGCTACTGGATGGGGCCGGACGTGATCGCGGCCCGCGGGCTCAAGAGCCGGGTGCGCGATTATGGCCGGGTTTGGGATTTCGGCGGCAAATCGGCCGAGATCTGCCCCATCGACTGGGGCAGCAGGCCGGCGCGATGATCGTCTCGCCCTCCTATTGCGCGATGATGGCGCGGTACAACATGTGGCAGAACGCGTCGCTGATGGCGGCGGCGGACACGCTGGACGACGCGGCGCGCTTGGCGGATCGCGGCGCGTTCTTCGGCGGGATCATGGGCACGTTCAGCCATCTCCTCTGGGCCGACCGGCTGTGGATGTCGCGGGTGGACGGCTGGGACGCGCCCGAGGGCGGCATCGCGGAGAGCGCGGCGCTCTGCACGGACTGGGCGGCGTTCGAGGACGCGCGCGACGCGGCCGACCGGCGCATCCTCGGCTGGGCCGGGCGGCTCGACATTGAGGCGCTGAGCGGCGAGCTGACCTGGCATTCGCGCGCCGCCGGGCGGGAGGTAAGCCTGCCGACGTGGCAATGCGTCGCGCATTTCTTCAACCACCAGACCCACCACCGCGGGCAGATCCACGCGATGCTGACGGCGGCGGGGGCGCGGCCGGGCGACACCGACCTCGTGTTCATGCCCGAGGATGTCGGACTGTGAGCGCGCGTCTCGCGCCATCGCGCCGTCTGCGGCGCACGCCGTTCTCGGACGGGGTCGAGGCGGCGGGCGTGAGCGCCTATACCGTCTACAACCGGATGCTGCTGCCTGCCGCCTTCGAAAGCGTCGAGGCCGATTACCGTCACCTGAAGGATCACGTGCAGCTTTGGGACGTGTCCGCGGAGCGGCAGGTCGAACTGCGCGGGCCGGGGGCGGTGCAGCTGCTCAAGGTCCTGACGCCGCGCGACCTGTCGAAGCTTCGGCTAAACCGCGGGCTTTATATCCCGGTGGTGGATGCGGATGGCGGGATGCTCAACGATCCGGTGCTGTTGCAGGTCGATGCGGATGCGTTCTGGGTCTCGATCGCCGACAGCGACCTTTTGCTGTGGATCAAGGGGCTGGCGATCGCGCACGGATTCGACCTGACGGTGAGCGAACCCGACGTGTCGCCGCTCGCGGTGCAGGGTCCGAAGGCCGAGGCGCTGATGGCCCGGGTCTTTGGCGACGCGGTCTGCGACCTTCGGTTCTTCGGCGCGGGACGGTTCAGGTTCCGCGACCACGATTTCGTCGTGACGCGGTCGGGCTATTCCAAGCAGGGCGGCTTCGAGATCTATGTCGAGGGTCACGCGCGCGGGATGCCGCTCTGGGAGGCGCTGATGGAGGCGGGCGCGGACCTCGAGGTGCGCGCGGGCTGCCCGAACCTGATCGAGAGGATCGAGGGCGGGTTGCTCAGCTACGGCAACGACATGACGACCGCGAACTCGCCGCTGGAATGCGGGCTCGACCGGTATGTGGACGCAGGCCGGCTGGATCACTGCATCGGCGGCGCCGCGCTTGCGGCCCAACGCGAGACCGGCCCCGCGCGGCGCATCCGGCCCATCGCGATCGAGGCCGACAGCCTGCCGCCCTGCGACCGCGCCTGGCCGCTCTACGTGGGGGCGGCGCATGTGGGACAGATCACATCGGCGGCGATATCGCCCGATTTCGGCGGCGGCGTCGCCATCGGCATGGTGTCGCGCGGTCACTGGGACGCAGGCGCTGAATTCGAGGTCGAAACGCAAGCCGGGCGGTATCGCGCCGTGATCCGGGACGGGTTCTGGGCCTGACGGTCGGAATTCGGATATCCATGAAACACTGAAAGACAAGGGAGCACGACATGTTCAACGCACTTGTGGTCGAGAAGGACGAGGAAAGCGGCAAGACATCCGCATCCGTGCAGCAGATCGGCGAGGACCGGCTACCCGAGGGCGAGGTGACGGTCGCGGTGGAATACTCGACGGTGAACTACAAGGACGGGCTTTGCATCGGACCCGGAGGCGGACTGGTGCGCAAATACCCGCATGTGCCGGGAATCGATTTCGCCGGCACGGTGGAGGCGTCGGATGACGATCGCTACAAACCCGGCGACAAGGTGGTGCTGACCGGCTGGCGCGTGGGCGAGGCCCATTGGGGCGGCTACGCGCAGAAGGCGCGGGTCAAGGCCGACTGGCTGGTGCCGCTGCCCGATGGGCTCGATACGCGCCAGGCGATGGCGGTGGGAACCGCCGGGTTCACCGCGATGCTGGCGGTTATGGCGCTCGAGGATCACGGGTTGAAATCGGGGCCGGTCCTGGTCACCGGAGCGGCCGGCGGCGTCGGATCCGTCGCGACGGCGATCCTCGCCGGTCTCGGCCACGAGGTGGCCGCGGTGACCGGCCGCCCCGAACAGGAGAACTACCTGCGCGGCCTCGGCGCAAGCGAGATCGTGGCGCGCGAAGAGCTGACCGAGGTGACGAGGAAGCCGCTGGAAAGCGAACGTTGGGGCGGCTGCGTCGACGCGGTTGCGGGGGCGATGCTGGGCCGGGTGCTCAAGCAGATGGAATACGGCGCATCCGTGGCCGCCATCGGGCTGGCCGGCGGGCCGGCGATCGAGGGCGCGCTGATCACGCCCTTCATCCTGCGTGGGGTCAACCTGCTGGGCATCGATTCGGTCATGCAGCCCTATGACAGCCGTGTGCGCGCGTGGGGCCGGATCGCCGAGGACCTGCCGATGGAGAAGCTCGAGACGATGGTGCAGCCCGCGACGCTGTCGGACCTGCCGCAGCTCGGGGCGGATATCCTCAAGGGTCGGGTCAAGGGCCGCGTGGTGGTCGATGTGAACGCCTGACGGACGCTTCAGGGCGACAAGGGCGGACCCCGGCGCGCGGTGCCGGGGTTTTTTCATGCGCGGCGCGGGAAATCGTGGGACGACCGAGTCGCGCGCCGGGCCGAAGCAGCGGGATTCGGGGCCGTCACGGGGAATCACGGACGAATCACGCGGCCGTGAGTCGGGATTCGCGCCCTGGTTTCTGCATCGGCGGGGGAGAATCCGGCGCCAGGCGGATCATAAGAGGGGCGTTCCGGAAATATTCGGGAAATCATGGGAAGAATTTCTGCTCCTAAGTGAGCACCATATATGGTGTGGTTGACGCCGTGCTCCGCTAAGTTGTGCGTTTTCCCTCTCTCTCACACCCCCACTATGTTGTTTTTTGGCCACTCCAAGAACAACATCCTGTAGGTTGGCGGATAGATTTTTGTTGCGTGCCATGAATTCCCATGTCATCCCTTTACCTACAGATGAAGACGGGAGCGAGGGGCGCTAAACGACCCCGAAAACAAAAAAACCTTAGGCAGGTTCATACAGGCACCCACCTTCATCCGACACGAAGAGATCCGGCGCGCGGGCGAGCAGACATCCCCCCAGGTGGCGCGCGCAGTCGGACACCCCGCGACACGCGGGACGAGGGCGGCGGGTTGATCGGTGGCAGCAGATCAACTCGCCGTTTCGTGTCTAAAGGGTCCGATTCTGCGGGCCCGCGACTTTCGCGAGGGGGCAGGACGAGGGGCCGCAAGACGTGGCACGCAGGTTCAGAGGCGAAAGCCATCACAAGGTGGATGGCAAGGGCAGGGTGTCCATCCCGGCCTCGTTTCGCCGCGTGCTGGAGGCGTCCGATCCGAACTGGACCGATGGGCTGAACCCCGAACTGGTCATCGTCTACGGCGATCATCGTCGCAACTACCTTGAATGCTACACGATCGAAGCCATCGAGGAGGTCGACGAGAAGATCGACGCCCTGCCGCGCGGCTCGATGGAACGCAAGATGCTCCAGCGGCTGTTTCACGGGCAGTCATTTCCGACCAACGTGGACGAAACCGGCCGTCTCGTGCTGCCGGCCAAGCTGCGCGCCAAGATCGGGCTCGAGGGCGAGGCGTTCTTCATCGCCGCGGGCGACACGTTCCAGATCTGGAAGCCCGAGACCTACGAAACGACCGAGGCGGCGCGCACCGAGGAGTGGCTCGAGGAGTTGCCCGAGGATTTCGATCCGCTCATCTTCCTGGACAACGCCAGGGGGGAGTGAGTGATGGCCGCCGCTGCCCCGACCCCACCCGATGATCCGCATGTCCCCGTTCTGATCGACGCCCTGATCGCCGCCGTCGCGCCGGTGAGGGGCAGGTGGCTTGACGGCACGCTCGGGGCGGGGGGCTATGCGCGCGCCCTGCTCGAAGCGGGGGCGGAGAAGGTCATCGGCATGGATCGCGACCCGCTCGCGATCGAGATGGCCGAGGACTGGGCGCAGGCATATGGCGAGCGGATCGAACTGGCGCAGGGCGTGTTTTCCAGCATGGATTCGGTTGCGACCGACCTTGACGGCGTCGTGCTCGACCTCGGGGTGAGCTCGATGCAGCTCGACCAGGCGCGGCGGGGATTCTCCTTCCTGCGCGACGGCCCCCTCGACATGCGGATGAGCCAGGAAGGCCCGACCGCCGCCGAGCTCGTCAATTCCGCGGAGGAGGGCGAGTTGGCCGATATCCTCTATCTTTACGGCGAGGAGCGCGCGAGCCGCCGCATCGCGCGCGCCATCGCGCGCAAGCGCGCCCAGGTTCCCATCGTCAGCACCCTGCAACTGGCCGAGATCGTCGAGGGCTGCCTGCCGCGCGCCAAGCCCGGACAGGCGCATCCCGCGACCCGCAGCTTCCAGGCGATCCGCATAGCGGTGAACGACGAATACGGTGAGCTGATCGGCGGGCTAGAGGCGGCGGAGCGCGCGCTGAAACCCGGCGGGCGCCTCGCGGTGGTCACCTTCCATTCGATCGAGGACCGCATGGTCAAGAGGTTCTTCCAGTCGCGTTCGGGCGGCGGCGGCGGCAGCCGCCACGCCCCGGAAATCGAAGCCGGCCCGGCGCAGGTCACGCAGGAAAACCGCAAGGCGATCCGCCCGGACGCGGATGAGCTGGCGCGCAACCCGCGCGCCCGTTCCGCGCGCCTGCGGGTGGGCACGCGCACGGATGCGGCCCCCGGCGTCACGGATCGCAAGGCATTGGGAATGCCGCAACCGGGGGGAGGGCGCTGATGCGCGGTTTCCTTTATGTCATGAGCGCGCTCGCGGTGATCGCGCTGGCCTACTGGGCCTACCACGAGAATTACCGCACCCAGCACGCGCAGGCCAAGGCCGAGGCGCTCGAGAACCGGATCGCGCTGGCGCGGCAGCGGTTGCGGGTGCTGAACGCGGAATGGGCCTATCTCAACCGCCCGGACCGGCTGCGCGAGCTGGCCGAGATCAACTTCGGCCGTCTCCGGCTGATGCCGCTTCAGCCCTACCAGTTCGGGCGGATCGACCAGGTCGCCTATCCCCCGGTCGAGACGCCGATGGTGTTCAACAATCCCGTCGAGGTCTCGGAACAGCCGGAGGAGCAGCCCTGATGATCCGCACCCCGCTGCGCCCGCTGGCGCGTATCCTGTCGGCCCGCGACAAGGGCGAGAACCCCGACGCCATCGAGCGTGAGAACATCCGCCTGCGTCACGAGGAAATGCGCGACCGCGCGCGCCGCCGCGCCGAGGGGCGGCTGCTCGTGCTGGGCGCGCTTTTCTTCTGCGCCTTCGCCGTGATCGGCGGGCGCATGGGCGTGCTCGCGCAATCCGAACCGGCCGAGCCGCGCACCAGCGCCGCCGGCGCCGACATTCTTGCGCAGCGGGCCGATATCGTGGACCGGCACGGACGCGTTCTGGCGACGAATTTCGACACCCACAGCCTTTACGCCCAGCCCCAGCAGATGATCGAGCCGGAAAAGGCGGCCCGCGAGATCAAGAAGATCTTTCCCGATCTCGATGAGGCGCGCCTGCTGCGCGATTTCACCGGCAAGCGCAAGTTCCTGTGGGTGAAGAAGAAAATCAGCCCCGAGCAGAAACAGGCCGTGCATGACATCGGCGAACCGGGCTTGCTGTTCGGGCCGCGCGAGATGCGGCTTTACCCCAATGGCAGTCTCGCCGCGCATGTGCTGGGCGGCGCCGGTTTCGGACGCGAAGGCGTGCACGCCGCCGAGGTAATCGGCGTCGCGGGAATCGAGAAATTCTACGACGAGCGCCTGCGCGACCCCGCGCAGGGGGCGAAACCGCTGGTGCTGTCGCTCGACCTGACCATCCAGGCGGCGATCGAGCGGGTGCTTTATGGCGGCATGACGATCATGAACGCCAAGGGCGCGGCCGCAGTGCTGATGGACGTGCATACGGGCGAGGTGATCTCGATCGCCTCGCTGCCGGATTTCGACCCCAACGACCGGCCCCGCCCACTGACCAGCGGCGACGCCGCCGACAGCCCGCTGTTCAACCGCGCGGTGCAGGGGGTTTACGAGCTCGGCTCGGTCTTCAAGATATTCGCCATCACGCAGGCGATGGAACTGGGACTCGTGAGCGAGAACACGATCATCGACACTTCGGGCCCGATGAAGGTCGGCGGCTTTCCGATCGGCGAATTCCGCAACAAGAATTACGGCCCCCTCACCACGTCGGACATCATCGTCAAGAGCTCGAACCGCGGCACCGGGCGGATCGCGCTTCAGATCGGGCCGAAGCGGCAGCAGGAATTCCTGAAATCGCTCGGCTTTTTCGAGCCGACCCCGCTCGAGATCATCGAGGCGGCGGGCGGCCAGCCGCTGTTGCCGAAACGCTGGACCGATCTCTCGACGGTGACGATTTCCTATGGTCACGGGCTGTCCACGAGCCCGCTGCACCTCGCCGCGGGCTATGCCGCCATCGCCAATGGCGGGCGCCTGGTCGAGCCGACCCTGCTGCGCCGGGGCGCGCAGGCCGGCCCGCGCGTGATGTCCGAGCAGACCGCCGCCGCCGCGCGCCGCATGCTGCGCCGCGTGGTGTCCAGCGGCACCGCCAGCCTCGGCGAGGTGCCGGGCTACGACGTCGGCGGCAAGACCGGCACGGCGGACAAGCCGAAACCGCGCGGCGGCTATTACGAGGACAAGGTGATCGCGACCTTCGCGTCGATGTTCCCGGCGCACGACCCGGCATATGTCCTCGTCGTCACGTTGGATGAGCCGGTCGAGACCTCGGGCGACAAGCCGCGCCGCACCGCCGGCTGGACGGCCGTTCCCGTGGCCGCCGAGATCATCACCCGCGTCGCCCCCCTTCTCGGGCTGCGCCCCGAGATTGAACCCGCTGCGCTGGCTGATATAACGCTGACATCGAACCAGGACGATTGAGCGTTGCGCGCGCCGGCGATTCCGCGCAAAAGCGCCCGCATCCGGCGCGTGCGCGGGCCGGGACGGCTCACGGCGCGGACAGGCGCGACAGATGACAACGGGCGGGATGGCCGGGCATGACGGCTGAGCAGGTCAAGACACTGGGAGAACTGGGCCTGACGGCGCAGGGAGGCGCGCAGGCGCGCGTCACCGGCCTTGCCGTGGACAGCCGCGAGGTGCGCGAGGGCGCGCTGTTCGCCGCGCTTCCCGGCACGCGCGTGCATGGCGGGGAATACATCCAGTATGCGCTGCGCATGGGCGCGGCGGCGATCCTGACCGACACGCGCGGCGCGCGCATCGCGGCCGAGGAACTGGCCCATGCCGACGCGGCGCTGATCGTGGCGCAGGATCCGCGCCAGACGCTCGCCTACGCCGCCGCGCTCTGGTTCGGCGCGCAGCCCGAGGTGATGGTCGCCGTGACCGGGACCAACGGCAAGACCTCGGTGGCGAGCTTCACCCGCCAGATCTGGGCCGAACTCGGCCATCCGGCGATCAACCTCGGCACGACCGGGGTGGAGGGCGACTTCACCGCTCCGCTGGCCCACACCACGCCCGAGCCGATCACGCTGCACCGCGTGCTGGCCGAAGCGGCGCAGGCCGGCGTCACCCATGCGGCGATGGAGGCGTCCTCGCACGGGCTGGCGCAGCGGCGGCTGGACGGGGTGCGCCTCGCGGCGGCGGCGTTCAGCAACTTCACGCAGGATCACCTCGACTACCACGAGACGTTCCAGGAGTATTTCGACGCCAAGGCCGGCCTGTTCGACCGGGTGCTGCCCGAGGACGGCGTGGCGGTCATCAACATCGACGATCCGCGCGGCGTCGAAATGGCGGCGATCGCCCATGACCGCGGCCAGGACGTGATCACCGCGGGCCGCGACGAGAACGCCGATCTGCACCTGTCCGCGCAGCGCTTCGAGGCGACGGGCCAGACCATGCGATTTAGCTGGACCGGGCAGCATCACCAGGTGGCGCTGCCGCTTATCGGCGGCTTCCAGGGCGAGAACGTGCTGCTCGCCGCCGGGCTGGCGATCGGCGCGGGCGCGGCGCCCGAGCGCGTGTTCGAGGCGCTGCCGCAGATGCGCACGGTGCGCGGGCGCATGGAGCTTGCGGCGACGCGCGGCAACGGGGCGGCGGTGTTCGTCGACTACGCCCACACGCCGGGCGCGGTCGAAACCGCGATTCGCGCGCTGCGCCCGCATGTCATGGGCCGGCTCATCGCCATCGTCGGCGCGGGCGGGGATCGCGACACGGCCAAGCGTCCCTTGATGGGGCGCGCGGCGGCGGAGAACGCCGACCTCGTCATCGTCACCGACGACAACCCGCGCAGCGAGGATCCGGCTTTGATCCGCGCCGCGGTCATGCAGGGATGCCCCGACGCGACCGAAGTAGGCGACCGCGCAGAGGCGATTCTGCGCGGGGTCGACGCGCTCGGCCCTGGAGATGCGCTTCTGATCCTCGGCAAGGGGCACGAGACCGGCCAGACCGTCGGGCAGGACGTTCTGCCCTTTGACGACGCCGAACAGGCCAGCGTCGCGGTGAGCGCGCTGGACGGGGGCGTCGCGTGACCCTCTGGAGCGCCGCCGACGCCGCCGCCGCGACCGGCGGGCGGGCGCAGGGCGACTGGAACGCGGAGGGGGTTTCCATCGACACGCGCAGCTTGCGCCCCGGTGATCTTTTCGTTGCGCTTCAGGCGGCGCGGGACGGGCATGATTTTGTCGCGCAGGCGCTCGAGAAGGGCGCCGCGGCGGCTTTGGTCAGCCGCATCCCCGAGGGCGTGGCGCCGGATGCGCCGCTGCTCATCGTCGCGGACGTGCTCGGGGCGCTTGAGGCGCTTGGCCGTGCGGCACGGGCGCGCACGGACGCGCGCGTCATCGCCGTCACCGGCTCGGTCGGCAAGACCTCGACCAAGGAGATGCTGCGCACGGTGCTCGCCGCGCAAGGCAGCACCCACGCCGCCGAGGCGAGCTACAACAACCACTGGGGCGTGCCGCTCACCCTGGCGCGGATGCCGGTGGAGACGCGGTTCGCGGTGATCGAGATCGGCATGAATCACCCCGGAGAGATCGCCCCGCTCAGCCGCATGGCGCGCCCCCACGTGGCGCTTATCACCACCGTCGCGGCTGCGCATCTCGAGGCGTTCGACGACATAGGCGGGATCGCCCGCGAGAAGGCCGCGATCTTCGAGGGGCTGGAGCCGGGCGGTGCCGCCATCGTCAACGCCGATCTGGACACAACGCCGATCCTGCGGGACGCCGCCGAAGCAAAGGGGGCGGAGGTCGTGACCTTCGGCGCGAAGAGCGACCAGTATCGCCTCGTTTCCGCAAGGCTGAGCGATGATCGCACCATCGTGCAGGCCGATTTGCGCAATACTCCCGTCACCTTCAAGATCAACAGCGCAGGAAGACATTTCGCGATGAACGGCCTTGCCGTGCTGGCCGCGGTCGAGGCGCTGGGCGCCGATCCCGGCGTCGCCGCGCCTGACCTCGCCCGCTGGGCGCCGCCCGCGGGGCGCGGCACGCGCGAGACGATCCAGCTTGACCCCGGCGAGGAAAGCTGGACCTTCGATCTCATCGACGATGCGTTCAACGCCAATCCGACCTCGATGGAGGCCGCGCTCGAGGTGCTGGCCGCCAGCTCGCCGAACAACGGCGTGGGCCGCGTGGCGCGCGGGCGGCGGATCGCGATCCTCGGCGACATGCTGGAGCTTGGCCCGAACGAGACGGAGCTGCACCGCGCGCTCGCCGGGTCTGAGCATGTCGCGGCGCTGTCGCTGGTGCATTGCGTCGGCCCACGGATGCGCGCGCTCTTTGACGCGCTCCCCGAAGAAAAGCGCGGCCAATGGGCCGAGACCGCAGAGGCGCTGGCGCCGCGCCTGCCGGGCATGATAGACGCGGGCGACGTGATCCTGGTGAAAGGGTCCAAGGGCAGCAAGGTCAGCCTGATCGTGGACGCCCTGCGCAAACCGGGATGGGGCCACCGTCCGCATACGAGGGAAGACTGAATGCTGTATTGGCTGACCGCCCTGTCGGACGGCGGGGATTTCTTCAACCTTTTCAGGTATATCACCTTTCGCACCGGCGGGGCGTTCCTGACCGCGCTGATCTTCGGTTTCCTGTTCGGTCCGCCGTTGATCGGCGTGTTGCGCCGCCGTCAGGGCAAGGGGCAGCCCATTCGCGAGGACGGCCCCGAGGGACATGTCGTCAAGGCCGGCACCCCGACGATGGGTGGATTGCTGATCGTCGGCGCGCTTCTCACCTCGACGCTGCTCTGGGCGCGGCTCGACAACCCGTTCGTGTGGCTGGTGCTGTTCGTGACCGTCTCGTTCGGGCTGATCGGCTTTGCGGACGATTACGCGAAGGTGTCGCGGCAGAACGTATCCGGCGTGCCGGGCAAGCTGCGGCTCGGGCTCGGGTTCATCATCGCGGGCGTCGCGGCCTACTGGGCGACGATGTATCACCCCGAAGCACTGCAGAACCAGTTGGCGCTGCCGATCTTCAAGAACACGCTGATCAATCTCGGGGTGTTCTTCGTGCCCTTCGCGACCATTGTGATCGTGGGCGCGGCGAATGCGGTCAACCTCACCGACGGGCTCGACGGTCTTGCGATCATGCCGGTGATGATCGCCGCCGGAACGCTGGGCGTGATCGCCTACGCGGTGGGGCGCGTCGACTTTACCGAATATCTCGACGTGCATTACGTGCCCGGGACGGGCGAGATACTTGTCTTCGTCGCCGGGCTGATCGGCGGCGGGCTGGGCTTCCTGTGGTACAACGCGCCGCCTGCGGCCGTGTTCATGGGCGACACGGGATCGCTCGCGCTGGGGGGCGCGCTGGGCGCGATCGCGGTCGCCACCAAGCACGAGATCGTGCTGGCGATCGTCGGCGGGCTCTTCGTGGTCGAGGCGCTGAGCGTGATCATCCAGGTGCTCTACTTCAAGCGCACGGGCAAGCGCGTGTTCCTGATGGCGCCGATTCATCACCATTACGAGAAGAAGGGCTGGGCCGAGCCGCAGATCGTCATCCGCTTCTGGATCATCTCGCTGATCCTCGCCATGATCGGGCTGGCGACGTTGAAGGTGCGCTGAGGGGCGGCTCATCCGCCCGGATAGGCGTCTTCGCATGAGGGCAGGGGCCCGAACCAACCGCGCGCGTTGTATCGCCCGGGCGGGTGTAATAGGACTGCCGGAGGGGAACCGAAACTGACGAAAGGTCCTGAACCATGCTGATCCTGCGCCTCTCCAAAGCCGCGATGGTGCTGGCCGTCGCGCTCTTCGCGTCGCTCGTCGCGTTCGGGAACATCACCGATTACGGGTCGAACTTCGCCTTCGTCAAACACGTGCTGCTGATGGACACGATCTTTCCGGATGCGACGATCAAGTATCGCGCGATCGAAGCCCCCTGGATGCACCACGCCGCCTATATCTTCATCATCGCGCTGGAGACTCTGACCGCGATCCTGTGCTGGATCGGCGGCTTCCGCCTGATCGCGGCGCGCGCGCTGCCCCGGCGAGAGTTCCACGAGGCCAAGGGCTGGGCCATCGCCGGGCTGACCCTTGGCTTTCTGACGTGGCAGGTCGGGTTCATGTCGATCGGCGGCGAATGGTTCGGCATGTGGATGTCGGAGACATGGAACGGCGTGCCGGATGCGTTCCGCTTCTTCATCACGATCATCGCGGTGCTGATCTACCTCGTGACGCCGGACGGGGAACCCGTCTGAGCGGCCGGGCGCGGGGGGCGCGGCGGTGATCCCGGTCAGCGGATTCGACGGCGCGCGCGTCGCGGTTCTCGGCCTCGGGCGTTCGGGCCTTTCGTCGGCGCGCGCGCTGCGCGCGGGCGGGGCCGACGTGATCTGTTGGGACGACAGCCCACTGGCGCGCGCCGCCGCGGAGGCCGAGGATTTCGCGCTGGCCGATCTCGGCCGCGACGGCGCGCTCGACGGCGTGGCGCGGCTGATCGTCAGCCCCGGCATCCCGCATCTTTATCCCGCACCGAACCGGGTCGTCGCGGCGGCCTACGTGGCGGGCGTCCCCGTGGACAACGATATCGGCCTGTTCTTCCGCTCCTTCGCGACCGCCGGCTGGGCGGCGTTCGATCAGCCGCCGCGCGTCATCGCCGTCACCGGCTCGAACGGCAAATCGACGACCTCCGCGCTCATTCATCACATCCTTTGCGAGTCGGGCCGCGACGCGCAGCTTGCCGGCAATATCGGGCGCGGCGTGCTCGACATCGACCCGCCGCGGGACGGCGGCGCGGTGGTGCTGGAGCTTTCCAGCTACCAGACCGAACTGGCCCGCGCGCTGACCCCCGACATCGCCGTCTTCACCAACCTCAGCGCCGATCACCTCGACCGGCACGCGGGGCTTGGCGGGTATTTCGCGGCCAAGCGGCGTCTGTTCGCCGAGGGTGGGCCAGACCGCGCGGTGATCGGCGTGGACGAGGCCGAGGGGCGGTTCCTCGCCAACCAACTCTCCGAGGCGCCGGCGGATGATCGGGTGATCCGCGTTTCCTCGGGGGCAAAGCTCACCGGGCCGGGCTGGCAGGTCTTCGCGCGCAAGGGGTTCCTGGCCGAATACCGCAAGGGACGGCAGGCGGGCAGCATCGATCTGCGCCCCATTCGCGGCCTGCCCGGCGCCCATAACCACCAGAACGCCTGCGCCGCCTACGCCGCCTGCCGCGCGATGGGCCTCGCGCCGCGTGTAATCGAGGGCGCGATGCACAGCTTTCCGGGCCTGCCGCACCGCAGTCAGATCGTCGCGGAGGCGGGCGGCGTCGCCTTCGTCAACGACAGCAAGGCGACCAACGTGGACAGCGCGTTGAAGGCGTTGCTGGCGTTCGATCGGGTGCGCTGGATCTGCGGCGGGCTGGAGAAGGAAGGCGGGCTCGCCGCGCTGAAACCCGGCCTTGCGAACGTTCTCAAGGCCTATGTCATCGGGCGCGAGGCGGAGGGTTTCGCGCTGCAACTCGACGGCGTGGAGGCCGAGGTCTGCACCACGATGGAGCGCGCGGTCGCGCGCGCGCATGAAGAGGCGCAGGCGGGCGAGACGGTGCTGCTCGCCCCCGCCGCGGCGAGCTTTGATCAATACGACAATTTCGAGCAACGCGGCGATGATTTCGCCGCCCGCGTGCGCGCCGCGATCGGCTCTGGCCAATAGCGACGCGCTGCGCTATCTGCTGGCCCGAAAGCGAGAGGGCCCATGTCGGACAGCACGCCATTCCAGAAACCCGGCCCGGTCGAATCCGACCTGCGCGGCGCGATCTCTGGCACCGAGGAGATCATCGAGGAAGCGCGCGCCGGCCGGATGTTCATCCTCGTCGATCACGAGGACCGCGAGAACGAGGGCGACCTCGTCATCCCGGCTGAATTCGCCGACGCCGCCGCGATCAACTTCATGGCGCGGCACGGGCGGGGCCTGATCTGCCTGCCGCTCACGGCCGAACGCATCGATCAGCTCGGCCTGCCGATGATGGCGGTGCACAATTCCTCGCGCCACGAAACCGCGTTCACCGTCAGCATCGAGGCGCGTGAGGGGGTGACCACCGGCATTTCCGCCGCCGACCGCGCGCTGACCGTCGCCACCGCGATCAACGATCAGAACACCGCCAGTTCCATCGCCACGCCGGGCCATGTCTTTCCCTTGCGCGCGCGCAACGGCGGGGTGCTGGTCCGCGCGGGCCATACCGAGGCTGCGGTCGATATCTCGCGCCTCGCCGGGCTGCATCCCTCCGCCGTGATCTGCGAGATCATGAAGGAGGACGGCACGATGGCCCGTCTGCCCGACCTGATCGAGATGGCCGCCGAGCACGGGCTGAAGATCGGCACCATCAGCGATCTGATCGCCTACCGGCACAAGCACGACAACCTCGTGCGTGAAACCCGGCGCGAGACGGTCGAGGCGCATATCGGCGGCGCGTGGCAGATGCGCATCTTTACCGACCAGATCAGCGGCACGGAACATATCGTGCTGACCAAGGGCGACGTGACCGACGGCGCGCCGGTGCTGGCGCGGGCGCATTCTCTCAACGCGCTCGAGGATGCGCTGGGGATCGGCGGGCTGCCGGGGGGCAAGCTGCCCAGCGCCATGCGCATCATCGCCGAGGAGGGACGCGGCGCGGTTTTTCTCTTCCGCCAACCCCGGCCCAAGCTCTCGGGCGAGATCGACGACGAAGGCCCGCGCACGATCAAGCAGACCGGGCTGGGCGCGCAGATCATGTCGACGATGGGCCTGCACGAATTGATCCTGCTGACCGACAGCCCCGATACGCGCTACCTTGGCCTTGACGCCTACGGAATCTCGATCAAGGGCACGCGCCCGCTCAGCGAAGGATAGGATCATGGCCGACACCGAATACAGCCTGCCGCGCGCGGAGTTCGACAAGCCGGTGAAACTGCTGATCGCGCTCGCCCCCTTCTACCGCGACATCGCCGACAACCTGCTCGCCGGCGCACGCGCCGAAGCCGACGCGACCGGCGCGACATGCGAGGTGATCGAGGTGCCCGGCGCGCTGGAACTGCCCGCCGCCATCGGCATCGCGCATCGCCTGAGCAATTTCGACGGCTACGTCGCGCTTGGCTGCGTGATCCGGGGCGAAACGACCCATTACGACACCGTCTGCAACGATTCGAGCCGCGGGCTCACCCTGCTGGGGCTCCAGGGGCTGTGCATCGGCAACGGCATCCTCACGGTCGAGAACCGCGAGCAGGCCGAGGTCCGCGCCGATCCCGCGCGCATGAACAAGGGGGCGGGGGCCGCCGCCGCCGCGCTGCACCTTGTTGCGCTGACCCGGCGGTGGGGCGCGCCGCGCAAGGGCGTGGGCTTTCTCCCGGACGCCGAGGAATTGCGCATCGCCGGCACGTCCAAGGGGGCGCCCAAGGCATGACCGACCCCGCGCAACCGATCTCGGGCAACAAGAAACGGCTGATGCGCTCGGCCGCGCGGCTTTACGCCGTGCAGGCGCTTTTTCAGATGGAGCATTCGGACCACGACGCCGATTCGGTCTATGCCGAGTTTCTCGATCACCGCTTCGGCGCGGAACTGGACGAGGAGTCCGACATGGTCGAGGGCGACGTTGACCTCTTCCGCACCCTGCTTGACAAGGCGGTGGACGAACAGCGCACCATCGACCGGATGACCGACCGCGCGCTGGTCGCGAAATGGCCGATCGACCGGATCGACCCGACGCTGCGCGCGCTGTTTCGCGCCGCCGGGGCGGAACTCGTCGCTACGGATGCCCCGCCGCGCGTGGTCATTTCCGAATTCGTAGACATCGCCCGCAGCTTCTATCCCGAGGGGCGCGAGCCGAAATTCGTGAACGCCGTGCTCGATCACATGGCGCGCGAGGCCCGCCCCGAGGCGTTCTAAGCGACCCCCGCGTCGGCTGTTTGTCGCGTATCGGCTTGAGACTGCGCGCGCGACCATTATATCGATAGACAGACGCCAAAGCAGAGGTCACTCATGCCCAAGCTCATCCGCCTGTATATCACCCACGCCGCGATCGGATTCGGGATCGCCGCCGTTTTCGTCGTGATGCTCTTGTGGTTCGATATCGCCGGGCTGTGGCGTCTGATCAGCACGTCGGACCAGGGCTGGCTTGCGCTTCTGGTGCTGTGGGTCGCGAACGGGATCGTCTTTGCCGGCGTGCAGTTCGCCATCGCGGTGATGCGCATGAAGGGCGACGACGACGATGACGGCCCCGGCGGCGGCCTGCGCCAGCACGTCATGCGCCCGCAGCCCGCGCTGATCCCGGTGCGGGTCGAGGCGGGCGGGTCGCGCCGCGACTTTACGCGCAACCGCTAGGCGTCCGCGCCCGTCGCAGCCGGATTGTTCGAAACGTCCCGTCACGGACGTGACCCGGAATCCCCTTCTTGCCTGCGCGCTGTCTTCGCCAGACATGGCGCATGGATGATGCTGAAAGGGGGAAGTGGCGGGCCCGCACGCGACCGTTTGGTTCTCTCATTCCCGAGGACCTGTATATACAGGTGGGCGCCGGGTAACCGGACCACGGTCCGGACAGAGCCAGCTCCCTCGGAATTGCTTAAGGCCACCGGAATGCAACCGTTCACGAGAAGGGCAGAACCCGCCACCGCCCAATCTAGGGTGGCCGCCCGCCCCCGACAAGGGGCGCGCGAGGGGAATTCCTGCGCGCCGGGCGTCCTGCGGGGCTTGCACACGTTCACTATTTGTTCATAATCGCCCCATGCAGGATACAAGCTTGATCCCCCCGCCCGCGCCGCTGCAACCCGGTCAGATCCTCGCGCGCGGGGTATGCCGCCACCTGCGCGCGCGCGACTTCGCCACGCTCGAGGAATACGCGCCCGAGCGGGGCAGGCGGGTGGACGTGATGGCGCTGGGGCCGAAGGGCGAAATCTGGGTGATCGAATGCAAGTCCGGCCTTTCGGACTACCGCGCGGATTCCAAGTGGCGGGGCTACCTGGCCTGGGCCGACCGGTTCTTCTGGGCGGTGGACGTGGAGTTCCCCGCCGAGATCCTGCCCGCCGATACCGGGCTGATCATCGCCGACGCCTACAACGCCGAAATGGTTCGCATGGGGCCGGAAACGCGGCTGGCGGGCGCGCGGCGCACGGCGCTCACCCGGCGGTTTGCCCGCACGGCGGCGCGCCGTCTGCACCGGGCGCGCGATCCGCTATCGTGATTTCCGCCCATCGGCCGCGCGGGCGGCGGCGGTGATCTCGGCGGCGATCTCGTCCGCTTCCTCGGGGGAGAAATCCATCGGGATTTCAACGCCTTGCGACTCGACGTAAATGCGCACCATGCCCTGGTCCGTCGGCCCGATCTGCAAGTTCGCCTCAACGTCGCGTTCGGAATTGATGCCCATCCGTGCCTCCTGTGCTGACTGCCGGGGATAGGCCGATTACCCGGTTGATTCAAGTGGCGGGCTTGGCCGCGCGGCGCATCCGTGCGAGGATCGCTTCGCACCGATCCATGCGGCAGAGGGAAACGAGAATGAACCGGATCGTCGGACAGGCAATTACAGGCGCCGTCTGCGGCGGCGCTCTGATCGCGCTGGCCGCCGCTCCGCCTGTCCGCGCGGCGGAGTTCCGGATGGAGTGGGGCGGCTACATGGAGCAGCACCTCGCCTACGCCTCCTACGACGCGCCCACCGCCAAGGGGTTCGACGGCGCCGACGGGGTGGGCGCCATGATGCTGTTCTTCGAACCCTCCCTCACCTTCGGCGCGGCCACGCGGGCCGGCGCATCCGTGCGGCTCGACGGGTTCTACGGCGAGACGAATTCGCGCTTCGCCTTCGAGCGCGCCGCGCTTTATGCCGAGGGCGCGTTCGGCCGGCTCGAGATCGGCAAGCTCGACACGCCCGGCAACAGCCTGCACGCGGGCGCGCCCGCGCCCTTCGGTCCAATGGTTGGCATCGCGCATATCAGCGACAGCGCGCTGGCGTCCTTCCTTCCCTATGCGGGGGTGCACAACAACCGCCTTGTCGGCAGCGACGTGCGGCGCGGCACGCTCGGCGCGACGCGCGTCGCCAACTCGGGCGCGGAAACCCATGGCCGCATCCGCTACTTCACGCCGCGCATGGGCGGGATCCGTTTCGGCGCCAGCTACGCGCCCGAATCGCCCAAGGACGCGCCCAACCGCGCGGATTTCATCGACCTCGGCGTGGATTACCGCCTCGCCACCGCCTCGGGCGTCGATCTGCACGCCTCGGGCAAGTGGGGCGTCGCCGACAACACCGCCGCACCGGGCGCGGATCCCGGCTATTACGGCGCGGGGCTCAGCATCGGTTATGGCGGGTTCACGCTGGGCGGTAGCTATTCGGAAAGCCACGGCAGCGCCCAGGGCGTCAGCGACGGGCGCGCCTACGAGCTTGGCGCGCGTTACCAGCGGGGGCGGTACGGCATCAGCCTTGCCTATCTCAACGGCGAGAACACGGATGACGAAAACGCCGCCTTCGGCGCGAAAGAGCGGCTCGAGGCGGTGACGCTGGGCGTGAATTACGACCTTTTCGGCGCGCCGGGCAAGCGGCGGCGCGATCCCGCGCCGGACAGCGCGCCCGCGCGCGCGGATTTTGGTGGCGATCTCTTCGGCTATGTTTCCTACGCGCGCTTTCGCGAGGACATGGGCGACGGCGGCGCCGGGACGCCGGGCGACGATATCGACGGTTTCGTGATCGGAACCGGTTTCCGCCTGTCGTTCTGAACGGCCCGGACAGCGCGGTGTTTTTTGACCCGCCCCGGCGTTTCGCGCCGGGCTTGGGTCTTGCAATCGGTCCGGCGGGGCGGTAGATCGCCCCACAGTGCCGCCTTAGCTCAGTAGGTTAGAGCGCTTGATTGTGGATCAAGAGGTCCCCCGTTCGAGCCGGGGAGGCGGTACCATAGCAAAACATTGCAGTAGTTTACCGGTTCTCCCTGACGAACTGCGCTGCTGGATGCATGGCTCTCAACGCACCGGTCGCGGTTTTGATGGCGTTCTTCTGCAACTCAGCATCAACGAATTTAGCATATGGATCATCCAACAGTCCCCTCATAAGGAAGCCGCTTGCCTTTCCGGGCCGATGGATGATTTTTCGGAAATGCCCGCGTGAAGCGGTCCTATTGACTTTCGATTGCGATGGTCTGGCGCAATTCGCCGGTCGCGCGGTCGAAGATCAGCACCTCGTCTTCCGTCGTCACCACCGCGAACCAGTCGCCGCCTTGCGTGAAGGCCAGCGGCGCGGCCCCGTCGGGCAGGGCGATCGTCTCGGGCAGGTCGGGTGGTTCGGGGCCGAAAGCGTCCGAGAAGCGGGTGACAAACAGCACGACGATCACTATGAACCCGATCACCATCGTCGCGGTCAGTATGGTGACCAGCAGGCGCAGGTAGCGGACAAGCCCCGCATCGACCGGCTGGGGTTGAGGAGTGTCGTTCATGGAATCCACCATCCTGTCGGTCGAGATCGGGTCGGACCCGCCGCCGCGTCTTGATAAGGCACTCGCGCGCGATGCGCCAGAGGCCGCCGCGCTGTCGCGCACCCGGCTGGCGCGGCTCATCGCCGGCGGGCAGGTGACGCTGAACGGCGCTCCCGTCACCGATGTGAAGGCGCGCGTGGCGGCGGGCGATCGCGTCACTATCGCCGTGCCCGCACCCGAGCAGAGCCATATCGCGCCCGAGGACATCCCGCTCGCGGTGCTGCACGAGGATGACGACCTCATCGTCGTGGACAAGCCCGCCGGCATGGTGGTCCATCCCGCGCCCGGCACGCCCTCGGGCACGCTGGTCAATGCGCTTCTGCATCATTTCGGCGGGGACCTTTCGGGCGTGGGCGGGCAGGCGCGCCCCGGCATCGTGCATCGCATCGACAAGGACACCAGCGGGCTCCTGGTGGTGGCGAAATCCGACCGCGCGCATCATCGTCTCGCCGCGCAGTTCGCCGCCCACAGCGCCGAGCGGCGCTACCTCGCGCTCTGCCACGGCGTGCCCGACGCGGGCGATCCGCGCCTGCGGGGCCTGCGCGGCGTGAGTTTCGAACCGGGCGGCGTGCTGCGGATCGAGGCGCGGCTGGCGCGGCATCGCACCGACCGGCAGAAGCAGGCGGTCTGCGACAGCGGCGGACGGCACGCGGTCACCCGCGCGCGTGTGGTCGATACCTTCGGCGCGCCCCCGGCCTGCGCGCTGCTGGAATGCCGGCTCGAAACCGGGCGAACGCACCAGATCCGGGTGCACATGGCCTATACCGGGCACGGGTTGATCGGCGACGCGGTTTATGGCGGGCGGCGACGGCTGCCGCAGCGCGCCCTGTCGACGGCGGCGATGGACGCCGTGCAGACGTTCCCGCGCCAGGCGCTGCATGCGGCCTCACTGGGCTTCGTTCACCCGCTGAGCGGGCAGATGATGCGGTTCACCTCGCCCCCGCCACAGGATATGGCCGATCTGATCGCGTCTCTCGGGGGCTGAGCGCACACGCGAAAGCACGGTTGTGTGAGCTTTCGTCGCAAATGTCGCAATCGGAACGAAACGCGATCATAAGGCGTTAAGGTAGCAAGGCTATCCCACTTGTAAACAGCGTCATGGAGCCCTAGATCAATGTTAAGGCCCGAAACATCCGGGCGTGTGGAGGTCACGAATACATGAGCAATTACGCAAATCTGCCGGCGCCGACGCCCGAGGGCGGGCTGAACCGCTACATGCAGGAAATCCGCAAGTTCCCGCTGCTCGAGCCGGAAGAGGAATACATGCTGGCCAAGCGCTGGGTCGAGGAGCAGGACACCGAGGCCGCGCACAAGATGGTCACGTCCCATCTGCGGCTCGCGGCCAAGATCGCGATGGGCTATCGCGGCTACGGGCTGCCCCAGGCCGAGGTCATCTCCGAGGCCAATGTCGGCCTCATGCAGGCGGTCAAGCGGTTCGATCCCGACAAGGGGTTCCGCCTTGCAACCTACGCGATGTGGTGGATCCGCGCGTCGATCCAGGAATACGTCCTGCGTTCGTGGAGCCTGGTCAAGCTGGGCACCACTTCGGCGCAGAAAAAGCTGTTCTTCAACCTGCGCAAGGCCAAGAACAAGATCGGCGCGCTCGAGGATGGCGATCTGCGCCCGGAGAACGTGCGCGAGATCGCCAATCAGCTTGGCGTGACCGAGGACGAGGTCATCTCGATGAACCGGCGCATGTCAGGCGGCGACGCCTCGCTCAACGCCACGGTCGGCGCCGAGGGCGAGGGCACCATGCAGTGGCAGGACTGGCTCGAGGACGAGGACGCCGACCAGGCCAGCGACTACGAGGCGCGCGACGAGCTCGAGGCGCGCCGCGAGATGCTGGCCGAGGCGATGGACGTTCTGAACGACCGCGAAAAGGACATCCTGACCCAGCGCCGCCTCAGCGACCAGGCTGTCACGCTCGAGGAACTGAGCGGCCAGTATGACGTCAGCCGCGAACGCATCCGCCAGATCGAGGTGCGCGCCTTCGAGAAACTGCAGAAACGCATGCGCGCCCTGGCGCAGGAGAAAGGCATGCTCGCCGACGCATGACGCCGCCGCGCCATCTTGGCGCGGCGCGCGAAACGCGCTAAGCCCTTGCCGAGAGATCGGGAGGGGCTTTGCCATGCGCGTTGCGATGCGGACCAAGCGGCTGGCGCGTGCGTGGCGCCTGTGCCTCGCGGGGGCGCTGCTGATCGCGCTTGCGGCCTGTGCGGCGCGCGAGGCGGCGCAATACGCCGCCCCCGTCCCCGGCGCGACCCTGCAACCGATCTATGTCGCGACCGAGCGCGCGCTCGACCGGACGGGGCCGTTCTTCGGCAACAAGCGCCCCGGCAAGGTCAACTTCTTCCGCAACACGATCTCGGTGCCGCCCACGCACACGCCCGGCACGATCTCATGGCCCGAGGGCGAGGCCGACGCCGCGACCGATTTCGTCGTCGCCGACACGCGCATCTTCGAGGGCGTCGGGCAGATGGTGGCGGACATCCGCGCCCATCGAAGCGGCGATGAAACGCTGGTCTACGTGCATGGCTACAACAACACCCTGTCGGACGTGATGTATCGCCTGGCCCAGATCCAGACCGATTTCGACACCGGCATGCCCGCGGTCGCCTTTTCCTGGCAGTCGGCGGGGGATCCGCGCGGCTATGTCTATGACCGCGACAGCGTGCTTTATGCGCGCGACGACATGGAGGCGCTGCTCAACGCGCTCACCGCGGCTCCGGGCGAGAAGGTGTTCCTGCTGGCGCATTCGATGGGGGCGCACCTGACGATGGAGGTGCTGCGCCAGGCGGCGCTGCGCGGCAACCGCCGATTGCTGAACCGGATCAGCGGCGTGACGCTGATGTCGCCGGATATCGACCCGGACCTGTTTCGCCAGCAGGCCGAGGCGATCGGGCATCTTCCGCAGCCCTTCGTCATCTTCGTGTCGCGCCAGGACCGGGCGCTGTCGCTCGCCGGTTTCCTGACCGGGCGCAAGCCGCGCCTTGGCGTGATCGACAGCGCGCAGAGCGTCGCGGGTCTTGACGTGCAGGTGATCGATTTCACCGCGCTGGGCGACGGCGAGGGACTCAACCACATGACGCCGGTGTCCTCTCCGCAGGCGGTGAGCGCGCTACGCGGGTTGCTCGCGCAGCGGCAAACGCCGCCAACCGGGCTCGGGCGGTATCTCGTGCTCGAGTGAGCGCCGCAGCCCTTGGCAAGCGCCGCCGCGATGCCTAGCTTTGATGCAGCAGCAGGAGGCGTGACATGGCCGGTGGATGGGCGCGCGACGGCGCGGTGCATGAACAGATCGAGGCTTCGATCGAGGATGAGCTCGCGCGCATGAAGCAGCGCCCGCTCGAGGGCGAGAGCCTGACCCATTGCGCCGAATGCGACGAGCCGATCCCCGAGAAGCGCCGCACCGCGCTGCCGGGCGTGAAGCTCTGCTTGGACTGCGCCTCGGAGCGCGATGGTCGCACTGCAGAGCGCGGAGGCATCAACCGGCGGGGATCGAAGGACAGCCAGCTTAAGTAGCGCCGCCTGCCCCGACAGGGCCCGTTAATGCAGGTCGCGCGCGGGCCGATCAGTCCGGCATTGGATATTTGAAGCAAGAAGAAGGTCCAGAGCGGGGTCCGACCTCTTCTTCTTGCTCCCGATATCCCCGCCGGTGCATGAAGTCTCTTGCGCGCTCAGTCCTCCATCGCCTCCAGCTCGTCGATCATTCCCTCGATCATCGACAGCCCCTTGTCCCAGAACTTCGGGTCTGAAGCATCCAGGCCGAAGGGCGCGAGGAGGTCGGAGTGGTGCTTGGAGCCGCCGGCCTTCAGCATGTCGAAATACTTGTCCTGGAACCCGTCGGGGTTTTCCTCGTAGACCGCGTAGAGCGCGTTCACGAGGCCGTCGCCGAAGGCATATGCATAGACATAAAACGGCGAATGGACGAAATGCGGGATATAGGCCCAGAAGGTTTCGTACCCCTCCATGAAATCGAAGGCGGGGCCAAGCGATTCGGCCTGCACCGACATCCAGAGCGCGTTGATGTCGTCGGGGGTGAGTTCCCCGCCGCGCCGCGCCGCGTGCAGCTTGCACTCGAAGTCGTAGAACGCGATCTGGCGCACGACCGTGTTGATCATGTCCTCGACCTTGCCGGCGAGCAGCACCTTGCGCTCGGCGTCGTTGGCCGCGGCGGCCAGCAGCTTGCGGAAGGTCAGCATCTCGCCGAAGACGCTCGCCGTTTCGGCCAGGGTGAGGGGGGTGGAGCTCAGCAGTTCGCCCTGATCGGCGGCGAGCACCTGGTGCACGCCGTGGCCCAGCTCATGCGCGAGCGTCATCACGTCGCGCGGTTTTCCGAGGTAGTTCAGCATCACGTAGGGGTGGACCGTCGTGACCGTGGGGTGGGCGAAGGCGCCCGGCGCCTTGCCGGGTTTCACGCCCGCGTCGATCCAGCCGCGCTCGAAGAACGGCTCGGCGAGGTCGGCCATGCGCGCATCGAAGCCGCTATAGGCGTCCATCACCGTGGCGCGGGCGGCGTCCCAGCCAATGATGCGGGTTTCCTCCATCGGCAGCGGCGCGTTGCGGTCCCAGACCTGCATCCGGTCAAGCCCGAGCCATTTGCGTTTCAGTTCGTAATAGCGATGGCTGAGCCGGGGATAGGCGGCGACGACCGCGTCGCGCAGCGCCTCGACCACCTCGGGTTCGACGTCGTTGCTCAGGTGCCGCCCGGTCTGCGCGGTGGGCATCCCGCGCCAGCGGTCGATGACCTCTTTTTCCTTGGCGGCGGTGTTGTGGACGCGCGCGAAGGTGCGGATGTTCTCGCCGAAGACGCGGGCGAGCTCGCGGCAGGCGGCCTCGCGCTTGGCGCGGTCCTGTTCGGTCAGCAGGTTCAGCGCGCCCTCGATGTTGAGCGTCTCGCCGTCGACCTCGAAGTCGAGCCCGGCGATGGTTTCGTCAAAGAGCCGCTCCCAGGCGTCGCCGACGACGCCGAGATCGTGCAGGAATTTCTCGAGCTCGTCGCTGAGCTGGTAGGGCTTCATCTTGCGGATGCGCTCGAGCACGGGCCGGTAGCGGGCGAGGTCCGGGTTCTGCGCCAGCCGCCGCTCCAGGTGGTCGTCCTCGAGCCGGTTCAGCTCGAGCGTGAAGAACACCAGCGGCGTGGTGTAGGTGGTTATCTTCTCCTGGCAGTCGGAGAGGAACTTGGCGCGCTCCGCGTCGGTGGTGCGCTGGTGATAACGCAGCCCGGCAAAGGACATGATGCGCCCGGCGACGGTGCTGATCGCCTCGTCCCGGCGGATGCACTCAAGCAGCCCCTCGGCGTCCAGATCGGCCAGCTTGCCCTCGTAATCGGTTGCAAAGCTCTCGCAGGCCTCTTCCAGCCAGTCGAGGTCGCGCTTGAGTTCGGGCGCGTCGGGCGCGGCGTAGAGGTCGCTCAGGTCCCATTCCGGCAGCTTGCCGAGGTCGCGCGCGCCCCCTTCGTCTGCGGCGTCAAGGGCGGGGCGGGGCATATGGGTCATGATGGTCTCCGGTTCGGGGCTCGGGCCTCACACATAGGGGCGTGCGGGCCGAGGCTCAAGCGGGGAAGGCGCGCATCATTGCCGCGCGGCGGCGTCGAAGCGCGCGCAGATCGCGTCGAACAGGTCTTCGCGCACCTCCGGGCCTTCCATCAGCACCTCGTGGCGTGCGCCGGGAAAGCGGAGCAGCCGACCGTCCGGCCAGCGATCCATGCGGTCCTCAATGCGGGCGACATCGACGATATCTTCCTCGTCGCCGATGGCGGTCACGCAGGGCAGTTCGGGCGAGGGCAGGCGCGCCAGCGCGCGGCATTCGGTCAGCGCCTCGTAAAGCCAGCGCAGGGTGGGGCCGCCGAGCCCGAGTTCGGGGTGCGCGCGGGCCTGGTCGATCATGTATTGATACATCTGGCTGTCGCTGGTCAGCTTGTTGGTCTCGAAGGGTTCGTGCAGCACGTAGTTCTCCGGGCCGCCGCCGGGCGCATACATGTGCCCAAAGCCGAGCCGGCTGCCGCCGCAGGACAAGGCCCAGGCCAGCGGGCGCAGCGGCGGCTCGATCCGGATGCCCCACATCGGGCCGGTGAAGGCGCAGGCGGCGGCCGGCAGTCCGTCGATCAGCGCGCGCAGCCCGATGCAGCCGCCCATCGAATGCGCGAGCAGATGGAGCGGGCGCGCCGCCCCGAGCGCCTCCGCCGCCCCGAGCATCGCGGCGACGTCATATTGATAGTCCGCGAAGTCGCGCACGTAGCCTGCCATCGCATCCTCGCCCAGCCTGTCGGCAAGGCCCTGGCCGCGCCAGTCGACCGCCAGCGTGGCGTAGCCCCGCGCCCCTAGATCACGCGCGGTGCGGCCGTATTTCTCGATATATTCGGTGCGCCCGGGGAACAGCAGGACAGTGCCGGCCGCGCCCTCGCGCGGCCAGTGTCCGACGCGGATGCGCACCCCGTCCGCGCCCGTCGCCCAGACCGCCCGACCACCCGGCGGGCCATCGTCGATGTCGGCGAGGAAGGGCGCGCTTTCCAACGGACTCAGGACAGTACGCTGCCCAGCTTCATGGCCATGCCCATGTCGCCGTCGACGGTGAGCTTGCCGCTCATGAAGGCGGCGGTCGCGTCGAGATCGCCGGAGAGGATCGACTGGAACGTGTCGGCGTCCGCGGTCAGGGTCACGTCGGTTTCGCCGTCCCCTGCATGCGCGCCGTTCTCGTCGATCACGACGGCGCCTTCGCCCTCGATCACGAACTTGGCGCTTCCGTCGAAGGACTGGCCCTGCATCTTCTCGTTCAGGGCGGTCACGGCCCCGGTCACAACTTCGCTCATCAAGGTATCCTTTCTGTCATCTTCGGCGGGAAGGGGTTTGATTTCCGGCCATGCACGCTAAACTCATGCTTGTTATGATCGCTGATCGCCTCAATCTCAACACTACCGTGGCGGCACTTGCCGCGCTGCTGCTGTTTTCGCTGCCTGCGGCGGCGTTGGACCAGGGCAAGCTCGACAAGCTTTACGGGGAATTGGGCCACGCGGATGCGGATGCGGCGCAGCGGATCGCCGCCGATATCCAGCTCGAGCAGTCGAAATCCGGCTCGCCCTCGATGGATTTGCTGCTGAAACGCGGGCGCGACGCGATCGAGACCGGCGACACGGGCGCCGCGATCGAGCATCTGACGGCGCTTGTCGATCATGCGCCGGGTTTCGCCGATGGCTGGCACGCGCGCGCCATCGCCTACGCGCGGGCGGAACTCTACGGTCCGGCGCTCGGGGATCTGGAACGCGCGCTCGCGCTCAACCCCCGACATTTCGACGCCATCGCGTCGCTCGGGGCGCTGCTGCACGAGGTCGGGTATGACGATCTCGCCCGCGCGGCCTATGCGCGGGTTCTGGACATTCACCCGCATTTCGAGGATGTCGCCTTGATGCTGGAGTCTCTCGACGCCGAGACCGGCGGTTCCGACATCTGAACCGCGTCACCAGGAACGACACGGGAGCAGGCCAATGGCCGAGCAGTCAAGGATCCTCGCGGTTCTGGGCCCCACCAACACCGGCAAGACGCATTACGCCATCGAGCGGATGCTGGGCTATCGCACCGGGGTAATCGGCCTGCCGCTGCGGCTGCTCGCGCGCGAGGTGTATGACCGCATCGTGCGTGCGCGCGGCCCGTCGGTCGTCGCGCTGGTCACCGGCGAAGAGCGCATCGTGCCGCCGCGCACGCAATACTGGGTCTGCACGGTCGAGGCGATGCCCGAGGGGATCGGCGCCGATTTCGTCGCGGTGGACGAGATCCAGCTTTGCGCGGATCGCGAGCGCGGGCATGTCTTCACCGACCGTCTGCTGCGGATGCGCGGCTTGCGCGAGACGCAGTTCCTGGGCGCCGCGACCATGCGCGGCATGATCCGCGCGCTGGTGCCCGAGGCCGAGTTCATCCCGCGCGAGCGGATGAGCCAATTGGTCTACTCAGGTTCGAAAAAGATAAGCAAGCTGCCCGCTCGCACGGCTATCGTCGGGTTTTCTGTTGAAAATGTATACGCCATCGCCGAGCTTCTGCGCCGTCAGAAGGGCGGCGCGGCGGTGGTGATGGGCGCGCTGAGCCCGCGCACGCGCAACGCGCAGGTCGAGATGTACCAGAGAGGCGAGGTCGATTACCTCGTGGCGACGGACGCCATCGGCATGGGGCTCAACCTCGACATCACGCATGTCGCCTTTTCCGCGCTGTCGAAGTTCGACGGGCGGCGGATGCGCGCGCTGATGCCCCATGAGCTGGCCCAGATCGCGGGCCGCGCGGGGCGGGGGATGACCGGCGGAACGTTCGGCGTGACGGGCGACGCGCCGCCGCTTGCCGACGAGGTGGCGCAAGCGATCATGGACCATCGTTTCGCCCCGGTGCGCAAGCTCGAATGGCGCAACGCCGACCTGTCGCTGGGCAGCATCGAGGCGCTGATCGCGTCGCTTGAGAAGCGCCCCGGCAACGAGTTGCTGGCCCGCGCGCAGGAGGCGGACGACCTCTCTGCCCTGCGAACGCTGGCCGAGGCCCCGGAGGTGCGCGCCCGCGCAACGGACGGCGCGGCGGTGCGGCTGCTCTGGGACGTGTGCCGCATCCCCGACTTCCGCGGCATCAGCCAGGGCGAACATGCCGGGCTGCTCGAGACGATCTTCTGCGATCTGCACGACCGGGGCCAGGTGCCCGACGACTGGCTCGCGCGACAAATTCGCCGGATCGACCGAACCGATGGCGACATAGATGCGTTGTCCAAGAGGCTGGCGTATATCCGCACCTGGACTTATGTTGCGCAGCGCAGCGGCTGGGTCGCCGACGAAAGCCATTGGCGCGCGGAGACGCGCGCGGTAGAAGATCGCCTGTCGGACGCCCTGCACGGGGCGCTGACGCAACGTTTCGTGGACCGGCGCACGGCCGTGCTGCTGCGCCGGCTCAAGCAGAAGGAAGCCATTGTGGCCGAAGTGAACGACAAGGGTGAAGTGACGGTCGAGGGCGAATTCGTCGGCCGGCTCGAGGGATTCCGCTTTCTCGCGGACAAGTCGGCGACCGGGCAGGAGGCCAGGACCCTGAACCAGGCGAGCCTCCAGGCGCTCGCGCCGCATTTCCATCTGCGCGCCGATCGTTTCTACAACGCCCCCGATACCGAGATCGACTTTACCGAGCAGGGCGGCCTCATGTGGGGCAGCAGCGCCGTCGGCAAGCTGGTCAAGGGGTCCGATCCGCTGAAACCCGCGGTCAAGGCCTTCGTGGACGAGGAGGCGGGCGCCGAGGTGGCGCAGAAGGTCGAGCGCCGGCTGCAACATTTCATCGACCGCAAGATTGCGACCCTGTTCGAGCCGCTGCTGGCGCTTTCGAAGGACGAGACGCTGACCGGCCTCGCGCGCGGTTTCGCCTTCCGCATGGTCGAGGGGCTTGGCGTGACGCCGCGCGGCGAGGTCGCGGACGAGGTCAAGGCGTTGGACCAGGACGCGCGCGGCGCGCTGCGCAAGCACGGCGTGCGCTTCGGACAGTTCACCATCTTCATGCCGCTCCTGCTCAAGCCCGCGCCGACCCGGCTGCGGCTGGTGCTCTGGGCGCTGGCGGGCGGATTCGACGATTTCCCCGAGGCGCCGCCGCCGGGTCTCGTCACGGTGCCGGCGGGATCGGCGCCGCAGGGCTATTACACGATGGCCGGCTACCGCGCGGCGGGGGCGCGGGCGATCCGCATCGACATGCTGGAACGCCTCGCCGACATGCTGCGCGCGCAGGACAGCCGCGGCGGGTTCGAGGCGACGCCCGACATGCTGTCGATCACCGGCATGACGCTGGAACAATTCGCCGACCTCATGCAGGGGCTGGGCTACAAGGCCGAGCGCGGCGAGCGAGAGAAGGTCAAGCCGGTCGATGTCGCCATCGATGACGCGCCCGCGCAGACCGCCCCGGTCGACGCCGAAGCGGTGCAGCCTGAAACCCCGGCCGAGACCGCCGAGACGATCGAGGACGCCGGCGAGGCTCCGGTCGTCGCCGACCCGGCAGAAGAGGCCGAGGTCCCCGCCGACATCCCCGAGGCGAGCGAGACCGAGATCCTGCCCGGGGCCGCCCCCGACGAGGACCGGGCGCCCGAGATCGAGTCCTTCTATACCTTTACCTGGGCGGGACGCCCCCGCCGGGGCGGCGCCGCCCCCGAGGGGCGGCGCGGCAAGCCGCAGGGCAAGGGCGCGCGCAAGAGCAAGGGCAAGCCGCGCGGCGACGGCGCGAAGGGGCCCAAGACCGCCTCGGCCAAACCTGCGCCCAAAAAGGACCGGATCGATCCGGACAACCCCTTTGCCGCCGCGCTCATGGGGCTCAAGGACAAAAGCTGAAGGCTGACGTGCAGGATATTGAAGCAACCGGGAAAATCCGTCTCGACAAGTGGCTCTGGCAGGCCCGGTTCTTCAAGACGCGCAGCCTTGCCGCGCGCCAAGTCAAGACGGCGGGCGTGCGCGTCAACGGGGCGCGCACCGGCAAGCCGGCGGCGATGGTGGGTGCGGGTGATGTGCTGACCTTCGCGCAGGGGCGCGAGATCCGGGTGATACGTATCGTCGCACCGGGAACGCGGCGCGGCCCCGCGCCGGAGGCGCAGACGCTCTATGACGACCTGTCTCCCCCGCAGCCGCGCGGGGAAAAGGACGCCGTTCCACGGAATCCGGCCTACGAGGGAAAAGGGCGCCCCACCAAGAAGGAGCGGCGCGACCTCGATCTCAATCGCCCCGGGGCGCTTGAATGATCGGGATACGTGGAATAAATGACGCCTGACCGCCCCGCGCCGGCCGACCCATGAGGCCCCAATGACATATATCGTCACGGATAACTGCATCGCCTGCAAATACACCGACTGCGTGGAAGTCTGCCCTGTGGACTGCTTCTACGAGGGCGAGAACATGCTGGTGATCCACCCGGACGAATGCATCGATTGCGGCGTCTGCGAACCGGAATGCCCCGCCGACGCGATCCGGCCGGACACCGAGCCGGACATGGAGAAATGGGTCGAGTTCAACCGCAAGTATTCCGAGATGTGGCCGGTCATCATCACGAAGAAGGACGAGCTTCCCGAGGCGCAGGAGCGCGACGGCGAGACCGGCAAGCTCGAGAAGTATTTCTCCGAGGAACCGGGCGAGGGCGGCTGAACCGAACGGTCTGATTCGCGCCGCAGCGGCGAAAATGCTGCGCGGCATGCATGAGGTTCGGATGATAACCTGTTGATAAAAAGCAGGTGAAGCCGTGCTTCTGTGGTCGGCCCTTCCGATGGGTCAAAAATTATGATATAGTTGCTCCTGAAATGTAGTGTCCTGTCCGATATTCGCCTGACCCCGCCTGCCGCCGGGGGCTGGTGTTTTTTGCGTCTACACAGCTCAACGCGAATGCGGGCCGGAAGCCCGCGGCGTTGCGCCTGTGCGCCGCGATGCGGCCGATCTGTGAGGAAACCTGAATGACCAAAGCCAAGAAGTTCGAATTCCGCCCCAATGATTTCGTCGTCTACCCGGCGCATGGCGTCGGCAAGATCGTATCCATCGAGAAGCAGGAAGTGGCCGGCCACGAACTGGAACTGTTCGTGATCTCCTTCGAGAAGGACAAGATGACCTTGCGGGTGCCGACCCACAAGGCGACCGAGATCGGGATGCGCGGCCTGTCCAGCCCGGACGTGGTGACGCGCGCCATGACCACGCTCAAGGGCAAGGCCAAGGCCAAGCGCGCCATGTGGTCGCGCCGCGCCCAGGAATACGAACAGAAGATCAACTCGGGCGACCTGATCGCCATCGCCGAGGTGGTGCGCGACCTGCACCGCACCGACGACCAGCGCGAGCAGAGCTATTCCGAGCGCCAGCTTTACGAGGCCGCGCTTGAGCGGCTGACCCGCGAAGTCGCCGCGGTGAGCGGCGACGGCGAGGTGCAGGCCGCCAAGCAGGTGGACGACGTGCTGATGGCGCGCGCCGCCTGAGAGTGATCTTGATCCGATGAATGCGAAGGGGCTGCATCCTGCCGGGATGCAGCCCCTTGAGCTTTGACGGCCTGTCTTGCGCGCTTTTCGCGCGCGGAAAGCGTCGGACCCGTGCCATGGGAAGACGCGTCGTGGCGCGTTTTGAAAATGCCGCCCGAATCCCCTAGAACGCGGAAATGGACCATGCGGCGCTTGCATTTCTGCTACTGGCCGTAATCTCGCTGGCGAGCGTCGTCGCGGGCCGTCCGTGGACGGTCATTGTCGCGCGCAGGACGACGCCTGCGGAGCTATGGGATCATCCGTTGTTCAGGGAGACGAACGTGGTCATGTCCCTCGCGTGGTCAGCCATGTTCGGGATCTCGGCGCTCGTTTTTCGGGTCAGTGAGAACGGCGCCATCTTTTTCGTCATGGCCTTGCTCAACACGGGGCTTGGCATGGTTTCGCCATGGCTGGCCAAAAGATACGCGGCGTGGCGGGAAACCGCATACCGGGACCGTGAGTGAAGCCCCGCCACCCTGAAACAGGAAAGGAGGACCACCATCATGATCGCGCGCCTTGCCCGGGCGTTGATAGGCGGCGCCGTCGCCTTCGTCCTCGCCAACATCGTGAGCAACGTTCTGTTCTTCCAGGTCGGCGCGGGATTTCTCTTTGAGAACCGATGGCAGAGCGACAAGCTGATCGCCGTCCTTTTCGAGACGGAGCCGCTGCCGCTCATGTTCACCAACGGTCCGCTCTACATGTCCATCGCCGCCGTGATCGGCGCGGTCCACGGGCTCATCTTCCTGTGGATCGAGCCGGTCCTGCCGCGCGCGACAGTCCCGCGCGGACTGGCCTTCGGGGCGATCCTCTGGGCGCTGATGGCGCTCTATTTCGAGTTCCACGCGCCGTTCAACATGCTGGGCGAGCCACCCGTCCTCGTTGCCGTCGAGCTGGCCTTCTGGGCGGCTGTGCTCGCAGTTGAGGGCGCGGCCCTCTCTCTGCTCTACGGAGAGGGCCGGCGGCCGCCTGCATGAAGGCCACCGCGGGGGCGTCGCGGGTCAGGCGCGTTTCTGCTCGGGCTCGCCGCTGCTTTCCTCGAGCTGCGAAAGCAGCATCGTCTCGAGCTCCTTCTCGAGCTCCTTGGCGCGGGTGATGTAGGCTTCGTTCTGGACCGTGGGGACGTCCGGGTTCCACAGCGCGGCGAGTTCGCGCACCGAATGCCGGTCGTGGTAGTAGAAGGTGCGCTCCATCTCGGCCGCCTCGTATTCGCTGAGGCCGATATTCTCGAGCACGTAGCGCCCGGCGCGCAGCGAGGAGTCGAACATCTCGCGTACGATGTCGTTGGCCCCGGCCTGGAACAGCCGGAACACCTGGGTGCGGTCGCGGGCGCGGGCGATGATGTGCAGGTCGGGCCGCTCGCGCCGCGCAAAGGCGACGAGCCGCACCGCCGCGTCGGGGTCGTCGACGGCGGCGACCAGCACCCTGGCCTCGTTGAGGCCGGCGGCGTGCAGCATCTCGGGGCGGGTGGGATCGCCGAAGAATCCCTTGACCCCGAACCGGCGCATCCGCTGGATCGCCTGGAGATCGTGATCGAGCACAACCGTGCTGTAGCCGGCCGACCGCACGAGGCGGTTGACGATCTGCCCGAAGCGCCCGATGCCGACGACGATCACCTTGCCCTGTTCGTCGACATGGTCCGGCTCGCGGATCTCCTGCGCGCTTTCCATGCGGTGCGACAGCCAGTCGTAGAGCATGAACAGCAGCGGCGTGATCAGCATGGTCAGCGCCACCACCAGAAGCAGCACCTCGGTCATCACGGGCGGCACGACGTTCTGCTGCGAGGAGAAGGAGATGAGCACGAAGCCGAATTCGCCCGCCTGCGCCAGCGACAGGGTGAACAGCCACAGATCCCGGCGGCGCAGGCTGAAGATGCGTCCCAGCAGGTAGAGGATCGCGCCCTTGAGCACCATCAGCGCAAGCGAAAGCCCGAGGATCAGGAACGGCGCGGCCAGCAGGACGGCAAAGTTGATGCCCGCCCCAACGGTGATGAAGAACAGGCCAAGCAGGAGGCCCTTGAACGGTTCGATGTCGCTTTGCAGCTCGTGCCGGAATTCGCTGTTGGCCAGCACCACCCCGGCGAGGAACGCGCCAAGCGCGGGCGAGAGGCCGACGAGAAGCATCAAGAAGGCAATCCCGGCCACGATCAGCAGCGCCAGCGCGGTGTACATCTCGCGCAGGTGAGCCGCGTGGATGTAACGGAACACTGGCCGTATGAGATAGACGCCGGTGAGGATGACCGCCGCGACAGCGCCGAGCGTGATCAGCGTCACCGCCCAGCCGGGCATGCCCTGGACCAGCGACATGGCGACGTCGGTCGCGCCGCCGCCTTCGCCCTCCGGCGACAGGCGCTGGATCGCGCCCGATTCGCTCAGCACGATGTCCGAGGGCTTGCTGAGCGCGAAAAGCGGCAGCAGCGCCAGCATCGGGATCACGGCGATGTCCTGCGTCAGCAGAACGGAAAAGGCCGAGCGCCCGCCGCCGGTCTGCACCAGCCCCTTTTCCGACAGCGTCTGCAGCACGATGGCGGTCGATGACAGCGCGAATATCATCCCGATGGCGAGCGCGATCGACCAGCTTACGCCAAGCGTCATCGCCGCGACCATCACCGCCAGCGTGGTGAGCACGATCTGCGCTCCGCCAAGGCCGATCAGTCGGTGGCGCATGTCCCACAGCGCCCTGGGCTCCAGTTCGATGCCGATGAGGAAAAGCATCATGACCACGCCGAATTCGGCGAAATGCTGCAATTCCTCGGTTTCGTGCCCGACAAGGCCCAGGACCGGGCCGATGATGATTCCCGCCGCGAGGTAGCCCAGCACCGACCCAAGGCCGAGCCGCGCTGCGAAGGGGACGGCGATAACCGCTGCGGCCAGGTAGATCGACGCCTGGTAGAGGAAACCTTCCATTCACGCTCCTTTTGCGCGCCGGCGCGGGTGTGCGGGCCGCGGCGCCGGCCTGGCGATGACGTTCCGTCTGCGGGCGGGATCGCAACGCGATGCGCAAAGAATACCGCGCGGCGTGCGAGGATCAAAGCCGTAAGAGAAAAAAGCCCTTGTTCGCGGCGGCATTGGCCGGGGCGGCGGGCGCTAGCCTTTGGGAATGCGCAGCGTGACGTTCCGCCCGCGCTTGATGTAGCGCAATTCACTATCCCCGATGGCGGCGACCTTGCCCCCGTCAAGCGCGTCGCCGACCTTCACCTTCTTGTAGCGTCCGTTGGGCAGGCGCACCAAAGCGCGGCGGCTCTTGGAAGAGCCGTAAACGCCGATCAGGTTGACGTCGCGCAGCTTGATCGCGTTCCGGGTGGTCGCCTCGCGCGCCACCGAGGTCGAGGAGGGGATGGACGGTGCGAGCACCTGCGCAGCGGCCACCGGCTCTGCGGCCATGCTGTCCTGCGTGCGCTTGACGATGGCGGCGAAATTCGTGGGACGCTGGTTCGGGGTGAGGGACGCGCTGACCGCCTGCGGCGTCGCGTCCTCGAAGAGGGCAGGGTCGGGCTGATCCAGTTGCCCGGTCTGCTGGGTCGCCAGCGCCACGGCGTCCTCGAGCGCCTCCGGGTCGATTTCGGCGGCCTGCTCTTGTGCCTCCGCGCCGGAGGCGTCCGCCGGGCGCGCGCGGGGGCGGATGCCGGGCTGCTGCAGGGGCGCCGCGGCGACGGCGGTTTCTTCGTCGGTCACGCTGGTTCCGCCGGCGGTTTCCGGGTCGAGCGCCGCATCGTCGCCTGTTTCCGTCTCGGTCGTCTGCGGAGCGAGGTCTGCCGGGCGCGGGCGCGGGCGAATATCCGCGAGCGGGGAGGCGGGGTCGCCCATTACCGCGACGTCGGTGTCGGCGTCGGCGTCGGCCGCGGGCTCCGCCGCGGAGGTCTCGACCGCGGATTCCTCCGCAGGAGGCGGCGTTTCGGCGCTCGGCTCTGCGGAGGCCGGGTCATCCACGCGCTGCATGTCGGCAGGCGGCGCAAGGCTGGGCGGCGCGGCGTAAACCATGACGCCCGAGGGGGTTTCGGCCCCTTCGGGTGTTGCGCGGACAAGGCCGTTCTCGTCGAAATCGTAGGTCACCCCGGCGGGGGGCGACTCTCCCGGCTCGGGAAGCGGCGTTTCGGTGGGAGCGGGGCGGGCGGCCGGCAGGGTGTCGGGGGTTCCGATCTCCACATCGGGGTCGAGCGAGACGTCGAACAGCCGGTCCGCGTCGTCTGCGGACCGGGGCGGGGCGGGGGCGTCCGGGGCCATCTGCCAGATACCGGTCGCCGCGTAGCGCGTGAGCGCGACATCTGGCGTCAGCTCCTCGGCCTTGGGCGGCGGAGGGTTGGTCGCGTCGTCGGCCCGGTCCGTCGCGTCCGCGCCGTCCATCGGCGCGGCCGGTTCCGGCTGCGGGTCCGGCGCGGCGATCTCGGCGTCGTCCACCGCCTCGGGCTCGGGCGTGGCCGGCGCCGCCGCCTGCTCTTTGATGGCGGGGGGCACCTCGGCGACCTCGACGTCATTCACGCCGCGCCAGAGCCGCGCCAGCCCGTCATCGAGGAAGATCGACGCCCAGGCGGCCACGCCGACGAGGAACAGCAGCAGCACGGCGGTGAGGATCAGTCCGAGGAAACGCGGCTTGCCGCCTACTTCCTGGTGGCGCGCGCCGAATATCGTCATGCGCTGTTTTTCGTCCTCGAACGAGGTTTTCGCGGGCCTGTCCGTCTTGCGCCGCGCGTCGGCGCCGCGGCGCGGGGGCGGCGTGTCCGTGCCGTCGTGGCGCGGCTTGCGCCCGCTGAAGAAGGTCGCGCGGGGCTTCTCGGGCTCGATCTTCTCTGCTTCGGCCTCGGCCTGCGCCGCGGCGTCGGCGTCAAGCCGCAGTTCAGGGTCAGGGCGCAGGCTTGCGGCGGCGGCGGCCATCTGCGCGGAATCAAGCGGGATCTCCGCCCCCGGCGAGGGCAGCGTCGCCGCGGAGCGCAGGGGCGGGTCGTCCTTCGCCGCACCGGGGCGCAGGCCGTCGTCACGCGCCGGTGACTTCAGCCCTGACAGGCGCGAGGGCGCGCTGAGCTTGGGCGTGGCGCCCGGCACGTCGTCGCGGCTGGCGCGGATGCTGGTGAACGGTTGCGGCGCGTCCGGCTTGCCGGGTTTGGGTGAGGGTGTTGGCGGCGGGGCAGTCTTGGCCGGGGCAGCGAGGGGTTCGTCCGCTACGTTCGGCGCGTCGTTTGGTTCGTCCTTTTCCGGCACGTCCGCGGAGGGCGCGTCGTCGGGTTTGGCCACGCCTTCCGGCGGGGCGGAGCGCGGCTTGGCCGGTTCGTCCGTAACGTTAGGCGCGTCGACCGGTTCGTCCTTTTCCGGCACGTCCGGGGTTTCGGACGCTTCGGTGGATTCTTCGCGGGCCTGCACCGGTTCGCCGATCGCGTCGTCGGCGCCCGCGTCCTCGGGCGGCGCGGCGCGGTCCGGTTCTTCCGGCGGGGCGGGGGGCGCCGTTTTCCCGGGCGCCGCTTCGGGCGGTTCCGCCGCGTCCGGGACCGCCTCTGGCGGGACGACCGGCGCGGCGCTGTCCTTGTCCTGCGCGGGCTTGCTGACGCCGATGACGCGGATCGGGGCGCTGTCGCGCTCGACCTCGGCGCCCTCGGGAAGCTGCGCGCGCGCGCAGTCGGTCACGCCGAAGAAGGGCTCGCCGGCAAAGGCGCCCTTTTCGGGGGTGGCGACGAAACTGACCGGGGCGAAGGCGTGATCGAGGGCGAAGGCCTCGGCCTCGGCCAGAGTCTCATGCGCGACCGCCGCGATGTGCAGGGTATCGCCGTCGCGCGCCCAGTCGAAGGCAAGCTCGTCCACCGCGTAGGGCGTGGCCCCGTCGAGCGCCTCGCGCACGGTGTCGCGCTCGGCCTCCGTGGCGCCTGCCGGGACGCTGAGATATTTGATCTGGTCGTTGGGGATCACCAGCTTCGTGCGCAACCCTGAAGGGTCGAGCGCGGTGGCCGTGTCATGCAGGGCGGCGAGCGCCGCGTTCAGATCGTCGGTGTCGAGCGAAACCTCGTCCACCAGCACCCAGCCGGGAAAGCGCCGGTGCAGCAGGCTGATGCCGTCGAACGAGAGCGAAAGGGCGAAGTTCGGTTTCATGAAAGGCGTTCTAGCACCGCTCGCACAGGTGGGGGAGTCCCCGGTCATAGCCGGTTGATCTTATAGCAGCTTCCTGCCGAGGGGAAGCCGGGGCGAAGCCGCCGGGGGCGCGCGGCGCCTCCGGCGTATCTTCATGCGGGAATGTCCGGCGGTCAGCCCGCCTTGTTCAGCGCCTGGTCGAGATCGGCGATGATGTCGTCGGCGTTCTCGGTCCCGATCGAGATGCGCACCACGTCCGGACCGGCGTCGGCAGCCTTCAGCTGTTCGGCTGACAGTTGCCGGTGCGTGGTCGAGGCGGAGTGGATCACGAGGCTGCGGGTGTCGCCGAGATTCGCGACATGGCTGAACAGCTCGAGGCTGTCGACGAACTTGACGCAGGCGTCATAGCCGCCCTTGAGCTGCACGGTGAAGAGCCCGCTCGCGCCCTTGGGGCAATACTTGGCCACCCGATCATAGTAGGGCGAGCTCTTGAGCCCGGCATAGGTCACCGCGCTGACCCTGTCGTGCTGCTCGAGCCACTCGGCGACGCGCTTGGCGTTCTCGACATGGCGCTCCATGCGCAGGCTGAGCGTCTCGATCCCCATCAATGTGTAATGCGCCGCCTGCGGGTTAAGCGTCATGCCCAGATCGCGCAGCCCGATGGCGATGCCGTGGAAGGTGAAGGCGAGCGGGCCGAAGGTCTCGTGGAACTTGAGCCCGTGATAGGCCTCCTCGGGCTGGCTGAGCGAGGGGAACTTGTCCGAGGCGGACCAGTCGAACTTGCCCGAATCGACCACGCAGCCGCCGGTGACGGTGCCGTTGCCGGTGAGATACTTGGTCATCGAGTGCACCACCAGCGTCGCGCCATGTTCGATCGGGCGGCAGAGATAGGGACTGGCGGTCGTGTTGTCGACGATGAGCGGGATGCCCGCATCGTCGGCGATGTCGGCCAACGCGCGCAGATCGGCGATATGCCCGCCCGGGTTGGCGATCGATTCGCAGAAGATCGCGCGGGTCTTGTCGTCGACGGCGGCCGCGACCGCGTCCGTATCGTCGACATCGACGAAATGCGCCTCCCAGCCAAAGCGCTTGATGGTCTGGCTGAACTGCGTGACCGACCCGCCATAGAGCCGGGTCGAGACCACGACGTTGCACCCGGGCTGCATCAGCGGAAAGAGCGCCATGATCTGCGCCGCGTGCCCCGAGGCGCAGCAGACCGCGCCGGCCCCGCCTTCGAGCGTCGCGACGCGTTCCTGGAGGACGGCCACCGTCGGATTGGTGAGGCGCGAATAGATATAGCCCACTTCCTGCAGGTTGAAGAGCGCCGCGGCGTGCTCGGCGTCGCGAAAGACATAGGCGGTGGTCTGGTAAATCGGCGTCTGGCGCGCGCCGGTCGCCGGGTCGGGCCGTGCGCCCGCGTGGATTTGCAGTGTCTCGAAACCGTATTTCGGCGCATCGGTCATGGTATTTCTCCTGTCGAATGTGTTGCGCAAAGGTGTAGGGCATCGCGCGGACGGCTACAACTGCACAGGAGGGAACGAATGTTTCGCGAGGCCAGCGTGGTGTGGAAGAAAATTCCGCAAATCTTCCGCGCCCGGCGCCGCCGTTCCGCGCCGTTTCAGGATCGGCGGGGCGGCGGCGCGATTTTCGTGCAGATCATCGCATCCAGAAGCCGTTGCGCTTGATCTTGTTGCGGATGGCCTGCTCCTTGCGCGGCAGGTTGTCCTGGTCGAAGAGCGCGCGCACCTTCATGCCGCGGCCCTGGTAGATCATCCGCTTGATCGGGTCGTGCTCCTTCAGCGCCTTCTTGATCCGGTTGGGCGCGGCGACCTCGTGCAGCACCTCGATCACGCGGTCGCTTTCGCGCGCGTAGAGCAGCGGAAGCAGGCGGTAATGGCAGGTCACGTCGCCGTCGAGATACCCCGGCGCCAGCGCATCGCGCCCGCCGCCGAAGGAGTGGATCACTAGCGGCAACGCCACCTGGTCGAGCCAAGGGTCGAGCGACTGGCAGATCAGTTCGGGCGGGGGGTCGTCGCGGATGGAAAGCGCGTATTCCTCGAACCGCGCACCGAACGCGGCGGGGCAGCGGTAGTAGAAGAAGCCCGCGTTGAAATAGAGGTAGCGTTTCCAGAACTCGTCGGGTTGAGACAGGTCGAGCGAGCTTTCGAATTCGAGGCCGAACCTGTCGTAGAGCGATTTCCAGGTCGCGGTATAGCCGGGGCCGTAGAGCTCGGGTTTCGGCCACGTCCCCTCGCGGCGCAGCGAGGCCGAAGGGCGATCGAAATCGAATGGCACGGCGGCGAGGTCGCCGGTGACCAGCGTGTCGGTATCAAAGAACACGAAAGGCTCGCCTTCGGGGAGGATGCGCAGCGCCTCGATCTTGTTGCCGTAGGGGTAGGCCTGGCCGAAATGACGGCTCTCGAAGGGCACGATCTCGGCGCCCATCTCCTCGAGCAGGTCTTCGGTTTGCGCGCCGCGAATGCGCGGGTCGCCGTTCCAGAGCGGGCCGGGCTGGGGTTCGGCGACGATCACGCGGCCCTCGAAATCGGGCGAACAGGCGCGCAGCGAGGCGCAGAACAGGATCGCCTCGTATTGCAGGCGCCCGCCCTGGCCTATGATGAGGATGTTGAAGGGCTGTCTTTCACCTGCCTGCGCCGCCATGTCGGGCCTGTCCTGCTCGTGCCTCGGGCGCAGTATAGGCGGGATGCGGGCGTGGTGACAGGGGGGATGTGGGTTAACTCGTTCTCAGCATTTCGCGTTGCGAAACGCCTGTGGCTGGGCGGGAAATTGGCGTAGTGTGGGTGCCGCTTTGCGGGGCAAAACGTTTAACCTGTTCTCGGCATTTCGCGTTGCGAAACGCCTGCCACCGGTCGGACGTGTATGGTTTCGGGCGTCGGTGGCGTTTTGCTTTGCGAAACGCCTTTGGTGGGCGACCTAGGAATCGAACCTAGCGTGCGTCTCCGCGAGGGAGTTACAGTCCCCTGCCACACCTTGCGGCCTGTCGCCCACTGACGCCGGGGGAATGCCCCCGGACGTCGGGCGCTGATTACTAGCGCGCCCCGAACCCGTCAACCGGAAAATGCCTTGCGCAAGGGGCGTGCCGGACCATATGCCGGGTCAGGAACAAGGCGGCGAGGCGCGCGATGAAGAAACCCCGCTGGGTGATCGACAAGGAACAGGCCAAGAAGGCCGCGGCGGCCGAGACCGTATGGCTTTTCGGCCTGCACGCCGTGCGCGACGCGCTGGCCAACCCCGCGCGCGAGAAGCTGCGGCTGATCGTGACGCTGAACGCGCAAGTCAAGCTCGAGGACGAGATCGCCGCCGCGGGCGTCACCCCCGAGATCGCCGATGCGCGCAGGTTTCCCGCGCCGATCGATCCGGGATCGGTGCACCAGGGCGCTGCACTGGAGGTGAAGCCGCTTGACTGGGGCGAGATGGAGACGCTCTGCCTCGGCGACGGGACGCGACCGCCGCGCGTGGTCCTGCTCGACCGGGTAACGGATCCGCATAACGTGGGCGCAATCCTGCGCTCGGCCGAGGTGTTCGGCGCCTGCGCGGTCATCGCCCCGCGCCATCACAGCGCGCCCGAGACCGGGGCGCTCGCCAAGACGGCGAGCGGCGCGCTGGAACGCCAGCCCTATCTCAGGGTGCGCAACCTTGCGGACGCGATCACGCGGTTGCAGGGCATGGGCTATGTCGTGCTGGGCCTGGACGGGGAGGCGGAAACGACCATCCGGGCGGCGCTGGAGGGGCGGCGCGACCGCGCGGTTGCGCTGGTGCTCGGCGCCGAAGGCCCGGGGCTGCGCGCCAAAACGCGCGAGACCTGCGACATGCTCGTCAGGATCGGCTCTTCGGGCGCGTTCGGCTCGCTCAACGTGTCGAACGCGGCGGCGGTCGCGCTATATGCCGCGCAGGTGGAATGAACGCGCCCGGCGAGTCGATGTTTCAGGATGCTCACGAAAAATCACAAGCGTATTACAGCGTCTTCCTAACCGGCGCGGCCTTCCTATCTCTGATGCAGAGGCGCCGGACCGGAACTTCGGCGTCTCACTTCACTGTCCCTCGTTCCGTGACTGGCGCCCAGGGTTTTCCCTGGGCGCTTTTTCTTTGCGCCGTCCGCGCTTGAAACCCGGATGGCGCGGTTTAGGGTAGGGCCATGAGCGAAAGTTACACCGACGCCTTTCTGAAGGATATCCTGACCCGCACGAGGCGGATCGCCGTGGTGGGCGTGTCGATGAACCCCGTGCGCCCGAGCTATTACGTCGCGCGCTATCTCACGCTCAAGGGATTCGAGGTGACGCCGGTGAACCCCGGCCACGCCGGCGAGACGCTCTTCGGGCGGACGGTGGTCGCCGATCTCGCCGAGATCGCGGAGCCGGTGGACATGGTCGACATCTTCCGCCGCTCCGAGCACGTGCCGCCCATCGTCGACGCCGCGCTCGCCGCCTTTCCGGACTTGCGGACGATCTGGATGCAGATCGGGGTGGAGCATGAAGAGGCCGCGAAAACCGCGCAGGCCCGCGGCGTGGACGTGGTGATGAACCGCTGCCCCAAGATCGAGTATCAGCGCCTTTTCGGCGAACTGCGCATGGGCGGGTTCAATACCGGGGTGATCTCTTCCAGGCTGTGACGTGGCGCGGCCGGGACAAGTGCGGGAAAATCGGCGCCCGCATGCGCCTGCACTGTTGATCTTTGGTGGGTGGAAGGGTTAGGTCGCGCCGAAACCCGGGGGTATTCGATGAGCGATCCGAACCAGGACGATGTGCGTCATCTCGAGACGCTCGATCGCGATCTTGGCCGTTTTTCCAACCTTGAAATCGCCGCGAGCTATATTGCCCGGCCGATCGTGGGGCCGGGGCTGGCCTTCGTCTTCGTGCTGCTGGCCGGGCTGGCGGCGGCGCTGTTCTTCGGGCAGGCCAACAATACGCTGATCGTGGTCATGGCCGCCTGCCTCGGGGCCTACATGGCGCTCAACATCGGGGCCAACGACGTCGCCAACAACATGGGGCCGGCGGTGGGGGCGAACGCGCTGTCGATGGGCGGCGCCATCGCCATCGCCATCGTGTTCGAAAGCGCCGGCGCGCTGATCGCGGGGGGCGACGTGGTGTCTACCATCGCCAAGGGCATCATCGCGCCCGAGGCGATGACAAGCGCGGCGATGTTCACCTGGGCGATGATGGCCGCGCTGCTGGCGGCGGCGATATGGGTCAACCTCGCCACCTGGATCGGCGCGCCGGTGTCGACCACGCATTCGGTCGTGGGCGGCGTTATGGGCGCGGGCGTGGCCGCGGCGGGCTTTGCCGCCGTGGACTGGACCACCATGAGCGCCATCGCCGCAAGCTGGGTCATCTCGCCCGTGCTGGGCGGGGTCATCGCCGCCGCGTTCCTGGCGCTGATCAAGTCGCGCATCATCTACCGCGAGGACAAGATCGCGGCGGCGCGCGTCTGGGTGCCGGTGCTGGTGGGGCTGATGGCGGGGACGTTTGCGGCCTATCTCGCGCTCAAGGGGCTGCGCCAGCTGGTGCGCATCGAATTCGGCCACGCGCTGCTGATCGGCGCGGTGCTGGGCGTCGCGGTCTGGGCGGCGACCATCCCGGTGATCCGGCGGCAGTCGCAGGGCCTGGAGAACCGCAACAAGTCGCTGAAGATCCTCTTCGCCATTCCGCTTGTGGTCTCGGCCGCGCTGCTGAGCTTCGCCCACGGCGCGAATGACGTGGCCAACGCGGTCGGGCCGCTGGCGGCCATCGTGCAGGCGTCGCAATCGGGGGATTTCACGCAGGCGGTCAGCATCCCGCTCTGGGTGATGGTGATCGGCGCGCTGGGGATTTCCTTTGGCCTGTTCCTGTTCGGACCCAAGCTGATCCGCATGGTGGGCGGCCAGATCACCAAGCTGAACCCGATGCGCGCCTATTGCGTCGCGCTCTCGGCGGCGCTCACCGTCATCGTGGCGAGCTGGCTGGGCCTGCCGGTGAGTTCGACCCATATCGCGGTGGGCGGCGTGTTCGGCGTCGGCTTCTTCCGCGAATGGGACGCGGAGCGCCGTCTGCGCAAGGCCCGCCGCGCGATGCCCGATCGCCCGTCCTATTCGCGCGAGGAGCGCCAGCGGCGCAAGCTGGTGCGCCGGTCCCATTTCATGACGATCATCGCCGCATGGATTATCACCGTGCCGGCGGCGGCGACCCTGTCGGGGGCGCTTTTCTGGGGGATCACCCGCCTCCTCGGGTGATCCAAGGCGCGCGCGCGGTCAATCGTCGCCATTGGGCCGGCTGAGGATGAACAGCGCGGCGAGCGCCATGCAAATCACCTGCACGATCAGCGCGACAGGCGGCGCGGACGCGGCGACCGCCGCGACGAAGGCCGCCAGCATCATCGCGATCGCGAGAACCTTGTAACGCGGCGCGATCGCGCCGCTGGCCTGCCAGTCGCGCAGCGCCGGGCCGAACAGACGGCTTTTGAGCAGCCGCGCATGAAGCGCGGGCGCACCCCTTGCAAAGCAGAAGGCTGCGAGGATGACGAAAGGGGTCGTCGGCAGAAGCGGGAGGATCGCGCCGAGCGCGCCCAGCCCGAGCGCGACGAAGCCGGCGACGCGCCAGAACAGCCGCGCGAGGTAGCGCGCCCTGATCGGCTCGCTCCGGTCGACTGCGATGTTACGCGGCATCCGGCGTCTCATGGAAGTGGTACCTTCATACCGATACGCGCTTTGCCGCTTCACGGCAACATTGGGGGCTGCGTCCTATGCGCGCGAATCGGCTTTGAAATCGGCGGCGATACGCATCTCGCGCATGGGGCGGACGCGGGCGATGCAGGCGGCATAGGTGGGATGCGCCTTGAACGCGGCGAGCGCGGCATCGTCCTCGAACTCGGCGTAGACGATGAGATCGGGCGAGGCTTCGTTGATCGCGTCGCTCTGGATGTTGCGGCCCACCTCGTAGTGGCTGGCGTGCGGGATCTCTCTCAGCATCATCAGCCCCTCGCGGACCTCGTCCACGCCATAGCCCTCGCGGACGCTGAAATAAACGATGTGACGGATCATTTGCCGTTCTCCCGTGACGCTTTCTCGGCGATGCCCGACTGGCCCTGACGGCGGGCGAGTTCGGCCATCACGTCCGACCAGGCGACGCCGCGCGATTGCAGCATCACCAGCAGGTGAAAGAGAACGTCGGCCGCCTCGGACGTCAATGCGGCGTTATCGCCGCGCACCGCCTCGATGATCGCCTCGACCGCTTCCTCTCCGAATTTCTCGGCGCATCTCTCGGGGCCGCCGGCCAGCAGTTTCGCGGTCCAGCTCTCGTCGGGCGAAGCGCCGGCGCGGGCGGCGATGGCGTCGGCCAGGTCGTCGAGCGTCATGACGTCATCCTCATCGGTATGCCGGCGGCGGCCATGTGGGCCTTGGCCTCGCCGATGGTGTATTCGCCGAAATGGAAGATCGACGCGGCGAGCACCGCGCTCGCTCCGCCCTCCAGCACCCCGTCGACAAGGTGATCGAGCGTGCCGACGCCCCCCGAAGCGATCACGGGAACGTCCACCGCGTCGACGATCGCGCGCGTGAGCGGCAGGTTGAAGCCGGCGCGCGTGCCGTCGCGGTCCATCGAGGTGAGCAATATCTCGCCCGCGCCGTTGGCCGCCGCGAGGCGCGCGAAGGCGACCGCGTCGATGCCCGTGGGCTTGCGCCCGCCATGGGTGAAGATTTCCCACTTGCCGGGGCTCACGGTCTTGGCGTCGATGGCCACGACGATGCACTGGCTGCCGAACTGCCCGGCGGCGGCGGTTATGACCGAAGGATCGGCCACGGCGGCGGAGTTGAAGCTGACCTTGTCCGCGCCGGCCAGCAAGAGCGCGCGCACGTCGGCAGGCGTGCGCACCCCGCCGCCCACGGTAAGCGGGATATAGCACTGCTCGGCGGTGCGGCGCACCACGTCAAACATGACGCCGCGGTTCTCGTGCGTGGCGTTGATGTCGAGAAAGCAGAGCTCGTCCGCGCCGGCGGCGTCATAGGCGCGCGCGGCGTCCACGGGATCGCCGGCGTCGATCAGGTCGACGAAATTCACGCCCTTGACCACGCGGCCGTCGGCCACGTCGAGACAGGGGATGATGCGGGTCTTGAGCATGGGCTTTCCGAGCTGGTTGAAGTCACGCAATCGTTTATGGGCAAACGTCATGACATGCCAGAGGATAGCCTTTGAAATCGCAACCGGGAGGAGAAGCATGAAACGACTGATCGCGATCGCGCTCGCGGCGCTCATGGGGACTGTGGCGCTGGCGGACGATGCGGGCCTCACGCGCGTCAAGGCCGCGGGCGACGTGGCCGGCACGATGGACGCGCTGGCCGAGGCGGTAACGGACGCCGGGGGCACCGTCTTTACCCGCGTCGATCACGCGCTCGGCGCCGGAAGCGCGGGACTCGAGCTCGCCCCGACGCGGGTGCTGGTCTTCGGCAATCCCAAAATCGGCACGCCGGCGATGCAGGACAACCGGCTGGCCGGGTTCTTCCTGCCGCTCCGCGTGCTGGTTTACGAGGACGGCGACGGGCAGACCTGGCTTGCCTACCAGGACCCGAAGGCGATGCTTACGGGGCTGGAGGGAATCGCGCCGGACGCGACCTATCTCGAGAAGATGGGCGCCGCGCTGGACAAGCTCACGCACAAGGCGGCGGGTATGTGACGGCGCGGCCGCCGCGTCATTCGCTGAGCGCGCTCAGCGCCGCGCCGAGGTCGATCGCCCCGTCATAAAGCGCGCGCCCCGAGATGGCGCCGTTCAACGCCGCGCCGCAATCGCGCAGAGCGACCAAATCCTCCAGTGAACTGACCCCGCCCGAGGCGATCACCGGGATCTCGACGGCCCGCGCGAGCGCCGCGGTCGCCTCCACGTTCGGTCCCTGCATCGCGCCGTCGCGTTCGATATCCGTGTAGATGATCGCCGCCACGCCAGCATCCTCGTAGCGCCGCGCAAGGTCGGTGGCGTCGACATCGGTTTCCTCGGCCCAGCCGCGCGTCGCCACGCGGCCCTTGCGCGCGTCGATCCCCACGGCGACCCGGCCGGGAAAGGCGCGCGCGGCCTCGCGCACGAGCGCGGGATTCTCCACCGCGACGGTGCCGAGGATCACCCGCGCAAGACCGCGCCCAAGCCACATCTCGATGGTCGCCATGTCGCGGATACCGCCACCCAGTTGCGCAGGCACGCCGGCCCGCGCGAGGATCGCCTCGACCGCCGCCGCGTTGACCGGTGCGCCCTCGAAGGCGCCGTTCAGGTCGACGAGGTGCAGCCATTCGCAGCCCGCCGCGACGAATTGCGCGGCTTGCTCGGCGGGCGAGTCGCTGAACACGGTGGCGGTGTTCATGTCGCCGCGCAGCAGGCGCACGGCGGCGCCGTCCTTGAGGTCGATCGCGGGGTAGAGGATCATCGGCGCGGCCCTTTCATGGCGGTCGGATTGCGGACTTCCATTGGCATGGGCGCGCGCGCGATGCAACGCGACCCCACGTCATTCTTGATCGGCGGGGGCGATTGCCCCCAAGCTCGGGACATGCATCTGGTCAGGGAGGATACCGGGATGAAGAAAATTGCACTGGCCGCCGCGGCGGCGATGATGGCCGCCGGGACGGCTCTGGCCGATCCGGTCGAGGGCGTCTGGCAGACCCAGCCCGACGACGGCAAGTTCGCGCATGTCAGGATGGCGCCCTGCGGTCCGGCGTTCTGCGGCAAGATCGTGCGCGCGTTCAAGGACGGGGGCAACGAATACAAGTCTCCGAACCTGGGCAAGACGCTGGTCATCGACATGAAACCGGAGGGCGGGGGCGCCTACAAGGGGCGGGTGTGGCGGCCCTCCAACGACAAGATCTACCTCGGCAAGATGCAACTGAACGGCGACAGGCTGGCGCTGCGCGGCTGCGTGGCGGGCGGGTTGATCTGCTCCAAGCAGACCTGGGTGCGGGTGAAGTGACACCCGCGCGTGCGGCCGCGGGCGGGTTCAGGTCTCGACCCGGGTAAAGTAGCGCGTCAGTCGCCCGGCGCGCCGAACACGGACCAGCCGGTGAGGTCGGTCAGGCGCTGCATGGCCTCGGTGCCGAGCTTGGAGTTCCCGTATCGGTTCAGGCCCGGCGCCCAGACCGCGATCGACGCCACGCCGGGCGCGATGGTGAGGATGCCGCCGCCCACGCCGCTCTTGCCGGGCAGGCCGACGCGGTAGGCGTAATCGCCGGACCCGTCGTAATGCCCGCAGGTCATCATCAGCGCGTTGATCCGCCTCACCCGCCCCGGCGAGACGAGCCGCGGCGCCCCCTCGCAGGCGGTCAGGAACAGCCCGGCATGGGCGAGTTGCGCGCAGGTCATCTCGATCGCGCATTGATGGAAATAGACGCCGAGCGTGAGGTCGGGCGGATGGCGCAGGTTGTCGTGCGAGCGCAGGTAGTGCGCCAGCGCGAAATTCCGGTGGCCAGTCGCGATCTCGGAGCGCGCGACGCTTTCGTTGATGTGAATGTCGTCGTCATTCGCCGCCGCCTGCACGAAGCGCAGGATCGCGGCCAGGGCCTCGCGCGGCTCGGACCCTTCGAGCACGGCGTCGGTGGTGACGATCGCGCCGGCGTTGATGAAGGGATTGCGGGGACGGCCCTGTTCCTGTTCCAGGAGGATCATCGAATCAAACGCCTGGCCCGAGGGTTCGCGCCCGACGCGGTTCCAGAGCCGGTCGCCCAGCGTGCCCAGCGCGAGCGCGAGGGTGAAGACCTTGCTGACCGACTGGATCGAGAACCGATGGCTCGCGCGTCCGGCCGTCAGCGTCGGGTGGCCGGGGCGGGCGACGGCGATGGCGAACTGGTCTGGGGCGACGCCGGCGAGATCGGGGATGTAGTCGGCGACGCGGCCCTTGTCCGCCGTCGCGAAGGCGGCGTCGGCAATCTGGTCGAGGATACGCTGTAGGGCGGCGTCCTCCATCGCGCTCAGGGTCGCCAGCGCAGGAAGTTGGCGATGATGCGCAGCCCGGTGGCGTGGCTTTTCTCGGGGTGGAACTGGGTGCCGATCATGGTGTCGCGCCCGACGATGGCCGTGACCGGCCCGCCATAGTTCACATGCGCCAGCAGTTGATCGGGATCCTCCACCCGGAACTGGTAGGAATGGACGAAGTAGGCGTGATCGCCGCTCTCGACCCCGTCGAACACGGGATGCGGGCGCTCCAGAACCAGGTCGTTCCAGCCCATATGCGGCACCTTTAGCGCGGGATCGGCGGGCGTGATCGGCGCGACCGTGCCGGCGATCCAGTCGAACCCGGGAGTCGGCGCATGCTCCAACCCGCGCGTCGCCATCATCTGCATCCCGATGCAGATGCCCATGAAGGGCCGGGCGCGGGCGACGACCGCCTCTTCGAGCGCCTCGAACACGCCGCGATGATCGAAGAGCGCCGCGCGACAGGCCGGGAAGGCGCCGTCGCCGGGCAGCACCACGCGGTCGGCGCGGCGGATCAGTTCGGGGTCCGAGGTGACGGTGACGACGCCTGCGCCGGCCTCGCGCGCCATGCGCTGGAACGCCTTCTCGGCCGAGTGCAGGTTGCCGCTTTCGTAATCGACGATGACGGTCGCCACGGTCAGAGCGCGCCCTTGGTCGAGGGGACCGCGTCGGACCTGCGCGGGTCGGTCTCGACCGCGTCGCGCAGCGCGCGGGCGACCGCCTTGAATGCCGCCTCGGCGATGTGGTGGCTGTTGAAGCCGTGCAGCGCGTCCACGTGCAGCGTCATGCCGGAATGGGTGCTGAACGCCTGGAAGAATTCGCGCACGAGTTCGCAGTCGAAACTGCCGATCTGCTGGGTGGGCAGGGCGACGTTCCAGACAAGGTAGGGCCGGCCGCTGAGGTCGAGCGCGGCGCGTACCAGCGCGTCATCCATCGGCAGCAGGCAGGCGCCGTAGCGTTTGATCCCGCGCTTGTCGCCAACCGCCTCGGCCAGCGCCTGGCCGAGCGCGATTCCCACGTCCTCGACCGTGTGGTGATCGTCGATATGCAGATCGCCCTCGCAGCGCACGGTCATGTCGATCAGCGCGTGGCGCGCCAACTGGTCGAGCATGTGATCGAAGAACCCCACGCCGGTCTGGTTGTCATAGGCGCCCGAGCCGTCGAGCGACAGCTTGACCGAGATATCGGTTTCGTTCGTTTTGCGGGTGATGGTCGCTTGGCGCATGTATGGTTTCCGGGGCTGAGGTTTCTGCCGCCCTTATAGGCAGAAGCCCCCAGCGCGCCAAGGGTGCGCGGGAGTGAAGACGCGGTGCGCGCAAAAGAAAGGCGCCGCGGGTGGGCGCGGCGCCTTCAGGAAGAACGAGGATCGGCGTTACAGCGCCTCGCCCTTCTTCTCGTCGACCTTCTCGACCACGATGTCGGCGAAGGCGTCGAGCATCGCGTGATAGAAATCGTCCTGCGACGGCGGGATCACGATGACGTCCGGGCCGCCGGTCGCCTCGCCTTCGGTGGCGTGCAGGATGACCGGCACGTTGACGAAGGGCTGGGGCTGATCGCTCGCCTTCTCGGGTTTCTCGATCGTTGATTCGCCCGGCTCGCCGATCACGACGCCGACCAGCTGGTTGAACTCGCCGCTTTCGGGCAGGATGGTCGAGCCGTCCACGGCGATCTCCGTCACCTCGACGGTGATCGATGGGTGCTCCGCCTTGCCGGTCAGGTTGACCCGCTCCGTGATCGCGGCGCCGAGATCGGCGGCGAGCTCGGGCCAGTAGTCCAGCGCGTTGCTGTTCTCAAAATCGGTGAGATCGGTGCGGACTTCGACGTCCGACACGGCGAGCGGGTCTGCGGCGGCGACGCCGCCGGCCAGCGCGATGGCTCCGCCGAGGATGGTCGTGCGCATCAGGTACATCATGCTCATGTTCTTTTCTCCAGTTTGGGCCGCGCGCGGGGCGCGGCCGGTGTCGCATAGTCTGCCGCTCCGACGGGTCCGCCGGGGCGGCGTGATTGCATGACGGTACAACGGGCGGCGCGCGCGGCGGTTCCGTCCCGGGGTGGGGCCGGGCGCGAAAAACGCTGCTTGATGAGCGGTCTGGCGCCGGCCGTTTCGCGTCCGCGGCTTTCAGTAGTCGACCGGGGCGGACTCGCTTTCGCTTTCGGCGGTGAAGGTGACGTGCATCTCGTACCTGTCGGGCAGATCGTTGATCTCGAGCGTGCCGTCGAGCTGCGCGGCGAAGGATGCGATCAGCCGCGACCCGAGCCCCGTGCCCGCATCCGGGTTTTCCTCGGGGGTGGGCTGACGCCCGCGGGAGTTGATCACGCTCAGGCAGTATTCGCGATCGCCTTGGTGATGCAGCACGATCTGTATCCAGGCGCCCGACTCGTCGCCGTGGCCGACGAACTTGACCGCGTTCATCGCCGCCTCGGTCGCGAGAAGGCAGAGCGGCACCGCCTGGTCGGCCGATATCTCGGCCGGGCTGAAATGCGTCGAGATGGATATGTGCTGACCGTCCTCGTCGAGGCTGCCGACCTTGACAAGCTGGCTGACGATCGAATCCAGCAACTCGTCGGCGGGGACGACCGATAGCTCGCGCGCGGCGTAGAGCGTGCGGTGGATCGCCGCCAGGGCCATCACCCGGTCCTGCACGCGACGCAGGAGATTACGCGCCTCGAGGCTGTCGGCCTTGCGGATCTGCATGTTCATGATGCTTGAGATCAGTTGCAGGTTGTTCTTGACCCTGTGGTGTATCTCCTTGAGAAGTATCGTCTTTTCCGCGACGCTCTCTTCGCGCCGGCGTTCGTGTTCGGAAAGCTCGCGGGTCATCCTGCGGAACGCCTCGGCGACGATCTCGAACTCTTCGGGCGCGTTCTGAAGCTTCGCTTCGGAGAAATCCGTGCGCCCGGCGGTGTACATGCGCATCCAGTTGCGCAGCCGGTAGACATGGCGCACCGCAAGGCGGTTGATGCCGACATAGGCCACCGCCATCGCGACCAGCCACATCAGCAGCGGGAAATAGACGCTGATCATCGGCCCGACGCCCGGCAGCAGGTTGCCCTCGCGCGGCTCCCAGCTTCCGAGGCCATAGACGACGCCGTCCACGATCGGCACGATGGCGAAGTCGCGCACCAGCCCGGCGCGGTTCTTGCGCCGGAACGTCTGGGGCACGTCCCTGGCCAGATCGGACAGCTCCATGCCGGCGGGCAGCGCGGTCCGCCGTTCGTCGTCGAACGCCTCCGTGGCGAGGATTTCACCCCTTGCCCCGAAAATGAGCAGTTCAACCGCCCGCCCCGGCGCTTCGAGCAGGGCGTTCGCGACCTCGTAAGGGATCGCGATCCAGACCGCCCCGAGGAATTCCCCTTCCGCGACGAGCGGCACGCTCACGCTGAGAACCATGCGTCCGCTCAGGACCTCGCTGGAATGCGTGATGACGCGGGGTTCGTGGTCGGCGACGCTGTCGGCGATCATGTCGGCCTTGTCGATCGCGCCGCGCTGCCCGCTTGAGGTGCAGCGCAGTTCGTTCTGTTCGGTGATGTACCCGGCGAAAATGTACCGCGCATCCCGGGCGACCAGCTTTTCCAGCACTTGCCGGCAGATTTCCGGATCGTTGCGCAGCACGACCGTAGCCGAGGAAATCGCGCGCGCCGCGCCGATCGCCGACTGGATCAGCTCGCGCTCGTCGGCAGTCATCGATTCGGTGTGCTGGGCCAGGGCGGTCCGGGACAGGTTGCGCGATTCCCGGAGCATCTTGGACGACTGGTACACAGAGATGAGCGCGAGCGGCAGGATCGCGATGCTCAGGATCGCGATGATCTGGACCGCGAGACCCGCGCGCCCCCCGACCCTTGCCGCCCGCCGCCAGGGCATCAGGCCGAAGACCCTCCTGAAACCACGGCGCGCGTCGCCGCATCAGTCATTTCGATCTCTTCGTCGTCGTCCATGTCCATCAGTTCGGCGAGGCGCTTGCGGGCGCGGTTGGTGCGGCTCTTGATGGTGCCGATGGCGCAGTTGCACATCTCGGCCGCTTCCTCGTAGGAAAACCCTTCGGCGCCGACCAGCACCAAGGCCTCGCGCTGTTCGTCGGTGAGCTGGGCGAAGGCTTCGCGAAAGTCGTTCATCGCGAGGCGTCCGTCGTGATGCGGTTTTTCCGAAAGCTGGTCCGCCATGATCCCGTCGGGATCCTCGACCTCGCGCTTGCGCTTGCGGTGCAGCGAATAATAGGTGTTGCGCAGGATCGTGAACAGCCAGGCGCGCAGGTTGGTGCCGGTCTCGAACTTGTCGAAATTGCTCCAAGCCTTCACGACCGCGTCCTGCACGAGGTCGTCAGCGGTGGCCGAATTGCGCGTCAGGCTCATCGCGAAGGCGCGCAGCGCCGGCAGGTGAGTAACCAACTCATCCCTCGGGTCCATCTGTGTGGTCACTGCTCCTGCCCATCCTCCGCCTCTTTCGGGCTCGCTCCCGCTTCGCTTTCCTTCAATTGCTGAAGCAACCGGGTAAAGCGATCCGGCACCTCTTCGTCGATTGTCTCCTTGTAGACACGCTGAAGGTTGCGGTCGATTTCCTGGTCCAAGCGAGAACCTCTCTTTTCTGTTGCCATGATATATGCCAGCCTGCGTGTCGTCTGAAATTGCGGGGTGAGCGCGGCGCTTTTTTTTACATCGCTATCGGAACCTAACACCGCCGAGAACCGTTCGGTTCCCGAGAATTACAAAAAAACCTGAAACACGTCGAGGACTTCATGACAGAAACTGTGGGACAAACCAGCATCGCCGACGCCATAGGGCGGGAACTTCCCTATCTTCGCCGTTATGCGCGCGCGCTCACTGGAAGCCAGGAAACGGGCGACACCTACGCCGCCGCGACGCTCGAGGCGATCCTCGAGGATCGCAGCCTCTTCGAGCAAAGCACATCGCCCAAGATCGCCCTGTTCAAGGCGTTCAACGGGATCTGGGTCTCCTCGGGCGCCCCGGTCGAGGGGGCGAAGGGCGAACCGGGCGGCAGTTCCGGCTCTGCCGAGGATCGCGCGCAATGGCGCCTCGCCGGGCTGACCAAGAACACCCGCGAGGTCCTGCTGCTGCACGCGATCGAGGGGCTGACCACCGAGCAGATCGGCGAGGTTATCGGCGTTTCCGGCAATGAGGCGCGCGAGCTGCTGGACATCGCCCGCTCCGAGATGTCGAAGGCCGTGGCCGGGCGCATCATGGTGATCGAGGACGAGGCCATCATCGCGATGGACATCATGGCCATCGTCGAGCAGATGGGCCACACCGTCACCGGCAACGCCCGCACGCGCGACGCGGCGGTCGAACTGGCGCGCAAGGATCCGCCCGACATGATCCTCGCCGATATCCAGTTGGCCGACAAATCCTCGGGGATCGACGCGGTGGCGCATATCCTGAAGGAACATGGCGACGTGCCGGTGGTGTTCATCACCGCCTTCCCCGAACGCCTGCTGACCGGGGAACGGCCCGAACCCGCCTTCCTGATCACCAAGCCCTACTCGGAAGAGCAGGTTCTCTCGGCGGTCAGTCAGGCGATGTTCTTCTCGAGCACCGAGACGCTGCTGACCTGATTCGGTTGCTCGGAACCAATGACCATGGCGGGCGTTCACCCGCCGATAATCGGCCGATTAATCAAAGGAGCATAAAGCATGGCAAGCAATTCGGACAAGGTGACGGTGGACGACCTGAGCAAGCAGATCGAGACGCTCAAGAGCGATATCGGCGCGATCACCACGATCCTGTCGGACCTCGGCATGCAGAAGGGCAGCGAAGCCCAGCAGCGGGTGCGCGACGCGGCCCTGCACGCAAGGGAGCGCGGCGAGGCGCATCTGCACGACATGCAGGCCCGCGCCGAGGATCTCGGGTCGCAGGCGGCGAACGCGGTGCGTCAGCAACCCGCCACCGCCGTCGGTCTGGCCGTCGGGTTCGGATTCCTCGTCGGCCTTCTGACCAGCCGGAAGTAAGCGGATGACGCCCATGGTTGATGCGGTCTCGCGGCAGGCGCGCGAGGCGGTCGCGATGACTGCGCTCGGGCTTGCCGGGGGGCTGCTGCTGATCGTCGGAATGGCGTTTCTAACGGTCGCGCTCTGGATTTTCTTGGCGGCGGCGGAAAGCGCGCTGATCGCGGCGCTGGTCATCGGGCTGCTTTACGTGGGGCTGGGGCTTATACTGTTCGCGGTCGCCTCGGCCCGCCGCCGCCGCGCCGAAAGACGCGCGGCTCTCGCCGCGGCGCAGACGCCCAAGAGCTCGCCCTTGATGCAGGTGGCCGAGGGCTTCGCCATCGGTATGCAGGCCGGCCGCGCGGCGCGCTCTCGCCCCAAGTGAGCGGGTTCAGATCGCGTCCACCACGAAATCGGGCGCGATCCCCGAACGCCGGATCGCGTCCGCGACATCGAGCCCGGCCAGCGCGCCGCGCGCGGTGACGAGCGCGGTCGCGAACCCGGCCTGCTGGCCGCCGAGGATGTCGGTGTGCAGCGTATCGCCCACCATCAGCACGCGCCCGGGGGCCGGCGGCCGGGCGCGCCGCGCCAGCGCGAGATCGAAGATGTCCGGGAACGGTTTGCCTAGGAATTCGGGCGCGACCCCCGTCGCATCGGCCAGCGCGTGCGCGAACCAGCCGGGTTCGCGCGACAGGCCAGTTTCGCGGGGCGCGACCAGGTCGGGATTGCCGACGAGGACCGGGCGGGGATGGGCGCGCACCGCGTCCTCCAGCAAAGCCTGGCGCGCGTTCGTCCAGCCGTCCGAGCCGATCAGCAGGAAGCCCTCGGCGCGGGCGTAGTCCTCGGGGGCGTCGGTCAGTATGGAGTGGTCGAGCCCGGAGAACTCCGCGGTATCCGCCTGCGGGTTCAGCATCATGCCCCAGCGGCGGTTCGGCTCGCGCGTCAGCCGGTCCAGCAGGGCCTCGCGGCTGGTCACGACCTCTTCGGGCGCGAAATCGAAGCCGAGCGCGGCGTAGCGGGCCATCATGCGGCTCTTGGGGTAGGCGGCGGAGTTCGACGCTACCGCCACCGCCTTGCCCATGCCGCGCAGCGCCGCGATGGCGTCCGCCGCGCCGGGAATGGCGGTCTCCCCGACGTTCAGCACCCCATAAGCGTCGAACAGGATCAGATCGAACGGGGTGACGATGTCGAGGAACCGGGCCGGCGTCGCAAGCCCCTGCCGCGCGGCCGCGGGCAGGCGGTGGCGCAGCCTGAGATAGGCGGCGAACGCCTCGGCGGGATCGACGGGGGTGGGGGCGTCGGGCGCGAGAGCGTTCACAGTATGCGCCGCCTCAGGAACGCCGAGACGATCTCGCCCAGCACCACCAGCGCAATGATGGCGAGCAGGATCGTCGCGACCTCGGGCCAGTTGAATGTATCGATCGCACCCTGCAGGATGATGCCGATGCCGCCCGCACCGACGAGGCCGAGTACGGTGGATTCGCGCAGGTTGATGTCCCAGCGCAGGATCGACACCGCCCAGAAGGTCGGCATGACCTGCGGGATGATTGCGTAGACGATCACCTTGAAGCGCGAGGCGCCCGTCGCCTCCAGCGCCTCGACCGGGCGCTGGTCGATCTCCTCGATCGCCTCACCCAGCAGTTTGCCGATGAACCCGATGGAGCGGAACATGATCGCCACGATCCCGGCGACGATGCCGGGGCCGAAGATGGCGACGAACAGAAGCGCCCAGATGATCGTGTTGACCGAGCGCGACGTGACGAGGATCAGCCGCCCCAGCCACAGCGTCGCGCGGTTGGGCGTGGTGTTCTGCGCGGCGATATAGGCCACCGGCAGCGACAGCAGCACGGCGAGCGCGGTGGCGAAGGTGGCGATGTTCACCGTCTCCCAGAGCACCCGCAGGATGGTGGCGAGGTTGCTCGGGTCCGGCGGGTACATCCGCCCGAAAAGGTCGCCGATCTGCTCGGGCGCGCTCCAGACCCAGGGCCAGATCACCTCGATCGAGGTAAGCGCCCACATGATGGCCAGCGCGCAGAACGCGAGCGCGCCCCAGCGCGCCAGCTTCTGGCGCGGAGTGAAGCGCGTCCATTCGTCGCGGCCGAATTCTTCGCGGATCGAACTCATTGGATGCGTTTCCGGATGACGCCGCTCACCGCCTCGGAGACGAGGATCACGGCGACGATGACGATGGTGATGGCGAGCGCGAAGTCGTAGTCATAGCGTCCGAACGCGTTGGCGAGCGTCGCGCCGATCCCGCCCGCCCCGACGATGCCCACCACGGCCGAGGCGCGCAGGTTCGAATCGAGCTGGTAGATGCTCAGCCCGATCTGGCGCGGCAGGATCTGCGGGAAGATCGCGTAGAACAGCGTCGACAGATAGGGCGCGCCGGCGGCGCGCATCGCCTCGACCTGGCCGAAGTCGATCTCCTCGATCCGCTCGGCCAGCATCTTGGCGACGAAGCCGATGGAATAGACGATCAGCGTCAGCACCCCGGCGAAAGGGCCGAAGCCCACCGCCTTGACGAACAGGATCGCGACGATCACCGGGTGGAAGCTGCGCGCGACGATGACGATGGCCCGCCCGAGATAGAAGACGGGCAGGGGCGCGATGTTGCGCGCGGCCATGAAGGCGATGGGGATCGACAGGACCACCCCGCCCGCCGTCGCCAGCACCGCGATCTTGAGGCTTTCGAGAAAGCCGTCGATCAGCAGCCCGCTGCGCGCAAAGCTGGGCGGGAAGGCGCCGCCAAAGATGCGCCCGGCGCGGGTGATCCCCTGGGCGACGCGGTCCCAGTCGATGGGCATGGTCAGCCCGACCCAGACGAAATAGCCGATCACGCCAAGATAGACCGTCCAGCGCAGCGCCGGGTTGGCGATGAAGGGCGGCTTCCTCCAGGTATCGCGCGGCGCCGTGCTCATGACGCGGCGGCCGCATCGGCGCCGGTGCGGTCCGCATGCGGGCTGCCAGCGTAGATTTCGTCCATCGCCGCCTGGTCGAGCTGCGCCGGCCTGTCGTCAAAGATGATGCGGCCATAGCGCATGCCGACGATGCGGTCGGTGTATTGCTTGGCCTCGGTGACGTTGTGGATGTTGATCAGCACCGGCAGTTTCAGCTCCCCGGCGAGGTCGCGCAGAAGGCCCATGATCTGCTCGGACGTCTTGGGATCGAGCGAGGCGGTGGGTTCGTCCGCCAGCAGGATATCGGGATTCTGCATCAGCGCGCGCACGACGCCGACCCGCTGGCGCTCCCCGCCCGAAAGCTGGTCGGCGCGGGTGTCGGCGTAATGGGCGATGCCGACGCGCTCCATCAGCTCGTAGGCGCGGCGGATATCGGCGCGCGGATAGCGCCGGGAAACGGCCGCCCAGGTCGAGATATAGCCCAGCCGCCCGGACTGGACGTTCTCCATCACCGTCAGCCGGTCGACGAGGTTGAACCCCTGGAACACCATGCCGATCTTGCGCCGCGCCGCGCGCAGCGCCTTGCCGCGCAGGGTGGTGAGCTCGGTCCCGTTGAGGTTGATCGATCCCGAGGTCGGCTCGACCAGGCGGTTGATGCAGCGCAGGAGCGTGCTCTTGCCCGCGCCCGACGAGCCGATGATCGACACGACGCTTTCGCCCTCGATGGTGAGGTCGAGATTCTTGAGGACCGGATCGCCGCTGCCGTAGCGTTTGACGAGGTCGGTGATCTTCAGCATGGAAACGCTTTCATTGCGGGCCGGTCGCATGGACCGGCCCCGGCAGGGTGTCATTATTCCGCGGCGAGACCCTGCGGCGTGTATTCGACGCCGTTGGCCTTCTGGATCTGGCGGATGACCTTCCACTGGTCCTTGTAGGTGATCGGAACGAACTTGCTCACGCCGGTGAATTCCTCGCCAAGCGCGGTGCCCTCGAAATCGAAGCTGAAGAACGCCTCCTTGATCTTCTCCTGCAACTCGGGCGCGAGGTCATGCGCCATGCCGTAGGAGGTGGTCGGGAACGGGTCGCTTTCCCAGACGATGCGTACTTCCTCGGGATCGTAGAGCCCGCGCTCGGCCATGCGCACGACAACCTCCGAGGCGACCGGCGCAGCGTCGTAGTCGCCCGCGACGACGCCCAGCATCGACTGGTCGTGGCTGCCCGAATAGGTCACTTCGTAATCCTCGTCCGGCACCACGCCGAGATCGGGAAAGAGCGCGCGCGGCGCGAGGTTGCCCGAGTTCGACGTCGGCGAGGTATGCGCGACACGCTTGCCCGCCAGGTCCGACATCTCCTGGATGTCGCTGTCAGCCTGGGTATAGACCTGCAAGGTGTAGCCGAAGGTGCCGTCGTCGCTGCCCATGATGGCGAAGGGCACATCCCCCGCAAGGTTCACCGCGAACGGCGTCGGCCCGGTGGAAAAGCCCGCGATATGCAGCCTTCCCGAGCGCATCGCCTCGACCTCGGCCGAGTTGGACTGCACGGCGAAGAATTGCACGTCCTTGCCGGTCACTTCTTCGAGATGCTCGATGAAGGGGTTCCAGATGTCTTCGTAGATCGCCGGATCCTCGACCGGAGTATAGGCGAAGACGAGCGTATCCGGGTTCTTGAGCTTGGCCGGATCGGTCGGCGTGTCGGCGACGAGATCGCCATCGGCGTCGCAATACATCGCGTCCAGCGCGCCGCGATCGGGGCAGTCGTCCTGCGCGAACGCGCCGTTCGCCGCGATGGCGAGCGCGGCCAGCAGACCGCCTGCGGTGATGTTTTTCGTGAGCATGTTTTCCTCCCTGATTGAGTCCCGCCGTCTCTGCGCGGGCGCTTCGCGCCGATACGATCACCAATATCCGCGCTTTGCAACATTTCCCGTGGGTCTCCCGGCGTCATCCGTGGGCGGCGCGCCGCTGCGCCCTGCGATATGGCCGGGCGTCACGAGGCGGCCATCCAGCGTTTCCAGGCGGAGGGAGCGGGCGTCTGGCCGGGCGCCAGGGGTTTGCGCAAGAGCGCGCGGATCAGGGCGTCGGCGCGGCTTTGAGCGGTGTCGGGGACCGCGTCGATCAAGGCTGCGATCCTGGCGACGAAACCGGCATTGGCGCCGGGGCGGGCGATGTCGTCGCGCCCCGCGCTGCGGCTGGCCGCGAGGTCGCGCAGCGCCAGCAGCACGCGCCGGTCGTCCTGCGACAGCCCCCTGAAACCGGGCTTGGGCAGCGCGGCGGCCTCGGCCCTGGCGGCAAGCCCTTGCACGCGGTGATGGCCGACGGCCCAGAGCGCGACCATCCGCACCCGCCAATCGCTGTCGGCAAGCCCCGCCGTCACCAATGCGCGCCCCGCCGGATCGCCGAACACTCCTTCGCCGGCCACCGCCGCGCACAGCATTTCCCAACGCGCCTGCGCGGCGGACGGGTTCGCGACCGTCGCGCGCCGCGGCACGGTGAGAAGATCGGCAAGCGCCTGTTCGGGGCCGGGACGCACCGCGCCGCCGATGCCTTGCGCGAAGAACCGCGCAAGCCGACCCGCCGCCGGTCCGCGAATTTCGAGATGCGGGGGGGCATCCTCCGCGGCGCGCCAGTCGACCTCGAGCGAATGATCGGGCTGGCGCGTCCAGCTCGCGAAACCCGGCGGCGCGTCGTGCGTCGCGGTCTCGCCGTCGCGGGTCAGTCCCAGCAGCCCGAGCAGCCTGTCCACCCGCGCGAAATCCTGCCGCTCAAGCGTGAGGATCGCCTCGGCGCGGTCCTCCCATCCGCTCGCGATCATCGCGGGCGGCAGGGTCAGTTCGGGGCAGACCACGTAGCCTGCGCTTAGCGCGGTGGTGAGCGGCTCAACCCCGCCGCGATGGAGGAACAGGGCTGCGAACAGCGTCGTGAGCGTAAGACCCGGACGCTCCGAGAAGAGCGCGTGCCGCCGGGCGTAGAGCTGTCGGCCGATGCGGGCGGGATCGCCGTCACGGGCGAGGATATCGGCGATGACTGTCCCGTCCTCGTCCTCTGGTGCGGGGGTGGGCAGCCCACCGGGCGGGCGGCCCGCCATTAGCCCGCAGACGGCGGCGCCCGAGGCCAGCATCGCCACGCGGGCCGGGCCGGCCGCCTCCAACGCGCGATCATGCGCGCTTGCCGCCGCCTCCCACAGCGGCGGGCGGTTGCGGCCGCTCATCAGGTGCGCCAGCGCGCGGGCGTGTAGGTGGCGCGCTGCGTGCGCCTGCGCGTTGTCGCCCCAGGGGTGGCCCCTGGACTCGGGCGCGTCGAGCCAGGCGACGGCCAGTTGCAGCGCATCGGCGAACAGCGCCGCCTCGCCGACCCACCAGCCGGCGACGACCTTCATGAGCTGCTGCGCGCCCGCGCGCCAGTATCCCCGTTCGCCAAAGCGCGGCAGGTCTTCCTGTGCGAGCGGCAAGAGCCGGTCCCGGCGGCACGCCGCTGCCACGGCGACGGGATCGAATATGCCATGCGCGCCGGTCATTGCCGCACCCCGTTGACGACCGCGATGGGGGGCGAATGCCTGAAGGTGAACACATCGTTGGTGTGCGAGGTGATGGCGAAGAACGTGCCCGCCTCCAGGTTCTTGCGGGCCTCGATCAGCGCCTGTTCCGAAAGGCCCTGGGTGCGGTCGGGGTCTTCGAGAATCTTCAGCGCCTCGCGCGCCGCGTTCTCCCGCCGGTCGGAATCGCTGAAGGTTTCCGAATGCAGCGCGGCGGAGCCTTCCCCGCGATATTTGGAATCCCACAGGAAGACGTTGCCCTCCGCGTCCACCGAAATCACGTCGGCCTCGTTCGCGCCGATCGGATCGCCGAAATCGATCACGGTATGTTCGCCGCTGCCGGGAAGATTGTCGATCCCCTCGGCGATGCTGCTGGCGAGCGACAGCTCGGCGCGATAGCCTTGCCGGTGGGCGAGGACCTGTTCAAACACCTTTTCGAGCGTCTTGTCCCCAAGCGCCGCGCTGATGATGTCGGCCTGTTCGGCCAATGCGTCGAAACGCGCCGATTGCCCCATCTCGATACGCTCGATGATGGCCTGCATCAGTTCGCCGCCCAGTTCCGAGCCCAGCCGATCGCGGAACTTGGCCTCGAAGGCGTATTCGGGCTGATAGCCGGGCGGCGCGGCGCGTTCGGGCAGATCGGGATGAAGATCGACCCCCATGAACGCGTCGCCGCCGATGTCCCGGTATTCGGCCTGCAACCGCGCGATCAACTCCTCGCCCCGGCGCTGACCGGCCTCGATGCTCTCGCGCGTGCGATGGAATTCGGCGATGATCTCCTGGTAGGCGCCGACGCGGGTGATGGTGTTCTGGTCCTGCTTGCCGAGCTGCGCCAGCGCGGCGGCGAAGGCCGGATGGGCCGCCAGCGCCGAATGGTTGGCGGCCACGGTCGGCGGCCAAGGATGCGGCCTGTCAATGTAGTCGATCATCGGGTGAAGATCGGCGGGAAGATGCTGTTTCAGTTCCCGCATCGCGGCGGCGTAGGAGTCGCGCTGCTCGCGGATGCCGTTCTGCGCGGTCGAGTGGTCTTTGCCCTGCGCGTCCAGAAGGTGCTGATCAAGCTCGGCGAGCCGCGTCTGCTCGGCGCGGATCCGCTGGATCAGGTCGCGCAGATGGGTGGTGCGTTGCGCCGGCGTCAGGTCGGGCGGCGCCGTCTCGCTCTCTTCGGCGGGGCGCGTCGCTGCGTCCGCGTCGCCCTGCGCCTTGGCCGCCACGTAGCCGCGCGCCTCGGCCGCCGCGCCCGGTTCGGCGCGCGCGACCTCTTGCAGGAACTGGCGCTCGAGATTGGCGATTTCCTCCATCACCAGCGCGCGGCGGCGCGGGTCGAGCCCGTGTTCGGACAGGCGCGTCATGCGCTCGTCGATGATGGCCGGCAGTTTGGCGACCTCGAGGCTCGCCTCCCAGCGGGCCAGTTGCGCCGGATCGACGATATCCATGCCAAGCCGCCGTCCGATCCGGTTCATGAACATGCGCACCCGGCCCGCAAGCCCCGCGTAGCGGCGCATCGCGTCGAGTGTGCCGACATGAAGCTGGATGTCGATCGCGCGCGCGTTGGGGCCGACCTGTAGCGCAACGCCGACGATGTTGCCGTCGCGGTCCCGCTGCGGCACGGCGCGCACCTCGTCTGCGCCGAAGGCCGGGTCGTTCACGACGTCGACCTCCACCCGGTCGCGCAGGCGCGGCGGCAGGGACTCGGCGGGGTAGACGGTGCGCCCGCGCGTCCCGGGCGCCACGATGTCGCGCAGGTCCGGCCCGATCGCGGCGACCGCCGAGGCCGGCGCGCCGTCGCGGATGATGATCACCGCCTGGCCGTTTTGCACATGCACGAAGGCGTCGCCGAAATTGCCCTTGTTGTAGGTGCGGAACTGCAGGTCGTTGACATGGATGATCGGCACATCCGCCACCGCCCCCCGTTCGCGCGGCGGAATTTCCGAGAGCAGCGAGCGGCGCGCCTCGCGCTGCGCCGCGCGCACGACATCGGCGTGGTCGCTGTTCGCGGCGGCGTAGGATTCGACGTACCGGGCGTATTCGGCCGGAGAAGCGCCCGGGTTGTCGTGCCGCCAGTGGCGCAGGCTGCGGGCATGGGTCTGCTGCGGGGTCAGCGGGGCAGGGTGGATCAGCCGGCGCGCGCCGCGATTGGCGAGGTTGCCCGCCCCGCCCATGATCACGCCGTCCCGCAGGTTCTGCAAGGACGCCTCCCACGTGCCGCGCAGGACGTTGGCGGCGACGTTGCCGTGGCGCCAGTTGTCCTCGTTCAGCAGGTTCGCCGTCAGCGTCGTCGGGATCGCCGTCGCGGCGTCGATGGCCTGCTCGCGCGCGTAGGCGCGCCCGGCGGCGAGCAGCCCGCCCGACGCGCCCGCCTCCGCCCCTTCGCGCGCCGTCGCCCGCGCGGCCCCGGCGGCGGCGCCGCGCGCCGTCTGGCTGGCGGCGGCGCGCATTCCCACCCGCAGCGATTGCCGGCTGATCGCCTTGACCTCTTCCATGACGCCGGTGACCATCGCGCCGGCGTTGCGGAACAATGCGCCGCCCTTGAACATCCCCGCCGTCGCCATCGTGACCGCGAGATCGACGAGCCCGACGGCGATGTCGGTCCCGAGTTCCTCCATCCCGTAGGCGCCGCCCTTGATCGCCGCCTTGGCCGCGATCCCCGAAACGGTTCCGACGATCGACCCGGTGAGCGCGATCGCGGCGCCGAGCGCGGGCGACAGCGTGCCGCCCGACACCACGGTCAGCGCGGCGGCGGCGATGATCACGACCGCGCTGACGACATAGCCCAGCACCGTGGTGACCATGTCGGCGTAGGAATCCACCCGGTCGCGCTGCGCCTGGATCGCGTTCTCGACGCTGCCGCGCTGCTCGGTGAAGCTCGCGGTGATGTCCTCGCGCTGTTGCGGGGTCAGGTTCGGGTCGCGCATCCGCTCGGCCATCGCCTCGAGCTCGGCAAGCCGCTCGCGCGAGCGCGTGGAGTGGTTCTCGGACGCCCAGGCCCCGAGAAAGCCGACGCTCTCCTCGTCGCGGTTCAGTTTGCGCCGCAACTGGTCCACCTGCTGGGCGACGGTCGTTGGCGCGCCATGGTCATAGAGATCGACAAGATCGTCCTCGTCCCGCCCGCTGGTGTCCGACTGGATCGCGTCGCGCAGGGTCTCGCCGTCATGCTCGCTTTTCCAGCGGTCATTGAGCAGCAGCATCTCCTCGCGGGTCAGCCCGCCCATGCTGTCGCGCAGCTCGGGCAGGTCGGTTCCCGCGCCCGCGATGCCGTCGCGCACCCGCGTATAGGCCCAGTCGAGCCGTCGGCTCGGCAGCGCGCCCGCGTCGTCGGCGTCGCGGCGCATGATCGCGATGCGTTCGCGCGCGTTTGACAGATCGCCCCCGTCGCCGAACACGTTGTCCGACATCGTGTTCGTGATCATGTCGTCAAGCGAGATGTCGTAGCGATCCTGCAGGCGCGCGTCGAGCGCGTCCACGCTGCGGCCCGCGCGGTCGAACGCGGCCTCGGCCATGGCGGCGTTCATCTCGCGATCCCGGGCCATGCGGTAGTTCTCGATCTCCTCGGCCGTCATCGGGTCGTCCGCGTCCTCTCGGCGGCGCACCTCCCGCGCGACCCGGCGGCGCACGCCTGCGCGCATCTCCGGTCCGCGTTCCAGCTCGGTCAGGTCGGCGGCGGCCTGGTACTGAGCGGTGACGACATCGCCCATCGCCTCGTCGTCGGCGTAGAAACTGCGCCGCTCGCCCTGCATCCGCCCGGCCGAGACGCCGATCAGGTCGCCGGCCTGGAATTCCTGAAGGCGGTGCCGGCTGCCTTCGTCAAAGGCGAACTGGTAGACGACGGCGTTCTCGAGGGCCGTGCCCTGGCCCCAGTTGTAGTTGGCGACGTCGGCGTATTGCGTCTCGAACGCGTCGTTCAGCGCCTGGTTGCGGCGAAGCACGGCGGCCTCGTATTGCGCGGGCGTCCAGCCTTCTCGCCGGGCGTTCGCCATCTCCTCGCTGCGGATGCGCTCATAGACCGCCGCCGCGGCGTCGGCGTCGTGCGAGCCGAGCGCATAGTTCATCTCATGCGCGCGGGCCTCGTCCATTTCGCCGGCGGCAAGCGCCAGCGCGCGGCCCGCCTCGGACCCGCTCAGGTCTTCGCTCAGGCGGCTGCTCAGGCTTTCGCCGTATCTGCGGCGATACTCGGCGTCCGCGCGTTTCAGCTCTTTCGTGCGGTCCGGCTCGGGCAACTGGTTCAGCGTCTCGAGCGCCTCGTAGATCTGGTCCTCGTCAGTGCCGGGCCCGTAGACCGCGTCATGGATCGCCTCGGCCGCCGCGCGGCCGTGCTCGCCGGACATCAACCGTTGGGCGCGCCGCCACTCGTCGCCCGAAAGCTCTCCGTCCAGGTCGTTGTAGAGCGCATTGTCGCTGCCGCGCATGTCGTTATAGGCCGCCGTGACGGCGAGGCGCTCGATGGTGCGCAGGCCGGACAGGGCGCTGAAGATGTCGTCTTCCTCGGTTCCGAGATTGTCGTCATACCCGGCCGCGAGGATCTTGTTCGCGCGTTGCTCCGCGTCGAAACTGCTGTTCTTGGCGCGCGCGGCGGCGTTCAGCGCCGGCCATTGCCCGCGGGGCAGGGCGAACAGCTCGGACTCGACCGTCTGCGCGACGCTCTCGCGGCGGGCCTCGAACAGGGATTGGCGCAGCGGGGCGCCCAGTTGCCGGATCAACTGGTTCGAATTCAGTACGTTGCGCGCGATGAAGTTGCGCTTCTGCCCCTCGGTCAATTCCTGGTAGGCGGCGTTTTCCTCCTCGTCGCGGGCGATGCGCTGCTGGATGCGGTGACGCGCGGCCTGCGCGGCGCGCTGCATCTGCATCCGCGCGAGGCGGGAATCCACGCTGGCCCAAGTGTTCGCCGTATCGGTCGCGTTCTCGGCCCATTCATCGAGGTCCGCGACCTTCTCGCGCCACCACTCCCCGACATTGCCGTCCTGTTCATTGCCCCAGTCGCGCAGCGCGCGGAACGCCGCAGCCCCGGCATCCTGCACGTCACGGATATTGAGCGCGACGGTGGCGTCGACCTGGCCTTTCATTCGCCGGATCTCGCCGTCGATAAAGGTTGTCTGCCGGGTCTTCCAGTCTCGTGCGGCGTTGATCGCGTTGCTGATCGCGCGGCGGTCGGCGCGGCTGATGTCCGGCGGGTGGGTGGCGCCGGGCTCCAACCCGCGCGCGCGCTCGGCGTCGAACTGATCGGCCAGCGAGGCAAGGTCGATCGCGGAAATCCAGCGCGCTTTGGCGGCGTCGAGGCGCTTGTGGCGTTCGGTCTTCTCGAACTCGAACCCGGCGATCGCCTCGCTGACCTTGGCTTGTATCCGGCCGATGACCGCCTCGGCGGTCCGGCGGAACCCCAGCTCGGGCGCCGCGCCGACAGAACCCGCCCTGCGGCGCGCATCCGCGGCCTGCGCCTCGGCGGCGGCGGCGTCGTCGAGCCGGGCCTGCGCGGTGTCCTCGATGGTCAGCAGCTCCGCCTCCGCGTCGGCGCGGATCCGCTCGGTCTGGGAGTCGGCCTCTTCCTCCAACGCGGCGCGGCGCTGCGACACCGCCTCATCCAGAACCGCGCCGGCGGTCCCGATCACCTCGGCCACGCCCTCGACCTGCGTATTCATGCGCTCTTCGAGGTCGGGCAGAAGACCCTTGCCCAGATTGTCGAGCGCCGCCGGATCCTCGCGGGCGAGGACGCCGCCGGGATATTCGGGCATCTGCCGCTTGATCCGGTTCAGCAGCGTCTTCGCGGCGTCCCGCCCGCCCGCCTTGAGGTTGGCGAGGACGGCCGTGAACATCTCCTGCTCGGCCAGCGTCATGTCGGTGGAGGGCACTGGCGCCGGCTGCACCGTGAACGGTTCGGGCGCAGCGTCCTCCGCATCCGTCTCCTCGCCGTCCTGTTGCGGCGCGGGCGTTTCCCGCGCCGCGTCCTCGGGGGGCGCCATTTCGCCCGACTGAGCATCGGCGGGGGCGTCGGGGTTGAGCAGGTTTTCGCGGAGCGCAAGCAGCCGGTTGCGGGTCTCGCCGGCCTCAGCTTCCTCGGGTAGCGCGGTCCCGCCCTCGTGCGACAGCCCGGCGCGGTCCATCGCGCCGACGCCAAGGCTGATCAGCCGCAGGTCGCTGCTCGAGAGCCGCCGCTCGGGCGCCGGGACGGTGTTTTCGCCGGGGCTGGCGGGGACCGGGGGCATCTCCTGCGCGGGCAACTGGCGCGCGGCGATCTCCTCGATCGCCTTGGTCGCGGGTTCTATAGGGTCGGGGCTGACGGTGAATTCCGGTTCGACCAGGGGGACCGGCGGCGGGCCGGCGATCTGCCGGCGGGTCGGGCGGCGTCGGCGGCGGCGCATCGGGCGGGCGCGCTCGCCGCCTTGTCCGGAGGCCGGCGCGCCGGGCATGTTCTGCGCCGTCTGCTGTGCGGCGGCGACCACCGCCTGCGCGCCCCCGCCCGAAGGCACGACAACACCGCCGCCGCCACCAGGGCCGGCGCCGCCGCCATCGCTCGACGGGGGCGGCGCGCTTTCGACCTCTGCGCCCTCCTTGGGCGGGGGCGTGTCCTGCGCGCTCGGCTCTTCGTCCTCGAGCGCGGGATCTTCCGCCGGGTCGGCGGGCGCGGGGTCTTCCGGGTCGGGAAGAAGCTCTTCTTCGTCCTCTTCCGCGTCTACTTCGTCCGGCGCGCCGTCATCGCGGGTATCGATGGTCTCGGGCGCCGCGTCCTCGGGGGCGGGGTCGAGCAACTCCGCCGTCGCGCCGTTGCCGATCGTGCGTTGCGCCTCGGCTGCGAGGTCCGCCGACACGCCGCCGACCGGCGCGCCGCGCTCGCGCAGCAGCGCCGCGAGATACCGGCGCGCCGCGTCATCCGTCGCCCGGACGAAATCGCTCGGCTCGGCGGAGTCCGACAGGTCCGGCTGCGCCCTTGCGGGGGAGGCGGGGCGCGCGGCCATGGCCCTAGCGCGCCTTGTCCAGACGCCCGAAATCCGCGGCGATGGGCGTGCGGCCGATCTTGGCAAGCTCGCGCTCGACGGCGCGCAGCAGGTGCCGCATCCCGATCACCTGCCCCTGCGCAGCCGCGAGATAGGCCGCCGCCAGCGCTGCGTTGCGGATATCGCCGCCCGACAGTTCGAACGTCTCGGCAAGGGCCGGCAGGTCGACATCGTCGCCAAGCGCGGCGCGCGCGGGGATCGCGCCCTCCCAGAGCCGCCGGCGCGCGGCGGCGTCGGGCAGCGTGAAGGCCAGCGAATGACCGATCCGGCGGGCGAACGCCTCGTCCATGTTGCGCGGCAGGTTACTGGTCATGACGACCAGCCCCTCGTGCTCCTCGATCCTCTGAAGCAGGTGCGACACGGTCAGGTTGGCGTAACGCGCATGGGCGTCGTTCATCTCGGTGCGCGCGCCGAACAGCGCGTCGGCCTCGTCGCAGAGGATCGCGATGCCCGCGTCGGCGGCGGCTTCGAACAGCCGGTCGATCTGCTTTTCGGTCTCGCCGAGATACTTGTCGAAGATGCTGGCGAGCGACGCGCGGTAAAGCGGTGTGTCGGCGGCCTGCGCGACGATGCTGGCCGCCATCGTCTTGCCGGTGCCGGAAGGGCCGGAGAACAGGGCGAGACAATGCCGGCTTTGCGGGTTGGCCGCGCCGAACCCCCAGTCGCCCAGCACCTTGGGCCAGTTGCTCACGAAGGCGGTCAGTTCATCCAGTTGCCGCCCCAGCGTGTCCGACAGGATCAGGTCGTCGCGCGTCCAGCGCGCGCGCACAGGCCGCAGCATTGCGGGAAGCGGGCGGTCCATCGGCGCGGCAGGCGCGCCGCGCGCGCGCCCGATGCCCGCCGGCCCGAGTCGCGACCGCCATGCGAGCCGCGCAATCTCCGGGCGATCCGGCTCTGCCGCCGCTGCGCGCCACCATCTCAGCCGATCCGTGGCGTCGAGCGGCGGCAGCGCGACGCGCGCGATACGGTCGGGATCGGCCGAGGCGATGACATGCGCGACATCGGGCGGCGCACAGACGACAAGCCCGTTTTCGGACGCCGCGAGGCCCGCGAGGGCAGGGACCGTCGGCGCGTCCCGCGTGAGGGCGCCCGCGTCGATGAACAGCATGGCGTCGGTCAGCCGCGCCTCGCGAATGGCCAGCATCAAGAACCGCGCGGCGGCATCAACGGACGCATGCCCCAGACGGGCCGCGTCAAGGCACAGCATGCCAAGGCCCGCCCGCCGGGCGCGCCGGGCCGCAAGCGCGCGCTGGCCGCTGTCGCGCCCGGCGTCGAAGACGATGACCGGCTTGTCGCTCAACTCGGCAGTCAGCAGCGCGGGCGCCCAGTCCTCGGCCTCGGGGTCGAGACGCGAAAGCGCCTGGCCCAGCTCTGACGGGAGGCCCGCATCATGGCCAAGCATGGCCATCGCGACCCGGTCGTCGGCGCCAAGCGGGCGATCCGCCAGCGGCGTGGCGGCGGCTGTCGGACGGGTCAGCAGGCGGTAGCGCAACAGCGGAGCGTCCGGCGTGAAGCAGGCAAGCCGCGCAAGCCGGTTGGCCGGCTCCAGCAGTTCGATGATCAGATCGGGGCTCGCGTAATCGCGGGTGGCGTCGTTCTGCGCCAGCGCAAGGGCCGCGCGATAGCGCGCATCGAACGCCGGCGCCGCCGCAATCATCAGCGCGCGGCGTTCGAAGGCGCTCAGGCCGAAGGCCCTCGCCAACCGGTAGAGCGGCGGCTCACGCGCGGCGGCGCGCGCGTCGATGATCTCGCGCTGGCGATCCATGGGCGGCGCGTCCCGGGGCGGCGACGGCGCCAGCGCGGCGACGACGTGCCGCTCGTCCAGACGCAGGCCGCGCAGCCCGCTTTCATCAAATCGCCCGCTGTCGCGCAACGCGCGCAGGTGGCCCGAAAGCCGCGCGTCAAGCCAGCGAAATTCGGCCGCCATGTGCTCGGCGACGGAGGTGAACGGCTCATCCCGGAGCGTGTCGAGTCGCATCATCCCGCCCCCGGCAGTTGCAGTCGCACCGGCCCGCCCGCGGTCTCGATCACCGCGCCGTCAAGGCCGCCCATGCGCAGCACGAGATCCAGATCGGCCCTGGGCAGCGCCATGATCGCGGGCGCGCCGGGGTAAAGCGCGCCCCACCCGGTCAGCAGCCGGTCCCAGAGCCACGCGGCGCTTGCGCCCTCCAACCCGTGCAGGCGGCGCGCGAAATCGCCATAGGCCGCGCGCGCCAGAAGCGCCCATGCGCGGCGCGCCTTGCGATGGCGCACGCCGAACCAGTCGAGGTCGATGGACGGGTCGCGCATGCCCGGCGCCGCATCGCGCAAAGGTGCGGCGAGCGCCCGTTGCGCGGCAAGGCAGCGCCGCCGGTCCCCGAGAGCAAGCCAATCCCCGGTCGCGCGGTCCCGCAGCAGGGTCACGCGACCGATGCGGCTAATCGTCGGCTCGACCCGTCGGGGCGCGCGCCACTCGGCGAAGTGCCGGGCGAACCGCGCGCCAAGGTCGGGCGGCGGGGGCGGCGGCGCGTCCGCCCCCTCCGGTCGATAACCGCAGAGCCAGTGCAGCGCCGGGTCGCGCCACGCGGCCGCATGCTCGGGGCCCGCCAGCGTCGCGGCCAGCGCAAGCCGGTCCGGCCCGCCCTCTGCGCCGTCGGGGAGAAGCGACAGCAGGCCCATCTCAAGCACCGAGCGCCACAGCGCGAAAACCCCGGCGAACCCGGTTTCGAGCCGCGCGCCGTCATCCGCCAGCGGGGGCTCTGGGGATGTGTCCGACGCGGCGTTGGCCTCTTTCCCGGTGATGTTCCGAATCTCTCCGCTATGGTCGAAACGGGGGACTTCGGGGGATGGATCGGGCGCCCCCTGCCATGTCGCGCCCGTCGCAGATGGCCCCGGCGGGACCGGAATGGCGGCCACGGCCTGCGCGAGAATTCTGAAGCGGGGCAGGGGGGCCAAGAGCCGCGCCTGCGCGTAGCGCGCGACGGCGGCGAGCATGGCGCCGTGTGGCGCGCGCGGCGCGGCGGCGACCTCCTCATGCAGAAGACGCTGCAACAGCGCGTCGGGCAATGCGTCCGCGCCGGCGCGCGCAGGCAACACCCCGCGCAGGACGCCGCGCGCCGCGCGCTCGCCGATGCGCGCGCAAAGGGGCCGTATCTGTCCCCCCTCGGCCAGCAGCCCGAGCGCGGCCAGCGCGTCGCGAGGCTCGCGTTCCAGCGTCAGGCGCACGGCGTCGCCCGGCGGCAGCGCGGCGAGTTCGCGGTAACGGGAGAACCGCCACTGGTGCGCCGCGGCGTCGCTTGCCTGTGCGCGGATGCAGGCGGCGAGCCAGTGCGCGCGGCTGTCATACCGGCGCACCCCATCGACGATTTCCCCGGCGAGAACGCGGCGCATCGCGTCGCGCAGTCTGCATGCGAAGGCGTCCATCAGCCCTGAGAGGCCGAAGCTTGGCTCGGCGCGGAATGGCAGGGCCAGCCGGCGGATGACCCAGTAGCCGGAGTCAGCCTCATCGAGCGTCTCGCCCAGCACCCGGTCGATGACCTCCGCCAGCGCCGCGCGGTCCGGCATCTCGGGCGGCGCGGCTTGGGCGTGATGCACGCGCATCCGCAACGCTCCCACGCGCAGGGAGGACGCGATCCCCATCACGGCATCAGGATGGCGACGTAGGAGAACCGGGTCAGCCGGCCGTCGGAATCGTCCACCCGCCACTGCACCGGGAAGGTGACGGTGTCGCCGCCCGACACGCTGTGCGTTCCCGGCTGGTAATGCACGCGCCAGCGCGCGCCGATCGCGTGGCCGGAATTGCCGATATCCGACAGCCCGACCATCAATTGTGCGCTGCCGACGCTGGACAGCCGCGAGGACGTGACGACAAGGTTATGCGTGCCCGACCCGGCCCCCGTGCGGTTGAGCGCGACCTCGCCCGCGATCACATCGAACAGCACGTCCTGGCCTTGCGAGGTAAGCTCGCCCGTCACTTCGACATCGCGCCCGAAGAACGCGTCGCCCCGGTTGTCGACCCAGAACTGTTCGGTGAACCCGCCCGAGTCCGGGCCGACCACAAAGCGGTCGCCGCCACCGGAATCGTTCCCGATCCGCACCCGGAGATGGTTGGAATTGCTGCTGACGTGGTGGCGGTAGATTTCCAGCGGATCGCCGTCGTCGCCGCCCGCGGAATCGAGAAAGGCGAGCCGCTGATCGTAAAGCTCGACCCGCCCGTGCGAGCGCAGCCCGCCCTCGACGGTCAGACGGCTCGACCCGTCAAGCGACATCGCCGTCGCCCCGCCGCCGCTATTGAGCTCACTGTCGTCAGGCGCGCCGCCACGATACCAGGCGAAATTCCCGTCCGAGCGGAAATAGAGCGTTTCGTCCTGCACGCCGATGCCCGAGGATTGCCCGGCCATGTCGAAGTTGAGCGCCTGGCGGAACTCCTGCCCGAACTCGAGCGCGCCGAGACTGGTCAGCCGCATCAGCAATTCGCCGTCCGTGCCGGGATTGCCTGCCGCCGGGTCGTGTTCGCCCTCGTGATACCAGTAGAAACTGTTGCCGGTGCGCGCATAGACGCTCGGCCCCTGCCAGCCGATGCCGCGCATGCTGGCGTCCGGGTCGCTCGGGACGCCGAGGTCGATCGCCTGGCGCGCGGTTTCGGTAAAGCGCAGCCGTCCGACCGGCAGATCGACCATGCCGTCGGCGCGCACCGACAGCGCGACGGCGGCGGGGTCGCTGTCATAGGGGTCAAGCCCCGTGCCGATTGTCATCCGGGCGTTGTCCGCCGCCGCGTCCTCTCCGATCTGCACCCTGAGATCGGCGCCGCTGCCGCTGGCGTCCGGGACGCGGCGCATGGTCAGGGGAACCGTCTCGTCGCTGCCGCCATCTGACTGGAAGCTGAGCATGCCGCCATGCAGGAACACGTCCGCCTTGGCGATCGCGCGCCCCTCGACGGTCATGCGGCCCTCAAGGGTTGCGAAATCCACCTCGTCGGGGCCGTCGGGATGGGGCGCGCGGGGCGCGATGCGCAATTCGCCGCCCTCGGCCAGAAGGGACGCGCCGATGAAACCGGCATGGACGCGCCCGGTCATGAGGTCTTCGGGCGCATTGACCGGGCGGAACTTGCCCACCGTGCCGTCCCAGCGCACGCTTCCCAGCCGGATCGGCCAGAACCCCGAGGACCGTGGATCGGGGAAATCCTGCGTCGGCAGCGACTTGTCCGCCGGCAGGATCGGGGCGTCGCCGTCCGCGGTCCCGTCGGCCAGCGCGGGTTTCGCCTCGAGCCCGCTGACGATCAGCGGGTCGTGCTCGGTACTGAGCGTGCCGACGATCAGGCGATGGGTCTCCACCACCCGGCTGAAGGCCGTGTCCCCGATGCAGATCGTCGTGCGTTCGTCATCCGGGTCGCGCCGCGATTCCTCGTCGTAATGCAGCCAGAGTTCGAGCAGGCGTTCGCTGTTGAATACCGAGAACAGCTCGGGCGGGACCGCGAGCGGATCGAGCAGGTGAATCCGGCGCCCGAACCCGTCGACGGCCATGCCCGGCAGCAGCTTGATATCGACGAAACCGGCGTCGCCCTCGCGCTCGGTCTCGACGATCTCGCAGCCCTGCACGATCCCCCAGCTATGCGGCCCGAGGTCGTGACGCGCCCGCGCGTCGCGGTGATAGAGCTGCTCCAGGCGGAAATCCTCGGCGCCGACCTGCTGAAACTGAAAGTAGTTCATCCGTTCGATGGTGTCGCTCATCGCGGTTTCCTCCTGCCGGGGCGCTCAGCCCTTGCGTGGCTTGTTCGACTTGGCCCCGCGCGTGGCTTTGCCGGACGGTGACGCGGGTTTCTTCGGTGCGACGGCTGTTTTCAGACTGTCCACTTCCTTCTTCAGCGCGGCGAGTTCCTTGCGAAGATCCGCGGTGTCCGAAGACGGCGCCTTATCCGGTTTTTCCGCTTCCCCGCCCTGCGCGGCCATCGCCGCCACGGCGCGTTCAAGCCCGGCCGAGATCGCCGGAACGACCGGTGTTTCCGAAACCTTCGCCGCCATCGCGACATAGCGCCGGGGCAGTTCGAAATCGTTCTTCATGACCTCGCGGCGCAGGTTGCCGGACGGGTCGACGCGATCCAGCAACGGCATGAGATCGTTCACCAAGGGCGAGTTGCGCCGCAGCAGGTCCGGCCGGCAGCAGAGCATCGCCAGCATCCGCGCGAAAAGCGGGATCAGCGGGAACAGCGACAGCCAGTAGAACATCGACGGGAAGGCGCCGGCGTATTTCCGGCAGGTGTGGTTGCAGATCGACAGGATCCTGCCGCCCTTCACGCTGAGGCAGGCCAGTTCGACCCGGTCGTCGCAGGGGTCTTCGGGGCAGCGCGGCAGGAAGGCGCGGCAGATGCAATCCAGGATCGCCTGTATCCAGGCCGCCAGCAGGTCCGACGCCATCTCTTGTGCGCGGGCGATATAATCGGCGCGGTTTTCGATCACCGCATCGTCGCTGTCGGAGGACCGCTCGGGCGGGGCGAGCTTGACCTCCGCCGTCGCCCGCAGGAGCTGGCAGCGCGTGGTGCCGTGATCGTCCTGCAACAATTCGAGCACGGCGGCCCGTGCGTGGCAGATCGCCAGATGCACCGCGTCAAGATCGAGATCGCTCTCCGCAAGCTGGGTCGGGGAGGAGGACGCCATCTGAGCCAGCACTGCCGAATCCTGGTCGGTCAGTCGGTCCCGCATCACGTCGATATCTTTAAGAACGCAGTCGATGATATTGCGCAACAACGACTTTTCCGGGATCAACCAGCCAATCAGGCCAAGCGGCTGCCGCTGCACGTTGCTTCCCGGCTGGGGATCGCGGAATCGTGGCGGCTCCGGCGCGCAGGGTTCCTTGCGCGGGATCAGCGTCACGTCGAAACATTCGCGCACGCGGCGCGGCGCGCAGGCGTTGCTCGCGACAAGCGTGGTCGGGCGGTAATCGGCCACGGCGCGGGTGCGCGGCGTTTCGCATTTCCCGCAGCGGCCCGATCCGCCACAGCCGCATGATCCGCCGCAGCCGCAGGAACCGCCCGATCCGCCGCAACCACAGCCGCAATCCGTCCCGCAACCGCAGGATCCGCCGCCCTTGCCGATGGTTTCGCAGGCGATCCCGCCCGTCGTCAGCCGCTGCCCGACGGCGGTTTCCACCTCGCGATAGCGCAGGGCGATGCACCAGTGGCTGAGCGCGTCGTCGCAGCCCTCGTCGCGGGGCGGCGTCCACGGGTCGCAATCGTCGCCGTGCTTGCGCCTGGCGTGGGTGCACTCGCGGATCGCCTCGATCACGTCATAGCGCACCGCGTCGGCGACGACGATATCGTCGCCGCAGGGGTCGATGGCGTAGCCCGGCCGGATCGTGACCGATCCCTCGCAATCGTGGCACAGCACCTCGAGGCCGCAGACCACGCCCCAGCCGTGCTGATACCGGTTGTGCAGCCGGTTTTTCGTCTGCACATATTCCTGCACCGCCGTCAGGTCGGCGGCGGTCAGGGTCTGGCCGGTGCCGAAGAGCGGGCGCTCGGCGCATTCGAGACCGGCGCAGGGCGAACAGCAGCAGCTATCGTGACTGTCGGGTTTCATGGTCATCATCGACATTTGTTCTGCTCCTTTCGAGCTCAGCCCTCATCGTCCTGGAAGCCGACGGCGAACCAGCTGAGGAAGCGGCCGCCTTCGACCCTGTCCCCCGTGGGGCATCGCGCCGGAAGACCGGGGGCAAAGTGGTTCCCGTCGAGCGCGGGATTGACGAGGATCGTGGCGTCCGGGTCGTTCGGATCGGGGATTTCGATCTCTTTCTCGCCGAGGATGTGGTCGCCTTCGAGAATGACGCGATATCGCCCCCGTGGCAGGCGCGCGGGTTCGTTGTTGACCCCCATCGGGCGCAGCCTGACGCCGGTGACGACCGGATCCGCGCTTGGCTCGGGGGGCGCTTCGAACGTTTCGCCGCAGACCGCGTCGACGATCAGCGGTTCGATCCGTAGTTCCACGTTGCAGTAGCAATAGGTATCCAGGCGCCCGTCCCCGCGGTCGTTCGGTCTGCGCAACAACAGTTGGACCGACTGGGCGTGCAGCGTCTGCGCGAGCACCGGGCGGTCGCGGTCGAAAACCACGACAAGGCCGTCGCGCTCGATCCGATCGAGTTGCTCGCCGTCTTCCTCGATAATGCCGTCATGCGGCCAGTTGATGCCGACGATGCGCGGCAGGTCGTCGCGCAAGCCCGCGCCGTCCTGTCCGTCTTCGCCGTCCTGTCCGTTCTGTCCGTTCTGCCCGTCCTCGCCGTCAGCGCCCGGCGGTCCGGGCGGTCCCGGCGGGCCGGGCTCTCCGGGCTGACCGGTTCCGGCGCCGGCCATGCAGGTCAGGATCTCGGTGAGAAGCGCCGTGGAGGGCAGCAACCTGCGCTCGGCCCGGTTGTCGATCACCGCGTCGGTGAACGGGTCTTCCCACCGATAGCCGGCGATGGTCGCCAGCACGAGAACGTCGTTTTCCTCGCAGGTCGGGCAGGGATCGAGGACGGTATTCAATCGGTCGATGCACTGATCGCCGTGGATGTCGTACTCCGCCAGCCCCCCCGGCACGCGCGGATCGGCGTCCGGCGCGTCGCCCGCGAAGGTCACCAGCAGCCGCCGGTCGCCGGTCAGCGCCAGCGCGCGCGCGTCGGGCGGCGCCGGTATCGCGCCGCTCAACACGGGCGGCTGGCCCAGGATCAGCCGCGAGACGGACAACAGCCGCAACTGCGTCTCGCCGGTCGCGGTTGCGAGCAAAAGGTAAAGCCAGTTGCCCCCGTCCGAAAACGCCGCCGCGAGAGGCGTGTCAGCCACGCCTTCGACTGGGTCGCCGACGGCGCTCAGCCGGTCAGGGGCGCTCGCCGCGTCGGGGGTGGCGGCGCGCAGCAGGATCCGCTCGCCCGCCTCGTCGACCAGCGCCAGCAGGTCCGCGCCGTCATGCAGCGTGACGGCGGCGCGCGCGATCCGGCTGCCAGCGTCGGCAAGCGGCATGTCGATCAGCGACAGGTCCGACAGACGCAGCGCGCTGAGCGCGCCCGCGTCCGAGTAGTGCAGATAGGCAAAGCCGCCGCCCGCGCCCGGCGCCAGACCGGCGATCGTGTTGGGCAGCGCAATCTCATTCGGCGCCGCCGGGTCCGCGGCGGCGCCGACATCGTCGTCCCAGACGCGCAGCGTGGCGTCGTCGGCCGAGGCCACAGCGAGGCGCCCATCCCCCAGAAAGGTCATGAACGCCGTCTCGCCGATCCCCGGCGCGGCAAGCGTGCGGATCGGCGCAGCGGCGATATCGGCGGTGTCGAGCACGGAAATCTCCGCATCCCCCCCGCCATCGGGGACCAGCATGACGAGAAGCCGCGCGCCATCGGGCGAAAGCGCCAGCGAACGCCCCTGCATGCCCGAGAACCCCGCGCTCGCCACGATGGCGTCGGTATCGCTGTCCAGCGCGAAAAGCTCGGACGGGGCTTCGTCGGTCAGAACGTAAAGCCGCCCGCCGGCGCGATCGACGATCAGCGCATTGGCGCGGTCGATGTTGTTGGTCGATGTCCACTCGACCGTGTCGAGCCCGATCGCCGGCTCCGTCACCGGGCGGTCGAGCGCCACCTCGAACTGGTAGCCGTCGACCAGCTTGCCGGGCAGGCAATCCTGCTCTGCGCCGCAGCCGTTGAACACGGCCGGCACCGGCTCGGTCGGGCATTCGGCGTGGCGTAGCACCAGGCTGATGCGGTGGGTTTGGTCCGCGTCCGGCGCATCGTCGGTTTCCTCGCGGGTGCGCCATGTGTCGAGGAACAGCGCGCGCAGATCGATCATCGCCGGTTCGCGCACGAGGATCTCGCGCCCGCAACAGTCAACCGCGTAGCCAGGCTCGACCACGACGAACTGTTCGCGGCATGCCGGGTTCGGGTGCTCAACGACCCTGAGCCCGCAGGCCGTGCCCCAGCCGTGCAGATACTGGTTGTGGCGGTGGTGCTTGCCCAGGAAATAAAGCTGTTCGTCAAGGAAGTCCTTGGCGCTCATCGGCTTTCCGTCGAACAGCGTGTTGCGCGCCAGCTGGGGAGGATCGCAGCTGGGGCAGTCGACCGGTTTGCATCCGTGGCTCATAGCAGGCTCCTGGTCATTCGAGGGTTGTGTCGACGCCCAGACGCGTGCCCGGGCTCAGCGAAAAGACGTGCGGCGGACCGGCAAGCCGGATATCGTCGCCGAGGGTGGAACGGTCGGCGATGGCTGTCTCGATGCCGCTGCCGAGGATGGTGTTGACGCCAAGAAGCGTGTCGCAGCCCATGACGAAGCGCGGTTGCATCACGTGCACGTCGACCTCGACATGCGCAGGGCGCGCGGCATCCACCACGTCCTCGAGCGCGGCGAGATCGCGGTCGCTGAAACCCTCGGACACCGGCACGTACACGGTGGCGCGGTGGGCGAAGGCGGCGATCGGGTCGGTCAGCGGGTCGCCCCCGTCGACCAGCGCGAAACGCCCGATCTCGGCATAACCGTCGAGTTCGAGACGCCGGATCAGCTCCGGCCCCCACAGGGCCGCGGAGCCGTCGAGCCGGCTTTCGTCCAGCGTCAGCCAGCGGCGCAGGCGGAAATGCTCGACAATCTTCGGGTCGATGCCGGTGTAAATCTCGACATGGCGGCGCAGCCCCTCGACCGTGCCCTTGATCCGGAACAGGGCGGGCGCTTCGGCCACCAGCCGGCGCCGGCGCGCGGCCGACCAGTTGCGATCAAGCGTAAGCCCGATCCAGCCGCCCAGCCAGTCAAGGAAGTCGGCCCCGTGCGCGCCGGCCTCGGCCGCAGGGGTCGCCATCGGGTCGATCAGCGCGGGCAGGTCGTCGAGATGCCCGGTGACGCCCGCGCGGATTTCATCGAAGAGCATCATGAACCGTTGCAGGAAATCGGCGCTTTGCGGCTCGGACGACCAGACGGCGGGAAGGTGGCGGGCGGAGGAGTTGCGCGGATAGGTGATCGTCAGGGCGCGCAGCGTCGGGGTGAGCAGGCCATCGCCGCTGAACCGCATCCGCAGCCAGAGATAGCGCCCCGGCCGGGTGCGGATCGCGGCGACCACCTCGCCCGTCGCGGGGCCGAGAGCGGTCACCGTCCATGCAGTGTCGGGCAGCGCGTCCACGGTCAGCGCGTCAAGCGCGCTGTCGCTGCTATAGGCCAGAAGTTCGATCACGGCGCCCTCGGGGATGTCGGCGTCAAGCCGCGCGCGGTCCCAGACCGTGCCCGTGCGCCCGCCGTCGAGGCGCTCAAAGGCAAGCTGGCCATGTTCGAGCCGCGCGATCTCTTCGGCGCGGTGCAGGCAGGGCTGGCGGGACGTGCCCAGGATCGCATGACCATCGGCGTCGAACGCCATAAGGCTGCACCCGGTTGGCGCCAGGCAGTCGCCCGCATGCGGCGCGATCCGTCCCGAGGGGTCGCAGCAATGCGGGCGGGCCGCGCAGGGCAGGCGCGTGGACACCCAGATCGTGCCGTCCCGGTCGATCGCCAGCGTCGCCGCCTCGATCGGCGCGGGCAGGCCGTCGCCATTGTCCGAGCGCGCGATGATCCGGCCATCGCAGCCCAGTTGCGCAATCCCCGGCGCATCCGCCTCGAGCACGAAGAGCGTTCCATCCGCGCCGACGGCCAAGGCGTCGGGGCCTTGCAGCGGCGCCTGTTCGTCGCTGGCGCCAGCGGTCTGCGATTGCAGCCAGCCGCGCCAGTCGAAGAACGCGATTGTCCCGGTCTCGCGGTCGCTCGCGGCAATCCGTCCGTCGGGCAGGACGGCGAGATCGCGGGGATCCCAGATGTCGCCGGGCAGGACCAGCGTGCCATCGGGGCGCCCGGTCGCCGGATCGATGCCGGGGCGCGGGCGCGCGGGGCAGAGCGCGCCGTCCTGCACGACGAACGGCCCCCATTGGCGCTTGAGGCGCCAGTCGGCCAGCGACAGCGCGGTCACCATGCGCGCCTGGCCGTCGAGGGCCAGCAGTTCACCGGCGGCTGTGACGGTGATGGCGATGGGGTCGAGCAGCCCAAGCCGCCCGTCCTGCCCGCAGGGGACCGGCGCGAAGCGCTCAAGGCAGGGATCATACCAGACCAGCCGCCCCTTGGAGGTGATCAGATATAGCTGCCCGCCCGGTCCAGCCGCCACCCGGCGCGGCATGGCCCGCCCGCCGAGGTCGCCGCTCGGATCATCGAGCGGGCGAAGCGTGCCGGGCCGCTGCGCCAGCGTGGCGCCGTCCGCGCTCCAGGCGATGCCCTCGCTTGACGCGAGGCGCCAGCCGGTGAGGGGATCGAGGCGGAAGCTTGGTTGCGCGTTCATCAGCCACGGCCCTCCGGAAACAGCGTCAGGCTGTGCCGGCCCGCGAAGACCAGCTCGCCGGGGCAGATTTCGATGTCGCGGCAGAACGGTGCGAGCTCTCCGTTGACGCGGATGGCAAGCTGCCCGTCCGAAAGCCTCAGGATGTCGCGGGTCTCGATCACCAGACGATAGATGTCGGAGTAGTAGATATTGCCGCCGAACGGCCAGCCGAGCCCGTCCGCGCCGCCCGTCAGCGGATGCAGGAAGGCGTTGAGACGCGCCTCCAGATCCTCGCGCACCGTTTCGGGATTGGCGGTGCGGCCGGTGACGATATCCGCCTCGATCGCCACCTCGTTGTAGGTCGGCGCGACGATGTGCAACTCGGTCGAGATCAGGCGCAACCCGTCAAGATGGGTGGCGACCTTCGCCAGCGTGTAGGCGCTGGGCGTCGGGTTGGGCGCGTCGCCGTCGGGCACCACGATCACGGTGACCGAGCCGGGGATTTCCACGCCCGGATAGCGCGGATGCGTGAGCGCCAGCGCCTTGGCCCGGCGCACCCCGGCCTGAAGCGCCAACGTTTCGAAGTCGATGGCCGTCACCGCGCGGCCGTTTGCGGCGATCTCGGACGCAGCGCGCGCCTTGGCGGCATCGACGCTTTCCTCATCGGCGCCGCCGGTCGCCGGGAACGGGTTGATGACGCCCTGAACGCCCGGCAGGTGGCTCTGGATCGTCGATATTGCGCCGCCGGGCAGGTTGCCGCGCCGCCCGCCGCCAGACTGGTAATCGCGCGCCATGATGTTGCCCACGCCGCTGGCGGGCGCAAAGACCGGCGGGATCAGCCCCTTCTCGCCCGAACCAAAGGCGACGAGGCCGGTCGCGTGATTGATGGTGAAATGACGGTCCTCGGGCCCGGAGGCGTGGAAATCCTCGACCTCCTGCCAGGGGGTGAAGCCCGCGCCCTCGTCCACCTCGAGCGCGACGGAGCGGATCGTCACCACACGCCCGTCCGGGGTGACGGTTGTTTCCGGGGTTTTGCGCATCAATACCGGCCTGCGCGACAGCGTGAATGTCTGGTTCGGCACGCCGAGGCTGCGCCCGAGGATTTCCCCCCGAAGCGTGGTGTGCTGGCGCGCCTCGACGCAGTTGACGAGGATCGCGTCAAGGTCGGGCGCCTTTTCCCAGCTTGCCGTCTCGACCCGGCAGCGCAGCCAGTAGAGCGGTTCGGCAACGTCGCCGCGCGCCGTGAGCTTGGCGCCCGTTCCGGGGCCGCGTAGCACGATAAGCCCGTCGCGGGTAAAGGCCGTGGTCTCGTCCCGCAACAGGGTGAGCGGCTGCCAGTGGGTCGCATCGAAATATTCCCAGACAAGGGCGGCCGGCGGCGGCAGGTCATAGACCTTTGCCGGGTCGGTGCGGCTTTCGCGCGGGGGCGGGCCGTCGGTCTCGGCGGTGCGGACGTAAAGATGGATCGGCCCGTTGGTCGCCGGGGCCGGCCCGGCAAAGCCCAGCATCAGCGCCGCGCCATCGCGCGCGCGCGGCCCGAACGGGTGGAATGTCTGGCCTTCGGCCTCGGCGGCGGTGGTGGCCTGGCTGTGTGAAAAGCCGTCCCAGACCTGGATCGCGCTGAGCGGCGCGCCGAGCACCGGCGCCGCCTCGGTCGTCTCGAAGACGATGGGGCCGTCTTCGTCGCCACCTGCCGCGACCTGCGTTCCGGCGGGGACCACGATCTCGGCGACGTCGTCGCGCGAGGGCGTGAAACGCACGACCGCGCCGGCGGGGCTTGCCTGTATCCGCTCGATCCCGACCATTTGCAGCATCTTGATGTAGACGCGGTCCGGCACCCGGTTCATCCGGTAGAGCGTGAGATCCGTCATCCAGGCGAAGAGCTTGGCCAACGCGACGCCCGGATCGCTGTCGTTGCAGTCGGTCCATTCGGGCAGGAAGCGCGGCTTGAGGCGCAGGAATTCGGCCACGATGTCGTCATAGCGGCGGTCGTCGAGGTTTGGCGCTTCAAGCGGCACGGCCCGACCCTCCTTCGTCCAGCAGGTAGAACGGGAAGACGAGGTTGCCGAAGGCGTGGGTCGCGCGCAGACGATACTCGATCGAGATCAGCAGATGGTTCGGCGCCTCGCCGTCGCCGACATGGATGTCGATCACGTCGATCCGGCGTTCCCAGTGCAGCAGCGCCTCGCGCGCCTGATGTGCGATCTGCGCCTGACTGGCCGGGGTATTGTCAGTGAAAACAAAGTCATGGATGCCGCAGCCGAAGGTCGGGTTGCGCTTCAGTTCGCCCTTGCCGGTGGCGAGGATCAGCCAGATGGATTGCTGCACCAGCCGCTCCTCGCTGACGAGCGCGATGCCGCCGTTCGGCGTGACCCGCAGCGGAAAGGCAAAGCCCGTTCCGAGAAATTTGCGCGGCGCGCTCATGGCAGGTTCTCTATGATCTGTTCGAGCACGGTGACCGTCTCCTCGAGTTTCTGGATGGTTTCGGCGAGAGCTTCGGCGTCCTCGGGATCGCCGAGTTCGGGCAGCTCGAACGACACGCCGGCCAGTTCGAGAAAGCTCATCACCATCGGCATCAGGTTCTCGACCGGGCCAAGCGCGGCCTGCGCGTGGCGGGCGGAGTTGCTCGCGTTCTCCTGCGCGCATTCCAGCAGCGCCTTCAGTTGCGTGTTGCCCGCGGCTTCCGCCGCCTCGAGCCGCAAACCGATGCCCTGCATGACGCCCAGCACGGTCTGGAGGCTGCCGATCATGCATTTGATGATCTTGATGATTAGCCGCAGCAGGTCCTTGACGAAGTTGTAGATCGGCACGCCGGGAATCAGCATGCCGAGACAGGGCGCAAGCGCGGCTGCGGCCTCGATGAAATCCGGCACCGCCTGGGCCAGCTTGATGGGGTCGGGCGGGTTCAGACCCTTGACGACCTTGATCAGCGGCTCGATCAGGCCCAGCACTTTCAGCAGGCAGGCGATACTGGCCAGGTAGGGCTGAAGCTGGATCAACAGGTTCGTCGCCAGAGAGCAATCGTCGGGGATGCCGTTGGTCAGGTCCGGGATGGCCTGTATCCGTCCACCGTTCGGCAGGCTGATGCCGAGATCGCCGACCTGCGGAAAAGACACGTCGGCGCAGGCCGGGAGGGCCATCAGCTCCTTGAGCTCGTCGGGGACGGGGATGGTGTCTTCGTGCAGCATCAGATCACCGCGCCTCCGACATTGACGACCCGGTCGCGCCCCGGCCCCTTGATCCGCACGATCGGCGCGTCGAGCTCGATCAGCGCCAGCGCCTTGAGCACGATCTTGCCGTTCGACAGCACGATCCTGTTGCCGTTGGCGTCCTCGATGGCGATCGTCCCGGCGCCTTCCGCGCCCGGCGGGGAATCGATCAGCCGGATGGTGTGACCGTTCTTGGAGCGGATGATCCGTTCGCGCGGGTGGGGCGTGGGCGGCTTGTCCACTCCGTTCCATGTGTAGCCCAGGATCACCGGCTGTTCGGGATCGCCGCCGAGGAAGCCGATGACGACCTCGTCCTCGAGCTCGGGGGCGAAGAACATGCCACGGTCGTTGCCGGCCATCGGCGCCGCGACCGGCGCCCACGCCGTGTCCGAGCGCCCCGGCTCTCCGGGCATCTGCACGCGCACCCGCCCGAGGTCGTCGGGGTCGTCGACCTCGATCACCAGCCCGGTGACAAGTCCCTCGCGCGTCTTCATGTCCCGCCTCCCGCGCCGCTCGCGGCGCCCTGCGGGATCGGGTTGATCCGGTGCGCGGTAAAGCTGGTCCGGTAGCCCTGGTCGTTGATGACGTGGCTTGTCGTCAGGACGTTGTAGGCGCCTTCGAAATGCCGCCCGACCCCGAGGATGTGAACCGTCTGGCCGGCGCGCAGGTGGGGCAGGCCGACGCAGCTCGCCGTTGCCGTCACAAGCGTCTGGTAGCTGCCCTTGAGCGCGTCGATGGCGCGGCGTTCAGCCTCCTGCTGGGTCTGGGCGGGGGGGTCGATGATGACTTCCTCGCGATTGGCGGCGCGGGCCACGCCGATCAGGTCGGCGTTCGGCCGCTCGGCCGCGGGGATGTCCTCGATTGTCTTGGTGACCTCGATGCGTTCCTTGGCGTTGCGGTCCCAGCCGCAGACCTTGGCCGACCAGATCATCTGCGAATTCGCGTAGGTCGGATGGAACGACGCCAGCGACTTGCCCCATTCGAGGACGTAGCTGACCTCGCGCGCCGCCTCGTCGGGGGGGCCGAAGCGGATCACGCGGGTCGGGTTGCCCTCGTCGTCGTAATCCTCCTCGAGCACGACGTGATACCCCAGAGCGCGGGCTCGCTGCATCAGGAAGACGATGGGATATTGCCCGTTCATGAAGATGTGGTCATGGACCGGCTCTTCGTCGCGGGCCGCGTCGCTGACCCGCACCGGCATGCCGAAGCCGGGCTTGTTGTTGTCCGGCTCCGCCGGGCGCGACAGGGTTTCGGCCATGTCGCTGTCGCGGACCCCGACCGAACCGTCCTCGGGCCAGGACCAGGTGTATTGTCGGTCGCGCAGGCGGTCGAGCACGTTCAGCCCGCTGACGACGATCTTGGAATGGCCGCTTTCGGAAAACTGGACATCGACCGAGGTGACCATGCCAAGCACCATGTGGTTGAGGTTTCCGTGATAACCCATTGAAACAAGAAGCTCCTGCCCCGGCTCGAAGAAGTCGGGATGCGCGTCGCTCGCCACGGTGGCGTAATGGCCGTAATAGATCGGCTGGTTGCGCTCGGCGTCCCAGTTGTTCACCACGAGGGTGAAACCGTCGATCTGTTCGAGCCCGTCCTCGTATTTCACCTCGACCACATCGCGCACGGCGCCCGAGGGGTAGGCGGTGCTGTCGGGATCGGCGTCCATCGGCGGGACGGTTCCGAACATGAAGACCTGGAAATCGGGAACGTAGAAATCCCGCTGGTCTTCGGAGAGGCGGATGATCTCGGCGGTCATGGCGCTGTTCCCGTGATGTGCATCGGCTCCATCTCGATCACCTCGCCGGGCTGGATCGCCTCGGGGTCGTCGACGCCGTTGTTTTCCGCGATGTCGCGCCAGTCCGAACCGTCGCCGCCCTGCTGCTCGGCGATGTCGGTGATCGTCTCGCCCTCCGAAACGGTGTGCGCCTGCGCGCGTTCGTCGCCGGCGACGGCCTGTTCTGCGACCATCTCGGACAGGGTCTTGTATTCCTTCAGCGTCAGCGAAATCGTGGCGCGCAGCGGTTTGCCGAGCGAGGAGAACATGGTGAACCGCTGGCGCACGGATTCGACCACGCCCTTGAAGCCATGCCGCCCGGCGCCCAGCGTCGAATAGCTGCGCCCGCCGGGGAAACTGTCCGCGCCCCAAGCGAAAAGCACGACGGGCAGGGCGCGCGTCGCGGGGTCGATGCGGACCAGGTCGTAGAAGGGATCGGTCTTGCGGGTCACGGGGGCCGCGTCGGCGCCGGCGCCGCCTTCGTCGGTGCTGTCGAAGAACAGGTCGAGCGTCAGCGTCTCGGCCTCGCCGCGCACGTATTGGAGCATCGTCGAATCGAGGCCCGGAACGGCGATCTCGGCCAGTTGCGCGGTCTTGTTCAGGGTGAACTCGGTCGGATTGAACGCCACTTCCAGCGGCGCGCCGACAACCGATCCATCCGCCTTGAGGCGCTGCATCTCGGCTTTGGCGAGCCACTGCATCAGACCAGATCCTGCGGCCGGCGGAGCGCGGAGCCGCGCAGCCCGCGCTCCTGGTCGCGGCGCTTTTCGGAGCGGCGCTCGTCCTCGACCTGGCGCATGATCTCGGCGACGATCTCAGCCTTGAGCGCGCGAAGATCGACGGCCAGCGCCTCTGCCGTCATTTCCTGGATATCGACATCCATGTCTGTCTCCTAGCTGAACAGGTTGCTGACCGTGTCGGCCAGCGATCCGCTTCCCGCGCCGGTCTGGCGCAGGCCTTCGTGGGTGATCTCGATTTCCTCGACTGCGACCTGCGACTGGCCCGCATGCATCGCCGGACCCGCCCAGCGGACCGGCAGCCCGCGCACGAACCGCCAGACCCGCACCGTTTCGCGCTGGTCGTCCAGCAGGCTGATGACGCCGTCGCGCCGCTTGCCGGCGCCTTCGATGAAATCCTGATGCCAGCGCCAGAGGTCGGCGGAGGTGACGACGCCCTTGCGCAGCTTGATGTTCGACCAGTTCGCGCGCCCGACGAATTTGAGCGTCGTGCCGTTGTTGCCGCCTTCGGGATAGCTCTCGGCGGGGATGGTCACCTCGAGCCCCGAACATTCGGCGAAACCGGCTTCGGGCGGCCTGCCGACGGCCAACTGGATGAGCGACCCGACACCCGCGCTTTCGGTGAAGGAGATGGTGAAGTTATGGGCAAGGACGGGGTCGTCGGTTCTCATGTCGGCCACCCCCCTGTCGCGGTCAGTTCGGCGAGGTCCATCGCGTCGAGCGTGAAGGTGAGGCGGAGGAACACGAACTCGGCCGGAAGCGTCGGGGCCACGGCGACGAGAACGACGAATTCGCCGTTGTCCACTGTCGCCGCCTCGCGGTCGATCACCACGCGAAAGGCGTCGTCGGGCGTTGCGCCGCGCAGCCGCCCCGCCTGCCACTCGATCTCGAGCAGGGCCTCGATCGTGGCGATCACCCGTTGCTCGAACGTCGCGTTGGCGGGTTCGAACACGGCCCAGGCCAGCGCGCGCCGGAAGCCGCGCTTCAGGCGGATGATCAGGCGGCGGACCGTCAGTTGCACCCAGTCCGGATGGCTCGACAGGGTGCGCGCGCCCATGATGCGGATGCCGCGCCCGGGACGCGCCGTGATGGCGTTGATTCCGTGTTCGTTCAGTATGGCGTGCAGCGCGTCGTCGATGGGGCAGGCGGCAGCGGCGGTGAAGGCCAGCGGGCTGTTGGCCGGGGCGGCGCGACCGGGATCGCGATCCGCGAGCGCGAACTGCCCGAGCGCGTGCCCGCTTGGCGGAATCCGGCGGACAATTCGCCCGGCGCGGTCGAACGGGTCGGCGACGTCGATCCACGGGTGATAGGTCACGGCGTAGCTGCTGTCGAACTGCTGACGCCAGCGGATAAGGTCGGGCAGGTCGGGGCAGCGCCCGCCCGCCGCAAGCGGCGGGTCGATCAGCGCGACCCGGTCGCCGCGCCGTTCACAATGTTCGACCATGTCGCGCTGAATGCCCTCGATGGACGCCTGGGAGAAACCGGGCGAGGCCTCGGTGAGCGTGGCCGGGCCTGGGGGCGGCGGCAGATTGGCCGGATCGGGGCAGAGCGCGCAGGGATCGGGTTCGGGCGGGTCTTCGGGCAGATGTTCGCGCGCGGGTAGGTCGGGCAGCATGATATCCGGCATGGCGATGGCGGCGGGTTCGGCGATGTCGTCGAACAGCATGAGCCCCGCCGCGCCCGTGAAATCCGCGGGCTGAAGGTTCGCGGTTCCATCGCGCCCGCCCTGCATCATGAGCAGCCCGCGCTCCAGCAGCGGCGACTGCGCGTCGATCCAGCGATCCGTGGCGCCCGGGAAAAGGGCGATCCGCACCAGTCGCGAGCGGTCGTTGACCGGGCTTTCAGTGGCCGCTGTGGGGGTCGGCAGGTCGATGTCCTCGTGGGTCTCGATCAGCCGGCCAGCCTCGCGCACCGACAGCGTTGCGGCGCGGCGGCGCATGTGGATCGGTTTCGTCCCATCCGCCGCACCCGTCATGTCGAACCCGACGAGCGAATCCGCCAGCGTCACGGTCAGGTCGGCCCTGTCGACCGCGTCCAGAACCGTGCGGTGCATCGTCGCGCCGTCCTGCGATATCTCGACCAGGCTGCCCGGCGCCAGCCGGTCCACCCGGTCAATGGAAAGGCGGTCACCCGGGTCGGGGGTCGATCTTTCCCGGCTCATGTAGTCGCCGGAAAAATGCGTCGCGATCCGCAGGCTGAGCGCATTGCCCCAGCGGCCCGGATCGGCCGCCTCGACCGTCAGAATTGGATCGCCCGCCTCGTCATAGATGATGCCGCTTGCGACCGCCGCGCCAAAGCCGACGTGGATCGTCTTGCTAAGATCGAAGCGATCCTCGAACGGGTGCGACCAGGTGACGGTATTGCCCGCAACCGTTGCGACCAGCCTCTCGTCGCGCGCGGTCGAAGAGACACTGATCGGCTGCGTCAGATCGAAGGCGTCTGCGATCGGCGCGCTCCAGGCGATCGACATCGCCGCGGCGTCCACTGCGACGATCTCGCGCCGCGCGGGACGGGCGCCGGGTTGCTGCAGATGCGCAACATTGCCGGCGATCATTCCCGCGAGGCTGGCCACCACCGTGGATTTGCCGTCCGCGGGCTGTGCGCCCTGGCTCTGGGTGGCGCTGCTTTGCACGAGCGTCCCGACCGCCCCGGCGCGCACCCCCGTGGTCTCGGCAAGGGCGCTGGCGGTGCGGTCCGCGGGCTGGGCGCCGGTCGTCTGCGTCTCAAGCGCGGGGGCTGCGACGCGCAGGACGTGGCAGCGCAGCCCGCCATTGTCAAAGAACCCCCGAACAGCGAAGCCAAGATAGGCGTTGGCCTGAAAATCGCCGTAGGTCGCGACGAATTGCGGCCAGCCCTCCAGCACCTCGACCATGCCGACGGGGCCGCGTTCGGCAATGCCGACAAACGCCGCCACGTCGATCCGCGCCGGTTCGGGCGGAGCGTTGCGCACATGCCTGACGTGAAGGCCGGGGTTGAGAGGCTGAAACACGGTCCTCGCGCCTTTCTATGCCGCCGCCAGCGTCAGTTCGACGCGATCGACGGAGATCTCGATCATCTCGATGGCGACGTCGTTCGAGGTGGCGTTGAAGCTCGGCCCCTCCCATTTGGTGATGAAGGCGTTGCGGAAGGACCAGCGCAGCCGGTCGACCTGAAGCTCATCGGTGAGGACGATGGCCCCGTCCCTGAGCTGCGGGGGGCCGTTCAGGACTTCCTGCCACCAGTTATACAGTTGCAGGTCGGTGGTGATCCCGCGCTTGGCCTGGAGGTTGGTGAACTTGCGCAGCCCGTATTGCTTGCGGGCGTGCAGGTAGGGGTCGTCGCCGTCGCGGTATTCGACCTGGTCGACCTCGAAGGTCAGCCCCGAGAATTCGCGAAAGGCGGCTTCGCCCACGCCGTCGACCTCGAAGCGGAAATTGTATCCCGTGAACGGGTTTGCGCGGTGTCTGTCGGGCATGACGTTTCCTTTCTCAGGCTTCGCTGGAGAACGACCCGCTAGGGGTCTGGCTGATGCGGATGATGACGAACTCGGCCGGTTTGACGGGTGCGATGCCCACCTCCATCACGAGCTCGCCGCTGTCGATGTTCTGCAGCGTCATGGTGCTGAGGCCGCAGCGGACGTAGAAGGAATCCTCCTTCTTCACGCCCAGCAAGGCCCCCGCCCGCCATTGCTGCGTGAGGAACGCATCGACGCTTCCGACCAGGCGATCCCAGAGGCGGGGGTTGTTCGGCTCCAGCACCGCCCATTGCGTGCCCAGTTCAAGCGACCGTTCGATCGCGATGAACAGACGGCGCACGGCCAGGTATTTCCAGTCTGCAAGGCTGGTGATGCAGCGCGCGCCATAGATGCGGATGCCAAGGCCGTCGGGTCTCAGGTCGCGGATGACGTTGATGTTGTTGGGGCGCGGGTTCAGGATCTCATGCTCGCCCTTGGTGACGATCACCTCGAGATCGGTGAGATTGCGCATCACCTCGTTGCCGGGGGATTTGAACACGCCGCGTTCATTGTCGATGCGCGCGCAGAGGCCCGCCATGTGGCCCGACGGCCCGATGGCGCGGGGCTGGTCGGCGGCGTCGCGAATGATGATGCGCGGGTAATAGATCGCCGCGTATTTCGTATCGAAGCGCAGCCGCTGCGACTGGATGTCGGTCAACGACGGAACCGCGCCGCCGGTCACCTCGGGGTCGAGCAGCGCCACGCGATAGCGCATGCGTTCGCACTGTTCGATCATCGCGCCCTGCACGCTGCTGTCGCCCCAGCCCGGCACGGCGATGATCGAGATGTCCTCGACCTCTTCCAGCGCACGCAGCCCCGTGCGCGCGCCCGGGCCGCCATCCGTGCCGCGAACCTCGAGCGCGGTGGGCGCGTCGTCCACCCCGGCGGTCGTGGCCAGAAGCGTCAGCCCGTCGTCGCCGGTCGGAAAGTTGAGCGGGTTGGCGTCGCCCGGAACCGACGCCGGATCGACCCGCAACAGCGCGGATTCCTGGTTGATCCGGTCGACGACGAACTTGCCCGGCACGTTCTCGAGCGTGAGCGCGTCATAGGTCTCGGTCACGCCGTCATAGCTTGCGCTCAGCGCGAATTCCTGGACCGTCAGCACCGTTTCCGTCGCCGGCGCCACGGGAGCGACGGTCGCGACCGCCGGCCCTTCGAGCGTCACGATGGCGCCGTTCACCGCCGTCACCCGGCGCAGCATCTTGTCGGCGTCGGGGCCGCGGTCGATCTGCACCCAGGCATTGACGTAGAACCCCGCCGCCGAAAGCAGCCGGATCCGCGTGTCGTCAACCGCCGGGACGCCGACGAAATCGTCCGCCACGCCGCGCGCCGCGACGACCCGCTGCGTGGTGACAACGATGTTGTCGCCCCATGCGCCCGGTTCGGCCGCCGCGAAGGTGACGCTGGACGGGCGGGCCCCGGTCTGCGGGATGCCGTCCGCGTCCAGCGTCGCAAGGTCGCTCGACACCCAGGACGAACGCGCGGGGAATTCCGTCGGCCCGGCCGGGCTGATGTCGATATTCGCGGAGAGGGTCACGTCCCCCGTGCCGGCATCAATGCCCCCGGCGGCGATGGTTTGCGCGCTCGACGCGTAGGTCACGCCGTCTGCGACATGGGACAGCGTCAGCGCGGTCCCCGCTCCGAGCCCGAGCGTGCTGCGCACCCGGATATCGGGTGTGCCCACCGTGGCGTCGGCGCCCGCGGCGAGCCGGGTGATCATTCCGCCTTCGGTCGCGAATTCCGACGCGCTCGCCGTGGGGCCGAGCGCGCGCATGACGTAAAGCCGCCGCCCGCCATTGGCGAAGAACCCTTGCGCGGCGTAGAACATCTCTCCGGCGGTTCCGGCTGCCGCCGGGAGCGGGCCGCCGAACCGCTGGCGGAATTGCAGCATGTTGGTCACGAGGACCGGCGGCCCGAATTCCGGCCCGCGCACCGCGTGGCCGACCATGCCGGTCGTGCTGGTGCTGACGGCCTCGATGGCGGGGGGCTTCAGGTCGACTTCTTCGGTGAAAACGCCCGGGGCGAGATACTCAGCCATGGCAGATGTTCCTTATGTTGGATCGCGGGATCATGGGACGAGATACCAGTCGACGGGACCGGCCCTCAGGTGATCGGCCTCGTAGGTGCTGGTATTGGTGGTGAAGCCGGCGGCGCTGACCTCGATTGCCGGGGCGTCGATGCGCGCCATGCCGGCGATGAGGTAGTCGCCGTTGGGGCCGCTCAGCGCTTGGGCGTCGTGGTAGCGGTCCGGCTGGCCCGCCTCGCGCAGGACCAATACGCCGCCCGCCGCGGGCAGCGCGTCCAGCGAGATCACGGCCTCGCCGGCATGGGCGGCCCCGATGAGGTTTCCGGTGCTGCCGGAAAAGCCGCCAGGGTTGAAGCGGTCGATCATCGCGCCGGCCCCGACCGTGCCGGCCAGACCTTCGGTCAGCGTGAGCAGCGCGGCGGGGGCCGGGCGGTCGGGATGCGCGATGAGTTGCGCCACCTCCGCGTAGAAGCGGCGATGGTTCGGGCCGACGCGCAGCAGTTGACCGTCGGCGACGCCCGAGCCGTCGTCGATCGCCAGCAGGGCCTGGCCCGCAAGCGCGTCGTCGATCGCGGCGACGGACGCCAGCGGCGCGATTGCGCGCCGCCGGATCGTGGCCGCCGCGCCCGCGTCGGCCCGCAAGGGCTGACGCAGCAGCAGCGGCAGCTCGCCCCCCGCCGCCGGGATGGGGGAGATCGTCAATGCCGCGCCGGCGAGCGGATCGAATGTCGGGTTCGGCCCGGCGCTGCGCCCGAACACCCGCCCCGTCATGGTGAACGGCAGGCGGCGCAGCGCGATGTCGTGGCGATGCGGCAGCGGTGCGAAAGCCGGGATCGTCACGTCGACGGAAGCGTCGCGATAGCCCGGCGCGGAAAGGTCCAGCGTGACGGAATGCGGAACCGAACGGTCGATGAACGCGAGGTTCGGGTTGCCCGCGAGCGCGACCTCGCGGTCGGATCTCGCCGAGAAGGTGGCCGGGGAATTGCTGGCCAACGTCACCTCGCGGGCGATTGCGCGCCCGTCCGCGTCGTCGGTGACGGCGGCGATGGCAAAGGCGCGGTCAACCGCGCGCAGGTCGGGGATGACCTCGTATTGGCGCCCGCCCACGGTGACGAGCGCCCCCCTCATGACACACCTATGATCTGGCGATAATCGACGTTGCGCTCGGTCACGGGCTGCGCGGTCTCGAAGCTGCGCGACGATTCGATGGCGACGTACTGGACGAAGTAGGGGACCGAGAGGCGGTAAGGCTCGTTCAGGGCCTGCCAGATCCGCAGGCTGTCCTCGAACGACTGCTTTTCAAGATGAACGGCGAGGGGTTCGTCGCCCCTCCCCGAGAGGCCGGCATGGGTGAATTCCGGTCCCACCCGCGCATGCGCGTTGAGCGCCTGCATCGCGTGTCCGAGCAGCCGGTGCGCCGTCACTTCATCAGCGGTCAGCGGCGTCACCAGGTAATGCAGCGTCAGCGCCAGCGGCGCCGGAACCAGCCGCCCGTCCGAGTTGACGGTGGGCGGCGCGTTCTCCAGTTCGCCAAATCGCTGCACCCGGTAGAGCCAGAGCGACACGGTATTGGCCCCGCCCGCGGGCGTGCCGATCTCCCTAGGTGAGCGCAGATCGATCGTCGTTCCGACGAACGGCCCGGCATCGGTGAAGGTGGACAGCAGGATCGCGCGAAGCGACTGGCTGACATGGCTGATCGCGGAGGAGTCGGCCATTTCAACCCCTCCCCTGGATGGCGGTGCAGAGCGAGTTCAGCGATATGTCGGTGAGGCTTTCGACAACCAGCCGCCATTCGCGCAGCTCACCCAGCGACGGATCGTCAAAGAGCGTGATGACCTTGCGGCGGGACCACCCGCCTTGCAGCCAATCCTCAAGCAGCGCACGTTGCGCGGGCGCGACCTGCGCGCCGAGGATCAGCACGTCCGGCGCATGATTTCTGAGGGCGGTTTCCATGTTTTCTGGGGCGACGTCATGGGCAACGACCTTTGCGTTTTCGCAGCGCGCAATCGCCTCTTTGACCAATGTCCAGTGCATCGGTGCAATCCGGTCGGCCAATACCCTGAGCGGTAATGCAGTCATGACGTCCTCCAGTGCCGCCCCATGCTGCGCCATCGCCGCACACCGCGCCATGGACCGAAGGGATCGGATTCCGCCCTGAACCGTCCGGCCCGCGGCGGTCCATGGGGCAGGGGCCAACGGTCCGGGCCAACCGGTCCGGACCATCGCAGCGCGCACATGAAAAAAGGCCCGTGCAGCACGGGCCGGGGCGGGTTTTCTCATTCGGGATGGTCCATGGCGCCCCCGTCGCCGTCGGGGGGCCGCGCGTCAGATGCGCCCGGATCTCGCGATCGCGCCGGCTTCCTGGCGGCGTCGCACTTCGAGCTTCTCGAGGACGCGGTGAACGTGGTTCTTGACGGTCGCCGGGCTGATCCCCAGCCGCCGGGCGATCTCCTTGTTGGTGGCGCCGCGCTCAAGGTTGAAGAGGATCTGCGTCTCGCGCGGGGTGAGCTGGCGCGCACCCTCGGGGGACAGGCGGCGTTCGACCCGCTCGATCAGCCGCGTGACAAGCTGGGCGGTGGTCTGCGGCGAGCTTGAGAACTCGCCGCGCGCCACCCGTTCGATGGCGTCCACGACATCCTCGATCGACCCGGAATCGTCGACGAATCCCTTGACGCCCAGTTCCGCCCAATCCGCGATGTCATGCCGGGTGCTGCCGATGGCGACGCCGACCATTGGAACGGCTCGGCTCGTGCCGCAGAGCGTCCTGGCGAACTTGCCGGACCCCGCCGAGCCGACGTCGAGCACGACCACGTCGGCGGCGTTCTCGTTGATCCGCGCGGCGGTCCGCGCATTGAGCCGGCCACGGCCCAGAAGCGCGATCTTGTCGCACCGGCCCAGTTGCAGGTGCAGCCCCTCCATCACCAGCTTGACGTTGCTTGCGACAAAGACCCGGGGAAGATCGCATGGCTGCTGTCGTCGCGCCGAAATATCCATGAATGTCCCCTGAGCCTCCGTGCAGAAATTACACGGGCGCGCCGAAAACATCGCACCCGGAAGAAGCGGTTTCGACCTGCAGAGAACACGGCGCGACGCGTGTGAACAATATTGCGCCGGCCCGCAAGCGAGTTGAATATGGAACTAATCTACCGGGGAAATTTTATACCGAGGCGCGATTCGCTTCAAGCTGACAACCGTTAACCGCGAGTCGCGCGCGCTTGAGGCGACACCTCAACCGTCGGCCGGCGCGCGGGCGGCTTCGGGCGTTTCGCGGAAGCGGCAGCCATAGCTGGGTCGGATGCCGGGTTGCGCCGCTTCGCGCCGGCCCTTCGGGGCGCGCGTCGTCATCGGCAAGAAATGGCCAAGCCCGCCCCAGCGGCGGGCGAGGCCGGGCCGCCGCCGCGCGCAGAGTCCTCAGTCGGCGGAGACCTCGGCAAGCGACTGGAGGATCATCTGCTCGGTGAAGGGGCGCGGCAGCACGCTCACCTTCGGGTGGCGCGTCGCGTCGCCATCGGCTTCGCCGATGGTGAGCACAATATGCGCCCCGCGATCGCGCAGCAGCGCGCCGATCCCGGATTGTTCCAGTTCCGGGCGCTTCAATTCGAGATACGCCACCCGCACCTGCGATATGTCCTGCAATGCCGATCCGAGCGCGCGGATATCCGTGACGTGCACGACGCGGCAATGCCCGCATGATTCGATCGTGCCGCACAGGTCGGCCGCGATGATCGGGTTGGTCTCGAGCACGACATAGGTGGGCGTCGGCACGGAATCTGGCAGACAGTCAGGCGGTTCTTTCACGGCGCAACCATCCAAGTTCGACATTTGAATTTCCCTCTAGGCAAGAGGATCATGGAACAAATCCTCGGTCAACGCATTAAATTATGACATATGGGACAGGGGGCGTCATGCCAACCAAATGCATCAACTGTCCGCTGCGAAAGCGGGACGTCTTCGTGGAAATGTCCGAATGCGAACTCGCTTTCATGCAGGAGTTCAAGGCCGGCGAGCTCAAGGTGGAGCCGGGCACCACGCTGATGTTGGAAGGGTCAAGCAGTCCGCAGCTCTATACCGTGCTCGACGGCATGGGGCTGCGCTACAAGATGCTGGAAAACGGCGAACGGCAGGTGATCAGCTTTGTGATGCCTGGTGATTTTATCGGGCTCCAGGCCGGCGTCATGCGCGAGATGAAGCATTCGGTCGAGGCCAGCACGGACATGGTGCTCTGCGTTTTCGACCGACGCACGCTCTGGGGGCTGTTCCGCGACCATCCAGAGCGCGCGTTTGACCTGACGTGGCTTGCGGCTGTCGAAGAGCATTTTCTCGGTGAAAGCCTTGTCGTCATCGGACACATGAACGGACTGGCCCGCATCGCGCGGGCTTTCGTGCGGCTGCATGATCGTGGCGAATCCCTCGGCCTCGCGCAGAATGGCGTGATGAAGCTGCCCTACAAGCAGCAGGATCTTGCCGATGCGCTCGGCCTGTCGCTTGTCCATACGAACAAGTCGCTCAAGAAACTGCGCGAACGCGGAATCGCCGAATGGCGCAACGGAACGCTGAAAATCCTTTCCTATGGCAAACTGTGCGAAATGGGCCTGCTGGATGAAAAGCGGGAGATGATGAAACGCCCGCTGATTTGATGAAACTGTCCGCGCCCGGCGCCGATCCTGCCGCCTGATTCCGCATGAAAGACGTTGCCGATGCCGCTCTCTTCCGAACGAGATAACATATTGCGTACCGCGGTCGTGCTGATCGCGCTCATCGCCGGGTTCGCCGCGCTCAAGATCGGCGAGAACATATTCGCGCCGATGACGCTGGCGGTGGTGGTGGGCGTCATCCTGTCGCCGCTCGCCCAGGCGATGGAGCGGATGGGGCTGCCGCGCGGCCTCGTCTCGGCGGGGGTGCTGGTCGTCTTCGTATTGCTGTTCGCGGTCATCGCCTTCCTGATCGAGCCGCTGATCTGGCGGCTGACCGACGCCATGCCCAGGATCCGCTTCGAACTGCGCTACTTCGTTGAAGAGCTGCGCGGCTTGATCCGCGGTCTCGACGAGGTGAACAAGGAGGTCGAGCAGGCGCTCGGAACCTCCAACGGCGCGGCCAAGGCGGCGGGCGGCGAAGAGGGTGACGTGGCGAAAAGCGTTCCCAACCTCACCGACGCTCTGTTCTTCGCGCCCGTCATCCTGGCGCAGGCCCTGATCTTTCTGGGCACGCTGTTCTTCTTTCTGCTCACGCGGGCGGGCATCTACGACTGGATTTCGCACTGGTCGGGGCGCACGCGCGAACAGGCCGACCGCATCCGCGACCGTTTTCGCACCGCGGAAATATTGGTCTCGCGCTATTTCTTCACCATCACGCTCATCAACCTGGCGCTGGGCGCGGCGCTGGCGGGGGCGCTGGCGCTGATCGGGCTTCCGGCGCCGATCGTCTGGGGCGCGGTGGCGGCGGGACTCAACTATATCCTCTATCTCGGGCCGATGACGGTGACGGCCGGGCTTCTTGTCGCGGGCGTGGTGGCGTTCAACGGCCTGTTCGCCGTCGTGCCGCCGCTGATCTTCCTGTGTCTCAACATGATCGAAGGCCAGTTCGTGACGCCGACGCTTGTCGGGCGCAACATCTCGGTCAACCCGCTGCTGGTCTTCGTGTCGCTGGTGGTGTGGCTCTGGCTCTGGGGACCGATCGGCGGGATCGTCGCGATCCCGGTGCTGGTCACCGTGCTGGCGCTGCTGGACATTTTCGACGGCGACGAGGTCATCGGAAAGCACGGCTGACGCGGGGCGGCGTTCAGGGCTCTGCTATGCCGGCAGGGGTCTTCGGCTCGGCGCGCGTCTCCTCGGCGATCCGGGTTCCGCCGTCGCTGCCCACGACATGATCGGCGACGAACGCGTGGCGCAGCCCCGGCGGCGCGTCCGCGCCGATGGTCGTGTCGCGGGCGGTGCTCAGCTCCAGTTCGGCGTTCAACTGCGCGCCGAGCAGCACGATATAGGCGCTGAGATAGAACCAGAAGAGCAAGGCAACCACCGCCCCGAGCGAGCCGTAAACCTCGTTGAAACGCCCGAAGTTCTGCAAATAGAGCGTAAAGGCCGCCGACCCCGCCGCCCAGCAGAACAGCGATAGAAACGCCCCTGGCGTGAGCCACGCCACCCGCGCGCCCCGCCGGTTGGGGCCGTAGCGGTAGAGCAGGCAGATGCCGAAGAACACCACCGCGAGGACCACGACCCACTTCACCAGCACGAGCAGCGCGCCCGTGAGCGGCGTCACGACCAAGAGCGCAAAGACCCCCGGCAGAACCACCACCGAGGCAAAGGCGAACAGCCCGACGATGATCAGCACCGCGGTCAGCAGGATCGCCACGGCGTAGCGGCGGATCGGGTTGGGGCGGTGCCTCTCGCGGTAGATCGAATTCATCCCCCGGATCAGCGCCGCAACCCCGTTGCGCGCGGTCCAGATCGCCAGCAGGATGGATATGAGACTGGTCAGCTGCAACGTCGAATTGTTGGCGGCGATGAGCTTGCTTGTCTGGTCGTTCAGGATCGTGAACGCCTCCGCGGGCAACAGCTGCTTGGCGATGCCCATCTGTTCGCTGATCATCACGGGATCGGCGAAATACCCCCACAGCGCGATCAACGCCGCCAGCCCCGGAAAGATCGACAACAGCGCGTAAAAGGCGACCCCGGCGGCTATCAGCCCGAGGTTGCGTTCATCCGCCTGCCGTAGGACCCGCCCGGCGACCCGCCACCATGTCCGCCACCCGAGATCGCCGGGCCGGCGCGCGCGCATACTGTCCGACTCGGCGGCCTGTGATGCGTCCCGTTGGTTGCGGCGCGCCATGCGCTTTTCAGACGCCACGGGCATGCCGCGGCCCGTTCTTTTGCCAGATCGTCCGACCGCCGGGTGCCCGGATCGCGCCCATGATATGTCTCCCGCAAATCTCCAGCCCGGAACCCAACGTCGCGGGCGGGGCATCGGTTCCGGCGCATCCGCTCAACGGCCAAGCCTACGGCACTGATACTTCTGGAAAAGTTTGGAGCGGGTGATGAGATTCGAACTCACGACATTTACCTTGGCAAGGTAACGCTCTACCCCTGAGCTACACCCGCATCCTTGGGTAACGCGGAGATATAAACTCTGCGCCGTGCTGGCAAGGGCAAACTGCACAGGTGTGGCGATTTTATTTCCCGTCGCTTCTTCTTGCTCCAAATATCCCGGGGGCGCGTTGAATTTTCTCGCAAATTCAACGCCATGGGGCAGCGCCCCCTGCAAGCCTTCCGGCGCGCCGCAAGCGCTCATCCGGATCACGCGTAGCTGAGCAGCCGCCGGTGCGGCACGTCCACGTCCTCGCTATGCACGATCACGCCGCCGTCATGCAACCAGACGATTCCATAGGCGCCGGGCTCATCGACCGAGGCGTGGGTGTCCGTCCCCGGCCCCATCATCGGCGACTGGTGACAGGGACTTTTCAGCACGCTGACGGGAATGCCCGCCACGCTGCCGTGAATGGTCCGGTGGACGTGCCCGGCGACGATCTGCGACACGGCGCCATGGCGCGCGAGCGTCGCGCGAAACGCTTCCTTGTCCGCAAGGCCGATGGCGTCCATCGCGTCAAAGCCCACGTCGACGGGTGGGTGATGCATGAAGATCACCACGCGCCGCCCACCGGCGCCCGCCAGCGCGCTCTGGAGAAAATCGAGCCGCTCGGCGCAGAGCCGCCCCGAGTGTTCGATCGCCGCATCCTCGTCGAGCGTGTCGAGGAGGATGAGCCGCACATCGCCGCTGTCGATTACCTGCTGCACGAAGCCCGCATCGTCGCAGGGCGCACCCGGGAAGGCGGCGCGGAACGCCGCGCGCCGGTCGTGGTTGCCGAGCGTCAGGTGAACGGGCAGGGGGCAGTCGGCAAGCGCGGCGCGCAGCCGCGCGTATTCCTCCGCGCGCCCGTGATGGGCAAGGTCGCCGGTGATGATGATCCGCTCCGCATCGCTCTGATGGGTCAGCGCGTGGCCCAGCACCGCGCGGAACCGGGCGGCGGGGTCGAGATGGCCGATCCGCCCGCCTTCGGGCATGAAATGCAGGTCCGTCAGCACGATGATCTTGCGCAGGCCCCGTAGCGGCATGTCAGTCGCCCTCGAATTCGATCAGCAGGTCCTTGGCGTCGATCTGCCCGCCCGGCGCGACGCGCACCGCCTTCACCGTGGCGTCGCGTTCGGCGTAGATGCCGGTTTCCATCTTCATCGCCTCGATGGTCAGCAGCAGGTCGTCGGCGCTGACCTTCTGGCCCGCGCTTACGCCGACGCTCGCCACCACGCCGGGCATGGGGGCGCCGACATGGTCTGGATTGCCGGGTTCGGCCTTGGGGCGCGCCGCCGTCTGCGACGTTACCAGCCGGTTCGGCACCCGCACCACGCGCGGCTGGCCGTTGAGTTCGAAGAACACGCGCACGTCGCCCTCCTCGGTCGTTTCGCCCACCGCCTGAAGGCGGATTTCCAGCGTCTTGCCGGGGTCGATCTCGGCTGTGATCTCCTCGCCGGGTTCCATCCCGTAGAAGAAGGCGCGCGTCGGCAGGGTGCGCACAGGTCCGTAGATGCGGTGGCGGCCCATGTAATCGAGGAAGACCTTCGGATACATGAGATACCCGCTCAGATCCTCGTCATCGACCGGCTTGCCCTCCAACTCCTTGCTCAGGCCCGCGCGCTCGGCCTCGAGATCGACGGGCGCGAGGCGCTTGCCGGGGCGCTCGGTCAGCGGCTTTTCGTCCTTCAGCACCTTTTTAACCAGCGCGGGCGGAAAGCCGCCCGGCGGCTGGCCGAGATTGCCGCGCATCATGTCCACGACCGAATCGGGGAAGGCCACGTCGCGGGCCGGGTCCTCGACATCCGCGCGGCTGAGGCCCTGGCTCACCATCATCAGCGCCATGTCGCCCACCACCTTGGAGCTTGGCGTGACCTTGACGATATCGCCGAACATTTCGTTCACGGCCCTGTAGGTCTGCGCCACCTCGGGCCAGCGATCCTCGAGCCCCATGCTGCGCGCCTGCGCCTTGAGATTGGTGAACTGTCCGCCGGGCATTTCGTGCAGGTAGACCTCGGAACTCGGCGCCTGCATCCCGGATTCGAACGCGGCGTAATGGGCGCGCACCGCGTCCCAGTAATCGGAAATCTCGCGCACCGCGCCGATATCGAGCCCGGTGTCGCGTTCCGAATGCGCCAATGCCTCGACGATGGTGCCGAGCGTCGCCTGGGACGTGTTGCCCGAAAGCGCGTCCATCGCGCAATCGACCGCATCGACGCCGGCATCGGCGGCGGCGAGGATCGACGCAGACGCGATCCCGGCCGTATCATGCGTGTGGAAATGGATCGGCAGGCCGACTTCGGACTTCAGCGCGCGGATCAGCGCGCGCGCGGCCGCCGGTTTCAGCAGCCCCGCCATGTCCTTGAGCCCCAGCACATGCGCGCCCGCGGCCTCGAGTTCCTTGGCCATGCCGACATAATACTTCAGGTCATATTTCGCGCGATCCGGGTCGAGGATGTCGCCGGTGTAGCAGATCGACGCCTCGCAGACCTTTTCGCTGTCGATCACGGCGTCCATCGCGACCCGCATGTTTTCCACCCAGTTGAGCGAATCGAACACGCGGAACACGTCCACGCCGGTCCGCGCCGCGACGCGCACGAATTCCTGCACCACGTTGTCGGGGTAATTGGTGTAGCCCACGCCGTTGGACGCGCGCAGCAGCATCTGCGTCATGATGTTGGGCATCGCCGCACGCAGATCGCGCAGCCGTTGCCACGGACATTCCTGCAAGAAGCGATAGGCCACGTCGAAGGTGGCGCCGCCCCAGCATTCCACCGAGAAGAGCTGCGGCAGGTTCGCGGCGTAGACGGGTGCGACCTTGATCATGTCGTGGCTGCGCATCCGCGTCGCCAGCAGCGACTGGTGTCCGTCGCGCATGGCCGTATCGGTGATCAGCAGGCGCTTCTGCTTCTTCATCCAGTCGGCCACCGCCTGCGGCCCCTTCTGTTCCAGCAGGTTGCGCGTGCCCATCATCGGCTCCGCGCGCAGGGCGGGCGGGCGCGGGTCCTTCAGGTCGTCGCGCGGGCGGGGGCGGTCCTTGGTCTCGGGGTGGCCGTTCACGGTGATGTCGGCGATGTAAGTGAGAACCTTCGTGCCCCGGTCGCGCCGCTTGTTGAACTGGAACAGTTCGGGCGTCTCGTCGATGAACTTGGTGGTGTATTCGTTGCCGACGAAAGTGGGATGCTTCAGCAGGTTCTCGACGAAGGCGATATTGGTGGAAACGCCCCGGATGCGGAATTCGCGCAATGCGCGGTCCATCCGGGCGATGGCCGCCTCGGGCGTCTGCGCGTGGGCCGTGACCTTGACCAGCAGGCTGTCATAGAAGCGCGTGATGACGCCCCCCGCATAAGCCGTCCCGCCGTCCAGCCGGATGCCCATGCCGGTGGCCGACCGGTAGGCGGTTATGCGGCCGTAATCGGGGATGAAGTTGTTTTGCGGGTCTTCCGTCGTGATCCGGGTCTGGAGCGCGTGACCGTTCAGGCGCACGTCCTCCTGTGACGCCTTGCCGGTCGCCTCCTGGATCGTCGCGCCCTCCGCGATGCGGATCTGCGCCTGCACGATGTCGATGCCGGTGACTTCCTCGGTCACGGTGTGCTCGACCTGCACGCGGGGGTTCACTTCGATGAAGTAGAAATTATCGGTCTCCATGTCCATGAGGAACTCGACCGTGCCGGCGCATTCGTAATTCACGTGCTTGCAGATGCGGTAACCGAGGTCGCAGATCTCGGCGCGCTGGGCCTCCGAAAGATAGGGTGCGGGCGCGCGTTCGACGACCTTCTGGTTGCGGCGCTGGACCGAGCAATCCCGCTCGAACAGGTGATACATGCCGCCGTGCTTGTCGCCGAGGATCTGCACCTCCACGTGGCGCGCGCGGGTGATCATCTTCTCAAGGTAGCCCTCGCCGTTGCCGAAGGCGGCCTCGGCCTCGCGCCGGCCCTCCATCACCTTCTCGGCCAGTTCGTCCTCGGACATCACCGGGCGCATGCCCCGGCCGCCGCCGCCCCAGGACGCCTTGAGCATCAGGGGATAGCCCACCTCGGCGGCCTGGCGGCGAATCTCGTCCATGTCGTCGCCCAGCACCTCGGTGGCGGGGATGACCGGCACGCCGGCCTCCTGCGCGACGCGCCGCGCGCTCGCCTTGTCGCCAAGGGCGCGCATGGTTTCCGCCTTCGGGCCGATGAAGGCGATGCCGGCGGCGGCGCAGGCATCGACGAAATCGGGATTTTCCGACAATAGGCCATAGCCCGGATGGATCGCGTCGGCGCCGCTTTCGCGGGCGACGCGGATGATTTCCTCGATCGACAGGTAAGCGGCGACCGGGCCGAGCCCTTCGCCGATGCGATACGCCTCGTCCGCCTTGAAGCGGTGCAGGCTGAGCTTGTCCTCTTCGGCGAAGACGGCGACCGTGCGCTTGCCCATCTCGTTGGCCGCACGCATGATGCGGATCGCGATCTCGCCCCGGTTGGCGATCAGGATTTTCCCGAATTGCGTCATCTATGGAGGTCCCTCTGGCGATTCTTTGGTTTTGCCACATGGTCTAACGCAAGATCGCCGCGTTGCGGCGTCATTTTCCGCGCAAGCTGTGACATGGTGCGACATTCGCGCGCCTTATCCGCGGCAAAGCCGCTCGCGCACGTCGCGCAGCCGATGCGCGCCAAGCTGCCCCATGTTCGAGACGAGGTCGAGCCGCAGCGTCTCGGCCAGGTGGGCGGGCCCATCCGGGCCGAGCGCGGCGAGCGCGTAATGCCAGGGGCGCGCCATCATCACGAAATCGGCGCCAAGCGCGATCGCGCGCAGCATGTCGAGCCCCCCGCCCACGCCGCCATCGAAGAGGATGGGCAGATCGGTCGCCGCGCGCAGGGCCGGGAGCGCGTCGACGGTGGCGGGGGCGGCGTCGAACTGCCGCCCGCCGTGGTTGGAAATCCAGATCGCGTCCACTCCGGCCTTTTCCAGGCGCGGCACGAACGCGGGGTCGAGCACGCCCTTGACGATGAACGGCCCCTCCCAGGCGTCGCGCAGCCAGCGCAGGTAATCCCAGTCGGGCGAGGTGCGCAGCAGGTAGCCCGCGTGCTGGGTCGAGGGCAGGCCGCTGGTTTCGCCGGCGTAGCCGTCGATCATCCGCATCCGCGGCATCCCCATCCGCGCCATGCCGAGCGCCCATGCGGGGCGCGTCGCCACCTGCGCCAGAAGGCGCGGGGTGAGGCGCGGCGGCTGTGTGAGGCCCGAGCGCACCTGCCGTTCGCGCCGCGACGCGACCGGCACATCGACCGTGAGCACCAGCGTCGAGAACCCCGCGGCGCGGGCGCGGTTCAGCATGTCGGCGCGGATCTCGGGATCGCGCGGCGGATACATCTGGAACCATCCATGCTCGCCCAGCTCCGGCGCCACGTCCTCGGGCGTCTGGCTGGCGACGGTCGAGAGCGTGTAGGGAACGCCTGCCTCAGCCGCGGCGCGGGCGAGGTGGCGTTCGGCGTCCGGCCAGACGAGGCCGGACATGCCCACCGGGCCGATCCCGAAGGGCAGGGGAAGCGTGCGACCCAAGAGCTCGGTCGAGAGGTCGGGGGCGAATTCGCCATGCAGGATCGACGGCATGAGCGTGACCTCGGCCAGCGCCGCCTCGTTCGCGTGGCGCGTGCGTTCGGCCCCCGTACCGCTGTCGAGATATTCCCAGACGAAGCGGGGCAGGCGGGCGCGGGCGCGGGCCTTGAGATCGGCCAGGCCGGGATAGCGGGCGTGCAGGTCCATTCGGGCATTTGCACCGCGCGCGGCGCGATTGTCCAGAGGGCGGCGTCGGCGCGGCGGAGGTTGCGCCGGGGCAGGCGCCGTCAGAGCGGGTAAATGGGGAACATCAAAAGATTTTGTGCAGACATATTCGCAGAGGCTCGACATTCCGCGCGCGGTGGCCTTTTCTGCGCGCCATGGATACTGTCCCGAATTCCCGGCCCGGCTGGGGCGTCTTCTGGATGATCGTCACGGGCGGGTGTTTCGTGGGGGTCACCGCGCTCGTCAAGGTGCTGGGCACCGACGTGCCCGCGACCCAGGCGGCCTTTCTGCGGTATTTCCTCGGGCTCGCGTTCCTGATCCCGATGGCCCGTTCGATCCTGCGCACGCGGTTCACCCGCCGGCGGATCGGGATTTTCGCCGCGCGCGGCGCCGCGCATACCGCCGGGGTGATCCTGTGGTTCTTCGCGATGGCGCGCATGCCGCTCGCGGATGTCACGGCGATGAACTACCTGTCGCCGATTTACGTGACGCTCGGGGCGGCGTTCTTCCTGGGCGAGACGCTCGCCCTGCGGCGGGTCATGGCGATCGGGGCGGCGCTGGTGGGCACGCTCATCATCTTGCGCCCGGGCTTTCAGGAGGTCGGGCCGGGGCATGTGGCGATGCTGTTCGTGGCGATGTTCTTCGGCGCGTCCTACCTTCTGGCCAAGATCGTGAGCGACGACTGCTCGCCCGCCGTGGTGGTGGGCATGCTGTCGATCACCGTCACGATCGGGCTGGCGCCGCTGGCGTGGCTGCACTGGGTCACGCCGACATGGACCGAGGTGCTGATCCTCTTCGGCGTCGCCTGTTTCGCGACCGCGGGGCATTTCACCATGACGCTGGCGTTCCGCGCGGCGCCGCTCACCGTGACGCAGCCGGTCACCTTTCTGCAACTGGTCTGGGCGGTGCTGCTGGGCGCGCTGGTCTTCGGCGAGGGGGTGGATCCGTTCGTGATTCTCGGCGGACTGGTGATCGTGGGATCGGTCAGCTTCATCACCTGGCGCGAGTCGGTGCTCAAGCGCCGGGCGATCACGCCGGCCTTTCACCAGACGAAATACTGAAGGCGCCCGACGCGCGGGCATGAAAAAACCCCGGCGCGCCGCGCCGGGGTTCCCTTTGCCGTGACGGCGGGGCGTGGTTTACGCGAACCACCAGCGCTCCATCCAGCGCTCTCCGTCCATGTCCCAGTTCGAGGCGTATTCGCCATGCCCGATCTTGTCGGTGATGGCGAAGACGTAGTTGGCGAACATCGGGATGATCGCGCCGCCCTGGTTGGCGAGGATGTCCTGCATCTCGAAATACATCTCGCGGCGCTTGGCGTCGTCGAGTTCGGCGCGCGCCTTGACCATCAGTTCCTCGAAACGCTCGTTGCACCAGAAGGTGTCATTCCAGTCGGCGCCGCATTTGTAGGCGGTGGCGAACATCTGGTCCTCGACGGGACGACCGCCCCAGTAGACCGCGGTAAACGGTTTCTTCATCCAGATGTCGGACCAGTAGCCGTCATTGGCCTCGCGCTTGACGTCGATGTTGATGCCGGCGGTCTTGGCCGAAGCCTGGTAGAGAACGGCCGCGTCGACCGCGCCGGGATAGGCGGCGTCCGAGGCGGAAAGCTGGACCGACACGCTGTCGACGCCGGCCTCTTTCAGATACCACTTGGCCTTGTCCGGGTCATAGACCTTCTGTTCAAGTTCACTGTTGAAATAGCGCTGTCCCGGTCCGATCGGGTGGTCGTTGCCGACCGAGCCGTAACCGAACAGGATCTTCTCGACCAGTTCCTCGCGGTTGATTGCGTATTTCAGCGCCTGGCGGATGTTGTTGTCGGTGAACGGATCCTTGGTGACCGTCATCGCGAAGGTGTAGTGTTGCGTCCCGGCGATGGATTCGATCTTGATCGCCTTGTTGCGCTCCAGGAGGCCGGCGGATTTGAGATCGACCTTGTCGATCGCGTGAACGTCGCCCGAGACGAGCGCGGTCGTGCGCGCGTTCTGGTCGACGACGACCAGCGTTTCGATGCTGTCGAACCAGCCGACATCGTCGCGCCAGTGGTTCTCATTGCGCTCGAACTGCGAGGAAACGCCGGCATTGAAATCCTTGAGCACGTAGGCGCCGCAGCCGTCACCCGATTTCCAGTCGATTCCGCCGCCTTCCTTGGCCGGGCAGATCGCGAGGTGGTAATCGGTCAGGATGAACGGGAAGTCGGCGTTGCCCCCGTCGAGCTTGAAGATAACGGTGTCGTCGCCCTCGGTCGTGAGCTCCTGGATGGGCGCCACGATAGGACCGGCGGCCGAGGTGGAATCCTCGCCGCGGTGATGGTTGATGGACGCGACCACATCCTCGACGGTCACGGGCTTGCCGGAATGGAAGGTCACGCCCTTGCGCAGCTTGAAGCGCCATTCCGAGGCGTCATCGGAGGCCTCCCAGCTTTCGGCGAGCTCGGGCTGGACGCTGCCGTCCTGCGCCACCTCGGTCAGCCGGCCGTGCACGCCGAAGCTCAGCGCGATCATGTAGCCGTTTTCCCACTGGCCGGGGTCGAGCGTGTCGGTGGTCTGGCCATGGCCCTTGGCGACGCGCAGATGGCCGCCGCGCTTGGGTTCGGCCATCGCGCCGCCAAGGGGCAGGGCCGACGCGGCGGCGGCCACGGCGGTGGTTTTCAGAAATCCGCGGCGGTCGAACATGCCGCCTTTAACAAGTGTCATATCAGTTTCTCCCTGATTGTTTGCGTTTATACTATAGCGACCCGCCTCGGCGCCGGCCAGTGGATCATGGCCGGATCGTCGCGACTTCGGAGGTTGCGCCCGTCGCAAGAGCCGGGCGCCGACCTGCCGGCGACCTCGTAAAGTGTCGCCTTGTCATGCGATTACGAGGCGCGCCGAACGCGTCATCCGAAGACGTTGGTTGTCATTGACGGATGAGTCAACGAAAAGTTAAGTGCCGCATGAAAGCCGCCGGGGCATCGGCCCGGCGCACCGCAGGAGGGCGCAGGCCAATGACGCATCCCAACATCCTCATCCTCATGGTCGACCAGTTGAACGGCACGCTGTTTCCCGACGGCCCGGCCGAGTGGCTGCATGCGCCCAACCTGCGCGCGCTGGCCGAGCGCTCGACCCGCTTCGCCAACGCCTACACGGCGAGCCCGCTCTGCGCGCCGGGGCGGGCGTCGTTCATGTCCGGGCTCCTGCCCTCGCGCAGCCGCGTCTACGACAACGCCGCCGAGTTCGCCGCCGACATTCCCACCTACGCGCACCACCTTCGGCGCGCGGGGTATCAGACCAGCCTCTCGGGCAAGATGCACTTCGTCGGTCCCGACCAGCTTCACGGGTTCGAGGAGCGGCTGACGACCGATATCTACCCGGCCGATTTCGGCTGGACGCCCGACTATCGCAAGCCCGGAGAGCGGATCGAGTGGTGGTATCACAACCTTGGCTCGGTGACCGGGGCGGGGGTGGCCGAGATTTCCAACCAGATGGAATATGACGACGAGGTCGCCTATCACGCCACACGCAAGATCTACGATCTCGGGCGCGGGCATGACGCGCGGCCCTGGTGTCTGACGGTTTCGTTCACCCACCCGCACGACCCGTACGTCGCGCGGCGGAAATATTGGGATCTCTACGAGGATTGCGAGCATCTGCTCCCCGAGATCCCGGCGATGCAATACGATCACCACGACCCGCATTCGCAGCGCATCTTCGACGCCAACGACTGGCGCAACTTCGACATCACAGAAGAGGATATCCGCCGCTCGCGCCGCGCCTATTTCGCCAACATCTCCTATCTCGACGCGCATGTCGGCGGGATCATGGAGGCGCTCGAGGGCACGCGGCAGGCGGAGAACACCATCGTCGTCTTCCTGTCCGATCACGGCGATATGCTGGGCGAGCGGGGGCTGTGGTTCAAGATGAGCTTCTTCGAGGGCTCGTTGCGGGTGCCGCTGATGATCGCCGCGCCGGGCATGGCGCCGGGGCGGGTCGAGGCGCCGGTGAGCACCATCGACGTCTGCCCGACGCTGTGCGACCTCGCGGGCGCCGACATGGCCGGCATCGCGCCCTGGACCGAGGGTCAGAGCCTTCTGCCGCTGGGCCGCGGAGAGGGGCGCGAGGCGCCCGTCGCGATGGAATACGCAGCCGAGGCGTCCTATGCGCCGCTGGTGTCGCTGCGCCACGGCAAATGGAAATTCAACCGCTGCGCGCTCGACCCCGACCAGCTCTTCGACCTGGAGGCCGACCCCCACGAGTTGACCAACCTCGCGGACGACCCGGCCCATGCCGAAACGCTCGCGCAGTTCGACGCCGAGGCGCGGGCGCGCTGGGATCTCGCGGCGTTCGACGCGCAGGTGCGCGAAAGCCAGGCGCGCCGCTGGGTGGTCTACGATGCGCTGCGCAAGGGCGGCTATTACCCGTGGGACTACCAGCCGCTGCAGAGGGCGTCCGAACGCTACATGCGCAACCACATGGACCTGAACGTGGTGGAGGAAAACCAGCGCTTCCCGCGCGGGGAGTGATGCAGCGGGGGGCTGTTGGAGGATATGCAATGAACGTCAAAGCCTGTGTCGACCATTACATAAAAGAAGTCCGACCGCACAAACAGAGTGAAATGAAGTTCTACGCGGAACGACCGACCTTGACGGAGGCTATGGAGGTCGCAGCGCGTTCCGTGCTGTTGAATGGCAAGAGACACCCGCATCAGTGTCGAATATCCCATGCAACCTTGGATGAAGCGGGTCGAAAGTTGCTTAGTGAAGAGGCTCGGGTGGAAGCGGCCCGCAACTTCGGCGAACTATATTCGGTCGTGTCGGCAGCGATAGCGCCGATCCGCGGAATCGGTCCGCTCGCAATCTACGATATCAGTCACCGGATCGGTGCGTATCGCCGTCTTGAGCCGGAGAAGATATACCTTCACGCCGGCGCGCGCACCGGCGCGAAAGTATTCGGGTTTTCAGGAGGGTGGATCGACAAGGCCGACCTGCCTGCCGAATTCGAACCTCTGTCGGCGGCGGAGATCGAAGATTGTCTGTGCATCTACAAGGATCACCTGCTTCGGCCCGGTGTAGGTGCTGCCGGCTGCGGTGGCGGGGCCAGCGTTTCGAAATGCGTGCCGAAAAGGGCGACAGGCGGCTGCTGATTGAGCCCCCGGACCGTCACTCGCCCATTTCCCCTCCCGTCACCCCACCTCGTAGGGCAGCACCCCGCGCGCGTCCGGGTCCACCCGCAGGCGGCGCTCCAGCGGCGGGACCGAACGCTGGTGACAGTCCGTGCGTTCGCAGATGCGGCAGGAAATGCCGATCGGTTCATAGGCGGCGGGGTTGGAGAGGTCGAGATCGTCGGCATAGACGAGCGAGCCGGCGTGTTTCACCTCGCAGCCCAAGGCGATGGCGAACCTGCGCACCGGCGCGCCGAAGGAGCCGCCCGGTTTGGACACGTCCCGCGCAAGGCTGATATAGCGCACCCCGTCCGGCGTCTGCGCCAGTTGCCGCAGGAAGCGGCCCGGCGTTTCGAATGCGCGGTGCACGTTCCACAAGGGGCAGGCCCCGCCGTAGCGCGCGAATTGCAGGAGCGTGGCCGAGTGCCGCTTGGTGATCGTGCCGGCCTGGTCCACCCGCACGAAGAAGAACGGCACCCCCTTGGCGCCGGGGCGTTGCAGGGTCGAGAGGCGGTGCGCCACCTGCTCGATCGAGGCACCGAAGCGGTTGGCGAGGATCTCGAGGTCGTGGCGGCACTCCTGCGCGGCGGCGAGGAAGGCGGCGTAGGGCATCATCGCGGCGCCGGCGTAGTAGTTGGCCAGCCCGATCTTGGCGATGTCGCGGGCCGCGCCCGACTGGAACCGCGCGAGGTCGAGCGTCGCCTCGAACAGCGAATCCCGCGTCAGCAACGCCAGTTGCATCAGCATCTGGAAGGTCTGCGTCTCGGGCGCCGCGCGCGAGGACAGGTAGAGCACCCCGCCGCGCCGGTCGAGATGGCGCAGCTTGCCCGCGTCGGTCAGGGCCACGGAAATTCCGATCTCCGAAAGCCGCGCGCGGGTCACGTCGCGCATCGTTTCTCCCGGCGCGCCGCTGTCGCCGAACCGTTCCGCGGCGCGGTCCACCGCGTCGATGTAGTTGTCGCAGTAGTGAAAGAAGTCGCGCACCTCGGTCCAGGGACTCTGCTGGGTCTGCGCGTCGTCGCGCCCCAGCGCCTCGTCGAGCGACGCGAGGCGCTCATGCGTCTGCTTGTAGGCGCCGTGGAGTTCGAGGAAGGCGCGCGCGAGGGCGGGCGCGTTGGCCGCCGCCAGCCGCAGATCAGCAAGCGGCGGCGGATCGCTGAAGACCGGGTCGGCCAGCGCCTCGCGCATGTCGCTGACCATGCGTTCGGCGTCGCCGCTGCCCAGTTCGGTCACGTCGAAGCCGAATTCCTGCGCCAGCGCAAGCACCACCGTGGTGCTTACGGGGCGGTTGTTGTTCTCCATCTGGTTGAGATAGGGCAGCGACACGCCCAGCCGCGCGGCGAAGTCCTTTTGCGTGAGGCCGAGCCGCGTGCGCGTCTCGCGCAGCTTGGCCCCGGCGTAGAGCTTCCTGGTCGCCATCGTCACGCTCCGCTGGTTTGCAACTTTGCTCACCCGCGAGGGTAGTTTTGCATAGCGGGGTTTGCAAGGGCTCAGCGCCGCACAATCTGCCGGGTTCGCGCCATCACCACGCCGATCGCAACGATCGCCAGCAGCCCGCTGACCAGCATCAGCCAGAGCAGGGGCGTCGCGCCGCTCTCGGGGGTCAGGACCACGCCCGCCAGCGCCGAGAGCAGCGCGCCGCCGCCGATCATCAGCGCGCCGGACAGGCCGCTCGCCGTGCCGGCGAGATGCGGGCGCACCGACAGCGCGCCGGCGGTCGCGTTGGGAATGGTCATACCGTTGCCGAGCCCCATGCAGGTCATCAGCCCGAAGAAGCTGAGCGCGCTGCCGAGGCCCAGATAAAACAGCCCGAGGTTGATCGAGATGCCCACGGCGTTGATCAGCGTGCCCCAATAGACCATCCGGTCGACGCCCACGCGCACCGAGAACGTGCCCGAGATGAAATTACCGACGAAATAACCGATCGCGGGCGCCCCGAAGTAGAAGCCGACCTCGGCGGAGGACAGGCCGAACACCTCGTCGCCGACGTAAGGCGCGCCGCCGAGATATGCGAAGAACGACCCCGACGACAGCGCCGCCGCCATCGCGTAGCCCCAGAAACGGGGCGAGCGGAAGAGAACCGGATATTCGCGGAACTGCTGGGCGAGCGTGTGGTCGCTGCGCGTCGCCGTTTCTCCCATGTCCGCCCACGCCAGCCAGAGTACGACCGCGCCAAGCAGGAACAGCAGCCAGAAACTCGCCTGCCAGCCGAACTGTTCGTCGAGCATTCCGCCGATGGCGGGACCGACCATCGGCACTACGGTCATGCCCATCGTGACGTAGCCGATCATGCTCGCCGCCTGGTCCTGGGGCACCATGTCGCGCACCACCGCGCGGCTCAGCACCATCGCGGCGACGATGGCGGATTGCGTCATGCGGAAGATGAGGAACACGGTGACGTTGGCCGCCAGCGCGCAGCCCACGGTGGCCAGCAGGAACACCACGATGCCGCCCAGCACCATCGGCCGGCGGCCGAGCTTGTCCGACATCGGTCCGATCACGATCTGAAAGACCGCGTTCACCCCGAGGTAGAGCGCGACCGAAAGCTGCATCAAGCGGTATTCGGTCTCGAAATAGTCGGTCATGCCGGGCAGGCTTGGCAGGAAGATGTTCATCGCCAGCGCCGAGATCCCCGCCAGCAGGATGAGCGTCACGATATGCGGCGGCGTGCTGCGATCGAGGAAACGTATGACGGGCGGGGTGGACATGGATCTTGGCTAAGCCGGCCTTGCCGGGAAGTCCATCGCGGGGGCGTGTCGGTTTGCCGGTTTGCAGTTTTACCGGATGACGCGGATCAGGCTTTGCAAATTTGCCCGAATCCGCTTTTGACCCGGTGGCATTCGGGCTAGATACCCTGCGACAGGCAAGGGGAGCGCCATGAAGGACATTCTGCAACTGCTGGACGACCGCCGCGGGCAGGCCCGCCTCGGCGGGGGCGAGAAGCGCATCGAGGCGCAGCACGAGAAGGGCAAGCTCACCGCGCGCGAGCGCATCGAGTTGCTGCTCGACGAGGGCAGCTTCGAAGAGTTCGACATGTTCGTCACCCATCGCTGCACCGATTTCGGCATGGAGAAAAGCCGCCCCTACGGCGACGGCGTGGTCACCGGCTGGGGCACGATCAACGGGCGCATGGTCTATGTGTTCAGCCAGGATTTCACCGTCTTCGGCGGGTCGCTGTCTGAAACCCACGCGCAGAAGATATGCAAGATCATGGACATGGCCATGCAGAACGGCGCGCCGGTGATCGGCATCAACGATTCCGGCGGCGCCCGCATCCAGGAGGGCGTGGCGAGCCTCGCCGGCTATGCCGAGGTGTTCCAGCGCAACATCGACGCCAGTGGCGTGGTGCCCCAGATCAGCGTCATCATGGGCCCCTGCGCGGGCGGCGCGGTCTATTCCCCGGCGATGACCGACTTCATCTTCATGGTCAAGGACACGTCCTACATGTTCGTGACCGGCCCCGACGTGGTCAAGACGGTGACCAACGAACAGGTCACCGCCGAGGAGCTGGGCGGCGCGCTCACCCACACCCGCAAGTCGAGCGTCGCGGACGCGGCTTTCGAGAATGACGTGGAGGCGCTGGCGGAGGTGCGCCGGCTGGTCGATTTCCTGCCCGCCTCGAACCGCGGCAAGCCGCCGGTGCGCCCGTTCTTCGACACGCCCGGCCGGCTCGAGCCGTCGCTCGACACGTTGATCCCCGACAACCCGAACACGCCCTACGACATGAAGGAACTGATCGAGAAGCTCGCAGACGAGGGCGACTTCTACGAGATCCAGGCCGAGTTCGCGCGCAACATGATCACCGGTTTCATCCGGCTCGAGGGGCAGACCGTGGGCGTGGTGGCCAACCAGCCGATGGTCCTGGCCGGGTGTCTCGACATCGACAGCTCGCGCAAGGCGGCGCGGTTCGTGCGGTTCTGCGACTGTTTCGAGATCCCGATCCTGACGCTGGTGGACGTGCCCGGCTTCCTGCCCGGCACCGGGCAGGAATACGGCGGCGTCATCAAGCACGGCGCCAAGCTGCTCTTCGCCTACGGCGAGTCGACGGTGCCCAAGGTGACGGTCATCACCCGCAAGGCCTATGGCGGGGCCTATGACGTGATGGCGTCCAAGCACCTGCGCGCCGATTTCAACTATGCCTGGCCCACCGCGGAGATCGCCGTGATGGGCGCCAAGGGGGCGGCCGAGATCATCCACCGCGCCGACGCGGACGACCCCGAGAAGATCGCGAAACATGCGCAGGACTACGAGGACCGCTTCGCCAATCCCTTCGTCGCCGCCGAGCGCGGCTTCATCGACGAGGTGATCATGCCGCAATCCACCCGCAAGCGCGTCTGCCGCGCCTTTGCGTCACTGCGCGGCAAGAAGGTTCAGACGCCGTGGAAGAAGCATGCCAACATTCCGATGTGATCTGCTGCCCGGAACCCGCATGATCCGCCCGGCGTTTGCCGTGACGAAAGGAGCATGTCATGGCCAAATCACAGAACCCGAGCATCAAGGACGAAGACACCTACGAATCGCTGCGCGAGGATGGGGCGTCCAAGGAGAAGGCCGCGCGCATCGCCAATGCGCAGGCCAACGATTCGATGAAACCCTCGAAGAAGGGGGGCGGGAATCCGCCTTACGAGGAGTGGACCCGCGACGATCTTTACGAACGCGCGCAGGAAATCGGGATCGATGGACGCTCGGACATGACCAAGGACGAGTTGATCGAGGCGCTGCGCACGCATTGACGCGCGCGGCGGCGCGCGCCCGGCGCGATGGCGTCCGCCGTGGCGGCCCCGATGGGGCAAGGTCATGACCGCGCAGGTCCACCTCGCGGCGTCGACGGGCGAAGACCCCGCGCCGCACAGCCTTCCCTCCGGGGGTGAGGCGTACCTGCACGAGGTGCTCGCCTACACCGGAGGCGAGAAAGATGTTTACAGGTTTCGCTTTGTTTCCGAGGGGTTCGACCCGGACGAGAGCGATTTCGACGCGCTCCAGCGCGATCTTGCCTTCCTTTGCGACGTCATCGCACTGCCAAGGGTTGCGGATCTCGGACCGGAGCCGCGCCAACTGGTGATCTCGCTGGCGGACCGCGAGACCGAATTCGGCGTGCCCGCCCCCGGCGCCAGGCAGGTGTTCGAAGCCTTCAGCATCGAGGGGAATCGCTGCATATGGGAAATGTTTTGATTGTGACGCAATATCTTGACGGCCATAGCTCAGGCGCTGGACGGAGTGGTGCTTTGCTGCCACAGGGACTTTACAATCGCGTGTTTTCATATCAATCATTGGTGAATTCGATTATCTTCACGATCGGATGGACCCAAGCTATCCAAACCTCGAAAGTGGGGCATGGGGTGGGCTCTGCCCTTGAATCACACCTAGGAAGTGACAGGAGAAAAATATGTCGAACACAGTTAAGAGCGTCATCGCTCTCGGTCTGGTCGCCCTCGCGGCGGCCTGCGCGCAACAAGAAGAAGAGTACGTCGTGGTCGAGCCCGAGCCGATCACTGTCGAGCCCGTGTCGACCGGCAAGTACGGCGGCAAGTACTGATACGCGATTTCGCGTAATGCGACCGGGGCAGGCCCAAGGGCCTGTCCCGCTTGACCCGCCCAGATTTGCGACCCTTGGCGGTCCGGCGCGATCCGGAGACCGGCCATGAAGAAGCACCGCGGGTTTCCCGGCCGACTGCCGGGCACCGATTTCCAGTTCACCATACGCCGTGCGAACCCGAGGGGAGCGACTCCGCTGATCGCGCGCGAACGCTATCGCGACCGCCGGCCGGCCGACCGGCGGGCCGACGCCGCGTTCGCCGCCGCTCTTTGGGACGCTTTCGGAACCGAGCCGTTCGAGCGCGGCAACCTCGATGGCGGGCGGCTTAGCTGGCTGTTCGGGCGCGAGGTGCTGCCGGCGGAAGATCCGTTCGATCCGACGAGCTACGAGGCGCTGCTGGTGCTTGACGAGGCGGCGCTGCGCCGCGCCTTTCCCGACGCCGTCGACCGGGGCGGCGCGTAGATGCGCGCGGGCCGGTTTCCCCTGTCGCGCCCCGCATCGCGGGCGCTCGGCCTTCTGTCGGGGGCGCCCGGCATGAATTCGCGCATGACGTGTAATTTTACGCGGAATACAGCCGATTTATTCCACGCGCGCCGAGCGCGCTTGGTTTCGCGTCGAAAGCCGACGACGATCATGAATGTAGTGGCGGGCCTTCCCCAAGGGCCCGGGACGTTTTGTCCGAACCGTTACCCTTCCCCTGATGGGCGGTTCTGCGCGGTTTTGCGCAGGCCGCCCACTTTTTACGGGAGATGCGGCGGAACCCGGCCCAGAACCGGGCCGCCGGCGGAACGAACAGGCGGATCGCGCGTTTTATCTCTTTGGAGGAGGACGCCCTCCGCCACGGCGACAAGAGGTGACCAGACATGCAGACGACCATTCTCAGAATTGCGGCGGCGGTGCTCGCCCTTGGCGCCCTTGGCGCCTGTGGCGACACCTTCGGTGAGCAGGCGCTCCTCGGGGCCGGGGCCGGCGCGGGGACCGCGGCGGTGCTCGATGGCAATATCCTTGCCGGGGCTGCCGTGGGTGGCGCGGCCAACGTGGCCTATTGCCAGACCTATCCCGACAAATGCTGACCTGACGCGCGCGCCCATTGGCGCGCGCCCGCGATTTCGATTCCGGACCATCGGCGGATTCCCCGCCGGTGGTCCTTTCTGTTCAAGAGGCCGGGAAAACCGGCCCCGCACATGAGGGGACACGCCATGTTCAAGAAAATCCTGATCGCCAACCGCGGCGAGATCGCCTGCCGGGTGATCAAGACGGCGCGCGAGATGGGGATCGAAACGGTCGCGATCTATTCGGACGCCGACCGCAACGCGCTGCATGTGCGCATGGCCGACGAGGCGGTGCATATCGGCCCGCCGCCGGTGAGCGAGAGCTATATCGTCATCGACAAGGTGATGGACGCGATCCGGCAGACCGGCGCGGAGGCGGTGCATCCGGGCTACGGTTTTCTGAGCGAGAATCCGAAATTCGCCGAGGCGCTCGAGGCCGAGGGCGTCGCCTTCATCGGGCCGCCCAAGGGCGCGATCGAGGCGATGGGCGACAAGATCACGTCGAAGAAGATCGCGCAGGACGCGGGTGTGTCCACCGTGCCCGGCTACATGGGGCTGATCGAGGATGCCGATGAGGCGGTGAAGATCTCGACCGACATCGGCTACCCGGTGATGATCAAGGCCAGCGCTGGCGGCGGCGGCAAGGGAATGCGTATCGCCTGGAACGACGAGGAGGCGCGCGACGGCTTCCAGTCCTCCAAGAACGAGGCGAAATCGAGCTTTGGCGACGACCGCATCTTCATCGAGAAATTCGTCACCCAGCCGCGCCATATCGAGATCCAGGTGCTCTGCGATCAGCACGGCGCCGGGATTTACCTGAACGAGCGCGAATGCTCGATCCAGCGGCGCAACCAGAAGGTGATAGAAGAGGCGCCGAGCCCGTTTCTCGACGAAAAGACCCGCCGTGCGATGGGCGAACAGGCCGTCGCGCTTGCGCAGGCGGTCGATTACACCAGCGCCGGCACGGTGGAGTTCATCGTCGACGGCGAGCGGAATTTCTACTTTCTCGAGATGAACACGCGGCTTCAGGTTGAGCATCCGGTGACCGAACTCATCACCGGCGTCGACCTGGTTGAGCAGATGATCCGCGTCGCCAACGGCGAGAAGCTGAAGATCGCCCAGGAGGACGTGAAGCTGAACGGCTGGGCCATCGAGAGCCGGCTCTACGCCGAGGACCCCTATCGCGGCTTCCTGCCCTCGATCGGGCGGCTCACACGCTACCGCCCGCCCGCCGAACTGGCCGTCGAGGGGGCCGTGGTGCGCAACGATACAGGCGTCTACGAGGGCGGCGAGATCAGCATGTATTACGACCCGATGATCGCCAAGCTCTGCACCTGGGGGCCCGACCGCGCGGCGGCGATCGAGGGGATGCGCACGGCGCTCGATTCCTTTGAAATCGAGGGAATCGCGCATAACCTCCCGTTCCTGAGCGCAGTGATGGACCACCCGAAATTCGTGAGCGGCGATATCACCACCGCCTTCATCGAGGAGGAGTATCCCGACGGCTTCCAAGGCGTCGAACTGAACGAAAAGACGCTGCGCCGCGTCGCCGCCGCCTGCGCCGCCATGCACCGCGTGGCCGAGATCCGGCGCACGCGGATTTCGGGGCGAATGGACAACCACGAGCGCCGCATCGGCGAGGAATGGGTCGTCACCCTCCAGGGGCTGAGCCACCGCGTGCTGATCGACGCCTACCGCGGCGGCTCTGTCGTGCGCTTCGAGGACGGCAGCGAGATGAAGGTCGAGAGCGCCTGGACGCCGGGCGACCAGCTCGCCACGCTGGACGTGGATGGCGCGCCGCTGGTCCTGAAGGTGGGCAAGATACCGGGCGGGTTCCGCATCCGCAGCCGGGGCGCCGACATGCCCGTGCATGTGCGCACCCCGCGCCAGGCCGAACTGGTGCAGCGCATGCCCGAGAAACAGCCGCCCGACACCTCCAAGATGCTGCTCTGCCCGATGCCGGGGCTGATGGTCAAGGTGAACGTCGCGGTGGGAGACGAGGTGCAGGAGGGGCAGGCGCTATGCACCGTGGAGGCGATGAAGATGGAGAACATCCTGCGCGCCGAACGCAAGGGCGTGGTCGCCGCGATCCACGCGGACGCCGGCGACAGCCTGGCGGTGGACGACGTCATCATGGAGTTCGAGTGATCACCCTGCGCGCCGATACCGCGAGGACGAGGCGGGCTTACTGCGCCTCCTCGCGGCGTTCGCGCACCTCCTGCTGGCGCATCGGCAGCTTGTCGATGGTGCGGGTGATTTCGCGCACGTCCCAGGGCGAGGGCTTGCGCAGGTATATGGTGCCGTCCTTGACGATCAGCGCCAGCATGAAGCCGTGGGGGCGCAATTTCTCGCGCAGGGGGCCGCCGCCGCCGGGGTCGGTATCGGTCAGGACCACGACATCGCGCTCGGCGAGCGCGGCGATATCGTCCTCACGCGCGGTGAGGAGTTCCATCTGCCGGACGAAGCGGGGGTCGAACTCACTGTCGGCAAAGACCACGAGTGGGCGCTTTTTCCATAAAAATTCGCTCAACTCGACATTGGCGTCCTCGATGAAGATGGCGGACGCCGGCGGTTCCGCGGCGTCTCCGGCGCCGGCGGGCAGGGCCAATAGGCAAGCGAGAACAACGCTCAACAACTGTTTCATCGGGTCTCCTGTCTGCCCTGATATAGGCTTTCGGCACGTGATTGCGATGCCAGATGCCCCGAGGCGCGCCGAAAATGCAATCTTAATCGCATGCCAAGCATTGCCGGGCCACAAGGGAGGGCGACAGACCTACCTGAAAAAGGGGCGATCGGACATGGACATCATACTGCACCTCGGGGCGCACCGCACCGCCTCGACCAGTTTCCAGCTCTACATGCGGCGCAACCGCCGCGCGCTCGGCGCGGCGGGGATCGCGTTCTGGGGGCCGCGCCAGACGCGCAACGGGCTGCTGAACGGCGCAATTTCCACACCGGGGACTATGCCGGCGGCGCGTCAGCTGCGCCGCGCCCGTGGGCGCATTGCCTTGCAGGTCTATAAACTGCGCGAAGCCGGGATGCAGCGCCTCGTCCTGAGCGACGAGAATCTCATCGGCAGTCCGCGCCGCAACATCCGCGACATGCGGCTCTACCCTGCGGCGGGCGAGCGTATGGCGCGCTATCGCGAGGCGCTGGGCGGGCGGATCGCGCGGGTGGTGCTGAGCATCCGGGCACAGGACGCCTACTGGACATCGTTGCTGGCCTACTCGATCCCGCGCGGCGGCGCGCTGCCCGATTCCGCGCGGCTGAAGCGTATTGCGCAGGAGCCGCGCAGCTGGCGCGACGTCATCACCGATCTCGCCTGCGCGCTGCCGGGGACCGAGCTTTGCGTGCTCCCGCACGAGGCCTTCGCCAGCCGGCCCGAGCGCAAGCTGGCCGCGATGTGCGCCATGGACGCCCCGCCGCTCTGCGCTGCGCGCGAATGGCTGAACCGCAGCCCGCGCCCGGACGAATTGCGCGCCCTGCTTGCCGAGCGCGGGGAGGCCCCGCAGTTGGACGCCGCGCCGGGCGACGCGCAATGGACCCCGTTCAACCCTGCCCAGAAGGCCGCGATGCGCGAGAGTTACGCCGACGACATTTACTGGCTGCGCGCGGGCGCGGATGGGCTGGCGATACTGACAGAGACCCCCGCCGAGGCGGGCACGGTGAAAACACCGGCCCTGCGGGCAGAGACGAGAAGAGGATCACGACATGACCAAGGGCAAAGACACCTGGCGTGAGATCGCCACCAAGGAACTCAAGGGGCGCGATCCGGACGAGTTGACCTGGCGCACGCTCGAGGGGATCGACGTGAAGCCGCTTTATACCGCGGACGACCTCGACGGGCTGGAACACCTGGGCGACATTCCCGGCGCGCCGCCCTTCACGCGCGGCGTGAAGGCGACGATGTATGCCGGCCGGCGCTGGACGATCCGGCAATATGCGGGGTTTTCCACCGCCGAGGAATCCAACGCCTTCTACCGCCGCAACCTCGCCGCCGGGCAACAGGGGGTTTCTGTCGCCTTCGACCTCGCCACCCATCGCGGCTATGACAGCGACCATCCCCGCGTCGAGGGCGACGTGGGCAAGGCCGGCGTGGCCATCGATTCGGTCGAGGACATGAAGATCCTCTTCGACGGCATTCCACTGGACGAGGTGAGCGTGTCGATGACGATGAACGGCGCGGTGATCCCGATCCTCGCCAGCTACATCGTCGCGGGCGAGGAACAGGGCGTCGACCCCAAGGACCTGTCCGGCACGATCCAGAACGATATCCTCAAGGAATTCATGGTCCGCAACACCTATATCTATCCGCCCGAGCCATCGATGCGGATCGTGTCGGACATCATCGAATACACGTCAACGAACATGCCGCGCTTCAACTCGATCAGCATCAGCGGCTACCACATGCAGGAGGCCGGCGCGAACCTCGTGCAGGAACTGGCCTTTACCCTGGCGGACGGGCGCGAATACGTGCGCGCGGCGATCGATGCGGGCATGGATGTCGACAAATTTGCAGGACGGTTGTCGTTCTTCTTCGCCATCGGCATGAATTTCTTCATGGAGGCGGCCAAGCTGCGCGCGGCGCGCCTGCTCTGGCACCGGATCATGACCGAATTCGGCGCGCAGAACGATCGCTCCAAGATGCTGCGCACCCATTGCCAGACCTCAGGGGTGAGCCTGTCCGAGCAGGATCCCTACAACAACGTCATCCGCACCGCCTATGAGGCGATGAGCGCGGCGCTGGGCGGCACGCAGTCGTTGCATACCAACGCGCTGGACGAGGCGATGGCGCTGCCGACGGATTTCTCGGCCCGCATCGCGCGCAACACGCAGCTGATATTGCAGGAGGAAACCGGCATCACCAATGTCGTCGATCCGCTGGCCGGCAGCTACTACGTTGAGAGCCTGACCGCCGAACTTGCTGAAAAGGCGTGGGAGCTGATCGAGGAGGTCGAGGAGATGGGCGGCATGACCAAGGCGGTGGCCTCCGGCATGCCCAAGCTCCGGATCGAAGAATCCGCGGCCACGCGCCAGGCGATGATCGATCGCGGCGCCGAGGTGATCGTCGGCGTCAACAAGTATCGCCGCGACAAGGAGGACCCGATCGACCTTCTGGATATCGACAACACGAAGGTCCGCGACAGCCAGATCGCGCGGCTCGAACGTATCCGCGCGCAGCGTGACGAGGATGCCTGCGACAAGGCGCTGGGCGAACTCGAGCGCTGCGCGCGCGAGGGCGGCAACCTGCTGGGCGCCGCGGTCGACGCCGCGCGCGCCCGCGCCACGATAGGAGAGATCAGCATGGCCATGGAAAAGGTGTTCGGCCGTCATCGCGCCGAGGTCAAGACGCTCGCCGGGGTCTATGGCGCCGCCTACGAGGGCGACGAGGGGTTCGCCGCGATCCAGAAGGCGGTCGAGGATTTCGCCGAGGAAGAGGGGCGCCGTCCCCGGATGCTCGTGGTCAAGATGGGGCAGGACGGGCATGACCGCGGCGCCAAGGTGATCGCCACGGCGTTCGCCGATATCGGGTTCGACGTGGATGTCGGCCCGCTTTTCCAGACGCCCGAGGAGGCCGCGCAGGACGCGGTGGACAACGACGTGCACGTGATCGGGATCAGCAGCCAGGCGGCCGGGCATCGCACGCTCGCCCCGCGGCTGGTCGAGGCGCTGAAGGCGCAAGGAGCCGAGGATATCCTGGTGATCTGCGGCGGAGTGATTCCGCAGCAGGACTACGAGTTCCTTCGGGACGCGGGCGTGAAGGCGATCTTCGGGCCCGGCACGAACATTCCCGAGGCGGCGCAGAATATCCTGCGGCTTGTCCGGGCGGCGCGGGGGTAGGGGGCGCGGGCGCGCCTCATCCGCCCTGGGCGGGCGTCTACGGGTGATGGTGAACCGGCTCTCGGCATTTCGCTGGCGCGTCGCGGGCGGAACTCGGGAGAGCGCAGCGTCATTTCGCATTCGCGAAATGACTTTGGTGGCGTGAGGTGGATTTGAACCACCGACCTAACGATTATGAGTCGTTCGCTCTAACCCCTGAGCTACCACGCCAATGGGCGGTGGATTATGTCAGCGCGCCCCCGCCGTCAAGGCGGGAATCCCGCCAATTTCGCGGCGCGGGGTTGCAAAGCCTCTACAGCCGCCCGAGGGTGGCCGCGAACGGAGGACGGGCGGATGACGGACCGGGCGCGGATCGCATTGGGCATGGCGGCGGGGCTTCTCTGGGCCGTGGGCCTGCTCTGGGGTGCGGCGCGTTACGTGCAACTGCCGGTCTTTACCCTGGTGCCGACGATCATGACGGCGTTCCTCGCGCCTGGCCTCGTGATGGCGGCGATGGTGGCGCGGCTGGCGCAGCGGCGGTTCTTCGACGAGGGGATCATCGGCGGCGGCGCCTTCGCGCCCGGCAGCGCGGCCGATATTGACCAGCGGGTGCTGCGCAACACGGCCGAACAACTGGTGCTCGCGCTATGCATCTGGCCCGCGGCGGCGGTGCTGCTGGCAGGGCAGGGGCCCGGCGTGATCGTGAGCCTCGGGATCGGCTTCGCCATCGCGCGGCTGGCGTTCTGGGCGGGTTATCACATCGCGCCGCCCTTGCGCGCCTTCGGCTTTGCCGCGACCTTCTACCCGACGGTTCTGGTCGCTCTCTGGGCGCTGGTGCGGCTGGCCGGTATGGCCGGATGAAAAAGGAGAGGACGATGATGGAACTGGATCACCTCGCGGTGGCCTGCGAGACGCTGGAAGAGGGGCAGGCAGCGGTCGAGGAGGCCCTGGGCGTCACGCTTCAGCAGGGTGGCAAGCACGCGCATTTCGGCACGCATAACATGCTGCTGGGGCTCGAGGACGGTCTCTACCTCGAGGTGATCGCGATCGACCCGGAGGCGCCCGCGCCCGCCTGGCCGCGCTGGTTCGACCTCGACCGGTTTTCGGGGAAGCCGCGGCTGACCAACTGGATCTGCCGCACCGACGACCTCGCTGCGCTGCGCGCCGATCTGCCCGAGGCGGGCGCGCCGGTTCCGCTCGAACGTGGGGATCTGCGCTGGACGATGGCGGTGCCGGCGGATGGCGTGCTGCCCTACGATAACCTGTTTCCGCCGCTCATCGAATGGGGTGCGGGGGTGGCGCATCCGGCGGGGGCGCTGCGCCCCTCGGGCTGCCGGCTGGCGCGGCTCGTGGTCTCGCACCCCGAAGCGGAGGCGCTGGCCGACCGGCTGTATCCGCATCTGCATGATGCGCGCGTGGCGTTCGAGTCCGGTGCGCCGGGATTGCGCGCCGAGATCGAGACCCCCTCGGGGGCGCGCGTGCTGACGTGACCGCCCCGTTTCCGGCCAAAGCGTTTCAACTTGGCCCCGAAACCCCTTAAGCTGCGCGCATGTCGATCTGGACGCGCATAACCGAGGCGGTTTCGGCCCTCGCCAGCGGCGAGGGGCTCAGCGCCGTGTTCGAGCGGCTGCGCACGCCGCCCGAACGCAGCGTCGCCTTCGCCATCGCGGTGATCGCCCTCGGGGCCAAGATGGCCAAGGCCGACGGGCTCGTCACGCGCGACGAGGTGACGGCCTTCCGCGAGGTGTTCCTGATCGCCAAGGACGACGAGGCCGGCGCGGCGCGAGTATTCAACATGGCGCGCAGGGACGTGGCGGGGTTCGAGGAATACGCAACCCGCATCAGACGGATGTTCGGCGATGATCGCGATATGCTGGGCGACCTGATGGAGGGACTATTCCACATCGCGATGGCGGATGGCGACTATCACCCGAACGAGGATGCGTTCCTGTCGCGCGTGGCCGAAATATTCGGCCTCACGCCGCGCGAATTCCAGGCGCTGCGCTGCCGGTTCGTGCCCGACGCCAAGGCCGACCCCTACAGCGTGCTGGGCGTGCGCCCCGAGGACAGCATGGAGCATATCCGCGCGCAATATCGCAGGATGGTGCGCGAAACCCATCCCGACCGGATGTTGGCGCGCGGCGTGCCCGAAGAGGCGATCAAGCTGGCCGAGAAACGCATGGTCGACGTCAACCGCGCCTGGGAGGAGATCAACGCGGAGCACGCCGCGTGAGGCTCGCCACCTATAACGTGGAGTGGTTCAACGCGCTGTTCGACGACGGGGGCGGGTTGCTCGGGGACAACGAGTGGTCGGCGCGCCACGGGGTGACGCGGGCCGAGCAGATCGCGGCGGTCGGCATCGTGCTGACCGCCATCGACGCCGATGCGGTGATGATCATCGAGGCGCCCGACGACAGCCGGGGCCGGTCCTGCGTGCGCGCGTTGGAAAGCTTCGCGCGCCAGATGGGGCTGCGGGCGCGCAAGGCGCTGTTGGGATTCGCGAATGACACCCAGCAGGAAATCGCGCTGCTCTACGATCCGGACGTGATGAGCGCGGCGCACGACCCGTTGGGTGAGCCGACGGGCAAGCATGGATCGGCGGACGCGCCGCGCTTTGACGGGGTGTTCCGGATCGATCTGGACATCGACGCGACCGAGGATCTCGTGCGCTTTTCCAAGCCGCCGCTCGAGGTGGCGTTGCAGGTGCATGGCGGCATGGCGCTGCGCCTGATCGGCGTGCATCTGAAATCCAAGGCCCCGCATGGCGCGGTGGACGCGGCCGACGCGATGCGGATCGCCATCGCCAGCCGGCGCAAGCAGCTCGCGCAGGCGGTATGGCTGCGCAAGCGGGTGCGCGCGCAGCTGAAGGGGGGGGGCCCGATGATCGTGCTGGGCGATCTGAACGATGGGCCGGGCCTTGATGAATACGAGGACCTCTTCGGGCGCTCATCGGTCGAGATCATCATGGGCAGGAGCGAGCCGAAGGATTTGCAGCTATTCGACCCCAACGCGCGGGCGGCGCTGGGCACGCGGATCGGCGGGCTGCACACCACCGCGCGGTTCTACCTGTCCCACCGCAAACGCTACATGCAGGCGTTGCTGGATTACATCATGGTCTCGCACGACCTGCGGGCGCGCGGGCCGGCCTGGCGCATCTGGCATCCGTTCGACGACCCCGGCTGCTGGGGCAACCCGGAGCTGAGCGCGGCCCTGCTCACGGCGTCCGATCATTTCCCGGTCACGCTCGATATCGATCTCACGTCTTAAAATCGTTGGGGCGATGGGCTATATTGGAAGTATGAAACGGATCGTTACCCTTGCCGCCATCGGTTTTCTCGCCGCCGCGCCCGTGCAGGCGCAGGAGGCGGAGGACGACGGGTTTTCCCTGATGGAAGAAGGCGCGCGCCTGCTGTTCGAGGGGCTGAGCCGCGAGATGGAGCCGACGCTGCGCGACCTGATGGGGCTGACCGAGGAAATGGAGCCGAAGCTGCGCGAATTCGCGCAGAAGATGGGGCCGGCGCTCGCGGACATCATGGGCAAGATCGACGATCTGAGCGCCTACCACGTGCCCGAGATGCTGCCCAACGGCGATATCATCATCCGCCGGAAAACCCCGGAGGAAAGGATCGAGCCGCCCGCGCCGGGCGAGGAGATCGAGATTTGACGCCGCGCGTCAAGCGCGCTTGCGGATCACAGGTTCGGCGCCCAGCGTCTTGACCAGTGACAGGAACCGCGCCTCGGCCACCTCCCCGAAAAGCTGCGAAGCGGCGGCCGAGAGGCGCAGTTCCAGCACCTTCTTGCGCGGCGACCAGCGCATCTCGCCCAGTTCGGCGTCCTTCTTGAGCCAGAGCATCGCGCCAAAGCGCATCGCCTTGCCCAGCACCTCGGCCTCGTGCTGGGTGCGTTCGTCCACCAGCGTGTTCAACTCGCCAAAGCGGGTGCCGGAGCGGTCGTTGGAGTAGCGGTGCAAGAGCGCGAGCCCCAGGAACACCCTCTCGGAATGCTTGAGCCCGCCCAGGTTGGCGCGGGTCGCGGTGTCGAAACAGACCCCGGCGCGGTAATCGGGATGGGCGCGCCAGCTCACGTCATGCAGCAGGCAGGCGGCCTTGACGAGCCGCATCCGTTCGGGCGGTAGCGCGCGAAAGATCGGCTGGATGAAGCGGTAGAGCGTCTTGCCGAAGCCTGGCAGGCGGGCGTCCTTGGTTTCCATGAAGCGGCAGGCTTCGATCAGCGGATCGCGGTCGCGCAGCGCCTGGGGCATCTGCCCATAGAGCAGCCCCTCGCGGATGCCGTAGCTCGACACCGCGATGTCGCGGGGGCGAAAGGTGTGCAGCACCTCGTTGAGCACCTCCGTCGCCTGCGGAACCAGCGCCATCCGACCCGAGGACACGCCGGCGCGCTGGCGTAGCGCGTTGGCGTCCTCTTCCTCTATGTATCTGAACGTCTTGCGCAATTCGCGCGTCTGCATGCGGTATTCATGCAGAACGTGAAGCGGGTAGTCGCGCCGCTCCATGTCGATCTTGGCGATCGCGCGCCATGAGCCGCCGACGAGGAACAGCCGGTTCTTCTGTTCGCCCAGCTTCTCCGAAAGCGCGCCGACCACGTCCTGGATATAGCTGCGCCGCGCCTTGCGTCCGCCCTTGATGTCGCGCAGCTTGAGCGGCCCAAGCGCCGAGGATACGCGACGCCCGACGCGGCCCCCCTCGATCTCGGCCAGTTCCATCGAGGAGCCGCCGATGTCGCAGACCAGCCCGTAGGAGCCGGGCCAGCCCAGCAGCACGCCCTGCGCCGAGAGCCGCGCCTCCTCGCGCCCGTCGACGACCCAGACGCGCAGGCCGGTGGCGGCGCGCACGTCCTCGCAGAAGGCGGGGCCGTCGGTGGCCTCGCGCACGGCGGCGGTGGCGACCACGGTGAGCGGCCCGGTCTCGAGTCCGATCGAGAGCCGGTGGAACCGCTTGAGCGCGTCGAGCGCGCGCACGCGCCCCTCGGGGTTCAGCTGTCCGGTTTCGGACATGCCTGCGCCGAGGCCGCACATGATCTTCTCGTTGTAGAAATAGGCCGGGCTGCGCGCCGCGCCGTCGAACACCACGAGCCGGACCGAGTTCGACCCCACGTCGACCACGCCGACGCGGCGCAGCGCGCGCACGGAGGGTTTGTCGAAGAGCGGCCGGCCGAACGGGCCGCCGTCGGGGTCGCCTGGATCGGAGCCTGCGTCCATCGTCCTTGCCTCGGTGCCAGCGTCGCGCCTGTTATGCGGCAGGGCGCGGGAGCGGTCAATCATCGGTATGGGTGAGTCTCGGCACGTCCGAAGCCCCGGCCGAGCCGCGCCCTGAAAGCGACGGGTTCTCCATGAAGAAGCGGTGACAGTTGAACGCGAATTCGCCTTCGGGCAGCGCGGCGCGGGTAAAGCCGCCAGTCGCATCCATGACCCAGCTTTGCGCGACATCGGCCATGTTGGCGGCCATCACCTGGCTGGTGATCTGCGCCTTGACGGTGGGATTGGCGATCTCGATCAGCGTTTCGACGCGACGGTTGAAATTGCGCCCCATCCAGTCGGCGGAGGACATGAAGACGCGCGCCTTGCCGTGGGGCAGGCCGAAGCCGTTGCCGAAACACACGATGCGGCTGTGTTCGAGGAAGCGCCCGACGATGGACTTGACGCGGATGTTCTCGCTCAGGCCCTTCACGCCGGGGCGCAGACCGCAGATGCCGCGCACCACGAGACTGATCTCGACGCCCGCCTGGCTGGCGGCGTAGAGCGCATCGATGATGCCCGGATCGATCAGCGCGTTCATCTTGGCCCAGATCTGCGCCGGGCGGCCCGCCTGGGCGTGCTCGACCTCGTTCGCGATCATCTCGAGAAGGCGTGAGCGCAGCGTGAGCGGCGAGATGGCGAGGTTCTCCAGCCGCTCGGGCTGGGCGTAGCCCGAAAGGTAGTTGAATACCTTGGTCGCGTCCCGTCCCAGCACCGCGTCGCAGGTAAAGAAGGACAGGTCGGTATAGATGCGCGCGGTGATCGGGTGATAGTTGCCGGTGCCGTAATGGGTATAGGTCACGAGATTGGCGCCCTCGCGGCGCACCACGGTGCTGATCTTGGCGTGCGTCTTGAGGTCGAGGAAACCATAGACCACATGCGCCCCCGCGCGTTCCAGCCGGCGGGACTGGCGGATGTTGGCGGCCTCGTCGAAGCGCGCCTTGAGCTCGACCAGCGCGGTCACCGACTTGCCGTTCTCGGCCGCCTCGCAAAGCGCCTCGACGATCGATGAGCGGTTGGAGGTGCGGTAGAGCGTCTGCTTGATCGCCACCACGTCCGGATCCCGCGCCGCCTGCGCGAGAAAGCGGATGACCATGTCGAAGGTTTCATACGGGTGATGCAGCAGCATGTCCTTCTGGCGGATCGCCGCGAACATGTCGCCCCCGTGGTCCTGCACGCGTTCGGGCACGCGCGGGCTGAAGGCCGGCCAGAGCAGGTCGGGCCGCGTGTCGATCACCAGCGCGTTCAGATCCGCGAGCCCGATCATCCCGTCGACCTCGACCACCTCTTCGGGGGTGACGTGCAATTCATCCATGATGACCGCGCGAAGCGCCTCGGGCGCGCCCGAGGAAATGTTCATGCGCACAACTTCTCCGCGGCGGCGGCGCTTGAGCGCGACCTCGAATTCGCGCACCAGGTCCTCGGCCTCTTCCTCGACCTCGAGATCGCTGTCGCGCAGCACGCGGAAGGTGCAATGCCCCTTGTAGCGGTAGCCGGGAAAGAGACTGCCGAGATGCAGCAGCAGCAACTCCTCGAGCGGCAGGAAGCGCGAGACGCCCTCGGGCGCGGGCAGCGACACGAAGCGGTCGATCTGCTGCGGGATCGGCAGCAGCGCCTGCAAGGGGCGCTTGTCCGCGATCCGCTCGAGTTGCAGGGCGAGGGAATAACCGAGGTTGGGAATGAAGGGAAAGGGGTGCGCGGGGTCGATGGCCAGCGGCGATAGCACCGGGAACACCCGGTCGAGGAACACGTCGCCGAGGTAGTCGCGGTCGGATATCTTCAGGCCTGAGCCGTCGAGGATGGTGATGTTCTCGGCCTCGAGCTCCTGGCGCAGCGTCTGCAGCGTGCGCTGCTGCGCGGCGAGCAGCCGGCGGGCGTTCTCGTTGATGAGCACCAGTTGCTCGGCCGGGGTGAGCCCGTCTGCGGCGGGCGTGGTGTTGCCCGCGCGCGCCAGTTCGCGCAGGCCCGCGACGCGGACGTTATAGAACTCGTCCAGGTTGGTGGCCGATATCGACAGGAAGCGCAGCCGTTCGAGCAGCGGCACGCGCGGGTTCTGCGCCTCCTCGAGCACGCGCCAGTTGAAGCCGAGCCAGCTCAGCTCGCGATTGTAGAAGCGTCCCGGTCCGGCCGGGTCGAGATCAGACAGCGCGACCGGCTCGGGAAAGGGGGAAGCGAGGAAATCGGCTTGCGTCATGGCGGGTTCGGGCGCTTCCGGCTGGGGCGTGGATCGGACCCCGGAGTGTCGCGCTAACCGCCGGATTTGTCCAGCAGCGCCGCCGCCAGCGCCCGGCCCACCGGGCGTCCGGTGGAGAGTGACAGCGCATCGAGCGCCTCGACCGTCCGCTTGGCCGCCTCGAACGAACGGGGGATGCGGCGCGTGAGATAGGTGATGGTGCCGGGAGAAGGCAGTATCTGCCGGTCGGCGAACTGTTTCATCATCACCGCGCCCAGCAGCGTGTCGTCGGGTTCCTCGAGCATGCAGGTCGGGGTCCCCTGCAGCCGGCTCGCCAGGTCGGGGAGGGCGAAGGCCCATGCGCTCGGCGCGGCGCGGGCCGTCACGAGCAGCGATCGCCCCTCGGCGAGCGCGAGGTTGTGCAGGTGGAATAGCGCGGTTTCGGCCTCAACGACGCCGGCGATGTCGGAGGCGTTCTCGACCGCGACATGCGCGGAGGCGAGGGCGGGAACATCGGCGCCCGCCAGTTCGGCCGCCTGCACGATCATCGCGCCGCTGAGGTCGGCCCAGACGTGGGCGAGGTGGGTCTTTCCCGCGCCCTCGGGGCCGCAGAGGACCAGCTTGCGCGCGGGCCAGTCAGGCCACGCCTCGATCAGCGCGACGGCGGTGGCGTTGGCGTTCGACACGAAGAAATCGCCCCGCCCCCGCGCAGGTCTGGCGGGCAGTTCGAAGCTCAGCTGGCGGGCCATCAGGCCGCTGGATCCTGCGGGCCGCGATAGAGCATGCTGTTCTTGTAACGCCCGATGGCGAAGCGCGTCAGCACGCCGATGGCGGCGGCCACGGGCACCGCGACCAGCATCCCCACGAAGCCGAAAAGCGCGCCGAAGACAGAGAGCGCGAAGATCAGCCAGACCGGGTGCAGCCCGACCGAGTTGCCCACCAGTTTCGGAGTGAGCACGTTGCCCTCGATCACCTGGCCCAGCACGAAGATGCCCGCGACCAGCCCGATGGAAAACCACTCGCCCCAGAACTGGAACAGCGCGAGCCCGATGGCCAGCGACCCGCCGACCAGCGCGCCGACATAGGGAATGAAGGTGATGAGCCCCGCGATCGCGCCCACCACCAGCCCGAACTGCAACCCCACCGCCATCAGCGCGATGGCGTAATAGGTGCCAAGGATCAGGCAGACCGTGCCCATGCCCCGGATGAAGCTGGCGAGCGTCTGGTCGATCTCCCGGGCGAGGCGGCGGATCGTCGGGGCGTGCTCTCGCGGCAGCAGCTCGTCGATCTCGGCGATCATGCGGTCCCAGTCGTAAAGCAGGTAGAAGGCCACGACCGGCACGATGACGAAGAGGATCAACACGTTTATCAATGAAGAGACCGAGGCGAGCAGGGTCTCCAGCATCTCGCCGCCGCGTTCCTGGATGGTCATCGCGACCGAGGTGAGGGATTTGCGGATGGTGGATTCGGAATCGACCAGCTGCGGGAACCGATCGGTGAGAAAAGCCTGCAAATCCTGGAAGACGCGCGGCACCGTGTCGACCAGCGCCACCGCCTGTTCGATCAGCGTCGGCAGGATCAAGAGCCCGATCAGCACGAAGGCCGCCACCGCGAAGATCGTGATGACCGTCACCGCGAGCGCGCGCGTGAGGCCCATCGACTCGAGCCGGTCTGCGACGGGATCGAGGAAATAGGCCACGGCCCCGCCCAGCAGGAAAGGCATGATCACGTCGCCGAGGAACCACAGCAGCACGAAGAAGACCGCGCAGGCGATCCCCCAGTACTTCATCTGCGTGCCGATCGGCAGTGACATGCGCGCCCCGTTGCTGACCTGCCACAAATGGCCGAAGCAGGTCCGTCTTTCAAGTCGCGATTGCGCGCCCGCGCGGCTTGCGGCGCTTGTCTCGCTCGTCCCAAAGCCATAAACGAGGGGCGAAATCACAGTGATCCGAGGTTCGCACATGCGCCTGTCCCGCTACTTCCTGCCCGTGCTCAAGGAAACGCCCTCCGAGGCGCAGATCGTCAGCCACCGCCTGATGCTGCGCGCTGGCATGATCAAGCAGGCCAGCGCAGGCATCTATTCTTGGCTGCCGCTCGGCTTCAAGGTGCTGCGCAAGCTGGAAAACATCGTGCACGAGGAACAGATCCGCGCCGGGCATATCCCGATGCTGATGCCGACGCTGCAATCGGCCGATCTCTGGCGCGAGTCGGGGCGGTTCGACGATTACGGCGAGGAAATGCTGCGCATCAAGGACCGGCAGGGGCGCGACATGCTCTATGGGCCGACCAACGAGGAGCTGATCACCGACATCTTCCGCGCGCACGTCGGCAGCTACAAGGATCTGCCGCTCACGCTCTACCATATCCAGTGGAAGTTCCGCGACGAGATCCGCCCGCGCTTCGGCGTGATGCGCGGGCGCGAATTCCTGATGAAGGACGGCTACAACTTCGACGTCTCCAAGGAGGCCGCGCTGCACAGCTACAACCGCCACCTGGTCAGCTACCTGCGCACCTACGAGCGCATGGGCCTCCAGGCGATCCCCATGCGCGCGGATTCCGGTCCGATCGGCGGTGACGACACGCACGAGTTCCTCGTCCTCGCCGAAACCGGCGAGAGCGAGGTTTACTACGATTCCGAGATCACCGATCTGCGCTTTGGCGAGCGCGAGGTGGATTACGATTCGGTTGCGGAATGCCAAGCGGTGCTCGAGGAGTTCACCAGCCGCTATGCGCGCACCGATGAGACCCATGACGAGGCGCTGTTCAACCAGATCCCCGAAGAACGCCGCCGCGTGGCGCGGGGCATCGAGGTCGGGCAGATCTTCTATTTCGGCACGAAGTATTCCGAGCCGCTTGGCGCCACGGTCCAGACCAGGGACGGCGCATCAGTGCCGGTCCACATGGGCAGCCACGGTATCGGAGTGAGCCGCCTTGTCGGCGCCATCATCGAGGCGAGCCATGACGAGCGCGGCATCATCTGGCCCGAAGGGGTGACGCCCTTCCATGTCGGTCTCGTCAACCTCAAGCAGGGCGACGCGGAAGCCGACGCGGCCTGCGAGGCGATCTACGGATCGGTGCTGGCGCTGGGTCTCGATCCGCTTTATGACGACCGGGATGAGCGCGCGGGCGGCAAGTTCGCGACGATGGATCTGGTCGGCCTGCCGTGGCGCATCACCGTGGGGCCGCGTGGCCTGAAGAATGGCGTGGTCGAGCTGACCAGCCGCCGCACCGGCGAGAGCGAGGAATTGCCGCCCGAGCAGGCGGTCGAAAAGCTCGCGCAGATTTACGCGGGGCATCGCGTGCCGATGGCGATCTGAGATGATCGCGCGCGCCCTCACGCTCGCGGGTGGGCTGGCGGGCGCGGCGGCGCTGTCGCAATTCCCCGAATTCTCCCAGCAATACACCCAGCGCCTGGGCGGCGCGGTGGATGAGCTGCACCGCTTCGTGCAGGAATTCGACGCGGACGCCTCTGAGGCGGGCCTCACCCGCGATGCGGCGCTGGTCGATCTGGCCGAGGGCGGCGCGATGGGCGCCGCGCGCGCCGCGACGATGGAGAAGACGATCGCGCGCTATGAACGGCTGCGCGCGGACCTTGCCGCATTGCGCGCGGCGGGACCGTTCACGCGGGCCTATCGCGCCGGGCATCTCACCGACCCCGAGATTGCGCAGGCGGCATGGGAGGACTTCAAACCCGCCCTGCCGCTCACCTTCGAAGGCGCGGCGTTCGCCGGCTTCGGCCTGCTGGCGGGCCTTGGCCTCATCGGCGGGCTGATCGGCCTTCCGCGGATGCTGTGGCCGCGCCGGCGCGCGCGTCCTTGACGCCACCCGGCCCCCGGCGCATTTTGCGCGCCACAAGAACGAGGTATCGCACGTGGCAGGCACACCCGCCCCCTTCGCCCCCTTCGAGTGGATGATCGCCTGGCGCTACCTGCGCGCGAAGCGCGCCGAGGGCGGCGTGAGCGTGATGACCTGGATTTCGCTCATCGGGATCACGCTGGCGGTGTTCGCGCTCATCGCGACGCTGGCGGTGCGCTCGGGCTTTCGCGCGGAATTCGTGGACACGATCCTGGGGTCGAACGCGCATGTGACGATCTACAACGCGGGTGAGGTGGACGCGCAAACAGGTCGCGTGGACCGGATGATCGAGGATTACGCGGCGATGGCCGAACGCGTGCGCGCCGTCCCCGACGTGACGCGCGCCGCGCCGCTCATCCGCGCGCAGGTCATGGCCAACGCGCGCGACCGCAACGCGGGCGTGGAAGTGTTCGGCATCGCGCTTGACGATCTCAAGACCATCCCGCGCATCGCCGACCCCGAGACGAGCCAAGGCGAGCTGGACCGTTTCGACGAAGGCATCGCCATCGGCTCGGGCGTGGCGCGCGAACTGGGCGTCAGCGTCGGCGACCGGATCAGGCTGATCTCGCCCGGCGGGGTCAAGACCGCCTTCGGAACCAGCCCGCGCGTCAACGCCTACGAGGTGGTCTATATCTTCACCGCCGGGCGCTATGACATCGACCGCGTGCGCGTCTACCTCCCCTTTGCCGAGGCGCAGGCCTTCTTCAACCGCGAGGGGCGGGCGGACGAGCTCGAAGTCATGGTGAAGGACCCCGAGAACGTCGCCGAACTGGCCCCCGCGCTCATCAAGGCGGCGGGCGAACGCGCGCTTGTCTGGACCTGGCAGGACGCCTCCGGCGGCTTTCTGCGCGCGCTTGAGGTGGAGGACAACGTGATGTTCATCATCCTGTCGATCCTCGTGCTGATCGCGGCGATGAACATCACCTCCGGCCTCATCATGCTGGTCAAGAACAAGGGCCGCGACATCGGCATCCTGCGCACGATGGGCCTGACAGAAGGATCGGTGCTGCGCGTGTTCTTCATCTGCGGCGCGTTCACCGGGCTGATCGGCACGGTGTTGGGGGTGATCCTGGGCTGTCTCTTTGCGATCTATATCGACCCGATCTTCTCTTTCGTGAACTGGGCGATGGGCGGGCAGGTCTGGGATCCGTCGATCCGGGGCATCTATCACCTGCCGGCCAAGCTGCAATTGGGCGACGTGGCCTCGGCCATCGCGCTGTCGCTGGGGCTGTCGTTCATCGTGACCATCTTCCCCGCGCGCCGCGCCGCGCGGATGAACCCGGTGGAGGCGCTGCGCTATGAGTGACGTGGTGTTGCGGCTGAGCGGGCTGGAGAAGGTCTATAACCGCGGGCTCGAGAGCGAGGTCGCGGTGCTGAAGGGGGCCGACCTCGCCCTTGCGAAGGGCGAGGTCGTCGCGCTCGTGGCGCCATCGGGCGCGGGCAAGTCGACATTGCTGCACATGGCCGGGCTGCTCGACACGCCGGACGCGGGCGAGGTCGAGATCGGCGGCGCGGTGATGAGCGGGCTGGGCGACCGGCGCCGCACCATCGCGCGGCGTCGCGACGTGGGCTTTGTCTACCAGTTCCATCATCTCTTGCCGGAGTTCACCGCGCTCGAGAACATCGTGCTGCCGCAGCTGGCCGCCGGCGTGGCGCGCCGTGCGGCCGAGGCGCGGGCGATGGAGCTTCTGGACGAGGTCGGCATCGCGCCGCGCGCGGCGCACCGTCCCTCGGCCATGTCCGGGGGCGAGCAACAGCGCGTCGCCTTCTGCCGCGCGCTCGCCAACGCGCCGCGCCTGCTGCTCGCGGATGAGCCGACCGGCAACCTCGATCCCGCGACCTCGGACCAGGTGTTCAAGGCGCTTACCGGGCTCGTGCGGGGCACCGGGCTTGCCGCGCTGATCGCGACGCACAACCTCGACCTGGCGGCGCGGATGGACCGCACCGTGCGGCTGGAGGACGGGCGCGTGGTGGCAGGCGCTTAGCGCGTTGACCAGGCAGCCGGGCTTGCGCAAGGTGGATCGAGCACAGACAGAGAGAAACGCAATGCCCAATATCCCCGTCCCCGAGATCGAAAGCCTGACCCGGACGGCGCTGATGCGCCACGGGGCCGAGGAATGGATCGCCGCGTCGCTGGCGCGGGCGACGGCCACCGCCGAGTCGCTGGGCAACAAGATCTGCGGGCTCTACTACCTCGACAGCTATTGCAAACAGTTGCAAAGCGGGCGGGTCAAGGGCGACGCCGACCCCGAGGTGACGCGCCCCCGGCCCGGCGCGGTCGTGGTGGATGCGAAACTGGGTTTCGCGCAGCCGGCCTTTGATCGCGGCCTGCCCGAGGCGGTCGCGGCGGCGCGCGAGAACGGGATCGCGAGCCTTGCCATCTGTCATTCGCACACCTGCACGTCGCTGGGCTACTTCACCGACCGGATCGCGCGCGAGGGACTGATCGCGTTCGGGGCGACCAACGCCTCGCCCATCGTGGCGCCGCCGGGGGGGCGGCATCGCGCGATCGGCACCAACCCCATCGCGTTCGCGGTGCCGGACGGGCAGGGGGGCGTGGCGATGCAGTTCGACCAGTCCACCACGACCGTGGCGCTGGGCAAGATCACGATGGCCAAGGCCGCCGGCGAGCCGATTCCCGAAGGCTGGGCCATCGATGCGCAAGGCGCGCCCACGACCGACCCGGAGGCGGCGTTGGGCGGCTCTCTCGTCAGCATGGGCGGTTACAAGGGCTGGGGCCTCGGGCTGATGGCGGAACTGCTGGCGGCGGGCATGACGGCGTCGCGCAACTCGGTCGACGTGCCGCCGCTCAAGGCGACCGAAGGACCGCCCCACGATCTCGGCCAGTTCTACACGCTGATAGATCCGGACCTGTCGGACGCCTTCGGCGCGCGGCTGGACCGCGTCGCGGGCGCGGTGGCGAAGGATCCGGACGCGCGCATGCCCGGACAGGGCAAGACGCCCGCCGAGAGCGTCGATCTCGAAGAGCGCGTCTGGGCCGAGTTGCAGGCGCTAGCCGGGAAGGGCTGAGCCCGCGGTTTTGTCGAAACGGCGTTGCGTGGTATCCTCCGCCCGAGGAGATCCGCCATGAAACACGCACTGCGCGCCGCGTTCATCCTTTTGATCGGCATGATTGCGCCCGCCACCAACGCGCAGGAGGGGCCGATCCGCGAGGTCATTTCCGCGCAGATCGAAGCGTTTCAGACGGACGATTTCACACGCGCCTTCACCTACGCCAGCCCGAACATCCGGCGGATTTTCGGCACCTCGCGCAATTTCGGCGCGATGGTGCGCAACGGCTATCCGATGGTGTGGCGGCCCAAGGATCTGCGTTTTCTCGGCCTCGCGCGCCGCGACGGCGCGCTCTGGCAGGACGTGATGATCCGCGACGGCGAGGGACGCGTCCATATCCTCGAATACGAGATGATCGAGGACGAAAACGGATGGAAGATCAACGCCGTGCGCCTGCGCGAACCCGCCCCCGGTATGGCCTGAACCCTGACCACCGCGCGGTGGACGCAGACCCGGTTAACCCCTTGTCGATATTTCCCTGACCCATCCGGCGCGCCCGGACTGGCGAAACAGATGATGTCCGACCCCCGCGTTTTCCCTTGCCCGGAACGCGGCGCTGTCGGATGCGGAAAGGGATCCCAATGAACAAGGCAGTAACCGACGGCATCGTCTTCATGCCCCCGGCCTTCGAGAACGGCCTCGACGTCTGGTCGAGCGGTAACGGCACGCCCGGCTCGGACACCTACGAGGATGCGATCAACGCAGCACTCGTGGCCGCCGACCAGGATTTCGGCGGCGCGCTCGAGATGCAGAAGACCGACACGGTGCAGAAGCTGCGCTACACGGGACAGACGCCGCTGCTGCCGGGCTGCTACCTGCGCGTCACCGCGCGGGTGAAGGCGATCGCGGGCAACCTGCCGACCGTGCGCATCGCCGGCTGGGCGGCGGCGCCGGGGGGCGGGCATGTCGGCGGCGCGCCGGAATTCGGGCCGTCCGTCACCTTGCAGCATTACGGCGAGGTGGTCGAGGTGAGCGCCATCGTCGCCACCGCCGACCGGCCCGGGGTCGACATGGCCTGGGGACCGAGCGCGGCCTACGGGCATTTCGGCATCGACCTGACCGGCCCCAATGGCGGCATCCTGCGGATCGACGACATCGTGATCGAGGATGCGACCTCCGCGTTCCTGCGCGACCTGATGGACTGGGTCGATGTGCGCGACTATGGCGCGCTGGGGGACGGATCACACGATGACGCGCCCGCCTTCGAGGCCGCGGACGCGGCGGCGAATGGGCGCGACGTGCTGGTGCCCGCGGGGCTCTACCGGCTGGGCGACAGCGTCACCTTCCAGTCCGCCGTGCGCTTCGAGGGCACGGTCACGATGGCGCCGCAACACATGCTGTCGCTCACGAAGAACTACGACCTGCCTGCCTATATCGACGCATTCGGCGACGAGGAACTGGCCTTTCGCAAGGCGTTCCAGGCGCTTCTGAACAACGTGCGCCACGATTCGCTCGACATGAAGGGGCGGATCGTGACGCTGACCGGCCCGGTCGACATGCAGGCCGCTGTCCACGACAAGACCAGCTATTCGCAGCGCCGCATCATCAAGAACGGCCAGCTTTCGGCGTCCGGCAGTTCCAACTGGGATACCGAGGTTGTGACCTCGCAAGCGAGCTATTCGCCCGCCAACAGCCTGAAGCTGACGGATGTGACCAACGTCGCCAACGTGCCGTTGGGCGCGGTGGTCGAAGGCAACGGCGTGGGACGCGAGGTCTATGTCGCGGGCGTGAACATCGCCCGTCAGGAGGTCACGCTCAGCCAGCAGTTGTACGACGCGGCAGGGACGCAGGTTTTCACCTTCCGCAGGTTCAAATACATGCTGGACTTCAGCAATTTTGCAAAGCTGAGCAAGTTCTCGCTGTCGAACGTGGAATTCCAGGCCTCGGGGGAATGCAGCTGCGTGATGCTGCCGCAGACGGCGACCGGGTTTCATTTCCGCGACTGTTTCTTCACCCGGCCGAAGGATCGCGGCATCTCCAGCCTGTCCAAGGGCGATCAGGGCATGATCGTGGACCGCTGCCAGTTCCTGTCGAACGAGGATGCCGAGCTGGTCGCGAACCGCACCTCCATCGCGCTCAACGCCAACCAGAACGACGTGAAGCTGCGCAACAACCGGGTGACCCGCTTCCGGCATTTCGCGATCCTCGCCGGGTCAAGCAACATCGTCACCGGCAATCATTGGTTCCAGGGGGATTCGTCCAACGACGGGACGCGCAGCGCGGGGCTTGTCCTGACGCGGACCAACTGCCGCACGACCATCGACGCCAACTACATCGACAACTGTTTCATCGAGTGGTCGAACGAACATGATTCAGCGCCCGAATATGCGTCCGAATTTTCATTCAGCGCGCTCAATGTCACCAGCAACGTGTTCCTGGCCGGGAACGTGGCGCCGTGGTTCACCTTCATCGTGGTCAAGCCGCATGGCGCGGGGCATTACCTGAACGGGATGACGGTGACCGGCAATTCCTTCCGCATCATCGACGATCCCATCGATCGGGTGGACGCCGTGGACACGACATTTGCGGATTTCGACTACAACCGGATCAAGAACATCAATTTCAGCGACAACACCTTCGGCAACATCCTGCACCCCGTGCAGAGCCCGGCGATGATCGAATACGATCAAACCGTCGCCGCCGAAGCCTGGACCATCGACCTTGCGGACAAGATGCCCTTCGGCGCCTTCGCCCAGACGGTCGAGGCGGCGATCCCGGCGGGCCCGCTCAGGGACGGCGCGGGCGGCATCGTGCATGTCGCGCCCTATTACCAGGCCAAGCAGGGGCCGGAGAGCAACCAGATCCGCCTGCGCTTCGGCACGCCGGTGCGCGGGACGGTGACTGTGCGGGTGCGGATGGACGATCCGCTCTGAGGGCCGGGCGCGCGTTCAGAATTCGCGCCACACGCCCAGCTTGATCCCGTAATCCTCCGCCCCGCCAAGCCCGGCCGTCATCCCGAGTTCGAGATGGCGGCCGGGCCGCGTGCGCAGCACGACCGAGGGCGCCAACCGCAGGTAGTCGGGATCGGCCATCGGGCCGCCCTGTTGCAGTTGCAGGATCCATTTCGCCCGCTCGCCCCGGTTGAGGCCAAGCGTCACGTCCGTCTTGGTCCGGATCTCCCCGGTGTCCAGCGAGATGAGCGCGCGGCTGTCGAGCGCGACCCACCCGGACTGCCCCAAGGCCATGAACCCGCGCCCGACCGACAGGCCGGGGCGAAACACTGCCGCGCCCTCGACGGCGCCAAGGCCCAGCTCCAAGCTGCGCCGCAAGGGAGCGTCGGGCCGGCCCAGCGGCAGCACCGCAAAGGCGAACGCCTCGTAGCGGCCTTCCTCGTTGCTGCCCATATCGACCCCGAGCGTCAGTCGGGGCCGCACCCCGTATTCTGCGTAGAGAGAGCCGTAACCGCGCGTCGCGCCGCCCTCCTTGAGCGTGACGTCATAGGACAGGAAACCCGCGCCCTTCTCGCGCAGCCATGCGCCTGCCGCGGCGGAGCCGGGCAGCAGCAGAAGCAGCAGGAACGCAAGGCGGATCATTTTTTATCCTCTCGCCGGAAGTTTCGGCGGCTTTGGTAAACCAAGCGTTAAGAACCGTGACTCTTGCCGCGGCGGCATTACTTGCTACGCTGGGATGAAAAGGGAGGACGCCATGCCAAGGATTGACGCCGCGGGGAGCCATCAGACGGTGATCACGACCTTCGAGATGACGCCGGGCACCTGCCAGGACCTGCTGGACGAGTTGACCAGCGCCTACGAGGACTTCATCTCGCGTCAGCCCGGGTTCATCGCCGCGGGGCTGCATGTCAACGACGCCCAGACCCGGATCGCCAACTATTCGCAATGGAAGCGCCGCGAGGATTTCCAGGCCATGCTGCGCACCACCGAGATGCGCGAGCGCAACCGTCGGATCCACGCGCTTTGCAAGAGCTTCGAGCCGGTGATGTACGACGTCGCCGCGACCTTTGGCTGACCTGGATCAAGGCGGGGCGGGCGCGAAAGGCGTAGGACCGGGATGAACACCGACCCAAGAGGAGCGTTCCCCATGTATGACAACATTCTCGTGCCCGTATCGCTTAGCGAGGACCGCGACCTGAACACCGCCTTCGAAGTGGCGCAGCGGTTGGGCGGCGGCAAGGCGCAGATCACGCTTCTGAACGTGGTCGAACAACTGCCGCCCCATACGCTGTCCTACCTGCCCGCCGACCACATGGCCAAGCGCCGCGCCGAGGTCGAGGCGCAGCTTGCCAAGATGACCGACGAGGTTCCGCACGCGACGGGCGCCGTCGCCTCGGGTCATGCCGGGCGCGCGATACTCGATTATGCGCAGACGCATGGTATCGACTGCATCGTCATCGCCAGCCACAGGCCGGGCATGCAGCATTTCCTGCTGGGCTCGACCGCCGCCAGAGTGGTGCGTCACGCCAAATGCGCCGTCCACGTGATCCGGTAGCGGGGGTCAATTCTCTTCGCTGAGGAGAATTGGGAAGACTTTTTCGGGAAGAGTATCAAACGCCCAGCCGGTCGCGCAGAGCGTACCATGTCATCGCCAGCGCCAGCAGCGGGCTGCGCAGCGCGGCGCCGCCCGGGAAGGTCTGGGCAGGTACGCGGGACATGAGATCGAAACCCGACGCCTCGCCAGCCACCGCCTGCGCCATGAGATAGCCCGCATGGGTCGCATTGCCGACCCCGTGGCCGGAATAGCCCGACGCGCTCAGGATGTTGGGCGCGAGGCGGGCGAGATAGGGCATCCGCTGCATCGTGATCGCCAGCGTTCCGCCCCAGGCGTATTCAAGCGGCACGCCGCGCAGATGCGGGAAGATCTGCAGCATCGGCTTGCTCACAGTGGCGCGGATGTTCGATGGAAACCGGTAACCGTAGCTTTCGCCGCCGCCGAACAGCAGCCGCCCATCATGGCTGAGGCGAAAGTAATTCACCACGAACTTGCTGTCCGCCACGGCGACGTCGCGGGTCAGCACGCGCGCGGCGTCCGCGCCCAGCGGTTCGGTCGCGACGATGAAATTGTTGATCGGCATCACCTTGGCCGCGATCTTGCGGTTCAAGCCGCCGAGATAGCCGTTGCAGGCGAGGATCACGTGATCCGCCGCCACGCGCCCGTGATCGGTGCGCACCAGCGTGCCGTGGCGCGTGTCGATGTCGTGCACCTTTGCGCCCTCATGGATGCGCGCGCCCGCCGCCTCGGCCGCGCGGGCGAGGCCGAGCGCGAAGTTGAGCGGGTGCAGGTGCCCCGCGTCCATGTCGAGCGTCCCGCCGTGATAGGCGGGCGAGGGGCAGAGCGCGTGCATTGCGTCGCGGTCGAGCTTTTCGATATGCGCGTAACCGTAATGCTCGGCCAGATGGTCGGCCTCGGCGTGTTCCTCGCTCATTTCGCGCGCGCTAAAGCAGGCATGCGCCACGCCGGGTTTCAGGTGGCAGTCGATTTCGTGCTTCTCGATCAGCGACTTGACGAGGCGCTTGGCCTCCTCCGCCATCTCCCAGAGCTTTCCAGCGTCATCGCGCCCGACCAGCCGTTCCAGTTCGCGCTGGCCCACGCGCTGCCCGCTGCCAAGCTGCCCGCCATTGCGCCCCGACGCGCCGAACCCCGCGCGATGCGCCTCGAGCAGCACCACGTCGAGCCCTGCCTCAGCCAGATGCAGCGCCGCCGAGAGGCCGGTATAGCCCCCGCCGATCACGCAGACATCGGCGCGCGTCTCGCCCTTGAGCGGCGCGCGCTGCGGCGGCGCATCGGCAGTGGCGGCATACCAGCTGTCGGGATAGGCGCCCGCGCGGTCGTTGGCGTAGAGCAGGTCCATCCGCGTCAGACGTTCATCAGCAGGTGCTCACGCTCCCAGGGTGAGATCACGTGCAGGAACTCGTCGTATTCCGCGCGTTTGACGATCCCGTAAACGCGGGCGAATTCGGGGCCAAGCACCTCGTGCAGCGCGTGCGCCTCCTCGAACAGGTCGAGCGCCTCGCCCATGACGCGCGGGATGTCGCCTTCGCCCTCGTAGGCGTCGCCGCGGAATTCCGGCTCGGGCGTCTTCGCATCCCGAAGGCCGAGCAACCCGCAGGCGAGGCTGGCCGCGATGGCGAGGTAGGGGTTGCAGTCCATCCCCGCGAGCCGGTTCTCGACGCGCCGCGCCTCGGGCGGGGAAATCGGGATGCGGATCCCCGTGGTGCGGTTGTCGCGCCCCCAGGCGAGGTTGATCGGCGCGGCGTGGTCCTTGACGTAGCGACGGTAGGAATTGACGTAGGGCGCGATCACGGCGATCGCCGCGGGCATGTGGTTCTGCATGCCGGCGATGTAGTAGTGGAAGGCGTCCGTTTCCTCGCCCTTCTTGTCGATGAAGATGTTTCTGCCGGTCTTCGCGTCCAGAACAGAATGGTGGATATGCATCGCCGATCCCGGCTCGTCCGCGATGGGCTTGGCCATGAAGGTGGCGAAACAGTCGTGGCGCAGCGCCGCCTCGCGGATGAGGCGCTTGAAATAGAACACCTCGTCGGCAAGCGCGACTGGATCGCCGTGGTTGAGGTTGATCTCGAGCTGGCCGGCGCCGCCCTCCTGGGTGATGCCGTCGATCTCGAATCCCTGCGCCTCGGCGAAGTCGTAGATGTCGTCGATCACCGGGCCGAATTCGTCCACCGCGGTCATCGAATAGGCTTGCCGCGCGGCCGCCGGCCGGCCCGATCGGCCGATCATCGGCTTGATCTCCTGCGCCGGGTCGATATTGGGCGCGACGAGGTAGAACTCCATCTCCGGCGCGACCACCGGGGTCAGCCCGCGTTCCTCGTAGAGCGCGACGACCCGGCGCAGCACGTTGCGCGGGCTGAAGGGGATCGGGGCGTCATCCTTGTCATAGGCGTCGTGGATCACCTGGATGGTCCAGTCGCCGGTCCAGGGCGCGGCGGTCGCGGTGCTCATGTCCGGTTTCAGGATCATGTCCTGCTCGATGAAGCCCTTTTCGCCCGCCGCGTCGCCCCAGTCGCCGGTGATGGTCTGGAAGAAGATCGAATCGGGCAGGTGGAAATGCTTCTGCCGCGCGAACTTGCTAGCCGGGACGGCCTTGCCGCGCGCGATGCCGGGCAGGTCCGAGATGATGCACTCCACCTCGTCGAGCCGCCGCCCCTGAAGATAGTCGCGCGCCGCGTCGGGCAGGTTCTTGGTCCAGTCAGCCATCAGGCGCCTCGCTTGAGAAAATGGGCCATGCGGTCGGCGACGATCTGCGCGTCGGTTGGCCGGTCGGTCTGCGCCAGCGCCCCGTCGAGCAGCACATCGGGCACGAGGCCACGTCCGCGCGACTCGATCAGCCGCTCGACGAAGGCGTTGGTATGTTCGGGATGCGGTTGCACCGTGTAGATGCTGTCGCCGTATAGCAGCGCGGCGTTGCGGCAGAACTCGCTCTCGCCGATCACCTTGGCGCCCTCGGGCAGTTCGACCACCTGGTCCTGATGCCACGCGTTGAGCTGCAGCGGCTGCCCCTCGATCCGGTAGTTCTGGCGGCCGACGGCCCAGCCGCCTTCGAATTTCTCGACCTTGCCGCCAAGCGCCTGCGCGATGATCTGGTGGCCGAAACAGATCCCCACCATGGGTCGCCCGTCGTCCCGGACGGCGCGGATGAACTCTTCGAGCGGGGGAATCCAGTCGTGATCCTCGTAGGCGCCGTGTTTCGAGCCGGTGATGAGCCAGCCATCCGCGGCGTCGACCCCGGGGGGAAATTCGCCGTCGACCACGGCGTAGGTGTCATAGGTAAAGCCATGCCCGGCCAGCAGATCGGCGAACATGCGGTCGTAATTGCCCATGTCCTTCCTGATCTCATCGGGCGCGTGCCCGGCCAGCAGGATTCCGATTCGGGTTTCGTCGCCCATCATGCCACCATAATTTGATCAAATTGCAGGCTAGTCCAGCCCGCGCCACCCGGCAAGCGGATAATAGGGCGGCGCGTGGCCGCTGTCAGACCTTTTCCAGGTAGGTTTTCCAATGCTGGTCCTCGGGGATCGCGGTCATGATCGCGACCTCCTGCCGCTTGGTCCGCACGAGGTTGCGGATCATCTTCGAATCGAAGATGCGCGCGATGAACGGGTCGCTCTCGAAGAGGTCGACGGCGCCCGCCCAGTCCCCGGCCAGTTGCGGCAGGTCCTGGCTGTAGGCGCTTCCCTTGATCGGGGGTCCGGGGTCCATGCCGTCCTCGATGCCCGTCAGCGCGGCCCCGAGGATCGCGGCGAAAATCAGATAGGGGTTGATGTCCCCGCCCGCGACGCGGTGCTCGATCCGGCGCGCGGCAGGCGCGCCGCCGGGGACGCGCACAGCGGCGGTGCGGTTCTCGTAGGCCCAGCAGATCGCGGTCGGCGCATGCGCGCCGGGCACCAGCCGCGCATAGCTGTTGGCATGCGGCGCAAAGACGAGCGTGGAGCCGCGCATCGCCGCTAGGCAGCCGCCGATGGCCGCGCGCAGCGTGTCCGTTCCCTTGGGCCCGCCATCGTCGAAGACGTTCTTGCCCTCCGCGTCCAGCACGGAAAAATGCATGTGCATCCCGTTGCCGGAATCCAGCGCAAAGGGCTTGGCCATGAAGGTCGCCGCGCAGCCGAACTTGCGCGCGAGTCCCCGGATGAGATGCTTGAACAGCCAAGTGTCGTCGGCGGCGTGCAGCGCGTCCTGGTGGTTCAGCGTAATCTCGAACTGTCCGACGCCGGCCTCGCTGGTGGCGGTCTGGGCGTCGATATCCATCAGCGCGCAGGACTCGTAAAGGGCCGACAGGAACGGGTCGAACGCGTCCATCTCGCTCAGCGACAGGATTTCAGAGCCGTCGATGCGCCGCCCGCTGCGCGGGTCACGCACCGATTTCAGCGTCTTGCCGCTGTCGTCCACTAGGGTGAACTCCAGCTCGGTCGAGGCCACCACGCTCCAGCCGCGCGCGGCAAAGCGGTCGAGCACCGCCTTCAGCGCCAGCCGCGCGTCGCCGTAAAAGGGCGTGCCGTCCTCGAAATACATCTGCATCGGCACCAACGGCTGCACGGAGTCGAGCCAGGGCAGCGGCACCGCCCCGCGCGAGGTGGGCAGCAGGATGCCGTCGGCGTCGCCGGTCTCGAAGATCAGCGGGCTGTCCTCGATATCGGCGCCCTTTATGTCGACGTTGAGCGCCGAGAGCGGCATCCGCACCGCGCCGCTGCCGAGCTTCTCGAAATAGGAGGCGGGCACGCGCTTGCCGCGCATCTGGCCGTTGAGATCGCAGGCGGCGACGCGGAAGGTGGCGAAATTTTCAAGCTGCATCGGATTACCTCATGAAGGATGAAGGCTTGATTCACCGGATGAGGTTCGGACGCAACCGCAATCTGCGCCGCGCCTCGCCGGGCAGATGGCGGTTCAGGCGGCGGTTGACGAGGCCGAAGAAGCCGATCACGCATAGCGTCAGCAGGATGAAATAGCCCGCGAGGATCGGGTAGGGGATGAAGGGGTTGAAGGTCTTGTCCGCGAAATAATTGGCGTAGTAGAGCGCGTCGCCCCGCTGCTGCCAGGCCGGGAACCCGCTGAAGAAGACGAGCGTCGTGGCGTGAAAGAGAAAGATCGCCTCGTTCGTGTAGGCCGGCCACGCGAGGCGCAGCATCGTGGGCCAGACGATGCGGCGGAACCGCGGCCAGCCCGAGAAGCCGTAGGCGTCCGCCGCCTCGACGTCGCCCTTGGGGATCGAACGCAGCGCGCCGTAGAAGATTTCGCCCGAATAGGCGGCGGTGTTGAGGAACAGCACGATCAACGCGCCCAGCCACGCGGCGGTGAACGCGTCGAAGATGGGCGAAATGCCCTTGAGATCCAGAAACAGGAAATACGCAAAGAAGAACTGGATGAAGAGCGGCGAGCCGCGAAATACGAGGATGAACCATTCCGACGGCTTGCGCAGCAGCGGGTTGCGCGCCCCCTTGCCGACCGCCACCAATGTGGCGAGGAAGAAGCCCGCTATAAGCGCGCAGACACCGAAATAGACGTTCCACACCATGCCCGAGCCGATCAGCACGAACTGGTCGCAGAGCGTGAAATTGTCCCGCGGCAGCAAACGTTCGCCCAGCCCGAGGCTGCGCAACCCGTAATCCTGTATGGTCTGCAGGCAGCTCATGCGCCCGCCCTTCTCTGGGCTTCGCCGCCGGTGGTCGCCTGCCCGCGGGTCAGCCGTTTCATCACCCGCTCCAGAAACAGCTCCGAAACCCGGGTGAACGCCAGGTAGAAGATCAGCAGCGCCAGGAAATACCACATCCGCCAGTCGCCATGCGGGAAGTCGGTAAAGCGTGGATTGGCCGTGCCGCCCAGTTCGCGCCCCCAGTAGACGATGTCCTTCACCCCGAGCAGGAAGAGCAGCGGCGTCGCCTTGATCAGCACCATCCAGAGGTTGGAAAGCCCCGGCAGCGCGTAAACCCACATCTGCGGGATGAGGATCCGCCAGTTGACCTGGTGGCGGCTCATGCCATAGGCCTCGGCGGTTTCAAGCTGGCCGCGCGGCACCGCGCGCATCGCCCCGTAGAGCACGTTGGCGGCGAAGGCGCCGAAGACGATGGCGAAGGTCAGCACGGCGGTGAAGAAGCCGTAGACCTCGTGCACCCATTGCGGCGCGGTGGAAAGCGGCAGCTTGGCCGCGGCGCAGACGACGAAATCGTTGCCCTGCCGGATCGGCGCGTCCCAGTCCGGGCACAGGAACTGGTGACGCATCCATTCGAACGCCTGGTCAAGCGCGATCACGAAGAACAGGAAGAACGCGATGTCGGGCACGCCGCGCACCAGCATGATGTAGACCTTGCCGAACCAGCGCAGCGGGAGGATCCGCGACCGCGCCGCCATCGCCCCCCCGAAGCCGAAGACAAGCGCCGTCGGCGCCGTGATCGCCAGGAGCAGCAGCACGGTGCCGAAGCTCCAGTAGAGCGACATGTGCTTGCCCGTGGTCAGGTAGCACGCCATCCAGCGGACGGAATCGAGCGTCTCGGGGGTTGCGCAGAAATCGAAGATGGCGGGCCTCGTGGCGAGGTTGGTTGAGTATTTTCAGAACATTGAAAGAGGGGGGCGCGCGGCCCCCCTCCGGTCGAGGATCAGTCGAACGTGGCGCCCACGTCCCATTTCTTGATCAGTTCGTTCAGCGATCCGTCCTCCTTCATCGAGGTGATCGCGGCGTCGAATTTCTCCCTGAGCTCGGTGTCGCTCTCGCGGATGCCCATGCCGATGCCCATGTTGATGTTCTCCTCGCGGTCGAGAAGCACCAGGCTGTCGTCTTCCTCGGCGATGGGAACGAGGTAGGACTTGTCCGCCAGGACCGCGTCGGCCTCGCCGTTGCGCACGGCGGCGACGGTTTCCTCGGGGGTGGCGAATTCCACCAGCGTCGCGCCGCTATCCGCAACGAACGCGGCCTGGATCGTGCCGGTCTGGGCCGTCACCACGCCGCTGTCGACATCGACGTCCTTGGACAGCGCCAGGTACGCGGACGGGTCCGGCATGGTGTAGTTCTGGGTGAAATCGATCACCTCGTCACGCTCATCGTTGATGGTCATGCCGGCGATGATGGTGTCGTAGTTGCCCGACACCAGGTTGGGAATGATGCTGTCCCAATCGTTCGTCACCCATTCGCAGGTCAGTTCCGCGCGTTTGCAGAGCTCGTCGCCCAGCTCGCGCTCAAAGCCGTCTACCTCGCCGGAATCGTTGATGAAGTTGTAGGGCGGGTAGGCGCCCTCGGTGCCCATGCGGATCGTGTCGGCCGCAGCCATCCCGGCGCCGAGCGCCAGCGCGGTCGCGGTCATCATCAGTTTCTTCATTTTCTTGGTCTCCCTTGGTTTTATCCCGTGTGACGGGATGGTTCAGTCCGGCCGGGTCGAGCTCAGAAAGCCCCGCAGCCGTTCCGATTCCGGCGCCCCGAACAGCCGTTCGGGCGCGCCTTCTTCCTCGATAAGGCCCTGGTGCAGGAACACAACGTGATCAGACACATCCGCGGCCATCTTCATGTCATGCGTGACGATCATCATCGTGCGTCCCTCGTTCGCAAGGTCGCGGATCACGCGCACCACCTCCTGTTCGAGCTCGGGGTCGAGCGCGCTTGTCGGTTCGTCGAACAAAAGCGCCTCGGGCTCCATCGCGAGCGCGCGCGCGATCGCGGCGCGCTGCTGCTGCCCCCCCGAGAGCTGGGCCGGGTAGGCGTCGGCCTTGTCGGCGATGCCCACCTTGTCGAGATAGCCGCGCGCGGCCTCCTCGACCTCGGCGCGGGGGCGGCGCAGGACGGTGACGGGCGCCTCCATCACGTTTTGCAGGATGGTGAGATGCGCCCAGAGATTGAATTGCTGGAACACCATGCTGAGATTGGTGCGGATGCGCAGCACCTGCTTGGGGTCGGACGGGTGACGGTGCAGCCCCTTGCCGCGCCATGTCACCGGCTCGCCCTTGAAGAGGATGTCGCCCTGCTGGCTGTCCTCGAGCAGGTTGGCGCAGCGCAGGATGGTCGATTTGCCCGACCCCGAAGAACCGATCAGCGACACCACGTCGCCGCGCCGGGCGGTGATGTCCACCCCCTTGATCACCTCCAGCGCGCCGTAGGCCTTGTGCAGATTGGCGATCTCTATGACGGGGGCGGTGTCGGTCAAGGCGGCTCCGGATATGCAGCGGGCAGGTTGCGCAAGGCAGTAGGGCGCAAATTCCGCCACAATGCAACGTGCAATGCAAGGGTGCGGGCGCGGGCCGCCGCAAGTGACGCAGGGTCAGGTGGGGCGCGCGCCCTCCGGCGGCGGCGGATTGGGCACGGTGAGCCACGCCTCTGCGGGCAGGCGGACGAGCCCTGTCAGCATCAGCGCCTCGCGATGCCATGCCTCCAGCGCGGCGATGGCGCCCGCCACCGCGTCGGCCAGCGCGTCGGCGTCGCGCCCGGACGCAGTGATGTAGGGCAGGATCGGCGTGGGCGCGGTGCGCTCCAGTTCCTTCAGCGCGTCGGCCCATCTGTCATGGCGCAGGATCAGCGCCCAGCTCAGCGCGTCGATCGCGGCGATGTCCGCGCGCCCCTCGGCCACCGCGCGGGCCGAGGCGGCGTGCCCGCCGGTCTGCACCGGGTTGGCGAAGGCGAAGCCATGCGCGGCGGCATGGGTCTGCGGGGCGGCCCATCCCGATTGCGACAGCGCCTCGTTGAAGGCGAAACGCGCCTGCGCGAATTCGGCCGGGGCGGCGCGCGGATCGTCGCGCCGCGCGACGAAGACCGAATTGTAATGCCCCGGCGGACAACCCGGCAGCGCGTGGTCCGGCGCGCCGATCAGCGTCACGCGGCCATTCAGCCGCGCGCGAAAGGGATAGCCGCAGGTCTGCGACAGCACGAGATCGGGCGATTGCCATTGCTCCCACAAATCGCCGCCGCGGGTCAGGCGCGCGGGCGCGGCGAAGGGCAGGCGGGCGCGGATGCCGGACCAGAGCGCGTCGTTCGCCGCCGCCGTCTCGGGGCGGTCATACATCGGCAGGCTGGCGATCATCCGCCTTCGTCGACGCGTTTCCGGGCGAGCGCGCTGTCCATGTCGCTGACCCCGAGAAAATTCGACGCCATGCGCAGGATCGCATCCTCGGACTCGTCCCGCTGCCCGTCAGCAAGCGCGACCTGCCAGAGCGATTCGATCACGCCGATGCGCTCCTCGTAGGGGACGGCGTCCTTGATCGCGCGCGTGAAACGCACCGTGTCCGGCGCGCTCGCCTCGAGCGTCTCGGCCTCGGCGCGCAGGGATTGCGCGGCGTCCTCGCCCAGCCCGTAGCGGGTGGCGAGAATGCGGTCGATGCGCCTGATCTCGCCGGGGCTGTAATCGCCGTCGGTCCGCGCCACCCGCACCAGTAGCGCGGCGAGCGCGCGCCGCGCGTCCTCGGGGTTGAGCGGTTCAGGCGCGGGCGCCGTGAGTCGTCTGAGAATGTCAGCTATCATGGGCGGGGTTATATCCCGGCGCGCCCCCCGCGCCAAACCGAAAGCGCGCTACCGCGCGGCGTCGCGCGCGCGAATCGGGGCGCAGTCCTCCTCGCTCAGCCCGAGCGCCGCGCGCATCCGCTCCATGCGTTCGAGATCCTCGTCGCGCTCCAGCCCGTCGGCGAGCATCACCTCCCATAACGCGCCCTGCGCCTCGACGCGCGCCTCGAGGCTGACGGTCTCGCGGATCAGCAGCGCGAAAGCCCGGGTTGCCGGGGCGGCGGCCTCGATCTTTTCGCAGGTGGCGCGCAGCTTGGCGGCCTCCGGCTGGCCGAGCCCGTTGATCCGCGCCAGCAGGCGTTCGATGCGGCCGATCTCCTCGGCGCGGTATCCCTCGTCCGCCTTGATTACCCGCACCATCAGCGCCCCGAGCGCGATCCGCGCGTCAGGCTCGGGCAGCGGCGCGGGCGTGTCGCCCTTGAAGAGATCCATGATCCGCGTGAGCATGTCCGCCAGAGTATCCGCCCACGCGCCCACGGCAAGGGCTTGCAGCGGTTTGCCGCTCGCCACGGTCGGCGATTTTCGCGACTTGCCGCAGCGCCGCCACATTCGTTCCCAAGTTTTTCCAAGCTGGCGCTGCAGATCCTCGTGCGACGCGAACCCAGGGGCTAACACGAAAGGCGAATCCGTGACGGCGAGGCGCAGGGCGACAACCCCGATATATGACTGGAACAGGTCCGGCTGGGCGCGCCAGCCGGCCGAGGCGCATCTCGCCGCCGCCCGTGCGGCGGGGGCGGAAGGCCTGCGCTCCCTCGTGCGCAGCTATGACTGGGATTTGCACCCCGAACCGGTGCTCGGTTGGGCGATGGGGCAGCGACAGGTCGATCTGGCCGGCGCCGTCACCGCATTCTTCAACGGCACGCCCGAGCGGTTCAACCATCTGCACAAGCGCGACGTGCCGCTGAAGTTCCAGGCGGCTGCGCTGGTGCTGGACAATATCTGCCTGCGGGTCAATTCCGGCTTCTACGCCGTGGCGGCGGACGCCCCCGAGCCCGATCTGCGCCGGCTGAGCGAATGGATCGCGGGCCAGCAGGCCGACCGCGCGCGCGGCGCGATCGGGCGCTGGGCGCTGGATGAACAGATCGTCGGGCGGCTCTGGCATGACGGCGCGTTGGCGCAACCAGAACCGCCGGGCGCGCCCACGCGCAGCGCGCCACCGCGCGCCCGGCTTGGCCGCTGGCTCGCCGCGTCGCTGGCCTGAGCGGGGGCGGCGCGCCCTGTCAGTTGCGCGGCGGGACCAGCTTGCCGGGGTTCATGATATTCAGCGGATCGAACGCCTGCTTCAGCGCGCCCATCGCCTCCCATGCCTGGCCGTGCTCCGCGCGCATGTAGCCCAGCTTGCCGACGCCGACGCCGTGCTCGCCCGTGGCGGTGCCGCCCAGCCGCAGCGCGCGTTTCACCATCCGGTCCGACACGGCCTTCGCGGCGGCGACCTCCTCCGCGTCGGTTTCGTCGATCAGGAGGATCGCGTGAAAGTTTCCGTCGCCCACATGGCCGAGGATCGGCCCCTGCACGCCGCTTTCCTGAAGGTCGCGGCGGGTCTCGTCCACTGCTTCGGCAAGTTTGCTGATCGGCACGCAGATGTCGGTGACGATGGCGCGCGCCCCGGGCCGCGCGGCGAGGATCGCGTAATAGGCGTTGTGCCGCATCTCCCAGAGCGCGTTGCGCTCCTCGGTGCGGGTCGCGCGGTCGAAACCCGACCCGCCATGCAGCGCTGCGATTTCGCCGAAGGTTTCGGAACATTCGGCGACCGCGGCGGGCGAGCCGTGGAATTCCAGCAGCAGGTGCGGGCGCTCGGGCATGTCCATGCCGGAATAGGCGTTGGCCGCGGCCACGCTGGCGGCGTCCATCAGTTCGATCCGCGCGACGGGCAGGCCCATCTGGATCGCGTCCATCACCGCGCCCACCGCCTCGCCGACGCCCGGAAACGCGCAGATCGCGGCCGAGATCGCCTCGGGTTGGCCGTGCAGGCGCAGCGTGAGCGCGGTGATGAGCCCGAGCGTGCCCTCGGCCCCGACGAACAGCCCGGTAAGGTCGTAGCCCGCGCTCGACTTGCGCGCGCGGGCGCCGGTGCGGATGATCCGCCCGTCCGCCGTCACCACCTCGAGCGCGATCACGTTGTCGCGCATCGTGCCGTAGCGCACCGCGGTGGTGCCGCTCGCGCGGGTCGAAGCCATGCCGCCCAGCGTAGCGTTGGCGCCCGGATCGACCGGGAAGAACAGGCCCGTCGCGCGCAGTTCATGGTTGAGCGCCTCGCGCGTGACGCCGGGCTGCACGGTCACGTCCATGTCGTCGGCGCGCAGCTCCAGAACCTTGTTCATGCGGGTGAAATCGACGCTCACGCCGCCCTGGAACGCCTGCGCCTGTCCCTCGAGCGACGTGCCCGCCCCCCAGCCGACGACCGGCAGGCGGGCGCGGGCGCAGATGGCCACGATCCGCGCCACCTCTTCGGCGGTTTCGGGATAGGCCACCGCATCGGGCGGCGTCGTCGCGAAATGCGATTCGGATTCGCCGTGCGCGGCCAGATCGGCCTTGGACCGCACGAGCCGTTGGCCTAGTAATGTGTCCAGCGCGGCAATCGCTCCGTCCTTGTCCGTCATCGCGTCCTCCCGCTTGGCGGTGAACCTAGTGCAAGGGCCAGCAAGGGGAAAGACCATCGGCAAGACGCCCGGACAAGACGCATGAGTGAGCCGGAAAACCCCTTCGTCGCGCGCAATGTCGCCGCGCTGCGCAAGACGCTGCACAAGATGTGGCGCGTGTTGCTGACCCGCGGCCCGAGCAAGTTCCAGTTCTGGCTGATCGCGCTCGGGATCGGGGTGATGGCCGGTTTCCTCACGGTTCTCTTCCGAAAGTCGCTCGAGGCGCTCGAACGGTTCTCCTACGGCGCCGACGACGGAACGCGCCTGCACAGCTACGTGCAGACGCTCGACTGGTGGTGGATCCTCGCCGTGCCGATCATGGGCGGGGTCATCATCGGGCAGATCCTGCACCATTTCACCCCCGACGCCCGCGCCCGCGCCGTGGCCGAGGTGATCGAGGGCGCGGCGGTGAACGAGGGCAGGATGGAGCACCGCGCCGGCGTCGCCTCGATCGCGGCCTCGCTGGTGACGCTGGGCATGGGCGGCTCGGGCGGGCGCGAGGGGCCGGTGGTGCACATGGCCGGCGTGCTGGCGAGCTGGGTCAGCTCGCGCATCGACGCCGACGGGATCACCGGGCGCAACCTGCTGGGCTGCGCGGTCGCGGCGGCGGTTTCGGCGTCGTTCAACGCGCCGATCGCCGGCGCGCTCTTCGCGATGGAGGTGGTGCTGCGCCATTTCGCCGTGCAGGCCTTCGCCCCCATCGTCATCGCCAGCGTCGCGGGCGCCGTGGTCAGCCGGTTCTATTTCGGCGACATCACCGAATTCATCGTGCCCGGCAGCGGTGTCCTCGCGTTCTACGGGGAGCTTCCCGCCTACCTGCTGCTGGGCGTGGTGAGCGGGATGGTCGCGGCGATCTACATGTATTCGATCTTCTTCGCCGAGGACACGGCGGGCGCGGCGATGAAGCGGCTCGGGTTTCCGCGCTGGTTGCGCCCGGTGATCGCGGGCGCGCTGCTGGGGGGGATGGCGATCTGGTATCCGCATATCATCGGCGTCGGCTACGAGACGACCTCGGCCGCGCTCACCGGCAAGCTGGTGCTGCACGAGGCGGTCGTGTTCGCCGTGCTCAAGGTCGCGGCGGTGGCGATCACGATGGGCGGCATGATGGGCGGCGGGATGTTCTCGCCCTCGCTGATGGTGGGCGCGCTCACCGGGCTGGCCTTCGGGCTGATCGCGACCGGCTTCTTCCCCGAGGTGTCCGGCAGCGCCACGCTCTACGCGCTGGCGGGGATGGGCGCGGTGGCCGGCGCGGTGCTCGGCGCGCCGATCTCGACCACGCTGATCGTGTTCGAACTGACCGGCGACTGGCAGACCGGGATCGCGGTGATGATCTCCGTGTCGATCTCGACCGCGCTGTCGGCGCGGTTCGTGGCGCGCTCCTATTTCCTCACGCAGCTTGAGCGGCGCGGAGTGCGCCTTGCGGCGGGGCCGCAATCCTACCTGCTGTCAATGAACCGGGTCAGTTTGCTGATGCGCAAGCCCGACCATGCCAAGGGCGCCCCGAAAGAGACCTGCTGGGAGATGATCGACGACGGCATCTACATCGACGCCACCGCGACGCTCGAGGTGGCGATGCCGATCTTCGACCGCACCGGCGTGCTTTTCATTCCGGTGGTCACGCTCGGCAAGCAGGGAGAGGAGCCGGAACTGCTGGGCGCGCTCTTTCATGTCGATGCGCTGCAGGCGTTCAACCGCGCGCTGAGCGCCATCAGCAAGGAAGAGCATAGCTGAGCGGCCGGCGCCGCGCCGCCGCGCTCAGACTTCCTCGACCGTCACCGTGTCGCTGCGGTGAAAGGCGAGATGCCCGGCGATGGCGGCCGCCTGCTCGTTCGGGTCGGGATAGCTCCACGCCGCGTTCTCGAGCGTCTGGCTCTTGGTGACGATGTTGAAGTAGCTGGCCCGCCCCTTGTGCGGGCATTTGGTGGTCTGCTCGCTGTCGTCGAGAAAGGCCATCGCCACGTCGGCGCGCGGGAAATAGATCACCGCCGGGTAATCTCCTTCGCTGAGTTCAAGCGCATCGCGCGTCTCCGCCAGAACGGCGCCCCCGGCGCGAACGACCCATGTGCCGCCCGCCTTGCGAATTCTTATATGCGGCATGCTGCCTCCCTGATGCTTGCGCCGCCAGCTTACCCATGCGCGGCGGCGCTGCCTATGCAAAATCGCCCTAGAGCGGGCGCGCGTTCCTCTCGAGCCAGGCCGCCGCGTCCCCCTCCAGCAGCGGCCCGATCTTCTCGAGGCAATCGGCGTGGTAATCGTCAAGCCAGTCGCGCTCGTCCGCGCTCAGCTGGTCGACGTCGATCAGGCGGCGGTCGATGGGCACGTAATTCAGCGTCTCGAAGCAAAGCTGCGTCACGCCGTCGCCGGTCCCGAGCGGCGCGGCCTCCTGCACGGCGAGGATGTTCTCGATGCGGATGCCGAAAGCGCCCTCGCGGTAATAACCCGGCTCGTTGGACAGGATCATCCCCGGCTCGAGCGGGACCTCGCTCGCGCGGCTGATGCGCTGCGGCCCCTCGTGCACGCAGAGATAGACCCCGATGCCATGCCCCGTGCCATGCGCGTAATCCTGATCGGCAAGCCACAGGGGATAACGCGCGATGGCGTCGATATCGCGCCCCGACAGGCCCCGCGGCCAGCGCAGGCGGCTGATCGCAATCATCCCCTGCAACACGCGGGTGAAGGCCGCGCGCTCGTCCGCGCCGGGGTCGCCGATGGGCAGGGTGCGGGTGATGTCCGTGGTCCCGTCAAGGTATTGCCCGCCGCTGTCCAGCACCAGCAGGTCGCCCTCCTGCATGGTGCGGTTGCTGTCCTCGGAGACGCGGTAATGCGCCAGCGCGCCGTTGGGCCCGCTGCCCGAAATGGTGTCGAAACTGATGTCGAGCAGCTCGCCCCCCAGTTCCTCGCCCCTGGCGCGGCGGCGCGCCTCGAGCTCGGTCACGACGCCGATCTCGCTCACGCTGCCCGGCTCCTGCGCGTCGAGCCAGGCCAGCGCCTCGCAGACCGCCGCGCCGTCGCGCAGGTGCGCGGCGCGGGTCGCGTCGAGCTGGGCGGCGTTCTTGCGCGCCTTGGGCAGCACGCAGGGCTCCGCTCCGAAATCGCGCGCGATCCCGGCGTCCGTCAGGATCTTCACCACCGCCACCGGCACGCTCGACCGGTCCAGCCGCACCGGCCCCTCCAGCTCGGCCAGCGCGGCGGCGAAACCGGCGTCGTCATGCGCGCGCACGCCGTCGCGCGTGCAGGACGGGGGCAGCGCGTCGAGCTTGGCCGCGTTCACGAAGAGATCGACCGTCGCGTCGTCATGCAGGATCGCGAAGGCGTGCGGCACCGGGTTGCGCGGGATGTCCGCGCCGCGGATGTTGAGAAGCCAGGCGATGCTGTCGGTCAGCGTCAGCACCGCGCAGCGCGCGCCCGCCTCGCGCAGCGCCTCCGCCAGCCGCGCGCGTTTCTGCGCCGAGGTCTCACCGGCGAGGTCATCGGGATAGGCGGTGATCGCGCCCGTCGGCGGGCCGGGGCGGTCGTGCCAGATCGAATCGACCAGGTTGTCGCAGGGCAGGGTGATGATGTCGCCGCCCTCCAGCGCGTCGTTCAGCTTGTCGATCTCGCCCCGCGTGTGCAGCCACGGATCATATCCGACCCGCCCGCCGTCGGGCAGCGCCTCCTTCAGCCATTTCGCAAGGCCGGTTTCCGGCCAGTTTACGATCTCGAAACTCTTCGCGTCGACCTGGCCGCGCGCCTGCGCGCGGTAGCGCCCGTCGACGAAAAGACCGGCGCGCTCGGGCGTGACGGCGGCAAACCCGGCCGAGCCGGTGAACCCGGTGAGCCAGGCCAGCCGCTCGTCGCAGGGGGCGACGTATTCGCCCTGGTGGGCGTCCGCGCGGGGGACGAGAAAGACGTCGACGCCAGCGGCCGACAACGCCGCGCGCAGCGCCGCGAGCCGGGGCGGCCCCTGTTCCGGCGAAGCGGTGGTGTCGAAGCTCTGGAACATGGGGCGGGCCTTTCGTCGAATGGATCAATGCTTGTCTGCCGCAGGCACGGCGGAATGACCAGCCCCGGTATCGCACGGCGATGTGCTATAGTGGCCGAAAAAAGGGGGCGCCATGCCCGATTTCGACGCCTTTCACCGGCTGGAGCGCGCGGGCTGGGCCGATCCGGCCACCGCGCGCGACTATGCGACGCGGTTCGCCGAAGCCGCCGATCAATGCGTGCCGGCGCTGGTGTCGGCGGTCGGGGCGGGGCCGGGATGCGAAGCGCTCGACCTCTGTTGCGGGCATGGCAACGTGGCGTGCGGATTGCATGCGGCGGGGGCGCGCGTGACCGGGCTCGATTTCTCGCCCGCGATGCTCGACCTCGCGCGCGACGCCGTCCCCGGCGCGACGTTCATCGAGGGCGACGCGATGGCGGCGCCCTTTGACGACGCGATGTTCGACGCGGTCACGATCGGCTTCGGCGTGCCGCATATTCCGCATCCCGGACGGACATTCGCCGAAGCCGCCCGCGTGCTGCGCCCCGATGGGCGCATCGCCTACAGCGTTTGGCAGGGCGGCGCGGCGGCGTCGGTGTTCACCATCGTCTTCGGCGCCATCGCGGAACATGGCGATCCGTCGGTCGCCCTGCCGCCGGGGCCGGGCGCGCATGACTACGCCGACGAGGGCATCGCGACCGACGCGTTGACGAAGGCCGGGTTCGCGCGGCCCCGGTTCCGCGTGGCGCCCGCCACGTGTCGGGTCGACGCCCCCGACGCGCCGGTCGATTTCTTTCTCGAAGGCACGGTGCGGGGCGGCGCGCTGTTGCGCCCGCAACCAAAGGCGGCGCGCGCTTTGATCCGGCGGGCCGTGGCCGACAGGATCCGCGCGATCTATGGGCCGCATGGGCCGTGGACGGTCGATGCGCCGGCGGTCATCGTCTCGGCGACGCTCAGCCCGCGCGCCTGATCCCCATGACGCGCGCCCGCGCGCGGGGGTCGCTGTCAAACAGCGCGGCAAGCTGTTCGGTCATCGCCCCGGCAAGCTGGTCGACGTCGGTGATCGTCACCGCGCGGTCGTAGTAGCGCGTCACGTCATGGCCGATGCCGATGGCCAGCAATTCGACCGCGCGGCGTTTCTCGACCATCGCGATCACGTCGCGCAGGTGCTTCTCGAGGTAGTTGGCGGGGTTCACGCTCAGCGTGCTGTCATCGACCGGCGCGCCGTCGGAGATCACCATCAGGATCTTGCGCGCCTCGCGGCGCTGCAGCATGCGCCGATGCGCCCATTCGAGCGCCTCGCCGTCGATATTCTCCTTCAGCAGCCCTTCCTTCATCATCAGCCCGAGATTCTGGCGCGTGCGCCGCATCGGGTTGTCGGCGGACTTGTAGACGATGTGGCGCAGGTCGTTGAGCCGCCCGGGAAGCTGCGGACGCCCCTCGGCGAGCCACGCCTCGCGGCTCTGCCCGCCCTTCCACGCGCGGGTGGTGAAGCCCAGGATCTCGACCTTGACGTTGCAGCGCTCCAGCGTGCGCGCCAGCACGTCCGCGCAGATCGCCGCGATCGAGATGGGCCGCCCCCGCATGGAGCCGGAATTGTCCAGCAAGAGCGTCACCACGGTGTCGCGGAACTCGGTCTCCTTCTCGACCTTGAAGGAAAGCGGCGTCGTCGGGTTGGCCACCACCCGCGCCAGCCGCCCGGCGTCGAGGATGCCTTCCTCGCGGTCGAACTCCCAGGACCGGCTCTGCTGCGCCTGAAGGCGGCGTTGCAGCTTGTTGGCGAGGCGGCTCACCGCGCCCTTCAAGGGTTCGAGCTGCTGGTCGAGATAGGCGCGAAGGCGCTCCAGCTCGACCGGTTCGGCGAGATCCTCGGCGTTGATCTCCTCGTCGTGGTCGATGGAATAGACGCGGTAATCGGGATCGGCGTCCGACACGGGCTGCGGCGCCGGCGGTTCGAGCGGCGCCTCGCCATCGGGCAGCTCGGTTTCCTCGCCTGAATCCTCGTCGGCCTGCTCGTCCATGCTGACCTGCGCCTGGCTCGCGTCCTGCTGTTCGTCCTGGGACTGCTCGGGATCGGCGTCGGCCTCGTCGCTTTCGCTCTCGTCCTGCCCGGCGCTGTCGGGATCGTCCTCGTCCTCGGCGTCCTGTTCGACGTCGTCCTCGGACTCGTCGTCCGGCGCGTCCGGGTCGTCGCCGAGCTGGTCGCCATAGCCGAGATCCTCGATCACCTGCCGGGCGAAGCGGGCGAATTTCCCCTGGTCGGCGAGCGTGTCCTGAAGCGTGTCGAGCGTGGCGCCCGCCTCGGCCTCGATGAAGCCGCGCCAGAGCTCCATCACGTTCTGCGCGCCGGCGGGCATGTCGCGCCCGGTGGCGAGGTGGCGGATGAGATATCCGGCGGCGGTGGCCAGCGGCGCATCCGCCGCGTCGGTGATCTGCTCGAACCCCTGGCGCTGCGCCTCGGCGGCGATCTTGTGGTCGATGTTGCTCGCGGTGCCGGGCATGGTGCGCGCGCCGACCGCCTCGCAGCGCGCGGTCTCCATCGCCTCGTAGATGTCGCGCGCCATCTCGCCGGGCGGGACATAGCGCGCGTGCGTCGCGGCGTCGTGATACTTGTGGCGCAGCGCCAGCGCATCCGCCGTGCCGCGCGCGTGCAGCACCTCCTCGCGGCTCATCCGGCGCGAGACCTGCGGCAGCCGCATCGCGTCCCCCGAGACGCCCGAGGGATCCATGGAGTAGGTGACCGACAGCTCGGTGTCGTCGGCCATCACCTTGGTCGCCTCGGCAAGCGCCTTCTTGAACGGATCGGCGGGGTTGTCGCTGGGTTTGCTCATGGCCCTGAAAATGGGGCAGCGGGGCGGGGGAGGCAAGCGGTTAATCGCCCTGTCGGTGCTGTGCTGTCGGCGTCCCGCCGCGCGATCGCCGGCCCTTCGCGGACGGTTCGGCAGCCGCGCGGCAGGCAGGCCGTGTTCCCGCAATCAATCGCGCTTCGGAATCGGCCCCGGCGCGCGGCGGTTGCGATGGCGGCGGCCCGGGAAGGGGCAGCCGCCACTTGCCGACCTTCGCCGCGGCGCTTCAGCGGACGCGCACCGTTTTGCGCCGCAACCCCCAGCCCAGCAGCCCCAACGCGCCGAGGAACAGCAAGCCGCTCGCAGGCAGCGGCACCGGAGCCATCGCCTGCGGCGCAGCGTTCGGACCTTGGGTCAGGAACACGCCGGAGGCCGAACTGATCGTCACCCCATCGGCGAGCCCGAGGCTCGCCAGGCTGCTGAACGTGATGTCCACGTCAAGCGGGTTGTCGCCCGCAAGGAGCGAGGTCGACAGTCCGGCGAACAAGTCAAAGCTCTGGTTGTCCGAAAGGACCGGCAGCGTAACCGAAAGCGTTTCAAACAGTGAGTCCGATATCGGAACAGCGAACTCCGCCCCATGATAGCCAAAGTTGGATTTATCGCTGCCGAGGCTTCGATCCGTGCCGAAAAACGGAAAGGCGAGACTTGTCCAGTTTGCCGACGTGGCGCCCTGGGACGGATCGAAAACTGCAAAGCGGGTCAGTCCCGTCATCAATGCCGGGGTCTTGCCAAGCACATCCACGACCGCATTGATCGCCGCTTCAACATGAAAGTTGAAAGTCACGTTCGTTCCCGCGCCGCCAATGATCGTCACCCGGTCGCCGAACTCGGAACTCAGCCCGCGGATGGCGTCCTCGCCCTCGGAATGAAGATGCCCCTCCAGCAATCCCTTGGCGAGATCGGCGCCCGTCTTCATCGAGGTCGCGCCCTCGTCATGGCGGGTACTCTTGCTTGTCGGCCCATCCGCCTCCTGGCCGCCGAGCAGGGCGAAGGGGTTGTTGGACGTGATGCGGTCCTCGACGTAATAGCCCGCGGCGCTGGCTGGCGCTGCAAGGCCGATGATCCCGGCGATGGCGATAACGAATTTCCGGTCGACTCTGGACATGATGCTTTTCCTCTTATCTCCACAGGACGAAACGGCTGCGAATGGCGGCCAGACGCGCTCCAAGGCGGTAAGGCTCTCATTTCAGCCGCCCCCGGCGCCTGTTTGATCGGCGCCTGACCAGTTGGATGTGGAAGATCGGATAAGGTTCCCGCGCGGAGCGTGAAATTCCGCCGCGCTAACGGATTGGCGGCAATGCGCCGGGTGTGACAAAACCGGACGGAGGCCCCGCCGTCACCTTGATCGCCTCGGCGGGCGGCTCCTGAACGGATCGGCGGGGTCGCCGCTGGGTTTGTTCTTTAATATCGTCCCGCGTCGGACTCGTAATCTGTTTCTAACTCGTCGAAGACACGAATACACAAGTCATTGAGTTCTGCCCCTACTGGTCTCCTATCAGAAACCTCAAAAGCGAGAATTTCGGAGTGGATGGTGCCTAATTCACTAACATCTAGCTCCGAGAGCCGCCGATCGAACATCGACTGGCACTCTTGGGCACTTACGGTCATTTCTTTATAGGAAGGGCTCCTCCCCTTCTCGACGTAAACTCCCAGCTTGTAACTGCAAACTGCTAAGATGAATGCGAACATCCAGGCAATGTGATCAAAGTCATCCAACACTCACCCCCATGCTCACGCTCGCGGCGCTCTCCGGCAGTTCCTCGTCGAAACAGCGCTGGTAGAATTCGGCCACGGTCTGACGCTCCAATTCGTCGCACTTGTTCAGGAAGGTCAGCCGGAAGGCGTAGCCCACGTCGCGGAAGATGGTGGCGTTCTGCGCCCAGGCGATCACCGTGCGGGGGCTCATCACCGTGCTGAGCTCGCCGTTCATGAAGGCGGTCCGGGTGAGATCCGCGACCGTCACCATCTGGGAAATCGTCTTGCGCCCCTTCTCCGTGTTGAAGACGGGGTTCTTGGACAGCACGATGTTCACCTCCGCGTCATGGCGCAGATAGTTCAGCGTCGCCACCAGGCTCCAGCGGTCCATCTGGCCCTGGTTGATCTGCTGCGTGCCGTGATAAAGTCCGGTCGTGTCCCCCAGCCCGACGGTGTTGGACGTCGCGAACAGGCGGAAACAGGGGTTGGGCGTGATGACCTCGTTCTGGTCGAGCAGCGTCAGCTTGCCGTCGGCCTCGAGCACGCGCTGAATGACGAACATCACGTCGGCGCGGCCCGCGTCGTATTCATCGAACACGATCGCCGTGGGGTTGCGCAGCGCCCAGGGCAGGATGCCTTCGTGGAATTCGGTCACCTGCACGCCGTCGCGCAGCTTGATCGCGTCCTTGCCGATCAGGTCGATCCGGCTGATATGGCTGTCGAGGTTGACGCGCACGCAGGGCCAGTTCAGCCGGCTGGCCACCTGTTCGATATGGGTCGATTTGCCGGTGCCGTGATACCCTTGGATCATGACGCGCCGGTTATGCGCGAACCCCGCGAGGATCGCCAGCGTCGTGTCGGGGTCGAATTTGTAGGTGCTGTCGAGATCCGGCACCCGCTCGGTGCGCTCGGCAAAGCCCTTGACGTTCATGTCGGTGTCGATGCCGAACACCTCGCGCACCGAGATTTCCTCGGTCGGTTTCGCGTTCATGTCAATGCTGCCATCGGCCATGTCGGGCTCCTCGCCGGTCGTTTGCTTTCGCGCTCTGGTGCAACATATCGCGTCCGGGGGCAAGGGAAAGGCAAAGATTCGCTGGCCATCCGGCGCGCCTGCTCTACACTTGCTGAATTCCCGTTTCCGCAAGGGCCGAAACTTGTCGCAGCCATTGATCGAAGAGCATATCGCCAGGACAGCCACCGGCGACCGCGAGGCGTTCGGCAGGCTCTATTCGCTGACCTCGGCGAAACTCTTTGGCGTGGCCTTGCGTGTCTTGAACGACCGCGCCGAGGCGGAAGAAGTGCTTCAGGAGGTGTTCGTCAAGGTCTGGCGCAACGCCGACCGCTACCGCGCCAACGGGCTGAGCCCGATGACATGGCTCATCACCATTGCGCGCAACGCCGCCATCGACCGGCTGCGCAGGCGCCGCGAAGGGCAGGCGGAGCTTGACGCCGCCGAGGTCGTGCCCGATCCCGCCCCCGGCCCCGAGGCGCACGCGGTCGCGGGCTCCGAGCGCGAGCGGCTCGCCGGCTGCTTCGGCGAGCTCGAGCGCGACAAGGCCGAGGCCGTGCGCCGCGCCTATCTGGGGGGTGAGACATATGCCGAACTGGCGGCGGCGATGGACGTGCCGCTCAACACGATGCGAACCTGGCTGCGCCGCAGCCTGCTGAAACTGAGGGAGTGCCTGGACCGATGACCGACGGGCCGCAACCGGACAGGGACGAGGACCGCGTCCTCGCGGGGGAATACGCCCTCGGGTTGCTCACGCCCGAGGAGGCCGCCGCGTTCGAGGAACGCATGGCGCAGGACCCCGAATTGCGCGCGCTCTACGCCGCCTGGGCCGAGGATTTCGCGGCGCTGACGGACGATTTCCCCGAAATCGCCCCGCCGGCAAGGGCGCGCGCGCGGATCATGCAGCAGTTGTTCGACAAACCCGAGCAACGTTCCGTCGCCCAGCGGCTGGGCCTTGGCTGGATCAGCGGCGGCCTGGCCGCGGCGGCGGTCGCCGCCGTCATCGCACTCAACGCCGGGCTGTTCGACGTCGGGCCGCGCGCCCCTCTGGAGCCGGAATACGTGGCGCAGATCGCGGCCGAAGACGGCACGCTGATCGTTCAGGCGGCCTATGACGCTGAGCGCGGCGCGCTCTATGTGGACCGTCCCGTCGGCGCACCTGCGCCGGGCCGCTCGCTGGAGTTGTGGCTGATCGCGGGCGAGGAACCGGCAATCTCTCTTGGCGTGCTGCCCGACGCACAAAAGGGCAACATGATCGTCCCCACCGAATTGCGTCCGAAGCTTGCCGGCGGCGTGCTGGCGATCTCGGACGAACCCGAGGGCGGCTCGCCAACCGGCGTCGCCACCGGCGCGGTGCTGGCCGTCGGAAACGTCACTCCGGTCTGATCCGCCCCGCGCCGGATCCCCGGAATGCGTCGCTCTGGAAAAAAATCACGATGCCCTGAAACTCTTTCATCCGGGTCTTCGTGTCTCCTGTCACCAACCGGGCAACACCGCCCGATAATGAACAGGAGAGACAAGAAATGACCTATGCACGTATTCTGGGCGCGACCGCCGCGATCTGCCTTGGCGCAACCGCGGCCGTGGCCGGCACCAACACCAGCACGGAAACCGGCACGCAGATGATCGCGACCAGCAACCCGATGGTCGGCGGCGCGGCGATGTTCGCCGACAAGAACATCGTCGAGAACGCGGTGAACTCGGCCGATCACACCACGCTCGTCGCCGCGGTGAAGGCCGCGGGCCTCGTCAGCACGCTTCAGGGCGAGGGGCCGTTCACCGTCTTCGCCCCCACGAACGCGGCCTTCGCCGCGCTGCCCGAAGGCACGGTGGAAACGCTGCTGAAGCCGGAAAACAAGGAGATGCTGACCAAGGTGCTGACCTGCCACGTGGTGGGCGCAGACGCGATGTCGGGCGACATCATGGGCATGATCGACGACGATGGCGGCAGCCACATGGTTCCGACGCTCGGCGGCTGCATGCTCAAGGCGACTTACGGTGACGGCACGATCACGCTCGAGGATGAGCGCGGGCAGATGATCCACGTGACGATCGCGGACGTGAAACAGTCTAACGGCGTGATCCACGTGGTCGACGGCGTGATCCTGCCGGCCGAGTGATAGAACCACGACTGGTTGGTAACGAGTAACATTGTTCAAGCGAACGTGCAGGCCCGTGTCTTGTGGTGCGGGCCTGCACAGGTCACAATTTCAGGCGACCGACAGCCCTTTGAAAGGAGCAGAAGGATGCAGAGACGATATTTCATCACCGCCACCGCCGCGCTCGCCGCAGGATCGCTGACCGCGCTGAGCCGCGCCGCGACCGGCGCCGCCGGGGGCGATTTCGAGGTGACCCGCACCGAGGCCGAATGGCGCGCCATGCTGAGCGACGCGCAATACGACGTGATGCGTGAGGAAGGAACCGAGCGCGCCGGGAGCTCGCCGCTCGACAAGAATTACGAGGACGGCACATACCATTGCCGTGGTTGCGATCTGCCGCTCTATTCCTCCGAAACGAAGTTCGACAGCGGCACCGGCTGGCCCAGCTTTTACCAGTCGCTGCCCGGCGCCATCGGCACCAAGGACGACCGCAAGTTCCTGTTCGTGCGCACCGAATGCCACTGCGCCCGCTGCGGCAGCCATCTCGGCCACATCTTCGACGACGGCCCGGCCCCCACCGGCAAACGGCACTGCCTGAACGGCGTCAGCCTGGTTTTCCGGGCCGCCTAGCGCGCCGCCAGGTCGCGCGCGGTCGGGAACTTTCACAGCTTTCGGACGTTATGGGGCCGCCGGTGTCCGCGATGCGGACCCCGGCGGTTTCACACTCAGCGCAACGAAAGGTTTAGGCCATGAAACGCAACGCATCCGCAGTCTGGCAAGGCGATCTCAAGAGTGGCAAGGGCGTCGTCAGCACGCAGAGCGGCGCGCTCAAGGACAGCCCCTACGGGTTCAACACGCGGTTCGAGGACGCGCCCGGCACCAATCCCGAGGAGCTTGTCGGCGCGGCGCATGCGGGTTGCTACGCGATGGCCATGTCGCTGGCGCTGGGCGAGAAGGGAGTGACCGCCGACCGGATCGACGTCAAGGCGACGGTGACGCTGGACGAGGTCGATGACGGGTTCGCGGTGACCAAGGTGCATCTCGACGTGAGCGCGTCGATCCCCGGAATCTCCGAGCCGGATTTCCAGGAGGTCGCCGAGACGACCAAGACGTCCTGCCCGATCTCCAAGCTGCTGAGCGCCGACATCACGATGGACGCCAAGCTGGCCTGACAGGGGCGTTATGTCTAGACATAATGTCGCCAGACGGCCCCCCGACGGGGGCCGTTCTCATTTGAAGTTCCGGCTCTGCTTGATCTGGTCCCAGGCCCACACGACCTGTTGCAGCTGTTCCTCCTGGCTTCGGTCCCCGCCGTTGATGTCAGGGTGCAGCACCTTGATCAGCGACTTGTAGGCCTTGCGGATTTCGGCCTTGGTCCAGGTGTCCCCGGCTTCGAGAATCTCGATCGCCTGGCGTTCCGTGGGGGGCAGGCGACGTCCGCCGCCCGACTTGGCCTTGCCCGGGTTGCGCGTGGCGTTCTCGCCCAGCACCTGGTGCGGATCCTCGATGCCGAGCCGCGCCCAGGCGCGCGTCTCGGGATCGTTGAAGGGGCGGGTGCCGCGTTCCCAGACCTTGTCCTTGGACATCTGAGCGTTCATCTCGGCCTCGGTGGTGCCGTCGAAGAAATTCCACTTGAGGTTGTATTCCCGCACGTGCTGCTGGCAGAACCAGTAGTAATCGTCGAGCACGTCGGGCGCCTTGGGCGCGCGGTACTTGCCCGGCTCCTTGCAGCCCTCGTGTTCGCAGAGCCGGGTCGAGGTCTCGGACGCGCCGGACATGCCGCGCCGGCCGCGGGGGTTCTTCTTCTTGGCCGAGGACACGGACATGTCGAAGCCGAAGGGATCTGATTTGGACATGAGGCACCTCTTTGCGAGTCGGAGCGGAGAGTTTAGGCTAAAACCACACGAATTGAAGGGGCGGATCGGCAAAATGAACAGATCGGCAGATATCCGCAGCGCTCTCGAGGCTGCATTCGACGTACAGCACGTTGAAGTCATTGACGAAAGCGAAGCGCATCGCGGACATGCGGGCTATCAGGAGGGCGGGCAGTCGCATTTCCGCGTGCGGCTCCGCGCCCCCGAACTGAACGCGATGACGCGGATCGCGCGCCACCGCGCGGTGCACGCCGCCATCGGGCCCAGGCTCATGGGCGAGATACACGCGCTGGCGATCGAGATCGAGGAGTGACGTGGACGGCGAACTTCCTCACAGGTAGGAAATCGCCGTGGCTTTTCAAGGGGAAGCCCCGGGGCGTCAGTCGGGCTTGGGCGGCGTTTCGTCGGGGTCGGCGTCGGGCGGATCGGCCGGCGCGCCGCCGGGGTGCTGCGGCGTGATCGGCGCGGCGCGTTCCGGGGTCGGCTGTGTCGCTTTCGTCTCGGCGGCCGCCTGCGCATCGGCGATCACCTCGTCGGCCGCGTCGGTGACGGGGCGGCGGAATACCATCACCGTGCGATAGACCGTCTGGCTCGAGGTGAGCCCCTGCCGCTCGTCGCTGGGCAGCAGGTCCGTGCGCATGAATTCCCAGCCCTCGGCGGCCTGCGCGTTCAGCAGCGTCTCGACCGCGTTGGCGTGCCGCGCTTCCGGGGTCTTCTTGCCCGGCGCCTTGAGGCCCTTGGTGGGTGCGCTCAGCACGCGGTATTCGTAGCGGATCATGGCGGCGGTCCCTTGGATCGGTATGCAGGTGTCGGGAATCTAACGGCCCGCGCGCTTGGGTGAAAGCCGCAAAACGCGGCTCAGCGACGCTGCCGGACGCCGATGGGGCGCCCGATCCCCTCGGGGCGGGGCAGGCGGTCGTGCTCGGCCTGCATTTTCGTCATGTTCTCCATCACGTCCCCGGGCATCGGCGCGACGCGCGGACCGGTCATGTCCACATGCAGCGTCAGCCCCTCGGCTGTCGCGGCGAGCCAGCCGTCCTCGTGCCGCAACTCCTGGTAGCTGTGAAAGCGCTTCGCGTCGAAGTCGAGCAGCCGGAAGGACGCGCGCACCCGGTCGCCCAGGTGCAATTCGCGCAAGTAGCGGACATGAAATTCGGCCACGTAGGTGGTCATACGCCGCTCGCGCGCGTAGTCCGCGCCAAAGCCGAGACGCGGATAGGCATGGTCCGCGCCCCGGTCGAACAGGACGTTGTAATAGGCCATGTTGAGATGACCGTTGAAGTCGATCCAGCCGGGCTCGATCTCCATCAGGCCCGAAACCTCCGGCGCGGCGGTCACGTCAGAGGCCCAGCTTCGCGCCGACGATCTGGTTCACCGCCTTGGGGTTGGCCTTGCCGCCGGTGGCCTTCATCACCTGTCCGACGAACCAGCCGGCGAGCTTGGGGTTCTGCTTGGCCTTCTCGACCTGCGCGGGATTGTCGGCGATGATCTTGTCGACGGCTTCCTCGATTGCGCCGGTGTCGGTCACCTGTTTCAACCCGCGCTCGGTCACGATCTTGCCGGGCGCGTCGCCGGTTTCGATATGGATTTCAAGCACGTCCTTGGCGATCTTCGTGCTGATTTCGTCGGCGGCGACCATCGCGAGGATGGCGGCGTTGACCTCGGGCGCGGCGATGTCCTGCGGCGCGAGTTCGGCCTTGTTGGCGCGGCCCAGCACTTCGTTGATGACCCAGTTGGCGGTCTTCTTGCCGTCGCCGCCGCCCACTGAGGCCTCGAAATAGGCGGCCAGGTCGCGGTCGGCGGTGAGCACGGAGGCGTCGTATTCGGTGACGCCGTAATCCGTGACAAAACGCGCCTTCTTGGCGTCCGGCAGTTCGGGCAGGGACGCGGCGATGCCGTCGACCCAGTCCTGTTCGATCTCGAGCGGCAGGAGATCGGGGTCGGGGAAGTAGCGGTAATCATGCGCCTCTTCCTTGGAGCGCATCGAACGGGTCTCGCTCCGGTCGGGGTCATATAGGCGCGTTTCCTGCACGACCTCGCCGCCGGACTCCAACAGCGCGATCTGGCGTCTTGCTTCGTAATCAATGGCTTGCTGGATGAACCTCATGGAGTTCATGTTCTTGATCTCGCAGCGCGTGCCCAGATGCGAGAAATCCTGGCTTTCCTGGTAGCGTTCGTAATCGCCGGGGCGGCAGACGCTCACGTTCACGTCGGCGCGCAGGTTGCCGTTCTGCATGTTGCCGTCGCAGGTGCCAAGGTAGCGCAGGATCTGGCGCAGCTTGGTCACATAGGCCGCCGCCTCCTCGGGGCCGCGGATGTCGGGGCGGCTGACGATCTCCATCAGGCAGACGCCGGTGCGGTTGAGATCGACGAAGGACATGGCCGGGTCCATGTCGTGGATCGACTTGCCGGCGTCCTGCTCCATGTGGATACGCTCGATCCGCACGCGCCGGGCGACGCCGGGCTCCATGTCGACGAGGATCTCGCCCTCGCCCACCAGGGGCTCGTATAGCTGGCTGATCTGGTAGCCCTGCGGCAGGTCGGGATAGAAGTAGTTCTTTCGGTCGAATGCGGATTTGAGGTTGATTCGCGCCTTGAGGCCAAGCCCCGTGCGCACCGCCTGTTCGACGCAGAATTCGTTGATCACGGGCAGCATCCCGGGCATGGCGGCGTCGATGAAGGCGACGTTCGAATTGGGCTCGGCGCCAAATTCGGTCGAGGCGCCCGAGAACAGCTTGGCCTTCGAGGCGACCTGGGCGTGGACCTCCATGCCGATCACCAGTTCCCAATCGTGTTTCGCGCCTGCGATCACGCGGGGTTTCGGGGTCTCGTAGGTCAGATCGAGCATAATTTGCTTCCCTTGTCGTCGCCTCGCCGCACAGGCGTCCGGTCCCGCCGGACCCATGCCTGTGACGCAACGCTTTATTTGAGCGCGCCTTGCGGGGCAAGGTCCGCCGGATTGTGATCAAATGGCAACGTTCGCGGGATACGCAACGTCCGCGTGAATGGCGCGCCGCCCGATGCCTCTCTGAGGCGATTGCATTTCCGCGCAAAGACCGGTTCTATCCTCAACATAAGATGTTTGATATGAGCGCCCGGGGTCTCCTCATGCGTACCAGTGAATACGAATGGCGGACCACGCGCGCCGCGATCGAAGTTATCGGGGATCGTTGGTCCTTGCTGATTCTCAACGAGTTTCTGGAACACGGCGCGCGCCGGTTCCTGGACCTTCAGGAATATCTCGGCATTTCTCCCAATACGTTGTCAGCGCGGCTGCGGCGGATGCAGTCGGCGGGCCTGATCGAACGCCGGCAGTATTCGCAATCCCCGCCGCGGTCCGAATATCACCTGACCGAGAAAGGCGCGCGCATGGCGCCGGTGATCGACGCGATTCGGGACTGGGCCTGTGACAACATGCGCCAGTGACCCGCGCCCGGCGCGGCGTCAGATCGTGGGCAGGCGATACATGCCCGCGGGCGAGAACGCGATGCTGCCGCCATCGGCGATGTCATCGGCGAAGATCGACGCGATGGCGCGCAGCGCGGTGCGCCGCCCTTCGCTGATCAGCGCGCGGCGCGAGGGCAGGCGGGGCGTCTGGCCGGGGTGGTGAAGCGCCTGCGTCCAGATCAAGGGATGCAGTTCGTGCAGGTGATCGGAGAGGATCCAGCGCAGGTTGGCGTGCAGCGCCGCGCGCACCCGCGCGATCGGCGCCGGGTCGTCGTCGCGCGGGCGCATCGAAATGGCGCAGAAGGCGGCGAGCAGGTTGGCGGTGTGCTGGTCGGGGCAGCGCGCGATGATGTCGCGCAGCCCGTCGCCGAAGAACACGGTGTCGATCAGCCCGAGCGCGCCCGGATCGAGCGCCAGCGCGTCAAGATAGACCCACGCATAGGCGCCCGCGCCCCAGACGTCGCCGGTGCGCGCGGCGGTGCGGCGCGCCTCGAGCTCGAGCGTGTGGTAATCGCCGAGCCGCGCGGGCAGGAGCGTCTGCCCGAGGGCGCGCATGTGGCGCGAGCCAGTGGGGTCGAGGTCGATCAGGTCCTCGAAATCGTCCGAGATCCGCCGATCGGTCTGGCTCAGCGCGGCCAGGAGCGCGCATTCCGCCGCGGCGAGAGAGGGGGCGTTCTCGGCCAGCCCGCTATGGGGCGCGAGAACCCCGGCGGCCCGGTCGAAATGGCGGCGGAAGCGGGCTTCGCGATCCTCGGGCGCGTGGCTGCCGGCGCCCGCCGGCGCGTTCCGCCAGGCCCAGCCGATATCGACATGCGCCATCGCCACGATCATTGCGAGGGCGTAATCGTCCGGGTGATCGTTCAGGATCGATTCGAACGCGTCGATGCCGTCCTGCGGCGGCGCGACGCCGTCAAAGAGAGCGTCCTCGGCCATCGCCACCACGTCGCTGCGCGCCCCGAAGGCGAGCAGCATCGCCGCCGATTCGCCCCCCGGCGTGGCGGTGCGGGCGGCATCGGCGTCGTGGATGGCCTCGGCCAGTTCGGCCCATTGCTCCTGCCGGGCGAACCGCAGGCCGCGATCCTGGAATTCGGCGCGGGCCATCTCCTCGTCCGTGATCGGCATGGACGGCAGGATGATGCGCCGGCTGAGCATGTCGAGGTCGTGAAGGGACGGCGCTCCGGACCCGGTCAGCCGGCGCATGGCGCGCATGACCGGCAGTCGGCGGAGCAGGCGGGTGATGGTCGCGGGATCGGGCGGTTGCACGGCGGAACGGGCCTCGTTGCGGGGAGTTCATGGTGACGTCACAGGCAGGATGCGCGGCCATTCGGGCCAAAACATGACCGGCCCAAGGAGAAGCCGGGAACAATGCGCCCGCCGCGCCCGCCCATTGCCATTGTCCGGGATTCCGGCAATCATGCGGGATGCTGCGAGCTGCCCTTTGTTTTTTCTTGATAATTTCCGCCCCGACTGGCGCGTTCCCGGATGACGCGGAGGTCAGGCCGGTCGCGCGCGCCCCGGCTCCGCCGCCGATGCGCTGGGCCCATCGGCCGGAATCCGCGCAATGGACGCGCAGCGCGCTGGAGGCGTTGCGCACACACGGCGCGCCCCTGGCCGCGAGCGTGCCGCGCGACATCGCCCAGTGGTGCCCCGGCTACGAGACGGCCGCCCCGCCGCAACGTCGCGCCTTCTGGGTCGGGTTCCTGTCGGCGCTGGCCAAGTACGAGAGCACCTGGCGCCCGAACGCGGTCGGCGGCGGCGGGCGGTGGTTCGGCCTGTTGCAGATCCAGCCATCGACGGCGCGCGGCTATGGCTGCCGGGCGCGGTCCGGACAGGCGCTGAAGAACGGAAACGCCAACCTGAGTTGCGCGATCCGAATCCTCGCCCGGACGGTGCCGCGCGACCGGGCCATCGCGCTGCGTGACGGGCGCTGGCGCGGGGTGGCGGCGGACTGGGGGCCGATGCGCTCCAAGCGCAAGCGCGCCGAGATGGCGGCCTGGCTGCGCGGGCAGAGCTACTGCGCGATCACGCGCTCGCCCCGGCCCAAGGCGCGCCCCGCCGCGCCGCCGATGCGCCGCGCCGACCGCTAGTTCCCCCGGATGCGGCCCACCATCTCGGCGGTGTCCCGGCTGAGCCCGGGCTGCGCGAGGAGCCGGTCGAGCTGAGCCTTGATCAGCGTCTGCCGATCCGCATCGTAACGCCGCCACGTCTCGAAGGCCGAGCACATCCGCGCGGTTGTCTGCGGGTTGAGCGGGTCGAGCTTCAGCAGCCAGTCGGTGAGCAGCGCGTAGCCCGCCCCGGAAGGGTCGTGGAACCCGGCGGGGAAGGCGGTGAGCGCGCCCAGCACCGCGCGGAAGCGGTTGGGGTTCTTCAGCGTGAAATCGGGGTGTTGCGTCAGTCTCCTGGTTACTTCCACGGCGCGGGCGGGTTCGGCGTTGAGGATTTGCAGGCCAAACCATTTGTCGATCACCAGCCGGTCGTGTCGCCACTGGTCGTAGAAGGCCTGCACCGCCGCGTCGCCCGCGTTGGCGCGGACGAGACAGGTCAGCGCGGCGAGCTGTTGGGTCATGTTGTCGGCGGCGTCATACTGCGCCTGCGCGCGGGCGCCGCCATCGAGTCGGCCAAGCATCGCCAGCGCCGCGTTGGCAAGGCTGCGCGCGCCCGATTGCTCTGCGTCCGGTCGGTAGGGCGCGCGCACCTGGTGGGCGTCATAGAGCGTGGCGGCGATGTCCTGCATGGCGTGCGCACGGGCGCTCTTGAGCGCGTCGAGCGCCTCCCAGATCGCCTGCGGGTCGGGGGTGTGGCCCGCGTCGAACAGCGCTTGCGCCATGTCCTCCTCGCTCGGCAGGCCGAGGGCGAGCGCGCGGAAGGCGGGATCGAGCGTCTCGTCGCGCGCGACCCGCTCGATCGCGTCGAGGTAGTGCCGGTCGGGCGCCGCGCCCTCGACGATCATCGCCATCAGCCCCTCGCGGGCGAGCGCGCGGCCCGCCTCCCATCGGTTGAACGGGTCGGTGTCATGGGCAAGCAGGAAGGCGCGCTCGGCGGCGTCGCTGTCGCGGTTGAGGATCACCGGCGCGGAAAATTCCCGCAGGATCGACGGCACGGGTTTCGCGGTCAGCCCTTCAAAGGCGAAGCTCTGTTCGGCCTCGGTCAGTTCCAGCACGCGGGTTTCGGCGACCTCGTCCCCGTTGGGGCCGATGAGGCCCACCTTGACCGGAATGACGCGCGGGTTCTTGACCTCCTGTCCCGGGGTGGGCGGGGTGTGCTGGCGCAGGGTGAGCGTATAGGTTCCGCCCCCTTGCGCGCCCGGCGCCCCGGGGGTCCAGCTTTCCTCCACGTCGATGCGCGGCGTGCCGGCCTCCTCGTACCAGCGCTTGAACTGCGCCAGGTCCCGGCCGGTCACGTCCTCGAACACGGCGAGCCAGTCCTCGATGGTGCAGGCCTGCCCGTCGTGACGCTCGAAATAGAGGTCGAGCGCGCGGTAATAGGCGTCGTCGCCCACCAGCGTCTTGAGCATCCCGATCAGCTCCGCGCCCTTTTCATAGACGGTGGCGGTGTAGAAATTGTTGATCTCGACAAAGCTTTCGGGCCGCACCGGGTGCGCGAGCGGGCCGTTATCCTCGCGGAACTGACGGGCGCGCAGGGTGATCACGTCGCCTATGCGCTTCACCGGCGCGCTGCGCATGTCGGCGGTGAACTGGCTGTCGCGAAAGACGGTCAGCCCTTCCTTCAGGCAGAGCTGGAACCAGTCGCGGCAGGTGATGCGGTTGCCGGTCCAGTTGTGGAAATACTCATGCGCGATGATCGCCTCGATCCGTTCGAAATTGGCGTCGGTAGAGGTCTCCGGGCTGGCCAGCACGCAGGAGGAGTTGAAGACGTTGAGCCCCTTGTTCTCCATCGCGCCCATGTTGAAATCGTCGACCGCGACGATATTGAAGAGGTCGAGATCGTATTCGCGCCCGTATTTCTCTTCGTCCCAGCGCATCGAAGCCCTGAGCGCCTCCATTCCGAAGGCGCATTTGCCTTCGTCGCCGGGGCGCACCCAGATGTTCAGGTCGACCTCGCGGCCCGATTTCGTGGTGAAACGGCCGGGGTGGTTGACGAGATCCCCGGCCACCAGCGCAAAGAGATAGGCCGGTTTCGGCCAGGGATCATGCCATTCTGCAAAGCCCTCGCCCCGTTCCACCGGGTTGCCGTTGGACAGCAGCACGGGCAGGTCCGATTCGATGCGCACGGTAAAGACCGCCATCACGTCGGGACGGTCGGGGTAATAGGTGATCTTGCGAAAACCCTCGGCCTCACATTGCGTGCAGTACATGCCGTTCGACATGTAGAGCCCTTCGAGCGCGGTGTTGCCCTCGGGGTCGATCTCGACCTCGGCCTCCCAGGTGAAGGGCGCGTCGGGCGCGTCGCAGGTGAGGCCGGCGTCGCTCAGCGCCGGCGTGACCGGTTCGCCGTCGATCATCGCACGGATGAGTTTCAGCCCTTCGCCGTCGAGTTTGAACCGCCGCTCGCGCGCCTCGGGGTTGGGGCGGAAGGCGATCCGCGACGTGACCCGCGTGGCGGACGGGTTGAGCCGGAAGGTAAGATGAACCTCGTCCACCAGGTATGCGGGGGGCGTGTAGTCCGACAGGCGGATGGTCTGGGGGACGGCGTCTTTCATCAGTGCACTCCGGGCTTTGGAACCTCATGTCCCGCCGGACGTTAGTGTCGCGCGGGGGCGTCTTCAATGGGCGATCCCGATAAGGAAACGCGAGGCGGAAAGGAGAACTTCGATGTCGCCACCCGACACGAATCTCGAGAAGCAGGAAAAACGTCACAAGGGACCTCTGGTCGGCATAGGGGGCGCGCTGGCGGTCGCCGTGCTCGCGTTCCTGGGGGTCTTGGTGTGGATGGATTATTTCGACCCGCCGGCGGATGAGCCCGTCGGCGACGGCGCATCCGAGCCTGCGGCGACCACGACCGAGTGATCGCCCGCGGGGCTTTGCCCGCTTGGCACGACGCGGCCGCACCTGTATCACGGCAGAGGAAGCAAGTGACAGGGGCGCGCGCATGTCCAGACCCGTTATCGGCATCATCGGCAACCAATACGTGATCGACAACCGCTTTCCGGTTCAGGCGGCGGGCGGCATGAACTGTGCGGCCATCGCCGGGCCGGCGCAATGCATGCCGCTGGTGATCCCGAGCGACCCGGACTACGTGAGCATCCCTGAACTGCTCGAACATTGCGACGGGTTCCTTTTCACCGGCGGGCGCCCGAACGTTCATCCCGGCCAGTATGGCGAGGAGCCGACCGAGGCGCATGGCGCCTTCGACGAGGCCCGCGACGCCATCGCGATCCCGCTCATCCGGGCCTGCGTGGAGCGCGGCCAGCCGTTCTTCGGCATCTGCCGCGGCTTCCAGGAGGTCAACGTGGCGATGGGCGGCACGCTCTACCCCGAGATCCGCGACCTGCCGGGACGCGACAACCACCGCATGCCGCCCGACGGCACGCTGGAGGAACAGTTCGCCCTGCGTCACAAGGTGCATTTCGCCGATGGCGGCGTGTTTCACCGGCTGATGGGCGCGCAGGAGGTGATGACCAACACGCTGCACGGGCAAGGGATCAAGGCGGCGGGGCCGGATATCGTGATCGACGGCCTCGCGTCGGACGGAACGCCCGAGGCGATCTACGTGCGCGACGCCCCCGGGTTCACCCTGTCGGTGCAATGGCACCCCGAGTGGAACGCGGCCAGGGATCCGGTGTCGCGGGTTCTGTTCAATGCCTTCGGGGACGCGGCCCGCGCCTGGGCCGCCCGGGGTGCGGGTATGGCGCGCAGATCCGCCTGAGACGGCGTTAGCCCGCGCGCGGCGCCGGTGCGACGGGCGCGCCTGTCAGGGGGCCGGCAAAGAACGACCGGGCCGAAACCGCCCGGCTGGCTTTTCCGGAATTGGCGCAGATTTGCTGCGTGCAGGCGGCGCATCCCTTGCCGCTATCCTGTTGTTTCGGGCGTGACTTCTGCATCGGTCCGGTCCTCATTCGGGGTGCGTTCCCCCAGCCTTGGCAGATCCGCGCGGCGCCAACGGGGCGGAATCCGGGCCAATGCGGGACGAATTGCGGCCCCGCCGAGGCGCATCTGGCCGGACCCTAGACGCCTACCGCTTCCCGCAATGCGTCAAGCGTGTCCGGGAGCGCCAGTTCGCGGCGCCGCTTGCGGGTGAGGTTTTCGGCCACCATAAGGTAAGACAGCATCAGGTGTTCGCGCAGCTCCGCATCCGGCAGGCCGGGCGGGGCGTGGTGCTGCAACCACTTCATTCCGCGCGAGGCGAGATAGGGCGCGGGGCGCAGCCCCGGCTGGTCGCGCAGCACTTCCCACGCGATGTCCGAGACCTTGAAGGTGAACGCATCCTGTCCCTCTGCCCAGCCGCCGATGGCGAAGACCTTGGTATCGACCTTCCAGACATCCGCATTCCCCCACTGAACCACATGGTTGGCGGCGGGCAGGCGGGCGCAGAAGGCGTTGAACTCGCCCCGGGTCATTCCGATTTCCTTTTGCCGCAGCGTAGCATATAGCCCCGCGCGAACAACGCGGCGCAAGACGCGCCGCCCCGCCCGTAGGAAACGCGCCGATGAAACCGATGCAACTGCTTGATACGCCGCCGGTCTGGCTGATCCTCTGCCTCGCGCTGGCCTGGGCGCAGGCGCGCTGTTTCGATCTCGGGCTCGGCTTCGGCGGGCCCTGGGCGGATTTTGCCGGCGGGCTTCTCATCGGGGCGGGAATCCTGCTGATCCTGCTGTCGGCGCTTGAGTTGCGGCGGTCGCGGACCACGATCATGCCGCACATGGAGGCGGACCGGCTGGTCACCTCCGGCATCTACCGGCGCTCGCGCAACCCGATCTACCTGGGCGACCTCGCGATCCTCGCCGGGTTCATCCTGCGCTGGGACGCGGTGCTCTCGCTGGTGCTGATCCCGGTTTTCCTGTGGTGGATCGAGCGGCGCTTCGTCATCCCCGAGGAGGATCGCCTGCGCCGCAAGTTCCGCGCCGATTTCGCGCGCTATTGCCAGAAGACCCGTCGCTGGCTGTGATTTTCCGACTGGATGCGACGTGCCTGAAACTCCGGCTCGCATGTCGACGAGCTATGTGAAATAAACACGCCGAACGATCAAGACGGGGGGATGGACAGGTGAAGATCGGAACGCCCAGGGAAGTGCTGGACGGCGAGGCGCGCGTCGCCATGACGCCGGACTCGGCGCGGCAATTGCAGAAGCTCGGCCATGACTGCGCGATCGAGACCGGCGCCGGCGAGAGGGCCGGGTTTTCGGACGCGGCCTACAAGGAAGCGGGGGTCGAGATCATCAAGTCGCCCGCCGCGCTCTGGAAGGCCTGCGACGTGATCGCCAAGGTTCGCGTGCCCACCGACACCGAGGTCAAGCGGCTGCGCAAGGGCCAGACGCTCATCACTTTCTTCAACCCCGCCGAGAACGACGCGCAGATGAAGCAGGCCGCCGACAAGGGCGCAACCGTCATCGCGATGGAGATGGTGCCGCGCATCAGCCGCGCGCAGAAGATGGACGCGCTGAGCTCGATGGCCAATATCGCCGGCTACCGCGCGGTGATCGAGGCCGGGAGCAATTTCGGCCGCTTCTTCACCGGGCAGGTCACGGCGGCGGGCAAGGTGCCGCCCGCGAAGGTGCTGGTCGTCGGCGCGGGCGTCGCGGGACTGGCCGCGATCGGCACGTCCACGAGCCTCGGCGCGATCACCTACGCCTTCGACGTGCGTCCCGAGGTGGCCGAGCAGATCGAGAGCATGGGCGCGGAATTCGTCTATCTCGATTTCGAGGAGGCGGCACAGGACGGGGCCGAAACCGGCGGCTACGCCGCGCCCTCGTCCCCCGAGTTCCGCGAGAAGCAGCTTGAGAAGTTCCGCGAACTCGCGCCCGAGATGGACATCGTCATCACCACCGCGCTCATCCCCGGACGCGCGGCGCCGGTGCTCTGGACGCGCGACATGGTCGAGGCGATGAAGCCCGGCAGCGTGATCGTGGATCTCGCCGCCGAGAAGGGCGGCAACTGCGAACTGACCGAACCGGACGAGAAGATCGTCACGGATAACGGCGTCACCATCGTCGGCTACACCGATTTCCCCAGCCGCATGGCGACGCAGAGCTCGACCCTTTACGCGACCAACATCCGCCACATGCTGAGCGATCTGACGCCGGAGAAGGACGGCGCGATCGTGCATGACATGGAGGATGACGTGATCCGCGGCGCGACCGTCACGCATGGCGGCGAGGTCACCTATCCGCCGCCCAAGCCCAAGGTCGCGGCCATCGCCGCGCAGCCCAAGAAACCGGCGGCGAAGGAACTGACGCCGGAAGAGCGGCGCGCGCAGGAGGTCGCCGCGTTCAAGGCGCAGACGCGCAACCAGGTGGGCATGCTGGCCATCGGCGGCGGGCTGCTGCTGGCGGTGGGGGCGGTCGCCCCGGTCAGCTTCATGCAGCATTTCATCGTCTTCGTGCTGGCGGTCTTCGTCGGGTTCCAGGTGATCTGGGGCGTGGCGCACAGCCTGCACACGCCGCTGATGGCGGTGACCAACGGCATTAGTTCGATCATCATCCTCGGCGCGCTGTTGCAGATCGGATCGGGATCGTGGCTGGTGCTGCTGCTGGCGATGCTGTCGGTCTTCATGGCCGGAATCAACATCTTCGGCGGCTTCCTCGTCACGCGGCGGATGCTCGCCATGTTCCAGAAATCCTGAGGGGGGCGGCGCGATGGAATACGGATTCACGACGGCCGCCTACGTGGTGGCGACGGTTCTCTTCATCCTCAGCCTTGGCGGGTTGTCGGGGCAGGAAAGCGCGAAACGCGCGGTCTGGTACGGCATCGTCGGCATGGCGCTGGCGGTGCTGGCGACGCTGATCGGCCCCGGCTCGGGCTTGTGGCTGCTGTCGCTGCTGCTGATCGCGGCGGGCGGCGCCATCGGCGTGGTCATCGCGCAGCGCGTGCAGATGACGGAAATGCCGCAACTGGTGGCGGCGATGCACAGTCTTGTCGGGCTCGCCGCTGTGCTGGTGGGGTTCAACGCGCATTTCGAGCTGGGCCGCGTGTTGGCGATGGACGAAACCGCGCGCGCGGCGACCGAAGGCTTCGCCGCCGTGCTTGCCCACAAGAGCGCGGTGGAGATCAACATCCTGCGGGTCGAACTTTTCCTTGGCGTGTTCATCGGGGCGGTGACCTTCACCGGCTCGATCGTCGCCTTCGGCAAGCTGGCGGGCAAGATGAACACCGCCGCGCAAAAGCTGCCGGGCGGGCACATGCTGAACGCCGGGGCGGCGGCGCTGTCGGTGATCTGCCTGATCTGGTATTTCAACAGCGGCGGGTTCTTTCCGCTGTTCCTGATGACGCTGCTGGCGCTTTTCGTCGGCTATCACCTGATCATGGGGATCGGCGGGGCGGACATGCCGGTGGTCGTCTCGATGCTGAACTCCTACTCGGGCTGGGCGGCGGCGGCGATCGGCTTTTCGCTCGGGAACGACCTGTTGATCGTCGTCGGCGCGCTAGTCGGCTCTTCGGGCGCGATCCTTTCCTACATCATGTGCCGCGCGATGAACCGGTCGTTCATCAGCGTCATCCTGGGCGGTTTCGGCGGCCCGGCGGGCGCGCAGGCCGAGGTCGAGGGCGAGCAGGTCGCGATCGAGGCGGACGGCGTGGCCGCCGCGCTCGAAGACGCCGACAGCATCGTCATCGTGCCCGGCTACGGCATGGCCGTGGCGCAGGCCCAGCAGGCGGTGAGCGAGCTCACCACCAAGCTGCGCGGCATGGGCAAGGAGGTGCGTTTCGCCATCCACCCCGTCGCGGGCCGGCTGCCGGGGCACATGAACGTGCTTCTGGCCGAGGCGCGCGTGCCTTACGACATCGTCATGGAGATGGACGAGATCAACGACGATTTCCCCTCGACCGACGTGGTGATCGTGATCGGGTCCAACGACATCGTGAATCCCGCCGCGCAGGACGACCCCAACAGCCCCATCGCCGGGATGCCGGTGCTGGAGGTGTGGAAGGCCAAGCAGGTCTTCGTCTGCAAGCGCGGGCAGGGAACGGGCTATTCGGGCATCGAGAACCCGCTGTTCTTCAAGGAAAACACGCGGATGTTCTACGGTGACGCCAAGGAGAGCGTGACGAGCCTGCTGTCGCGGATCGGCTGAGGGCGCGCCGGCAAGGGCGTCCGGTCCGGGGTATCTTCACCAGGGAAAGCCCTGGCGCGTTCAGCGCGTTCAGCGCGGGCCGCGCGGATCGCTGCGGTCGCGCAGCGCGTCGCCGATATAGGCGACCGCCAGCACCGTGAGCGAGATGAGCGCGCCGGGCCAGAGCGCGCGCCCCGGCCGATCGCCCAGGTAGGCCGTCCCGTCGGCGAGCAGGCGCCCCCAGGACGGGAAATCGGGCGGAAAGCCGACGCCGAGGAAGCTGAGCGTGCTTTCGGTGATGATCGCCCCCGCCACCGCGAGCGTGGCCGACACGGCGATGGCCGAGGCGACGTTGGGCAGGATGTGCCGGGTCGCGAGCGCGAGCGGCGGCGTGCCGGCGCTGCGCGCCGCGGCGATGAAGCTGCGCGCCATCAGCGCCAGCACCTCGCCGCGCAACACGCGGGCGGTCTGCATCCAGCTGGTCGCGGCAATGACGCCGACGATGAGCGCGAAGAGCCCGGCCTCGGGCCCGAGCGCGGCGGCGAGCGGCGCGCGGAACAGCGTGACCGCGATCAGCGCGAGCGGCAGCAGCGGCAGCGACAGGAAGAGATCGGTGAGCCGCATCAGCGGCCCGTCGAGCCAGCGGACCATGCCGGCGACCACGCCGATCACCGTCCCCAGCGCCACCGCTGCGAGCATTGCGGCGCCCCCCACGGCGAGCGAAATGCGTCCGCCCGCCATCAACCGCGCCAGCAGGTCGCGCCCCAGTTGGTCCGTCCCCAGCGGATGCGCGAGGCTCGCGCCCGCGTTGCGCGCGGCAAGGTCCATCCGCTCGGGCGGGACGGACCAGAGCAGCGGCCCCGCCAGCACCGCCAGCACGATGAGCGTCAACAGCGCGACCCCGGCGCAGAGGGCGAACGGCCTACGCATAGCGGATCCGCGGATCGAGCGCGGCGTAGATGAGGTCGGCGGCGAGGTTCGCAAGCACGATGAAGACGGCCAGCAGCACGGTGATCGTCTGCACGGTGGGCAGATCGCCCGCCTGGATCGATGTGATGAGCAGGTGGCCCACCCCGTTCACGCGGAAGATCTGCTCGGTCACGATGGCGCCCGCGAAGACCTGCGGCAGCCCGAGCGCGATCACGCTCACCACCGGCAGCATCGCGTTGCGCGCCACGTGTCGCATCAGCACGCGCCGCTCGTTGGAGCCGCGGGCGCGGGCGGCGCGCACGTGATCCTGCCCCAGCACGTCGAGCGCGGCGGCGCGCATGTAGCGGCTGATGAGCGCGGTGGTCTGAAGGCTCAGCACCGCGACCGGCATCGCCATCTGGCGCATCTGCGCCAGCAGGCTGTCCCAGCCGGTGACGCGCAGCGTGGTGTCGTAGCTCGACGGGAGCCACCCGAGATGCACCGAGAACAGCAAAATCAGCAGCACGCCGGAAAAGAAGGGCGGGACGGCGAAGCCGATGATGCTGACCGCGCCGCCCAATTGATCGAAGGCGGAATACTGGCGATAGGCCGACCAGAGGCCAAGCGGTACGGCGAGGAGGATGCCGACGACATAGGCGAGGCCGACCACCCAGAGCGTTTGCGGCAGGCGCTGCGCGATGAGGTCCATCACCGGCGCGCGCGTCTGCCAGCTTATCATGCGCGGGCGGTCTTCGGTCAGCGCCGTGCCGAGGGCGCGGTCGATCCATGTCGCCGGCTCGATCACGTAGAACTGCCACGCCCACTTGCCAAAGCGCACCGGCAGCGGCGCGTCGAGCCCGAGCACGCGGCGCATCTCGGCCTTGACCTCGGGCGGGATGGAAAGCGGCAGTTGCGCCATCGGGTCGCCGGGCGCGAGGTCGAGAAGCAGGAACACCACGAGCGAGATCGCCAGCAACACCGGCGCGGCGAAAACCAGGCGGCGGAGGGTATAGCGGATCATGCGGCGCGCGCCTGTCCGGGCCGGCGCCCGATGCCAGGCCGGGGCGCGGGGCCTTGGCGATTCATTGCGCCGCGCGGCGCCAGTCGGCGATGTTCCACAGCTCGCTGTCCCAGGCGTTGACCGCCGTGCCCTCGAGATCGAGCGCATGGGCCGAGACCCGGCCGCGATCGACCAGCGGAATCACCGCGCCCTCCGCCACCAGCATGTCGTTCATCCGCCGTTCCAGCGCGCGGCGCGCGTCGAGCGTGGCCGCGCTCGCCAGTTCCTGCACGAGCGCGTCATAGTTTGGTTCGCAAAAGCGGCTGACATTCGCGCCCTGCCACTGGTTTTCCGGGCCCGGCGCCTTGTCGCAGCTCCAGGTGGCGAGGTAGGGCTCCGCGTCGCCGCCGTCATAGGCGCCGGCATACATTTGCAGGTCCGCGTGGAATTTCTGAAGCGTGTCCGGGCTGTCCGGGTTGCCGCCGAAGAACACCGAAGGGTCGATGTTGCGCAGCTCGGTCGCGATGCCGATCTGGCGCCACCATTCCTTCATGATGCTCTGGAAGTCCTGGCGCACCGCGTTGGTCGAGGTCTGCAACAGCAGGTGAAGGCGCTTGCCGTCCTTTTCGCGCACGCCGTCGCCGTCGCTGTCGGTCCAGCCCGCCTCATCCAGCAGCGCCCGCGCGCCGGGGATGTCCTGTTCGAGACAGGCGGCGTCCGGCCCCTCGGGCGGGGGCAGCAGATCGCAGGTCGGCCGGCCCGCGCGCCCATAGCCGATCTCGGTCATCACGCCGCGATCCAGCGCCATCGACAGCGCGCGCCGCACCGCCGGGTCGCTCAGCATTGGGTGGGCGTGCGCGCGGGTCGAGCGGGCGGCCCCGAGCGCGGGGTCGGGATCGGTGAAGTTGATCGCCACCCGCTCCACCAGAGAGCCGAAGGCGACCGCCACGCGCCCCTTGCCGCGCGCCTCCATCCGTTCGAGCACCTCGGGGGCGAGTTGCAGGTTCCAGGCGTAGTCGAATTCGCCGGTTTCCAGCACTGCGCGGGCCGCGGCGGCCGCGTCGCCGCCGCCCTTGATCGTGACGGTGGCGAAGGCGGGCTTGCCGGGGTCGCGGTATTCGGGGTTGGCGCGGTAGCGCACGACGTCGCCGGCGCGGAACTCCTCGACCACGTAGGGGCCGGTGCCGCGGGGGGCGAAGTTGGCCTCGACGCAGGTGGGCGCACGCGGCCCGAGGCAGTCGGCGAACTGCGCCGCCTGGAGGATCGGCGATTGCGGCCCGACGAAGGGGCCGTAGGGAAACGGCTTGGGCTGATTGAAGACGACGGTGGCGGTGCGCGGGTCCGGGGTCTCCACGTCGATCACGTCGCGGAACTTCTCGGCCTGGGCGCAGCCGCCGCCCTCGGCGGTGCAATAGAGCCAGGTAAAGCGCAGATCGTGCGAGGTGAGCGGGCTGCCGTCGGACCAGCGCAGGCCCTCGCGCAGCGTCCAGGTGATGCGCGTGCGATCGGCGCTGACCCCGCCGTTCTGCGGCGTCGGGATCACGTCCACCAGCCAGGGCGTCATGTCGCCCTGCGGGTCGTAGCGCGCCAGCGGCTCCAGGACCAGGCTCGCCGCCTCGAGATCCTTGATGCCGCCCGAAAGGTAGGGATTGAGCGTCGAGGGCGCCTGCCAGTAGAGGATGCGCAGATCGCCGTCCGCGCCGCGTTCGGCGGCGGCGGGCGGGGCGGTGAGCAGCGTCAGCAGGATGAGCGGAATGCGCAAGGTCATGATGTCGATCCGGTCCCAAGGGTGCAGGCCCGGCGCGGCGGGCGGGCGCGTATGGCGCTGTTTGACAGCGTCGCATCGCGCGCCCTAGGCTGCAAGCAATCCGTTCCCCCAACCCCCGCATCCCGAGGTCCGATCTGTCCCGCTTCGCGCCGCTCAGCCTCGATAACCTCGGCGTCGCTTTCGCGGCGGGCGGGCAGGCGCAGGCGGTGAACGGCGTGTCGCTCGATCTGGAGGCGGGGCGCACGCTTTGCCTTGTCGGGGAGTCGGGGGCCGGGAAATCCGTCGCTGGCCTCGCGATGCTGCGCCTCGAGGGGCATGACGGCGGGCGGCTGACCGGGGGGCGCATCGTTCTGCGCGGGGCGGAGGGCGAGATCGACCTCGCGCAAGCGTCCGAATCGGTGTTGCGCGGCGTACGCGGGCGGCGGATCGGGATCGTGTTCCAGGATCCCATGGGCGCTCTGAACCCGGTGCTGAGCGTCGGGGCGCATCTGGTCGAGGCGCTGCGCCTGCAGGGAAGAACGCCGCGCGGCGCGGCGCAGGCGCGCGCCCGCGAGTTGCTGGAAGAGGTCGGCATGCCCGAGCCCGGGCGCCGGTTGCGCCAGTATCCGCATCAGCTCTCGGGGGGGCTGCGCCAGCGGGTGATGATCGCGCTGGCGCTGGCCCGCGATCCAGACGTCCTGATCGCGGACGAGGCGACGAGCGCGCTCGACGTCACGGTGCAGGCCGGCATCCTCGCGCTGCTGGACCGGCTGCGCCGGGACCGGGGGCTGGCGCTTCTGGTGATCACGCATGACATGGGCGTCGTGGCGCAGGTCGCCGACCGCGTGGCGGTGATGCAGGCGGGCCGGATCGTGGAGGAAGGGCCGGTCCGGCGGGTTCTGGACGCGCCCCGCCATCCGGCGACAAGGGCGTTGCTGGACGCTGCGCGCGCCACGGATGACGCGCCGGCTGAGCCGCCCGCGCGCGGGGCGGCGCCGCTGTTGCAGGTCAGCGGGCTGGGCGTGTGGCATGACGGGGTCGCGGCGGTGCGCGACGCGAGCCTTGAGATCGGGCGCGGTCGCACGCTTGCGCTGGTCGGGGAATCGGGCAGCGGCAAGACCACGCTCGCGCGCGCGCTGATGCAGATGGAGCGGGCGGGCGCGGGGCGCATCACCTTCGACGGGCAGGCGGTCGGCGCGCTCAGGGGGCGGGCGCTCAGGGCCATGCGGGCGCGGATGCAGATGGTGTTCCAGGATCCGATGGACAGCCTCGACCCGCGCATGCGCCTTGGCGCGCAGGTGGGCGAACCGCTGCGCAACTACCGAATCGGCGCGCGCGCAGAGCGGCGCGCGCGCGTGGCCGAGCTCTTTGCGCTGGTGCAGCTCGATCCCGCGCTGATGCGGCGCTTTCCCCACCAGGTTTCGGGCGGGCAGCGGCAGCGCGTGGCCATCGCGCGCGCGCTGGCGCTGAACCCGGCGCTGATCCTCGCGGATGAGCCGGTCTCGGCGCTCGACCCGCCGGTGCGGGCGGAAATCCTTGCCCTTTTGCGCAGGCTCCAGGCGGAGCTTGGGCTGAGTTACCTGTTCGTGACGCATGACATGAATGTCGTGGCGCAGATCGCGCATGACGTGGCGGTGATGCAGGGCGGGCGCATCGTCGAGAGCGGACCGGCGGCGCAGGTGCTGACGCGCCCCGAACATGCCTATACCCGCGCGCTGCTGGCCGCGGCGCCGCGGCTCGATCGGCTTTGTCCCCCGCGCGATTAGGGGCTAGACTGGGCGCGGCCAGAGAAGCGGGAGCAACCGATGCCTGTCAAGAATCGCTTTGCAGAAATGCATGATGAGATCACCGGATGGCGGCGCGACATCCACGCCCATCCCGAACTGCTGTTCGACACGCACCGCACGTCCGCGTTGGTCGCCGAAAAGCTGCGCGAGTTCGGCTGCGACGAGGTGGTGACCGGCATCGGGCGCACCGGCGTGGTCGGCGTGATCCGGGGCCGCGCCGATACCTCCGGCAGGGTGATCGGCCTGCGCGCGGACATGGACGCGCTGCCGATCACCGAGGCGACCGGGCTCGACTACGCGAGCACGACGCCCGGCGTCATGCACGCCTGCGGCCATGACGGGCACACGGCGATGCTGCTGGGGGCGGCGAAATACCTGGCCGAGACGCGCAATTTCAATGGCGCGGTTGCGGTGATCTTCCAGCCCGCGGAGGAGGGCGGCGGCGGCGCCAAGGTCATGTGCGACGACGGGCTGATGGACCGTTTCGGCATTCAAGAGGTTTACGGCATGCACAACTGGCACGGCGTGCCGCTGGGGACCTTCGCGATCCGGCCGGGGCCGTTTTTCGCCGCCACGGACCAGTTCACGCTGACGGTCTCCGGGCAAAGCGGGCATGCGGCGAAACCGCACGAAACGATCGACCCCATCGTGATGACGAGCCAACTGGTCATGGCGCTTCAGACCATCGCCAGCCGGAGCGCCGACCCGACCGAACAGCTTGTCATCTCGGTCACCTCGATCGAATCGTCCTCGACCGCCTACAACATCATCCCGGAGGCGGTCACGCTCAGGGGCACGGTGCGCACGCTGAACGAGGATATCCGCGATCTGGCGCAGGCCCGCTTTGCGACGATCGTCGAACATACGGTCGCCGCGATGGGCGGGCGGTTCGATCTCGACTACCAGCGCAACTACCCGGTGATGGTCAATCACGAGGCGCAGACTGATTTCGTGCGCGACGTGGCGCGCGCCGTGGCCGGGGACTGCGCCGAGGCGCCGCTCATCATGGGGGGCGAGGATTTCGCCTTCATGCTCGAGGAACGGCCCGGCGCCTATATCCTGGTCGGCAACGGCGATTCGGCGATGATTCACAACGCCGAATACAATTTCAACGACGAGGCGATCCCCGCGGGGTGCAGCTGGTGGGCCGAACTGGTCGAGCGGCGCCTGCCGGCATAAGCAAATTCTGCGAACTTGCTGCGGTGCCCCAGGCGTTCACCCCTGCGCCCAGAGCGCGTCATAGACCGCGCCGATGGCGTCCGCCTCCTGCTCGATTCCGAAACGGGTCTTCGCCGCAACGCGCGCGGCGCGGCCCATCGCCTCGATCCGTTCGGGCGCGCGCAGAAGGTCGCGCAGGTCGCGGGCGGCGTCTTCGGGCGCATCCCCGGTGATGATCCCCGCCGCGCCCCCGTCCGAGAAGCTGCGGTAATAGCCCGCATCGGTCGCGACGAACGGCGCGCCGCTGGCCATCCCTTCGAGCGGGGCCATGCCGTAACCCTCGTAGCGCGGCAATTGCACCACCGCCGAGAGGCCGCGCAGCAGCGCAGGCAGCGCGTCGGCGGCGACCTCGCCGGGAAAGAGGATGCGGCGCGACAGACCCGCAGCCTCCACGCGATCGCGCAGATCCTGCAGGAAGGCGGCGTCGGAGCGCGCGGCGCGCCCGATCACCAGCGCGGTCACGTCCGGCGCCTGCGGCAGTAGCGCGATCATCGCCTCAACGAAGCGGTCCGTGCCCTTTTCGGGGCGGATGCGCCCAATCGTGGCGATGCCGCGCTGGCCCGGGTGGCCCGTCGCGGCCCATGCGGCGGCGCGATCCTCCGCCGGGCGGAAGCGATCCGTATCGACGCCATGCGGCGCCACCGCGCGCACGTTAGGCACGAATTCCGCGGCGCGTTCAGTCGTGGCGATCACCGCGTCCATGCGTGAGATCAGCCAGCGCGGAAAGGCCGAGTGCCGGCGCTGCGCCGCCGAGGTGAAGACGATCCGCACCGGCAGGCCCAGCACGTCCCGCGCCCAGAGCGCGCGGCGCATCTCGGGGTTGCGGCGCACGTGCCAGATGGCGAAGGGACGCCCCCTTGGCGCGTGGCGGCAGAGGCGCGTCGCCTCGCGCGCGCTGACGGGCGCGGGACAGCCGGGCAGGGGGTGGCCCGCCAGCCGCAGGTCGTACCGCGTGGCCTGCTGGCGCAAAACGCCGGCGGCGGTGGCCGAGACGCCGGTGAAGTTGCGGTTGAAATTGGTGACGATCAGCTCGGGCATGTGAGCGGCTCCGGCTCCCCAAGGCCGAGCGCCTGCAAGAGCGTGTCGGCCTGCGCTTCGAGCATGTCCTCCTGCGCGGCGGCGAAGGCCCGCGCGCAGTCGCGCAGACCCGCGAGGCGGTCGGCGTCTTTCAACAGCGCGTCCAGCGCCTCGCGCAGCGCGGCGCCGTCCGCCACCTCGACCGCGCCGCCCGCCTGCGCGAAATCCGCGTAAGCGTCCGAGAAATTGGCGTAGAGCGGGCCGTGCAGGACCACCGCCCCGGCATGGGCGGGCTCGTAGGGGTTGTGCCCGCCCACGGGCGTGAAGGACCCGCCGAGGCAGACGAGGGGGCTCGCCGCATACCAGAGCCCGGTTTCGCCCAGCGTATCGGCGAGATAAACCTGCGTGCCCGCTCCGGGTTGCTCGCCCGCGCTGCGCCGCGCGAGGGTGAGGCCGCGCGCCCTGATCAGCGATTGCACCCGGTCGCCGCGTTCCGGGTGGCGCGGCACGAGGATCAGCAGAAGGCGCGGATGATCGTCCAGGAGCGCGCGATGCGCGTCGAGCACGATCTCTTCTTCGCCCGGGTGCGTGGAGCTCGCCACCCAGACCGGGCGATCCCCGAGCGCCGCGCGGATCTGCGCAAGCGCGTCCGCGTCGTGGGGCAGCGGCCCCGACGCCGCCTTGATGTTGCGGCCGGTGCGGGCGTGGGTCGCGCCGATCTCGTGCATGTGGCGGGTGGTGCGCGCGTCCTGCGTGTGGATCACCCCGAACAGCCCGAGCAGGTGGCGCGCCGTGGCGGGCACCCGTTTCCAGCCGCGCGCCGAACGCTCGGAAATGCGCGCGTTCAGAAGCGCCATCGGCACGCCGCGCGCGGCCGTGAGGGTGAGCATGTTTGGCCAGAGCTCGCTCTCGACGAAGACGGCGGCGTCGGGGCGCCAGTGATCGAGAAACCGCTCGACCGCGCGGCGCGTGTCGAGCGGCGCGAACTGGTGGCGGCAGCGCGGCGGCAGGCGCGTCGCGAGGATCTGCGCAGAGGTGGCGGTGCCGGTGGTGATGAGAAAGCCAAGCCCGGGCGCGCGCGCCCCGATGAGCGAGATCAGACGCAGCACCGACAGGCTTTCGCCGACGCTGGCGGCGTGAAACCAGAGCAGCGGCCCCTCGGGGCGCGGCAGGGACGCATGGCCAAGCTTTTCGGAAAAACGTTCTGCGTCAACCTTTTGCGCGGCCATCTTCGCCCTGATGCCCGAGTGGGTCAAGGGGGCGAGCACGCCGGCCAACCGGGCGTAGACCGTGACCGGCAGGGGGGTCGACATCAGCCGCCCGTGTGGCTCATGTGGCGGCTGACGCGGCCGTCGACGCTCTGGCGGGAATAGTCGAAATCATGGCCCTTGGGCTTCTTCGCAATGGCGGCGCGGATCGCATCCTCGAGCGGGGCGTCGCTGCCGGGGTGGTTGCGCAGCGCCGGGCGCAGGTCCGCCATGTCCTCCTGTCCGAGACACATGAAGAGCTGCCCGGTGCAGGTCAGGCGCACGCGGTTGCAGCTTTCGCAGAAATTATGGGTGAGCGGCGTGATGAAGCCGATCTTCTGTCCCGTCTCCTCGAGCCGCACGTAGCGCGCCGGCCCGCCGGTGCGTTCGGGAATGTCGGTCAGCGTGTAGCGTTCAGCCAGCCGCGCGCGCAGGTCCGACAGTTTCCAATACTGGTCGAGCCGGTCCTCGTTGCCGATATCGCCCATCGGCATGACTTCGATCCAGGTGAGATCGGCGTCGCGATCCGCGCACCATTCCGTCATCGAAAACAGTTCGTCCTCGTTGAAGCCCTTGAGCGCGACGGCGTTGATCTTGACCCGCAGCCCCGCCTCCTGGGCCGCGTCGATGCCGCGCAACACCTGCGGCAGGCGGCCCCAGCGGGTGATGTCGGCGAATTTCTGCGCGTCGAGCGTGTCGAGCGAGATGTTGACGCGCCGCACGCCCGCGGCGTGCAGATCCTGCGCGAACCGCTCGAGCTGGCTGCCGTTGGTGGTGAGCGTCAACTCGCGCAGCGCGCCCGAATCCAGGTGCCGCGTCATCGCGCGGAAGAACGACATGATGTTGCGCCGCACCAAGGGCTCCCCGCCCGTGATCCGCAGCTTCTTAACGCCGAGGCCGATGAACGCGCTGCACATGCGATCCAGTTCCTCGAGCGTCAGAAGCTCCTTCTTGGGCAGGAAGGTCATGTTCTCGGACATGCAGTAGACGCAGCGGAAATCGCAGCGGTCGGTGACCGACACGCGCAGGTAATCGATCGTGCGCTGAAATGGGTCGACAAGGGGCTGGGTCATATCGGGGAACATAGGATCGGGGCGGGGGCGGGGCAAGGCCGATCTTGGGATTGCCGGGGGCGGGGGCGCGCCCTAGATTTGGGGAATGAAACGGATTTGCATCATGTTGAGCGCCGCCGCGCTCGTCGCGGGCTGCGCCGACGGCGGACTGGGCGACCTGTTCCGCAAACGGCCCGCGCCCACCGCTGCGCCCCAGGCCGCCGCGCCGGACGCCGAAACGCAGCGCCCGCAGGCCCGTCCCGAGGCGCGCAGCGTCCTCGGCGCGGGCGGGGCGCGCACGGCCGACAGCCTCGACACCACGTCCGAGGCCGAGAAGGCCGCGGCGGCGGGGGCGTCGGGGGGCCGCGCGCTGGGCGTCACCATCGCCTCGTTGGGCGCGCCGTCCGAGCCGGGGTTCTGGCTCAAGACGCCGCTGGTGAAGGCGCCCGCCAGGGGCCGCGTGGAATACCCTGAAACCGGCCAGTCGGCCGAGGTCGATCTGATCCCGCTCGACGGGCCGGCCACGGGGGGCAGCCAGATGTCGCTGGCGGCGATGCGGCTGATCGGCGCGCCGCTTGCCGGGTTGCCCGAGGTGCGCGTGTTCCGGCTGGGCTCTTGACCGCCGCCTATTCGACCGTCACCGACTTGGCGAGGTTGCGCGGCTGATCCACGTCCGTGCCTCTCGCCACCGCCGCGTGATAGGCGAGCATCTGCGCCGGCACCGCGTAGAGGATCGGCGCGAGCATCGGGTTCACGTCGGGCATGAGGATGGTCTGCCAGACCCCGTCGCCCGCCGCCGCCGCGCCGGCCTGGTCGGTGATCAGGATGATCTTTCCGTCGCGCGCCATGACTTCCTGCATGTTCGATACCGTCTTGTCGAAGAGCGCGTCGCTCGGGGCCATCACCACCACCGGCATCTTTTCGTCGATGAGCGCAATGGGGCCGTGCTTGAGTTCTCCGGATGCATAGGCTTCGGCGTGAATATAGCTGATTTCCTTGAGCTTCAACGCACCTTCGAGCGCGAGCGGAAACATCATGCCGCGCCCGAGGAAAAGCACGTCATTCGCATTGGCGATGCGCTGCGCGACAGTTTCGACCGAACTCTCGATGCTCATCGCCTGGTTCAGCGCGGCGGGCAGACCGCGCAGCGTCAGGAGGCGCTCGGCCAACGCGTCGTCGTCCAAGCGCCCGCGCGCATGCGCTGCCTTCAGCGCCAGCAGCAGCAGCACGGTGAGCTGGCAGGTGAACGCCTTGGTCGAGGCGACGCCGATCTCGGCGCCGGCATGGATCGGCAGGGCCAGGTCGCTTTCGCGCGCGATCGAGCTTTCGGCGACGTTGACCACAGACAGGATCCGGTCCGCCTTGCCCGCGCAATAGCGCAGCGCGGCGAGCGTGTCGGCGGTTTCGCCCGACTGGCTGACGAACAGCGCGGCGGTGCCTTCGGTCACCGGCGGCTGGCGGTAGCGGAATTCCGAGGCGATATCGACCTCGACCGGCATGCCGGCCAGTTGTTCGAACCAGTATTTCGCGGTCACGCAGGCGTAATAGGCGGTGCCGCAGGCGACCATGGTCAGGCGATTGAGCGCGCGAAAATCGATGCCCTCGCCGGGCAGGCGGATGCTGCGCGCCTCCTCCGAGACATAGTTCGCGATGGCCTCGCTGATGACGGTGGGCTGCTCGGCGATTTCCTTTGACATGAAATGCCGGTGGCCGGCCTTGTCGACGCGCGCGTTGGAGATGCGGATCGTCTTCATCTCGCGGGTGACGGGCGCGCCGTCCGCGTCGAGGATACTCAGCGACTGCCGCGTGACGATGGCGCAATCGCCCTCCTCGAGATAGGTGATCCGGTCGGTGAGCGGCGCCAGCGCGATCGCGTCCGAGCCGACATACATCTCGCCCTCGCCATGCCCGACGGCCAGCGGGCTGCCCTTGCGCGCGGCGATCAGCAAATCGGACTCGCCCTCGAACAGGAAGCAGAGCGCATAGGCGCCTTCGAGCTTGGCGATGGTCTGCTGCGCCGCCTCCTGTGGCGACGCGCCGCCGTCGATCAGGTGCTGCGCCATGAGCGCGACGGTTTCGGTATCCGTTTCGGTCTGGTGGGCGACGCCCGCGCGGGCCAGTTCCTCGCGCAAGGCGCGATAGTTCTCGATGATGCCGTTATGCACGACCGCCACCCGCCCCGCGCGATGCGGGTGCGTGTTGTTGAGCGTCGGCGCGCCGTGCGTCGCCCAGCGGGTGTGCCCGATGCCGGATTTGCCGGCCAGCGGTTGATGCACCAGCAGGTCGCTGAGATTGACCAGCTTGCCCACGGCGCGGCGCCGGTCGAGCGCGCCGTCCTGGAGCGTGGCGATCCCGGCGCTGTCATAGCCGCGATATTCCAGCCGCTTGAGCGCCTCGACAAGGATGGGGGCGGCTTCGTGCTGACCCAGAACCCCTACAATTCCGCACATTATTCGGCCTCTCTATCGCGTTTTCTCTTATTCAGTTTTAACATTTCGAACAATTTGACGGCGAGCCCCGGCTTGTTCACCTGCCGCGCCCGGCCAAGCGCCAGCGCGCCCTGCGGCACGTTCTCGGTGATGACCGATCCCGATGCCGTCATTGCGTCGTCGCCGACCGTGACGGGCGCCACGAGCATCGTGTCCGAGCCGATGAAGACCCGCGCGCCGATCCGCGTGCGGTGCTTGGACACGCCGTCATAATTGCAGGTGACGGTCCCCGCGCCCACGTTGCTGCCCGCGCCCAGCTCCGCGTCGCCGATATAGCTGAGGTGGTTCACCTTCGCGCCGGCCGCCACCACGGCGTTCTTGACCTCGACGAAATTGCCGATGCGCGCGTCCTCGGCCAGTTTCGTGCCGGGGCGCAGACGGGCATAGGGGCCGACGACGGCGCCGGCGGCGACCTCGCAGCCCTCGAGATGCGAAAACGCGCGGATCCGCGCGCGCGCGCCGACCGTGACGCCGGGGGCGAAGACGACGTTCTGCTCGACCTGCGCGTCGGGCGCGATCTGCGTGTCATGGGCGAAATGGACGGTCTCGGGCGCGACGAGGATCGCGCCGCCCTCCATCATCGCGGCCCGCATGCGGTCCTGGAACAGCGCCTCGGCCTGCACCAGTTCGGCGCGAGAGTTGACGCCGAGCGTCTCGGATTCCTCGCAGGCGACGGCGGTGGCGCCGAGGCCGCGCGCGCGCGCGATGGCGACGATGTCGGTGAGATAATATTCGCCCGCCGCGTTGTCGTTGCCGACCGCCGCGATCAGTTCGAACAGCGTTTCGGTGCGGGCCGCGATTACGCCGCTGTTGCAGAAACCGATGGCGCGCTCGGCCTCGGTCGCGTCCTTGAACTCGACGATCCGCTCGAGCCGCTCGCCCTCCATCACCAACCGCCCGTAGCGGCCCGGATCGGCGGTGTCGAAGCCCAGCACGACGAGGTCGTGATCCTGCCGCGCGGCCAGCATGCGGCGCAGCGTTTCGGGGCGGATGAAGGGCGTGTCGCCGTAAAGCACGATCGCGTCGCCGTCATGTCCGGCCAGCGCGGGCGCGGCCTGTGCGACCGCGTGCGCGGTGCCGAGCTGTTCGGATTGCAGGACGACCTGCGCGTTGGCGTCATGCGCCCGCGCGGCGGCGGCGACGGCCTCGGCCCCGTGGCCGGCGACGATCACCGTTTGGTCCGGGGTCAGCGCCTGGCCCGCGCGCATCGCATGGCCCAGCATCGGCGCCCCCCCGATCGGGTGCAGCACCTTGGGCAGGTCGGATTTCATCCGTGTGCCCTTGCCCGCGGCAAGGATGATGAGGGCCGTCGCCATCGGGATTCCCTTTGCCTTCAATTCGCGCCCGTTTTATCTGCTGGGGGGAGTTGTGCAAGGCGCGGGCTCATCAATCCGTGTTGCCGAATGTGTCAGCCTTGCGCGGAAAGGCGCCCGGAACGGGGCAGGAAGGGAGGCCGGACCATGCGGACGGTTGTTTTCGATCTCGACGGGACGTTGGCGGACACCAGCGGCGATCTCATCGCCGCGGCGAACGCCTGCTTTCGCCAGATGGGCGTGGGCGATCAGCTTGACGTGGCGCAGGACGCGGGCACCGCGCTGCGCGGCGGGCGCGCGATGCTGAGCCTTGGGCTCACCCGGCTGGGCCGGGACGCGGATGCGATGGTGCTCGACCATTATTACCCGGTGTTGCTCGAAGCCTACGAGCAGGCCATCGACACGCACACGGTGTTCTACCCGCAGGCGATGGAGACGGTCGCGGCGCTGAGCGACGCGGGCTACCGGGTCGCCATCTGCACCAACAAGCCCGAGCGGCTGGCGCGGCTCCTGATGGAGCGGCTGGGCGCGCTCGACGCTTTCGCCGCGCTGATCGGCGCGGACACGCTGCCCGTGCGCAAGCCCGACCCCGAACCGCTGCGAGAGGCGGTGCGCCGCGCGGGCGGCGATCCGGCGCGCGCGCTCCTGGTGGGGGACACGATCACCGACCGCGACACGTCGCGCGCGGCGGGGATGCCGTCGGTGCTGGTGCGCTTTGGTCCGGACGGCGACGATGTGGCGGCGTTCGAGCCCGAGGCGATGATCGCCCATTACGACGAGCTTCCCGGCGTCGTGCGGGGGTTGATCGGATGAGCGATATCTTCACCGGCAGCTTCACCCAGCAGGAGCCGATCCCCGAAGAGGGCGTCAAAGCCGCGCTCAAAGTCATGCGCTCGGGGCGGCTGCACCGCTACAACCTCGCCCCCGATGAGCCGGGCGAGACATCCCTGCTCGAGCGTGAATTCGCCGCCTGGACGGGGGCGAAATACGCGCTGGCGGTGGCGTCGGGGGGCTATGCGCTGGCCACGGCGCTGCGCGCGGTGGGGGTCGAGCCGGGTGAGCCGGTGCTGACCAACGCCTTCACGCTTGCCCCCGTGCCGGGGGCCATCGCAAGCGTCGGCGCGACGCCGGTATTCGTCGGCGTGACCGAGGCGCTGACCATCGACCTCGACGAGCTCGAGGCCAAGGCGGGGCAGGCGCGGGTGCTGCTGCTGAGCCACATGCGCGGGCATATCGCGGACATGGACCGGCTCTTGCAGATCTGCCGGGCGGCGGGCGTCACCGTGATCGAGGATTGCGCGCACACGATGGGGGCGACATGGCGCGGGCGGCTTTCGGGGCGCGACGGGCTGATCGGCTGCTATTCGACGCAGACCTACAAGCACATGAATTCGGGCGAGGGCGGGTTTCTCATCACCGACGACGATGAGGTGATGGCCCGCGCCACGATCCTGTCGGGCTCCTACATGCTTTATGGCCGCAACGGCACGCGGCCGCCCGAGCAGGCGTTCGAGCGGGTGAAATACGTCACTCCGAACGTCTCGGGGCGGATGGACCATTTACGCGCCGCGATCCTGCGCCCGCAACTGGCCCGGATTGACGCGCAATGCGCGGCGTGGAACGCGCGCTACGCGGTGGTCGAGGAGGGCTTGCGCGGCGCGCCGGGGCTGACAATCGTGGAACGGCCCGAAGCGGAGCGGTTCGTCGGCTCCTCCATCCAGTTTCTGCTTCTGGACTGGAGCGACGCGGCGATCAATGACGTCCTGGCGCGCTGCGCGAAGCGCGGGGTCGAGCTCAAGTGGTTCGGCGGGGCGGAGCCGGTGGGCTTTACCAGCCGCTATGATTCGTGGCGCTATGCCCCCGCTGCGCCGATGCCGGCGACCGACCGCGTCCTGCGCGGCATCCTGGATATGCGTCTGCCGTTGACCTTCACCCTTGAGGATTGCGCGTTGATCGCGCGCATCATCCGCGCCGAGGTCGGCGCGGTCTGGCAGGCGGGGCAGGGGTAGCGCCTATTTCCCCTCGCCCGCCGGAAGGGGCACCGGAACGGTCGAGATCGACACCTTGGCCGAACCTTCGGTCAGTTCCCGCGCGTGCGAAACGTAGATCAGCGTGCGGTTCGCCTCGTCGTAGATGCGCTTCACCCGCAGCGTCTTGAGAATGATCGAGCGGCTGGCGCGGAACACGTCCTCGCCATCCTCCGAGCGGTCGATATCACCCAAGCTGATCGGGCCGGTCTGCTGGCATTCGATGGCGCTGTTCGAGGGATCCTCGAACCAGTTGCCCTTGGCCAGCCGGTCGATCAGCCCGCGCTCGAAATAGGCGAGGTGGCAGGTGACGCCGCTGACCTTGGGATCGCGCACCGCTTCGATGACGATGTCGTTGCCAGCCCAGTCGACGCCGATTTCGCCGACCTGTTCGGCGGGCGCGGGCCGGGGCGCCAGCAAAAGCGCCGCCGCCCCGAGCGTTGCAACCAGCCCCCGCATCAGAACCGCAGATGCCCGTGCGCGCCCACGTCGGGCCTCTCGTTCGCGACCGAGGCGCGGGTCATCTCGAACAGCGTCTTCGCCGCGCCGTCGGTGGTCCAGACCTCGGCCTGCGACGGGGTGAACCGGACGAGGCAGACATCCCGGTCCTCGCGCCCCTCGTCGAACCAGGCGGCGGCCAGCGGCGACCAGATGTCGTCGAGAACCGGCTTGCTGTGCTCGACGCTGAGCGTGCCGTCGATGGCGGCGTAGAGATGCCCGTGCCCGCAGGCGATGATGTGCTGGGCGCGCGCGCCCTCGGCGGCGGCGTCGGCGATGTCGGTGCCGTTCGCGGTGATGAACCACAGCGCCTGGTCGCCGTCGCGGGTCTGATGGGCCATTGGCCGCGGCGGCGCGCCGCTCGCCGAGAGCATGCCGGCGGTGACTTTCCCGGCGCGTTTCCAGAATTCGGTGGCAAGATCGTCGGACATCGGGTTTCCTTCCGGTTGATGTGTCCCTTGGGGTCGGGGCGGGAACGTCCGCCGGTGCGCGCGGGTTCCGCGTCTGGCGCGCGATCGCGGGGATTGACCGGGCTGCGGGCCGCGCGCTATAAATGAACGAGCGTTCAATAAATCTACGCCGGGGGGGAGACCGATGTTCAACGCCGCCATGCAGTTCGATCTGGGCGAGGACGTGAACGCGCTGCGCCACATGGTCCACCGCTGGGCGCAGGAGCGGGTAAGGCCGATGGCCGCGCAGATCGACCGCGACAATATCTTCCCGTCCGAGCTCTGGCGCGAGATGGGCGAGCTGGGCCTGCTCGGCATCACCGTGCCCGAGGAATACGGCGGCGCGGGCATGACCTACCTCGCCCATGTGATCGCAACCGAGGAAATCGCGCGCGCCAGCGCGTCGGTCTCGCTCAGCTATGGCGCGCATTCCAACCTCTGCGTGAACCAGATCCGCCTGAACGGCAGCGCGGCGCAGAAGGAGAAATACCTGCCCGGCCTCGTCAGCGGCGCGCATGTCGGCGCGCTCGCCATGTCCGAGGCGGGGGCGGGCAGCGACGTGGTGTCGATGAAGCTGCGCGCCGAGAAGCGCAACGATCACTACCGCCTGAGCGGCGCCAAGTACTGGATCACCAACGGCCCGGACGCCGATACGCTGGTGGTCTACGCCAAGACCGATCCCGACGCGAGGGCGAAGGGCATCACCGCCTTCCTGGTCGAGAAGGACATGACCGGTTTTTCCACCAGCCCGCACTTCAACAAGCTCGGGATGCGCGGGTCCAACACCGCCGAATTGATCTTCGACGGGGTCGAGGTGCCGTTCGACAACGTGCTGGGAGAGGAGGGGCGCGGCGTGCGCGTGCTGATGTCCGGGCTCGACTATGAGCGCGTCGTGCTCGCGGGCATCGGGCTCGGGATCATGGCCGCTTGCCTTGACGAGGTCATGCCCTACCTGTCCGAGCGCCGCCAGTTCGGCCAGCCGATCGGGAATTTCCAGCTCATGCAGGGCAAGATCGCGGATATGTACACCGCCATGAACTCGGCCCGCGCCTATGTTTACGAGGTCGCCCGCGCCTGTGATCGCGGCGACGTCACCCGCCAGGACGCCGCCGCCTGCTGTCTTTACGCCTCCGAGCAGGCGATGGTGCAGGCGCATCAGGCGGTGCAGGCGCTGGGCGGGGCGGGTTTCCTCGACGACGCGCCTGTCGCGCGGCTTTTCCGCGACGCCAAGCTGATGGAGATCGGTGCGGGAACCTCCGAGATCCGCCGCATGCTGATCGGGCGCGAACTGATGGGGGCGATGGGGTGATGCGTCTGGCGGCGCGTGTGGTTCTTCCAGAAGGGACCGACCCGCGTGATTGACGGGGTGTGAGGAGACGGAAGATGCTCGACCCGAACCTGACATACGAAGCCCTCCGCGACGGTTTCGAATGGAACCTGCCCGGGCGGCTCAACATGGCGCGGCAGGTGCTCGACCATCCCGACGACGCGCTCGCGATCATCGATCTGACCGGCGCGCGCGAGGATGTGAGTTTCGGCGCGCTGCGCGCGCTCTCGGTCGGGATCGCGCAGGCGCTTCTGGCGCGTGGCGTGACGCGCGGGGACCGCGTCGGCGTGTTGCGCAGCCAGGGCAAGTGGTGCGCGGCGGCGCATATCGCGATCTGGAAAATAGGCGCGATTTCAATCCCCTTGTTCAAGCTCTTCATGCAGGACGCGCTGACCTCGCGGGTGATGGACGCCGGCGCGCGCATCGTCGTCACCGACGCCGAAGGGATCGGCATGCTGGCCGCGCTTGACGGCGTGACGGCATTGGTTCCGGAGGATGAAACCCTCGATACGACGCCGGTCGAGATCGCCGATACCGGACCCGAGGATCCGGCGGTGCTGATCTACACCAGCGGCACCACCGGCAGCCCCAAGGGCGCGCTGCACGCGCATCGCGTTCTGACCGGCCACATGCCCGGCGTCGAGATGAGCCATGATTTTCTCGGGCGCGAGGGCGATTGCCTCTGGACCCCGGCGGACTGGGCCTGGATCGGCGGGCTGTTCGACGTTCTGATGCCGGGCCTTGCGCTGGGCGTGCCGGTGGTGGCCGCGCGCATGGCCAAGTTCAACGTGGACGAATGCATCAGGATCACGCAGGAAGCGTCTGTTCGCAATATCTTTTTCCCGCCCACCGCGCTCAGGATGCTGAAGGCGGCGGATGCGCGAATCCCCGGCTTGCGAAGCGTCGCGAGCGGGGGTGAATCGCTCGGCGCGGAGATGCTCGACTGGGGGCGCGCGGCGCTCGGCCTCACCATCAATGAATTCTATGGCCAGACCGAATGCAACATGGTGGCGAGTTCGGCGTCCTCGCTGTTCGATCCCGCGCCGGGCTGCATCGGAAAGCCGGTTCCGGGCCACGAGATCGCCGTGCTGGAGGGCGATGCGCCCACCGACGGCGAGGGCGACGTGGCGATCCGGCGCGGCTCGGCGGCGATGATGCTGGGCTACTGGAACCGGCCCGAGGCCACCGCCGCGAAATTCCGCGGCGACTGGATGCTGACCGGCGACCGGGGCGTCTGGCAGGGCGATTACCTGCGCTTCATCGGGCGCGAGGACGATGTCATCACCTCGGGCGGCTACCGCATCGGACCCGGCGAGATCGAGGATTGCCTGCTGCGCCACGATTGCGTGAGCACCTGCGCCGTGGTGGGCAAGCCCGACGCGCTGCGCACCGAGATCGTGAAGGCCTATGTCGTGCTCAAACCCCATGCCGGGGCGACCCCCGACCTCGCGACGGAGTTGCAGGAGTTTGTCAAAGAGCGCCTTGCAAGATATTCATACCCAAGGGAAATCGCGTTTCTCGACACCTTGCCGATGACGGTGACAGGCAAGGTGATCCGCCGGGAATTGAAGGCGCGCGCCGCACAGGAGGCAGAAACATGAGACTTGCAAGCGGGCTGGCCGGCCTGGCGATGATGGCGGGCGCGGCGGTGGCGCAGGACGCGCCGCCGATCGACACGGTCGCGGTGCGCGCCTGCATGGCGCAGACGCCCCTGGGCGTGGTGCAGCCGGACTGCATTGGCCGCGCGTCGAACGCATGCCAGGCGCGTCCAGGCGGAGACACCACCATCGGCATCACCGAATGCATCATGGCCGAAACGCAGGTCTGGGACGCCATGCTCAACGAGGAATACAAGGCCGTGCGCCGCATGTTCCGGTCCGAGGGCGGCGAGGGGCTGACCGTTGCGCTGCGCGACGCCCAGCGGGCCTGGATCGCCTTTCGCGACGCCGAATGCGGGCTCGCCTATTCGCGGTGGGCCGGCGGGTCGATCCGCACCATCGTTGCGGCGAACTGCCAGCTTGGGATGACGGCGCAGCGCACGCTGGAACTGCGCGACATGAGGGCGAACTGAGATGCGCCTGACATCGAACCACGTCGCCGGGTCCGACGCGGCCCGCGCCAACCGCGCCGCCCATCTCGAGGCGCTTGCGCAGGTGCGCGCCGCGGCCGAGGCGGCGGCGGCGGGCGGCGGCGAAGGCCCGCGCGAGCGCCACGTCGCCCGCGGCAAGATGCTGCCGCGCGACCGGGTGGCGGGGCTGCTCGATCCGGGCTCGCCTTTCCTCGAGATCGGCGCGACGGCGGCGCATGGCCTCTATGACGGGGCGGCCCCCGGCGCGGGGCTCATCGCGGGGGTGGGCCGCATAGAGGGGCGACAATGCATGGTGGTCTGCAATGACGCCACGGTGAAGGGCGGCACCTATTACCCGATGACCGTCAAGAAACACCTGCGCGCGCAGGAGATCGCCGAGGAATGCCATCTGCCCTGCGTTTACCTGGTGGATTCGGGCGGCGCCAACCTGCCCAACCAGGACGACGTGTTCCCCGACCGGGATCATTTCGGCCGCATTTTCTACAACCAGGCCCGGATGAGCGCGAAAGGCATCGCGCAGATCGCGGTGGTGATGGGATCCTGCACCGCCGGCGGCGCCTATGTGCCCGCCATGTCGGACGTGGCGATCATCGTGCGCGAGCAGGGGACCATCTTTCTCGCCGGCCCGCCCTTGGTCAAGGCCGCCACCGGCGAGGAGGTGAGCGCAGAGGATCTGGGCGGCGGCGACGTGCACACGCGGCTGTCGGGCGTGGCCGACTACCTCGCGGAGGACGACGCGCACGCGCTGGCGCTGGCGCGCCGCGCGGTGGGTCACCTCGGGGCCGCGCCCGGCGCGACGCCCGGCCTCGAGACGCCCGAGCCGCCCGCCTATGACCCTGATGAAATCCTCGGCGTCGTGCCCGCCGACCTGCGCACGCCCTACGACATCCGCGAGGTGATCGCGCGACTGGTCGACGGCAGCCGCTTTGACGAGTTCAAGGCGCGTTTTGGCGAAACGCTGGTCTGCGGTTTCGCGCATCTCGAGGGGCATCCCATCGGGATCGTCGCCAATAACGGCGTGTTGTTTTCCGAATCCGCGCAGAAGGGCGCGCATTTCGTCGAACTGTGCAGCCAGCGCAAGGTGCCGCTGGTGTTCCTGCAGAACATCACCGGCTTCATGGTGGGCCGTAAATACGAATCCGAAGGCATCGCGCGCCACGGCGCCAAGATGGTGACGGCGGTGGCGACGACCGCCGTGCCCAAGGTCACGATGATTGTCGGCGGCAGTTTCGGTGCGGGAAATTACGGCATGGCCGGAAGGGCTTATCAACCGCGCTTCATGTGGACCTGGCCCAATTCGCGGATCTCGGTCATGGGCGGCGCACAGGCGGCCGGGGTGCTCGCCACCGTGCGGCGCGACGCGATCGAGCGCAAGGGCGGCGAATGGTCGCCCGAGGAGGAGGAAGCGTTCAAGAAGCCCACCTTGGAGATGTTCGAACGCCAGAGCCACCCGCTCTACGCCTCCGCGCGGCTCTGGGACGACGGGGTGATCGACCCGCGCAAGTCGCGCGAGGTGCTGGCGCTGTCCCTGCGCGCGGCGCTCAACGCGCCCATAGGGGAGACGCGGTTCGGCGTCTTCCGGATGTGATCGGGATGCGGCGGAACAACGTCATACGGTTCCGGCGCGGCGCGCGGAGGCATCCGCGCTGGGATCTCGGCACGCCGCCGGATCAGCGCAACCCGTCGCGCCTGCGCCGGCTGAGACATGCCGATCCGACGATCTACCTCAAGGGGGTGATCGGTCTTGGTGTTGTGGGGCTGATCATCCTGCCGCTTGGAGCGGATGCGCTCAACGCGATTGCCGGGGCTAGGCCGGCGTCAGGCGATTGCCGCGTCCTGAGCGTGACCGACGGCGACACGGTGCGTATGTATTGCCCGGGTCACGGGATCGAGAGCGCGCGGCTCATGGGGTTCGACACGCCCGAGAAGTTCAGCCCGCGCTGCGCCTCCGAATGGACGCGCGCCGTCAAGGCGACATGGGCCTTGCGGCGGATGCTCTGGCAGGCGGACGGGGTCAGCCTTGTTCGCAGCGGGACCGACCGCTATGGGCGCGCTCTCGTCACCATGACGCTGGACGGCGCGCCGGTCGCGCGGCGGATGATCGAGGCGGGTCTTTCCCGCCCCTATGCCGGCGGGGTGCGGCAGGGCTGGTGCGACGCATGACGCTGGGCGGTTTCATTGAGTATTTGCGGAACGATACAAGGACGGGAGTGGCCGGATGAAGACGGAAATCGAGGTCATCGTCGCCGACATCACGACGCTGGAGGTCGACGCCATCGTCAACGCCGCCAACAAGCAGTTGAAGGGCGGCGGCGGGGTCGACGGGGCGATTCACCGTGCCGCGGGGCCGGGGCTGTTGGAGGAAAGCAAGCGCCTCAACGGGTGCGAGACGGGCGACGCCAAGGTCACCGGCGGGCACGACCTGCCGGCGTCATGGGTCATCCACGCCGTCGGCCCGGTCTGGGGCGGCGACAAGGACGAAAAGGACCGGCTGCTGGCGTCCTGCTACCGCGTGGCGGTGGAAAAGGCCGAGGGGCTGAATTGCGAAAGCCTCGCCTTTCCGGCGATTTCGACCGGCGTCTACGGTTTCCCGCCCGACCGCGCCGCGCGGGTCGCCGTGGGCGCGCTGCGCGAGGCGCTCAAAGGGTGCGACAGCCTGCGCCGCGTGATCCTCTGTTGCTATTCCGAGGAAAGCGCGGCGCACCATCGCGCGGCGCTGGACGACACCGGAAGCGGGGGCTGACATGTTCGACACGATCCTGATCGCCAACCGGGGCGAGATCGCGGCCCGCGTGATCGACACGGCGCGCAAGATGGGGGTGCGCTGCGTCGCGGTGCATTCCGATGTCGATGCGGATGCGCGGCACGTGGCGATGGCCGACGAGGCGCTGCATATCGGCGGCGCGGCGCCCGCCGACAGCTACCTGCGCGGCGACGCGATCATCGCGGCGGCGCAGGCCACCGGCGCGCAGGCGATCCATCCCGGCTACGGCTTCCTGAGCGAGAACCCCGATTTCGTCGAGGCGGTGGAGGCCGCCGGCCTCACCTTCATCGGGCCGTCCGCAAAGGCGATCCGCGCGATGGGGCTGAAGGACGCGGCCAAGGCGCTGATGGAGGAGGCCGGCGTGCCGGTGGTGCCCGGTTATCACGGCGCGGAGCAGGCCACCGACCACCTCGCCGCGCAGGCGGAAAAGATCGGCTACCCGGTGCTGATCAAGGCGGTCGCGGGGGGCGGCGGCAAGGGTATGCGGCTGGTCGAGCGCGCGGGCGATTTCGCCGACGCGCTCGAAAGCGCGCGCAGCGAGGCGGCGAAGGCCTTCGGCAACGACGCGGTGTTGATCGAGAAGTTCATCGAGCATCCCCGACACATCGAGGTGCAGGTCTTCGGCGACGGCGCAAACGCGGTGCACCTGTTCGAGCGTGACTGCTCGCTCCAGCGCCGCCACCAGAAGGTGATCGAGGAGGCCCCGGCGCCCGGCATGACCGACGAGGTGCGCGCGGCGATGGGCGCGGCGGCCGTGCGCGCGGCCGAGGCGATCGGATACTCCGGCGCGGGCACGGTGGAGTTCATCGTCGATGGGTCGGGCGGGCTGCGGGCGGACGGGTTCTGGTTCATGGAGATGAACACGCGCCTTCAGGTCGAACACCCCGTGACCGAGGCGATCACCGGCGTCGACCTCGTCGAGTGGCAGTTACGCGTGGCGTCGGGCGAGGCACTGCCCGCGCGGCAGGAGGACCTCGCCATCACCGGCCACGCCTTCGAGGCGCGGCTTTACGCCGAGGATGTGCCCAAGGGCTTCCTGCCCGCGACCGGGACGCTGACGCATCTGCGCTTTCCGCCGGGCGCGCGGGCCGATACCGGCGTGCGCGCGGGCGACGAGATCAGCCCGTTCTACGATCCGATGATCGCCAAGCTGGTGACGCATGGCCCGACGCGCGACGTGGCGCTGCGCAGGCTCGCCACCGCGCTGTCGCAGACGCAGGTTGCGGGGACGGTGACGAACCTCGCCTTCCTCGGCGCGCTGGCGCGGCACGAGGGGTTCGCGGCGGGCGAGGTGGATACCGGGCTCATCGCGCGCGACCTCGACGCGCTGGTGGTCACGCCCGCGCCGGGCGCGCGGGAAACCGCGCTGGCCGGACTGGCGGCGCTCGGGCTGCTCGGGGCGGAGGGTCGCGACATCGGCTTCGCCCTCTGGGCGCGGTCCGCGCGGACGTTGATCCTGCGCCGCGACGAGGAGGATATCACGCTGCGGGTGCGGGTGCTTTCGGCGGATGCCAGCGACGTGACGGTGGACGAAACCACGGTGGAGGCGCGCCGCGTCGGCGGGCGCTGGCGGCTTGACGACCATGTCGCGCCCGAGGTGGCCGTGACCGGCGACACGGTCACGGTCTTCGCGCAATACGGTATCGAATTCGGGATCGTCGATCCGTTGATACGGGCCGCCGCCGCAGGCGCCGACAGCGCGGTGATCGAGGCGCCGATGCCGGGACTGGTCAAGGCGATGCATGCCGAGGCCGGACAGGCGGTGAGTGCGGGCGACCGGCTCGCCGTGCTGGAAGCGATGAAGATGGAGCACAGCCTGCTCGCCCCGCGCGACGGGATCGTGGCCGAGGTGCTGGCGCAGGCGGGCGCGCAGGTCGCCGCCGGCGCCGCCTTGATCCGGCTCGAAGAAGAAGACTGACGCGACGGGCGGCTTGCGCAGAGGCGCCGCGCGGCGCAGGTTCGGGCGCGGCCCGCCGCAGGCGCCGCAGGACTGCCAAGGAGAGAAGACATGATCACCCTGCACCACGTTCCGCAAAGCCGTTCCATGCGGGTGTTGTGGCTGCTGAACGAGCTGGACGCGGAGTTCCGCGTGGTCGAGCATCCCTTCGACCGCTCGCTGCGCAGCCCCGAGTTCCTGACCCTGTCGCCCGCGGGCCGGGTGCCCGCGCTCGAGATCGAGGGCGAGCGGATGTTCGAAAGCGGCGCGATGGTCGAGTATCTCTGCGAACGGTTCCCCGAACGCGGCCTCGGGCGCGCCCCGGGCGACATGGATCGGATGGCGTGGCTCGTCTGGGTGCATTTCGCCGAAACGGTGAGCCAGCATTCCGCGACGCTGACGCAACAGCACATCATGCTCTACGAGGATTCGATGCGCAGCCCGCTCATCATGCGGCTCGAGGCGAAGCGGCTAGAGAAATGCTACGCCGCGATCGAGGCGCGGCTGAGCACGCCGGTGGAAAACCGCGACTACCTGCTGACCGCGGGGTATTCGGCGGCCGATATCTGCGTCGGGCAGGCGGTCTACATGGCCCGGCATTTCGCGAAGCTCGACGATTTTCCGGAGACCGCGAAATGGTTCGCGCGTCTCACCGAACGGCAGAGCTTCCAGGACGCGCTGCCGCAGCCGGGAGGGATGCGCCTCTATGAACAGGATTTCTATCCGGCGTGGGCGGATTGAGGCGGCGATGGATTTGCGTATTCTTGGAACATTGAAAGACCGGGGCGGATGAGCGAGCGCGCCGAGATATTCGAGGTCGGGCCGCGCGACGGGTTGCAGAACGAGGCGCGCGCGATTCCCGTGGCCGACAAGATCGCGCTGATCGACTGCCTGTCGCGCGCCGGGTTCCGCCGCATCGAGGTCGCGAGCTTCGTCAGCCCCAGATGGGTGCCGCAGATGGCCAGTTCCGCCGAGGTGCTGGCCGGGATCACGCGCGCGCCCGGCGTGTCCTACGCCGCGCTCACGCCGAACATGCGCGGGCTTGAGGACGCGCTGGCGGCGAGGGCGGACGAGGTGGCGATCTTCGGCTCCGCCTCCGAGGGGTTCAGCCGCGCCAACATCAACGCCAGCATCGAGGAAAGCCTCGCCCGTTTCGCCCCCGTGGCGAGCGCGGCGCGCGCGGCCGGGCTGCCGGTGCGCGGCTACGTCTCCTGCGTGACCGATTGCCCCTATGACGGGCCGGTGGCGCCGGAGCAGGCAGCGCGGGTGGCGGGCGCGTTGCGCGATCTCGGCTGCTACGAGATCAGCCTTGGCGACACGCTGGGGCAGGGCGCGCCGGAACGGGTCGGCGCGATGCTCGACGCGGTGCTCGAGGTCGTGCCGGCAGATCGGCTCGCGGGGCATTTCCACGACACCGCCGGGCGGGCGCTCGAGAATATCGAGGTTTCGCTCGGGCGCGGGCTGCGGGTGTTCGACGCTGCCGTGGGGGGCCTGGGCGGCTGTCCCTACGCGCCCGGCGCCGCCGGGAACGTGGCCACGGGCGCGGTGGCCGAGCGGCTGGCGGCGCTCGGCTTCGAGACCGGGCTCGACCGGGAGGTGATCGCCGAAGCCGCGCGGATGGCGCGCGCCATGCGGGAGGGATGAGCATGTACGAGACATTGGAGATCGAAACGGATGCGCGCGGCGTGGCGACGCTCTGGCTGAGCCGGGAGGAGAAGCACAACGCGCTGTCGGCGCGGATGATCGAGGAGTTGACCGCGGCGGCGGTGCGCCTTGGCGGCGACGACGCGGTGCGCGTCGTGGTGCTGGCCGCGCGCGGGCGGACCTTCTGCGCGGGCGGCGACCTTGGCTGGATGCGCGAGCAGTTCGAGGCCGATCCGGACGTGAGGGCGCGCGAGGCGGCCAAGCTTGCGCATATGTTGCAGGCGCTCAACACGCTGCCGAAACCGCTCATCGGGCGGCTGCACGGCAACGCCTTCGGCGGCGGCGTCGGCATGGCGAGCGTCTGCGACGCGGCGATCGGGGCCGAGGGCGTCAAGATGGCGCTGACCGAAACCCGGCTGGGCCTGATCCCCGCCACCATCGGCCCCTACGTCGCGGCCCGCATGGGCGAGGCGAACGCGCGGCGGGTCTTCATGTCGGGCCGGCGGTTCGACGCGGCCGAGGCGGTGACGCTCGGCCTTCTGGCGCGCGCCGTGCCGGCGGACGCGCTCGACGCGGCGGTCGAGGAAGAGGTCGCGCCCTACCTGGCCTGCGCGCCCGAAGCGGTGGCGCGGGCCAAGGCGCTGCTGCGCAGCCTCGGCCCGCGCATCGACGCGGCCGTGATCGGGCATACGGTGGAGGAACTGGCGAAATGCTGGGAGGGCGGCGAGGCCCATGAGGGCATCGCCGCCTTCTTCGAGAAGCGCAAGCCGGGATGGGCGCAGCGGTAGCCGCGCCGCGCCTCAGCCCATCCTGCGGCGCAGGACCAGGCCGCCCAGGGCCGCGATCAGGAGCCATCCGGTGGCCGGAAGCGGAATCGGCGCGAGGTCGGCCTTGAAATTGGCGAAGAATTCGTTGTCGACCGTGTTGTTCAGTTCGGTGATGACGAAGCGGTCGAATTTCTGACCGGGTGCTAGTGCCAGGCCGAAATTGAAGATCGCGTCATCCGTCGGGTTGAAGGAGGTCGATGCGATGCTCGCAGCGCCGTTGAAGAGCTCCAGCGTGAACGTGCTGTCCGTGCAGGAGCCCCAGTTGCAGCCCTCGAGCGTCTGCGTCGTGGTCGGCTCATAGACGTCGAAGGACAGCGACGTCATGTATCCGCCCGAGGCCAGCACGCCCGAGAAATTCTCGACCCCGCTGATGGCGATGCCTTCGCCGCCGAATATCGTGCCGGTGAACTGGGCGTGATTGCCGGGAAAGCTCGAGCCGGAGGCCGCGGTCACGTCGAAACCGCCGGCATCGGTCACGGTCGCCTCGAACACGGATGCCGCATGAACCGCGGCCGGCGCGCAGGCTAGGCCAAGCGTGAAAAGGATGGATCTGAACTATGTGCTTCTCCCTTATCGATCTTGATTATCGCATGAGGTTAACACAGACGCGGCGAATCTCAAAAATCCCCCCTGCGCCGCAGGGCGTCGGCGCCCCGCGCGCCCTGCGGCGCGTCGTCCCGATTCTGGCGGCGACCCGTTGACCCCGTCCGGGGGCAGGGGTAGACACGATGGCAGTCAACTTTGCCACTTGACCGCGCGTGGCCCTGTCCACGTGCAGAAAAGGAGCCGCTCTTGGAAGAGATGTTGAGGGAATACCTCCCGATTCTCGTGTTTCTGGCCATCGCCATCGGGCTTGGCCTCGTTTTGATCCTCGCCGCGGTGGTGCTTGCCGTGCGCGCGCCGGATCCCGAAAAGGTCAGCGCCTATGAATGCGGATTCAACGCGTTCGACGACGCGCGGATGAAGTTCGACGTGCGGTTCTACCTCGTGTCGATCCTGTTCATCATCTTCGACCTGGAAATCGCCATGCTGTTTCCATGGGCGGTCGCGTTCCAGGACGTGTCCATGGTCGCCTTCTGGTCGATGATGTTCTTCCTCGCCGTGCTGACGGCCGGGTTCGCCTATGAGTGGAAGAAGGGAGCGCTGGAATGGGAGTGAAGCAGAGCGAAGAGACCGGCGATTTCGTGACCGACACGCAAGGCGAGGGCGTGCAGTCGCCCCGCGTCAAGAGCGGCCCCTCGGCGGGCGCGCCGGTCGAGGCGTACGCGGAAGGGTACAGCACCGACGTCGCGACGCAGGAGCTGAACAAGCACCTGACCGACAAGGGATTTCTCCTGACCTCGGTCGAGGATCTGATCAACTGGGCGCGCACCGGCAGCCTGCACTGGATGACCTTCGGGCTGGCCTGCTGCGCGATCGAGCAGATGCAGGTCGCGATGCCGCGCTACGATGTGGAGCGGTTCGGTTTCGCCCCGCGCGCCTCGCCGCGCCAGTCCGACGTGATGATCGTGGCCGGCACGCTGACCAACAAGATGGCGCCGGCGCTGCGCAAGGTCTACGACCAGATGCCCGAGCCGCGCTACGTGATCTCGATGGGTTCCTGCGCCAATGGCGGCGGATATTACCATTACAGCTACTCGGTGGTGCGCGGCTGCGACCGGATCGTGCCGGTCGACATCTACGTGCCGGGCTGCCCGCCGACCGCCGAGGCGCTGCTTTACGGCATTCTTCAGTTGCAACGCAGGATTCGCCGCACCGGCACGATCACCCGCTGAGGCGGGCCGCGGCAGGACGGCAAGGGGGATAACGCGATGAGTGACGCGCTACGGGAACTGGGCACGCATATCGAGACCAAGCGCGCCGACTGCGTGCTGGGCTGGGAAGTGGCCTTTGACGAACTGACGCTTGACGCGCCGCTCAGCAACATCGTGACGCTGGTGGAGTTCCTCAAGACCGATCCGACCTGCCGGTTCTCGACGCTGGTGGACATCACCGCGGTCGACTACCCCGAGCGGGCCAGGCGGTTCGACGTGGTCTATCATTTCCTGAGCATGTACCAGAACCAGCGCATCCGCCTGCGCGTCGCCGTGCGCGAGGAGGACATGATCCCCTCGATCACGTCCGTCCACCCCTCGGCCAACTGGTTCGAGCGCGAGGTCTTCGACATGTTCGGGCTGCTGTTTTCCGGCCACCCCGACCTGCGCCGCATCCTGACCGATTACGGCTTCCGCGGGCATCCGATGCGCAAGGATTTCCCGACCACGGGTTATACCGAAGTTCGCTACGACGAAGAGGAAAAGCGCGTGGTCTACGAACCGGTGAGCCTCGTGCAGGAATACCGGCTTTTCGATTTCATGAGCCCCTGGGAGGGCGCGGAATACATCCTTCCGGGCGACGAGAAGAAGAAGGAGGGCGCCTGAATGGCCGAGGGCGATACCCTGCGCGGCTCCTGCCTCTGCGGCGCCTGCGGCTTTAGCGCCCAGCCCCTCAACCGCGAGGCCGGAGTGTGCCATTGCGGCATGTGCCGCAAATGGTCGGGCGGGATGTTCTTCGTCGCGGAATGCGGCTCCTCGGTGGTCTTCGACGAGAGCGCGCCGGTCAAGCGCTACGTCTCGAGCGACTGGGGCGAACGGCTGTTCTGCGGCGTCTGCGGCTCCACCCTGGTGTGGCAGATGCGCGACGGCGGGATGCAGATGGTTTCGACCCAGACGTTCGACGACCCGGACCAGTTCACCCTCACGACCGAGGTGTTCTACGACGAGAAGCCCGCGGGTTATGCGCTGGCCAACGAGACGAAGAAGATAACCGGGGCCGAACTCATGGCGATGTTCGCCCCGCCGCCGGGTGCGGGGGAATGAGTATGTCGAAGGAGAACGGATGATGATCTGCGCGACAGGGTTTGCCGGGCTGGCCGCCGCTGCGGTGCTTCTCGCGGCGTCGATGCCCGTTCTCACGAATAATCAAGGCGTCGCCCGTAGCGCCGCCCCGCAAGGAGATCGCAAATGATGGACGGCTCCAAAGGTTTCGAAGACGCCCTGACGGGCGAGCAGAAGATTCGCAATTTCAACCTGAACTTCGGCCCGCAACACCCTGCGGCGCACGGGGTTCTTCGGCTGGTGCTCGAGCTCGACGGCGAGATCGTGGAGCGGTGCGATCCGCATATCGGCCTGCTTCACCGCGGCACCGAGAAGCTGATGGAAAGCCGCACCTACCTGCAGAACCTGCCCTATTTCGACCGGCTCGACTACGTGGCGCCGATGAACCAGGAGCACGCCTGGTGTCTCGCGATCGAGAAGCTGACCGGCGTGGTGGTGCCGCGCCGCGCGCAGCTCATCCGGGTGCTGTTCTGCGAGATCGGGCGCATCCTCAACCACCTGCTGAACGTCACCACGCAGGCGATGGACGTCGGCGCGCTGACCCCGCCGCTCTGGGGGTTCGAGGAGCGCGAGAAGCTCATGGTCTTCTACGAACGCGCCTGCGGGGCGCGGCTTCACGCCGCGTATTTCCGCCCCGGCGGCGTGCATCAGGACCTGCCCGACGAACTGCTCGACGATATCGAGGAATGGGGCAAGGGCTTTCCGCAGGTTCTCGATGACATCGAGATCCTGCTGACCGAGAACCGCGTCTTCAAGCAGCGCAACGCCGATATCGGCGTGGTGACCGAACAGGAGGCGCTCGACTGGGGCTTCTCCGGCGTGATGGTGCGCGGCTCGGGCATGGCGTGGGACCTGCGCCGCGCGCAGCCCTATGAATGCTACGACGAATTCGATTTCCAGATCCCGGTCGGCAAGAACGGCGACTGCTTTGACCGCTACCTCGTGCGGATGGAGGAGATGCGCCAGTCCCTGCGCATCATCTACCAGGCGATCGACAAGCTGCGCGCGCCCGAGGGCAAGGGCGACGTTCTCGCGCGGGGCAAGATCACGCCGCCATCGCGCACCGACATGAAGACCTCGATGGAGGCGCTGATCCATCACTTCAAGCTTTATACCGAGGGCTTTCACGTCCCCGAGGGCGAAGTCTACGCCGCCGTCGAGGCGCCCAAGGGAGAGTTCGGCGTCTATCTCGTCTCGGACGGCACGAACCGGCCCTACCGCGCCAAGATCCGCGCGCCGGGCTTTCCGCACCTGCAGGCGATGGACCATGTCGCGGGCGGGCATCAGCTGGCCGACGTGGCGGCGATCATCGGCACGCTGGACATCGTGTTCGGAGAGATCGACCGATGATCAACACGATCGGATTATCGGGGATCGCCTTGCCGGTTGACATGTTCGGAAGCGGCGGTTCCCTGCTGCCGGCCGTGCTGTTTGCCGCGCTCGCCGCGCGTTCCGTATCCATGGGGGCGGGGCATTGAGGGGCCTGGCCGCATCTTTCCCGCTTGCCGCCATCTTGGCGCTCATGCTGGCGGTCCCTGCCCAGGCGGTCGATTCCGCGCGGCTGGATGCGTTTCTTGAGGTGGCGCGCGCGCAGGGCTGCGTCATCCACGATCTCGACGCGACGCTGCGCGAGGAGGGGTTCGCGGACAGGGCCGAGGTGAACGCCATCGTCGGCAAGCTCGAGGCGCAGCGCAAGGCCAGCCGCCTTGGCCCCGCGCTGCTGGTGCGCAGCGACGCCTGCCGCCGCGGCGACGGCCCGACAGGGCGCGAGCGTCTGCTGGCCGTGCTGGGGCAGGCTGAGGACTGCGCCCAGCCGCTCGACCGCCTCTATCACAAGGTCGAGGCCCACGGGCTGACCCGCGCGCAGGCCGACCTGCTGCGTGCGGAGATGGAAGGCCGGGGCGAACTGGTCGCGGGCGACGATGGCGCGACGTTGCGGCTCGCGGCGGCGCAATGCGCCGATGCGCGCCAACTGGCCGCGTCGATCACGCCGCACCCCGAGCAGGCGTTTCTCGCCTTCATCGCCTCGCATGGCTGCCGCATGGGCCGGCGGGATCATGACGGCGCCGTCGCCGAGGCCGGGCTCGATCCCGCGGCCACCGATATCGTCATCGAGAAACTGGTGAGCCAGGGGCAGGCGATCTACTATGGCCCCGACGAGTCCCTGATCGTGTTCGAGGAGCACTGCAAATGACCCGTCCGGCGCCGCATGGCCCGCCGCGCGGGCGCGTGAAATCATACAAGGCGCGGGCGAACCGCTTCGCGCCCGCCGACCACACAGGAGCCGCTGTCTAGATGCTACGCCGTCTCTATCCCGATCAACCTGCCAGCTTCGCCTTCACGCCCGAGAACCAGGCCTGGGCCGAGGCGCAGATCACCAAGTTTCCCGAGGGCCGCCAGGCATCGGCGGTCATCCCGATCCTGTGGCGCGCGCACGAACAGGAGGGCTGGCTGACCCGCCCGGCGATCGAATACGTTGCCGACATGCTGGGCATGGCCCGTATCCGCGCGCTCGAGGTGGCGTCGTTCTACTTCATGTTCCAGCTTCAGCCGGTCGGCTCGGTCGCGCATATCCAGATTTGCGGCACGACGTCCTGCATGATCTGCGGCGCCGAGGATCTCATGGCCGTCTGCCAGGAAAAGATCGCGGTGAAACCGCATGAGCTGTCAAAGGACGGCAAGTTCAGCTGGGAAGAGGTCGAGTGCGTCGGCGCCTGCGCCAACGCGCCGGTGGTCCAGATCGGCAAGGACTACTACGAGGACCTGACCGCCGAACGCCTGCGCGAGATCCTCGATGAGTTGGCGGCGGGCAAGGTTCCGCTGCCGGGGCCGCAGAACGGACGCTACGCCGCCGAGCCGCTGAGCGGTCTGACCACGCTCGAGTCCTTCGACGACAACCGCGCGGCGCATAACGCCAGCGTGCAGCGCGCCGCGGATCTCAACGACACGATCCGCCGCATCGACGGAAGCGAACAGCCGCTGACGCAGCCGTGGCACGACAAGGGCGCGCGCCACGACCCCGCCGAGTCCACCGTCAAGGTGAACGAAACCCCGGTGCCGATCCTCGGCAAGCCGTCCAAGGCCGCGGCCAAGCCGGACGACAAGCCGGAAGAGACCGCGTCCGCGGCCAGCCCCGCGCCGAAACCCGCGCCCGAGGCCAAATCCGACAGCGGTGCGGCGGATGCGGGCGCGAAGCCCGAAACGCTCGACGCGCCACGCGGCGGGAAGGCGGATAACCTCAAGCTCATCAAGGGCGTGGGCCCCAAGCTCGAGGCGCTGCTGAACCGGCTCGGCTTTCACCATTTCGACCAGATCGCCGCCTGGAGCGACGCCGAAGTGCGCTGGGTCGACCAGAACTTAGAGGGGTTCAAGGGCCGGGTGAGCCGCGACGAATGGGTCAAGCAGGCCAAGACGCTGGCGAAGGGCGGGGAGACTGAGTTCGCCTCGCGGGTGAAAAAGGGTGACGTTTACTAGGGCTTCGGGCGGACGCAGCCCCGAGGACCAAAAGAGGAGCGACAACGATGAGCGACCTTGCCGCAACGTGCAGGAAGACCTGCTGGGGCTTTGCCCTGGCGGTGGGAATCGCGTTCGCGGTCCTGCTGTTCTGGGCGGGCGGCTACGGGTGGTTCTCTTCGCTCCTGACCGGGATCATCGTCTGTTTCGTCTGCGGGTTCCTGTTCACCTATCTGTTCTGCTCCGGCCCTGGCGTGAGCGGCGCGGAGACAGCCGCCACCCCGGCGGCGCCGCGCATCGACGAGCCGGCGGCGACCCCGGCGGCCGAAAGCCCCGCCGCGGCTGCGCCGGGGCGCGTGCCGCCGGGCACGGTGACGCCGGCCAAGACGCCCGAACCGCCCAAGGAGGCAGTTCCGCAGGACGCGCCCGGCGCCGCGGCGGAAACCGCATCCGACGTGGCGGAGACCGGGGCGCAGGACAAGCCGGAGACGCTCGAGGCGCCGCGCGACGGCAAGGGCGACAACCTCAAGCTCATCAAGGGCGTGGGGCCCAAGCTCGAGGCGCTGCTGAACCGGCTCGGCTTCTACCATTTCGACCAGATCGCCGCCTGGAGCGACCGGGAGGTCGCCTGGGTCGACGAGAACCTCGAGGGGTTCAGGGGCCGGGTGAGCCGCGACAACTGGGTCGCCCAGGCCAAGACCCTTGCGGATGGCGGCGAGACGGAATTCTCACGCCGCTCCAGGGGCGGAAAGTAAGGAACGTGCGCAATGCCCCAGGACAGCCGGGACAGCGAACACAGGCAGGGGCGGCGCGCCGCCCTGGTGATTGCCGGAACGGCGGTCTTCTGGGTGCTGGCCACGTTGATCGGAGGCGAGCTCGGGCTCGACAACCGGACGCTGGCGCTGTTCGACCTGATCGCGCTTGGCGGGTTCGTCTGGGCGCTGTGGATGATTTACAATATCTGGCGCGCGCGCCAGGACAACAAGGGGTAGTAGCGGGATGCTGAAAGACCAGGACCGTATCTTCACCAACCTTTACGGCATGCATGACCGGACCCTGAAGGGGGCGCAGGCGCGCGGCCATTGGGACGGCACCGCGAAAATGCTGCAGAACGGGCGCGACTGGATCATCGATCAGATGAAGGCCAGCGGGCTGCGCGGACGCGGCGGCGCGGGGTTCCCGACCGGGCTCAAGTGGTCGTTCATGCCCAAGGAAAGCGACGGGCGGCCCGCCTATCTCGTGGTGAACGCGGACGAATCCGAACCCGGCACCTGCAAGGACCGCGAGATCATGCGCCACGATCCGCACACGCTGATCGAGGGCTGCCTGATCGCGAGCTACGCCATGCGGGCGCACGCCTGCTACATCTACATCCGCGGCGAATACGTGCGTGAACGCGAGGCGCTCCAGTTCGCCATCGACGAGGCCTACGACGCCGGGCTGATCGGCCGGAACGCCTGCGGGTCGGGGTACGATTTCGACGTCTACCTCAGCCACGGCGCGGGCGCCTATATCTGCGGCGAAGAGACCGCCCTGCTCGAGAGCCTCGAGGGCAAGAAGGGGATGCCGCGCATGAAGCCGCCCTTCCCGGCGGGCGCGGGGCTTTACGGGTGCCCGACGACGGTGAACAACGTCGAATCCATCGCAGTCGCGCCCACCATCCTGCGGCGCGGGCCGGACTGGTTCGCAAGCTTCGGGCGGCCCAACAACACGGGCACGAAGCTGTTCGCGATCTCGGGTCACGTCAACAACCCCTGCGTCGTCGAAGAGGCGATGAGCATCGGTTTCGAGGAACTGATCGAGAAGCATTGCGGCGGCATCCGCGGCGGCTGGAAGAACCTCAAGGCGATCGTGCCCGGCGGCTCTTCGGTGCCGCTGCTGCCCGGCTCCATCGCGCGCGAGGCGATCATGGATTTCGACTGGCTGCGCGACCAGAAATCGGGCCTCGGCACGGCGGCGGTGATCGTGATGGACGAGTCCACCGACATCATCAAGGCGATCTGGCGCTTCGCGAAATTCTACAAGCACGAATCCTGCGGCCAGTGCACGCCCTGCCGCGAGGGGACGGGCTGGATGATGCGGGTCATGGAGCGGCTGGTGCGCGGCGACGCCGAGGTCGAGGAGATCGACATGCTGCTCAACGTCACCAAGCAGGTCGAGGGCCACACCATCTGCGCACTGGGCGACGCCGCCGCCTGGCCGATCCAAGGCCTTATCCGCCACTTCCGCGACGAGATCGAGGACCGCATCAAGCACAAGCGCACCGGCCGCGTCAGCGCCGTGGCGGCGGAGTAGCGGCATGGAGGCGTTCGCGGCATACGGTCATGCGATCGTGGCGATGGCGGGGCTGGCGTTCCTGACGCTGCTGCTCAGCCCGCTCACGGCGGTGAGGAAGACGGCCGCGGGCCTTGCGCCCGGGGCGCAGCCCGACGCCAGCTACGCTTCGCCCATCTATCGATTGCACCGCGCCCACGGGAACCTGACCGAAGCGACGGGCAGTTTCGCGCTGGTCACCGTCGCCGCGATCCTTGCGGGGGCCAGCCCGCTCTGGGTGAACTGGCTGGCGTCGCTCTACCTCGTCAGCCGCGTGGTGCTGGCGGTCGTGCATGTCGCCGGTCTGGGCCGCCCCGACATGAGCCTGCGGTCTGTCGTTTACGTATTTGGCTGGGTGATCAGCATGGTATTGGCGGTCATGGCGATCGTCGCGGCGTTTTGAGGAAAGCGAGATGACGTTGAAACACATCCTTGCCGGTCTTTTGGCCGCCGCGTTCGCGCTCTCCGCCTGCGCCAAGCCGGGCGAGCGGGTGCGCTTTGACGGCAACTACTACCCGGCGAAGGCCAAGAAGGCCGGCGACGCGCGCGAGAACTTCGTCGTCTCCGTGCGCCGCGTCGGTCAGGGGATCGAGGGCGCGCGCGCCGCCGCCGCGTATGAGGGCACGCGCTACTGCATCAAGAATTTCGGCGATTCCACCATCACCTGGCAACCCGGGGCGGACCCGGCGGACGGCGCGCTGCGGGTCGAGGGCGACGCATTGACCGTGCGGGGAAGCTGCGTGAAATGGTAAGGATTCCGCAGATATCCGCCGACTCGAACCGCTGTTATTGCATAACGGGCGCATGCGCACCCATCTGCAGGATCGATGAAACCGCAGTTCCTGCGGGCATCGAGACATGCAAGACAGGAGTGACACCATGCGCATGATGAAAACCGTCATCCTCGGGCTTACCCTCGCCGGCTTTGCCGCCGGCGGCGCGCAGGCCGGGCTGAAGGAGGAACGCGATATCACCGCCGGGCTTCTCGCCATCGCCGTCGCGGACAAGATCCGGCGCGAATGCGACGACATCTCCGGGCGGCTCTGGACCGCGCGTTCCTACCTGATGGGCCTGAAGAGGATCGCGCGCGACCGCGGCTACAGCGACGCCGAGATCGACGCCTTTGTCAACGACTCGGACAACAAGGCCGAGATGCGCGAGATGCGCAACGCCTATTACAAGTCCAAGGGCGCGAGCAACCTGGACCATGCGAGCCTGTGTGTGCTGGGCCGGGCGGAAATCGCCGCACACACGCGCGCCGGCTCATTCCTGAAAGCAAAGTGAAACGACATGACCGACCTCCGCAAGATCATCATCGACGAAACCGAGATCGAAGTCGACGGGGCGCTGACCCTGATCCAGGCCTGCGAGGAAGCGGGCGTGGAAATCCCGCGCTTCTGCTACCATGAGCGGCTGTCGATCGCCGGGAACTGCCGGATGTGTCTTGTGGAGGTCGTCGGCGGCCCGCCGAAGCCGGCGGCGAGCTGCGCCATGCAGGTGCGCGACCTGCGCCCCGGCCCCGAGGGGCAGCCGCCGCAGGTGAAGACCAACTCGCCCATGGTCAAGAAGGCCCGCGAGGGAGTGATGGAGTTCCTGCTCATCAACCACCCGCTCGACTGCCCGATCTGCGATCAGGGCGGCGAATGCGACCTTCAGGATCAGGCGATGGCCTACGGCGTGTCCTTCTCGCGCCTGCGCGAGCCCAAGCGCGCGGTGCAGGATATCGACCTCGGCCCGCTGGTCGAGACCCACATGACGCGCTGCATCCACTGCACGCGCTGCGTGCGTTTCATGACCGAGGTGGCCGGCGTCCCCGAGATGGGCGCGGTCGGCCGCGGCGAGGACATGCGCATCGTCACCTACGGCAACGAGATCGTGCAGACCGAGGACGACGAGATCAGCGCCGCCCTGCGTTCGAGCCTGAGCTCCAACATGCAGGGCTGCATCACCGATCTCTGCCCGGTCGGCGCGCTGGTGAGCAAACCCTACGCCTTCACCGCGCGCCCGTGGGAGCTGAGCAAGACCGAGAGCATCGACGTGATGGACGCGCTCGGCTCGAACATCCGCGTGGACACCAAGGGGCGCGAGGTCATGCGCTTCCTGCCGCGCAACCATGACGGTGTGAACGAGGAATGGATTTCCGACAAGACGCGCTTTGTCTGGGACGGGCTGCGCCGCCAGCGGCTCGACCGGCCCTATATCCGTGAAAACGGCAAGCTGCGCCCCGCCGACTGGCCCGAGGCGCTCAATGCCGCGGCCGCCGCCATGAAGGGCAAGACGGTGGCCGGGCTGGTCGGCGACCTGGCCCCGGTGGAGGCCGCCTTCGCGTTGAAACAGCTGATCGAGGGGCAGGGCGGGCGCGTCGAATGCCGCACCGACGGCGCGAAGCTGCCAGCGGGCAACCGCTCGGCCTATGTCGGTGGCGCGTCGATCGAGGAGATCGACACCGCGAAGACCATCCTGATCGTCGGCTCCGACCCGAGCGTTGAGGCGCCGGTGCTCAACGCGCGCATCCGCAAGGCCTGGCTCGCCGGGGCGCGCGTCGGCGTGATCGGCCCGAAGGTCGAACTGACCTACGATTACCACCATTTTGGCGCGGGGCGCGATGCGCTGACCGACCTGGTCGGCAAGGTCGAGGCCAAGGACGACACGATCGTGATCGTCGGGCAGGGCGCCTTGCTCGACGCCGACGGCGAGGCGGTGCTGAGCCAGGTGATGAAATACACCGAAGGCGCGGGCGCGAAGCTGCTGGTGCTGCACACCGCCGCGGGCCGGGTCGGCGCGATGGACGCCGGCTGCGTGACCGAGGGCGGCGTGGAGGTTGCGCTCGACGGGGCGGAGGTGGTCTATAACCTCGGCGCGGACGAGATCGAGATCACCGATGGACCCTTCGTCATCTACCAGGGCAGCCACGGCGACCGCGGCGCGCATCGCGCCGACGTGATCCTGCCCGGCGCCGCCTACACCGAGGAGAACGGGATCTTCGTCAACACCGAGGGGCGCCCGCAGCTTGCGTTGCGCGCCAGCTTCCCGCCGGGCGAGGCCAAGGAGAACTGGGCGATTCTGCGCGCGCTCTCGGGCGAGTTGGGCAGCGTGTTGCCCTATGACAGCCTGCCGCAACTGCGCCGCGCGCTGAACGAGGCCGCGCCGCATCTCGGGCGGATCGACGAGGTGGCGGAAATCGAGTGGCGGGCGCTTCCCGTCTCGACGCCCGGAAACGGGGATTTCCGCCTTGCGATCAGGGACTTCTACCTCAGCAACCCGATCGCGCGGGCCAGCGCCCTGATGGCCGAACTGAGCGCGAGGGCCAAGGCGCGGCGCGAACAGCAGCCTGTCGCGGCCGAGTGAGGGGCGGCGGGGTGTCGTCCGGGTCGGGCCTGCGCCGCGCCAGGGCGCCTTTGATGTGCGAAGGACCATGAAGGGCATGATCGCAGCGACGTTCCTCTCTCTGGCCTGCACCCTTTCGGCGTGCGAGCAGACCGGCGAGGCGGAGGCGCCGTTCACCCCCGACTACCGCGGCATCGAGACGCATCTGCTGGATGGCGACCTGGTCAATTTCCACGTGGTCATGTCCGGCGCGCGCACGACCGACGACGTGGACCGCTACGCCGCCTGCGCGGCGGCGCAATACGCGCTGATCCGGGGCTACGGCTTCGCCCGGCACGTGCGCACGAATATCACCGAAGAGGGTGGCATATCGCGCGGGGATGCGGTTTATACGATCTCACCGACGCTTCCGCGCGGCCTCAGGACGATCGACGCCGAGGTCGTGGCCGCGGATTGCGCCGAAAACGGAATACCGATGGTGTGAGGACCTGATGGCTGACTTCTTTGCAACCCCGTTCGGAACGCTGGTGATCATCGTGGCGCAATGCCTCGCCATGCTCGGGTTCGTCATGATCTCGCTCTTGTTCCTGGTCTATGGCGACCGCAAGATCTGGGCGGCGGTGCAGCTGCGGCGCGGGCCGAACGTGGTCGGGGTGTTCGGCATCCTGCAATCGGTGGCGGACGCGCTGAAATACGTGCTCAAGGAGGTGGTGATCCCCGCCGGCGCCGACCGGGCGGTGTTCATCCTCGCGCCGATGACGAGCTTCGTGCTCGCCGTGATCGCCTGGGCGGTGATCCCGATGTCGGACGGCTGGGTGATTTCGGACCTCAACATCGCGATCCTCTACGTCTTCGCGGTTTCCTCGCTCGAGGTTTACGGCGTGATCATGGGCGGCTGGGCGTCCAACTCCAAGTATCCGTTCCTCGGCTCGCTGCGCTCCGCGGCGCAGATGATATCTTACGAAGTCAGCATCGGCCTGATCATCATCGGCGTCGTCATCTCGACCGGCAGCCTGAACTTCGGGGCGATCGTCACCGCGCAGGACACGCCCTACGGCTTCTTCGGCTGGTACTGGCTGCCGCATCTGCCGATGCTGTTCCTGTTCTTCATCTCCGCGCTGGCCGAAACCAACCGCCCGCCCTTCGATCTGCCCGAGGCGGAGTCCGAACTGGTCGCGGGTTACCAGGTCGAATACTCCTCCACGCCTTTCCTGCTCTTCATGGCGGGCGAATACATCGCGATCTTCCTGATGTGCGCGCTCACCTCGCTGCTGTTCTTCGGCGGCTGGCTGTCGCCCATTCCGGGGCTGCCGGACGGCGTGCTGTGGATGATCGCGAAGATGACGTTCTTCTTCTTCATGTTCGCGATGGTCAAGGCGATCACGCCGCGCTACCGCTACGACCAGTTGATGCGCATCGGCTGGAAGGTGTTCCTGCCGCTTTCGCTGGCCTGGGTGGTGATCATCTCGTTCCTTGCGAAATTCGAGGTGCTGGGCGCATTCTGGGCGCGCTACACGATGGGGGGCTGATCCGTTGGGGATCGACTATGTCCTTTTCGACCGGCTCGTCGAGCTGTCCACCCGGTTCCGGCCGGAGGGGCGCAGCCTCATGCTCGGGCGGCAGGGATTCGGCATCAAGGGCAAGCACCGCAAGCTCTACGAGGAGACGCTGCAACGCTACGGCGTCGAAGGGCGCCGGTTCGATTTCCTCCAGGAGGACGGCTTTGCCGAGACCCTGTTCGCCAGGCTCGGCCTTGGCGAGATCGAAACGATGGATTTCTCGGACTACGAGGGCGCGACGGTGCTGCACGACCTCAACGCGCTGCCCGACCCGGCGCTCGAGGGGCAGTTCGGTTTCATCTTCGACGGCGGCACGATCGAACACGTCTTCAACGTGCCCAACGCGCTTGAGGGGATGCTGCGTCTGCTGCGCCCCGGCGGGCGGCTGGTGTCGGCCAACGGGCTGAACGGCTGGTATGGCCACGGCATGTACCAGTTCAACCCCGAACTGGTCTGGACCTTCTGGAAGCGGGCGTGCAACTGCAACGTCATCGACTGCCGCGCCGTCCCCGAAGAGCCGGGCGATTCGTTCGGGCAGGTCGAATTCGCCGATCCCGCGCTCGCCGGGGTGCGGCTGAAGCTGAAGAACAAGATCGGACCCGGGCGCACCTACCTCTATTACGAGGTCGAAAAGACCGAAGACTCGCATCTGCCGGACTTTGCGCTGCAAAGCGACTACGAGACCCGGTGGAATGGTCACGCAAATGCAGGTAAGACGCACCTGGAGACGGATGCAAGGAGCTGAGTGATGGCCGGTATCGATTATGGACGCGCGACCTGGTATTTCCTGCTGGGCGACTACTACAAGGCGATCGTGCTGGGCGTTAAGTATTTCTTCGCGCCCAAGGCGACGGTAAACTACCCGCATGAGAAAGGGCCGCTCAGCCCGCGCTTTCGCGGCGAACACGTGCTGCGCCGCTATCCCAACGGCGAGGAGCGCTGCATCGCCTGCAAGCTGTGCGAGGCGATCTGCCCCGCCCAGGCGATCACCATCGACGCAGAGCCGCGCGACGACGGATCGCGCCGCACGACGCGCTACGACATCGACATGACGAAATGCATCTATTGCGGTTTCTGCCAGGAGGCCTGTCCTGTCGACGCCATCGTCGAGGGGCCGAATTTCGAATTCGCCACCGAAACCCGCGAGGAACTCTTCTACGACAAGGCCAAGCTCCTGGCCAACGGCGACCGCTGGGAAGCCGAGATCGCCCGCAACCTCGAACTGGACGCGCCCTACCGATGAGCGACCCCGCCAACCCCTTCGAGGCGATGATGCGCCAGGCGCAGGAGATGGCGAAGGCGTTTCCGGCGATGGACGCGTTCACCCCGAAGGCGTTCGAACAGATGATGGGCACCATGCCGCGCGACGTGATGGACTTCTGGTTCGGCGACGCGGTGAACAAGGGCGGGCTGGATGCGCGGACGCGGATGCTCTTGACAGTTGCGGGCCTGACGATGCAGGGCGCTCAGAACGACATCGCGTTCCGCCAGGCCGTGCGGCACGCGGTCGAGGCGGGGGCCACGAAACAGCATATCGTCGAAACCATCGGCCAGATGTCGATGTTCGCCGGCCTGCCCGCGATGACCCGCGCGCTGGACTTGGCGCAGCAGGTGCTCGACAAGAAGGACGAGGAAGGGAAAGACACATGACCGTCATGGCGATGGCCTTTTACCTGTTCGCGGTTTCGGCCGTGATCGGCGGACTTTTCACCGTGATCAGCCGCAATCCGGTCCATTCGGTGCTCTGGCTGATCCTGAGCTTCATCAGCGCCGCCGGCCTGTTCGTCCTGCTCGGGGCCGAATTCGTGGCGATGCTGCTGGTGATCGTCTATGTCGGCGCGGTCATGGTGCTGTTCCTGTTCGTCATCATGATGCTCGACGTCGATTTCGCCGAGTTGAAGGCGGAAATGGCGCGCTACATGCCGCTGGCGCTGCTGATCGGGGTGATCCTGCTGATGCAGTTCGGCATCGCCTTCGGCGCCTGGGGCGTCTCGGCGGGGGCCGAAGCCGCGCGCGAGGCGGTGACGCCCACGGACGTGCACAACACGGCGGCGCTCGGGCTGCTGCTCTATGACCAGTATTTCCTGCTGTTCCAGCTGGCGGGCCTGATCCTGCTGGTGGCGATGATCGGGGCCATCGTGCTGACCGTGCGCCATCGCCAGAACATCAAGCGGCAGGACATCCTGACGCAGATGTATCGCGACCCGAAGAAGGCGATGGAGCTGCGCGACGTGAAGCCGGGGCAGGGGCTGTGAGCCGGGCGGCCGGGATCGCATTGGCCCGGTGCGGGGGCTGAGGAGAGACGAGGACGAAAGAGAGGACGAAGCCATGTCGAGAAACGTGATCGTCGTGCTGGTGGTGGTGCTCATCATCCTGCTTGGCGGCTACTCGATCCTCTGAAGATCAGGCCCCGGACCCGCTCCGGGGCGCGACGAAAATAGACGGACGGGCAAGAGACCCGGAGGGACAGACATGATCGGAATTGAACATTACCTGACGGTGGCGGCGGTGCTTTTCGTCATCGGCATCTTCGGGCTCTTCCTGAACCGCAAGAACGTGATCATCCTGTTGATGTCGATCGAGCTGATGCTGCTGGCGGTCAACATCAACCTGGTCGCCTTCTCGTCCTTCGCCGGCGACCTGGTCGGGCAGGTGTTCACCCTGTTCATCCTCACGGTCGCCGCCGCCGAGGCCGCCATCGGGCTGGCCATCCTCGTCTGTTTCTTCCGCAACCGCGGCTCGATCGCGGTCGAAGACGTCAACGTGATGAAGGGCTGAGATCATGGAAAAGATCATCCTCTTCGCCCCTCTCGTGGGCGCTCTCATCGCCGGCTTCGGCTGGCGCGTGATCGGCGACGCGGCGGCGCAGTGGCTCACCACGGGGCTGTTGTTCCTCGCCTGCCTGCTCAGCTGGGTCATCTTCCTCGGCCATGACGGGACGATGTACCAGATCCACATCCTGGACTGGGTGCAGTCGGGGCTGCTGGACGCCTCCTGGTCGATCCGCATCGACCGGCTGACGGCGATCATGCTGATCGTGGTCACGACCGTTTCGGCGCTCGTGCATCTCTACTCGGTCGGCTACATGGCCCATGACGAGAATTTCCGCGAAGACGAGAGCTACCGCCCGCGCTTCTTCGCCTACCTGTCGCTCTTCACCTTCGCGATGCTGATGCTGGTGACGGCGGACAACATCCTGCAACTGTTCTTCGGCTGGGAAGGGGTGGGGCTCGCCTCTTACCTCCTGATCGGCTTCTACTATCGCAAGCCGTCGGCGAACGCCGCCGCGATCAAGGCCTTCGTGGTCAACAGGGTCGGGGACTTCGCCTTTCTGCTGGGCATCTTCGCGCTGTTCTTCCTGACCGAGTCGCTGACGTTCGACAACATCTTCGCCGCCGCGCCCGACATCGCGCAGACCAACCTCGCCTTCCTGTGGAGCGAATGGAACGCGGCGAACCTGATCGCCTTCCTGCTGTTCGTCGGCGCGATGGGCAAATCGGCGCAATTGTTCCTGCACACCTGGTTGCCCGACGCGATGGAGGGCCCGACGCCGGTGTCGGCGCTGATCCACGCCGCGACGATGGTGACCGCGGGCGTCTTTCTCGTCTGCCGGATGTCGCCGCTGATGGAATACGCCCCCGAGGCGATGATGTTCGTGACCTTCATCGGCGCCAGCACCGCCTTTGTCGGGGCGAGCATCGGCCTCGTGCAGAACGACATCAAGCGCGTCATCGCCTACTCGACGATGAGCCAGCTCGGCTACATGTTCGTGGCCGCCGGCGTCGGCGTCTACTCGGTGGCGATGTTCCACCTGTTCACCCATGCCTTCTTCAAGGCGATGCTGTTTCTCGGGGCGGGCTCCGTCATCACGGGCATGCATCACGAACAGGACATGCGGAACTATGGCGGCCTGCGCAAAAAGATGCCCTATACCTTCTGGGCGATGATGATCGGCACGCTGGCGATCACCGGCGTCGGCATTCCGCTCACCCATATCGGGTTCGCCGGCTTCCTGTCCAAGGACGCCGTGATCGAAAGCGCCTGGGCCGGCACGCAGGGCGGCTACGCCTTCTGGATGCTGGTCATCGCGGCGCTCTTCACCAGCTTCTACAGTTGGCGGCTGATGTTCATGACCTTCTACGGCGCCCCGCGCGGGGACAAGCACACGCATGACAACGCGCATGAAAGCCCGATGGTCATGCTGGCGCCGCTGGGCGTGCTGGCGCTCGGCTCGGTCCTGGCGGGCATGGTCTGGTATGGCAGCTTCTTCGGCAAGCACGACCAGGTGAACGCCTTTTTCGGCATCCCGGCGCACCACGTCGAGGCCGAGGCCGAGACCGGACACGCTGACGCCGGCGAGGAGGAAGGCGTCGTCGCCGCGGTGGAGGACGTCACCGAGGGCGATGCCGACGCCGCCGCCGACGCGGTGACCGAAGACCCCGGCGAGGCGACCACGACCGCCACAGCGGACGCCGGCGATCACGGCGCGGGCGCGGCGCCGGTGGGCGCGATATACATGTCGCCCGACAACCACGTGATGGATGACGCGCACCATGCGCCCGCATGGGTCAAGGTGAGCCCGTTCATCGCCATGGTGCTCGGCTTTGTCACGGCGCTCTGGTTCTACGTCTGGAGTCCGTCGATGCCCCGCAAGACCGCCGAGAGCCAGCGACCGCTCTACCTCTTCCTGCTCAACAAGTGGTATTTCGATGAAGTCTACGACCTTGTCTTCGTGCGCGGCGGCAACGCGCTTGGCCGCGTGCTGTGGAAACGCGGGGACGGCAGCGTGATCGACGGGACGATAAACGGGGTCGCGCTCGGGATCGTGCCGTTCTTCACCCGTCTCGCGGGGCGGGCGCAATCGGGCTATCTCTTCACCTACGCGTTCGCGATGGTGATCGGGATCGTGGTCCTCGTGACATGGATGACCTTCGCCGGAGGGGCAAACTGATGGATAACGTGCTGTCGATCACGACGTTCCTGCCGCTTATCGCGGCGGCGATACTGGCGATTTTCCTGCGGGGCGAGGACGAGGCGGCGCAGCGCAACGCCAAGTGGGTGGCGCTGGTGGCGACCACCGTGACCTTCCTGGTGTCGCTGTTCATCCTGTTCGATTTCGACCCCTCGAACACCGACTTCCAGTTCGTCGAGGAACACCAGTGGCTGCTGGGCCTGAAATACAAGATGGGCGTCGACGGGATCAGCGTGCTCTTCGTGCTGCTGACCACCTTCATCATGCCGCTGACCATCGCCGCGTCCTGGGGGATCAAGACCCGGGTCAAGGAATACATGATCGCCTTCCTGCTGCTGGAAACGCTGATGCTGGGCGTGTTCATGGCGCTCGACCTCGTTCTGTTCTACCTGTTCTTCGAGGGCCAGCTGATCCCGATGTTCCTGATCATCGGCATCTGGGGCGGCAAGGAACGCATCTATGCCGCGTTCAAGTTCTTCCTTTACACCTTCCTCGGCTCGGTGCTGATGCTGGTCGCGATGATGGCGATGTTCACCGATGCCGGCACCACCGACATTCCGACGCTCCTGACGCATGAATTCGCCTACGAGGACTTCAGCGTGCTCGGCGTCCATATCCTCGGTGGCGCGCAGACGTTGCTGTTCCTCGCCTTCTTCGCGAGCTTCGCGGTCAAGCTGCCGATGTGGCCGGTGCACACCTGGCTTCCGGACGCGCACGTGCAGGCGCCGACGGCGGGCTCGGTGGTGCTGGCGTCGATCCTGCTCAAGATGGGCGGCTACGGCTTCCTGCGCTTCAGCCTTCCGATGTTCCCGGTGGCGGCGGACATTCTGGCGCCGATGATGCTGTGGCTGGGCGCGATCGCGATCGTCTACACCTCGCTGGTGGCGCTGGCGCAGACCAACTGGAAGAAGCTGATCGCTTATTCTTCGGTCGCGCATATGGGCTATGTGACGATGGGCACCTTCTCGGCGACGCAGCAGGGGGTCGACGGCGCGATCTTCCAGATGATGAGCCACGGCTTCATCTCCGGCGCGCTGTTCATGATCATCGGCGTGGTCTATGACCGGATCCACACGCTGGACATCGACGCTTACGGCGGCCTAGTGAACCGGATGCCGTCCTATGCGCTGATCTTCATGTTCTTCACCATGGCCAACGTGGGCCTGCCCGGCACCAGCGGATTCGTCGGCGAATTCCTCACGCTGGTCGGCGCGTTCCAGGTCAACACCTGGGTGGCCCTCTTCGCCACCAGCGGCGTTATCCTGTCGGCGGCCTACGCGCTCTGGCTCTATCGCCGGATCGTGTTCGGCGACCTGATCAAGGAAAGCCTCAAGTCGATCACCGGCCTCACCGGGCGCGAGCGGGCGATCTTTGCGCCGCTGGTGGCGATGACGCTGCTGCTCGGCGTCTACCCGAGCCTCGTGACCGACATCATCGGCCCCTCGACCGAGGCGCTGATTTCCAACTACGACACCGCACTGGCCGAGGCGCAGACCGGCGCCGCCAACCAGACCGCGGACATATCGCATTGAGGGACGCTTGAGATGATCCAGTCCGACCTGAACATTATCCTGCCCGAGATCGTGATCGCGATCTACGCGATGCTGGCGCTGCTGGGCGCGGTCTATACCGGCAAGGACAAGATGGCCGGCATGCTGGTCTGGCTGACCGCCGCGCTGTTCGTCGCGATGGCGGCCTGGATCGGCTCGACCGGCAGCGGCGAAAACGCCGCCTTCGGCGGGATGTTCATCGACGACGCGTTCTCGCGCTTCGCCAAGATCATGATCCTGCTCGCCGCCGCCGCGATCCTGTTGATGAGCCAGGAATACATGGCCCGGCTGGGCAGCCTTCGCTTCGAGTACCCGGTGCTGATCGCGCTTGGCGCGGTCGGCATGATGACGATGGTGAGCGCGGGCGATCTGATGACGCTCTACATGGGGCTCGAGCTGCAGTCGCTGACGCTCTACATCCTCGCCTCCATGCGCCGGGACAACGTGAAATCGAACGAGGCGGGGCTCAAGTATTTCGTGCTGGGCGCGCTGGCCTCGGGCATCCTGCTCTACGGGGCGTCGCTGACCTATGGCTATGCCGGCACGACGCAGTTCTCGGGCATCATCGCCTCGGCCGAGGGGCAGGCGCCGCTGGGGCTGCTGTTCGGCATGGTGCTGGTGATGATCGGTCTGGCGTTCAAGGTCTCGGCGGTCCCGTTCCACATGTGGACGCCGGATGTCTACGAGGGCGCGCCGACGCCGGTCACGGCCTATTTCGCCACCGCCCCCAAGGTCGCCGCGATGGCGCTTCTGGCGCGCACGCTTTATGACGCCTATGGCGGCGTGGTTGGCGACTGGCAGCAGATCCTCGCCGTTCTGAGCGTGCTGTCGATTTTCCTCGGCTCCATCGCCGCGATCGGGCAGCGCGACATCAAGCGCATGATGGCCTATTCCACGATCGCACATATGGGCTTTGCGCTGATGGGCCTTGCCGGTGGCGGCGCGTTCGGCGTGCAGGCGATGCTGATCTACATGGCGATCTACGTGGCGATGGATATCGGCGCATTCACCTTCATCCTGACGATGCAGCGCGACGGGCAGCCGGTGACCGATATCCGCAGCCTCAACAATTTCTCGAACAGCCACCCGGCGCGCGGGCTGGCGATGCTGATCTTGATGTTCAGCCTTGCCGGCGTGCCGCCGTTTCTCGGGTTCTTCGGCAAGATCTACGTGCTGCGCGCGGCCTATGTCGGAGGGCTCACATGGCTGGCGGTGCTCGGGGTGATCGCGTCGGTGATCGGCGCCTATTACTACCTGCGTATCGTCTACCTGATGTATTTCGGCGAAGAGGGCGAAACGCTCGACCCGCCGCGCTCGCCGGTGCTCTGGAGCATCCTGATGGCCTCGGCCGCGGTGATGGTGATCGGGGTGATCAACCTCTTCGGGATCGAGGGCATCGCGCAGGCGGCGGCGGCGACGCTGATCAAATGAGCGTGGCCGGCCCGGCGGTCGCTGTGGTGTGAGTACTTCCGGAACATCGGAAGACTGGCCGCAGGACCATGACCGCATCCTGCTGGCGCAGGTGGACAGCACCAACGCCGAGGCGGCGCGGCGCGCGCCTGATCTTGCGAGGCCGACCTGGATCATGGCGCAGCGCCAGACCAGGGGGCGCGGACGGCGCGGGCGCGCCTGGAGCGATCCCGAAGGCAACCTCGCCGCGACCCTCGTGCTGCGCCCCGAGGGGCCGCCGGCGCGGGTGGCGTTGCGCTCATTCGTAGCCGCGCTCGCACTGGGGGACGCGCTTGGCGTCGTGACCGGGGGACGGGGCGGCGTGACGCTCAAATGGCCCAACGACGTGCTGCTGAACGGGCGCAAGCTGGCGGGCATCCTGCTCGAGAGCGCGGGCGCGGGCGGGCGGTTGAGCCACCTCGCCATCGGCTTCGGCGTCAACCTGTCCCACGCGCCCGACCAGGTGGAACCGGGCGCGGTTGCGCCCGTGTCACTGCGCGGCGAAACCGGCATCGCCATCGACCCCGAGTCGTTCCTCACCGTGCTGGCCAGTTGCTACGCCGCCCGCGAGGCGCAGTTCGCCGCCGGGGGCTTTGCGCCGATCCGCGCCGCCTGGCTGGCGCGCGCGGCGCGGCTGGGGCAGGAGATTACCGCGCGCACCGGTGCCGCCGAGACGCGTGGGCGGTTCGAGACGGTGGACGAAGACGGCAATCTCGTTCTATCTACCGCCACCGGGCGACGCGCGATCGCCGCCGCGGATGTCTTTTTCTGAAAGCGGGGGCAGGGGGATGCTGCTGGCCATCGACTGCGGGAACACCAATACCGTCTTCGCGATCTGGGACGGGGAAAAGTTCCTCTGCACGCTGCGCACCTCGACCCACCACGCGCGCACGGCGGACGCCTATTTCACCTGGTATTCGACTTTGGTGAAACATTACGGCATCGACGTGGAGATCACCGACGTCATCATCTCCTCGACCGTGCCGCGGGTGGTGTGGAACCTGCGCGTCTTCGCCGACCGTTTCTTCGGCTGCCGCCCGATGGTGGTGGGCAAGCCCGACTGCGCGCTGCCCGCCGAGCCGCGGGTCGATCCGGGCACGACGGTGGGGCCCGACCGGCTCGTCAACGCCGCGGGGGCGCATGACCGGCACGGGGGCGACCTGATCGTGGTGGATTTCGGCACCGCGACCACCTTCGACGTGGTGGCGCAGGACGGCGCCTATGTCGGTGGGGTGATCGCGCCGGGCGTCAATCTCAGCCTCGAGGCGTTGCACGCCGCCGCCGCCGCGCTGCCGCATGTCGATGTCACCGTGCCGGCCAAGGTGATCGGCACCAACACGGTCGCATGCATGCAGTCGGGCGTGTTCTGGGGCTATATCGGCCTCGTGCGCGGGATCTGCGGGCAGATCCGTGACGAATATGCCAGCCCGATGAAGGTGATCGGCACCGGCGGGCTTGCGCCGCTCTTCGCGCAGGGGCACAGGCTCTTTGACGTGATCGAGGACGATCTGACGATGCACGGGCTGACCGTGATCCACGCACACAACAAGAAAGGCTGAGGCCGGATGAGCGACGAGCGAGTGATTTACCTACCGCTGGGCGGAGCGGGCGAGATCGGAATGAACGCCTATGTCTATGGCTATGGCAAGCCGGGCAAGGAGCGGCTGATCCTGGTCGACCTGGGCGTGACCTTTCCGGACATGGACAGCACGCCGGGGGTGGACCTGATCCTGCCGGATATCGCCTGGCTCGAGGCGCGCAAGAACGACCTCGAGGCGATCTTCGTCACCCACGCGCATGAGGATCACGTCGGTGCGGTGGCGCATTACTACGACCGGCTCGGCGCGCCCATCCACGCGCGTCCCTTCACCGCCAACATCGCGCGGCGCAAGATGGCCGAGCATGGCCACCCGGAAAAGGCCGTGCGCACCGCGCCCGTCTGGCCCGAAACCGTGACGGCGGGGCCGTTCACGGTGGGGTTTGCGCCGATTTCGCACTCCATCCCCGAGAGTTCGGGCCTCGTCATCGACACGCCCAAGGGCCGGCTCGTGCATAGCGGCGACTTCAAGATCGACACCTCGCCCGGCGTCGGCGAGCCCTTCGATCACGCGCTCTGGGAAGAGATCGGGAAGCACGGCGTGCTTGCGCTCATGTGCGATTCAACCAATGTTTTCAATGACCATGCGGGGCGCTCTGAATCCACGGTCGGCCCCGAGATCGAAAAGCTGGTCGCTTCGGCCTCGGGCATGGTCGCGGCGACCACGTTCGCCAGCAACGTGGCGCGGGTCAAGACGCTTGCCGAGGCGGGCGAGCGCGCGGGCCGCTCGGTCTGCCTCATGGGGCGCGCGATGCGCCGCATGATCGAAGCGGCGGTCGAGACCGGCGTGCTCCAGAGCTTTCCGGCGACGATCAGCCCCGAGGAGGCCAAGACCGTGCCGCGCGAGCATTTGATGCTGATCGTGACCGGCAGCCAGGGCGAACGCCGCGCGGCGAGCGCGCAGCTGGCCAACGGCAAGTACCAGGGCGTCAGGATGAAGGAGGGCGACCTGTTCCTGTTCTCCTCCAAGACGATCCCCGGCAACGAGCGCGGCGTCATCCGCATCATGAACCAGTTCTCCGAGATGGGCGTCGACGTGGTGGATGACTCGAGCGGGCTCTACCACGTCTCGGGCCACGCCAACCGCCCCGACCTCGAGACGATGCACGACCTTCTCAAGCCAAGGATCGTGGTGCCGATGCACGGCGAGCACCGGCATCTGCGTGAGCATGTGAAAACCTGCAAGCCCAAGAAGATGAAGGGAATCCTGGCCGTCAATGGCATGATGCTGGATCTTTCCGCCAGCACGCCTTCGGTGGTGGAATACGTGGAGACGGGCCGCACCTATCTGGACGGGTCGGTGCAGGTGGGCGCGCTGGACGGGGTGGTGCGCGACCGGGTTCGCCTGGCGCTCAACGGGCATGTGAGTGTGAACGTGATCCTCGACGAAGAGGACGAGATGCTGGGCGATCCGTGGTGCGAAATCAAGGGTCTGGCCGAAGAGGGCGTGAGCCGCGCGCCGCTGGTCGACGTGCTGGAAGAGGATCTCGCCCAGTTCCTGGGCCGGGCCGGAAAGAAGACGCGCGCCGACGATGCGAAGCTCGACGAAGAACTGCGCCGCGTCACCCGCCAGTCGGCCAATTCCGAGGTCGGCAAGAAGCCCGAGGTGACGGTGATAATCTCCCGCATGAGCTGAGGCCGCGCGCCTGAAAACGACCCGCGCGATGTCGCATTCGCGCGGGACGCGTCCACCCGGCGGCTGGTTTCCTGAACCAACGACAGGGGAGGTGCGCCACCATGCCAGACGCCGACAAAATAATCGATCTCAAGGCCTATCCGATCCACACGCCCGGGCCTGCGCGCGATGCGATACTGGCGCGGGTGCGCGCCGATCTGGCCGATGACGGCTGCGCGGTGATCAAGGGATTCCTGACGCAGGAGGGCGTTGCGGCGTTGACGGCGGAAGCGGACAGCGTGGCCGCGCAAGGGCACCGATCCTTCAGTCGCACCAATGCCTATTTCACGCAGGACGACCCCGACCTGCCGGCCAACGACCCGCGCCGGCGGTTCTACGACCGATCGAATGCTTTCATTCCGGCAGACAATTTCGCGCCCGGCGCGCCGCTTCGGTCGGTCTATGATTTCCCCGGTTTCGATGACTTCATCCGCGAGTGCCTTCAGGAAACGGCGTTCTTCCGTTACGCGGACCCGCTGGCGGATGTGATCGTCAACATGGCCGAGGAAGGAAACGGGTTTCCCTGGCATTTCGACACCAATAATTTCACCGTCACGCTGGCGATCCAGAACGCGGAGTCAGGCGGCGCGTTCGAGTATGCGCCGGGCATCCGGGAAGGAGACGAGAATTTTGACGAAGTCTCGCGCGTGCTTGACGGCACGTCCGAGCGGGTCAAGGTGCTGGAACTGGAGCCGGGCGATCTGCAACTGTTCCGCGGTCGCTACTCGTTGCACCGGGTCGCGCCGTTGCGGGGCAAGCGGCGACGCTATGTGGCGATCTTTTCCTATGTGCAGGAACCCGGCATGGTGGGCGCGCCGGAACGCACGATGCAACTTTATGGGCGAACCCTGCCGATCCACCACCAGCGGGCCGGGCAGCGCGGCGATGCGTATATCGACTGACGCACAGCGGCGTCCGCGACCCGAAATGACGCATGCCCGCGCCGATTATGTCTAGACATAATCGGCGGATTGCAGGGACGCTCAGCCGGCGCGGCGGTCCTCTAAGCTCAGCGCGATGAAGCGGGGCATGTGATCGCCCATGCCGACGACCTTGTTGCCGCCGTTCTTGTCGCGATCGGACCCGCGGCCGCGCCCGCCGCGCCCGCTGCGCGATTTCGGCGCGTCGTCCTGCGCGGGGGCGGGGGGCTCCGCCTCGGGCGTGGGCTGGGGGGCCGCCGCCTCTTCCGTCCCTTGCGGGGCGTCATCGGATTTGCGGCGGCTGCGTGAGCGGCGCGGCTTGGCGGGTTTGTCCTCGGCCTCGGCCGGTTTGTCGTCGGCGACCGAGGGCTTGCCGGCGCCGAGCGGGTTGTCGAGGCGCGGGATGTCCTTCTGAATCAGGCGCTCGATATCCTCGAGGTTCTTCTCGTCGCGGGGGACGCAGATCATCATCGCCTTGCCTTCGCGCCCCGCGCGCCCGGTGCGGCCGATGCGGTGGACGTAATCCTCGGCATGGCCGGGGACGTCGAAGTTGAAGACATGGCTGACCGCCGGCACGTCGAGCCCACGCGCGGCCACGTCCGAGGCGACGAGGAAACGCAAGCTGCCCTCGCGGAAGCCGTCGAGCGTGCGGGTGCGCTGGCTCTGGTCGAGGTCGCCGTGGATGGGGGCCGCGTCATAGCCGTATTTCTTCAGCGATTTCGCGACTATATCCACATCGACCTTGCGGTTGCAGAAGACGATGGCGTTGGTGCAGCGATCGCCTTCGGCGTCGATCAGCGCGCGCAGGAGCTTGCGTTTCTCGCTTGCCTCGCGGTCGCGGCGCGAACCCTTGAACATCACAACGCCCTGTTCGATCGTCTCGGACGCGGTCGCCTGGCGGGCGACCTCGATCCGCGCCGGGGCGCTCAGGAAGGTGTTGGTGATGCGCTCGATCTCGGGGGCCATCGTGGCGGAAAAGAACAGCGTTTGCCGGGTGAAGGGCGTGAGGCTGAAGATGCGTTCGATATCGGGGATGAACCCCATGTCGAGCATCCTGTCCGCCTCGTCCACGACCATGATCTCGATGCCGGTCAGAAGCAGCTTGCCGCGCTCGAAATGATCGAGCAGGCGGCCGGGCGTGGCGATCAGCACGTCGACGCCCTTGTCGATCAGCTTGTCCTGTTCCTTGAAGCTCACGCCGCCGATCAGCAGCGCCTTGGTCAGCTTCACATGCCTGGAATATGTGTCGAAATTCTCGGCCACCTGGGCGGCGAGTTCGCGGGTCGGGCAGAGCACGAGGCTGCGCGGCATCCGCGCCCGCGCGCGCCCGCGCGCCAGGCGGGTAATCATCGGGAGAACGAACCCGGCGGTCTTGCCGGTGCCGGTCTGGGCGATGCCCAGCACGTCGCGCCCCTCGAGCGCAGGGGGAATCGCCCCTTCCTGGATCGGCGTAGGGGATTCGTATCCGGCTTCTTCTACGGCTTTGAGAACCTTCGGGGCGAGGTTGAGATCGGTGAATTTTGTCATGTATATCCGTGGTTTACGGACACTTCATGGCCCGCGCGTCTGATCGGGTCAAGGCCGTCGGCAGCCTCGTGATTTTCCACGTGAGAAGACCCGTGACCGCGATCTAGCGCAAAATGACCCGCAGGGCAATGCGACAGCGGGTTTCGCGACGGATGAACCACCGGGAAACGCGCGGATTGTCGCCTTTTCGGCACGGTGCGCCCGTCAGCCGGCGTGATCGGGGAAGTGGCGCGCGCGCTTGGCGTCGAGGTCGAGCGCGGCGCGGTGCAGCAGACCGTTGGCCGCCAGGCGCGCGCGCAAACCGGGCGAGGCGGTGCAAACCTCGTCGTAGAAGGCGCGCAGCGCAGCCTCGCCGCCCTCGCGCTCGATGAGCGAAAACAGCGTGTTCATGGCCGTGCCCTCGGCGCCGCCGCCCCTGAGTCCGGCCCGGTAGGAGCCGTGGCGCAGCCGGTAGCGATAGGCGCGCTGCCAGGTCTGCCAGTCGGGGGCGTGGAAATGCGCCAGAAGGGTGCGGGGCAACTCATGCGCGTTGGGGATCCGCGCGCCGTCGAGAAAGGCGTTGTGGATGCGCAGGCTGAGTCCCTCGATCCCCGTGCGTACGAAGATCTTGCCGGCGACGTGACTGAGAAATCCGCCGTTGAGATGCGCGCCGTAGGTCGGGTAGATCTCGGCCGTCTGCCGGTTGCGCAGCTTCTGGCCGGGCGCGCAGCCCTTGAACCATGTCTGCGCCGGATCGTCGCCGGGCAGGGGGGCCAGCGCCTCGACCGGGCGCATGCGCGCGGTCGGCGCCGCGGCGGGCAGCGCCGCAAGCTGTCGGGCGAGCGGCGCCTCGGGCAGCAGGAATTCGTCCACGTCGATATGGGCGAGCCAGTCCACACCGGGACGGCGGCGATAGGCGCGGGTGGCGTTCATCGTCTGGCGCGCCTGGTGCTTGTCCGGGCGGGGGCGGCGCCGGGCGGCCCAGAACGCGGCGTCGGTCAGCGTCACCCGGCAGCGCGGATGCGCCTCAAGGGCGGCGCGCGCCTGCGGGCAGTCCTCGTCAAGGAAGACGTGCAGGCGGTGCGCGCCGAGATCGAGGTGATGCGCCGCGAAATCAAGGATCGCGCGCGCGTCGGCCCTGATGGTGGCGACGATCCCCCATTTGGGCAGGCCGGTCATGAGGCGGGTTGCGCGTGGATCATGCGCCGGACTTTGGCGGCGCGCGCAGCGGCGCGCAAGCGGGGATTTCAGGGGCGCGCGCCTTGCGCCGGGGGCCGCGGCGCTCTACATCATGGCCCAAGAACGAAGGAGCGGACATGGCCATTCTCGCCAGCGACATAGAAGCATTGATCCGCGAAAGTTTCCCCGATGCGGAGATCACCGTGCAGGGCGACGACGGGGCGCATTTCGCCGCCCATGTGGTCGACGAAAGCTTTCGCGGCAAGAACCGGGTGCAGCAGCAGCGCGCCGTCTACGCCGCGCTCAAGGGCAAGATGGACGGTCCCGCCGGCGAGTTGCACGCGCTGGCGCTGACGACGCGGGCGCCGGAGTGATGAACTGGGGGATCCTCCTGATCCTCGCGCTCATCGCCACGGTGGTCGCGGCGCTGGCCATGCTGGGGCAGCGCAAGTCCCCCGGCAGTCGGGGGAGCGAGCCGGGCAAGGGGGTTCATGTGCTCGAGTCCGACTACCAGTCGGGCGTCGGCGGGGGCCATGTGACGCGCTGGACCGTGCCGCGCGACCCGCAGGAATACGCGAAACACTTTGTGCCAAAGGATGAACGACATGACTGACGCGAAGACCCGGATCGACGAGACCGTGAAGGAAAACGACGTGGTGCTCTACATGAAGGGCACCAAGGAAATGCCGCAATGCGGGTTCTCGAGCCGCGTCGCCGGCGTGCTGAACTTCATGGGAGTCGCGTACGCGGACGTGAACGTGCTGGCGGACGAGGACATCCGGCAGGGGATCAAGGATTACTCCGATTGGCCGACGATCCCGCAGCTTTACGTGAAGGGCGAATTCGTCGGCGGCTGCGACATCATCACCGAGATGACGCTGTCGGGCGAGCTGGACACGCTGCTGGAGCAGAACGGCGTGAGTTTCGACAAGGCGGCGGCGGAGAAGATCCGCGAGGCCAACGCCTGATCCGCCCCGCCGCGCCCGTGGCGGCGGATTATCGGGTGTTTTCGGAACATTGAAAGCCCGGCGGTCTGAGGCCGCCGGGCTTTCGCGTTTCAGCGGCGGCGGCGTCCGCCGGTGCGCCCGGCGCGGCCGCGCCCCTCGTGGCCGGCCTTGGGGGCGACCTTGTTCACGCGGATCCAGTTGGTTCCGTGCGGGTCGTTGTTGGTGAGGAAGTTGGCGGCGTGAATCGCCTCCATCTCCTTGCCCGCGCGGGGTTTGGTGGAGCCGAGACCGAAGAGCCGGCAGAAGGTTTCGTCGTCCATGTCGTCGGGCAGCGTGATCCCGGCCTCGGCGATCTCGGCCTTCTTGGCCTCGATCTCGGAGGGTTTCACCGGCAGGGCGATGGGGTTCATGATCGCGCTGGTCATGCCCGCGCCCATCGCCATCGGCAGGAAGGCGTTGTTGATGCCGTGGCGGTTGGGCAGGCCGAAGCTGATGTTGGACGCGCCGCAGGTGGTGTTGACGCCCAGTTCCTCGCGCAGCTTGCGCACCAGGGTGAAGACCTGCTGACCCGCCGTCGCCATCGCGCCGATCGGCATCACCAGCGGGTCGACCACGATGTCATGCGCGGGGATGCCGAAGTCGGCGGCGCGCCGGACGATCTTCTGCGCGACGGCGAAGCGCACGTCCGGGTCTTCGGAAATGCCGGTGTCGTCGTTGCTGATCGCGACCACGGGGACGTTGTATTTCTTGACCAGCGGCAGCACGTATTCGAGCCGCTCCTCCTCGCCGGTGACGGAGTTTAGGAGCGGGCGGCCATGCGCGGCCTTCAGCCCCGCCTCGAGCGCCGCGGGAACGGAGCTGTCGATGCAGAGCGGCAGATCGACGAGGCCCTGCACCAGTTCGATCATCTGGGTCATCAGGGGCGGTTCGGTTTCGTTCGGGTTGGGGTTGGAGTTGTAGACCACGCCCGCGTTGATATCGAGTACGGTCGCCCCCGCCTCGGCCTGCGCCACGGCGTCGGACTCCACGGTCGAGAAATCCCCGGCCTCGAGTTCGGCGGCGAGCTTCTTGCGGCCGGTGGGGTTGATCCGCTCACCGATGACGCAGAACGGTTCGTCGAATCCGATCACGGCGGTTTTGGTTTTGCTCTCGACGATGGTTCGGGTCATGTGGGGGCCTTTCGGAATTTCCGGTGTTCAGCTTGCGTTGGCGGGTTTGCCCGCCGCGCCGCCGTGTTCGATCGCCCAGGCGGCGTTCGTCTTGATACCGCCGAGCGGGAAGAAATGCACGTTGGTCACGTTGAAGTCGCGATGCGCCGCCTTGTGCGCGGCCAATTCGGTCAGCACCTCGGTCGGCTCGTAGGGCAGCAGGAGCTTGGTCACGTCCATCGCGCGTTTCTGCAGCACTTTGAGCGAGGGGCCGACGCCGCAGGCGATGGCGAACTTGATGAGGGTCTGCAATTTCGCAGGGCCGGCGATGCCGATATGGATCGGCAGGGTGATGCCCGCGTCGCGCAGGGAGTCGGCCCATTTGATGATCGGCCCGGCCTCGAAGGCGAACTGCGTGGCGATCGCCATCTCGGCGTCGGTGCGCATGGAGAATTCCTGCTTCCAGCGCAGCGCCGCGTCGACGTTGAGCCAGCCGCCGTCGGGGTCGATGTCGCGGTTGCCCTCGGGGTGGCCGGCGACGTGCAGGCGCTTGAAGCCGGCGCGGTCGAATTCGCCCGTCTCGAGCATCTGCATGGAGCTGTCGAATTCGCCGTGCGGCGCGCTCACCCCGCCCGCAAGGCAGAGCGCCTGGTCGACGCCCGCCTCGCCCTGGTAGCGGGCGATCCAGTCGGCGAGCGTGGCGCGGTCCTTGATGATGCGCGCGGGGAAATGCGGCATGACCGGATACCCCGCAAGGGCGAGCCGGCGCGCGGTGGCGACCATGTCCTCGATCGGGGTGCCCTCGATATGGGCGATGTAGACGCGCGTGCCGTCGGGCAGCAGGTCGCGGAAATCCTCGACCTTCTCGGCGGTGCGCGGCATGACCTCGATCGAATAGCCCTCGAGCAGCGCCTCGACCTCGGCGTTGACGGGCGGCGGTGCGCCGGGTTGTTCGCGTTTCTTGAAGTTCAGTAATGCCATGGCGGCCTCCAGAATACCCCGTGGGGTCATGCGTCAGGGTCTTCGTTCCAGCCGCCGTTGGCGATCAGGATCTTGATGCGGTCCGTGTCGTATTCCGCGTCGAGACGCGCGGCCTCGGACTCGGCGATGGCATCGGCGTCGTCGCCGGGAACCTGGTAGGGGGCGGCCTTGCGCCACTCGGCGAGGTAGTCGTCGCTGCCCCGCGCGCCGCCCTTCATCGCGGCGCGGTCGATGGCCTGCTCGAAACGCTCGGGCAGCTTGCGCTTGGCGCCGCGGCGTCCTTTTCCGACGATGACCTGCGCGGGCATGTCGCGCCAGTAGACGATGGTGACGTCCATTCCTCGAATCTCCCCTTGCGTCGCCCTTGTCTAGAGCACGTCCCGCCCGACGCAGCGCCCAATTTCGACATAGCGCGCGCGCGAAGCGACCTGCGCCTGCGGCGTTGGTCGGGTATGAGCCTAACCGCGCGCGGGCGCGATGGCCATGCGGGCGGGATTCAGAACTTCTCATGATCAAGATGAATGCGCGCGCGACTTGCGCGCGGGGCCGTGAAGGCATACCTTCGGGGCAACTCGTAATGGAGGGCGTGACATGGCGCCCAGGCGTCCCAACGGTGCGGACGCATTTCCGGACCCGGTAGAGAGCGTCGCGCCGAAACCGGTTCCCCGCGGCCCGCGATACGCGGCGCTCGACCTGGGGACCAACAGCTGCAGGATGCTGATTGCCGAGCCGCGCGGCAATCAGTTCAGAGTCGTGGACAGCTTCAGCAAATCCGTTCAGCTTGGCGCCGGGCTCGAGCGGACGGGGCGGCTGTCGCGCGCCTCGATCGGGCGCACGATCCAGGCGCTGCGGGTGTGCCAGCAGAAGTTGCGGCGGCACAGGATCGCCGGAATGCGGCTGGTCGCGACCGAGGCCTGCCGACGCGCCGAGAACGGCGACAGCTTCATGGCGCGCGTGCAGCGCGAGACGGGGCTGAAATTCGACATCATCACCCCGCTGGAAGAGGCGCAGCTCGCGGTGGTCAGTTGCGCCCCGCTGGTCAGCCGCAAAACCGACCAGTTGCTGGTGGTGGATATCGGCGGCGGCTCGACCGAGCTGGTGTGGATCGACCTGACCGGCATCCCCCCCGAGGAGCGCGTCCGCGCCATCATGCGCCTGCATGGCGGGTTCGAGCCGCAGAACGGCGGCGACGGCCCGCGCGCGCGGGTGGTGGACTGGATCAGCGTGCCGCTTGGCGTGGCGACGCTGCGCGACCAGTTCAGCGACGTGGAGGACGACGCCGCGCGCTTTGCGCTGATGAGCTGGTTCTTCGAGGAGAACCTGGCCGAGTTCGCCCCCTACAAGCGCGAACAGAAGCGCGAGGGTTTCCAGATCGTCGGCACCTCGGGCACCGTCACCACCGTCGCGGCGAGCCACCTGGGCCTGCGCCGCTACGACCGCAACCGGGTGGACGGGCTGCGCATGACCAGCGACGAGATCGACCGCGTGATCCGCACCTACCTCACGCTTGGCCCCGAGGGGCGCCGCCGCGATCCGCGGATCGGGACGGACCGGCAGGCGCTGATCATGCCGGGCGCCGCGATCCTTCAGGCGCTGCTGCGCTGCTGGCCGACCGACCGGCTGTCGGTCGCGGACCGGGGGCTGCGCGAGGGGATGCTCTATGCGCAGATGACGGCGGACGGCGTGTTGACGGAAGGGGACGACTGATGGCGAAGGGGCCGGACGGCAGGAACACCTCGGGGCGCGGGCAACGCGACCTGACGGTCAAGGTCAAGACGGCGCGCGGGCGGCGCGCGTCCTCGACCCGCTGGTTGCAGCGACAGTTGAACGACCCGTACGTCAAGCGCGCCAAGGCCGAGGGCTATCGCGGGCGCGCGGCGTTCAAGATCATGGAGCTTGACGACAGGTTCCGCTTTCTCGTGCCCGGCGCGCGGGTGGTGGACCTTGGCGCGGCGCCGGGCGGCTGGGTGCAGGTGGCCGTGCCGCGGATCAACGCGCTGGGCGAGAAGGGCGGCAAGGCGCAGGGACGCATCATCGGCGTCGACCTTCAGGAAATGGAGCCGATCGCGGGGGCGGAGCTGCACCAGCTCGACTTCATGGAGGAGGGCGCGGACGAGCGCGTCAAGGAATGGCTTGGCGGGAAGGCCGACGTGGTCATGTCGGACATGGCCGCGTCCAGTTCGGGGCACAAGCAGACCGACCATCTGCGCATCATCGCGCTCTGCGAGGCGGCGGCGTATTTCGCCTTCGACGTGCTGGAGGAGGGCGGCGCCTTTGTCTCCAAGGTGCTGGCCGGAGGGGCCGAGGGCGAGTTGCAGAAGCTCCTGAAGCAACGGTTCGAGAAGGTCGCCAACGTGAAGCCGCCCGCCAGCCGGTCCGACAGTTCCGAGAAATTCGTGGTCGCGACGGGGTTTCGCGGCTGATCCGCGCGATCCGCCGTCGATCACCGCCGAAACGCCCGTTACGGGCGCAGCGAACGCAGCGCGTCCTGCATGAATGCCTGCGCGTCGCCGGCGTCGAGCGCGGGCGGGGGACGACGCGCGCCGGTCCGTTCGGCGCGGCGCGATTGGCGGATCAGTTCGAACAGGCGCGCGTGGCGCGGTTCGGGCATCGTCATGGCGCGGCTGTACATGCGGTCCTCATTACAGTGCGGGTGTTGCCGTAGGGTTTATCCTGGCGGTCAAATGCGGCGATTCTCGCGCGCTTATTGTGCAAAACAGGGGCAATGAGAGGCGCGCGGCGGTACGGGCGCATTTTTCTTGAAATGGCGAGGTCGCCGGTTATGGTAAATCGCGCGGGTGGGTCCCGGACGCCATCCCGCGCCGCGCGACGTGGCGGCAAGGTTCGCGATACCCGATTTTCATCGCGAAGGTGTTTGTATAGGAGCCGGAACCCCGGTGGCGCATCCTGCTCTTTCCCCGCGGCTCGCCGAGGCCTTCAATCGCGCGCGGCGCGAGGTGGCGGCGTGGCGGCCGCTATGCGACGCGCTCGCGGCGGAGTTCGACGGGCTGGGGACGGCGCTGTTGCCGATTTCGCGCTCCCGGCGGTTTCCCTCGCTCTGCGCGTCGGCGTCGCTCGGGCCGGCGCTTCGGCAGTACATGACGGAAGGCTGGTGCGAGTGCGACCTGCGCGAGCAGGGGCTGCCGGCGGGGCGCAAGCGGGGCTATGTGCTCGACAGCGATGTCGGGCCGGCGGCGGAACTGGCGCGTGAGCCCTATTACCGCGATCTCGTGCGCCGCCACGGGATCGGCGGGTTCGTCGGGATCCTGTTTCACGTCATGGATGAAGAGTGGATGGCGTCCGTGCAGCTGCCGCTCGGGGTGTCCTCGCCGTCAGCGGCCCGGTTGGAGCGCGTGCCGCTCATCGCCGCGGCGCTGGAGGAGGCCGCGACCGCCATCGCGGCGGAGGTGGACGCGCGCTGGAGCGCGGCCTTCGCGGCGTTCGGCGCGCTCAACAGGGGGGTCGTGCTGCTCGATTCGACCGGACGGATCGTGCGCAAGAGCGCGGTGGCGGAGGCCATGCTGGGGCGCTGCGGGGCGACGGGCGCGGCGTTCGGCTTTCCCGATGACTGCACGGCGGGCCATTTCACGCAGCTTTGCCGCGCGCATCCCGACCGGCCCTTTCGGCCCTTGCCCTACGTGGTTCGCCAGTCCCCGACCCATTCGGTGGTCGCCGTGATCGAGCGCGTGCCCGAGCCGCTGCGCCTGTTCCTGAGCGCCAACGTGCTGGTCGTGACCCTGTCCGAGCACAACCCGGTGGAAGAGGAGATCGCCATGCTGCTGGCGCGCGATTTCGGGCTTCAGCCCTCGGAGGTGCGCGTCGTGCTGGGGCTGTGCCGGGGCGAGATGATCAAGGACATGGCCAGGGCGCTGGGCATCAAGGAGGGCACCGCGCGCCAGCGGCTCAAGACCGTGTTCCAGAAGACCGGCACCAACGCGCAGCACCAGCTTGTCGCGCTGGCGATGGGGCTGGACGGGCGGTTCCCGTCCGCCGGAGGCTTCGTCAACCAAGGTTAACATTTTCCTGACGCGGCGCGCGTTTCCTACCATATGGTAGTTGGCCAATCGTTAAAATTGAGTTTGATTATCCCCGCGTCCGATGGCCCGGAATTTGGCGGCGTCGGTCAGCAGGAGGAGAAGGGCAGAACGACCTTCCGGAAACAAAAATCAGCCGCGGCAAAGCGGCCCGGAACTTGGGGCGTGACCGGTTCGCCGGTCTTGTGAGTATTTGTTGAGTAGTGTGCCACTAGTGGCGTCTCTGGTCGTGTCCGCGCGACTCGGGAGCCAGGCGATCATGGATCGCATTGCGGCAGTCGCCCTGGCGGCTGTCGCGCCCACCCCCGTTAACATCCCCGTTCCATCACTGCATGCGGCCGCGATCACGCGCGCGGCGCGGCATCCGTGTCCGGGCCGGCCCCGGCCCATGTTCGAGTAAGGGAGATTTTTCATGCCCGATGAAGCGCCCGGTTTCAGCATCAATACCGGCAGCGGTGTCGTGGCGGCGGTTCTCATGTCACCGAGATGGCCGACGGCAGGATCGTCGTTCCGGGGTGCATCGGCTCTTCGGCGGTGACGTCGGTCCTGCGGATCAAGGTGGGCGGCCGGCTGCGGGACACCGTGGCCGGCCGTCGCGTTTGAAGAGGGATCGCCGTGACGCCCTGTCGCGCCCGGCGGCGCCGATCGGCGTTGAAGCTGCGGGGGGATGCGCCTATCCTCGCGGCCATGTCGCCCCGCTTCCATTCCGGTCCGATGCGCGTGTTCGCGATCTTCGCGCTTTGCCTTGCCTTCGCGGCGGGCGGGTTCGCGCACCGGGTGACGACGCCGCTGCCCGATGCGGACCTTGCCGCCTATGTCGCGGCGGGAGGCCTGCCGTCCGACCTGTGTGGTGCGGCGGGGGACGCGGAAGGCGCGGCGGCGAGGGGCTGTTCGCTCTGCGTGATGGCGGGGCTTGCGCTGTTGCCGGCGCGTTCGGCCGGGCTGCGCGCGCTCGGGACCGTGTCCGCGCGGCTCGCGGCCCCGCGCCAGCCGACCCTGCGTCGCGCCGCGCGTCGCGACCCGAGCCGCGCCGTGCGCGCGCCACCCCTGGCCTGAGCCTTACCCCTTTTCAAGAAATATCCCCGGCCGGACAGGGTCCGGCCCCGACCCATATGGAGAAACCACATGAAACTGCAATTTGCCGCGGCGCTTGCCGCCTGTGTCCTCGCCGCCCCGCTCAGCGCCCATGAATACACGCTCGGCGACCTGGTGATCGATCATCCCGTGGCGCTCGAGACGCCAAAGACCGCCAAGTCCGGCGCCGGCTATCTGAGCGTAACCAACACGGGCGAGGCGCCCGACCGGCTGCTCGAGGTGCGCGCCGACTTTCCGATGGTGATGCTGCACACGACCGAAGAAAGCGACGGCGTCGCGCGGATGGTTCATCTCGAGGGGATCGACATCCCGGCGGGCGAAACCGTGACGCTGGCCCCGAGCGGCATGCATGTGATGTTCATGGGCCTCGACAATCCCTTCGAGGTTGGCGAGCAAGTCCCCGCCACGCTCGTCTTCGAGGAGGCGGGCGAGGTCGACGTCGTATTCGAAGTCGAGGCGCGCGATGGCGCCGATGGCGGCATGGGCGATCACTCCGGCCATGACTGATCGCGCCTGATCGAAACCGCCCGTCCCCGGCCTGACCCGGAGCGGGCGGTCAACGACGAACGCCCCCCGCCAATGCCTGGCGGGGGGCTGATGGATATGGAACGCCTGGGCTGCGCTTACCGGTCATGGGACTCCGGATGCCGGTTCAGCCGCTCGGAGGGGCGCTGTTCGAAGGCGCTCGCGCGGGAGGCGACGATCTCGGTCGTCAGCGCCTTGTCGACGAGCGCGCGGCTCTGGCTCGGCGTGTGGCCTTCGATGATGATGCGTTTGCCGAGCTTCTGGGCGTGGTCGATGGCGTAGATGGCGTTGGCGTCCATCGAATCGAAGCTGCCTTGGCTGATCCAGCTGGGAACCGGGCTGAGGGGATCCCGGTCCATGGCGCTGGCGGGGGGGATCGCCGCGGCCAGCGAGACGGCGAGCGCGAGTGCGACAATACGGAATGCGGGGGTTCGGGTGGCGTGTGTCACGTCGGATTCCTTTCGGGTTCTGAGGGCCGGCGCAGCCCTGAAGCGCGCGCCGGCCCGTTCCTGGGGGGTGAACAGCGCCGTCTTGCCGGCGCTTGCAGGATTGGATGCGAAAGGGTGCAATAGGTTCCGCGCCGATCACGGCGTCGTGTGCGGCAGGACGTTTGCGCAAGGCCGCGCCTCGCGCGCCGCGTCCTTACCCCGCCGCGCGGGCGAGGATCATCTCCGCGGCCTTCTCCGCGATCATCGTGACCGGCGCGTGGGTGTTGCCCGAGGGAATCGCCGGCATGACCGAGGCGTCGGCGATAGAGATCCCGAAGAGCCCGTTCACCGTAAGCTCGGGCGAGACCACCGCGCCGGGATCGCTGCCCATCCGCGCGGTCGAGACGGGATGAAAGATGGTGGTCGATATCTGCCCCGCCAACCAGGCCAGGTCTTCGTCCGAGGTGAGCGTCGCGCCCGGCATTTCCTCGGTCGGCTGGAAAGGCTGCATCGCCTCGGTCTGCATGAGCGCGCGGGCGTGGCGGATGCTGTCGGCGGCGATCTGGCGGTCGGCCGGCGCGTCGAGGTAGTTGGGCCGGATGCGCGGGGCCGCGGCCGGATCGGGGGCGGCGGCGTGGCAGCTTCCGCGGCTTTCGGGGCGAAGGTTGCAGACCGACACGGTGAGCGCGGGGAAGCTGTGCAGCGGCTCGCCAAAGGCGTCGAGCGAGAGCGGCTGCACGTGGTATTCGATGTTGGGTGTGTCGTGCTCGGGCCCCGAGCGCGAAAAGATGCCAAGCTGGCTTGGCGCCATCGACAGCGGGCCGCGGCGGCGCAGGGCGTATTGCGCGGCGATGCGCAGCTTGCCCAGCGGACTGGCGTAGAGATCGTTGAGCGTGCGCGCGCCGGTGACGCGGAAGATGGTGCGGATCTGGAGGTGATCGGCGAGGTTCTCGCCCACCTCGGGTGCGTCATGGACGACATCGACCCCGAGATCGCGCAGCCGCTCGGGCTGGCCGACGCCCGAGAGTTCCAAGAGCTTGGGCGTGCCGATGGCCCCGGCCGAGATCACCAACTCCGCCTCCGCGCGCGCGTGGCGCAGCGCGCCGTCCTTGCGGAAGGTCACGCCGGTGGCGCGGCGCCCGTCAAAGGTGATGCGCTCGACCTCGGCGCCGGTGACGATGCGCAGGTTGGGCCGCTTGCGCGCCGGGTTCAGGAACGCCTTGCGCGCGTTCCAGCGCAGCCCGTTCTTCTGCGTGACCGAGAAATAGCCGACGCCCTCGTTGTCGCCCCGGTTGAAATCGGTGGTCTCGGGGATGCCGAGTTCAACCGCCGCCTCGGCCACCGCGTCGAGGATCGGCCAGCGCAGGCGCTGTTCCTGCACCAGGAGTTCGCCGTCGCCGCCATGCGCCTCGTCCGCGCCGCCGAAATGCGACTCGGAACGTTTGAAATAGGGCAGCACGTCGTCCCAGCCCCAGCCGGGATTGCCCATCTGCCGCCAGATGTCGTAATCGCGCGCCTGGCCGCGCATGTAGATCATGCCGTTGATCGACGAACACCCGCCCAGCACCTTGCCGCGCGGGTAGCGCAGCGTGCGCCCGTTCAGCCCCGGTTCGGCCTCGGTGTTGTAGCACCAGTCGAGCGCGGGGTTGCCGATGGCGTAGAGATAGCCGACCGGCACATGCACCCAGAGCTTGTTGTCGCTGCCGCCCGCCTCGAGCAGCAGCACGCGCTTGGTGGGATCGGCGCTCAGCCGATTGGCGAGCACGCAGCCCGCCGAGCCGGCGCCGACGATGACGAAATCGTAGGCGCCGAAATCGCGCGGGGGCGCGGGCCCGCTCATGCCGCGTCAACCCGGACGCGGGTTTCCTGCTGGCCGAGGCCGGCCACCTCGAGGCGCATCACGTCGCCGTCGCGCAGCCAGACCTGCGGGCGCATTCCCATGCCGACGCCGGGGGGCGTGCCGGTGGTGACGACATCGCCGGGTTCCAGCGTCATGAAGGCGCTGAGGTAGCTGACGAGTTCCGGGATGCCGAAGATCATCGTGGCCGTGCTGCCGTCCTGGCGGCGGTCGCCGTTCACGTCGCATGTCATGTGCAGGGCGTGCGGGTCGGCGATCTCGTCCGCCGTCACCAGCCACGGCCCCATCGGGGCGAAGCCGTCATGGCTCTTGCCCTTTGTCCACTGGCCCTGCCGTTCGGCCTGCCAGGCGCGTTCGGAGACGTCGTTGACGATGCAGTAGCCCGCGACGTGCTTCATCGCGTCCGCCTCGGACACGCGTTGCGCGCGCGTGCCGACCACGAAGGCGAGCTCGACCTCCCAGTCGGTCTTCTGCGCGGTGGGCGGCAGGATCAGGGCGTCATGCGGGCCGGCGATGGAGGTCGTCGCCTTGAGGAACACGATGGGTTCCGTGGGGATTGGCAGGCCGGATTCCTCGGCGTGATCTGAATAGTTGAGGCCGATGCCGATCAGCTGGCCCACGCGGCCGACGCAAGCGCCGAGGCGGGTATTGTCTGGAACGCGGGGCAGGGTGGCGGGGTCGATGTCCCGCAATTCGTCGAGCGCGGCAGGGGCGAGGGCCGCGCCGTCGATATCGCCGATCACGTCCGCGAGGCAGCGCAGCGTGCCGTCGGGCGCGACCATGCCGGGGCGTTCGGCGCCGCGTTCGCCATGCCTGATGAGTTTCATGCCGCTGTCCCTCCGGTCTGCGCCATATGATGGATTTCGCTTTGGTATCTGGCGAGCATGCCGTTGCGTCGTCCGCTCCTATCCGGGTGTGCCCCATCCGCGCGCCCCAATGCAAGGGGCGCGGCGGGGGGCGCAACCCCTTGCACCTGGTGGAGCACCGTGAACGAGACGCTTTGGGAAGATGAGACTCGTGACGAAAATTCGGGCGCATCGTGGCCTGGATGTCGGCTGTGCGGACGAAGCGGTCGTTCGAGTGGCGGTCAAATTGACTTTTCTTGCATTACGGTCAATACCGCCCGCATGGTTGAGAAGGACATCCACATAGTCGCCCGGTCAGCCGGTATCCCCTTGGCGGGATGCCGGGATGACGATCACGCGACCTGAACACGCCGATTGCCAGCCTCGGCCTCGCCCTTTTGGACGAGGTGTTTTGGTGAGGAAAACTTGCCTCGTCCTCCCTTTTATTTGGAGATGAGCATGGCGCAGAATATCTACGACAACCCCGAATTCTTCACTGGCTACAGCCAGCTTCCCCGGCAGGTGCACGGGCTGGACGGTGCGCCGGAATGGCACGCTATCCGCGCCATGCTGCCGGACGTAGCAGGCAAGCGCGTGGCCGATCTGGGCTGCGGCTTCGGTTGGGCGTCCCGCTGGTTCCGCGAGAACGGTGCGGTCTCGGTTCTGGGGCTCGATCTATCGGAGAACATGATCAACCGGGCACGGGCCGACACAGAAGATGCCGCCATCGCCTATAGCATTGCCGATCTCGACACGCTCGAACTGCCGGAAGCCGCGTTCGATCTGGTTTATAGTGCACTGACCTTCCACTACGTGCAGGATTTTGAGCGGCTGATGCGGGCGATCCACCGCGCGTTGTCGCCCGGCGGAGACCTGGTCTTCACCATAGAACACCCGATCTTCATGGCCGCGGCCCATCCGCATTGGATCAAGGACGAGGACGGTCGCAAGACCTGGCCCGTCAACGGTTATTCGATGGAGGGCGAACGCCGCACCGACTGGTTCGCGGAGGGTGTATTGAAGCATCACCGGACGCTGGCGACCACGGTCAACACCCTGCTCGGCGCGGGCTTCGCGCTGCGCCGGATCGAGGAGTTTGCACCGACCCTGGACCAGATCGCGGTAATGCCGGAGTTGGCCGACGAGGTGGAGCGGCCAATGATGTTGATGGTTTTGGCATACAAGACCTGATCTCGTTGTCCCCCAGTCCTATCGGCCGGGTGACATGCTATCGAATGTCGTGAAAGGCCTCCAAGCGGTCATTGCCGCCAAGGGTCTCGTGATGGGGTCGTCCTCGCCCCGACGCGCAGGGGCGGGGCAGGGGGCGTGCATACTGCGCGCCAAGATGGTCATCCGCCCTTCATGTAGGGCATGAGCACGACCTCGCTGTCGGGGCGGATCTCGGTGAACCACGAATTGCGGTAGACGCGCCCGTCGATGGCGACGGAGACGCCGCGTTCGATCTGCGGTTTCAGGCCCGGGTGGGAGGCTTCGAGCGCGTCCAGCAACTCCTTGAAGTTGCTGGCTTCGACCTCGACCACCTCCTGCCCGTCCGCCTGGTCGCGCAGCGCGCCCCAGAGGGTGACGGCGACCATGAGCTATCCTTTCGACATCATCGCCTTGAGAATCTTGGGCGGCGACATCGGCAGTTCGTGCAGCCGGATGCCCGCCGCGCGACTGACCGCGTTGGAAAGCGCCGCGAGCGGCGGCACGATCGAGGTTTCGCCGACGCCGCGCACGCCGTAGGGGTGGCCGGGATTGGGGATCTCGAGGATCACCGGCTCGATCATCGGCAGGTCCGAGGCGACCGGTATCCGGTAGTCGAGGAAGCCCGCGTTTTGCAGGCGGCCGTCCTCGTCATAGATATATTCCTCGTTCAGCGCCCAACCGATGCCCTGCACCGATCCGCCCTGCATCTGCCCCTCGACATAGTCCGGATGCACCGCCTTGCCCGCGTCCTGGAACACCGTGTAGCGCACGACCTTGGTGGCGCCGGTCTCGGGGTCGACCTCGACATCGGCGAGATGCACGCCGAAACTGACGCCCGCGCCCTCGGCGTTGACCTCGTGATGGCCGGCGATCGGGCCGCCGGTCTCGGAGGCGATGGCGGCGATCTCCTCGATGCTCATGGGGTCGAAGTCGCCGGCGTTCGGGCCTGACGGTTTGGCGTGGCCGTCTTCCCAGACGACCGCCTCCTCGTCGATGCCCCAGATCTTGGCGACGCGCGCGCACATCACCTTGATCGCCGCCCGCGCGGCCTCGATCGTGGCGAGACCGACGGCGAAGGTCACGCGGCTGCCGTCGGTCACGTCGTTATGGCCAAGGCTGTTGGTGTCGGTGATGACGGTGCGCACCTTGTCGTAGGGGATGCCCAGTTCCTCGGCGGCCATCATCGAGATCGACGCGCGCGAGCCGCCGATATCGGGGTTGCCCTCGGTGATGCCGACGGTGCCGTCGTTGTTGAGGTTGAGCGACACGCAGGTGTTGCCGCCGAAGTTGAACCAGAACCCGCAAGAGAGGCCGCGGCCCTGGTTTTCCCCCAGAGGCGCGGTGTAATGCGGGTGCGCCTTCGCCGCCTCGAGCGTGGCGACAAGGCCGATCTGGTCGAAGGTCGGCCCGTAGGACGCCTTGGTCCCGTCGCGCGCGGCGTTCCTGAGACGGATCTCGAGCGGGTCGAGCCCGAATTCCTGGCAAAGCTCGTCCACCACCGATTCGACCGCGTAGATCGACACCGGCGCGCCGGGCGCGCGGTAGGCCGCTTCCTTGGGCCGGTTGGTAAGCGCGTTCCAGCCATACGTGCGCACCGCCTCGAGGTCGTAGGCGGCGAAGGCCGCCTGCGCGCCCATGCTCACCGTCTCGCAGGGAAACGCGCCGCCCTGGTAGCGCAGCGTCGCCTCGCCCGCGGTGATGCGCCCGTCCCTGGTTATGCCGATCTTCACGTCCATCGAGGACGAGATCGTCGGCCCGGTGGCGCAGAAGATTTCCGAGCGGGTCATCACTATCTTGACCGGGCGGCCCGACTTGCGGGAAAGCGCCAGCGCGACGGGTTCGATGAACACGGTCGTCTTGCCGCCGAAGCCGCCGCCGATCTCGGACGCGGTCACGCGCAGCTGGCTGGCCTCCATGCCGAGGATCCCGGCGCAGAGTTCGCGCACGAGATACTGGCCCTGCGTGGTGCACCAGAGTTCGCCGCGCCCGCCGGTCAGCGTGGCGAGGCAGGCGTGGGGTTCGATATAGCCCTGATGCGTCGCCTCGGTCTTGAAGCTGCGCTCCAGCACGAGGTCGGCCTTGGCGAAGCCGGCCTCGAGGTCGCCATGCCCGAACTCGGTATACATCGTCACGTTGGGGCCGCTGCCCTCGGGCACGGTTTCGTCCGCGCGGCCTTCCTGCACGACGGGGGCGTCCGCGGCCATCGCCGCGTCCACGTCGGTGACATGCGGGAGCACCTCGTAATCGACCTCGATCAGTTTCAGCGCGGCCTTGGCCGTCTCCGCGTCCTTGGCCGCGACGGCGGCGACGGCGTGGCCGTGGTAGAGCGCCTTTTCGCGCGCCATGCAGTTGTCCTGGATGTCGCGCAGCGCCGCATCCTCGGGGACGCCGAAATCGGCCGCGGTCACGACCGCCTTCACGCCCGCCAGCGCCTCTGCCCGGGAGGCGTCGATGTTGCGGATGCGCGCATGGGCGTGCGGGCTGCGCAGGATGCGGCCGACCAGCATGCCGGGGACCGAGAAATCCGCGCCGTAGAGCGCGCGGCCGGTGACCTTGTCCACCCCGTCGGGGCGCGCCACGCGGGTGCCCACGACCTTGAAGTCGCGCTTGGTTTTCGCCGGGAAGTTCATGTCACGCCCCTCTCATTTCTGCGGCCGCGCTCTGCACGGCGCGGACGATCTTGTCATAGCCGGTGCAGCGGCAGAGATTGCCCGCCAGCCAGTAACGGATTTCGCTCTCGCTCGGGTCCGGGTTGCGTTCGAGCAGGGTCTGCGCGGCGACGAGGATGCCGGGGGTGCAGATCCCGCATTGCAGCGCGGCCTCGTCGATGAAGATGCGTTGCAGCGCGTGCAGCTTGTCGCCCGTGGCCATGCCCTCGACGGTTCTGAGATCCGCGCCCTCGGCCTCGGCCCCGAGCACGAGGCAGGAGCAGACGATCTCGCCGTTCATCTCGACGGTGCAGGCGCCGCAATCGCCGGTGCCGCAGCCTTCCTTTGCGCCCTTGAGCCCGAGCCGGTCGCGCAGCGAATCGAGCAGCGTCTCGCCCGGCGCGCAGACGAATTCGAGCTCGTCCCCGTTGACGGTGGTGGATACGTGGATGTTCTTCATCATTTCTCTCCGGCGCGTGTCATTGCGATGCGCGCGGCGCGCTTGGCCAGCACGCCCGCGACCTGGGTGCGGAATTCGACCGTTCCGCGCTTGTCGTCGATGGGGGAGGCGGCGTCGCGGCAGGCGGCGGCGAGCGCCTCGGCGGCATCGTCGTCGAGCGTCGTGCCGATGATCGCCCGCGCGGCGTTCTCGACCAGCATGACCTTGGGGCCGACCGCGCCGAGGGTCACGCGCGCGGCCGTGATGGTTCCGTCCTCGCCCAGTTCGAGGCTGACGCCGGCCGAGGCCACCGCGATGTCCATCTCGGTGCGCGGGATGAAGCGCAGGTAGGCGTCCGAAGCGCGCGCAGGGCGGGCCGGCAGGAAGACGGAGGTGACGAATTCGCCCGGCTCAAGTGAAATCTTGCCCGGCCCGGTGGGCACGTCGAAGACGGCGCAATCGCGCGCGCCGTTCGGCCCCGCGATCCGCACGGTCGCGTCGGCGGCGACCATCGCCGGCACGCTGTCGGCGGCGGGGCCGCCGTTGCAGAGGTTGCCCACCATCGTGCAGCGGCCCTGTATCTGGGTCGAGCCGATCAGCTCGCACGCCTCGACCACGCCGGGCCAGAGCGCCTTCACGCCCGCGTGCTGCCCGAGCTTGATGCCCGGCACGGCGGCGCCGACGCGGTAACCGCCGTCTTCCTCGGTGATGTCGTGCATGCCGTCGAGATGCTTGATGTCGACGATCATCTCGGGTTCGATCATGCCGGATTTCAACTGCACCAGCAGGTCGGTACCCCCGGCGAGAATGCGCGCCTTGCCCGCGTTGCGCGACAGGATGTCGGCGGCCTCCTCGATGGATTGAGGTTTGAGATATTGCATGGCTGCGGTTGACCCCCCTTGGCTATGTCCGACCTCTGGTCGGGTGCTATGTCCGACCTCTGGTCGCGTGCTGTCGTTCGACCCTCGGGCCGAGTAAAGCGCAAATACGAATGGCCCGCAATGCGGCTGTGCGCCCCGCGCTGGCGCGGCGCGATCCGGCGCGCGTCGCCTCGCAGATATCCATGCGCGCCCTTCGGGGGCGGCGTCCATGCCGAGAACCGTGGGGGCGGACCCGGGCGCCGGTCCGGTCTAGCGCCGCGCGCTGCTGAGCGAATTGGTGGCGCCGAGCACGCGGATCGCCTTGACCTTGGTCAGCGTCTGGTCGGTGATGAAGCGGCCCGCGTTGAGCGTGCGGCTGCGTTGCGTGCCCTGGGGAAGGTTGGTGGTCTGCACCGCCTCCATCACGTAGGTCAGCACGCCTTCGACCGGCTCGCCGTCGTTGAGCGCCTTGAGGCGGACGTCATGGCCGCCCTGCCGCAGCGGCACGCCGCTGGCGCGCACGATGGCGCCGCCGGAGGTGCGTTCGATCGTGAGGCCGGTGATCGTGTGCACCGGCGTGCCCTCGTAGAGTTCCTCGTCGGACTTGCGGCGGAAGATGCTGGCGCGCTCTTCGGGGATGAGCGGGTTGGCCGAGTCCGGCGCGGTGGTCTGCACCCGGCGTTCCGTGCGGCTCTTGCCGAACCAGTTGCCGGGGTTCCAGGCCGAGTCGCGAATGCCGCCGCAGGCGCTCAGCAACAGGCACGAAATCAGCAGTGTCGTCGTTGCGCGGCGCATGTTCCGTCCTCAGCCTTTGCAATCCTGGCGCCGACACTAGACCGCCACGGCGGCGTGGGCAAGGCGGGGCGCGGGGCGGGGTGGACGTTTTCGGATCATGCGCTTACCTGTGCCGCATGCAACCGGAACAAGGGGATGCGACATGGCTCAGCCAGCCTTTGACGACATCGTGGCGGATTTCGAGTTTCTCGAGGATTGGGAAGACCGCTATCGCCACGTGATCGAGCTGGGCCGCGCGATGGAGCCGCTTGACGAGGCGCTGAAGGTGCCCGCCACCAAGGTCGACGGCTGCGCCAGCCAGGTCTGGCTGCATCCGCGGATCAACGGCGGTCGGTTCTCGTTCGAGGGGGACAGCGACGCGATGATCGTGCGCGGCCTGATCGCCGTGCTGCGCGCGCTCTATAACGGTCTGCCGGTGGCCGAGGTGCCGCGCGTGGACGCGGGCGGGGAACTGGCGCGGCTCAGCCTGAACGAGCACCTGTCGTCGCAACGCTCCAACGGGCTGCGCGCGATGATCGAACGCATCCGCATCGTCGCCGCCGCCGAAAGCTGAGGCGGCGCAGCGCAGGGGGCATGCCGCGGCAACTGGGTGATTTCAGCCGGGGGACGCGGTCTTGCGCGCCTGGGCCGCCAGCGTGGTGGCGAGGTCGCCGTAGCCGGTGAAGCGGTACTCGAAGTCGAGCCCGAGCCGCGCCGCGCACTCCTGCGCCTTGGCGTAGAGCGCGGGATCCTCCTTCTGGGCCTGGTAGACCAGCTTGGTGTAGTTGCCGAACACCATTTCGAGCAGCTCGGGATGCCGGTCGAGCCCCATCGGTTTCCAGACGAAGGCGTCGAACTGCTTGACCAGAAAATCGGTGAGGTAGAAGGCGGTGATCTCGTCGTCGAGCTCGGCGAAGGCTTCGTTGCCCTCGAAGAAGCTGTAGCAATGCGGGCCGGCGACCATCTCGACGCCCAGCTCGTCGCATTTCGCCTTGAGCAGCCCGCCGGTGCCGCAATCGGCGTAGACCACGAAGATGCGCTCGAAGCGGCCCTCGTTCTCGCGCACGGTTTGCTCCACGGCGGTTGTGATCCGGTCGGGGTGGAGATGCAGCTTGGCCGGCAGGCAGGTCAGCGTCATGTGGTCCCAGCCGTTGGCCCGGATCAAGGCGAGGATCTCGCGCGCCAGCGCGCCGCAGGCGATGAGCAGGATGCGGCCCGCGTCACCGCTCGGGGCCGCAACGGGGGCGAGCCCCTCTTCGGTCAGCGTGGCGTCGCTGGGAAGATGTTCATTCTGTTTCATGCCGTTGCTCCGCCTTGCCGTGGTTCATTGTTCAGTGGCGCTTGCCGGCGCGCCAGACAGTGAGTCGCAAGGCGGCGCAGCCGATCAGCGCGATGGCGAGCGGCGCGGCCGGGGCGGCCGGAACAATGAGCGTCGCGCTCCATATCGTCGCCCCCGCCGCCGCGATGACGCAGGCGAGGATCATGATGAATTTCCCAAGAGGCATGGCGGGTTCCTTTCCCTCTTGCATATAGGCGTGACGAGGCACGAAGAAACCCCGCCCGGGGACACGGGCGGGGTCATGGATCATGCACACTCGCCGCGTGCTTCTATCGTTCTCGGGCGGCGGTCAGGCCGTCACGCCCTGGTTGTGCTTGCGCCCGACGAATTCCTTGGCGGTTTCGACCGCGACGGCGGCGTCGCGGCAATAGGCGTCCGCGCCGATCGCCTTGCCGAATTCCTCGTTGAGCGGGGCGCCGCCCACCAGCACGATGTAATCGTCGCGGATGCCCTGTTCGACCATGGTGTCGATCACCACCTTCATGTAGGGCATCGTCGTGGTCAGCAGCGCCGACATGCCGAGGATGTCCGGGCCTTCGCTTTCCAACGCCTCGAGGTAGGATTCGACCGGGTTGTTGATGCCGAGATCGACCACCTCGAAACCGGCGCCCTCCATCATCATCGACACCAGGTTCTTGCCGATGTCGTGGATGTCGCCCTTGACCGTGCCGATCACCATCTTGCCGACGCGCGGCGCGCCGGTTTCGGCCAGCAGGGGCTTGAGGATGGCCATGCCGCCCTTCATCGCGTTGGCGGCGAGCAGCACCTCGGGGACGAAGAGGATCCCGTCGCGGAAGTCCTTGCCGACGATGGTCATGCCCCCGACCAGCGCCTCGGTGAGCACCCTGTAGGGTTCCCAGCCGCGCTCCAGGAGGATGTTCACGCCTTCCTCGATCTCTTCCTTGAGACCGTCATAGAGGTCGTCGAACATCTGCTGGACGAGTTCCTCGTCGTCCAGTTCCGACAGGATGATGTCGTCTTCTTCTTCCGACATGGATGCTATCCCCATAGTGTTGAGGCCCTTGAGGACCGCGTGTTTCCCAAGCCAGCTTTGGGTCTTTTGCCGGCGCCTGACTTAGCGAAATGCGACACTGGCCGCGCTTCTTCCGACCTTTAGCCCGGATTCGCTCCGGGGCGGAGCGGCAATCGCGCGAAATCACGTGAAAAATAGTCAGGATGATCATGACTTGTTGCGCAGGTTCATGTTTCGTTCTATCTTTGCCCCATGTCGCATCACCAGAGCCTTCCCATCGATCAGCGCATCGCCGGACGCGGCGCCGTCAGCAACCGGGCGGGCCGGTATGAGCGATGCGAGCGGCGGTACGAGGCGGACGGCTGGCCCGGCGACGGGGTCGGCGACGGGGCCGGGCAGGGGCCCGAGCGGGTGCTGCGCACCGAAACGACGATCGAGGCGCCGCGCCGGGTCATCACCTACAACCGCTCGCCCGACCTGCCGTTCGACCGCTCGATCAATCCCTACCGGGGATGCGAGCATGGCTGCGTCTACTGTTTCGCGCGGCCCACCCACGCCTGGCTGGGCCTGTCGGCGGGGCTCGACTTCGAAACGCGGCTGGTGGCGCGCCCCGAGGCGCCCGCGCGGCTGCGGGCTGAACTGCGTCACCGGACCTACACGCCCAGGACCATCGCCATCGGGACCAATACCGATCCCTATCAACCCATCGAGAAGACGCACGGGGTGACGCGCGGGGTGCTCGAGGTGCTGCGCGATTTCCGCCATCCGGTCGGGATCGTGACCAAGGGGACGCTCATCGAGCGCGACATCGACATCCTGCGCGACATGGCGCGCGACCGGCTGGTGCGGGTCGGGATCTCGGTCACGACGCTGGACCCGGCGCTGTCGCGGCGGCTCGAGCCGCGCGCGCCCGCGCCGGCGCGCCGCCTGGCCACGATCCGCGCGCTGAGCGCGGCGGGGATCGAGGTGCGGATCATGACCTCTCCGCTGATCCCGGGCCTCACCGATCACGAGCTCGAATCGATGCTCGAGGCGGGCCGGGACGCCGGCGCGGTCGCGGCGAGCTGGATCATGCTGCGCCTGCCGCGGGAGGTTTCGCCGCTCTTTCGCGAATGGCTGGCGACGCATTATCCGGATCGCCTGAACCGCGTCATGGGTCACGTGCGCGCCATGCATGGCGGCAAGGATTACGACGCGCGCTGGGACCGGCGGATGCGCGGGACCGGCCCCTATGCCGGTATTGTCGCTCAGCGGTTCAGCAAGGCCGCGCGGCGGCTGGGACTGGACCGGGCGCTGGCGCCGTTGCGCACGGATCTCTTCCGCGCGCCGGTCGAGAACGGCGACCAGATGGAGTTGTTCTGAAACGGCGCCGTACAAGGCTTTTGAAGCAAAAGCCTTGCCAATTCTCTTGGCAAGAGAATTGCGCTCAGCGGCGGCGGCGAGAACGGCGCGAGGGTTGCGGGCTGTCGTCGCCGGTGCCGTCCACCGCCGAGGAGAACGCGCCGAGCGTCTGGGTGATCTGCTCGAGCGTCGGGCGCGGGCCGCGGTCGCGGGTTTCCAGCGCCGCGCGCATCTTGGTGAGGTGCTCGGGCATGGTGCCGCAGCAGCCGCCGATGATCGTCGCGCCAGCATCCCGCGCGAGGCAGGCGTATTCGGCCATCAATTCGGGCGTGCCGTCGTAATGGATGTGCCCGTCCACGTATTTCGGGATGCCCGCGTTGCCCTTGGCGACGATCGGGCGTTCGCTTCCCTGCGCGACGAAGCCCAGCACGGTGCGCAGCAGGTCGGAGGCGCCGACGCCGCAATTCGCGCCGTAGGCCAGCGGCGCGTGGTCGAGCGTCTCGACCATGTGGGCCATGTCCGAGGAGGTCATGCCCATCATCGTGCGCCCGGCGGTGTCGAAGCTCATCGTGCCGCACCAGGGCATGCCAGCGAGGCGAAACGCCTCGGCCGCGGCCTTGTATTCCTCTGGCGCTGAAATCGTCTCGAGCCAGCAGACATCCGCGCCGCCCTCTTTCAGCCCCTCGGCCTGTTCGTGGAAAATCTCGACGGCGAGCTCATGGGTGAGCGCGCCCATCGGGGCCATGATCTCGCCCGTGGGGCCGACCGAGCCGGCGACCACGATATCGCGGTCGGTCCTGTCGGCCACCTCGCGGCCCAGTTCGGCGGCGATGCGGCTGAGTTCGCGCGCGCGCTTCTGCGCGCCGTGCAGCTTCAGCCGCGCGGCGTTGCCGCCGAACGAGTTGGTCAGGAACAGATCGCTCCCCGCGTCGACGGCCATCCGGTAGAGCTTCGTGATCCGGTCGGGATGCCAGTCGTTCCACATCTCGGGCGCCTCGCCCGATTCCAGGCCCATGTTGAACAGGTTGGTGCCGGTCGCCCCGTCGGCGAGAATCCATTCGCGGGCGGCGATCATGCGGGCAAGCGCGTTGGTCATCAATCTCTCCTGGGACTGCTGCGCGTCTTTTGTCACGGCCGCGTCCGCGCTGCAAACCTGTAATCGGGGCGGGGCGCCCCGGACCTTCAGTTTTCCTCGATTAATTGCGCCATGGCCTCGGCCAACAGTTCCTCCATCTTGGCGCGGATCGTGTCGGGATCGGCCCGGTCGCCGAGATCGGCGGCGACCTTGCGCACGACGTCCTCGTGGCCGGCCTCTTCGAAATCGGCGCGGATCACTTCCTGCGCGTAGGCCTGCGCGTCGTCGCCGGTCTTGCCCATCAGGTCGGCGGCCCAGAGGCCCAGCAGCTTGTTCCGGCGCGCTTCGGCCCTGAACTTCATCTGTTCGTCATGGGCGAACTTGTTCTCGAATGCGTTCTTTCGTTCATCGAATGTGGTCACGGTGTCAAATCCCTCTCCTGCAGGCGTGGCGTTGTCCCCAGATATGGCCGCGGGCGCGCGCGACCGCAAGGGTTTCGCGCGACCTTGCGGCAGTGCGGCGCATGGACTATGAGGACGCCATGGAACGCGGGGGGCCATCGCCCGCCCGCCGTTCCCGGCACCGATGGAGTTGTCATGGCGCGTCGCAAGAAAATCTACGAAGGCAAGGCGAAAACCCTCTACGAGGGGCCCGAGCCGGGGACCATCGTCCAGTATTTCAAGGACGACGCCACCGCGTTCAACGCCGAGAAGAAGGCGGTGATCGAGGGCAAGGGGGTGCTCAACAACATCCTCAGCGAATATTTCATGACCGGGCTCAACAACATCGGCGTGCCGACCCATTTCCTCAAGCGGCTCAACATGCGCGAGCAGCTGGTGCGCGCGGTCGAGATCATCCCGCTGGAGGTGATCGTGCGCAATTACGCCGCCGGCAGCATGGCCAAGCGGCTGGGGCTGGACGAGGGCGCGCAACTGCCGCGCCCGATCGTGGAATACTGTCTCAAGGACGACGCGCTTGGCGATCCGCTGGTCACCGAGGAGCATATCGCCGCCTTCAACTGGGCCAGCCAGCAGGACATGGACGACATGCTGAGCCTCGCGCTGCGCGTCAACGACTTCCTGTCAGGGGTGATGTTCGGCGTGGGCATCCGGCTGATCGACTTCAAGATCGAGATCGGCCGCGTCTATGACGGCGATTTCCAGCGCCTCATCGTCGCCGACGAGATCAGCCCGGATTCCTGCCGTCTCTGGGACATCGAGACCGGCCAGAAGCTCGACAAGGACGTGTTCCGCCGCGATCTCGGCAACCTGACGGACGCCTATACCGAAGTGGCCAAGCGTCTTGGCGTGCTGCCCAAGGGCGCGACGCCGATGGCGCGGCCGACACTCATCAACTGAAAGGCCATGACGCGATGAAGGCACGGGTGCATATCATGCTGAAGAACGGCGTTCTCGACCCGCAGGGCGAGGCGGTGCGCCACGCGCTGGGAAGCCTCGGCTTTGACGGCGTCAACGGCGTGCGCCAGGGCAAGGTGATCGAACTCGACCTTACCGAAACCGACGCCGACCGTGCGCGCGAAAGCGTGACCGCCATGTGCGAGAAGCTGCTCGCCAATACCGTGATCGAAAGCTATTCGGTGGAGATCGCCTGATGCATGCCGCCGTGATCGTTTTCCCGGGGTCGAACTGCGATCGCGATCTCGCCGTCGCGTTCGAACGCGCGGGGGCGCGCGTGTCGATGGTCTGGCACAAGGACACGGAACTGCCCGCGGGCGTCGATCTGATCGCCGTGCCGGGGGGCTTTTCGTTCGGGGATTACCTGCGCTGCGGCGCGATCGCGGCCAATTCGCCGATCTGCCGCTCGGTCGTGGCGCATGCGCGCAAGGGGGGTCATGTCCTTGGGATCTGCAACGGCTTCCAGGTGCTGACCGAAACCGGGCTGCTGCCCGGCGCGCTGTTGCGCAACGCGCGGCTGAAATACGTCTGCAAACCGGTGCATTTGCAGGTTACGACCGCCGAGTCCGTCTATACGCGCGGCTTTGATGCGGGGCAGGTCATCACGGTTCCGGTGGCGCATCACGACGGCAATTACCACTGCGGCGACGAAACCCTCGCGCGGCTGCGCGGCGAGGACCGGATCGCGTTCCGCTACGTGGACAACCCGAACGGGTCGGTGGACCACATCGCCGGCATCCTGTCGGAAAACCGCCGCGTGCTGGGCATGATGCCCCATCCCGAGCGGATGGCCGAACCCGCGCATGGCGGGACCGACGGCGCGTCGATGTTCACCGGGCTGGTGGATGCGCTCGTCGCCGCGTGAGGCGCCAAGGCCTTGAGGCGGGGCGCGCGCGCGCTTAACCTGACAGGATGAACACGCAAGCGCCCCCTCGCGGAAAACAGTGGACGCGCACGACAGGCTGGCGCGTGCGCGTGCTCCTGCTGGTGATGACGCTGGCGGCGGTCGCGACGGTCTATGTCACCAACCGGCTGCTGACCGACCGGTTCACCCAGAACACCCGCAACCGGGCCGAGCTGCGCCTCGTGCTCTATTCCGGCAACCTGCTGAGCGAACTGCGCCAGAACGCCATCGTTCCGCAGCTTCTCGCGCGGGATCCCGCGCTGATTTCAGCCCTCAATTCAGGCGATTACCAGCTTTCGACGCAGCGGCTCATCTCGTTCGTGACCGAGATCAGCGCAGCCTCCCTCACCCTGCTGGACAAGGACGGGCGCACCGTCGCCTCGACCGACCGCAACTCGATCGGGGAAAGCCATCGCGCGGCGCCCTACTACGTCGACGCGGTCCGCTCGAAGGACACGGTTTTCAAGGTCTTGCAGCGCGAAACGGGCAAGTACGACTTCTTCTACTCCCGCCGCATCGAGAGCCAGGGCAACCTTGTCGGGGTCATCGTGGTCGAGATCGACCTGGCCAAGTTCGAACGCGCCTGGGCGGGGATTTCCGATGCGGTGCTGGTGACCGACAGCGAAGGCGTCATCATCCTGTCGACCGAGCCGCGCTGGCGCGGGCTGACCGAGGCCGAGGCGCTGCATCACGAACCGGTCGCCAGCGCCATCGAGCGCGCGATTCAGGCCACCGCCGACTGGACGCAACTGCCCGCCGACGCCTACGTCAAGGGCGAGGCGGTGATGCGCGTCGAGGGGCGCGTGGCGTTTCGCGGCTGGCGCATCGCCAGCTTCACCACCTACGCGAGCGTGCGCGAGAAGGTGAACGGGTTTCTCGCGCTCGAGATCATGGGTTTTGCGATTCTGCTGGCGCTGGCGTTCTATTTCCTCAACCGCAAGACGGCGGTGCGCGCCGCCCTGTTCCAGCGCGAATCGGCAGAGCTTCGCGCATTGAACAGGCGGTTGCAGCGGGAAATCGCCGAGCGCGAAAGGGTGCAGGAGAACCTCGCCGTGGCCGAACAGACGCTGGCGCAAAGCTCCAAGCTCGCCGCGCTGGGCGAGATGTCGGCCGCCGTCAGCCACGAGCTGAACCAGCCGCTGGCGGCGATGAAGACCTATCTGGCGGGCGCGCGCCTGCTGATCAGCCGCCACCGCCCGGAGGAGGCGCTGTCGTCGTTCCAGCGGATCGACGACCTGATCGAGCGGATGGGCGCGATCACCCGGCAGCTCAAGAGCTACGCGCGCCACGCGGGCAACACGTTCGAGCCCGTCAACATGGGCGATTCGCTGGCTTCCGCGCTCGCGATGATGGAGCCGCAACTGCGCCAACGACGCGTCACCATCGACCAGGCGCTGCCTGACACGCCGGTGATGGTGATGGGCGACCGCGTGCGCATCGAACAAGTCATGGTGAACCTGTTGCGCAACGCGCTTGATGCGACCGAGGGGGTGGAGGACGCGCAGATCGACATCGTGCTGGCGGCGGGCGACACTGCCACGCTGTCGCTGCGCGACAACGGTCACGGCATCGAGGATACCGACAACCTGTTCGAGCCGTTCTACACGACCAAGCAGCCCGGCGACGGCGTTGGGCTGGGGCTTGCCATTTCCTCGGGGATCGTGAACGACCTCGGGGGCCGTCTCACCGCGCGAAACGCCGTCGCGGGGGGGGCTGTTTTCGAGATGCAGCTGCCTATCTTGAACGCGGAGAGCCAGGCAGCGGAATGATGCGGAGGATGGACCCGTGGCCAATGCGATGAAGATTGCGATCATCGACGACGAGAAGGACATGCGCCAGTCGATCAGCCAGTGGCTGGCGCTGTCGGGCTATGACACCGAGACATTCGCGAGCGCGGAGGACGCGCTCAAGAAGCTCGGACCGGACTACCCCGGCATCGTGGTCAGCGACATCAAGATGCCCGGCATGGACGGGATGCAGTTTCTCAAGAAGCTGATGGGCGCGGACAGTTCACTGCCCGTCATCATGATCACCGGTCACGGCGACGTGCCGATGGCGGTCGAGGCGATGCGCGTCGGGGCCTACGATTTCCTGGAAAAGCCGTTCAATCCGGACCGCATGACCGAACTGGCCAAGAAGGCGACCAACGCGCGCCGGCTCACGCTCGACAACCGGGCGCTGCGGCGTGAATTGTCGGACGGCACCCAACTGATGAAGAAGCTCATCGGCTCGTCCCCGGTAATGGAGCGGCTGAAGGAGGATATCCTCGATCTCGGTCAGGCCGACGGCCACGTGCTGATCGACGGCGAGACGGGGACCGGCAAGACATTGGTGGCCCACGCGCTGCACGCCGCCGGCGCGCGCGCCGGCAAGAAATTCGTGCTCGTGTCCTGCGGCGCCCATGAGGAGGATGCGCTGCTCAAGCGGCTCTTCGGCCCGATGAACCCCGAGGACACCCGCCTTCCGGCGGTCGAGGAGGCGCGCGGCGGCACGCTCGTGCTTGAGGATATCGAGGTGCTGAGCGACGCCGCGCAGGCGCGGCTGCTGACCTATCTCAACGAGGAGGGCACGCCGCCCGAGACCCGCATCGTCGCGATCTCCAACCTCCAGGACGAGGGTCGGACCTCCGAGGACGCGCTGCGCTCTGATCTGTTCTACCGGCTCGCCAGCCTGCGCATCACCGTGCCGCCGCTGCGCCAGCGCGGCGAGGATATCCTGACGCTGTTCACCCGCTTCGCGGACCAGTTCGCCGACGATTACGGCTGCGACGCGCCCCAGGTCAGCGCGCAGGAGGCCGCGCAGCTCTTGCAGGCGCCTTGGCCGGGCAACGTGCGCCAGCTCTTCAACGTGGCCGAACGCGCGGTTCTGCAATCGCGCCGCGGCTCGGGCACCATCGTGTCGCTGCTGATGTCCGACCACCAAGAGATGCAGCCGGTGATGACCACCGAGGGCAAGCCGCTCAAGGAGTATGTCGAGGCGTTCGAGCGGATGCTGATCGACAACACCATGCGCCGCCACAAGGGCTCGATCGCCGCCGTGATGGAGGAACTCTGCCTGCCACGCCGCACCCTGAACGAGAAGATGGCGAAATACGGCCTGCAACGCTCCGACTACCTCTGAGGCGGGCGGCTCTTCTTCTTGCTGGCAATATTCACGGGGGTCCGGGGCAGGGCCCCCGGCCGGTCGCCGCGCCACGCGCGGCGAAACGGGGTCGCATTTTGCCCATTGTCATTGCCTGCCCGCACCGATTAGAATGATTACAGGACATAGCGCCGCAGTTCGGCCGCGTCCTTCGAGATTCGCTGTTTCAGACAATTTCAGGATATGCATCCGTTATATCTGAGCAGGCCGATTGGATCCCGAAATACGGGATCACATGTACGCCCGGCCCTCGCTCCGCGGGGTTGCCGGGTCCTGAATGGGCGCCCCAGAGGCGCCGGAGAAGAACCGCGATGAGACGCGCGAAACAGCGACAGGCATTTGGCGGGGCGGCGCACGGCGCGCCCGCAGCGCCCTGTCGGCGCGTCATCGCCCTCAATAGACACCCCTGGCGATCCGCGGCCCCACCGGGGCGGGCGGGTGCGTTCGGGTGCAGACGGAACTTATGCCCAAGAAAATGCTTATCGACGCCACCCACGCGGAGGAAACCCGCGTCGTGGTGGTGGACGGAAACAAGGTCGAGGAATTCGACTTTGAATCGGAAAACAAACGCCAGCTCGCCGGCAACATCTATCTCGCCAAGGTAACGCGGGTCGAACCGTCGCTTCAGGCGGCGTTCGTGGATTACGGCGGCAACCGCCACGGCTTTCTCGCCTTCTCGGAAATTCACCCGGATTACTACCAGATCCCCATCGCCGACCGCGAGGCGCTGATGGAGGAGGAACGCGCCTACGCCGAGGCCCAGAAAGCCAGGGCCGAGGAGGACGAGGACGGCAAGCCCAAGCGCCGTTCGCGCGGCGGGCGCAGCCGCTCGAAAGCCGCGAAGACCGACACGGACGACGCCGTCCAGAGCGGCGACATCTCGGGGATGGAGACGATCGACAGCGACGACGAGGAAGGCTCCTCGCCGATGGAGCGTGTCGGCGAAACCCCCGTGGAGGAACCCGAGGGCCACTCCGAAACGCCGGACGCGACGGGCGGCGAGGACCACGCCCGGAACGGCGACAGTGACGACAACGGCGATGACAACGGCGACGCCAGCGACGACAACGGCGATGACGTCAACGGCGATGACGATACCCGCGCGGCCAGCAAGGATTCCGACATCGAGGTGGTCGCCGACGAGGACGATCACGACGACATCCGCCCGCCGCGCAAGCCGCGGCCGCGCAAATACAAGATCCAGGAGGTCATCAAGGTCCGCCAGATCCTGCTGGTGCAGGTCGTCAAGGAGGAACGCGGCAACAAGGGCGCCGCGCTGACCACCTATCTCAGCCTCGCCGGGCGCTACTGCGTGCTGATGCCCAACACGGCCCGCGGCGGCGGGATTTCCCGCAAGATCACCAATGCGCCCGACCGCAAGAAGCTCAAGGAGATCGCGAGCGAGATCGACGTGCCGCAGGGCGCGGGCCTGATCGTGCGCACCGCGGGCGCCAAGCGCACCAAGACCGAGATCAAGCGCGATTACGAATATCTCCAACGTCTGTGGGAGCAGATCCGCGAACTGACGCTGAAATCCATCGCGCCGGCCAAGATCTACGAGGAAGGCGACCTCATCAAGCGTTCGATCCGCGACCTCTACAACCGCGAGATCGACGAGGTGCTGGTCGAGGGCGAGCGCGGCTATCGCATCGCCAAGGACTTCATGAAGATGATCATGCCGTCCCACGCGAAGAACGTGAAACACTACCAGGACACGATGCCGCTTTTCGCGCGCCACCAGGTCGAAAGCTACCTCTCGGCGATGTTCAACCCCACGGTGCAGCTCAAATCCGGCGGCTACATCGTGATCGGCGTGACCGAGGCGCTGGTCGCGATCGACGTGAACTCCGGCCGCGCCACCAAGGAAGGCTCGATCGAGGAGACCGCGCTCAAGACCAACCTCGAGGCCGCCGAGGAAGTGGCGCGGCAACTGCGTCTGCGCGACCTTGCCGGGCTGATCGTGATCGACTTCATCGACATGGACGAGCGCAAGAACAACGCGGCCGTCGAGAAGCGGATGAAGGACAAGCTGAAGACCGACCGCGCGCGCATCCAGGTGAGCCGCATCTCGGGATTCGGCCTGATGGAGATGAGCCGCCAGCGCCTGCGCCCCGGCATGATCGAGGCCACGACGCAGCCTTGCCCCGCCTGCCACGGCACCGGCCTGATCCGTTCGGACGACAACCTGTCGCTCAACATCCTGCGCCAGATCGAGGAGGAGGGCGTGCGCCGCCGCTCGCGCGAGGTGCTGGTCAAGGCGCCCGTCGGCGTCGCCAACTTCCTGATGAACCAGAAGCGCGAGCATGTCGCGAGGATCGAGGCGCGCTATGGCCTGTCGGTGCGCATAGAGGGCGACCCGTCGCTCGTCAGCCCCGACTTCAGCCTGGAGAAGTTCAAGACCGCCACCCGCGCCGTTCCCGAAGCGGCGGCGCCGGTGGTGTCGGTCGACAGTTCGCTGATGGACGACGTCGACGACGACCAGGCCGAGACTGACGATCAGGATCGCGACGATCAGGCCGATGCCGACAACGGCAACGAAAACGGCAATGGTAACGGCAACGGTGAAGGGGATGGCAAGTCCAAGAAGCGCCGCCGCCGCCGGCGCAGCCGCGGACGGGGCGGCAAGTCCCGGAACGATGGCGAGAACGGCAACGGCGCCGGCGACAACGCGGAGGGTGACGCCTCGCGCGGGGGCGACGGCAATGGCGGGGACGACGCAAGGAGCGACGAGAAGCCCGCCGAGGCGCCCGCGCCGGAAAAGGCCGCCAAGGCCGATGACGGCGCGGATGCGCAGGAAAAACCCAAGCCCAAGCGCACCCGTGCCCCGCGCAAGAAGCCCGAGGCCGCCGCGGCGGCGGGCGATGGCGGCGACGCGGCGCAGGCTGTTGAAGCGGCCCAAAGCGGCGATACGCCCCAAAGCGGCGATACGCCCGATGGCGCCGCCCCCAAGGAAGACGCCAAGCCCAAGCGCACCCGCACCCGCGCCCCGCGCAAGAAGCCCGAAGAGACGCCGGCGGCGGAATCGACGCCCGAACCGGCCCCCGAGCCGCAACCCGAACCCGCCGACGCCAGCCCCGAACCGGCGGCCGAGAGCGACTCGCAGGACGCCAAGCCCAAACGCCGGGGGTGGTGGTCGCTGGGGCGCTGACGCATCTTCGGGGCTTTTTTGCAAGGGCGGTCTGACGGTTTGTCAGCCGCCCTTGCGCACGACATAGACATCCGCATCCCCGGCGCGGCTGTGGGAGACGAGTTCATGCCCGGCCTCGGCGCAGAAATGCGGCACGTCGATCACGGCCGCCGGATCGTCGGCGCGCATCTCGATCGTGTCGCCGGGGGCGAGGGCGCGCAGCCGCTTGCGCAGCTTGAGCACGGGCAGGGGGCAGATGAGCCCGGTGGCGTCGAGCGTGTCCATGTCCCGCGGGATAATCGGCCTGCGGCGAACAGTCCACAGGGATGTGAGCGACGCCCCGGTGACGCCGCCCGCGATATCGGCTAAGCGAGGACCATGTTCGGAATCGAAATCATGGACGCGAGCCTTCTGCCCGCGATGATCGTGGCGCTGGCGGCGGGGCTCATCTCGTTCCTGAGCCCCTGCGTGTTGCCCATCGTGCCGCCCTACCTCGCCTACATGAGCGGCGTCACGGTGGCTGATCTCAGCGAGGGCGGACAGGCGCGCAACCGCGCGGTGCTGCCGGCGCTGTTCTTCGTGCTGGGGCTATCGACGATCTTCCTGCTGCTGGGGTTCGCGGCCTCGGCCGTGGGCGCGTTGTTCCTGCAATACCAGGGCGTTTTCAACGCGGTGGCGGGCGTTCTTGTGATGATCTTCGGGGCGCATTTCGTCGGCGTCTACCGCATCGGGTTCCTCGACCGGGAGGCGCGGATCGACGCGGGCGACCGGGGCGGCAGCGCGTTCGGCGCCTACGTGCTGGGCCTCGCCTTCGCCTTTGGCTGGACGCCCTGCATCGGCCCGCAACTGGGCGCGATCCTGAGCCTCGCGGCCTCCGAGGCGTCAGTCGGGCGCGGCACGGTCCTTCTGGCGGTCTACGCGATCGGCCTTGGCGTCCCGTTCCTGCTGGTCGCGGCCTTCCTTCCGCGGCTTACCGGGTTCATGGGCTGGATGAAGCGGCACATGGAGCAGATCGAGCGCATCATGGGCCTGCTGCTCTGGACCATCGGCCTGTTGATGCTGACCGGCGGGTTCTCGGCCTTCGCGTTCTGGCTGCTCGAGGTGTTCCCGGGGCTGGCGCTGCTGGGCTGAGCCTTACTCTCGCCCAACTCCTGCGCTAGGCTCGCGCGCGAGCAGTCCGAGACAGGTGCGCGATGAGCGACCCCAGCGAAATCACAGTGCGCCGCCGCCGGGTGTTCTACATCCCCGGTTACGACCCGATCCATCCCCGCCGCTACCGCGAGCTTTACCGCAAGGAAGGCGCGGCGCAGGCGGCGATTTCCGGCTACGACATCGCGCTCAGCGCGCGCACGGGCAAGGGGCGCTACGGCTGGCGCGTCGAGGGGCGCATCGACGATGAGCCGGTCGAGGCGGAGTTCGACGTGCTGGTCTGGTCCGACATCGTGCGGAGCAGCATGGCGCAGGGGATCGCGGGCACCTACCTGCAACTGGCGCGTACGGCGTGGACCTATATCGGCTCGGGCGTGCTCTGGCGGCTGATGCGGCTGCGCAAGGGGCCGGTGATCGCCGCGCTCTACCCGGTGGTGTTCCTGCTGGCGCAACTGGCGCTGGCGCTGCTGCTGGCCTGGGGGCTGGGGCGGCTGCTGGCGCTGATCCATCCGTGGCTGGCCTGGGCGGGGCTGATCGTGGTTCCCTTCGTGCTCGAATGGTTCCGGCGCAGGGACGGCAGGTTCTTCGCCTATTACCTCATGCACGACTACGCCTATTCCGCACGATATCGCGGGGCCAACCCGCCGGAGCTGGAGGCGCGGATGGCCGAATTCGCGGACGAAATCGCCGAGGCGCTCGCGGGGGACGCGGACGAGGTGCTCATCGTCGGTCATTCTTCGGGCGCGCATCTGGCGGTGTCGATCCTCGCGGATCTCATTCGCGCGCGCCGGGCGCCGGCGAACGGGCCGGCGCTGTCGCTGCTCACGCTGGGGCAGGTGGCGCCGATGGTGTCTTTCCTGCCGGACGCCCACCGGCTGCGCGCTGATCTGCAATACCTGGGCGAAACGGACGCCCTCGCATGGGTGGACGTGACGGCGCCGGGGGATGGCTGCGCCTTCGCGCTGTGCGATCCGGTCAGCGTTTCGGGCGTGGCGACCCCGGCCAAACGCTGGCCGCTGGTGATCTCGGCGGCGTTCACGCAGACGCTCAGCCCCGCGCGGTGGCGCGAATTGCGCTGGCGTTTCTTCCGGCTGCATTTCCAGTATCTCTGCGCCTTCGACCGCCCCAATGACTACGACTATTTCCGCATCACCGCCGGCGCGCGCACGCTCGGCGCGCGGTACAAGGGGCGGGCGCCATCCAAGAGCCGGATCGAAACCCCGGTGAACAAGTTCAACGGGATCGCCGCGTGACCCTGCCGCCCAAGCCGCCGGCGCGCGCGGGGCGCGTGTCGCTCTGGCGCTATGTCCGGCTGTTTCGCGCCGATATCCTGTCGGCGCAGCCCGCGCGGCTCTACCGCGCGTGGATGGCCGAATTCCGCACGCCGTTCTTCCGCTCCTACCTTTGCAACCAGCCCGATCTCGTACGGCTCGTCCTGAAGGAGCGTCCGGACGATTTCCCGAAATCGGACCGCGTCCGAGAGGGGCTGAAGCCGCTCCTGGGCGATTCGGTCTTCGTCACCAACGGCGAGGCGTGGAAGCGTCAGCGCCGCATCATCGACCCCGCCTTCGAGGGCGGGCGCCTGCGCGACGTGTTCCCGGCCATGGTCGCAGCGGGCGAAAGCGCGGTCGCGCGGCTGGCCGGCATGGCCGACGGCAGCGCCCAAGAGATCGAGGAGGAGACGAGCCACGTCGCCGCCGACGTGATCTTTCGCACGCTGTTCTCGATCCCGATCGAGAACGAGATCGCCGCGCGGGTCTTCACCAAGTTCCGCGATCACCAGCGCACGCAGCCGGTGGTCAACATCGGCGCGCTGCTGCCGTTGCCGCGCTGGATGCCACGCCTGCACAAGCGCGAGACGAAGGCCACCGCAGCGGCGATCCGCGACCTCATCGCGCGGCTCACGCGCGAGCGGATGCAGCAGATCGAGGCGGGAACCGCGCCCGACGACCTCGCCACCAAGATCATGACCACCGTCGATCCCCAAAGCGGCGAGCGGTTCAGCGCCGAGGAGATGATCGACCAGGTCGCGATCTTCTTCCTTGCGGGGCACGAGACGAGCGCCTCGGCGCTGGCCTGGGCGCTCTACCTGCTGGCGCTTTATCCCGAGTGGCAGGACCGGGTGGCGCAGGAGGCGGGTGAGGTGCTGGGCGAGGGCGCGCCCGCGTTCGCCGATGTCGGGCGGCTCAGGCTCACGCGCGACGTGTTCCGCGAGACGCTGCGCCTCTATCCGCCGGTGCCGATGATGGTGCGCGAGGCGCGCGGCCCCGAGCGGTTCCGCGACCGCGACATCGCGCCGGGCGCGCAGATCGTGCTGAGCCCCTGGCACCTGCACCGCCACGAACGGTTATGGGAGAGGCCGGACGCCTTCGATCCCGCGCGCTATGGCGCCGAGAACGGCAAGGCCTGCATGCGCGACGCCTTCATCCCGTTCTCCGCCGGGCAGCGGGTTTGCGTCGGCGCGGGTTTCGCGATGATCGAGGGTGTGCTGATCCTCGCGATGCTGGCGCGCGCCTACCGGTTCGAGACGGTTCCCGAGCGCCCGGCGATGCCGGTGGCGCATCTGACGGTGCGCGGCGAGGACGGGATCTGGCTCAAGTTCACCCCGCGCTGAGGTGGAAGAGAATTCAATGAATTCTCTTCGCAAAAGTCTTCAGGGAAGACTTTTGGGTCAGCCCCGCATCCGCGCGCCGTCCGCGTCGAAAAGCGGCTCGGTGAGCAGGGTCGCCGGACGCATTTCGCCCAGGATCTCGATTTCGACCTGCAGGCCGTCCTCTGCCGCCTCGCGCGGGATCAGCCCCAGCGCGATGGATTTCTGCGCGTGGTGCGAATAGCCGCCCGTGGTGCAGAACCCCTTGACCGCGCCGCCCATCCAGATCGGTTCATACCCCGCCACGTCCGCGTCGAGCGCGTCGACCTGGAAGGCGCAGAGCCGCCGTGCGGCGCTCTCGGCGCGCTCGGCCTCGGCCGCCGCGCGGCCGATGAAATCGGCGTTCTTGGACCACTGGATGAACCGGTCCATGCCGGTTTCCCCCGGCGTGTAATCGGGGGAAAATTCGCCCAGCCAGGAGCCGAAGAACTTGTCGAGCCGCAGACTCATCATCGCGCGCATCCCGAAGGGGCGCATCCCGTGCGGTTCCCCCGCGGCGCTGAGCGCGTCCCACAGCGCGCGCTGCGCCATCGGGTCGCAGTAAATCTCGTAGCCCAGATCGCCGGTGTAGCTCACCCTTTGGACGAGGCAGTCGACCATGCCGATGGTCGCGTGGCGCAGGTCCATGAAGCGCATCTCGTCTAGCGGGGCGCGGGTCGCGGCCAGCAGCACGTCGCGCGCGCGTGGTCCGGCGATCTGGAACCCGTTGAGCCGGTCCGAGATGTTTTCGACCCGCACATCGTCGGCCTCGTTCTTCTGGAACCAGCGCATATGCACCGCCTGCGCGCCATAGGACGCGGTGAGCTGGAACGCCTCGGGGCCGAGGCAGGACACGGTGAAGTCGCCGATCAGGCGGCCATTGGGCGACAGCATCGGGGTAAGCGACAGCCGGCCAGGGCGGGGGATGCGCCCGGCCATGATCCGGTCGAGCCAGTCGCGCGCGCCGGCCCCGGTCACGAGGTATTTGCCGAAATTGTGGACCTCGTTGATGCCCACGTTCTCGCGCACCGCGCGGACCTCGCGCGCGGCGGCGTGATGCGCGTTGGAGCGGCGGAAGGAGGGGGTCTCATAGCGGGGCTCGTCCCCTTCGGCAAAGTAGTTGACCACCTCGAGCCCGAATTGATGCCCCCAGACCGCGCCCAGCCGGTCGAACACGTCATACATCGGCGTCTGCCGGAAGGGGCGCGCGGCGGGCAGCTCCTCGTTCGGGTAGGCGACCGAGAACCGATGTCGGTAGTTCTCCACCACCTTCGGCAACGTATAGCCCGGCGTGATCCAGTCGCCGAAGCGCGCCACGTCCATCGCCGTGACGTCGCGTTCGCATTCGCCCTCCACCATCCATTGCGCCAGCATCAGCCCGACGCCGCCGCCCTGGCTGAACCCGGCCATGACGCCGCAGGCGGACCAGTAGCCCGGCATCCCCGGCACAGGCCCGACGAGCGGATTGCCGTCCGGCGCGAATGTGAAGGGGCCGTGGATGACCGATTTCACCCCCGCGCGTTCCAGCGCCGGGAAGCGGCGATAGGCAAAGGCGATGCTGTCCTCGATCTTGTCGAGGTCGTCGGGCAGCAGTTCGTGCCCGAACTCCCAGGGCGTGCCATCCACCGCCCAGGGCTTGGCGCGCTGTTCGTAGAACCCGATGCAGAGGCCGCGCCCCTCCTGGCGCAGATAGGATTCGCCGGCCGGGTCCATGACATGCGGATGCTCTTCGCCGCCTTCGATGATCTCGACGATCTCCGGGACCTCGTCGGTGACGACATATTGGTGTTCCATCGGGTGCAGCGGCAGGTAGACGCCCGCCATCGCGCCGACCTCGCGCGCCCAGAGACCGGCGGCGTTGACCACGTGTTCGGCGTGGATCGTTCCCTTTTCGGTCACCACGTCCCATGTGCCGTCGGCGCGCGGTTTGGTTTCGAGCACCTTGCAATGCGTCTCGATCGTCGCGCCGCCCAGGCGCGCGGCGCGGGCGTAGGCGTGGGTCGTGCCCGAGGGGTCGAGATGGCCGTCGAGCGGGTCGTAGAGCGCGCCGATGACGCCGGTCACGTCCGTCACGGGCGCGATGCGGGCGATCTCCTCGGGGCCGACGATTTCTGTCTCCAGGCCCATGTAGCGGTGCTTGGCCCGCTCGGCGAGCAGCATATCGAAGCGGTCGCGATTGTCGGCCAGCGTGACGCCGCCCACGTGATGCAGCCCGCAGGAGAGGCCGGTGATTTCCTCCAACTCCTTGTAAAGCCTGATCGTGTAACCTTGGAGGGCGGCCATGTTGGTGTCGCCGTTGAGCGTGTGGAACCCGCCGGCGGCGTGCCAGGTCGAGCCGCTCGTGAGATCCGAGCGGTCGATCAGCATCACGTCGGACCAGCCGAGTTTCGTCAGGTGATAAAGCACGCTGCATCCGACGACGCCGCCGCCGATCACGGCCACTCGGGTGGTGGTCTGCATCCCTGAATCTCCCTCGCGATTTGGGGCAGGGTGGGGAAATGTCCGCCCTTATGCAAGGCCGTTCGCGACAGATGTTGTCGCAAGAGGCGAACCAAGCGCGAGGGATGGAACCGCTGCGCGTCGCGGGGTATTGAGGATACATGGACGACATCCGCCTTCTGCCCGCAACCCTCTGGCGCATGGCCCGGCAACTCATGCGCAAGCTGTGGGTGCGGGTCGTGGGGATGGGGCTTCTGGCCTTCGTCGCGCTGGGGCTGGCGCAGTTCGCCCAGGAGTGGGTGCCCGAGGGCATTGGGACGCGCCTCTCCGGGACGGCGGCGGACCGGCTGCTCGACATCATCGCCAACGCGATGCTGGCGGTGACGATCTTCAGCATGACGGTGATGGTCACGGTCTACCGCAATTCGTCCTCGCAATGGACGCCGCGGGTGCACATGGTCATCATGCAGGACACCACCACGCAAAAGACGCTGGCCGCCTTCATCGGCGCCTATGTCTATGCCCTGGTCGGGATCATCCTGCGCGAAACCGGCGTCTTCGGGGATGAGCGCGCCTTCGTCCTGTTCTGGGTGACGGTGCTGGTGCTGGTTCTGGTGGTCTATTCGCTGATCCGCTGGGTGCTGCACCTGCAAACCTTCGGCAGCCTGCTGGACACCTCGCGCCAGGTCGAGCGGCAGACGCGCGACCGTTTCCTCGAGCGGCTGAAGACGCCGTGCCTCGGAGCCAATCCGCTGCCTGACGAACTGCCCGACGACCTGCATCCGATCCGGGCGCGCGAATCGGGCTATGTGCAGCATATCTACCCCGAGGGGCTGAACGCCGCCGCCGAGCGGTTCGACGTGGAGCTGTTCCTGCCCCTGCAGGTCGGCCGTTTCGTCTTCGTGAACGAGCCGCTGGCGCTGGTGCGCGGCGACTTCGAGGAAGAGGAGGAAGAAGAGCAGGAGGGCGAGCGGGGCGACGCGCCGCGCAGGAAGGACAAGCGCAAGCTGCCCGAGCTGGTGCGCGATCACATCACGCTGGGCGATTTGCGCACCTACGACCAGGACCCGCGTTTCGGCCTGATCGTGCTGGGCGAGATCGCGTCGAAGGCGCTGTCGCCGGGCATCAACGATCCGGGCACCGCGATCGACGTCATCACGCGGATCGGGCGGATCCTGTCGTCCTACCTGCGCACCCCGGACGAGGATCGCGAGGTCGAGCTTGAAAGGCTCTACATCCCGGCGCTGTCGCCGGATGACCTGATCGATGACGGGTTCGGCGCGCTGGCGCGGGACGGCCAGGCGGTGATCGAGGTGCAGCAGCACCTGCAAGCCATCCTGTCGGGGCTCATGCGCCATTCCGAGCCGGCGCTGGCAAGCGCCGCCGAGCGGGCCGCGGCGCGCTACCTGCTGCGCGGAATGCAGAACCTGCCATTCGCGTGGGATCGCGAACAGCTTTACCGAAACGCGCCCGAGGCCGCGCGCCGCGAGGTGCCCGAGGATGCCGCGCCGCCGGGACGTTGATCTTCGGATCGGCGCCGGGCCGTGGGTCTGCGGCGGCTGAATGTCCATGCGTGACTGACGGATTGCCGCGGCGGGCGGCGATAGCATCGCGATCTGACGTTCACGGGGGCGGCATCGCGCGGCGGATGTGCGGGCCCGCTCTGCCGTCTGTCGCGAAATTGAGCGAAGGTCACGTCCGCGCGTCAACCTCACGAATTTGGCCTCCGGCGAATGTCGCCGGAGGCCTCGGACAACAGGTGTCTTCAATATTCATACTGGATTGAATTCCGGATAGGCCTCCATCCCCAGCTCGGCCATATCAAGGCCGGTGATTTCGGTCTCTTCATCGACCCGCAAACCGATGGTCAGTTTCAGAACCATCCAGGCCAGGGCCGATGTTGCGCAGACAAAAGCGCCGACGATCATGATCGCATAGAATTGCGTGAGCACATTCGCCGCATCGTTGGTGAACGCCACGGCGATCGTGCCCCAGATACCTGCGAACAGGTGCACCGGAATTGCGCCGACGACGTCGTCGATCTGCAATTTGTCGAGCATGGGTACGGCGAAGACCACGATCGCACCGCCGATGCCGCCGATGAACGTCGCTTCAACCAGCGTGGGCGTCAGTGGCTCGGCAGTGATCGACACCAGGCCTGCAAGCGCGCCGTTGAGGATCATGGTGAGATCGGGCTTTCCGTATATCAACTGCGTGAGGACGAGCGCGACCATCACGCCGGCCGCCGCCGCGATATTGGTGTTCGAGAAGATGCGGCTGATATCGGCCACGTTGCCTGCGGTATCCATGTACAGTTGCGAGCCGCCGTTGAAACCGAACCAGCCCAGCCAAAGGATGAACATGCCCAGCGTCGCCAGCGCCAGATTGGAGCCCGGGATCGGGTTGATCTTGCCATTCTTGTACTTGCCCAGTCGGGGCCCCAGGATGATCGCTCCGGTCAAGGCGGCCCAGCCGCCCACCGAATGCACCACGGTCGAACCCGCGAAATCCTGAAAGCCCATCGCGTCCAGAAACCCACCGCCCCATTTCCAGCTCGCTTGTATCGGGTAGATCACCGCCGTCAGCAGCACCACGAACAGCAGGAAAGGCAAAAGCTTGATCCGCTCAGCCAGCGCGCCAGAGACAATGGACGCCGTGGCTGCGCAGAACATCAGTTGAAAGAAGAAGTCCGAGCCGACAGACGCGTAGGTGAGGTCGGGGTCCGCGCCATCGAGACCCACGGGCTCCAGCCCGGTCACGGAAAACGCGCCAAGGACACTGGAAATCGTCCAGGCGTCCCCGGGATACATCAGGTTGTAGCCCAGGATGTAATAGAAGAGCGATGCGAGCGAAAAGAGCGCCACGTTCTTGGTGAGCTGCATCGCGACGTTCTTGCCGCGCACCAACCCCGCTTCCAGCATGGCGAAACCTGCGGCCATGAAGAACACCAGGAAGCCCGAAACCAGAAACATGAAGGTCGTGAAGATGAAGCCGATATCGGCGTTGAGGGGTGTCGTGTCGGCCTCTTGCGCGGCCCCCATCTGCGGCAGGGCGATCAGTGCTGCGACGACGCCCAGCCTAATGTAGTTCAACATGATATTCTCCTTGTCTTGCGCGTCACACTGCATCGGCGCTGGTTGCGCCGGTGTGCATGCAAAAGGTTTGCTTGACGTCCTGTAGGAAAGGTTTTCCCGTCCCCGATCCGACCGGTCCGGGTATCCTGCCGCGCGCCCTGACATCGGTGAGCGCTCCGCGCGCCGCGTCGAATTTGAACGGATCTGTTATTGCTGTTTTGGGTTTCACATACCTGCCTTTCGGATTTTTGCGCGGTGATTGTTGCAACTGCAGCGTAAAAATCTCTGCGGCGCGGCGTAAAGCTGAGCTGCTGACCTCGGGTGGTTCAAATTGGTGCTGCTGCACAAAATTTGGGCAGGGAGATGAGAACTGCCTAAAAAATGATCGCAATGTTCAGGGAGTGGCGACGCCAGATCGCCTTCCGAGCCGGCACAGCGCGCCGGGATCGACGTTTCTACGCCACTTGCTTGCCTGCGACGCGATCTGTCGCGCCCGGGCAACCGGCGCGGCGACGGGGCGCTAAGGCTGGGGCGACACAAGCCAGGGAAGACCCCATGAAGACCCATGCACAGGCCGTCGTGATCGGCGGCGGCGTCATCGGATGCTCGATCCTCTATCATCTCACGAAACAGGGTTGGCGCGATGTCGTGCTTCTCGAACGCGACGAGCTGACCAGCGGCAGCACATGGCACGCGGCGGCCAACATCCACGGGCTGCATGACAGCGCCAATATCAGCCGCCTTCAGCATTACACGATGACCCTCTACAAAGAGCTCGAAGCCGAGACGGGGCAGAGCTGCGGCGTGTTCCAGCCCGGTTCGCTCTACCTCGCGCAGACCGAGGCGCGCGAGCATCAACTGCGCCTCCAGGCGGCCAAGGCGAAGCTATACGGGATGAACTTCGCCGAGATCGGCCGCGACGAGGCCGAGCGCCTGCACCCGCTGGTGAATTTCGACGGCATCCGCTGCATCATGTGGGAACCCGACGGCGGCAACGTGGATCCCTCGGGCGTGACCAACGCTTACGCCGCGGGCGCGCGCGCGAACGGCGCGGAGATTCACCGCTTCACCCCGGTCACGGCGACCGAGGCGCAGCCCGACGGCACGTGGATCGTGCGCACGCCCAAGGGCGAGATCCGCACCGATTGGGTGGTGAACGCCGCCGGGCTCTGGGGGCGCGAGGTGGCCGCGCTGGCGGGGGTAGAGCTGCCGCTGCAACCGACCGAGCACCAGTATTTCGTGACCGAGACGATTGCCGAGATCGCCGGCATGGACCGCCGCCTGCCGTCGGTCGCGGATCGCGACGGCGAATACTACCTGCGCCAGGAGGGCAAGGGCCTGCTGATCGGCGCCTATGAGCGCGACATGCGGCTCTGGGCCGAGGAGGGCACGCCGCCCGATTTCGCGCATGAACTTTTCGCCGACGACCTCGACCGGATCGAACCCAACATGATGCGCGCGATCGACCGCGTCCCGGCGGTGGGCGAGGCGGGGATCAAGCGGGTGATAAACGGTCCGATGATCTGGACGCCGGACGCCAACGTGATCCTCGGCCCAGTGCCCGAACTCAAGGGGTATTTCTGCTGCAACGGCATCATCCCCGGTTTCAGCCAGTCCGCCGGCATGGGCCTGATGTGCGCCCAGTGGATCACGACAGGCGAGATGCAATACGACATGTTCGCCTGGGACATGGCGCGTTTCGGCCATTGGGCGGGCAGGGATTTCACCCGCGAAAAGGTGCGCGACCAATACGCCCACCGCTTCGCCATCCATTTCCCGAACGAGGAACGCGCGGCGGGCCGCCCCTGCCGCACGCGGCCCGTCTACCAGATGCAGCGCGACATGGGCGCGGTGATGGGGCTCAACTACGGGTGGGAGCATCCGCTGTGGTTCGCTGATGCGCCCGGCGCCGAGGATACCAACGGCTTCACCCGCCAGAACTGGTGGGAACCCGTGGGGGCCGAGGCGCGGATGCTGCGCGACCGCGCGGGGATCATCGACATCTCGAACTTCGCGAAATACCGCTGCGCCGGGCCGGGGGCCGAGGACTGGCTGAACGCCGTCTTCGCCAACCGGATGCCGCGCGCAGTGGGGCGGTCCTGCCTGACGCCGCTGATCTCCGTGCGCGGCGGGATCGCGGGGGATTTCACCGTGACGCGCGTGGCCGAGGATGAATTCCGGATCATCGGGTCGGGCATGGCGGAACGCTATCACAAGCGGTTCTTCGACATGGTTCCGCTGCCCGATAACGTCGTGTTCGAGAGCCTGACCGAAGCGGTCTGCGGCTTCAATGTCGCGGGGCCAAGATCGCGCGAGATGCTGGCGCGGCTCACCAATGCGTCGCTGGCGACCGAGGATTTCCCGTTCATGCGGTCCCGGCGGATTGAAATCGCGGGCGTCGATTGCCTTGCGCTCCGAGTGAGCTTCACCGGCGACCTCGGGTGGGAGCTGCACTGCGCCACTGAGGATCAGGTGCGGCTCTACGAGGCGCTGTTGGCGGCGGGGCGTGAATTCGGCGCCGGCCCTGTCGGCAGCCGCGCGCTGATGAGCCTGCGGATCGAGAAGGGATACGGGTCGTGGTCCCGCGAATACAGCCCCGAATACTGGCCGCAGGAGGTCGGGCTGGCGGGCTTGTGCAAGATGGACAAGGAGTTCCTGCACAAACCCGTCGCGGCAGAGGTGATGGCGCGCGCGCCGCGCGAAACGCTGGTCCTGCTGCATGTCGACGAGGGCGACGCCGCCGCCTCGAACGCGGACGCCACGGGGGGCGAGCCGATCTTCCGCGACGGGCGCGGCATCGGGCGCGTCACTTCGGGCGCCTATGGATACTCAGTCGGCATGAGCCTCGCGCTGGGCTTCGTGCGGGATGCAGGGCCGGGGGACGCGGTGGAGGTGATGATCCTCGGCCGGCCGCACCGGGCGGTGATCCTCGCGGAGCCGCCGTTCGATCCCGAAGGAGTGCGGCTGCGGGCGTGAGGCGCGCCTGCGCGGGCCGCCTGCGTGGCGCGGGTGCGTATTTCTGGAACATTGAAAGAGCGCGGGGCGCGCAGCGAGATAGGCGCGCCAAAATGGTGATGCACGGCGGGTCCGGGCAATCGGCGGGCGTTCAGAGCTTGCCGATCTTCAGCCGCGTGATGCGGTTGTCGTTGCGCGCCAGCACCTCGAAGCGGAAGCCGTGAAAGTTGAACACCTGGCCCACCTTGGGGATCATCTGCGCGTCGTGGATGACCAGCCCGGCCACCGTGTTGGCGGCGTCGTCGGGCAGGGTCCAGTCGGTGGCGCGGTTGAGGTCGCGTATCGTCATCGCGCCATCGACTAGGTAATGGCCGTCCTCGGTGCGGTGCAGAGTTTCCTCGTCCTCTTCGGCGTCGAACTCGTCGGTGATTTCGCCGACGATTTCCTCGAGGATGTCCTCGAGCGTGATCAGCCCCTGAAGCGTGCCGTATTCGTCCACCACCAGCGCGAAATGGGTGCGCATCCGCAGGAACTGGCGCATCTGGTCGTCGAGCGTCGTCGTCTCGGGGACGAAATAGGGCTTCATCGCCACCGAGGTCACGTCGAAATTGCGCAGCGCGCGGGGCAGCTCTCCGCGCCCGTTCACCACCAGCTTGTGCATGGCGCGCAGCAGGTCCTTGGCGTGGACGACGCCGACGATGTTGTCGGGTTCGTCGCGGAAGACGGGCAGGCGGGTGTGCCGGCTCTGAAGGCACTGGTCGAGAATAGCCTGCGGGTTCAGACTGGCGTCGATCATCTCGATCTGGCTGCGATGAAGCATGATCTCCTCGACCGCGCGTTCGCCGAGGTCGAGCGCGCCGAGGATGCGATCGCGGTCCTCCTTCTCGACAACGCCCTCGGACTGGCCGAGATAGAGAGCGCCGGCGATCTCCTCGCGCACGGCGAGGATGTGGCTGTCCGGATCGGTGCGCACCCCGAAAAGCCGCAGCACGCCCCGCACGAAGACGCGCACCGCGCTCACGATGGGCGAAAACAGCCGGATCACCAGCATGATGACCGGGGAGACGCGGCTCGCCGCCGCCTCGGCGTTGGTGATGGCGTAGGTCTTGGGCAGCACCTCGGCGAAGATCAGCACCAGCAGCGTCATCACCAGCGTCGCCAGCGCCACGCCGTTCTGGCCGAAAAGCCGGGTGAAGAGCGCGGTGGCCAGCGACGCGGCGAGGATGTTGACGAGGTTGTTGCCCAGCAGCACCGAGCCGATCAGCCGCTCATTGTCCTCGGTGATGGCCAGCGCGCGTTCGGCGCCCTTGTCGCCCTTCTCTGCGCGCGCGCGCAGCTTGCCGCGCGAGGCGGCGGTCAGCGCCGTTTCGCTGCCCGAGAAGAAGCCCGACAGCACCAGCAGCGACAGGATCGCGCCGCAGGTGATCCAGAATGCCGCGTCCAGATGCGCGCCGGTGATGTCCATTCGTCGTCAATTCCCTCTTTGCAGAAGGGTTATGCGGCGCAACGCCCGTGCGATCAAGGCAGGAGTGACATGCGCGGGGCCGCTCAGTCCTTTGGGCTGTCCGCGAGCGGGTGATGTTCAAGAACCAGCGTCTTCAGCCGTTCCTCGAGCACGTGGGTGTAAATCTCGGTCGTGGCGACGTCGGCATGGCCCAGCAACGTCTGGATCGCGCGCAGGTCCGCGCCGTTGGCCAGCAGGTGCGTGGCGAAGGCGTGGCGCAGCGTGTGCGGCGTCACCTTGTCCGGAGACACGCCGCCGGCGACCGCCAGTTCCTTGATCAGCCCATAGAAACGATGCCGCGTGAGATGCCCCGACTTGCCGCCCGAGGCGAAGAGGAAGGGCGAGGGCGCTCGTCCGCGGGCCCGCGCCACCTCGGCGGCGGCGTCGCAATGGGCGAGCCATTCGGCCAGCGCCGCGCGCGCGGGAGAGGAGAGCGGCACCATCCGCTCCTTGCCTCCCTTGCCGCGGATGAGCAGCATGCGCGGATCGCCCCGCGCCGCAGAAACCGGGAGCGAGACCAGCTCGCTCACCCGCATGCCGGTGGCGTAGAGCAGCTCCATCAGGCAGGTGTTGCGCAGCCGGTCGCTCTTGCGCCGGCCATGGTTGCGCGCGGCGGAGAGCAGGCGATCGACCTCCTCCTCGGTCAGGGTCTTGGGCAGGCGGCGTTCGCGCCCGGGCCCCTTGATGCGGATCGCGGGATTGTCGCCGCGCAGGCGGTCCTCGAAGGCGTAGCGGTAGAACTGCTTGATCGCCGAGAGGCGCCGCGCGCGGGTCGCGCGGGCCAGCCCCTGCGCCTCGCAATGGACGAGATAGGCCTCGATCTGCGCCTGCGTGGCGGTCTCGGGATCGCCGCCCGCATCGGTCAGCCAGTCGCGGAAATCCCCGAGGTCGCGGGCATAGGCCAGCAGCGTGTTCTCGGACGCGCCCTGTTCGGCGGCCTGAGCCTCGAGAAAGGCGGAGAGCCAGGCGCCGCTCATTCCGAACGCTCCAGGATCAACATCTGGAGCGCCGCGCGCCGCGCCGTGTCCTCGAGCCCGAGGGCGCGCAGCGTGGCCAGCGATTCGGCGATGTCGCGCAGGTCGCCATCGGCCTGGTCCGCCCGGTTGGCGGCGGAAAGGATCGCCTCGCCCAGCTTGCCGGCATCGATGAGCCGCGCGAGATCGGGGGCGGGGCGCGGCGGGGTGGCGAAGGCGCGCGCGATCGCCTGCTCCACGCCCGCGCCGGCCAGCGCCGCGTCGGGCGCGCCGCGCGCTATGCTGGCGAGGAACCGCTCATCCCGCGAGGCGCCGGCGCCGGGCGTCGCCGCCTCGTATTCGGGCGTCAGAAGCTTCATCCGGAAAGCGAGCGCGGCGCCGCGCGGCGGCAGCTCGATCTGCGACAGCCGTTCGGAAAACAGGGTGGCGAAGGCGACTTCGAGCCGCTGCTGCTGCATCAGGCGCCAAGCGGCGGGCAGGGCTTTGGCGACGGCCTCGTTATCGCGCGTCTCGAGCGCCCTGTCGAGGGCCTGCACCGCCGCGACCCGCTCCCAGACGCCGCCAGAGGCGGCGGGGCGCTGATCGGTGTAAAGCCCGAGCAGCCGGTTCTCGGACAGCGCGCCGGTGCGCACCAGCCGCTCGGCGGCCTCGAGTTCGGCCTTCCAGCCCGAATCGCCGCGCAGGTCCGCGATGGCGAAGGCCAGCGGCAGGTTGCGCGTGGGCAGCGGCGTGCCGGCCGCCTCGTAAAGCCGGAAGAGCAGCGGGGAGGGGTGGGAGACGGGCGCGAGCCCGATGGCGGTTTCGACCATTTCCGGGTCGAGGAACTGCGCGAGCAGCTGCGTTTCGGTCCGCGTCAGCATCCCGAGCGCGTTCGCGGTGTCGAACAGCAGCATCGCGGTCTGCCAGTCGCCGTTCAGCGCCGTGCAGTAGATCTGCGTGGCGTAGCCCGGACGCAGCGCCGGCGCGTCGCGCAGCAGCTGGCAGGCCGCGACCTCTTCGCCGCTGAGCAGCGCGAGGTCGAAATAGGCGCCGAACAGTTGCGGCGTGCCGGGGCCGGCGCGTTCGACCAGGGCGAGCGCGGGCTCCACCGCGCCGAGCCGCATCAGCGCCGCCACCCGCGCGCCGAGAAACGCGCCGCCCGCGTCCCGCGGCGGCTCGGCCTCGGCCAGCAGCAGGGAGTAGTAGAGCGCCTGGATCGCGGGGAGCGGTTCCGCGGATGCGCGCCGCCACAGCGCGCTTAGGTCCGACGCCGCGCTCGCGGACCAGAGGCTGCCGGGCAGGCCGGTGACCGAGGAGGGCAGCAGGCCCACCGCCTCGTGCCCCGCGGAGTCGAGCGGCATGACCGTGACCTCGGGCACGGTGACGCCCTGGGCGGTGGGCGGCTCGTTCAGGACGGGCGTGCGCGGCGCGGCGATCGGCACCGCGCCGGGGGTGTTCAGCCAGTCGATCGCCGAAAGCGGCTCCTCCGCGCCGGCCTGCGACGCCAGCAAGGCGGCAAGCAAAATGAACTTACCCGGTTTCAAGGATGATTTCCTGGCGAATCTCATTGACCGGCGGCGAGAAGTCCGCGCCGAAGAACGGGCCGATATAGGCATAGGCCACCAACCCGACGAACGCGATGATCGCCAGATAGATCAGCCATTTGATGAGTCTAAACACGATGCGCCTGCCCGGGTTCGATCTGCTCTTGGCGAAGTTATAACTGGCCTTTTGCCCAAGATCACGTCATTGGTGCACCTGATTTTCGATTTAAGCGGGGGAGCGCCGAGGCGTGGCGGATGCCGGGACAGGGACACTGAGAAAAACGGTCGTCCTGATCGGCATGATGGGCGCGGGCAAGACCGCCGTGGGCAAGGCGCTGGCGGCGCGGCTGGGGGCGCCGTTCCTCGATTCGGACGCCGAGATCGAGGCGGCGGCGGCGATGAGCATTGCCGAGATATTCGAGCGCGACGGCGAGCCGTTCTTTCGCGCCCGCGAGACCGAGGTGATCGACCGGCTGCTCGAATCGCAGCGCGGCGTGCTGTCCACGGGCGGCGGCGCGTTCCTGTGCGAACGAAATCGCGCGCTGATCTCCAAAAAGGGCGTGTCGGTCTGGCTCAACGCCGATCTGCGGCTGCTCTGGAATCGCGTGAAACACAAGGATACCAGGCCGTTGCTGAAGACTGCCAACCCTTACCAGACGCTCAAGGCGCTTTATGACGCGCGCGTTCCCATCTACGCCAAGGCCGACGTTACCGTCAGGGCGCGGCCCGAATACAGCATCGACGCGATGACCGACCAGGTGCTCGCCGCGCTGGCGCAGCGCGCCGATGTGCTCGGAGCGCCGCAATGAGCGAGGTCGTGCATGTCCCGCTCGGCGCTCGCGCCTATGACGTGCATGTCGGGCCCGGGTTGCTTGCGCGTTCCGGCGCGCTGATCGCGCCGCTGCTCAGCCGCCCGCGCGTCGCCGTGGTGACGGATGAGAACGTCGCGGCGCTGCATCTGGGCGCGCTGCGCGAGGGGCTGGCGGACGCCGGCGTTTCGATGGAGGCGCTGACGCTGCCGGCGGGGGAGGCGACGAAATCCTGGCCGCAGTTGGAGCGCACGGTCGACTGGCTGTTGGAGCGCCGGGTCGAGCGCAATGACGTGGTGGTGGCCCTCGGCGGGGGCGTGATCGGCGATCTCGTCGGATTCGCGGCCGCGATCCTGCGGCGCGGGGTGCGCTTCGTGCAGCTTCCCACCAGCCTGCTGGCGCAGGTCGACAGTTCCGTGGGCGGCAAGACCGGGATCAACGCCGCGCAGGGCAAGAACCTGATCGGCGCGTTCCATCAGCCGAGCCTCGTGCTCGCCGATACCGACGCGCTTGGCACGCTCAGTCCCCGCGACTACCTGGCCGGTTACGGCGAGGTGGTGAAATATGGTCTTCTCGGGGATTTAAAGTTCTTCCAATGGCTTGAGGCGCATGGTTCATCCGCCGCCGGCGGTGATGTGGCCGCGCGGATCCACGCGGTGACGCGCTCGGTGCAGATGAAGGCCGATATTGTCGCACGGGACGAGACCGAACAGGGCGACCGCGCGCTCTTGAACCTCGGGCATACTTTCTGCCACGCGCTCGAGGCCGCGACCGGCTATTCCGACCGGCTCCTGCACGGCGAGGGCGTCGCCATCGGCTGCGCGCTCGCCTTCGAGCTTTCGGCGCGGCTTGGCCTGTGCAGCCAGGAGGACCCCAGCCGCGTGCGCGCCCATCTGCGCGACATGAAGATGAAGGTGGATCTATCTGACATTGACGGGGAATTGCCGGACGCCGACGCGCTTCTCGCGCTCATGGGGCAGGACAAGAAGGTGGTCGACGGCCAGCTCCGTTTCATCCTCGTCCGCGGCATCGGCGACGCCTTCGTGACGGCGGACGTGCCCCCAGACGCGGTGCGCGCGGTGCTGAACGATGCGCTTGCGGCGCGGTGAACCTGCACTTTCAATGTTCTGAAAATACTCGACAACCCGACGCCAGCCGCCGCGCGCCGCCGGTCGGGCGATCTACTCCACCCGCACCAGCGCGTGCCGCTTCTTGCCCGCGCTCAGCTTGACCGGCGCCGAAAACGCCCCCGAGTCGAGCATCAGTCCCGCATCGGTCAGCGGCGCGTCATCCAGCCGCGCGCCGTTCTCGGCGATGAGGCGCTTGGCCTCCTTTCCCGACTTGACGAGGCCCGAGCGCACCAGCAGTTGCACCACGGAAATGCCGTCGGCCACGTCCGCGCGCGCCAGCGTGACCGTGGGCAGGTCGTCCCCGACGCCGCCCTTCTCGAACACCTCGCGCGCCGTCGCCTCGGCGGCTCGGGCTGCATCGGCCCCGTGCAGCAACGTCGTCACCTCGTTGGCGAGCACGATCTTGGCCTCGTTGATTTCAGACCCCGAAAGCGCGCCGAGGCGCTCGCATTCCTCCACCGGCAACTCCGTGTAGAGCTTGAGGAACCGCCCGGTGTCGGCGTCGGTGGTGTTGCGCCAGAACTGCCAGAACTCGTAATGGCTCAGCATGTTGGAGTTGAGCCAGATGGCCCCGCCCGCCGACTTGCCCATCTTGCGCCCGTCCGAGGTGGTCAGCAGCGGCGAGGTCAGCCCGAATACCTCGGTCTCGAGCACCCGGCGCGTGAGGTCGATTCCGTTGACGATGTTGCCCCACTGGTCCGAGCCGCCCATCTGCAACCGGCAGCCGTAGCGGCGGTTGAGTTCAAGGAAATCATAGGCCTGCAGGATCATGTAGTTGAACTCGAGAAAGCTCAGCGATTGTTCGCGGTCGAGCCGCGATTTCACGCTCTCGAAGGACAGCATCCGGTTGACGGAGAAATGCCGCCCGATGTCGCGCAGGAATTCGAGGTAGTTGAGCCCGTCGAGCCATTCGGCGTTGTTGACCATGATCGCGTCCGTCGCCCCTTCGCCATAGGACAGATAGCTGGCGAAAACGCTCTGCATCCCGGCGATGTTGGCGCCGATCTGGTCGGGGCCCAGGAGCGGGCGCTCATCGGCGCGAAAGCTGGGATCGCCCACCTTGGTCGTGCCGCCGCCCATCAGCGTGATCGGCTGGTGCCCGGTCTTCTGAAGCCAGCGCAGCATCATGATGTTGAGCAGATGCCCCACATGCAGCGACTGCGCGGTGGCGTCATAGCCGATATAGGTCGGCACGTTGCCCGCGCTCATCGCTTCGTCCAGCCCCTCCATGTCGGTGCAGCCGGCGAGGAAGCCGCGCTGCGTCATCACGGCCATGAATTCGGACTTGGGTGTGTAGGTCATATCGCTTGTCCCGGGCAGGTTTGCGCGGCATGTATAGGGGGCGGGCGGGCGAAGGAAAAGGCCATGTTGAAGACGGGACGCATCCGGGCGCTGGGGGCGATGTCGGGCACCTCGCTCGACGGCGTCGACGCCGCCCTGATCGAGACCGACGGCCATGAAATCCACGCCTTCGGCGAGACCGCCTATCGCCCCTATTCCCACGGTGAGCGCGCCGTGCTGCGCGCCGCGCTCGGGCTCTGGCCGGGGCAGGACGTCGCGGCGGCCGAGCGCGTCGTGCTGAGAGCGCATGCGACCGCGCTGGCGGAACTGGCGCAGGCGGCGGACCTGATCGGGTTTCACGGCCAGACGCTCGCACATGAGCCGCGCGGGTGCGGCACCCACCAGATCGGCGACGGCGCGGCGCTGGCGGATGCGCTGGGCCGCCCGGTGGTCTGGGACTTCCGCAGCGCCGATGTGCGTCTCGGCGGGCAGGGGGCGCCGCTCGCGCCGTTCTACCACTTTGCCTGCGCGCGCTACGTCGGCGCGACCGGGCCGCTGGCCTTTCTGAACCTCGGGGGCGTGGGCAACCTCACCTGGGTCGACCCGGGCAAGGCGCGCCCCGAGGACGAAGGCGCGCTGCTGGCCTTCGACACCGGCCCGGCCAACGCGCCGATCAACGATCTGCTGACCGCCCGGCGCAATCTCGATTACGACGAGGACGGGCGCATCGCGCGCGGCGGCGCGGTGGCGGAGGGCGCGCTCGAGCTGTTCCTCGAAGAGCCTTATTTCACGCACATGCCGCCCAAATCGCTCGACCGGGACGAATTTTCGGACATGATCGGGCTGGTCGCGGAACTCGATGACGCGGACGCGGCGGCGACGCTGACCGGCATGGTGGCGGCGGCCGTGCTGAAGGGCATGGAGCATTGCCCGTCCCCGCCCGAACGGATGCTGGTCACCGGCGGCGGGCGGCGCAACCCGGTGATGATGGACATGCTGCGCGCCGCGCTCGATTGCGAGGTGGCCCCGGTCGAGGACGCCGGCCTCGACGGCGACATGCTCGAGGCGCAGGCATTTGCCTTTCTCGCGGTGCGGGTGGCGCGCGGGCTGCCGACCTCCTGCCCGGGCACGACGGGCGTGCGCGCCGCCGTGGCGGGCGGCACGCTGAGCAGGCCGGGGGCGCGTGATGGAGTATGAACTGGGCGACGTGGTGGGGCGCGAGGCGCGGCTGGGGCTGATCGTGCTCAGCACCGACGAGACGCTCGAATTCGAGGCGCGCGAGGTGCTGGCGGGGCGCGATGTGCAACTGCTGCACGCGCGCATCCCGAGCCACGCGGAGGTGACGCCCGAAACGCTGGCGCAGATGGAGCGCGCGCTGCCCGCGACTGCGCGGCTCTTGCCGCAGGGGCTTGGCGTGCTGGGCTATGGCTGCACCTCTGGCGCGACGGTGATCGGGCAGGCGAGGGTGGCGCGCGCGGTGCAGGCGGTGCATCCGGGCGCGCCGGTGACCGACCCGATCACGGCGGTGCAGGCGGCGCTCGCCGCGCTCGGCGCGCGGCGCATCGGCATGGTCACGCCCTACGTGGCGAGCGTCACCGCGCCGATCTGCGCGCTGCTGGCCCGGGGCGGGGTCGAGGTCGCGCGCGAGATCAGCTTCGGACAGGGCGACGACTGGACCGTGGGGCGGATCACGCCCGCCTCCTCGCGCGCGGCGCTGCTCGAGGCGGGGCGCGCGCCGGGCATCGACGCGGTCTTCGCCAGTTGCACGAACCTTCAGACCTTCAGCGTGCTGAAAGAGGCCGAGGCGGCGCTCGGCCTGCCGGTCGTCAGTTCCAACCAGGCGCTTCTGTGGCACATGTTGCGGCTGGCCGGCGTGGACGCGGCAGGCTGGGGGCCGGGGTGGCTCTTTGGGGCCTAGCGCCTTCTCCGCCCTTGCGGGCGTGGGCGGATCGGTTTTGAAATACCGGCCGGCGGCCCCATATAGGGCCGGACGCAGGGAGGACATGACTTATGCCGGATGACACCGGGCGCCGCGTGCGCGGCGATGCGGACGGGGTGCGCTACGCCAGCGAGTTGACGGGACATGTGCGCTGGCTCGACGGGATCACCGGGGCGGCGCTCGGCGTGCTGGCGGTGGCGTCGGGGATCTACACCTATCTCGGGGTGTCCTCGCTTCTTGATGACACCGGCGCGCTCAGCTTCTTCGCCGCGGTGTCCTATTCCATCGCCGTGTCGGTGGGCATCTTCGTCTTCTGGTCCTACCTGATGCGCCTCTTGCCGGCGGTGCGCACGATGGGGGCGCGGCTGGGGCTGATGGTGTCGATGCTGATCGGCTCGCTCGCGATCATCGCCATGTCGTCGTGGCTCAACGCAGCCGCGCTCGCCGGGTCGGCGGCGGTCGAACAGCATCTGGCGAAGACCGTGCAGGAATACCAGGCATCGCTGGAACGCGCGCACCAGGTCGCGGTTTCCGCGCAGGGGCTGGAGCGCGACGTCGCCCGCGTGCGCCAGTCCTTCGAGGATCTGAGCCAGCAGGAGGCCGATGGCAACCTCTCCGGCCTGGCCGGGCGCGGGGCGGTGTTTCGCGTGCTGCGGCAGAAGTCCGACGAGTTGGCGGCGCTCGAGGCGCAGATCGCCAGCCAGGCGCCGCTGGTCGACGGCGCCTTCGCGGAGGGAAACGCGATCCTGAGCCGGATGCGCGCGCTCACGGTCGAGCCGGGCCCGGTCGAGCCGCGTTCGGTCCAGTTCTCGGAAGAGGCGGTGCGGCTGGCGGGGATCATCACGCAGCTGCGCCAGCTTTCGGTCGCGCCGCTGGTGGCGCGCGCGGCGCAGGATCTCGCCGCGTCGGTGGTGTTGCCCGAGCTTGACGGGCGCACCGGCGCGGCGCGCGGCGACCAGCAGAGCACGATAAGCTCCGTGCTCGAGGTGCTGGGCCAGCGCGCCGACACGCTGCGCAGCGCGGCGGAGGCGGTCATCGCCATGCCGCCCGCCGCCGACACCACCTACACGCCGATTTCCGCCGCCGACGCGGTGATCCTCTACGCCGGGAATTTCGCGCCCTCCTGGGCGGGGGCGATCGCCATCGACCTGCTGCCCGCCGTTCTGGTGCTGATCCTTGCCGTCACGCAGGCGGCGATCCGTTCGGGGCGCGACGGGGTGCGGGTGGAGGATACGCTGACGCTCTCGGAGTTGCGCGGCGCGATGATCGCCATGCGCGAGATCGAGGGCATCCAGCCGCCGGCCGAGCCGGTGCGCCCGCAGGGTGATGCGCCGGCGGTCGAGCGTCGGGGCGCGGAGCTCAAGCCGGTGAGCGAGACCGGCAAGACAAGGTGAGCGATGCCGGACAAGGCGAGGCCGCGCGCGGCTGGGACACGCGGCGGGTGCTCTTTGCCGTGTTGGGGCTGCAACTGGCGATCGCGGTGCTCCTGGGTGGGCGCGACCTGATCGGCGCGCTGCCCGACATCGCGTCGCCCTCGCGCCAGCCGCAACTGACCACGCCGGTCGCGCCGGGCGATCAGACGCGCCGCTATCGGCCGCGCGACACGCCGCTGCCCGAGACGCCCGATAGGCGCTGGCGCAACACCTCGGACATGCCTGCGCGGCTCGACTTTGCGCGCGAGGGCGACGTGCTGACGCTCATCGGCGCGATCGACGCCGGCGACGCCGACCGCTTTGCCGAGGCGCTGGAGCGCGAACAGGGCGTGACCCGCGTGCGGCTGAGCAGCCCCGGCGGGTCGGTGCGCGAGGCGCTGGCCATCGGGCGCGCGCTGCGCGCGGCCGAGCTTGGGACGTCGATGGGCGCGGGCGATGTCTGTTTTTCGGCCTGTCCCTATATCCTCGCCGCCGGGACCGAGCGGGTCGTTCATCCCGAGGCGCGGGTCGGCCTGCATCAGCATTACTTCGGCAAGAGCGTCGTGCTGCCCGCCTTTCTCGCGGTCGAGGACATCCAGCGCGGGCAGGGCGAGGTGATGCGCTATCTCGACGCGATGGGGGTCGATACGCTGCTCATGCAGCACGCGCTCGCCACGCCGCCGGACGAGATCTACGTGCTCTTGCGGGACGAATTGCTCGGCTACCGGCTGGCCACCGAGATTGCGGAGTAGCGCGCGCCGCCCTCAGCCGAAATGCCGCGCAAAGCTCTCGCGGTAGAGCGTCGACAGTTCGGCCAGCGGGGCGGAGGCGCCGTTGACGGCGAACGCGTCGCCGCCGAAGACGCCGACCTGCGCGACCGGCACGCCCGCCTCTTCGGCCGCCTGCATCAGCGCGCCCGCGCCTTCGGGCGGGCAGGCGACGAGGTAGCGCGCCTGGTCCTCGCCGAAGAGCGCCGCCGTGTCGGCGGCGTCGAGCGCCAGGCCGAGGCCCGCCGCCTCGGCCAGCTCGAACGCGGCGAGCGCGAGGCCGCCGTCGCCCAGGTCGGTGCAGGCGCGGATATTGGCGTGTTGCGCGCGGATGAATTCGCCGTGCCGTTTCTCGACCGCGAGGTCGACCGCCGGCGCGTCGCCCTCGTTGCGGCCAAGGACCTCGGCCAGCAGCGCGGATTGCCCCAGATGCGCGCCCGGCGCGCCGATCAGCAGCGCCAGGTCGCCGGCCACCGCGCGCCCGGTGATCGCCTGCGCGACGTCGGTGATGAGGCCGACCGCGCCGATGGTGGGCGTGGGCAGGATCGCCGCGCCGTCGGTTTCATTGTAGAGCGACACGTTGCCCGACACGATCGGCATGTCGAGCGCCGCCACCGCCGCGCCGATCCCCTTGATCGCGCCGACGAGCTGGCCCATGATCTCGGGCTTTTCGGGGTTGCCGAAATTGAGGTTGTCGGTCGTCGCGAGCGGCACGGCGCCCACGGCGGTGAGGTTGCGATAGGCTTCGGCCACCGCCTGCCTGCCGCCCATCTCGGGGTTGGCCTTCACGTAGCGCGGCGTGACGTCCGAGGTGAAGGCCAGCAGCTTGTCCGTTCCATGCACGCGGATGATCCCGGCCCCAAGGCCGGGGCCGCGGACCGTGTCGGCCATGACCATCGTGTCGTATTGTTCGTAAACCCAGGCGCGGCTGCAATGGTTGGGCGACGCGATCAGCGTGCGCAGCGCCTCGAGCGCGTCCACCTGCGGCACGCTGCCCGGGTCGAGCGGCGCGGCGGACGGGGTTTCCACCCAGGGACGGTCGTATTCGGGCGCGGTCGAGCTCAGCTTGGAGAGCGGCAGATCGGCCTTCACGTCATTGTTGTGCAGGATGAGAAAGCGGTCCTCGGCGATCGTCTCGCCCACGATGGCGAAATCAAGGTCCCATTTCTCGAAGACGGCGCGCGCCTCGGCCTCCTTCGCGGGGTCGAGCACCATCAGCATCCGTTCCTGCGACTCGCTGAGCATCATCTCGTAGGCGGTCATGTCCGCTTCGCGCTGCGGGACCATCTCGAGGTTGAGCCGCACGCCAAGCCCGCCCTTGTCGCCCATTTCGACCGCCGAGCATGTCAGACCGGCGGCGCCCATGTCCTGGATCGAGATCACGGCGCCCGTCGCCATCAGCTCGAGCGTGGCCTCCATCAGCCGCTTCTCGGTGAAGGGGTCGCCGACCTGCACGGTCGGGCGCTTTTCGTCGATGGATTCGTCGAACTCGGCGCTGGCCATCGTGGCGCCGCCGACGCCGTCGCGCCCGGTCTTGGCCCCGAGATAGACCACCGGGCGCCCGACGCCCGAGGCGGCGGAGTAGAAGATCCCGTCCGCGTCCGCGAGCCCCGCGGCGAAGGCGTTGACCAGGCAGTTGCCGTTATAGGCCGGATCAAAGCGCAGCTCGCCCCCCACGGTGGGCACGCCAAAGGCGTTGCCATAGCCGCCGATCCCCTCGACCACGCCATGCACGAGTTGCCGCGTCTTCGGATGATCGGGGCTGCCGAAGCTGAGCGCGTTCATCGCCGCGACGGGGCGCGCGCCCATGGTGAACACGTCGCGCAGGATGCCGCCCACGCCGGTGGCCGCGCCCTGGTAGGGCTCGATATAGGAGGGGTGGTTGTGGCTCTCCATCTTGAAGACGAGCGCCTGGCCGTCGCCGATGTCGATGACGCCCGCGTTCTCGCCCGGGCCGCAGATCACCTGCGGGCCGTCCGTCGGCAGGGTGCGCAGCCATTTCTTGGACGACTTGTAGGAGCAATGCTCGTTCCACATGGCCGAGAAGATGCCAAGCTCGGTGAAGGTCGGTTCGCGTCCGATGATTTCGAGGATGCGCTCGTACTCGTCCGGTTTCAGCCCGTGCGCGGCGATGAGATCGGCGGTGATGTCCGGTTCCTGCATGGCTGTCGATTCCCTCTGGGCGCTGTCGGCCTTCCTTTAGGCGATCCCGGCCCAAGGGGGAAGGGGGCGGGCGCGACGGGGTTGACCGTGCGCGCGATGACGGGTCCTATGACGCGCAAACCGGCGGAGGGGACATGCAGATATTCGATAATCCGTGGCGCGGGCAGGGGCTTGACTGCGATGAACTTGCCGGCGTCCCGGCGCCGAGCGTCGACGTCGACGCGCCCCGCGCGCTGCTGGAACGCTGCCCCACGGCCGCGCGCACGCCGCTTTGCGAGGTGACGGGCTTCGGTGCGCGCGTCTGGGCCAAGGACGAGCGGGGGCGCATGGGGCTTGGCAGTTTCAAGGCGCTGGGCGCGGCCTACGTGATCGCGCACGAGGCGGCGGCGACCGGGGCGGGCGACCTCTCGGACGCGCTTGCCGGGCGCTGCTATGTCACGGCGAGCGCGGGCAATCACGGGCTGTCGCTCGCCGCGGGCGCCGCGCTTTTCGGGGCGCGGGGGGTGGTTTACCTGTCCGACACGGTGCCTGACGCCTTCGCGCAGAAGCTGCGGGCGAAGGGCGCCGAGGTGGTGCGCGCCGGGCGCGACTACGAGGAAAGCATGGACGCGGCGATGGAAACCGCGCAGGCGAAGGGCTGGACGCTTCTGTCGGACAGTTCGTGGGAGGGTTATACCGAACTGCCGCACCGGCTCATGGAGGGATACCTCGTGATGGCCGCCGAGGCCGCGGAGGACATGCCCGAGCCGCCCACGCATATCATGCTCCAGGCCGGGGTCGGCGGGCTGGCCGGGGCCGCCGCCGCGTATTTCCGCGCCGCCTGGGGGGACGCGCCGCGCATCGTCGTGGTCGAGCCGGACGCGGCCCCCGCGCTGCAGGCCAGCATCGAGGCGGGGCGCCCTGTGCACACCACGGGGCCGGTGTCGAACATGGGGCGGCTCGACTGCAAGGCGCCCTCGCTCATCGCGCTCAAGGGTCTGGCGCGCGACGCCGACGCCTTTGCGCTGATCTCCGACAGGGAGGCCGAGGCGGTGCTGCCCGACCTTGCCGCGCAAGGGCTGGCGAGCACGCCCTCGGGGGCGGCTGGGCTGGCGGCGCTCGGGGGCATGGAGCTTTGCCCCGAGGCCCGCGTGCTCTGCATCCTCAGCGAAGAGGCGGGCGGATGACGCGCGGATTCGCGCGCGCTGAATACGAGGCCCGCGTCGCAGCGGCGCAGGCGCGGATGGACGCCACCGGGCTGGCCGCGATCCTGCTCACGACCGAGGCCGACCTGCGCTATTTCTCGGGCTTCCTCACCCGGTTCTGGGAAAGCCCGAGCCGACCGTGGTTCCTGGTCCTCCCCGTTTCGGGCGCGCCCAGGGCGGTGATTCCGTCGATCGGCGCGGCCTTGATGGCGAAGACATGGATCGACGATATCCGCACATGGCCCGCACCCGCGCCGCAGGATGACGGCATAAGCCTGCTGGCCGAGGCCCTGCGCGAGACGGGCGGCCCCGTCGGTCTGCCGATGGGGCGCGAAAGCCACCTGCGGATGCCGCTTGACGATTTCGCGCTGCTGAAAGAGGCCAGCGGGCTGCACTTCACCGATGATCGCGGCATCGTGCGCGACCTGCGCGCGATCAAGTCCGAGGCCGAGATCGCGAAGATCGCCGAGACCTGCGCCATCGCCGGGCGCGCCTTTGACCGCGTGCCGGAGATCGCGCGCCCGGGCGCGCCGCTGTCGCGCGTGTTTCGCGATTTCCAGCGGCTGCTGCTCGAGGAGGGGGCGGATTGGGTGCCTTATCTTGCCGGTGGAGCAGGGCCGGGCGGCTACGGCGACGTGATCTCGCCGGCGACGGACGCGCCGCTCGCTTCGGGCGACGTGCTGATGCTGGATACCGGCGCGGTGCGCGACGGGTATTTCTGCGACTACGACCGCAATTTCGCGCTGGGCGCGGTCGGCGCGGAGGCGCGGGACGCCCATCTGCGGCTGATCGAGGCCACGGCGGCGGGCGAAGCGGCAGCGCGCCCCGGCGCGCGCGCCTGCGATGTGTATGATTCGATGGCGAAAATCACCGGCGGCGGCGAGGGCGCGGGACGGCTGGGCCACGGACTGGGCATGCAGCTGACCGAGGGGCTGTCGCTGATGGCGGGGGACGACACGGTGCTGCGGGAGGGCATGGTCATCACGCTGGAGCCGGGGGTCGCGCTCGGCCCCGGGCGGATCATGGTCCACGAGGAGAACATCGTGATCCGCAAGGGCGCGCCGGAGCGGCTGACGCGATTCGCGGGGTCGGAGATGGTCGAACTATGACGGGGCGGCAGAAAATTCACTGAATTTTCTGCGCAAAAGTCTTCGAGGAAGACTTTTGGCGCGGGATGTCAGGCGGATTTCTCTTCGGCCTTGGCGCGGTTCCAGAGCGCGTCCATCTCGGCCAGGTCCGACTCCGCCGGCGTGCGGCCCTGTGCGGCCAGCAGCGCCTCGATGCGCTCGAAGCGGCGGGTGAACTTGGCGTTGGCGCGGCGCAGCGCCGCCTCGGGATCGACCTTCATGTGCCGCGCGAGATTGGCCATGACAAAGAGCAGGTCGCCGAATTCCTCCTCGATATGTCTAGACATATTCGCCTCGCGCAGCTCCCGCGCCTCTTCCACCAGCTTGTCGAGCACCTGGCCGCTCTCGGGCCAGTCAAAGCCCACCCGCGCGGCGCGTTTCTGCAACTTGACCGCGCGCATCAGCGCCGGCAGGCCGAGCGCCACGCCGTCCAGCGTTCCCGTCTCGGCGGCGGCGGCGCGCTCGGCGGCCTTGACCGCCTCCCAGTCGCGGGTCTGCTGCTCGGCCGACTTGTCGCGGCTCTCGTCGCCGAAGACGTGCGGATGACGCGCGACCATCTTGTCCGAGATCGCGTTCGCCACGTCGTCGAAGCCGAACAGCCCGTGATCGTCCGCGATCTGCGCGTGGAACACCACCTGCAACAACAGATCGCCCAGTTCGCCCCGCAGATCGTCCCAGGCGGCGCGCTCGATCGCGTCGGCGACCTCGTAGGCCTCCTCGATCGTGTAGGGGGCGATGCTGGCGAAGTCCTGCTCGATGTCCCAGGGGCAGCCGGTCTCGGGGTCGCGCAGGGCGCGCATGATGGCGCGCAGGCGGGTCAGGCCGTCCGCGGCGCTATCGGTGGGCTGGTCATCTGGCATTGCGCGGGGTCCGTCTTTGGGGTTGAGTGCACCGTGATGGCAAAGCGGACCGGAGTCCAGCCGCGCAGGCGGGACCGCCGCGGCGCGGGTAAATCGAAAGACATGGGGAAGGAAACGGAGAATGGCGCTCAAGGATGCAGGCAACCAGGTCGACGAGGCGTTTACCCGCAAGGGTCTGCGCGGCAAGAGCTATGAGAACGCATTCGCCGGGGCGACGTCGTTCCTGCGGCGGCGTTACACCAAGGACCTGGCGGGCGTCGACATCGCCGTGACCGGCGTGCCTTTCGATCAGGCGGTGACCAATCGCAGCGGCACCCGCCTTGGGCCGCGCGCGATCCGCGAGGCGAGCACGCTTCAGACCAGCGACACGCCCTATGGCTGGGGCTATGACGCGATGGAGGTGCTGGATATCATCGACTATGGCGACATGGCCTTCGACTACGCGATGGTGCCCGAGTTTCCGGGGCTGCTGAGCGAGCATATCCGCACGATCCTGGCGGCGGACGTCGCCAGCGTCGTGCTGGGCGGGGATCACTACATCAGCTACCCGATCCTGCGCGCATATGCCGAGAAATACGGGCCAATGGCGCTGTTGCAGTTCGATGCGCATACCGACACCTGGGCCGATGACGACATGGACCGGATCGATCACGGGACGATGTTCTACAAGGCGATCAAGCAGGGGCTTGTGGACCCGGCGCGCTCGGTCCAGGTGGGGATCCGCACGACGGTGCCCGATCCGATGGGCGTGACGATCATCGACGCGCGCGAGGTGCACGAGGCCGGGCCGGCGGAGACGGCGAAGAAGATCCGCGGCATCCTCGGCGATGCGCCGACCTATCTGAGCTTTGACATCGACGCGCTCGACCCCGGGTTCGCGCCGGGCACCGGCACGCCGGTCTGGGGCGGGCTGAGCAGCGGGCAGGCGGCGATCATGCTGCGCGACCTCGCCGGGATCAACATCAAGGGGGGTGATATCGTCGAGGTCTCGCCGCCCTTCGACAGCACCGGCGCCACGGCGGTGGCGGGGGCGCATGTGGCGACGGCGCTGATCTGCCTGCTGGGGTGGGACAAGCGCGACCGGTAGCGCCCGCCGCGGGCGGCGGGATCCGAGTATTTGGGGAACTTTGAAAGATGAGCTGGTTTGGCTGGGCCGGGATCGTCATCTGCGCGGGGATCGCGCTGGTCGCGCTCTGGGTGCGGCTTGCGCCGAGCGATCCGGCGCGCTGGCACACGATGCCGGAGGTGGAGCGCGACGCGGACCTGCCGGGGGGCGCCATGCGGGTGATCGGCGCCGGGCCGGAGGGGCTGGCGCGGCTTGACCGGATCATCCGCGCCACGGCGCGCACGGATGCGCTGGCGGGGTCGGTCGGCGAGGGGATGGTGACCTACGTGACGCGCTCACGCGTGTTCGGCTTTCCGGACTACACCACGGTGCGGCAGGAGGGGCAGCGGATCGCCATATTCGGGCGGGCGCGGTTCGGCAAGTCCGACCTAGGAGTCAACGCCGCGCGCATCGATGGCTGGCTGGAGACGTTCGGGCAGCGCGGATGACAGGCAGCCGTCCGAGATCTTGCGCCACATCGGGACGTTGAGCGACATCTGGCACTGGGCCATGAAGGTCTTGCCGTCCACGTGCAGGCAGGTCATTTCGCCGATCTCCACCCGCGCGCCGGATTTGTCGGTGCAATAGCACTCGACGGTCTTGCCGCCGATGGTCGCGTCGGCGGACGCCGGCGCGGCAATGGCGGCGAGAAGCGCGAGCAGAATGGCTGTCATGCCTTTCATGGGCGCCATGATAGCACGCCAAGCGGTCTTGACCAATTGGTGATGATGGGGGACACCGCGGCGCATGGTTCCGATGGACAGGCTTCAGCAGATCGTCGAGCGGTTCGAGTTTCTCGAGGCGAAGATGGCGCAGGGCGGCGGTGACGATATCGCGTCGCTTGGGCGCGAATACGCCGAACTGCGCCCGGTGGTCGAAGAGGCGCGCGCCTACCGGCAGGTGCTGGCCGATATCGAGACCGCCGAGGCGATGCTCGCCGATCCCGAGATGAAGGCGCTGGCGCTAGACGAATTGGAGGAACTGCGTGCGCGGCTGCCCGGCATGGAGGCGGCGCTGCAACTGGCGCTGTTGCCGCGCGACGCGGCGGATGCGCGCCCCGCCATCATCGAAATCCGCCCCGGCACGGGGGGCGAGGAGGCGGCGCTGTTCGCCGGGGACCTCGCGCGGATGTACCAGCGCTACGCCGAGGCGCGCGGCTGGAGCTTCGACATCGTCGAGGAACAGCAGAGCGAGCTGGGCGGCATCCGCGAGCTGGTGGCGCATGTGAAGGGGCAGGGCGTCTTTGCGCGGCTCAAGTTCGAGAGCGGCGTGCACCGCGTGCAGCGCGTGCCCGAGACCGAGAGCGGCGGGCGCATCCACACCTCGGCGGCGACGGTTGCAGTGCTGCCCGAGGCCGAGGACGTGGAGGTGAAGATCGACGCCAATGACCTGCGGATCGACACGATGCGCAGCTCGGGCGCGGGGGGGCAGCATGTCAACACCACCGATTCGGCGGTGCGGATCACCCACCTGCCCAGCGGGATCGTCGTCACGAGTTCCGAGAAATCCCAGCACCGCAACCGCGAGATCGCCATGCAGGTGCTGAAATCGCGGCTGTTCGACCTGGAGCGCGGCCGCGCGGCGAGCGAACGCTCGGCCAGCCGGGCGGCGCAGGTGGGATCGGGGGATCGCTCCGAGCGAATCCGCACCTACAACTTTCCGCAGGGGCGCATGACGGACCACCGGATCAACCTGACGCTTTACAAGCTCGACCAGGTGATGGCGGGCGATCTCGACGAGGTGATCGACGCGCTGACGGCGGATGCGCAGGCGGCGATGCTGGCGGAACTGTCGTGAAGCTGCGCGACGCGATGCAGGACGCGCGCCGGCGGCTCGAACTGGTGGGCGTGCCGGACGCGGGGCGCGACGTCTCGGCCCTGCTCGACGCCGCCGGGGCGGGGGTAGAGGAGGACATGACGCCCGAGGTCGCCGCGCGCTTTGCCGCGATGGTGGAAAGCCGCCTGCGCCGTCGCCCCGTCAGCCAGATCATCGGGCGGCGCGCCTTCTGGATGCATGATTTCGAGGTGACGTCGGACGTGCTCGACCCGCGGCCGGAGACCGAAACGCTGGTCGATGCGGCCCGCGATACCGGCGCGGCGCGCGTGCTCGACCTTGGGACGGGGTCGGGCTGTATCGCCCTGTCGATCCTGCACGAATTGCCCGCCGCGCGCGCCGTGGCGACGGACCTCTCCGAGGCGGCGCTCGCCGTGGCGCGGCGCAATGCCGACCGGGTGGGCGTCGCCGACCGCGTGACGTTCCTGCGCTCGGACTGGTTTTCGGACGTCGACGGGCAGTTCGACCTGATCGTTTCAAATCCGCCCTACATCGCGGCGGCAGAGATGCCTGGCCTTGCGCCCGAGTTGCGCCATGAGCCGCGCATGGCGCTTACCGATGGCGCGGACGGGCTGTCGGCCTACCGCGCGCTGGCGCGCGGGGCGGGGGCGCACCTGGCGTCGGGCGGCTGGGTGATGCTGGAAATCGGGCATGCGCAGGGGGCGGACGTGACCGCGCTGTTGGAGGCGGCCGGGCTGCGCGACGTGACGATCCTGCCCGATCTCGACGGACGCGACCGGGTGGTGAGGGCGCGCAATCCCGGCTGAATCATGCTGATTCGCGCGATTCGGACGGCTGAAATGCGGAAAAATGACGAAAATGCCCGGTTTTCCCTTGCGACGCCGCGCCATGCGTGATTAGTGGAGATGTCAGCGCGGTGGATGCCCCCCGGGTGGTCCCGCACGACGCCAAGCCAAACATTGCCGCGATCCGGTTCCACAGTTTTCGGCGCATCGGGCGCCCCTCGGGTCAAACCACGGCACCAAGACAAGGCTGGACAGCATACATATGAGATCATCGAAGTCACGTTCGAGAAACAAGTCGAACCGCAACCGCTCGGGTTCCGTCGGCAACGTCGTCAATCGCGTGTTCGACAGCTCCGGCCCCGAGGGCAAGGTGCGCGGAACGCCGCAGCAGATCATCGAGAAATACAACCAGCTCGCCCGCGACGCGCAGCTTGGCAACGACCGCATCGCGGCCGAGAACTTTCAGCAGCATGCTGAGCACTACCTGCGTCTGCTCGGCGCCGCGCAGAAGGAACAGGACGCCCGCCGCGAGCAGCAGGAGCGCGAGAACCGCGACCGCCAGGCCGAGAAGGACCGCGAGCGCGCGCAGCGTCAGGAGCGTGAATCCAACGCGCCGAAAAGCGATCCGGCGGATGCGCCGCAGCCCGACATTGCCGACAAATCCGCCCCTGACGGCGATGCCGGACTGGTCGAGACGCCTGAAAGCCAGCCCCCCGAGAAACCCAAGCGCCCGCGCAAGCCCCGCCGCAAGCCGGACGCCGCCGAGAGCGAGGGGCCGAAGCCCTCGGAAACCGCGGAATAGCCGGGTTCCGGACGTAAGCCGTCGTGCGCCTGGCGTAAAGCTGGGCGGGCGCTGCATTGCACGGTAACCGTGCATTTTCGATCCAGTTACGACAATGTGGTGCGTGGGGACCTCGCGCGCCTGTGCGGCGTGAGTCGCGCGCAGCGAACTGCGCCCTGCGGACTTTGCCCGTGGCGAAGAAAAAAAGGCCGAGCACTAAGCTCGGCCATAGTCCAACAGGGAGGTATGAAGGTCGAACCGGCGTGCGGTGCGACCGTCATGAGGTGCACTTAGGCCCGCCCAATCCGCGGATCAAGGAGAATTAGCCACAAAGGCCAGCATGCCCGGTATGCGTTTTCTGCATGGCTAGGGGTTGGACCGCGTAAGTATTTATCTTCGCAGGGTTTTCCGGTAGGTAAAGATCTCGTCCTGGACAAAATCACGGAAGGCCGCGATGCGCTGGGATTGGCGTAATTCCTCGGGATAGGCGAGGAAAACCGGGACTTCGCTTGATTCCACCTCGGGTAGAATCCTGACGAGATTCGGGAAATCGTAGGTCAGGTAATCCGGCAGCACCCCGACGCCGAGATTGTTGAGCACGCCCTGAAGCACGCCGAAGTAGTTGTTGACGGTCAGCGTCGGGCGCACGTCGTTGGCCATCAGCTCCTGCACCAGCCGCGCCCCCGCGTTCACCTGTGCGGAGCTCGGGTTCTGGCAGATCAGGCGATGTTCGCTCATTTCCTCCATCGATTGCGGATAGCCGTAGCGGTCGAGATAGCCCTTGGAGGCGAACAGCCGCATGTGCACGCTCATCAGGCGTTTGCGGATCAGGTCGGCCTGGCTGGGTTCCTTCATGCGGATGGCGACGTCCGCCTCGCGCATGGGCAGGTCGAGCAGGCGTTCCTCCAGCATCAGGTCGATCTTGATATCGGGATATTTCTCGTAGAGCTGCGGCAGGCGCGGGGCCAGCCAGAGCGTGCCGAAGCCGATCGTGGTGGTGACGCGCAATTCGCCGAAGACGCCTTCCTCGCTGTCGCGGATCCGCGCGGTGGCGGCGTCCAGCCGCTTGAGCATCACGCGGGTCGCGTCGAACAGAAGTTCGCCCTGCTCGGTCAGGATCAGGCCGCGGGCGTGGCGGTGAAAGAGCGTGGCGTCGAGAGATTCCTCGAGCGAGCGGATCTGCCGCGAAACCGCGGATTGCGAAAGATTCAGGTAGTCGCCCGCATGGGTCAGCGATCCGGCATCCGCGACCGCGTGGAAAATCCGCAATTTGTCCCAATCCATGAAGGCAAAGTCCTGCTCAAATTCTTCCCCGTCCAGCGCATAGCAAAGTTTCACGTCAAAAGACACTGGCGATGCGCCCGGATGGGTTGAAAAAACGATTGATAGGTCATGTATTTTGACCTATACTGCGCCGTGTCAGTCCCTACATCCTATCCCAGGGAGGACATTGGATGACCCGGCAGACGATTTCGCTCAACGACCGTTTCGACCTCGGGAAGCGGCAGGTGCTGTTGAACGGCACGCAGGCGCTGGTGCGCTTGATGCTGATGCAGGCCGCGCGCGACCGTGCGGCGGGGCTGAACACGGCCGGTTTCGTCACCGGTTATCGCGGTTCGCCCTTGGGGGCGGTCGATTTGCAGATGCGCCGCGCGGAGAAGCTGCTGGCGGCGGCCAATGTCCGTTTCGAGGAAGGCCTGAACGAGGATCTGGCCGCGACCGCGCTCTGGGGCAGCCAGCAGGCGGAATTGCGCGGCGAGGGCAAGTATGACGGGGTTTTCGGCCTCTGGTATGGCAAGGGGCCGGGGGTGGACCGATCGGGCGACGTGATGCGCCACGCCAACATGGCCGGCACCAGCCAGCATGGCGGCGTCATCATGGCGATGGGTGACGACCACACCGGGGAGAGCAGCACGGTGCTGCACCAGTCGGAATGGGCGCTGGTCGACGCCTACATGCCGGTGGTGAGCCCGGCGGGCGTGCAGGAGATCCTTGACTACGGCATCTACGCCTACGCGCTCAGCCGGTTTTCCGGGCTCTGGGTGGGTCTCAAGACGATGAAGGACACGGTCGAGGCGACCTCGGTGGTCGATGGCTCCGTGGAGCGGATGCAGCTTGTCATGCCCGCGTTCGACATGCCCGAGGGCGGGCTCAATATCCGTCTGGGCGACACGCCGCACGCGCAGGAGACGCGGATCATTGACCACAAGCGGTTCGCCGCGGAGGCCTTTTCGCGCGCCAACGGCATGGACCGCCGCTTGCTGGGCAAACCGGGGGCGAAGATCGGGTTCGTCGCGGCGGGCAAGAACTGGCTCGACCTTATCCATGCGCTCGACCTGCTGGGCATCGACGCGGCCGAGGCCGAGCGGCTGGGCGTGACCGCGTACAAGGTCGGCCAGACCTTCCCGCTCGACATGAAGGGGTTTCACGACTGGGCCGAGGGGCTCGATCTGATCGTTGTGGTCGAGGAAAAGCGCAAGCTGATCGAGGTGCAGATCAAGGAGGCGATCTTTGACGACCGGCGCGGGCGGCGCGTCTTTGGCTGGTACAAGGGCGGCGCCGGCGGGATGCACCGCGAGGAACTGTTCCCGACGCGCGGCGCGCTCGACCCGGTGATGATCGCCGAGAAGCTTGGCGGGCTGCTGATCGAGGAGGGGCGCGGGACCGACCGCATCAAGGCGGGGCTGGCGAAGCTCGCCGAGGCGCGGCGCAACGACAACGCCGAGGAACTGGCGAGCCGTCTGCCCTATTTCTGCGCCGGCTGCCCGCACAACACCAGCACGAAGCTGCCCGATGGCAGTCGCGCCTATGCCGGGATCGGCTGTCACTACATGGTGCAATGGATGGACCGCGAGACCACCGGGTTCACCCATATGGGCGGCGAGGGCGCCAACTGGATCGGCGAGGCTCCGTTCTCCACCCGCGGGCACGTGTTCCAGAACCTCGGCGACGGCACCTACAACCATTCGGGCGTGCAGGCGATCCGCGCCGCGCTTGCCTCGGATGTGAACATCACCTTCAAGATCCTCTACAACGACGCCGTGGCCATGACCGGCGGGCAGCCCAACGAGGGCGGGCTGGACGCGCCGCGAATCGCGCGCGAACTGAAGGCGATGGGCGTGCGCGAGCTGGCCGTCGTCTATGACGAAAAGGAAGATGTCGACTTTGACGCCTTCCCGCAAGGCATTGAAATCAAGGAACGCTCCGAGCTGATGGACGTGCAGGGTCGTATGTCGGAGGTCAAGGGCGTCTCGGCCATCGTCTATATCCAGACCTGCGCCGCCGAGAAGCGCCGCCGCCGTAAGCGCGGGCTGTTTCCCGACCCGGACAAACGGGTGTTCATCAACACGGATGTCTGCGAGGGCTGCGGCGATTGCGGGGTGCAGTCGAACTGCGTCTCGATCGTGCCGGTCGAAACGGAACTGGGCCGCAAGCGGGCGATCGACCAGTCGTCGTGCAACAAGGATTACAGCTGCGTCAAGGGCTTCTGCCCGAGCTTCGTCACGCTGCACGGCGCGAAGATGCGCAAGGGCGCGACGACCGACCTCACGCTGCCCGACCTGCCCGCCCCTGACCTGCCGGTGATCGACGGTACGCATAACGTGGTCATCACCGGGGTCGGCGGCACCGGCGTCGTGACCATCGGCGCGGTGCTCGCACAGGCCGCGCAGATCGACGGCAAGGGCGCGGGCATGATGGAGATGGCCGGCCTCGCGCAAAAGGGCGGGGCGGTTCATATCCATTGCCGCATCTCCGAGGAACCGGGCGATATCAGCGCGATACGGGTCGCGACGGGCGAATGCGACGCGCTGATCGGCGGCGACCTGGTGGTGAGCGCGGGGGCGCGGACGCTGGGCCTCACCGCGCGCGGGCGCACGAGCGCCGTGATCAACAGCCACGAGATCATCACCGGCGATTTCACCCGCGACACCGAGTTCCGGCTGCCCGCCGACCGGCTGGCGCTGGCGCTGGAGTCGAGGCTGGGCGAGGCGGTGCAGCTTTTCGATGCGACCGAACTGGCGCGCGCGGTGATGGGGGATTCGATCTTTTCCAACATGATGATCTTCGGCGCCGCGTGGCAGCGCGGGCTGATCCCGCTGAGCCATGACTCCATCGCGGAGGCGATCACGCTGAACGGCGCCGCGGTCGAGAAGAACCTGCGCGCGTTCGAGGTAGGCCGTTGGGCGGCGCTTCACCCCGAAGAGGCCGCGCGCGTGTCCGCGCCGAACGTGGTCGAGTTGCCGAAGTCGCTGGAGGAGCGCATCGCGTTTCGCGCCGATCAACTGGTCGCCTATCAGGGCGAGCGGCTGGCGAAACGCTATCGCGCACTGGTGGACGACATCGAGGATGCGGGCGTGCGCGAGGCGGTCGCGCTGGGGTATCACAAGCTTCTGTCCTACAAGGACGAATACGAAGTCGCGCGCCTGCTGCTCGACACGCGGGACAAGGCGCGCGCGGAGTTCGAGGGCGACTTCGACATGCGCTTTCACCTCGCGCCGCCGTTTCTGGCGCGCAAGGGCGCAGACGGGCGGCCGCAGAAACGCGAGTTCGGCGCCTGGATGGAGCGTCCGATGCGTCTGCTGGCCAAACTCAAGGGGCTGCGCGGCACGCCGTTCGATCCTTTCGGCTACAGCGCCGAGCGGCGGATGGAGCGCGCCCTGATCACGCAGTACGAGGCCGACATGCGCGAGGTGCTGCCGCTGCTGACGGACCAGACGCGCGACCTGATCATCGCGCTTGCCGAACTGCCGCTCTCGATCCGGGGTTTCGGGCCGGTCAAGGCCGCGAATGAGGCCAAGGCGGCCAAGACGCGCGAAAGCCTGCTGAGCGCGATCCGCGCGGGTGGCGACGGGGTCGCGCAGGCGGCGCAATAGCGCCCGGCGCGCGAAATCCGCGATGGAAATCCCCCGCGGGGCGGCGTAAGAGCGGGGCATCGGCGGATCACGGGGACAGGCGATGGCGGTTGGCGTATTCGACAGCGGTTTGGGCGGGCTGACGGTGCTCGATTCGGTGCAGGCGCGGCTGCCCGAGGTGGATTTCATCTATCTCGGGGACAACGCCAACGCGCCATACGGCGTGCGTCCGGCGGACGATGTGACCGCGCTCACCCGCGCGGGGGTCGAGCGGCTCTGGGACATGGGCTGCGACCTGGTGGTGCTGGCCTGCAACACCGCCTCGGCCGCCGCGCTGCGCCGGATACAGGAGGGCGGCGTGCCGCAGGGCAAGCGCGTGCTGGGCGTCTTCGTGCCGCTGATCGAGGCGCTGACCGAACGGCAATGGGGCGACAATTCGCCGCCGCGCGAGGTGGAGGTCAAGCATGTCGCGCTCTTCGCCACGCCCGCCACGGTGATGAGCCGCGCCTTCCAGCGCGAACTGGCCTTCCGCGCCATCGGCGTCGATGTCGAGGCGCAGTCCTGCGGCGGCGTGGTGGACGCCATCGAGGAGGGCGACATGATCCTCGCCGAAGCATTGGTGCGCAGCCATGTCGACGCGCTCAGGCGCAAGATGCCGCAGCCCGAGGCGGCGGTACTGGGTTGCACGCATTACCCGCTGTTGCAGGAGGCGTTCCAGCAGGCGCTGGGGCCGGAGGTGCGCGTGTTCAGCCAGGCGGCGCTGGTCGCCGAGAGCCTTGCGGATTACCTGACGCGCCATCCGGGCATGACCGGGGAGGCGGGCGGGAGCGCCTATCTCACCACGGGCGAGCCGAAGCGCGTGTCGGACCGAGCGACGCAGTTCATGCGCCGCCCGATCGCGTTCGAGGCGGCCTGAGCGCGCGCTCCTCGCGCCCTTGCGGGCGTTCGTCGTCTCGCCTAGAACCCGGTGCGTCAGACAGGGGAAGCCATATGACCCATTCCATCGCGATCCTCGGCGCCTCGGGCTATACCGGGGCGGAGCTTGTCCGGCTGATCGCCACGCATCCCTCGATGCGCATCGCGGCGCTGTCGGCCCATTCCAAGGCCGGGCAGCCGATGGCTCAGGCGTTCCCGCATCTGCGCCACCTCGACCTGCCGGACCTCGTGACCATCGAGGAGATCGATTTTTCCGGCATCGACCTCTGTTTCTGCGCGCTGCCGCACGCGACCAGCCAGGCGGTGATCCGCGATCTGCCGAAAACGCTGAAGATCGTGGACCTTTCCGCCGATTTCCGGCTGCGCGACCCGGAGGAATACGCGCGCTGGTATGGCGGCGCGCACGCCGCGCTCGATCAACAGGCCGAGGCGGTTTATGGGCTGACCGAGTTCTACCGCGAGCAGATTCGCGGCGCGCGGCTGGTGGCCGGGACCGGCTGCAACGCGGCGACCGGGCAATTCGCGCTGCGGCCTTTGATCGCAGGCGGGCTGATCGACCTCGACGACATCATCATCGACCTCAAGACCGGGGTGAGCGGGGCGGGGCGCAGCCTCAGGGAAAATTTGCTGCATGCGGAGTTGTCGGAAGGCGCGCACGCCTATGGCGTCGGCGGGACGCACCGGCACCTTGCGGAGTTCGACCAGGAGTTTTCGACCATTGCCGGGCGCGAGGTGAAAGTCCAGTTCACGCCGCATTTGTTGCCTGCAAACAGGGGGATACTGGCCACTGTTTACGTCAAGGGCGAGGCGAAGGACATTCACGCCGCGCTGATGGACGCCTACGCGGACGAGCCGTTCCTGCAGGTGCTGCCCTTCGGCCAGCATCCCAGCACGCGCCACGTGCGGGGCAGCAATTTCTGCCATATCGGCGTCTCGGGCGACCGCATCGAGGGGCGCGCCATCGTCATCGCGGCGCTCGACAACCTCACCAAGGGGTCGAGCGGGCAGGCCTTGCAGAACGCCAACCTGATGTTAGGTGAGGAGGAGACGGCGGGCCTGATGCTCGCGCCCGTCTTTCCCTGAGCTTTGCAGGCCGGCCGATGAAATCGCTCAAGAAAAAGCGCCGCATCCAGGTCATCGTCGTGGCGGCGGTCGCGCTGATCATGGCGACCTCGCTGATCGGTTACGCGATGCGCGACGGGATCAACCTGTTTCGCGCGCCCTCGGCCGTACTGGCCGAACCGCCCGGGCCGGCGGAGGTGTTCCGCATCGGCGGGCTGGTCGAGGAAGGCAGCCTGCGGCGCGGGCAGGGCGAGGTGGTGCGTTTCAGCGTGACCGATGGCGGCGGGTCCGTACCGGTGGAATACGCCGGCGTGCTGCCCGATCTCTTCGAGGAGGGGCAGGGCATGGTCGGGCTTGGCACCTATGACGGTCGGGTCTTCACCGCGACCGAGATCCTCGCCAAGCACGACGAGAGCTACATGCCCCGCGAAGTGACCGACGCGCTGAAGGACCAGGGCGTTTACCAGCCGCCTGCGGGCGATGGGTAAACGTCGGTTTAACCGCTGAGCGCCAGCCTGTTCCCTCGTCTTCCCCGAGGGTCGCAGAAAGGCCGCCGCATGAGAACCGTCGCAGATATCGCCAAGGAAATCGTCGCCCGCGAGGGCGGCTTCGTCAACGACCCGGACGATCCGGGCGGGGCGACCAATCATGGCGTCACCATCCATACGATGCGCCGGCTGGGGCTCGACCTCGACCGCGACGGGGACGTGGACGTGGCGGACGTGGCCGCGCTAAGCCCCGCGCAGGCCGAGGCGATCTTTGTGCGGCACTACTTCGAGCGGCCGCGCATCGGGGAGTTGCCCGCGGCCCTTCAGCCCAGCGTGTTCGACATGTATGTGAACGCGGGCGCGAACGCGGTGAAGATCCTGCAACGGCTGCTGCGCCAGATGGGACACGCCATCGCCGTCGACGGCGCGATCGGGCCGCAGACCATCGCCGCCGCCGAACAGGCCGCCGCGGTGGCGCCCGGCCACCTTGCCGACGCCTACGGAATCGCGCGGCGCAACTACTATTTCCGCCTTGCCGACCGCCGTCCGGCCAGCCGCAAATACGCCCGCACCCGCGCGGGCGGCAAGGGCGGCTGGATCAGGCGGGCCGAGGAGTTCATCGCGCCGCGCTATCACCTGAGCGCGGGCGAGTTCGCCGCGAGGGTCGCGCAATGGGGCTGATCGGGAAGCTGATGCAGGCGCTGTTCGGGTCGGGGCGCAACGTGGTGGCGGAAACCGCCGAGGTCTTTCGCGAGAACGCCGAAGCCGGCGCGCAGCGGCGCACGGATGAGCGCGCGCAGGCGCTGGCGCAGCACGCGGCCGAGTTCGCACGGGACGATCGCGGCGCCTTCGATCGCTTCATGGACGGGGTGAACCGCCTGCCGCGCCCGGCGCTGGCGCTGGGGACGCTGGGCCTGTTCGTGGCGGCGATGGTCGATCCGGTTTGGTTCTCCTCGCGGATGCAGGGGGTTGCGCTGGTGCCCGAGCCGCTCTGGTGGCTGCTGGGCGTGATCGTGTCCTTCTATTTCGGAGCGCGCCACCAGTTGAAGGGTCAGGAGTTCCGCCGCAGCATCGCCGGCACGCTGGCGCGCACGCCGCAGGTGATCGCCAATGTCGAGGCGCTGGACGCGCTGCGGAGCGAGGAGCCGGCCGCGCCCGCGCCGGCCGACGCCAATCCCGCGCTCGAGGACTGGCGGCGGGCCGCGCGCGGCTGATCCGCCCGCGACAAATTGTGACCGGGCCGCGCGTTGATTGCGATTGGCCCGAACGCGCGCGCGCCCTATAACGCAGGGCATGATTACCGAGCTTGGCCATTTCGCCCTGATCCTCGCGCTCTGCGTCGCATGCGTGCAGGCGGTGGTGCCGTTGATCGGGGCCGAGAGGCGCTGGCCCGGCTGGATGGCGCTTGCCGCCCCGGCGGCGAGCGCGCAGTTCCTGCTGGTTGCGGGCAGTTTCGCCGCGCTCACATGGGCCTTCGTCACCTCGGATTTCTCGCTTCGGCTGGTCACGCTCAACAGCCATTCGGCGAAACCGATGCTCTACAAGATCACCGGCGTCTGGGGCAACCACGAGGGCTCGATGCTGCTCTGGGTGCTGATCGTGACGCTGTTCGGCGCCTGCGTGGCGTGGTTCGGGGGCAACCTGCCGCCGGGGCTGCGGGCGCGGGTGCTGGCGGTGCAGGGCTGGATCGGCGCCGCGTTCCTGGGCTTTCTCATCTTCACGTCCAACCCGTTCCTGCGGCTGGCCGCGCCGCCCTTCGATGGGCAGGATCTCAACCCGCTGTTGCAGGATCCGGGGCTCGCCTTTCATCCGCCGTTCCTCTACCTCGGCTATGTCGGGCTTTCGATGACCTACAGTTTCGCCGTCGCGGCGCTGATCGAGGGGCGCGTGGACGCCGCCTGGGGGCGCTGGGTGCGGCCCTACACGCTCGCGGCGTGGATGTTCCTGACCGTGGGCATCGCGCTGGGGTCATGGTGGGCCTATTACGAGCTGGGCTGGGGCGGGTTCTGGTTCTGGGACCCCGTCGAGAACGCAAGCTTCATGCCCTGGCTGATCTCCGCCGCCCTGCTGCATTCCGCCGTGGTCGTGGAGAAGCGCGAGAGCCTCAAGAGCTGGACGATGCTGCTGGCGATCGTCGCCTTCGGCTTTTCGATGATCGGGGCTTTCATCACGCGCTCGGGCGTGCTGACCAGCGTACACGCCTTCGCCAACGATCCCGAACGGGGGGTGTTCCTGCTGGGGATCACCGCGTTCTTCATGATGGCGGGGCTCATGCTTTTCGCGGCGCGGGCCGGGGCGATGCAGGCGCGCGGGGTGTTTTCGCTCACCAGCCGCGAGTCCATGCTGGTGGTGAACAACCTGCTGCTGGGCGTGGCCTGTTTCATTGTCTTCATCGGCACCATCTGGCCGCTGATCGCGGAGATGTTCTTTGACCGCAAGCTGTCGGTCGGCGCGCCCTTCTTCAACATGGCGTTCACGCCCTTCATGGTTCTTATCGGGATCGTGTTGCCCGTCGGCGCGATGCTGCCGTGGAAGCGCGGCAGTATCGGGCGCGCGTTGCGCACGTTGACGCCGGCGCTGGCGCTGGCGGCGGCGGTGGGGCTGGTGGCCTGGGCGATGCAGACCGGGCGCAGCGCGCTGGGGCCGGTGGGTCTCATGCTCGGGACATGGTTGATCACGGGCGCGGCGCTCGACATCCTGTCGCGCGCCGGGCAGGCCAAGGATCGGCTGCGCCGGTTGCGCCGCCTGCCGCGCGCCGACTGGGGCAAGGCGTTTGCGCATGGCGGGCTTGGCGTCACCATGGCGGGGATCGCTGCCGTGATGGCCTGGCAGGTCGAGGATATCCGCGTCGCCAATCTCGGCGACAGCTTCGAGGTGGCGGGTTATACCGTCAGGCTGGACGACGTGCGCGAGGTGGAGGGGCCGAACTACATCTCGACGACGGGCGATTTCACGCTGGCAAAGGGGGGCAGCGTGATCGCGCGGATGCATCCCGAGAAACGCTTCTACCCCGTCGCGCGGATGCCCACGACCGAAGCGGCGATCAACAGCACCCCGTTGCGCGACGTCTACGTCGTGATCGGGGATGAGCAGGAGGGCGGCGGCTGGGCCGTGCGCACCTATGTCAAACCGCTGGCGGGATGGATCTGGGGCGGGGCGCTCCTGATGGCTCTTGGGGGGCTCTTGTCGCTCAGCGACCGGCGTTACCGCGTGGCGGCGGGCGCGCGGCGCGCGGCCCCGGCGGCGGTGGCCGCGGAATGAGGCGGCTCATCGCCCTGCTTTGCCTGCTGGCCGCGCCGGTCTTTGCGGTGCAGCCGGACGAGATGCTGGACGATCCCGCGCTCGAGGCGCGGGCGCGCGAGATTTCGAGCGGGCTGCGCTGCCTTGTCTGCCGCAACGAGAGCATCGACGATTCCAACGCCGCGCTGGCGCATGACCTGCGCGTGCTGGTGCGCGACCGGCTGCTGGCCGGTGACAGCGACGCCGAGGTGGTGGCGTTCATCGTCGACCGTTACGGGGAATACGTGCTGCTGAATCCCCGGATGGAGGGCAGCACGCTGGCGCTCTGGCTCGCCGGGCCCTTGATGCTGCTCTTGGGGGGCGGTTTCGCGTTCGCCTATCTGCGGCGCCGCGCCGGGGCGACGCCCGATCGCGCCGAGACGCTGAGCGAGGCCGAGGAAGCGCGCCTGCACGACATTCTGGACGGCTGACGCGGGGTTTTCCTTTCCCTGGCGGGCGATTTCGCGTCCTATGGCCGCGATTGCAGCCCCGAGGAGCGCGCGGCCCGTGAAAGACTACCAGACCATCGCCTTCGAGATCACCGACGATATCGCCATCCTGCGGCTGAACCGGCCGGACCGGATGAACGCGCTCAACACGCAGATGCGCGCCGAGATCACCGACGCCGCCACCGAGGCGGGGCGGCGCGCGCATGTGCTGGTGCTGACCGGGACCGGGCGGGCCTTCTGCTCGGGGCAGGACCTGAGGGATGCGGGCAGCGCCGCGTCGCTCGATATCGAGCGGGTGCTGCGCGAGGAATACGTGCCGATGCTGCGCGCCATTTCCGAGTGCCCCGTGCCGACGATCTGCGCCGTCAACGGTCCTGCCGCCGGGGCGGGGGCCAACCTCGCGCTGGCGGCGGACGTGGTGATCGCGACCGAAAGCGCGGTGTTCATGCAGGCGTTCACCCGCATCGGCCTCATTCCGGACGCGGGCGGCACCTACTGGCTGCCCCGCCAGATGGGCGCGGCCAAGGCGATGGGCGCGGCCCTGTTCGCCGAACCGATCAGTGCGCGGCAGGCCAGCGACTGGGGCATGATCTGGGAGGCGGTGGCGGACGATGATTTCGACGCCCACTGGCGCGCCCGCGCGGCGCATCTCGCGCGCGGGCCGATACAGGCCTACGGAGCGCTGAAAAGCGCGATACGCGGGTCCTGGGACAATGCGCTGGGGGCGCAGCTCGAACTCGAGGCGAAATTGCAGGGCGCCTGCGGAAAGTCGCGCGACTTCAAGGAGGGCGTGGTCGCGTTCATGGAGAAGCGCGAGGCGAAGTTCGAAGGGCGGTAGAAACACTCATCGCCTTCGGCGAGGATATTTCAAGCAAGAAGAATGATATGCGGCGCGACATTGAAGCGCGCCGCACAGGGCCTCAGCGGTCCTCGATATCGACGTAGTCGCGCAGCGTCGCGCCGTGGTAGAGCTGGCGCGGCCGACCGATCTTGAGTTGCGGGTCGGCGATCATTTCCTTCCACTGCGAGATCCAGCCGACCGTGCGGCTGACCGCGAAGATCGGCGTGAACATCGAGGTCGGGAAGCCCATCGCCTCGAGGATGATGCCGGAATAGAAGTCGACGTTGGGGAAGAGCTTCTTCTCGATGAAGTAATCGTCCTCGAGCGCCTGTTTCTCAAGCTCCTTGGCCACCTGCAAGGTGGGGTTGTCGTCGGTCCCGAGAAGGTCGAGCACCTCGTCGGCGCTCTGCTTCATCACCGTCGCGCGCGGATCGAAGTTCTTGTAGACGCGGTGCCCGAAGCCCATGAGGCGGAACGGGTCGTCCTTGTCCTTGGCGCGCTTGATGTATTCGGGGATCTGGTCGGGTGTGCCGATCTCCTTGAGCATTTCGAGGCAGGCCTGGTTGGCGCCGCCATGCGCCGGCCCCCAGAGGCAGGCGACGCCGGCGGCGATGCAGGCAAACGGGTTCGCGCCCGAGGAGGAGGCCAGCCGCACCGTCGAGGTGGAGGCGTTCTGTTCGTGATCGGCGTGCAGCGTGAAGATGCGGTCCATCGCGCGGCTCAGGATCGGGTTGACCTCGTAATCCTCGGCGGGGACGGCAAAGCACATGCGCAGGAAGTTCGACGCATAGTCGAGATCGTTGCGCGGATAGACGAAGGGCTGACCGATCGTGTATTTATAGGCCATCGCGGCGATGGTCGGCATCTTGGCGATCATCCGCACCGAGGCGACCTCGCGCTGCCAGGGGTCGTTGATGTCGGTGCTGTCGTGGTAGAAGGCGCTGAGCGCGCCGACGACGCCGACCATGATCGCCATCGGGTGCGCGTCGCGACGGAAGCCGCGGAACAGATACATCATCTGTTCGTGGATCATCGTGTGATGGGTGACGCGGGCCTCGAAATCCTCGAGCTGCGCGGCCGAGGGCAGATCGCCGTAGAGCAGCAGGTAGCAGACCTCGAGGTAATGCGATTTCTCGGCCAGCTGGCCGATCGGATAGCCGCGGTGCAGCAATTCGCCCTTGTCGCCGTCGATGAAGGTGATCGTGCTGTCGCAGCTCGCCGTCGAGGTGAAGCCGGGATCGTAGGTGAAGACGCCCGCCTGCGCGTAGAGCTTGCGGATGTCGATCACGTCCGGCCCCGCGGTGGGGGAGAAAACGGGCAGGTCGTAGTCCTTGCCGTCGATGCTGAGTGTCGCGGATTTCTTGCTTTCGCCCATGCGGCGTACTCCCTTTGGTGGCCCCGACCGCGCGGGCGGGGGCGGCATTTCCGGCAGGCCGGGGTGGGGGCGGCGGTCGGCTCAGCCCTCTTCCCGTGCGGCCTCATCCAGCCGGGCGAGGGTTTCCTGCGGCCCCAGCACCAGCATCATGTCGAACACGCTCGGTGTTGCGCTGCGCCCGGCGAGAGCGGCCCGCATCGGGCCCGCCAGCTTGCCGAACGTGATCTCCTTTTCGGCGGCGAATGCATTGGCCGCCGCCTCCAGACTTTCGCGCTCCCACCTAGCATTTTGCATGTGCGGCGTCAATTCTCCGAGCAGCGCGCGCGCCTCGGGCGTCAACTGCGCCGCGGCTTTCCCATCCGGGACGATCGGCCGGTCCGCGAGGATGAATTCGGCCTTTTCAAGGAGTTCCGGGTAGGTCTTCGCGCGCTCTTTCAGACAATACATCCCCTTCGCCATGAGCGCGTTTTTTTCTTCGCTCAAGGGCGGCAGGCCGGTGGCGGCGCGGAACTCCGCGAGTTCATGCAGCAGCGCAGCATCATCCGTCGCCGCGATGTGGCGCCCGCAGAGATTGTCGAGTTTCTTGAAGTCGAACCGCGCCGGCGATTTGCCGATCCCGTCGAGATCGAACCATTCCCGCGCCTCGGCGTCGGTGAAGAACTCCGCGTCGCCGTGGCTCCAGCCCAGCCGCGCGAGGTAGTTGCGCATCCCGGACGCCGGATAGCCCATGTCGCGGTATTCCGCGACCCCGAGCGCGCCGTGCCGCTTGCTCAGCTTCTTGCCGTCGGGGCCGTGGATCAGCGGGATATGCGCGTAGACGGGCAGCGGCCAGCCCATCGCCTCGTAGATCAGCATCTGCCGCGCGGCGTTGTTTAGGTGGTCGTCGCCGCGGATCACATGGGTCACGCCCATGTCGTGATCGTCCACCGCGACGGCGAGCATGTAGACCGGCGAGCCGTCCGAGCGCAGCAGCACCATGTCGTCAAGCTGGTCGTTGCGGATCGTCACGTCGCCCTGCACCGCGTCGCGGATCACCGTCGCGCCGTCGCGCGGGGCCTTGATGCGCAGGGCGAAGGGGGCGTCGGGATGCGTCGCGGGATCGGCGTCGCGCCACGGGCTCTGGAAGAGGGTCGAGCGGCCCTCGGCGCGGGCGGCCTCGCGGAAGGCCTGGATTTCCTCCTGCGTGGAAAAGCACTTGTAGGCGGCGCCGGCGGCGAGCATCTGGTGCGCGACCTCGGCGTGACGCTCGGCGCGGGCGGCCTGGCTGATCGCCTCGCCGTCATGGTCAAGCCCCAGCCAGGCCATGCCGTCGAGGATGGCCTGCGTCGCCTCGGGGGTGGAGCGCGCGCGGTCCGTGTCCTCGATCCGCAGAAGAAAAGCGCCGTCGTTGCCGCGCGCGAAGAGCCAGTTGAAGAGCGCGGTGCGCGCGCCGCCGATATGCAGATAGCCGGTGGGCGACGGGGCGAAGCGGGTCACGACCTTTTGGGGCATGGGCGCGGTTAACCTTTCGGTAACGATGGGGGGATAATTTCGGTTTCGTATCTATCGGCCCGTTGGAGGGGAAACAAGTGCCGGCGATCCCGTCCTCCCTGCGCGGCGCGTTGCTCGCGCAGCGCGGGCATCTGATCGGCTGGGCGCCGGTCTGTCTCGCCTGCGGGATCGGCGTCTATTTCGCGCTCGGGACGGAGCCGGGGCCGGCCGTGTACGCCGCGCTGGCGCTCGCGCTGGTGGCGCTGCTGCTGGGCCGGCGCGTCCTGGGCGAGGCGGCGTCGCCGCTGGCCGTGGGCGCGGCGCTGGTCATCGCGGGCGTGCTGATCGCGGGGCTGCGCGCTCAGACGGTCTCGGGGCCGGTGCTCGGCTGGCGCTATTACGGTCCGGTCGAGGGGCGGATCGTGGGCATCGACCGCTCGGGCAGCGACGCGGTTCGCGTCACGCTGGACGAGGTCGTGCTGCGCGACGTCGCGCCCGCGCGCACGCCGTCGCGCGTGCGCCTGTCGCTGCATTCGGACATCCCCGGCGCGACGCCGCGCCCGGGGCTTCGGGTGATGACCACCGGTCATCTATCGCCGCCCGGCGGGCCGGTGGAGCCTGGCGGGTTCGACTTCCAGCGCCACGCCTGGTTTCAGGGCCTGGGCGCGGTGGGATATGGCCGCGCGCCGCTGATGGCGCTGGCTCCGCCCGACGGGCGGCAGCCGCTCTTCGCCGCGCGCATGGCGCTCTCGAAACGGGTGCAGACGGCGCTCTCGGGCGAGATCGGCGGCTTTGCGGCGGCGATCATGACCGGCGATCGCTCGGGCATCGGGCAGGACACGCTCAGGGCGCTTCGGGTGTCGAACCTCGCGCATCTTCTGGCGATCTCGGGGCTGCATATGGGGCTGCTCGCCGGGTTCGTCTTCGCCGCGCTGCGTCTCGCTCTGGCCGCCGTGCCGTGGATCGCGCTGCGCTTGCCGATCAAGCGACTGGCGGCGGCGGTCGCGCTCTGCGCGGCGGCGGGTTATCTCTTGCTGTCGGGCGGGAACGTCGCGACCGAGCGGGCCTTCGTCATGGTGGCGGTGATGCTGGTCGCGGTGATGCTGGATCGCCGCGCGCTCAGCCTGCGGGCGGTGGCGCTGGCGGCGGTGATCGTGCTCTGTCTGCGGCCCGAGGCGCTGCTCGGGCCGGGATTCCAGATGTCGTTCGCCGCGACCACCGCGCTGGTCGCGGTGTTCGGCTGGATGAGCGGGCGCGACACGCGGCTGCCGCGCTGGGGGCGTCCGGTGCTGGCGGTGGTGGTGTCCTCGGCCGTGGCGGGGCTGGCGACGGCGCCGATCGCGGCGGCGCATTTCAACCAGTTCGCGCATTATGGCCTGATCGCCAACCTCGCCTCCGTGCCGCTGATGGGGGCGCTGGTGATGCCGGCGGCGGTGCTGGCGGCCTGCCTGCTGCCCGTCGGGCTGGAATGGGTCGGGCTCTGGCTCATGGGGCTGGGGCTGCGCTGGATTCTCGGCGTCGCGCATTGGATCGCGGACCTCGACGGCGCGCGCGGCACGGTGGTCAGCCCCGATCCGGCGGTGCTGCCGCTGCTGGCGCTCGGGGCGCTTTTCGCGGTGCTCTGGCAGGGGCGCGCGCGCGTGTTGGGCGCGCTGCCGATGCTCGCGGCGCTCGCCCTCTGGAGTCAGGCGCAGCGGCCCGATGCGCTTATCGCCGACACCGGCGGACTTGTCGGGGTGATGACGCCTTCGGGCCGCGCGCTCAGCACGCCGCGCGGCGCGGGGTTCATCGCGCGCAACTGGCTTGAGAATGACGGCGATCCGGCAGAGCAGGAAGAAGCGGCGGCGCGCTGGCCCGCCGTCCTGCCGGGGGGCGTGGCGATCACAATGGTGCGGGGCAAGCGCGCCGCGAAGGCGTTGACGGGATGCGCCGCGACGGACTGGCTGGTGTTCAACACCGACCCGCCCGAGGGGTTGGCCTGCACCGTGATCCATCCCGGCACCCTGCGCCAGACAGGGGCGCTCGCGCTTTATGCCGGGCAGGCGGGGCTGCGCGTCGTCAGCGCGCGCGAGCGCACCGGCGATCGGCCCTGGAACCGGCGTTGAGCCATCAGTAGGTGCGGATCAGTCCGACGAGGCGGCCTTGCACCTTGACCTTGTCGCCGGGCAGCACGCGCGTCTCGTAGGCAGGGTTCGCCGCCTCCAGCGCGATGGCGCCGCCGCGGCGGAAGAACCGCTTGAGCGTGGCCTCCTGATCCTCGACCAGCGCCACGACGATATCGCCGTTATCGGCGGTGCTGGTCTCGCGGATCACCACGACATCGCCGTCGTTGATGCCCGCGTCGATCATCGAGTCGCCCCTGACCTCGAGCGCGTAATGTTCGCCCGGCCCGCTGACCATCGCGCCGGGCACCGCCACATTGTGCGAGGCGTGCTGGATCGCCTCGATCGGGACGCCGGCGGCGATGCGCCCCATCACCGGCAGCTCCAGCGCGTGCACCGCCTCGACGCCGAGCGCGTTGGCCGGTATCTTCGCCGCAGGGCGGTCGCCTTCGATCACGCGGGGCGCGAAGCCTGTCGTGGGCGCGCCGCCGAGGCTTTCGGGGAGCTTGACGATCTCGAGCGCGCGGGCGCGATGGGCGAGGCGGCGGATGAAGCCGCGCTCCTCCAGCGCGGTGATCAGGCGGTGGATGCCGGACTTGGAGCGCAGATCGAGCGCGTCCTTCATTTCATCGAAACTGGGCGGAACGCCGTTCCGCTGCACGCATTTGTTGATGTAATCCAGCAAATCCAACTGCTTCTTGGTCAACATGCCTTGATCCTCTCCACGGGGCGGGGTCTTTTTGTTCTACCCATGTTCCCGTTTTGTGTCAATACATGCCGCCCGCGCGGTCAGAGCGCGAGGTAGTCGACCATGTCGCCGGCCTTGCGCGGGCCATCGCCCGGCGGCCGGACGAGTAGCGCGTCGGCCGAGGCGAGCACCGCCAGCAGCGCGCTGTCCTGCCGGGTCTCGGCGCGCAGGGCGTCGTCGGGGTCGAACGTGGCGCGCATATAGTGTTCGCGCGCGCCATTCGCGGGGATATCCGCCGCGAGCGGGGCGCTTTGGCGCGGCGCGGCTTCGGGTGCGAACCCGAGCATCGCGCGCAACACGGGTAACACGAAGACATAGCCGCAAACCATTGCGGAGACGGGATTTCCCGGCAGTCCTATCATCATCGCATCGTTCATCCGCCCGGCCATCAGGGGTTTGCCCGGACGCATCGCGATCTTGTAGAAGCTGCGCTCCATCCCGAGGCTTTCGGCGACGCTGCCGACGAGGTCGTGATCCCCGACCGAAGCGCCGCCGATGGTGAGCACGAGATCGGCGTCGCGCGCGAGGTCGAACGCCGTCTCGAGCGCGGGAACGGTGTCGCGCGCGATCGGCAGCAGACGCGCCTCGGCCCCGTGCTGATCGAGCAGCGCCTTCAACCCGAATGAGTTGGAGGCGATGATCTGGTCCGGCCCCGGATCCTCGCCCGGCATGACGAGCTCATCCCCGGTGGCGATGATCGCGACGCGCGGTTTGCGCGCCACCGGGACGCGGGCCACGTTCATCGCCGCCAGCAGCGCGATGTCCTCGGGGCGCAGCCGGCGAGGCGCGCTCATCGCGGCCCCGGCGCGGAAATCCCCGCCCGCGGCGCGCACGTGGGGCGCGGCGTCTTCGGGCGCGCTGAGCGTGATGCGCGCGTCCGCGCGCGTGACGTCCTCCTGGATCACGACCCGGTCGCTGCCTTCGGGCATTGGCGCGCCGGTGAAGATGCGCACCGCTTCGCCCCGCCCGACGGCCCCGGCAAAGCGGTGGCCCGCCGCCGCCTCGCCGATGACGGTGAGCCGCGCGCCCTGCGCGACGTCTTCGGAGCGGACCGCGTAGCCGTCCATCGCGGAGGCGTCGAAGGGGGGCTGGTCGCGCCTTGCCGCCACGTCGCGCGCCAGCGTCCGGCCCGCGGCCCTGACCAGCGGCGCGTCTTCCTGCGGCATCCGCGGCGCCAGCGCGAAGAGATGGTCAAGCGCCTGGGCAACCGTGATCATGTCGCGCTGTACCGCCCTGATTTTCCGCCATCTTTCAGGATCACGCGCAGGCCCCCGATCTGCATGGCGCGGTCCACCGCCTTGAGCATGTCATAGACCGTCAATGCGGCGGTCGAGGCGGCGGTGAGCGCCTCCATCTCCACGCCAGTGCGCCCGGTGGTCTTGACCGTGGCTTTGATGCGCACACCCGGCAGGTCCGGGTCGAAGCTGAGATCGAGCGCCACCTTCGACAACGGCAGCGGATGGCAGAGCGGGATCAGGTCGGCCGTGCGTTTCGCGCCCATGATGCCGGCAAGCCGCGCAACCGACAGCACGTCGCCCTTCTTGGCGCGCCCTTCGGACGCGATTTCAAGGGTTTGCGGCGTCATGCTGATGTGGCATTCGGCGGTCGCGATCCGTTCGGTCACGGGCTTGGCCGAGACGTCGACCATGTGGGCGTCGCCCTTGGCGTCGAAATGGGTCAGGCCGCCGGGCTGTTCGGGCATCAGACGCCTCCGCGGTTCACCGGGTCGGCGAGGATCGCGCGGGTCGCCACGGTGACGTCATCGGCGCGCATAAGGGTTTCGCCGATCAGGAAGCAGCGCGCGCCGAAGCGCGCGATATCGTCGAGGTCCGCTGCGCTGTTCAGGCCGCTTTCGCAGATCAGCAGCGCGTCGATCGGCGCCAGGCGCGACAACCTGCGGGTTGTGTCAAGAGACGTCTCGAAGGTGTTGAGATCACGGTTGTTTATGCCGATCATCCTGGACTCGAGCAGCGCGGCGCGTTCAAGTTCGGTTTCGTTATGGACCTCAATGATCGCGCCCATGCCCCAATCGGCGGCGGCGGCCTCGAGGGCGGCGGCCTCGGCGTCGTCGACGCTGGCCATGATGATCAGGATGCAATCCGCCCCGAGCGCTCGGGCCTCGGCCACCTGGTAGGGGTCATACATGAATTCCTTGCGCAGCACCGGCAGGGCGCAGGCGGCGCGCGCTTCGGTCAGATGCTCCTTGGCGCCCTGGAAGCTGGGCGTGTCGGTCAGCACGCTGAGGCAGGTCGCGCCGCCGTCCTCGTAGGCCTTGGCCAGTGTTGCGGGATCGAAATCCTCGCGGATCAGGCCCTTGGACGGGCTGGCCTTCTTGATCTCCGCGATAAGACCGTAGCCCTGCTTGCTCGCCTGGAGGAGCGCGTCCTGGAAATCGCGCACTTCGGGCGCGGCGCGCGCCCGTTCCTGCATCTCCTCGATGGGCGTTTCGGCCTTGGCGGCGGCGATCTCTTCGAGCTTGTAGGTCTTGATCCGTTCAAGGATGCTGGGTGTGGTCATGCTTTCTCCGATGTGATTTTCGCCAGCGTGCGCAGGCAGGTCAGCGCCGCGCCGCTGTCGATGCTCTCGCGCGCCAGCGCCACCCCGGTCGCAAGGTCGGACGCGCGTTCCGCGATGACAAGGGCGGCCGCCGCGTTGAGCAGCACCGCGTCGCGATAGGCCCCCGGCGCCCCGTCGAGCAGCGCGCGGAATGCGGCGCCGTTCTCCTGGGGCGTGCCGCCGAGGATGTCTTCGAACGGATGCACAGGTAGGCCGAAATCCTCGGGATGCAACTCGGTCTCGCGGACGGTTCCGTCCGCCTCGAGTGCGGCGACCCAGGTGACGCCGGTGATCGTCATCTCGTCGGTGCCGTCGCTGCCGTGGACGAGCCAGGCGCGCTCGGACCCGAGCCGGCCCAGCGTCTCGGCCATCGGGCGGATCAGGTCGCGCGAGAACGCGCCGGTCAGTTGCCGTCTCACGCCCGCCGGGTTGGTCAGCGGCCCGAGGATGTTGAAGATGGTGCGTGTGCCCAGTTCCGCGCGCACCGGGCCGACATTGGCCATCGCGGGGTGATGCATCGGCGCCATCATGAAGGCGATCCCGGCGGCGTTCAGCGCGGCCTCGACCACGTCGGGTTCGACCATCACGTTGACGCCCATCTGCCCGAGCGCGTCCGCCGCCCCCGATTTCGAGCTGAGATTGCGGTTGCCGTGCTTGGCCACCGGCACGCCCGCACCCGCGACCGCGAAGGCGGCGGCGGTCGAGATGTTGAGCGTGCCCTTGCCGTCGCCGCCGGTGCCAACGATGTCCATCGCGCCCTCGGGCGCGCGCACCGGCTTGCACTTGGCGCGCATCACGGCGGCGGCGGCGGCGTATTCGTCGACCGTCTCGCCGCGGGTGCGCAGCGCCATGAGGAAGCCGCCCATCTGGCTTGGCGTGGCTTCGCCGTCGAACAGCAGCGCAAAGGCGGTTTCGGCCTCCTGTCGGCTCAGCGGGCGGTCGGCGGCGGCCCCGATCAGGGATTTCATTCCGTCGCTCATGCCGCCTCGCCGGGGGTCTGGGGCAACAGCTTCAGGAAATTCCCGAGCAGCGCGTGTCCATGCTGCGAGGCGATCGATTCGGGGTGGAACTGCACGCCGTGGATCGGCAGATCCGCGTGTTGCAGACCCATGATCGTCCCGTCCGCCAGTTCCGCCGTCACCGTGAGCGCGTCGGGCAGGCTGTCGCGTTCGACCACGAGGCTGTGATAGCGCGTCGCCTCGAAGGGCGAGGGCAGGTCGGCGAAGACGCCCTCCTGCCGGTGCTGGACGAGCCCCATCTTGCCGTGCACGATCTCGGAATGGCGCACCACGCGCCCGCCGAAGGCCTGCCCGATCGCCTGGTGCCCGAGGCAGACCCCGAGCAGCGGCACGCGCGCCTCGGCGGCGGCCTTGACAAGGTCGAGGCAGATGCCCGCCTCGTCCGGAGTGCAGGGGCCGGGCGAGAGCAGGATGCCCGCGGGCCGCATCGCCATCGCCTCCTCGACGCTGAGCGCGTCGTTGCGGCGCACGATCGCCTGCGCGCCCAGTTCGCCCACGTAATGGACGAGATTATAGGTGAAACTGTCGTAGTTATCTATCAGCAGCAGCATCCTGCGCCTCGCGCGATTGGGGGGTGGAGGCCGGGGGGCCGGTCGCGGTATACTTGTTCAGGCTTGGCAGGCAGCGTCAAGGGGCGCAGAGACTGTGAGAGGGTGAAACGGACATGGCACAAGGTTTTTTGGGTGGGATCGTCACGGGTACGGTGGTGTGCGCGGTGGGGCTTGGCGCGGCGTCGCTGGCGACGGGCGTTCCCGGTCCTTCCGCGCCCGAGGCGGCCGGGGTCGACGTGCCCGCGGGGTCCGAGTTCAACGGCGCGCGCGACGATGTCCCCGCAACCCTCAGTTCAGAGCCGGACGCCCCGCCGCAGGCCGGGGAGACGCCCGAGGTCGGCGCCCCCGCGCCCGACGATCTGAGTTCGATCGCCGAGTCGGACATGGAGTCCGCCGCAGTTCCCGAGACCGGCATGGCGGACGCCAACCTGACCGCGCCGCAGGTCATCGCCGAGGACAGCGGCATGAGCGCCGCCAGCGAACCGGAGGCGCCCGCCGTCGGCACGTCTTCGGCCGTGCCGGACGCGCCGGTCGAAGACGCCGGGGAGCAGTCCATTTCCGTCGATCCCGAACAGCCCGCTCCGCCAAGCGCCGAGGCCGAGAGCGCGGCCTTTCCCGAACAGGACGGCGAAGCGACGGCGCCGGACGTGGCGTCGGCCGTTCCCGACCTCGACCTCGCCGAAGAGCCGGAGGCCGTGACCGAGCCCCCCGAGCCGGAGGCGATGACGGAACCGCCCGAGCCGGACGCAATGGGCGGGGCCGCCGAAGCCGAGGCCGAAACCGCACAGGAAGAGCCGCCCGCCAAGACGATCGGCAACCTTGCCGAGAACGTCGCGACCAACCGCCTGCCGTCGGTCACCGACACGCCGGAAGAGCTGATCGAGGCCGAACCGGAGCAGTCCGAAAGCGCGCGGGCGATCGAGGCGAACGCCGAACCCTTCGACAACCCCGAAGACAAGCCGCTGATGGCGATCATCCTGATCGACGACGGCACGAGCCCGATCGGGCTCGACGCGCTGGCGAGTTTTCCCTACCCGCTGAGCTTCGCCGTCGACGCGTCATGGGACGGCGCGGCCGAGGCGGCCCGCAAATACCGCGACGCGGGGTTCGAGGTGCTGGCGCTGGCCGACCTGCCGCCCGGCGCGCGCGCCAGCGACACCGAGATCGCGATGCAGACGGTGCTGGACGCCGTCCCCGGCGCGGTCGCGGTGATCGAGGGTACGGGCGCGGGGCTGCAATCCGACCGCGCCGCGGCCGAGCAGCTCGCGCCGATCCTGCTCGAGAGCGGGCACGGGCTGGTGCTGTTTCCCAACGGGCTCGACACCGCGCGCAAGCTGATCTCGCGCGAAGGCGTGCCGACGGGCGCGGTGTTCCGCGATTTCGACGCCAAGGGGCAGGACGCGGCGGTGATCCGCCGGTTCCTCGACCAGGCGGCGTTCAAGGCCGGGCGCCGGCAGGGCAAGGTGATCATGCTGGGCCGCCTGCGCGCCGACACGATCAGCGCGCTTTTGCTCTGGGGGCTCCAGGACCGCGCCAGCAGCGTGGCGATCGCGCCGATCTCGGCGGTGCTGACGGAGGAGCCGCAATAGCCTGCCTGCTCGGCGCGCGTTGCCGCCTGAACCGACCTCCGCTATCCTGACGCCGCATTTGAGAGTGCGATTTTGAAAGCGGAGACGATAGCATGAAACTCTTGGGCTTTACGGCGGCGCTGGTCATGACGACCGGCGCGGCGATGGCGGACATGTCCGTGAAACTGGGCGGCGGCTGGGACGGGCGCAAGGTGCCTGCGGGCCAGCACTGCAGGTTGCATGGCGGCAACGGGGCCACGCCGCCGATGCGCGTGACGGGCGTTCCGCAGGGCGCGAGATGGATCGTCGCGGATTACAACGACAAGAGCTATAAACCGCTGTCGCAGAACGGCGGGCATGGCCGCATCGCCTATCCGGTCAAGGGCGCCACGACCGATCTGCCGCCGTTGCCGGGGATGACGGCGCGGCTTCCCGGCGGCGCCAAGGTGGTCAAGGCGGCGCGCGGCACGGGCAAATACGCCAGCCCCGGCTATCTGCCGCCCTGTTCGGGCGGCAAGGGCAACCGCTATACCGTCGATCTGCGGGCGGTGAACGCCAATGGCAAGACGCTGGCGATGATCCGCAACGTCGATATCGGCCGGTATTGACTCCGCTCAGGCGTCGCGCCAGCACCCCGGCGCGATGCCGTCCATCGACCAGTCGCCGATGCGCCAACGCACGAGCCGCAATGTCGGATGGCCGACATGCGCCGTCATGCGGCGCACCTGCCGGTTGCGCCCTTCGGTGATCGTGACCTCGAGCCAGCAGTCGGGCACGTTTTTGCGAAAGCGCACCGGCGGATCGCGCTCCCAGAGATCGGGCGCGTCGATGCGGCGCACCCGCGCGGGTCGGGTCGGGCCGTCCTTCAGCGTGACGCCCGCGCGCAGCCCAGCGAGCGCCGCGTCGTCGGGGAGGCCCTCGACCTGCACCAGGTAGGTCTTTTCGGTCTTGTGTTTCGGATCCGCGATGCGCGCCTGCGTCCGGCCGTCATCGGTCAGGATCAAGAGCCCCTCGCTGTCGCGATCCAGCCGCCCGGCGGGATAGACGCCCGGCAGATTGATATGATCCGCCAGGGTGGGCCGCCCCGAGCCCTCGTCGGTGAATTGCGACAGCACGCCGTGCGGCTTGTTGAAGAGGATCAGCCGGGGCATGTGCGCAGGCTGAGAATTCTCGCCGAAAACTCTGATCGCGAGACTTCTCGGCGAAGAATCCCGGTCATGTGTTCCCGTCGTTGAACCGCGCCGCGTCCGCCGCCGCGCGGCGGATGGCGTTGGATTTGTGGACCGTCTCCATGTATTCGGCCTCGGGGTCGCTGTCATGCACGACGCCGCCGCCGGCCTGGATGTAGAGTTCCCGATCCTTGACCACCGCGGTGCGCAGCGCGATGCAGATGTCCATGTCTCCGCCCGCGCTGAAATAGCCGACGCCGCCGCCATAGACGCCGCGTTTCTCCGGCTCGAGCTCGTCGATGATCTGCATCGCGCGCACCTTGGGCGCACCTGACACCGTGCCCGCGGGCAGCCCGGCCAGCAGCGCGCTCAGCGCGTCGTGTTCGGGGGCCAGTTCGCCCACCACGTTGGAAACGATGTGCATCACGTGGCTGTAGCGTTCGATGATGAATTCCTCGGTCGGGCGCACGGTGCCGACCTTGCTCACCCGCCCGCAATCGTTGCGTCCGAGGTCAAGCAGCATCAGGTGTTCGGCCAGCTCCTTCTTGTCGGCCAGCAGGTCCGCCTCGTGCGCGCGGTCCTCTTCCGGGGTCGCGCCGCGGGGGCGCGTGCCGGCGATGGGGCGGACCGTCACCTCGCTACCAAAGACCCGCACGAGGATCTCGGGGCTGGCGCCGATCACCTGGAACCCGCCGAAGTTGAAATAGAACATGAAGGGCGACGGGTTGGTGCGCCGCAGGCTGCGGTAAAGCGCGAAGGGCGGGCGACGGAAGGGCTGGGTCCAGCGCTGGCTGGGCACCACCTGGAAGATATCGCCGGCGCGGATGTATTCCTTGGCTCTCTCCACGGCCCGTTTATAGGCGTCGCGGGTGAAGTTCGACACCGGCTCGGCATCCTCGTCGGCCTCGCCGATCTCGCGGCTCGCATGGGGCAGGGCGCGGTCGAGGTCGCGCACCGCGTCCATCACCCGTTCGGCCGCCTGCGCGTAGGCCGCGCGCGCCGACTGGCCGCCGCCGGCCCATGCGGGAGCCACGACGATCACCTCGCCCTTGACCCCGTCGAGCACGGCCACGACCGAGGGGCGCAGCATCACCGCATCGGGCAGGCCGAGCGGATCGGGCGGCACGTTCGGCAGGTGCTCGACCAGGCGGATCATGTCGTAGCCGAGATACCCGAAGAGCCCGGCGCTTGCCGCTGGCAGGTCGTCGGGCAGCTCGATCCGGCTCTCGGCGATGAGCGCGCGCAGGTTGTCGAGCGGCGCGCCCGGCTGATCCTCCCACGCCTCCGCGTCAAAGCGCGCTGCGCGGTTGATGCGGCTCGTCTGACCGTGGCACTGCCAGATCACGTCCGGTTTCATGCCGATGATGGAATAGCGCCCGCGCACCTCTCCGCCGGTCACGGATTCGAGCATGAAGGCGTCGGTCGCCGCGCCCGTCAGTTTCAACATAAGCGACACCGGCGTGTCGAGATCGGCGGCGAGCCGGGCATAGACCACCTGGCTCTGGCCCGCCTCGTGGCGCGCGGCGAAATCGTCAAAGCCGGGGGTCAGGTCCACGGGGCGCCGCCTCTACTGGAAACTGGAATGCACGGCGTTGAGCGCCTGCGTGTCGAGCGAGATGCCGACCCGGCTGCGGATGTCGCCGGCCAGCGCGCGATAGAGATCCTGCGCGATGCCGTTCGCCGCCTGCTCGGCAAGCGCGGTGCGCAGCTCGGCAAGCTCATCGTCCTTGGGATCGGGGGGCGTGACGCGCTCGAGACGCAGCACGAAGATGCGCTCGTCGCCGTCGATCACCGTCGCCTCGCCCTCGGACATGCCGAACACGGTCTCGATGAACTCGGGCGGGGTGCCGGGCTGGAAACCACGGCGGGTGATGTCGGTCACGCTCTTGCCGTCAAGGCCGGCCGCCTCGAAGCTTTCGCCGTTTTCAAGCGCCGTCACCTTGTCCGCCACCTCGGCGCGCAGCGCCTTGGTCACCGCCTCGGCGCGCCACGCGGCGCGGACCGCGTCCTCGACCTTCTCGAAGGGCTGGACGGCGGGTTCCTTCACCGCGTCAAGACGCATCGCGACGATCGGGCCTTCCTCGAACGAGATGACCTCGGGGAAGTCGTCCTCTTCGAGCTCGGCCGCCGCGTCGCGGAAACCGGCATAGGCGGCGATGCCGTCATTCATGCCGGGATACCAGTCGATGCTGCCCAGCTCCAACGCGGTTTCGTCGGCCACCTGTTCGAGCGTGGCGCCGCCGGCGAGCAGGTCGTCGATCCCGTCGATCCGGCTGTCGACGATCCGCCGCGCCCGGTCCGCCGCCAGTTCCTCGCGCAACTCGGGCTTGGCGTCCTCAAAGCTGGTCTCCTGCGCCGCGAGCACCGCGTTGACGCGGAACAGGGCAGGGCCGACCGGGCTGTCGAGCGGGCCGACGATTTCGCCGGCCTCGGCTTTGAAGACATCCGCGCCCGCCTCGCCGAGTTCGCCGGCGGTGACGTCGCCCATGTCGATGTCGCTCAGCTCCAGCCCGCGGTCGCTCACGTAGTCCTCAAAGCTGCGGTTCCCGGCGGCGATTTCTTCCCTGGCCGCCCGGGCTGTGGCGGCGTCGCTGAAGGCGAGCCGTTCGACCAGGCGGCGTTCGGGCTGGTTGAAACGTTCGGAATGGTCGTCATACGCGGCGCGCAGCGTGTCCTCGTCCAGCTCGACTTCGTCCAGCACCATGTCGGGGGTGAGCCACGCGTAGGTGATCTGCCGGGTTTCGGGGGTGGTGAAATCGGGCAGGTGGGACTGGTAATAGCTGCGCAGATCCTCCGTTGAGGGGTCGGGCAGGCCGCCGGACAGATCGGCCCGCCCCAGCGTCGCGAGCGTGACGTCGCGCGATTCCGAGATGTAGTCCAGCAGCGTGTCGGTGTAGGGCGCGGGCGCGCCCACGCCCGAGACGACGGCGTCCTGCACCAGCCGGCGCGCGGCCTCCTTGCGCATGTCGGATTCGAACTTGGCTTCGGTCAGGCCGGCCTGTTCGAGCGCGTAGGTATATGCTTCGCGATCGAATTCGCCGTCCATCCCGCGAAAACCCGGGATCTCTAAGATCTGTTCGCGCAGGTTGCGGTCCCCGACCGACAGGCCCAGCCGCGCCGTTTCATCGTCGAGCGCGGCCGCGGAGACCAGCCGCGACAGCACCTGCTGGTCTATGCCCGCCGCCTTGGCCTGCGCGAAGGAAACCGGGCTGCCGCGCTCGGCCTCGAGCGCGCGGATCTCGTTCTGGAGCGCGCGGGCGTATTCGTTGATGTCGATCTCGGCGTCGCCGACATGGCCGACGCTTCGCACGCTGCCCGAAAGGTTGGTCACGCCGAAGCCGCCGAGCCCGAGGATCAGGAGCCCCATGAGGATCCAGGTTGCGGTCTTCGATAGCTTCTTGGCTTTCATCGGGGCCTCTTTCGCATGCGGGTTCCGGCGCCGGGAAACGCTGGGTCCGGCACTGTCTACGCGCTGGCCGGGGCCGGGGCAAGGGGCCAGCCCAGCCCCGCCAGACGCCCGGCGAGCGCGCCGATCCCGGCGCGGTCCACGTTGGCGAAGGCCACCCGGAACGTGCGCGCGCCCATCGGGTCGCCGGCGGGCGTGAACATCGTGCCCGGCAACAGCAGAACGCCCGCCTCGCGCACCAGTTTCGGAGCGAGCGCGTCCGAGCTTTCGGCGAAGGGATGGCGCAGGTAGGCGAAATAGGCGCCGCAGCCCATCAGCGACCAGCCCTCGCGCGCGAGCGCGGGCATGTGTGCGTGAATCGCCGCGCGGCGCTCAAGGATCTCGGCCCGCTCCCCGGCGAGCCACTGGCCGAGGTTGCGCATCCCCCAGAGTGCGCCGATCTGGCCCAGCTGGTTGGGGCAGATGGCGGCGCAGTCGAGGAACTTCTCGGCCTCGGCCAGCCGCGCGGGCGAGGCGATCATCGCGCCGACCCGGTGGCCGGTCAGCCGGTAGGCCTTGGAAAAGGAATAGAGCGCGATCAGCGTGTCGGCCCAGTCGGGGTCGGTCATGAGGTCGTGCGGCGCGCCGGCGCGGGCGTCGAAATCGCGGTAGGTCTCATCGATGATCAGCGCGATCCCACGCTCGCGCGCGAGTTCATAGAGGGCGCGCACCAGTTCGGCCGGGTATTCCACGCCGCCGGGATTGTTGGGCGTCACCAGGACGATGGCGCGCGTCCTTGAGGTGATGAGCGACGCCGCCCGCTCGGGGTCGGGCAGCAGGTCCGCCCCCGTGGGCAGCGGGACGCTCTGCACCCCGTTCATGTCGAGCCACATCTTGTGATTGAAATACCACGGCGTCGGCAGGATGACCTCGTCGCCCTGGTCGCAGAGCGTGGCGATGGCAGCGCAGAAGGCCTGGTTGCAGCCCGAGGTGATGCCGACGTTTCCGGGCTCGAGCGCGCCGCCATAGGCCGCGCCCCACCAGTGCGCCAGTTCCGCGCGCAGGGCGTCGTTGCCGAGGACTGGCCCGTAGAGATGCGCGTCGCCCTCGCTCATCGCCGCCTCGGCGATGGCGCGGCGCAGCCCCTCGGGCGGGGACTCGACCGGCGCGGCCTGGCTCACGTTGATGAGCGGGTGGTCGGGCGAAAACTCCAGCCCCTCAAGCCAGCGGAAGGCCGCCATGACGGGGGGCGTGAACGTGTTGGCGGTGCGTGCCATGGCGGGTCTCCGGTGGTGCTCATCCGCCCTCGCGGGCGATCTTCGCGTCAGGCGCCGCGATAGGGTTCGACATATTGCAGCGCCATGTCCCAGGGGAAGAAGATCCAGGTGTCCTGGCTCACCTCGGTGATATAGGTCTGCACCTGCGGGCGGCCCATCGGCTTGGCGTAGACGGTGGCGACATGCGCCCCGGGCATCTGCGCGCGCACCACCTCGAGCGTGCGGCCGGTGTCGACGAGGTCGTCGACGATCAGCACGCCGGTTCCGTCGCCGACGATCTCCATGTCGGGGAACTTGATGATGCGCGGTTCGGCCTGGGTCTGGTTGTCGTAGCTCTTGACGCTGATGGTGTCGACGGTGCGCACGTTGAGCTCGCGCGCGACGATCATGGCCGGGGCCATGCCGCCGCGGGTGATCGCCACCACCGCGCGCCAGGCGCCGTCGTCCGGCCCGTGCCCGTCCAGCCGCCAGGCGAGCGCGCGCGCGTCGCGGTGCAGCTGGTCCCAGCTGACGTGAAAGCCTTTCTCGTGGGGCAGGGGCGTGATCATCGGCGGGGTTCCTTGTGGGTTGTGCGTCAGCTTGCGATCCTGAGGGCCAGCGCACCCAGCACCACCGCCGCGCAGCGGTCGAAACGGGCCTTGGTGGCGACATAGGCCCGGCGCATCGGGCCGGTGGTCAGAACGAAAGCGGCGAAGGCATACCACAGCAGTTCAAGCGCGAGGTGGTTGGCCAGCAGTTGCAGCTTGGCCGTCACCGACAGCCCGGCCGGAACCACGGTGGAGAAGATCGCGGCGATGAGAAAGACGAGCTTGGGGTTGGCGAGATTGGTGATCAGGCCCAGCCGCAAACCATTCCCGAAGCCCGACGGCACGCTCTCGACCGGCCGGTCGGCATGGCGCCAGAGCGAGATCGCCAGCCAGACAAGATAGCAAGCCCCCAGCACCTTCAGCACGATGTAGGCCGCGGGCACGGCGCGGAACGCCACCTCAAGCCCCAGCAGCGCCAGCGCCGACCACGCGACCGCCGCGACCGACAGGCCAAGCCCGGTCAGCAGCCCGGCCCGCCTGCCACCGGCAAAGGAGGACCGGATCATCACGATGAAGGCGGGGCCGGGGCTGACCAGCGCGCCCAGGATCGCGACGTTGAACAAAAGGACCGTGGCGACGTCCAGCACCGCGCTAGCCCTTGCCGGCGGCGTCGATGTCGGGCGCGTCCACCGCCTTCATGCCGACCACGTGATAGCCTGCGTCGACATGCAGCGTCTCGCCGGTGGTGCCGCTGCCCAGATCGCTCAGCAGGTAGAGCGCCGCCTTGCCGACGTCGTCGATGGTCACGTTGCGCCGCAGCGGCGAGTTGAGTTCGTTCCATTTCAGGATATAGCGGAAATCGCCGATGCCGCTGGCGGCCAGCGTCTTGATCGGGCCGGCCGAGATGGCGTTGACGCGGATGCCGTCGCGGCCCAGATCCTCGGCGAGATACATCACCGACGCCTCGAGCGCGGCCTTGGCGATGCCCATGACGTTGTAATGCGGCATGACCTGCTCGGCGCCGTAATAGGTGAGGGTAAGCATCGCGCCGCCGTCATCCATCAGCTTTTCGGCGCGCTGCGCGACGGCGGTGAAGCTGTAGCAGCTGACATCCATCGTGCGCAGGAAATTGTCGCGGCTGGTGTCGACATAGCGGCCGCGCAGTTCGTTCTTGTCCGAAAAGCCGATGGCGTGGACGAGGAAATCGATCTTGCCCCAGACCTCTTCGATCCCCTTGAAGGCCGCGTCGATCGAGGCGGGGTCGGAGACGTCGCAGTCGAATAGGTGCTCGGCGCCCAGCGACGCGGCCAGCGGCTCCACCCGTTTCTTGAAGGCGTCGCCCATGTAGGTGAAGGCGAGCTCCGCGCCTGCGTCGGCGCAGGCCCGCGCGATGCCCCAGGCGATCGACTTGTCATTGGCGAGGCCCATGATCACTCCGCGCTTGCCCGCCATCAGTTGATTTGACATGTCCCGCTCCCGGCGCATTTCGTTGTTTCACGGTTTTCTTATGGTATCCCCCGCGGCGCATCAAGCCTCGGCGCGCCTGCCGCTTGCGCGTGCTGCGCAAGCAGGCGAAGATGCGCACGGGGCCGCCCGGCGGCGCCGCGGGCAGGGAGCGATGCAGATGGCAAATCGGACCGGGATATTCAAAGGGGACGACCCGTTCCGCATTGCGCAGCGCTGGCTGGACGAGGCCGCGGAGCGGGAGGTGAACGACCCCAACGCCATCGCGCTGTCGACGGTGGACGCGGACGGGCTGCCCAACGCCCGGATGGTCCTGCTCAAGGAAATCGCGCCGGACGGTTTCGTCTTCTACACCAACTACGAGAGCGCCAAGGGCGTCGAACTGGCCCACAGCGGCAAGGCCGCCTTCGTGATGCACTGGAAATCGCTGCGCCGCCAAGTGCGCGTGCGCGGCAATGTCGCGCGGTTCGAGGGGCCCGAGGCCGACGCCTATTACAAGTCGCGCTCGCTCAAGAGTCGCCTGGGCGCGTGGGCCTCGCGCCAGTCGCGCCCGCTTGGCGGCCGCGCGGCGCTGATGGCGGAGGTCGCCAAGGTCTCGGCCCGGCATGGAACGAATCCCCCCCGTCCGCCCTTCTGGGGAGGTTTCAAGATCACGCCGGTCGAAATAGAGTTCTGGGCGGATGGCGAATTCCGTCTGCATGACAGGTTCGTGTGGCGTCGCGAAGGCGTTGAAAGTGAATGGAAAATCACCCGCCTGAATCCCTGAGCCAGCGTATTTCCGCCGATTCACCCATAGAATCAGTTCTTGGAGATTTCCGAGAAGCCGTGTATCTACGAAGGTCGTAGCGGCTAGAATTACGTAACGTCATCAAGAATGTGAGAACAACGGCTCTAATGGAAGACACTGTGCGCAGGGTGCGCGGGCGCGTAAAATGGTTCGATCCCGTCAAGGGGTTCGGATTCGTGGTCTCGGACCAGGGCGGTCCGGACATACTGTTACACGCCAATGTGCTTCGCAATTTCGGCCAGAGTTCGATCGCAGACGAGGCCGATATCGAGATCGACGTGCAGGATACCAGCCGTGGGGTCCAGGCCGTCGAGGTTCACCACATCGAACCCCCGAAATCCGAAGGCGCAGGCCTCGCCGACCTCGACGAGATCGACCCCGAACTGATCCGCGCCGCGCCGCTCGTTCCGGCGCGCATCAAGTGGTTCGACAAGGGCAAGGGATTCGGATTCGCCAACACCTTCGGGCAGCCCGAAGACGTGTTCGTGCATATCGAGGTGCTGCGCCGGTCGGGCCTTGCCGATCTGCAACCGGGCGAGGCGCTGGCAATCCGCGTGATAGATGGTAAGCGTGGCCGCATGGCGACGGAGGTGTGCGGATGGGAAAGCGCGGTGAAATCCGGAAAGCAATAGCGGCGTCGCTGCTGGCGCTGACGATCGCGACCCCGGCCGCCGCGGATGTTTGCCGCGAGGACCGCGTCGATCTGCGCGGCGATTGGGGGCAGGCGAACTTTACCGTCGAGCTGGCCGACGACGACGCCGAGCGCGCGCAGGGCCTGATGCACCGCGAAAGCCTGGCGCGCAGCGCGGGCATGCTGTTCGTCTATCCCCATGAAAAGCGCGTCGCCTTCTGGATGAAGAACACGCTGATCCCGCTCGACATGATCTTTCTCGACGCCACCGGCACGGTGCGCAAGGTGCACAGCAACGCGACGCCGGGCGATTTGTCTCCGATCTTCGGGCCCCATGACACGCGCGCCGTGCTCGAGATCAACGGCGGGCTGGCGCGGCGGCTGGGAATCACCCGGGGCAGCGTCCTGCGCCACCCGGCCTTCGCCTCCGACCGCGCAGCTTGGCCCTGCTGAACGCATCCCTGCGCGATAGCCCTTCCCAAGCGCGCCATTCGGCGATAGAGACAGGCCCGTGGTCCGGGGCGTGGCGCAGTCTGGTAGCGCACCTGTTTTGGGTACAGGGGGTCGTGAGTTCGAATCTCGCCGCCCCGACCACGCGGCCCCGAGGGGCGCTTCCCATGCATTTTCGCCCTTGCGACGGCGGCCCCCGGGCGGCAGTGTTGCATCCCTGCGTCGCCCCCCGCGCGTCCCCGAATTATTTTTCGTCGGCGGTTTTTCGTTAACCTCCTGTTGACCGACGGTGGATGATTTTGCCGCCAAGGCAAGCGGTTGCCCTTGGCCCATCCGCGTAAACCATCCGAAACTCTGGCCTTTGCCGTGCCGTGCAGGTGCAGCAATGCAGTTGCGGCATCGGTGGGCGGTTCTGGGGATGAATCGGGGATCGCCTCCGCGAGGACGGAAATGTCCGAAGGTCAACTGTTTTCTGGTCAACAAACCGTAAAAATCCCGTTGACCTGATATGCCCGAATACGCCAAGTTGTGTGAGCCGGCGGCAGGGCCACTAGATATGGTGTGGCGCAGTCGGGCAGGGACAGTTTCTCAAGACACCTAGGCGTTCGACGCCAGGTATTGCCGATCGCGGTCGATAGCCGTGATCGGACAGAGCGCCCCGTGGCCGGTGATATCGAGAGAGCGCAGGCGCGCAACGTCGCGCCGCGTAGGTTTTTGGATCGGGCTGAGCGATGGGGCAGCGAGCATGAAGATTGAAAGAAAATTCACCAGGGCAGGGCAGGACGCTTACGCGGATCTGGAGTTCAAGACCGTCCAGTCGGAAATCCGCAACCCCGACGGCAAGGTCGTCTTCAACCTCGACAACGTCGAGGTTCCCGCCAAGTGGAGCCAGGTCGCCTCGGACGTCATCGCGCAGAAATATTTTCGCAAGGCCGGCGTTCCCGTGCGGCTCAAGCGGGTGCGCGAAAAGGGCGTGCCCGAGTTCCTGTGGCGCTCGGTTCCCGACGGCGACAACGTGCAGCGCACCGGCGAGACCAGCGCCAAGCAAGTCTTCGATCGCCTCGCCGGCGCATGGACCTACTGGGGATGGAAGGGCGGCTACTTCTCGACCGAAGAGGACGCGCGCGCCTATTACGACGAGATGCGCGTCATGCTGGCCGAACAAATGGCCGCGCCCAACAGCCCGCAATGGTTCAACACCGGGCTGCACTGGGCCTATGGCATCGACGGCCCGGGGCAGGGACATTACTACGTCGATCACAAGACGGGCAAGCTGACCCGCTCGACCAGCGCCTATGAGCACCCGCAGCCGCACGCCTGCTTCATCCAGTCGGTCGCCGACGACCTGGTGGCCGATGGCGGCATCATGGATCTCTGGGTGCGCGAGGCGCGGCTGTTCAAATACGGCTCGGGCACCGGCACCAACTTCAGTTCCCTGCGCGCCGCGGATGAGCCGCTCTCGGGCGGGGGCAAGTCCTCGGGCCTCATGGGCTTTCTCAAGATCGGCGACCGCGCGGCGGGCGCGATAAAGTCGGGCGGCACCACGCGGCGCGCGGCCAAGATGGTGATCTGCGACGCCGACCACCCCGACATCCAGGAATTCATCAACTGGAAAGTACGCGAGGAACAGAAGGTCGCCAGCATCGTCGCGGGAAGCAAGATGCACGAGCAGAAGCTCAACGACATCTTCGCCGCGATCCGCGCCTGGGACGGCAGCACCGAGGATTCGGTCGACCCCAAGAAGAACGCGCAACTGAAGGACGCCATCCGCGGCGCCAAGAAACAGGCGATCCCGGAAACCTACGTCAAGCGGGTGCTGGACTATGCGCGCCAGGGCTATGACAGCATCGAGTTCCCGACCTACGACACCGACTGGGACTCCGAGGCCTACGCGAGCGTGTCGGGCCAGAACTCCAACAACTCGATCCGCGTGACCGACGCCTTCCTGAAGGCGGTCGAGGAGGACGGCGACTGGGCGCTCATCAACCGCACCGACGGCAAGGTCGCCCGCACGATCAAGGCGCGCGATCTCTGGGAGGACGTCGGCCACGCCGCATGGGCCTGCGCCGATCCGGGCATCCAGTATCACGACACGGTCAACGCCTGGCACACCTGCCCCGAGGACGGCGAGATCCGCGGCTCCAACCCGTGCTCGGAATACATGTTCCTCGATGACACGGCCTGCAACCTCGCCTCGATGAACCTGCTGACCTTCTACAAGGGCGGCAAGTTCGACGCCGAGAGCTACATGCACGCGACGCGCCTCTGGACCGTGACGCTCGAGATCAGCGTGATGATGGCGCAGTTTCCAAGCAAGGAAATCGCGCAGCGCAGCTTTGACTTCCGCACGCTGGGCCTTGGCTACGCCAATATCGGCGGCCTCCTGATGAACATGGGGCTGGGCTATGACTCGGACGAGGGCCGCGCGCTTTGCGGGGCGCTCACCGCGATCATGACCGGGGTGAGCTACGCCACCAGCGCCGAGATGGCCGGTGAGCTTGGTCCCTTCGCGGGGTATGAGCGCAACCGCGAGCACATGCTGCGCGTCATGCGCAACCACCGCAACGCGGCCTATGGCGCAACCGAAGGCTACGAGGGGCTCGCGGTGAAACCGGTGCCGCTCGACCTCGCCAACTGCCCGCACAGCCGGCTGGTGGAGCTTGCGATGTCGAGCTGGGACGAGGCGCTGAAGCTGGGCGAAGAGCACGGCTACCGCAACGCGCAGGCCACCGTGATCGCGCCCACCGGCACGATCGGGCTGGTGATGGATTGCGACACGACGGGCATCGAGCCCGACTTCGCGCTGGTCAAGTTCAAGAAGCTCGCCGGGGGCGGGTATTTCAAGATCATCAACCGCTCTGTTCCGGCGGCGCTCGAAACACTCGGGTATTCCAGCGCGCAGATCGAAGAGATCGTGAGCTACGCCGTCGGGCACGGGACCATCGGCAACGCGCCGGGCGTCAATCATACCTCGCTGATCGGCCACGGCTTCGGGCCGAACGAGCTGGCCAAGGTCGACGCGGCGCTGGGTACGGCGTTCGACATCCGTTTCGTCTTCAACCAGTGGACGCTGGGAACCGAGTTCTGCACCAACGTGCTGGGCGTGCCCCATGCGCAGCTGAACGATCCGGCCTTCGATCTGCTGGCGCATCTGGGCTATTCCAAGTCGGACATCGACGCGGCGAACGATCACGTCTGCGGGACCATGACGCTCGAGGGCGCGCCGCATCTCGACCCCGCGCATTACCACGTCTTCGACTGCGCCAACCCCTGCGGTCGCCGCGGCAAGCGGTATCTCGACGTCGACAGCCACATCACCATGATGGCCGCGGCGCAATCCTTCATCTCGGGCGCGATCTCCAAGACGATCAACATGCCCAATGACGCCACGATCGAGGATTGCCAGAAGGCGTATGAGCTGAGCTGGTCACTCGGCGTGAAGGCCAACGCGCTCTACCGCGACGGCTCCAAGCTGAGCCAGCCGCTCGCCGCGGCGCTGGTCGAGGATGACGATGAGGCCGCCGATGTGCTCGAAACCGGAACGCCGCAGGAAAAGGCGGCGGTGCTGGCCGAGAAGATCGTCGAGAAGGTCATCGTCAAGGAGGTCGTCAAGGTCGAGCGCGAGAAGATGCCGGAACGCCGCAAGGGCTATACCCAGAAGGCGATCATCGGCGGGCACAAGGTCTACCTGCGCACCGGGGAGTATTCCGACGGGCAACTGGGCGAGATCTTCATCGACATGCACAAGGAAGGCGCCGGTTTCCGCGCGATGATGAACAACTTCGCCATCGCCGTGTCCGTCGGCCTGCAATACGGCGTGCCGCTGGAAGAGTTCGTCGACGCCTTCACCTTCACCAAGTTCGAACCCGCCGGCATGGTGCAGGGCAATGACAGCATCAAGAACGCGACCTCGATCCTCGACTACATCTTCCGCGAACTCGCGGTCAGCTATCTCGACCGCACGGATCTCGCGCATGTGAAGCCCGAAGGCCACAGTTTCGACGATCTCGGCCGCGGCGAGGAGGAAGGCGTCAGCAACATCTCCGAGATGAGCGAAGCCGCCGCCAGCAAGTCGCTCGAGGTGCTCAAGCAGATCAGCTCGACCGGGTATCTGCGCAAGCGTCTGCCCCAGGAACTCGTCGTGTTGAACGGCGGGCAATCGCTGGGCGCCCTGCCGGTCGAGACGGGCCAGGATCCCGTCTCCGCGCTGGGGCAACTCGTGCCGGAAACGGCCAGCGGGACAGTCAGCGCGAGCGCGACGGTCACGTCCGCCAGCGTCAGCATTGACGCGCGCACCAAGGCCCGCATGCAAGGCTACGAGGGCGAGGCCTGCGGCGATTGCGGCAACTACACGCTGGTCCGAAACGGCACCTGCATGAAGTGCAACACCTGCGGCGCGACGAGCGGGTGCAGCTAAGGGGGGCGCGACGGCGCGAGAGAAACATGTTTTGGGGCGGGTGCGCTCGCCCTGAACGCAGGACAGGCCGCAGGCAATAAATTTCCGAGCGGTGAACCAATCGAGCCTGTTCCGGCGAAACTGGGGGGGCGCCACGCGGCGCCCCTTCTTTATGCGCGTCTGGCGTCGCCCCTAACGCCCGCCGCGCTTGCGGCGCGGCGCGCGGGTGGTCGACAGTTGCTCGCGGTGGAAGATGTAGACGCCCGAGCCGAGGATGATCGCCACGCCCACCCAGGTCAGCGCGTCGGGAAAGTCGCCGAACACCAGGAAGCCGAGCGCGGTCGCGGTCACGATCTCGAGATACTGGAACGGGGCGAGCGCGGTCGCGTCCGCGTTGCGGTAGGCCTCGGCCACCAGCACGAAGCTCGTCGCCGCCACCGCGCCCGCGCAGAGGATCAGCGCCCAGACGCGGAGGTCCGCCGTTTGCGGCGTGAACCCGGTCATGCCCGCCAGGTGCAGCCCGCCCGTGATCACCATCAGCCCCAGGGCGGCATAGACCGTCGCGCCGCATTGCACCGTCAGCGCCGAGCGCGTGGCGGAGGCGCGCTTGAGGATGATCATGTTGATCGCGTAGACCACCGCGGAAACCAGCGGCAGCAGCGTCGCCCAGCCATAGCTGGAAAAGCCGGGGCGGATGACGATCAGCGCGCCGATCAGCCCGACGCCGACCGCGATCAGCCGGCGCGGCCCGGCGCGTTCGCCCAGCATCAGCCCGGCCAGCAGCGTCAGGATCAGCGGCTCCACGAAGAAGATGGCGATGGCGGTGGCGATCGGCATGACCGTGAAGGCCGTGATCAGGCTGGTCAGCGACACGATCAGCAACCCGCCCGACAGCGCCACCACGGGCGAGAACATGGACCCCCGCAGCCGGCGGCGCAGCACCCAGGCGACCGGCGCCAGGAACAGCGCCTGCGCCAGTATCCGGCTCATGGTCACGCCGAGCGGGTTCATCGTCTCGCTCAGCAGCTTGGCCAAGGTGTCGCCCACCGGCAGAAGCAGCATCGCCGCGATCATGTAGAGCATGCCGGAATCCGGGCGGATGACCGGCATCTCGGGGGACAGGGACGGGTTCTGCATCATTGCGCTACCTCATGACGTTGAACGCCTCCCTCATGGGGGAGGCGCGGGCATCCGGGCGTTCAGGACGAAAATGGGTTTGGAACAGGGCAGCCCCGCGCGACGCCATCGCGCGGTTTGCCCTTGCCGTCCGAGCGAGGCCCGCCCGCGCGGTCTGTCAACGCGCGGGCGCGAATACCCCCCTTGCAGCGAGGGCATGGCCGCGCGTCAGCGCCGCCGCGCGGTGATGGCGGCGCGCCCGGTCCGAACAACCCTTTCGGGCGGGTCTTCGCGCCTCAGGCGCGCACCCGCGCGAGGGCCGGATCGTAAGGGCCCATCGGGATCACCGTCGCCGGCGTCAGCGCGCCGATGATGTCGATGGAGAGCTCCGTCCCCTCGGCGCCCAGCTTCGGCTCAATGAAGGCGTAGGCGAGGTTCATCCCCACCCGGTGCCCCCACTCGCCCGAGGTGATCGTGCCGACGACGCGGCCTTCCCGCATAACCGACGCGCCGCCATGCGCCGGGGCCGCGTCGCCGTGAACATGCAGACAGACGAGGCGGTGGCGAGGGCCGGCGGCCTGCCGTTCGGCCAGCGCGGCCTTGCCGATGAAATCGGGCTTGTCCATGCGCACGAAGCGCCCCAGGCCTGTTTCGAACGGGTCGAATTCGGTCAGCAGGTCGGCCTTCCAGTGCAGGTAGCCTTTTTCGAGCCGCATCGAATCCACCGCCCGCGCCCCGAACAGGCGCAGCCCATGCGCCGCGCCGGCGGCGCGGAGCGCGAGCCAGGCGGCGTAGAGCTGCGCGTTGGGCACGTGGATTTCATAGGCCAGCTCGCCAGAGAAACTGACGCCCATGACCACGGCGGGCGCGATGCCGATGAAGCATTCGCGCACCGAAAGCCACGGGAACGCCTCTGCCGACCAGTCCGCGCGGCTCACCGCCTGCATCACCGCGCGCGCCTTCGGCCCGGCGAGGACGAGGATTGTCGAGTCGTTGGTGAGGCTTCGGATCCGCACGTCCTCGTCCGCGCGCAGATGCTGCGTCAGCCAGTCCATGTCGTGCCATTCGGCGGCCGCGGCGGAGCCGTACCAGACCCGCCCGTCCGGCAGGTCGGCGACGGTCGCCTCGGCCTTGAGCATGCCGTGATGGTTGAGCAGGTAGCCCAGCCCCACGCGTCCCGCTTTGCGCGGCACGGCGCCGCAGATCATCCGGTCGAGGAAGTCATGCACGCCGCTGCCGCTCAGCTCATAGCGGTTGAAGCCGTTGACCTCGCAAAGCCCCACGGCGTTCTGCACGGCGGCGACCTCGGCGGCGATCACCGGGAAGGCTTCGGTGAAACGGAAGCTCGGCGTTTCGTGGAAATCCGGCGTCGGTTTGAAGTAATCCGCGCGTTCCCAGCCATTGACCACGGTGAACTCCGCCCCCTCGGCGGCGAGGATCGGGGTAAGCGGCGTGGTCTTGGCGGGCCGCCCGGCGGGGCGATGTTCATGCGGGAAGTGAAAGCGGAACTCGTTGCGGTAATCTTCAACCGCCTTGAGCGCGGTCAGCTCAACGTTGGCGTGCCCGGTAAAGCGGCGCGGATCGAGCCCCCAGGTATCATAGCAGGCCTCGCCGTGCACGATCTGCTGGGCGAGCAGCCAGCCATGCCCGCCGCCTTCGCCAAGGCCCGCGCGCAGGCCGATGATGCAGAAGGCGTTGCGCTTGCCCGGTACGGGGCCGACCAGCGGCGCGCCGTCGATCGTGTAGGTGATCGGGCCGTTCACCACCCGCTTGATCCCCACTTCGGCCAGCACCGGCATCCGCGCGAACGCCCCTTCGAGCACGTCCATCACCCGGTCGAGGTCGTCCGGGCAGAGATCGTTCGAGAAATCCGGGCTGATCCCGTCCATCCCCCACGTCTTGCAGCCCTGTTCGTAGAACCCCACCAGCAGCCCGTTCTTCTCCTGGCGCGAATAGTAGTCGCTGATCGGACAGCGCAAGAGCGGCATCCGATGACCGGCCTCGGCAATGGCGGGGATGTCGTCGGTCACGAAATACTGGTGCTCCATCGAGGCGACGGGATGATGCACGCCCATCATCGCGCCGACCTCGTTCACGCGGTAGCCGCAGGCGTTCACCACCACCTCGGCGTGGATGTCGCCCTTGGCGGTGTGCACGGTCCAGCTGTGGTCCCGATGCTGGGTTAGGCCGGTCACGGGCGTGTTGCGGTGGACCTCGGCCCCCGCGCGGCGCGCGTGAAAGGCGAGCGCCTGGCAGAGCTGCGCCGCGTCGATGTCGCCGTCCTCGCCATCCCAGAGCCCGCCGACGAGGTTCTCGGTCGAGATGAGCGGATGGCGCCGGGCGCATTCGGCGGCGTCGATCACCTCGAATGTGACCCCCATGCCGCGCGCCATAGACGCGAAGTGGCGATAACCGTCCATCTGCGCCTCGGTGTTGGCCAGCCGGATGCCGCCGTCGCCGTGATGATAGCCCACCGGGTAGTCGGGATCGTCGCGCAGCTTCTTGTAGAGCGCGATGGAATGGGATTTCAGCCCTACCATCGTCTGGTTCATGCCGAAATTCGTGACCTGCGCGGCGGAATGCCATGTGGTGCCGCTGGTCAGCTCGTCCCGCTCGAGCAGCATCACGTCGCTCCAGCCCTCCTGCGTGAGGTGATAGAGCGTGGAGCATCCGGCGATGCCGCCGCCGATGACCACGCAGCGCGTTTGCGATTTCATCTTCGTCCTTTCCCCGGGGTTGGCGTGCGCCCAATGGCGACCTTCCGGGCGGCCGGGTCAATGGCGATTCCCGGAGTTGCGATTTTATCGCAAATTAATTCCGATATGTTGCGCAGCACCGCTTTGCCCTTGCCCGAAAGGGCCGCCGGGCGTTCCATGAAGCCGCAACCGCAGCGGGGGCAAGGGGATGACAATCGAGGTCAGGAAGGGGTCGCGCCGCTCCGGGCGTCGGGCGCGCATGGCGCAGCGCGCCGCCCCGCCGCTCGTCAACCCCGCACCGCCGGGGCAGGCGGGAGGCGCCTATCGTCCGCTCTCGGACGCGGACATGGCCGTGATCTACCGCGCGGCGCTGCATCTGCTTGACGATCTGGGCATGGGGGAGGTTCCCGGCCGGCTTGCCGATGCGCTGCTTGCCGCGGGCGGGCGGCGCGTGCGGGGCGAACGCATCGCGCTGCCGCCCGCGATGGTCAAGGCGGCCATCGCCGCCGCGCCCTCGACCTTCACGCTCCACGGGCGCGATCCGGCGCGCTCCATCACCGTGGGCGGCCAAGCGGTGCATTTCGGCACCGGCGGCGCGGCGGTGCAGACGCTCGATCTGGACAGCGGGCTTTACCGCGCCTCGACGCTGGCCGACCTGCACGATTTCACGCGCCTCCAGGACACGCTGACCAACGTGAGCTGGTTCACCCGCTGCTGCATCGCGACCGACATGGCCGATGAATGGGCGCTTGACGTGAACACCGCCTATGCGCTGTTGAAGAACACCACGAAACCCGTCGCCACCGCCTTCACCTTGCCCGAACACGTCGCCCCGCTGGTCGAAATGTTCGACATCGCGGCGGGCGGCGCCGGCCGCTTCGCCGAACGTCCCTTCGTCAAGGCGCATATCAGCCCGGTGATCTCGCCCATGCGGTTCGGGGCGGACGCCGTTGACGTGACCTATCAGTGCCTTGCGCACAACATCCCCGTCTCCTGCATCACCGCCGCGCAGGCGGGCGCGACGGCGCCCGCGACGCTGGCCGGGTTCCTCGCGCAGAGCCTGGCCGAAACGCTGGCGAGCCTGGTGATGGTGCAGGTGGTGAAACCGGGGCATCCGATGGTGTTCTCCAACTGGCCGCTGGTGATCGATCTGCGCACCGGCGCCTTTGCCGGCGGGGGCGGGGAGATCGCCGTGCTCAATGCCGCCTCGGCGCAACTGTCGAACTCGCTGGGGCTGGTTTCGGGCGTGGCCTGCTCGATGACCGACGCCAAGGCGATCGACGCGCAATACGGCGCCGAGAAGGGTCTGACCTCGCTCGCCGCGGCGCTTGCCGGGGGCAACCTGATCTATGAAAGCTCGGGCATGACCGCCTCGCTCCTGGGTGCGAGCTTCGAGGCTTTCGTGCTCGACGACGAGATGCACGCCGCGACCTATCGCGCCCTGCGCGGCGTCGAGGTGAGCGAGGACAACATCGGCCTCGAGGCGATCCATGCGGCGGTGCTGGGCGAGGGGCATTTCCTGGGCGGCGCGCAGACGCTGGCGGCGATGGAGCGCGACTACGTCTATCCCGCCATCGCCGACCGCTTGACGCCGCGCGCCTGGGCCGAGGCGGGCGCGACCGACGCCTGGACGCGGGCCAACGCAAAGGTGCGCGAGGTGCTGGCGGAACATCGTCCACGATACCTGACGGACGCGCAGGACGCGGCGATCCGCAAGGGTTTCACGATTCTCTGACCGGTTCGCTTTCGGCCAGCCGGAACTGGTCGGCCAGCCACGGCATCCGTTCGACCGCCGGATCGATGGCGCGGGCCTGGATCAACTGGCGCAGCGCCCCGGTGACGGTGTCGGCCGCGGCGCCGGCGTGATCCTCGGGCGCGAAGAGCGACACGGTGCGCGCGAAGCCCTTGCCGGGGAACGGCATTAGCGCGATGTCGCGGTGAAAGCGGCGCGCGCGCATGAAGTTGAGCGGCGTGGTGATCGCCCAGCCACCGCCGGCGGCGACAAGGCCCATGATCGACTGGTTGCTCTCGAACTCGAACCGGTTGGGCAGATCGATCCGCAGGCGGCGCAAATGCGCCTCGATCTGCGCGCCGATGATCTGCCGGCCCGTGTACCGCAGGAGCGGCAGCCCCGTCTCCCCGGCGAGATGGGCCTCCGCGCCGTCACCCGACCCGGCCGGCGCGGCGAGCACGAAGGGATCGCGCAAAAGCGGGTATTCGCCCAGCTCCGGCGGCTCGAACTGCGGGCGCGTGGCGACGCCGAGATCGATGTCGCGGTTGCGCAGCAGTTGCAGGATCTCGTGGCTGGGCCGTGTGAGGTGACGAAAGACGCAACGCGGCATCCCCTCGGCCAACATCCGGGCCAACTCGGGTGCGATCTCGCTGTCGAAATCCTCGATCAGCGCGAGCGACAGCGCGCGGGTCTCGGGCAGGGGGCCGGCGCGCGCCTGCGTCTCGGCCCGCCGGATCAGGCGCAGCCCCGCGTCCACGTCCCGCAGAAACGCGGCCCCGGCGGCCGTCACCACCATCGGGCGGCGCGAATGATCGAGCAGCGCCACGCCAAGCGCGGATTCCAGCGCCCGGATATGGTGCGAGACGGTGCTGACCGAAAGGCCGGTTTCCTCGGCCACCGCCTGCACCGAGCCGCGCTGCGCGGCCAGTTCGAAAACCTCGAGCCACTTGAGACTGAGCGAGGAGCGTTTCATGTCCATGATCCTCGCGAATTGGGCGCGGACCGCAAGGGGCCTCAGCGGGTGAGCATCTTCATGCCTTGCGCCAGCCCTTCCAGCGTCATCGGAACCATGCGGTCGTCGAAGATCTGGCGGATCATCTGCGTGGACTGTGTGTATTGCCAATGCGCCTGCGGCACCGGGTTGATCCAGAGATTGTCGGGCCATTGTTCGCGCGCGCGGGTCAGCCAGACCTGTCCGGCCTCGGCGTTCCAGTGCTCGTTCGCGCCGCCCGGATAGGCGATCTCGTAAGGGGACATCGCCGCGTCGCCGACAAAGATGCACTTGTAGTCGCCGCCATAGGTGTTCATCACCTCGCGCGTCGGCGTCTGCGCGTCCCAGCGACGGCGGTTGTCGCGCCACACGCCCTCGTACAGACAATTGTGGAAATAGTAGTGTTCGAGATGCTTGAACTCGGCCCGCGCGGCCGAGAACAGTTCCTCGACCACCTTGATGTGATCGTCCATCGATCCGCCCACGTCGAGGAACAGCAGCACCTTCACCGCGTTGCGGCGCTCGGGCCGCGTCTGCACGTCGAGATAGCCGTGTTCGGCGGTCGCGCGGATCGTGCCGTCGAGGTCAAGCTCGTCGGCCGCGCCGTCGCGCGCCCATTGGCGCAGGCGCTTGAGCGCGACCTTGATGTTGCGCGTGCCCAGCTCCACGTCGCCGTCGAGGTTGCGGAACTCGCGCTTGTCCCAGACCTTCACGGCGCGGCGGTGGCGCGATTCATGCTGCCCGATGCGCACGCCTTCGGGGTTGTAGCCATAGGCTCCGAAAGGCGAGGTGCCGGCGGTGCCGATCCACTTGTTGCCGCCCTGATGGCGGTCCTGCTGTTCCTTGAGCCGTTCCTTCAACGTCTCCATCAGCTTGTCAAAGCCGCCCAACGCCTCGATCTCGGCGCGTTCCTCCTCGCTCAGGTGCTTTTCGGCCAGCTTCTCAAGCCACTCGGCGGGCAGGTCCATCGCCTCGAGCACGTCGCCCGCGTCGATTTCCTCCAACCCGCCGAAACTGGCGGCGAAGGCGCGGTCAAAGCGGTCGATATGGCGTTCGTCCTTCACCATCGCGGCGCGGGCGAGGTAATAGAACGCCTCGATGTCATAGGTGGCGAGTCCCGCGCTCATCCCGTCGAGAAAGGCGAGGTATTCGCGCAGCGTGGCCGGAACCCCGGCGCCGCGCAGATTGTCGAAGAAGGGCAGGAACATCGCCGCCTCAGCGCAGCGCGCGCTCGAGGAAGATGACGGCGAACAGCGCGACCAGCGCGAAGATCAGCGCGTGAACGGCGGCGTATTGCAGAATGTCCGGGAGCCGCCCCTTGCGCCTGTGGGCGCGGAAAGCTCCGAACGCGGCGCCTATGAGCGCCGCCATCAGGATGATCATGGCCTACCCGTCTCTTGCCTTCAGCGGGTTCAGGGCCGAGATTTCACGCAGCTTCGCGCGCACCGCCCAGTCCGCGCCGTATCCGTAACGCGCCCAGCCGATGCTGTCCAGCCGCACGGCGCGGGCCTCGGAGGCCCGCCCCGTGAGGTCAAGCGCCTCGGCGCGCAGCATCATCAGGGAGGCGAGCAGCGCCGCGTTCTCATGCGTCTGGGCGATGGCGACATGCGGGGCAAGCAAACGCAGCGCCGCCTCGCCGCGCCCCTCTGTGATGGCGTGAGAGGCAAGCTGCGCGGCCGCATGCGCCCGGTGCAGCGCGGCGCCGGGTGAGCGACGGTAGAAGGCGTCGGCGAAGCGGAACTGCTCATGCGCGAAATCGGGATCAGTGCTGCGCGTCAGCCGCCCCAGCGCGAAATGGCTGAATCCCCGGCGGTGATCGGTCCAGCCGGCCGTCTGCGCGATTCGCACGGCGTCCTGCGCGGCGGCGCGCCTTGCGGCCGGGCCGGCCCCGGGGCCGAGCGCGGTCTGCACCGCGCGGATCCAGGCGCGTGGCGTGGTGCTGGCGGGGCGCGGCGCGATCGTTTCGCCGCGCGGGTTGAGGCGGGCGAGGATCGCGGGCAGCCGCGCCATGACCGCGCGGCGCGACATGCCCGATTGCAGTTCCGGCGCATAGAAGGCGCGCAGGATCAGCATGTCGAACCCGGTCAGCACCGTGTGCACGTTGTCGTCGTTGAACACCGAATCCGGCAGCCGGTAGAGATCGTTGAGCGGCCCGAGCGCCTGGGCGAGCTCTTCGTGCAGGCAATCGCGCGCTTCCTGGGGGCTCGAGTCATTGGGCACGAAGATCGCGACCCTGCGCCGCGTGGTCAGCCCGCTCCAGTTGGTGAGTCGCTTGCGCCGGGCGGCGCGATACTGGGACAGCCGCGAAATGTTGGGCGCAACGAAACACGCCGCCTCGGGCAGGTTGCGGCGGATCTCGGCGCGGGTGACGGCTTCGATCGTGATGTTGGCGTCATTCGCGGCGACCTGCCTGATGTCGATCCCGGCCTCCGCGCGCAGCCGGTGCAGCAGACGGCCCAGATCGGGCATGAGCGTCGGCGGCGCGGCGCCCGTCACGCGCACCGTGATCGGCCCCTCGAAGCGCGTCAGCACCGGAAGCGCGCGCCCCGATTCAAGCTGCATCGCGAGGTCGATGAAGTCGCGCGCGATATCGCTGTTGGCGCGCGCCGGCGCGGTGGGTCGGGACGCCGGAAAGGACCGCATCACGGGCATGCCGCCCTCGGTCGCGGTCGCCGCGCGCGAGGTCACGTCCCTGGACGGGCCGGGCATGCACGCCCCGAGCATCAGACAGACAGGCAGGATCAATCGACGCATGGGCCCCCCGGCGTTCTTGCGGTCACTGAACATCCCCCGTCCGCGCGCGTGGCGGCGGGAGAGTGTCGCGACCGCCAGTCAGGGCCGGGGCCGGATCGGGCACAGGCTCGTGTTGCATCCTGTCGTCTATATGGTGCATTTGAGGCGAAAGTGGGGCAAATGCGAACCCGGCCGGCCGGCGGGGCTGAAACGACCGTTCTTCAGCGCCTTGCGCGCGCGGCGCCGCCCCTCGGGCGCCGGATTCACCGCTGCCGGCGCGCCATGAAGGCAAGACGCTCGAACAGATGCACGTCCTGTTCGTTCTTCAGCAGCGCGCCATGCAGGCGGGGCAGGGCGTCCGCGCCGTCGCGCCGAAGGTCGTCGGCGGTCAGGTCCTCGGCCAGCAGCAGCTTGAGCCAGTCGAGCACCTCGGAGGTCGAGGGCCTCTTCTTCAGCCCCTGCTGGTCGCGGATCTCGTAGAACTGCGTCAGCGCCGTGGTGAGCAGCGCGTCCTTGATGCCCGGATGATGCACTTCGACGATCTTCTTCATCGTTTCCATGTCCGGAAAGCGGATGTAGTGGAAGAAGCAGCGCCGCAGGAAGGCGTCGGGCAGCTCTTTTTCGTTGTTGGACGTGATGATGACGATCGGGCGATGCGCGGCGCGGATCGTCTCGCCGGTCTCGTAGACGTGGAACTCCATGCGGTCGAGCTCTTGCAGCAGGTCGTTGGGGAACTCGATATCGGCCTTGTCGATCTCGTCGATCAGGAGCACCACCTTGCTGTCGGCCGTGAACGCCTGCCAGAGCTTGCCGGGGCGGATGTAGTTGGCCACGTCATGCACCTTCTCATCGCCCAGCTGGCTGTCGCGCAGGCGGCTCACCGCGTCATATTCGTAAAGCCCCTGATGCGCGCGGGTGGTCGACTTGATGTTCCATTCGATGATCCGCAGGTTGAGCGCGCTCGCCACCTGGCGGGCCAGTTCCGTCTTGCCGGTGCCCGGTTCGCCCTTGACCAGCAGCGGACGCTCGAGCGTGACCGCGGCATTGACCGCGACGGTAAGGTCGCGGGTCGCGACATAGTCATCCGTGCCTTCGAATTTCATATCGTTTTCAATCCTCTTCGCGCCGCAGTTGAGATGTCTCGCCCGCCACAGTATCGCCCGGCTTGCGACACATCAATGCACCGGTGATTGACTAGTGACAATCCCCGGTCAGTGCAGTAGATCGTGCGCAAGAGAGAAGGGGAGAGGCATGTCGAAGAAGGCTATCGCCACCGATCTTGAGCTTGAGGAGGAGAACCGCATGAAAGCAGAAGTGTTCCTGCCGGAAGATTACCGCCCGGTCGAGGACGAGCCGTTCATGAACGAGCGGCAGACCGAGTATTTCCGCCGCAAGCTGATCGCATGGCGTGACGATCTTCTCGCGGGCAGCCGGGACACGATCGAGCTTCTCCAGGACGGCACCCGCGCCATCCCCGACGTGGCCGACCGCGCCAGCGAGGAAACCGACCGCTCGCTCGAACTGCGCACCCGCGATCGCCAGCGTAAGCTGGTGGCCAAGATCGACCAGGCGCTGCGCCGCATCGAGAACGGCGAATACGGCTATTGCGAGGTGACCGGAGAGCCGATCAGCCTCAAGCGGCTGGACGCGCGCCCGATCGCCACCATGAGCCTCGAGGCGCAAGAGCGCCACGAGCGCCGCGAAAAGGTGCACCGCGACGATTGACCGCTGCCGCCCGTAGAGAGAACGATGACGCCGGGGCTTTCGCTCCGGCGTTTTTCGTATCACTACGCTTTGCATGGACATGAACGCGCTCGACATCGCGGTGATCGGCGGCGGGATCGGCGGTCTGGCCGTCGCGCGGGCCTGCGCGCTGCGCGGTGCCGCCGTCACCCTCTATGAACAGGCAGCCAAGATCGCCGAGGTCGGCGCCGGCCTGCAGATCAGCCCCAACGGTTTCGTCGTTCTCGAGGCGCTGGGCCTTGGGCATGCGGTGCGCGCCGCAGGCGTGCGGGCCGAAGCGGTGGCGCTGCATGACCATCGCGGCGCGCGGGTGCTGCGGCTCGACCTCGGGCGGCTGGAGCGGCGCGACTACTGGTTTCTGCACCGGGCCGATCTGATCGACATCCTGCACCGGGGCGCGATCCAAGCGGGCGTGCGCATCCGGCTGGGCGCAAAGGTGAGTGAGGCGGGGCCGGGACCGTTCCTGCGCCTCGGCGACGAGGAGACCCGCCCTGACCTCGTGATCGCGGCGGACGGGTTGCATTCGGTCCTGCGCGCCGCGCTCGAGGGGGGGGCTGCGCCCTTCTTCACCGGGCAGGTCGCCTGGCGCGCGGTGGTTCCGGGCGACCCCGGCCAGCCGGCCGAGGCCCGGGTGCACATGGGGCCGCGCCGCCACGTGGTCAGCTACCCGTTGCGCGGCGGGCGGCTCACCAACATCGTGGCGGTCGAGGAGCGCGCCGAATGGACGCCCGAAAGCTGGAGCCACGCGGGGGACGCGGACGAGCTGCGCGCGCGCTTCGCCGGGATCGGCGGGGAGGCGCGTGCGCTGCTGGACGCGGTGGGTGAGGTGCGCCAATGGGGCCTCTTCCGGCATCCGGTCGCGCAGGTCTGGGGCCGCGACGGGGCGGCGCTGCTGGGCGATGCGGCGCATCCGACGCTGCCCTTCATGGCGCAGGGCGCGAACCTCGCGCTCGAGGACGCCTGGGTGCTGGCCGCCGCGCTCGGGAAAGCGCCGGATATGGCCGCCGCGCTCGAAACCTATCAGTCCCGGCGGGCGTCACGCGCGCGGCGCGTCGTCGAGGCGGCCAGCCGCAACGCCTGGAAATACCACCTCGCCACACCGCCCTTGCGGGTGGCGGCGCATGCGGCCCTGCGGCTGGGCGGCGCGCTCGCGCCGGGGCGGATGCTGCGGCAGTTCGACTGGATCTACGGCCATGACGTGACGGCGGCCAAGGCTTTTGAGTAAAAGCCTTGGAAATTTTCTTCGGGAAAGAAAATTGTCGCGCGCCTATTCGCCGTCCTTCTTCAGCGGCACGCCGTAGAGCTCCATCTTGTGCCCGGTGAGGCGGTAGCCCAGCTTGGCCGCGATGCGCTCCTGCAACGCCTCGATCTCGGGGTCGACGAATTCGATCACGTCGCCCGTGGTGATGTCGATCAGGTGATCGTGATGCGCGCGTTCGGCGTCCTCGTAGCGTGCGCGCCCGTCGCCGAAATCCACCTTTTCGAGAATGCCGTTCTCCTCGAACAGCTTCACGGTGCGATAGACCGTGGCGAGCGAGATGCGCGGATCGCATGCGCTGGCGCGCAGGTGCAGTTCGTCCACGTCGGGGTGGTCGTCCGCCTCTTCGAGAACGGCGGCGATGATGCGCCTCTGTTCGGTCATGCGCAGGCCGCGGGCCGCGCAGCGCTCGGTAATGGTGTCCTTCATGGCCTGCCCTGCACCAGTGTTTTCCCGGGATACGGGGTTTGGCCGCCGGTTTCCACCGCTTTCACCGTACTGCGACGTTTCGCGGTTGACTTTGCCGCGCTGCGACATCATATGCCGCTCAACCGATATTTCCTGCCGCGTGAGCAGCCGGGCCACCCGAACGGGTTGCGCCCTTTGATAGAAATGTCGCGGAATGATCCCAAGATCACGCGTGGGGCCAGCCGTCTGATCGGCGCATCGGCAAATCTGCCGCTGCGTCAGGATCCGGGCGGAACCACGAAACGGGCGGGGCGCGCATCTGCGCTCGCGTTCTGCATAGCGGCATCGCGTCACGCGGTGTCCGAAAGGATATGAATTGAACCTGTTTGAAGAAATGGGGCTGCCCGCCGGCCTCGTGAAGAAACTCGCCGCGCAAGGCATCACCGAACCCACCCCGATCCAGACCCATGCGATCCCCTATGCGCTGGACGGTGACGACGTCATGGGCCTTGCCCAGACCGGCACCGGCAAGACGGCGGCCTTCGGCCTGCCGCTCATCGCGCGGATGATGGACGAACGCGCCAAGCCCGCGCCCAAGGCGGTGGGCAGCCTGATCCTCGCGCCGACGCGCGAACTGGCCGGTCAGATCAAGGACACGCTGCTGCCGCTGGTGCGCGACACGCCGATGAAGATCGGCGTCGTGGTCGGCGGGCAGTCGATCAACGTGCAGATCAAGCGGCTCGAGAAGGGCACGCATATCCTGGTCGCGACGCCGGGGAGGTTGCTCGACCTCTTGGACCGGCGCGCGCTGCGGCTTGACGACACGCGCTTCCTGGTGCTGGACGAGGCCGACCAGATGCTCGACATGGGCTTCATCCACGCCCTGCGCAAGATCGCCGCGCTGATCCCGACCGAGCGGCAGACGATGCTGTTTTCGGCCACCATGCCGAAACAGATGGAGGAGATCGCCGCCAGCTACCTGCGCCACCCCAAGCGCGTGCAGGTCAGCCCGCCGGGCAAGGCCGCCGACAAGATCACGCAGGAGCTGCATTTCATCGCCAAGGCCGAGAAACCGGGCCTCTTGGTCGAACTGCTGGACAAGCACCGCGATGAACGCGCGCTGGTCTTCGGCCGCACCAAGCATGGCTCCGACAAGCTGGCGAAGAAGCTGACCGCCGCCGGTTTCAAGGTGGCCGCGATCCACGGCAACAAGAGCCAGGGCCAGCGCGACCGCGCGCTCAAGGCGTTCCGCGACGGCGACGTCAAGGTGTTGGTCGCCACCGACGTGGCCGCCCGCGGTCTCGATATCCCGGACGTGAAGCATGTCTACAATTTCGACCTGCCCAACGTGGCCGAGAACTACGTCCACCGCATCGGACGCACCGCCCGCGCCGGCGCGGACGGGGCCGCGATCGCCTTCTGCGCGCCCGACGAGATGGGAGAGCTGAAGGACATCCAGAAGGCGATGGGCCTGTCGATCCCCGTCGCCTCGGGCCGCGCGTGGGAAGAACTGCCCGATCCCAAGGCCAAGCCCAACCGCGGCGGCGGCGGGCGGCGCGGCAAGGGCCGCGGCGGCGCGCCCCACGGCGGCAAGCCCGGCGGCGCGGAGGGCAAACCGCCCCGCCGGCGCCGGCGGCGCGGCGGCGGCGGGCGTTCGCAGGCGGCGTAAGCGGCGGGTCGCGAACGGGCCCGGCACACTTTCCGCCGCTGAGGTGGGTTCGGCGCCCCCCCCGGGCGGCGCCTGACCGCCCCCCGGGGGCGCGCGCCGGCACGCCAATTGCCTCCTTGCGCCCATGATTTGGCCCGATTTCTCCTGTACCGCCTTTGGCGGGAAACCAGGAGAGGGGCAGGATCGTGGAATTTGACTGGGCAGGCGCCGTGCTGGCGGAAATATGGGACGGGCTCGCCGGGCCGGCGACGCGGCTCTGGCCGGTCTATCTCGGGGTGTCGCTGCTGATCGCCTACGCGCTCTACCGGCTGCGCCGCATCGAGGGTTCGTTTCTTGGCTGGATCATGCCCCGGGCGATCTACCTGCACCCCTCGCATATCGTCGATCTCAAGATCTTCGTGCTGGGCCGCGCCATCGCCGCGCTTGGCCTGCTCAACGTGGTGTTCTTTGGCGCGCTGGTCGCGCAATGGGTCGGCGGGCTCTTTGGCGAGGGGCTGGGCCTTGCGCCTCTCGGTCCGGTGGCGGTCGCGCTTTTGTTGCTGACGGTCAGCGATTTCGGCACCTACTGGGTGCACCGGATCCATCACGAGAACCGGATCTTCTGGCCCTTCCACTCGGTCCACCACTCGGCCGAGGTGATGACCCCGATCACCGTCTTCCGCAAGCATCCCTTCTATGACGTGATCTCCACCTTCGTGCGCGGCCTGTTCATCGGCGTACTCCAGGGCGTTTTCATCGGCCTGTTCGCCGGGAAGGTGTCGCTATTCACGCTGATCGGGGTCAACGCGGGCTATGTGCTGTTCAACATGGCGGGGTCCAACCTGCGCCATACGCATGTCTGGCTGGGCTACGGCAAACTACTGTCGCACATCTTCATCTCACCGGCGCAGCACCAGATCCACCATTCGCTCGCGCCCGAGCATCACAACAAGAACTATGGCGAGGTGCTGGCGATCTGGGACTGGATGTTCGGCACGCTCTACGTGCCGCAGGCGCAGGTCGAGTTGCAATTCGGTCTCGGCGACCGGCACGGCAACCGTCTGGCGCAGCGCCATGACAGCCTGCGCGCCGCGCTCGTGGTGCCGGTGCAGGACAGCTGGAAACAGGTGAAGAAACGGTTTCGCCGCGCGCCGCCTGCGCCGCAGGAACACGTGACGCCGGCCGAATGAGCCGAGGGTTTTCCACCTATCTCGACCTCTTGCGCTTTGGCGCGGCCTTGGTCGTGTTGCTGTCGCATTTCGGATATGCGCGCTATTCCGGCGGGCGCTGGCTTTGGGTGCGCGAGCTGAACCTCGGCAGCGACGCGGTGGTCGTGTTCTTCGTGCTTTCGGGGCTGGTGATCGCGCTGGTGGCGGATCGCAAGCGCACGGGCGGGCGGGGCTTCGCCTTCGATAGGCTGACGCGGCTGTGGTCCGTGGCGCTGCCGGCGCTGGCGATCGGCTTCGCGCTTGATCGGATCGGCGCGGCGGTCGCGCCCGCCGCCTACGCCGGCTGGTTCTACGCGCCGCTGCCGTTCTGGGAACAGATGCTGCGCGGCCTCAGCTTTTCGAACGAATGGGGCGGGCTGGCGGCGCGGCTCGGCACCAACGGCCCGTTCTGGTCGCTGAGCTACGAGGCGGCGTTCTACACGCTCTTCGCCGTCGCCTTCTACCTGCGCGGCGCGCGGCGGCTCGCGCTGCTCGCGCTCGGTATTTGGATCGCGGGCCTCAACGTGTTGCTGCTGATGCCCGCCTGGCTGATGGGGGTCGCGCTTCATCACTGCGTGAGGCGCGGCGCGCTGCCGAGCGGGGCTGCCGCGCTTGCGCTCGCGCTGCTGCCGGTGCTGGGCTATGCCGGCGCGCTGGCGGTGGGGGCGCCCGATGCGTTGCGCGCGCTGAGCGCGCCGCTCGACAAAGCGGTGAACCTGCGTTTCTCGGATGAGCCCCTGTGGAACGCGCTCCTGGGCGTGTTGGTCACCGCGCATCTCGCGGGAATGGCGGGGCTGCTGCGCGAGCAGAGCCTCGCGCGCCTTGCGCCGCGCGCGGCGTGGCTCGCCGGCGGCAGTTTCTCGCTCTACCTCATGCACTATCCGGCGCTTCAGTTCGTGAGCGCGACCATGCCGCGCACCGGCGTGGCGCTGCTGGACGACGCGGTGCTGCTGGTCACGGTGCTGGCCTTCTGCGCGCTCTTCGCCGCCCTCTTCGAACGGCCGCTGCCACAACTTCGCGCGGCGCTGCGGCGCGTCACGGCGCGGCTCAGACGAGATCCGGCGCGCGGCCCACGCGATTGGCCAGACGCCCCACCGTCAGCCCCTGCACGATGATCGAGAAGATCACCACCATGTAGGTCGCGGTCAGGATCAGCGGCTTCCACTCGCCGTCCGGCAGGCTGAGCGCCAGCGCGACCGAGATCCCGCCCTTCAGCCCGCCCCAGGTCATGATCGGGATGACGCCGGGCGAAAAATCACGGAACGGGCGCAGGATCAGCACGGGGATCGCCACCGCCGCCAGTCGCGCGACAAGGGCGAAGAGAATGGCGACGGCGCCCGCGGTGAGGAATTCCAGCTCGAAGGCGATGGCGAAGACCTCGAAGCCGATCATCAGGAACAGCACCGCGTTCAGGATCTCGTCCACCATCCGCCAGAAGGCGTCGACATATTCGCGCGTTTCCTGGCTCATGCCGTATTTCGCGCCGACCTCGCCGATCAGCAGCCCGGCGCAGACCGCCATGATCGGCGCCGAGACATGCAGCCACACGGCCAGCTCGTACCCGCCGAAGGCCAGCCCCAGCGTCAGCAGCACCTCGAGCGAATAATCGTCGATCAGCCGCATCACCCGGAAGGTGAGCCAGCCCAGCACCAGGCCCAGCACCGCCCCGCCAAGCGCCTCGCGGACAAACAGCGTGGCCGCGCCGGCCAGACTGCCGCCGGTATGATGATCCACGGCCGGAAAGGCGAGGCCGACGAGCACGAGAAACACGACATATCCGACCCCGTCATTGAAAAGCGATTCCCCCGCGATCTGCGTCTCGAGCGACTTGCGCAGGTTGGCCTCGCGCAGAACTCCCATCACCGCGACCGGATCGGTGGGCGAGACCAGCGCGCCGAAGACGAACGCCACGAGCAGCGGCATGCCGGTGAGCCAGCTGAACCCGGTTCCGATGATCACGGTCGAGATCGCCACCCCCATCGTCGCCATCAAGAGCACCAGCAGCCATTCGGCGCGCAAATCCGATATCTTGACGTGCAACGCCCCGGCGAAGAGCAGCAGCCCCAGCATCCCCTCGAGCAGCGCGTCCGAAAAATGGATGCCGGTGACAAAGCCGCGCACCTCGTCCGCGACGCCAAGCGCGGGCCAGAGCAGGTCGAGCCCGAGCAGCCCGAAGGACGCGAACAACGCCACGATCAGGATGCCGATCGCCGAGGGCAGTTTCAGCACGAGGTAGTTGATCGCCCCGAACACGCCCGCGAGCACGATCAGAAGCGAAGTGATTTGCAGGATGGTCATGGCGCGCTCCGCGGAAATCAGGCGTCCGGGGTAGCATGGCGATTGGGGCAGGGGAACGCCCCGCCTGCGTCAGGTGCCGCAGAAAGTCTGGCGCACCACTTCCGACGGCGCGGGCGGACGCGCGAGATCCGCCGCCTCGGGCTGATCCTCGTAGGGGCGCGCGAGCACGTCGAGCAGCCGCTCAAACGGCGCGTAATCGCCCTCGACCGCGGCGGCGATCATTTCCTCGACGCGGTGGTTGCGCGGGATGAAGGCCGGATTGGCGGCGTCCATCCGCGCCCGCCAGCCTTTCTCGGACGCCACGCGCGCGCGCCAACGCTCTTGCCAGGGATCGAACTTCGCCGGGTCGAGAAACTGATCGCGCGCGTCTTCGGACGCGAGGTTGCGGAAGGTGTTGGTGAAATCCGCCCGCCCCGCCGTCATCAGGTCAAGCAGTTCGCTGATCAGCGCACGATCCTCCTCGCCCGCCTCTTCGATGCCGATCTTGCGCCCGAAAAGGCGCAGCCATTCGGCGTCCACCATGCCCGGAACGGCGTGCACGGCGGCGGTGAACTCCTCGACCGCCGCCTCCTGGTCGGGCATGAGCGGCACGAGGCAGGTGGCCAGCTGCGCGAGGTTCCACACGATCACGTTGGCCTGGTTGTCATAGGCGTAGCGCCCATGCGCGTCGATCGAGCTGAACACCGTCTGCGGGTGATAGACATCCATGAAGGCGCAGGGACCGTAATCGATCGTCTGGCCCGAGATGGTGGTGTTGTCGGTGTTCATCACCCCGTGGATGAAGCCGACCGACAGCCATTGCGCGACAAGCCGCGCCTGACGCCCGGCCACCGCGCGCAGGAAGGCGCCCGGATCGGCGGCGTCGGGGTCATGACGCGCGCGCGTGTAGTCGTAGAGCGCTTGCAGCGCCTCGCGGTCGCGCCGCGCCGCGAAATACTCAAAGGTGCCGACGCGGATATGGCTCGCCGCCACGCGGGTCAGAACCGCGCCGGGCAGCGCGCCGCTTTCGCGCCAGACCGGCTCACCGCTGGCCACGGCGGCGAGCGCGCGGGTGGTCGGGACGCCGAGCGCGTGCATCGCCTCGCTCACCACGTATTCGCGCAGCACCGGGCCCAGCCAGGCGCGCCCATCGCCCATGCGGCTGTAGGGCGTGGGGCCCGAGCCCTTGAGCTGAATGTCGCGGCGCCTCCCCTGCCGGTCCACCACCTCGCCCAGAAGGTTCGCGCGCCCGTCGCCCAGCGAGGGGCTGAAGCCGCCGAACTGGTGGCCCGCATAGGCCTGCGCGATCGGCGTGGCCCCGTCGGGCGGGCGGTTGCCCGAAAAGATCTCGGCCAGGGTGTCCGCGTCGGCGGGCTCAAAGCCAAGCTCTTCCGCGAGCGGCGCATTGAAACGGATGAGTTTCGGCGCGCGCACCGGCGCCGGATCGATCCGGGTGTGAAACGCGCTTGGCAGGCGCGCATAGCTGTTGTCGAAAGGAATGGCGAGGGTCATGAGGGGAATCTAGGCGCGCGGCCCGCCGATTTCCAGCGCCCCGCCATCGGGTATTTGCACCCGGAGAAGCGCGGGGGCGGCTTTCGCTCAGAAGCGGCGCGTCATCAGCATGTTGTGTTCGCGCGGCTCAAAGCGCAGTTTCTCATATAGCGCGCGCGCGCGGGCGTTGTCGCGGCGCACCTCGAGATGCAGCGCCTTGAGGCCGGCGCCCGCCAGCGCCTTGGGCAGCGCGCCTAGGATCTCCGTGCCGATGCCGCGCCCGCGCACGCCGGGGCGGATGTAGATTTCGTCGAGGAACCCGTCGAGCCCGCCGAATTCCAGCGACCAGCCGAAGCAGACCACCGCGTAGCCGATCGGCGCGCGCACCGGCCCGACGAGGTAGACCGCCCCGTGCGGCGAGCCGGCCAGCAGCGGTTTGATCGCCTCGCGCAGCCGCGATTCGTCGGGGGCGATGCCCTCTTCGGTCTGAAAGGCGGTGACCAGCGGGATCAGCCGGTCGATGTCGTCGGGCTTGGCGAGGGTGAGGGCGGTCACGGGCGGGCGGGCCTTTCGGGCGGGGGCGTTTCGCGGGCAGAGTGACGGCGCGCGCGCGGAATGTCCATCGCGCGGCCGCTCAGCGGGCGGCGGCGCGCCGGTAGTGGCGCAGCACGTAGAGGCGGATCGCAGAGGCGAGCCCGAGGTCGGGGCCGCGCTCTGCGTCGATCTCGGCGGCGAGCCGGTTGACCGGCTGCGCGCGTTCGGCGGCGATGGCGCGGAACGCCTGCCAGAACTCCTCTTCCAGCGTCACGCTGGTGCGGTGACCGCTGAGCGTGAGAGAGCGTTTGACCGGCCGCCGCGTCATGGTCACCTCTCGCGCTTGTGCGCCTCGAGATCGCGGGCGGCCTTGTCGGCGCGGGTCTTCTGCGCCGCTTTCTCGGCCTTCGGCCGCCCGAAGACGATCGCGTTCTCGTCCGCGCGGGTCTTTTGCGCGGCGCGGGCGCGGGCCTTGCGCGCCTTGTTCAGATTGACCGGCGCGCTCACTTCGGGCCGATCATCTTCTCGGGGCGCACGATGCGCTCGAACGTGTCCTCGTCCACGAACCCCATCGAGACCGCCTCCTGCTTGAGCGTGGTGCCGTTCCTGTGGGCGGTCTTGGCAACCTTGGTGGCGTTGTCGTACCCGATCTCGGGGGCGAGCGCGGTGACCAGCATCAGCGATTCGCGCATCAGCTTGTCGATGCGGGCCTCGTCGGCTTTCAACCCGTCGACAAGGTTGTCGGTGAAGGCCGAGGCCGCGTCGCCCAGCAACTGCATGGATTGCAGCACGTTATAGGCCATCATCGGCTTGAACACGTTGAGCTCGAACTGGCCCTGGCTTCCGGCGAAGCCGACGGCGGCGTCGTTGCCCATGACATGCGCGCAGACCTGGGTGAGCGCCTCGCATTGGGTCGGGTTCACCTTGCCCGGCATGATCGAACTGCCCGGCTCGTTCTCGGGCAGGATCAGCTCGCCCAGCCCGCAGCGGGGGCCGGAGCCGAGGAAACGGATGTCGTTGGCGATCTTGAAAAGCGACGCCGCGACCACGCGCAGCGCGCCGGATATCTCGACCATCGCGTCATGGGCGGCGAGCGCCTCGAACTTGTTGGGGGCGGTGACGAAGGGCAGGCCGGTGATCTCGGCCATGTTGGCCGCGACCATCCTGTCCCAACCCTTCACGGTGTTGAGCCCGGTGCCGACAGCCGTGCCGCCCTGGGCCAGTTCATAGATGCGCCCCAGCGCGCCCTTGACGCGCTCGATCCCCATCGCGACCTGGTGGGCGTAGCCCGAGAATTCCTGCCCCAGCGTGAGCGGCGTGGCGTCCTGCGTGTGGGTGCGCCCGATCTTGATGATCTCCGCCCATTCATCGACCTTCCTGGACAGCGCCGCGTGCAGCTTTTCCAGCCCCGGCAGCGTGACGTCGCGCGCGGTCATGGCAGTGGCGATATGCATGGCCGTGGGGAAGGTGTCGTTGCTCGACTGACCCATGTTGCAGTGATCGTTGGGATGCACCGGATCCTTCGAGCCGATCTCGCCGCCCATGATCTCGATCGCGCGGTTGGCGATCACCTCGTTGGCGTTCATGTTGGACTGCGTGCCCGATCCGGTCTGCCAGACCACCAGCGGAAAGTTGTCGTCAAGCGCGCCCTCGATCACCTCGCCGGCGGCCTGCACGATGGCCTTGCCGCGTTCCTCGTCGAGCTTGCCGAGCTCCATGTTGGCCTGCGCGCAGGCCTTCTTGATGACGCCCAGGGCGCGCACGACGGCGACGGGCTGGCGTTCCCAGCCGATGGGGAAATTCATCAGGCTGCGCTGCGTCTGCGCGCCCCAGTACTTGTCGGCGGGCACTTCGAGCGGGCCGAAGCTGTCGGTTTCGGTGCGGGTCGCGGTCATGTGCGGGCTCTCCTCTGGGTGGGTGGCCCACGTCATACCGCCTGCGGCGGCAAGTGCAAGGATGCGCGCGCGCGGGCTACTTGCGGAACTTGTCGAGGCTGACGATCTCGGCGTCGGGCTTGGGCTGTTCCTCGCTCGCCGGCTCATCCGCGTCCTCGATCTCCGACTCGTCTTCCTGCGTCTCGAAGCGCAGGCCGAATTCGACCGAGGGGTCGACGAAGGTCTGGATCGCGTCGTAGGGCACCCACAGATGCTCGGGCGCGTCCCCGAAATTGAGCGTCACGCCGAATCCGTCCGCGCCGACTTCGAGATCGTCGTACCAGTGCTGCATGACCACGGTCATTTCGGTCGGATAGCGTTCCTTCAGCCAGTCGGCGAGACGGGCGTCGGCGTGGGTGGTGTCGAAGGTGATGAAGAAGTGGTGCGCGCCCGGCAGCCCATGGTCGCGGACCTCGCCCAGAACCTCCTGGATGAGGCCCCGCATGGCCTTGTGCATCAGGTTTCCGTAGTCGATCGTCCGAGACATGCGCGCTCTCCAATGCCTGCTTTCAGCATAGGTGATTCTGAGGGAGATAAAAGGGGCGCCGCCGCCTCGGGACGGCGCGCGGGCGCCGCGCGCGGACGGGCCTGCGGCTAGGAGTGACTTCGGGTCATGCGTTCATCATACCCGGCGTCGGGGGCGCGGAATGCGACGGGGCGGTGAGGGAAGGGAGGAAAGTGCAGGCTTCTGTTGCCAGGCGCCTGCGAACCCCGCCTTACCTGGCTAGAGGCAAGGACTTAAGTTTTCGGTTTTTCGGACTGCTTACGCAGCCAGAGCAACCGGAGCACGATTGTCATTTGCAATTGTACTGTTTTCGCCGATGACGGTGGCAGACAGCCGGGACAAAGCTAACCCCTTTAGACGTTCGTCGATCCTGTTTCGGCCCCATGATCCCCAAATGAAGGATGTTGGTGGAGCCGCCGGGTACCGCCCCCGGGTCCGATCCGCTTATTACGAGCGCGTTTATGTCCATAGTCCCCGAAGGGACACATCGAATATAGGGGCCCCGTAGCCGTTTGCAAAGGGGGGGGACGGCGAAAGGCGCGCGAAAACCCACGCCGGGGGAGCAGTGGGGGCGTTGATCGCGCGGCCGGGCCGGCGGATCAGCCGGTCGCGCGGGCCTTGGGGCGGAAATCGGTGTCGTCGGTCACCGAGAAACGCCCGCCCTTGAGCTTTTGCAGCTTGCCCGCGCGCAAGAGCTTGCCGAACGAGCGCAGCCCTTCCTCGCGCGAGAACTCCGCTGCGCTCGCTTCCTTCAGCTTGTGCATCAGCATCGGGCGCGAGAATTCGCTGCGCCCCTCGACATCGGCCATGTAGGCGGCGGCGGCCTCGAGCAGCTCGGTGAGGTCATGCGCGCCCATTTCCTTGGCAAAGGCGGAAAAGCCCGTGTCCCCGAGCGAAGTTTCGCCATCTTGCGCCTGCGCGGGACGCTCGGCGGGTTTGAGGTCGGCGCGGCTGATGCGGCGCGGGCGGACCGGACCGGCAGGCTGGTCGATACGCTGTTCGGCGACCAGTTTCAGCGGGGCGGCGCGGTCCTGGGCCGGGCGCTCGGAGCGGTGCGGGCGGGCGGTTCCGACCCCGTCGCGCAGTTGCGGGCGGCGCGGGCGCACCGCGCTCTCGAGGTCGAGCCGGTAGGGCTGATCGTCGACGTCGTCGACGATCTCTCCGCCCATCTCGCGTTCGGCCTTGGTCGCGGCGACGGCGGCGCGCAGGTGCTGGATCGCGTTGCGGCGCTCGTTCGACTCGGGCTCCTCGAGTTGGGAGTCGGCCTCGTCGAACATGCGCGGCGCCTGGTCGTCCGCCGCGATCGGGGCGAGCAGTTCGGCGCGCTTGGGCTTGTCCTCTTCGGCGTCGGTGGCAGGGGGTTGGTCGGCGGCGGTTTCGTCCTGCTCGGGGGCGTCCTCGCGCCCGGCGGTCGCGGCCGCCTCCTTGTCCCGCGCCTTGATCAGTTCAGCCTCGACCTCGGCCAGCTCCCGTTGCAGGTCGGCCTCGTCCTCGGCGCTGAGCGGGGTGTGCTCGGGGCGGTCCCCGTCGGTTGCCTCCGGCGCGTCGTCTTCGGCGGCTTCCAGCACGCCATCCGCGAGCGCGGCGTCGATCACGTTGCGCTTGACCTTGACCACGCGCGCCTCGAGCGGGCGCTTGTCCACAGCTTCGGTCGCGGCGCCGGCCTCCGGCGCGGGTTCTGCCTCTGCTTCCGCCTCCGTGGCCGGGCTCTCGGCGTCGTCGCGCATCGCGTCGGCCATCAGCTGCGCGAGCGTGTCCTCGGCGGGCGCGTCCGCGGCGGGCGTGTCCTCGTCCAAGGCGTCCTCGTCGTCCTGCGCGACCGCTCCGGCCTCGCCGTCGTCGGCTTCATCAGTGATGAGCGCGCCAAGGTCCTGCGGGGTTTCATCGGGCGTGTCCGCGAGGAGCGCGCCGAGCATCTCGTCGTCCGCGTCGTCTTCGTCTTCCTCCTCGCCGGTTTCGGCAAAGATCGATTCGGCCTCATCCGCCGCCTCGTCCCGCGCCTGCTGCGTTTCAGCGGCGCTCTCGGGCGCGTCTGTCGCGGGCTGTTCCGGCGCCGGCGCTTCGGCGGTTTCTTCCGCCAGCGGCTCCTCGGCGGGCGCGGCGGCGTCTTCGCTCGCCTCTTCGCTCACCACGGCGAGAAACCCGTCGTCCTGCGCGTCTTCGGTCGGGGCGTCGGGTTCGGCAAGGGCCGGGGCGTCCTCTTCCTCCGGTTCGGAAACGATCGCGGCGATGTTTTCCGCCGCGCCGTCATCACTGTCGCCGGTTTCCTGCTCTGGATCCTGCGGGGCGGCTTCCGGTTCGTTCGCATCGTCCTCGGCAAGCGCCGCGTCGAGATCGGCGGCGGTCGCGCCGAGGAAATCCTGGGCGTGCTCATCCTCGGTATAGCCGTATTGCGACGGCTCCCACGCGCTTCCCGCGGGGCTGGCCACGGCGCGGATGCGGCGCAGCTTGTCGGCGACGCTTTCGCTCTCGATGGCGGGGCGGCGCACGGGCGCCTCGACCGGCTCGGCCTCGGCGTCGTCCTGCGGCGCGGGGGCGGCAGGCTCCGCACGGGGCCCTGCCGCGTCGCGAGCAGACGACGCGGCAGGGCGATCCGCGCCCTCGTCGCTTTCGGCGGGGGCGGACATGTCGCTGAGCGCGCCGGCGCGCAGCACGATCCCGCCGTCCCGCTCATGCGCCTCGACGCGGCTGGAAATTTCGCGCTCGGCGATGCGGGCCAGCATTTCGGCGTCCGGCGTGGGCGGTTCGGCCCCGAAATAGCGATCGTCGGCGGCCAGGTCGCGGAAATATTCGGCGATGGCCTTCATCGTATCGAAGGAATCGTCGAATCCTTCCAGCGTGCACGAGAAAGTGCCATAGGAAACGGTAAGGATCTTGCTTGTGCTAACCATTTGGTGCTCGCTTTGCTTTGCCTGCGATCCTGTTATTTACCATGCGTGCCGCGTCGAAAGGGGCCCGAATCTGGGATGTTCAGCGTATCATTTCATGTCGGGAATGTGTTCTGTTTCCTGAAACACCCTTAATCCGGAGGGAAGTCGATGATTGTTCACGCCAGCGAACCAGTGACGCTGATCGGTGGCGGCGCCGTCGGTTGCGACGACCTCGCGGCGGCGCGCGCGCTGGCGCCGCGCGTCGTGGCCGCAGACAGCGGCGCGGAGGCCGCGCTGGCCCAGGGGGTCACGCCCGAGGCGGTGTTCGGCGATCTCGATTCGCTCGCGCCAGCGGCGCGCGCCCGCATTCCGGCGGCGCAGGTGCACGAGATACCCGAGCAGGACACCACCGATTTCGACAAGGCGCTGCGCCATATCGAGGCGCCGCTGGTGATCGGCGTCGGCTTTTGCGGCGCGCGGTTCGACCACCAGCTGGCCGCGTGCAACGCGCTGGTGCGCCGCCCCGGTCGGCGCTGCCTGCTGCTGGGCCCGCGCGACGTGACCTTCCTCGCACCGCCGAGCCTGTCGCTCACGCTCGAGCCGGGCTGCCCGGTCTCGCTCTTTCCGATGGGCGCGGTCGAGGGGCGCTCGGAAGGGCTGCACTGGCCGATCGACGGGCTGACCTTCACGCCGGACGGGCAGATCGGCACGTCGAACCGCGCGACCGGGCCTGTGGACCTCACGCTGACCGCGCCCAAGATGCTGATGATGCTGCCGCGCGCGCATCTGCGCACGGCGACGGCGGCGCTGCTGGCCACGCCGGCGCGTTGGTAGGCTCAGGGCGCGGGAACAGGCCGGCGGCTCAGGTGGCGCTCGCGCAGGAAGACGTAGAGGCCCGAGGCCACGATCAGCGCGATTCCGGCGGCGCTCATCGCGTTCGGCAGGTCGCCGAAGACCCAGTAGCCCATGAGCGTCGCGCCCACGATCTCGAGATACTGGAACGGCGCCAGAACCGAGGCCGGCGCGCAACGCAGCGCGAAGCTGAGGCAGACATGGCTCAGCGTCGCGCAAACTCCCACCCCGACAAGGAAAACGGCGTTTCGCGCATCCGGCCATGCCGGGTCGAGCGGCACCACGCCCGAGCCGTCGAACGCCCAGAGCACCGGCGCGCCGAGCGCCACCGCCGCCAGCCCGGTATAGGCCTGAAGCGTGATCGGGTGCATCCGCGTCGCCATGCGCCGTGTGAGGATCATGTAGAACGCGAACAGCAGCGCCGTGCCCAGCGGCAGCAGCGCCACCGGCCCCGAGGCCGCGAATGACGGCTGAATGATGAGCAGCGCCCCGGCGAATCCCACCGTGCAGGCGATGTAGCGCCGCGGCCCGATCGGTTCCTTGAGCAGCATCGCGCCCAGCAGTGTGAGGATGAAGGGCTCCACGAAGAAGATCGCCAGCGCGTCCGCGATGGGCAGCGTCTGCAACGCCTGGAAGAAGAACGCCGTGGCCACCAGCAGCAGCGCCGCGCGCAGCAGGTGCAGCCCGCTCTCGCGCCATTCCGGCGCGTGCAGCCGGCCCATCAGCGCGGCCAGCGGCAGCATCAGCGCCGCCTGCGCGGCGAAGCGCGCCACCGCGACCTGCCCGACGCCAAGCGCGTCGCCGATCAGCTTGGCGAAACTGTCCATCGTCGGCGCTATCAGCGCAAAGCACACCATCAGCGCGACGGCCAGCCCGGGACGGTCCCCCTGCATCAGCAGTTGGGAATGTTGACGGCGAGCCCGCCGAGCGAGGTTTCCTTGTATTTCTCGCTCATGTCCTCGCCGGTCTGGCGCATCGTCTCGATGCAGGCGTCCAGCGGCACCAGATGCGTGCCGTCGCCGCGCAGCGCGAGGCTCGCGGCGCTCACCGCCTTGATCGCGCCCAGCCCGTTGCGCTCGATGCAGGGCACCTGCACCAGCCCCTTTACCGGATCGCAGGTCATCCCGAGGTGATGTTCGAGCGCGATTTCGGCCGCGTTCTCGATCTGCGCGGGCGTGCCGCCCAGCACCGCCGCCAGCCCGGCGGCGCCCATCGCCGCGGCGCTGCCGACCTCGGCCTGGCACCCGGCCTCGGCGCCCGAGATCGAGGCGTTCCACTTGACCAGCCCGCCGATCGCGGCGGCGGTGAGCAGGAAGTCCTCGATCTGCGCCTCGGTCGCCCCCGGCACATGGTCGAGCCAGTAGCGGATCACCGCCGGCACCACGCCCGCCGCGCCGTTGGTGGGGGCGGTGACGACCTGTCCGCCGGCGGCGTTTTCCTCGTTCACCGCCATCGCGTAGACGCACATCCAATCGTTGATCTTGTGCGGCGCGTTGAGGTTGGTGCCGCGCTCGGCCAGCAGGCGCTCGCGGATGCCCTTGGCGCGGCGGCGGACGTTCAACCCGCCGGGCAGGGTGCCGTCGGCGGCCATGCCGCGCTCGATGCAGTCGTTCATCACCTGCCAGATGCGTTTCACCCCGCTGGCGAGATGCACCTCGCCGTTGCGCGAGATCTCGTTGGCCTTCTTCATCTGCGCGATGGACTTGCCCGAGGTCTCGGCCATCTCCAGCATCTCGGCGGCGGATTTGAACGGGTAGGGGACCGGCGCGCCCTCCTCGGTGTTGCGCCCGGCGGCCAGCTCCGCTTCGGTCATCACGAAGCCGCCGCCGATGGAATAATAGGTCTCGCTCAGGATCACGTCGCCCTGCGCGTCGGTGGCGCGCAGGATCATGCCGTTGGCGTGGCCCGGCAGGTTGGGGCCGAAATCGAAGACCATGTCGTCCTTGGGATGGAACGCCAGTTCCGGCAGCCCTCCGGGGCGCAGCGTATGGGTTTCGCGGATCTGGTTCAGCGTCTCTTCGGCGGCGGCCTGATCGTAGGTCTCGGGCAGGAACCCGGCAAGGCCGAGGATCGTCGCGCGGTCCGTCGCATGGCCCACCCCGGTGAAGGCGAGGCTGCCATGCAGCGTGGCGCGCACCCCGTGCGGCGCGAAGGGCGCGGCGCGCATCGCGTCAAGGAAGCGCCCGGCGGCGACCATCGGCCCCATCGTGTGCGACGAGGACGGGCCGATGCCCACCTTGAACATGTCGAAGACCGATAGGAACATGGACTCCCCCTTTTCGCGCGGTTCGCCACCTTGTCGCAGGTTGCGAACGCCTGTCCTATACCGAATGCGACACCGGAGGCCAGAGTTCTGCCGGATCGGCGCTCCCCGCCCGGGGCGTCCGACAGGGGCGCCGCCCCCTCCGTCCGGGATACTTGCCCGCAAGAAGAAGGAAGCGGATCAGCCCGGGGCGTGACGGCGGCGGATCGTGGCGGGGCGCCCGGGCAGCGACAGCGCCGCGTCCATGCGCGGGCTGCGCGCGATCACCCGGCCCTTCGAGATCACCGCGAGGCGGGCGGCGCGCAGGCGCAGCGCCTCGATCGGGTCGGCGGCGTCGAGCACCACGAGCGAGGCGGTCGCGCCGACGTGCAGGCCGTAATCGGCGAGCCCCAAGATCGCGGCGTTCTGGTTGGTCACCATGTCGAAGCAGCGCGCCATCTCCTCGGGGCTGCTCATCTGCGCGACGTGCATCCCCATGAACGCCACGTCGAGCATGTCTCCGGTCCCGAGGCTGTACCACGGATCGCGCACGCAATCCTGCCCCCAGCCGACGGTGATCCCATGCGCCTGCATTTCCTTCACGCGGGTGAGGCCGCGGCGCTTGGGGAAGGTGTCGTGCCGGCCCTGAATCATGATGTTGATGAGCGGGTTCGGGATCGCCGCGATGCCCGCCTCGGCGATGAGCGGCAGCAGTTTCGAGACATAGTAGTTGTCCATCGAATGCATGGAGGTCAGATGACTGCCCGTCGCGCGCCCCGCAAGGCCGTGGCGCGTCACCTCCTGCGCCAGCGTCTCGATATGGCGGCTCATCGGGTCGTCGCTTTCGTCGCAATGCAGGTCGATGCGCAGGCCGCGCTCGGCGGCGATGCGGCAGAGCTCGCGCACGCTTTCGGCGCCATCCTGCATGGAGCGTTCGAAATGCGGGATGCCGCCGACCACGTCGAGCCCCATGTCGAGCGCCGCAAGCGTGTTCGCGCGCGCCGTCGGGTCGCGGTAGAACCCGTCCTGCGGGAAGGCCACGAGTTGCAGATCGATGTAATCCTTCACCGTCTCGCGCACCGCCAGCATGGCGCGCACGCCCTTGAGACTGTCGTCGCAGGTGTCGACATGACTGCGGATCGCCAGCAGCCCCATCGAGGCGGCCCAGTCGCAGTAGGTGAGCGCCCGGTCGATCATCTCCTCCTCGGTGGTCACCTGCTTCAGCTCGCCCCAGAGCGCGATGCCCTCGAGCAGCGTGCCCGAGGCGTTGATGCGCGGCTGGCCGTAGCTCAGCGTCGCGTCGAGGTGGAAATGCGGATCCACGAAGGGCGGCGACACGAGATCGCCGCTCGCGTCGATCACCTCGCCCGCCTCGGCGTCGCCCAGGGCCTCGATGGCGGCGATGCGGTCGCCCTTGATGCCTATGTCGGCGATGCTTCCATCAGGCAGCGCGCCGCCCTTGACGATTATGTCGAACATCAGCGTTCTCCCTTGTTCCACGGCACCATCAGCGCCGCGGGAATTTCGGCGCGGCGCGACATGACGACCAGCGCGAGGATCGACAGGATGTAGGGCGTCATCAGGAACACCTGGTAGGGGATCACCGCCCCGATCGGGGTCTGCTGCATGCGGATCTGCAGCGCGTCGAAGGCGGCGAACAGGATCGCGCCCAAAAGCGCCTTGCCCGGCTTCCACGCCCCGAACACGACCAGCGCGATGCAGATCCAGCCCCGCCCGTTCACCATCTCGAAGAAGAAGGAATCAAACGCCGACATGGTCAGGAACGCGCCGCCCACCGCCATCAGGCCGCTGCCCACCATCACCGCGCCCATGCGGATGCCGTTCACCGACAGCCCCTGCGCCGCGACCGCGCCGGGGTTCTCGCCCGCCGCGCGCAAGGCGAGGCCCAGCGGCGTGCGGTATAGCACCAGCGCCACCACGCCCGCCAGCGCGAAGGCGAGGTAGGTCAGCGGCGTCTGCGCGAACAGCGCCGGCCCGATCAGCGGAATGTCGGACAGCACCGGCACCTGGTATGGCTGAAACGCCTCGATCTTTGGCGGCGTCGTGACCTCGGGCAGCGCCAGGCGGTAGGCGTAGTAGGTAAGCGACGTCGCCAGGAGCGTGACGCCAAGCCCCACAACGTGCTGCGACAGCCCGAAGGGCACCGTCAGCAGCGAGTGGATCAGCCCGAAACACACGCCGACGAAAAAGGCCACCGCCACCCCCGACCACAGGTCGAGCCCGGAATAGACCGCCATCCAGCCCGCGAAGGCGCCCGCGACCATGATCCCCTCGATCCCGAGGTTGAGCACGCCCGCGCGCTCGCAGATGAGTTCCCCCAGCGTGGCGAAGATCAGCGGCGAGGCGATGCGGATCGCGGCGGTCCAGAACGAGGCCGAGAGGATGATGTCGATGAGGTCGATCATTCCCGCACCACCCGGAACCGCGTCAGCAGGATCGCCACCACCATCAGAAGCAGCGCGGTCGCCAGCATGATGTCGGCCAGGTAGGTCGGCACGCCGACCGCGCGGGACATCGAATCCGCGCCGACAAAGACGCCCGCGACGAACAGCGCCGCGGCCACCACCGCCAGCGGATTGAGCAGCGCCAGCATCGCCACGATGATGCCGGTGTAGCCAAAGCCCGGCGAAAGATCGAGCGTGAGGTTCCCCTTGAGCCCCGCAACCTCGGAATACCCCGCCAGCGCGGCGAGGCCGCCTGACAAAAGCGCCGTCTTGATCAGCACCGCGTTCACCGGGATGCCCGCGAAACGCGCCGCCTCGCGGTTGAGGCCGACGGCGCGCATTTCATAGCCCAGCGTCGTGCGCGCCTGCACGACCCAGACCAGCACCGCCGAGATCAGCGCCAGCCCGAACCCCCAGTGCAGCCGCAGACCGTCCACCATGCGCGGCAGCCGCGCCTCGGGGATGAGGCGGGGGGACTTGGGCCAGCCCATGCCCATCGGGTCCTTGAGCGGCCCCTCGAGCAGCATGGAGACGAACAGCAGGAAGATGAAGTTGAGAAGCAGCGTCGTCACCACCTCGTCGACGCCAAAGCGCACCTTGAGCAGCGCCGGGACCAGCAGCACCAGCGCGCCCGCGATCATCGCGAGGATCGCAAGCGCCGGCAACAGCACGCCCGACGGCCAGCCGAGCAACCCGGTTCCCAGCACGGCGACGACCAGCGCCCCGGCGTAGAGCTGCGCCTCGGCCCCGATATTCCACAGCCGCGCGCGGAAGGCGACGGCGACGGCGAGGCCGGTGAAGATCAGCGGCGTCGCGCGGTTCAAGGTCTCCAGCAGCGCGAAGGTGCTGCCCGCCGCGCCCTTGACGATCAGCCCCAGCACGCCGAACGGGTTGGCCCCGGCGATCATCGCCAGCAGCGACGCGATCACCACCGTCGCGATCAGCGCCAGCGCGGGCGGGGTAAAGGTGCGGGCAAGCGACGGCGCGGCGATCGGTTCAAGACGCATGGGCGCGCTCCTCCTCGAACCCGTGCCCGGCCATCCACACGCCCAGTTCCGCCGGCGTCATGCTGCCGCGCGCGAAAGGCGGCGACAGGCGGCCCTCGGAAATGACGTGAATGACGTCCGACAAGGCCATGATCTCATCCAGGTCTTCGGAGATGAGCAGCACCGCCGCGCCGCCGTCGCGCGCGGCCAGCAACTGCTCATGCACGTAGTTGACCGCCCCGATGTCCAGCCCCCGCACCGGCTGGTTGGCGAGGATGATGCGCGGCCCGGCCTCGAGCACGCGGCCAAGGATCAGTTTCTGCATGTTCCCGCCGGACAGCAACCGGATCCGCGTGCCGGGGCCGGGGCAGCGCACGTCGTACTTGTCGATGATGCCGCGCGTCGCCGCCTCGGCCTGTGGCCAGTGCATCCACCCGCGCGTGCTGTAGGGCGCGTCCATGTAACGTTCGAGGATGGCGTTCTCGGTCAGGTCGAAATCGGCGACCGTGCCGGTCTTGTGCCGGTCCTCGGGAATACGTGCGATCCCGCCATGCACGGCGGCGCGCGGGCTCCAGCGGGCAGGGGGCGTATCCCCGAGCGCGAGCGTGCCCGAGGCCGGCGCGCGCATGCCGCCAATGAGGTCGGCAAGGGCGGCCTGTCCGTTGCCCGACACCCCCGCAAGCCCGGTAATCTGCCCCGCCCGCAGCGTGAGCGTGAGGGATTTCAGCCCGGGGGCCGCGCCTTCGTCCGGCGTGCCGACATCCACGAGCGACAGAAGCGCCGGGCCGGGCGTGCCCGAAGCGACCCGAGGCGCCGTGACCTCGCTGCCCACCATGAGCGCGGCGAGCGCGTGCCGGTCGGTGTCCCGCGTCGCGCCCTCGTGCACCAGCCGCCCGTGGCGCAGGATCAGGACGCGGTCCGAAATCGCCATCACCTCGTGCAGCTTGTGCGAGATGAAGACGATCGACAGCCCCAGCGCCACCGCCTTGCGCAAGGTCGCGAAGAGATCCTCGGTCTCCTGCGGGGTCAGGACGGCGGTGGGTTCATCAAGGATCAGGATGCGCGCGTCGCGATAAAGCGCCTTCAGGATCTCGACCCGCTGGCGTTCGCCCACGCTCAGCGTGCCGACGCGCGCGTCCGGGTCGACCGCCAGCCTGAAATCCGCGGCCAGCTTTGCGATGCGCGCCCGCGCGGCGGCCCGATCCATCCGCGGCGACCAGAGCGAGCGGGTGCCCAGCGTGACGTTCTCCAGCACGGTCATGTTGTCGGCCAGCGTGAAATGCTGATGCACCATGCCCACGCCCGCATCGAGCGCGGCGCGCGGATTGCCCGGCGGCAGGGCGCGCCCAAAAACCTCGACCGTGCCGCTGTCAGCGGTGTACTGGCCGAACAGGATGTTCATCAGGGTCGTCTTGCCGGCGCCGTTCTCGCCAAGCAGGGCGATCACCTCGCCCTCGCGCAAGGCGAGGCTCACCGCGTCATTCGCCGTGAGCGCGCCAAAGGTCTTGGTGATGGAATCGAGGCGCAGGACCACCTGCGCCTCTTCGGTTTCGGCCATATATCGGGACTTCTACTGCGATTTCGGCTCGGAATCGTCGATCTCGACGACAAAATCTCCCGACATGATCTCGTTCCTGCGCTTCTCGACCATGTCCAGCGCCTCCTGGGGCGCCTTGCCCTCGAACGTGCCCAGCGGCGCCAACGTCGCTCCGCCTTCCTTCATGAAGGAATAGACGCCGTAGTCGGCGGCCTCGAAGCTGCCCTCGCGGACCATCTTGATCGCGTGTTCCAGCGTCGGCTCGAAATGCCAGATCGCCGAGGCGACCACGGTGTCAGGGTAATCCGCCTGCGTGTCGATCACGTTGCCGATGGCGAGCACGCCCTTCTCCTGCGCCGCGTCCGACACGCCGAAGCGTTCGGCGTAAAGCAGGTCGGCGCCGTTCTCGATCATCGCGAAGGCGGTTTCCTTGGCCTTGGGCGGATCGAACCACGAGCCGATGAAGCTCACCTGGAAGGTGGCGTCGGGCCGGGTTTCGCGCACGCCGGCCATGAAGGCGTGCATCAGGCGGTTGACCTCGGGGATCGGGAAGCCGCCGACCATGCCGATATTGCCGGTCTCCGTCATCGCGCCCGCGATGATGCCGCTGAGATAGGAGGCGTCCTGAATGTAGTTGTCGAAGACCGCGAAATTCGGCAGCGACGGGTCCTCCTTGAAGCTCGACCCCATGAGGAAGGCGATGTCGGGATACTCGGCCGCCACCTCGCGCGCCTCGTCCTCGACGGCGAAGACCTCGCCGATGATGAGCTGATTGCCGCTTTCGGCGTATTCGCGCATCACGCGGGCGTAATCGGTGTTCGAGACATTCTCGGAAAACGTATACTCGATCTCGCCGCGGTCCTGCGCGGCGAGCGCGGCCTTGTGGATGCGGCTGACCCATTGCTGTTCCACGGGCACGGTGTAGACGCCGGCGACCTTGATCGGCTCCGCCGCCATCAGGCGCGCGGGCGTCAGGCCAAACGCCGTGGCGACGGCGATGGCGGCCGCGCCCCCCAGGAAACGGCGCCGGGTGAAGGTGCTTTGTTCGGTCATCGGGAAAATCCTCTCCGCTGGTTTCTTGTTTTTATCAAACGGTAAAATTATCCGGCCGCAAAAGCCAGAGTTATTCGCGCGCCGGGCGACCATGACGGCATTTCGGGTCTCCCTCTGGCCATGCTTTCGCGAAGCGCCCGACAGGCGATATCGCGCATTTCGCGGGCGCCGGTCAATGCCCGGCCCAACGCGGGGCGCAGATGCGCGCGCATTCCGCGCTGCCGCCGGACGGCCGAGCGGGCGCGCCCGCGGTTGCGCCTGCCGCCAATCTCCCTACACTTTGGCGGGCCATGGCGACGGGGGCGCGGATGGACTGGACGCTTTTCTTCATCTTCCTGATCACCTGCGGCGCGGCCGGGGCGGGCGGCGCGCTGTTTCCGCCCGGCGACTGGTACGCCCGGCTGACCAAGCCGGACTGGACGCCGCCCGATTGGGCGTTCCCGGTGGCGTGGAGCGCGATCTACCTGCTCATCTCCTTCGCGGGGGCGCGGGCGGGCGCGACCCAAGGCGGCGGCCTCGCGCTCGCGTTCTGGGCGATGCAGGCCGGATTCAGCACGCTCTGGACGCCGCTGTTCTTCGGGCTGCGGCGAATGCGGGCGGCGCTGTTCGTGCTTTGCATCCTCTGGCTCGCCGTGCTGGGGGCTTTGATCGCGCATTTCCGCGTGGATTTCTGGGCCGGGCTCGCCTTCCTGCCCTATCTCGGCTGGCTCAGCCTGGCGGGGGCGCTGAACCTCGCGGTGATCCGGCTCAACCCGCGCGAGGCGGCGCTGCATCCGCACCGTATGTGACGTAACGCCGCATGAAGCGTCGCGAAAATGTGATCCCCGGCGCTGGAATTGGCCCGCCAAGGCGCTACCGTGCTACACTTGATGGCCGGGAGCGCGCGCCGACGCGCCCGCTGACGCTCGGGGCTCCGACCAGATCACGACTGAGGAGAGACAATGAAAAAGCTAGCCATAACCGCCGCCGCGACGGCCGCCACGCTGATGCTGGCGAGCGCCGGCCATGCCGCAAGCGACAATGCCGACTCCGCCGCCATGCAGCCGCCCAAGGGCGACATCGAGGCGGGGGAGAAGGCGTTCCGTCAATGCGCGTCCTGCCACGTGGTCAAGACCGACGAGGGCGAAACGCTCGCCGGGCGCAACGCCCGGACCGGCCCGAACCTCTACGGCGTCGCGACCGGCCCCATCGCGCACGAGGAAGGGTTCAGATACAGCAAGTCGATGCAGAAACTCGGCGAGCAGGGGCTCAACTGGAACGAGGAAGAGTTCGTCGGCTACGTCCAGGACCCGACCGGCTGGCTGCGCGAGATGCTTGACGACGACAAGGCGCGCGGCAAGATGGCCTTCAAGGTCCGCAAGGAAGAGGACGCGCACGACCTCTACGCCTATCTCTACTCGCTCGCCCCGCCCGCGGAGGGCGAGGATGCCGAGGCCGCGAGCGACTGAGCGCGAATCAAGGGCCGGGCGCCGCCCCGGCCTTTGATCTCAGCACTTCACCTTTTCCATCTTCGGGTCGTAGAGCGGCCCGAGATGCGCCTTTGCCGGCACCCGGTCCGTCGCGACTTCGAGCTCGTAGCGTCCCTCAAGCACGTAGTCGCGGCTGACCCCCTCCGGGTTGCGCACGTAGCCCATGCCGATGGATTTCCCGATCGTGTGTCCGAACCCGGCCGAGCTCAGCCAGCCCACCCGCTCGCCGTCGCGGTAGATCGTCTCGCGCCCCGACAGGATCACGTCCGGGTCGGCGGTGAAGGTGGTCATGCGCTTGGTCACGCCCCGGGCGCGCTGGGCCTCGACCGCCGCGCGGCCCTTGAAATCGGTGTTCTTCTTCAGTTTCACCGCCCAGCCCAGCCCGGCCTCGTCCGGGGTGTGGTCCGGGCCGATGTCCGAAGACCACGCGCGGTATCCCTTCTCGAGCCGCAGCGTCTCGATCGCGCGATAGCCCGCGTTGCGCAGCCCATGCGCCGCGCCCGCCTCGTGCAGCGCCGCGTAAACCGTGGTGGCGTATTCGACCGGCAGGTGCAGCTCCCAGCCCAGCTCTCCGACATAGGTGACGCGCAGGGCGCGCACCGGGCACCCCGCGATGCCGATTACCTGCGCGGTTCCAAAGGGAAAGGCGGCGTTGCTCATGTCGTGGCGGGTGACGGATTGCAGGATGTCGCGGGCGCGCGGGCCGAACAGCGACAGCACCGCGTTGGCCGATGTCACATCGACAAGCTGCGCGTTCATGCCCTCGGGGATGTTGCGCGCGATATGGTCGAAATCATGCGTCGCGTAACCGGTGCCCGTGACGATGTAATATTCGTCGCGGCCCGTGCGGACGCATGTAAGATCGCATTCTATCCCCCCGTTATCGTTCAGCATCTGCGTATATGTCAGCGCACCCACGGGGCCGCTGACGTCATTCGCCGCGATCCATCCCAGCGCGTCCTCCGCGTCCGGCCCCTTGAGCACGAATTTCGCGAAGGAGGTCTGGTCGAACAGCACCGCCGCCTCGCGCGCCGCCTTGTGCTCGCGCGCCACCGCGTCAAACCAGTTGGGTCGCCCGAACGTGTAGATGTCGCGCTGCTCCTCGCCCGCCTCCGGATCGGCGAACCAGTTCGGCCGCTCCCAGCCCAGTTTCTCGCCAAAAACCGCGCCATCGGCCTTCAGCGCGTCATAAAGCGGCGACTTGCGGCAGGGGCGGCCGCTGTCGTGTTCCTCGCTCGGCCAGGCCATCGTGTAGTGCTTGCCATAGGCCTCGTCGGTGCGCGCGCGCACCCAGTCCACATCGAAATGCGGCCGCCCGAAGCGGCGGATGTCCACCGACCAGAGGTCATAGGGCGGCGCGCCATTGGCGACCCACTCGGCCAGCGCCATGCCCGCGCCGCCCCCCGCCGCGATGCCATAGGCGTTGAAGCCCGCGCCGACGAAGAAATTGCGCAGTTCCGGCGCTTCGCCAAGGATGAAGTTTCCGTCCGGCGTGAAACTCTCGGGGCCGTTGGTGAGCGTCTTGATCCCGGCAGTCTCCAGCGCCGGAACGCGGCCTAAAGACAGCTCCATAAGCTGTTCGAAATGCTCGAAATTGCTGTCCAGAAGCGTGTAGTGAAAATCCTTCGGGATGCCGTCCTCGGCCCACATGATCGGGTTCGGCTCATAGCCGCCCATGACCAGCCCGCCGACCTCTTCCTTGTAATAGGTAAGCCGGTCGGGATCGCGCAGCGTGGGCATGTCGGAGGTCACGCCCTCGATGGGCTCGGTCACCATGTATTGATGCTCGACCGACACGAGCGGCACGTTCACCCCGACCGCGCGCGCGAAATCCCGCGTCCATTGCCCGCAGCAGGCGATCACCACCGGGGCGCCGATGCGCCCCCTGTCGGTCTCGACCCCCTTGATCACGCCGTCCTCCAGGATCACGCGGGTGACCTTCGTGTCCTCGAATATCTGCGCGCCGCCCATGCGCGCGCCCCGGGCGAGCGACAGCGTTATGTCGCTGGGGTTGGCCTGCCCGTCCGTCGGCAGGAAGGCCGCGCCGACCACGTCATCCACGTTCATCAGCGGCCACAGATCCTGCGCCTCCTTCGGCGTCAGAAGCTCCATCTCGAGCCCGAAGGAATGCGCCGTGGTCGCCTGCCGCTTCACCTCGGTCCAGCGTTCCGCGTTACAGGCAAGCCGCAGCCCGCCGTTCATCTTCCAGCCCGTCGCCTGGCCGGTTTCCTCCTCCAGCCGCTTGTAGAGATCAACGGAATAGCCCAGCAATTGCGTGATGTTGGCGGACGATCTTAATTGCCCGACCAGCCCGGCGGCGTGAAATGTCGTCCCCGAGGTCAGCTTCTTGCGCTCGACCAAGACCACCTCCCAGCCCAGCCGCGCCAGGTGATAGGCGGTCGAACAGCCGACGATGCCGCCGCCGACGATGACGGCCTGTGCAGATTTCGGAAGGTCACTCATGGTTCTGGCTCCTGTCGGAACGCGGCGAAGGCGCGTTCGAAACGCTCGAGGTTCTTGTCGGTGTAGGCGGCGTAATCCACGTCGAGGGTCGAGGTGATCTCGCTCACCATGCTCCACATCGTCTCCCGCAGGAGCGAGGCGCATTTCATCGCCTCGTAGGCGCGCCAGCGCGCGGGATCGGGCGGCGCGCCGAAATAGCGGGTGAGCATGGCGATCTCGGCCTCCTTGGGCAGCGCGCAGTTGCTCGCCAGCCCGCCAAGGTCGAAAAGCGGCGAATTGAAGCCGCCATATTCCCAGTCGATGATCCAGAGCGCGCCATCCTGCGCCCGCAGCAGGTTCGCGGGCAGCAGGTCGTTATGGCCCAGCACCATGTCGATCGGCCCCACCGCCCGTTCGAGCGCATCGGCGCGCTCCAGAAGGTCGGGCAGGGCGGGCGCGTGGCGCGAGCCGCGATCGCTCAGCGTGTGAGCGTAGTCGCGCAGGATGTGAAACACCCAGAAGGCGAGGACCGGGCCGCGCAGATGGCGCGGCATGTCGCGGTGGACGCGCGCGATGAGGTCGGTCGCGGCCATCAGCGTCGCCTCGTCGTGCAGGTCGTTCTCGGCCAGCGCGGTGGAGGGGACATAGCCGATCACCAGCGCGCCCGGCCCCGCGTGATGCACGCGCGGCGACAGCCCGGCGGCAGCGGCGGCGCGGCTCAGCGCCAGTTCGTGCCAGCGCAGGATGCCGTGTTCCGGGATGTCCTCGCCCAGCCGCACGACATAGTCGCGGCCCCCGTCGCGCACGCGGATGTTGTGATTGGTGATCCCGCCCTCCAGCGGCTCGGCCTGCTCGGGCGGGGCGGACCAGCAGGGCAGGGCGCGGGCGGTGCGGATGGCGTCATCAGGTGTCATTGCAGTCCCAGTCTTTCGCGTGATTGGCGCGCCATCGCGGAGACGCAGCGGTCGGCGATGATCGCGATGAAGGCGACGCTGAGCCCCGCCACGATACCCTGCCCGGTATTGGCCTTGGTGAGCGCGATATAGACCTCCTGGCCAAGGTCGCGGGTGCCCACCAGCGCGGTGATGACCAGCATCGAGATCGCCAGCATGATCGTCTGGTTCAGCCCCAGCAGAAGCGACGGCGCGGCCAGCGGCAGCTTGATCCGCCACAGTATCTGGCGGCGCGTGCAGCCCGAGACGAGCCCCGCCTCGATCATCTGCGGCTCGATCGAGCGGATGCCATGCGCCGCATAGCGCACCGCCGGCGCGAGCGCGTAGAGGATGACCGCGATCATCGCCGAGAAATCGCCGACGCGGAACAGCATCACCACCGGGATCAGGTAGACGAAGCTGGGCAGCGTCTGGAGCGTGTCGATGAACGCGCCGACCCATTTATGCGCGCGCGCGTTCTGCCCCGCCCAGATCCCCAGCGGCACGCCGATGGCGTAGGCGATCAGCACCGACACGCCCACGAGGTAAACGGTGATCATCGCCTTGGCCCAAAGCCCGTTGACGATGATGAACCCGGTCAGCAGCAGCGCCAGCAGCCCCAGCCGCCAGCCGCCGATCCGCCCCGCCGCAAGGCTCACCGCGATCAGCCCCCAGGCCCAGGGGATGCCGGTGAAGAAGCGCTTGACCGGCAGCAGGAGCGTGGTGAGGAACACGTCCTTGATCGCCTCGAGCGTGTCGTAGAAATTGACGTTGATCCAGCGCATCGCGTCTTCCCAGAAGGCCGAGGTGGTGAGCGTCGCCGCCTCCGGGTAGCTCTGCACCGGCGGCAGGAACAGCCCGGCGATATAGGTCAGCGCGATGATGGCGAAGGCGGTCGCGAACCACGGGTGGCGGCGCACGAAGTTCACGTCCTGCCCGGCCACCTTCGACGGCAGGCGGGTCGAAAACGCCTGGCTCACCCGGTCGAGCGCGATGGCCATCACCACGATGGCGAGCCCCGCCTCGATCCCGCCGCCGATATCGAGGCGGCGCAGCGCGCTCAGCACGTCAAAGCCAAGCCCGCCCGCGCCGATCATCGACGCGATGATGACCATGTTGAGCGTCAGCATGATCACCTGGTTCACACCCACCATCAGCGTCGGAGCGGCCGAGGGGATCAGCACCTTCCACATCATCTGGCGGCGCGTGCAGCCGGCCATCTTGCCCGCCTCGACCACCTCCTCGGGCACCGATTGCAACGCCACGGTCGCCACCCGCACCATCGGCGGCATGGCGTAGACCACCGTCGCGACCAGCGCGGCGACGGGACCGAAGCCGAACAGAAAGAGCACCGGCACGAGATAGGCGAAGACCGGCACCGTCTGCATCAAGTCCAGCAGCGGGCGCAGCGCGCGCTCGACCCAGGGCCAGCGGAACGACGCGATCCCGAGCAACAGCCCCCCCAGCACGCCGATCGGCACCGCGATCATCACCGAGGCGAGCGTGACCATCGCGCTGTCCCACTGGCCGAACACCGCGAGGTAGAGGAAACACGCCCCCGTCAGCGCCGCCAGCCGCCAGTCGCGCGCCACCCGCCCGAGGATCGCCATGATCGCGATCACCGCGATCCAGCTGAGCGGCGGCGCGATTTCCACCGCGTAACTGCCCTGGCCCTGCATGAACCCGTCCGCCAGCGCCGCGCGCACGAGGTCATAAGGCGCCTCGATCACCGCCGAGACGAAGCGCGTCAGTTCGCGAAACGTGAACAGACCGAAGGTCGCATCCTCAAGCAGCCATTTCATCGCGTCCGAGATCCAGCTTTCCATCGGCAGCTTCCAGCCGCTCGGGAAACGGATGATCCAGCGCGCGTCGAACGCCTTGTAAAGCTGGAAGGACCAGGTCGAGAGCGCCCATGTCGCCGCCAGCAGCGCCCACCAGAAAAGCGCGCCGGGCCGGATGAGTCGGCGCCAGATCACGCCCGGTTCCGTCCGATCAGCACGTCGATCACCGCGCGCGCGTCCACCGTGCCGATGGGTGTGTCGTCCTCGTCCAGCACGCGGTGTGGGCGATCCGCCGCCTCGATCCGGTCCGCCACGTCCGCGACCCGGTCACTGGCGCGCAGATCGCCTGCATAGGGGCCGTCGCCGGCGCCCGGCGACATGACGCTGCGCAGGCTGAGCACCTTGCCGCGCGGAATGTGCTTGGTGAACTCGGCCACGTAATCGGTCGCCGGGGTCATCACCAGTTCTTCGGGCGTTGCGGTCTGCACGATGCGCCCGTCCTTCATCACCGCGATCCGGTCCGCAAGGCGGATCGCCTCGTCGAAATCATGGGTGATGAAGACGATCGTCTTGTGCAGCAATCCCTGCAGGCGCAGGAATTCGTCCTGCATCTCGCGCCGGATCAGCGGGTCGAGCGCGCTGAACGGCTCGTCCAGGAACCAGATCTCCGGCTCCACCACGAGCGAGCGGGCGATCCCGACGCGCTGCTGTTGCCCGCCGGACAATTGACGGGGAAAGTAATCCTCGCGCCCCTTGAGGCCGACGGTCTCGATCATCTCTTGCGCGCGCGCCTCGCGCTCGCGCCGCGCCATGCCCTGCACGTCCAGCGGAAAGGCCACGTTCTGCAATACCGTGAGATGCGGCAGCAGGGCGAAGTTCTGGAACACCATGCCGATCTTCTTGCGGCGCAGCGCGATCAGGTCGCGCTCGGACATGGCGAGCAGATCCTCGCCGTCGAACGCGATCTCGCCGCCCGTGGGTTCGACCAGCCGCGACAGGCAGCGCACCAGCGTGGACTTGCCCGAACCCGACAGGCCCATGATGACGAATATCTCGCCCTCGAGGATCTCGACATTCGCGGCCTGCACCGCGCCGATCATCCCGGCGTCGCGCAGGGTCTCGGGGGCGGGATCGGGGTGTTGTTCAAGAAATCTCTTCGCGTCCGGGCCGTAAAGTTTCCAGACGTTGCGGCAGACCATTTTCTGCGGACGATCCATGAGCACCTCGGATTTGCCCGCGGGAATGAGGGGCGTGGCGTGTCGGGGAAAAGGGGACGGGGGCCGCAACCCCCGCCCAGTCCTCGGGAGAGGTCAGTTGATCCAGCCGTCGACCTTGTCGGCGTTCTCTTCCATCCAGCCGGCGGCGGCGTCCTCGATCGATTCGCCGTCAAGGTCCACCGCGGCGACAAGCGCGCCCATCTCGTCATTGCTGAGCGTGTAGTTGCGGATGATCTCGGCGGCGCCGGGCCACTTCTCCTCGACCCCGGCCCAGGCGACCTTCCAGATCGGCCCCGTCGGCTTGGCGCAGTCATAGGCCATGTCGGGGTTCGTTCCCCAGCTTGGGTCGTCGTAGCATTCCGGCGTGTAGGGCGGGAACTCCACGTAGCTGCCGTCGTATTTCACGGTCGACCAGTGCGGAGAGTAGATCCACAGCACGATCGGCGCCTCGCGCTGGTAGGCCGATTCGAGCTCGGCGAAGAGCGCGGCGTCGGTGCCCGCGTGAACCACTTCGAAATCGAGACCCAGCGATTCGACCCGCTCCTCGTCAAAGCCGCCCCAGGTGACCGGCCCGCCCAGGTAGCGGCCCAGCGGCGCGGTCTCGGACGTGGCGAATTCCTGCGCGCAATCGTTCAGCGCCTTCCAGTCCGGCAGGCCGGGGCAGCGTTCCTCCATGTAGGCGGGATACCACCATTCCTCGATCGCCTTCATGCCTGACTCGCCAAGGTTGACGACATTGCCGGTGGCGGTCGCCTCGTCCATGGCCTCGCGGCCGGTGGTTTCCCAAATCTCGGTGGCGACATGCAGATCGCCGGTCTTGAGCCCGGCGAACTGCGCGATGTAGTCGGCCTGCACCAGCTCGACGTTGTAGCCGGCCTTCTTGAGGATCTCGCCCAGGATCGTGGTGTTGACGATCTGGCCGGTCCAGTCATGCGTGGTGAGCCGGATCGGATCCTGGCTCTCGACCTCGGCAAGCGCCGGGGCGGCGAGGGTGAGGCCGAGCGCGAGCGCGGATGTGGCAGCAGTGTATTTCACGGAAAAACTCCCTTGTCTGGTTCGGGGACCGGTTGGTCCGGGCCTCGTTTCTGCGGTGTCTTGCAGGGATTGAACCGCAGAAAACAACATATTGCAACGATTTTTGAGGTTTTATGTTGGATTTTCCGGCGGCGCCTGTAATATCCGGCTTGTCTCCCGCACCGCAGTTTGCGATCCGGAAGCGATTTCGCAACTCGGCGAGGACCGACGCCCGCATGGACGCCCTACATCTGAACCACCGCCAGCAGGAAATCCTCGACGCGCTGCGCCGCGCGGGGGGATCGCTGCGGGTGCACCGGCTCGCGGCGGAACTGAACGTCAGCGAGGAAACCGTGCGCCGCAATCTCAAGCGGCTGGCCGACAGCGGGCAGGTCGAAAAGATGCATGGCGGCGCGCGGCTGGCCGAGGCGGGGGACGATGGCGATTTCCAGCATCGCCTGCGCCGCAATCCCGACGCCAAGCAGATCGTCGCGCGCCACGTGGCCGCGCAGCTGCCCGATGGCGCCTCGCTGTTCCTAGACGTGGGCAGCACCACGTCCTACATCGCCGACGCGCTGCGCGATCACAGCGATCTGCTGGTGGTCACCAACTCGGTCTCGGTCGCCTACAAGCTGGCGACGCGGGGCGGCAACCAGGTTTACATGGCCGGCGGCGCGCTGCGCGCGCATGACGGCGGCGCCTTCGGCGCAGAGGCGCTGGCGTTCGCCGACAATTTCAAGACCGACCTCGCCGTGCTGTCCACCGCCGGGATCACCGCCGCGGACGGCTTCCTGCTGTTCGATCTCGAAGAGGCGAATTTCTCGCGCGCGATCCTCAAGAATGCGCAGCGCCGCTGGGTGGCCGCCGATTCCACCAAGTTCGGGCGCGCAGCCCCCATCGCGCTGTGCGACCCGTCGCTGATCGACGTGCTGATGACCGACGCCGCGCCGCCCGACCCGCTTGCCGAAGCGGCGGCGCGCTGGGGGGTCGAGGTGCAGGTGGCCCGCACATGAACGACCTTGCGAACATCGCCGCCATCGCCGCGCGCATCGCCAAGGACGCGGGCGCCGTGCCGATGCGCCATTTCCGGCAGGGCGGGCTCGGGATCGAGCTCAAGGGCGACCAGAGCCCGGTGACCGTCGCCGACCGCGCCACCGAAAAGGCGATCCGCGCCGCGCTTGCGCAGGCCTTCCCCGATCACGGCGTCTTCGGCGAAGAGTTCGGCGTCAGCGGTTCGCTCGACGGGCCGGCCTGGATCATCGACCCGATCGACGGCACGCGGTTCTTCCTCTCGGGTTATCCGGGATTCGGCATGTTGCTGGGGCATCTGCAATCGGGCGCGCCGCAGGTGGGCGTGGCGCACATGCCCGCGCTGGGCGAAACCTACGTCGGCGCGCGCGGGCAGGGGGCGACGCTGAACGGCGCGCCGATCCGCGCGCGCGCCACCACGCGACTGGACGAGGCGGTGGTCTTCGTCAACGAGGCCGAGCGCCTGTTCGCGGACGACCCGGCCCGCTTTGCCCGGCTCTGCGCCATCGGGCATACGCGGCGCATGTCCTATGACTGCTACCCGCACGCGCTGGTCGCGGCGGGGCAGGTGGACGCGGTGACCGACATCGGGCTCGAGGCTTATGATTTCCTCCCCCTCGCGCCGCTGATCGAGGCGGCGGGCGGGGTGATGACCGACTGGGACGGTCAGCCGCTCGGCCTTGGCTCGGATGGGCGGGTGGTGACGGCCTGCACGCCCGAGATCCACGCGGCGGTGCTCGAGGTGCTGGCGGGGTAGGGCCTTGCCGTGCCTTACCCTTCGCGCACCGCCGCCACATGCCCCGCGAAGGCCGGGTCTTGCATCAGCGCCTTGCAGCGGTCGAACCGCCCCGTGGCGTAGGCCCAGAAATCCTCGGCCGGGTTGCCGTCGGCGTGCTGGATCAGCCCCCAAAGGGTCCAGAGCAGATCGCACATCGCCTTGTAGATCACGACGCGGCCATGCTGCGCCGCCGTCGGGTCGCCCCCGAAATAGGCGCGCATCAGCTCCATGTCCTGCGCATCCGTCAGCCCCGCCTCGACCGACAGATCGCCCACGTCCCAGAGGGGATCGTTCATGCCGGAATATTCCCAGTCGACGATCCACATCTTGTCGCCATCGTCGAGGAAGTTCTCGCAAAGCGGATCGCAATGGCAGGGGGCGAGCGGCGCGGGGTTCGCGGCCAGCGCCTCCTTCACCGGCTCGGCGGCGGCGACGACGTCGTGATAGCCGTCCGGCAGGCTCACGTCCTTGGTCCCGAGAATGCGCAGGTAATCCTCGATCATCGCGAACAACTCGAAGCGGAACCGGAATTCTTCGCCCGAGCGGTGCAGCCGCGCCAGCGCGCCGCCGGCGCGCGCCGGCGCGCCCGCCCGCGTGCCGAAATTCTCGGGCGTCATCGTGGTGACGCCCTCGATCGCCTCGCTTATCATCACGCCGCTTGGCGGGTCGACCCAGAGCAGCCGGGCCGAGACGCCCGCGCGCCAGGCGGCCTCGGCGTTATGCGCCTCCACGGCGCGATCGATGTAATCCTCGGTGCCGGGGCCCGGGATGCGCACGATGACCGACTGCCCGTTCACGTCCACTTGGTGCACGAGGTTGGTCAGCCCGCCCAGCCGGGTGAGGGTGCAATCGGCGGCGCTCACGTCCTCGAACCCCGGCGCGTTGCGCAGGGCGGCGATGACGGTTTCGGTGTGATCGGACATGGGATCTCCTTCAGGCTTTGAGGCGGGCGTTTTCGGGATCATAAAGCGGCGCGTCGGCGCGGGTGACGGCGTGGCGCTGGCCGAACACCTCGACCTCGAAGGCGTCCCGGTTCCAATGGGCGCGCGGCAGGTAGCCGTGCAGGATCATCCGCCCCACGCTGTGGCCAAAGGCGGCGGAGGTCACCAGCGACACCACCTCGCCATCGGCAAGCAGCGTCTCGCCGCCGTAAAGCGGCAGCTTGTCGGCGCAGGTAAAGGTGCAGAGCCGCCGGTCAGGCCCGTTCTCCTTCTGCGCGGCCAGCGCGTCGCGCCCGATGAAGTCGCCCCCCGATTTCAGGTGCACGCGAAAGCCGACTCCCGCCTCCACGGGCGTGTAATCGGGCGAGATGTCGCCGGACCAGTAGAGATAGCCCTTTTCCATGCGCAAGCTGTCGATGGCGCGGTAGCCCACGTCGCTCAGATCTCCCGCGGCGCGCAGCCGCTCCATCACGTAGGCGCCCCATTCGGTCGGGATGTGCAGCTCCCAGCCGAGTTCTCCCACGAAACCGATGCGAACGGCCCGCACCGGGGCGGCGCCGATGGTGATTTCCCGGGCGGTGGCAAAGGGGAAGGCGGCGTTGCTCATGTCCTCTTCGGTGACCGAGAAGAGAATCTCGCGCGCCTTTGGCCCGCAGATGTTGAGCACGGCGCGCGCCGATGTGACCTCGATCAGCTGCACCGCGCCGCCCAAGGGCAGGTGGCGGCGGACCCAGTCGGAATCATGCACGCCGAACCCCGCGCCGGTCACGATGTAGAAATGCTCCTCTCCCAGCCGGGTGATGGTGAGATCGGATTCGATCCCGCCCGAATCGTTGCAAAGCTGCGCGTAAATGACGCTGCCCACCGGCTTGTCCATGTTGCACGCGGCAAGCCGTTGCAGCGTCTCCAGCGTGCCCGGTCCCATCATCTCGAACTTGGCGAAGCTGGTCTGGTCGATCAGCGCCGCGCCCTCGCGCACCGCGCGGTGTTCGCGCGCGGCGAACTCGTGCCAGCCGGGATCAAGGAAATCGAGCCGGTCCACCGGCTCGACCCCTTCGGGCGCGAACCAGAGCGGACGCTCCCAGCCGTTCTTCGATCCCATGACCGCCCCGCGCGCGATCAGCGCGTCATGGAACGGCGAGCGGCGCAGCCCGCGCGCGGTTTCCGCCTCCGCGCCGGGATAGCGCATCTTGTAGTGATGCGCGTAGTGCTCCACCGCGCGGGGATACATGAAGGCGCGCGCGCCGTGATGCGGCGAGAAGCGCCGCACATCCAGCGGCCAGAGGTCGAGGCTAGGCCGTCCCTCGGTGATCCACTCCGCGATCATCTCGCCCGCGCCGCCGCCGGCGGCGATGCCGTAGAGGAACCCGGTCGCCATCATCAGGTTGTCGAATCCCGGCGCCCAGCCCATGACGAAATCGCCATCCGCCGAGTAGGGAATCGGGCCATTGATGACCTGCCTTATGCCGACCTCGTTGACGACCGGCGTGACCTGCCCGGCAAGCTCCGCGAGCGGCGCGAAACGTTCGATATTGTCGGGCAGAAGCTGGCGGACGAACCGTCCGGGAATGCCGTGCGAACCGAACGGTTCGGTGTTCTCCTCGTAACCGCCGATCACCATCCGCCCGCCCGCGTCGGGCTTGTAATAGACCAGTCGCTCGGGATCGCGCAGGGTGGGCAGGCCCTTGACCAGTTCGGTGTCGGGCAGCGGCTCGGTCACGATATATTGGTGCTCGACCGCGCAGGCGGGCACGCGCAGCCCCAGCTTCGCGCCGATCTCGCGGCTCCACATGCCGGTGGCGAGAATGACGTTTTGCGCCTCGTAGGCGCCCTCGCTGGTCTCAACCTCGGTGATCCGGCCCCCGGTGACGTCGAAATCCGTCACCTCCACGCCTTGGCGGATATCGGCGCCATGCAGCCGCGCGCCCGCCGCGATCGCCATGCAGAGCCCCGCCGGGTCCACATGCCCGTCCGAGGGGATGAAGGCCGCGCCTTCGATCCCGCTCTCGTCGATATAGGGGAATAGATCCTTCGCCTCGCCGGGGGTAATCATGCGCATCTCGAGGTCGAAGCTCTGCGCCATCGTGGTCAACCGCTGCGCTTCGAGCATCCGCTCCCGGGTGGCCGCAAGGCGCAGGGACCCGACCTTCTTCCAGTCGAACGCCATCCCGGTTTCGGCCTCGAGCGCATCGTAGAGCGCGACCGATCGTTTCAGCATCCGCGTCGTGTTGCGGGACGAGCGCAACTGCCCCACCAGCCCGGCGGCGTGCCACGTCGCCCCCTCGGTCAGCGCCGCGCGCTCGAGCAGCACGACGTCCTTCTCGCCCCGCTTCGCGAGGTGATAGGCGACCGCGCAACCGATGATCCCGCCGCCGATGATGAGATGTTTCGCCGAAAACTGCGCCATGAACCCGCTCCCCGCCCGGTGTCTTGACGGAAAACGTCGCATATACCGGGCAAAAAGCAACATATAATGTTGACTTTTGTTGTTTTCCGGCCGGCGCACGCGGCCTATGGGCGCGCAGAGGATGGCGTGATAAAGCGTGTCTCGAACCGCCTCGGGTTTCAGCCGCACGGAAAAGGGAACATCGGTGACGCAGTCGGACTATGTGCCGCGGGGATCGGCCCGCTTTGCGTTGCCGCGCGCCGCCGCGCCCCGGGCCTTCGACTTCGTGTTGCTGCCCAAGCTGACGATGCTGGCGCTCAGCGCCGCGATCGAACCGCTGCGGGTCGCCAACCAGATATCGCAGCAGGAACTTTATCACTGGCGCACCATGACGCCGGACGGAGCGCCGGTGCGCTGCTCCAACAACCTGTCGCTGGTGCCCGACGGCCCGCTGACGACGCCCGAACGCGGCAGCCGGGTCTTCCTGTGCTCGGGGGTGGAGCCGGCCGAGACGCTCGATCCGCGCGTGGTGCACTGGAGCGCGCGGCACGCGGCGCATGGCGCGCGGGTGGGCGCGATCTGCACCGGCGCCTTCACGCTGGCGCGCGCGGGGCTGCTGGGCGGGCGACGCTTCACGCTTCACTGGGAGAACCAGCCGGCCTTCATGGAGATATTCCCTGACCTGCTGCCGACCCCCAACCTCTACGAGATCGACGGCGAATTGATGACGGCGGCGGGCGGGAGCGCCTCGACCGACCTCATGCTGAACGTGATCGAATCCGATTTCGGGCATGAATTCGCGCAGGTCGTGTCGGACATGTGCCTGCACGGGCGCAGCCACTCCGAACACGCGCCGCAGAAGACCGCGCAATCGGCGATCCTGGGCAGCCGCAATCGGCACCTGATTGCGGCGATCCGGCTGATGCAGGCCAATCTCGAGGAACCGCGGACCGTGGCCGAGATCGCGGCCGAGATCGGCATCTCGCGCCGTCAGCTCGAACGCAGTTTCGCCGACCATGCGGGCCAGAGCCCGCGCCAGTATTACGCCGACCTGCGTCTCGCGAGGGCCTATGCGCTGCTGTCCGAGACCGACCTGCCCATCGCCGAGATCGCGGCCGCGACCGGCTTCGGCGGCGCCTCGGCCTTTGCCCGCACGTTCAGGGCCAAGTTCGACATCTCGCCGGGCAAGTTCCGCAAGCGGTGGTGAGGAGGCGAGGCTCTTCGCAAGACCATGGCGATACTCGCCAGGAAAATTGCCCGTCCCGCGCAAGTCAGGGCGTGTGCAGCGTATCCTCGGGGGTGAAGATCGCGCGCGTGTCCTCGTGGAAGGCGTCCATGTGAAAGGGCCAGCAGGCGCGTGGCCAGCGCAGCTCCATCTGGCGCAGGCGCGGGCGGTAGACGGCCGTGTAGAGCGTGCCGAACCCGTGATCGAAGCGCGACGAATAGAGCGGCGGACGCAGGAAGGCGCCGATGAATTTCTCTTCGGGCTCGACGTGCAGGGTCAGACGTTGCAGCAGGAACCGTTCGCGCTCCACCGTGGCGGTAAAGCGCGCGTGGCTGGCCCATTCGACGCGCTCCTGGTGGTTGGTGGCGACCGCCTGGTGGGTGAGCACCGTCTTGCGGTCCGGCGCCATCAGCGCGGTGAGGAACTTGCGCCGGGCGTCCACGACCGTGACGTTATAGCTCATATGCGTCGGGATCCGCGCCAGCGCGCGGCCTGCCTCCTCGGTCGTCTCGCAGGTTTGCAGCACGTAACGCAGGATCAGCGGCACGCCGAAGCCGTCGCCGACCACGCGCCGCCCCCCGAAGGTAAGCGACACGGCAAGCCCCGCGTCGTTGATCCCGTCGACCAGCCCCCAGAGCCCGTCGGCGGTGCCCATGACCGTGCGTCCCTGCCAGTGCGTGCGCATCGTGAGGCTGTCGAACGCCTTGGGCGAGTAGTCGTAATTGCGCACCAAGACCGGTTCCTCGCCCGGCCAGATCGCCTGGCTACAGGATGACAGGTAGGGCGGAGGGCAGTAGAAGCTGAGGAAGCGCGCGGCGTGATCCGTGCCGCCCGCCAATTCGCACAGCCGGTCGTAAAGCGGCAGAAGTTCCGGCATGTGCGTCTTCAGCGCGCGGCGGCTGTCGTGGAAACCGGGCCGCGCCTCCGGCCCCTCGCGCGCCCACCAGTGGTGATAGGCGGGCCAGTATTCCCGGAAAAGCCCGGCCCATCTGGTGCCGGGTTCGTCCTCGGAAATCGCGCGCCAGTTGAGCCGCATCGCGCCGGCTCACATGATCTTGAAGGCGGGATCGGCAAAGGCGGGGCCAGCCTCGGCGGTGGGCAGGGGCCGGGCGCTGACGCCCCGCTTGATGCCGTGGATCCATCGCTTGCCGCGCTCGTTGAGCTGGAAGCCCGGCGTCATGGAGCGCCCGCGCGTCACCAGGATGCCGATATCCGCGCCCTCGTAGCGATAGTCGCCGGGCTGAAGGATACGCAGGAAGAATGCCTCGTTCTCGCTCTCGACGGCGCGGCGGTGGTAGTCGAAGCGGTCGAAATCGATGCTGCCGTCCTCGCGCATCTTGTAGATGCCGGTCTCGGGGACATCGGTGGCGATATCGACCGTGTCCTCGGTGTGCTTGATGACCATCTGCGACCAGCCGTCGATCATCCTGGGGTCGGCCCAGCGGGCGTTCAGTTCCTCCACGTCGAGGCTGAATTTCTTGCGGGAGAATTCCAGCAGGTGGAACAGGAACAAAGGCGCGTCCGCGTGGGCAAAGGCGGCGTGGTTGGTCATTGATGACGCCCCGGTGATGCGCGGGTTCAATTCACCCAGCCAGATGTCGCCGGTTTTCTTGTCGATCAGGAAATCGAGCTCGAAGTACCCCCGATAGCCTTCCTTGCGAAGCTGTTCGCCGAACTTGAAGGTCAGATCGCGCGCCTTCTGGCGCACCTTGGGCGGGAAGGCGGTCGCGAAAATTTCGTTCCCGCACCAGCCGCCGCGATAGGGGGTCAGTTCCTTGAAACCCACTAGCTCGGTCATCAGGGGGCCGACGATGGTGCCTTCCTTCGTGGCGCAGGCCTCGATCGCAGATCCGCGACAGTCGATCCGCTTCATGATCTTGATCTCGCCTTCGCCGACGATCTCGTGCTCGTGGCGGCGGAAATCGGCCTCGGACTTGATAAAGAACGTGGTGTGGCCCGAGTCGCCGAAGGCCGATTGCAGAACCAGATCGTGGCCCAGATCGGCACTTTCGCAGATCTCGCGCAGGTGATCGTAGCTTTCGACCTCGCTCAGCGTGTTGGGCACCGACGGCACGCCCGCCTTGTTGCCGATTCGCACGGTCTCGATCTTGTTGTCCATCGCCTGCCGCAGCTTGGCCTTGGGGAACCAGACCTCGGCGCCGAGTTCCTTCGACAGCCGTTCGGTTTCCTCGTCGAACATCAGGAACACGAACTTGGGCTTGCCGCCGCGCCGCTTGATGAGGTCGATCACCTCCTTGTGCTGGAGCAGGTAGTTGTTGATGTCCTCGATCGACTGAAACTCCGCATGCGGCTGTTCGGAGGGCACGAAGGTGTTCGGGTGCTTGCCGTCATAGCAGTCGATATAGCTGATATACTTGAAGTTCTTGCACCACTCGTCGAGGCCCAGAAGATTGAAGTTGGTCGCGGAGATGAAATAGACCGGGTCCTCGTTGCGGTGGAAGTGGCGCCGAATCTCCGAGATGTTCTTGAGGTCCACCGTCTTGGGTTTCGCCGGGGTCTTGGGTTTCGTTTCTGCCGTCTTGGCCATATTTCTTGTTCTCCCTGTGAACGGTCGTTTATTGTTTTTCTGAAGTTACAGTTTCTGGCGTTGCATGTTCAGCTTCAACCGCGCCGCGTTGGCCTTGGCCTGCTGTTTCAGCGCCGCCTGCGTAAAGACCCGCAAGCCGAGATCGGGGCGGTAGCCGTGGATCTCGCTCACGTCGAGCGCGCGCATGAAGTCGAGGATTCCCTTGCTCACCACCTGTCCCGGCACGAGGATCGGGAAACCGGGCGGGTAGGGGATGATGAATGACGCGGACACCACGTCGTCGCCGCTTTCCATCGCCTCCTTGATCGACCCGTCGAGTTCGAGATAGTCGCAGTTCCGATCGTCGTAGCTGAGGAAGAACGCCGACCGGATATCGCCCTCGGGCGTGTCGTCATCGGTGCGGAACGCATCGTGGAACCGGCTGAAATCGGGCAGGGGCGGCAGATGGTGCATCAGGTTCGCCACCCGCTTTTCAAAGCCGCGCCGTTCCATCATCGACGCGTCGTCGATCAGCTCGTCCAGTTCCTTGGCGATCTCCACGAGCACCTCAATCAGGTAGGCCACGCTCGACCGCGTCGTGCCGATATTGGTCATGAAGAGGACCGTGTTGCGCGACGTCTTGTTGATCTGGATGCCGTACTTGTCCATCAACACCTGGTTTTTGAACGTATCGCCGTCCCAGCCGGTGCCGCCCACGGCAAGCGTGACGCGCGTGGCGTCGAGGACGAATTCGTCCTTTTCCCAGCAGTCCCAGATATCGGTCCAGCCCTGTTCGGGGTTGTAGTAGGTTTCGACGCCGCTTTCGCGGTAATCCTCGGGGATCATGTCGCCTGCGGCCAGCACCTTGAAATACTTCGTCAAGAGCGGATGCGTGGCGATCGCGCGGCGCATGGACATGGCCGCCTCGACCTGTCGCTGGACGAATTCGAACCCTTCGAGTTCGACCTGTCGGCGGCCCACGTCCAATGAGGCGATGATCTGGTAGTTGGGCGATGTCGATGTGTGGGTCATGTAGGCTTCGTGGAACGACGCCTCGACCTCGCCCTTGAAGTCCTGATCGTTGACATGGATCATCGAGCCCTGCCGCAGCGACGTCAGCGTCTTGTGCGTCGATTGCGTGGCGTAGACGCGGATTCGCGCACCGGGCGGAGGGATCAGCCGCGTGTTCAGCAACATCTCGTCATCGGCGCCTTCCAGAGCCGTCTGCTGTTCGGCGTAGGCGGCGGCGTGTTCGTCCGATTTCAGGCGTTCGCGCATGTTGTTCGCCGCGTTCATGCCGGTGCGCTGCCGGTAGGTGGGGCCGAACCGGGCGAAGCCGAACCACGCCTCGTCCCAGAGAAACACGAGGTCCGGTTTGATGGCGAGACATTCCTCCATCACCCGTTCCACGTTGTAGACGATTCCGTCGAAGGTGCAGTTGGTGAGTAGCAGCATCCGCACCCGGTCGAGCTTGCCGGCCTTCTTCAGCTCAAGGAGCTGGTGCTTGATCTCGCGCAGGGGCACCGCGCCATACATCGAGTATTCGTTGAGCGGGTAGCTGTCGAGGTAACAGACCTGCGCCCCGGCGAGGACCATCCCATAGTGGTGCGACTTGTGGCAGTCGCGGTCGACGAGCACGATATCGCCAGGCCTGACGAGGGCCTGCACGACGATCTTGTTGCAGGTCGAGGTGCCGTTGGTGGCGAAATAGGTCTGTTTGGACCCGAAGGCCCGGCTGGCGAGCCGTTGCGCCTCCTTGATGGGCCCGTGCGGCTCCAGCAGGCTGTCGAGCCCGCCGGACGTGGCCGAGGTCTCGGCCATGAAGATGTTGGAGCCATAGAACGCGCCCATGTCCTGAATCCAGTGCGAGCGGGTGATCGACTTGCCCCGGCTGATCGGCATGGCGTGAAAGACGCCGGTGGGCTGCTTGGAATATTCCACCAGCGCGGTGAAGAACGGCGTCTTGTAGCGGCTCTGTACGCCGCGCAGGATGTTGAGGTGCAACTCCATGAAGTCTTCCTGGTTGTAGAAGACCCGGCGGCAGATCCCGAGGTCGAGCCCCGCGATATCCTCGACTGACCGTTCGGTGATGAGATAGGCGTCAAGCTCGGGGCGCGCCCGCGCGATCATCCGGCAGAGCTCGGGTCCGTAATTCTCGGGCGTCAGGTTCTCCAGCGCTTCGAGTCCGCCTGCGCGGTTGAGGTAGCGGGTGAGGATCGACAGCTCAACCTGGCTTTCGAGAATCAGCCCAGGCCGCACGACGATGGCCTGGATGTTGTGGTTAAAGAGAACCCCGATCAGCGCGTCCTGGAGGCTCGGCACGACCACGGTTTCGTAGTGGAACGGATCCTCGCTGCGGCGCATGTTGGCGAAGTTCGACTTCATCCACCGTTCCTGGTGCTCGCTCATGTTGTCGACGATGAGCACCTCGAAATAGGGCTTGGTGAGCGTGCGCGCCTCCAGCGACTGGATCGCCTCGTCCTCGTGTTCGTCCATGTCGGCGCTGTCGCGGTCGAGCGGGATGTGACGGCGCCGGTAGGCCCCGGTCGTGAGCGCCCGCGTGACCCGCTGCACCGTGAAGGCGAGGTCGCGCAGGTTGTCGTTCTCGAACTGGCGGCGCATTTGCTCGAAGGCCTGCTTGCCGGGAAAGGCCCAGTAGGCCTCGATCAGCGACAGCGATTCGAAGAGTTCACCGATATGGGCGCGGTTGGCCTTGCCGTTGCGACCGTCCGGCGCGCGGGCGAGCGCGTCGGTCGCTTCGCGCAGTTGGCTCCAGCGGTCCGAGCGCAACTGCACCGCCGAATAATATTCCCCCATTGATTCCATGACTCACTCCCCGTTGTTATGGGGCCGGCACGTCGGTGCGCACGGGGGCAGGGGGCGTGCGAACAGCCGACGTGTCGGCCGCTGCTTGTCGTCGTCAGGTGGTCGAGGGCGTCGTCTCCCTCTCGTCGCGCTCGCGTGCGGGCGCAGGCCCGCCGCTCGTCCGGTTGACCGCCTCCGGAACGGCCGCGCCCTTGAAGAGCTCCGGCTCAGGGCGCGCGATCTCGGGCGTCTCGCCCATGTCCAGCCCTGCGCGCGACCCCTGTTGCGGGATCTCGAGCGGCCCCAGCGAATGCAGGTAGGCGTCGGCGCCGCTTGCGCGGTCATAGACCGGGAAATCGACCGAGCGGTCGCGGAAGCTCTTGAGCACCTGGCCCAGCCCCTTCATCCCCGTCTCGCGCTGACGGCGCACGTAGTCGAGGTCGAGCTCGAGCGGGAACATGTCCTCCTGCCCGCCGGACTGGTGCAGCACGGTGGCGGTGGGATCGACCACGCAGGATTTGCCCACGCCGCCGGCGCCCAGCCCGTTCACGTCGATCACGTAGCACTGGAACTGCGCCGCGGTGGCGCGCGCGATGGCAAGCTCGGCCTCGCGGTCGGTGGTGCCGGTCAGCACCGGGTGCAGCAGCACCTCCACCCCATGCGCGGTAAGCTGGCGGGTGGTTTCGGGGAACCAGATGTCATAGCAGATGGAAAGGCCGAACCGCCCGACCTCGGGCACGTCGAAGATGCAAAAACCGGTTCCCGCCTCGACGCCGGCCTCGTAGGGGCGGAAGGGAAACATCTTGCGGTAGTGGGCGACGATTTCGCCCCTGGGGTCGATCACCGTGGAGGTGTTGTAGACGCGCCCGTCCTCGGCGGTTTCGAACATGGAGCCGGGGATCAGCCAGACATGGTGCTTGGCCGCCGCCTCGCGGAACCGCTCCAGCGTCTCGTTGCGCAGCGGCAGCGAGAAGCGCGGCAGCGGGCCAAAGGGGGCGAGTTCGGAGAACAGCACCATCTGCGTCCAGGGAAATCGGGCCATCAGCACGTCAAGCCGGTGGATCATCCCATCCACGTTGGGCTGTAGCGCGTTCACGTGCATCTGCACGCCGGCGACTGCGAATGGCGTCATTAAATCGGTTCTCCTCGTCCGTTTCGGCCCCGCCTTGCGTCCGGGCCTAAGCAGTCTAGGCGCAAGGGCGGGGAAATAACAACAGCCCGAAGCGGCGGCGACGCCGCGTCGCCGCGCGTGCGGCGGTTGCGCGCGGGCGGGCGGCATGCCACGTTCGGGTCGTGCAAACCACGGGAGAGCGCCGATGAACCGCCTCAGGAAAACCGCCGCCGACATGGTCGCCGACGCGCGGGCGCGGATCGAGGAGATCGACACCGCCGACCTTATCGCCCGGCGCGAGGATCCCGACCTCGTGATCGTCGACATCCGCGACGTGCGTGAACGCCAGCGCAGCGGCTTTATCCCCGGCAGCGTGCATGCGCCGCGCGGGATGCTCGAGTTCTGGATCGATCCCGACAGCCCCTATCATCGCGATGTATTCGCGCAGGAGGGCAAACGCTACGTGCTGCACTGCGCGTCGGGCTGGCGCTCCGCGCTGGCCGCGGCGACCTTGCAGGACATGGGGTTCGAAGCGGCGCATCTGCGCGACGGATTCAGCGACTGGGTGAAGCAGGGCGGCCCGGTGGAGCAGGCCGACTAGGCGCGCGGCTTCGGACGGTGCGCAATCCGGCCAAGCCGCCCCTCGCCGTCAGGACGGCGCGCTCAGCGCGTCCAGCACCCGCGCCCAGCTGCGCGCGCCCTTGTGGAAGCTCTCGACGTCGTATTTCTCGTTCGGGGAATGTATCGCGTCGTCGTCCTTGCCGAAACCGATCAGCATCGCGTTCATGCCCAGAACCTCGCCGAAATGCCCCGCGATGGGGATCGAGCCGCCGCAGCCCACGTAAGCCGCCTCGCGCCCCCATTCCTGTCCGAGCGCGCGGCGCGCCTGCTCGAAGGCGGGGCCGCTCATGTCCATGATGCCGGCCGCGCTGCCGCCATGGGCGTGGAACTCCGCCGTGCAGTCGGCGGGCAGCGCAGCCTTCACATGCGCGCGGAACGCATCCCGCACGGCGTCCGGCCGCTGGCCCTCGACCAGACGGAAGCTGACCTTGGCATGCGCCTCGGCGGGCAGCACGGTCTTGAAGCCCGCGCCGGTATAGCCGCCCCAGATGCCGTTCACTTCGGCGGTGGGGCGCGACCAGATCATCTCGAGCGGGGTGCGCCCGGCCTCGCCCGCGGGCTCGCTCAGCCCCACCGCGCCGAGGAACGCGGCGTGATCGAAGCCCAGCCGCTCCCACTGGGCGCGCAGTTCGGGGGCGAGTTCGGGAATGTCGTCGTAGAACCCCGCGAGCGTCACGCGCCCGGTTTCGTCATGCAGCCCGGCGAGCATGCGGGCAAGCACGTGGATCGGGTTCTGCGCGAGCCCGCCGAAAAAGCCCGAATGCAGATCCACCTCCGGGCCACGGATCGTCACTTCCTCGGTCACCATTCCGCGCAGCATGGTGACGATGGCGGGCGTTTCGGACTGGAACAGGCCGGTATCGCAGATCAGCGCGAGGTCGGCGCGCAACTCCTCTGCGTTTTCCTGCATGAACGGGACAAGCGAGGGCGACCCGCTTTCCTCCTCGCCCTCGAAGAAGAAGGTGATGCGGCAGGGCATTTCGCCGGTCACGTCCCGCCAGGCCCGGCAGGCCTCGACAAAGGTCATCAGCTGCCCCTTGTCGTCGCTGGAGCCACGCGCGCGGATCACCTTGCCCTTCGCGGCGTCTTCGATCTTCGGATCGAATGGATCGGTGCGCCACTCGTCCAGCGGGTCGACCGGCTGCACGTCGTAATGTCCGTAGAAAAGCAGGTGCGGCGCCCCTGCGGGCCCGTCCACGTGGCCCACCACCATCGGGTGGCCGGATGTGTCGCGCCGCTGCGCCGAGACGCCAATGCTCTCGAGATCGGCCACCAGCCAGTCGGCGGCGGCCCGGCAATGCTGCGCATAGGCCGGATCGGTCGAGACCGACGGAATGCGCAGCAGTTCGGCGAGCCGGTCCAGCGCCTGCGGCATCTGGTCGTCGATACGGGCGAGAACGGCGTCTAGGGACATTGGGCGGACCTTCCGGCTGAGTGGGGGATGCGGTGCGAAGGTAGCAGAGGGCGCGAAGCTGTCCAGACGTTCGGGCAATTTCGCGCCTGAAGCGAACCGCGATCGCTTTCGCCCCCATCATTGATCCGCATCAAGGACCGGACCAGCGACCATGTTACACAGTTGCGCAAACCGGGCGGGGGATGTATCGCCCTGAATGCGAAGACTCGTCGGGCGGCGCGCCCGGCGCGACAGAAAGGGGGCGCCCCTTGGATTACACGGCACAACTGGATTCGGCGCTGGAGCGGCTTCACACCGAGGGCCGCTACCGCACCTTCATCGACATCGAGCGGCGGCAGGGCCGCTTTCCGCAGGCCACGTGGCGGCGCCCCGACGGGACCGAGCGGCCGGTCACGGTCTGGTGCGGGAATGACTATCTCGGCATGGGCCAGCATCCCGAGGTGCTCGACGCGATGCGCGACGCGCTTGACGCGAGCGGCGCCGGGTCAGGGGGGACGCGCAACATCTCGGGCACGACGTTCCATCACCGCCGGCTCGAGGCGGAGCTGGCGGATCTGCACGGCAAGGAGGGCGCGCTGCTGTTCACCAGCGCCTACATCGCCAACGACTCGACGTTAAGCACGCTCGTCAAGCTGTTGCCGGGGTTGATTATTTATTCCGACGCCCTGAATCATGCCAGCATGATCGAAGGAATCCGCCGCGGCGGCGGGGAGAAGCGGATCTTCCGCCATAACGACGTGGCTCATCTGCGCGAGTTGCTGGAGGCGGACGACCCCGCCGCGCCCAAGCTCATCGCCTTCGAGAGCGTCTATTCGATGGACGGCGATTTCGGCCCGATCGAGGAGGTCTGCGATCTCGCCGACGAATTCGGCGCGCTCACCTATCTTGACGAAGTGCACGGCGTCGGCCTTTACGGGCCGCGCGGCGGAGGCGTCGCCGAGGCGCGCGGGCTGATGGCCCGGCTCGACATCATCAACGGGACGCTGGCCAAGGGGTTCGGCGTGATGGGCGGCTACATTGCTGCATCCATGAAAATGTGCGACGCGATAAGGTCTTACGCGCCGGGCTTCATCTTCACGACCTCGCTCTCGCCGGTGATCGCCGCCGGCGCCGCGGCCAGCGTCGCGCATCTCAAGCGCGACCCCGGCGGGCTGCGCCCGGCGCACCAGGCCTGCGCGCGCCGGCTCAAGGCGCGGCTGGGCGCGCTGGGGCTGCCGCTCATCGAGCATGGCAGCCATATCGTGCCGGTGATGGTGGGGGATCCGGTTCATACGCGGCGGATCAGCGACATGTTGCTCGAAGAGCATGGCATCTATGTGCAGCCGATCAACTTTCCGACCGTCCCGCGGGGCACGGAACGGCTGCGATTCACCCCCTCGCCGGTGCACGGCACGGCCGAGATGGACGCCCTCGTGAGCGCGCTGGACACGCTTTGGGCGCATTGTGCGCTGAATCGTGCCGAAATCAGGGCGTAAGGCTTGGCAGGTGTAATGAAAATTGCGATGTGCTATCCTGATGTAAACAAAAAGGGCAGAGTCCGAATCAAGTCAACGGACACAGGCTTGCAAAGCTCGAGGGGCAGGTTGCATGATTTTGCGGCGATTTTCGCGCAAGGATGAGATCACCGAAGAAGAGCCCCGGGGCTTTGACAGTTTCGAACTTCGTCTTGGCGACATGATGCGCGGAGAGCGCGCGACGATGGGCAAATCGCTGCTCGACGTCGAACGCGAGCTGCGGATCAAGGCCAGCTATGTCGCCGCCATCGAGAACGCCGATCCCGACGCCTTCGACACCCCCGGTTTCATTCCCGGATACGTGCGGTCCTACGCGCGTTACCTCGGCATGGACCCGGATCGCGCCTTTGCTGGCTTCTGCGCCGAAAGCGGATTTTCGACCGCGCATGGCATGTCCGCCGCCGCATCCTCGGTCCGCAAGCCGGACGAGCCGATCGTCGGGATGAAGCCCAAGCGCGGCGACGATTCGCTGACGTCGCCCAACACCCCCTTCATTCCCGCCACCGAAAGCCTGTTCTCGCGGATCGAGCCGGGCGCGGTCGGATCCGTCACCGTGCTGCTCGCGCTGATCGCCGCCATCGGCTATGGCGGCTGGGCTGTGCTGAACGAGGTGCAGCGCGTTCAGGTCGCCCCGGTCGAGAACACGCCCGACGTGCTGGCCGATCTCGACCCGCTGCAATCGGTCAAGCAAGGGCAGCCGGAAAATTCCGGGCAGGCTGCATCGTCCGACATGGCGGGCAATTTCGGCGCCTCCACCGACGACACGCTCGACCGGCTCTACCGTCCCGAGGCGCTGGACGTGCCGGTGATGGTGGCGCGGGACGCGCCGATCTCGACCCTGGACCCAAGCCAGGTCGGCACGCTCAGCGCCCCGGTTCGCGAACTGGCGGAGCAAACTCCGGTCCTGTCGGGGATCGACGGCGCGCTGGCCGCGGCGCTGGGCGCGGGCCCGGTCGATCCGCCGCAACTCGCGGAAACCACGCCGCAGGTCGTGGCGCCGCCTTCGCCCGGCGTGCAGATGGTCGCCGTCCGCCCGGCCTGGGTGCGGGTGCGCGCCGCCGATGGCTCGGTCATCTTCGAGGGCATCATGAACGCCGGCGACAGTTATGACGTGCCGGCGACCGAGGCGCCGCCGACGCTGCGGGTCGGAGAATCCGGCGCGATCTATTTCCGCGTCAACGGCGAGCATTACGGCCCTGCCGGGCCACGCGGCGCGGTGACCGCCAACCTCGCCCTGGCCGCCGACAGCCTGTCGGCGGCGCTGGAGGTGGCGGATCTGACGCAGGATTCGGATCTGTCGCGCTACGTCGCGGAGCTTCGGGCGCAGGATCTGCAGTAACTTCCCGGTCCGCGGCGATTGCAGCCCGGTCGATGCCCTCCTATCTTGGCCCCGACTCACCCACGCTTTCGCGAGGACCCGCGCCCATGTCGCTCAACCCCATCCGCCCCTGGCGCAACATTCACCGCCGCGAGAGCCGGCAGATCCATGTCGGCAGCGTCCCGGTGGGCGGCGGCGCGCCGATCAGCGTGCAGACCATGACCAACACGGCGACTACCGATGTCGCCGCCACCGTCGCGCAAATCCAGGCGGCGGCCGAGGCGGGGGCGGATATCGTGCGCGTGTCGGTCCCGGACGCTGCGTCCTCCAAGGCGCTGAAGGAGATCGTGGCCGAATCGCCGGTGCCGCTCGTGGCGGACATCCATTTCCACTACAAGCGCGGGATCGAGGCCGCCGAGGCGGGCGCCGCCTGCCTGCGCATCAACCCGGGCAATATCGGCGCGCCCGAGCGCGTGCGCGAGGTGATCGCGGCGGCGCGGGATCATGGCTGCTCGATCCGGATCGGGGTCAATGCCGGGTCGCTCGAAAAACATCTGCTTGAGAAATACGGCGAACCGTGTCCCGACGCGATGGTCGAGTCGGGGCTCGAACATATCCGCATCCTTCAGGATAACGACTTCCACGAATTCAAGATCAGCGTGAAGGCGTCGGACGTCTTCATGGCCGCCGCCGCCTACCAGCAACTGGCCGAGGCGACGGACGCGCCCATCCACCTTGGCATCACCGAGGCGGGGGGGCTCATCAGCGGCACGGTGAAATCCGCCATCGGCATGGGCAACCTGCTCTGGGCCGGCATCGGCGATACGATCCGCGTGAGCCTGTCTGCCGACCCGGTGGAGGAGGTGAAGATGGGCTTCGAGATCCTCAAGTCGCTCGGCCTGCGCCATCGCGGGGTCAACATCATCTCATGCCCGTCCTGCGCGCGCCAGGGCTTCGACGTCATCAAGACGGTCGAGATCCTTGAAGAGCGGCTCGAGCATATCAAGACGCCGATGAGCCTGAGCATCATCGGCTGCGTCGTGAACGGCCCCGGTGAGGCGCTGATGACCGACGTGGGCTTTACTGGCGGCGGCGCGGGGTCCGGTATGATCTATCTTGCCGGCAAGCAGAGCCACAAGATGAGCAACGAGGCGATGATCGACCATATCGTGGAACAGGTCGAAAAGCGCGCCGAGGCGATCGAGGCGGAATCAGCGGCGGCGGACAAGGCGGCGGAGTAGGTCACTCCGCGCCCAGGTATTTCCCGAGCACGATTGGCGGCATGTGCCCGCGCAACACCATGTCGGTTAGCACGTAGAACGGCGCGCCGTCGAGCTCGAGCGCCTCGGCCCAAGCACGGCCTTGCGCGTCGGCCATGTCGCGCAGGATGAAGGTTGCGCCGAAAGCCTCTGAAAATGCTTCCAGTTCCCTGATCGCATCCGCGCAGTCCGCACAATCGGACCCGACGAAAAGCGCGATGTCGCGCCCCGCAAGGATCTCTGGTGCGATCCGCCCGAGCAGGGAAAGATCGTCGTCGATCTGCTGCCGATAGGCCGATTGCACCGGGTTGCGCTGCTCAAGCGCCCGCGCCACGATTTCGGGATGGGCGAGGAGCGCCGCGCGCACCTCGGCGCGGAAGGCTGCGCGCTCGGCATCGCTCAGCGCGGTGAAATCGGTGGCCGCCGCGGCAAGGGGCAGGGCCGCGATCAGCGTGGCCCCGGCAAGCGCGCGCATCAGCTGCGCTCTTCGGCCACGATCTGTTGCATGCCCTCAAGCGGGACGTAGCCCCGGATCATCTGGTCGCCCATCACGAAGGACGGCGTGCCCGAGATATCGAGCCGCGCCGCCAGCGCGCGGTTGGCGTCGATCACCGCCGTGACGTCGTCGCTGTCCATATGCGCCATGATCGCATCGGTATCGAGGCCGAAGGACTCGCCCAGGCGGCGCAGCGTCACGTCGCTGACATCCCCCTTCATGGTCATCAGCGCGTCATGCACCTGCTTGTAAGCCTCATCGCCCGCCACCTGCTGGGTCGCGATGGCGAAGCGCGACGCAAGCACAGAGGAGTCGCCGAGGATCGGCAGTTCCTTGACGATGAAGCGGATGTTGCCGTCGCTCTCAACCAACTCGTTGACCTCGGGAAACGCCTTGTGACAGTAGCCGCAGCGATAATCGAAGAACTCCACGATGGTGATGTCGCCCTCGGGGTTGCCGCCGACGAATGAATGGCCGTCATTGAACAGCGCGTCGGCATTTTCGGCCACGAGGTCCACGTCGTTGGCCGCCTGCAATTCCGCCTGCCGCTGTTCAAGCACGGCGACCGCCTCGTAGATCACCTCGGGGTTGTCGAAAAGGTAGGCCCGCACCTCGGCGCGGAAGGCCTCGCGCTCGGCGTCGGTCATCTGGGCAAGGTCGAGCGCGGCGGCGGGGCCGGCGACGGCGCAGGCGAGGGCGGCGGAGCAAAGCAGGGAACGGAGCATCAGGGTCATTTCCTTTTGGAGGCGCGTTTCGCGGCAGAAAGCACATCCTGCGCCCGTTGCCAACCGGCGGAGCCGCGCGGCAGCAGACCGGCGGCGCGTTGCGCATGAAGCCCGGCATCCTCGAGCCGCCCCGAAAGCGCGTAGCGTTCGGCTGTCACGAGCGACGCCATGCCATTATTGCCCGACTTCGCGTAAGCCACGGCAAGGTCGCGCATCACCCGACCGTCGCGCCCGTCGCGCGCGCGGGCCTTTTTCAACACGCCGAGCGCCTTTCCGGCCTGTCCCTGCGCCATCAGCGCGCGCCCGTAGGAGCCAAGGATCAGCGCATCGTTGGGCGCGGCGTTGACCGCGCGGGCATAGGCGTTCGCGGCGGCGGCGAACTGGCGGTGCTCCATCAGGATCTGGCCGCGCAGTTCATGGTAGAACGGATCGTTCGGTCGCAGCGCGATGGCGCGATCCATCGCCGCCAGCGCCTTGCGCAGGTTCGAGCGGCGGTGCCAGGCGATCGCCTCGCGCATGAGGCCCACGTCCTTGAAGCCAGACTCGCCCGCGCGGTTCAGCGTCCATTTCGGGTTGCGCTGAAACGCCGAGAGCTTGCCCTTGGCCCGGGCGAACCAGTACCGGTCCTTGACGCTCGGCTGCACCTTGCCGCCATGCGCGTCGGCGAGACGCTTGAGCGTGCGGTAACGGTCGGCCGAGAGCGGATGCGTGCGCGCGTAAGGATCCTGCCGCGCCGCCGAAAGCGTTTCCTGCCCGCGGAAGATGTCCATCACCTCGGCCGCGCCAGCCGGGTCGCGCCCCGCGCGCACCATGTAGTTGATCGCCGCGGCGTCGGCGCTGCTTTCCTCGGCGCGGGTATGCGCGAAGAGAAGCCGCATCGCGGTTCCCATCGACCCGGCGGCGATTCCCGCAGCGGCCTGCGCGTTGCCGCTCACCGCGCCCGCGGCTGCGGCCAGCGCCATGCCGAGTCCGGCGGCAGTGCGTGCGTTTCGGATGTTGATCGGACGACGCACGAGGTGGCCGTTGGCGATATGCGCGGCCTCGTGCGCGACGACCGATTGCAGCATCTGCGGCGTCTTCATCTTCAGCAGCAGTCCGGAGTGGATGAAGACGTTGTCGCGGTCCACCACGAAGGCGTTGAGGCTGCGGTCGTCGATCACCAGGATGCTCATCCGGTCGGGGTTGAGCCCGGCGGCGCGCAGCACCGGCGCGGAAAGCTGGCGCAGCGCGTGCTCGATATCCGGGTCGCGCAGCAGGGTGAGCGCGCTCGCCGGCTGCGCGAGCGTGACCGCGACGAGGCAGGCGAGGGCGAAAAGGCGGATGAGGGTCATTGACGGCCCGATGCTGAGGGGTGAAACGAGGGCTTGCCCACGCAGTCTAAGGACAAGATCATGGATAACTCAAGACGTTCACAGGTCGATCCCTTCATCGTGATGGACGTGATGGAGGCCGCCCGCGCCGCCGAGGAGGCGGGCCGCCACATCATCCACATGGAGGTGGGCCAGCCCGGCACGCCTGCGCCGGCGGGCGCGCGCGCCGCGCTGGCGGACGCGATGGAACGGGACGCGATGGGCTATACCGTGGCGCTCGGCCTGCCGGCGCTGCGACGGCGCATCGCGCGGCTCTACGGCGAATGGTATGACGTCGATCTCGATCCGGCGCGCGTGATCGTGACGCCGGGGTCGTCGGGCGCGTTCATCCTCGCCTTCACGGCGCTTTTCGACACCGGCGCGCGGGTCGGCGTGGGTGCGCCCGGCTATCCGTCCTATCGCCAGATCCTGCGCGCGCTCGACCTCGTGCCGGTGGACATCGAGACGGCGACGGAAAACCGCCTGCAACCCGTGCCGGCGGACCTGGGCGGGCTCGGCCTTGACGGGCTGATGGTGGCGAGCCCCGCCAACCCTTCCGGCACGATGCTGGACCGCGCCGCGCTCTCGGGCCTGATGGGGGCGTGTGCGGAGAGGGGGACGAAATTCATCAGCGACGAGATTTACCACGGCATCGAGTACGAGCGCCGCGCGGTGAGCGCGCTCGAGATCGGCGATGACTGCTATGTGATCAATTCGTTCTCCAAGTATTTCTCGATGACCGGCTGGCGCGTCGGCTGGATGGTGGCGCCGCCGGATCACGTGCGGGTGATCGAACGGCTGGCGCAGAACCTCTTTATCTGTCCGCCTCACGCGAGCCAGGTCGCGGCGCTGGCGGCGATGGATTGCGAGGACGAGTTGCAGGCCAACATGGAGGTTTACCGCGCCAACCGCGCGCTCATGCTCGACGGGCTGCCGCGTGCGGGCTTCGACCGGATCGCGCCGCCTGACGGTGCGTTTTATGTCTATGCAAATGTGGAGCATCTCACCGATGACAGCCGCGCGTTCGCCGCCGAGATCCTGCGCGAAGCGGGCGTCGCGGTCACGCCGGGGCTCGATTTCGATCCCGTCCGCGGCCACGGCACGCTGCGGTTTTCCTACGCCCGCGCCACCGACGACATCAAGGAAGGGCTGGCGCGGCTCAAAACCTTCATGGAGGCGCGTGGCGCGGTGTAGTGTCCGCCGCCCGGGGATGCTATAGAAGGGACGACAAGCCCCGGCGCAACGGGGCGCAATCGGGCGGGCGTTCGAATGATGAAACTGGGCTGGGCCATCGTGGCGGCCATCACCCTGGCCCTGCCGGCCAATGGCCAAGAGCTTGGCGGGCTGGCGCGGCTGGACGCGGATGCGAGCGCGATCACCGGCGTGCGCGACAAGGTGAAGATCGACCTGGCGCTGAGCCAGGGGGTGCCTTACCGCGTTTTCACGCTCGATGATCCGCCGCGGCTCGTCCTTGACTTCCGCGAGGTGAACTGGACGGACGTGATCGCCGACCGGTTGAACGACGCCGCCAATGTCAGCGCGGTGCGCGTCGGCGGGTTCCGTCCCGGCTGGTCGCGGATGGTGGTGGACCTGAACGGGCCTTTCGCGCTTGAGACCTCCGCGCTCGACCTCGATCCGCAGGCTGGGTCGGCGCGCTTGCAGGTGACGCTCGGGCGGGTGAACGCGGCGGAATTCGCCGCGCGCTCGGGCGCGCCTGCCGCGCAGGGCTGGGATTTGCCGCCGGTTGATACGGCGAAGGAGCGCCCCGAACGCGATCCCGACGCGCCGCTGCTGATCGTGCTCGACCCCGGCCACGGCGGCATCGATCCGGGCGCCGAGGCCGGCCAGGTGGCCGAGAAGGACCTGATGCTGAGCTTCGCGCGCCAGCTCAAGGAGGCGCTGCTGCGCGCCGGCGGGGTCGAGGTAGTGCTGACGCGGGAGGATGACAGCTTTGTCTCGCTCGAACGGCGCGTCGCGATCGCTCACCGGCAGGGTGCGGACCTGTTCCTGTCGCTGCATGCGGATTCGCTGGATGAGGGGCGGGCGCGGGGGGCGACGGTCTATGCGCTCTCGCCGGATGCGTCCGACGCCGCCAGCGCCGCGCTGGCCGAGAGGCACGACCGCGCCGACATGCTGGCCGGCGTGGACCTGACCGGCGCCGACGACATCGTCGCCGACGTGCTGATGGACCTCGCCCGGATGGAGACCCAGCCGCGCGCCGAGCTGCTGGCGCGCTCGCTTGTGCGGGGGATCGAGGAGATGGGCCTGCCGCTCAACTCGCGTCCGCTGCGCGCGGCCAGTTTCTCGGTGCTGAAATCGCCCGACATCCCGTCGATCCTGCTGGAGCTGGGTTTCATCTCGGACGGGCGCGACCTCGATAACCTGGTGGACCCGGAGTGGCGCGACAGGATGGCCGCCGCGATCACCGACGCGATCCGCGCCTGGCTGATCGCCGACGCCGCCGCCGCCGAACTGGTGCGCCAGTGAAGACGCGGACATGCGCGGGAACCAGCCCAGATCCCGCGGTTTTGTGTTTTGACGCCGGGCATGGCGGTCCCTATATGGGCTGGCAGATGCGCGGATCGGGGACAAGATGCTGAGATCACTGCTGACATTCTTCGGATCGATCTTCAGCCTCCTGACCATGGGGCTGATGGTCGTCGCGCTGAGCATCGGCGCGATCTTCTACATCTATGGCCGCGACCTGCCCAGCCACCAGAGCCTCGCCAACTACACCCCGCCGACGATCAGCCGCATCTTTTCAGGAAAGGGGCGGATCATTGACGAATTCAGCCGCGAACGCCGCCTGTTCACGCCCGCCGAGGAAATCCCCGACCTCGTGAAAGAGGCGTTCATTTCCGCGGAGGACAAGAATTTCTACAGCCATTCGGGCTATGACGCGCGCGGCATCGTGGCGGCCGGGATCGAGGCGGTGCGCACCCGCGGGCGCACCGTGCGCGGCGCCTCGACTATCACGCAGCAGGTGATGAAGAACTTCCTGCTGTCGGGCGACCGCAAGATCGAGCGCAAGATCAAGGAGATCATCCTCGCCACAAGGATCGAGGAAACGCTGAGCAAGGAGAAGATCCTCGAACTCTACCTCAACGAGATCTTCCTCGGGCAGAACTCCTACGGCGTGGCGGCGGCGGCGCAGACCTATTTCAACAAATCCCTCGATGAACTCGCCCCGCACGAGGCGGCGTTCCTCGCCGCCATGCCCAAGGCGCCGAGCGATTACCACCCGGTGCGCAACAAGGATCGGCTGCGCGCGCGGCGCGACTACGTGCTGCGCGAGATGCAGCAGAACGGCTATATCACCAACGCCGTTTACCAGTCCGAGGTCGAGGAGCCGCTGCGCAGCGTGCAGAACGGGGATTTCGAACCCTTCTCCAAGCAACTGCCGCCGCGCGACTATTTCACCGACGAGATCCGCCGCCAGCTGAGCCGCGATTTCGGCGAGGGCGAGTTCTTTTCCGGCGGCCTTTCGGTGCGCGCCACGGTCGATCCCGAGATGCAGGTCGAGGCGGCGCTGGCGCTTCAAAAGAAGCTCGAGGAATACGACCGCGGGCGCGGGACCTGGCGCGGCACCGGCAAGACGTTGCCCGCCGAGGCGCTGGAAAACGAGGAGTCCTGGCGCGCGGCGCTTGCGGATGTCGATGTCGCGCGCGACATCCATCTGGGCGGCGACTGGCGCCCGGCGGTCGTGCTTGGCATCGGCGACCAGGAGATGCGGATCGGGATCGAGGGGGTGACGGAAACCGACGCCGAACCCCAGGTGATCCCGCGCAAGGACATTGCCTGGCTGCCGAAGAACTTCGAGCAGACCTTCAACGTCGGCGACGTTGTCCATGTGCGCCGCATGACAGAGGGCGAGCGCGGCGAGGGCGATTTCATCCGCTGGACGCTGCGGCAGGTGCCCGAGGTGCAGGGCGGTTTCATGGCGATGGACGTGAACACCGGGCGGGTGATCGCCATGCAGGGCGGGTTTTCCTACCAGAACTCGGTCTTCAACCGCGCCACGCAGGCCCAGCGTCAGCCGGGGTCGAGCTTCAAGCCCTTCGTCTATGCCGCCGCGCTCGACAGCGGCTACAGCCCGGCGACGATCATCGTCGACGCGCCGATCGAGGTGAACACGCCGCAGGGCGTCTGGCGGCCGCGCAACTCGTCCAACAAGTTCTACGGGCCGACGCCATTGCGCACGGGCATCGAGCAGTCGCGCAATCTGATGACGATCCGTCTCGCGCAGGAGGTCGGCATGGGCACCGTCGCGTCCTACGCCGAACGGTTCGGCGTCTATGACGACATGGGGCCCTATCTCGCCAATGCGCTGGGGTCCGAGGAGACCACGCTCTTCAAGATGGTGGCGGCCTACGCAATGTTCGCCAATGGCGGCGAGCGGGTGGAGCCGACGCTGGTGGACCGGGTCCAGGACCGCTACGGGGAGACGGTCTATCGCCATGATCCGCGCCGCTGCGTCGATTGCGACGACCCGGACATTCCCGTCAACCGCGCCCCGCGCATCGTATCCGACCGCGAACGGGTGATCGACGCGATCACCGCCTACCAGCTCACCTCGATGATGCGCGGCGTGGTCGAACGCGGCACTGCGGCGGGCAACGTGCGGCTGAACGTTCCTGTGGCGGGCAAGACCGGCACCACCAACGACGCGCGCGACGTGTGGTTCATCGGGTTCACCAGCAATATCGTCGCGGGCTGCTACATCGGTTACGATCAACCCCGCAGCCTTGGCCGCCGCGCCTATGGCTCGAGCATGTGCGGCCCGGTCTTCACGCAATTCATGAAGAAGGCGACGGCGAAATACGGCGGCGGTGATTTTGCGCTGCCCCCCGGCGGGCATTTCATCAAGATCGACCGCTACAGCGGCGCGCGCCTGCCCGACGGCGCCTCGGGCCCATCGGTGGTGGCCGAATATTTCCGCGACGGCGAAGAGCCGATCTTTGGCCTGGCCTATGACGGCGGGTTCGCGATGGGGCATGACCTGGAGCTGTTCCGCGAAGGCGAAACCGAGCAGGTCAAGGAGGTGACGACCTCGACCGGCAAGAAGGTGACGGTGGGGGAGAAGGCGACCTTCGGCTCGATGAGTTCGGGCGGGCTCTACTGAGGGCGCTCCTGCCGCCCGTGCGGGCGTCCTCGCGTCTTGCCCGTTCCGGCGGGCTGCGGTATCACGCCGATCTAACAAACAAGGACCGGATGATGCGCGCGGAAATACAGACATTCACCGCCGAGATCGAGAATTCGCTCGAGCTGTTGCGCCAGCGCATGGGCTGGGAAACGGCGCAGCACCGGCTCGAGGAATTCAACGCGCGGGTCGAGGATCCGACGCTGTGGGACGATCCGGCGCGCGCGCAGAAGCTGATGCGGGATCGTCAGAACCTGGTCGACGCGCTCGAGACGCATGACGCCATCCGCCAGGAGCTTTCGGACAATCTCGAGCTGATCGAGATGGGCGAGGCGGAAGGCGACGCCGACGTGATCGCCGAGGCCGAGACCGCGATCCGCGCGTTGAAGAAACGCGCGGCCGCCAAGGAGCTCGAGGCGCTTCTGGATGGGGAGGCGGACGGCAACGACACGTTTCTGGAAATCAACGCCGGGGCGGGCGGGACCGAATCCTGCGACTGGGCGGCGATGCTGGCGCGGATGTATGTTCGCTGGGCCGAGAAGCGCGGCTACTCGGTCGAACTGCAATCGGAGCAATCCGGCGACGAGGCCGGGATCAAGTCCGCGACCTACAAGATCAGCGGGCACAACGCCTATGGCTGGCTGAAGTCCGAGAGCGGCGTGCACCGCCTCGTGCGGATCAGCCCCTACGATTCGGCGGCCAAGCGGCACACGTCGTTCTGTTCGGTCTGGGTCTACCCGGTGGTGGACGACGACATCGAGATCGAGGTGAACCCCGCGGACATCCGCATCGACACCTACCGCAGCTCGGGCGCCGGCGGGCAGCATGTCAACACCACCGATTCGGCGGTGCGGATCACCCACCATCCCACCGGCATCGTGGTGACGAGTTCGGAAAAATCCCAGCACCAGAACCGGGACATCGCGATGAAGGCGCTCAAGTCGCGGCTTTACCAGCGCGAACTCGACCTGCGCCACGCCGCCATCAACGAGGCCCATGACGCCAAGGGCGACGCGGGCTGGGGAAATCAGATCCGATCCTACGTCCTGCAGCCCTACCAGATGGTGAAGGATCTGCGCACCAACCACGAGACTTCGGACACCAAGGGGGTTCTCGACGGCGACCTCGACCCGTTCATGGCGGCGACGCTGGCGATGAACGTGAGCGGCAAGAGCCGCGCCGAGGCGCAAGGCGACTGAGGCGGCGCCCGTACCTGGCCGCGCTTTCGGGTATTCCAGGCACATTGAAAGGCTTGCGGGGGGCGGGTCTGCTGCGCTCTGTTGGGTGCGGGGAGGGCCGTCGATGGATGATGTGCTGAATCTGGATGCGGGGGCGCAGGCGGCGTTGATCGCCGAAGGGCGGCTGTCCTGCGAAGACCTGATGCGCGCCACGCTGGCGCGGGTGGACGCGGTGAACGGTGCGGCCAACGCCATTGTGGCGTTGCGCGACGGCGATGATCTGCTGGCCGAGGCGCGGGCGGCGGATGACTCCGCGGCGCGCGGGCCGCTGCACGGGCTGCCCATCGCGATCAAGGATCTGGCGGATGCGGCGGGGTTGCCGACCTCGCAAGGCTCGCCGTTGTTTGCCGGACAGGTCGCGGCGGAGGATGCGCCGCATGTCGCACGGCTGCGCGCGGCGGGGGCGATCGTGATCGGCAAGACCAACACGCCCGAATTTGGCCTTGGCAGCCAGACATTCAACGAGGTTTTCGGCGCGACGCCAAACCCTTATGATGCAAACCTCACCTGCGGCGGCTCATCCGGCGGGGCGGCGGCGGCGCTGGCGCATCGGATGGTGGCGCTGGCGGACGGGTCGGACATGATGGGCAGCCTGCGCAATCCGGCGGGCTGGTGCAATGTCTATGGCATGCGCCCCTCCTGGGGCGTGGTTCCGGGCGATCCGACGGGCGAGCTGTTCCTTCACCAGCTCTCGACCAACGGGCCGATGGCGCGCAGCCCGGACGACCTTGGGCTCATGCTCGGGGTGATGGCGGGGCCGCTGGCCGGGACGCCGCACGGGCGGGCGTTGGAGCCGGCGCGCGGCTTTGGCGACGATGGGCCGCGGATCGGCTGGCTGGGCGACTGGGGTGGCGCGTGGCCTTTCGAGGCGGGGATACTGGATCTGTGCGAGTCGGCCTTGCAGGTGTTCGCAGGGCAGGGCGCAGAGATCGAACCATTGGCGCCGCCCTTTCCGGCTGAGGCGCTCTGGGACAGCTGGACCGCGCTGCGCAACTGGAGCGTAGGCGCGTCGCTTGCCCCGCTCATGGAAGACGCCGCGGCGCGCGACCGGCTGAAGCCCGAGGCGATCTGGGAGGCGGAGCGCGGCGCGGCGCTGAGTGCTGGCGACGTTCACGCGGCCAGCGTGATCCGCTCGAATTGGTTCCGCGCCGCCGCCGCGCTGCTGGAACGCTACGACGCGCTGGCGCTGCCGACCGCGCAGGTCTGGCCGTTCGCGCACGCGACGCGCTGGCCCGACCATATCGGCGCGGTGGAGATGGACACCTATCACCGCTGGATGGAATGCGTCATACCGGCCAGCCTGATCGGCCTGCCGGCTGTGGCGGTCCCGGCCGGGTTCGGCGCGAACGGGTTGCCGATGGGGCTGCAACTGATCGGGCGGCGCGGCGCGGATCGCGACCTGCTGGCGCTGGCTGAAATGTATCATGTTGAGACCCGCTGGCCCGAACGCCGCCCACCGCCGAAGGTGAACTGAACAAACATCTTTGTGCGCCGGACGCGGTTGGGTAGGATTCCCACCGGGAGGAACATGGATGACGGATCACGAAACGAACGGCGCCGGCGCGCCGGACCTGGGGCGCGTGGCGTTCCCGATGCTGGGCGAGGCGCTTCGACGCGGCTGGGCGGACATGCGCGCCGCACCCGGGTATGCGGCGCTGTTCGCCGGGGTCTATGTCGCGATCGGATGGGCGATGATCGGTGTCACGCTGGCGACGGGGCAGAGTTACTGGCTGGTCTTCGCCGCCGTCGGCTTCCCCCTCGTGGGACCGTTCGCGGCGGTCGGGCTCTACGAGGTGAGCCGCAGGCGCGAGCGTGGCTTGCCGCTTGAGCCGGGCGCGATCTTTGGCGTGATTGCGCACCAGCGGACGCGGCAACTGCCCTCGATCTGCGCGATCATCGTCTTCGTATTCCTCGTGTGGTTCTTCATCGCGCACATGATATTCGCGCTGTTCATGGGGCTGGCGGTGATGACCAACGTGTCCACCTCCTACGAGGTGTTCCTGACCGTGAACGGCGTTGCCATGCTGGCGGTGGGCAGCGTGGTGGGCGCGCTTTTCGCCGCGTTCATCTACGCGATCACGGTGATGGCGCTGCCGATGCTTCTCGACCGGGAGGTCGATTTCGTCAGCGCCATGATAGCCAGTTTCGGCGTGGTTGCGGACAGTCCCGGGGTGATGCTGGCCTGGGGGGTGTTCATCGCGCTGGTGACGTTCCTCGCGATGATCCCGGCGTTCATCGGGCTGTTCGTCGTGCTGCCGCTGCTGGGGCATGCGACATGGCGCCTCTATCGCCTGGCTTGCGAGGCGGGGCGGCGCGAGGCGGAGGAAGAAGAGGCGGTCGGCGTGCCGGTCTGAGCACGGCGGCTATTCCTCGCGCCCCGCGGCCTTGAGGCGCGCATGCAGCGCGCGCGCCTCGCGCGCGCCGGCTTCGAGCGCGAAGACATAGGCATGGGTGAGGAAGAAGCCGGCGGCGTCCGGGTCGTTCGCCTGGTCCGCCGCCTGCGTATAGAGCCGCACGAGCGCCGGCCCGTCGTGACGCTCATGCGCCGCGATCATGGCCGCGTCGAGACCCTGGATCGTCATTCCGCCGCCCTGGCCTGCGCGCGATGCGCGTCCACCTTGCCGGCCACCCAGGCGTGGAAGCAATGGGTCGGGCTGTCCATCACGGGCGAAAAGCGCCCGCCGTCGAACTGCGCCACGTGACGCCCCTTCTGCATGCCCTCAACGACGAATATGTCCTCTTCGAACACGGTCTTCCACTGCCGGGTGTTGCGCGCGCGCAGCCCCTCGGGCGTGCCGGGTTCGGCGTAGTAGAGATGGACATGCTCGATCGTGCGTTCCTGCCCCTTCGGTTCGAGGATGATGGTGAAAGCGTGATCGCGGTGAACGCCCAGCAACACGTTGGGATAGACGGCGATGTATTCCGCCTGTTCGTTCCATTTCTCGCCGACCTCCTCGAAATCCGGGAAGCGGTCGCCGTTCTCGTCGGTGAGTTGGCGATAGACCATCGTGCCCTGGCCGGAATAAGCGCCCGGTTCCTCGATATGGTAGTGATCCTCGAGCCGGGAGTAGCTGTTGAGGCCGGGATGAATCCACGGGAGGTGGTAGCTTTCGCAGTAGTTGTCGACCGCGAGCTTCCAGTTGGTCGCCACCTCGAGCTGAAACTTGCTGCCCGCCCCGCCGTGATAAAGCGGCAGGTCGAATTCGGACCAACGCTCGATGATATGCGACATCGCCTCCTCGAAGGCGGGCGCGTCGCCGGACAGGTTGATCCAGACGACATCGCGCCAGACATGGCTGCGGACCCTGTGCAGACCCAGTTCGTCGCGCATGATCGCGGGATGGGTGTTCTGGCCGGGGCCGCCGACATGCGGTGTGCTGACCAGGTTGCCCTTGGTCGAATAGCACCACGAATGATAGGGGCAGCGGATCGCGCCCTCGATCCGGCGCGGTTCGGAAACGAGCATCATGCCGCGGTGACGGCAGATGTTGTGAAAGACCCGCACCTCGCCGTCCTTGTCTCGGATGAGCAGAAGCGGCGTGCCGAGGAACTCCAGCGGGACCGCGTCGCCCGGTTCGGGAACGTCGGCAGCCACGGCGAGGCCGGCCCATTGCGAGAACAGCAGCGCGTGCTTTTCCTCCTCGAACACCGCGCGGTCGACGTAATGAGCGTTCGGCAGCCCGTTGGCGGTGTCGACCGGGCGGCGCACGCCCGAAAGATCGGTGATCGGCTTGGTCATAACGGAAACCTCCCTGAACCATCGACGGAATCATCTCGCGAAAGCGGCGCGCGCGCTCGACGATCCGCGACCTCAGTTGCCTCAAGGCGACATTTACCGGAAGGGCGTGTCGGGCTGCAGCAGCTTCGCGTGGAAGGGGGGCACCTTGTCGCGGTCGACCAACCCCGACTCGCGCGCGGTGGCGAGGATCGCCGGAGTGTTGCGTCCGAGATGTTCGTAGATCATCCGCGTGGCGCGGATGCCGGTCACCTTTTCGCGCACCGTGCGCGTCACGTATCCGATCCAGAGGTTCGACTGAAAGGAGGTTTCCGGCGCGAGAAAGTTGAACGAGGCGGCCATCGCGTTGCGGTGGGTGACGACGATCATGACGCCTTCCTCCTGCCGCAGCGCGATGCCGCGATATTCGCGGTCCCTGGGATCGGTCGAGAGCCCCTGCCCACGCAGCGCCCCGCGCGGCTCATAGCCGCGCAGGAAGGTGTAGTCGTCCTCGCGGAACACGTAGACCAGCCCGACGACGAATTGCGCCTCGTCGATGAAGCTGCGCCGCATGAAGCGATAGAACCCGTCGGGCAGCAGGTTGGGCGACACCTCGATCGGTTCGCGCCCGAAAAAACCGTGAAGCGCCGGGTGCCGCAGCAGGTCCTGGTGCGCGGTTCTCAGCGCCTCGACCGGCTCGAGCAGGATGCGCGCGTCCACGTCGAAAAAGCTGCAGATCCGGTGCAACACGTCCGGGCGCGGAAAGCTCTCGCCCGAGAGGTAGCGGTTGAACTGGGTGCGGTTGATCTTGAGGTCGCGGCACAACTCGGCGATTGACGGGTAGTTCGAGCTGAGCCGCCGCAGGTTGCGCCCGAAAATCTGGCGCAACTGTGCCGGGTCCATCGCGGGCTGATGAGGTTCCTTGTGCGTCTCGTCGTCCACGATGGCCCCCAGTCCACGTCCGAGGATGCGACCATGTGTCGCCTCCTGCCAAGCGCCTAGACATGATTTTCCTGCCCTGTCACAAGAAGTGACGCGGGTTGGCGTCAGATTTCGGTTTAGGTGACACAAATGTCTCGATGCGAATGCATAATCTGCCGTTCCCGTCAGGTCAACGGCGGGACATTCTTAGGCAACAGGCTACGCGAATGATTGGGGGAAACATGTACGGTGTCGTCCTTTGGAGTGACCAGAATCCGGACCGGGCCGTCATCTGGTGCGAGGATCATGGCGATCTGGCCTTTTATCGCTGCGAGGGGCGGGAATGCCCTGAAATGGCGCAGATCAGCCCCGGCGACCTGGTGACGTTCGATCTGTGCGAAAAATCCGACATGCGCCGCGCCCGCGCGCCGCGCCTGGTGGAGCAGGACAGTCATCCCAACCTTACCCGCGCGCTTCAGCAGGCCGGGCGCAACGCAGGCGCGTTCCCCGACACCCAAAGCGACGTGCCGGCCCCGGGCGCCGGGCCGCAACAGCCCGAAACGGCGCAAAACGTGGTCCCGTTCCGCCGGCCCGCGATGGCCGGGTAGGGCGGCGCGAAACCTTCGTTTGCCGTGATTCAGCGGGTCGTGGCGCAGGGATCGCCCGCGCCGTCGCCCCATGCGCGACCGGTCGTCAGTCCGAGCCGAGCGCGCCGCGGGGCAGGGCGGCGACGCCGGTGCGCGCCATGTCCGACAGGCCCAGCGGGCGCATGAGATCGGCGAAGGCGTCGATCTTGGCCGGGGTGCCGGTGATCTCGAACACGAAACTGTCCAGCGTGCTGTCCACGACATTGGCGCGGAAGATGTCGGCCAGCCGTAGCGCCTCGACCCGCTTGTCGCCGCTGCCCTCGACCTTCAGAAGCGCCAGCTCGCGCTCCACCGCGCGCCCCTCGACCGTGAGGTCGTGCACCTCGTGGACGGGGACGATGCGGCCGAGCTGCGCCTTGATCTGTTCGATCACCTGCGGCGTGCCGGTGGTGACGATGGTGATCCGGCTGGTGTGCCCCTGGTGGTCGGTCTCGGCGACGGTCAGGCTGTCGATGTTGTAGCCGCGCCCCGAGAACAGGCCGATCACGCGGGCCAGCACGCCGGGTTCGTTATCCACCAGCACGGCGAGCGTATGGGTTTCCTGCACGTCCGAGAATGTGGGGCGCAGGTTGTAGGCCGAATGTTTCGTCGTGCCTTTCTTGATCTTCAGGGCTGACATCTTTCGCCTTTCTTGTCTTTCGATCCGCAGCCGGAATTTTCAAGAAATTCCGCTCCGTTCACTTTCTTGCGCGATGTTACACCAGGACCGCGCCGCCGGCCTTGATCGCGTCCTTGGTCGAGGCCTCGCCCAGCAGCATCTTGTTGTGCGGCTCGCCCGAAGGGATCATCGGGAAGCAGTTCTCGTGCTTTTCCACCAGGCAGTCGAAGATCACCGGGCCGTCGTGGTTCACCATCTCCATGATCGCGTCATCCAGATCGGCGGGGTCGTCGCACTTGATGCCCTTGGCGCCGAACGCCTCGGCCAGTTTCACGAAATCCGGCAGCGCCTCGGACCAGGAATGCGAATACCGCTCGCCATGCAGCAATTCCTGCCATTGGCGCACCATCCCGAGCCGCTCGTTATTGAGAATGAACTGCTTGACCGGCAGGCGGAACTGCACGGCGGTGCCCATTTCCTGCATGTTCATCAGCCATGACGCCTCGCCCGCGACGTTGATCACGAGGCTGTCGGGATGCGCCATCTGCACGCCGATGGACGACGGAAAGCCGTAGCCCATCGTGCCCAGGCCGCCCGAGGTCATCCAGCGGTTCGGATCCTCGAAGCCGAGATACTGCGCCGCCCACATCTGGTGCTGGCCGACCTCGGTGCAGACATAGCGGTCATGATCCTTGGTCAGCGCCTCGAGCCGGGCAAGCGCGTGCTGGGGCTTGATCGTGGGACCGGACTGTTCGAACTTCAGGCAATCCACCTTGCGCCATTCGTCGATCTTGCCGCGCCACTTCGCCAGCGCCTCGCGGTTCATCTTGCGTCCGCGGCTCTTCCAGAGGTTCAGCATATCCTCAAGCACGTACGCCACATCGCCGACGATGGGGATGTCGGTCTTGATGACCTTGTTGATCGAGGACGGGTCGATATCGATATGCGCCTTTTTCGAGCCCGGAGAGAACGCGTCGAGCCGCCCGGTGATCCGGTCGTCGAACCGTGCGCCGATGTTGATCATCAGGTCGCAGTCGTGCATCGCCATGTTCGCCTCGTAGAGGCCATGCATCCCCAGCATCCCGAGCCAGTGCTCGCCGCTCGCGGGATAGGCGCCGAGGCCCATCAGCGTCGAGGTGATCGGCACATTGGTGGCGTCCACCAGCTCGCGCAGTAGCTGGCTTGCCGCCGGGCCGGAATTGATGACGCCGCCGCCGGTGTAGAAGATCGGACGTTTGGCGGTTTCGAGGGCGGCCACCAGTTCGGTGATGGCGTCCATGTCGCCCTTGACCTGCGGCTGGTAGTGGCCGGTGGACGTCTTCTGCGGGGGCGTGTAGGCGCCGCTGGCGAATTGCACGTCCTTGGGAATGTCCACCAGCACCGGGCCGGGACGCCCGGCGGTGGCGACGTGGAACGCCTCGTGCAGGATGCTCGAGAGCCGGTCGGTGTCCTTGACCAGCCAGTTATGCTTGGTGCAGGGCCGGGTGATGCCGACGGTGTCCGCCTCCTGGAAGGCGTCCGAGCCGATCATGAAGGTCGGCACCTGTCCGGTGAGCACGACGATCGGGATCGAATCCATCAGCGCGTCGGTGATGCCGGTCACGGCGTTGGTGGCGCCGGGGCCGGACGTGACCAGAACGACGCCGGGTTTGCCGGTGGCGCGCGCATAGCCCTCGGCGGCGTGGACCGCGCCCTGTTCGTGCCGCACTAGGATGTGGCGGATCTCGTTCTGCTGGAAGACCTCGTCATAGATCGGCAGCACCGCGCCGCCGGGGTAGCCGAACACGACGTCCACGCCCTGATCCCTGAGGGCCTGAACCACCATTTTCGCTCCGGTCATCTGACGTGTCATCGCTTCGCTCCGTTCATGACATCCATCCATCCATTCGCTGCGCACAAAAAAGCCCCCGAAATTCCGGGGGCGCATGGGGTACCGTTATGGTGTCCGTTACCGGCCCATGCGCCATTTGCCTACGATTACGATCAGCCGAGACATCTCTGCCGTTCCCTTTCATGCGTGGGCGAGACATTATTTGCGGCGCCGGAACGCGTCAAGCGCGAATTCATGCGAAAAAGCCGCAGGCGTCGCCGCGCGTCCCGGCCGGCGGGCACGGGACGCGCAGATCGCCCGAAGCCGGCGCGCGGAAGGTATTTCCATCACCCGACGCTGTGTTTATGCTCGCCCCGAGCCGGGCCGGGCAACGTTTCGGGCCGGACCGGGACGGGCGCCGCGACAAGGGCGCCTGGGAGCAAGTTGGAGGAAAATCCCATGGACAGACGGTCATTCCTGAAGAACAGCGCGCTGGGCGGCGGCGCAGCCGCCGCGGCCACGCTGGCCGCGCCCGCCTATGCGCAGGGCAAGCGCACGCTCACGATGGTCACCTCGTGGCCGCGCGGCTTCGCCGGGCTGGCCGACGACGCCGAACTGCTGGCGGCCAACATCTCGGAAATTTCGGACGGGTCTCTCCAGGTCGAGGTGAAGCACGCCGGTGAACTGGTCGGCGCCTTCGAGAGCTTCGACGCGGTCTCCTCGGGGCAGGCGGACATGTATCACGCCGCCGACTACTACTTCGTGAACCAGCACCCGGCCTTCGGGCTGTTCACCGCCGTGCCCTTCGGCATGACCACGACCGAGATGAACGCCTGGTATTACAGCGCCGGCGGCATGGCCCTGCACCATGAACTCGGCGAGATCTTCGGCCTCAAGTCCTTCCTCGCGGGCAATACCGGCGCGCAGGCCGGCGGCTGGTTCAACAAGGAAATCAACAGCCCCGAGGATCTCCAGGGCCTGAAGTTCCGCATGCCGGGGCTCGGGGGCAAGGCGCTGGGCTATCTCGGCGTGTCGGTGCAGAACCTGCCCGGCGGCGAGATCTACCAGGCGCTGTCTTCGGGCGCGCTTGACGGTGCGGAATGGGTCGGGCCGTGGCTCGACGAGAAGATCGGCTTCCAGGAGGTGGCGAAATACTACTACCCGGCAAGCTTCCAGGAGCCGAGCGCGGCGCTGTCGCTGGCCACCAACCTCGACGTGTTCAACAGCCTCAACCCGGCGCAGCAGCGCGCGATCCAGGTCTCGTCCGCGTCCAACAACGTCACCAACGCGAGCCGCTTCATCGTCGAGAACGGCGACGCGCTCGAGCGGCTCGCCTCGGGCGGGACAAAGCTGATGGAGTTCCCCGACGATGTCTGGGACGCCTTCGGCGAGGCCAGCCAGAAGCTCTATGCCGAGTTCAACGAGGACGAGATGTTCAAGAAGATCTTCGACAGCTACATGGCCTCGATGAAGAACACGACCGGCTGGATCAGCCGCTCCTCGGACGCCTATCGCCGTCAGCGCGACCGCGTGATGGGGCTCTGAGCCGATTGCGCCGTGACGGCCCGCCCTCCGGATGGGGGGCGGGCCGGTTCAGGCCGCGCTGCGGGCGCCACGGAAAAAGGGGATGAACGCAGTGCTGGACGCGCTCTTGCAGTTCTTTCGGAACATCGCTCTGGCGTTCTGGAATTTCGGCCAGGCGGTAAGCCATCCGCATCTCTGGCTCGACTGGTCCGACAACGAGGCGGTGATGCGGTTCGTCTATTACGGCGCCTCCCGCGAGCTGTTCTTCGTCGCGCTCACCGCGTTCCTGCTGCTTACTGCGGTCGGGCTCTGGCGCAACCGCTTCATGTGGGGCGTGGTGCGCGGGCTCGAGGGGTTGGCCAACACGCTCGGGCGTTTCTTCGCCTGGGCCGGTCTGCTGATGGTGCTTCAGCAGATCGTCATCGTCTTCATGCAGCGCATCTTCGTGAAGGGGCAGATCGTTCTCGGCTTCGGCGTCGGGCTCGACATGCCGGTGAGCTGGTATTCCGAGGAGCTCAAGTTCTACAACGCGCTGATCGTCTGCCTGTGCTGCACCTACACCTTCGTTCAGGGCGGCCATGTGCGGGTGGACCTGGTCTATTCCGCCGTGTCCTTTCGCACGAAACGGGTGATCGACATGGTGGGCAGCCTGCTGTTCATGATCCCGGTGGCGCTGCTGATCTGGCTCTATGGCTGGTTCTTCCTCTGGCGTCACCTGATCGTGCCCAACCCCTCGGCCTCCGATACGCTGGAGCGGCTGCTGATGAAGGCGCGCGCGCTGCGCTGGAACGTGGAAACCTACGGGTTCAGCCCCAACGGGTTCAACGCCTATTTCCTGTTCAAGGTGCTGCTGGTGGTCTTTGCCGGCCTGATCGTGCTTCAGGCGGTGGCGTTCTTCTACCGCTCCTACCTCGAATGGAAGGAAGGGCCGGAGGCCGACGGCAGATACCTTGACCGCGATCCCGTCGGCAAGCGCCGGGATGCGCCCGAGGCGGCGCATCAGGGGGGCTGCTGATGCTGTTCGGACTGGACGGGGTCGAGCTCGGCCTCATCATCGTCGCCCTCTGCCTGTTCGGGGGCATCCTGTCCGGCTTTCCGGTGGCGTTCGCGATCGCCGGCGCGGGCATCCTGTCCTTCGCGATCATCGCCGCGCTCAACTCGGCTGGGCTGCTGATCCACCAGGCCATCGACACCGGCAGCGAAGGCTACCGCGCGCTGATCGCCAGCGGGGTCAAGCCGGAAAGCGTATCGATCTTCCGATACCCCGACCTCGCCCGGATCGCCACGCCGGTCTTTCCGCAGGGCTGGGAGGTGGCGCTCGACCGCAACGTGTCCTTCATCGTCAACCGCATCAACGAGCGCGTGCTTGCCGGCCAGTCCATCGAGACGCTGCTCGCCGTCTTGATGTTCGTGATGATGGGGATCACGCTCGAACGTTCGGGCATCGCGGAGGATTTGCTGACCACGATGGCGCGGGTCTTCGGCCCGCTGCCCGGCGGGCTTGCCGTGTCGGTCGTGGTGGTGGGCGCGTTCCTTGCGGCCTCGACCGGAATCGTCGGGGCGACGGTGGTGACGATGGGCCTGCTGAGCCTGCCGACCATGCTGCGGCACAACTATTCCCCCGAGATCGCCACCGGCGTCATCGCCGCCGCCGGGACGCTGGGGCAGATCATCCCGCCCTCGATCGTCATCATCCTGCTGGGCGCGCTGGCGGGCGATCTCTACTCCGCCGCGCAGGAGACGCGCGCCATGGCGGCGGGCTGCAACGACGCGCTGACCTATCTGGGCGAGGCGGCGGTGGTGTCGGTCGGCACGCTCTTCCAGGCGGCGCTGCTGCCGGGCGTCTTCCTCGCGCTGCTCTACGCGCTCTACGCGTTCGGCTACGCGCTGCTCAACCCGTCGCGCGCGCCGTCGGTGGCGATGGAGGGGCAGGCGGGGGGTCAAGCCGTCACCCGCGGGGAGGCGTTCACCTGGTTCGTCGGAGCGCCCCTCGGGCTGATCGCGGCGATGCTGCTTGCCGTCAACCTGGGCGTCGTCGGGTCGCAGAGCCTCGCCGTGGACAGTTTCACCGACCGCACCGGGGGCGCGTCGCTGCGCACCAACGTGAGCGCGGAATGCATGGTCTCGATGATAGAACTGCACGGGCAGGGCGAATGGGACCGCGCCGTCGCCGAAACCGAGGCCATCGCGGCGGCGGGCGGCGAACATGAGAGCGTGCGGCTTTCGCCCGAGGAGATCGCCGCGCGCAGGGCGGAGAAAGAGGCGGCTGCGGCGCCCATCGGCACGGGTGTCGCATTGATATTCGTGCTTTTCGCGCTGGTGCTCGCGCTCGGGCGTGGCGTCGCGCCCATACGCGATCCCCGGCCACTGCTGATCGGCGGGGTCGGGGTCGTGTCCGGGCTTCTGGTCGACATGCTGCTCATCGCGCCTTCCGCGAGCGCGGGCGCGACCGTTCTGATGCTCGCGTTGCCACTGGCGCTGGCCTTTTACGGGGCGGCGGCGGCAGCGCGGCGGCTGGCGCGTAATGACCTCATCCGCGTGGTGTTCCCGCCGCTGGTTCTGATCGTCGCGGTGCTGGGCTCGATCCTCGGGGGCATCACCAACCCCACCCCCGCGGCGGCGCTGGGGGCAGGGGGCGCGATCATGCTCGCGGCCTATCGCAGGCTGCGGGAAACCGAACGCTCGGCGAAGGTGATCATCTGGGCGACGCTGGCCATTGGCGCCGCGATCCTGATCGGCGTCAACTTCGATCTGCGCATCAACCGCGAAGAAGGCGTCGGCGTCGAATCCATCGCCGCCTTCGTCGCCGCCTACGCCGCCTATCTATATGCGATGTTCGGGTTGCTCTTCTCGTGCTGGGTCCTGTTCGCGTCGGGCGTGCTCACCCCGGTGGTGCGCGAGACGGCCAAGGTCACCTCGATGGTGTTTACCATCCTGATCGGGTCGCAACTGCTGAACCTGGTGGTGATTTCCTTTGGCGGCGAGCATTACATCCAGGAGTTCCTACGCAGCTACGACAGCGAATTGCAGGCTTTCCTCGTCGTGATGCTGGTGCTTTTCGTGCTGGGCTTCGTGCTCGATTTCCTTGAGATCATCTATATCGTGATCCCGATCGTCGGCCCGGTGATCTATGGCGGATCGTTCGATCCCAAATGGGTGACGATCATGATTGCGGTGAACCTGCAAACCTCGTTCCTGACGCCGCCCTTCGGATTCGCGCTGTTCTACCTGCGCGGCGTGGCCCCGGCGAGCGTGACCACCGGGCATATCTATCGCGGGGTGTTCCCCTTCGTGCTGATCCAGGTGCTGGGCCTCGCGATCCTGTGGTTCTTCCCGGCCATCGTCACCGTTGTGCCGGCGATACTGGGGTAACAGCGGTCACGGCTACGCGGCGGATCACCTGCCGAGCAACCAGTTCACCGCGCTCCACCGCGATGGCGCGGGAAGGGAAGCGTCATCGCAAGTGAGGGCGCGTCCCATCATCCGGTGGGCCGCCTCGCTGCGCATCCGCCGACCCCGCTGCATGTAGTAGCCGGTGTCGATCGAGCCGTCTGCGCGGTATCTGATATCGGTGTCGTTCCGCATGATCCGTCCTCCCAATGCCGATGCATTGATCAAAGCACGGACCATGACGTTTCGCTTGAACGTGTCCTTGGGAACCTCTTGTCCTTTCCTTGTGATTTCACTGCTTGTGCCAATTTCCTTGGCCAAAACGGTTAAAACGCGCTTAGCTGTCGCATGATCTATCGTTTCGCGGATTGCAGCATCGACACTGGCCGGCACAGATTCACCCGTGGCGGCGCCACGCTACATCTGGAACCGCAGGTCTTTGCCCTGCTGGCCGAACTGGCGCAGGCCGGCGGTGCGTTGGTCAGCAAGGATCGTCTGATCGAGACGGTATGGCAGGGGCTGGCAGTCTCCGACGCCACGATCAGCGCGCGGATCAGCGCCGCGCGCGCCGCCCTCGGAGACACGGGACGGGACCAGCGGTTGATCCGGACGGTGCCGAAGCGCGGCATTCAACTCCTGCCCGAGGTGACGACGGACGCACCGGCGCCCATTGAGGCGACGGGCGGAGGACGCGAAGCGCCGCCGATCCGCTTCACTCAAGCGCGGGACGGCGCGACCATCGCCCACAGCGTCAGTGGTTCGGGTCCGCCGTTGCTGCGCGCCGGGCACTGGCTGTCCCATCTGGAGCTCGACTGGCGCTGCCCCGTCTGGCAACCGTTTCTGACCCGATTGGGGGGCGATTTCACTCTTTGCCGTTACGATCAGCGCGGCACCGGCCTGTCAGGGCGCGATCTGGAGAATGTCGGGGTCGGTGATTTCGCCGATGACCTCCGGGCGGTGGCCGATGCGGCGCGTCTGGACCGCTTTTCCATATTTGCCGCGTCGCAGGCAGTGCCGGTGGCGATCCGGTTCGCGGCGCGCCACCCCGAGAGGGTCAGCCGTATGGTGCTCTATGGCGGCTATGCCAAGGGGCGCAGCCTACGCCCGAAACAGCCCGGTGATATCGATGAGGAGACGATGCTCGGCCTGATCCGCGCGGGTTGGGGGCAGGCCGACAGCGCATTCTTTCGCGCATTCGTGAGCCTGTTCATGCCGGACGGGACGCCCGAGCAGGTCGCCAGCTTCGCGCGTGTGCAGAGCCAGTCGATCACGCCCGAGAACGCGGCGCGTCTGCGCAGAGCGGTGGACCGGTTCGACGTTGCGGACGATCTCGACCGCGTGCGCGCCCCGGTGCTTGTGGTCCATGCGCGGGGCGATGCGATCCAGCCAATCGCGCAGGGTCAGTTGATCGCATCCCGTATCCCCGACGCCGAGTTCATGATGCTGGACAGCCGAAATCACGTGCCGTTGCCGCAGGAACCTTGCTGGACGCAGCTCATGGATGCGGTCTCCGAGTTTTGCCTGCGCGCGGAGTGATTCCCTGCGCGGCTTGTCTCGCATCAATGGATGAAATGCAGCCGGTCGAAGCCCTGGCGGAACGCGGCGACCCGCGGGGCGAGGGCGGCGGGGTCGTTGGCGCGCAGCGCCTCGGCGATCAGGCTGGCAAGTTCGGGCGCGTGGTCCTCGGTCACGCCCCAGCGGACCAGTTCGGGCGTCCCCAGGCGCAGCCCGTTCATGTCGCCTTCAACCTCGTCCACGGGCAGGCCGATGCCGCAGGCGAGGAAACCCGCCTTGCGCAGCCGTTTCGACGCGGCCTGACCACCCCCGAACCGCGCGGCCTCGAGCGCGAACTGGTGCGAGCGGGTAAAGCCCCGCCCGGCGGCGAAGACCGGCAGGCCCGCCGCATCCAGCGCCTCGGCCAGCGCGCGCGCCACGCGGATCATCGCGGCGGCGTAATCGCGCCCGAAATCGCGCCAGTCGAGCATCCCCATCGCCAGCGCGGCGGATTTGGCGGCGTCGAAATTCGCCGTCATGCCGGGAAAGGCGATGGCGTCGAGCCGCTCGGCCATCTCGGCATCGTCCGAGACGATCAGCCCGCCCGGCGGACCGCCGAGGCTTTTGTAGGTGCTCATCGTCATCAGGTGCGCGCCCTCGTGCAGCGGGTTCTTCCATGCCCCGCCGGCGATGATCCCGCACTGATGCGCCGCGTCGAACATCAGCTTCGCGCCCACCTCGTCGGCGATGGCGCGGACCTCGGCGACCGGATGCTCGAAGAGGTTGAGGCTGCCGCCCAGCGTGATGAGCGCGGGGCGCACGTTATGGGCCAGCGCGCGCAGCGCGTCCACGTCGACCGTATAGCCGTCCGCGGCGACCGGCGCGGGCGCGGTGCTCAGACCGTAAAGCCCGGCGCAGCCCGCCGCATGATGCGTGACATGCCCGCCGATGGCCGCGGGCGGCGCGATGATCGCATCACCGGGTTTGCAGGTCGCCATGAAGCCGTAGAGGTTCGCGATCGCGCCCGAGGGCACGCGGATCTCTGCATAGCGCGCGCCGAAAACCTCCGCGCAGAGCTGGGCCGCGATCACCTCGATCTCCTCGATGGCCTCGAGGCCCATTTCGTACTTGTCGCCGGGGTAGCCCAGCGAGGGGCGCGAACCGATGCCAGCGGCCAGCAGCGCCTCGGCGCGCGGGTTCATCACGTTGGTGGCGGGGTTGAGGTTGAAGCAGTCGCGTTCGTGAATGCGCCGGTTGTCCTCGGCCAGCGTTTCCAGCCGCGCGGCGATGTCGGCGCTGGTGGCCTTGGCGGTGCGGGCGGCTATGTCCTGGACCAGCGTCTCGCTGGCGTCTGGAACCCAGGGACGGCGGGCAAGGGTCATGGCGTGGCTCCTGTCTGTGTCGCGCTACCTAAGCGCGTCACCGGGACGAGGGCAAACGCGAACTTCTGCGTGCGGCGCGGGGATGCAGCGCGTCAGGCCCGGTCGTCGCCGCGCGCCTTGGCGGCGTCGGTGCAGGGGACGAAGCGCCCGCTCAACCGCGCACCGGGCGCAGCGGCTGGCCGTCGGGCAGGGCGATCTCGGCGACCTGTTCGGCAATGGGATCGTTGCTTAGCGGGTGAAGCTGCGCGTCATAGGATTCGGGATCGCGCATTCGCTCCCATCGGCCGCCGACATAGACCTCGAGCCCCGAGAACGCGGCCTTGTAGTCCATCTTGGGGCTGCCGGGCACCCAATAGCCGAGATAGACATGCGGCAGGTCGTTCTCGCGCGCGATCGCGACATGATCGAGGATGATGTAGGTGCCAAGCGAGTCGCGCGCGCGGTCAGGATCGAAGAAGGAATAGACCATGCTCACCCCGTCATCGAGCATGTCTGTCAGGCATACCGCCACCAGTTCGCCGGTCTCCTGGTCGGCGTACTCCACGACGCGGGTGCGGATCGGCGTCTCCTCGACCATCGCGGCGAACTCGAAGGCGTCCATGTCGGCCATGCCGCCGGTGGCGTGGCGGCTCTCGAGATAGGTGCGAAAGAGCGCGTATTGCTCCTCGGTCGCCCAGGGCGACGTGGCGCGGCGTTCAAGCCCGGCATTGCGGTTGAGCGTGCGCCGCTGGCTGCGCGAGGGCTTGAACGCGGCCACGTCGATCCGCGCCGAAAGGCAGGCCGCGCAATCGGCGCAGGACGGGCGGTAAAGCACGTTCTGCGAGCGGCGGAATCCCTGTTTCGACAGCTTGTCGTTCAGGCGCTGCGCGCCGTCGCCGTGCAGCGCGGTGAACAGCTTGCGCTCCATCCGCCCCTCGAGATAGGGGCAGGGCTGCGGGGCCGTCACGTAGAATTGCGGGGCAAGGGGCAGGGTGTGGCGCATGCGCGGGGCTTCGGTCCGGGATTTCGCTGTCGTGGCCAGAAGCGTAACAAGGGAATCCGCATAGGCCAAGGGCGGATTCGCGCGCCGCTCAGGCGGCGCGGCGATTGATCAGCACGGTGCCCAGAAGGTGATCGCCAAGCCCCTGGCCGCGCGGCGTGATCAACATCAACAGGACCGAGACCGCCTGCACGAGGAACGTCCCGATCGAGATCGCGTAGAGCAGCGTATGCGCCAAAGCGGTCCACCCGTCGATCCGCGCGCCGGAGCGCGCGCGCAGTTCGACCGCCATCAGGCGCATGCCCCAGGTCGCCGACCCCGAAGCCAGCGTCGCCGTGCGATAGACGAACCCGATCACCAGCATCAGCAGCGGAAAGAACAGCAGCCCGACAAAGACCGTGAGCACGGTGGCGATCAGCGCCAGCACGAAGATCACCAGGGTATCGATCACCCAGGCGATCAGCCGCTTGACCTGCACGCCGTCGTAGAACTCGGGCTGTGCGTCCGGATCGGGAAGGGCGTGGGGCATGTCGTAGTCGGTCCAGTGAGTGTGGCTCATGAGAAGGGTCTTGCTCCGGCGGTCTGGTTGTCATCGGCACTTAGGCAGAGGGCGAATCGATTTCAATCCGCGGGGCGCGGCCCGCCGCGCCGTGGCGGCGGGCCCTCGCGATCATCATGCTGGGCGTCAGCCCTCTTGCGGCGCGGCGTCTTCGCGGGCCTTCTGCGCGCGTTCCTCCATGAACTGGTCGAACTCGGCCTTGTCCTTGGCCTGGCGCAGGCGCTTGAGGAAGGCTTCGAAGTTCTCCTGCTCCTCCTGAAGGCGGCGCAGGGTTTCGTCGCGGTAGGCGTCAAAGGCGCTGTTGCCGCTGCTGCGGGTCATCTGGACCGAATGGCTCCAGCGGCGGCTGCGGTCGGATTTTCGGCAGGTCATCCTGTTGCTCCAGATCATGTAGAAGAGAAGGGCGAGGCCGATCGGCCAGAAGAGGACGAAGCCGAGCACCATCGCGGCGATCCAGGCGCCGCGCCCGCGCGCGTCGAGCCAGGACTCGGCCCGGCGCAGCCAGCCCAGCGGTCCGGTCTGGCCGGTTTGGGGGGCGTATTGGGCGTATGTGGTCATGAAGCGATCCTTCTTGGATATGGTCGGAATAATGTGAATGCGTTTCACATGGATTAGATCGGCATTCGGCTCCCTCACCACAAGAGGCGATGTTAACATCCATTACATTTATTTCGATTACTTGGTGAAATCAGCCAGTTGCGCGCCCGAAATGCGCAGAAGTTCACCCGGAGGGGCCGCGAAAACGTGGCGCGGCGTGCCTGCTGCGGCCCAGACTTCGTCGAAATCGAGCAATCTGCGGTCGAAGAACGCGCGCGGCGGCGTGAGATGGCCAACCGGGGACACGCCCCCGATGGCGAAGCCCGTCTGCGCGCGGATCAGGGCCGCGTCCGCCTTGCCCAGGGGTTCCCCGGCAAGCGCGCCGGCGCGCGCGCCGTCCACCTGCGCGCCGCCCGCCGTCACGAAGAGGATCGCAGCGCCGCTGTTCTGACCGGCGAAGATGATCGACTTGGCGATCTGGTCCACCTCGCAGCCGACCAGCGCGGCGGCCATCTCCGCGGTTGTGGCCTGTCCGACCTCGACCGGCGCGATGTCGAGCCCGGCCTCGCTGAGCGCGCGGGTCACGCGTTTCAGGCTCTTGCTCATGAATGCGCCTCCTTTCCGTGCGGCGCGGACGTTACGCGCACGTCCCGCCATTGACCAGTCCCGCGGGGCGCGTATCACTGGACGGGTGAACACGCCCGCCCGCATCACCCGCCTGCCGCGCCCGTTCGATCCCGACCGGGGCGCGGAGGCGCGCGCGATCATGTCCGATCTGAGCGGCGAGTGGGCCGACCTGATCGAGGGCGCGGCGGGGTGCAGCCCCTACCTGCACGACCTCATCCAGAAAGAGGCGGAGTGGCTGCCGGGCGCGCTCCGCGACCTCGAGGCGGCGCGCGATGCGGTGGTGGCGGAGGCGGGCGCGCAGGCCGAGCGAGTCGGCCCCGCGTTGCGCCGGGCGAAGCGACGGATCGCGCTCCTGGTTGCGCTGGCGGACCTGGGCGGCGTCTGGCCGCTCGAGACGGTGACCGGCGCGCTTACCGACCTGGCCGATGCGGCCTGCGCCGCCGCGCTGCGCGATGCGGTGGGCGCGGAGATACGGCGCGGCAAGCTGCCCGGCATGGCTGAGGACGACATCGCATCGGCGGGCGGGATGGTGGTGCTCGCGATGGGCAAGATGGGCGCGCGAGAGCTCAACTACAGCTCGGATATCGACCTGATCTGCCTGTTCGACGAAACCCGCTACGACCGCGACGATTTCGCCGCCGCGCGCGCGTCCCTGGTCCGCGCGACCCGCCGCATGGCGGCGCTGCTGAGCGAGAACACCGCCGAGGGCTACGTCTTTCGCACCGATCTGCGGCTGCGGCCCGACCCCTCGGTCACGCCGGTCTGCATGGCGATGGCGGCGGCGGAAACCTATTATGAAAGCCTCGGGCGCACGTGGGAGCGCGCAGCCTATGTGAAGGCGCGGCCCTGCGCCGGCGACCTCGCCGCCGGGGCGCGGTTTCTCGAAACGCTGACGCCGTTCGTGTGGCGGCGGCACCTCGATTTCGCGGCGATCGAGGACGCGCACAACATGCGCCTGCGCATCCGGCGGCACAAGGGCCTGGGCGGGCCGATCCAGCTGGACGGCCACAACATGAAGCTGGGGCGCGGCGGCATCCGCGAGATCGAGTTCTTCACCCAGACCCGCCAGATCATCGCCGGCGGGCGCGACCCGGACCTGCGCGTGCGCGGCACGCTCGAAGGGCTGGCGCGGCTCGCCGACAAGGGCTGGGCGCCGCAGGAGGCCGCAAAGGCGCTGGACGCCCACTACCGCTTTCACCGCGAGGTTGAGCATCGCCTGCAGATGCTGCGCGACACGCAGACCCATGATTTGCCCGATTCAGGCGCGGAATGGGACCGGCTCGCCGCGTTCATGGGGTACGAGACGCAGGCGTTGCGCGATGAGCTGGACGAGCGGCTGCACGCGGTCCACGACATGATCGAGGGTTTCTTCGATCCCGGCGAGGGCGGGCGCGCGCCGCGCGAACCCGACGACCTGGGCGAACTGTCCCCCGAGATCATCGCGCGCTGGCCCAGTTACCCGGCGTTGCGCTCGGACCGGGCGGTGGCGATCTTTCGCAGGTTGCGTCCCGACATCCTGGCGCGGCTGGCGGCCACCTCGCATCCTGGGGAGGCGCTCGTCGCGTTTGACGGCTTCCTCGCCGGGCTGCCCGCGGGGGTGCAGGTCTTTTCGCTCTTCGAGGCCAACCCGCAGCTGATCGACCTGCTTGTCGACATCGTCGGCACCGCACCGGGGCTGGCGTCCTACCTGTCGCGCAACGCGCAGGTTCTGGACGCGGTGATCGCGGGGGATTTCTTTGCCGCCTGGCCGGGGCAGGAGACGCTCACCGCCCAGTTGACCGAGGCGCTGGCCGCCGAGGGCGATTACGAGGCGCGGCTTGACGCGACGCGCCGCTGGCGGCGGGAATGGCATTTCCGCATCGGCGTGCATCACCTGCGCGGCCTCATCACCGGCGCGGAGGCGGGCGCGCAATACGCCGACCTCGCCGATGCGGTTCTCGCCGCCCTCTGGCCCGAGGTGGTGGCGCAGTTCGCGCGCAAGCACGGCGCGCCGCCGGGGCGCGGGGCGGCCCTGCTGGGCATGGGATCGCTGGGCGCGCGCCGTCTGACGGCCGAATCCGACCTCGACCTCATCGTGATCTACGACGCCGACGGGGTCGAGGCGTCGGACGGGTCGCGCCCGCTGCCCGCGCGCAGCTATTACGCGCGGCTCACGCAGGCGATGATCACCGCGCTCAGCGCGCCGATGGCGCAGGGGCGGCTTTACGAGGTGGACATGCGCCTGCGCCCGTCGGGGAACCAGGGGCCGGTCGCGACCGCCTGGGCCGCGTTCCAGGATTACCAGTCCGAAAAGGCCTGGCTCTGGGAGCATCTGGCGCTGACCCGCGCGCGCGTCGTCGCCGGGGCGCCTGATCTCGGGAACGATGTGGAGGCGTTCCGCGTGGCGCTGCTGTCGCGTCCGCGCAACCGGCGGGAGGTGCTGGGCGCGGTGCGCGAGATGCGCGCGCGCATCCATGCGGCCAAGGCGCCGGGCGGGCCGCTCGACCCCAAGCTGGGGCCGGGCCGGTTGCAGGAGGTGCAGCTGATCGCGCAGGCCGCGACGCTGCTGGCGGGCGGCGCCGAGCGCGGCACGCGCGCCGGGATCGCCGCCGGTGTCGCAATCGGTTGGCTGGATGACGCGGACGGGGCGGCGCTCGGGCATGCTTATGCGCTTTGCTCGGGGTTGCAACAGGCCGCACGGCTGCTGGGAACGGATCCGCCGGACCCCGACATGCTGGGGCAGGGGGCGGCGCGGTTCGTGCTGCGCGAAACCGGCCAAGAGGATGTCGGCGCGCTGGTGACGGCGCTCGGGCGTGCGGGCCGACGAGCCGGCGAGGCGATCGACCGGGCGCTGAGCGACCCCCCGGAGGAGTGAGGAACGATGGAGCGAGACCCGCTTGACCGCAAGGAACTGATCCTCGAATCCTATCGTATCGACGGGATCGGCCCCGGCGAATGCCGCTCGATCTTTCTCGATTGGGCGCTGTCGCTGCCCGACGGGCAGGATCAGAGGCAGGCGATCGAGGCGATGCTCGGGCGCTACGCCGCCGCACATCCCGACCACCCGATGACGCAGGTTCTGCGCGATGGGCTGGAGGCCCCGGAACGCCCGCGCCGCCGGGGCGGCTGGAAGGCGCGCGCGCGCGACTGACCCGGCGGCGGCGACCGATTCGCGCCCCGGAATCACCCGGCAACAACCCCGGAAATGCGCCGTATTCGTCGCAAAGACGCCTCAATCCTCTTGCATTTTTCCCGGATGAACCGGGCGAAGGGCCCCAGGAGGAACAGATCATGCAAACGCTCAAGATCATCGCCGCCGTGCTGATGGGGCTGGCCGTGTCGGCTTGCGCCGCGCCGGAAACCGCAACCCGCAACGCGACGATGCCGATGCCGGCGCAGCCCATGCAGGCGCAGCTCGACGTGAAGAGCGTGACCGTGACCGTGCCGCGCACGCTCAAGGTGTCCGAGGCCAACCGCTTCTACCCCGGCGGCGACATCGTCTGGCGCGAGGACCCGATGGGCGACCGTCATGCGCAGGTCCAGCGGATCGTTGAGGACGCGATGACCCGCGGAGTCGCCGGGCTCGACACCGGCACGCCGGTCGCGCTCGATATCCAGGTGGCGCGCTTTCACGCGCTGACCCAGAAGGCGCGCTATACCACGGGCGGCGTGCATGACCTGAAATTCACCATGACGCTGCGCGATCCCGAAACCGGCGCCGCGCTGACCGAGCCGCGCATGATCACCGCGGATCTGAAGGGCTTCGGCGGGCGCAAGGCGATCGAGGCGGAGCGCCGCGGCCAGACGCAGAAGGTGCGCATCACCAACCGGTTGGCCGAGGTGATCCGCGCGGAGCTCATCAGCCCCGGCAGCCATCCGAAGGCCAGTCTCGGGGTGATGAGCATGTTCTCGACCCGCGGCAGCTGAGCGCGCCGACCTTCCCGATCCTCCTAAAACAGCGTAGAGGGGACGGCATGACGCCGTCCCCTTCTCCCGTTCTCCGGTCCCGCCGGCGCCTCCGCCGGTGAGGGCGCTTCTCGACGCCTGCGTGATCTACCCCACGGTCATGCGCGCGATGCTGCTGGGCGCGGCGCGGCGCGGCGCGTTCACGCCGCTCTGGTCGGCGCGCATCATCGAGGAATGGCGGCGCGCGGCGGCCAAGCTCGGCCCCGAGGGGGTCGCGCAGGCCGGCGCCGAGGCGGCGCTGCTGGCGGCGGACTGGCCGCGCGCCGAGGTCGCGGCCCCACCCGCGCTCGAGGCGCGGCTGTGGCTGCCGGACCCGGCCGACGTGCATGTTCTGGCCGCCGCCGTCGCGGGATCGGCGAACGTGATCGTGACGCTGAACGCCCGCGATTTTCCGCGCAAGATCCTGGCCGAGGAAGGTCTGTCCCGCGCCGACCCGGACGCGTTCCTGCTGGGGTTCCGGCAGGCGCAGCCCGAGATGATGCAGGAGGTCGGCGACGAGGTGCTGACCGAGGCGCGGCGGCTCAGCGGGGAGGAGTGGGAAATGCGCGCGCTGCTGCGGAAGGCGCGGCTGCCGAGGCTGGCCAAGGCGTTGGGGCAGGCGGGGTGAAACCCGGCCCTACGACTGGCTCCAGCGTGCTTCGAGGCGCTCTATCGCGCCGATCCGCTCGGCCGTCTTGGGGTGGCTCATCAGCCAGGCGGGCGCGGCGCCGGCGCGCGACTGGGTCAGCGCCTCGAGCTTGCGAAAGAGCGACTTCTGCGGCTCCGTGCCGATGCCGGCGCGGGTCAGCAGGGCGGCGGCGTATTCGTCGGCCTCGTATTCGTCGCCGCGTGACAGCCGCGCCGCCAGCAGCGAGGTCAGCGCCCCCGCCAGCCAGGGGCCGATGAAGGGAATGAACCGCCCCATCACCATCGCCAGCGCCGTGCGCAGCGCGTTCTGCCCGGAAAAATCGATCATCCGGCGGCGCGAATGCCCCAGCGCCACGTGCCCCAGCTCATGCGCGATGACCGAGGCCATTTCCTCCGCGCTCACCTCGCCCGTCTGGAACTTGCGATAGAAGCCGCGGGTGATGAAGATCCGCCCGTCCGGCGCGGCGAGGCCGTTCACCGGGTCGATCTCGTAGATATGCACGCGGATCCGCGCGAGATCGAGCGCGGCCGCCAGCCGGTCGGTGATGCGCTTGAGCACCGGATCGGCGAGCTCGGTCGACTGCTCGTTCAGCGCGCGCTTGGTGCGCCATGCCGAGAAGCGATACATCACGACGCCGTAGAGCACGGCCAGAAGGATCGGCGTGAACTTGATCATGGGGAAGATATAGACACGCGCGCGCCCGTCCTCCAGCCCCTGCCGCCCGTTCTCGGCCCGGGCCGGGCGGCGCGTTTTGACAGCGTCCCGGCGCGCTGCTAGGCCATTGCCGGAATGGTGATTGATATCAGGGCGGCAGGTGGAAATGTTCAGACGTCTAAGCCGCGGCCGCCGGCGCCGGATGGAAGCGCCCCAAAATGCCTGACTATCCCGACATCTGGTTCCTGCGCCACGGCGAGACCGAGTGGAACCTCGAGGGGCGCATCCAGGGGCGGCGCGATTCCCCCCTGACGGCCAGGGGCAGGGCGCAGGCCCTGCGGCAAGGCGCGATCATCGCGCCGATCGCGGCGCGGATCATGCCCGGCGCGGGCCCGATCCTCGTCTCCCCGTTGGGGCGGGCGCGGGAAACTGCGGCGCTCGCCCTGCCGGACCTGCCCGCGCGGTTCGAGCCGCGCCTCGCCGAGATCGACACCGGCGCGTGGGAGGGGCGGCTCAAGGCCGATCTGCCCGCCGGGCTGTGCGATCTGGAATTCTACGGCGCCGCGCCCGGCGGCGAGGGGGTCGAGGCGCTCATGGCGCGGGTCGAGGCGCTGTTGCAAGACCTTGGCAGGCCGACGATCATCGTGTCGCACGGGCTGCTGGGGCAGGTGCTGCGCGGGCTTGTCCTCGGGCTCGACCGCGCTTTGATGGGGACGCTGCCCAACCGGCAGGGCTGCGTCATGGCCCTGAGCGGGGGCGCCGAAGAGATACTGACCGCGCCGGAGCCGGTCGCAGGGCCTACCGGCTGAGCCGCCAGATCTTGCTTGCGTGATCATAGCTGACCTGGCGCGGCGCGTTCTTGCGCGGGCGGGCATGCTTGGTCCTGAGACGCAGCAAGAGGGCCGCGGCCCGTTCCGACAGGCGCGGCGGCCTGCGCAACTGGCGCATCTCGCGCCGGTAGGCGCCGGGCTGCTGCTGCGATAGCTGGCCTGTCTCGATGGTGAACGCGCCGAGATCGGTGTTCACCACGTAGAGATCCTGCGTGCGGGCGAGCGAGCGCCACAGAAAATAATCGCCCGCCAGCGTGCAGGCGCGCAGCGCGTCGAGATCGAACTCGCGGTTGAGCTCGGTGCGCCAGAACGTGCTTTCCTGCTGGATGCAGGGCAGGCGGGTGCCATACATGCCGCAATCGATGAAGTTCCGCCTGTAGGGGTGGGGAAGAAAGGAATCGGTTACCTGCTTGCGCTCATTGCACGTCACGGATCGACCGGTCAGCCAGCCGATCTGCGCGTAGCGCCCGAACACCTCGGACAGGACGGAGAACGCCGCGGGATTCAGCGTCTCGCCCGCCGGAAGATAGCAGGTGACGTCGCCTTCGGCCTGGCGCAACCCCTTGGCGAGCGCGTCATACATGCCGCTGTCCGGCTCGGACTGCACGGTGATGCGCTCATCCCCGATTTGCGCGACCGCCTCGGGCGTGCCATCGGTCGAGGCGCCGTCGCATACCAGGCAGCGGAAGCTGTCCTGGCCGTCCAGCACCGATGTCTGCCGGATCAGGCTCCGCAAGGTGCGCTCGATTTTATCGGCCGCGTTGAACGCCGGTATGACGACAAAGAAATCCATCACGCATCGCGTCCTGTCTGCGTCGGTGGCGGCTGTCGCCCCGACGCCATTTGCACCAAACCTGTCGCGCGCATCAAACGCGAAACGCCTTAGCCGGACCAGAAACGCGGCATCGTGAAATCCTTGGTGTCGGCCACGTTGCGCGAGTCCAGTTCATGGGGAAAGTTCTTCCGCGGGGTGGCGTCGCTGACACGATCGCGGCGCAGGAACGTCGCCTCGAATACCGGCGGCAGCCGGATCCCGGCCACGTTGACCGGCGGCAGGCAGTTGTTGGGATGAAGGTGCACGACCGCGAAATGCCGGTGCAACTTTTCCAGAACCTCGGAATAGAGTGGAAAGATCTCGGGCTCGGTGATCCGATTGAAGCTGTGGAACTCCACCACGACGACCCGAAAGCGTTCCAGCGTCGCGTCGCTGGCGTGGTGCAGGGTTTCGTATTCGGCCCCCTCGATATCCATCTGGAGCAGCAGATCGCCGGTGTCCGGCCCGTGCCGTGCGACCCAGTCATCCAGCGAAATCACATCGCCCCCGGTTTTCCCGCCGAGGAACAGCTTGTCGAAATGCGCCAGCGGATGGCCCTGTGCCAGCCCGTCGACGGACGCATCGGCCATGAAGGTCGGAACGCCGCGGTTCATGATGTCGAGATCAAAGGTCAGAACGTCCGAAACGCCGGGCGAGTAACTGCCGACCAGCCCGTCAAGGTCGTCCGGCAGCAGGTAGCCGCCATCGCCCGGATCTCCGATCCGGACGAGAGGGTGGCCGGTGTCATAGGGCGTCAACAGCCGCAGCGCATCGCGCACCTGTGCGCGCGTAAGCGAGGATTGCCGCATGAACCGCGCGGTGGCCTTCGCGCTGCTCTTGAACTGTCTCAGTCTTCTCTTCATGAATGCCGCCGATCATGCCGTCGCGCGCCTGCAGGATGTCGGACCTAAAGGGGAGCGCGCGCGGGATGTCAAGCGAAGCGCATGGATTCGGCGCGGATCGGGCCGGCGCGCCGCCCCCATGCCGACAGGCGCCGGCCACTTGCGCCGCGCGCAAAGCGCCGCTAAGAGGCGCGTCAGGGGTGATTAGCTCAGTTGGTAGAGCGCTTCGTTTACACCGAAGATGTCGGGAGTTCGAGTCTCTCATCACCCACCACGCAAACGACTGCCTTTTCCGCAATTCGCGAAGCATGCCCCGCCTCCCTGCATCCGGGCGCAGGTGGGTTAAGCCCCGAACCCCGCGCTTGACGCCGCCGCGCGGCGCGACTAAAGGGGGCGGACGCCGCGCAAGCGGCGTGCAGTGGGCGGTTGTAGCTCAGTTGGTTAGAGTGCCGGCCTGTCACGCCGGAGGTCGCGGGTTCGAGCCCCGTCAACCGCGCCACCGCTGCATTTCAGCCAGAACCGTGAACAGGGAAGGCGCGTCATGCCGCCCGCGCCGAAAAAACGCGCATCGCCCGCGATTATCTGTGCCCAAGGCCATTGACCTGCCCGCGCGCTTGGCCTAATCCACCCCTCACGCGCGGTTGTAGCTCAGTTGGTTAGAGTGCCGGCCTGTCACGCCGGAGGTCGCGGGTTCGAGCCCCGTCAACCGCGCCACTTTCCCTCATCCCCCGGACTTGTAGCCGCGTTGAAGGCTGCGTTCGGGCGTCAATGCCTCGGGCCAGCCGAAGAAATGCTCGTACGCGGCAAGCGCGATGCAGACGGCGATGATGGCGAGAACGAACTTCACCCGCTCCGCACTGGGCGGGTTATGCGCCCACCGCGCCATCCGCACGAGCCAGCGCGAGTTCACCCTTCGGTGAACCGCACCTTGCCGATATAGGGCAGGTTGCGGTTCCTCTGGGCGTAGTCGATGCCGTAGCCGACAACGAATTCATCCGGGATCTCGAACCCGGTCCAGTCCGCCTTGATCGGCGCTTCGCGGCGCGAGGGTTTGTCCAGAAGCGCGATCGTGCGCAGCTTGCGCGGCTGGCGGCTTTGCAGCAGGGTGATGACATGGGCGAGCGTGTGACCGGTGTCGACGATATCCTCGACCACGAGTACGTCACGCCCCTGAATGTCGCCGCGCAAGTCCTTGAGAATGCGCACTTCCCGGCTGCTCTGCATGGCGTTGCCATATGACGAGGTTTCGACGAAATCGACCTCGATGGGCAGCTCGATCTCGCGCACCAGATCGGCGATGAACACAAAGGAGCCGCGCAGCAGGCCGACGACGACGAGCTTGCCGGTATCGGCGAACTCCTCCTCGATCTCGTTGGCGAGCGCCTCGATCCGCGCGGCGATGGCCTTGGCGGAAATCATCTGGTCGATCTCGTAGCTGCGTTCGCTCATGCGGCCCCCTTGAATTTCCCGGCACAGTCTATGACAAAGCGGCACCCTGTCACGCGAAAACCGAGGCGCCCGTGCCGAGCCATTCCGAAACCCGCCATCTGCCCTACACCGCGCAGCAGATGTACGACCTGGTGGCCGACGTGGCGCGTTACCCCGAGTTCCTGCCCTGGACCTCGGCCGCGCGCGTGCGCTCGGTCGAGCCGCAGGAGGACGGGAGCAAGGTGATGACCGCCGATCTGGTCATCAGTTTCAAGCTCTTCCGCGAACGCTTCACCAGCCGCGTCGTGCTCTGGCCCGAGGCGCGCAAGATCGACACCGAATACCTCGACGGGCCGTTCAAGCGCATGGTGTCCAACTGGGCGTTCAAGGACGAAGGCGACGGGTGCGAAGTGGCGTTTCAGGTCGATTTCGAGTTCCGCAACTACCTGTTGCAAAAGGCGGCAGGGCTGTTTTTCTTTGAAGCGATGCAGCGCATCGTGCGCGCCTTCGAGGCGCGCGCGAAAGAGCTTTACGGTTAGGATCGGACTACCCGTAGGAGCAGGGCGAGTGCGTGTTCGGTCGCGCCTGCGCGCACCGCGTCGCGCCCGATTGCGCCGAACTCGCGCGTTTCGCATTGCACCGCGCCATCGGGGCGGATGATGCCGAAACAGACGCGGCCCTCGGGCTTGTGTTCCGACCCGCCGGGGCCGGCGATGCCGGTGATCGACACCGCGACCCGCGCGCCGGACCTGGCGCAGGCGCCGCGCGCCATTTCCCGCGCGACCTCTTCGGAGACCGCCCCATGCGCCTTGAGCGTTTCGGAAGATACGCCGAGCATCCGGATTTTCGCGTCGTTGGAGTAGGTTACAAAGCCACATTCAACCACGTCAGAGCTGCCGGGAATCGCCGTGAGCGCGGCGGCCACCATGCCGCCGGTGCAGCTTTCGGCGGTGGCGATGCGCAACCCCGCCGCGCGCGCCGCATCGAGCGCGGCGGCGGCGCTCATATCCCCAGCACCCCGTGGCTGAGCGCGGCCAATGCGGCCACGCCGATCGCGGCGAACGCCCCCGCGATCACATCGTCGAGCATCACGCCCAACACGTCGCCGCGCCGGTCGGCCCAGCCGACGGGGCCGGGCTTGATGATGTCGAACAGGCGAAACAGGACGAAGGCGGCGATCCAGCCGGGCCAGAGCGCGGTGATCGCCGCACCCGCATGGGCCGCCCCGATGGAAAGCGGCAGGAGCGCGATCCACTGGCCGACCACCTCGTCGATCACCACGAACGAGGGATCGTGATCCGCCTGACCGCGCGTGACATTCGCTGTGGCCAGCAGGCCGCTGATAAAGGCGACAATTATAAAAATAATAAGGAGCCAGGGCCCGCCGATCACGTGCAGCAACCACGCCATCGGCAGCGCCACGAAAGACCCCCACGTGCCCGGCGCGGGCCGCATGTGGCCCGCGCCGCCGACCGTCGCGATCATGCTCCAGAGCCTCATGGCTTCACCAGCGCGGCGGTGGCGATTGCGGCGATGCCTTCCTCGCGCCCGGTAAAGCCGAGCCGTTCAGAGGTCGTGGCCTTGACCGAGACCCGCTCGGGCGCGACGCCGGTGATGAGCGCGACCGACTCGCGCATGGCTGTGGCATAGGGGCCGATCTTTGGGCGTTCGCAGACAAGGGTGAGGTCCAAGTTGCTGATCTCAAACCCTTTGGACGCCGCAAGCTCGACCGCGTGACGCAGAAAGATATCGCTCGCTGCACCCTTCCATTCGGCCTCGCTCGGTGGGAAATGGCGGCCGATATCACCCTCGGCCAGCGCGCCGTAGATCGCGTCCGTGAGCGCGTGCAGCCCCACATCGGCGTCCGAATGGCCCTGCAATCCGCGGTGATGCGGCACGGCAACGCCGCACAGCATGACGTGATCGCCGGGGCCGAAACGGTGGACGTCATAGCCGTTGCCGATGCGGATATCCATCTTCTGCGCCGGTCCTCCTGCTCGCAGGATTCGCTCCGCGCGGGCGAAATCCGGCGCGTGCGTGATCTTGAGGTTGGACTCTTCGCCCGGCACGATCGACACGTCAAGCCCGGCGGCCCGCGCGATGGCCACGTCATCGTCGGCGGGGCCGGGATGGGCGCGGTGGGCGGCGAGGATCGCCTTGAGATCAAAGCCCTGGGGCGTCTGCGCGCGATATAGCCCCGCGCGGTCCTGCGCGCCCGCGACCCGCCCGTCGCGCCCGCGCCAGAGCGCATCTGTCACCGGCAGCGCCGGGGCCGCCGCGGGACGGGTGATGAGCGCGTCGAGCACGGCGTCGATCAGGGCCTCGGACAGGCAGGGCCGCGCGACGTCGTGGATGAGAACATTTGCCACGTCCGACCCGGCGAGGTGGTCGAGACCGTTGCGCACCGACGCGCTCCGGCTGTCGCCGCCCGCCACCGTCTCGATCCCCGGCTGTTCGGGCCAGGCGGCGAGGTCGTCGGGATGCAGCACCAGCACGATGCGGCCGACGCGCGGATGGATCGCGAACCGCTCGAGCGTCCAGTCGATGACCCGCCGCCCGGCGAGCGGGCGCCATTGCTTCGGGACCGGCCCGCCGGCGCGCAGGCCGCGCCCGGCGGCGACGATGATGGCGGCGGCGTGGGTCATGCCGCCTGATAGCGCGGCGCGCCGGGGCGGGCAATGACCATGAGCGACGGGATTCGTTGCGCCGCGCAACGGTTCTGCGTAGAAGGTGCGTGCTGCACGGGGGGCGAATTGCAACTGACACTCGGGGATATCACGCTCTGGCCGCCGGTCCTGCTGGCGCCGCTGGCGGGGATCACCGACCTGCCGTTCCGCACTCTCGTGGCGCGGTTTGGCGCCGGCCTCGTGGTGAGCGAGATGATCGCGAGCCAGGAGATGGTGCAGGCCAAGCCCGACATGCGCGCCAAGGCCGAGCTGGGCTATGGCGTCGAGGCGAGCGCCGTGCAACTCGCCGGGCGCGAGGCGTATTGGATGGCCGAGGCCGCCCGCATGGTCGAGGCGAATGGCGCGCGGCTGATCGACATCAACATGGGCTGCCCGGCCAAGCGGGTGACGAGCGCGGGCGGCGCCGGCGCGGCCGGCTCGGCCCTGATGAAGGATCTCGACCACGCGCTGACGCTGATCGAGGCGGTTGTCGACGCTGTCAGCGTTCCGGTCACGCTCAAGACGCGGCTGGGCTGGGACGACGCGCTGCTGAACGCGCCGGACCTCGCGCGCCGGGCCGAGAGCGCCGGAATCAGGATGATCACCATCCACGGACGCACGCGCTGCCAGTTCTACAAGGGGCGCGCCGATTGGGCCGCGATCCGCGCGGTGAAAGAAGCGGTGCGTATCCCGGTCGTCGCCAATGGCGATATCATTGATGTGGCGAGCGCGCGGCGCGCGCTCGAACTGTCGGGCGCCGACGGGGTAATGATCGGGCGCGGCGCGCAGGGGCGCCCCTGGCGGCTGGCCGAGGTCGCGCACGCGCTCTGGGGCGCGCCGGCGCCGGATATTCCGCAGGGGGCGGCCTTCGCTGACATGGCGGCGGCGCATTACGAAGCGATGCTGAGATTTTACGGCGCCGACCTTGGCCTGCGCGTCGCGCGCAAGCATCTCGGCTGGTATCTTGAGGGCGCGCCCCCCGCGCTGCGCCGCCGCATCCTGACGAGCCAAAGCCCCGCAGAGGTGCTCGCGCTGCTGCCCGGCGCGCTTGGCTCCGCGCAAGGACTCGCGGCATGACGGCGCCCGGGGATGCGATCTGGACCTCGCTGCCTGTCCCGGCGCTGATCCTCGACCCGCGGGACGTCATCGCGCGGCTCAACCCGGCGGCCGAAGGATTCCTCAACGCCTCGGCGCGCACGCTGGCCGGGGCGTCGCTCTGGGAGGCGCTGAGCTTTGATTCGCCGCTTGACGACGCGGTCGGGCGGGCGCGCGCTCAGGACGCGCCGCTCTTCGTCAACGACGTGAAGGTGGGCGCCGCGACTCGCGCGTCGCTGCAATGCAACGTCCAGGTCGCGCCGCTGGCGGGCAGCGCGGGGCATATGGTGATGCTCCTGTCCCCGCGCGAACTGGCCGGGCGGCTCACGCAGGGCCATTCCGCCCATGCGGCGGCGCGTTCGGCCATCGGCATGGCCGAGATGCTCGCCCACGAGATCAAGAACCCGCTGGCCGGGATCACCGGCGCGGCGCAACTGCTGTCGATGGGGCTCGGGGCCGAGGATCGCGAGCTCACCGATCTCATCGTCGCCGAAAGCCGGCGGATCGTGACGCTGCTGGAACGGGTCGAGGAATTCGGCAACCTCGCCCCGCCCCGCCGCGCCGCGTTCAACATCCATGACGTGCTGGACCGCGCGCGCCGCTCGGCGCAGGTTGGCTTTGCCGCGCACATGACCATTACCGAGGATTACGACCCCTCGCTGCCGCCCGCGCTTGGCGATGCGGACCAGCTCTTGCAGGTGTTGCAGAACCTGCTGCGCAACGCGGCCGAGGCGGCGGGCGGCCGGAAAGGCGCGATCCGCTTGCGCACCCATTACGACCATTCGCTGCGGATGCGCGGGGCGGCGCGCGCCCTGCCGCTCCAGATCGAGGTGATCGACGACGGGCCCGGCCTGCCGCCCGACATTGCCGAGGACGTGTTCGACCCCTTCGTGTCCGGGCGCGAGAACGGCGCCGGGCTCGGCCTCGCGCTCGCGGCCAAGATCGTCGCGGGGCAGGGCGGCTGGATCACCGTCGCCTCGGCCCCCGGCGACACGATGTTCCGCATTTCCCTGCCGCGCGCGCGGCCCGATGAGGCGGAGGAGGTCTGATGGACGGCACGGTTCTCGTCGCGGATGACGACCGCACGATCCGCACGGTGTTGACGCAGGCGCTGACGCGGGCGGGGTGCCGGGTGCACGCGACCTCGTCGCTGACCACTCTGATGCGCTGGGTCGGCGAGGGGCTGGGCGACGCGGTGATATCCGACGTGGCGATGCCCGACGGCAACGGGCTCGAGATGCTGCCGGCGATCGCGGACAAGCGCCCCGGCCTGCCGGTGATCGTGATCTCGGCGCAGAACACGATCATGACCGCGATCCGCGCCGCCGAGGTCGACGCCTTCGACTACCTGCCCAAGCCGTTCGACCTGCCGGACCTGATGAAGCGGGTGGCCCGCGCGCTCGACGCGCGGCGCGCGCCCGGCGCCCGCGCCGCGCCCGCGACCGAGCGGCCCGAGGAACTGCCGCTGATCGGGCGCAGCGAGGCGATGCAGCAGGTGTATCGCCTGGCTGCGCAGGTGGTGAACGCGGATATGCCGCTGCTCATCACCGGGGAGTCGGGAACCGGAAAATCGCTGATCGCGCGGGCGCTGCACGACCTGTCGGACCGCCGCGCGCTGCCCTTCGTCGCCGTGACCCCGCTTGATCTGCGTGACGCCGAAGCGTCGGCGCGGGTCCTGGCGCGCGCGGGCGGCGGCGCCGTCCTGCTCGAAGAAGTGGCGGAGTTCGACGCGGACGCGCAGGGTCATATCGTGCGGATGATGGAGGTGCCGATCGAGGCCGCCCCGCGCTTCATCGCCACCGGCCGGTTCGACGCGCCGGAACGGGTGCGCGACGATCTTTACCATCGCCTGAGCGGGGCGCTGCTCGACATGCCGCCGCTGCGCGCGCGGCGCGACGACATCCCGCTGCTCATCGCGCATTTCCTGGGACGGGCGGCTGCCGACGGCCTGCCCAAGCGGCGCATGTCAGACGCCGCGCTGGACATGTTGCGCGCACGGAACTGGCCCGGCAACGTACGCGAGCTCGAGAACACCGTGCGCCGCGCGGCGATGAACGCCCGCGCCGAGGAGATCGGTTGCGACGACATCGCGCCCCTGCCGACAGAGCGCCCCCCCGCGCGCGCGCCGAATGACGGCGAGACCCTGTCGGAAACCGTGGCGCAGCATCTCAGGCGGTATTTCGATCTGCATGACGGGATGCCGCCCGCCGCCGGGCTTTACGGGCGAATCCTGCGCGAAGTGGAACTGCCCCTGATCGAGATCGCGCTCGACGCCACCGGCGGAAACCAGGCGAAATGCGCCGAGCTTCTGGGCATGAACCGCAATACCCTGCGCAAGAAGATGAGCGATCTGGATATTCGCGTGACACGCCGCCGCAAGTTGATGTAAAACGGCAACATGCTGTGGCGCAAAAGGGGCAATGATCCCGCAACGCCGCAGCATGTTGTGGGTCGGCACGCATCGTGCGGCAAGTTTTGGGGGGAGCAGTGGTCGCCAAGGCGCGCAGATTTACCTGGGAGCGGATCGCGCGCCTGCGCCGCTGGCGGCGGTTGCAGACGGTCATGACCTTCGGCCTCGTGGTGCTGGGGCCGCTGCTGGCGCTGCTCACCTTCCTCGTGATGGGGCCGCTCGACCAGGGCGCGCATTCCAAGGCGCTGCGCATCGTCCTGCTGGCCGACCTGATCTACGTGATCGTGATTGCCGCGCTCGTGCTGCAACGGGTCGTGCAGATGATCGCCGCGCGGCGCAACCAGTCGGCCGGTTCGCGGCTGCACCTGCGGCTCACCGGCGTTTTCGCGATCATGGCGTTGCTGCCGACGGTGATGGTGGCCGTCTTCGCCACGCTGTCGGTCAACATGGGGCTCGAGGCGTGGTTCTCGGACCGCGTCGGGCGGGTGGTCAGCAACTCGGTCGCCGCCGCCGAGGCCTATGAGGAAGAGCACCGCCGCGACCTCATCACCGACGCGCGCGTGCTGGCCTCGATCATCGACGCGACCAAGCGCGCGACCGTGTTCCTCGACGATGGCGACATCCGCAAGGTGCTGAGCGAAGGCCAGCGCGAAATCCAGCGCGGGCTGCGCGAGGCTTTCGTGATCGACGGCACCGGCGAGATCCGCGCGCGCGGGCAGAGCTCCTACCTCTTCGACTACGAGGAACCGACGCGCGAACAGATCCAGCAGTCGCTGGAGGAAGGCGTGATCGTCATCCAGGACTGGGACAATGACGAATTCCGCGCCCTGATGCCGCTGCGCACCATCCCCGACCGTTTCCTCTACGTGAGCCGCAACGTCGATGGCGACATTCTCGACCTGCTGGACGACACCAAGGAAACGGCCGTCTTCTACCAGCAACGCGAGAGCGAGCGCGGCCGCGTGCTGTTCGAATTCGGGCTGCTCTATCTCGGCTTCGCGGTGATCCTGATCCTCGCCTCGGTCTGGCTGGGCCTGTGGTTCGCCGAACGGCTGGCGCGGCCCGTGGGCCGGCTCACCAGCGCGGCGCAGCGTGTGGGCGAGGGCGATCTCGACACCCAGGTGCGCGAGGAGGAGGGCAACGACGAGATCGCGCAGCTTTCCACCTATTTCAACCAGATGACCCGCCAGCTGAAGGCGCAGCGCGCGCGGCTCCTGACCAATACCGAACAGATCGAGCGCCGCCGCCGCCTCTTTGATTCGGTGCTGGGGTCGGTGTCCTCGGGGGTGGTGGGACTGGATGCGAAGGGGCGCGTCACCTTCGTCAACCGCGCGGCGGAGCGGCTGCTCGACTGGCAGGAGGACCGCCAATCGGTCGATCTCAGCGTCGCGGTGCCGGAATTCGCCGAGATCTTCCAGCGGCTGCGGCGCAACCCGACCGGCTTCGTGCAGGAAGAGGTGCGCGTCACCCGCGGCGGCGCGCAGGAACACCTGTTAGTGCGGATCTCGACCCGGCGGACCGACGCGGGCAAGCGCGAGGGCTATGTCGTGGCCTTCGACGACGTGACCGACCTCGTCAGTGCGCAGCGCATGGCCGCCTGGGGCGACGTCGCGCGCCGCATCGCGCATGAAATCAAGAACCCGCTCACCCCGATCAAGCTCAGCGCAGAGCGCACCCAGCGCAAGTTCTCGAAGCTTTTGGGCGAGAAGGACGCCGAGGCGCTGGCGCAGCTGACCGGCGTGATCGTGCGCCAGACCGACGACCTGCGCCGCATCGTCGACGAATTCTCGAAGTTCGCGCGGATGCCCGAACCCGAGCGCAAGCCCGAGAGCCTCACGCGGCTGTTACGCGAAGCGGTGACGCTTCAGGAGGCGGGCCAGCCCGATGTGCGCTTCGAGACCGAGATCACGGACGATCCGCTCTGGGTGGACGTGGACGCGACGATGATCAGCCAGGCGCTGACGAACCTTATCAAGAACGCCGGGGAAGCCACGGAAACACTACGGGAAAACGGCCGCGCGCCCGAAGGGTTCGCGCCCACCATCCGGATTGGCTGCGCCGCCATCGGGACGCGCGCGGAAATCCGCATCGCGGATAACGGCGTCGGGTTGCCCGAGGACCGCTCGCGGCTGTTCGAACCCTACGTGACCACGCGCGACAAGGGCACGGGACTTGGCCTGCCCATTGTCAAGAAGATCATCGAGGAGCATGGCGGCCAGTTGACGCTGTCGGATGCCGAACCATTCACCAAGGGCGCGCATGTGGGCGCGATGGCGGTGATCACGCTGGAACTGGCGCAGGCGGAAGCGGCGCCGGACACCATCAGAGAGGCGGGGTAGGAACAGGAAATGAGCGATATTCTGATCGTAGACGACGAACGCGATATCCGCGAACTGATCTCGGATATCCTCGAGGACGAGGGCTTCGAGACGCGGCTCGCGGGCAATTCGGACGACGCGATGGCCGCCGTGGCCGAAGAGCCGCCGGCGCTGCTGATCCTCGATATCTGGCTCAAGGACAGCAACATGGACGGGATCGACATCCTGAAGGCCGTGAAGCGCGATTATCCGGAGGTGCCGGTCGTCATCATCTCGGGGCATGGCAATATCGAGATCGCGGTCGCGGCGATCAAGCAGGGCGCCTATGACTTCATCGAAAAGCCGTTCAACATCGACCAGTTGATGGTGGTGATCCGGCGCGGCATGGAGACCAGCCGCCTGCGCCGCGAGAACCAGAGCCTCAAGCGCCGCGAAACCGGCCCGGCCGAGATGATGGGCGAAAGCAGCGTGTTCCGCGCGCTGGTGGGGCAGCTCGACAAGGTCACGCGCTCGAACGGGCGGGTGATGCTGTCCGGCCCGGCGGGCAGCGGCAAGGAACTGGCGGCGCGCTACATTCACGTCAATTCGAACCGCGCGGGCGGCCCCTTCGTCACCGTCGGCTGCGCCTCGATCGAGGCCGGGCGCATGGAGGAAGTGCTCTTCGGGCGCGAGAGCGAGGAGCGCGGCGTCGAACCCGGCCTGCTCGAAGAGGCCAATGGCGGCGTGATCTATTTCGACGAGGTGGCCGACATGCCGCCCGGCACCCAATCCAAGATCCTGCGCGTGCTGGTCGATCAGCAGTTCCTGCGGGTGGGCGGCGCCGACAAGGTACAGGTCGATCTGCGCGTCATCAGCTCCACCAGCCGCGACCTCGAGGCCGAAATCGCCGCAGAGCGGTTCCGCCGGGAGCTCTATCATCGTCTCAACGTGGTGCCGATCAATGTGCCATCGCTCGAGGAGCGGCGCGACGACATCCCGCTGCTGGCCGAATACTTCATCGAGATGCTGCACAAGACCCAGGGCCTGCCCCTGCGCAAGCTGAGCGCGGAGGCGAACGCATTGCTCCAGACCATGCCCTGGCCCGGCAACGTGCGCCAGTTGCGCAACATGATCGAGCGCGTGCTGATCCTTGGCGACAGCGGCGGCGAGATCGAGGCGCAGGAACTGCCCGGCGAAGCGCCGAGCGCCCCGGAAAGCGGACGGGTGGTGCTGTCCGGCTCGCTCGCGACCCTGCCGCTGCGCGAGGCCCGCGAGGCGTTCGAGCGCGAATACCTGCTGACGCAGATCAACCGGTTCGGCGGCAATATCAGCCGCACGGCCGAATTCGTCGGCATGGAGCGCAGCGCCCTGCACCGCAAGCTGAAATCGTTGGGCGTCGTCACCTCGGCCAAGTCAGGCGCGCGCGTGGCCAAGTTCGCCGGGGGCGACGCGGCGCCGGGCTGACCCGCGCTTCAGAGCGACGCGCGCGGTATCGGGCGGTAGCGGCCCGCGGGGCCGATGCCCTCCCACAGCGCGAAGTCGGGGGCGAACTTGCGCCGCAGCCGCTCCTCCGTGTCCGGCTCCAGCGCAAGCGGCTCAGCGGCGGAGGCGTTGCGCCGCTCCACCTCGATGCGGCAGCCGAGGCGCTCCTCGAGAAAGCCGAGGAGTCCCGCCTGGTCCTCGTAGCGGAAGAGATGCGTGACCGCCGTGCCGTTGCGGGTCGGCTCGAGAAACTTGGACTGGGCGCCGACATTGGCGTGGGCGGGCGTCTGGCCGCGCATGTAGTCCCGCACGAACGCGTCGAAATCGATTCCGGCGGTGCTGTTGGCGCGCCCGTCGAGAAACGGCCGCTGGCGATAGCGATACCAGCTTCCCAGCCAGCTGATTGGCTCTCGCATGACCGCCATGACCGTCAGATTTCCGCCGATGAACTTCTCGAGCGCGGGGCGAAAGAAGCGATTGTAGCGAAACACCGGCGAATGTTTGAGCTCGGGCGGATCGGCGATGATCATCGACGCCTTGTCTCCAAGGGCGGCCTGCCAGGCGGTCGTGCCGGTCTTGGGGACTGACAGGAACACCAGTTTCTGCTTGGAAAACACCAACATATCTTCGCGCGATCCCCGTCCGGCAAGCTCGTTTTCGCGCGTAAACTACTCTTTAACGCATTTGCGAAAAAGTGGCGATATGAACAATCGTCTTGAAATGTTCTCATTTTGTCTGCATGTAGAGGAGAACAAGAAGTGAACGAAAGCGGCGATTGTCGCGCATGGCAGGGTATGGAATAAGGATGGCAACTGGAATGGCAACGGCAGATTTACTCAGCATGGACAGCAAGAAAAGCGCGGACAAGCAGAAGGCGCTCGACAGCGCGCTGGCGCAGATCGAACGGCAGTTCGGCAAGGGCTCGATCATGAAACTGGGCGGCGACAACGCCATCCAGGACATCGAGGCGACCTCGACCGGCTCGCTCGGGCTCGACATCGCGCTCGGCATCGGCGGGTTGCCCAAGGGCCGGGTGGTCGAGATTTACGGACCCGAAAGCTCGGGCAAGACGACGCTGACGCTGCATTGCGTCGCCGAGGAACAGAAGAAGGGCGGGGTTTGCGCCTTCGTCGACGCCGAACACGCGCTCGATCCGCAATACGCCAGGAAGCTGGGCGTGGATCTCGATGAATTGCTGATCTCGCAGCCCGACACGGGTGAGCAGGCGCTCGAGATTGTCGACACGCTGGTGCGCTCGGGCGCCGTCAGCATGGTGGTGGTCGATTCGGTCGCCGCCCTTACCCCGAAGTCCGAGCTCGAGGGGGACATGGGCGACAGCAGCGTCGGCGTGCACGCCCGTCTGATGAGCCAGGCGATGCGCAAGCTCACCGGCTCGATCAACCGCACCAAGTGCACGGTGATCTTCATCAACCAGATCCGCATGAAGATCGGCGTCATGTTCGGCAGCCCCGAGACGACGACGGGCGGCAACGCGCTCAAGTTCTACAGCTCCGTGCGGCTCGACATCCGGCGCATCGGCGCGCTCAAGGACCGCGACGAGGTGGTCGGCAACGCCACCCGCGTCAAGGTGGTCAAGAACAAGGTCGCGCCGCCCTTCAAGCAGGTCGAGTTCGACATCATGTATGGCGAAGGGATCTCGAAGATGGGCGAATTGCTCGACCTCGGCGTGAAGGCCGGCGTGGTCGAGAAATCCGGCAGCTGGTTCAGCTACGGGGACGAACGGATCGGGCAGGGGCGCGAGAACGCCAAGACCTTCCTCAAGGAGAACGGCAGCACCGCGCTCGAGATCGAGGACAAGATCCGCGCGGCCCACGGGCTCGACTTCGACATGCCGGAAGGATCCTCCGGCGACAGCGACATACTCGAGGCGTAACGCCCCGCCACCAGGCGAATCGGGAGGCCCGGATGCACGCCGCATGCCGGGCCTTCACTTGCGGTGGACAGGGCGGGCGCAGGCGGCTAGACGGGAGGCCTCACGCGCCACGCCGAAAGACACCGCCATGCCGACGCTAAACGAAATCCGCTCGACCTTCCTCGATTTCTTCGAACGCAACGACCACCGCGTTGTCGAAAGCTCTCCGCTCGTGCCGCGCAACGACCCGACCCTGATGTTCACCAACTCGGGCATGGTGCAGTTCAAGAACCTTTTCACCGGGGTCGAGCATCGCGACTACACCCGCGCAACCACCAGCCAGAAATGCGTGCGCGCGGGCGGCAAGCATAACGATCTTGATAATGTCGGCTATACCGCGCGCCATCATACCTTCTTTGAAATGCTGGGGAATTTCAGCTTTGGCGACTATTTCAAGGACGAGGCGATCCGCCTCGCCTGGGAGTTGCTGACCCGCGATTTCGGGCTTGACGCCTCCCGGCTTCTCGTCACCGTCTTTCATACCGACGACGAGGCGGCGGCGATCTGGAAGAAGGTGGCCGGCCTCCCGGACGAGCGGATCATCCGCATCGCCTCGGATGACAACTTCTGGTCGATGGGCGCGACCGGCCCCTGCGGCCCGTGTTCGGAGGTATTCTACGACCACGGACCCGGCATCTGGGGCGGCCCGCCAGGCAGCGCCGAGGAGGACGGCGATCGCTTCATCGAGATCTGGAACCTCGTCTTCATGCAGAACGAGCGGCTCAGCGACGGCACGATGCGCGACCTCGACATGCAGTCGATCGACACCGGCATGGGGCTTGAGCGGATCGGCGCGCTGTTGCAGGGCAAGCACGACAACTACGACACGGATCTCATGCGCGCCCTGATCGAGGCCAGCGCGCATGTCACCAACAGTGATGCGGACGGGCCCGGCAACGTGCATCACCGGGTGATCGCGGACCATCTGCGCTCAACTTCCTTCCTGATCGCGGACGGGGTGATGCCCTCGAACGAGGGGCGCGGCTACGTGCTGCGCCGGATCATGCGCCGCGCCATGCGCCACGCGCACCTTCTGGGCGCGAAGGATCCGGTGATGTATCGCTTGGTCCCCGCGCTGGTGGCGCAGATGGGCCAGGCGTTCAGCGAACTCGGCCGCGCGCAGCCGCTGATCGAGGAGACGTTGAAGCTCGAGGAGACGCGCTTTCGTCAGACGCTCGACCGCGGGCTGAACCTGCTTGACGCGGCGCTCGACGACCTGCCGGCCGGCGCCGATCTGCCGGGCGAGACGGCGTTCAAACTCTATGACACCTTCGGCTTTCCGCTCGATCTCACGCAGGACGCGCTGCGCGAGAAGGGGCGCGGCGTCGACACCGAAGGGTTCGACAGCGCCATGGCAGAGCAGAAGGCCAAGGCGCGCGCCGCCTGGGCAGGTTCCGGCGAAGCGGCGGATCAGGGCGTGTGGTTCGACCTCGCCGAGCGCCACGGCGCGACCGACTTCCTCGGCTACGACACCGAGAGCGCCGAAGGCGAGATCCTCGCGCTCGTGCGCGACGGGGCGACGGTGTCCTCCGCGAAGACGGGCGACGAGGTGCAGATCGTGCTCAACCAGACGCCGTTCTACGCCGAGGCCGGCGGGCAGGTCGGCGACAGCGGCGTGCTGCGCACCGACGGCGCACGCGCCCGGATCAAGGATACGCGCAAGGTGGCCGGCGTCTTCATCCATGTGGCCGAAGTGACGGAAGGCGCGCTGAACGCGGGCGACGCCGCCGTGCTCGAGGTCGATCACGCGCGGCGCACCGCGATCCGCGCCAACCATTCGGCGACGCATCTGCTGCACGAGGCGCTGCGCCGCGCGCTCGGCGATCACGTGGCGCAGCGCGGCAGCCTCAACGACGCCGACCGGCTGCGCTTCGACTTCAGCCACGCCAAGGCGCTGACCCCGGACGAACTCCAGCAGGTCGAGGACGAGGTCAACGCCTTCATCCGCCAGAACGCCGCCGTCGAGACGCGCATCATGCCGCCCGACGCCGCCCGCGACCTGGGCGCGCAGGCGCTCTTTGGCGAGAAATACGGCGACGAGGTGCGCGTCGTGTCGATGGGCGCGCAGGATGGTTCGGGCAAGGGCGCGGACGGACGGACCTACTCGATCGAGCTTTGCGGCGGCACGCATGTGCGGCGCACCGGGGATATCGGCCTTTTCACGCTCTTGAACGACACGGCCTCAAGCGCGGGCGTGCGCCGGATCGAGGCGCTGACCGGGGCGGCGGCGCTGCGGCATCTGGGCGCGCAGGCCCGGCGCATGGGCGCGATCGCGCTCGACCTCAAGGCGCAGCCCGAAGAGGCGCCGGGCCGCGTGCGCGCGCTCATGGACGAGCGCAGGGCGCTCGCCAACGAGGTGGCGCAGTTGCGGCGCGAGCTGGCGCTCGCCGGCGGCGCGGGGCAGGGCGGAGGCGCCGCGCCCGAGGACGTGGGCGGCGTGCCCTTCCTCGCGCAGGTGTTGAGCGGCGTGTCCGGCAAGGATCTGCCCGCGCTCATCGATGAGCATAAGGCGCGGCTTGACCGCGGCGCGGTGCTGCTGATCGCGGACACGGGCGGCAAGGCCGCCGTCGCCGCGGGCGTCACCCCGGATCTGACCGAGCGCGTCTCGGCCGTCGACCTCGTGCGCGCGGCGGTGGCGGAACTTGGCGGCAAGGGCGGTGGTGGACGCCCCGACATGGCGCAGGGCGGCGGCCCCGACGCCGGACGCGCCGAGGCCGCGATCGCCGCCGCGAAAACCCTGCTGAAAGGATAGATCATGCCCGCACTCTGGATAGGCCACGTGACCGTCACCGACGAAGAGGCCTACGGCCGCTACGCCGCGCTCGCTGGGCCGGCCATCGCCAAGCATGGCGGCCATTTCATCGCCCGCGGCGGACGCTACGTGCAGTTCGAGGGCAAGGCCCGCCCGCGCAACGTGGTCGCCCGGTTCCCGAGCCTCGAGGCTGCCGAAGCCTGTTACAACTCGCCCGAATACCAGGAGGCGCTGAGCCACGCGCGCGACGCTTCCGAACGCGAACTGATGGCGGTCGAAACCGACGAGTGATGCGGGACGGTCCCGCGTCCCTCGCAAGGGTGCGATCTGCCGATTCTCGCCTCTCGCGCGCACATTTGGGGGCCGTCAGTGATGGGAATCGAGCCGCTTGCCGCGTTTTCGCGAATCACTCCGCGCCGCGGACTGTTTCGCAAACTGACGCTGCGGGCGTCTTGACCATTGATTGTTTCAACTTGGAAGACAGTTAGAATTCAAATACTTACCCGCTTCGCGGCAAAACTATTGCGCGATAGCCACAGTTTGGCTGGTTTCGTCTGAATTTCGCCGTTTACCGTTCTGGCCCCTCCTGACTGCGGTATTTGCCGTCGCCGCGCCGCGATCACTTTTTGTAACATCTTCATGTTACCACAACATGGAGAAGAGAAATGAAGACGATTATGATGGGGGCGATTGTCGCCCTGGCCGCTGCCGCAACCCCCGCGCTGGCCTGGAAGGGTCAGGCCGTGGCCTGCTATGACAAGGTCTGGGTGCCCGCCACCTACAGCACCAGCAAGCATCTCGAATTCCCCGCCAAGACGAAGTGGGTGCATCGCAACGGCCAGATGGTCCAGATGCACTACCCAGCGGTCTACAAGGAAACCCGCCACGTCAAGACCCCCGGTCACTACCTGTTGCGCAAGGCGGCCTGCCGGTAAGCGCCGCGCCGGCTTCTCGAGATGCGCGGGCTGCCCGGCGCGTCTCGATGCGGGGCCGCTCGGGCTGCGGGCCCCGCAACGACCACACTGCTTTCCCAATTCCGCCGCATTGCGCCGCCACCCTCGCAAGTGATCGAGGCATGAAGGAGAGAGCAGAATGCCCATGTCCAAGACATTTCTGACGGCGGTGCTGGCCCTGATGGCCGGGACATCCGCCGCGCAGGCGAGCCAGTCAGTCGCCAAGCTGGATCCCAACGCCCGTATCCTGGCCTGCTACAAGGAGGTCACGATCCCGGCGAAATACCACGTGACCAAGGTGCTCGTGTCCAAGGCGTCGCAGCATTACCTGCGCAAGGGCGGGCTGGTCTACCTGGTCGAATACCCGGCCGTCTACCGCGAGAACAAGCGCCTGGTCGAACCCGAACACATCGTGATGCGCGAAGTGGGCTGCAAGAAGCGGAAGTAACACCCGGCCGCGCCGCCCTGTGGGCGCGGCGGTTCAGGCGTTCTTGGACATCCGCTTGCGCTCGTGCGGGTCAAGGTGGCGTTTGCGCAGACGGATCGCGTTCGGCGTGACCTCGACCAGTTCATCGTCATTGATATAGGCGATCGCCTGTTCGAGGCTCATCTCGACCGGCGGGGTCAGGCGCACGGCTTCGTCCGAGCCGCTGGCGCGCACGTTGGTGAGCTTCTTGCCCTTGAGCGGGTTCACCTCGAGATCGTTATCGCGGCTGTGTTCGCCGATGATCATGCCGGTATAGACCTTGTCCTGCGGATTGACGAACATCCGTCCGCGATCCTCCAGGTTCCACAGCGCGTAGGCCACCGCCTCGCCGTTCTCCATCGAGATGAGCACGCCGGCGCGGCGCCCCGGAATCGCGCCCTTGTGCGACGCCCAGCCGTGAAACACCCGGTTCAGCACGCCGGTGCCGCGCGTATCGGTGAGAAACTCGCCATGATAGCCGATCAGCCCGCGCGACGGCACATGCGCGATGATCCGCGTCTTGCCCGCGCCGGCGGGTTTCATCTCGGTCAACTCGCCCTTGCGCGCACCGGTCAGCTTCTCGATCACGGCGCCGGAATATTCGTCGTCGACGTCGATCGTGACTTCCTCGATCGGCTCCAGCCGCGCGCCGTCCTCGCCCTCGCGCAGCACCACCTGCGGGCGGCTAATGCTGAGTTCGAACCCTTCGCGGCGCATGTTCTCGATCAGCACGCCCATCTGCAACTCGCCGCGGCCCGCGACCTCGAACGCCTCGCCGCCGGGGGTGTCGGTCACCTTGATCGCGACGTTCGATTCCGCCTCCTTGAGCAGGCGGTCGCGGATCACGCGGCTTTGCACCTTCTTGCCGTCGCGCCCCGCAAGCGGGCTGTCGTTGATGCCGAAGGTGACGGTGATCGTCGGCGGGTCGATGGGCTGCGCGGCAAGCGGCTCATCGACGGCAAGCGCGCAGATCGTGTCGGCGACGGTGGCCTTGGACATGCCCGCGATGCTGACGATGTCGCCCGCCTGCGCCTCTTCGATGTCCTGTGTGGCGAGGCCGCGAAACGCCTGGATACGGGTCACGCGGAACTGTTCGATCTTCTGGCCGACGCGGCTCAGCGCCTGCACCGTCGCGCCGACCCGCAGCCGCCCCGATTCGACCCGCCCCGTCAGCAGGCGCCCCACGAAGGGGTCTGAACCGAGCGTGGTCGCCAGCATGCGGAAATCCTCGTCGATCCGCCGGATCTGGCGGGGCGCGGGGACATGGTTCACGATAAGGTCGAAAAGCGCGGAGAGATCCTTGCGCGGCCCGTCGAGGTGATGATCCGCCCAGCCCGAGCGCCCCGAGGCGTACATGTGCGGGAAATCGAGCTGGTCGTCGTCTGCGTCGAGCGAGGCGAAGAGATCGAAACACTCGTCGAGCGCCCGGTCGGCTTCGGCGTCGGGTTTGTCCACCTTGTTGAGCACGACGATCGGGCGCAGCCCGAGCGCGAGCGCCTTGGACGTGACGAACTTGGTCTGGGGCATCGGTCCCTCGGCGGCGTCGACCAGCAGCACGACGCCGTCGACCATGCTCAGGATGCGCTCCACCTCGCCGCCGAAATCGGCGTGGCCGGGGGTGTCGACGATGTTGATGCGCGTGTCCTTCCAGACCACCGAGGTGGGCTTGGCGAAGATGGTGATGCCGCGCTCACGCTCGATATCGTCGTTGTCCATCGCGCGTTCGTCCACCGCCTGGTTCTGCCGAAAGGCGCCGGATTGTTTCAGAAGCTCGTCGACCAGCGTGGTCTTGCCGTGGTCGACATGGGCGATGATCGCGATATTGCGAAGGTCCATTGGCGGGTGTGTCCTGTGGTTTTTCCTGCGCCCTATACGCGGAAGGCGCGAATGACCAGAGGCAAAGCGGCGAATCGCGCGCGCGCGGCAGCGGCGTCACAACCCGGCATGCAGCATCGTCGCGCCGGTCATGCAAAGCCGCGCGCCGCAGCCCGTCTTGAACCGCGCAAGGCCAGGCGCGCGCGCCGCGTCCGCCAGCCCGAGGTCGAGCCGCGCGAACCCCCGCGCGGCCAGCCACTCGGAGGCGCGCCAGATCAGCAGGTTATGCGCGTTGAGCGCCCGGCCCCGTGCGCCGGTCCAGCCGACATGGTAGGTGGCCCCCGGCGCGTGCAGCAGCACGAGAACGAAGGCGATCACCTCGCCATTCGCGCGCGCCTCGAACATCTGCGCCTGTCCGGGGTTGGCGGCGCGCCAGGCAGCGGTGAAGGCGGGCGGCAGCGCGCCGTAGCCGCGCGTGCGCCGCTGCGCCACTTCGCGCCCGAGCAGCGCGTCGTCGCGGGGCAGGGCGAGGGGGCGCGCGACGACCTCGAGCCCGGCGTTCTCGGCCCGCGTTAGCCGGTTACGCCATTTGCCGTGCAGCGCCGCGCGGCGCGTTGCGCTGTCGGCGCTAATCTCCAGCTCTGCCACGCATTGCCCCCGCGCCGCGCGCAGGCCGCGCGCAGGCGCGGGCCGGTCCGCCGCGACCGCCCAGAGCGCGCGCAGCGGCGTCGCGCGGATCAGCGCGCGAAGCGCGGCGGCGGGATCGGGGGGTGGTGCGCTCCAGACCGGGCCGCGCGGCAGCCAGGCGACGCGCAGCGGGCCGATCCGGCGCAGCACGATCTGCGCCCGCCCGATCCGCGCGCCGCCCTCACGGAACTCCGCGACACGCGACTCGCAGCCCAGCCGGGCCAGCGCCGCGGCGTAATGCGGATGCTGCTGCATCGCCGCGCCGCTCACTGCGGCGGAACGGTCGGGCGGGCGGAACGCGATCTCCATCGCCCGAGTGATCGCGCGCGCGGCTGAAGAAAGGGTTAAGGCGCGCCGGCTTTCCGGGGTTTCCGGAGCCGCCGGCGTGCGGTCACTCGGTCAGGTAGGGCGCCGGGTCGAGGCTCTCGAACCCGTCGCGCACCTCGAAATGCACCGCCGACGGTCCCTTGCTGCGCGCCTTGGCGATCGTGTCGCCGCGGCTCACCTTGTCGCCGGTCTTGACCGTGACGTTCTCGACGTTGGAATAGACGGTCAGCAGGTTGTTGGCGTGGCGCAGGACGATGATCGGCGTGCCGCCGGTGTCCTTGGTGATCGCGGCCACGGCGCCGTTGTCGGCGGCCTTGATCGGCGCGCCGGGGGTGGCGGCGATGTCGATGCCGTCGTTCTTGCCCTTGGAATAGGGGCGGATGATGTCGCCGCGCACCGGATAGCCCATCCGGGCCTTGGGCGCGCTGCTCGCGGTCTGCGACTTGCTGAGGTCGGGCGCGTCGGTCATCTTCGCCTTGGGCGTCGAGGCGCTGGCGACCGTGTCATCCTCGGGCAGCGGCTTGTCGGCGCTTGGCGGCTCGGGGGTGGGCGATCCGGCGCCGGGCGGTTCGGTGCGCGGCGCCTCGGCGCTGTCAAATCCCTGTTCGGGCTCGCCGGGCCTGGCGACGGGGATCAGCAGGTATTGTCCTTCGCGCACCTTGAAATCCGCGCCCAGCCCGTTCCAGTCGGCGAGGCTGCGGATCGACACGTTGTAAAGCCGCGCGATGGTATAGGCGGTCTCGCCGCGCTCGACCTTGTGGCGCACGGGTTCCGCGCCGCTCTGCGCGGGGTCGAGCGTGCTGGTCTTGATGCTGTTCTTGTCGGCCTTGCGGATCGCGTTGTCGGCGACGGCGGCGATATCCACGCCCTCGGGCTTGATCGGGCCGCCGGCGGGTTCGGCCACGCGGCGGGGCAGGGCGATCACCTCGCCCTTGCGCAGCATGTCGTCGGTCTGGATGCCGTTGTAGCGGCCCAGCTCGTTCGCGTCGGCCCCAATCCGCGCCGCGAGGCTGGCGAGCGTGTCGCCGCGCCGCGCCACCGCGACCTGGTAGCCGGGGTATGAGATGATGCCGCGGCTGTCGGGGTCGGGCCGCGCCGCGGTGGGCGTGCGCGCAGCCTGCGCGGTGTCGAGCCCGCCGCCGATCCCGCCGCGCAGGTCGAGGTCGAGCGGACCCTCCCCGCAAGCCGCAAGCGCGAAACTGGCCACACCGGCCAAGAGGAGTGCTGGTCGCCCTGGAAAACGCATCTCGATCATGTCCTCGTCATCCGCCCCATGTGCGCCGGGGCTTGTCTGAAATCCTGTATCCTACGCCGTGTCCCGCCCCAGCCCCTCGACAAGAGGGACGAACCGGACCGGCAGCAACTCGTCATACTCGAACCCCGTCTCGCGCCGCGTCACCCGTATCAGGCTCTGAACGGCGTCCGACTGGCCTACCGGCAGCACCATGATACCGTCGATTTTCAATTGCGCCAAGAGCGGTCCGGGCGGGTCCTCGGCCGCCGCCGTCACCAGGATGCGGTCGAACGGCGCCTGGTCGGGCAGGCCGAAGCTGCCGTCGGCGGTGAGTGCTGTGATGTTGGTGAGATCGAGTTCGCGGAAGATCCGGCTTGCTTCCTGCACCAGCCGGCGATGCCGGTCGATGGTGTAGACCCGCCGCACCAGCTGCGCGAGGATCGCCGCCTGGTAGCCGCTGCCGGTTCCGACCTCGAGCACCTTGTCCCGCGGGCTCAGCTTCAGCGCCTGCGTCATCAGTCCCACGACCGAGGGCTGGCTGATGGTCTGGCCGCACGCGATGGGCAGCGGCATGTCCTCGTAGGCGCGGTCCGAGAAATAGCCGCGGATGAAGGGGCCGCGATCGACCCGCTCCATCGCGCTCAGCACGCGCTGATCGGTCACGCCCTTGGAGCGCAGCGCATAGAGAAACTGCATCTTGCGTTCCGCGGTGTCGTCCGGGCCGGTCATTCGATGGCTTTCAGCGCCTCCAGCATGTCGTGGGCGGTCAGGTCCGCGCGCATCGGCGTGACCGAGATGTAATCCTTGAGGTTCCAGTCCGCGTCGGTGCCCTCATGGGTGGGCTGGGTCTGCGGCGCGCCGGTGATCCACAGGAACCTGCGCCCCGACGGAGAGGTGTGCGGCTGCACGCCGAACCCCATGTCGCTGCGCAGCCCCTGCGGCGCCGCGCGCAGCCCCTTGACCCGCGCGGCCGCGACCGGCGGAAAGTTCACGTTGTAGAAGATGTCGTAGCCGCCCCGCGTCCAGGCACCCTTGTCCAGCAGGCGTTGCACCGTGTCCCGCCCGTGCGCGCGCGCGGCGTCGAACGGGTCGTCCATGTCGCGGTTGCCGGGGCCGTAATACTGGCTGAGCGCGATCGCCGGCACGCCCTGCAACGCCGCCTCCATCGCCGCGCCCAGCGTGCCGGAATAGACCGCGTTCTCGGCCGCGTTGTTGCCCCGGTTGACGCCCGAAAGCACGAGATCGGGGCGCGCGTCCAGCATGATGTCGTGCAGCCCCGCCAGCACGCAATCCGCCGGGCTGCCCTGCACGGCGAAACGGCGTTCCTCCAGCCGGCTGACCATCATCGGCTGGGTGTAGGAGATGGCGTGCGCGACGCCGGATTGCTCGAACGCGGGGGCGACGGTCCAGACCTCGCCGGTTTCCCCGGCGAGCGCGGTCGCGATCTCGTCCAGGACCTTCAGGCCGGGCGCGTCGATGCCGTCGTCATTGGTGATGAGAATGCGCAAAAAACCGCTCCTGGCTGCGTTTCAACTGTGTAACCGGCGCGGCGCAGGCGGGCAAGCGCCGGGCGGCGCGCGCGGCTTGGTTTTTCAGCCCAGCAGGCCCAGCAGGCGGCGCGCCTCGTCGCGCGACGGGATGAGCGCGTCGCGGTCCTCGCCGGGGAAGAACCGGCCGCGGGTCGCGGTGGGCATGGGCGCGGGCCCTAGGATGTGCACGTGCGGGCCGGTGCGCACCGTCTCTGCGGCCCATGAGCGGGCCAGCGCGATCTGCGCCGCCTTGGTCGCGCCGTAAGCGCCGAAGAACTTGTCGCCCGCGCGCGGATCCTCGAAAAAGAGCGCCCGGCCATCCGTGCCCAGCAGAGGCGCGATGAACGGAATGAGCTGCCCGGTCGCGGTGACGTTGGTCGCGACCGAACGGTTCCAGTCGCGCGCGTCGATATGCATCGCGGGGCTGAGCGGCGCGGCATGCACCGCCGTGTGCGCCCAGAGCGCAAGCGCCCCCCAGCGGTCATGGATCGACCGGCAGAGCTGCGCCATCGCGTCGGAGTTGGTGATGTCCATCGGCGCCAGCGTGGCGCTGTAGCCCGCCGCCTGGATCCGGTCGTCCAGTTCCTCGAGCGCGCCGGTGGTGCGCGCCACCGCGACGATGTGATAGTTCGGCGCCAGCTCCTCGGCCAGCGCCGCGCCAAGCCCGCGCGACGCGCCGGTGACGAGCGCGACGCGCGGCGGGGAGGGGCGGTTTGCGGCATCTTGTGTCATGGGCCGTGCCTTCCCACCCCTCGCCGCGCAAATCAAGCGCAAAGCGCAGCCCGGTGGTCAGACGCCCGGGATCACCATGCTCGCGGTGCGGCCGTTCTTCATCAGAATCATCCGGCCTTGGTCGATGGCGGCCACGGTGCGTCCGCCCACCTGGTCGCCGGGCCCGACGCGCACGACCTCTCCGTCGCTCAGCCGGATGAGCGCGCGGGCGCTGTTCTGGCCCGTCACGGTGCCCACAAGCACGATTCCCCGGGGCAGCGCGGCCTCCTGCGTCGCGGCGCGCTCGGTGTTGGCCGGCGTTTCGGTGGTATCGCTGAAATCCGTCACGATTCTCTTCCTCTCCAAGAGTGTTGCGCCGCGCGCAATACGCCCCCGCAAAGCGGGTTGGAAAGGGGGGTGGTGGGGACCGGCTGGAACATGCCGCATCGCGGCGAAGGGCCGGCGGCGCGCCGCGCATGTCGCGCAAACGTGACCGGCGGAGAGTTGAAGGCGCGCTACTCCGCGGCCTTCAGCTCGAATCCCTTCTCGATCTGGTCCGAAGGTTCGACGGGGTATTCGCCCGAGAAACAGGCGTCACAATATTGCGGGCAGGCGACGTTGCGCCCCTCGGCCTCGCCCACCGCGCGGTAAAGCCCGTCGAGCGAGATGAATTTCAGGCTGTCCACGTTCAGATGCTCGCGCATCTCCTCCTCGGACATGGTCGCGGCCAGCAGCTTTTCGCGCTGGGGGGTGTCGACGCCGTAGAAGCAGGGCCAGGCGGTTGGCGGGGACGCGATGCGGAAATGCACCTCGGCGGCGCCGGCCTCGAGGATCATCTCGCGGATCTTGCGGCTGGTGGTGCCGCGCACCACGCTGTCGTCCACGAGGATCACGCGCTTGCCCTCGATCAGCGCGCGGTTGACGTTGAGCTTGAGCCGCACGCCCATGTTGCGGATCTGTTCGGTCGGCTCGATGAAGGTGCGGCCCATGTACTGGTTGCGCACGATGCCCATGCTGTAGGGGATGCCCGATTCGTGGGCGAACCCGATCGCCGCCGGCGTGCCCGAATCCGGCACCGGACAGACGAGATCGGCCTCCACCGGCGCTTCGCGCGCCAGCTCGACCCCGATCTGGCGGCGCGTCTCGTAGACCGACCGCCCGCCGATGATCGAATCGGGGCGGCTGAAATAGACATGCTCGAAGATGCAGAAACGCGATTTCTGCGGGCGGAAGGGATAGCGGCTCTCGACCCCGTCGGCGGTGATGACCACCATCTCGCCCGGCGAGACCTCGCGGACGTATTTCGCCCCGATGATGTCAAGCGCGCAGGTTTCCGAACTCAGCACCCAGCCTTCGCCGATCTGTCCCAGCACCAGCGGGCGCACGCCCAGAGGGTCGCGCACGCCGATCAGCTTGGTGCGCGTCATGGCGACCACGGAAAACGCCCCCTCGACCCGGCGCAGCGCGTCCTCCATCCGGTCGGGGATGGTGCGTTGCAGCGACCGCGCCATCAAGTGGATGATGCATTCGCTGTCCGAGCTCGACTGGAAGATGCTGCCGCGCTCGATCAGTTCGCGGCGCAGCGCGTCGGCGTTGGTGATGTTGCCGTTATGCGCGATCGCCGCGCCGCCCATTGCGAATTCGCCGAAGAAGGGCTGTACGTCGCGGATCTGGGGCGCCTTGCCCCCGGTGGTGGAATACCGCACATGCCCCACCGCGATCGGGCCGGGCAGGGTTTCCATCACGCTCTGCTTGGTGAAGTTGTCGCGCACATAGCCGAAGCGGCGGGCGCTGTTGAAGCCCTGCTCGGCGTCGTGGCAGACGATGCCGCCGGCCTCCTGTCCGCGATGTTGCAGCGCGTGCAGCCCCAGCGCGACAAAGCTTGCGGCCTCGGCGACGTTGATCACGCCGAACACGCCGCATTCCTCCCGCAGCTTGTCCTCGCTGTCGCAGTCGCGCAGCCAGGACGTATCGAATGGGTGAGCGGGGGGCATGATCTTGGACAAGGGCAGCTCCGAATCCGTTTTTCGCCTGGGGCCAACTCATAGGCGCTCCGGGCGCGCATGTCACGGCCTGATGGCGCGCGCCGCGCGTTCGCGGGGGCGGGTCACGCGAACGTGTCCCGATTGCGACAGATCACCAGCGCGACAGGATCACCCCCGCCGCCACCAGCGCGGCGGCCAGCACGCGCGTCGGCGATATTTCACGGACGACCATTCCGAACGCCCCGAAATGATCCAGCAGGAGCGCGGCCACCATCTGGCCGAGGATCAGCATTGTCGTCATGGTGAGCACGCCCAGCACCGGCACGCTCCAGATCGCGGAGAAGACATAGAGCGCCCCCATCGATCCCCCGATGAGCAGCCAGGCCGGCACGTCGCGAAGGCGCAGCAGGCTGCCCCCCTCGCCGAGGATCAGCATCACCACGAGCAACAGCACGAATCCGACCCCGAAGGACACCGTCGCCGCGCCAAGCACGCTGCCGATGCCGCGCCCCAGCATCGCGTTGAGCGGCCCCTGCAAGGAGATCGCGACACCCGACGCCGTCATCAGCAAAAGCGCGATGATGGTGCTCTGCGACATGCCTATTCCGGTTTTTCGCAAGCGCCCACCAGCGCCTCGTATTGCGCGGTGATCCAGCCCAGTGCCTGTTCGGGATTGCCGTCCTCGATCCGCCCGGTCATGTGCGCGAACACCCGCGCCGAGCGGCTGTCGTCGATCATCTCGATATTCTGCGAGGTGATGACCGTCTCGTAGACGAAATAGGCGATGGCGACCAGAAGGATACCGCGCGCCACGCCGAAGATGAACCCCAGCCCCTGATCGATTCCGCCAAGGGCGGAACGCTGCACCAGCGATGAGAACAGCGGCGTGATGAACGACGCGATGATCAGCGCGACGGCGAACACCGCCGCGAAGGCGGCGATCATGCTCAGCTCGCAACTGTCGGCGATGAAATCGCCCACCACGGGGACTTCCTTGACCAGCGGCTCGACCTGCGGCGCGAAGATGAAGGCCACGATCCCCGCCACGATCCAGCCCGCGATGGCCAGCGCCTCGCGGACAAGGCCGCGGCTGTAGGCCAGCAGCGCCGACAGCACGATGACGACCGCGACCACGCCGTCGATGATGGTAAAGCCTTCCATTGCCTTGCCTCGTTCTCTGGGGCGCTACCCTGCGCCGAAAATGTCTCCAACGAAAGCGGTCAGATCGTCCACATGCGTCAGGTTCAGACCGGTCGCGCCGCCGGGTTTGCCGCCCTTGGGAACGATTGCGGACGTGAAACCAAGTTTTCGGGCCTCTTTCAACCTGTTTTCGGTCTGCGGCGCCGGACGCAGCGCGCCCGAAAGGCTGATTTCGCCGAAAACCACTGTATCGGCGGGCAGGGGGGTATCCTCGCGCGCGCCCAGCAGCGCGGCGGCGACGGCGAGGTCGGCCGCCGGCTCGCCGATCTTCATGCCGCCCGCCACGTTGAGATAGACATCCATCCCCGCGAAGGGGATGCCGCAGCGCGATTCCAGCACGGCGAGGATCATGGCGAGCCGCCCGGAATCCCAGCCCACCACCGCGCGGCGCGGCTGGCTGTGCGGGGTGGGGGCGACCAGCGCCTGCAATTCGACCAGCACCGGGCGGGTGCCCTCGATCCCCGCGAAGACCGCCGAGCCCGGGGTCGGCTGTCCGCGCTCGCCAAGGAACAGCGCCGAGGGGTTGGCGACCTGCGACAGCCCCCGGCCCGTCATCTCGAACACGCCGATCTCGTCCGCGGGGCCAAAGCGGTTCTTGACCGCGCGCAGGATGCGGAACTGGTGGCCGCGCTCGCCCTCGAAGTAGAGCACCGTGTCGACCATGTGCTCGACCACGCGCGGCCCGGCGATCTGCCCGTCCTTGGTGACATGGCCGACGAGGATCACGCTCACGCCGCGGCGCTTGGCGAAACTGGTGAGCTCATGCGCCGCCGCGCGCACCTGTGACACGCTTCCCGGCGCGCTGCCCACCGAATCCAGCCACATGGTCTGGATCGAATCGATGATGACGAGCTGCGGCTTCTCGGCCTCGATGGTGGTGAGGATGTCGCGCAGGTTGGTCTCGGCGGCGAGCTGCACCGGCGCGTCGCGCAGGCCCAGCCGCTCGGCGCGCATCCGCACCTGCGCGCTGGCCTCCTCGCCCGAGACATAGATGGTCTTCAGCCCCCGGGCGGCGAACGCGGCGGCGGCCTGCAAGAGCAGGGTGGATTTGCCGATCCCCGGATCGCCCCCCACCAGCAGCGCGGAGGCCGGGACCAGCCCGCCGCCCAGCACCCGGTCGAGTTCCTCCAGCCCGCATTGCGTGCGCACCGGCGGCGTCTCGTGCGCCGAAAGGTCGCTGAGGCGCACGGCTTTGCCGCGGGCTTGCCCCAGCGTGGCCGGGCCGGCGCCGTGGCCGAGGCCCTCGTCCTCGATGATGCTGTTCCATTCCCCGCAAGCGTCGCAGCGCCCGGACCACTTGGAGTGGACCGCGCCGCAGGCCGTGCAGGTGAAGCCGGGAGATTTCGCCATGCCCGCCTCTTGCCCCAGCCCGCGCGCCGCGTCAAACCCCCTGCCGTCTGCGCCGCTGCGTCAGGAGGCCGAGGGCGACCGAGGCGAGGATGCAGCCGGTGAAGAGATAAAGCCCCCAGGCGGTCTCGACCCGGGCCAGCCCGACGCCCTTGACCACCACGATATAGAGCGCGACGAGGCACACGTCGGCCATCGCCAGCTTTCCCAGGATTTGCAGCGCGGGCAGCGCCTTGCGCCGCATCAACCCGAAATGAACGAGCGCGAGGCTCGCCGTCTTGGCGTAGGGCGCAAAGAGGGCGAGGAAGCTCACCAGCAGCGCCAGCGTGACATCGGTTTCCCAAAGCGATTGCAGCCCCGAGACGACGCTGATCTCACTGAGCCCGAAAAGCGGCAGGTCGATCCCCGCGCGCAACAGCGGCGCGAACCATGCGACGGGGAAGAGAACCAGCAATGAGAGGTTGGCGAAACGGAGCATGGGGCGGCTTCCTTGGGTATTTTGCCAGGAAAAGCCCCTTGGGCGGTATTTCCGGCGTCAGGCGGGGCGCACGGGGTCGCCGGGGCGGATCGTGCCGCCCTCAACTATGCGGCAGTTGAGACCCGAGCGGTGGATGAGCAATTCGTAGGCGGATTTCCCGGTCACGAGGTCGAGATAGCGGCACGGCGTGTTGAGCCGCCCGCCCTCGAGCAGCGCCTCGCCCACGCGGAAGCGTCGCCCGACGAGATGATTGAGCGGCACGCCGCGCGTGGTGAGGTTGCGGCGGTGCTCGATGGGGGCGAGGTCAAGGTCGTGGTCGCGCTTGAGCGCGACCAGCGTCTCCTCCTCGATCAGGGTGATTTCGCGGATGTCGGGAAACTTCGAGTAATGGCCGCGCCCGGTGGCGTAGCGGTCGCCCTCGATCCCGACCCCGGCGACGAGCCGCGCCTCGTCCAGCGGCTGCATCGGCGCGCGCGCCTCGGGCGCGATATGTATAGACATAATGCTGCCGTCGAACATGGCTTCTCTCCTTTTCAGCGGACCGCTTCGATCGGCCCTTCGGCGCGGCCGTGGATGAACTGATCGAGATAGGGATCGCCCGAGTCGTCCAGATCGGCCACCGGGCCGGTCCACTGGATCACCCCGTCATGCAGCATCGCCACGTTGTCGGCAATGGCGCGCACGCTGGTCATGTCGTGGGTGATGGTCATGGCGGTGGCGCCGATTTCCGTCACGATCTCGCGGATGAGATCGTTGATGACGCCCGACATGATCGGGTCGAGCCCGGCGGTGGGCTCATCAAAGAAGATGATCTCGGCCTCCGCCGCGATGGCGCGGGCGAGGCCGACGCGTTTCTGCATGCCCCCCGAGAGCTCCGCCGGGTAGAGATCGGCCACGTCGGCGGTGAGTCCGACGCGGCGCAGCTTCTCGATCGCGATCTCGCGCGCCTCGGCCCGGGGCCGTTTGAGCGAGCCGCGCAGCAGGCGGAAGGCGACGTTCTGCCACACGGGAAGCGAATCGAACAGCGCGCCGCCCTGGAACAGCATCCCGAAGCGGGCGAGAAAGGCGTCGCGCTCGACCCGCGCCACGTCCTGCCCGTCAAGCGTGATCGCGCCGCTGTCGGGCGTGATGAGGCCGAGGATGCATTTCAGCAGCACCGACTTGCCCGTGCCCGACCCGCCGATCACCACCATCGACGTGCCCTGCGCGATGGTGAGGTCGATGCCGCGCAGCACCCGCTTGGGGCCGAAGGCTTTATGAACGTCCCGCAACTCTATCATATCGAAAAGAAAATGCTGGTGAGGAGAAAGTTCGCGGCGAGGATCAGAACCGCCGCCGCCTCGACCGCGCCCTTGGTCGCGCGGCCCACGCCGGCGGCGCCCCGGCCCGTGTTCATGCCGTAGTAGCAGCCCATCAATGTCGCAATGAAGCCGAAGGCCGCGCCCTTGACGAGGCTTGAGACGATATCGCGCGCCTCGATGAAGTTCACGGTGTTGTGCAGGTAGGTCGCCGGATTGAACCCGAGGCTGCGGGTGCCGACCACATGCCCGCCCATGATGCCGATCACGTCGCCGATTCCGACCAGGACCGGCACCATGACCAGCCCCGCGAACACCCGCGGCGCGGTGAGGTATTTCATCGGGTGGGTCGAGAGAGTGACCAGCGCGTCGATCTGTTCGGTCACCTTCATCGTGGCGATCTCGGCGGCGATGGAGGAGGTCACGCGCGCCGCGATCATCAACCCCACCAGCACCGGGCCCAGTTCGCGCACCATGCCGATGGCGACAATCTGCGGCACCACCGCCTCGGCGTTGAAGCGCGCGCCGCCCGAATAGATCTGAAGCGCCAGCGCGCCGCCGGTGAAAAAGGCGGTGAGCCCCACCACCGGCAGGCTGAAATAGCCGACATTGAGCAGCGCGCCCGCGATTTCGCGAAGGTAGAAGGGCGGGCGGAGCATGTGACCCAACGCGCGGCCCGCGAAGATCGACACCCGCCCCAGCGCGGCCAGCGCCGCCAGCACCGGGCGGCCGATGGCGGCGAGAAGGGCGGCGATCCTGCTCATCCGCCCAGGTAGCGGCGCGTGTAGCGCGCGCCGAGCGAGGTGAGAACTTCGTAACCGATGGTTCCGGCCGCATTGGCGAGCGAATCGACCGATTGATGCCGCCCGAGGATCTCGACCGTCTTGGGATCGAAGCCGAGGTCGGTCACGTCGACCCCGATCAGGTCCATAGAGACGCGCCCGACGACGGGAAGCGCGTGATCCTCCGCGTGGACCTGCGCGCGCGACCCCAGCGCGCGGAACAGCCCGTCGGCGTAGCCGGCCGCCAGCGTGGCGATGCGGCTGGGGCGTTTCGCGGTCCAGGTGTTGGCGTAGCCCACGGTTTCGCCGGGTTTCACGTCGCGGCATTGGATCACCGGGATCTCGAGCGAGACGACGGGGCGCGCGTCAACATGCGGCAACCCGCCATAAAGGCCGATGCCCGGGCGCGTCAGGTCGAAATGATAGGCCGGGTCGAGCAGGATGCCCCCGGTGTTGGCGAGGCTGAGCGGGCAGTCGGCGCCCTCGGTCATCTCCATGAAGCGGCGCAATTGCTGCGCGTTCATCGCGTGATCGGGCATGTCCGCGCAGGCGAGATGGCTGATGATGAGCTGCGGATCCTGGGCCAGCGCGATGTCGCGCACCGCGCCCCATTCCGAGGGCTCCATCCCCAGCCGGTTCATGCCGGTGTCGAGTTGCAGCGCGAAGGGACGTCCCGGCAGCGATTCGACCTGGCGCACCATCTGGTCGAGCGAGTTGATGACCGGCACGAGGCCGAGATCGCCGAGCATGTCGGCATCGCCGGGCATGTGGCCGGACAGGACGTAGATCGCCGGGCCGGGGCCGAGGGCGTCGCGCAGGGCCGCGCCCTCTTCGGCGACGGCGACGAAGAAGGTGCGCGCCCCCGCGCGGGCGAGCGCGCGCGCCACGCGATCCGCGCCAAGGCCATAGGCGTCCGCCTTGACCGCCGCGGCGGTTTCGCCTTCGGAAAGCGCGTCGAGCGCGCGCCAGTTGGCTACGATTGCGCCGAGGTCGACTGTAAGTGTTGCGGTGCTCATGGCCCCGGGTTGTGACACGGGCGGCACGGAGGTCAAGCGCAAAGCGCGGCGTTGCTCAGAACTCCTGCTCGCCGACCTGCTGCCAGGGCTGGACGAGGTTGCCAAAGCGGGTGAAGCGGCCCTCGAAGCTCAGTTCGACGGTGCCGATGGGGCCGTGGCGCTGCTTGCCGATGATGACCTCGGCCTTGCCGTGCAGGCGCTCCATGCGTTCCTGCCAGGCGGCGATTTCCTCGAGCTTGTCGTCCGAGGGCTTTTCGCGCTCGACATAGTATTCTTCGCGGAAGACGAACATGACCACGTCCGCGTCCTGTTCGATCGAGCCGGATTCGCGCAGGTCGCTGAGCTGCGGGCGCTTGTCGTCGCGCTGTTCGACCTGGCGGGAAAGCTGGCTGAGCGCGATCACGGGGATGTCCAGTTCCTTGGCGATGGCCTTGAGGCCCATCGTGATCTCGGAAATCTCGTTCACGCGGTTCTCCGAGCGCCCCGAGCCGCGCACCAGTTGCAGGTAGTCCACGATCAGCACGTCGAGCCCATGCGTGCGTTTCAGCCGCCGCGCGCGCGCGGCAAGCTGGCTGATCGGCAGGGCGGGGGTGTCGTCGATGTATAGCGGACAGGATTCGAGCTGCTTGGCCGCATCGACGAAGCGGCGGAATTCGCCCTCGGTCATGTCGCCGCGGCGGATCTGTTCGGAGGGCACCTCGGAGGCTTCGGAGAGCACCCGCGCGGCCAGTTGCTCGGCGCTCATCTCGAGGCTGTAGAAGCCGACGACGCCGCCCTCGATCGCGCCTTCGGTCCCGTCGGGCAACGTGCCGCGACGATAGGCCTTGGCGATGTTGAAGGCGAGGTTGGTCGCGAGCGACGTCTTGCCCATCGAGGGGCGCCCCGCGAGGATGAGCAGGTCGGACTTGTGCAGCCCGCCCAGCTTCTTGTCCATGTCGGTGAGACCGGTCGAGACGCCCGCCATGCCGCCATCGCGCTGATAGGCCGCGTTGGCGACATTGACAGCGTCCGTTACGGCGCTGAGAAAGCTTTGGAAACCACGTTCCGCCTGACCCTGTTCGCTGAGCCGGTAAAGCTGCTGCTCGGCCTCGACGATCTGGTCCTTCGGTTCGGAATCGACCTCCATGCGCGCGGCCTTGCCGGCGATGTCATGGCCGAGCGCGATGAGTTCGCGGCGGATCGCGAGGTCGTAGATCATCTGCGCGTAGTCGCGCACCGCGTAACTGCTGATCGCCGCGCCGGCGAGGGTCACGAGATAGGCCGGGCCGCCCAGTTCCTTCAGCCCTTCATCGTCCTCGAGAAAGGCCTTGAGCGTGACCGGCGAGGCGAGGTTGTTCTTGGCGATGCGCGCCGCCGCGGTCTCATAGATGCGGGCGTGGACCGGGTCGTAGAAATGCTGCGGCCCGATAATGCTGGCGACGCGGTCATAGACGTCGTTGTTGGTCAGGATCGCGCCCAGAAGCTGCTGCTCGGCCTCGATCGAATGCGGCATGGTGTCGGCGTTCTGGATTTCGGCGCCGGTGGCGTTGAAGCTGGCGATCTCGTTCATGCGTGTCCCCTTGGCTGGCGCGGTTCCTCATACAGCCCGCCTGCGCGCGGCGGCAACAGGGATCAAACCTGTCCCGGCATGTATGTTTCTGTGGATAAGCCAGGCCGGTCCGGGTGACCCCCATATTGGGGCAGGGCGGGTGGGGGCGTCAAGATGTTGTGGAGAGGCCGCGAACGCGGCAGGCGGGCGGCGGCAAAGATGAGACACTGCGCGCGATTTCGCGACCCCGCGGGATGCGGGGCGGGCGCAGGCGAATCGAGTCGGACTGCGGCGGGATCTAGGCGCGCGCCTCCTGCCAGGCGCGCGGCGCTTTCAGGAACGATTCGACCTCGCTCAGCGTCGCGGAATCGAAGGCGCCCTGCGCGCGCGCCTCGTCCAGCACGTCCCACCAGGTGCAGAGGTGGTGCAGCGTGACGCCGTGATCGCCGAGCGTCTTCATCGTGTCCGGGAAGATGCCGTAGTAGAACACGACCGCCGTGTGCGCGCAGGTCGCGCCGGTGGCGCGGATCGCGTCGACGAAGCTGATCTTGGAGCCGCCGTCGGTGGTCAGGTCCTCGACCAGCAGGACGCGGCTGCCCTCGGGCATGTCGCCCTCGATCCGCGCGTTGCGCCCGTAACCCTTGGGTTTCTTGCGCACGTAGGACATCGGCAGCGCCATGCGCTCGGCCATCAGCGCGGCGAAGGGGATGCCCGCCGTTTCGCCGCCGGCGATGTTGTCGAAGGCCTCGAACCCGGCGTTGCGCATCACGGTGACGGCGAGGAAATCCATCAGCGTGGCGCGGATGCGCGGGAAGGAAATGAGCTTGCGACAGTCGATATAGGTCGGCCCCGGCAGGCCGGAGGCGTAGATGTAGGGCGTTTGGGCGTTGAAATGCACGGCGCCGATTTCCAGCAGCATCCGCGCGGTGAGGCGCGCGATTTCATCCTGTGCGGGGTAGGAGGTCGGGATCATCGGTCGGTCCTTTGCGGGCGGGCGTGCTGAAGAATTCTTGCCTTCGGCGCGGATATTTTCAGCAAGACGAAGACTCCGGGGCGACGCGCCATCGAAGCGGGAAGCCGGGGTCGAACACGGTGACCGGGCCGTCATCGGTGTCGATCCCTGCGGGGATGTCCGGGGCGGCGCGTTCCAAGGTGATGCGGGGGGCGTTCGGCGCCAGACCGTAAAAGGCGGGGCCATTCAGTGACGCGAAGGATTCGAGCCGCTCGAGCGCGCCTTCGTCCTCGAAGACATGCGCGAGGATGGGCAACGTGTTGAGCGCGGTGAAGCAGCCCGCGCAGCCGCAGGGCTGGAGCTTGGCCGGATCGGTATGCGGTGCGCTATCGGTGCCGAGGAAGAAATGCGCATCCCCCGAGGTGGCGGCGGCGCGCAGGGCGAGGCGGTGTTCCTCGCGCTTGGCCACGGGCAGGCAGTAGTAATGCGGGCGGATGCCCCCCGCGAGGATGTGGTTGCGGTTGATGACGAGGTGGTGCGTGGTGATCGTCGCGGCCAGGCCCGACCCGGCGCTGCGCACGTAATCGACGGCGCGGGATGTGGTGATATGCTCCATCACGACGCGCAGGCCCGGCACGCGGGCGCGCAGCGGGTCGAGCACGCGATCGATGAACGCGGATTCGCGGTCGAAGATGTCGACCTCGGGGTCGGTCACTTCGCCATGGACGCAGAGCGGCAGGCCGATTTCGGCCATGCGTTCGAGCACCGGGCGGACGCGGTCCATGTCCCGCACGCCCGAGGCGGAATTCGTGGTCGCGCCCGCCGGGTAGAGTTTCACGGCCGTCACGAGACCGGAGGCGTGGGCCGCGGCCACGTCCCGCGCATCCGTGTCCTCGGTCAAATAGAGCGTCATCAGCGGGGTGAAATCAGCGCCCTCTGGCAGGGCTGCGAGGATGCGGTCGCGGTAGGCGGCGGCCTCTGCCCCGGTCACCACGGGCGGCACGAGGTTGGGCATGATGATGGCGCGCGCGAAATGCGCCGCCGAATGCGGCAGGACGGCGCGCAGCATCGCGCCGTCGCGCAGGTGCAGGTGCCAGTCGTCGGGGCGGCGAATGGTGAGGGTGCGGGTCATGGCGCCGCTTTAGCCGATCGCGCAGGTCCGCGCCAGTGCCGCCTTCGGCTCAGATGCGGTCGGGTTCGGCGTGCGGCCGGGTCTCGGCGCCGACGGCGCCGGGGTCGGTGTCGGCCTCGATCCCGCGGGGCAGGGGTTTGCCCGCCTCGGTCAGCGCCTCGATCGCCTCGCCCATGGCGAGGCGGAAGGGCCGCCCGCGGCGCAGGTTGAGGACGTGGCGCGCCAGCAGGATGGTGAGGAAATGGCGCCCGCCGCCGTTGAGCCGGTTGAGCAGGTTGAACTGGTAGCCGCCGTCCGAGCGGCGCGCGCGATAGAGCCGCGCCAGCGCCAGGCGGTCGAGCTTGCCCGCGCTGACCTGCGCGAGAATGCGGTAGAGCAGTTGCATGCGGATCAGGCTGCGGTCGAGATTGGCGGCCATGAAGCGCATGCGGAACTTCGTCACGTTGGCGCGGGTGAAGAGGGCGGCGTGCATCGCGTCCTCCGCGATCTCGGGGTCGTAGAGAACGAATGCGCGTTCGGCGGCGTCGAGCATATCGGGCGCATAGCCGTAGCGGTCGTCGAAGGCGGTGCGCCGCATCGCCCGGAAGCGGTCGTCCCATTCGGCGATGCGCGGATCGAGCGTCGCCTGCGGCTGGATCGCGACCACCCGCGCGCCCGGCGCCGCGACCGAGAAGGCGGCGGCGGCATAGCCGCACGGGCCGGCGCCGTAGAAGATCACCTGCTCGAAATCCTCGAAGAAGCCGTCATCGGCCAGCCGGTCGAAGAAGCCATAGACGGCGCGATCGCGAAACCAGGTGTCGCCGTCGCTGACGAGGCAGAGATGCGACCAGCCGAGCGCCTTGACCAGATCCCAGCCCATCGGCTGGTTGTCCTCGGAGATCGCGGCGATGCCCTTGTGCGTCTCGAAGGTGACGAGCAGGACGGCGGGCTTCTGCTCGACCAGGATGGCGGCGTGATGCGCGCCGAGCCGTTCGGTATAGCCGTCCTCTTCGGTTAGTTCGCCCACCTTGTCGAGCCAGGCGTCGCGGTCCGCGAGGTCCGTGAGCGGCATGTCGAATGTGTTGACGGCGTCCTGCATCGGGTGTCCTCGGTTCTGCGCGGCTCTCTCGGGCCGGTTTGGGGGCAAGTCCTATGTGGGAATCTGGGCGAAACTTGGGAAAATCCAAGGGCATTGGGCGACGCGGCGCGCGTCCTTGCGCTCGGCGCGCGGTGGGGCCATGCTGCGCCCCGTGAGGGAGGGTGTGATGGAGCGGTTCGACGACATTCCCGAAACGGCGCTGGCCTGGCGACGCGCGGGCAAGGGCGCGGCCCTGGCCACGGTGGTGGAGACCTGGGGCAGCGCGCCGCGCCGCGTGGGCGCGCAACTGGCGATTTCCGGCGAAGGCGACATGGCGGGCTCGGTCTCGGGCGGTTGCGTCGAGGGCGCGGTCATCACCGAAGCGTTGGACGCCATCGAAAGCGGGGAGCGCGTATTGCTGGAATACGGGGTGAGCGACGGCGACGCCTTTGCCGTGGGGCTGGCCTGCGGCGGCACGATCAAGGTGCTGGTCGAACCCGTGGGCGGCGCCATGCCCGAGGCGCTGCTGGCCGAACTGGTCGCGGCGCGCGCGGCGCGCGAACCTGTCGCGCATGTCACCGGCGAAGGCGTGACGCCGCGGCTCGACCGCGAGGGACATGGAGAGCGGTTCCGCGCCGATCGCTCGGGGATCGAAGCCGACGGCAAGACCTGCGTGATCATCCACAACCCGCCGCTGCGCCTGCTGGTGGTGGGGGCGGTCCATATCGCCCAGGCGCTGGCGCCGATGGCGCGGATCGCGGGCTATGACCCGGTGCTGATCGACCCGCGCCCGGCCTTCGCGGCGCCGGGGCGCTTTCCGGGCGAGCGCATCATAGAGGACTGGCCCGACGAAGGGGTGCGCGGCTTTGGCCTTGATACGCGCACGGCGCTTGTGCTGCTGACGCATGACCCCAAGCTCGACGACCCGGCGCTGATGGCGGCGCTGGGGTCGGACGCGTTCTACGTGGGCGCGCTCGGCTCAACCCGCACCCATGCGAAACGGGTCGAGCGGCTGCGCGCGGCGGGACTGGACCAAGCGGCGATCGCGCGCATCCATGCGCCGATCGGGCTTGATATCGGCGCGGCGGGACCGGCGGAGATCGCGCTGTCGATCCTCGCCGAGATGACGCGCGTGCTGAGGACGGGACAATGAAATTCGGCGCCGTTCCGGTGGAGGAGGCCGGCGGCGGTATTCTCGCGCATTCGATCAAGCTGCCCGGCGGGCGGCTGAGCAAAGGGCTGATTATCGGCCCCGAGGAGGTCGCGGCGCTGCGCGCGGCGGGTGTCGACCGCGTGACGGTGGCGCGGCTGGAGCCCGGCGACGTGGAGGAGAACGAAGCGGCGGCGGACCTGGCCCGGACGCTCGCCGGCGGAGCGCCGGGCGTGTCGCTTGGCCCCGCGGTCACCGGGCGGGTGAACCTGCTGGCCGACCGCGCGGGGATCGTGCAGCTTGACGCCGCGCGGATCGACGCGGCCAACGCGGTGGACCCGATGATCACGGTCGCCACGGTCGCGCCGATGCATCAGATCCTGCCCGGCGGGCTGATTGCGACGGTCAAGATCATCTCTTACGCGGTGCCGGGCGCGGCGCTGCGCGCCGCGGCGGAGCATCTGGCGGGCGCGGTGCGCCTTGCGCTGCCCGCGCTGAGGAGCGCGACGCTGATCGAGACGCTGACCGCCGAAGGGCGTCCCGCCGGGCCGCCGGGGCTGGGCCGCGCGGCGGTGGCCGACCGGCTGGAGGCGCTGGGGGTGGACCTGACCGAGACGCTGACCGCCGCGCACGAGGAATCGGCCATCGCGGAGGCGCTGGGAAAGGCCAGCGGCGATCTGCTGCTGATCCTCACCGCCTCGGCCACATCGGACCCCGAGGATGTGGCGCCCGCCGCGGTGCGTCTTGCCGGCGGCCGTGTGGAGCGGGTCGGGATGCCTGTCGATCCGGGGAACCTGCTGTTTCTCGGCGCGCTGGAGAAGCGGCCGGTGATCGGCCTGCCGGGCTGCGCGCGGGCGCCCGCGCTCAACGGCGCGGACTGGGTGCTGGGCCGGGTGATCTGCGGCCTGAACGTGACGGCGGCGGATATCGCGGCGATGGGCGTGGGCGGGTTGCTGAAGGAAATTCCGACCCGCCCGAGCCCGCGGCGCGGCAAGGGATAGGGCGCGCGGCCCTACACCTGTTTCATGATGGATGTCAGCGCGGTAGCGGGCCGATGATCATGATCATCTGGCGGCCTTCCATCTTGGGCATGTTCTCGACCTTGCCGTGCCCTTCGGTGTCCGCGGCGATGCGTTCGAGAAGCTTGCGGCCCAAATCCTGGTGCGCCATCTCGCGGCCCCGGAAGCGCAGCGTGACCTTCACCTTGTCGCCGCTTTCGAGAAACTTGAAGACGTTGCGCATCTTGACGTCATAGTCGTGCGTGTCGGTGTTGGGCCGGAACTTGACCTCCTTGACGTCGATGATCTTCTGTTTCTTGCGCGCCTCGGATTCGCGTTTCTGCTGTTCGTACTTGTATTTGCCGTAGTCCATGATCTTGCAGACCGGCGGCTTGGCGTTGGGCGAGATCTCGACCAGGTCGAGCCCGGCTTCCTCGGCCAATTCCTGCGCGCGGCGGCCTGAAACGATGCCGATATTGTCGCCGTCAGCGCCGATCAGGCGGATTTCCTCGTCGCGAATTCGGTCATTGACCCGGGGTCCGGTATCACGGGTCGGGGGCGCGTTGTGGGGTCTGCGGGCTATGGTATTGATCCTTTGATAATGGCGGTAAATCCTGGCTGTGCAAGCTAACGGCGCGCACCGGGGCTTTCAAGCGGCAAATTGGGCCGATCCATGCCGATCGGAACCATATTCGTCCTTGCACGTTGGCGTGTGGGGCCGCATGTGGTCTGTGCATCGACGACCCCGCCGAGACAGCGTGGGGATTGAAATTTCAAGAGGATGATATGATGAGGAATCTGCTTTGGATCGTGGTCGCCGCGGTCGTTCTGATCGGCGGCTACATGCTGATCACCGGCAAGACGCCGAACGAGATGCTCGACGCCGCCGATGATCCGGTCGCCACCCCCGACGCCGTGGTGGTCGACCCCGACGCCGACACGGGCGAAACCGCCGCCGAAGTGGCGACGGACGAGGAGCAGCTGGACGAAGCCGCGCAGGACGTCGGCGAGAGCGCCGCCGAACTGGGCGAGGACGCCGCGACGCTTGCCGAAGAGGCGGGCGATGAGGCCGCCGAAGCCGCCGATTCCGCCGTGGAGGGCGCGCAGGACATGGCCGACGACGCGGCCGCCGCCGCGGATGACGCGATGGACAACGCAGGCGAAACCGCCAGCGACGTGGGCGACGCCACGCAGGACGCGGCAAGCGACGCCGCCGAAGCGACGAGCGAGGCCGCAAGCGACGCGGCTGACGTCGCCTCCGACACGGCCACTGAGGCCGCCGATACCGCGAGCGAAGCAGCCGACACCGCCGCCGATGCGACGACCGACGCCGCCGAGGCGACCGGTGAGGCCGCGGAAAGCGCCGCGGACACGGCCTCCGATACCGCCAGCGACACCGCGGACACTGCCGAAGAGACCGCGCAAAGCGTAGCCGACGAAACCGCCGATACGACAGAGACGGCGACCGATAGCGCCACCGACACTGGCGCGGCCGGCAGCGACGCGACGTCCGGAGAGGACGTTCCCGGCAGCCTGACGGTCGACGGGTTCGATTACGACAGGGCCGTCGAATTCATCGACAATTCCGACCTCGGGACCGGCGTCAAGATGACGACCAAGGCGGCGCTCGAGAAAGCCCGCGACAATCCCGAAGTGCTGGAACAGGTGCTGAAACAGCTTCGCGAGCGCCTTGGCATGTGATCCGCCGCGCGCAATGATCGGACAAGCGAAACCCCGCGCAGAGCGATCTGCGCGGGGTTTTCTGCAACTCAGCGGGTGCTGTTCAGTCGAGGAACGCCTTTTCCACGACGTAATGCTGGGGTCTTGAATTGGCGCCCTCGATCAGCCCATAGCTTTCGAGCAGATCCTTGAGTTCCAGGTTGAACGCGAGGTTGCCGCAGATCATCGCCCGGTCCGTGTCGGGCGCGATGCCCGGCACGCCCAGCTCCTCGAACGCCTCGCCCGAGCGCAGCAGGTCGGTGATGCGCCCCATGCGGGGGCTTTCTTCGCGGGTGGTGGTCGGGTAGTAGCGCAGTTTGTCGGCAAAGCCCTCGCCGATCAGTTCGGCCAGAAGCTCATCCTGGCGGATGCTCTCGACCAATTGCGCGCCGTAGGCGAGTTCGCCGACCTCCCGGCAGGTGTGGGTGACGATCACCTCGTCGTAATCCTGATAGGTCTGAGGGTCGCGCAGGAGCGACGCGAAAGGCGCAAAGCCTGTGCCCGTCGCGAACAGCCAGAGCCGCTTGCCCGGCAGGAGCGCGTCATGCACCAGCGTGCCAACCGGCTTGGGGCGCAGGATGATCTGGTCGCCCGGCCGGATGTGTTGCAGGCGCGAGGTCAGCGGGCCGTCGGACACCTTGATCGAGTAGAATTCCAGTTCCTCGTCCCAGGAAGGCGAGGCGATGGAATAGGCGCGCAGAAGCGGCTTGCGCTTGCCGGTTTCGGGGTGCGGGTCGCCCATCAGCCCCAGCATCACGAATTCGCCCGAGCGGAACCGCAGCGACGCCGGACGCGTCACGCGGAAGGAAAACAGCCGGTCGGTCCAGTGCGTGACCTCGGTCACCGTCTGGGCGTCGGGCAGGGCGGGGGTGGCCCGGATGGGCGCGGCTTCGGTCACTTGGGTTATCTCGTTCATCTGTTCCTTGCCCGGCGTCTATCCGGGCACTCCGTATGTATTCGTTGATCCATGTCAGGAAAAGGCGGTTTTCGTCGCACCCGTTACCCCGCGGCGCGGGTTGCGTCCGCGTGCGGCGCCGAGGCGGGGATCGCCGCCCCGCGCAGCCGCGCCTGGTAGTCATGCGCGCGCCAGTCGGCGCGGAACAGCCACTGTTCCTCGGGTTGGCGGGCGGCGAGGGAGTCGTCGATTTCGACCTCGTCGAAGCCGACCCGCCGCGCCATCGCGTATTGATCGGCGATCACGTGGCCGCGCGCGCGCAGCCGTCCGCGATACCCCATCAACCGCAATTGGCGCGCGATGCTGAAGCCGCGCCCGTCCGCCGAACTCGGGAAATCGACGCGGATCATCGCGATGTCCGGCAACCGCCCGGCAAGCTCGCGCGGATCCGCGCTTGCCGGCAGGTCGATGCCGACGCCGTCGCGCGCATCCTCGAGCGCGGCGATGGGCGCGTCCCAGTCGTCGGTGGTGAATCCTTGGTCCCTCACGATCACGCTCATGCGTTCTCTCCTTTCCTGATGATCTGGCCATTCACTACGTGGATGCCGCATTCCGTCTTCGCCGCGCCGCGCCAGCGGCCCGCGCGCGCGTCCTCGTGGTCTTGCACCGGCGAGGTGCAGGGCATGCAGCCGATCGAGGGATAGCCGCGCGCCACCAGCGGGTGCCGTGGCAGGCGGTTTTCCTCCATGTAGGTGCGCACGTCTTCCTGGGTCCAATGGGCCAGCGGGTTGATCTTCATCCGTCCCGTCGCCGGCTCGGGCTCAAAGAAGTCCATGTGCGCGCGCGCCCCGCCCTGGAAGCGCTTGCGCCCGGTGATCCAGCCGTCGAACCCTGCCAGCGCACGCGCGAGCGGACGCGATTTGCGCAGCGCGCAGCAGGCGTCCGCGTCGCGCAGATGCAGCGTGGCGTCCGGGTCCTCGGCCGCGCGTTCGGCCGCGTCGGCGCGGACGATCCGCACGTCGCGCAGGCCCAGCCGTTCGGTCAGTTCCTGCTGGTAGACCAGCGTTTCGGCAAAGAGCATCTCGGTGTCGAGGAAGATCACCGGCGTCGCGCGCTCGATCACGGAAACCATGTGCAGAAGCACGACCGACTCCGCGCCGAAGCTCGACACCAGCGCCAGCCGTCCGCTCTCGGGCGCGGTGAGCGCATGGCGCAGCACCGTGACCGCCGCGTTCAGACGATACCAGTCGTTCAGCCGCGCGGCGCGGTTCGCGGGATCATTCGGCGGCATGGGCCCGGGCCTCCGCGTCATAGAGCGCCGCCTTGAAGGGCGCCATGCCGACGCGCTGATAAGCGGCGAAAAAAGTCTCCTCCGGGCCGTCGCGCAGGGCGAGATAGGCGTGGACGATCCGCTCGATCGCGGGGATCAATTCGTCCGCGGCGAAACCGCGGCCGGTCCGATCGCCAAGCCGCGCGTCTTCGCGATGATCGCCGCCCAGGGTGATCTGGTAGTTCTCCACTCCCGCCCGGTCGAGTCCGAGAATGCCGATATGGCCGACATGGTGATGCCCGCAGGCGTTGATGCAGCCCGAGATCTTGATCTTGAGCGGGCCGATCTCGTGTTCGAGCTTCAGCGCGTCGAAACGCGTGGCGATCTGTTGCGCGATCGGGATCGAGCGGGCGGTCGCCAGCGCGCAGTAATCCATCCCCGGGCAGGCGATGATGTCGCTGATCAGCCCGATATTGGCGGTGGCGAGCCCGGCCTCGCGCAGCGCGGCGTGAAGCGCGGGCAGGTCGGATTTATGGACATGCGGCAGAACGATGTTCTGTTCATGACTCACCCGCAGCTCGTCGTAGCCGTAACGCTCGGCCAGGTCCGCCATGACGCGCATCTGCGCGGCGCTGGCGTCGCCCGGCGTCTCCCCCTGCGCCTTGAGGCTGATGGTGACGATGGCGTGGCCGGGGTCGCGATGCGCGGTGAGGTTGGTGTCGGCCCAGGCGCGGAAAACCGGATCATCGGCGCGCGCGGCGGCGTAGCGATCGATCGGCCCGCCGCGCAGCGGAGGCGGGGCGAACTGCCCGCGGATCGCGGCGAGCATCTCCTGATCGACCCCCGTGAAGGTCGGGCGGATATGTTTGAAGCGTTCTTCCACCAGCGCGCGAATCTCATCTATTCCATGCTCATGCACGGTGATCTTGATGCGAGACTTGAACTTGTTGTCGCGCCGCCCGATGGTGTTCCACACGCTGACGATCGCCTCGATATAGGGCAAGAGGTCAGGCTCGGGCAGGAAATCGGTCAGCACCTTGCCGATCATCGGCGTGCGTCCCAGCCCGCCGCCGACGATGACGCAATAGCCCCGCTCGCCATCGCGCTCGATGATGCGCAGGCCGATGTCGTGAGCGGCGGTGACGGCGCGGTCGTTCGGGCTGCCGGTGACGGCGAGCTTGAACTTGCGCGGAAGAAACTGGAACTCGGGGTGGTCGGTGGACCACTGGCGGATCAGCTCGGCCACGGGGCGGGGATCGGCCACCTCGTCCGCTGCGGCCGCGGCGAAGTGATCGGCGGTGACATTGCGGATGGTGTTGCCGGAGGTCTGGATCGAATGCATCTCCACCTCGGCCAGCGCCTCGAGGATATCGGGCACGTCGCGCAGGCGCGGCCAGTTGAACTGGATGTTCTGGCGGGTGGTGAAATGGCCATACCCCTTGTCCCAGCGCTCCGCGATCAGCGCGAGCCGGCGCATCTGGCGGCTGGAGAGCGTGCCGTAGGGCACGGCCACGCGCAGCATGTAGGCGTGCAGTTGCAGGTAGAGCCCGTTCATCAGGCGCAATGGCTTGAATTCGTCCTCGGTGAGCGCGCCGTTGATCCTACGCTCCACCTGCGCGCGGAACTCCGCGTTGCGGCGGGCCACATAGGCGGCGTCGAAATCGGTGTATTGATACATCTGTCGTCCTTTCGGGCAGGCGAAATTCTTCGAAGTGAACCGGGATAGTCCGCAAGGACCTCTCAGCGCGCCGACTGCTTGCCGTGGGAATAGTTGGAGGGGCCGGTGCGGCGGAAGTCTTCGCGGAAATGCGTGGGTTCGGGGCCTTGCGCGCCCGCTGTCATGTCGGCGAGATAGGCGCCGACCACGACGTGCTGCTGCGCTTCGGCGCCGAGCAGGCGCAGGGTGGCGTCGGCCTCGTCGGTCAGGAGTTCGGCGTCGCGCAGGTCGCGCGTCCAGCGGTCGTCCTCGGTCAGGTAGACGACGTCGCCTTCGAGCAGCGCGTTGGCGGTGACGACCTTGGGGGTGAATTCGCGGGGCATCGGGTGATCTCCTGCAATGTATGGCGGGGTGAAATCTGCCCTTCGAGGGCGCGGTTCGATCCCGGTTGACTTGCCTCACTATAGGAAATAATTCCAAACCAGCGCCATGCACGCGAGCAAATAAGGACGCATGTTCCAACCCCGGGCCGAGGTATGGGCGCTGTTCCAAATGACAGGAGAAACAGGAATGTCCGTCCGCATTGACGATCTCGACCGAAAAATCCTGCGCCAACTGCAGCGCGACGGGGGGCAGTCGCTCGACGAGATCGCGCGCGCGGTGGGCAGTTCCAAGACGCCCGTATGGAACCGGATTCGCAAGCTGCGCGAGGCCGGGGTGATCCGCCGGCAGACCTATCTTCTGGATGCGGAGGCGCTGGGATTCGAGGCGTGTTTCTTCGTGCTGATCCGCACATCCGAGCACGACGCGGACTGGCAGCAGGCGTTTCTCAAGGCGCTGAAGGACCGCCCGGAGGTGCAGGAGGCGCATCGCCTGGCGGGCGATATCGACTACATTCTCAAGGTCCGCGTCGCGGGCGCGCGCGCCTATGACAGCTTCTACCAGGCGCTGATTTCAGAGGTGCGGGTCTATAACGTGACGGCGCTTCTGTCGATGGAGGAGATCAAGTCGACGACCGATCTGCCGCTTTGAGGGGGGTCCCGGTAGATCGAAGGATCAGGGCGCGTCCGACAGGGCGGTGATGATTGGTGAGAAATCCGCCGCGCGCAGGCTCGCGCCGCCGACAAGCGCGCCGTCGACGTTGGGAACGGCGAAGATCCCGGCGGCGTTGGCGGGCTTGACCGAGCCGCCGTAGAGCAGGCGGATGCCCTCAGCGATTCCGGCGCCAAAGCGCGCCGCAAGCTGCGCGCGGATGAAATCGTGCACTTCGCCGATCTGTTCGGGGCGCGCCGTGAGGCCCGTGCCGATGGCCCAGCAGGGTTCGTATGCGATGACGGTGTTGTTCGCGTTGCCCGTGTCGGGAACCGAAGCGGAGAGTTGTTCGGCGATGACGTCAAGCGTGGCCTGCGCCTCGCGCTCTTCCAGATTTTCGCCGAGACAGATGATCGCCGTGAGGCCGGCGGCCTGGGCGGCGCTGGCCTTGGCGCAGACAGCTTCGCTGGTCTCTGCGTGATCGGCGCGGCGTTCGGAATGGCCGAGGATCACCGCGCTTGCGCCCGCATCCGCCAGCATTGGCGCAGAGATGTCGCCGGTATGCGCGCCGGACGGGGCGGCGTGGCAATCCTGTGCGCCGATTTGCAGCGGGTGCTGCGCCGCCCGCTCGACGGCCGCGTGCAGGAGCGTGGCGGGCGGGCAGATCAGCAGGTCGACCGTCGGATGAGGGTGTGCGGCCATCAGCGCGTCGATCTCCGCAAGGTCGGCGCGCGCGCCGTGCATCTTCCAGTTGCCCGCCGCCAGTCTGCGCCGCATGGCCGTCCCCCTCATTATCGTTGCGTGTCCAACGTCTTGTGCGTCCAATCGCAGGCCGCGTCCGCGTCGTCAAGGACGGCGTCGGCGCGCGGGACGCTCAACGCTCCGGGTCGGAGGGCGTCTCGAACTTGATCGATTCGCCGCAGCCGCAGGCCTCGGAGACGTTGGGGTTGTTGAACTTGAACGCCGATTCCAGCAGGCTCGTCTCGTAGTCGATTTCGGTGCCGAAGAGGAACATCTGCGCCATCGGGGCGATCATCACCCGCGCGCCATCCTGTTCGACCACCTCGTCATGGGGGTCGATCTCGGTCACGTAGTCCATCGTGTATTCCATGCCCGCGCAGCCGCCTTTCTTGACGCCGATGCGCAGGCCCTGGTGGCCCTCGCGCGCCATGAGCTTGGCGATCTGGCCAGCGGCCCTGTCGGTCATGGTGACGGCCTGCTTGCCGGGAATTCCGAACATTCTTCCACCTCGTTTCTCTGACCTGTAACCTAGGGGCCGCGCGCCCCGATCTCAAGCGGGGGCAGCGCGGTGAGCAGGGCTTGCACGCCCAGGGCCACCGCGATCGCCCAACCGAATGAGGCGAGCGTGCCGATGATGACGTATTCGGCGCTGCGCTGGTCGCGGGTGGCGGTGCCGAAGCGCAGGATGGATTTCGCCGCGATCAGGAAGCCGACTCCGAGCGGCTGGCCGGCAAGGATCAGCAGGTAGATCAGCCCGCGTTCCAGCAGCCCGATCAGCCGCCCGCCGTCGCGCAGCCCGTCATTGCGGACGCGCCGGCTGTGCGGGCGCATCAGCAGGCCGACCGCGTATTGCCCGGCGGTGAGCGTGACGACGAGGCCGGCGAGCAGCGCGTAGAGCGGCAGCAGCGCGTCCATGCCCGCCCATGCGCCGCCTTGCCAGAGGTCCGGGGCGAGGCGGGCGACGATGAGCAGCGTCAGCAGGTGCGCCCCCTGGTCGGCGAGGAACGCGCCGATGCCGCGGAACCCGTTCAGCCGGCGGGCGAGCTGCACCTTGGTCGCGTCGATCAACACATGCGCAAGCGCCAGTGCGCTCAGCCACGGGTCGTAAACGAGGCCCAACGCCGCATGGGCGGTAAGCCAGACGATCGCGCCATGCAGGAGCAGCGCGGGCAGGCGGGTCTTGTTGGCGTTGATCCAGTCGGTTTGCAGCGCGAAATCTGCGAGCGCATGGGCCAGCAGGAGGGCGGTGAGCGTGGCGATCATGGCGCGTCTTCCAGCGTGGCGAGCGCGTCGGAGATGGCGGCGTATCCCGCGCCCGCGAGCGCCTGGTCGACGGCCTGCCGCGAGATCTTGAGCCGTTGGCCGATCACCCGGTTGGGCGGGCGTTCGGGCGAAAGCTTGTGGCTGAGCGCGCGGGCCTGCGCCTGCGTCCAGCCCTGCGAAACGTGATCGGCAAGGCAGAGCAGGGCGTCCAGCGCGTGGCCGTCCGCATGGGCCATCAGCCGGCGCCCGTCGAGCGTTTCGAGCAGTTGGCCGGATTTCGTGAAGGCAGGCCCATGCGCGGCGTTGAGATCGTCGGGAAAACTGTCGGGCGCCGTCCCGGCATCCGTCGCGATGGCGATCCGCGTCGCGCCTTCATCGAGCAGCGCGCGGATGCGGGATTGCGCGCAGAGCGCGAGGCGGAGCGGGTTCTTCAGGTCGCGCGCGGCGATCTGCCAGCCGTCGCCGCCCCGGCGCGCGAACCCGGCCAGGGTGTCGCGACCCGTCGTGTCGGGCCAGCCGGACGTGGTGCGGACGAGATCGGCAAGGCTCTCAATCATTGCATCGAGCGTCCGCCTCGGCAGATCGGACGAGTTGACGATATCACCGGTGAGGACGGTCCACAGCATGCGCAGGTTATAATGCTTGCGTATGGTGGTATGCAAGCGAAAAGGCTTGCGATCTCGATTTGCAGGCTGTTTGGCTTGCTTCCGATGTGGAGCAAGCCATATCGCTTGCCTTACATGAACCCGAGCTCAAGCCGCGCCTCGTCGCTCATCATGTCCATGCCCCAGGGCGGTTCCCAGACGAGTTCGACATCGACCTGCTTCACGCCCGGCAGCGGTTCGATCGCGTCGGCGACCCAACCGGGCATCTCACCGGCGACGGGACAGCCGGGGGCGGTGAGGGTCATGATGATGCTGACCGCGTTCTCGGCGTCGATGTCGATGGTGTAGATCAGCCCGAGATCGTAGATGTTCACGGGGATTTCCGGATCGAACACTGATCGGCACGCCTCGACGATCGGCTCGTAGAGGGGGTGATCGGTGCTTGACGGGGCAATCAGCGGGATACCTTCGAAGGGTTGCGGATTCTCGGTCATGGAGTGTCCTTGGCGCTGTTCCTGAGCGAATATATAGGGAATGACGCGCTCAGCGTCCAGAGCGCGCGACGTGACAATCGCGCGCAGGGTTTGGGCGATGCTCAGCCGCCCTTGCGTCGGCGGATCGGGGCCGGGCGCACGCGGCTCTCGATCAGTTCGTAGAGCTTGCCGACGATGTTCTTGCCGGTCGATGTCTCGATCCCCTCGAAACCGGGCGATGAGTTCACCTCGAGCACCTTGGGCCCGGATTCCGAGCGCAGCAGGTCCACCCCGGCCATGTTGAGATCGAAGGCGCGTGCGGCGCGCACGGCGGTGTCGCGCTCCTGCTTGGTGATGCGCGCGGATTTCGCGCTGCCGCCCCGGTGCAGGTTCGAGCGAAAGTCGCCCTCGGCCCCGGTGCGCTTCATCGAGGCCACCACCTTGCCGCCGATCACGAGGCAGCGGATATCCTCACCCGCCGCTTCCTTGACGAAATCCTGCACGAGGAAGTTGGCCTTGAGCCCGCGGAAGGCGTCGATCACCGATTCCGCCGCCTTCTTGGTCTCGGCCAGCACCACGCCCTTGCCCTGGGTCGATTCCAGCAGCTTCACGATCAGCGGCGCGGTCCCGACTAGGCCGATGATGTTGCCGGTGTCGCGCGGGGAGGCGGCGAAGGCGGTGTTGGGCATGCCGATCTTGGCGCGCGCCATGATCTGGTGCGCGTGCAGCTTGTCCCGGCTGGCGATCAGGCCGGCGCTGCCGTTCACGCAATATGTGCCGATGGTTTCGAACTGGCGCAGGATCGCCGCGCCGTAGGGGGTGACCGACGCGCCGATGCGCGGGATCACCGCGTCGAAGCGCGGCAGGCGCTTGCCGTCGTAATGCACCTCGGGGGCCATCGCGTTGATCGCCATGTAGCAGCGCGTTGTGTTGATGACCTCGATCGTGTGGCCGCGCTTCTCGCCCTCCTCGACCAGACGGCGGGTCGAGTAGTTGTCCTCGCGGCTGAGCACGGCGATCCGCAGCGCCCGGTCGGGGGCCTGGCTGCGCATCTTGGAGGTGTGATAGACGTCATAGCTCAGTTCCGGTTGCAGGAAGCGGTCGGTGGCCACGATCGAGATATGGTCCTTCAGCGCCTGCCGGCCCAGCAGCATCCGGCTGTTCATCGTCGCCCGGTTGGTCAGCGTGATCTCGATCGGCCAGCTGTCGCCGTTGACGGCGAGCTTGGTCTCGATCACGAAGCGCGATTCCTTCTCGCCGTTCGATGAGGTCACGTCGCGGCGGTCGATGATCGCGGCGGAGCAGGGGATCACCAGGTCGTCGCGCCCCGGAATGGGATGCAAGGTAAAGCGCACCTTGGGCTTTGACGCGGGGCCGAAGGTCTCGATGTCGAAGGCGTGCAGCGCGGAGGTGCGCGCGCCGGTATCCACCTTGGCCCGCAGCGCCGGCACGCCCAGTTGCGGCAGGGAAACCCATTCCTCCCAGCCGAAATGCAGCGTTTGCGCGGGGTCGGTCGGGGACATGAAGGGTTCCTCTTCGGGTTTCGGATGTATTTGATTCGCACGAGGGTAAAGGGTTTCGCCCGCGGCGTAACCCGGGTTTTCCCGTCATTCCGGGGACCGCCCGGGAAAGCGGCGTCACTTGTTGACGTCGTCCTTGATGATGCGCATCTGCCCGTCGCGCAGCCCGAAGACGCGTCGCAGCGCGGCCCAGGCGATCAGCGACAGCGCCGCGAAGATCAAGAGCAGCACAGGCAGCCCCCAGCCCGCGCCGGTCACCAGCAGCAGCAGGCCCACCAGCGCCGCGCCCATGCCGAAGCCGAGGAACACGTAGCCCGGCAGCAGCACCTCGACGATGCCCAGCAGCAGCGCGGCGGCCATCCACACCCACCAGAGCGACCAGAACGCGGCGCCGCCCATCACGAGCGTCCCTTGAGCATGCGGAAGGCGTCGCCGAACGCCTCGAGCGCGTTGGCGGGCACCACGATGGTGGATGATCCCGGCCCCGCGCCCAGCGCGTTCAGCGCCTCGACCTGTTTCAGCGCGACCTGGTATTGCGCCGCCTCCAGCCCGTTATCGGCGATCGCCTTGGCCACCACCGACGTGGCGTAGGCCTCGGCGTCCGAGGAGATGCGCCGCGCCTTGGCGCTTTGTTCGGCGGCGTAAAGCTCGGCGTCGGCGTTGAGCTCGACCGCGCGCTTGCGCCCCTCCGCCTCGGTCACGTGGGCGCGCCGGGCGCGTTCGGCGTTCAGTTGTTGCAGCATGGCGTCGCGCGTCGCCTGATCGAGATTGACGTCGAGAAGCTCGGCGCGCGTCACTTCGATCCCCCAGTTGTCGACCGCGTCCTCGACGCTGGCCTTGATCGTGGCGATGAGCTGCGAGCGGTTCGCCTGCACCTCGTCGAGATCCATCTTGCCGATCTCGGCGCGCACGATGCCGGCGACGGTCGTGGCGATGGCCCCGTCGACGTCGCGGATGCGGTAGACGGTCTTTTCCGGCTGAACGATGCGGTAGAAAACCGAGGTGTCGACCTGCACCAGAACGTTGTCCTTGGTGATCGCGTCCTGGCTGGCGGTGGGCAACTGGCGTTCGAGGATCGAGATGCGGTGCGCGATCTTGTCGAGGAAGGGCACGATCAGATTGATGCCCGGCCCCAGCACCGAATGGAGCCGGCCGAAGCGTTCGACCACGTGCTGTTCGGATTGCGGAACGATCTTGACCGCCTTCAGCGCGAAGACGATCAGGAGGAGCGCGAGCAGCAGGTAGATCAGGTTCTGGTCCAGAATGGCGGTGAGGATCGTGTCGATTTCCACGGTGAGAGTCTCCTGCGAGGAAAGGCGCCGCGCCGAAAAAGCGCGCATGACCGGATGTTGCATGTCTTTTTGACGAGCGGAGCGCGCAAATGCAATGAAATTGGACGCCCCGTCAGGCCTCTTGCGTCTCGTGCAGGGGCGGATGCGGCAGCATCGGGACGCCGTCGGCGGCTTCCATCCGGGCGGCGGCCTGTATCAGGCGTTCGCGCATGGCGCATTCCATGCTCCAGGCGGTGGAGGGGTTGGGCGTCGGCAGTGCGAACAGCACCGTCATCGCGACCGCGTCCTGCCCGGTCACCATCACGGTGGCCTCTTCCACCGGGCCGGTGTCGTCGCCGTCTTCCTCGCGGATCGCGTCGAAAAAGACGTCGCGCAGCGCGGCGACGTTGGCCGTGTGGGCCAGCCTGAGCTCGATCAGGCGCAGCATCTCGACATCCTCGATCGACCAGTTTTCAAACGCGTCCGAGACGAAGTAGCTGACCGGGACGATAAGCCGGTTGCCGTTCCAGATGGCGAGCTGCACGTAGGTGAAATGGATCCGCTCGACGGTGCAGAAATGTCCCTCGAAGATGAGCTGATCCCCGATCCGGGCGGAGCGGTTTATCGCGATCTGGACCGACGCCATGATGTTGCTCAGGACCTCGCGCGCGGCAAACCCCATGATGATGGTCAGCGCCCCCGCCGAGGCGAGCAGGGACAGGCCCAGTGTGGAGAACAGGTTCGCCGAGGACAGCACCAGCCCCACACCGATCATCACCGCGATCACGATCACGAACTTGCGTACGGCCGCGATCGTCGTCGCCATGTCCCGCAGATGCGAATTGCCCGGATCGGCGAGATCGCCGGGCGTGTTCGGCAGCAGATGATCGAGCACCTCGTCGATGATGAGCACCGCCGCCATTGCCCCGGCGGTGACGACCCCGATCACCACGGCAGGGCTGATGAAGCTGTCGAGCAGGCCCGAGACGACCAGCACCCTGCTCGTGCAGAACCCGACGAAGGCGGCGGTGACGGCGATCGTCGCAGGCCAGCGCAACGCGCGCACGATTGCGCGGGTCAGGCGGGTGTCGCGCTGACGCTGGAATGAGCCGACGAAGCGGTAGGTAAGTTTCCCGAGCAGAACCGACGCCAGCGCCAGCAGCGGCAGGAACAGCACTTCCCAGACATAGAGCCCCCAGAACGCGCGGTCGCGCGCCCAATCCGGCAGCATGCGTTCGATCCGGGTCGGGCCGAACCTCTCGTACAGCGCCGGGATGTTGGCGACGCTCTGGCGCGCGATCACCCAGACGGGATCGCCGTCCGACGGTTTCAGGCGGTTGACGCGCAGCGCCACCTCCCGCCGTCCCATGTCGAGCCACTCAAGCGCGATCGAGCGCCGCGTCCGGCCGGCGGCGGGATTGTCTGATGTGCCGAGGATCCAGCCGTCCGGCCGGTCGGAGAGATCGCCCCAGGGGATCACCACCTTGCGGTCGATCACGGTATAAAGCTGTTTGACAAGGCGCGCGCCCGCCGCCGGTTGCTGTTCGGGCGCAATATCACCCAGATCCAGCAGATGTGCGGCGCGGCTGAAATCCCCACGGCTGGCATGATGCATGAAGCTTTCCAGCGCGCCTTGAGGCGTGGAGCGATCGATCGCTTGCGGCGCCGGGCCGAGCCCCGCGTTGAGCGTGTCGATCTCGAACCAGCGCTCCTGCGCCGCGGCGAACCCGGCGGCGAGACACAGGACAAGCAGGGCGCAGGCGCGGGCAAAGTCTGTCAGCGACCGGATCATTGGGACTCCTCACCAGGATCGCAAGGAAGTAGACGTCGCGCCGCCCATGTCAACCGCGCGGCCCATTGCCCGCGGCGCGTGGAGAGCCTATAGCGCGGGAATGACCCGGTTTTCATTCGATCTGCAAGGCACCGACGGCAGCGCCCGCACGGGTGTGATCCATACCCCGCGCGGGCAAATCCGCACGCCCGCCTTCATGCCGGTGGGCACTGCCGCCACGGTCAAGGCGATGCTGCCCGAAAGCGTGGAGGCCACGGGGGCCGACATCCTGCTGGGCAATACATATCACCTGATGCTGCGCCCCACCGCCGAGCGCATTGACCGCCTTGGCGGGCTCCATCGCTTCATGAACTGGGACAGGCCCATCCTGACCGACAGCGGCGGATTTCAGGTGATGAGCCTGGCCGATCTGCGCAAGCTGACCGAGGAGGGCGTGAGTTTCCGCAGCCACGTGGACGGCTCGAAACACATGCTGACGCCGGAACGCTCGATGGAGATCCAGCGGCTGCTGGGCAGCGACATCGTGATGTGCTTTGACGAGTGCCCGGCGTTGCCGGCGGACCGCAAGCGGATCGAGGAGTCGATGCGGCTTTCCATGCGCTGGGCGGCGCGCTCGCGCGAGGCGTTCGGGGACCGGCCGGGGCATGCGCTGTTTGGCATCCAGCAGGGCGGGCTCGAAGAGGACATGCGCGAGGAGAGCGCGGAGGCGCTGCGCGCCATCGGTTTCGACGGTTACGCCATCGGCGGGCTGGCGGTGGGCGAGGGGCAGGAGGCGATGTTCCGCGCCCTCGATTTCGCGCCCGCGCAACTGCCCGAGGACAAGCCGCGCTACCTGATGGGCGTCGGCAAGCCCGACGACATCGTCGGCGCGGTCAAACGGGGCGTGGACATGATGGACTGCGTGCTGCCGTCGCGATCCGGGCGCACGGGGCAGGCGTGGACGCGGCGGGGGCAGGTCAACATCAAGAACGCGCGCCACGCGGACGATCCGCGCCCGCTGGACGCCGATTGTACGTGCCCGGCCTGCCGCAACTACAGCCGCGCCTACCTGCATCACGTGTTCCGCGCGCAGGAAATGATCTCGGGGATGCTGCTGACCTGGCACAACCTGCATTATTATCAGGACCTGATGGCCGGGATGCGCGCCGCCATCGCCGAAAACCGCTTTGCCGCGTTCGAGGCCGCGTTCCACGCCGCGCGCGCCGAGGGCGACATCGCGCCGCTCTGAGCGCGCCGCCAGCGTGGCAGTGCCAGTCAACCCTACAATAGTGTGGGTTTTGCGGCAGAAAGTCCTAGCTGAACTGTTTCAGGACGTGTTACGCACTCCTGATGGCGTTTTTTTGCCGATTTAAACCACTTTTGTTCGACCTTGGGAGGGTATAACGATGACGACGCATGTTCTGAGCGGGTTTTCAGTAACTTACGATGGTAGCGATAATGTGACGGCCGTCGGGTCGGCCACGCTCAACCTGCGATTCAACGACAGCGTGACGAGTTTCAGCTACACCGTCGTGGGCGCCCCCGCCCCCGGGGATTTGCCGGAAGTCGAGGTTCTTCCCGATCCGGACGCCGCGCTCATGAACGGCGCGCCGATCCCGATGACGTCGGAGACGTCGTTCGGCTATATCGAGACGTCCGCGGGCATCACGCATATCCTCGCGGTGGAGTTCGGCGGCGTCGACTACATCTTCCAGATCGGCGGCGTGCTGCTCACCGAGCCGACCACCGTCGCCGAGTTCAACGCGCTCGACGCGTCTATCACCGGTATTGGGCAATCCACCGGTTCCTACGCCCCCGGCCAGTCGATTGCGCTGGCCACGATCCCCGGGCATTCCTCGTTTGAGGCCGAAGTCATCAACGGCACGGCGGGCTCGGAGCTCCTGCTGGGCGGCGCGGGCGACGACACCGTCGACGGGATGGGCGGCGACGACACGATCGACGGCGGCGACGGCAACGACCAGATCGTGGTGGGCGAGGGCAATCCTGTCATCCTCGGCAGCGCGGGCAGCGATACGATTGATTTCGGCGGGTTGAGCAACGGTTACGCGATACTGGATTACTCGGGCTTCGGGTTGAGCGCGACAGCCGCCATCGACGTCATCATCGACGGCGTCGCCAACACCGGCAGCATCGAGAAGGTCGAGGAGGGCAGCGGGGTCGCGCTGGGTATCGACATGATCACCGAGGTGGACAATCCGATGTACGCGGGCTGGTATAACGGCGGGCTCCACATCTCCGGCACGCTTTACGGCGACGATTTCGAGATCGTCTCGCCGTCGAACAGCTGGATCAGCATCGCGCCGGGCGCCGGGAACGACCACATCATCGCCGACGTCGCGGGCGGCGACCGCGGCGTGCGTCTGGATTACCGCGATGCGCCCGGCGGCGTGACGGCCGACCTGGCCAGCGGGACGATCAGTGACGGGTTCGGCTCCACCGACACGATCACCGGCTCGATCAGCGAGCTCAGGACCGGAAACGGCAATGACAGCGTGCTGGGCTCAAGCGGGAACGACCGGTTCATCCTCAGCGGCGGGACGGACACGGTGGACGGCGCAGGCGGCAATGACCTGGTGCGCTATGACCGCTCACCGGTCGATAGCGGGGTCACTGTCGACCTCGCCGCCGGAACCGCGACCGGTACATGGAACGGCACGGGCTTCACCCATAACCTGTCCAATATCGAGGACATACGCGGCGGCAACTTTGCCGACACCATCATCGGGGACGGCGCCAACAACTATTTCCGCGGCAATGATGGCGACGATACGCTGGATGGCGCCAGTGGGAACGACACGCTGGACGGCGGCGGCGGCAATGATTCGCTGTCGGGCGGCGACGGCCATGATCTCCTGCTGGGCGGCCAGGGCGACGACTCGCTCTATGGCGGGCTGGGCGATGATACGCTTGTCGGCGGAGATGGCGACGATTACCTGAACTCGGGCGACAGTGCGGGGGCCAGCGAGACCGAATACGACGTCGTGCTGCCGGGCAGGGGGGTGAACACCGTCGATTTCAGCCAGGTGTTGAACGGCTATGTCAGCGTCGATACCCGGGATGTGGCCGACAGCCTGGCGCAGGGCGGGCTGATTACCATCAATGGCGTCAGCAATAGCGGCTCGATCTATTATACCAGTTCCCATCAGACCACCTTTACGAACGTCGTGAATCCGCTCCTGTCGGGATGGACCACGGGCGGGCTGAGTATCAAGGACAGCAGTTTCGACGACGTTTACGACATCACGCTTGGCGCCAACCAGTGGATGCAGATCCAGGGGAATGCTCTCGGCTCGAGCACCTACAACGTGAGCGGCCCGCAGATCCTGCGGCTCGATTACGGAGGTCTTCTGACCGCCATCAACGTGGACCTGAATCTCGGATCCAATCAGATCAACAAGGGCTCGGGCAATTATGACACCATCAACGGCGCCGTCTGGGAAGTGCGAGGCGGCGGCGGTGATGACGTCATAACGGGCACGGGCACCGACGAGGGCTTTATCGGTGGCGGCGGGGCCAATGTCATGGACGGGGGCGGCGGATTCGACCGGCTGCGCTATTCGCACGATCCCTATGACAGCGGCATAACGATGAACATGAACGCCGGGTCGGTTTCGGGCACCTGGAATGGCTTCGCGTTCACCGACACGGTCAGCAACATGGAGCATCTCGTCGGGACTCAGCATGACGACCTGATGCTTGGCAACAACGCCGTGGATGAACTGATCGACGGCGATTCAGGCGACGACATCATCGACGGCGGCGGCGGTAACGATACGCTGACGGGCGGAAGCGGCGCCGACACCTTCATCTTTGGCGCGGGCGACGGCAACGACTCGATCACCGATTTCGGGCTCACGGATACGCTGGACGTGAGCGACATGGGGCTCACCGAAGTCGAGTTGAACGCGATCTATAACGCCGCAACCGACACCGGCGGCGGCGCGCAGGTCGATTACGGCAACGGCACGGTCGTGACCTTCCAGGGGCGCACCGCGGCCGAGATAAAGGCCGCGTTCGCGACCAACACGCCGCCGGTGGCCACGATCGAAGACCAGACGCTGTCACCGCTCTACTGGGTGCGGCTGAGCGATGTGCTCAGCTACTCTGACCCGGATGGTGACCCGGCGACGCAATACGGGCTGTTCGATGGCGAAGGGTCCAACAACAACTGGTGGATCGAGGGCATCGGCCTTGTCGATGCGACCAGCGATGTCGCGAACGGCTACACCACCTCTGCGGCCGCGTCCGATATCTGGCTCAAGGGTGACGCCAGCGGATCGACCCAGACCATGTTCATCCGCGCCCATGACGGCACGGACTGGGGGGCGTGGGACGATTTCACGCTGACCACCGAGGCGACCAACACGCCGCCGGTGGCCACGATCGAAGACCAGACCGTCGCGCCGGTCCACTGGATCCGCCTGAGCGACGTGCTCAGCTACTCTGACCCGGATGGCGACCCGGCGACGCAATACGGGCTGTTCGATGGCGAAGGGTCCAACAACAACTGGTGGATCGAGGGCATCGGCCTTGTCGATGCGACCAGCGATGTCGCGAACGGCTACACCACCTCTGCGGCCGCGTCCGATATCTGGCTCAAGGGTGACGCCAGCGGATCGACCCAGACCATGTTCATCCGCGCCCATGACGGCACGGATTGGGGGGCGTGGGACGATTTCACGCTGACCACCGAGGCGCCCGGGAACACCGCGCCGACCCTCACGGTCGAGGACCAGACGATCGGTGCGGATATCTGGCAGCTGTTCGATTCCAGTATCTTCACCTTCAACGACGTCGACGGCGACACGCTTCAGAAGATCGAGGTTTGGGACGACGAGGACGAGCATAGCTGGTGGATCACCGACGATTACGTCGACGCCACCACCGGCTACGAGACGAGCGACATCGCCAACACCCGGTTCCAGGGCGCGGCGGAGGCGGATGTCCAGACGCTCTGGGTGCGCGGCTTTGACGGCACGGACTGGAGCGGCTGGGATTCGTTCGAGTTGACCACCACGGTCTGATCCCCGTGCAGCACGGAAAGAGCGCCCCGGCCCGTCAAGCCGGGGCGCTTGCCGTTTTTGCAAAGGTCGGTTCAGGACTTGCCGGGTTGCGGCCGCAAGGGCATTCTGAACCCGCAAGGTTGAAAGCGGGCTGGGTTTGCCCCACTTAAAGACTCGATAGACGGAGAGGGCGTGGCCGCCATTACGGGGCCGGCCCTCTTGCCAAGAAGAAGGCCGGGCCGCCAGAGCCCGCCAAACACAAGGAAAGAGCATGCAAGAGCCCCTCAATTCCTCCTACCCGGTGCTGCCGCTGCGCGACATCGTGGTGTTCCCGCACATGATCGTGCCGCTTTTCGTGGGCCGCGAGAAATCGGTGCGCGCCCTCGAGGAGGTGATGGCGGATGACAAGCAGATCCTGCTGTCCAGCCAGATCGACCCCAGCGTGGACGAGCCCGAAGCCAGCGGCATCTACAAGGCCGGCGTGCTGGCCAATGTGCTGCAACTGCTGAAACTGCCCGACGGCACCGTCAAGGTGCTGGTCGAGGGCGTGGCGCGGGTGCGGATCGTCGAGTATCTCGACAATGACGAGTTCTTCGAGGCGCGCGCCGAATACCTGACCGAAATGCCCGGCGACAGCGCCACCATCGAGGCGCTGCTGCGCACCGTCGGCCAGGAATTCGAACGCTACGCCAAGGTCAAGAAGAACATCCCCGAAGAGGCGCTGACCGCCGTTGGCGATTCGGATGATCCCGCGCGGCTGGCCGACCTCGTCGCCGGCCATCTGGGCATCGACGTTGAGCGCAAGCAGGAGCTTCTCGAAACCCTCGCCGTGTCCGAGCGACTCGAGAAGGTCTATGGCCTGATGCAGGGCGAGATGAGCGTGTTGCAGGTCGAGAAGAAGATCAAGACGCGCGTGAAATCGCAGATGGAGCGCACCCAGCGCGAATACTACCTGAATGAGCAGATGAAGGCCATTCAGAAGGAGCTGGGCGATGGCGAAGAGGGCGAAGGCGAAGTCGCCGAGCTCGAAAAGCGCATCAGCGAGACCAAGCTTTCCAAGGAGGCGCGCGAGAAGGCCGAAGGCGAGCTCAAGAAGCTCAAGAACATGAGCCCGATGAGTGCGGAAGCCACGGTCGTGCGCAACTATCTCGACTGGATGCTGTCGATCCCGTGGGGCAAGAAATCCCGCGTGAAGAAGGATCTGTCGCGCGCCGAGAAGATCCTCGACGACGACCACTATGGCCTTGAGAAGGTCAAGGAGCGCATCGTCGAATACCTCGCCGTGCAGCAACGTTCGAAAAAGCTGAAGGGGCCGATCATGTGCCTCGTCGGCCCGCCGGGCGTGGGCAAGACGAGCCTTGGCAAATCCGTGGCGCGCGCCACGGGGCGCGAGTTTATCCGCATCTCGCTTGGCGGCGTGCGCGACGAATCCGAGATCCGCGGCCACCGTCGGACCTATATCGGCTCCATGCCCGGCAAGATCATCCAGGCGCTGAAAAAGGCCAAGACGACGAACCCGCTGATCCTGCTCGATGAAATCGACAAGATGGGGCAGGATTTCCGGGGCGACCCGGCGTCGGCGATGCTCGAGGTGCTCGATCCGGAACAGAACTCCACCTTCGTGGATCACTATCTCGAGGTCGAATATGACCTCAGCAACGTGATGTTTCTGACCACGTCGAACAGCTACAACATGCCGGGACCGCTGATGGACCGGATGGAGATCATTCCGCTGGCCGGCTACACCGAGGACGAGAAGCGCGAAATCGCCAAGCAGCACCTGCTTGAAAAGCAGATCAAGAACCACGGCCTGAAGGCCCGCGAGTTTGAGCTGACCGATACCGCGCTGACCGACATCATCCGGTACTACACGCGCGAGGCGGGTGTGCGGAACCTCGAACGCGAGATCGCCAAGGTCGCGCGCAAGGCGGTGACGCGGATCATCAAGAAGCAGGACGACTCGATCACGGTGACGCCCGAGAACCTGGGCGACTTCCTGGGCGTGCGCAAGCACAAGTACGGCATCGCCGAGGAAGAGGACCAGGTCGGCGTCGTGACCGGACTGGCTTATACCTCGGTCGGGGGCGAACTGCTCAACATCGAGGCGCTGCGCCTGCCGGGCAAGGGCCGGATGAAGACGACCGGGAAGCTTGGCGACGTGATGAAGGAATCGATCGACGCGGCCAATTCCTACGTTCGCTCGGTCGCGCCCGCCATCGGGATCAAGCCGCCGCGGCTCGAGAACTGGGATATTCACGTGCACGTTCCCGAGGGCGCCACGCCCAAGGACGGGCCGAGCGCGGGGCTCGCGATGGTGACCTCCATCGTGTCGGTGCTGACCGGCATCCCGGTGCGCAAGGATATCGCCATGACCGGCGAGGTGACGCTGCGCGGCAACGCGCTGCCCATCGGCGGGCTGAAGGAGAAACTGCTCGCCGCGCTCCGGGGCGGCATCAAGACGGTGCTGATCCCGCAGGAGAACGAAAAGGACCTCGTGGAGATCCCCGACAACGTGAAGGAGGGGCTCGAGATCGTTCCGGTCACCCATGTCCGCGACGTGCTGCGCCTCGCGCTCACTGAAACGCCCAAGGCGATCGAGTGGGACGAAGCCGCGGAAGAGGCCGCCGCCGCCGAGGCCGCGCTCAAGCGCGAAGGCGGCGCGGGCGCCACGGCGCATTAGAAGCGCCCTGCAACCCTCTGATTCAAGCTGAAGAGCGCCCCCGTTATGGGGGCGCTCTTTTCATGTCCGCCGGGTGGTCAGAGCGCCCGCAAATCCTCCAGCAATTCCTGCGCCATCTTCTCCGCCCGGACGATCCGCGATTGCGGCAGGACGGAGGATTCGACCCGGATCAGCGCCTCGAACCCCAGCATGAAGGGCAGGAACAGCTCGCGCTCGACGGGCGCGAGCGCGAAGGCGGCGGCGAAGGCGTCGAGCCCCGCGCGGCTGACGCCGAACCGGCGCGGTCCGCCCAAGTTGATGCGCCGTCGTCCCAGGTGCATCAGGAACCGCGCCATGTCCTTGTAGATCGGCAGGCGGTGCGAGCCGCCGGTGTCGATGCCCGTCAGGCGGTCGCCCTCGGCGATGAGGTTGTTGGGGTGGAAATCACCATGCGTGATGGCGACGCGCCACTGCGTTGCATCCATCCGCGCGGCGAGGCGCTGCATTTCCGCGAGAATCCCGGCCTCATGCGCCGCTATCTGCGCGAAGGGTTGCTGTTCGGCGGCGCTCTCGGCGCGGCGCAGCCAGCCCTCGGGCGCCGCGGGGCGCCAGGATTCGGACATCGCGGTGCTGGCGCGCAGCCAGTCGGCGGCGGCGTGCAGCCAGGGCGGGCGGGCAGGCGGCGCAAGCGACCGGAGGTGTTCGAGCAGCGGGACGCCGCGCACGTCCTCGACGATGATCACGCCATGCCCGGGGCAGGCGTGAAGCGGACGCGCGATCCGGAAGCGCCCCTCGGCCATGTGGGGCCAGAGGCGCTGCATCTCGTCCCATTCGGCGGCGGTCGCGCCGCCATCGGGGCGCAGGGAGAGCCGCACGACCGCGCGGGTTTCCCTGAACATCGCGCGAAAAATCACCCGTTTGGCGGGGACGTGACGGATGATTTCGAGCGGCTCCAGCATGGCGAGAGAGGGATCATGGGCGCCTGCCGCCTCGAGCTTTCGGGCAATGATCAGGCTGGTCTCGAGATCGGTCATCGGCCTTCGGGCGCATTGGGCATGGCGTCACTTGAGCGGATGGCCCGGGGCGCGTCAACCGAATTGAACCCTGCCGCGCGCGCGTCTAAGGTGCGCGCGATTGCGAGGCAGGGAGACGCGCGATGACCGACAAGGCGGTTTCGGAGATGAGCTTTGAAGAGGCGATGGCCGAACTCGAACAGGTGGTCGGCAAGCTCGAGCGCGGCGACGTGCCGCTCGAAGCGTCGATCACGCTGTATGAACGCGGCGCCGCGCTCAAGAAACGCTGCGAGGACAAGCTGAAGGAAGCCGAGGAGAAGGTTGCCGCGATCACCCTTGACGGGGACGGGCAGCCGCTGGGAACGACGCCCGTGGAGGGGCAGTAACGCCCGTGCAGGACAGGCTCAGGGCCGCGGGCGAGGCGGTGGCGGCGCATCTCGACGACGTGCTGCGCCCCTTCGGAACGGACGACGTGGCGCAGGCCATGCGCTACGCCACGCGCGGCGGCAAGCGGATCCGCGCGATGCTGGTGCTCGAGGGGGCGTTGCTGCATGGCGTGGCGCAGGCGCGCGCGCTCTGGCCCGCCGCCGGGATCGAGGCGATGCACGCCTACAGCCTCGTGCATGACGATCTGCCGGCGATGGACGACGACGCTCTGCGCCGCGGCCAGCCGACAGTGCATGTGAAATGGGACGAGGCGACGGCGATCCTGACCGGCGACGCGCTCCAGGCGCTCGCCTTCGAGCTGGTGACGCATCCCGATGTCGGCGACGGCGAATTGCGCGCCGATCTCGCGCGCGGGCTGGCGCGGGCCGCGGGCGGGCAGGGTATGGTGCTCGGCCAGGCGCGCGACATCGCCGCCGAGACCGCGCCCCGGCCCCTTGATCTGGCCGAGATCACCGCGCTCCAGGCGGGCAAGACCGGCGCGCTGTTCGCGTGGGCGGCGACCTGCGGCGCGCGAATGGCGGGCGCCGATACCGGTGCGCTCACGCGCTACGCCGGGGCGCTTGGCCTTGCGTTCCAGATACAGGATGACGTGATTGACGTGACCGGCGATACGGGCGCCGCGGGCAAGGCGGTGGGCAAGGACGCGGCGGCGAACAAGGCGACCTTCGTGTCGCTCCTGGGCCTAGATGCGGCCCGGCAACGGGCGGCGGCGCTGGTTGACGAGGCCCGCGACGCGCTATCTGTTTACGGAAGCGATGCCGAAACCTTGCGGCAACTGGCCGGGTTCGTTATCTCGCGTAAGACCTGACATTCGCCCCGAGGAGGGCAGCCGCACCGATGTCCAACCGTCCCGATACCCCGCTGCTCGACCGTGTCGAGAGTCCCGCGGATCTCAAGCGGCTGAGCGACGACGAGCTTGCGCAGCTTGCCCACGAATTGCGCGCCGAGACGATCAGCGCCGTGAGCGAGACGGGCGGGCATCTTGGCGCGGGTCTTGGCGTGGTGGAACTGACCGTCGCGCTGCACGCCGTATTCGATGCGCCCCGCGACAAGATCATCTGGGACGTGAGCCACCAGTCCTACCCGCACAAGATCCTGACCGGGCGGCGCGACCGCATCCGCACCCTGCGTCAGAAGGGCGGGCTGAGCGGATTCACCAAGCGCAGCGAGTCGCCTTTCGACCCGTTCGGCGCGGCGCACAGCTCCACCTCGATCAGCGCGGCGTTGGGCTTCGCCGTGGCGCGCGACCTCGGCGGCGCCTGCGACACGGGGCATGGCGACGCGATCGCGGTGATCGGCGATGGCGCGATGAGCGCCGGCATGGCCTTCGAGGCGATGAACAACGCCGGCGCGCTGAACAAGCGGCTGATCGTCATCCTGAACGACAACGAGATGTCCATCGCTCCGCCGGTCGGCGCGCTTTCGTCCTACCTTTCAAGGCTTTACGCCGGAGAGCCGTTCCAGGAATTCAAGGCCGCGGCCAAGGGGGCGGTGTCGCTCTTGCCAGAGCCGTTCCAGGAGGGCGCGCGCCGCGCCAAGGACATGCTCAAGGGGCTCGCGGTGGGCGGCACGCTGTTCGAGGAGTTGGGATTTTCCTATGTCGGCCCCATCGACGGGCATGACATCGAGCAACTCTTGCCGGTGCTGCGAACGGTGCGGCAGCGCGCGACGGGTCCGATCCTGCTGCATGTGCTCACCAAGAAGGGCAAGGGCTATCCCCCCGCCGAGGCCGCGAGCGACGGTGGGCACGCGACGGCCAAGTTCGACCCCGCCACCGGCAAACAGAAGAAGGCCCCCGGCAACGCGCCGAGCTATACCTCCGTCTTCGGGCGCGCGTTGGTCGAACATGCGGCGCGGGACGAACGCATCGTCGCGGTGACCGCCGCCATGTCGGGCGGCACCGGGCTGAACCAGTTTCAGGAACGCTATCCAAGTCGTTGTTTCGACGTTGGAATTGCCGAACAGCACGCAGTTACGTTCTCGGCCGGGATGGCGGCCGGGGGGCTGCGGCCGTTCTGCGCGCTCTACTCGACCTTCCTGCAACGCGGTTACGACCAGGTCGTGCATGACGTGGCGATCCAGCGCCTGCCGGTGCGGTTCGCGATTGACCGCGCGGGGTTGGTGGGGGCGGACGGGGCCACCCATGCGGGCAGTTTCGATATTGCCTTTCTCGCCAACCTGCCGGGGTTCGTGGTCATGGCCGCCGCGGACGAGGCCGAGCTTGTCCACATGATCGCGACGGCGGCGGCGCATGACGAAGGCCCCATCGCGTTCCGCTATCCGCGTGGCGAGGGCGAAGGCGTGGACTTGCCCGAGCGCGGCCAGACACTCGAAATCGGCAAGGGCCGGATCATCGAGGAAGGTCAACGGGTTGCGATCCTGAGTTACGGCGCGCGCCTGGGCGAAGCGCGCCGCGCAGCCGAAGCGCTGGCCGCGCGCGGCATCACGCCCACGATCGCCGACGCGCGCTTTGCCAAGCCGCTAGACCGCGAATTGATCCTGTCGCTCGCCGCACGGCACGAGGTGCTGCTGACCATCGAGGAAGGCGCCGTCGGCGGGTTCGGAAGCCACGTGGCGCAGCTTCTGGCCGAGGAGGGCGTGTTCGACACCGGGCTCAAGTATCGCTCGATGATGCTGCCCGACATCTTCATCGACCAGGCGAGCCCGGCGGACATGTACGCGGTCGCGGGTCTCGGCGCGGAGCAGATCGAGGCGCGGGTGCTCGACCTGCTGGAGATCGCGCAGATCAAGGGCAAGCGCGCCTGAGTCCCAAAGGGGTGACGGATGGACAGAACGATCATCGGCCCGGACGGCAAGGCGCGCTGCGCCTGGTGCGGGACCGTGCCGGAATTCCTGCCCTATCACGACGCCGAATGGGGCTTTCCGGTCGGGGACGACACCCGGCTGTTCGAGAAACTCTGCCTCGAAAGCTTTCAGTCGGGCCTGAGCTGGCGCACGATCCTGAACAAGCGCGACAATTTCCGCGCGGCCTTCGCCGGGTTCGATCATCGCAAGGTCGCGCGATTTGATGCGGCGGATCGCGCGCGGCTGATGGCCGATACCGGGATCGTGCGCAACCGGCAGAAGATCGATGCGACGATCAACAACGCGCAGCGCATGTGCGAGCTGGTGGAGACTGAAGGATCGCTCGCCGCGTTCGTCTGGCGGTTCGAGCCGCCCGCCGACACGCTGCCCGAACCCCAGAGCGTGACGACCTCGGACGCCTCCGTCGCGCTGTCGAAGGCTTTGAAGAAACGCGGTTGGAAATTCCTCGGGCCGACCACGGTGTTCGCCTTCATGCAGGCGATGGGGCTGATCAACGACCACGCCGAGGGCTGCGCCCTGCGCGACAAGGCGGCGCAGGCGCGCCGCGACTTCACGCCGCCCGTATAGGCGCGGCTCAGACCGACAGGCGCGAGGCGTGCGCGCCGCGTTCGCGGTAGGGGGTCGTGTCGTAATGCGCGCGGTAGCATTTCGAGAAATGCGACGGCGACGAAAATCCGCAGGCGAGCGCCACGTTGATGACCGTCATGTCGGTCTGCATCAACAGGTTGCGCGCCTTTTGCAGGCGCAGTTCCATGTAATACCGCTTGGGCGAGCGGCTGAGGTAGCGACGGAACAGCCGTTCGAGCTGCCGCGTGGACATGCCCGCCTCCTTGGCCAGGATCGAGGGGCTGATGGGTTCCTCGATATTGGCCTCCATCATCTGGATCACCAGGCTCAGCTTGGGGTGGCGCACGCCGATCCGGGTGGGAACCGAAAGGCGCTGCGTGTCCTGATCGGTGCGGATGGAGCTGTAGATCAGCTGATCGGCGACCGCATTGGCGAGCTTCTCGCCGTGGTCGTCGGCGATGAGTTTCAGCATCAGGTCGATGGAGGACGTGCCGCCCGCCGTGGTCATCCGGTTTCCGTCGACCGTGAACACCGACTTGGTGAGGTCGACCTCGTCGAATTCCTCGGCAAAGCTGTCGTGGTTCTCCCAGTGGATCGTGGCGCGCTTCCCGTCCAGAAGGCCGGCCTTGGCGAGCACGTAGGACGCGGTGCAGAGCCCGCCGATCTTGATCCCGCGGCGGGCCTCGCGGCGAACCCAGCTCAGCAGCCGCTTGGTCGTGACTTGCTGGATGTCGGTGCCCCCACAGACCAGCACGGTGTCGTCGCGGTTCAGTTCGTCAAGGGAAATATCGACCTTGAACCGCGCCCCGGCGGAGCACTTGATCGTGTCCTCGGTGTCGCCCGCGACGATCCATTCGTATAGCTGGCGTTCGGACAGCCGGTTGGCGATGCGCAGGCATTCGATGGCGGCGGCAAAGCTCAGCAGCGTGAAATTCTCGACGAGAACGAACACGAAGCGGCGCGGGGCGGCGTGCATTTCGGAATGGGCCTTGGCCGGGTGATCCATCATCGGTAATGCCTTTCCCCTTGCATCCCCTCATGCCGGATGTTCATCAAAATGCTCCGGAAGACAAGAGATGGCTGGGAAAATCGCGCTTTCTGGATGCGGGATTCCCTTGGTTCACACTTGAATTCCGGCGAACGCGCGCCTTCATCCCATCATATGGGCATGCCACCCGATTTCGCCAAATCGCCGTATGGCCTATCGCGGGCGGTTTTGGTAAACCTCGCGGCGCGATACTTCTGAGTGGAGACCGGGATCATGACGGATTGGCAAAAATCGGACTGGCGCGCGAAACCGCGGGTGCAGATGCCGGATTATACCGACCCGGTCGCGCTGCGCGACGCCGAGGCGCGGCTGGCGCAATTCCCGCCGCTGGTCTTCGCCGGCGAGGCGCGCAGCCTCAAGGCCGAACTGGGCGCCGCGTCGCGCGGCGAGGCCTTCCTGCTCCAGGGCGGGGACTGCGCCGAATCCTTCGACCAGTTCAGCGCCAACGCGATCCGCGACACGTTCAAGGTGATGCTGCAGATGGCGATGGTGCTGACCTATGCGGCCAAGGTGCCGGTGGTCAAGGTGGGCCGCATGGCCGGCCAGTTCGCCAAGCCGCGCAGCGCGCCCACCGAGACGCAGAACGGGGTCGAGCTGCCCAGCTACCGCGGCGACATCATCAACGAGCTCGCGTTCTCCGAGGCGGCCCGCGCGCCCGATCCGAACCGCATGTTGCAGGCCTACACCCAGGCGGCGGCGACGCTGAACCTGCTGCGCGCCTTTTCCAAGGGCGGTTACGCGGACATGCACAAGGTCCATAGCTGGACGCTCGGGTTCACCAAGGATGACGAAACGGAACGCTACCGCGACATGGCCAACCGGATCAGCGACGCGCTCGACTTCATGAAGGCCGCGGGCGTCAACGGCGACAGCAACGCCTCGCTGCAGACGGTGGACTTCTACACAAGCCATGAATCCCTGCTGCTGGAATATGAAGAGGCGCTGTGCCGGCTCGACACCACGTCGGGCAACTGGCTGGCAGGTTCGGGGCACATGATCTGGATCGGCGACCGCACCCGGCAGCCGGACGGCGCGCATGTGGAATTCGCGCGCGGCGTGTTGAACCCGATCGGGCTCAAATGCGGGCCGACCACCAGCGCCGAGGATCTCAAGCGCCTGATGGAACGGCTGAACCCGCAGAACGAGGCGGGCCGGCTCACCCTGATCGCGCGCTTCGGGGCGGGCAACGTGGGCGAACATCTGCCGCGGCTCGTCCGGGCGGTAGAGGAAGAGGGGGCGAATGTTCTCTGGGTCTGCGACCCGATGCATGGCAACACGATCAAGTCGGCGAGCGGCTACAAGACGCGTCCGTTCGATTCGGTGCTGCGCGAGGTCCGCGACTTCTTCGGCGTTCACAAGGCCGAGGGCACGATTCCCGGCGGCGTGCATTTCGAGATGACCGGCCAGGACGTGACCGAATGCACCGGCGGCGTCCACGCGGTCAGCGACGAGAACCTGAGCGACCGCTACCACACCGCCTGCGATCCGCGCCTCAACGCGTCGCAATCGCTGGAGTTGGCGTTCCTCGTGGCCGAGGAGCTGTCGAGCTTGCGATCGGACGGCCTGCACGCCGAAGCGGTCTGAACCAGGCGCGGCCGGGCGGGCGCGCCCGGCCACCCCAGCGGGTTTCAGTTGTCGCGGATCAGCCGCAGATAGGGACGCTCCGCGCGCAAGCGCGGCTCATAGGCGAAATATTCCCCGGCGAGTTCGGGATCTTCCTCCGGCGCCTGCGTCCCGATGCCGATCCCGAGCGGCGTGATCATGCTGTCGTCGATATTGAGACGGCGCGGGCCTGCGCCGATCTGCCCGTGCGTGACGAGGCAGCCGAGCGCGCGCGAAACATCCCCGAGATCGCTGCGCAACGGCAGCAGCACCAGCGTCCCGCCAAGCGCCGCGCGACCAGGCCCACCCGGCGCGCTCAGCGTCAGGCGCACGGTCGCGGGTTCGTCGAACAGCCGCACGAGATGATCGGCCAGCGCGTCCCGGTCCTCGGGCGCGATGAACGCGCTGAGCGGCATGCCGCGGACCTCCATGCCCATGAGGTCGGACAGATGCGCCCCCGCGACCCGCAGCCGCGCGATGCCCGGCGCGATCCGCTCGGCGATGAGAGCGTTGGACAGCAGGGGCCTGATTCCCCTCGGGTCGATCTCTGAGCGGTAGGGCGCGTCGCCGCCTTCGCGGCGGCTGTCCCAGTAGCGTACGAAATCGGCCAGCTGGGTATCCTCGCGCGCTATGCGGCGCGTTACCCGGCGGCCGGCGGCGTCAGTCTTGGGCGGTTCCTCCGGCGTATCATCGCACATCGCACCATCTCCTTCACTCGTCCTGCGCGGCGCCGGATGATTCCCCTTGGGCGCCTGATCGGCAATATCACATAATTGAACGCGGTTTTGTCTAAAATCCCGCCTGCCTGGTTAACCTCCTGCACGGTCAGGCCGCGTGCCTCAGGAATAGCCGCCTTGGCCCGTCGTGAAAAGCCGTGTTGCAGGTTTTTCTCGAAACACCGTATGGTCGCGCGCAGCGCGGGCGACGATCGCCCGGGCGCGGGTAATGACAGGGAGGGCGGCTTGCTTAATTCGATGACCGGTTTCGCCGCCGCGCGGGGGGCCTTTGGCGCGTATTCCTGGACGTGGGAGCTGCGCGCCGTCAATGGCAAGGGATTCGATCTTCGGCTGCGCGCGCCCGACTGGATCGAGGGGCTCGAAGCGGGGCTGCGCGCGCGGCTCTCGGGTGCGGTAGCGCGGGGCAACCTGTCGCTGAACCTGCGGGTGCAGGCCGACGAACAGGCCGGACAGTTGCGCCTGAACGAGGCGCAGCTTGCCGACGTGCTGGACGCGATGGCCGAGGTGGAGGCGCGCGCGATGGCGCGGGGGCTCTCGCTGGCGCCAGCGCGGCCGGGCGACGTGCTTGCCGTGCGCGGCGTGCTGGAAACGGCGAGCGCCGAAGAGGACACAGGCGCATTGCGCAAGGCGCTGATCGCGGATCTCGAAACGCCGCTGGCCGCGTTTCTCGAGATGCGCTCGACCGAGGGCACGGCGCTGCACGCGCTGCTGATCGCGCAGCTTGACGAGGTGGCGGAACTGACCGCCGCGGCCGCCGATGCCGCCGCCGCGCGCGCGGACGAGGCGCGCGAGGCGTTGGGGAACGCGCTGGCGCGAGTGCTCGACAATGCCGAGGGCGTGGACGAGGGGCGCATCGCGCAGGAACTGGCGCTGATCGCGGTCAAGTCCGACGTCACCGAGGAGATCGACCGCCTGCGCACTCATGTCGACGCGGCGCGCGCGCTTCTGGGGCAGGACGGGCCGGTGGGGCGCAAGCTCGACTTCCTGATGCAGGAGTTCAACCGCGAGGCCAACACGCTCTGCGCGAAGGCCCAGTCCCCGGCGCTGACCTCCGTGGGGCTCGCGCTCAAGGCGGTGATCGACCGGATGCGCGAACAGGTGCAGAATGTCGAGTGACGGTGCGATGAGGCCGGTGGGGGCAAGGGGGTTTCACCCCCTCCAACGGGTTTCCCCGTGGGTAAAATCCGCCGTCACCACCGGGATATTTGACGCAAGAAGAAGGCAGGAGGGGGGGCGATGACGCAAGCGCGGCGCGGACTTCTGATCATCCTGAGCTCGCCCTCGGGGGCGGGGAAATCGACGTTGTCGCGCCGGCTGCTCGCGTGGGACGATACGCTCAGCTTCTCGGTTTCGGCGACCACGCGCGCGCCGCGCGAGGGCGAGGTCGACGGGCGCGACTACCGGTTTCTGACCGAGGCGCAGTTCCGCCACGACGTCGGGCAGGGCGAGATGCTGGAGCACGCGCATGTGTTCGGCAATTTCTACGGCTCGCCCAAGGCGCCGGTGGAGGCGGCGATCGACGCGGGGCGCGATGTGCTCTTCGATATCGACTGGCAGGGCGCACAGCAAATCCAGAACTCGGACCTGGGCAAGCACACGCTGTCGATCTTCATCCTGCCGCCCAGCATCGCCGAGCTGCGCCGCCGCCTTGAAGGGCGCGGGCAGGACAGCGCGGCGGTGATCGCCAAGCGGATGCTCAAGAGTTGGGACGAGATAAGCCATTGGGCGGAATACGATTACGTTCTCGTCAATGACGACCTCGACGAGACCAACGAGCGCCTCAAAGGGATCATCGAGGCGGCGCGGCTGCGCCGCATCCAGCAGCCCGGCCTGATCGAGCATGTGCGCAACCTGCAACTTGAATTCGAGGATTTGCAATGACGCTCTACGCACTTGAGGGCCATGAACCCGAACTGCCCGGGGACGGCGATTTCTGGATCGCGCCGGACGCCAACGTGATCGGGCGGGTGATTCTGGAAACGGCGACCTCGGTCTGGTTCGGCGCCACGCTGCGCGGCGACAATGAGCCGATCACCATCGGCGCCGGCACGAACGTGCAGGAAAACACCGTCATGCACACCGACATGGGCTTTCCGCTGACGATCGGGGCGGGCTGCACCATCGGGCACAAGGCGATGCTGCACGGCTGCACCATCGGCGAAAACTCCCTGGTCGGTATGGGGGCGACGATCCTGAACGGCGCGGTCATCGGCGACAATTGCCTGATCGGGGCGGGGGCGCTTGTGACGGAAGGCAAGACGATCCCCGGTGGCAGCCTCGTGATGGGCGCGCCGGGCAAGGTGGTGCGCGAGTTGGGCGAACAGCAGATCGAGATGCTGAAGGCCAGCGCGCTGCACTACCAGGAGAACATGCGCCGTTTCCGCGACGGGCTGCAACCGCTGGGCTGATCGCGCGTCTATTTGCCGTCCAATTCAAAAACCTCGCTGGTTCTCCGTCGCGCCAGCCGGTAAACTGCGCGCAAATCGGATTGAGACACGCGACAAGCGCAAGAAAGGACCGACATGAGCCTCGACGCCCCCAAACTCAAAGCCAAGGACGCGCCCGATCTCGGCAGTTTCGACTGGGAGGATCCCTTCCGGTTGAGCGACCAGCTCGAGGAAGACGAGCGCATGATCGCGCAGAGCGCGCGCACCTTCGCGCAGGAGAAGCTCCAGCCGCGCGTCATCAAGGCCTATGCCGAGGAAACCGTCGCGCCCGAACTGTTCCCCGAGATGGGCGAGATGGGCCTATTGGGCACCACCATCCCGGAGGAATACGGCGGGCTCGGCGGCGGCTATGTCGGCTACGGTCTTGTCGCGCGCGAGATCGAGCGCGTCGATTCGGGCTATCGCTCGATGATGTCGGTGCAATCCAGCCTGGTGATGTATCCGATCTACGCCTACGGCTCCGAGGAGCAGCGCCGCAAATACCTGCCGGGCCTTGCCGACGGCACGCTGATCGGCTGTTTCGGGTTGACCGAGCCGGACGCGGGCAGCGATCCGGCGGGGATGAAGACGCGGGCGGTCAAGACCGATGGCGGCTATGTCCTCAACGGATCCAAGATGTGGATTTCCAACAGCCCGATCGCGGATGTCTTCGTCGTCTGGGCCAAGTCCGACGCGCACGAGGGCAAGATCCGCGGCTTCGTCATCGACAAGGGCGCAAAGGGGCTCTCCGCGCCCAAGATCGCGGGCAAGCAGAGCCTGCGCGCCTCCGTCACCGGAGAGATCGTGCTGAAGGATGTCGAGGTCGGAGAAGAGGCGCTATTGCCCAACGTGCAAGGGCTCAAGGGGCCGTTCGGCTGTCTCAACCGGGCGCGTTACGGCATCGCATGGGGAGCGATGGGCGCGGCCGAGTTCTGCTGGCACGCGGCGCGGCAATACGGGCTCGACCGGCACCAGTTCAAGCGGCCCATCGCGCAGACGCAGCTTTTCCAGCTGAAGCTCGCCAACATGCAGACCGAGATCACGCTTGGCCTTCAGGCAGCGCTGCGCGTGGGCCGGCTGATGGACGAGGCCAACGCCGCGCCCGAGATGATCTCGCTCATTAAGCGCAACAACTGCGGCAAGGCGCTCGACATCGCGCGCATGGCGCGGGACATGCACGGCGGCAACGGGATTTCCGAGGAATTCCAGGTCATCCGCCACATGATGAACCTCGAGACGGTGAACACCTACGAGGGCACGCATGACGTGCACGCGCTCATCCTCGGGCGGGCGCAGACCGGGTTGCAGGCATTCTTCTGAGGGCGCCCGCAGGGTTTCGCGGAACGCGCGCAGCATGAAAATGCTGCGCGCGTTCTGTCTTGTTCAAACCGCGATCAGAACGGGATGTCGTCGTCGAAGTCGCGCGCCGGGCCGCCCGGGGTGGAACCGCCGCCCGGTCCCGATGGACCACCGTAATCGCCCCCGCGGCCATCATCCGAGGGTCCGCCGAAATCCCCGCCGCCGCCACCGCTGCGACCGTCGAGCATCGTCAGCGTGCCGTTGAACCCCTGAAGCACGACCTCGGTGGAATAGCGATCCTGCCCGGACTGGTCCTGCCATTTGCGGGTCTGTAGCTGCCCTTCAAGGTAGACCTTGGAACCTTTGCGCAGATATTGCTCGGCGATCCGCACCAGCCCTTCGTTGAAGATCGCGACCGAGTGCCACTCGGTGCGCTCGCGCCGCTCGCCGGTGTTCTTGTCCTTCCAGGTCTCGGACGTGGCGACGCGCAGATTGCACACCTTGCCGCCGTTCTGGAACGTACGCACCTCGGGATCGCGGCCCAGATTGCCGATGAGAATTACCTTGTTTACCGAGCCGGCCATTATCGTCTCCCTGATGGTTCACGTGAGCATTGCGTTGCGTCGTTTACATCACCCGCGCGCCATGAAGGGAAGGTTAAAATTGGCGCGAAATACTGGAGAGTTTCGCGGGAATGGCTCCGAGCAAACCGGGAATGCTGGAAAAACGGCGCCGAATCGTTATTATGGCGCCAATCGGGACGGGGACATAATTCAGCATGATCAGGATAGTCTGCGCCACTTTGGCATTCGCCGCGGCGGGCGGAACCGCCGCGCATGCCGATATTCTGTCAACCAAGAACCGGGTCAAGCAGTTCAAGTCTCAGACCAGCGTGCTCGATAATCGCGCGGCGAGGCAATACAAGGCCTCGGTCCGGTTGCAGCCCCAGAAGATCAACACGCCGACCAAGTGGGGCAGCGCCGCCAAGTCCTATTCCGGCGCGTATCGCGGCGAGTATCTCGTTCTCGCCAAGGCCGCGGCGCGGCGTCACCGCGTACCCGAGGATCTGTTTTTGCGGCTGATCCAGCAGGAATCCGCCTGGAAGGCGACCGCGCTGTCGCACAAGGGCGCGATCGGGCTGGCGCAGCTCATGCCCGGAACGGCGGCGGTGCTGCGGGTCGATCCGCACGATCCGAGGCAGAATCTCGAGGGCGGCGCGCGCTATCTCGCCCAGCAGTACCGCGAGTTCGGCTCATGGCGGCTTGCGCTGGCGGCCTATAACGCGGGGCCGCAGGCGGTGCGCAAATACGGCGGCGTTCCGCCCTACAAGGAAACCATGAACTACGTCCGGGTGATCTGGGGAAGCTGAGCGCGCCCGTCTTAGGCGGCGTGCTTCAACTTCTGCGCCTGCTTGCGCAGGGTCGAGGGCGTCTCACCGGTGTGGTGCAGGATGAAGCGCGAGAAATACGCCGCGCTGTTGAACCCGAGCTGCACCGCGACGTGGCGGATCGAATCGCCGCCGTCCTCGATCATCTCGCGCGCGGCGTGCAGACTGCGCTGGGTCAGGAAGTCCGCCGCGGTCAGCCCCGAGCATTGACGGCAGGACCGCGTGAGATGCGTCGGCGTCACGCCGAGGTCGCGGGCGTAATCGGCCATCAGCATCGGGGTGTGGAAATCGCGCGCGACCATCGCCGCGTAAGCCGACACCAGCCGTTGCCCTGCCGTGGCCGTCGCCGGGGTCTCGTGCAGGATCATCGCGCGGCGCAGCCAGACGGTCATCAACGCGGCATGGGCGCCCAAGGCCTCGTCGCTGAAGTCGCGCCGCTCGGTGCTTTCGCGCTGCATCGCGTCCATCAGCGCCGTGAGTTCGAGTTGCGCGTGAACCTCGCGGACGCGCAGGTGATGCGTCTCGTCGGGCATGAGCGCCGGACCGCCGGGCGGGATCAGGCAGACGAGGCCAAAGCTCTGCGCGCCCAGGTCGAGCGAGAACAGCGTGCCAGCCGGGATCGCCAGCGCGTTGTGAACCCCGACGCCGCGGCGGATGCCGTCTACCGTCGCCCGGGCCTGGCCGCGCGTCACCCAGACCAGCGCATGCGCGCCGATACTGTGCAGCAGGCCAAGCCGCCAGGCGGCGCCACGGGACCATTGCGCCAATGTCATGATCTGCGGTCTCTGGGTCATCCGATCTCCAGAATGATTGCGTTTCGTCAAGGATTGTCACATCAGGCGCGCAAACCCAGCCTGAAAGATCGTATTTTGGAAATCAACCCGATTCGGGCGGGTCGATCCACGACCATGATTTCATGCGGGCGCGGAACCATGTCCGCTGACGCTTGGCGAATTGCCGGGTCGCGATCAGCGCGGCCTCGCGGGCGTCGGCAAGCGTCATTTCCCCGCGCAGATGCGCGATAAGTTCAGCCGCGCCGATCACTTTCGACGACAACCGCTCCGGGGTCCAGTCAGGCATGTTCGCGCGCGCTTCGTCAAGCGCGCCGTCGGCGATCATTTGCTCAAACCGCCGCTCGATCCGGGGCGTGAGCCACGCCTTCGGCGAGTCCAGCACAAGCGCCGCCGCCGCGGCCAGCGACAGGAGCGGCGGCGGGGTCGCGTCCTGCCACTGGGCGAGGCCGCGCCCGGTAGCGGTCTGCACCTCCCAGGCGCGCTGGACCCGCATCGGGTTGGCGGTGTCGATCCGCGCGCGCGTCTCAGCGTCGAGGGCGGCGATCATCGCCTCGAGCGCGCCGTCGCGGCGCAGCGAATCCGCCCTTGCGCGCACTTCCGGCGGGATCGGCGGGATATCGGCCAGCCCTTCCGTCAGCGCCGTGAAATAGAGCCCCGTGCCCCCGACGATGATCGGGCGTTCGGGCCCGCGCAGGAGCGGAGCGACCTCGCGCAGCCAGTGCCCGACCGAGTAGGGCGCGTCGCCGGGCACGTGGCCATAGAGCGCATGGGGCGCGCGCGCCTCGTCCTCCCGACTGGGGCGGGCCGAGAGGATCCGCCAGTTGGCGAACACCTGGAGCGCGTCCGCATTGACGACCACGCCGCCGTCCCGCGCAGCGATGTCCAGCGCGAGCGCGGATTTTCCCGATGCGGTCGCCCCGGCGATCAGGACCGGGCGATCGGGGGGGATGTCTGGCGGGGCGCGCATGGGGTTTGCCTACTGCGTTTGCAGGCGGGTTTTAATCCCCGATTTGCGCCATCGCGCCGCGACAGGAGGCGGGAACGGGCGGGTTTGCGCCCTGGCGGGGCTTTCTTGCATTGCAGTTTGCACCGCTTTGCGACAGTTTGCGCGCGGATGCCAGCAAGCAGAACGGAGCCCGCCCGATGAGCAACGCCGAGACCCCAAGGACCACGTTCAAACGCGTGATGCTCAAGATCTCGGGGGAGGCATTGATGGGCGACGCGACCTACGGGCTGCACCCGCCCACGGTCGAGCGGATCGCGCGCGAGGTTCAGAGCGTGCATGACATGGGCGTCGAAATCTGCATGGTGATCGGCGGCGGCAACATCTTTCGCGGCCTTCAGGGTAGCGCGCAGGGGATGGAGCGCACGACCGCCGATTACATGGGGATGCTCGCCACCGTGATGAACGCGCTCGCGATGCAGAGCGCGCTGGAAAGCCTCGGCGTCTATTGCCGGGTGATTTCCGCCATCCGCATGGATGAAGTGGCCGAGCCCTATATCCGGCGCCGCGCGGTGCGCCACCTGGAAAAGAAGCGCGTCTGCATCTTCGCCGCGGGCACCGGCAACCCCTATTTCACCACCGACACCGCCGCCACGCTGCGCGCCAACGAGATGGCCTGCGAGGCGATCTTCAAGGGCACCAAGGTCGACGGGGTCTATGACAAGGATCCCATGACCCACGAGGATGCCGTGCATTACCCCGACATCACCTATGACGAGGTGCTGAGCAAGCACCTCAAGGTTATGGACGCGAGCGCCATCGCGCTGGCGCGGGACAACAACCTGCCGATCATCGTCTTCAGCCTCGAGGAACCGGGCGGGTTCCGTGGCATTCTGGCCGGGCAGGGCACCTATACCCGCGTCCACGACTGACGCGGGGTGCGCAGGGCGCTATACAACGCCGCCTCCCTGTTCTAAGGGTGGCCCCGACGAGATATGACTGCGTGACAAACGACTGACGGGAGGCATACGTGTCCGACGAATTCATCCTCGATACCGACGATCTCGAGCGGCGCATGAAAGGCGCGATGACCAACCTCAGGAGCGAGTTCGCGTCGCTGCGCACGGGACGGGCCTCGGCCTCCATGCTCGAACCGGTGATGGTGGACGCTTACGGCCAGATGACGCCGATCAACCAGGTCGGCACCGTCAACGTCCCCGAACCGCGCATGGTCACCATCAACGTCTGGGACAAGAGCCTGGTCAACAAGGTGGAAAAGGCGCTGCGCGAGAGCGGGCTGGGAATCAATCCGCAGATGAACGGCACGATCATCATGCTGCCCATCCCCGAGCTCAACGAGGAGCGCCGCCGCGAGCTGACCAAGGTGGCCTCGACCTATGCCGAGCACGCCCGCGTCGCCGTGCGCAACGTGCGCCGCGACGGGATGGACCAGATCAAGAAGGCCAAGGCCGAGGGCATGTCGGAGGACGACCAGAAATTCTGGGAAACCGCGGTGCAGGAACTGACCGACGACTACATCGGCCATGTCGATGAGGCGCTCGAGACGAAACAGGCGGAGATCATGCAGGTCTGATGCCCGATTCCAGCGACAAAGGGTGCGAGACCCGCCCGGGCCCGACCCACGTTGCCGTCATCATGGATGGCAACGGTCGCTGGGCGCAGTCGCGCGGCCGCCCCCGCCTGTTCGGCCATCACGCCGGCGCCAAGCGGGTGCGCGAGATCGTCGAGGCCTGCCCCGATCTCGGGGTCAAGTACCTGACCGTCTTCGCCTTCTCCACCGAGAACTGGAAACGCACCCAGACCGAGGTCGCCGGGCTGATGAGCCTTTTCCGCCGCTACATCACCAAGGAGGCCCGCGCGCTGCGCGACGAGGGCGTGCGCGTGCGCTTCATCGGCGACCGGCTGCGGCTGGATGCGAAGCTGATCGCGCTGATGGACGAGCTCGAGCAGCTGACCCGGGACAACGATCGGGTGCACCTGACGATCGCCATCAACTATGGCAGCCGCGACGAGGTGGGCCGCGCGATCAAGCGCCTTGCCGAGGATGTCGCGGCGGACCGCCTGAACCCGGCCGACGTGACCGAAGAGACGCTGGCGCGCTACCTCGACACCCATGTTCTGCCCGATCCGGACCTCGTGATCCGCACCAGCGGCGAGGCGCGGATATCGAATTTCCTGCTCTGGCAGTCGGCCTATGCCGAATACGAATTCATCGACACGCTCTGGCCGGATTTCAGCCGCGAGATCTTTACCGGCCTCGTGGCGAGCTACGGCAGGCGCGACCGGCGATACGGCGCCGTGATCGCATGAGCGGCATCGCGCGATGGAGCGATCTCGCGCCGCGCGTGATCTCGGCGGCGGTGATGATCGTCCTCGGCGCGATCGCGCTGCGGCTGGGCGGGATCGTCTTCGCGATGGGCGTCTGGGCGCTTGCCGGGGTGATGACATGGGAACTGACGCGCATGTTCGCGCCCGGCCAGGGATGGCTGGCGGTCGGGCTTGGCTGTTTCGCCGCAGCGGCGCTCGCGTTCGCGTGGCTTCTACCCGGCGCGCTGGCCCTGCCGCTTCTGCTGGCGGCGGCGCTGACCGGGATGAGCCGGATGGAACGCGACCGCTATCGGTTTGGCGGCTACGCGGCGGCGATCCTGGTTGGCTGTCACGTCATGATCCTGCTGCGGGACGTGATTGGGCCGGGTTGGGTGCTGTGGCTGATCTGCGTCGTCATCGCGTCCGACGTGGCGGGTTACTTCGTCGGGCGAAGCCTTGGCGGCCCGAAATTCTGGCCCCGCATCAGCCCCAAGAAGACTTGGTCCGGCACCATCGGCGGCTGGGTCGCGGCGGGGCTGGTCGGGCTGGTCTTCGGCCTCTGGTTCGGGGCGGGCGCGGCGCTCGCGCCCGTGTCGGTTATCGTCGCCTTCGCGGGGCAGATGGGCGACATCCTCGAGAGCGCGCTCAAGCGGCGGGCGGGCGTCAAGGACAGCTCGAACATCATTCCCGGGCATGGCGGCGTGCTTGACCGGTTCGACGCCATGCTTGGGGCCGCGCTGATCGTCGGGCTGCTGTGGGCGCTCAGGCTGGCGCCCGGCCTCGCATGAGGCGGCTCAGCATCCTTGGCGCGACCGGCTCGATCGGTCAGAACACGCTCGACCTCGTGCGGCGCGCGCCGGAGGGCGCCTACCGCGTGGCGGCGCTGACCGGCGGACGCAACATCGCGCAGCTTGCGCGGGACGCGCGCGAGTTCAAGGCCGAGATAGCGGTGACCGCCCATGACGATCTGCTGGAACCGCTGCGCGACGCGCTTGCAGGCAGCGGGGTGGAGGCCGGGGCGGGCGCAGGCGCGCTGATCGACGCGGCCGAGCGTCCCGCGGACTGGACCATGTCGGCGATCGTCGGCGCCGCGGGGCTCGCGCCGGGGCTGGCCGCGCTTGGCCAGGGCGGCACATTGGCGCTCGCCAACAAGGAATCTCTGGTGGCGGCGGGTCCCTTGATGATGCGCCGCGCGCGGGTCGCCGGTGCGCGCATCCTGCCGGTGGACAGCGAACATTCCGCCATTTTCCAGGCGCTCGCGGGCGAGGATTCGGATGCGGTGAGCCGCGTCGTCATCACCGCCAGCGGCGGCGCCTTCCGCGATCGGCCGCTCAAGGACCTGCATCGCGCCAGCGTCGCCGAGGCCTCCTGCCATCCCAACTGGAACATGGGCCAGCGGATCACCATCGATTCCGCCTCGATGTTCAACAAGGCGCTCGAAGTCATTGAAGCGCGCGAATATTTCGGGTTTGACCCGGATCAGATCGAGGTTCTCATCCACCCGCAATCCATCATCCATGCGCTGGTGGGGTTCCGCGATGGGGGGCTTATGGCCCATGTCGGGCCGCCGGACATGCGCCACGCGATCGGTTATGCGCTCAACTGGCCCGAGCGGCGCGCGCTGCCGGTCGAGCCGCTGGACCTGGCGCGGATCGGGCGGCTCGATTTCACCGCGCCTGATCCGGCGCGCTATCCCGCGCTCGGCCTCGCCTGGCATGTGATGCGTGCGGGCGGGCTCGCCGGGGCGGTGTTCAACGCCGCCAAGGAGCGCGCGCTTGATCATTTCATCGCCGGGCGGGTCGGTTTCATGGAAATGGCGGGCCTGGTCGAGGCGGTGCTCGACAGTCTCGAAGCGCATCCCGACCTCGCCGCGCCCGAAATCACGCTTGAAACCGTGCGCCGGGCGGACCACCTAGCACGACAGCAGCTTGATGCCCACGCGATCCTTCGGGCGGAATAGGATTTCTCTTGGATATGGCCAGTCTCATACCGCAGTTCGGCGGCGTTTTCATAACCCTTCTCGCGTTCGTCGTCGCCCTGTCGGTGATCGTGGCGATCCACGAATACGGGCATTACATCGTCGGGCGCTGGAGCGGGATCAAGGCGGAGGTGTTCAGCCTCGGCTTCGGGCCGGTCCTGTTCTCGCGGATGGACGGGCGCGGGACGCGCTGGCAGGTGGCGGCGCTGCCCTTCGGCGGCTACGTGAAGTTCCTGGGCGATGCGGACGCCGCCAGCGGCAAGGACACGGAGGCGATGCAGGAGATCGACGACCCCGCGCGCCTGCGTCAGACGATGCACGGCGCGCCGCTCTGGGCGCGCACGGCGACGGTGGCGGCGGGGCCGGTGTTCAACTTCGTCCTCTCGATCCTGATTTTCGCCGGCGTGATGATGGTGCAGGGCAAGCCGACCGAGCCGATCAGCATCGGCGCGCTGAAACCCCTGCCGGTCGAGGGCGTGACGCTGCAACCGGGCGACCGGCTGCTCGCCGTGGCGGGCGTGCCGCTGCCGGGCGCGGAGGAGGAAGACGGGTTCAAGCGGTTCAGCGCGGCGCTGCCGGACACGTCCCGGATGGAATATCGCGTGCTGCGCGACGAAAGCGAGACCACCGCGACGGGGCCGCACCCCTTGCCGCCGCTGGTCAGCCAGCTTGCCCCGCAATCGGCGGCCTATGACATCGACATGCAGGTGGGCGACGTCATCACCGCCGTGGACGGTGAGCCGATCGCGTCGTTCGAGCAACTCAAGAACCGGGTCGAAGCGTCCGAAGGGCGCGTGCTGCGCCTCGATGTCTGGCGCGACGGCAGGATGCTCGAATTCGCGCTCGCGCCGCGGGCGCGTGACGAAATGCAGGACGCCGGCGGATTCGAGAGCAAGTGGCGCATCGGCATCGCCGGCGGCTGGGCGTTCGAGCCGGGCACCGAAAGGCTGGGGCCCGGCGCCGCGCTCTGGGGCGGGGTGACGCAGACCGGCGTGATCATCGAGAGTTCGCTTTCGGGGCTGTACCACATGGTCACCGGGGCGATCAGCAGTTGCAACATGTCCGGACCCATCGGCATCGCCCAGGTCTCGGGCGCGATGGCGAGCCAGGGGGCCGAGAGCTTCATCTGGTTCATCGCGGTGCTGTCGGCGGCGGTCGGGCTTCTGAACCTGTTTCCGATCCCGGTGCTCGATGGCGGACACCTCGTCTTCTACGCCTATGAGGCGGTGACCGGAAAACCGCCCAGCGACCGCGCGCTGCGCATCCTGATGACGGCGGGGCTGACGGTGGTTCTCGGGCTGATGGTATTCGCGCTCACCAACGACCTGTTCTGCCCATGACGCGGGCGGAGGGCGCCGCTCGCCCCGCCTTGGTTTGGCCATAATTTCGCACTGCTCAACGCCACATTGCCGCGTCATACCCTTATCCGAGCACGGATTCGGAAAGAGGGAGAGACCCATGCAAGCCATCATCGGCGGTTACCGCGGCCTGAGCCTTCTGGTCGATCTCAACTGGGATCGGTTGCTTTACCTCGGTACCATCGCCGCGGCGCTCTTCGGAGCGGCCTTCATAGGCTCGTTCGTCGGCTCTCTCTGACGCGGACGGCAGGGGCGTTGCGCCCCCCGGGACACACCCCCGAAACGGTGTCGAATGCCATTTTGACAAGACTCTGCAGACCCGTTACTGACTTGGGCAATTGATGTCTGACGGGGGCTGAACAATGAAATGCATCGACGAATCGCGGCTGCCGCGCGCCATCAAGAACCCCCTGGGATGCGCGGCGCGTGCGGTTCTGCTGATCGCCTTGGTTTCGCTCACCTTTCTCATGGTTCCGGCAACGGCTGACGCGCAGTCCTACCGGTTCAGCTCGGTCTCGATCGAGGGCAACCAGCGGATCGAGGCGGGGACCATCCTCAGCTACGCGGGAATCGCGCGCGGTCAGACGGTCAGCGCGGGCGAGTTGAACGACGCCTACCAGCGCATCCTGGGCAGCGGCCTGTTCGAGGAGGTGACGATCAACCCCCGCGGCGGCACGCTCGAGATCAGGGTCAAGGAATACCCGACCATTTCGCGCATCTCCTTCGAGGGCAACAAGAAGATCAAGAACGAGGACCTCTCCGGCTTCATCGAGAGCGCGCCGCGCCAGGTCTTCAACCCCGCCAAGGCCGAGCGCGACGCGGCCACCATCGTCGACGCCTATGTCGAGAACGGCCGCAGCGCCGCGCGCGTCACCCCGCGCGTGATCCGGCGCAGCGACAACCGCGTCGATCTCGTCTTCGAGATCTTCGAGGGCAAGAAGATCGAGGTGCAGCGCATCTCTATCGTCGGCAACCGCGCCTATTCCGACCGGCGTCTGCGCCGGGTGCTGCAATCCAAGCAGGCGGGCATCTTCCGCGCGCTGGTGAACCGCGACACCTTCGTCGAGGACCGGATCGAGTTCGACAAGCAGGTGCTCGCGGATTTCTACGCCGCGCGCGGCTATGTCGATTTCCGCGTCACCGGCGTCAACGCCGAACTCGCGCGTGAGCGCGACACCTATTTCATCACCTTCAACGTGCAGGAAGGGCAGCAATTCCGCTTTGGTCAGATCACCACGATCAGCGACCTGCCCGAAGCGGACGCGGACGAGTTCCAGTCCGTGCTCAAGATCCGGCCCGGCGTCGTCTATTCGCCGACGCAGGTCGAGAACTCCATCGCCCGGATGGAGCGCCTCGGCATCCGCAAGGGAATCGACTTCTTGCGGGTCGAGCCGCGCATCACCCGTAATGAGCGCGACCTCACGCTCGACGTGGAATTCGCCATCGTGCGCGGCCCGCGCGTCTTCGTGGAGCGGATCGACATCGAGGGCAACACCACCACGCTCGACCGCGTCATCCGGCGGCAGTTCGACACGGTCGAAGGCGACCCCTTCAACCCGCGCGAAATCCGCGAGGCGGCCGAGCGCATCCGCGCACTGGGATATTTCGCCAACGCCGAGGTCGACGCGCGCGAGGGATCGCGCCCCGACCAGGTGGTCGTCGATGTCGACGTCGAGGAGCAATCCACCGGCACGCTATCCTTCGGCGCGTCCTATTCGACTAGCTCCGGCTTTGGCGTCTCGATCGGCTTTTCCGAGCGCAACTTCCTCGGGCGCGGGCAGAAGCTGTCTGCCTCGGTCGCGGCGAGCGCGGACAACATCAACTACAATATCGACTTCGTCGAACCGGCCTTCCTCGGCCGTGACGTCGCCTTCGGCCTGAAATTCGGCCTGATCGAGACCGATAGCGATTTCTCGCTCTATGACACCACCATCGGCACCTTCCGCCCCAGCCTGACCTTCCCGGTGAGCGAGAACGGCCGGCTGCAACTGCTCTACAGCGCGGCCTACCGCGAGATGGACAATTACACCGGCGCCTCCGGCATCCTCGCGCGGGAGACGGCGCAGGGCGGGCTGTTCTCCAGCGGTCTCGGCTACAACTACACCTACGACACGCGGCGCACCGGGCTGAACCCGAACGCCGGCGTGCTGCTGTCCTTCGGGCAGGAGTTCTACGGGCTGGGCGGCGATCAGGACTATATCAAGTCGACCGTGCGCGCCATCGCGCAGACCAAGGTGCTGCACGAGGAGGTGACGCTGCGCGCCACGCTCGAGGGCGGCGCGCTGAACTTCCGCAGCGGCCAGAGCAGCCGCGCGGTGGATCGTTTCGCGGGGCAGGTGATGCGCGGGTTCGAACCCAACGGCATGGGGCCGGTCACCAACAATGCCGGAAACATCGAACACCTGGGCGGCAACTTCTTCGCCGCGCTCAAGTTCGACGCCGAGTTCCCGCTTGGCACGCCGGAGGAATTCGGTCTTTCGGGCGGCGCCTTCTATGACATCGGGTCAATCTGGGACGTGAACACCGCGGGCGCGACCGGAACCGTCACCTCGACCGGGTTCAAGCCGCGTCACGTGGTCGGCCTGTCGCTGATCTGGCAATCGCCCTTTGGGCCGCTGCGGTTCAACTTCAGCCATGCGCTGGAAAAGGAATCGACGGACAAGGAACAGGTGTTCGACCTGACCATCGCCTCCCAGTTCTGACCATGCGGCGTCTGGCGCAATGGGCCTGCCGGGTCGCGTTCATCGCGATCGCGGCGGGGGCGGCGCCCGCCCCGGGCGGCGCGCAGGACATCGGCACGGTCCAGAGCGACATACTGGTCATCGACACCGAACGTTTCTTCCAGGAATCGCGCGCCGGACAACGGATCACCCAGGAATACCAGGCCGAGCGTGATCGCCTGATTGCCAACAACCGCCGGATCGAGGCGGAATTGCGCGCCGAGGAACAGGCGCTTACCGACAAGCGCCCGACCGTGACTCCGGAAGAGTTCCGCGACATGGCCGACGCCTTTGACGAGAAGGTGCGCGGGATACGCCAGGCCAACGAGCGCGAGGCGCGCGACCTCGAGCGTCGGCGCGAGGTGGCTCCGCTGCAACTCATGCAGATGGCCGAACCCGTTCTGGTCCAGATCATGCGCGACGCCGGGGCGATCATCGTGCTCGACCATCGCCAGGTGCTGTTGCGCGCGGACGTGATCGACATCACCGACCTGGCCATTGCGCGGGTGGACGAAGTGATCGGCGACGGGCGCGACGTTGACGCGGACGACGCCGGCGGCAGTGACGATGACAATTCTTCGGCCCCTGCCGAGGAGTCCGCGCCGACGCCGGAATTCGCCCCCGGGAAACCGGCGGAGCCGGAGAACGACTCCGCGCGACAATCGCCCGAAACGATCATCCCTGACGCCGACGCGACCCGGTCCGAATAGGCGCGCCGCTTGCCCGACCCGCGGTGAGTTGGTAAAGCGCTTCGGGAACGGTCGGGGACAGCGCGTTTCGCCTTGATCCTCGCGCCGCCGGCACAAGTCGGAACACCCGTCACGATCGGGACTTATCTCAGCGGGAAAGGACCGCAATGACCGAACCGCTCAGAAGCGCCGATATTCACCTGATCCAGCGCATCATTCCGCATCGCTACCCCTTTCTGTTGGTGGACAAAGTCATCGACATGGACGGCTATCGCTCGGCCACGGGGATCAAGAACGTGACCATGAACGAGCCCCACTTCCAGGGCCATTTCCCCGGTAAGCCGATCATGCCGGGCGTCACCATCGTCGAGGCGATGGCGCAGACCGCGGCGGTCATGGTGGGCAACGCGCTCGACATGGCGGATCGTCACATGCTGGTCTATTTCATGGCCATCGAAAGCTGCAAGTTCCGCCGCATGGTGGTTCCCGGCGACCGGCTCGAAATGACGATGACGACGCTGCGGGGCAAGCCGAGCGCGAAGGTCTGGAAGTTCGGCGGCGTCGCCCGCGTCGGCGAGGAACTGGCCTGCGAGGCGCAGTTCACGGCGATGATGGACATGTCCGGGGCATGATGGCGATGCGCGCGCCGCAGATCCATCCCAGCGCCATCATCGAGCCGGGCGCGCAGATCGGCGCGGGCTGCTCCATCGGCCCGTTCTGCCATGTCGGCCCCGATGCGAAGCTGGGCGAAGACGTCACGCTGCGCTCGCATGTGGTTGTCACCGGCGACACGGAGATCGGCGACGGCTGCGCGATCTTCTCCTTCGCCGTGGTGGGCGAGATCCCGCAGGACCTGAAATTCCGGGGCGAGAAGACCCGGCTCGAGATCGGCGCCCGCACGCGGATTCGCGAACATGTGACGATCAACACCGGCACCGAAGGCGGCGGTGGGCTGACGCGGATCGGCGCGGACTGCCTGCTGATGGCGGGTTGCCACGTGGCGCATGACGCGCTGATCGGCGACCGGGTCATTATCGTCAACAACGCCGCGATCGCCGGGCACTGCATCCTCGAGGATGACGTGCTGGTGGGCGGGCTGTCTGGCGTGCACCAGTTCGTACGCATCGGGCGCGGCGCGATCATCGGCGCGGTGACGATGGTGACGAATGACGTCATTCCCTACGGGCTCGTGCAGGCGCCGCGCGGAGAGTTGGACGGGCTCAACCTCGTCGGGCTCAAGCGGCGCGGCGTGTCGCGCGCCGACATCACCGCGCTGCGCGCCGCGTTCCAGATGCTCGCCCAGGGCGAGGGCGCATTCCAGGACCGCGCCCGCCGGCTGGGTGAGGAGACCGACAGCGACTATGTGCGCGCCATCGTCGATTTCGTGACCGGTGCGTCGGAGCGGTCTTTCCTGACGCCCGGCCAGGGGCAGGGCTGACATGGCGGGGCGCCTCGCGATCGTGGCGTGCGGCGGCGCGCTTCCGGTGCGGCTGGCCGAAGCGCATCCCAACGCGATGCTGATCGCGCTCGAAGGCATCCCGACCGACCTGGAAGGCGCCGCGCAGAGTTTTGCGCTGGAGGAGATCGGCGCGCTTTTCGACGCCATGCGCGCCGAAGGGGTCGCGCGGATGGTCTTTGCCGGCACGCTGGCGCGCCCGCCGCTCAATCCCGCGCGCATGGATGCGGCGATGCTGCGCATCGCGCCACGCCTGATGCAGATGGTCGCGCAGGGCGACGATGCGCTGTTGCGCTTCGTCATTTCCGTCTTCGAGGACGAGGGCTTTGCCGTTCTGGGCGCGCATGAGCTGCTGCCGGATCTGACCGCCGCGGCGGATCTGCGCGTGGGCCGCACGCCGGACAAGGCCGAGGAGGCCGACATCGCGCGCGCGCACGACATCCTCGTGGGGATATCGTCGCTCGATATCGGGCAGGGCTGCGCGGTCGCGGGCGGCCAGTGCCTCGGGGTCGAAACCGTGCAGGGCACCGACGCGATCCTGCGCTTCATCAAGGAGACTCCCGACGCGCTACGGCGCGGCGCGCGCGGCGTCTACCTGAAGATGCCCAAGCGCGGGCAGGACCTGCGCATCGACATGCCCGCGATCGGGCCGCGGACCGTGCACGGCGTGGCCGACGCGGGCCTCGGCGGGCTGGTGATCGCGGCGGGCCAGGTGGTGGTCATGGAGCCCGACGCCACGCGGGCGGCGGCCGAGGCGCGGGGCGTCTACCTCATCTCCCGGACGCTCTGATGCGGGTCTTTCTCGTCGCGGGCGAGGCGTCGGGCGACCGGCTCGGCGCGGCGCTGATGGCGGGGCTCAAGAGCCTGGCGGATGTCGAATTCCTCGGCGTCGGCGGACCCTTGATGCAGGCCGAGGGGATGACGAGCCTCTTCCCGATGGAAGAACTGAGCGTCATGGGGATCGTCGAGGTTCTCCCGAAGTATTTTCACCTAAAACGCCGCATCGCGCAGACCGCGCAAGCGGTGCTCGACGCGCAGCCGGACGTGATGATCACCATCGACAGCCCGGATTTTTGTCTGCGCGTGGCGCGGATCGTCAAGGAAAACAGCGATATCCGCACGGTGCATTATGTCGCCCCCTCGGTCTGGGCTTGGCGGCCCAAGCGCGCGGCGAAGATGGCGAAGGTGATCGATCACGTGCTCGCCCTCTTGCCGTTCGAGCCGCCCTATATGGAAGCCGCGGGGATGCAATGCGATTTCGTCGGCCACCCCGTCACGACCGAGCCGGTGGCGGATGCGGCCGCCAAGGCCGCTTTCCGGAAGGCGCACGATCTTGGCGACGCGCCGCTGCTGCTGGTCCTGCCCGGATCGCGCAGGGGCGAGGTCACGCGCCTTGCGCCGATCTTCGGCCGCGCGCTCACCCCGGTGCTGGAAGCGCATCCAGACCTGCGCGTCGTCGTGCCGACCACCGCCAACGTGACCGCGACGGTGCGCGACATCGCGTCCGATTGGCCGCAGGCGCCGCTTATCCTCGAGCCCGCCCAGAAGGACGCGGCGGCGCACAAGGCGGCCGCCTTCGCCGCCGCCGGCGCGGCGCTCGCCGCCTCGGGGACCGTGTCGTTGGAACTGGCTGCGAACGCGACGCCGATGGTGATCGCCTATGACGCCAACTGGCTCAGCCGGACGCTGGTGGAGCGTATGCTGCTGATCGACACGGTCACCCTCGTCAACCTGGTGAGCGACACCCGCGCCGTGCCCGAATGCACCGGCGCGCGCTGCACGCCGGAGAACATCGCCGACGCGCTTCTGGGCGTGCTGGCCGACGCGGGCGCGCAGCAGGAGGCGATGCGCCTGACGATGGAGCGGCTGGGCCGCGGCGGCGATCCGCCCGGACTGCGCGCCGCTCGCGCGGTGCTGGCCGGGCTCGGGCGGGGCTGATCGCCCAGGCGGCCCTCAGCCGCGCCAGATCCAGCCGCCGCCAAGGATGCGGCTGCCGTCGCTGTCATAGAAGACGCAGGCCTGTCCGGGCGACACGCCTTCCTCCGCCGTCAGCAGTTCGACCTCGGCCGTGCCGTCCGCGCGCGGCCGGATCACGGCGTCGCGCGGCGGGCGGGTGGAGCGGACCTTGACCGCGACCTGCCACTCCTTGCGCGCGCCGAGCGGTTCGTCGCCCAGCCAATTGATCTCGCGCACCGGCACGGTGCGGGTGGCGAGCATGTCCTTCGGACCGACGATCACGCGGCGGTTCTCGACGTCGAGCTTGACCACGTAGAGCGGTTCCTCCAGCCCGCCGATGCCGAGGCCGCGGCGCTGGCCGATCGTGTAGTGGATCACGCCTTCGTGCTGGCCAAGGACGCGCCCGTCCGCATGGACGATCTCGCCCGGATCGGCCGCGCCGGGGCGCAGCTTTTCGATGACGGCGGCGTAATTGCCGTTGGGCACGAAACAGATGTCCTGGCTGTCGGGCTTGTCCGCCACGCTCAGCCCGTATTTCGCCGCCAACGCGCGGGTCGCGTCCTTGCTCGGCAGATGACCCAGCGGGAAGCGCAGGAAATCAAGCTGCGCCTGCGTGGTCGAGAACAGGAAATAGGACTGGTCCCGCGCCGCGTCGGCAGCGCAATGCAGCTCCGCGCCATGCGGCCCCATCTTGCGCTGGATGTAGTGGCCGGTCGCCATGCAGTCGGCGTCAAGGTCGCGCGCGGTTTCGAGCAGGTCCTTGAACTTCACCCGCTCGTTGCAGCGGATGCAGGGCACCGGCGTCGCCCCGGCAAGGTAGCTATCGGCGAACTCGTCAATCACCGCGTCCTTGAAGATATTTTCGTAATCAAGGACATAATGCGGAAAGTTCATCTCTTCCGCGACGCGGCGCGCGTCGTGGATGTCAAGCCCGGCGCAGCACGCGCCCTTCTTGGCCAGCGCCGCACCGTGATCGTAGAGTTGAAGCGTGACGCCGACCACGTCGTAACCTTCCTCGGCCAGCATCGCCGCCACGACCGAACTGTCGACGCCGCCGGACATGGCGACGACGACGCGCGTCTCGGCGGGCGGTTTGGCGAATCCGAGCGAATTGAGCCTGTCGGAATGATCGAGAGCCATGGGGAGTCTCCGAAGAGTCGGGGTTTCGTTTCGCACATAAGACCTGCGCGCGTGAAACGCAAAACCCTTTAGGAAAATGCGCCGCATTTGGCCCGCCCGGTTTCAACGACTGTTAAGCAGGGCGGCGCATTCTCGTCGCCGTCAAACGAGGGTGAGAGTGATGTATCTGAAGAAAGTCGACGGACCGCGCGCCGTGACGCTGCCGGATGGAACGGTCCTGACGCGGGCGGACCTTCCTCCGCCCGACACCGACCGCTGGGTCGCTTCGCGCAAGCTCGCGGTGGTGCGCGGCGTGCTCTATGGGCTGATCTCGCAGGGAGAGGCGCAGCGGCGGTACCAGTTAAGCGAGGATGAATTCCGCGAATGGGTCCGCGCGGTCAGCCTGCATGGGGAGGACGCGCTCAAGACCACCGCGCTCAAGAATTATCGACAGCTATAGGTTGTATTCACGGATTGTTCGCTTATGGTAACGTGTAGTTAACCTAAATTGGTCAAGGTTGTGTGAGAAAAGCTTAATTGCGGAGAAAGACACATGCGCGTGCTGCTGGTGGAAGACGATCCCACGACCTCGAAGAGCATCGAACTGATGCTGACCCATGCCAACCTCAATGTCTACACGACCGAGTTGGGGGAGGAGGGGATCGACCTGGCGAAGCTCTACGATTACGATCTGATCCTGCTGGACCTCGCGCTACCGGACATGACCGGCCATGATGTGCTGCGCCAATTGCGCCTCGCCCGGATCGAAACGCCGATCCTGATCCTCAGCGGCGCCGACGACACCGAAAGCAAGATCAAGGGCTTTGGCTTCGGCGCGGACGACTACCTGACCAAGCCGTTTCACCGCGAGGAGCTGGTCGCGCGCATCCACGCGATCATCCGCCGCTCCAAGGGACATTCGCAATCGGTGATCCGCACCGGGCTCATCAACGTCAATCTCGACGCCAAGACCGTGGACGTGGCCGGCAAGACCGTGCATCTCACCGGCAAGGAATACCAGATGCTCGAACTGCTGAGCCTGCGCAAGGGGACGACCCTGACCAAGGAGATGTTCCTCAACCATCTCTACGGCGGCATGGACGAGCCCGAGTTGAAGATCATCGACGTCTTCATCTGCAAGCTGCGCAAGAAGCTGAACGAGGCCACCGGCGGGGACAGCTACATCCAGACGGTCTGGGGCCGCGGCTACGTGCTGCGTGATCCGGAACCCGAAGAGCTCGACAGCGACGGCCAAAAGCTGGCCATGGGCGCCTGACGGAGCGCCAGTCGCATGGCTTGAGGTCGCCCATGACCTGAGCGGGCCGCGGTCCTGACCGGATGCGGCCCGTTTTTTCGTGCGCAGCGTGTTCAGCCCGGCCCGGATCAGCGCGCGGTTCCGGACCGCCGCGGCGGCGCGCGTGCAGGCTGGACCTTGGGCGGGACGCGCCCTATCACTTTCGGGGCGGCCCCGGCGGATCCGGCGCCGGGAGAGGGCGCAGACCAAAGGAAGCGCGATGACCGACAGGGCCGATGTGGACAGTCTTACCGACGAGCAGGCGGCGCGCGAACTGGCCGAACTGGCCGGGATACTGCTACGCGCCAACCTCGACTACCACGCCGAGGACGCCCCGCAGCTGACGGACGCCGAATACGACCGGCTCAAGGCGCGAAACGCGGCGATCGAGGCGCGCTTTCCCCATCTCAAGCGCGCCGACAGCCCGTCGGACCAGGTTGGCGCCGCCCCCGCGGAGGGGTTTGCGAAGGTCACCCACGCGGTGCGGATGCTGTCGCTCGGCAACGCCTTCGAGGCGAGTGAAATCACCGAGTTCGACGCGCGCATCCGCCGCTATCTCGGTCTCGGGCCGCAGGATCCGCTGCGCTACACCGCCGAGCCCAAGATCGATGGTCTGAGCCTCAGCCTGCGCTACGAGGACGGCGCGCTGGTGCAGGCCGCGACCCGCGGCGACGGCGCGGTGGGCGAGGGTGTGACCGCCAACGCGCGCACCGTCGCGGATATCCCGGTGCGGCTCGATGGCGCGCCGGACACGCTCGAGGTGCGCGGTGAAATCTACATGAGCCACGCCGATTTCGAGGCGCTGAACGCGCGTCAGGCCGAGGCGGGCGGCAAGACATTCGCCAATCCGCGCAACGCCGCCGCCGGGTCGCTGCGCCAGCTCGACAGCCGGGTCACCGAGTCGCGCCCGCTGCGCTTTTTCGCCTATGCTTGGGGCGCGCTCAGCGCGCCGCTGGCCGATACGCAGATTGGCGCGATTCACCGGCTGGCCGAGCTGGGGTTCCAGACCAACCCGCTCACCGCGCTTTGCGACGGCCCGGACGAGATGCTGACGCATTACGAGCGGATCGAACAGCAGCGCGCCGGCCTCGGCTACGATATCGACGGGGTGGTCTACAAGGTGAACGACCTCGCGCTCCAGGCGCGGCTCGGCTTTCGCTCGACCACGCCCCGCTGGGCGATCGCGCACAAGTTTCCCGCCGAGCTCGCCTGGACCCGGCTCGAGGGCATCGACATCCAGGTCGGACGCACCGGCGCCCTGAGCCCCGTGGCGCGGCTCACCCCGGTCACGGTGGGCGGTGTGGTGGTCAGTAACGCGACGCTGCACAACGAGGATTACATCGCCGGGCGCGACGCCTCGGGTGGCGAAATCCGTGGCGGCAAGGATATTCGCATCGGCGACTGGGTGCAGGTCTACCGCGCTGGCGACGTCATCCCCAAGGTGGCCGACGTGGACCTCTCCAAGCGTCCCGAGGACGCGCAACCCTATGAGTATCCCACGAAGTGCCCCGAATGCGGCTCGGACGCCGTGCGCGAGGAGGGCGACGCGGTGCGCCGCTGCACCGGCGGGCTGATCTGCCCGGCGCAGGCGGTGGAGAAGCTCAAGCATTTCGTCTCGCGCGGGGCGTTCGACATCGAGGGACTGGGCGCGAAACAGGTCGAGATGTTCTATCACGACGACCAACTGCCGGTGCGCACGCCCGCGGATATCTTTACGCTCGAGGCGCGCGACGCGAAGGCGCTCACCAAGCTCGCCAACCGCGACGGTTGGGGCGAGACGAGCGCGAAGAACCTCTTTGCCGCGATCGAGGAGCGGCGCGTCGTGCCGCTCGGGCGGGTTCTTTACGCGCTCGGGATCCGGCATGTGGGCGAGGTGGCGGCGAATGATCTGGCGCGGCATTTCGGCAGTTGGGAGACGCTGATAGCGGCGGTCGATGTCGCCGCGCCGGCCGCCGAACGCCACCTCGCCGCCGACGCCGCCGAGGCCGAAGAACGCCGCGCCGCCGCCGACGAGGGGCGGCGCGCGCGGATCAAGCCGGCGCGCGACGCGGCCTGGGAGGGGCTCGACGACGACGCGCGCGCCGCCTGGGAGGACCTCGTCGGCATCGATGGGATCGGCGCGACGGTGGCGGTGTCGCTCGTGACCACCTTCCGGCAGGAGGCCGAGCGCGCCTCGATCGACGCGCTCGCACGGGAGTTGACCATCGAGGACGCCGAACGCCCCGACACCGAAGGCAGTCCCGTCGCGGGCAAGACGGTGGTGTTCACCGGCACGCTCGAACGCATGACCCGCGCCGAGGCCAAGGCCCGCGCCGAGGCGCTGGGGGCGAAGGTGTCCGGCAGTGTTTCGGCCAAGACGGATCTGCTGGTCGCGGGGCCGGGGGCGGGCTCCAAGGCGCGGAAGGCGGCGGAGTTGGGGATCGAGACGCTGGACGAGGACGGCTGGCTCTCGCTCATCGACGAGGCATGAGCGCGCCGTCCAAGGGCCGCCCCGAGGCGCTGTTTCCTCTCTACGCGGAGCTTGAAACCCTGCCCGGCGTCGGCCCCAAGACGGCGCAGGCGATGGCCGCGCTCGACATCACCCGCCCGCGCGACCTGCTCTTCACGCTGCCGCATTCGGGCATCGACCGGCGCAAGCGCGCGACGGTGCAGGGTGCCGACCTGCCGGGCGTAGTGACGGTCGAGGCGGTGATCGGCCAGCACCGCCCCCCCGCGCGGCGCGGCGGCGCCTACCGCGTGATGGCCGAGGACGCGGCGACCACCTTTCAGGTCGTGTTCTTCCACGCCCGCGACGAATACCTGCGCCGGATGCTGCCCACCGGCGCGCGCCGCGTGCTGTCGGGCAAGGTCGAGCTGTTCGACGGGATCGCGCAGATGGTGCATCCCGACCACATGCTGCCCCCCGAAGAGGCGCACGAGATCCCGGATTTCGAGCCGGTCTACCCGCTCACCGCCGGCGTCACGCAGAAGGTCATGGCCAAGGCCGCGCAGGCCGCGCTCACCCGCGCGCCGGACCTGGCCGAGTGGATCGACCCGGCGCAGAAGGCGCAGGCGGGCTGGCCCGACTGGCGCGATGCGGTGCAAGAGGCGCACGCGCCCGAGGACCGGGGCGATCTGGCCGCGACCCATCCGGCGCGCGCGCGGCTGGCCTATGACGAATTCCTCGCGCATCAGCTGACGCTGGCGCTGGCGCGCAGCCGGCTCAAGCGGGCCAAGGGGCGCGCGACGGTGGGCACGGGGGAGTTGCAGGCCCGCGTGCTCGACGCGCTGCCCTACCAGCCGACCGGCGCGCAGACCCGCGCCATCGCCGAGATCGCCGCCGACATGGCCGCCGGGGCGCGCATGAACCGTTTGCTTCAGGGCGACGTGGGCGCGGGCAAGACGCTTGTCGCGCTCAAGGCGCTTCTGATCGCGGTGGAGGCGGGCGGGCAGGGGGTGATGATGGCCCCGACCGAAATCCTCGCGCGCCAGCATCTCGAGGGGCTGCGCCCGCTGGCCGGCGCGGCGGGCGTGCGGCTCGAGATCCTCACCGGGCGCGACAAGGGCGAGGCGCGGCGCGCCAAGCTCGCGGCGCTAGCGGCGGGCGAGATCGGCATCCTGGTCGGCACGCATGCGGTGTTCCAACAGGACGTGAGCTTCGCCGACCTGCGGCTCGCCATCGTGGACGAGCAGCACCGCTTTGGCGTGCGCCAGCGGTTGGAGTTGGGGCGCAAGGGCGACCGCGCCGACGTTCTGGTGATGACCGCAACGCCGATTCCGCGCAGCCTCAGCCTCGCGCAATATGGCGACATGGACATCTCGGTGCTGGACGAGAAGCCCCCGGGGCGCAAGCCGATCAAGACCGCGCTGGTCGGCATGGAGCGCATGGACGAGGTGGTGGACCGGTTGCGCCGCGCGATCAAAGAGGGGCGACAGGCCTACTGGGTCTGCCCGCTCGTCGAGGAAAGCGAGGCGGTCGATCTCAGCAGCGCGGAGGAACGGTTCCGCCGCCTGCGCGCCGCCCTGGGCGAGGCGCATGTCGGCCTCGTGCACGGGCAGATGCCGCCCGAGCAGAAGGACGCCGCGATGCGCGCCTTCCAGGAGGGGCGGACGGCGGTGCTGGTCTCGACCACGGTGATCGAGGTGGGGGTCGACGTGCCCAACGCCTCGATCATGGTGATCGAGCGGGCCGAGAGCTTCGGGCTGGCGCAGCTTCACCAGTTGCGCGGCCGCGTCGGGCGGGGCGAGGCGGCCTCGACCTGCCTGCTGATGTATCAGAGCCCGCTCAGCGAAAGCGGCCAGCGCCGCCTTGCGACCATGCGCGACACCGAGGACGGGTTTCGCATCGCCGAGGTCGATCTGGAAATGCGGGGCGCGGGGGACCTGATCGGCACGGCGCAATCCGGCCTGCCGAAATTCCGCGTGGCCGATCTCGAGGGGCAGGCGGCGCTGATGGCGGTAGCGCAGTCGGACGCGCGCAAGCTGCTGGCCGAAGACCCTGATCTCACCGGCGCGCGCGGGACGGCGGCGCGGTTGTTGTTGTGGCTGATGGACCGGGATCAGGCGATCCGGCTGATCTCCGTGGGGTGAAACGGGAACATTAAAAACCTTCAATCCCAATCAGATAGCACCTCCTACACCACTCCGTTCACGAATGTTCTTAATAAGTTCTTTACAAAGGGCAGACGATGTGAGAACAAAGTGGCAACTTAACGAATTGGAAAGGACGCCCGATGTTCCGCCAGATCAAGACCGCCGCCGCCCGCTCGAACGACACCCTTCTAGGGGACGCAATCGGTGGGGCCGCGCTGATGGTCACGCTGGTTGTCGGGCTCTACCTGCCCGGTTTTCTCTAGTTTCTGCCTGCGGTCTTTCTTCCGTGCCTCTTGCGTGCCTGCATCTCATGTCCCCACTTTCGATGCGACGCGACTGACACTGCCTGTTCCATCGCTTTTCCGGATTTGCCTCATCCCCCGGACCGGCACGACAGGGCTCCACGGGGGGGACCGCCCCCACTGACCGCCGCCATCCCGTCCCGGATGCGCGGCGGTTTTTTTTGTCTCAGTCCCGGTGATGCGGCCGGGTGGCCCAGACCGGGACGAGAAAGACGAGGCAGGCGATGAGGAAGAAAAGGCTGGCCGCAAGCCCGATCATGTCGCCCGCGCGCCATGTCGTCCAGACGAACCCGATGGCCGACAGGGTGAAGAGCACCCAGCCGGCAAAGTTGAACATCCAGGCCGTGCGCGGCGTCATCGCAGGGCTCAGGCGCAGGAACTGGCGGACTGGATGTCGTCCAGCGCCTCGACCGCCGCGTCGAGCGAAAGCAGGATCGAGGCGTGCCGGTTCTTGTAGTCGCGCGCCGGCTGCAACACCTCGAGCGCGTCGAAGGGCGGCGCGGGGGGCGGGCCGCCCTCCTTCAGCATCGCCTTGAGCGAATCGCGCGCCGCGCGCACCTGGTCCTCGGTGCAGCCGACGATCGCGCCGCCCACCACGCTCGCCGCGGCCTGGCCGAGCGCGCAGGCCTTCACCTCCTGCCCGTAATCGGCGACCAGCCCGTCGCGCAGCGACAGGTCCACCGTCACGGTCGATCCGCACAGCGGCGCGCGGCGTTTCACCGTCGCATCCGGGTCCTCGAGCCGGGTGAGCCGCGGAATGTCCGCGGCGAGCCCGAGGATGCGGGCCGAGTAGAGCTTGATCATGTCGCTTTCGCCGCTCATGGCATGTCCTTCCGGTCTTTCCCTTCCGGGGTTCATTGCATAGGTAAGACGCCATGCGCCCGATGCCAAAGGAAATCTGCCATGCGTTTTGATCCGTCGAGCCTGAAATACGACGCCGCCGGCCTCATTCCCGCCATAGCGCAGGACGCGGGGACGGGCGAGGTGCTGATGCTCGCCTGGATGAACGCCGAGGCCGTGGCGCGCACGCTGGCGACCGGGCGGGTCACCTACTGGTCGCGCTCGCGCGCCGCCCTCTGGGTCAAGGGCGAGACGAGCGGCCATGTGCAGAAGCTGGTCGAGATGCGCCTTGATTGCGATCGCGACTGCCTGCTTTGCCGGGTCGACCAGACGGGGCCAGCCTGTCATACCAATCGGCGGAGCTGCTTTTACACCAGCGTCAGCGACGGCGTCGAGACCGAGATCATGACGCCCGAGCCGGGCTGAGCCGCCATTCCGGGCACTCTCACCAGCAAACGGATCAGGAGAGGCCGACCATCCGCCGGACATCGGCGGGCGTGGCGTCCCCTGCGCGGTAGGTGGCGATGGCGCGGGCGTCGTCGCGCTTGGCGAGCCGCTTGCCCGCCGCGTCGCGGATCAGGCGGTGGTGATGATAGATAGGCGTCGGCAACTCGAAAAGACGTTGCAGCAGCACCTGGAGCGCAGTGAAGTCGAGCAGGTCGGCGCCGCGGATCACGTGACTGATCTCCTGAAGCGCATCGTCGAGCGTAGAGGCAAGCAGGTAGGACGCGGTGGCGAGTTCCTTGCGCCCCAGCACCGGGTCGCCGGATAGAGGGATGAGCGTTTCGGCGCGAGTCTCCTGCGCGCCGGCGTGATCGGGGCCGGTTTCGGTCCAGCAAAGCGGCGCGCGCCCGATGGCGCGGAAGGCGCGGCGGAGGTCGAGGCGCAGCGCGTCGCCGGGGCGGCGGCTCTCCATGCTGCGGCCCCGGCACGTCCCGGGGTAGACGGCGACGGGCGCGCCTTCCTGCGGGGCGGATTGCGCGGCGCGGATATCGGCGCGCGAGCAGGAGCAGGGGTAGAGCAGCCCGCGATCGGCAAGGACGGCAAGCGCCGCGTCGTAGCGCGCGAGGTGATCGGACTGGCGCAGCAGCGGCTCGGGCCAGGACAGGCCGAGCCAGCGCAGATCGTCGTATATCTGCGCCTCCCATTCGGGGCGTGAACGTTCGGTATCCGTATCCTCGATCCGCAACAGGAAGGTCCCGCCCTCGGCGCGCGCCATGTCATGGGCCAGCAGGGCCGAATAGGCATGCCCAAGGTGCAGCGGCCCGGTCGGAGACGGGGCAAAGCGGGTGACGAATCTCACGCTTTTTCAACGACGTAAACTGTTGATTTCAGGTCCTGGCCTGGCAGATGGTCGCCGTGCTCGACGCTCAGCAGCCGCGCCGCGCCGCTGTCGAGCCACTGGTTCAGCCGGCCTTCATGCCGGGCGTCGGCAAGGGCGTGATCGTTGAAGCTGAACACCAGAAGCGCGTCGCGGGCAAGCGCGTTCATCAGCAGGTCGAGCGTTTCGGGCGGCGCCGCGCCGGGGCCGATCACGCCGATGGCGGCGATAGCGCGATGGCTGCCGGGTGTGACGGGGGCGGGCGCGTCGAGGTCGAGAAGGTCGAGATTGCGGTAAAGCGCCTTCTCGCGGGCGCGTTCCAGCATGTCGGCGCTGGGGTCCATGCCGTCGATGACGCGGTAGCCCGCCGCCGCCAGGGCAAGGCCCGAAAGGCCCGTGCCGCAGCCGAAGTCGAGGATCGGGGCGTCCGGTTCCGGCAGTTTCTCCCAAAGCGCCGCGGCGCATCGCCCGGGCGTCGCATAGCCGTTCTCGGCGATTTCCGCCTCGTAGCTGGCCGCCCAGGCGTCGTAGAGCGCCCTGGTTTCTCGCGGGGATTGGTCGCCGTAGATCTTGTCCAGGAATTTATCGGTCATGGAGACAGGAAATCATACTGGCTGTGGCGCGTCCAGCCTGCCATGGGCGAGCCACCCGCGCCATGCCGCCTTGGCGCGGTCGGTATAGGCCTTGTAGCGGTCGCGGCGTCCCCGCCGCCCGCCCCTCAGACCCTCGACCGGACGAAAGAGGCCGAAATTCACGTTCATGGGCTGAAAGGTCTTGGCCTCCGCGCCGCCGGTGATGTGATGGATGAGCGCGCCCATCGCGCTATCCTGCGGCGGCGCGGGCAGGGGCGCGCCGAGGATCTCGGCGGCGGCCATGCGCCCGGCGAGAAGGCCCATCGCGGCGGATTCGACATAGCCCTCGACCCCGGTGATCTGGCCCGCAAAGCGGATATTGGGGCGCGAGCGCAGGCGCATCTGCGCGTCGAGCAGCGTGGGCGAATTGAGGAACGTGTTGCGGTGGATCCCACCCAGCCGGGCAAAGCGCGCGTTCTCCAGCCCCGGGATCATGCGCAGCACCTCGGTCTGTGCGCCGTATTTCATTTTCGTCTGGAATCCCACGATGTTGTAAAGCGTTCCTAACGCGTTGTCGCGGCGCAACTGAACCACCGCCCAGGGCTTAACGTCGGGCTGGTGCGGATTGGTGAGGCCGACGGGCTTCATCGGGCCGTGGCGAAGCGTTTCGCGCCCGCGCTCGGCCATCACTTCGATCGGCAGGCAGCCGTCGAAATAACCGGCGGTTTCGCCCTCGTGGAACTCGGTCTTGGGCGCGGCGAGTAGGGCGTCGATGAAAGCCTCGTAGGTGGCGCGGTCCATCGGGCAGTTGAGATAGGCGGTGCGCTCTTCCTCGGTTTCGCCCTTGTCATAGCGCGACTGCATCCAGGCGCGGGTCATGTCGATGCTGTCGAAATGCACGATGGGCGCGATGGCGTCGAAGAAGGCCAGCGCCTCGGCGCCCGTCTCGGCGGCGATGGCGCGGCCCAGCCCCTCGGAGGTGAGCGGCCCGGTGGCGATGATCCAGTGGCCGCTGGCGGGCAGCGCGTCGATCTCGCCCGTCTTGACCGAGACATTGGGATGCGCGCGCAACCGTTCCGTCACCATGCGCGCGAAGGGATCGCGATCCACGGCGAGCGCGCCGCCGGCGGGCAGGCGATGCGTGTCCGCCGCCTGCATGATGAGGCCATCCGCCGCGCGCATTTCCCAGTGCAGCAGGCCCACCGCGTTCTGTTCATCGTCGTCCGAGCGGAACGAGTTGGAGCAGACCATTTCCGCGAGGTCGCCGGTGCGATGGGCGAAGGTCGCGACCTTGGGGCGCATCTCGTGGATGACCACGGGCACGCCCATGTTGGCGGCCTGCCAGGCGGCTTCGGACCCGGCCATGCCGCCGCCGACGATATGCAATGTCTCTGTCATGAGCCGGCATCTAAGCCATCCGAACGGGTTTTGAAAGGCTCAGGAGGGCGATGCGCGAACGCGCGGTCGGGCGCGCCCAGCCGCCCGGTGTGCGCGAGCGGGTTCTCGAGCGACGCGAGGAACGCGAGGATGTCCGACGCATCACAGGATCGGTTCGAAGAACAAATTCCGGCCCAGGAGCACCGAAATCGCTCCTGGAACCGGGAAATCGTCATGGGTCACTGCGCCGGGCAGGTCGGCGGCCAGAGAGAGGCTGGCCTGGAGGGACACGAAGCCGACGGCGACCAGTAATCTACCAAGAAATAGCCCCGCGTATTCCACTTGAAAAGAATTACTTGCAAAGTTGAGGCGATTAATTTGGCGAAGGCGGAAATGGTGCGGCCTGGAACTGGAAACAATCTTCGGCGCGCGTCCATCGCACGGTTACTGGTCCCAGTCGGGCGGGCGTTTCTGGATGAAGGCGTCGATGCCCTCGGCGGTGTCGCGCCAGAGCATGTTCTCGACCATCACCGCGCCGGTATGGGCGTAAGCGGCGTCAAGCGGCATCTCGAGCTGGGCGTAGAAAGCCTCCTTGCCGATGCGCACCGCCGCTCCGAGCTTGCCGGCGATGGTCTCGGCCAGCGCGAGCGCCTCCGCCTCGAGCCGCTCGGGCGGGACCGCACGGTTGATCAGGCCCAGCTCGACCGCGCGGTCGGTGTCGATGAAGGCGCCAGTGGTCAGCATCTCGAAGGCCGCCTTGCGCGGGACGTTGCGGCTCAGCGCGACCATCGGGGTCGAGCAGAACAGGCCGATATTGACCCCGTTGACGCCAAAGCGCGTTCCCGTCGCTGCGATGGCGAGGTCGCAGGACGCGACCAGCTGGCAGCCCGCCGCGGTGGCGATGCCGTGCGGGGCGGCGATCACCGGCTGGGGCAGGGCGCGGATCGCCAGCATGACTGCGGCGCAGCGGTCGAACAGGTCCTTGAAATAGGCGCGCCCGCCGTCCTCGGCCTGCCGCCCCATGGTCATTTCCTTGAGGTCGTGGCCCGCGCAGAACGCCTTGCCCGCGCCCGAGAGCACGACGGCGCGGGTGTCCTTCTGCTCGGTCAGTCGCGCGAATTCGTCGCGCAGCGCCGCCAGCATCGCGTCGCTCAGCGCGTTGAGCCGCTCGGGCGCGTTCATCGTCAGATGGGCGACAGCGCCGTGGTCGGTGCGGGTAAGGATTGCCATCTTGCCACTCCTTCTTTCCTGAGGTCAGTTGTAGCGGCGCGCGCAAAAGGAGGGAAGTATGGGTTTGAAGATGACGAGCGCGGAGCTGGCAGCGTTCCTTGACGCGGAATTCCCGCAGGTGGAGGGCCAGTTCGCCATTGAGGATCTCGGCGAGATGCGCATCACCACCCGTCTGATCGTGGGTGAACAGCACCTGCGCCCGGGCGGCACCGTCTCGGGGCCGTCGATCTTTGCGCTGGCGGATGTGTCGGTCTACCTCGCCGTGCTGGCGATGATCGGGCCGCAGGGGCTGGCGGTGACGACGAACTGCTCGATCGATTTCATGCGCAAGCCCGGATCGGGCGTCGATCTCATTGCCGAGTGCCGCCTGCTCAAGCTCGGGCGCGTGCTTGCGGTGGGCGACGTGCTGATCCATTCCGAAGGCGAAACGGCCCCGGTGGCCCGCGCCAGCCTCACCTATTCGATCCCGCCGGCGCGATAATGTGGGGTATTTTGATACCTATTTTGCAAGATGCTGAAAACAAATACATAAACCTTGCTCGCCCTGCTTGACGTGGCGCATGGCGCGTTTATAACCCGGCCATCACGTCTGGCGCCCCGATGGCGTCAACAGGACACGACATAGGGTTTCCCGACAATGAAGACATATTCTGCAACTCCGGCAGATATCGAGAAGAAATGGATCATCATCGACGCCGAGGGCGTCGTGCTGGGCCGTCTCGCCTCGATCATCGCCACCCGCCTGCGCGGCAAGCACAAGGCGTCCTTCACCCCGCACATGGACATGGGCGACAACGTCATCGTCATCAACGCCGACAAGGTCCAGCTGACCGGCAAGAAGCGTGACAAGCCGAACTACTGGCACACCGGCCATCCCGGCGGGATCAAGTCGCGCACCACGGGCGAGATCCTCGAAGGGGCGCATCCCGAGCGCGTGGTCATGCAGGCCGTCAAGCGCATGCTGCCCGGCAACCGCCTGAACCGCCGTGTGCTGACCAACCTGCGCGTCTATGCAGGCGCCGAGCATCCCCACGAGGCGCAGAGCCCCGAAGTGCTGGATGTGAAGAACATGAACTCCAAGAACACGCGGGTGGCATACTGATGGCTGAAGAAATCAAAACGCTCGAAGGCCTCGAAGAGGTTGTTACCGAGAATATCGGCGGCGTCCAGGGCGTCGAATCCGAGGTGACCCGCGAACCCGTCCGCGACGAGTTCGGTCGCGCCTACGCCACCGGCAAGCGCAAGGACGCGGTCGCCCGCGTCTGGATCAAGCCGGGGTCGGGCAAGGTCACCGTGAACGGCAAGGAGATGAACGTCTATTTCGCGCGTCCCGTGCTTCAGATGATCCTGCGCCAGCCCTTCACCGTGTCGGGCACCGAGGACCAGTTCGACGTGATGGCCACCGTCAAGGGCGGCGGGCTCTCGGGGCAGGCCGGCGCGGTCAAGCACGGCGTGTCCAAGGCGCTTCAGCTCTATGACCCAAGCCTGCGCGCGTCGCTCAAAGCGGCCGGGTTCCTGACCCGCGACAGCCGCGTGGTCGAACGCAAGAAATACGGCAAGGCCAAGGCGCGCAAGAGCTTCCAGTTCTCCAAGCGCTGATCGGTTTCGCAAGATCGGGAAAGGGGCTGCCTGCGGGCGGCCCTTTTTGTTTTCAACCGTGCGCCAGTGGCGGGCGGGGACCTTCGGCGAGGATATTTTTCCGCCAGAAGAAGCAGGGGGCGGGTCTAGGTATCCGGGGGCAGCAGGCCGAGCCCGCGCAGGTAGATGCCGATCCCCGACTCCAGCAGGTCCTCAGGCGGGTAGGGCGCGCGCGTCCCCGGCGAGCCGCGCGCGAAGAGTTCGACGACGCCGTGGCTCAGCGCCCAGATATGGGCCGAGAACATCGCCGGCGGCGGGCGTTTCGCCGGCGGGATGTGCTGCGACAGGTCGGCGGCGGCCTGTTCGAGAACCGCGCGCGCGCGGTTGGCGGCCGCGGCGAGATCGGCGTTGCGGTTGACCGAGACGCCGCTTTCGAACATGGCGATGTAGTGGCCCGGATGGCGGCGCGCGAAGGCGAGGTAGGCGCGCCCCGTCGCCTCGAACGCGGCGAGCGCCGAGGGCTGGCCGCCGTCATAGGCGTATTGCATGAGTTCGGCGAAGATTTCGTAGCCCTGGCGCGCCGCCTCGGCGATCAGATCGTCGCGGCCGGCGAAGTGGCGATAGACCGCCGCCGGGGTCACGCCCGCCTGCCTGGCCGCCTCGGTGAGGGTGAAGCCCGTGGGCCCCTTGGCCTCGATCAGCGAGAGCGCCGCCTCGACCAGCGCCTGGCGCAGGTTGCCGTGGTGGTAGCCGCGTTTAGACATGCCACAGCGCGGGGCCGCCGCAGATTTGCGCGTCGATTGCTCCGATCGCGCCCGCGTCCTTCTGCGCGTAGGCGACGCGGTGCAGCACCGTGCGGATCGCGGCAAGTCGCGCGCGGCGCTTGTCGTCGGCGCGGATGACCGTCCAGGGCGCAGCGTCCGTATGGGTGCGCGCCAGCGTCTCGGCGATGGCGTCGGAATAGGCGCCCCAGCGCGCCAGGCCCTCGACGTCGATCCGACTCAGCTTCCATTGCTTGAGCGGATCGCGTTCGCGCGCAAGGAAGCGGCGCAACTGTTCGGCGCGCCCGACATTCAGCCAGAACTTGACGAGCACGATGCCGTCATCGGTCAGCATCCGCTCGAAATCGGGCGCCTGCCGAAAGAACCGCTCGCGTTCGGCATCGGTGCAGAAGTCGAACACCTTTTCCACGACCCCGCGATTGTACCAGCTGCGGTCGAAGAACACGATCTCGCCCGCCGCGGGCAGGTGATCGATGTAGCGCTGGAAATACCATTGCGTGCGTTCGGTGTCCGAGGGCTTGGGCAGCGCCACGACGCGCGCGCCGCGGGGATTGAGGTTTTCGCGGAAGCGTTTGATCGCGCCGCCCTTTCCGGCCGCGTCGCGCCCCTCGAAGACTAGCGCGACGCGCGCGCCGCTTTCCTTGACCCAGGCCTGGAGCTTGCCCAGTTCGATCTGCAGCCTTTCAAGGTCGCGGCGGTAGGTCTTGCGCGGCAGACGCGCGGGATGGGGATAGCCGGGATCGAGGATGTCGCCCCGCTTCGCGCCGCGGATCGCGTGGCGCAGATCCTCGGGCGCGAGGTCGTTGAAATAGGCGGTGATCGCGCCATCGAAGGGCAGGGTCATCGGCTGGTCCTTTTGCGCGGCACTATGGCGGCTGCGCGGAACTAGCGCAATCCGGCCCGGGCGGCGGCGCGGTCAATCGCGGCGACGCTGGCGGCGGGATCGGCGTGGTGCGGCATGTGGCCGACGCCGTCCAGCCGGGTCAGGCGCGCATCGCGCAACTGATCGACCAGCACTTCGGAATGAATGGACAGGCCGACGGTGGCGTCGGCGGCGCCGTGCAGGATCTCGACCGGCATGGTCAGCGCGTCGCGGTAACGTTGCGACATCTCCACGATATGCGGGCGCAGGGTGCGGACCTGTTGACCGTTGGCGCGCAGCGCCGCGCGGCGCAGGGTGAGGCCCGGACCGATGTGGTTCGCATAGCCCGCTGGCGCGGGCTGCGGCGCGAAGACGCCTTCGAGCGCGCTCTCGATCTGCGCCTTGCTTGCAAGCGCGGTGATGGCCGGAACGACGACTGCGCCGCCGAGCGCCGACCCGGTCACGTCATAGAAAAACCCGAGATCGCCGGGCCAGGGGTTCGACACGGGGGCGAGGAGGACCAGCGCGGCGGTGTCGTCGGGCCGCGAAAGCCCCCAGGCCAGCGCCACCGCCCCGCCGTAGGAATGGCCCAGCACGATCGGGTTGCGCACCCCCAGCCGGTCCGCCGCCGCCTGGAGAAGCGCGGCCTGCTCCTGTGGGCTCTCGCCCTGCGCGCCGCCGGGGCCGCCGTAGCCGGGCAGGCGCCCGGTCCAGCCCAGGCCGGGGCGGTCGAAGGCGATGACGCGGTAGCGTTCGGTGAGCCGCCCGGTCAGCTGGTAGGTGAAATCGCGCAGGTTGCCGCCCGCGCCGTGGATCAGCACGAGGTCAGGACCGGAGCCGCGCACCCAGGCGTGCACGCGCGTGCCGTCCACGTCGATCAGCCGGCCGACGGGCGGATAGGCGCGCTGCGCCTCGCGCTCGCGCTTTTGCGTCAACGCGGCACAGCCCGCGATCAGCATGAGCAGCGTCCCAAGCGCGATCCACGTCATCCTGGCCAGCATCGCCGGCTCCTCTCTCGGTTGCCGTTCAGGACGGGCCCAGCCCGATCTGCGACATGTCAAACGGCGTGGTCTGATAAATCTGGTTGATCCAGTTGCCGTAGAGCAGATGCGCGTGGCTGCGCCAGCGGTTCTGCGGCGTGCGGGCGGGATCGTCGCCGGGATAGTAATTCCCGGGCACGTTGATCGGCGCGCCCTGCGCGATGTCGCGGTCGTATTCCTGCTTGAGCGTGTCGCTGTCGTATTCCAGGTGGTTGAAGATATAGAGCGCGCGCCGCGCCGGATCCTCGACCAGGCAGGGACCGACTTCGTCACTGTAAAGCAGCGTGGTGAGGCCGGGCGCGGCGTCGATCTCGGCCTGGCGCATCTCGGTCCAGCGGCTCACGGGGATGACGCAATCGTCCGAGAACCCGCGCAGGTAGGGCGACGCTGGGTGCATGTTGCGGTGCCGGAAGCAGCCGAACGCCTTGGCGGGCAGCATGTGTTTGTCGATCCCGTGGAAATGGTTGATCATCGCCATTCCGCCCCAGCAGACGCCGAAGGTGGAATGCACATGGGTCTGCGTCCAGTCGAAGACGCGGCGCAATTCGTCCCAGTAGGTGACCTCGTCGAAATCGAGATGCTCGATCGGGGCGCCGGTGATGATCAGCCCGTCGAACCGCTCATCGCTCGCCTCGACCTTGGCGAAGGGGCGATAGAAGCTCTCCATGTGCGCAACCGACGCGGTCTTGGTCTGGTGCTCGGTCATGCGGATCAGGCTCAACTCGATCTGGAGCGGCGTCGCCCCGATGAGGCGCGCGAACTGCGTCTCGGTCTGGATTTTCTTGGGCATCAGGTTGAGCAGCGCGATGTGCAGCGGGCGGATGTCCTGGCGGGCCGCGAGGTCCTCGTCCATGACCATGACGCCTTCGCGCGTGAGCACGTCATAGGCGGGCAGGTCGGCTGGAATCTTGATCGGCATGTGCTGGCCTCGAACGAATGGCGGAGGGTATTGGTTAGGCGGTTGCGGCGTGACGCTCAAGGGCGGCGGCGATCAGCGCGTCGAACCCGGCGGCGTCGCGGACGCCGGCGACCTTGTCCGCCTCGAGCGTGACGCCCCATTTGGACATCGCCTCGTAACGGGGCGCGCGATGGGCAAGGGCGCGGGCGTAGGTCCAGCGGATGAAGGAATCCGGGTCAACATCTTCCGGCAGGACATTGTTTTCACGCAAATATTGATCCCACGCGTCGCCGAGGAACTCGGGCTGATACGCCATCGGCTTTGGCGCGCGGTCGAACCGGCGGATCAGTTCCTGCGTATGCGCCTCCGTGCCCTTGAGACGAACCAGCAGACAGTGGCGGGACAGTTCCTGCAGCAGCGGGTCGTCGGGATCGTCGCCATCCACCCATTCGCAGATCGACCCGCCGGTGTCGCAGATGAAATGCGGATAGCCATAGAGCGTCTGCGCGCGCTCGATGAAATATCCCGTGTCGCGCAGCGCGGAGATCTCGGCGCGGCGGAACTGTTCCTGGCGGCGGCGGAACTCTTGGATCGGGATGCCGCCCCTGGCTTCGTCGCCGGGCTTGCCCAGGTAGGTCGAGACCGGCGCGAGGTTGTCGAAGGTGATGTTGGAGCCGATGTAAATCGAATCCGACAGCAGCAGATCGCGCAGGAAAGGCACCTGCATGGCGTGCGCCTTGGCGTTGTCGGCAATGAGTTCGCCCATGTAGCGGGTGCCGATGCGATAGTCGATCGAGTAGTGGAACCAGCCGCCCGAAGCGCGCAGCATGTTGGAAAGATAGGTCTTGCCCAGCCCCGACATGCCGTAAAGCAGCACCCGCTTGTGCGGGGCGTCGCGCCAGTCCTGCGCGGTTTGATAGATCATCGCCGTCCCTCCGGTTCCATCCGTCCTAGCCAGCGCGCCGGGCGGCGTCAAATCCATTCGCGGGGCGGGCGGGCGCGCATGAAAAAGCCCCGCGAACCATGTCCGCGGGGCCTTGCCGTCCGTTGCCGAAGGGCGATCAGAAGCGCAGGCCGACCTTGACGCCCGCCGCGACCGCGTCGTTGCCCGAGAAGTTGGCGCCGATGGTGGTGTTGGCGCTGCCCACGTCGATATACTTGATGCCGGTGGTCACGTCCCAGTGCTCGGTCGAGTACTTGGCGGCCAGCCCGTAGCTGATGAAGCCGTCACGGCCCGACAAGTTGCCGACGGTGTCGCCCCGGTCCTCTTCGTAACCGACGGTGAAGGCGCCGGACCAGTTCTCGGTGAACCGGTGGCCCACCCCGACTTCGTAGGTCCAGATATCCGACGGCTCGCTCGCGAGCGCCACCACGCCGCCGGCGAAATCCATCGGGCGGATTTCGAACTTGCTCCACTCCTGCCAGCGGGCGGAGCCGAACACGATGGTGTTCTGCGCGACGCCCGTCTGCGCATGCAGCGTCACCGCCTGCGGGATCTCGACCTTGAACTCGGTCCCGGCGTTGTCGCGGAAGTCGTGTTCGATCTTGGATTCGTAGGTCAGCGCCACCTTGAGCGCGATATCGGGGATCTGGTAGGCCGCGCCGAGCACGTAACCGACCTGGTAATCCTTGTCGACGGTCAGGTTGTAGGCCGGGGGCAGGGGCAGGCCGGCGGTGCGGATGGCGACGTTGCCGCTCAGCGATTGCACGCGCAGACCGCCATAGGCGCTGATCCGATCGGTGAAGTTGTATTTCGCCAGCCCGGTCACGGCGAGCGAGTTCACCTCGGCGTTCGTGCCCGCGAAGGGATAGCCGGTGCCGGGCGCATAGCTCACGTTGGCGCCGACGGGTTCCTGGGCGTAGAGAGCGAAGGACAGTTTCTCGTTATACTGGTGCTTCCAGCCGAGCGAGAAGTTCTGGTAGGTCGACTGGATGTTGCCCGACCCGACCGCGCCGCCGACGGAGCCCGAAACGTTGGGCGAAACGGTCGCGGCGTTGAACTCGACATAATTCTTGCCCTTCTCGAACAGGATCTGGGACCGGTCGATATCACGCTGAATGCCGCCGGCGGAGACGGAACCCGCGATGAGGGTCAGGGCCGTGGTGCAGTAAAGAACACTCGATTTCATGGGACGCTCCTCCAGAACTTTGGCTGGAAGATACCGGGGCGCGGCGCCTCGCGGAACATTGACGCCGCGTCATATTTATTTGAGCGGCAGGCGCGATGCGAAAAAGTCACAGCGCAGCCTGTGGTTGAGTCACCGCGCCACCGCGCGCCGGGCGCGGGTTTCGTGGTAGATGTTCGCGTAATTGGCGCCGAAGATGATCAACGCGCCGATCAGCACGTAGGCGTCCACCGGCTCTGCGTAGAACAGCAGCCCGACGACGGCGATCAGGGGCAGGCGCGCGAAATCGATCGGCAACACCACCGCCGCCGGGGCGAGCGACAGCGCCTTGGTCAGGCACAGATGCGCCGCCAGCCCGCAAAACCCGATCACCGCCAGCCACGGCAGCGACGCGGCCGAAGGCAGCGCAATATCCCCGTCGAACCCCGCGCAGACGAGGCCGAAGAGGGTCTGCAACACGGTCATGTAGATCAGGATCGAAGTCAGCGTCTCGGTCCGCGTCAGAAGGCGCGTGAAGACGGCCGTGAAGGCAAAGCCGACAGCGGCGGCGGCGGCCGCCAGAACGCCGATATCGAGCGCGCCGGCGCCGGGGCGCGTCACGATCAGGATGCCGATGAACCCGGCGAAGGCCGCCAGCGCGCGCATCCGCGTGAGCCGTTCTCCGAGAATCAGCGACGCGAGCAGAAGCGCCCAGAGCGGCCCGGTGAATTCAAGCGCGAAGACCTGCGCCAGCGGTATCATCGTGATCGCGAGGAACCACAGGTTCTGCCCGGTGAAATGGCAGACGTTGCGAATGAGATGCAGCCCGATCCGCCGCGGGCGCACCTGGTAGAGCGTTCCCGTCAATGACCCGGCGACCAGCATGATGATCACGCCCACCACGCTGCGGTAGAGCATGATCTCGAACGTATCGAGCTCGAAGCTGACCGCCCGCCCGGCCACCGCCATCAGCGAGAAGGCGATGATCGAACCGGCCATCCACACGGCCGCGCGCAGGATGGCGGCAGGGTCGCTCTGCATCATGGTTGCAGGCGCGGCCGATTGCGAGGGTTGAGACGGCGTTTCATGCGGAACGTGATGATTTCAGTAAGTCAGCTTTCGCAGGGCGCGCCGGAACAGCCACCATGGACGAAAGACGTGAAAGGCCGCCTTCTGCATGGGCGAAAAATCCTCGGGGAAGGTGCGCAGGTAGCGCGGAATGATCTGGAGGTCGTCCACGGACAAAGGCAGATAGTGCCAGTTGTGCAGCCTGCCTTCGGAAGTGCACATGACGGTGCCGTCAAAGGCGACGAAGAAAACCTGCCGCCCGGATTCGCCCACCAGTTCGGGGAGCGTGGGCCGCTCGTCGCCCAGGACCTTCCCGGCCAGGTCGTCCCGGACGGCGATCAGGTTGGTCAGCGTGACCGCGACGGTCGTGTATCCCTTATCCTTGGCGAGATCGTCGAGCGCGCGCACGCCGTTGCCGTGCTTGACCGAGAAGTCGCGCGGCTGGATATAGGCCACTTCGACCGGGATCGAGGGGTTCAACTCGACGACGACGATCTTCGGGCGGAAGCGTTTCAGGCTGTCCCAGATGTGATAGTCGCACCCGTCCACGTCCACGGACAGAAGGTCGAAATCCTCCGGGATGTCGGTGCGCCCGAGGATCGCGTCGAGGCTGTTTTCCCCTTCGAAATGGACGAATTGGCAGACCTTGACCACGTCGTCCGAAGGGATGTTGCGACACAGCTCCTCATAGCGGGTGCGGTCGCCCTCGATCAGCACCGCGCGCCAGTCGTGATTCGCGATCAGGTTGTAGGTGTTCGACAGGTGCTTGCCGTCCCATGCGCCGAATTCGACGCACCATTTCGGGCGATCCTCGCCGTCGATCTCCAGCCGCTTGAGGATCTCGGCGATGACCCCGTCCTCGCCGAACTGGGAATGGACGTTGCGGGCGTAACCTGCGAGCGGGGGCGGTGCTGCGTTCATTGCTTCTTCCATCGTTTTCCTCCGGGGGCGGGCGGTTTCATTCCCACTCGATCGTGCCGGGCGGTTTGCTGGTAATGTCATAGGTGACGCGGTTGATCCCGCGCACCTCGTTGATGATGCGCGTCGCGGTTTCGCCCAGGAAGTCGTGGCTGAACGGGTAGAAATCCGCCGTCATGCCGTCCACGCTCGTCACGGCGCGCAGGGCGCAGGCGAAATCATAGGTGCGGCTGTCGCCCATCACACCCACGGTGCGCACCGGCAGGATGGCGACGAAGGCCTGCCAGATCTCGTCATAGAGGCCGTGCTTGCGGATCTGGTCGATATAGACAGCGTCGGCGCGGCGCAGGATGTCCAGCTTCTCGCGGGTGATCTCTCCGGGGCAGCGGATGGCGAGACCGGGGCCGGGGAAGGGGTGGCGTCCGATGAAGCTGTCCGGCAGGCCAAGCTCGCGCCCCAGCGCGCGCACCTCGTCCTTGAAGAGCTCGCGCAGCGGTTCCAGCAGTTTCAGCCCCATCTTCTCGGGCAGGCCGCCGACGTTGTGGTGGCTCTTGATGGTGACGCTGGGGCCGCCGGCGAAACTCACGCTCTCGATCACGTCCGGATAAAGCGTGCCCTGCGCGAGAAAGGCCGCGCCCTCGATCGTGTCGGCATGTTTCTGGAACACGTCGATGAACAGGCGGCCAATGGTTTTTCTCTTGGTCTCCGGGTCGCTTACGCCATCGAGTTCATCGAGGAACAGATCCGCCTCATCGGCGTGGATCAGCGGGATGTTGTAATGGTCCCGGAACATGGTGACGACTTCTTCGGCCTCGTTATGGCGCAGCAGGCCGTGATCGACGAAGACGCAGGTGAGCTGCTCGCCGATGGCCTCGTGGATCAGCACCGCGGCGACCGAGGAATCCACCCCGCCGGAGAGACCGCAGATCACCTTTGCGTCGCCCACCTGCTCGCGGATGCGCGCGATCGCCTCGTCGCGGTAGGCGGCCATCGTCCAGTCGCCGGTAAAGCCCGCGCGTTTCACGAAATTCTGCAACAGCGTCCGGCCGTTCGGCGTGTGGTGCACCTCGGGATGGAACTGCACCGCGTAGAAATCGCGCTCGAGATCGGCTAGCACCGCAAACGGCGCGCCGGGCGAGGTGGCGTAGACCCTGAAGCCGGGCGCAAGACGCGCGACGTGGTCGCCGTGGCTCATCCAGACCTGTTCGCGCGGGTCGAGGAACCAGCCGGTCAGCAGCTCGATCCGCTCCTCGGCGGGGACGACATGGGCGCGCCCGAACTCGGCCGTGCCGTCGCCGCGATGGACCTCGCCGCCCAGCATCTGCATCATCACCTGCTGGCCATAGCAAATACCCAGCACCGGCACGCCCATCTCGAAGAGGCGCGCGGGCGGGCGCGGCGAGTCGGCGTCAAGCACGCTGCACGGCCCCCCCGAGAGGATCACCGCGCGCGGCGCGAACTCGGTCAGGAACCCCTCGCTCACCGACTGGTAGGGGTGGATTTCGCAATAGACGTCGAGCTCGCGCAGGCGGCGCGCGATCAGCTGCGTCACCTGGCTGCCGAAATCGATGATCAGGAGGCGGTCGTGCGATGTCTCGGTCATGAACGCCTAGTAGGGCGCGGGGCGGCCCAAGGCAAGAGGCGCGGCGATGTCGCTTTCTCACCGCAAGCGCCGGATACACGCCGTGGCGGGACGCGGGCGTCGGATACCTTTGATGGATCATGACGCTCGGAAACGGGCGCACAACCGGACATAGGGTAAATGGACATGGCCGAAGCAGCAGCACGACGCAGGGCAAGGGGCGGCGGCGGCGCCGCGCGGCGCGCGGAGCGCACCGCCGTCAGCGTCGAGACCGCGAAATACATCGAGCGCAACATCCCGCTCTACGAGCCTCTGAACGAAGAGACGCTCGAGATCATCGAGGCCAACGCCGAGACCGTGCTGGCCGAGGTGGGCGTCAATTTCGTCAACAACCCCGCCGCGCTCGACCGCTGGCGGGACGCCGGCGCCGAGATCGACGGAGAGCGCGTGCGCATCCCCCGCGGCCTTGCCCGCAAGCTCTGCGAAACCGCGCCATCGCGCATCCTCCAGCACGCGCGCAATCCCGAACGCAATGTCGAGATCGGGGGCGACACGCTCGTCTGCGCGCCGGTCTACGGCCCGCCTTTCGTGCGCGACATGGATGGCGGGCGGCGCTACGCGACGATGGAGGATTTCCACAAGTTCGTAAAGCTCGGCTACATGTCGAAATGGCTGCACCACTCGGGCGGCACGGTCTGCGAGCCGACCGACGTGCCCGTCAACAAGCGCCACCTCGACATGCTGCTTGCGCACATGACCCTGTCGGACAAGCCCTTCATGGGTTCGGTCACCGAACCCAGCCGCGCGCAGGACAGCGTCGAGATGTGCGAGATCCTCTTCGGCCGCGAATTCGTGCAGGAAAACACGGTGATGACCTCGCTCATCAACGTCAACTCCCCGCTGACTTTCGATGACGTCATGATGGGCGCGCTCGAGGTCTATGCGCGCAACAACCAGGCCTGCATCATCTCGCCCTTCATCGTCGGCGGCGCGATGGCGCCCACCTCGGTCGTCGGCACGCTGACGCAGGTGCTGGCCGAGGTGCTGGCCGGCATCGCCTACAGCCAGCTGATCCGCCCCGGCGCGCCGGTGATCTTCGGCGCCTTCGTGACCTCGATCGACATGAACTCGGGCGCGCCCACCTTCGGCACGCCCGAGGCGAGCCTGATCCTCTACGGCGCGGGGCAACTGGCGCGGCGCATGGGATTGCCCTACCGCTCGGGCGGGGGGCTGTGCGGTTCCAAGCTGCCCGATGCGCAGGCGGGTTACGAGGCGGCGCATACCCATAACGCGGTGCTGCTGGGGGGCGTGAACTTCATGCTGCACGCCTGCGGCTGGCTCGAGGGCGGGCTGGTCTCGAGCTTCGAGAAATTCGTGATGGACGCCGACCAGCTCGGCGTGCTGCACCACATGGCGCGCGGGGTTGCGGCGGACGAGAACGGCCAGGCGATGGACGCCATCCGCGAGGTCGGTCCCGGCGGGCATTACCTGGGCTGCGCGCATACGCAGGCGAATTTCAAGACCGCCTTCTGGCGCACCGACCTGCTCGATTACAAGCCCTACGAGACATGGGAGGAAGAAGGCGCGCGCGACACGATGACCCTCGCCAACCTGCGCATGCGCCGACTGCTGGACAGCTACCAGCAGCCCGCGCTCGATCCGGCCATCGCCGAGGCGCTGGACGACTACGTCGCGCGCAAGAAGGCCTCGATGCCGGACGCCTTCATCTGATCGGGACGACCTGACCGGGCCAGCGGCGGCGCCGATGGCCCGGCGTCATTTGACCGTGCTGGGACGGGCGGCCTGCAGGATGCGGGCCTCGCCCATCATCGCGATGAGGATATCGACGTGACGCGCCGCCGAGTAGGCGGCGCTTCCGCCCTGGCGCTGCTCCTCGAGCGTCGCTTCCATTTCCACGAGGCCGATCAGCGCGGCGCCGCTGCGGGGCAGGGGACCATGACCGAGATGGCGGCGCAGATGCGCCTCGCGGCGATACTCTGCCGCGCCGATGCGCGCGGCGCGGATCAGGATGCGGGGGCGGCGCAGGGACGCGAGCATGTTCATTACGTCTTTCATGATGTTCTCCCGAATGTGGCGTATCGAAGTTACACAACTCATGCGGGTGTTGCGTTTTTCAAAAGATCAGCGAACGCCCTGATTCAACTTTGTTTACTATCTGGCAACGATTGTTGACGAGTTCGAAACGATTAACGAACCGGTAACAATTGCTCGCATAGGTTGCGTTCGCTGCTGTGGATAAGTCTGTGGATCGTCTTGGGGCGCCCACGGATCTGGATTGGGAAAACAAGACGGGCATGCCTGCCGATGGCGGGCCAGGCGCCGCGCTCGCTTTCGAAAGGGTAGCAGATGAGCCACTATTTTGCCTCGATCAGGGGCGCCGAGAGCGTTCCGCCTTGGGTGCCGGAATCGGCGTTGCTCTACCTGCTGCACACCGAAACCGGGCACTCCATTCGCGCGCTTGCGCGCGAAACGGGGGTCCATGCCTCGACAGTCCTGCGGCGCATCCGCCAGTTCGAAATCCGCCGTGACGACGATCTCGTCGACGCAGCCCTGCGCGGGCTGGGGCGGCGGCTGGACCCTGCCGAGCCTGCCGGTTCTCCACTCAAGGAGACCAGGATGACCGACGCTGCCAACGATCTTTCCGAAGTGACCGACCGCCAGTTGAAGCAGGATGGCCTGCGCGTGCTGCGCCGGCTATGTGAAACCGGGGCGCTGCTCGCCGTTTCCGCGCAGATGGACAAGGCCGTCGTGGTGCGCGACGACGAAACCGGCGCCCCGACGCGCACCGCCGTGGTCGAGCGCCAGATCGCCGAGGCGATGGCGCTCAAGGGATGGATCGCCTGCGACGCGCCGGGCCGGATATCGCGCTATCACATTACCCGCGCGGGACGCGCCGCGGTCGGGGCCATGCTGGCCGAGGCGGAAAACCGCGCCTCCGGCTTCGCCGACGCGCAGGCAGTGTTCGTTCACGAAACGAGCGCAGACGACGCGGGCCCGCGCCGCGTGCGCTATGGCGTGGCCGAATCGCCGCTCAGCGCGCTGGCGCGCCGACGCGACCGCGACGGAAGCCGCTTCGTGACCGAAGACATGGTGCGCGCAGGCGAGCGGCTGCGCGAGGATTTCGAACTCGCCCGGCTTGGACCGCGCGCGATGCAGGACTGGGACCGGTTCCTGACGGGCGCCGAACGGACCTGTCCCGGCGCGCAGGAAGGCCCCGCGGGCGGCGCCGACGCGGCCCGCCGGAGGGTGGAGAACGCGCTGCGCGATCTCGGTCCCGGCCTTGGCGACATCGCCCTGCGCTGCTGCTGCCACCTCGAGGGATTGGAGCGCGCGGAGAAACGGCTCGGCTGGTCGGCGCGCTCGGGCAAGGTAGTGCTGCGCATCGCGCTGCAACGGCTCAAGCATCACTACGACATGCTGGGCGACGCCGGCGGACTGATCGGCTAGCGGCGCCCGCACCGGCGCGATTCAGGCAGGGACTCCGCTTTCGGATCAGGATAGACGGCCATCATCGGACAGGCGGAGAAACCGGAGGACGCGCGCGACCTGTTTTGATATTCAGGGACATGCCGGGGTTCGCAGGTATGGAGCCCGGCCGTGCTGCCGGGGGCCGGAAGATGACTGAAACAGGCGCGTCGACGACGCCGACAAGAGAGCAGGACGCTCTTGGCGATCTGATCGTCTGCCCGTCCTGCGACCTCGTCTATACCGTGCCGGATGTCGGCCCGCGCGAACGCGCGGTCTGCCTGCGCTGCCGCCGGGTGCTGATCGCGCCGCGGCGCAAGGCCGGCAAGCAGCTGATCGCGCTGGCGCTCACGGTGCTGATCCTGATCGTCGCGGCCTCGATTTTTCCGTTTCTCGCCATCGACGCGGGCGGGCTGCACCACAAGGCCTCGATCCTCGACACGGCGCTGGCCTTCCACGGCATGCTGTCGGTGCTGTCGGTGGCGGTGCTGTTCTTCATCGTGGTGATCCCGATGCTGCGGCTCTGCCTGCTGATCTACGTTCTCGTTCCGCTTATCCGCGACCGCCCGCCCGCCCCCCTCTCGCGCGAGGCGTTCGCCCTATCCGAGGCGCTGGTGCCCTGGTCGATGGCCGAGATATTCGCCATCGGCTGCGCCGTCGCGCTGGTCAAGCTGAGCGATCTCGCCGACGTGGTCTATGGGCCCGCCGCCTGGATGTTCGCCGTTCTGGTGGTGCTGGTGGTGGCCACCGACCGTCTCATGTGCAGGTATTCGATATGGAAATCGCTGGAGAGCTGAGAACCGCCCGCGAGATGGGCCTGGTCGGCTGCACGCAATGCATGCGCGCGGTGGCGGGCGACGCGACGCGCTGCCCGCGCTGCGGCGCGCGGGTGCAGTCGCGCGACCCGGTGTCGCTTCAGAAGGTCTGGGCGTGGTGGCTGATGGGTCTGGGCTTTTACATCCCGGCCAACATCTACCCTATGCTTGAAACGCGCACGCTGGTGCATACCCAGAGCAACACCATCGTCGGCGGCGCGGTGGAGCTGGCGCAGCATGGCAACTGGGGCGTGGCGATCATCATCCTGATCGCCAGCGTGCTGATCCCGGTGGCCAAGTTCGTGCTGCTGGCGGGGCTCGCGATCGGCGTGCGGTTCGGCCCGGCGGCGCCCGAGCGGCAGCGCTACGTGGTTTACGAGATCGTCGAGTATATCGGGCGCTGGTCCATGATCGACGTCTTCGTGGTTGCGATCCTGTCGTCGCTGGTGCAGTTACAGGCTCTTGCGTCCATAACGCCGGGACGGGCCAGCCTGTTCTTCGCCCTGTCGGTGATCTTCACCATGCTGTCGGCGCAGGGGTTCGACAGCCGTCTGCTCTGGGACGCGCGCAGCCCGCGGCGCGGCGCCGGGCCGGCGCCGGCAAGCGAAAGGAACCTCTTGCGTGGCGAATGAAAACGCAAAGCCGCCCCGCCCGCCGGTCGAACCGGCCCGCAAGCGCGGGTTCGGGCGCATCTCCTTCGTCTGGATCGTGCCGCTGATCGCGCTGCTGGTGGTTCTCGCGGTCGCCTGGCGCTCCTATGCCGAGCGCGGGCCGGTGATCGAGGTGAGCTTCGAGGAGGCCGCGGGGATCAAGGCGGGCGCCACAGAACTGCGCTACCGCGACGTGGCCGTGGGGCTGGTCGAAAGCGTGGGCTTCACCGAATCGCTTGACCGGGTGCTGGTCAGGATCCGCGTGGACAAGGACGTCGCCCCCTTCATCGACTCCGGCGCGCGGTTCTGGGTGGTGCGCCCGCAGATCACCACCCAAGGGGTGAGCGGGCTCGACACGGTGCTGTCCGGCGTCTTCATCGAGGGGCTCTGGGACCAGGAGAAAGACGCGCCGCAGGGCCGTTTTGACGGGCTGGCCGACGCGCCGCTCGACCGGCCGGGCGCGGGTGGTTTGCATCTTACGCTGCGCGCCGCCGGCAAGGCGTCGCTGACCGAGAACACGCCGATCCTCTACCGCGGCGTGAAGGTCGGGCGCATCGGCAAGCCCGAGATATCCCGCGACGGCGCAACCGCGCAGGCTGTCGCGCTGATCGAATCGCCGCATGACCGGCTGATCACCACCGCGACGCGGTTCTGGGACGCGTCCGGCTTTTCGTTCTCCTTCGGACCCAAGGGCGCGGCGATCGATTTCTCCTCGGTCGCCTCTTTGGTGTCGGGCGGGATCACCTTCGACACGATGGTTTCGGGCGGCGTGCCGGTCGAACAGGATGCGATCTTTACCGTCTACCCCGAGGAATCGGCGGCCCGCGTCAGCGTCTTCGCGGCGGATGACAGCGAAGTCCTGACGCTGTCGGTTGTCTTCACCGAGAACATCGCAGGTCTCTCGAGCGAGGCCCCGGTCGAATTGAACGGGCTGCGCGTGGGCGAGGTGACGGCGGTGAACGCGCGCATCGACCCCGAGGCGTTCGGCGACGACCGCGTGCGCCTGGTCGCCACGCTCAACATCCTGCCCGGGCGGCTCGGGCTCGACGATGCGGCAGGGGCGCAGGATGCGCTCGACTACCTTGGATCGCGGGTGGAGGAGGGGCTGCGCGCCCGTCTGGCCACCGCGTCGATCCTGACCGGCGGGCTCAAGATCGAACTGGTGGACGCCCCCGACGCGCCGCCCGCCACGATCACCGAGGGCGAAGACGGCGCCCATTACATGCCCACCACCAAGAGCGACATCGCCGATGTGTCGGCCACCGCCCAAGGCGTGTTCGAGCGGATCAACGCGCTCCCCATCGAAGAGGTGATGATCTCGGCCACCGAACTCTTCGAGGAGGCCCGCGCGCTCATCGCCAGCGACGACGTGCGCGCCGTGCCCGGCACGCTCAATGGCCTGCTGGGCGACGCGCGCAAGGTGGTCGGCTCGGACGAGGTGCAGGCGCTGCCTGCGCAGCTGGCCGCGCTGGTGGACGATCTGAACGCGACCGTGGACGCCTTAAACGAGGCGGCCCTCATCGAGCGGCTGACCGCGGCGGTGGATGACGCTGCGGAAGCGGCGAAGGGGGTGAACTCCGCGGTGGAGGGCGTGCCGGAGCTGGTCGGGCGGCTGAACGCCGTCGCCGCGAAGGCGCAGTCGGTGAAGATCAACGAGATGGCGGATGAACTGACCGCCCTGATCAGGACCGCCGACGCGCTTCTGGGCAGCGACGACGCCAAGGCTCTGCCGGGCGAGTTGAACGGCGCGCTGGCCGAGTTGCGCTCGGTCCTGAAGCAGCTTCGCGAGGGCGGCGTGGTGGAGAATGCGACCGCGGCGCTGGACTCCGCGAGCAATGCCGCCGATGCTGTCGCCGAGGCCGGGCGCGACCTGCCCGAACTGATCGTCCGGGCGCGCGGCGTGCTGAACGAGGCGAGCGCGACGTTGAAGGGCTACCAGGCCGAAAACGGTCTTGGCCGTGACGCGCGCGCCGCGCTGATCGAGGTTCAGAAGGCCGCCAAGGCGGTCGCGTCGCTGGCCCGCGCGATCGAACGGAACCCGAATTCGCTACTGACAGGACGCTGATTTCATGACGAAGACTGCCATCTTCACGCTTTCCATCGCCGCGCTTGGCCTTGCCGCCTGCGGCGCGCCCGAGCAACGCGTCGCCGTACCCCGCGCCAAGGTCGCCGCGCAACAGCCCATCGCCTACCGCTCGGTGGCGCTGCGCGAGGTGTCGCTGCCCAGCTACGCGAACTCCGAGGAAGTGTTCGTCGCAGACGAGACCGGGATGCTCAACAGCCGTTCGGGCGTGCTTTGGGCGGATGATCCGACCCGCGCCATCACGCTCGAGATCGCGCGCTACCTCGCGGAGATCAGCGGCGCGCAAGTGGCCTCGGAGCCTTGGCCGTTCCAGGATTATCCGCAGGCGACGGTCGAGGTCAGGATCGAGGAAATGGTCGCGCGCAGCACTGGCGTGTTCAACCTGGCGGGCCAGTATTTCGTCGCCCCCGAATCGGGGCGCGACCGGGCGAGACTGTTCGACCTCAGCGTTCCGCTGCCGCCTGACGCAGAGCCTGGCGACATGGCGGACGCGCGCGGGCAGGCGGTGCGCGCCCTGGCGCTCGAGATCGCGCGCAACGGGCTGCGCTAGGGCGGCGTTCCGGGATGCAATGATGGGTCCGGCAATGACAGGCGGCGACAGACCGGGGCGGCCATGAACCTGCTGATCGCCGCGCACGGGCTGATCGTGCTGACCTTCACGCTACGTATCCTCCTGCGCGATGAACTGTCGCCGCCCGCGCGGATGGCCTGGTTCGTCGTCCTGATCAGCCTGCCGGTGTTCGGCAGCGTGATCTACGTGTTCTTCGGCGAGGTGAAGCTCAGCCGACAGGAGCGGCGCCATCACGAGGCGGCTTTCGCGCAGATCCGCGCCAGAGCCGCCCGCTTCATGGGCCGGCCCGCTGATGTGGACGCCCTGATCGCCGAACCCTATCGGCCCGCGTTCCGCTATGCCGCGTCGATCAACGGGTTTCATGCGGTTCACGGCAATACCGCGGACCTGATGGCCGACGCCGCGCAGACGACGGCGCGGATGATCGCCGACATCGACGCCGCGCAGGATCACGTTCACGTGCTCTACTACATCTGGCTCGAGGACGGGACCGGAACCGCCCTCGCCGAGGCGCTGATCCGCGCCGCGCGCCGCGGCGTCACCTGCCGGGCGATGGCGGATGCCCTTGGGTCGCGCAGGCTGCTGAAATCGCCGCTCTGGCGGCGGATGGCCGATGCGGGCGTGCAACTGGCCGTCGCGCTGCCGCTGAACCGGCCGCTGCGCACCATCCTGACCAGCCGGCTCGACCTGCGCAACCACCGCAAGATCACGGTCATCGACGGGCGGATCACCTATTGCGGCAGCCGCAATTCGGCCGATCCGGAATTCCGGGTCAAGGCGAAATACGCCCCCTGGGTCGACATCATGCTGCGGTTTGAAGGGCCGGTCGTCGCGCAGAACCAGCTTCTGTTTGCGAGCGACTGGATGCAGACCACGGGCGAAACGCTCGACCGGTTCAGCCTCTCGGCCACGCCCGCCCAAAACGGCTTTGCCGCGCTCGTCGTCGGCGACGGCCCGCTTGAGCGCAACGGCTCCACCCCACAGCTCTTTTCCAGCCTGATTGCAGCGGCGCGCCGTTCGGTCACCATATCGACTCCCTATTTCGTGCCCGACACCACGATTCTCGAAACCCTCGCCGCCGCGGCGCATCGCGGCGTCGCGGTCACGCTGGTCTTCCCTGCGCGCAATGACAGCTGGATTGTCGCCGCGGCCAGCCGCAGCCATTACCGCCGGCTGCTCGGGGCGGGCTGCGTGATCCATGAATTCCGCGACGGGCTGCTGCACGCCAAGACGCTGACCATTGACGGCCGCGTCGCGCTGATCGGGTCGTCCAACCTCGACCTGCGCAGCTTCGATTTGAACTACGAGAACAACATCCTGCTTCAGGACGAAACCGTCACCGCCGCCATCGCCGAAAGGCAGGCGGATTACATCGCGCGCTCAGGCAAAGTGACGCTCTCGCAGGTCAACGCGTGGCCGGCGTATCAGCGGATCTGGAACAACGTCATCGCGACCGTCGGCCCGATCCTGTGAACGCGCGCCGGGGCGGCGTCAGTGCGGATGCAGGTCACGGTGTCAGGGTATGAAGGCGGCGAAGAAGACCAGCCGCCACGTCCTAACCGCCCACGATCGCCCCCACGGCAAAGGCCACGAGCGCGCAGACCGCGCCCACGAGCACCGTCTCGCCCACCGTGCGCCAGAGCCGTTCGCCCGTCGCGCTCCATCGCAGCAGGCCAAGCGCGGTCAGCGCCGCGAAGGTCGCCCCGACCGACAGGTAGAAGGTGCCCTGCGTGGCGTCGCGCAGGAAATAGGGCACGAGCGGCACCGCCCCGAAGAGCACGAACGATCCGAAGGTGAAAAGCCCGTTCTTCCAGGGACTCTCCCCTGCCGGGTCCTGCATGCCGAATTCGTAGGTCATCATCAGGTCGGCCATGATCGGCGGATGCCGCGCGAGGATCCCGGCCAGCGTGTCCGCCTCGCCCGCGGGGAGGCCGCGCTGACGCAGGATCATGAACAGTTCGACCTGCTCCTGCTCGGGGTTGACGGCGATCTCGCGCAGTTCGCTCTGGCGGCGCGCGCGGTAGAGGTCGTGCTGCGAGCGCAGCGACAGGAATTCGCCCAAGCCCATGCTCGTCGCGTCGGCAAAGAGGTTGGCGAGCCCGAACAGCAGCACCGCCAGCCCGCCGATCTGCGCCACGCCCTCGGCGGACGCCCCGGCGAAGCCCGCGACGATGGCGAAGGTCGTGACGATCCCGTCATTGCCGCCATAGACGATCTGCTTGAGAAATTCCTGAGTGTGGCTGAGGTGATGCGCCTCGCGCCGGTGCGCCCGCCAGTCCATCCTGCGCCCTCCCTTGCGGGGGCGAGCGTAGAATGCTCGCGGGGCAAGATCCACCTGCCAGTGCAGGCCGCCGGGGCGCGTGGGCTCGCCCGCCCCGGCGGCGCTGCTCAGGCCAGGTCGAAGCGGTCGGCGGTCATCACCTTGCACCAGGCGCGGACGAAATCCCGCGCGAAGCGCGGCCCTGCGTCGTCCTGCCCATAGACCTCCGCGATCGAGCGCAGCTGCGCGTTCGAGCCGAAGACCAGATCGGCGCGCGTGCCGGTCCATTTCACCTCGCCGGTCTTGCGGTCTCGGCCCTCGAACTCGGTCTTGCCCTCGTTGGTCGAGGCCCAGCCGATGTTCATGTCCAGAAGGTTGGTGAAGAAATCGTTGCTGAGCGTGCCGACGCGATCCGTCAGCACCCCGTGCGCGGCGCCGCCCGTATTCGCGCCCAGCACCCGCAACCCGCCCACCAGCGCGGTCATCTCCGGCGCGCTGAGGCCCATGAGCTGCGCGCGGTCCACCAGCAGCTTCTCCGCGGGCATCGACATCGGAACCTTCATGTAGTTGCGGAACCCGTCAACCACGGGTTCGAGCACCTCGAAGCTGTCCGCGTCGGTCTGCTCGGCGCTGGCGTCGGTGCGTCCCGGATGGAAGGGCACGTCGATGTCATGGCCGCCGTCTCGCGCGGCCTTCTCGATCGCCGCCGCGCCGCCCAGCACGATCAGGTCGGCGAGCGACACGCGCTTGCCGCCCGATTGGGCGCTGTTGAACGTCTCTTGCAGTTCCTCCAGCTTGCCCAGCACGCGGGCGAGTCGTTCGGGCTCGTTCACCTCCCAGTCCTTCTGCGGCGCGAGGCGGATGCGCGCGCCGTTCGCCCCGCCGCGGAAATCCGAGCCGCGATAGGTCGAGGCCGACGCCCAGGCGGTCGCGACCAGTTCGGACACGGTGAGGCCGGAATCGAGGATGTTGGACTTCAGCGCCGAGATGTCGGCGTCGTCGATCAGCTCGTGATCGACCGCCGGGACCGGGTCCTGCCAGATCAGGTCCTCCTGGGGCACGTCGGGGCCAAGGTAGCGCGCTTTCGGCCCCATGTCGCGATGGGTGAGCTTGAACCACGCGCGCGAGAACGCCTCGGCGAACGCCTCGGGATCGCCGTGGAACCGGCGCGCGATCGGCTCGAACCCCTCGTCGAATTTCAGCGCGAGGTCGGCGGTGGTCATCATGGGCGGGTATTTCTTCGACGGATCATGCGCGTCCTCGACCATGTGCTCGGGCGGGCAGTCCCTGGGCGTCCATTGCTGCGCGCCCGCCGGGCTGCGGGTCAGTTCCCAGTCGTTGCCGAACAGCACGTCGAAATAGCCCATGTCCCAGGTGGTCGGATTCGGCTTCCATGCGCCCTCGATCCCCGAGGTGGTGGCGTGCGGGCCGACGCCGCTTTCATGGCTGTTCTTCCAGCCAAGGCCCATGTCCTCGATCTCGCCGGCCTCGGGTTCGGGGCCGAGATAGATCGGATCGCCCGCGCCATGCGCCTTGCCGAAGGTGTGCCCGCCCGCGATCAGCGCGACGGTCTCCTCGTCGGTGACGCCCATGCGGGTGAAGGTCTCGCGGATGTCATGTCCCGAGGCGACGGGATCGGGATTGCCGTCGGGTCCCTCGGGGTTGACGTAGATCAGGCCCATCTGCACCGCGGCGAGCGGGTTCTCCAACTCGCGGTCGCCGGAATAGCGGCTCCCCTTGCCTCCCGACGGGGCGAGCCATTCGCCCTCGGCCCCCCAGTAGACGTCTTCCTCGGGGGCGTAGATGTCGACCCGCCCGCCGCCGAAGCCGAAAACGCGCCCGCCCATCGATTCGATGGCGCAGTTGCCGGCGAGGATCATCAGGTCCCCCCAGCTCAGCGCGTTGCCGTATTTCTTCTTCACCGGCCAGAGCAGGCGGCGCGCCTTGTCGAGATTGCCGTTGTCGGGCCAGGAATTGAGCGGCGCGAAACGCTGGTTGCCGGTGCTGGCCCCGCCGCGCCCGTCGGCGGTGCGGTAGGTGCCCGCGCTGTGCCAGGCCATGCGGATGAAGAGCGGCCCGTAATGGCCGTAATCGGCGGGCCACCAGTCCTGGCTATCGGTCATCAGGGCGAACAGGTCCGACTTGACCGCCTCGAGGTCGAGCCGCGCGAATTCGGCCCGGTAGTCGAAATCATCGCCCAGCGGGTCGGGGGATTTGCCGTGCTGGTGCAGCACCCCGATGTTGAGCTGTTCAGGCCACCAGTCGCGGTTTGTCACCGGCTTCTGGCTGCCGAAGGGGCATTTGATATCGCCGTCCATGTCTATTCCTCCCGTTGGCGCGTTCTTTTGCGGGAAATGAGACACTTTGCCGGGCGCGAATGCAATCGCGACTTTTGGCCGGACCGGGGAACTGGCGCGAATTGCGGCTCCGTCGGCGTCACGAAAAACGGCCCGCCGACAGGGGCGGGCCGTAACCGGGCATGCGGAAGGCGCGGGGTTACTCGGCGGCGGTGCTCACCGATTCGCCGCGCAGCCAGCTCAGCAGGTTCTCGGGGCTTGATTCGCCATACGGATCCTCGCCGTGGTTGTCGCAGCGACCCGGCTCTTCGAACCAGGCTTCGATCACGCCGTCATTGACGATCGCCGCGTAGCGCCAGCTGCGCATGCCGAAGCCGAGGTTGTCCTTGGCGACCAGCATGCCGATCCGGCGGGTGAACTCGCCCGAGCCGTCGGGGATGACCTTCACGTTCCCGAGGCCCTGGCCTTCGGCCCACTTGTTCATCACGAAGCTGTCGTTGACGGACATGCAGTAGATGTCGTCGATGCCCAGTTCGCGGAAGGCCTCGGCGTTCTTCTCGAATCCGGGCAGTTGATAGGTCGAACAGGTCGGCGTGAACGCGCCGGGCAGCGAGAACAGGATCACGCGCTTGCCCTTGAAGTAATCCGCCGTCGTCTTGTCCTGCCAGCGGAACGGGTTGTCGCCGCCGACGCTTTCGTCGCGGACGCGTGTGTGGAAGGTGATGTCGGGAAGGCGAAGGCCGGTTCTCATGGCTCGAATCCTTTCATTCTGATGGTGTTGGGAATGCTCTCGGACCCGATTTAGAATGACTCCAGACTGGGTGCAACCACCTGATGCCGCTTTGCGGCATGCTGCCACGATATGTCGCGGACGATGCGATGAATCCGGGGTGGCGCGCGGCGTAAATGCCTGCCATCCGGGAAGGGACGGCAGGCGTCGACCTCTTGAAGCGAGGACGCGGGGGTTACTCGTCACCCAGGGAACGCGCCGCCTGGGGCGGCGTCGCATTACTGGCACTTTCCCCCCGCGTCTCTTATAGTTACAGAGTGTTACCAAATCTTTCGCGGGGAAAAAATCTTGCGTGATCTCAAAATTCCCGAGCAGCGGCATCCCGAGAAGGCGCGCCGGCCGGACAACCCGCAACCGAAAAAACCCAGCTGGATCAGGGTCAAGGCGCCGGCGGGCAAGGGCTACATGGACACGCGCAACATCATGCGCGAACACAAGCTCGTCACCGTCTGCGAAGAGGCGGGTTGCCCCAATGTCGGCGAATGCTGGAGCCGCGGCCACGCCACGATGATGATCATGGGCGAGGTCTGCACGCGGGCCTGCACCTTCTGCAACATCGCCACCGGCAAGCCGCCCAAGGATCTCGACGTGTTCGAACCGGGGCGGGTGGCCGACGCGGTGCAGAAACTCGGGCTGAACCACGTGGTCGTGACCTCGGTGGACCGCGACGACATCGAGGACGGAGGTGCCGAACATTTCGCCCAGACGATCCGCGCCATCCGCCACCGCAGCCCCGGCACCACGATCGAGATCCTGACGCCCGATTTCTTGAACTGCCCGCCCGAGGCGCTCGAGGTTGTGGTCGCGGCGAAACCGGACGTGTTCAACCACAATCTCGAAACGGTGCCCGGCCTCTATCCGCAGGTTCGCCCCGGCGCGCGGTATTTCCACTCCCTGCGCCTGTTGCAGCGGGTGAAGGAGCTGGACCCGCATATGTTCACCAAGTCCGGCATCATGGCGGGTCTGGGTGAGGATCGGCAGGCGGTGCACCAGGTTATGGACGACATGCGCGCGGCGAATGTCGATTTCCTCACCATCGGGCAATACCTGCAACCCACGCCGAAACACCACGCCGTCGACCGTTTCGTCACCCCTGAGGAATTCGCCGCCTATGAGAAGGCCGCATACGGCAAGGGGTTCCTCATGGTGTCGGCGACGCCGCTTACGCGCTCCTCCTACCACGCGGGCGACGATTTTGCGCGCCTTCGGGCGGCGCGAGAGCGCGCGCTCGCAGAGGCGCGGTGAGAGCGGCGGCGCTGGCGGCGCTCTGCGCGATGGCCTTCACGCCGGCGGCGGCGGCGCAGGAGGTCGCGGGCGACTGGAGCGTCGCGCAGGTCAGCGACGGGGCGACCGGGCGGCAGGTCTGCCGGATGGAGAGCGCAGCGCACCGCAACGCGCTGACCTTCACAATCGCGCGCGAGGACGGGCAGACGGGGAATGCGCTGTCCTACGGAATGGCGATCCGCTTCAACTACCCGCTCGATTCAGGGCCGGCCGAGCGGTTCGAGGTGCATTTCAAACCCGATTCGGCCCCGATCTTCCCGCTTTTCGGGCGCTACGCCCCGCAGGAGGACGGCAGCGGGCTGTGGCGGGCGACGCTCAACGCCGCCGCGCTCACGGAGGTGATCGAACGCCTTTCGGATCAGAGCCGTCTTTTCGTCCGGGTGCGTGACGCGGGGGTCAAGATGTCCATCAAGGCCCGCTTGCCGATCCGCGACGCCGCCGCCGCCGGCGCGCTTCTCGCGGCGTGCGCTGACACCTTGGACTGACGCCCGCCCGCCGGGGAGGCGCGGGATTGCCCGTCCGGCGCCGGTCTGGGCCGCGCAGGCATTCCGCGCGCTGAAAGGTATTTCTCCAGACGCGGAAGAAGACCGCTCAAGGCGGAGTGTGAGAATTGCAGCTAAAGAGTTTCGCGATCTTGCAGCGCGGCGCGCTCTGCGATCGACCTGCACCCAGCTAGGGCAATCCCGGACATGACAACGCCTCCGCAGTTTCCTGCGAAGGCGCATCTGCCTCGATGGCGGGGTGTAGCGGGCCGGCGGTTCAGCGCCCCCAGCTGCGCTTGGGTCCGCAATCCATGTGCACGAAGTTCGAGCGCGAGTAACGTCCGACGCCGCCGCCGTGGCAGGCGAGCGCCGCCTTGCTCAGCTGACCGACCGAGCGCGACTGCAGGCGCAAGTCGGCGGCCTGGCCCGCGATGTGGCGCGAATTGCGCGCGACGTTCTTGGAGCGCCGGCGCAGCATCGCGTTGGTCGACGGGCTCCGGTAGCCCGACAGCATCGTGTAGGGTTCGCGCGTGTCCACGAGGTTATGCGCGGCGGCCATGATGTCGATGGTGCGGGTGTCGATCGCCTTAACGTCGTCGACGCGCCAGTCGCGCATGAAATACGAGATCTCTTCGACCGCGTCGCGGATATACTTGCCCTCGATCCAGTAGATGGTGTCGATCTTCTCGCCGGTGCGCGGCGATATCATCGAGATCCGCCGGATATCTCCGGCGCCGCGCAGGAACCCGGCGGCCTTCGAAAGCGTTGGAGTTGCGGTGAGGGTCGTCGCCGCGAATACGCCAAGCAGCGCACGCCGCGAGAAAAGTGTCGAGGTGTCTGTCGTCATGATACGCCTGTCCCGTCGATTGCCTGTGCCCCGCATTTGCGCGGGTGCGTTCATCTCTCCCCAGATGTGTGTATTTCATGGCATATAAGGAATCGCTAACCAACCCGTGGTTCCCCGGTTTTTCATTTGCCCGCGATTTTCGGCCAAAATCCGCGCAAACGCCGGTTCGGGACGCGGGGCGCCGGGGCCGATGCGAATTGGTCGCAGGTCGTCATGAAGGCGAAAGCTGGCGCTAATTTGAATGGACAATGCGCGGCTGTCCGCCAACATGGCCCGCGACATCTGCCACGGGGTTCAATTTCGAGGGGAAAACATGCTCTTGACCGCCGCACTTACCATTCACCGCAGCGTTCTCGCCGCCGCGGCCGTCCTGACGCTGGCGGCGATCGCCCTGCCCGGGCAGGCGGGCGCGCAGGTGACCGCCTTCAAGCAGGCCGTCGCCGAGGGCGCCGCGCGCGACGACGCGCTGGCGGCGTTCTACCGCGACAACGCCTACCGCGCGGTGTGGACGGGCGCGGACGCCGAGTTTCGCGAGCGGCGCCAGGCGCTGATGCAGGCGATCGCCGAATCCGAAGCGCACGGGCTGCCGCCGGCGCGCTACAACCCGGACGAACTGATGCGCCTGATGGAAACCGCGCGCACGCCGCGCGATCTCGGCCGGGTCGAGGTCGAGATGTCGCGCAGCTTCCTGCGGCTCGCGCGCGACATGCAGACCGGCATGTTGGTTCCCTCGAAGATCGACAGCGGCATCGTCCGCGAGATTCCCTACCGGGCGCCGGCCTCCTATCTGGACAATTTCCTGCGCAGCAACCCGCGCGCCTTCTTTCGCGGCCTGCCGCCGAAATCGGGCGAATACGCGCGCCTGATGCGGGAAAAGACGCGGCTCGAGCGGCGGCTCGGCGCGGGCGGCTGGGGGCCGAAGGCGCCGGTTGCGTCGCTCGCGCCCGGCGCGTCGGGCGGCGCGGTCATCGCGCTGCGCGATCGGCTGACCGAAATGGGCTATCTCGAACGCTCGGCCAGCGCGGTCTATGACACGCGCATGCAGCAGGCGGTGCAGGCGTTCCAGGCCGCCCACGGGCTTGTCCCCGACGGCGCCGCCGGCGCCGCCACCATCCGCGAGATCAACGAACCCGTGGAAAAGCGGCTCGCCTCGATCATGGTCGCGATGGAGCGCGAACGCTGGCTCAACATGCCGCGCGGCAAGCGTCACATCCTCGTCAACCTGACCGATTTCAGCGCCCGCATCATAGATGACGACAAGGTGACCTTCCGGACCCGCGCCGTGATCGGCAAGAACCGCTCGGGTCAGCAGAGCCCGGAATTCTCGGACGAGATGGAGTATCTCGAGATCAACCCGACATGGAACGTCCCGCGCTCCATCGCGGTCAAGGAATACCTGCCGCAGATGCAGCGCAATCCCGGCGCGGCGGGGCATCTCAGGCTCTACAATGCGCGCGGTCAGCAGGTGAGCCGGGCGCATATCAACTTCAATCGCTACAACGCCCGCAACTTCCCCTTCGACCTGAAACAGCCGCCGTCGCCGCGCAACGCGCTGGGGTTGGTCAAGTTCATGTTCCCGAACAAGTACAACATCTACCTGCACGACACGCCCTCCAAGAGCCTCTTCCAGCGCAACGTGCGCGCCTTCAGCCATGGCTGTATCCGCCTGCAGGATCCGTTCGATTTCGCCTATGCGCTGCTTGCCCGGCAGGAGAGCGACCCAAAGGCGTTCTTTCACTCGGTGCTGAACACGGGCCGGCAGACGCAGGTGAAGCTGGAAAAGAAGGTGCCGGTGCACCTGATCTACCGCACCGCCTTCACCCAGGCCAAGGGACCGGTCCAGTATCGCGACGACGTCTATGGCCGCGATGCGCGGATCTGGGACGCGATGCGACAGGCGGGGGTTTCGCTGCGCGCCGTTCAGGGCTAGATACGGCCCCGGATACGGGGGGGCGTCATGGCCTACACCATTGAACAGATCGCACGGGCGCTCGGGGCCGAAGCCGCGGGCGCGCCGGATATCGAGATTGACCGGGTCGCGGAACCCGCCGACGCCGGGCCGCGCGACCTTGCGCTCGCGACCAAGCCGGAATACGCCAACGCGCTGCCCTTGGGCGCGGCCCGCGCGGCGATGCTCTGGGAGGGCGCGGACTGGCGCGCGCTTGGCCTCGAGGCCGCGATCATGGCGCCGCGGCCGCGCTACGCGATGGCGGGGCTCAGCCGCATGTTCGACACCGGCGAAGGGTGGGGCGAGGGCGTCCACGCTTCGGCGGTGATCGACCCCACGGCGGAACTCGGTGACGATGTGCATGTCGCGCCTTTCGCGGTGATCGGCGCGCGGGCGCGGATCGGGGCGGGCACGCGGATCGGACCGCATGCTAGCATCGGCGCCGACGCGGTGATCGGCGATGGCGGCCTCATCCGCGATGGCGTGCGCATCGCCGCGCGCGTGCGGATCGGCGCGCGCGTCATCATCAATCCCGGCGCCGTGCTCGGCGGGGACGGGTTCAGCTTCGTCACCCCCGAGGTTTCGGGCGTGGAGGCGGCGCGCAGCACGCTGGGCGACCAGGGCGATGCAGAGGCGCAATCCTACGCCCGCATTCACAGCCTCGGGTCCGTGCGGATCGGCGACGACGTGGAGGTGGGCAGCAACAGCTCCATCGACCGCGGCACCGTGCGCGACACGGTGATCGGCGACCGCACCAAGATCGATTCGATGGTGATGGTCGGCCACAACGTCGTGGTGGGCAACGACACGCTTCTCTGCGGGATGGTGGGACTGGCCGGGTCGGCGCGGATCGGCGACAACGTGGTGCTGGGCGGACAGGTCGGGGTGGGCGACAACATCTTCGTCGGCGACCGGGTCATCGCGGGCGGAGGAACCGGGATTCTCTCCAACGTTCCCGCAGGCCGCGTGATCCTGGGCTACCCGGCGATGAAGATGGAAAGTCATATCGAGATGTACAAGGGGCTGCGCCGCCTCGGTCGCCTTTACGCCGACGTTGCGGACCTGAAGAAAGCTGTTATCAAGCCCGCGAAAAGCGACTAAAGCGTTTCGACCCGTTGTCGAGTCGCGGCCGATGGCGATACGTTCGGGGCGGAACGTCGCCGCGCGCGCCCCGGGCGCCGGTCGCGGCGGAGGTTATATCAGAAACGCCCTGGCGCGGGCGCAGCCAGCGGTCAGCAAGAGGAATGTCATGAGCGATATCGAGGACCGCGTGATCGCCATCATCGCCGAGCAGGCCGTGCTCGAGCCGTCGGACGTGACGCTGGACAGCACGCTTGAGGAGTTGGGAATCGACAGCCTCGGCCTGGTCGAGAGCATCTTCGCGATCGAGGAAGCCTTCGACATCAACGTGCCATTCAACGCCAACGATCCGACTGAGAGCGATTTCGACATCTCCAACGTGCGTAGCATTGTCGCAGGCGTCCGGCGACTGGTGAAGGAACAGTCTTGAAACGGGTCGTCATCACCGGCGCGGGGACGATCAACGCGCTCGGCGCCGACGTGCCCGCGACGCTCGAGGCGATGCGCGAGGGACGCTGCGGCATCGGCGAACTGGAATTCCGCGACGTGGAGCGGCTGTCGATCCGCATCGGCGGGCAGGTCAAGGGCTATGAGCCGGAGGCCAGCTTCAACCGCCAGCAACTGTCGCTCTACGACCGGTTCACGCAATTCACCCTGATCGCCGCGCGCGAGGCGATCGAGCAGTCGGGGCTCGAGTTCTCGGGCGACCTGGCGGCGCGGGCGGGCGTTGTGCTGGGGAATTCGGGCGGCGGCATGACGACGCTCGACGATAATTACCGCTCGGTCTACGAGGACGGCAAGAACCGCGTGCATCCCTTCGTGGTGCCCAAGCTGATGAACAACGCCGCGGCGAGCCACGTGTCGATGGAGTTCAACCTCAAGGGGCCGAGCTTTACCGTCTCGACCGCTTGCGCGTCCTCGAATCACGCGATGGCGCAGGCGTTCCAGATGGTGCACGGCGGCATGACGCCGGTGATGATCGCGGGCGGGTCGGAATCCATGCTCTGCTTTGGCGGGGTCAAGGCCTGGGAAGGGCTGCGGGTGATGTCGAAGGACGCCTGCCGTCCGTTCAGCGCCAATCGCAACGGCATGGTGCAGGGCGAGGGCGCCGGCGTCTTCGTCTTCGAGGAATACGAGCACGCCCGCGCACGTGGCGCCGAGATTTTGGCCGAGGTGATCGGTTACGCCATGACGTCGGACGCTTCGGATATCGTGATGCCCTCTAAACAGGGGGCCGCGCGCGCCATCGCGGGGGCGATGCAGGACGCGCGGGTGAACCCCGATGACGTGGGCTACATCAACGCCCACGGCACCGGCACCGCCGCCAACGACAAGACCGAAAGCGCCGCGGTCGCGGACGTGTTCGGCGCACACGCGGACAAGCTGTTGATGTCCTCGACCAAGTCGATGCACGGTCATCTCATAGGCGGCACCGGCGCGGTGGAACTGCTGGCCTGCATCATGGCGGTGCGCGACGGGATCGTGGCGCCGACCATCGGCTACGAGGAACCGGACCCGGAATGCGCGCTCGACGTGGTCCCGAACGAGGCGCGCGAGGCCCGCGTCGAGGTCGCGCTCTCCAACGCCTTCGCCTTCGGCGGGCTGAACGCGGTGCTGGCGCTGCGGCGCTTCGCCTGACCGACCTCATCCACGTCCCTGAACGAAAGGCGGCCCGGAAATCCGGGCCGCCTCGCGTCGAATATGTCTAGACATATAGCCCGGTTCACTCGGTAAAGAGCGACACCGAATCGTAGCCCTTGGTGAAGCCGCTGAGCGAGACGTCGATCCTCACCTTCTGGTCGGGCGCCTGGGCGGGCACCAGCGTCAGCGTCGCCTTGGCGCCGCGTTTGAACGCGCTGATGTCCTCGGCGGTCAGGCCGATCTGTGCGATGCAGCCGGTTTCGGTGCACACGCGGTAGGGATAGCTCTTGGCGGCGGCGCCATCGACCGAGATCTTCAGCTCTTCGGTGAGCAGGGTGAACAGCGGAACCATGATCGTGCCGCCGGCGATGATCGGCCCCTGGTCCTTGATGTCGAAGATGCTGAACTCGGCGACCGGGTTGCCCTGTTTCTCGCGCAAGAGCTGATAGAGTTGGCAGGGATCCTCGCCTTCCTGCGCGCGGAAGCAGCGCAGGCTCCAGTCGCCGAACTTTTCCTTGATGTAGGTGGGATCCTCGGCCTCGGCGACCTCGCGCCCCTGCGAGAAGCCCGAATCCGTCGCGGCGTCGTCCCCGGCGGCCTCGGGCGCGGGCGTTTCGGCCTCGGGCGCGGTTTCCTGCGTTTCGGCCGGCGCTTCGGCGGCCGGTTGTTCGTCAGAGGCGGCGGCGTCGCCGTCCTGCTGCGCAACAGCCGTCTGGCCGAGCGCAAGCGCGGCCGCAAAAGACAGAATGGTAAGTGATCTGGGCATGTTGTCCCCGTGTGTCATGAATCTTCGGAGGCGCTCTATCATGTCGCGCCAAGGCTGTCAGGACTAAACCGCAGACATCCCGGGCCTGCAAGCCGGATTCGCGCCGCGCGCGGCGCGCCGCCTGCGCGCCCTTCGACTGCAATGGCCGCGCCGATCGTCGCGGATTTCGCCATCGCCACAGAAAAGGGGCCTCGCGGCCCCTTCCCATTCGTTCTCCCTGCCGGACTGGCCGACCTAGTGATTGGACTGAACGCTAGGACAGAACGGAATCAGCGTCAACAGGCAAACTGCACGGGGTCAATCACAAAAAAGGCCGCACCCGAAGGCGCGGCCAGTCTGACAGGGAGGACGCCCCCCGCGCCGCCAAGAGGACATGCAGCGCGGGGGACGGATTTATACTGGCGGCAATTGGTTAAATTTGTATGTTCAGAAGGCACATTAATCGCGATCCGGGGGCAGGGTGCTGGATAACAGGGTTTTCATAGGCGGCGGCGGGCCGGATTACGGCGAAAAGCAGGGGCTCCGCCTCGACTATGCGAACCGTCACGGGCTGATCGCGGGCGCGACCGGGACCGGCAAGACGGTCACGCTCCAGATCCTCGCCGAAGGTCTTTCGGCCGCGGGCGTGCCGGTCTTCCTGTCGGACGTGAAGGGCGATCTTTCGGGGCTGGGCGCGGCGGGCAGCGCGGAGTTCAAGCTGCACGAAGCATTCCAGAGCCGCGCCGCGACCATCGGTTTCGACGACTACCGCTACGAGGCCTTCCCCGTCACCTTCTGGGATCTCTTCGGCGAGCAGGGCCACCCAGTGCGCACCACCGTCGCGGAAATGGGGCCGCTGCTGCTCAGCCGGCTGATGAACCTGACGGACGCGCAGGAGGGCATCATGAACATCGCCTTCCGCGTCTCGGACGAGGAGGGGATGCCGATCCTCGACCTCAAGGACTTGCAGGCGCTGCTGGTCTGGGTGGGCGAGAATCGCGACGCGCTGTCGCTGCGTTACGGCAACGTGTCGCCGCAATCGGTAGGCGCGATCCAGCGGCAGCTGATGGTGCTGGAAAACCAGGGTGGCGCGCAGCTTTTCGGAGAACCGGCGCTCGACCTCGACGATCTCATCACCACTGACGCGGACGGGCGCGGACGCATCAACATCCTCGCCGCCGACCGGCTGATGGGGGCGCCGCGGCTTTACGCGACCTTCCTGCTCTGGCTGCTGTCGGAACTGTTCGAGACGCTGCCCGAGGTGGGCGATCCGGAGAAGCCGAAGCTTGTCTTCTTCTTCGACGAGGCGCACCTGCTGTTCGATGACGCGCCCAAGGCGTTGGTGGACAAGGTTGAACAGGTGGCGCGGCTCATCCGCTCCAAGGGGGTAGGGGTCTATTTCATCACCCAGAACCCGGACGACGTGCCCGAGGACATCCTCGGGCAGCTCGGCAACCGCATCCAGCACGCGCTGCGCGCCTTCACCGCGCGCGACCGCAAGGCGCTGGCGCGCGCCGCCGAGACCTACCGCCCCAATCCGCGCTTCGACACCGCCGACGCGATCCGCGACGTGGGCACCGGGGAGGCGGTGACCTCCATGCTGGGGCCCAAGGGCGCGCCCGGCGTGGTCGAACGCACGCTGATCCGCCCGCCATCCTCGCGGCTTGGCCCGATCGACGACGCCGCCCGGCGCGCGCTGATCCAGGCGTCGCCCGTCGTGGGCAAATACGATACGGCAATCGACCGCGAGTCAGCCTACGAGATCATCGCGCAACGCGCCGACAAGGCCGCGCAGGAGGCGGAGGCGGCCGAGAAAAAAGCCGAGGAACAGAGCGCGGCGGAACGCGAATTCAACGCCGGGCGGCGCTATTCGGGCAAGCGGGTCAGCCGCTCGACCTCGCGCGACGACGGGTTCGGCAGCCGCTTTGGCCGGGCGATCGGCGGCGCCGTCCTGAAGGAGATGAGCGGGACGACCGGCCGCCGTCTCGTGCGGGGCATCCTCGGGGGGTTGTTCAAGGGGCGCTGAGCGCGGAGATCAGCCCCCGGCGCCCATCGACGCGCCGATGATAAGCGCAACGGTCAGCAGCGCGAGCATGCCCTGCATCTGCTCGGAACTGTTCGCGATCGCGTCCGCCGCGACGACCTCCGGTGCGACGACCGGATCGGACAGGTTCCCGGCGATGGCTGGCGCGGTGGTGAGCGCAAGCGCGCAAATGGCTGCAAGAATGGTGATTTTCATGAATGCGTCCCCCAAGGATATAATGTTGCCAAATTATCCGCCGCCCGGCATCGGGTCAACTATTGCTAGCCATGACCGGGGTTGTTGCCTAGGCTGCTTTTGATGCCGAAACAATTGCGGCGTCACGCATTCGACGGACGGTGCGCGCCGAAATCGACGCGCCGCCATCGGAACAACGAGAAAAACACGAGGGCGCCGAGCAATGAGCGAAGACGTGAAAACCACCTCCGCCAAGGACGACAAGCCAACGCGATCCACCAACCCGAAACCTCCGAGGGCGCGCGCCGGCCAGGGCGTTCCCAAGCCCCCCAAGGCGAAAGCCGCGAAGAAGCCGGCGGCAAAGCGGGGAGCCCCGGCAAAGGCGCCGATCCCGGCCCCGGAGCCCGAGACGAAAAGCGCCGCGCCCGAGCTCAAGAAGCAGGAACTTCTCGCCAAGGTGGTCGAGCGCGCGGACGTGAAGAAGAAATTCGCCAAACCCGTGGTCGAGGCCATGCTCGCCGTACTCGGCGAGGCGCTGGCCGAGGGCCGCGAGATGAACCTGCAACCGCTGGGCAAGATCAAGAACAACCGCATCAAGGAAACCTCTCAGGCCAAGGTGATCGTCGCCAAGATCCGCCAGAAGACGGCGCCCGCTGATGCGCCGGCAAATGCAAAACAGAGTATTGCAGACGCGGACGAGGAACGCTAAATAGCGCCCTGCGGGTGATTAGCTCAGTGGTAGAGCGCTTCGTTCACATCGAAGATGTCGGGAGTTCAAGTCTCTCATCACCCACCATTCTATCCCTTGCGATTTTGACGGCTCGGCGGCGCGACCCCGCGGCCTGCGTGCCGGGTTGAGCGTCCGTTCAGGGGCCGCTTTCGGAGGGCGAGGGTAGTAGTCCGCCCAGGAAATGCTCGGTCCCTTTCAGATGCGCCTTCATCGCGGCCCTTGCGGCATCCGGCGCGCCGTTCTCGATGGCCTCGATGATCTCGGCATGTTGGTGATTGGAATGGATCAAGGCGTCCTTGCTGGGCGGCAGGAACACCAGCAGCTCGCCCAGGTCGGCCTGGATGTCGAGGACCATGCGCGTCAGGTCCGGGTTGAGCGTGCAGCGGGCGAGCGCGATGTGAAACCGCGCGTCGCAGGCGCGGAACGCGTCGAAATCGTCGAGCAGTCCGCCCATTTCCTCCACCATCCCGCGCATTTCGCCAAGTGCGGCGGCATTCGCGCGCGCGGCGGCCAGTTCTGCCACGCCGCATTCGACGACGGTGCGCTTGTCGAGGAAATTCTGCGCGCGCCGTTCGTCCCACGTCGCGGCGCCTGAGTCGTCCGCGCCCCGCCAGCGCGGCGGCGCGTCGGACACGAACGTGCCGCCGCCGCGCCCGCGCCGCGAGACAAGGAACCCGCCCTCGACCAGCACGCCGATCGCCGCGCGCATCGTGGTGCGGCTGATCCCCATCATCCGGGCGAGTTCGCGTTCGGGCGGCAATTGCTGACCGGGAACGATGAGCCCCATCTTGATCGAGCGACCGAGCCTTTCGACCGTTTCCTCGAACACGTTGGCCGTGGAAGACGCCCCCGGCAAAAGGAATCCCGGGTCGGGCGCCGCCCCCGGATCATCCCGCTTCTTGCTGTCGTTCATGCGCAACTCCGAAAGGTATCTTGACATACCATTAAAGGTATGCCCTGATACCTTATGTTAGCCGATCCAGCGGGGGATGCACAATGGACATGAGCGCGCTTTCTGCCGCCGTGGAGGATGGAACCATCGACACGGTGATCGTGGCCACCCCGGACATGCAGGGACGGCTGGTGGGCAAGCGGCTGACCGCGCGTCATTTCCTCGAGTCCTGCGAGGCCGGGGTGGGCACCTGTTCGGTGGTGCTGACCTGGGGACAGGATCACGCGCTCGACCCCGATTACGCGCTGTCGGGCTGGGCCAATGGCTATCCCGACATGGTGGTGGTCCCCGACATGGCGACGCTCGCGCGGTATGCCTGGTTCGAGCGCACGGCCTTCGTCATGGGAAACGCCGTTCGCCCGGACGAAAGCGCCATCGACGTCGCGCCGCGCACGGCGCTCGCGCGGATGCTTGAGCGGCTCGCCGGGCACGGGCTGCGGGCGCGGTTCGCCTCCGAGTTGGAGTTCTTCCTTTATGACGAAACGCCGCGCAGCGCGCATGACAAGGGGTTCGTGAACCTCACGGGCAAGCACGCGACGCTCCATCCCGAGACGCTGATGCGCACCTCCGAGGACGAGCACTTCCTCGGGCCGCTGCGCAACCATCTCGAGGCGGCGGGCGTGCCGGTCGAGATGGTCAAGGCCGAGTATTCCCCCGGCCAGGTCGAGATCAACCTGCACCATGCCGACGCGATGAAGGCGGCGGACAGTCACATGCTGCTCAAGGCGGCGGCCAAGGAGATCGCGCTGCAACAGGGCATGATCGCGACCTTCATGGCCAAGCCCGACCACGACCTCGGCGGATCGTCCTGCCATGTCCACCTGTCCTTGCAGGACGAAAGCGGCCAGTCGGCCTTTGCCGCCGGGCCGGATGGGCGTGGCGCGTCGGAGACGATGACGCGCTTCCTGGGCGGTCTTACGCATCACATACGCGACATTTTCCTGTTCTTCGCGCCGACGACCAATTCCTACCGGCGGATGCAGCCCGGCACCTTCGCCCCGGATTCCGTCACCTGGGGCGAGGACAACCGCACCGTCGCCTTTCGCATGGTGGGCGCTGGCGGCGCGCGGCGGATCGAGAACCGGATCCCGGGCGCGGACGTCAATCCCTACCTCGCCTATGCCGCCATGCTGGCCGCGGGCCTGCGCGGGATCGAGGAGGGGCTGGAGCCGGTCGGCGCAGCACTTGGCGGCAACGCCTACCACGCGGACGCGCCCGCCTTGCCCCGCACGCTCGACGAGGCGACCGAAGCCTTTGCCGGGTCGGAGCTGATACGCGACTGTTTCGGGGCCGAATTCCACGACCATTACGCCAATTACGGCCGCCAGAGCATCCTGGCCGCCCGCGCCGCCGTCACCGATTACGAGCGCCGCATGCTGTTCCTGGATATCTGAGCCATCACAAGGAGATCGCGCCATGTCCGACAAGGCCCAATCGACCCATCTGCCCGGCGATCCCGAACAATGGGTGCGCGACCTTGCGGCCATCTGGAAGGCCCATGACGGCGTGCGCGCGGCGCAGGGCTATACGGAGGACGCCGTGCTGCATTGGGGGCCCGGCCGGCGTCAGAGCGGCGCCGCGCTGCGCGAGCGGCCGGCGAGGTGGTTCGCCTACGCCAGCGACCTTGAGATCGACAAGGAATACGTGGCCCACACCGATGATTGCATCGTGACCACCTGGCGCAGCGCCTACACCGATCCCGAAACCGGCGACAGGATGCAGGAGCGCGGCATCGAGACGTTTCGCTTTGAAAACGGCCTGATCCGCGAACAGCACGCTTGGCAACATAGCTGGAAGGAGGGGGAAGACGCGGCTGTCGGCGATTTCAGCACCGATTGAGCGGAAGGGCCCGCCACGGGCGCACCGGGAAAACTGTCCACACGGTTTGCCGAAATGGGATAGCCGGATTCGGGAATCAGACGGATACTCGGCGTAATTACGAATTAAGAAATGCATTGGGAGGTGCAGACATGACCAACAAGAAAAGCAATTTATCCCGTCGCCTGACGCGGCGCGGCCTGTTGAAACAGGGGAGCATGGCGATCGCCGGCGGGCTTGCCGCCCCCGCCATCCTGCCCAAGAGCGCCTTTGCGCAGACCCGCACGATCAAGATCGGCGGTGCGGTTCCGCTGTCGGGGCCGGTGGCCTACTGGGGGCAGTCCACGATGCAGGGCTTCGTCGACGGCGCCGCCGTCATGAACGAGGCGGGCGGCATCATGATCGATGGCGAGCCGTACATGCTCGAGGTCATCAACTACGACACCAAGGGCGAGGTTGCGGATTCGCGCGCGGCCACGATGCGGCTGGTCGAGCAGGACGAATGCAAGTTCGTCTACAGCCAGGCCGCGGCCAGCACGGTGGGGATGCTCCAGGTGACGGAGCCCGCCGAAGTGCTGTCGATCGTGGCGTGCTGGGGGTATCTGGAACTGTTCGGCACGGATTACCCGCTGCATTTCCGCGGCGAGATGTCGGATTATGAACAGGGCTTCGCCTACATGCCCTTCATGATCGAGAAATACGGCAAGGACGCGCTGAAATCCGCGGCCTTCATCGGCCCGGACGATCAGGACGGCATCGATTGCCACTTCTCCTATGAGCGGCTGATGAAGCATTACGGGGTCGAGCAGAAGGCGGTCGAATACTATAACTGGGAGGACACCGATTTCTATCCCATCGTCGCCAAGACCATCCGCGAAAAGCCCGACTTCATCGTCACCAGCCCGTCGCCGCCGGGCATCACCGCGAGCATCATCAAGGCCGCCCGCGAGATGGGCTACCAGGGGCCGATTTCGTCCCCCGCCGCGTCGGAAACCGAGACCATCCTCGAGGTGGCCGGGGAGCACGCGTCCGGCGTGATCCTGCCGGTGACGAATATCAACCCTTCCAGCCCGACGCAGAAGGCCATCGAGAAACGCTTTCTCGAACGGTTCGGCACGTTCAACGCGCTGGCGGGCAACTATTCGTGGTGGATCTACGCGCTCAAGGCGGCGCTCGAGATGGCCGGGACCGCGACCGACACGAAGGCCGTGGCCGAGGCGCTCGCGCAGGTCGAACTGGAAGACACCTATGTCGGAAGAACCAAGTGGGCGGGCAAGAACGCCTACGGATTGAACCGGCAGGGCGTCTATGACTGCTTCACCACCACCATCGACGACGGCAAGGCGGAACTGGCGGATGTCCGTTTCCCCGACCTGCCGGACACGTTCTAGGGCAGGCGCCCGGAAGGGGCGGCGCCCCATCCGGGCGGATGCGCCTCCCGGCGGCCGTCCGTCCGCGCCCGCGCGGGCGGGCGAAACCATCAGGCGATCCCGAGGAGACTCTCTTAGATGACCGAGCTACTGCAAATGGCGTTGACCGGGTTCAACCTCGGGCTGATGTATGCGCTGATCGCCATCGGCCTGACCCTGATCTTCGGCGTGATGCGCATCATCCAGTACGCGCATGGCGAGATGTTCATGCTGGGCGCGTTCACGCTCTACTACTGGAACGCCGAGTTCGGGCTGAACTACTGGGCCGGCGTCGGCGTCAGCGCGGTCGTCATCTTCTGCTTCGGAGCGATCCTCCAGATCGTCCTGTTCCGCCCGCTGCACGGGAAGAACATCCTCTATTCGCTCGCCGTGTCGCTTGGCCTCGTGCTCATCATCTCGAGTTCGGGACAGATCCTCTTTGGCACCACCGTCAAGGGCATTCCGAGCGCGGTGACCGGCGGCGTCCTGCTGGGCGGGACCTATCTGTCCTATGAACGCATGGTGATCTCGGCGGTCTCCGCCGCGCTCATCATCGCGCTCTGGTTCTTCCTGCGGCGCACGACGACGGGCCTCGCCATCCGGGCAGTGGCGGAAGACCCGGACACCAGCGCGCTTCAGGGCGTCAAGACGCGGCGCATCCACTGGATCGCCTTTGGTCTGGGGAGCGCGATGGCCGCGATCGCGGGCTGCATGATGGGCACGCTGCTCTCCATCGTGCCGACGATGGGGTTCCTCGCCACGATCAAGGCCTTCATGATCGTGATCATGGGCGGCCTGGGCAGCGTGTTCGGCGCGCTGATCGGGGGGCTGATCCTCGGCATGATCGACAGCGTCGTGACCACCACGATCAGCGGCGACGTGGCGCTGATCCTCAGTTTCGTCGTGATCTTCCTGATCCTGGTGTTCCGCCCCTCCGGGCTCTTCGGGCAGGACTGGGAATGAGCATGGCGCGCGCAACTACATCCCGGGACGGTGTCAATGGAACAAACTGATCGCTCGAGCCGGATCGCGTGGGCGGCGCTCCTGCTCGCCTCGCTGATCGCGCCGGTCGTGGTCGGGTTCGACAAGTACCTGATTCATGTCGGCATCATCATCAGCCTCAACGTGGCGCTGGCCACCAGCCTCTGGATGATCTGGTCGTTGGGGTTCATCTCGTTCGCCCATGCCGGGTTCATGGGGATCGGCGCCTATACCTCGGCGCTGCTCTTCACCAAACTCGGGCTTTCGATGTGGTATGGCCTTTGGCTCGGCGCGGCGATGTCCGGGGCGATCGCGCTGGTGATTGCGCTGCCGCTCATGCGCACGCGCGCGGTCTACTTCTTCATGGCGAGCTGGGCCGTGGGCGAGGTGATCAAGCGCAACTTTGCCTATTTCCGCGACTTCTTCGGCGGCTGGGACGGCGTCTTCAACATCCGCGCGCCGAAGCTCGACCTCGGCTTTGTCGAGGTCAACTTCGCGGACCGGCTGGCCTATTACTACCTGGCGCTGTTCTTCGTCGTGCTCACGGTTCTGGTCATTCACCGCATCAACAACTCGCGGACCGGGATGATCTACTGGAGCATCCACGAGAACGAATTGCTGGCGCAGCACGCGGGCATCAACGTCTTCCGGCACAAGGTCATCGCCTTCACCATCGCCTGCGCGCTGGCCGGGCTGACGGGGGCGCTCTATGCCCATTACCAGACCTATATCAGCCCCAAGTCCTTTGACATCTGGAAGTCCGAATTCGCGCTGGTGCATGTCATCGTCGGCGGGCTGACCACGGTGGGCGGGCCGGTCGCGGGGGCGATCAGCCTGACCGTTGTGGATGAGCTTCTGCGCGCAACCGGCTATTTCCGCACGGTATTCTTCGGCGCCGTGTTGATCGCGGCGGTTCTGCTGCTGCCCGGCGGACTCGAGACGATCCCGGGCCGGCTGCGCAGTTTCTTCAAACGTTCGGACAAGTGAGCGGGGCCGCGATGAACCAACTCGAGATCAGGAAGCTCACGATGAAGTTCGGCGGGGTGACCGCCATCGACGGGATTGACCTCAGCGTGGCCGAGGGCGAGATTCGCGGGCTGATCGGCCCCAACGGCGCGGGCAAGACCACGCTTTTCAATGCGTGCAGCGGCCGCTACCCGATCACATCGGGCGAGATCATCTTCGGCGGCGAGCGCGTGCACGGGCTGAAGCCGCACGAAATCTGCCGAAAGGGCCTTGTGCGGACGTTCCAGCACGTCACCCTTTTCAAGGGCTTTTCGGTGCTCAAGAACGTGATGGTCGGCAACCACCTGCACGCCAATCACAGCTACTGGGGATCGCTCTTGCGCACGCCCAGGACCCGCCGATCCGAGGCCGAAAGCGCGCGCCGCGCGCGCGAGATCCTCGAATTCGTCGGGCTGGGGAACATCCTGGACCGGGAGGCGGCCGGGCTGCCGCACGGCCACCAGAAGGCCCTGGGGATCGCCATCGCGCTGGCCGCGCAGCCCAAGCTCTTGCTTCTGGACGAACCCTGCGCGGGCATGAACAACGACGAATCCCGCGAGATGATCGACCTCGTGCGCCGCATCCGCGACACCGGGATCACCGTGATGCTGATCGAGCATGACATGAAGGTCGTGATGGGGCTCTGCGACAGGATCACCGTGCTGAGCTTTGGCACCTGTATCGCCGAGGGCACGCCTGCGGAGGTGCGCGAGAATCCGGAAGTGCGCGAAGCCTACCTGGGGAGCCAAGCCAATGTTGCTTGAGGTGAGGGACATGCACCTGCATTACGGCAAGGTCGAGGCGGTCAAGGGCGTGTCGCTTGAGTTGCGCGAGGGGCAGATCATCACGCTGATCGGCGCCAACGGCGCCGGCAAAAGCTCGATCCTGCGGGCGATCTCGGGGTTGCAGCGACCTTCCTCCGGCGAAATCCGGTATCGCGACAAGCGGGTGGACCGCGTGGCGCCCGACAAGATCGTCGACATGGGGATCGTCCACGTCCCCGAGGGGCGGCGGCTGTTCAAGCTGATGACGGTGCGCGAGAACCTGCGGATGGGCGCGTATCTCAACAAGGATGGGTCGGAGATTGCGGAGGGCATGGAGAAGGTTTTCGACCTTTTCCCGATCCTGCGCGAGAAGCAGAACCAGCAATCCGGGCGGTTGAGCGGCGGACAGCAGCAGATGGTCGCGATGGGGCGCGCGCTGATGGCGCGGCCCAAGGTGCTGTTGCTGGACGAACCTTCGCTCGGCCTCGCGCCCAAGCTGATCGACGAGATCGCGGACCTGATCGTGCAGATGCGGGATTCAGGGCTTTCCATCGTGCTGGTCGAGCAGAACGCGAACCTCGCGCTGACGCTGTCGGACCACGGATACGTGATGGAAACCGGTTCCATCGCGCTGCACGGACCGTCGAAGGATTTGCTCGCCGATCCCGAGGTCGCGCGCGCCTACCTGGGGGCCTGAGCGCCGCCTGTCGCAAGGGAAAGTGAAAGGAAGATACGGACCATGAAGGACGAGGTCACGACAACCGACAGTCAGGCGCGCGACGATTTCGTGATGCTGGGCTATGTCGATTTCGACGGGCTGATCCGCGGCAAATATGTCTCGGCGTCGAAATTCGCCTCGATCAAGGAGAAGGGCAGCGTGTTCTGCTCGGTCGTGCTTGGCTGGGATTCGCGGGACGAGCTGTTCGACAACGCCTATACCGGCTGGTTCAACGGCTTTCCCGACGACGCGGTGCGCATGGTCCCAGAGACGCGCCGCACGCTTCCCGGTGACGGGCGCGACTTCTACCTGCTGGAATTCACCGGCGACGGGCGCGACCTCTGCCCGCGCAACCTGGCCGGAAGGATGGTCGCGCGCGCCGCCGAGGCGGGATTCACCGTGCGCTCGGGGTTCGAGTACGAATTCTTCGTGTTCCGCGAAAGCCCGCGCAGCGCGATGGAGAAGGGGTATCGCGATCTCACGCCGCTGTCGCCGACGACGGGGGGCTATTCAGTGCTGCGCACCGTGACCAACCGCGACCTTTTCAGCGGGCTGATGGGGCTGGCGCACGACCTCGGCACGCCGCTCGAGGCGATCCACCCGGAGGCGGGCGAAGGCGCGATGGAGTTCGCGCTCGCGCCGAGCGAAGGGATCGAGGCGGCGGACCGCGCCGCGATCTTCAAGACCTTCAGCAAGGCCTGGGGGCAGGAGCACGACCTACTTCTGTGTTACATGGCCAAGCCGATCACCGGCCTGCCGGGCTGCGGCGGGCATTATCACCTGTCGCTCATGCGCGACGGCGCGCCCGCCTTCTGGAGCGAGGAGGCCCCCGACAACCTGTCGCAGACCGCGCGGCATTTCATTGGCGGGCAGCAGAAATACATGCCCGAACTGCTGGCGCTCATTTCGCCGACGATCAACGCCTTCACGCGGCTCGCGCCGGGGTTCTGGGCACCGACCGGCGCGACCTGGGGGTTCGACAACCGCACCTGTTCGCTGCGGGTGGTGGGCGATGCGGCCAAGTCGCTGCGGGTCGAGCACCGCCCGGCCGCGGCGGACGCCAACCCCTATCTCGTGCAGGCGGCCGCGCTGGCCTCGGGCCTCGCCGGGATCGAGGAGGGGATCGAGCCGACCGAGCCGACGCGCGACAACGCCTACGAGGCCGACATGCCCGAGGCGCTGAAATTCCCGTCCTCGCTTGCCGAGGCGGCGGCGCGGCTGCGCGGCTCCAGGATGGCGCGAGACTGGTTCGGGAGCCGCTTCGTGGACCAGTTCGCCACCAGCCGCGAGGCCGAGCAGGCCGCCTGCCGCGCGGCCGTCTCCGACTGGGAACTGCACCGCTATTTCGAGATGATCTGACCAAGGGGGGCATGGCATGGCGTATCCGCTCGAAGGGATCTGGACCTACCCGACCGAGATCCGCGCGGGCGCGGGCCGGGTGGCCGAGCTGCCCGTCGCGTGCCGCGCGCTGGGTCTAACGCGGCCGCTGTTGGTAAGCGATAGGGGGTTGGCCGACCACCCCATGATCCGCGAGGCGCTCGGCGCGCTGCGCGCGGCCGGGCTCGAGGCGGGCCTGTTCGCGGACGTGCAGGGCAACCCGACCGACCGCAACCTCGCCGACGGGATCAAGGCCTATCACGCGGGCGCGCATGACGGCGTCGTCGCCTTCGGCGGGGGATCGGCGATGGACGTGGGCAAGCTCGTCGCGCTGATGCAGGGCCAGAGCATCCCGGTCTGGGATCTCGAGGATATCGGCGACTGGTGGACGCGGGCCGACGCCGACGCCATTGCGCCTATCGTCGCGGTTCCGACCACCGCCGGGACCGGCTCGGAGGTGGGGCGCGCGGCGGTGCTGACCAATTCGCAGGACCTGGTCAAGAAGATCATCTTTCATCCCAGGATGCTGCCCTCCATCGTCATCGGCGACCCCGAACTCGCGCTCGGCCTGCCGCCGGCGCTGACGGCGGCGACCGGCATGGACGCCTTTACCCACAGCTTTGAGACCTACTGCGTCGAGCGGTTCCACCCGATGGCCGACGCCATCGCGCTCGAGAGCCTGCGGCTGATCAGCGAGACCCTGCCGGTCGCCTGCCGCGACGGCGCCGACGTGGAGGCGCGGATGCGCATGTTCGCCGCCGCGATGATGGGCGGCGTGGCCTTTCAGAAGGGACTGGGCGCAGTGCATTCACTGGCGCATCCGCTGGGCGCGCTCTATGATGTGCAGCACGGGCTCGCCAACGCGGTGATCCTGCCCTACGTGGTGGCGTTCAACCGCCCCGCGATTGAAGCCAAGGTCGAGGTCATCGCCCATCACCTGCGCATCAAGGGCGGGTTTGCCGGCTTCATGGACTGGCTTCTGCGCTTTCGCGAGGGGCTGGGAATCCCGCACAGGCTGGCCGATCTCGGGCTCGACGGGAGGGACGCGGACGCGATCGCGGCCAAGGCGCTTGACGATCCCTCGACCGCGTCCAATCCGCGGCCGCTCACCCACGAGGATTTCCGCGATCTCTATCTCGCGGCCCTGTCCGGCGAATTGCCGGCGGGCTGACGCATCAGCAGGAGGACCGACCATGTTGACCCCGATCAAGGACCGCAGCGCGATCGTCACCGGCGCATCCAAGGGCATCGGGCGGGGCATCGCCGCGGCGCTGGCGCGCCAGGGCGCGCGCGTCACGCTGGCCGCGCGCCACGAGGACGGGCTCAAGCGCGCCCGCGCCGAGATGGAGACGGACGGCGCGCAACTGCGCCACTCCTGCTGCGACGTGGCCGACTGGGACAGCGTGCGCGCGCTGGTCGACGGCGCCGCCGAGGCGCAGGGCGGGCTCGACATCCTGTGCGCGAATGCAGGGGTCTATCCGCAGACGCCGATGGAGGACATGTCGCCCGCCGAATGGGACGAGGTCATGGCGGTGAACCTGCGCTCGGCCTTCCTTGCCGTGAAGGCGGCGATCCCGCATTTCCGCGAACGCGGCGGCGGCAGGGTGATCCTGACCTCCTCGATCACCGGACCGCTCACCGGGTATCGCGGCTGGACGCATTACGGCGCCTCGAAGGCGGGGCAGCTCGGCTTCCTTCGTTCCGCCGCGATGGAGCTTGCGCCGCTTGACGTCACGGTCAACGCGGTGCTGCCGGGCAACATCATCACCGAAGGGTTCGAGGATAACGGGCCGGACTACATGGCGGCGATGATCGCCAGCGTTCCCTTGCGCCGGCTGGGTACGGTCGATGACATCGCGAATACGGTGCTCTTTCTCGCCTCGGACGAGGCGGCCTATATCACCGGGCAGCAGATCGTGATCGACGGCGGACAGACGGTGCCGGAATCGCTTGACGCGATGCCTGCCACGGCGACCGGAGGGCCCCCGGGATGACCCGGACCCCGCTTCCCAACAGGTGGCGGCGCTATTCCGACTGGGATGAGCGTCCGCTGCGGCTTGACCGGTTCGCGCGGGACGACGCGGAACACGGGTTCGCCGCGTTCCGCAGCCCCTCGGACCCCAGCCCCGGGGTCGAGATCGCGCAAGGGCGCATCGCCGCGATGGATGGCGTGCTCGCCCATGATTTCGACATGATCGACGCCTTCATCGCCGATCACCACCTCGACCCGGAGATCGCGCCCGAGGCGATGGCGATGGACTCGGCCGAGGTCGCGCGGATGCTGGTGGACATGAATGTCCCGCGCACCGAGCTGGTGCGGCTGGCGCATGGCATGACGCCGGCCAAGCTCGCCGACGTGGTGTCGCGGCTCAATGCGCTCGAGATCGCGTTCGCCTATTCCAAGATGCGCCCGCGCGAGCGGCCCGGCAACCAGGGGCACGTGACCAACGCCAAGGACGACCCGCTGCAACTGGCCGCCGATGCGGCGATCGCGGTCGGCCTCGGGTTCGATGAGATCGAGACCACGATGCGCGTGGCGCGCAATTCCTGGGCCAACGCGATGGCCTGCGTCGTCGGCTCCTCGGTGGGGCGGTGGGGGACGCTCTTTCAATGTTCGAGCGAGGAGGCCGAGGAGTTGCGGATCGGCATGGCGGGATTCACCTCCTACGCTGAAACCGTTTCGGTCTACGGCACCGAGAAGAGCTTTACCGACGGCGACGACACGCCGTGGTCGAAGGCGTTTCTCGTCGCGGCCTATGCGTCGCGCGGGATCAAGGCGCGCTGCACCTCGGGCGGCGGGGCCGAATTGCTCATGGGGTTTCACGAGGCGAAATCGCTGCTCTACCTCGAGGCGCGCTGCCTCTGCCTGCAACGCGGGATGGGGGTGCAGGGCACGCAGAACGGCGGCATCGACGGCGCGCCGCTGACCGCCACCATCACCGGCGGCATGCGCGAGATGATGGCCGAGAACCTGCTGGCGGTCTGGCTCGACCTTGAATGCGCCAGCGGAAACGACGCCCGCGCCACCGAATCCGAGATCCGCGTGGGCGCCAAGATCATGCCCTATCTCGTCGCCGGCTCGGATTTCATCTGCTCGGGCTTCGGCACGATCCTGTCCTATGACAATTCGTTCAACGCCTCGCTCTTCAACGGCGAGGAGCTTGAGGATTTTCTCGTCCTGCAACGCGATTTCGAGGCCGATGGCGGCCTCACGCCGCTGACCGAAACCTCGGCGCTGGAACTGCGGCGGCGCGCGGTCGACGCGATCTCGGCGGTGTTCGAGGAACTGGATCTGGCCCAACCCACCGAGGCGATGAAAACCAGCGTCGTGCAGGCGTCCGGCTCGCGCGAGACCGACAGTTTCTCGACCGGCGCCACCACGCGGATCAGCGCCGAGATCGAGCGGCGCGGCCTCACGGTGATCGACGTGATCCGCGCGCTTGCGAAACGCGGGTTCGAGGAAGAGGCGCGAAACCTTCTCAACCTCGTCAAGCTGCGCGTGTCGGGCGATTACCTGCAAACCTCGGCCATCGTGCGCGACGGACAGGTGGTGAGCGCCATCAACGACCCCAACGAATATGGCGGCCCCGGCACCGGTTACCGTCTTGACGAGGCGCGGCGCGAGGCGATCAGCGGCATCCGCGACACGCTGGGCCAGAACGAGGTTCTGCGCGACCAGGCGTTGCACAAGAAGGCCGAGGCGCGGCGCATCGCCTATCTCGACGGCGGCGACGCCGAGATCGGGCGCGACGGGAACGAGGTCGTGATCGGCATCAGCCCCGCCTTCGGGCTGCAACTGTTCCGCACGACCGGGGGGCATAACCTGTCGGAGGTTCTTGCCTGTCTCATCCGCGGGGTCGAGGGGGCAGGGGGCGTCGCGCGCGTGGTGCGGATGCACCATACGGCGGACACGTCGTTCCTTGGCCTCTCGGCGGCGCGCATGGCCGGGTCGGGCATCGGCATCGGCCTTCAGGCCAAGGGAACGGCGATCATCCACGCGCGCGACCGGCTGCCGCACAACAACCTCGAACTGTTCTCGAACGCGCCGATCACCACGCTCGACCATTACGAGGGGCTGGGGCGCAACGCCGCCGATTACGCGTTGGAGCGCGAGGTCGAACCGGTGCTGGTGCCGACGAAGGGCGAGGCGCTCGGCGCGCGCTTCCACGCGCAGGTGGCGATCATCCACGCGATCGAAACGTCGCTGGTCGACCCCGATCGCGCGCCGGAACCGGTCGCCGTGAAGTTCCTTGGAACGGGCGGGGAGGGCGCGGCATGAAGACCCCGACCGTCGCCGACTACCCGTTGGCCGAGAAGCACGGCGACGACCTGCGCGGCCCGCGCGGACGCACGCTTGACGAAGTCACGCTCGAGGCGGTGATGGAGGGCCGCGTCGGGATCGAGGATCTGCGCATCACGCCCGAGGCGCTGCACGCTCAGGCCGCCATCGCCCGCGACGCCGGGCGCGAGACGCTTGCGCGCAATTTCGAACGCGCGGCCGAACTGATCGACGTGCCGCAGGACGTGATCATGCAGACCTACGAAATGCTGCGCCCCGGGCGGGTTCGCACGCATCGCGAACTGGCGGAACAGGCAGAGATGCTGCGCCGCGACTACGGCGCGCGGCAGATCGCGGAGTTCGTGGAGCGCGCCGCCGATATCTACCTGCGCCGCGGGCTGGTCGAGCGGGGCTGAAAAACGCCCGATCAGGCGTGAGCGGCGCCCGCGCGCTGCTGGTAGCGGCGCAGGGTGCAGGACGGACTTTCCCCGAACATCGCCTTGTAGTCCCTAGAAAAATAACCCAGATGCCAGAAACCATACTGTGTCGCGACATCCGTGACCGACGGGGCGTCGGCGATCGCGCGGCGCACCTCGCTCAGCCGAAGGGCGCGCAGGAATTGCACGGGGCTCGCATCCAGTATGTCGCGGCAGGCGTTCTGCAGGGTGCGTCGCGACACGCCGAGTTCGGCGGTGACCTCCGCCACGGTGCGGGGGCAGAGCGGGTTGCCATGCACAAGGTCGCGCATCCGCGAAACGGTATCCCAGTGCTTCTCGACGCTGATTTCGCGGTCTCCGGCGTCCGGCAGGCAATCGAGCACCGCGCCGACGATCTGCCGGTTGAACCTGTCGCCGTTCTCGATCTCGGCCTTGCGGCCGAAGTCGAAGACCGAGAACAGCGATTGCCGCAGCAGGTATTCCGCGCCGGCGTTCAGTTCTATGGACCGCCCGCAGGCCGCGAAGGTGGCTTTCAGCGTCTCGACCAGGCGGCGCAGCATCAGGTCGTCCGTTCTGGTCACATCAATTTCGACCCCGAAGAACCTGAAATCGCGCGGTGAAAGGAATTCGAAGCCGGAGCTTCCGGAAAAGACCAGCAGGCGCCCCAGCTCGGTCGCCTGCCCGCAGAGATAGCTGTTTCCGGCGATCCTGACCGGCAGGCCGAAGCCGACCTTGCCCTCCGGCAGCCCACCCACCTGGAAGACCTGCCGGTTCATCTGCTCATCGAAGAGACAGATCGCCCCGCTGCGCAGCTTGGTCACGGAGCCGCTGAATTCTCCGCGGCTCATCTGCATGTATTGCTGATCCCACTCGGGCAGGAACCCCGCCTGGTGGTGGACATTGTCACTCAGATTGGTGGGCAGTGCGCTGGACGCCATTTCCCTTCCCTGATCCGCCGAGATCGCTTGCCCGGCACGTTCGCGTTTTCGCCGAACAGGGCGGGGCGCATACCGATCGAAAATCCGATGCTACAAGCAAGGACGCCACGCTGCGATCAGCATGCAAGTGCTTGTTCATGATCGAAGACGCCGTATCGGTTGTCAATATGGCCGGCGATCGCCTCGGGCCGGGCGGGTCTGCGGCGCGACCGAGATCATGACGCCCTGGGGGGATGTGTCCCCGGAATCCGATAGGACGGTCTAGGGGGCGCGGGTCTATCTCCGCGGTCCGCCCGGTAGAAGCCCTGAATGAGCCCTGTGATGCGGTCCACGTCCGATCCTTGCAGATCGGGATAGAGCGGCAGCGTCAGGATGCGCTCGCCAAGATCTTCGGCGACCGGCAACGGGGGCTGGCGCCCATAGCATTCGTGGGTGTGGATCGGGATGTAGTGGACGCCCGTGCCGACGCCGTGTTCCGCCAGGTAGGCGCCGAGGGCGTCGCGCCGCTCGCACTGGATGCAGAACAGGTGCCAGCTCGAGCGGAAGGTCTCATCGTCCTGCGGCGGGAGCGAGAGTTCGGCTATGCCGCTCAACCCCGCGCGATAGCGTGACACGAGCGAACGCCGCCGCGCGTTCAACTCGGCAAGGCGGCGCAACTGCACCAGCCCCATGGCGGCGGCGATGTCGTTCATGTGGCATTTGAGGCCGAGTTCGGTGACGCTGTAGCGCCATCGATAGCCGGCGGCCGATTGCGCGCGCTTCCAGGTCGACCGGTCGATCCCGAGCCAGCGCAGCGAATGCGCGCGCTTGGCCCACGCCGCGTTGCGGGTCGTCAGCATGCCCCCTTCGCCGCTTGAAAGGTTCTTCACCGCGTGAAACGAAAAGCACCCGATCACGCCGATCCCGCCGACCGGAGCCCCTTGGAAGGTCGCGCCCGCGGCGTGGGCGCAATCCTCGATGATGGGCAGCCCGGGTGCGGCGGCGGCGACAAGGTTCAGGTCGACCGGCCGGCCGCTGTAATGGGTGACAATGACCGCCCTGGTCCGTGGCGTGATCTTGCGGGCGACGTCGTTCGGGTCGATATTGAGCGTGACGGGATCGCTGTCGGCGAAGACGGGCGTCGCGCGGTTCAGCGCGACGACATGGGCGGTGGAGACGAACGTCATCGTCGGCACGACGACTTCGTCGCCCTCGCCGATCTCCAGAAGCCTCATCGCGAGGTCGAGCGCAGCGGTGCCGGAATTCAGGCCGACGGCGTGCGGCACGCCGCAGAACGCCGCGAAACGTTCCTCGAACTCGGCCGTCCTCGGGCCAAGGCCGATCCATCCGCTTCGCATCGCATCGGTGACCGCGTTGATTTCGTCATCATCGATCGAGGGTCTGAAGACCGGGATCATGCCAATGCTTTCTGCCGCCGTTTCACGGCGACGGTTAAGCAGGCGCTTGTTCGCAGGGCGTGGTTCGGCGCCTCGATACCCGCGCCGCGCGATCCAGCGTCACGCACCGGATCGGTTGACGAGAAGAGCAGAGACCGTCACCATCACCTTGCCGTCCGGAGCCGGAGAGTCGGCCGAAATCGTTGATCGGCCATCGGCCCGCCGCCAGGCAGCGCCACTAAAATACTAAATTTACAATCACGCAATTAATGGAAAGAGTTTAGTCGAAGAAATCCCGATGGCAACAAGGAATGCGGATCGCTCAACATTATTGGCTCATGAACGTCTGAACAATTTCGGGCGCCGCTGGATGAGTGATCGGGTGGGCGAGCCGGTTTTGGTCAGGGCGGGATGGTGGCCCCTTGTCCGGGATAAGGCCGGCGCCGTCCGGAAGCGCGCGCTTGCCAAACCTCGAACCGGTTTTTCACGATTGAAAACGCTTGTCGCCTCGCTTCATACTCTGATCCAAAGCCAACCCTTGCCGAGAGGTGGGCCCTGACCTTGCAGATAGACTTGGACGCACTTTTCGCGCATGCGCCTTCGCCCTACGTTCTCTTTGACTCCGACCTGCGGATGATCTGGGCCAATGACGCGTATCAGAAGGTCATAGGACGCCCGCGAGAGGCCTTTATCGGACGCCTCGTGACCGAAGCTTTTCCCGCACCCGCCGCCTCCGTGTCCGAGCGGATGCTGCGTGGATCCTTCCGTCGCGTGCTGGAAACCGGAGAGGCCGACCATCTGCCGCTGATACCCTATCCCATCAAGGACGAGGACGGCCGCGATGTCGAGCGTTACTGGAGCGCGACGCATACCCCGATCCCGGACGCCGAGGGGCGCGTCGAGTACATTCTGCAGAATACGATGGATGTGACCGATCTTGTCAGGGGTGAACAGGTCGCGGAATCCGAGGGGCTTGCCCGCAGCGCCGCGATGGTGCACCGCGCCGATGCCGTCGCAACCGAGAATCTGGCTCTTGGGAGGTTGACGGATTTCTTCCAGACCGCGTTCGACCAGGCCCCCAGCTTCATGGCGGTTCTGAACGGTCCAGAGCATGTGTTCCAGATCGTGAACCAGGCCTATACCGATCTGATTGGCGGCAGGGAGGTGATCGGGTTGCCAGTCCGCGACGCGCTGCCCGATATCCAGGGTCAAGGTTTCGTCGAGTTGCTCGATCAGGTGTATCGGACGGGCGAGCCGGTCTCTTTCACAGGGATGCCCGCGCAGATCCAGGCCTCTCCGGATGTGCCGCCAGAGCAGCATTTCGTCGATTTCGTTTTTCACCCTCTGAATGACGACACGGGCCAGCGGACGGGCATTTTCGTGCAGGGGCACGACATCACGGGCCAGAAGATCGCCGAAGCCGAGCTGACCGCAAGACGCGATAAGTTCCGGGTCATGGCCCAAACCATGCCGAACCAGGTCTGGACGGCCGACAAGGATGGCGGACTGACCTGGTTGAACAAACGGACCTATGAATACACCGGCCACCGCGAGGGCGAGCTTTACGGCGCGGACTGGGCGCGGGTGGTGCATCCCGACGACATCGAAGGGACACAGGCAAAATGGGCCGCCGCCATTCGGGAAGGCGTCACCTATGCAACCGAATTCCGCATTCGCAGGAACGATGGATGTTATCGCTGGCACATCGTCCGGGCCTCGCCCCTGCGCACCAGGGACGGGACGCTGACCGGCTGGGTCGGCACCAATACCGATATCGAAGAACGCAAGAACATCGAGGCGGAAATCGCCAAGGTGAACGCCTCTCTGGAAGCGAGGGTGGAACGCCGGAACCGCGAATTGGAGGAGCTGTACGCGGCGCTGCGCCAAAGTCAGAAACTCGAGGCGATCGGGAGCCTCGCAGGCGGGATCGCGCATGATTTCAACAATCTGCTACAGGTCATCACGGGCAATCTGCAATTCGCGATGCGCAACCTGCCGCCGGACTCTGCTGCGCGGGAACGCCTCGATCAGGCCATGAGAGGCGTCGAGCGTGGCGCGACGCTCGCCTCTCAGCTTCTGTCCTTTGCGCGCAAGCAACCTCTTGCGCCGGTGGTCACCGACCTGAATCGGCTGGTCAATGACACCTCGGAAATTCTGAGCAGCGCCATTGGCGAAGGCGTCGAGCTCGAAATACGCAGTGCCGACGGGCTGTGGAATACCAGCATCGATCGCAACAGCATGGAGAACGCCCTGCTGAATCTCGCGATCAATGCGCGCGATGCGATGGACGGGCAGGGAAAGCTGACGATCGATCTAAGCAATGCGGAACTGGATGAAGCCTTTGCGCGGACCCATCCCGATGCGAAGCCCGGCGAATATACCTGCCTGACGGTGGCGGACACCGGTTGCGGAATGACGCCCGAGGTTCTGGACCGGATATTCGAGCCGTTCTTCACCACGAAGGCCGATGGTCTGGGCACAGGTCTTGGCCTTTCGATGGTCTACGGGTTCGCGAAACAGTCCGGCGGTCACGTCACGATCGACAGCGAAGTCGGGGAGGGCGCCGCGATCAGGATCTATCTGCCCCGCTCGCGCGAGGAAGAGCAGACGACGCGCGCCGTCGCCGACGCCGATTTGTCGGGCGGATCGGAGACGATCCTGCTGGTCGAGGATGACGACGAGGTGCGCGAAGTCACCGTCAACATGCTGGGCGATCTTGGCTACACCGTTCTTCAGGCCTCCGACGCCAACGAGGCGCTGGATCTGTTGGCGCAAGAGCGAGCGATAGATCTTCTGTTCACCGATGTCGTGATGCCGGGAGAGACGAATGGCCAGGTGCTGGCGGACCGGGCGCGCGAGATGCGGCCGGGGATCCCGGTGCTGTTCGCCTCCGGGTTCGTGCAGGATGCCATCGTGCAGGGCGGCCGGCTGAATGAAGGGGTGCAGCTGCTCGAGAAACCTTACACGCAATTGCAATTGGCGCAGAAGATCCGCGAGGTTCTGGGAAGCGATGGCGTTGCGGTAAGTGTCGCCGCGCCGGACGCCGAGGTGGTTTCCGATCAGGCCGAGGGCGCGGCCCCGACCACGCAAACGACAGATAGCCCGCGCGTTCTGATCTGCGAGGATGACGCATTGATCCGGCTCGACATGGTGGAACAGTTGCGCGAGGCCGGCTACGAAGTGCTGGAAGCCGCCAGCGCGCGCGCGGCGCTCGATTGGCTGCGCTCCGAGCTGGTGGACGTGTTGATCACGGATGTCGGCTTGCCAGACCAGACAGGCGAGGAACTGGCGCAGGAGGCGAGGGCCGCGCATGTCGACCTGCCGGTGATCTTCGCGACGGGCGATGTCGATGTCCCTTCCGCCGCGACGTTGGGCAACTGCAAGGTCCTGAGCAAGCCGTTCGGAAGCGCCATCCTGCAGGACGCCGTTGAGGAGATTTTCATCTCTCGGGGAAGAAACGCGCGATAATCGATCGTCTTCGCATCGGCCATCATGCTTCGGTGCGAAACGATGCCGTCGCGCTGCCGGCGCCGCCGTGCGCGCCGTCTGGACCCGAGGCATCGCCGCGCATCGTGCGAGCTCGGAAAAACATCGATTGAACGGATGACCCCTTGAACCCTGCGCAGGTCATCCATATACCATCCATATGGATGGAGGTGACGCCATGAGGAATGTCAGGCAAATCAGTGACAAGTTCCCCGACAATGAAAAGATCACGATCAACCTCGGCTATGTTGATCTGGGGCGGATCGACCTGCTGGTGCAGGAGGGGTTCTATTCGAACCGCAGCGATTTCATCCGCACCGCGATTCGCAACCAGCTCGATACGCAGGGTGACGCCGTCACCAAGACGATCGAGCGACACACGATGGAGCTGGGATTGCGCGATTACAGCCGGGCCGAGCTGGAGGCGCTGAAGGCGAAGGGTGAGATGCTGCATGTCAAGGTCGTCGGCCTCGCGCGCTTCGACGCGGATGTGACGCCCGATCTTGCGCGCGACACCATAGCGTCGATCACTGTCCTGGGGGCGGTCCAGGCCAGCCCCGACATCAAGAAGGCGCTTGCCGACCGTATGCGGTAACGCCCTTAGCAAAGGGAAAAAGAAGATGATGAAGTTCAACGTCGGCGCAAAGCGTCCGGCGCAGGGAAACCTGCGCGCTGCGAACCTTGCCGCCGCCAACGATCTAGTGCAGCGCACGCTGGCGCAGCACGGGCTGGCCGCCGGCCCGGACGCCCCGGCGTCAGGGCCCGGGGGGCTGGCGGATCTGCAGGCGCTGATGGGACGTCTCGGCGCACAAGCCGGGCCGCCCGCGTCGGCGGCGCCCATGCCGGAGGGGGCTGCGTTCAGGTCGGGCAGATTCGCCTGCGCGGCCGGCGCGCGCGGTTCTCGGACCTATGTGCCGGCATCGGCGACGCAGGGCGTCGAAGGGGTGGTCATGATGCTTCACGGCTGCACCCAGTCGGCCGAGGATTTCGCCATCGGCGCCGGCATGAACGCGCTGGCCGAGACACACCGTCTGATCGTGATCTATCCGCAGCAATCGCGCCGCGACAACGCGCAATCCTGCTGGAACTGGTTCAGCCCGGGCGATCAGCGAAAGGGCAGGGGCGAGCCCGCGATCCTCGCCGGCATCGCGCGGGAAGCCTTGGCCGAATTCGCCGTGCCGCCCGAGCGTTGCTTCGTGGCGGGGCTGTCCGCCGGGGGCGCGATGGCGATGATCCTGGCGCGAACCTATCCGGAAGTATTCGCGGCCGTGGGCGTGCATTCGGGCCTCGCGCATGGCGCGGCGCGCGATGTTTCCTCCGCCTTTGCCGCGATGGCCGGGAACGGTGCGCAAGCGACGGAGATCCCGGGCGCCGGGCAGCCTGTTCGGTGCATCCTGTTCCACGGAACCGCGGACGCCACCGTGCATCGTTCGAACGCTGAGGCGGTCGCGCGACAGGCCCTGGCCGGAGCGCCGCAGACTGTCGAGACGCAGGCCGAGGGAAACGCAGGAGGGCGAAGCTATCAACGCCGCATAGCCACGGACGCGCAGGGCAAGGTCCTGTTGGAGCAATGGACGGTCGAGGGGCTGGGCCATGCATGGTCGGGCGGAAACGCGGACGGCTCCTACACCGATGCACAAGGCCCTGACGCCAGCGCCGAGATGGTGCGATTTTTCTTGAACCGAGAGGAAGACTGAGATGAGCGCGACAACACTGACCTTCGACGCCGTAGATGAGGCCAGCCCCGGTCCCAAATGGGCCGCGCGGTGGGCGCGGTCCTGGCCCGCCTACGAGACATGGTTCGTCGCCCGTAGCGGCGGCGCCAGCCCGTCCCGCGCGGAATGCGAGGCCGCGCTTGCGCATTACATGCCGGAACTGGCGCCGCTGCACCGCCGGCTGACCCTGCTTGCAGGTGGTTCGGACCGCGCGGCGCGGTTCCTGTCCACCTGGCGCCCACCGGTCTACCTGGGCGGTTGTTCGATCGCGGCGGCGGCCAGGGGCGAGACCGTGCGGCTGGTGCGCAATTACGACCTGTCGCCTGAACTGAACGAGGGGTTGCTCTTGCGCAGCGAATGGACGGGGCGCGCCGTGATGGGGATGGTCGAATTCCTCTGGGGCCTGTCGGACGGGATCAACGATGCGGGCCTCAGCGTCGCGCTGGCCTATGGCGGGCGGGCCGAGACAGGGCGCGGGTTTGGCGTCACGACCATCCTGCGCTACGTGCTTGAGACCTGCGATACGGTCGAGGCGGCGTTGGCCGTGCTGCGGCGGGTGCCGTCGCACATGGCCTATAACGTCGTCCTGGCCGATGCCGCGGGGCGCACCGCGAGCGTCGAACTCCACCCCGGCGGCGGCGCGAGGATCATGCCGCAGGCGATCGCCACGAACCACCAGGGCGCCGGTCAGGCGGACAGACCGCAATTCACCCGCACCTTCGAGCGGCACGCGCATCTGAAGCGGTTGCGGCGCGATCCCCGGAAGCTGCGACGGGCGTTCCTGCGGCCGCCGCTGCGGCAGGATCGCTACGGCGAAGGATTCGGCACGCTGTTCACGGCGGAATACGATCCGAAGGCGCGCGCGCTGTCCCTGACCATGGGCGATGCGCAGTGGGACCAGAGCCTCGAACGTTTTTCCGAGAGACGGGAGGTGGCCGACTATGGTCCCGCGCGCGCTCCGGCGCAGGCGATCGGTCACCTGCCGGCAGCGCCGCACCGGGATCACCACGTCCCGGACTGGAGGGCATGGACCCGGATCGACTGGAACGAGGTCGCCCGCGATTACGCCGCAGGACAAGGCCGGACGATGGAGGCGTATCTGGCGGCGGCGACGCCGCGTCCATGTTGCGGGGACAATTCGGCCGCGTCGGTCATGAGGTCGTCGGAGCCGTAGATGTCATCCGACGCCTGACCGAGTTTCCGCGCGGCGTCTTCCGCGTCAAATGCGCATTTCTCGGCGCCGGCGCATGCGTGGCTATGATGGCGTTGTCGTCGCGGCCACGTCCGCTCCCGCGGCTGTGGCTTCAAGAAGCCGCAGCCAGTCCCGCGCCACCGTTCGGAGGCGAAAGGCGGGATTGGCCGCGACCCGCGGCGGCGAACGGCGCCACTCCGCGATGCGAGCGAGGATTTGCCTCGGGTCGTCGCCGTCCACCAATTGCCGCGGGTCCGGCACGATTTCGGCATTCGCGCCCAGCCCGTCATGGACAAGAGCCGGCGTTCCGACGGCGTTCGCCTCCGCCAGGATCAGCCCGAAGGTTTCGGCGAATTTGGTCTGCGGATAGAACAGGCACAGCGCGCGGCGCATCTGGCGGATCAGCGCCGGGTGCGAGAGCGACCCGACGAACACCACGCCCTCCGGCGCCGGTCCGGTGTCCCATCGCATGTACCCCGGGTCGGCGACGACAAGCGTCAGGTCCGGTATCTCGCGACGCACGGCCGCGAACTGGGCGAAGACTTCATCCAGCCCCTTGTGCGGCGAACTCGCGAACAGGAGCCGGCAAGGGTCGCGCGGTGTGACGTCGGGGCGCAGATCGTCGTCGACAGGATTATAGATCACGCGCAGGAGTGGTTTCACGTCTTCGCCGAGAAAGCGCCGAAGCTTTGCGGCATGGGTGTGAGAGACGCAGATGACCGGGATGCCGGCAGATTTCAATGCGGCGCCCATCCTGCGGTTATGTCGACCCGGATAGACATGCAGCCAAAGGAAGATCGGCGTATCGGGATGGCGTTTGCGCAGCTTCAGCGCAACCTTCCAGCGGTTGATGACGATGATCGCGGCGAAGGGGGCGGCGCCGTCGACCTGGGGTAGGGGGTGCAACTGACCCGCCGGCGACTGCCGCCGCTCGCGCCGGCCCTCCTGGTAATGCGCGATGTCAAAGCGAGCGCGCAGGGCGGTCGCGATGCGCAGCACCGTGGCCTCTGTCCCGCCCAGTCCGCCAGTTTCCAGGTCGGGCAGATCGTATCCCGCCGCGCTGCACGGATCGACGATGGCGATGCGGGGCCTATCCGCCTCATGCCGCAGCGTCTTCATTGCGCGGCCATCTGGGGCGCGCGATTTGCCGCCAGGCTCTGTTGCACGGCCGCTGCCGTCTGTTGCGTGACCGGCATGTCGCGCTGGCGCAGCCAACCCGGTTGGCTGACATGCGCCAGCCCGAGGTGCGGGATGTCCACCGGCGCCGGATCTACCTTGCCGGTCTTGCGCCAGCGGTCGACCCGGGCCCAGACCGCTTGACGGTCGGCCCGGCGCCGGGCGCTGTCGTAATCCGACGCCGCGGATTGCGTCAGGCTGTCCGGCGTCTCGATCTTGGTCAGCAGCAGTTCCGGCACGATCCAGATGACCTCGCCGTTGAGGATCAGCCGGTTGCGGAACTCTCGATCCTCCTCGATGCAATCTTCGAAGCCGCCGAGGCGGCGGAACACGTCGGCGGCGAAAAGCCCCGAATTGACATGCGTCCATTCGCCCGGCACCTGGGCGCCCATCTGCAGGTTCGGAAACACGTCATCAAGCAGCGACAGATCGCGCCTGATCTCGACCCGCCGCCCGTCCGACAGGATCAGCTCGTGGTGGACGAGCGCGGCGCTCACCTCCAGCCGTTGGCCCGCCTGCTTGCCAGCGAGGCGCCAGTTCAGGCAGTCATCGGCGCCGATGTCCTGCGCCGTCAGCACGCGTACCTGATGCAGCAGCTTGTCGCGATGCGGGATATCGTCGGAGTCGTGGAAGGTGACCGCATCGCCCCCGGTCAGCAGAAGCCCCGCGTTCTTGGCATTGGCCGTGCCGAGGTTCCGCGCAAGGCGGATGTAGTTGAATTTCGGATGCGTCAGGAATGGCTCCACCGCCTGCGCCGTCGCATCGGTGCTGGCATCGTCGATCACGGTGACGCGGGTGTTCCACCAGCTTTGATCCAGCGCCGCGCGGATCGCCGCGTCGATCAGATGCGCGCGGTTGTAGGTCGGAATGACGATATCGACCAGGGGGGACAGCGGATCACGGGTCATGCGGGCGTCTCTCTCATGGCTGGCATGACGGACTCACGATAAGCGCGCAGACTGCGGCCGGTCAGCAGCGCCGCCGGCCACGGCAGCATCAGCGCCGCGAGCGCCGCGAGGATTACCGGACTTGCCGGAGCGGAGACGGCCAGCAGAAGCGTTGCGGCGACAAACAGAACCAATTGGCAGTGGTGGAGATCCCTTGAGGCGCGAAGCTTGTCGCCGGTCTTGTCCGTCACGATGAAGGTCAGGCGGCTGCCAATCAGCGCGTCGACCGTGGCCTTGGCGGATTGCGGCGCCAGCGCGGTGCGACAGGCGAGAGCATGCAGGACAATCCGCGCAGGCAATCCATCCCGCCAACCGCGCGTCAGGACGCGCAGGACGATATCGCAAAGGCTGAGAAGGATGGCGAAACCGGCCAGCGTCGCCGCGAACGTGTGGCCGCGCCCGGTCAGCAACCACATGCACAGGAGCGTGAAGGGCGCCAGCGCCAGGTTGAACCACGCGGTCAGCTGGGACAGGATGACCAGCCGCCTGGCAAGGGTGAGGGAGCCCGCGCCGGTGAAGATGAGCCGGGCGTGCCGGATCAACGTCTGGGCATTGCCGCTGCACCAGCGATAGCGCTGCCTTTCAAGGTCGTGCAACGACAGGGGCAAGAGACCCTTTCCCACGACCTGGTTGATGAAACGCCCCGAAAACCCCCCATTGCACAGCCGCACGCCCAGTTCCGCATCCTCGGTCGTGGTCGCGCCCGACCATCCCCCCGCCGCCGCCAGCGCCGCGCGGGAGATGACGCACAGGGTGCCGGTCAGCAGCACCGCCTCGGCATCGTCGGCCTTGGCTGCGTTGGTGCGGAAATATTCCTCGAGTTCGGCGTCCACCCCCGGGGCGGCGATGGTGGCGCCGCTATAGGATTGCGGAAACTGCACGTAATCCGCGCCTGTCCGATGCAGAGCCGCCGCAGCGCGGCGCAGAAAATCGCGTGCGACCACGTAATCGGCGTCTACCGTGACGACATGGGTGGTGCGGGGGTCGACATGGTCAAGCGCGATGTTGAGCGCCCCGGCCTTGGCGCCCGAGACCTGCATGCGGTGCAAGAACCGGATGCGGTCGGGATGAGCCATGCAGAACCGCTCGACCGGCTTCCAGAGCGCCGGATCGGCGGTGTTGTTGTCCATCACGATGATCTCGAAACCTTCGGGGGGCCAATCCTGGGCCAGAAGGGCGCGCAGAGTGGCGATCACCAGGCCGGGCGGCTCGGCGTGGGTGGCGACATGGACCGAGAACCAGTGCCCGGCGGGAGCCCGCGCGCCCGATGCAGAGTGCGCGGCCTGACAGGCGAGCAGCGGCCGAAGCGCCATCAGCGCAAGCTGAATTGTGATGATCACGGCGCAGATCAGCGCACCCAGGGGCGGCAGCAGAATCGCGAGAACCAGCACCGTCAATGCTGTGAAACACCGTAGCTTCATCGTTCGCCCCCGAGGCGTTGAACGGCGACAATCGCCTCCAGAAATCAGCAGGTTACAGTTTATCCTGGCTAGTGATCCGGGAACGCGTCACGCCGCCTCTGGGTTCCTGCGCGCAAGCGTACAGAGACCTTGCGGGCAAAATACTGCTCCCGCTCTTCAAGCCCGTCCTTCAACTGGTGGATTGAAACGCGACCGGGAGTTTGGTTTATGCTGAACAGGCGCGGCGCAACCGGGGAGACCAGAACCATCTTTTTCGAGAAACCCCTTGCTGACGCCATAACGACGGGCGCCGTGCTGAGCGCAGTCGCCATTTTCTGGGTTATCCTGCTGGTCCGCTTCGTCGGCTTGCGGTCATTCTCGAAGATGACTAATTTCGATTTCGTCATGACGATCGCCATGGGGTCGCTGCTGGCGGGTGCATCACAGTCGAAAGAGTGGACCGGATTCGTCCAGACGCTGGCGGCAATGGCCAGCCTCTTTGCCGTTCAGTATTTCGTCTCGCGGCTGCGGCACTGGTCGCCCCGGCTGGATGAAGTGGTGCAGAACACGCCGGTCCTGCTGATGAAGGACGGTGTGATCCTCCACGACGCATTGCGCAGCACCCGCGTGGCCGAGGAAGACTTGGTCGCCAAGTTGCGCGAGGCGAATGCGCTCGATCTGTCCAAGGTCCGCGCCGTGGTGCTGGAGACCACCGGCGATATCTCGGTGTTGCATGGGGGCAGTGTGGACGACCTTCTGTTCAAGGGTGTCGCGGACGCCGGAAACGACTGACGGCGCGCCCTTCGGGTGCGGCGCCAATCATGTGACCCTCGCCTCGCCGCCGGGCAGCGGGTGACCCGCCGATCCAGAGGATTTTTTCCGATACGTCGGGGCGCAAGCAGGGCATAATCCGCCCGATCGCTTTTCGGAACGGGAAACAGCCCATGAGCACCCTTGCCCTCACCGACGACCTCGTCCGGAAGACGCGGTTTGCCGGGCTTCTCTACCTCGTCATCATCATCACCGGTCTCGGGGCCGAGCTTGGCCTTCGCGGGCCGCTGATCGATTTCGCCGATGCGGACGCCATCGCCACGGCGATCCTTGCCGCCCCCGGCCTTTTCCGGCTCGCCATCGCCGCCGACCTCGTGATGGCGCTCAGCGACGCGGGCGTCGCGATCCTGCTTTACCTGGTCTTTCGCAGGGTGGCGCCGGGTCTGGCGCTGTCGGCAATGGTGTTTCGCCTGATCCAGACGGTGCTGATCGCGGCAAGCCTCATGGCGCTGCTCGCGGCCTGGCTCGTACTGATCCGCGCCGAGGGGCTGAGCGATGCGCCGCTGCTCGCGCTGGTGTTCCTGGACCTGCACGCGCATGGCTACGATCTCGGGCTGGTCTTCTTCGGTGTGAACAGCCTTATCATGGGCCTGATCGTCTGGCGCTCGGGGTTCATCGCGAAGGCGTTCGGCGCCGGCCTCGCGGTCGCCGGGCTTGTCTATCTCACCGGCAGCGGCCTGCGGTTCTTCGCGCCCGAGCTTTCGCCGGCGTTCCTGCCGGCCTACGGGCTGACGATCCTGGCCGAAGCGGCGTTCTGTCTGCGTCTGCTCTCGCAAAGGCGGCCGAGCGGACATGAGGCAAACCGAGTCTCATCCTGATCACAACAAACCGGAGATATCGAATGACCGAACGAGGCTTCACCGTCCGCGCCCTCGGCGAAATCGCCATCCGCTGCATTGACCACGACGCCATGGTCGCGTTCTACCGCGACGTGATCGGGCTTGAGTTGATGAGAGACCCGCAGGACGCGCCCATCGCCTTTTTCCGCATCGCCGAGGGCTTTGAGGGCCACACGGCGGTGCTGGCCCTGTTTCGTCACGACATCGAGGGCGCGGGCCGAACCCGGGCCGGTGACCGCCCACCTTCGACCGGCCCGGGATCCTCGCTCCATCACATCGCGCTCAGCCTGCCATGGCAGGAACAGGAGGCGGTCATCGCCTGGTACGCGGCGCTCGGGTTGGACTACCGCGTCGAGACCTTCGACTGGGTCGGATGGCGGGGGATCTTCACCTTCGATCCCGACGGCAACACCGTCGAACTCGTCGCCAAGAACCCCGGTTGGAGCGACGCGGCTGTTTCGCTGTCGGACGCCAGCCCCGGTGAAGGCGGCAAATCACAGTGAAGCGGGCGGGCGTGTGCGAGAGCCCGCGGGTCTGCACGGCCGGGCGCGCGCGCCCACCGTTCAGCCGGCGCAGGGGCGCGAGCGTGAGGCGCCGCGACGCGCAGATGCAAGGCTCGCCGTTCGAGCAACGGCCATCCCATCAGGTCACGAATTTCCAGAGATACATGGCTGGGGTGGTAGGATTCTCTGCTAAGTAATTGATATAGTTATAATAAGTAGCAAACATAAGGATATGGTGTCAAGTCGGAATGGCGCAAAACGTGTTCTGTGTCGCGGCATGTGAAGCAGTCCAGTGGCTTCGGCTTGCTCGACCTTTCGTCAACGGGCCAACGCGTCGAGCAGTGGGCAGTCGGGCGTGCTCGTTCCGCTGCATTGCTCGATCGTCGACGCAAGGGTGGCTTCGATCGCCTCCAGGTCGCGGATCTTTGCCCGGACGACTTCCAGGTGACGGCGACCCATCCTTTCGACATCGGCGCAGGTGTGACTGCCGCGATCGACCATGCCCAGAAGCCCGCGGATCTCCTCCATGGTAAAGCCGAGCTCGCGCGCCCGCATGATGAAGCCGAGCCGCTGCACATGCGCAGCGCCGTAGCGGCGGTGTCCAGCGGGGCTGCGCGGGGGGTCTGGCATCAGGCCGACGCCTTCGTAGTAGCGGATCGTCTCGAGGTTGCAGCCGGTCAGGCGTGCAAGCTCGGAGCGTTTCAGATCGCTCGCGTCTGTGTGATCCTGCGCCACCGGTTTTCTCCTTGATCCTGTAGTTGCTACAGACCCTATCTTGTCTGTCATCACGCGGCAATAAAGGGCACTGCGATGACAGACGACGCATTCGTGACGACAGATCAACCCGAGGACCACTTGGGCGGGATTGCGACCGGGGCCGGGGTGATCGGCGTGCGAGCCATGACACCGTGCGACAGATTCGCGGCGGCGGCAGGCCCCGGTTACGGCGCGGCCTTCGCCGAGAAAGCGGGATCATGAGCGGCGCCCGCCCGTTGGATGGCGACCTCAACAGGCACAAGGGACTGCTGAAGACCGGCATCATCGGCACGGTGATTGTCGCGCTGTGCTGCTTCACCCCCGTGCTCGTCATTCTGCTTGGCGCGGTCGGGCTTTCCGCCGTGCTGGGATGGCTCGACTACGTGATCTTCCCCGCACTGGGCCTGTTCATCGCCATCACGATCTATGCGCTGTGGAAGCGCCGGAACCTTCAGGCGAGATCATCATGAAAGATCACCAAACCCCCGAACCCTCCCGCTACGACCTCGCCGTGATCGGCGCGGGCTCGGCCGGGTTCTCCGCCGCCATCACCGCCGCAGAATCCGGGGCGCGCGTCGCGCTGATCGGCGCGGGCACCATCGGCGGAACCTGCGTCAATTTCGGCTGCGTGCCCTCCAAGGCTCTGATCCGCACGGTCGAAAGCGTTCACCATGCCCGCGCCGCCGCCCGCTTCGACGGGATCACGGCAGAGGGTCGCGTCACCGATTGGGCCGCCACCGTCGCGCAGAAACAGACGTTGGTCGAAGAGCTGCGTGGGGCGAAATACGCCGACGTGCTGCCCCGCCACGAGAATGTCGACTATATCGAAGGTCGTGCCCGGTTCGCGGATGACGGCAGGCTGACGGTCGAGGGCGCGGTCTTTCCGGCTGCAAGGATCATCATCGCCACGGGCTCCCGCCCACATGTCCCGGCAATTCCAGGCATCGACGAAGTCGCGACGCTCGACAGCACTTCAGCGCTGGAGTTGAGTGCGCTGCCCGCCTCGATGCTGGTTCTGGGCGCAGGTTACATCGGCGTGGAACTGGCGCAGCTTTTCGCGCGGGCCGGGGTCGCCGTGACGCTGGTCAGCCGCCGGGGCGTGCTGCCGGAAGCGGAGCCCGAGGTTTCGGCGGCGCTGGCGGGCTATCTTGCCGACGAAGGTATCCGGCTGGTGCGGGCGAAGGGCTACGAGCAGGTTGCGCAGAGGGATGAGGGTGTCGCCCTGCGCCTTGCCGGGGGTGAGATGCTCATGGCCGAGCGCCTTGTGCTTGCCACGGGCCGGGTGCCCAACAGCGATGGTCTGAACCTTGCCGCAGCCGGGGTCGCCACGGATGCACGCGGCGGGATCGAGACCGACGCCAACATGTGCACCGCAAACCCGAATGTCTGGGCCGCCGGCGATGTCACGGGCCGCGATCAGTTCGTCTACATGGCGGCCTACGGCGCCAAGATCGCGGCGCGCAACGCGGTGGCCGGCGCGGCGGCCTCCTACAACAACGCCACCATGCCCTGGGTCGTCTTTTCGGACCCGCAGGTGGCCGGGGTCGGCCTGAGCGAAGCGCAGGCGCGCGCGGCCGGGCACGCAGTCGTCACCTCTGTCCTGCCGCTCGATGCCGTGCCCCGTGCCTTGGCGGCCCGCGACACGCGCGGGCTCATCAAGCTGGTGGCCGAGGCGGGCAGCAAGCGCCTGCTCGGTGCGCAGATCCTTGCCCCCGAGGGTGCCGACAGCATCCAGACGGCCGCGATGGCCCTGAAGGCCGGGCTGACCTACGAGGAGCTGGGCGACACGGTCATGCCCTATCTCACCACGGTCGAAGGGCTGAAGCTGGCCGCGCAGACATTCGAAAAGGACGTGGCCGCACTGTCGTGCTGCGCCGGATGAAAGGAATTCCCATGACCGAGACACTCGACCTGATCGTCATCGGCGCCGGCATGGCCGGGATCAACGCCGCTAAGAAATGCAGCAAGGCCGGTTGGTCCGTCGCCATCGTCGATGAGTTGCCCTATGGCGGCACCTGCGCGCTGCGCGGCTGCGACCCCAAGAAGATGCTGCGCGCCGGGGCAGAGGCGGTCGATGCCGCGCGGTTGCTGGCGGGCAAGGGGGTCGCGGGCGAGACCCGGATCGACTGGCCCGCGCTGATGAAGCACAAGGAAAGCTTCACCGACCCGGTGCCCGAGAACATGGAAGAGGGGCTGCGGCAGGCCGGCGTGCGCTGCCTGCACGGCGCCGCCCGCTTCACCGCCGAAGACCGGATCGAGATCGAGGGCCATGGCGGCATCGCGTTCCGCCACGCCCTGATCGCCACTGGCGCCAAGCCGCGCCCGCTGGACTTTCCCGGCGCGGATCGGCTGATCGACAGCACCGATTTCCTGAACCTGGCCGAGCTGCCGCAGCGCATCGCCTTCGTCGGCGGAGGCTATATCTCGTTCGAGTTCGCGCATATCGCCGCGCGGGCCGGGGCCGAGGTCACGATCCTCGATCACGGCGCGCGGCAGCTGAAGGCGTTCGATCCGGACCTCGTGGACATGCTGCTGGCGCGCAGCCGCGCGGCGGGGATCAAGATCGTCGCGGGTGCCACGCCCGAGCGGATCGAGGCCGCAGGCGAGGGGCATCTCGTGACCTACAGCCAGAACGGCAGCCCCCGGCAGATCGAAGCCGACCTCGTCGTCCACGGTGCGGGCCGGGTGCCTGCCGTCGACGGGCTGGACCTGAAAGCCGCCGGCATCGAGACCGGACAGGGCGGCGTGAAGGTCACGCCCTGGCTGCAATCGACCTCGAACTCCCGCATCTTCGCCGCCGGCGATGCCGCGGCCTCTCCCGGCAAGCCGCTGACGCCGGTGGCCGTCTTCGAAGGCAGGATCGCCGCCTCGAACATGTTGAAGGGCAAGCGGACAGAGCCGGATTACACCGGGGTTCCGAGCGTCGTCTTCACCATCCCCGAGCTCGCGCGGGTGGGGATGCTGGAGGAAGAAGCGCGCGAGACCGGGGAGGTGAACGTGTCCTTCACCGACACCTCCGGCTGGTTCTCACAAAAGCGACTGAATGAGACTAACGCGGGCGCCAGGATCATATCCGCCAAGGACGGCAAGATCCTGGGCGCACATATATTCGGGCCCGATTATGCCGAGCTGATCAATGTCTTTTCGCTGGCGATCAAGCTGGGGCTCACCGTCGATCAGATCAGGGCGATGCCGGCGGCCTATCCGACGGGGGCGTCCGATATCAGGTCGATGCTGTAAGGGGGGCATCCGGCAGACTGTCAGGCACCATGCGACGCCGACGCCCCGCGCCACAACCCGGTGCAAGGTCCGGGCGGCGAGCGGCATCACGAACATGTGCGGATAAGGGCTTGCGATCATTGGCTTTCGGGTTGGCGATTGCTTCGCCTTTCATGAAAGGTTCCGTCGGAACCTCCTGGCAATGAGACGAGATAGACACTTCGCGTGACCGATCCCCATACTCCGCGAAACCAAAGCGCTGACAGCGGTTCGGCTGCCCCAGGACGCGCGACAGGAAGGCTTCTGAAGCGTTGGCTGCCGCCCTTGCTGGGCGGCGTCCTGGCGCTTTTTCTGGTATTCTGGCTCTACCGGGATCTTGATGTCGGCCGCTTCCTGGAAGGTCTCGGCGAGGCGCGCGCCGGCTGGGTCGCGGTGCTTGCCGGAACGATCCTGCTCGAGCAGCTTCTGAATGGATGGAAATGGCGCCAGATCCTGCATGACGTGAAACCCGTCCGCACCTTGCGGCTGACCGGCGCGCTGCTGGCCGGTTACGGCGCCAACGTGCTGGTGCCCCTGGGAATCAGCCCGCTGGTGCGGTCCTGGCTTGTCGCGCGGAGGGAGGGGTTGAAGATGGGCACTGTCCTGACCACGACGATCATCGCACGCTTCATCGACGGTGTGGTTTTCGCGCTCTTCGCCGGGTTGGTGGCGATGGCGGGGCAGGTCCCGCGGATCGAAGGTAATCTGGAACTGGGGCTCGCTGTCGCGGGGGCGGTGAACTTCACCCTTTTCGGGCTGGCGCTTTGGGCGATCTATCGCTTTCGAGAGCTGTTCGCGGGCGAAGGCCCGCTGGTCTGCCGGGTGTTTGATCGGATCGCAGAGCTGCTCCGTGCGAACGGGGCGGCGCTTCGCGGCGCACTTTGCGCGGGCGTCGTCTGGCCACGCTCCCGCCTGCACCGCAGCTATGTCGTCGTCGGTGCCGTTCTGGCCAAACTCGTCGCCGCCAGCCATTATCTCTGGGCCGGTCTGGCCGTCGGGGTGGTGCTGTCTCCCTTCGATTACCTCTTCTTGATGGTGTTCGCCGGTTTCTCGCTCGTGCTGTCGCGCTTCGTGCGCGTGCCGGGCGGTTTCATCATCGGCTCGGCGCTGGCATTCGAGCTTCTGGGCGTGCCCGAGGAGCAGGCGCTTCTGATGATCCTGTTTAACTGGATGCTGTCGATCACGCTCGTGGTGGGGTTCGGGTTGATCGTTCTGTGGCAATCCGGCCTCGACATCCGCAGGGCGCAGCGCGAGACGGCGGATATGAACGTCTGAGATGACCGCATGTATCGACCCAGTGAAAACCTGCTCATGCTACAACGAGGAAGGTAGCGATGAGTGTGACGATGGAAGATGGGATCAAGCGATGGACCGCGAAGCGCAAGAGCGCGCTCGTGGTGGAGATCATCCAGGGCAAGACGAGCGTGTCGGAGGCAAGCCGCGCCCACGATCTCGCGCCGTCCGAGATCGAGGGCTGGGTCGATGACGCGAAGAAGGGCATGGAGAACGCGCTGCGGACGAACCCGCTCGATGTGCGCCAGCAATACGAGAAGCAGCTGAAGGACCTACAGGAAGCCTACGGCGAAGCCATGCTGGAGCTCCGGGCGCGAAAAAAGCTCCAGGCCCTCATGGAGCGGGAGGACGGCAATTGATCCGGACGCTTCATGAGGGCCTGCGCGACGACGGGATCGCCGTTCCGCTGACCAAGCTGTGCGCGTGGTTCGGGGTGCCGAGGCGGACGGTCTACTACCGGCCAACCAAGGCGCCGCCGAAGATCGATCCCGCCTTTGCCGGACCGATCAAGGCGCTGATCGAGGCCGAGCCCTCCTTCGGCTACCGCACCGTCGCCTGGCTGCTCGGGTTCAACAAGAACACGGTCCAGCGGATCTTCCAATCGAAGGGCTGGCAGGTCCGCAAGCGCCCCGTCGGCGCACGGCCCCGCATCGAGGCGATGCCGTCGGTGGCCCAGGCGCCCAACGAGCGATGGGCGACCGATCTCTGCCGCGTCTGGACCGGCAAGGACCGGTGGGTGACGCTCGCGCTCGTCATGGACTGTCACACGCGCGAGCTGCTCGGCTGGCACCTGTCCAAGAGTGGGAAAGCGTCGACCCCGGTCGCCGCGCTCGAACAGGCGCTCATCACCCGGTTCGGCACGCTCGGCCGCGTCGACACGGAGTTCCTCCTGCGCAGCGACAACGGGCTCGTCTTCACCAGCCGGGATTACACAAAGATGGTCCGCAGCTACGGCCTGCGCCAAGAGTTCATCACGCCGCATTGTCCGCAGCAGAACGGCATGATGGAGCGCCTGATCCGGTCGCTGAAAGAGCAGTGCGTGCATCGGCAGCGCTTCGAGAGCCTCGCCCACGCGAGCCGCGCCATCGGCGACTGGATCGCTTTCTACAACACCCGCCGACCGCATCAGGCGCTCGGCATGAAGACACCCGCCGCGACGTTCGAATTAGCGGCTTAACCTGAGCAGATTCCGCTGGGTCGATACACGCAGGCGCACCCGTTTCTTGCGGGCGGCGAGCAACGAAGATCCGGGGTCCCGCCGATTTGGCTACGAGCGACGTGGCCATCGCGGTGCCGTATCGTCCACCGCTCCGACAGCGGCGCGTTCTACTGGTCCGGCAGCCGAACTCGGAACCCCCGCCGCCGCGCGGCCGTCAGCTGACGGTGAACTGGCCCATCATGCCGGAATCCTCATGCTCCAGGATATGGCAATGATACATGAACGGCGCCTCGACACTCGCCGGCTGGTCGAACCGAACGAGGATTTCGGTGCTGTTCTCCACCCAGACCACATCCTTCATCCCCGTCTCACCGAATTCGACGGGCCTGCCGTTCCGGCTCAGCACCTGGAAAGAGGTTCCGTGCACGTGAAAGGGATGGGACATCATGTCGGCGGTGATTTCCCAGATCTCGGTTTCGCCAAGGCGCAGTTGTTGGTCGATCCGCCCCATGTCATAGCTTTGCCCGTTGATGCCAAGCTTCGGCCGCCCGCCGAACATGCCGCGCATCATCCCCATGCCCATCATCATGTTGAGCTGGAACCGCCGCCGGCGGACGGGTTCGCCGTACGTCGGAAGATGCGCGCCGCGCAGTTCCCGCGGCAGTGTGGTGACGGCGGCAGGCCGGCTGCGGTCAACCTCGATATCGAGAACGCGAAAGACGCCGTTCCGGGTGTCCGGGCCAGAACCACCCCCCATCATGCCGCCCATCATGCCCCCGCCCATCATGCCGCCCATCATCTGCACCGGGACATCCTGCGAAACGAGGCGCCCGCCCGCGCCATCCGAGAAGTCGACAAGGATCTCTGCCCGTTCGGCCGGCGCAAGCTGAAGCTGTTTGCGCGGCACAGGTGCCGGCAAGAGACCGGCGTCGCTGGCGATCTGGTGGAACCGCCGGTCGTCGTCGAAGCTGAAGACGTAAACCCTGGAATTGGACGCATTCAGCAGGCGAAAGCGCACCAGTCCTTGCGGGACCCGAACCGCGGGGTCGAGCGCGCCGTTCACGACGATCCGGTCGCCCCTGAAACCCTGCATCGCGGCCATGCCGCCGTCATCATATTCCAAGGCTCCGCGACGGGTGAAAGCCTTGTCCTGAACGATAAGGGGAATGTCGTCGACGCCGTAATCCGAGGGCAGGGCGCCCGAGGCCGTGTCGTCGTCCTCGATCAGCAGCATCCCGGCGAGCCCGCGATAGACCTGGTCGCCGGTGCGGCCATGGGGGTGTGAGTGATACCAGAAGGTGCCGGCCGGCTGATCGATGTCCAGCGCCTGCTCAAGCTTTTGGCCCGGGGCGATCAGCGATTGCGGGCCGCCGTCCTGCCGGCCCGGGACGTGCAGACCGTGCCAATGCGCCGTGATCGCGCTGTCCAGATGGTTCTGAGCAGTCAGACGCGCTGTGCGGCCGCGCCGCATCCGCAGGGTCGGCCCCAGGTAATCCTGAGACCAGCCCAGGGTGCGGGCTGCGATACCTTCTGTGAAACGGTGCGTTCCGGGGATGGCTTCCAACCGGTTGCCAGCTTCGTCACCTACGTCCATGAGCGGGGGAATTGGCAGCATCGCACCGACAATCACCTGCGCCTGAGCGCGCCCGACAAGGGCGGGAGCGGCGATGGCTGCAAGCGAATGCTGCATGAACCTGCGTCGGTGCATCACGATTTCCCTTCCCGTTTCCTGAAGCGCTGGCGCTCCCCGCGTAGATATTAGGTTCTCCGCGTCGTCTTACGACCAATACGCGATCGGCTTATCGCCTAAAATTCGCCCGAGCCGTTTCCGGCAGCCCTCGCAAGTTCTTGCCGATCATCCCCGCCGTGGAAACAAACACCTAAGATTCGTCGTTTTCCAATTGTGGAACCGAAGGAGGATACCATGCAAGTTCACGAGATCATGACGAGCAATCCGACCTGTTGCGGGGCCGATGCAACGATTCAGGATGCAGCGAAGCTCATGGCCGACGGGTCTGTAGGGTCCATTCCCGTCATCAACGATACGGGCGAGCCGGTCGGCATAGTCACCGATCGCGATATCTGCTGTGGTGCGGTCGCGCAGGGCAAGGGAGCGGAGACAAAGGTGTCCGAGGTCATGTCCAAGGATGTGCTGACGACCTCACCGGAAGAGGACGTCGAGGGCTGCTGCGACAAGATGGAAGAGAAACAGGTCCGTCGCGCCGTCGTCACCGATGCCGATGGAAAATGTTGCGGTATGGTCGCCCAGGCGGATGTCGCAAGAGCCGCCAGCGGGCCGGAAACGGCTGAACTGGTGCAGGAAGTTTCGCGCCCCGCGAAAAGCGGGTGCTGCTGAGCGATCCTGCTCGCAACGTTCATCCGGTGCCGTGGCCGACTGCGATTATGGCGCCTTCGTCCGGCTGAAGCCACAAGTCTCGTGACGCAGGCTTGATGGTGAATGTCGAGGGCGTTTGAATCGCCTTGGGCTTGTCGGAGGCTGATTTTTGTTAGTTACACAGCCTGTCGGCTCGCGCTCGCCGCGATGAGGCCCCGCGGCCCGAGATTCGACGTGTTTTCGAAGAGAACTGGCGGGTCTACGGCGTCCGTAAGGTCTGGCGGCAGCTCGTTTCGTGGAGTGCGCGCTGTTTTTCGTGACCCTTCGAGCCTGGCCGTCTGAGATCGCTCCAATCGTTTCGACGGGCACCTTTCGGATGACTATTCGAGTATCCGTCGCCAATCCGTGCCGCGCGCCGTGTGAACCCCACTCGCGGGCAGGATCGCACGTAAACCTCCTGCTCGGGCTTTGGTGATCAATCGGTATCCATCCGGGGATACCGGCGGATACTCGAGGGGGCTAATCAGATAACCGCTTGAGCCACCTGCCCAATTCCACCGCGCTCGATCCGACTGACCCGGACTACGTCAGAAGGAAATTGACCTCGAGCGGGCCCTGAAGGACCGGGTGCGCGCCGAGCTGGGCCTTCCCGAAAAACAGACAGAAGAGAATCCGCCGCTCGCCGCGCATGCGCGCAATCACGGTATCTCCCCCGATTACATGCTGCCCGAGCCAACAGATAGCCCCAACGATGGTCGTCACGACGACGCCGACATCCAGACACCCCTCCTTCCAGAGCGGCCCGACCGGATGGGGCGCCCCCTCCATGCCCGCGGTCATGCCTTCCATCGCGAGACCGGCGTCAACGTGCTCCACGCGATCTTCGGTATCCTGAAGCCCGGCTCGACACGGTGCCGTCGCTTGCGAAGGGTGGAGCGCGCGCGGCCCGGCTCCGGACCTATGTCCGAGACGATCGCCCCTTCGCAGGTGGTGCGCCACCGGCCGCGCTGTTCCACTTCTCCCGCGACTGGAAGATGGCCCACCCCAACCGGCATCTCGCCGGCTGGCAGGGCATTTTGCAGGCCGATACCTACGGCGGTTGCAACGACCACTATCGCGGAGACCGTGATCCCAACCCGGTGAGCCGCGCGCTCTGCTGAAGCCATGCCCGACGCAAGTTCTTCGAACTCGCCGACATCACGGGGAATGTCCGGAAGGGCAAACCCGCCCACGACATATCGCCTGTCGCGCTGGAGGCGGTGGCAATGATCGACGCCATCTTCGACATCGAACGCCAGATCAACGGGCTGGACGCCGCATCGCGGCTCAAGGCCCCGCAACGGCTGTTCCGTCGGCTGGCCCCCGGCGATTCCACCGAATGGAAACTGGTGATGGACCAAGGACAGACCGCTGAATACCGCATGGTCCTCGAAGGCGGGCGTGCGACTTCGACCTGCACGGCCACAGCAGCGGCAATTCTGTGACCTGCGAGAAAGGCTGTGGCCCAACCGGGGCTTAGGGCGAGATCGTCGCGGAGTTCGACGGCCAGCACGGGTGGTTTTGGCGTAATCTCGACAGCTCTGACGTGACAGTCACGGTGCAGATGCGCGGCGGATACGCCGAGTTCAAGGACGCCAGGTGAGCAGAGGGAGCCGCCATTCGCCGGATGCTGAGCGAATGACGGCTGACGCCCCAGCTGCCGAGCCGCCGCGTCAAACGATGTAGCGATCCCAGGAGCCGTAATGCTCCTTGCTGCGGCGTCCACGCGGCAGGCTGAGCGCGATCAGGGCAAGGCCACAGAGGACACCGATCAGGCTACCCGCCACCGTTCCGCCTTCCAGAAACCAGGGCGCGATCACCAGCCAGGCTCCGAAGATCATGTTGAGGAACCGCAGAGGGCGCGCGACCTCGGCCCAGGCGATGACCGCCGTGGTCAGGACCAGTGCGCCGACGAGATGATCGCTGCCGGCCAGCGGCATGGCGTTGCCGAAGATCGCGCGTGACAGCATCAGGAAGGTGCCGATGGCCGCGCTGAGGCCAAGCGTCCAAGGCACCGTAACCCCGCGCGCGCTCTGCCGGAGCAGCTTGATTGGGGGCGCATCGAAGCTCATGGTTCCGCCGGTCTCGGAGCCAGGCAGCGCGTCGCCGCGGAAAAAAGCGCGCCAGAACGGGCGACCCCGGCGTGTGTTCCATACCATGAACTGGATCATTGCCACGATCTCATCCAGCGAGAACGGGATCATCACCAACATTGCGAGCGCGGCCAGAAGGCAGATCGAGCAATATGTGCCGATGGCGATGGGCTGGATGATGATGAAATAGATGCTGATGACGCCCAGCGGCCCGACCACGATGCCGAACAGGGCGACCATCCAGGGCATGGTGCGCCAGCGCTTGCGGCTGCCCATCACGCCCATCAGGATCTCGAACATGTAGCTCATCGCGCCGAGGCCACCATCGGCCACGGGCCAGGCCTTCGACGTTTCGGAGGTCACGATATATTCGCTGCCGTTCAGCGCCGAGGGTGAGGAGAAGAACGGCTCCCATATGCCGTCGATATGGCCCAGCTGATAGGCCGACAGTATGCGTGACAGCACGAACCCCACCAACCCCAGTGCAATGATCGGCAGGCGCTGCACATAGGTTGACGGGCAATAGGTCCAGCCGGGCGGGATGTCGCCATCGTCCGCCATTCCTTCGGGGGACATGCCGGGCATCATCGGGATCAGGATGGTCAGTGCGATCACCAGCGCGCCGATCAGCGTGTCATTGGCATAGACGGCGGGGTCCGGCGTCCAGAACACCAGCGGCGCGGCCAGCAGCCAGACACCCAGCGCGGCATTGCCCCATTGCGCCCAGCCATTGCCGGGCCGCATGGAGATCAGCGCAAGCACGGTGATGGCGAGCCCGGTGAAGACATCGTTCCAGGCGGTCAGCCAGCTGCGCGTGGCAGCGGCCCAAAGACCGCGATCCTCGGTGACTTGCTGGACAGCTGCGCTGAACTCGGTCTGGTCGAAGGTGCCGAAAACAGAGGGCGCTGTTGCCAGCCACAGTCCCAGCCCCGCCACCAGCCAATGCACCCAGAGCATCTGGAAGTGCATCATCCGCATGTGGCCGTCATCCTCGCGCGCGGCGGAATTCTCCTGGGCGGCGCTGTCGTCGTCGGTATCCTGCGCGCCGTCGGCCTGCGCAACCTTGGCTGATGAGACGCGGGCCGCGTTCAACCCATTTTCTGAATACCAGCCGTAGGGATCGTCCTTCAGATTTTGCAAAATGCGCGGCATGTCCGCACGCAAACTGTGTTCGGGCTGCCAATCGAGATGCCTTTTCGCCTGCGACAGGTCGAGCTCGTAATGATCGCTGGAGATATCCACCATCCAGGCGCGGATGAAGGCGTCCTCGCCAAAGACGCGGTTCTCGGCCCAGGCGCCCAGCTTGGCAAGCTTGGGCGGAATGTTCCATGTCACCCAATCCTCGCCGTGCAGCTCCCGCCCGATCAGGCGTTGCAATTCGCCGAAGGGGATCGGGTCCGTCTCGCCCAGGAGCACCGGGAAGACATCGGGCAGATCGGCGCGGCGGTCCACAATCCGCTCCACGGCGTCCAGCAGGTCATCCAGATGCAGAAACGCCTGCCCGCGAGACAGATCGCCGGGATAGACCTTGCCGCTGAACCGCTTCTCGTGGATGCGGGCGATCTGGTGGGCGAGAAAAGTCGAATGCCCCTCATCATCGTAGATGCCGGCCGGGCGCATCAGGACGAGGTTATCGTCGCCTTTCTCTTCGCGCAGCATCGCCTCGGTGCGGATCTTGGACGCGCGATAGGGAAGCTTTGCATCGAACGGCGCGTCCTCGTCGATCGGCTTTCCCGGAGAGGTCGGCGCGTGGGCGAGCATGGTGGAGGCGAAGACGAACTGCTCCAGCTCGAAGTCCTGCAAACCCTTCAGCAGTCGCCGGGTCCCCTCCACCGTGACGGCATCATAGGCCGGGCTATCCTCTCCGGTCAGGTCGAAGAAGGCCGCGAGGTGGACGCAGGCGGCGATCCGGTCGCCATAGGCCAGCCGCACCCGCGCCAGCGCCTGATCGACGCTGCCCTGATCGGTGATATCGAAACAGACGCATTCCGCCTGATGCGGCGGATGCGGCGGCGAATGGCGGTCGAGTCCGACGACGTGGTATTGCTCGTGCAGTCGGCGGACCACGGCCGCGCCGAGGTAACCGCTGGAGCCTGTGACGAGAACGACAGGTTTGTCCGGCGTCGCCATCAGCCCCTCTTATTTGCGTAGATATTTGACCAACGCCGCGATCACGAGCACCAGGATCACAAGGATCAAGATCCACCAGATCCCCATTCCGAACATCATGCCGCCATCCATCATGACATCGTTCCTTTCTGTAGTGCGGGCCAATCAGGGTAACCCGCTCAACGTAAAACCACCCTCCAGCGCTGGAGGGTTCCCGCCGGGTCATCCGATCCGGCCGAGCACCGGAAAGGTCTCCAGGAGCCACCACGAGAAGGCGCTGAGCTGGCCGGACATCATCGCGAGGCCCATGATCACCATGACCGCCCCCGCCGCCTGGTGCAGCCGTCGCCCGATACCCCTTATGCTGCGCAGATGCCCGGCGACGCGGTCGGTGAAGGCCGCAACGATCAGGAACGGGATGCCGAGTCCCGCCGAGTAGATCGCCAACAGCATCACCCCTTCGGACACCGTGGCGCTGGCCGCGCTGGCGGTCAGGATCGCGCCGAGGATCGGGCCGATGCAGGGCGTCCAGCCGAAGCCGAAGGCGAGGCCGAGCACATAGGATGCGACCGGTCGCCCTCCGGGCAGATTGAGGTTGAAGCGCAGATCGCGTTCCATCGCCTGGATGCGCGCGGCACCCAGCATGAAGAGCCCGAAGAGGATCACGATTGCGCCGCCGATCAGGTTCAATTCGAACCGCCACCGCAAGAGCGTCTGCCCCAGCGCGGTGGCCGACGCGCCGAGTGCCATGAAGATCGTCGAGAATCCCAGCACGAAACAGAAACTGAGCCAGACCGCCTGCCAGCGGCTGAGCCCTGCACTGCCCGCGCCGGACCGCCCGGCGATGTAGGAGACGTAGCCCGGCACCAGCGGCAGCACGCAGGGCGACAGGAAGGAGATTGCCCCGGCCAGCAGTGCCGCGATCGCGCCGAGGGAAGCCGCGTCAAGCATGCCACGACCTCCGGTGCCCGGGCCATCGCTTCAGCGCGCCGAAGTAGGCAAGGGTGGGAACGACCACCCATTGCAGCACCGGTGTCAGCCCGGCATCGATGATCGGGATCACCGGCATGATCCCCCGGTAGGCCCACGCCTCGCGGACCTCGATGTTCAGCCACTCGCTGAAAATCGTGTAACCGACGCCGAAGATGATCGTCGCCGCCAGAACCGGACCGACGCGGTCCTGTGGCCAGCGCTCCGAGCCGAACACGAAAAGCGCCAGCAGCAAGGTGCTCATCGCGATCAGCAGATCGCCGCCCGTGCAATGGACGATGGCGAAAATGATCTCGCTCCAGCTTCCCTCGAGCCAGATCGTGTAGAGCGGAACATGCGCGACTTCCCAGATCAGATGCCCTGCGACAGTGACAATCGCGAACCGGCGCAGTGCCCCAAGCCAATTCGCCTTTTCGGTTCTTGGATAGGTCATCATGGCAGCCACCCGAACAGACGCTCGAACACACCCGGTTCAGGCTGCGGGTGCGCGTTGGTCAGACCGTTGAGGTATAGCACGAGGTTCAAGGGCAGAAACTCGGAGCCGTGGAAGATCCCGACCTGCCGGCCACCGCGGTCGAGCAGGTGGATCATCGGGGTTTCATCCTGCCGCTCGCTTTGCGCCGCGAAGGCGGCTGCCAGTGTTTGGGCCGTTTGCCCGCCGCCGGCCCACGCGTATGTCCAATTGTCAGCCGGGCCGGTAACCGCGAGCGGCGAGTCGCTGACGGAGACAAACTCGACCATCTCGCGCATCGGGCCGGCATTGAGGGACCCAAGCGCCTGGCCAAGCTGCTCCTGCTGGGCTGTGCACGGGGCACCGCATCCCCTGGGCACGAAGCTGACGACGACGATTTTCCCTTTCAGTTCATCGAGGGCGACGGCGGTGCCGGGCCCGCTCCGCGCGTTCAACACTGGCACGCTGCGCGTCGGGGTGGGCTCGAAAGCCGCCTCCGTCGCGGCCATCACCTGATCCAGATTTTCGCCCGGATGGTTGGCCAGCGCAGGCGTCGCCGCTGACAGGAGCGCGGCGATCAGACGAAATATGGTCCTCATTGGTTCGCCTCCTTGGTAATGCGCATGGCAATCTCTTCGGCCAAGGCGTCGGGCGGTTGCTCGCCTTCCAAGAACACCGCCTCGAACCCGCCATTCGGCCGCATCAGGTAGATATGACCGGCATGGGCCATGCGGTATCCATCGGGTGCCTCCGCGTCTTCCACTCGCTCGTGGTAGACCTTGAAGGCTTCGGCGGCGTCCGCGACCTGAGCCTCGCTTCCGGTCAGGCCGATCAGCCGGGGGTGAAAGGCTGCGACGTATTCCGCGAGAACCGCGGGGGTGTCGCGATCGGGGTCCACCGACACGAAAAGCGGCGCGACGCGATCTGCCTTCGGCCCCAGCAGATCCAGCACGCTGCCCATGTAGGCCAGCGTCGTGGGGCAGATGTCGGGGCAATGCGTGAAGCCAAAGAACACGAGCTGCCATTGATCGGCATACGCGGCTCCGGTGACCGCCTTGCCCCGATGGTCGACGAGCGAGAATTCGGACCGGATATCGGCCTCGCCCCTATAGGTGACCTGCTGCGACGGATCGCCGTCCTTTCGAAGCATCAAAACGGTCAGGCCGATAACGAGCACCGCGATGGTGCCGGCCCAGAGGACGAGGCGGAGCCGGCGGTGCGCCGGGATGATTTGGGTCATGATGATATCAATGATGCGACGCCCGCCCGGCTGAACGGGCGGGCGAAAGGCTCAGCCGTTGTCGGCTTCGGGTTCGGCGCTGTTCATATGGCCGTTCATGGTCTGCATCATCTCGGTGCAGGCCTCCATCATCGGGCCCATCTGCGCCATCATCTTCATCATGGGCATCATGCCCTCCATGCCCTCCATGCCCTCCATGTTTTTCATGCCTTCCATATCCATGGCTCCGGACATTTCTCCGCTCTGCATATGGCCTTCAGCCATCGGCATGTCGCCGGTCTCAGGAGCAGCGTCCTGCGCCTGGACCACGGTGGCAGTCAGCAGCAAGCCAGCAAGGGCGGCTGCGGCGGTGTTGTTCATAAGGGTCATGTCATGTCCTTTCGGTTGAGGTTCAGTCGGTCGTCACGTCCGGCTTGCCTGCCGGATCGTTCTTGGCGCAGCCGCCGGAGCCGCCGCGCATGCACAGCCCCAGCGCGCACATCGCGGCACAGGGGGCGAGACTGAGGATCAGCGGCGCTGCCCCCATGGCGGTGAGCCAATCCCAGTTGAGAGCCATGCCGCCGGCGGTGACGGCCATCCCCGCCAGCATGAGGGTCCGGCGCCGGGACGGCATCGGGAGTGTCTTTCTGTCTTTCGATAGGGTGATCATCGGCCGGCTCGTCCTTTGGTGATGGTGCGTTGAAACTGGGAGATGGCCGCCGCGCTGTCCCATTCGGCGGGGCCGATGCGGCGCGCGATCTCGCGGCCGCGCGTGTCGATCAGGATGGTCGTCGGCAGACCCACGACCCCGAAGCCGAGCATCGCCCGCGTCTGATCCGCGAGGTAGATCTCCAGATGACGGATGCCGATTTCCGAATAGAACGCATGCACGGCGTCCAGTCCCCCCCGGTCGATCGACAGGGCAAGCACATGGAAATCCTCTCCGCCAAGCCGCGCCTCGAGCCGGTCGAGCGTCGGCATCTCCTCACGGCAGGGCACGCACCAGGTCGCCCAGATGTTGAGCAGCACGGTGCGGCCCCCGAAATCCGAAAGCGACAGATCGTCCCCGCGTGCGTTCCTGAACGGTGGCGAGAGCATCGCACGCGGGCTGGTGTGTTCTGCCATGACCGGCCGCGCCGATGCCGGAGAGGCCCCAAGCGCGAGCGCACCTGCGAGAAAGCCGCGCCGTCTCATGGTGCAACCCCCGCCTGAAGTTTGCGCACCACGGGCAGGATATCCTCTTCCAGCGATCGGCGGCTGAAGGGGCCGACATGCTTGTAGGCAATGCGTCCCCCGGCATCGATCACGAAGGTCTCCGGCAAACCATAGACGCCCCATTCGAGCGAGGCTCGGCCGGTGCGGTCAGCACCGATCCGGGTGTAGGGATCGCCAAGCTCTTCCAGAAAGCCGAGAGCCGCTGCGGGCTTGTCCTTGAAATTGATCCCGTGGATCGGGACGGTGCCGCTCGCGGCCAGCTCGACCAGCAACGGCATTTCCACCCGGCAGGGCACGCACCACGAGGCCCAGACATTGACGATCGAGACCTCGCCGCGCAGGTCCGCCGACGACAGCCCGTTCGAGCGGCCCTCGATCGGGGGCAGCTCGAAGGCCGGGATCTCCCGCCCGATCATCGTGCTGGGCAGACTGTCATCGCTGTTGAACAGGCCCCAGAGAAAGGCCCCGGCCAGCGCCGCGAATATCGCCGCCGGCAGCATCGCGACCAGCAGGGCCCAGCGCGGACGCTGGACAGGTGGTTGAGACTCGATCATCCCCCGCCCCCGTCATTGGCTGTCACCTCCGCCTGAAAGGCGCGCTCCCGCTCGGGCCAGCTGCTCTTGATGTAGGCCAGCACGGCGGTGATCTCGGCGTCGGACAGAATGCCCTCGAAGGCGGGCATGTCGCTCTCGTAGCCGGGAACGACAGCGCCGATCCCGTGCTTGGTGATCGTGAAGAGCTGCCGATCCGCATGATGCCAGGTATGACCCGAAGCATCATGAGGCGGTGCGGGCATGCGGCCGTTGTCCAGTCGACGCCGCCAGTCAGGCTGGCCTTCCAGCTCAGCACCGTGGCAAGAGGCGCAGTTGGCTGCATAGACCTCCTGCCCGGACGCGATCATCGCGGCATCCACCGGCTCGCCCAGAACCGTCAGCGACGGCGTTTCATCGCCCCCGCTTTCGGCCCAGGCGACCACGACCCCCAAGGCCGCGGCGCCGGCAATCCCCGCAAGAAGGAGCCGCTTCATGCCGGCCTCCGCAGGAACTTGATCAGAGCCAGAACGCTCAACACCAGCACCGCCAGCACCAGAACCAGCAAAAGCCCGCCAGCCCCCATCATCACGCTCATCATCGGCCCGCTCATCATCTCCGTCATCGGGCACTCATTCATCGGAATAGACGGCGATACCGCCCTCCCCGAAAGCGTAGGTCTTGAGCGTCCCGCTCTTGCCCGCCATGCCCGGCGCGTTGCGCGGCATGCCCGGCAGGGTGATGCCGGTGATCTCGCGGCGCTCGCTGGTCAGGCGCTGGATGATCTCGACCGGCACGAGGCCGCTGACGTAATAACCGTCCACTTCGGCCAGGTGACAGCCGAGCCCCTGCTCGGGCACACCCACGTCGATGGAGCGCGTGTCGAAGTCGCGGTCGTCGATGCGCGTGACCTGATAGCCGTTCTCCTCCGCGTAATCGGCATAGGCGTCGCAGCAGCCGCAGGACGGATCGCGCCAGATGGTCATCTGGCGGTCGGCGGGAACGGAGGCGGCCGTTGCCGCAGCCTGGTCGCTTTCGGCCATGCCGAAGGTGGCGAAGCCGAGGATGCCGGCAGTGGTGAGGGCGGCGGCGCCCAGGGTAAGCTTGGTGTTCATGTCAGCTGTCCTTGAATGGGGTTGATCTGGTCCATGTCGCGCCGCCATCGCGGCTGACCGACAGACCGCTCTCGCGAGCGGCAACGAGGTGAAGGGGATCGGCCGGATCGACGGCCAGCGCCTCTGTGGCGCCCGGCGAGGCCTGCGCCCAGTTCACGCCCGCATCCGTGGAAACCCACAGGCCGCTGGCCAGCCCGGCGTAAAGCCGCTGTGGCGCATCCGGTGCGAGCGCCAGATTGGCGATCGGCTCACCAAGGGGTAACGGCGCGGCGGGCGGCGGGCTCTTGCCGGCGGCCAGCGCGTCCATGGCGTCCCCGGCCGTCACGTCCTGCCAACGGCAGAAGCAATCGGGCACCCGGGTCAGCCCCGCCTTTGTTCCAGCGTAGAGCCAGATGCCGCCCATGCCCGAGGGGCTCGCGACTGAGACGAGGCTCAGCACGTCATGTTCAGTGCCCTCGAGGTAGGGGCGATCCATCACGAAGTGCCAGCTCTCGCCGCTATCTTCGCTGCGCCAGAGGCCGTCCCCCCGAATCGCGGCGTAGATCATGTCGGGGTCCAGCGCGGCTACGGTGAGCGCCGTGATAGGGGCGGCGGGCAGGCCGGCTCCGGCCTCGGCCCATGTCAGCCCGCCATCGAGGCTGCGACGCAGCCCGCCACCCTCCAGCGCCGCGAGAAGCGTGCCCTCACGCTTTGGGTGGCTGGCGAGAGCTGTGATCCGAGAAGCGAACGGCAATTGGCGGGCCGTGCCGGAGAGGAGGCGCCGTAGTCCGGCCTCGGTGGCCGCGACGAGAGTATCGCCGTCGAAGGCAAGGGCATGGATCGCCTCGCCGGTCGCGGCGAGAGAGATATGCGGAAAGATTGGCGCAGCACCGAGCGCGGCCAGGCCACCGCCCAGAAAGCGTCTGCGCGAGACGTCGCGCGGTTTGAAGACAGACATGAAAGCAGTTCCCGAAGAGGACGAATGGCGTCGATCGCGCACCGGCCGGACTGCGGCGGATGCAACGAGACCAGGCCGTCACCTCGGGGTGCGGCCGGTCAGCTCAGGAAGGTGCTTCGTGGGGGGAAGGGGTCGGACCCCGGATCAAGGCCCGCGAGATCGAGATCGCCAGACGTTTCCAGGGGTGAGGAGCGCAGATTCAGCCCGGCTGTCCGGGCATCCCGGACCGTCGACAGAACGGGCGCCGTGCAATCCATGTCGCAGACGACGGCGTCCGACGTGTCCTGCGTGCAGGCAGGGCAGATATCACCCTGCTCCGCATCGATCACCGTTGCGGCGCTGGCCATCTCCAGGGACATCTTCGCGCCAGCCAGGTCATGCCCAAGCATGCCGCCCAAAAGGGCGAGCGAAAGGCAGAGCGTGGCAAGGCGGACCAGAAAGCGCATGGGGAAGGAGTTAGGATATCTTACCCCTTTTGTCGATCCTCGCCTCCTTGCAGGGTCATCAACAATTCCGGAGGTCGCTACGTAGATAGACTGCGTCGTCACTCGCCTGAGCAATCATCTGTCCGCGCCCGCACCCGCTGACAGGCTATCGTGTCCGAAGAGAGGCGCATTTTCATGGGGGTTATCGGCGGTCTCGAACTCGAGGCTGGAATGGCCGATGCCGAAATCCTCCTCCAGTCTCCCCTTCAGCGCCTGCTTCACCGCGCCGAGGCGCGACCAGTCGTCATCCTCCAGCACGACATGGCAATCGAGCGCCACCTCGTGCTCCTGCATCTGCCATAGGTGGACATGGTGCACATCGCGAACGCCCTCGACCGTCACCATCGCCCGGACCACCGCCTCGGCGTCCATGTCCGGCGGGCTGCCGAGCATCAATATCCGGACCGGCCCGCCGATCTCGGTCAGGGCGAGATAGAGGATGTAGAGCGCGATGCCGATGGTGATCGCGGGATCGATCCAGCGCAGGTCGTAGAGGATGATCAAAGTGCCGCCGACAATGACCGCCACCGAGGCGAGCGCGTCCGAGAGGTTGTGCAGGAAGAGCGCCCGGATGTTCACGCTGCCCTTTTGCATCGAATAGGTCAGCCCTGCGGTCAGGGTGTCGATCACGAGCGCGACGCCGCCCAGGATCACCACCGTCCAGCCCGCCACCTGAGGCGGATCGATCATGCGCATCCCACCTTCGTAGATCAGGTAGATCCCGACCAGGATCAGGGTGGTGTAGTTGACCAGGGCCGCCACGATCTCGATCCGGCCGTAGCCGAAGGTCATGCGCTCGTCCGCGGGGCGTCGCGCGATCTTGCGGGCGACGAAGGCGATGACCAGCGACGCCATGTCCGAAAAATTGTGCAGTGCATCGGCGATCAGCGCGAGTGATCCCGAAAAGATGCCCCCAACGATTTGCGCGACGGTAAGGAGCGCGTTCGCCCAGATGGCAATCGAAACCCTGCGGTCACCGCTTTCGGGGTCGATATGGGCGTGATCGTGCGGCATGGCGGCTCTCCAAATTCGATGGCCTTGTCTATGCGGAAGCAGACGAGGCATCGTGACATGCCGAGCAACACTGCGCTGTCCCGCCACAAGCTCAAAGCAGCCTCCACACACGCGAAGATGCTGCTATTTATCATGCCGGCCTCTCGGCATCGTCCGGATCAACCGACAGCGCATCCTTGGTGGCTTCCAATCCCTCCCAGGCGACGTAGGGGACAATGAGAAGCGCAGCGACGGGATCGGCCCACCACCAGCCGAAGGCCTGCGTCAGGGCGAGGCCGATCAGGACCACCACCGTCTGATACTCGCAGATCAGCGTGTCCTTGGCGTCATACTTCAGCGCGGGCGAGCCCAGGCGCTTGCCGTAGCGGTGCTTGCCCCACGCCAGGAACGGATTGACCACGAGGGAAACCAGAAGGATCGCGATCCCCCACCACGAGAAGCCTGGCGCTTCGCGCGAGACGAAGGCTGACACTGCCTCGTATAAAATCGCCGCGACCACGATCCAGAACGCTGCCGCGACGACCGAAAGGGCGACCTTCTTGCGTTTGAGAACCGTGCGCGGGTCGGCGCCCCGTTCCTCGGCCCGCAGGCGCCAGATCAGCGTGCCGGCAGAGGTGGCTTCGACGGTGCTGTCGAGCCCCCAGCTTATAAGTGCGGCGCTGCCAGTGAGAAGGCCAGCCGTCACCGAGACGACGACTTCCAGGATGTTGTAGACGAGGCTGGCGACCTCAACGCGAACTCCGCGCCGCAGGTCCGCTTGGCGGTCATCTTGCTGCTCTGCCATGACAAGCTCCTTGTGGGACGTGTGATCGGGTGGCGTTATGGATGGCTTGAACGCGCGGAGGCGAAAGTCGCGGAGCGGGCGTTTGGAGAACCGTCAGAGGCCGGTGCGCTCCTGTCGCCGTGACCGCGCGCGAGACAGAATTGGCGTGCTGGCAGTGCACAACATCTTGATCTGCCCTCATGTGGCCTCGTAGCGAGAAAATATCTCCGTGCTGCCATCCTGCCGGATCAAGAAGACATCATAGGCTTCGCGCGCGTCTTCGGGACCCATGCCCGGCGAGCCGAAGGGCATGCCCGGCACGGCGAGGCCGACGGCGTCCGGACGCTCGACAAGCAATCTGCGAATGTCGGCCGGCGGCACATGTCCCTCGATCATGTAGCCCTCGATCTCGCCGGTATGGCAGGAGGTCATTTTCTGGAGGATGCCGTTCTCGAGCTTGTGCCTGACGAGGAGCGTGCCGTAGCTGCTTTCGGTGGTCACGGTGAAGCCGTCTTTGCGCAGGATGTCGATCCAGGCCGAGCAGCATCCGCAATTCGGGTCCTTCAGGACGTGGATCGCAGGCATGCCCTGCGTCATCGCTGCGAACGGAGTGGCAGCGGCGAAGCCTGCCGTGCAAGCCAGCATGGCGCGTCTGGTGATGGTCATTGTGTCTCCTCTCAGGTCGTTGCGGATGCGCGTTCACGATCCGAGTTCAGTTGGGGTCGGCCGGCACGTCCGACCACGTCTTCCGCCCCTGAAGGCCGGAAGAACAGCAGCCGCAGGGCGTTCATCGTGACAAGCACCGTGGCGCCGGTGTCGGCCAGGATCGCGATCCAGAGGCCGGTAATCCCGAGCACGGTGGTCACGAGGAAGATCGCCTTGAGGCCCAGTGCGATGGCGATGTTCTGGCGGATATTGGCCATGGTCGCGCGGGCGAGGCGGATTTGCCCGGCCACGTCCGTAACGCGGTTGCGCAGGATCGCCGCGTCGGCGGTCTCCAGCGCCACGTCGGTGCCAGACCCCATCGCGACACCGACATGCGCGGCGGCAAGTGCGGGGGCGTCGTTGATCCCGTCGCCGATCATCGTCACACGCGCGGACGTCGTCAGATGGCGGATCGCCGTCACCTTGTCCTCGGGCATCAGCTCGGACCGATGCTCGATCCCGAGCCCGTCCGCGATGGCTCGGGCGGTGCGTGCATTGTCCCCGGTCAGCATTATCGATGAGATGCCGAGGGCGCGAAGCTGCGCGACGGATTCCGCCGCGTCGGCGCGCGGCTCGTCCCGCTGCGCGACAAGGCCAAGGGGCACGTCTTCGCGCAGCACGATCACGACCGTCTTGCCCTGGGCTTCCAGCGTTGCCACGTGGCTTCGCAGGTGGTCCGAGAGCGCGCCGCGCTCCTCTGCCAGTCGCGGAGAACCCACGCAGACGGTGACGCCGTCGATGGATGCTTCGGCGCCCTTGCCGGGCAGCGTGCGGCCGCCGGTGGCCGCAGCCGCGTCAATGCCCCGCCGCTCGGCCTCCGCACAGATTGCCTGCCCGAGCGGATGGCTCGCGCCGTTCTCGACCCCGGCGGCGAGGGACATGAGCCTATCCTCGCTCCCGCTCAGCACCGAGACGTCCGTCACGCGGGGCTTGCCGTGTGTGAGCGTGCCGGTCTTGTCAAAGGCGACATGTGTGGTGCGGGCCGCCGCCTCGATCACCGCACCGCCCTTCATGAGAAGGCCGTTCCGGGCCCCGGTCGAGAGCGCCGAGGTGATCGAGGCGGGCACCGAGATCACCAGCGCGCAGGGGCAGCCGATCAGCAGCAGGGCCAGCGCGCGGTAGACCCATTCGCCCCAGGCCTGCCCGAAGGCCAGCGGCGGGACGACCGCGACCAGAAGCGCAGCCCCCACCACGGCGGGCATGTAGACCCGGCTGAACCGATCGATGAACCGTTCGGTCGGGGCACGGGCGCTCTCGGCCTCTTCAACCAGCCGCACGATGCGGGCGATGGTGTTGTCCTCGGCCGCCTTTGTGACCCGCACCCGCAGCACCGCCTCGGCATTGATCGACCCGGCGAAGACCTCCGCGCCGGGCTCCTTGAGGCTCGGGATGCTCTCGCCGGTTACCGGGCTCTCGTCTACGCCTGACGTGCCGCTCATCACTTCGCCATCGCAGGGCACCCGGTCGCCGGGGCGGACCTGCACGACCTGGCCCACCTGGAGTGCCTCGGCCGAGACCTCCCGAACCCTGCGGCCCACTTCGAGCCGCGCCGTCTTCGGCACCAGTTTCGAGAGCGCCCGGATGCTGTCGCGCGCCTTGCCCGCCGAGACGCCTTCAAGCAGTTCGCCCACGGCGAAGAGGAAGACGACCAGCGCAGCCTCTTCCGGCTCGCCAATCACCAGCGCACCGCCGGCGGCGATCGTCATCAACATCTCGATGGTGAAGGGCATACCTGCCCGGGTCATCGCAAAGGCGCGCTGCGCTACAGGCACGAGCCCGACCAAGGTCGCCAAGATGAAAGCCCAATGCGCCGTTTCGGCGGTAACGACGAGCCGGGACGCCCATGCCGCCGCGAGCAGGGCCCCGGTGCCAAGCACAAGGCGACCCTTGGCGGTTCTCATCCACGAGGTCGGCCCAGTTTCGGGCGCCCCGGCGTCTTCCAGTCCGGTGCCGGCCCCTGGGGCCTCCGCAGATGCCGGGAACGCGCCATCGGGCAGGATGAAGCCCCCCTTGGGCTTTTCCGGCCGCGCGCCCTTGGGTGCGATGCCGAAGCCGAAACTGCGCACGGCCTTCTCGATCCTCTCGGGCGACGTCTGGCTTTCGTCGAGCGTCAGGCGCAGTTGCTCGGCCATGAGCGCGACATCGACATCCCTGACACCGGGCAGGCGTTCGACCGCGCCGCGCACCTTCGCGGCGCAGGAGCCGCAATCCATGCCTGTCACGCGCCACTCGCGTTGTTCTGCGATCCCGTCGGCCATGACGGACCTCCCGCTGTGATTCCCGGTCGGGTTTTGATATAAGAGCTACAGCCACTGTAGGTTCAAGCTGCGCCGAGAAAATTCCCGCCTTTCCGGCCGGGGCGAGAGCACACGAATGCAACGACCGAAGTTTGATGAGGAGACCTCGCATGCTTTCCATAGGCAGCTTGGGAAAGCGGACCGGCACCAAGGTGCAGACGATCCGCTACTACGAGCAGATCGGCTTGATGCCCGAGCCCGGCCGGACCGAAGGCGGCCAGCGACGTTACGAAGATGTAGAACTCGACCGCCTCGCGTTCATTCGCCATTCCCGGTGACCTGCCACGGGATTTTTCCTCCATTTGGAATTAGAGTCCGCCCCAACGAAGGGACGGACAATGAAGCGAACGAGATACAGCGAAGAACAGATCATCGGCATCCTTACCGAGCATGAGGTAGGCGCGAAGTGCGCCGATCTGTGCCGCAAGCACGGGATGTCGGAAGGCACCTTTTATGCCTGGAAAGCCAAGTTTGGTGGGATGACGGTTTCGGACGCCAAACGACTGAAGGCGCTGGAGGACGAGAACGCCAAGCTGAAGAAGTTGCTGGCGGAGCAGATGCTCGACGCTGCGGCGATGAAGGAACTGCTCTCAAAAAAATGGTAGGGCCCGCCGTGAAGCGCGAAGCCGTTGCGCATCTGCGGGCCAGGCTTGGCCTGTCGGAACGGCGGGCCTGTCAGATTGTTGGAGCGGACCGCAAGATGATCCGCTACCGGTCCGCGCGACCGCCCGAGACCCGGCTGCGCCAGCGGCTTCGGGATCTGGCCAATGAACGCCGCCGGTTCGGTTATCGGCGGCTATTTGTGCTGCTGCGCCGGGAGGGAGAACCCTCCGGGATCAACCGTATCTACCGGCTGTATCGAGAAGAAGGGCTCACGGTGCGCAAACGCCGGGCCAGGCGCAAGGCGGTAGGAACCCGGGCACCGATCCTGGTCGAGGCCCGGCCCAATGCGCGCTGGTCGCTGGATTTTGTCCATGACCAGCTCGCCAGTGGCCGGCGGTTCCGCATCCTGAACGTGGTCGATGACGTGACGAGGGAATGCCTGGCGGCCATTCCGGACACATCGATCTCGGGGCGGCGTGTCGCGCGGGAATTGGCGGCCTTGATCGAACGGCGTGGAAAGCCCGGCATGATTGTCTCGGACAACGGCACCGAACTGACCAGTAACGCGATCTTAACCTTCGTTACCGCGCAGGGGATCGAATGGCATTACATCGCCCCGGGCAAGCCGATGCAGAACGGGTTTGTGGAGAGTTTCAACGGGCGCATGCGCGATGAACTCCTCAACGAAACCATGTTCCGCAACATGCCCCATGCGCGCGCCGTAATCCGTGCCTGGGCAGCAGATTACAACGAGGAGCGCCCACATTCGGCGCTTGGCTATCAGACGCCCAAGGCGTTCGCCGAGCGCCTGATCACCGCAACCGACACCCGCGCTGCGCCATCTGAAAGCTCCGCGCGGATGCCGGTTGCTCCACCTGCGCCAATCGGCGTATCAACCCGAAGGGCTCTGGTTCCGGATGGGTGAAAGTTCAGTGGCAGGTCATTGCCACCCTTTTGCGTTTACGTGAGGGGACGGAAAGTGATCGGCGGCATTCCTGCCAAGAATGCCGCCAGACGAACCGCCAGGTTGGTCTCCTGCAACGCGAGGCATGTCTTTCGCAGCGGCTCTTACGCAGCACTTCGCGCGGAGAGTTAACTATCTGGCATCTTGATCCCGCGTGCCTCGAGCCAGGCGCGCATGGCGTCGATCTCCTGCTGCTGTTCGGCGATGATGTGCCGGGCCAGGTCCATGTTCTCGGCATCGGAACCTGCGGCGAGTTGGATGCGGGCCATGTCGATGGCCCCCTTATGGTGCGGGATCATGCCGAGCACGAAGGCTATGTCGGGGTCGTCGTGCCGGAGGCCGGCCATCATCTCAACGTGCATCCCCATCATCGACTGCGCATAGGCGTCGGCAATGGAGGTGTCGCCAAGGTCGGCCGGCGTGACCGGCGAGAGCTCATCGCCCTCGCGCAGGGTCTCCATCGCCTGCGGTCCGTGCGGATGATCCAGCGAATAGGAGTGCGTGGCCATCTCGCCCCGCTCGGCGCGGATCTCGGCCATCGTCCGGGTTTCGGTGCCGTAGAAGACGGCGTGCAGACCCCAGTAGGCCGTGACGAAGATCACCAGCGCCCCGGTCAGACCGATCGGCACGCCGACAAGCGCGCGCCGGATCCAGGACCAGAAGTGGAGTTGCCGGGTATGGTCCACGGCGATCACGACGATGATCGCCATGATGAGGGCGTGGCCGATCAAGTCGACCCGGCCGAAGGGATAGACCGCGGCATTGAAGATCACGAAAAGCGCGATGGCCGAAAGGCGACGCACCAGCGGCGTGGCCAGCAGGCCGAAGCCCATGGTGAACTCCGCCACGCCCGCCATCGGGATGAACATGTCGCGCGGGATACCGAAGGTCAGGAAGGGCTTTTCCTCGACCAGGGGGTAAAACCATTCGGGATAGGCGAACTTTTCAAGACTGGACCACATCAGCGCGATCGCGACGCCCCAGCGGAGCACCTCGAAGCGGTGCTTGCGCCAATCCTCCCGCCCCGAGGATTCAAGCACCAGGTAGGCCGCCGCGGCCACGCCGAGCGCGAGGTAGTCGAGCAGGTGGAACGGATCGTAGTCGCGCAGCGCCAGCACCCAGAGAAAGATGATCCCGGCCGCTGAAAGTGGCATGGTCTTGCGCGAGACGATGCCCGTCGCGATGAGCAATTGAAGCCAACTCACCCATTCCGCCGGGGTCTTGAGGTCGGGCGTCAGGTAGACGCCGCCGACCGAGAAGATCGCGACGAAGAAGCCGGCGATCACGATGCGGACAAAGTCGTCGAGCCTGAACCAGAGGGGGTTCGTGACGCGGTCCATCGCATCGAGGGTCGTCTCTCCGACGGGCGTGCGCTCGACAAGACGCGAGGCGGTGAAAAAGGCCAACACCAGAACGATGCCGGTCCAGAACCAGGGATCCGTCAGGGTCCGGGTGATTGGCGCTGGTGCCGCGTCGACGATGTATGGTGCGAACCACTTCACATGAGCCGAGGCCGCTGCCGGCGCCAACGCACCGGCGAACGCCAGGGCGAAGCCGAGGCCTGGTTTGCGGAGGAGGGAGGACAGCATGAGGGATGCCCCTTCATTGTAAGGAATTGATGATCAGGTCTTCGCACTCATGATCGCGAGGTCGATCGGACCCGCGGCCGGCGCGTGTGCAGGGAAGGTCGCGCGCGACAGGATCGTGCCGCTCTGGTCGACGACGAGACGCAACGCCCGGCCTCCGCAATAGAAGGTCAGGCGCCAACGACCGGCGTCCTCGTCGACACCGGTCTCGCAACGACTGGTAATCTCACCGGCACGGAGCCTCGCGGGAACGTTGGCGGGCGGCAGATCGAAAGCATCGCCTACTATCTCCGCGTCGACCACAAAGCCATCAGTGCTGAAAGACACGTTGCCCATGACGCTCTCCTTTCAGGCCACGGCTGGCGCAGGCGTCGGCAAGGCGACGTCGGCCAGCGTCGAGCGATCGAGTTCGGCCAGGAACGCCGCCTCCGCAGCGTAGAGCTTGCCTTTCAGGCAACAGACCGGGGTGACGCAGCAGGCCCCGTCCGGAGAGAAACACTCGACGAGTGCCTGATCCTGCTCGAGGAGCCGCACGAGATCTCCCAGGCCGATTTCGCTGGCGGGACGTGCAAGCGTCGCACCGCCGCCGGTGCCGCGGCGCGTGGTAACGAACCCGTGCCGGGCGAGGCGCTGGATGATCTTGTTCAGGTGATTGCGCGAGATGCCGAACTCGTCTGCGATCTCCGCCGTCGAGAAGGCGCGCTCCGGGGCACTGGCCATGCGCATGAGCGCCCGAAGTCCAAAATCGGTGAAGCTGGTCAAGCGCATCTGGTGGCCTCGCTATAAATTGGTATTTACAATACTCATTAGAGGCTCTATCTCGCTCCCGCAACAATCGTTCACGCCAAGTCAGTCATGTCCCAGACGCAAGCCTCCCTCCCGCCGATCCGCTCGGCACGCCCTGCCATGACCCGGGAAATTATGAAGAGGACCGGCCTCACCGAAGCTGTGCTCACCGACCTTGTGCATGGCTTCTACGGCAAGATCCGCCGCGATCCGGTGCTTGGTCCGATCTTCGCGGAACGGATTACCGACTGGGGACCCCATCTCGCGAAGATGGTCGACTTCTGGTCATCGGTCGCGCTGATGACCGGGCGCTATCACGGAGCGCCGGTGCCGAAGCACGTGGGCTTGCCAGTGACCTGGACGCATTTCGACCGTTGGCTTGATCTTTTCCGGGAAACGGCTGGCGAGGTCTGCACACCGGAGGGCGCGGCGCATGTGATCCAGCGGGCGGGACGGATCGCCCGATCGCTGCATATGGCCAGTCAAGATGCGCGCCGGCCAGCCGGATGTGTGCCGAACCTGGTTTGAAAGGTGTCAGGCCGGCTACCGCGAGCCTGTGGAAGCCCCGGCGTAGCCCTTCTCCTCAACAGGCTTTAGGCAGCGGCCCCGATCTGTTGTTGACGCTTCGGCCTGCTCACGTCGGGCATTGCAACCTTCCTCGACGAAGCGGATCCGCGTCATCGAGGAACTGGACGCAACTGCCGTCGAAGCAGAGACACCCGCACCGTCGAAGCTCCGTCTGTTTGCCGAGATCGCCGAAAAGAGATTGCGCGCCTGGTGTGCCCGACGAAGGATTGCCAGCGATCCGGACCATGACGGCAATCGAAGCATTGGAGATGGTGGAAGAGGATTTCAACCCGCTCACCTACCAAGTCCCCTAACCGCTCGCCGCCGGCTATTCGGACCAGGAAGTCTATGACCGGGGTCGCGGTGGAACCGCAAATAGCGCAGGAGAGGCCACCACGTTGCCAGCCGCGGGCTGTCATGTCTCGGAGATCTCGCCGATGAGGCGAAGCCGGGACCAGCGGAGAGAATGTCTCCTCCGACCAGTTGATTGAGACCGAGGAGAACAGACAGACCACCTCCATCGCCGAAAGCGAGGCCGAACTTCCTCGGGTCCTTGAGGCGGGGCTCGAGGGATGGCGGGTCTTCCTTCATCCCGAGCAACGCAAGCCTGCACGCTTCTGCACGTCGCTACGGCCCGCGCAAAGAAGGCGCTGCGCGTTTCATGTTCCAGCGCCCCGACGAAGCTCATGACCTCTTAAATTTACGCCGCGAAAAACACGGGGGAAACCCAAACGAAGACGGGCGTAGCTCGGCCATCCTGTGGTGGTTGCCCCGGAACGTCCCAGTATCTGTGCTTGCCGGTCGTCAGCCCGGACCTGGGTAGTAGGTTGAGAGGCGGCTATGCATCCTCGACGACGCACTTTCCCGCCACCGCCTTCGAACAGTGACGGCACGAATGCTCCACTGCTGCGCGCCGCAGCAGAGCACCCGTTCCGCAGCTGTCCAAAGACGGCATAGGTCATGCTGCCGAACCCGGGCTTCGACAGCTACCCTGCGCCAGAGAAACCGGCACAGAGTGTTGGCTTGGGGGGCACACGTGTTCGCCCCGTGTCGCGTCACTTCCCGATCTCCGGCCCTTACAATTCCCCTGCTGCGCGCCGCAGCGGATCTGCAAGAGCAAGCTCTCGTTCAGCAACAAGTGCACCTGACACGATGAACATATGTATCGATGCTCGCCGAGCCCAAAGCGCTGACGCCGCAATTGTAAGATTTTTTCACCTGCTCGGGACCCGGCTGGTTCTTGGCCGAAAGATTGGCCCGTTCGCGGCACTCGAAATGCCCAAGTTGATGCCGCAACGCGGCTCTTTCAGGGGGATTCTCTGATTCCTCTGATTCAGGGCCAGTATTTTCATTTGGAAACAACCTCTTGGAGGACCTGCCAACGCAAATTCCCCGCAAGATGACGCAGGAACTCCGCCATATGACGAGATTTCCCCGCGAAATGACGCAAAAGTTCCGCCAGATGACGATATATCTCCGCGCGATTCTGCAACCTACGTCTTCACGGCGACGATAGATAACGACGCCGGAAAATTCGCACCGAGGCGAGCGAGTTGTTGTTGCGTCTTGGCTACCGGGTCACGCTTCGACAGCCTCAAAGCTGCGCCATGGGCCACGCCGGACCTCGGCCTTGAACAGACCGTTGATCGTTTCGGCCAGGAATAGCAGGTAGACGGGGCGATCGGCAGCAGCTTGCAGATCGGCTCGACCCCGTGCTCGGCGCGATGAGCATCGATGAACGACACCATCACTTCGACCGGCGTCGAGCTCCGCCATGGCAAAATATGCCGAGGCTTTGCGGAGTATCTCGTTCGCCTGGCGCAGCTCCCGGTTCTTTCGCTCGAGCACTTTGATCTTCTCGGCAGTATCGCTCGTGATCCCCGCGCGCTGTCCGCCGTTCACCCCGGCCTTTCTGATCCGGGTGTTCAGCGTGTTCGCGGAGCAGCCAAACTTCGCGGTTATGGAAGCAATCGCCTGCCAGCGAGACCCATGCTGACCCTGATTGTCGAGGGCCATCCGCACAGCGCGCTCGCGGACCTCCGGGGAAAAATTCTTTCGTCGTTTTCACATGATGGCTTCAGTCTACTCAAAAGTTGGAGCCTCCGGCAGACCCGGTGCGGTTCATGCCCCTTGACCGAAACGGCGTTGTGTATGGTGTCGGCGTTCAAAGGCCGCGAGGAGTCAAGGTCCGGAGCCAGACTTCCAATAGTTTTTCCGAGCACCCCGCATCGGAACCAATTCCCCTCCAGATCAACGCAATCTGGAGACCATCATGATCTTTCCCCCGGATGAAATTTTCACCGCCGCGGAAGCAGCGGCCGAACTCAACAGGTCCGCAAAGCAGGTTCGTCGCTACCTCGCGGCGGGCATCCTCGGCGGCAATCGCAAAAGCGGTCACTGGACGACGACGGCGCTCGACATCTGGCGTTTCAAGAACATCGCCGACGAGATGCTGGAGAACTGGCGTCGCTATTGCCTCGAGCTCGAGGAGCGCGGGGAATTCAATAAATTAAATGAGAACAACAATTTGGAAGGATCGGGGAAATAGGAGGGTCTGCACGGGGTCGGAGTGAAGACCCTCCGGATCCCCCCGATGTCCCCCGATGACCTTCGGCGTCCCTCGCTGTCCACCAATGGCCGAACAAGGCCGCCCCCGTCCCCATTTGGCGCCCTCACGCGGTGGTTTTCATCGCGAAACCACCGCGTGAGGGCGCCCCTCCAGATAAACAAGGAAAAGCAGAATGATGATGCAGGAAAATACGATTACCCCGACCAACGACACCAGGGATCTCGAGCGCGCGCTCTGGCTCTCGAAACTCACGCCGGCATCCCGCAATCCGACAATTGCCAGCCTGCGTGCAATCACGATCGCATTGGGACGCGACGGTGTGCTCTCTGTCGATGAACTCGAGGCAATCCTCCTCGACCCGTCGGTGGAACTGCGCGCGCAACTCGGCGAGCGGGCGGCGCAGCTCCTGTCCGACGCAAGGCGTGCCTTGCGGGTCTGGGCCGACGAGCCGACCCGCTGGCTCGCCGTGAACCTGCGGGGGCGGATCCCGACGCTCCGCGACGCCCAGCAGGCGGCGGGACTCACAATGTCCCGGGATGATGCCAAGCGGACCACTTCGGCTCTGGAGGTGCTCGCGTCCGCCGAGCAATCCACGACGAAAGACATCGCCGCGACCGAGGCGATGGTCTCGACAATCTTCAAGCGGTTGTCCCCCGAGGATCTGGACTGCAGGACGAGAAAGACCTTCGAGAACAAGCGATCGCTCTGCCTGCGCGCCGTCCGTCTTGTCGACTGCTCTCGCAAGAAGGTGCGCAAGGTCGATCTCGCCAACATGTCCGACGCCGCGAAGCGCGCGTTGACCGCAGTTTCAGAGCGGCTAAGGGACCATGAAACCAGCGCCCTCGCGATTGCGCGACGGTTCGTTCTCTTCGCCGATCACTTCGACGCGGATCTCGACGATCTTGATCCGGGCTTGGCGCTTTCCTTCTACGAGGCCGAACGGTCCAACTTCTCGAACAGCCATGAAGAGAAACTGCGTCGCTTCGTCCGGGCGTGGAACGAGGCGGCATCCGCCACCGGCCTGGCCCGAGAATTGCCTCCGCCCACGCTGCCGGTCTACCGGCAGGCAACGGTGAAGTGGCATGATGTTCCGCAATGCATCCGCGCCCCGCTGGATCAAATCCTCGAAAAGGCCGTGTCGGCAAGGGCGGAATGCGCCTGGGAAGACCTGGTCTCCGAAAGCACGGACGATGAATATGCCGAGTTCGGCATATTCGACGACGCCGGGGGCGATGCTGGAAAAGAAGACGCCGCGATCATCATCGAGCCAGGAACGAAGAAAAATTGGCGTGACGCTGCAAAACGCTCCTGGCGCGCAGCTGAAGAGGACCATCGGATCACGAGCAAACCGGCCTCGCTGGCGGACCTCTGCGACGTCCAGGTTGCCAAGGCGATGGCCGTCGGCGCCCGCAAGGCCCGGAGGGCGCGCATGGAGGCGAGCGGGGAAACTTGGAATGCGAAGGAAAAAGGCCGTTACGAGCATTCCCTTGTCGAGACGTTGTGCGCCATCGCGCGCCACATCGGGATCGACGAGACCCGGCTGAGCGCCCTCGAGGAGTTCAAGGTGTCCATCGACCCGATGGTCGTGGCCACAAAACTGAAGAAAGACGGGACGAAGACCCGTGTCTACACCAGCCGCAGGATCGGCAAGAGACACAAGGTCAAACTTGCGCGCTTTTCCGAGGAAAGCCGGCTGCGAAGGTATTTCGAGGCCCCCGGCGAGCTCTGGAGGATGGCATGCAAGGGCCTGCAGAAGAGTCGGCGCCCGAGCAAGCAGCATATCGCACTGGCTCGCAACGCTCTTTTCCTTCGGATCTCGCAATACACGGGCCCGCTGCGCAGGACCAGCCTCGTGGGGCTGCGCCACGAAGGCGACGACCCGCATCTGATCCTTCCCGCGGGTAGTGGCACAGGGACGCTCGTGATTTCCGCGATCGAGACGAAGACGCTGAGCGAGTTGCACATCCAGATCGATCCGGGGACCGTGAAGATGATCAAGTACTACATCGCGCATTTTCTTCCCGAGGCCCGCCGGCTTGCCGGTGCATGCGCGAAGAACCCGCACCTGTTCCCGGGATATCCCCGAAAGGACGACGAGGTGTCCAAGCATGCGCCGGGCATGGGCCACATGTGCAAGGAGAAGGGCAACAATACCTTTCGCAACCAGCTGTGGCGGCATTTCAGAATCGATCTGAATCTGCATGTCATGCGGCATCTCGCCGGCAAGATCATACTCGATCAAGATCCCAGTGCCATGGAACTGGTGCGGGTCCTGCTCGATCACCGGCGTATCGAGACGACGCAGAGCTACTACGCCGAAGTCAACGCGATCATCGCTCAGCACCGCTATCTGCATCTTCTCAAAAAGAGCCAGCGGAGCGTCCTTGCGAAGGTCAATTTCAAGATCATGGAGGATCCCGCATGCCGAAACACCGGGTAACCGCGCCGCGTGACGCGTGGCCGGAGGTCCTGCGCGTCCGGTTCGACGCCCTGTCGCTTTCGGAACATCAAAGACACCGTCTGGGTCACGCGCTCGGGCGGTGGGTCCTGCTCACGCCGGACCCTCTCGTTGTGACGCGGGAGACTTGCGAAGCCGTGATCGCACCGATTCAGCGCACGCAGAGGGGCGTGGCGGCAAGCCTGCGGCAGGTCCTGGGGCTCGTATTCCCGGAGGCCGCGCCCATGCTCTATTCCCTCAGAAAACCGAGGCGCCGCAAGCCGCGCGACCCGCGGGGCGATCTGGCGGAGCATCTGAAAAGACATCTGGGACGATGCCCGCAGGAGTGGCAGGATCGCGCCGCGCCGATGTTGATCGTGGACTCGGACGGTCTCGGAGATGGCCTGCTGGTCCAAGCATGGGCTGCCTCGACGCTGAAGAGGCGCGTGGAAGCGGCTGGCCGGTACTTCGACTGCTGCGGCAGGTCCGGCTTGTCACGCGTCTTGCATGCTGCCGGGGTAAAGGCCCGTCTGATAGCAATGCAGAAGGCCGGACGCAGACCGAACGCCGCCTGCATGGAAATCGCGAGCCTGCTTGCGTTCTCGCGTGTCCTGTTCCCGGAAAAGGATCATGGCTGGCTCGAAAAGACCCACCGGAGCCTGAAGAAAATCGCTGCGGCTTCTCCGTCACGCAATGCCGGCCGGGCTCTTCCCGCCGACGATCTCAGACAGTTTGGCCTGCAGGTCTTTGAGCTGGCAGATCGAAGATTCGACAAGGCACGCCTTCGGCGAGACTTCGAAGATGCCCACATGCTGGCGCGGACGGCCCTGGCACTCGTGTTGCTGACGGAAGCTCCGATGCGCGTCGGTGCGCTGGCCTCGGCCGATGTCACTCCCGGCCTTCTGTCACGTCTTGTCATGATCCATGTGGAGGGGTGCGACACGAAAACAGGCGAGGCGGAGACCAGACTCTTCAGCAGCGAGGCCGTGCGGTGTCTGTCGTCCTACATTTCCCGGCACCGCGCCGCGATGGCACTACCCTCGGAGAACAAGCTCTTCGTAGGCGACAACGGTCTCGCCGTTCTCGGCGCCACCCTCTCGGAAAACATCGGACGCCTGACCGAAGATCGGCTCGACCGCCGCGTCACGGCGCACCCGATCCGCCATTCGGCCGCGAATTTCATCGTCGCACGCGCGCCGGAGGAGGCCGCCCTCGCGTCGGTCATTCTCGGTCACCGCACGCGCAGTGTGACGCCGATCTACACGCGCAGGGCCGGTCAAGTCTTGGCGAGCAAGAAGCACGCGGAGGCGGCGAGGCGCACTGCTGAGCGGCTCGGTGCGGATACGGAAGTATTTCGTCGAAAAACGGCGAAAACCCCGCGCAGAACACGTCAAGACCGGCCTCTCCGAAAGAAGGGGCAGAATGCGACCGAAGAGCTGCCGAGGTAGTCGGTTCCCGCATTGATCGACGTGCATGCGGCCACGCGGCCTTAGAAGGGCATTCTATACCCGCGGCGGCGTGGCAGTCAGGACAAGTCGACCCGCCCTCACGGGCCTGGTCGTGAAGGTTTACCAACCCGAGGCCAGATCGCTGCGCCAGAGCCCGGTCGGAACTTATCAGAAAAGCATCTCGGAACAGAAGGTTGGGAAACTGCTGCCGGCGATCTCGGCGCGCCCCTTCTCGCGAGGGCGCGCCGGTCTCAGCCGGGCAGCGCGGAATGAAACGAGGGTCGGCCAATGGAATTCCTTCGGCTGCTACCGGGAACGCCGACCTGAAACCCCGTCCAAGGAAAGGAGGCAAGGACGCTTGATGCGGACACGACTGTCCGTGCAATGAACGAGGAGAATGAGATGTCACCAACATCAGATGGCAAGCACAGCGAAGCTGTGGTGAGAGCCGCGGAGCAGTTCGTCACGCGAAAATATCAAGAGCTCGTCCATGGGGCGGGTCTCTTGGGCGGCGTGGGCGCGCAGAGCCGGTGCGTGAGGTTGACCGCGCGACTGCGGCGGGCCGACCGCATGGACCGACATTGCTGGCGGGAACTGCAGTGGCTGCGCGATCTGTTTTGTCTGCAGATCGGTGATGATCCCGAAGGACTCAGCGCGGCGCATTTCTGTGCACTCTCTCCGGACGACCCCGCGGTGCATGATCTGTGCCTGCTGGCGGAAGCGCTTGGCGACCTGCTCGCCGAATTCGACAGCGTGCAGACACAGGCCAATTCCAAGGAACCTGACAATGCGGGCCGCGATGCGGCTTGACCTCTCCGCCGGCGTGCGCGCCGGCGACTTGAATGGCGGTCGCATGGTGCGCCGCCGGAAAACCAAGGAGTGGTCATGCGCAATACATATCTTCAGATGCCGCTGGAGGATCTCTTTACACATATCCTGCTGGAAACCCGGCAGATCAGTGACGGCCTCCGGCATGCCGACATCTTTTCCTCCGCAGTCGAAAGGGCATGCCATCTGCGCGACCTCGCGATGATCTCCGGGGATAAATGGGTCGATACCGATGCGGTCCGGAACTTCGAGCCCCTCATTCGCCGTCTCGACGCGGAACTGGAAGACGAGACGATCGCCATCGTGCAGGTGTTTCACGGCCACAGCGATCCCGACCACGGTGCTGTGGGGACTGTGGAGAAGCGACGGGACCTGACTGAAAAGGGGAAGACCGTTCTCTCGCTTCTGCAGAGCCTCCGGCGTCTTCGGTACATGATCGAGATCGCAGATGCTCGGATCAATGCTGAGAGGCTCGTGAACCGGCGCCTGCACGTCTGATCTCATCTCGCGAGCTGCGGCGACCCGCCCTCGGGTGGGTCGCCGCTTTTGTCTGGCGTTCTGTCTTGACCTGTCCCCGACGCGCGCAGGGCGCGTATGATCATGCCTCCAGTTACCTAATACCCTGTCGTGCCAATGGCGCTTCCTGTCCGGTTGCGGCCAGCCACGAACGAGATTTTCCGAACGATACCGGGACAGCAGTGGGCTTGTCACGATGCGCGCAACGAGAACCTCGACGACGAAGTTTTGGCGCCTATCTCGAACCTGTCACCTATCTCGAATAAGGTGGCCGCACGCTCTTACTGCGCTTCCTTTCCACCACCAGTGGCCGTGGCTTCCTGACAGATTCCTCGACCGGCTCCGGAGAGACGTCACCGGCGTGGACGAGGGTTTCCCTGAGCCTTGCTTCGGCGCTCTTGCTGAGGCGCCCGAGGCGGTGATGCAGCCTTACAGTATCTTCCTCGGGAACAAGGAAGCGCCGCCGCAAATTGAAGCGCGTCGGAATGTCGAGCTTGGCTTCAGCCATCTCGATGGCCTGGACAATCGCAAGTTCATGCGGTGCCGGACCCGTAGTCTCGATCGGGCTACCCCAAGCGATATCGAGGAATTTCCGGCCAGCCATGGCGCGGGTCTTCACGACAACTCCCGGACGAGCAGTCGACTTGGTGAGGCCAGCGCGCCGGCTCGGAAGAGCGCACACCACAAGATCCCCCGCCACGAGATCGACAGAGCGACAGCCTGGCTCCTGGACCACCGGTTCAGCATCAACCACAGGCGCGTTTTCGATTTCCTCCGATTCCTTGGTGACGCCGTGCTTCGCGGCGGGAGCGTAGAACGGTTTGTCATCGACCAGTATCAGCAGGTGCTCGACCGCTGCCGTAGCCTCTTCGCTGGCCGGCATCGTGAGCGAATACTGTCGGCCGAGCGTGATGATCTCAGACGCGACCTCTTTCTCATCGAGTGCGCTGCATTCATTCCACGGGTACGCCGACGGCGCCTTGCGGCCAGAGATGGCGGCTTCGAACACGATCTCGTCGGTTTCCGCATCCCGGAGTTGAACGGCGGAAACCTCGCGCCGATCGGTCAAGGCTATGTGAACATCGAGAGCCGACTGCATGGCGGTGCGATTGCCAACGATGATTGGGAAGCCAAACCGCCTGTCACTGCCGACTTCGATGCCGTAGTCGACGGCATCGAGCATGTCTTTCAACTCCAGAAGGCCATGATCCGAATAGTGCCGGTCAATGGTCGTTCCCTCGAGGTGGCCGAGGATCCGCTGACGTGTGCCGGTATCGATACCGAGACCCATGAGCTTGGAGGACAGGGTGCGCCGCATGGCGTAGATATCTTCACGGGTGTCTTGAAGCTCCAGCGTCTTCAGGAGGTTTCGCAGCCGGTCGCCGAAGATCTGTGAGCGCCTTCCATGGCTATTGTCCGGCTGAATTTCAGGGAAGAGCCAGGTTTCACCACCCTTCCGTTTCGCTACGACCCACTCCCGAAAGCCGAGTTCGAGAAGGATCTCCGGGATCGGCAGGACGCGCCGGGATTGTTCGTTCTTCAGCACGGCGTCTTCTTCGTCTCCGACGAAGAGGCAGAGGATCCCGTCGCGGCGCACGACATCCGGCACCGCGGCCTGGAGGATCTCCTCCGGGCGCACGCCCATGGTGAGCATGATGAGCGGGACCCAGTAGATCGCGTCACGGATGATGATGCGTTTGCGCGCGGTGGCTTTCCGGCTGCGCTGCTTGGGTGACGATGTGCCAAGATAGATCGACGAGCGCAGGAGCCTCGACACGTGCTCAAGCGACCAGGACATCCGCCGCTTTGGGCGCGACACACGTCTCGGAAGCTTGCAGGGAGTCTTCTGAGACTTGTGCCAAGCACGCAACCGGTTCTTCAGCTGCGCGTGGGAGGGTACGAGACGATCTTCGTCATCGACATCCCGTCCGACACGTTTTCGCCCGAGCGCGGCTCGGAATATGCGGTTGAGCATGTCGCGTTGGACGAACAGGTATCCGTCCGTGAGCCGAGGCGTCAGTTCCAGCACGAGGCGGCGGCGCTTGTCGGGCACCGACAGCGTGTCGAGGCTCATGACTTCCTCGAGCAGCCGAGCGTCCCGCGCATCGGCGTCGCGGATCTCCTGCAGGGGGCACAGGTCCTTGCCGATCTTCTCGTGCCTGTTCCGGCCGTGGCCCTTTCCCCAGCCCTTCGGCAGCATCCATACCTTGAAGAGGAACTCGAAAGACTGCTCGAGCTCGATGGACGCCACAGGCACGTCGCTGAAATACGCCAGGGCGAGTTTCCCGACAACGCGGATCTTGGTCTCCACGTCTTGCGGGGCCTCTTCGCAGGCTTTCTCGATCGCCTCCGACAACAGCATGGGCGGCTTCATGGCGTCCCGGGTCGGCTTTAGCCCGTGATCGATCAGCAGATCCCGCCCGACATCGAGCGGGTCGTCGAAGTCCCGCTCCACGCGGGCGCTCAACTCGTTGAGGCGGCGCAGGAGGGAGAGCACCTGCCGGGCAACCGCGGGGGCCTCGACAGCCTCGAGGGCGAGGCCGTTCTGCCGCGCGATGTCTCCTGCGATTGCGGGCGCCACTGACCAGTCCCGGGCGCGCTGGGCGTCCCGGATGCGGCTGGTCTCTGCATCGATCCTGCGGAGACAGGCCTCGGAGCCATCGACCGACGTGTCGCCTTCCTGCCTCGCGATCATGTCGGCCACTGCCCGCCGCACGATCTCTTTCAGCATCGCCCGGACCCGGGCCTCGCTGACGGGGCTATCCTGTAGTTCTTCGAGCACGTCTCTCTCTCCTGCCTCGACCGCGGAGAGCATGTCGGCCGACCGCTTTACCGCTTCGGCGAGGAGGTGGGTGCGGAGCGACACCGACAGAAAAGCCGGCGCGCCGAGACAGCGTATTTTTTCGGGCCAGCGCCGCCGGAAGTAGAAGATCCCGTTTCTGCGAACGAGATGGAGTCCCCATTTTCTCGACGGTTCGCGCGTTCTACACCGCGTACGATGTGAACCAGTTTGTGAACCACTGCGACGTGGAGACGGGAGGCTGGCCGCTTGACCAACGGCTATCCCATTGGGAAGTATGGAGTTTTTCGAGGACATTGGCTGGGGTGGTAGGATTCGAACCTACGATACACGGTACCAAAAACCGCTGCCTTACCACTTGGCTACACCCCAACGGCGTGGTGTGATTACTCTGCCCGTTCGGGCGGTGCAAGCCCGGAAAGGGAAAATTTTGCCGCCCCCCGCGCGGAAGGGGGCAGGGGGTCAGTGCAGGGTCTCGTTGGCGCGCACGCCCCAGAGATCGGCCTTCTTCACCCAGCCGCTGTATCCGGCGCTCTGGATGCGGCACCAGGGACCGTCGCATTCGTCGACGCGGGCGATCACGCCCAGTTCGAGCTGCGCGATCACGCGCGAGGTCGGGTCGCGCTTGGCCTTCATTTCCAGCATGTCGGTCTCGACGATCACGGTGCGCACGCCCGACAAGAGCGAATAGTGCATCCAGCCGCCGGCGCCGTCGCGGTCGCGCACGCGGCGCCAGTGACCGTGCTCGGCGGTGATCTCGAGCGGGATGTCGCGGCGCTTGAAGATCCAGTCGACGCGGTGAGTGCGGCTGGGTCCGCGGCGCACGTTGCCTTCGGACGCCTTCATCGACACGAAGCGCGGCAGCGGCAGGTTGGTGACGGCGCCGCGATCCTGCGCGGCGGCGGAGAATGCCTGCGCGCAGACCAGCAGGCCGGCGCAGAGAACTTGGGATACGTTTCGCATCTCGGGTTCGCCTGTCTATTTTCGCGGGGGGTTCTTGCCCCTCGTCCGTTACTGCGCCACTCTGCCAGCAAGCTGCGCGCAAGGAAAGGTCGAGGAGGACCGAATGCCAACGGAACGTCTGAGTGTTGTCGTAACGCGACGCCTGCCCGAACCGGTCGAGGCGCGGCTGGCCGAACTGTTCGACGCCCGCCTCCGCGCGGACGACACGCCGATGAGCCGCGAGGAGCTGGCCGAGGCGATCCGCGGGGCGGACGTGCTGGTGCCGACGCTGAGCGATCGCATCGACGCGGGGCTGATCGGGCAGGCGGGGGACAAGCTCAAGCTGATCGCCAATTACGGCGCGGGGGTGGATCACATCGACGTGGCCACCGCGCGCCAGCGCGGCATCCTGGTGAGCAACACGCCGGGGGTGAGCGCGGATGACACCGCCGACATGACGATGGCGCTGATTCTCGGCGTGACGCGACGCATTCCCGAGGGGCTCGCGCTCATGCAGTCGGGGGACTGGCAGGGCTGGTCGCCCACGGCGCTGATGGGCGGGCGCGTCGGGGGCCGGCGGCTCGGCATCCTGGGCCTTGGGCGGATCGGGCAGGCGGTGGCGCGGCGCGCCAGGGCGTTCGGGATGCAGATCCATTACCACAATCGCAAACGCCTGCGCCCGGAGACCGAGGACGACCTCGGCGCGACCTATTGGGAGAGCCTCGACCAGATGGTTGCGCGGATGGACGTGATTTCAGTCAACTGTCCGCACACGCCCTCGACCTTTCATCTGATGAACGCGCGGCGGCTCAAGCTGATGAAACCCGAGGCGGTGATCGTCAACACCTCGCGCGGTGAGGTGATCGACGAGAACGCGCTGACCCGGATGCTGCGCGCGGGTGAGATCGCGGGCGCCGGCCTTGACGTCTACGAGAAGGGGCGCGAGGCCAACCCGCGCCTGCGCGAGTTGAAGAACGTCGTGCTGCTGCCGCATATGGGGTCCGCCACCGTCGAGGGGCGGATCGAGATGGGCGAGAAGGTTCTCGTCAACATCAAGACCTTCCAGGACGGCCACCGCCCGCCCGACCAGGTCGTCCCGTCGATGCTGTAGGCGCGGACCGATTCGCCATAGGAGCGCGCCATGCGCCTGCTGACCGTCCTTTGTCTTTGCCTTGCGTTGCCAGTCGCGGCGCAGCAGGCTGCCGATGCGGTCGCGCCCGAAGCGGGCGGCGCGGCGGCGCAGGCCACCAGCACGCAGGTGGCCGAGGCGCAGCGCCGCAAGGCGGCCGGCATCCCGGTCGAGGCCGGTGAGTGGATGATCGTCGCGGCGCACCCGCTGGCCGCCGAGGCCGGGGCAAGGATGCTGCGGGAGGGGGGCACGGCGGCCGATGCGCTGGTCGCGGTGCAGCTGGTGCTGGGACTGGTGGAGCCGCAAAGCTCCGGGCTTGGCGGCGGGGCGTTTCTTGTCTGGTGGGACGCCGCGAGCGGCGCGCTGACCACGCTCGACGGGCGCGAAACCGCGCCGCTCATGGCCAGTCCACGCATGTTTCAGACGAAGGACGGGGCCCCGATGGCGTTCATGGACGCGGTGCCGGGCGGGCTGTCCGTCGGGACGCCGGGGACGCCGGCGCTGTTGCACGCGGCGCATCGGCGGTGGGGCCGGCTGGCCTGGGCGCCGCTTTTTGACGATGCGATCCGGCTCGCCGAGGACGGCTTCGATGTGAGCGAACGGATGGCGGCCTCGATCGCGGGCAAGGCCACGGCGCTTGCGATGTTCCCCGACACGGCGGCCTATTTCCTGCCCGGCGGCGCGCCGCTGCCGGCGGGCGCGCGGCTGCGCAACCCGGCCTATGCCGACACGCTGCGCGCTTTCGCCGCCGAAGGGCCGGACGTGTTCTATACCGGGCGTATCGGGCGCGCGATCGTCGCTGCAGTGCAGGGCGCACGGGTCAATCCCGGCCTGCTGAGCGAGGTCGACCTCGCCATTTACCGCGTGCGCGAGCGGCCCGCGATCTGCGCGCCCTATCGCGGCCATAAGATCTGCGGCATGGGGCCGCCCTCCTCGGGCGCGCTGACCGTAGGGCAGACGCTGGGCCTGTTGTCCGGCTTCGACCTTGGCGCGCTGGGGCCGATGGACGCGGAGGCGCGCCGCCTGATCGGGGACGCGGCGCGGCTCGCCTTCGCGGACCGGGGGCGCTACATGGCCGATAGCGACTATGTGCCGATGCCGACGCGGGGTCTGCTCGACTTAGGTTACCTGGCCGGGCGGGCGGACCTGCTGCGCGGCGACGACGCGCTGCCCGAGGTCGCTCCGGGACGGCCGGAATTCGATCACGCCGCCGCCGAGTGGAGCGCGGACGGCACGGTCGAGCTGCCCTCGACCTCGCATATCTCGATCGTGGACCGCTACGGCAACGCGCTGTCGATGACCACCACGATCGAGAGCGGCTTCGGCTCGCGCCTGATGGTGGGGGGCTTTCTGCTCAACAACGAGCTTACGGATTTCTCGTTTCGCAGCCACGAGGACGGCGTGCCGGTGGCCAACCGGGTGGAGCCGGGCAAGCGGCCGCGCTCGTCCATGGCGCCGACCATCGTGATGCGGGACGGATCACCGGTGTTGCTGATAGGTTCTCCGGGCGGTAGCCGGATCATCGGCTACGTGACCAACGCGCTGATCGCGATCCTCGACTGGGGGATGAACGTGCAGCAGGCGGCAATGATGCCGCACATGATCAACCGGTGGGGCGCCTATGACCTCGAGGCGGGCACGGCCGCCGAGGCGTTGGCCGAGCCGCTGCGCACACTTGGCTACGAGGTCAAGTTGCAGGAGATGACGTCGGGCCTGCATGCGGTTGCATTGCGCGACGGCCTTTTGTTCGGCGGCGCCGATCCGCGCCGCGAGGGCGTCGCGCTTGGGGAGTGACGCCCGATAAGCGCCCCGTGTGCATCTAACAATCGCCGGAATTCGTCGCCAGATTGCCTCCGGATACCGGAGCGCAAGAGGCAGCAGGATGAACGGATTCGCAATCGCATTCGCGGCAATCGCCGCCGCAACGGCTATTGGCGTGGATTACATGGCGCAGGCGCAAGCGGCGGATGAACCGCTTGGCAGCTACTCGGTCGCCGCCTACTCACAGACCGTAAGCGACCGCGTCGGCGGATTGCTCAAGACCGCCGAGCCCGCGCCGCCCGTTCCGGCGCGCGACTACCTGCCCGATGCGCCCCCCGGCTGGGAGCGGCGGGCCTGGTCGCCGGTCGATGAAAGCGGAGATGATCCGATCAAGACCGAATCCATGGCCGACATGGATGACAGCACGGTCATGCGCGCCGCCGAGGGCGTGATGAGCGGCAAGGAAATCGCCCGCGCCGAGCGCGATGTCTGGGAATATGTCGGCCCGTCCGGCACGATCCGCCTGTCGGCGACGCATGAAGATTCAATCGGGCGCTCCTTCACGCGCAAGCTGAAATCGGATCCCGGCACCATCAACGTCATGCTTCGCCACGGCCGCCCGATCAAGTTCGGCAAGGTGGCGGGCGTCACGTTCTACGGCGCCAAGCGGGACGAGTGGGACAGCAGCGGCACGCTGCCGCTCACCCCGCCGATCTTCGTGCGCGGTCATGTCGGCAACGATATCGAGATCACCGCCTATGCCGAGGGTAACCACGACACGCTGATCGACCTGCTGGCGGCCATCGATTACGACGCGCTGAACGAGATGCAGGCGACGCCGGCGCGCCGCGTCGGAAGCGCGCAAGGGCCGTTGTCCGCGGCGCAGCGCAAGACGATGCTGGTCCGCGCCGGGCAGCTTGAGAATGCCCGCGTCAAGGCGCGGCGCGCGCTTGAGAAAGCTGCCGAAGCCGAAGCGCCCGCCAAGCAGGAACCAAAGGCTGCGAACCGGCTCGAAATGCAGGCGAAGCACGCGCTCAACCGGGGCGCGGACGACCCCAAGCGTCTGAAGGTCGGCGGCGAGGATTGCGACACGCAGCGTGTCGGCAAATTCTGCGGCGTGAAGTAACCCGGTCCAGTAGAGGGTCGCAAGACAGGCCGTGGCGGAAAAATCCGCCGCGGCCTCTTGGCGTGCGCGGGCAAACGCGCGACACTCGACGACGTCAGGAAGGAAGACGCCATGACATCAACGCCCTATCCGGGCCGGGGCCCGGGATTGATCCCGCCGGCCGCGCGCCGTACCGCGGCCGCCTGACATGCGCGCGGGCGTCCGGTCGGCTCTCGCCCTCTGCGGCCTTGTGGTTCTGGCGCTGGCGGGCTGCGCGCGCCCGCTCACCCCGAATGAGCGCGCCTTCGCCAGCGACGTGATCGGTCCCTCGCTCGATCTCGACAAGGTGCGCGTCACGCGCGATCTGGGGCTGCGCCCCTTGCCGCCCAAGGGGTCGCAGGCGCCGCGCCTGCTGCCGGTCGACGCGCCGCCGCTCAAGGGGTTCTGCGACCGGCTCGAACCCCAAAGCCAGGCCGGACCGCCGCCGGCCTTCGCGCTTTATGACCGCGTTCATGTCGCCGATGAATTCTATCGCCCCGACCTCGCGCCCGGCTGGCCGCGCGCCGCGCTCTTGCCCGAGGCGCTGATCCTCGCGCATGAGCTGGTGCATGTCTGGCAGTGGCAGAACCGGGCGCGCACGGGCTACAGCCCGGCACGGGCCGCGTTCGAGGGATTCGCCCGCTTCGATCCCTATTTCTACGTGCCGCGCGGCCGCTCGCCATTCGAGGGCTTCGGCTATGAACAGCAGGCGGCGCTGCTCGAGGATTACGTCTGCTATGCGCTTTACGATCCGGGCAACCCGCGCCGGGCCGATCTGCGCGCGATCCTCGGCGGGCATTTCCCGCTGGGGCGGCTCGATTCGGCGGTCGGGCAATAGCGCCCCGCGTCGGTTTTGCGCGTCCTTGTGTCGGCTGGGCCGCGCATGGATCGTCAGGCGTGATACATCTTGGCGCAAATCGGAACCAGGGAGTCGCCCGCGATGAAAACCACAGTCAAAGCCCTTGTCGTCGGCGGCGGCGCCGTCGGAACCTCGATCGCCTATCACCTCGCCCGCGCGGGCTGGGAGGACGTGATGCTGCTCGAACGCGACGAGCTGACCAGCGGCTCCACCTGGCACGCCGCCGGGCTGCTGCCGCTCTTCAACATGAGCTACGCGACCACCCATATCCACAAGTATTCCGTCGATTTCTACAAGACGCTGGAGGAGGAGACCGGGCTCAACGCCGGGTTCGCCGTCGTCGGCAACCTGCGCATGGCCCAGACGCAGGAGCGCATGGACGAATACATGCTCTACGCATCCACCGCCGAGACCTGCGGCGTGCCTTACGTCTGGCTCACCCCGGACGAGATCAAGGAGAAATGGCCGCTGATCGAGACCTCCGATCTCAAGGGCGCGCTCTATCACAACACCGACGGCTACATTAACCCGGCCGACGTGACGATGGCGATGGCCAAGGGCGCCCGCCAGCGCGGCGTGATGATCGAGCGCAAGTGGCAGGCCGACGCGTTCCACTGGACCGGCGACGCCTGGGAGGTAACGGCGACGAAGATGGTCGAGAAGGGCGGGAACCTCGTGCCGGGCGACGAACAGATCGTCATCACCGCCGAACACGTGGTCACGTCCAGCGGCAACCACGCGCAGCGCACGGCAAGGATGCTGGGGATCCGGATGCCCGCGATTCCGGTCGAGCATCAGTTCATCGTGATGGACCAGGACCCCGAGTTGGTGAAGTTCCGCAAGGAGGCGGGCAACCCCGAACATCCCGTCATCCGCGACGCCGACGCGCAAAGCTACGTGCGCGAGGAACGCGGCGGCTGGATCCTCGGCGTCTATGAGAAGGGCGCGCCGGCGCGGTTCGAATACGGCGTGCCGGACAGTTTCCGCGCCGACCTGTTCCAGCTCGATCTCGAGCGGATCGAAGAGCAATACGCGGCGATGATCCACCGCATCCCGTCCTGCGAGGAGTCGGGCCTGAAGGACGATTTCAACGGCCCCATCTGCTACACGCCCGACGGCAACCCGCTGGTCGGCCCCGCGCCGGGGCTGCGCAACATGTGGCTGGCCGAAGGGTTCAGCTTTGGGATCACCGCCGCCGGCGGAACCGGCTATTACCTCGCGCAGATGATGGTGGAGGGCGAGGCCGAGATCGACATGGCGAGCCTCGACCCCAAACGGTATTCGTCGGACTGGATGACGACCGAATTCGCCGCGCGCAAGAACGAGGAATGCTACGACCACGTCTATGTCCTGCACCACCCGGACGAGGAACGCCCCGCCTGCCGTCCGCTTCGTACGGCGCCGGCGTACGACCGCCAGAAGGCGCGCGGCGCGCAGTTCGGTTTCGTCAACGGCTGGGAGCGGCCCAATTACTTCGGGCCGCTGGACGCGCCCGAGAATTTCGATCACGACGCGCGCAGCTTCCGTCGCGGCGGCTGGTGGCGATACGCGGTCGAAGAGGCGCGCGCGATCCGCGAGGGCGTCGGCCTGATCGACGCCACCGCGTTCACCAAGCATATCGTCAAGGGGCCGGGCGCGACCGCGTTCCTTGACTGGTTCACCTGCAACAAGCTGCCGAGGGTGGGGCGCATCAACCTCACCTATGCGCTGACCGCGCATGGCACGACGCGCACCGAATACACCATCGTGCGCCTGAAGGAGCATGAATATTACCTCGTCTCCGCCGGGGCGTGGAGCGAATACGACGCCGATTTCCTGCGCAAGGCCGCCGAGGACAAGGCCCCCGAGCTCGGCTATATCGAGATCCAGGACGTCACGACCCAATGGGGCGTCTTCGCCATCGCCGGGCCGAAGTCGCGCGACGTGCTGAACGCCGTCATCAAGGACCCCGATCCCGCCACGGCCCTGTCGAACAAGCGGTTCCCGTGGCTCTCCGCGCGGCGGATCGAACTGGGCATGTGCCCCGTGAACGCGATCCGCGTCGCCTATACCGGAGAGCTCGGCTGGGAGCTGCATCACCCGATGGAGATGCAGAACTACCTCTTCGATCTGCTGGAAGGGGCGGGCGAGGCGCATGGCATGAAGCTGGTCGGCGCGCGCGCGCAGAACTGGCTGCGCCAGGAGAAGAGCTACCGCGCCTTCGGCAACGAGCTTGGCCGCGACGCCACACCGCTCGAGGCCGATCTGCCGCGATTCATTGATCTGGACATGGAGTTCCACGGCAAGCAGGCGCTCATCGATACCGGCGTGCGCGTCAAGTGCGCGACCTTCCTTATCGACGGGCCGGACGACGCCGATCCGTGGGGGCGCGAGGTGCTTTACACGCCCGAGGGCGAGCGGGTGGGGCGACTCACCTCGGGCGGGTATTCCGTGGCCTTCGGCAAGAGCATCGGCATCGGCTATGTGAAGCCTGAGCTGGCGACGCCGGGGACGGTTCTCAAGGTCAAGATCATGGACCGCCTCTGGGACGCCACGGTGACCGAGGACAGCCCCTATGATCCGAAGAACGAGCGTATCCGCATCGACGGCTGAGCGCGCGTTTCAGCCCTGCGGCCCGGCGGCGGCCTTCATGTGCGCGGCAAGCCGGGCGGCCTCATCGTCGACGTCGTGACGCTTCAGCACGCGCGCGCGGGCGGCGGCGCCCATCGCGGCCAGCTCCGCGGGCGGCAGCGCCGCAAGCGCGCGCACCGCGTCCGCGAACGCGTCCGTATCACCCGCCGGAACCAGCCAGCCGGTCACGCCGTCCTGCACCAGTTCGGGCGTGCCGGCGATATGGGTCGCGATCACCGGGCGCGCGGCGGCCATCGCCTCCATCACCACCATTGGCAGCCCTTCGGCAAAGCTCGGCATGACGAGGGCGTGGGCGCGGGCGAGCGCCTCTGCGACGCCGGCCTCATCGAGCCAGCCGGCGAAGGTGACGGCGTGAGCTATCCCGGCGGCGCGCGCCGCGTCTTCGAGGTCGGCGCGCATGGGACCGTCGCCGATCAACGTCAGGCGCAGATCCGGGTGGTCGGGAAGCAGCGCGCGCAGCATCGGGACCAGCATCATCTGGCCCTTCTGCTCAACGAAGCGCCCGATGGCGACAAGATGCGGCGCGCCCTCCGGCAGCGGCGCGGGCGGGGGCAGGCGGTCCGGTTCGATCCCGCAATGCACCACCTTGATCCGGTCCCAATGCGCCGCCGCCACCCAGCGGCAAAGCTGGCTGCGCCCGAAGCTGCTGATCGCGACCGTGAAGGCGGCGCGCTCGACCTTGGGCCCCAGCGACAGGGCGCGCGGCGCGTCGAACTCCTCGGGGCCATGGACGGTGAAGCTGTAACGCGGCCCGCCGAGCATGCGCGAGAGCATCGCGACCGCCGCGGCGTTGGTGCCGAAATGCGCATGGGCGTGTTGCGCGTTCTCCTGTGCGCAAGTGGCGGCGACATGGGCGGCCTCGGCCAGGTAGACCAGGTGGCGCAGGCGGCCGACCTCGGACACCCCGCCCATCCGCCACGCCATGCGCAGCGCGCCAAGCGTGGCGCAGGGGCGGCGGAGCAGGCGGCGCAAAAGCGCGCCCGCCAGCGCGGGCAGACCGGCGGAGAGGACGTAGCGCGTACGCGCCGCCTCGGCCCGATCTTGGGCGTCGACCAACTCTGCATCCGAGGCGCGCATCGCAAGGCGCGTGATCTCGAACCCCTGCCGCTCGAGCGCGAGCATCTCGCGCCGGATGAAGCTGTGCGAGGGCTGCGGATAGGTGTTGAGGATATAGGCGATCTTCACGCGGCGGCTGTTCCCGGTCGTTGCTCCGCCCGAGACTAGGTCGGCGCGGCGACAAGGGAAAGCGGCGGCGCGGTGAATTCGCGCCGCCGCGTGCCGAGGAGCACAGTCGTGCGGCAAACGGCAGCGGCGCGATTGACCGGAACCGCCCTTGCGCTTAGCGTCCCAGGCCAGGCGGGGGCGCCGGCAAGGGGCGGGAAGCGGCGCGATGAAACGTCTGATCACGGCAATGAGCGGCAACCGCCTGACCGCGCGCCTGCTGCGCAGCACGTCATGGGTGCTGGTCGGATTCGGCGGGGCGCAAGCGATCCGGCTGGCGTCGAACCTGATCCTGACGCGCATCCTGTTCCCCGAGGCGTTCGGGCTGATGGCGCTGGTCACGGTCATCACCGTCGGGCTGATGATGTTCTCGGACGTGGGCATCGGCCCCAGCATCAGCCAGAGCAGGCGGGGCGACGATCCCGCCTTCCTGAACACCGCCTGGTCGATCCAGATCATGCGCGGCTTCACGCTTTGGGGGCTGACGCTGTTGCTGGCCTGGCCGGTGGCGCGGTTCTACGATCAGCCCGACCTCGTGCTGTATCTGCCGATCGCGGGGCTGGCGCTGGTCATCACCGGTTTCTTGCCGACACGGATCGAAACCGCGCACCGGCACCTCGCCTTTGGCCGGCTCACGGTGCTGGATCTCACCGCGCAAGCCATAGGGTTGGGCCTGATGGTGGTCGTGGCGCTGGCGACGCAGTCGGTCATCGCGCTGGTTCTGGGCGGGCTGTTTACCGCCACGGCCAAGCTGTTCCTGACCACCCGGTTCCTGCCGGGGCCGCGCAACCGTTTCGGGATCGAACGCGCGGCGCTGCGCGAACAGGTGCATTTCGGCAAGTGGATTTTCCTCAGCACCGCCTTCGCCTTCGTCAGCGGGCAGGGCGACAAGGCGATCCTGGGCAAGCTGCTCGCCCTTGGGACGCTGGGGATCTACAATATCGGCTATTTTCTCGCCAGTTTCCCGATCATGCTGGGCATGTCGATGGCGCAGCAGATGCTGATCCCGGTCTTTCGCGACCGCCCGCCGACCGAGTCGCGCGCAAACCGCGCAAGGTTGCGCAAGATGCGCTTTTGCATGTCGGGCGGGCTGTTCGCGTTGCTGGGATTGATGGCCTTCGCGGGTCCGTGGGTCGTCGAGCTGCTCTATGACGACCGCTACATGCAGGCCGGGGCGATGGTGGTGCTGCTCGCTTGCGGGTTCCTGCCGCAGGCGATGGGGCTCAGCTATGATCGCGCGGCGCTGGCGGCGGGGGATTCGCGGGGGGCGTTCGTATTCTCTGGCGTGCGCTCGACCGTGCAGATGGGGTTGCTTTGGGTCGGGTTCCAGTGGTTCGGGCTGCTGGGCGGGATCGCGTCCTTCGGGATCGCGATGGTGCTTGTGCATCCGATGCTGATCCGCCTTGCGCGGCGGCACGGAGCGTGGGACGCGCTGCATGACGCCGTCTTCGCCGCCCTGGCGCTGGCCATCGCGGCGGGGGCGATCCTGCTGCACGCCGACGCGATCGCGGCCCTGTCAGCGCCCGCGGCCCCCTGAGGCGGCGCGGCGGAAAAGCCGTGCGAAAACGCCGGGACGGCGGGGCGAGCGCGCCTCGGGGATGGAGACCACCGGGCGCAGGCCGATCTCGCGCTCCAACTGCTCGGCCGAGCGGATGACCGGGTGGCGCAGGTCGAGAACGAAGGCGAGGCCAAGCCCGAACAGCAGGCTCGCCGCCGCGCCCAGCAGGAAGATCACCTTGCGCGAGCGGGTGAAGGGATAATCCGGCAGCGGCGCGGGTTCGAGCACGGTCAGGCGTTCGGACTGGCGCCGGGATTCGAGCTGATAACCGACCTGGGCCTCCTGTCGGTGCGCGGCGACCTCGCGCAACTGGGTGCGCAGATCGGCCAGCCGACGGTCATACTGCGCCATCCTGAGGTCAAGTTGCGGCGTCCCGGCGAGATCCTCGCTCAGCCGTTCGCGCGTCGAGGCAAGGAGCGCGCGCTCGGCCTCGAGATCCTGCATCAAGAGCAGGTCCTCCTCGCGCTGGCGTCGCTCGATGCGGCTGGTCGCGGGCGCGTCAAGGCGGCGCTGCAGGGCGAGCATCCGCCGGTCGATGGTCAGGATCGACGCGCTCGCCTGTTCGATCTCGCGCTGGATGGATTCGGTATTGCCCGGCAGCGCGACGTCGTTCTCGGCGCGAAAGCGGGTGATTTCGGCTTCGAGCGCGGCGACGTCCTCTTCCAGCGACTTTTCGCGCAGCTTGAAGAATTCAAGCGTTTCATTCGCCTGTTGCAGCCGCGTGCTGACGCTGAGCGCAATCGTGTGCTGGGAAAACTCGTGCGCGATCTTCTGCGCGCCCTCCGCAGAGGGCCAGTCGGCGGTGATCCGCAGCAGCGACACCGCGCCGTCGTCGCTGTAGCCCTCTCGCGCGGCGGCGACGCCCTGGATCGACACCGATTTGCGGATCGCGGCGACCTTTTCAGATCGGGTCATCTGCGGCTGGTCGGCGAACAGGCCGAGCTTGGCGATGATGTCGAGGACGGAGTCGCGCGACATGACCTGCTGTTCGATGATTTGCAGGCGGCGGGCGGATGACCCGGTGATCGTGCTGGGGGCGAGATCGGCGGCGATGGTCGGCTTCTGGACCTGCAACACCTCGGACGAACTGTAGAGATGCTGCTGCCCGAGGGCGTAGAAGAATGCGAGGATCGAACCGATAAGGAACATGGCCACGATGGTCATGATGCGCCGGCGCACCATGTCAATCGCGTCAGCAATCGAATAGATCGATCCCATCAATCAGCCTTTTGCCTCAAATGCGCCTGCTGCCGCGGCGCCGGTCCCGCCACTTCGTGCGGCTGCGGACCACGGATGGCACATCATATGGGCAAAACTATGACAGCCCGCCAGTATCGGCGGTCAGGCCGCGGCGCGCGTCGATGGGTCGCGCGCACGGTTGAGGAGAACCCCGAGCAACTGGGTCCGGCCTTCGAGGCGGCGCTCGCATTCCTTGATCTGCGCGCCGAGCGTGCGGGTCGCGTCCGCCACCAGCAACACGCCGTCGACCTGCGGCAGGAACGCCTGGAGGTCGTCATGTTCCAGCATCGGCGGCAGGTCGTAGAGCACCACGTCAGGCAGCAGCGCGCCGATCATGTCGTCGAGCACCGCGCCGGAGCGCTTGGATTGCAGGATCTCCGCCGGGTTGACCGGGCGCGCGCGGTTCAGACCGACCGCCAGCGTGTCCGAACAGCGCAGGATATGGTCGCGCGTCGCCACCTGCCCGGCGAGATAGCGGTGCATGTCGCCCGGCCCGCGCAGGCCAAGCGCCTGCGCGACGCCGGGCCGGCGCTGGTTGAGATCCATCAGCACGGTGCGGAAGTCGGGAATGCGGCTTATGCTGAGCGCGAGGTTGGTCGCTGTGAACGTCGTCCCGCAGCCCGATGTCGGCGCGGTGATCGCGATCCGGTTCCAGACCTCGCCCTGCAACGTCTGAAGCAGTTGCGTGCGCAGATCGTCGATGACGCGCAGCACCCGCCGGTCCCCGCCCGAAAGCGCCATCTGAGCGTTGAGCGCCGAGGTCGCGCCCAGCCCGAGCGGGATCCGCTCAAGCGATTCCCAGCTGCCGGGGTCATAGGGGGCGAGTGCGTTCATCCGGGGCTGATGGGGCAGGGCTCCGCCCGGCGGGCGCGCATCGGCGATCCCGAGCGACGGGTCACGCATGCCCCATTTCGCCGGCATGAACTGGCCGTTGACGCGGCGCGTCAATTCCAGGTCGAAGGGCAGGTCACGCATGTCCATAGCCACGGTGCGCGCGTCGCGCTCCGCGTCAGCGTCGGCGCGCCCCGATCCTGCGTCGGTCCGCGCGGTCCGGTCCGATTCGCCCATGTCTTTCACCTTCTGCACCTGGGTCATATGCCGCCGCGCGCATCCGGCGGGGCCTGGTCTGTCGTCAGTATCCCGTGCGCTTGAGCACTGCGCCGACGGTCAGGAACAGCACCTTGAGATCCTGCGCGAGCGAGAGAGAGCGATCATATTCCGCGTCAAGCGCCACCCGCAAGCTGAACAGGCCCTCGTTGCGCTTGGACACCTGCCACAACCCGGTAATCCCGGGGCGCAGGGCGAAGTAGTGTTCCGCATCGCCGTAGAGCGGCAGTTGATCGACCATCATCGGGCGCGGGCCGACCACGCTCATCTCGCCCAGCAGCACGTTCCAGAGCTGGGGCAGTTCATCGAGCGAGGATTTGCGCAGGATCGAGCCCACGCGCGTGATGCGCGGGTCGTTCTTGAGCTTTTGGGTGGTTTCCCACTCGACGCGCAGCGCGGGATCGTTGGCGAGGTGATCGGCCAGGCTCGCGTCGGCGTCCCGCACCATCGTGCGCAGCTTGAGGATGCGGAACACGCGCCCGTCTCGGCCAAGCCGGTCCTGCCGGTAAAACGGCGCACCGCCCTCCACCCAGAGCAGGGCCGCGCTGATCCCGATCAGGAGCAGCGCAATCGGCGCGCTCAACAGCACGAACAGGATGTCGAGCGTCCGCTTGCCCACGCCCCGATAAAACCCACCGGTCCGGCGCGCGCGCGCGCCGGAGGGGCGGCGGCCCGACAGGTTCATCAGTCCGCGCTCGGCGACGGCATTCAGCCCGTTTGGCTGATGCGCGTGAAAATTCGTCTCTGACATCGGCACTCCCCTATTGCCTGAAACCACATTTACTCGTCATGCCCTTCGCGCCTCGTCAGAGCGCCGCTATCCTGCGGCTTTCCCCGGCTGTTTTCCCGCGCCCGTCGCCGGGATGTTCCCGCCGTCGAACGCCCGCCCCCGGGGTTCAGTTGGTTTGCGCCGCGCGGATGGCGAAAATTCGCCTTCAATGCGACACAATTCAACTTAACACTTATCGCATCCTTGTTAACAATATCAGGGGAAACATTCTGTTTCCTTAGCTATTGAACCACAACGATAATTCCGTGCCAGCCGCTCTCCTAATGCGTGTATCCGGGGGTGGATTTGATGAACGATTGGCCTTTGACGCCCGTATTGTTTCGACTTCAGGCACAATTCATCAGGCATGTCGGTGAGTGTCGGATGCCCTGCGAAGTCGACAAGCTGACGGCAGCGCCATCGAAAGGCCGCCATAGCCGGGATCGGGGAAATCCGGGCTGATGCCGGGCGAATCGGCGCCGCGCCTGGCGCTCCGACCGGACGCGCCATGGCCGAAATATCTGACCCGTTCAGTTTACAGGAGTTCGCGATCTCATGACGGCATGTAGTTCCGTCGCCACCGTGACCGGGCGGGGGCTATTCGGGCCGCGGGATGGGCCGCCGGATCAGCCGACCATCATCTCCTTGGTCGCCGACAGGGTGACGTCAGGGAAGTCCCGCTCGATCCGGTCGATATCCCATTGCAGCCGCGTGAGGTAGACGATGTCGCCGTCGTTGTCATGCGCGATGTGCTGCTTGTTGGCCTCCACGAACGCGTCAAGTGCGGCCTTCGGTCCCGTCGCCCAGCGGGCCGAGGTGAATTGCGATCCCTCGAAGCGCACCGGCAGGCCGTATTCCAGCTCGATCCGCGAGGCCAGAACCTCGAACTGCAGCGCGCCGACGACGCCCACGATAAAGCCCGAGCCGAACACCGGCTTGAACACCTTGGCGGCGCCTTCTTCGGCGAATTGCATCAGCGCCTTCTCCAGGTGCTTGGCCTTCATCGGGTCGCCTGCGCGCGCGGTCTGCAGGAGTTCCGGCGCGAAGGAGGGGATGCCGGTCACGCGCAGCGCCTCGCCCTCGGTCAGGGTGTCGCCGATGCGCAATTGCCCGTGGTTCGGGATGCCGATGATGTCGCCCGCCCAGGCCTCGTCCGCCAGTTCGCGATCGGAGGCGAGGAAGAGCACAGGGTTGGTGACGGTCATCGGCTTCTTGCTGCGCACATGGGTCAGCTTCATTCCGCGCGTGAAATGGCCCGAGGCCATGCGCAGGAACGCCACGCGGTCGCGATGCTTCGGATCCATGTTGGCCTGCACCTTGAAGACGAACCCGGCGACCTTGTCCTCCTCGGGCGCGATCTGGCGCGGGACGGCCGATTGCGGCTGCGGTTCCGGGCCATAGGTGGCGATTCCGTCCATCAGTTCCTTGACGCCAAAGGAATTTATCGCGCTGCCGAACCAGATGGGCGTCATGTGCCCCTCAAGCACCGCCTGAGGGTCGAGCGTGGGCAGCAGCTCGCGCGCCATCTCGATCTCATCGCGCAACTGCTCGACGAGATGCGCCGGCACGTGCTCGGCCAGTTTCGGATCGTCAAGCCCGTCGATGGCGATGCTTTCCGCCACCTTGTTGCGATCGCCGCGCTCCATCAGCTCCAACCGGTCGCGCAAGAGGTCGTAGGAGCCGATGAAATCGCGCCCCATGCCGATGGGCCATGACGCGGGCGTGACGTCGATGGCGAGGTTTTCCTGGATCTCGTCGATGATGTCGAAGGTGTCGCGGCTCTCGCGGTCCATCTTGTTGCAGAAGGTGAGGATCGGCAGGTCGCGCAGCCGGCAGACCTCAAAGAGCTTCTGCGTCTGGCTCTCCACGCCTTTCGCGCCGTCGATCACCATCACAGCGGCGTCCACGGCGGTGAGCGTGCGGTAGGTGTCTTCCGAGAAATCCGAGTGGCCGGGCGTGTCGACAAGGTTGAAGCGGAAGGCGTTGAAATCGAACGACATCGCCGATGCGGAAACCGAAATGCCGCGATCCTTCTCCATCTGCATGAAGTCCGAGCGCGTGCGCCGCGCCTCGCCCTTGGCGCGGACCTGCCCGGCCATCTGGATCGCCCCGCCGAAGAGCAGGAATTTCTCCGTGAGCGTGGTCTTGCCCGCGTCCGGGTGGCTGATGATCGCGAAGGTGCGGCGGCGCGCGATCTCGGGCGGCAGGGCGGGGCGGTTATGGGCGGCATCGGGCATGGCGGGGGATATACTGGCGCATGTCGGCGCGCGCAATGGCCCGCGCGCCGCGGAACCGCGGCGCCGGCCCGCGCGTTGGTCGGGCAGACAAGAGGAGCGACATGATGTCCAGCAAGGATACCAAGCAGACCAAAGCCAAGCCGACCGGCGAGCGCGAACCCGCCAACCCGGTGGCCGAGCGCAAGCCGGGCGAAATGGCCCGCACCGACAACGCGGTAGAGTCGAAGGACGCCTTCGGAGAGCCGCGCCCGGATACCGAATGGACGCGCGAATCGATGGAATCCGAGATGCGCACGCCGGGGTTCGACGGCCCCACGGACAAGGTCAAGAAAGAGCGCGCCAGGGATTTCAAGGAGTAAGGGACGCGCGCGCCTTCAGCGGGTCGAGGCGCGGCGCAGGATAGAGGCCGCGTCAGGGTGATCGAGCAACGCCTTGCCGACCTCGAAATCTAGATGCGGGCTCGTGGAATGCGCCTCAGGGCCGAGGCCGATCTTCTCGCCGAGGTCCGCCGGTAAGGCGGGGCGCGTGTGCGGGCCGAGCAGCAGGGTCTCGGCGGCGATGCCCTCGGCGTAGATGATCTGGTGCGTGTCGAAGAGCAGCTGGAAGTAATCCACGAAACCGCCATCGACCTGCACGATGCTGTCGCCGTTCACCAGATGGCGCGCGCGCACCAGGACCTCGTGCCGTCCGGCGCCGATCGCGTCGGAGCGCTGGTAGATGAAGAACCGGTGTTCGGGGCTGACATATAGATCCGCGTCATTGTGCAACGCGCCTGCGCGGATGCGGATGGGGGCGAAATTGCCGACCGCGCGCACGGTCGAGCAGCCGACCCAGCGCACTTGCTGGGCGCCGTCATCGCGGGTGAGGACCATGTCGCCGATCTTCAACTCCTCGATCGGTTTCTGCGCCCCCGACGCCATCGTGATCCGCGTACCGCGCGAAAATGACACGCAGGCCACCTCGGCGAACTTGGCGGCGGCCTGCGTTTCGTCGATGCCGACAAGCGTGTATTCCGTGCGCGGCGCAAGCTCGGACAGGGGCAGGGCGAAGACCGCTTCGACATCACCGGCGCCGTCGACCTCCACCAGGATGATGATCTCGGTTGTGGTTCCCATCGCACTCATCATCGTGAGGCAGCAGTCGATATGCAGCGCGTCTCCGGGCCGCCCGATCCGCGTGCCCTCCGCGACGCCAAGCCGCCCATCCGCGCCCGCGCTGATCGAGAGGCGTCGCATTTCGCTTCCCGGGCGCAATTCGTAGGTGTCGTCGAGATCAAGTTCAGCCGCGAAGGACAGCCCGTCGCCAAGGTTCGCCCCGTTGACGACAGTGATCGCCCCGGCGTCATAGACGGGGATGGACTGTATCAGGGCCTCGGTCATGGCGGTGTCTTTCGTCCTTTTCGGCAGGGGCCGATTTGCGCTTTCGGTCGGGCGCGCGCTGGCCTAGTTTCAGCCTAGCCATCGAATATGGCGAATGCGGGCCGATGTCCGGCGGATTCTGCGACATTGCTGCAGCGCAACATGACGCGCTTGCCGGGAAGGTCGCGAACCCGCCCAAGGATGGCACTCCGGCGCGGCACAGACAACTGACGAAAGGAGCGTGGGCATGGATTTGGGTCTGAGAGGGAAAAGGGCGCTGGTCTGCGCGTCCTCCAAGGGGCTGGGCCTTGGATGCGCGCGCGCGCTGGCCGCCGAAGGGGTCGATCTGGTGATGAATGCGCGCGGGGCCAAGGCGCTGACGGAGGCGGCGGAGGCCATCCGCAGCGATTTCGGGGTCGAGGTGAGCGAGGTCGCGGCGGACGTGACCACGTCCGAGGGGCAGGCGGCGCTGATCGAGGCCGCCGGCGCGGTCGATATCCTCGTGACCAACGCGGGCGGGCCGCCGCCGGGCACCTGGCGCGACTGGGAGCGCGAGGATTTCATCCGCGCGCTCGACGCGAATATGCTGACCCCCATCGCCTTCATCAAGGCGCTGGTTCCGGGAATGATGGAGCGCGGCTGGGGCCGGGTGGTCAACATCACCTCGCAATCGGTCAAGTCGCCGATCCCCGTGCTCGGGCTCAGCAATTCGGCGCGCGCGGGGCTCACGGGCTATGTCGCGGGCACCTCGCGGCAGGTGGCGGGGGCGGGGGTGACGATCAACAACCTGCTGCCCGGCATTCATGACACCGACCGCGCCGCGTCGCTCGACCAGGGCGCGGCGGAGTCGCGCGACATCACTGTCGACCAGGCGCGCGCTGAGCGCTGCGAGGGCATCCCCGCCGGCCGCTACGGCACGTCCGAAGAGTTCGGCGCCGCCTGCGCCTTTCTGTGTTCTCAGTACGCGGGCTACATCGTCGGGCAGAACATCCTGCTGGACGGCGGCGGCTTCAACAGTACGCTGTAACCGGGCCGCCCCCGGGCCGCGCGCATCTTGCGGCCCCGGGGCGTGCTTGTTATCTGCCGGTCAAATCCCGATGTTTTTCATAGGGAACGAATGTCGCATCCTTGTCCGGGAAACAGAGTGGCCGAGCAGACCCCAAGACTGGAGATCAGGAACCTCTGCCGCAGCTACGAGGGGCGGCGGGTGGTCGATGACGTGTCTCTGGCGGTGCGCCCGGGGCACGTGACCTGCCTTCTCGGTCCGTCGGGTTGCGGCAAATCCACGACCTTGCGCATGATCGCGGGCGTCGAGATGCAGGATTCGGGCGAGATCCATGTCGATGGCAAGCTGATCTGCGACACCCGCACCCGCGTGCCGCCCGAATTGCGCAACATCGGGCTGATGTTCCAGGACTTCGCGCTGTTTCCGCACCTGTCGGTGTTCGAGAACGTCGGATTCGGCCTCAACGGCGACCGGGCGGCGCGCGCGCGGCGCATTCGCGAGATGCTCGACCGGGTCGGGCTGGGGCAGTTCGAAAACGCCTTCCCGCACGAGCTTTCGGGCGGGGAGCAACAGCGCGTGGCGCTGGCACGCGCGCTCGCGCCGCGCCCGCGCATCATGCTGATGGACGAACCGTTCTCGGGGCTGGACAACCGCCTGCGCGACGGCATCCGCGACGAAACTCTCGACATCCTGCGCGAAGAGGACGCGGCGGTGCTTCTGGTCACGCACGAACCCAACGAGGCGATGCGCATGGCCGACGAGATCGCGCTGATGCGCGGCGGGAAGATCGTGCAACGCGGCGCGCCCTATAACGTCTACAATTCCCCGGTTGACCGCGACGCGGTGTCATTCTTCAGCGATATCAACGTCATCCGCGGCACAGTTCACGGTGCGCTGACGGATACGCCCTTTGGCCGTTTCCTCGCGCCCGGCGTGCCGGACGGGCAGGCGGTGGATATCGTGATCCGCCCACAGCACATCAAGATAGACTTCGACCGCGGCGGACGCGGCCCCAATCCCACCTCGATCGACGGCTCGCCCGCGCTCGGGGTGGTGCAGCGCTCCCGTTTCATGGGGTCCGAGAGCCTGATCGAATTCCGCATGGAGCATGACGGCTCGACCCTGCGGGCGACCGTGCCCAACGTGTTCCTGCCGCAGCCGGGGCTGAAGCTCTGGCTGATGATCCGGCGCGACCGCTGTTTCGTGTTTCCGGCCCGCGACGGGCGCGCTGCGGGCTGAGCGGCCGGGTCGCTCAAAAATGAACCCGGCGCGGCGCATTGGTTCTTTCAACCCGGCGTGCGAGGGTTTAGATACTGTGGACGAAAATCCCCCGGCCATCCACGCGCCCCGGGGAAAGGGAGATTACACATGCTGAACAACATTGGCCTTCCGGGCATCCTGCTGATCGCCGTCGTCGTGCTGGTCCTATTCGGGCGCGGCAAGATCTCGTCTCTGATGGGCGAGGTGGGCAAGGGCATCACCTCGTTCAAGAAGGGCATCAGCGAGGGCAGCAAGGAGCTTGAGGACGACGAGGAAAAGAGCGCCGAGAGCGCCCGCGACGTGACGCCGAAGTCCGAAAAAGACAAGGTCTGAACGCCAGATGTTCGACCTTGGCTGGACCGAACTGATGGTGATCGGCATCGTTGCGCTGATCGTCGTCGGACCGAAGGATTTGCCGGGCATGTTCCGCACGGTCGGTCAGTTCGTCGGCAAGGCCAAGGGCATGGCGCGCGAGTTCACCAAGGCGATGAACGACGCGGCCGATGAATCCGGCATGCGCGAGGTCTCGGACTCGCTGCGCAAGGCGACCAAGCCGGTGAGCAGCACCATGGACGAGGTCCGCAAGGGCGCCCGGAGCTTCACCGAGGCCACGCGCGACGCGGGCAAGCCCGCGCTGAAACCCGATCCCGCGCAGGACGACTCGGTCGGCGCGCGCGACAAGACCGCCGGTGAAAAGGCGCTCGAGGCGCATGCGCGCGACGCCGAGGCGGCGAAGAAGAAGGCCGACGCGCCCGCCAAACCCGCCGCCGCGAAGAAGCCGCCGGCGAAGAAGACAGCGCCGAAGAAGACGCCCGCCAAGAGCGCCGCCGCCAAACCCGCCGCGAAGAAGGCTCCGGCCAAGCCGAAGGCGGGCGCGAATAAAACGACCGGGAAGACCGCCGCATCCAAGGCGGCTCCGAAGAAGACGGCCGCGAAGGCCGCCGGCGGATCGACCGCCAAGGACAAGGCATGAGCAACACCGACGAACTCGAGGACAGCAGCGCGCCGCTGATCGAACACCTGGCCGAGCTGCGCAGCCGGCTGATCAAGTCGGTCGTCGCCTTCGTCATCGGCATGGTGATCTGCTTCACCATCGCCACGCCGATCTTCAACTTCTTGACCAATCCGCTCTGCAAGGTGCTGGCCGAGCGCGGGCAGGATTGCGACCTGATCTTCATCTCGCCGCAGGAGGGGTTCTTCGTCGCGATCAAGGTGTCGCTGCTGGGCGGCTTCATCCTGGCATTTCCCTATATCGCGGGCCAGATGTGGCGTTTCGTGGCGCCCGGCCTCTACAAGTCCGAGAAGGGCGCGTTCCTGCCGTTTCTGATCGCCTCGCCCTTCATGTTCATGCTCGGCGCGGCCTTCGCTTTCTACGTGGTCACGCCGCTGGCCTATGATTTCTTCCTCGGCTTCCAGCAGTTCGGCCAGGGCGGCGAGGCGATCGAAGGCGGCCAGAACGCGGCGCCGCTCAGCGTGGTTTTCCAGGGCTCGGCGCAGGAATACCTGAACCTAACTATCAAGTTCATCGTGGCCTTCGGCCTCTGCTTTCAGCTGCCGGTTCTGCTGACGCTGATGGGCAAGGCCGGGCTGGTCGGCGCCGAGGGGCTGAAGGCGGTGCGCAAATACGCGGTGGTCGGCATCCTCGTGCTGGCGGCGCTGGTGACGCCGCCGGACGTCATCACGCAGGTGATCCTGTTCGTCGTGGTTTACGGGCTCTACGAGATTTCGATCTTCCTCGTCGCGCGGGTCGAGCGCCAGCGCGAGGCGAAGCTGCGCGCCGAAGGGCTGTGGTTCGACGACGAGGAAGAGATGCACCCCGAGGACGACGCGGAAAGGTCCGACGAGGAGCGCAACGATGTCTGATCCGCTCGAGCGCATCGCCGCGGCGCTCGAACGCATGACGCCGCCGCCGCAGCCCGCCCCCGATTTCGACGCCGCCGACGCCTTCGTCTGGCAGGTGGAGCCCGATCGGCTCGAACCCGTGACGAACCCGTCGCGGGTGGACATGTCGCTGTTGCTCGGGGTGGACCGCGCACGCGATACGCTGCTTGAGAACACCCGCCAGTTCGCCCGGGGCCTGCCGGCGAACAACGCCCTGCTCTGGGGCGCGCGCGGGATGGGAAAATCGAGCCTCGTCAAGGCGGTGCACGCCAAGGTTGCCGCGGAGGGCGCGCCGCTCAAGATCGTGGAACTGCAACGCGAGGACCTGACCAGCGTGACCCGTCTGCTGGCCCTGCTGCGCGGCGCCGACGCGCGGTTCATCCTCTTCTGCGACGACCTCAGCTTCAGCCATGACGACCAGCACTACAAATCGCTGAAGGCCGTGCTCGACGGCGGGATCGAGGGGCGGCCCGCGAACGTGGTGTTCTACGCGACGTCGAATCGCCGCCACCTGATGCCCCGCGACATGATCGAGAACGAACGCTCCTCGGCGATCAGCCCGAGCGAGGCGACCGAGGAGAAGGTGTCGCTCTCCGACCGGTTCGGGCTGTGGCTCGGCTTCCATCCCTGCGGGCAGGACGAATACCTCGCCATGATCCGCGGCTATTGCGAGGCCTTCGGGATCGCCATCGACGACGCCACCTTGCGCGCCGAGGCGATCGAATGGCAGGCGACGCGCGGGGCGCGCTCGGGGCGGGTGGCGTGGCAATACGTGACCGACCTCGCCGGGCGGCGGGGCGTGGCGATCCCCGGCTGAGGCGGCGCCCGGCGCGAACCGGGGAATTTCGGGTATCTCTGGAACATTGAAAGGGCTTGGCATGGTGCGGGAACTTGCGGGAAAGATCGCGCTGGTGACGGGGGCGGCGGCCCCCAACGGGATCGGGCGGGCCACCTGCCTGCGGCTGGCGCGCGACGGCGCCTTCATTGTGGCGACGGACATGGGCGGCGCGATGACGCTCGCCGACGGGCCGCGCGACCGCGCCGGGCTGCTGGACGAGGTGATCGCCGCGATCGCCGACGCGGGCGGGCAGGGGATGGCGCATGAACTGGACGTGACGGACGCAAGCAGCATCGCTGCCTGTCTCAAGGCGGTGCGCGGCGCGGCGGGGCCGGTCGATATCCTGGTGAACAACGCCGGATCGCTCGCGGGGGCCGGGCCGTTCCTCGACGGCAAGGCCGAGGATTGGCGCACCAGTTTCGAGGTCAACATCCTCGGCCCAATGCGGCTTAGCCAGGCGGTAATTCCCGACATGCGCGCGGCGGGCGGCGGGGCAATCGTCAATATCGGCTCCATCGGCGGGCTCGGCGGGCGCGCGGCCTTCGGCGCCTATTCGGCGATGAAGCACGCGGTGACCGGGTTGACCAAGACCATCGCGGTCGAGTTCGGGCCGGACGGGATCCGCTGCAATGCGGTGTGTCCGGGCTACATCGCGACCGACATGCACGCCGCGTCCAACCGCCGCCTCGCCGAAGCCGAGGGGTTGTCGCTCGATGAGATGAAGGCGCGCCGCTACGAGGCCGTGGCGCTGCGCGACGCCGGCAGTCCCGAGGACGTCGCCGAGGCGGTCGCCTATCTTGCCGGGCCCCGCGCGGCCTATGTCACGGGGGTAAACCTGCCGGTGACGGGCGGGTTGTCGCCGGGGATCTAGGCCCTGCGCATCGCGGATACTTTCGCAAATGGGCGTTTGGCGGTGGGCGGAGGGCCGCTGCGCAGATGAATCCTTCCTTTCCGACGCGCCGCGGCCCCGCTTCGGGCGCGCGCTGCGCGCGATTATCCTGATCAATCGCGATGATTTGAAACGGTGGGATGCGCCGAGGGGGCGTGGTGCACCGTCCGAAGGTCTAGCTGCCGAAACGACCCCAGCGGAACGGTGTGGGGTCGGCGACCGGCGTGCGATCAAGCACCAGGTCAGCGGTCAGGCGCGCTATCCCCGGCCCGAGCCCGAAACCGTGCCCCGAACATCCCGACGCCAAGTGGGCCCCGCGCAACCCGGGGATCCGGTCGATCACGGGTACGGCGTCCGGCGTTACGTCAATGGCCCCCGCCCAGCTATGCGTCGTCTTGACGTCTTTGAAGGCGGGGAACGATCTTGCGGCATTGCGCAGGGCCCGTTTCAGAAACAGGCGCGAAGGGGAGGGGTCAAGAACGCGAACTTTCTCGAAGACGGTGCTTTGGTCGGCGTCCCAGTGTCTGGGGGCCGCGAGAGCCTTGAAGAAGGACGGCCCGAAGCGCAGGTGAAATTCGCGCCAGTTCTCGCGCAGCCTCGGCTGGTACTGTCGGAACAGGCGAAAGTTGTCGGGAAGAATTTCGGCGATGTTGGCATTGCGGAGCGCCAGTGTATGACCGCCGTCACTTCTCGGGCGAAATGAAAAACTTTCCGTACCGAAGGGATGATCGGGCAGACCTTCCGCGCCGACCACCCTGGCGGCGGTTCCAGTGATCCGGAGTTGCGAAAAGTCGATATCGTGATTGCCGAGCAGGCTACGGCTCCAGACCCCGCCTGCGATCACGACTTTCTGCGCCCGGATCCGGCCTTTCTCCGTCACTACGCCGGCGACGCGACCGCCTTCGATGTCCAGCGCCCGAACCGCGCAGTTTGTCAGGATGGACGCGCCGGCCTTTCGTGCGGCGACAGCCATGGCCGGGACGGCGAGCCACGGTTCCGCGCACCCATCAAAGGGCGACCACAGCGCCATGCGCACCCGGCCCGAAATGTCGGGGGCCATCACGCGAACCTGGTCGCTGCTCTTCAGTTCGGTAACGATACCGTGCCGCCTGCCGATCTCGTGCCAGCGCTGCCAATGTGTGGCGTCGCGCTCGGTGAAGGCGGTATAGGCAATTCCGGTCTGGCGAAACCCGGTGGAACCCTGAATGCGGGCGTCCATCTTCCGCCAGAGGTCAAGTGAGACGGAGGCGAGCGGCAACTCGGCCTCGGCGCGCCCCATCTGGCGCACCCATCCCCAATTGCGCGATGATTGTTCCCCCGCGATCACGCCTTTCTCACACAAGGTCACCGACAGCCCCGCCTCGGCAAGCTCAAGCGCGGTCAGAACGCCGACGATGCCGCCGCCGACGACCACCACATCGGCGGATTTGGGCGCATCCGGATCGCCTGCGACTGAAGCGACAGGTATTGAGATACCCATCAACCGGTCTCCAGTTCGACCCGGATCGTCCTGGTCTGCTGATGCTGGAACAGGGCTTCAAAGCCATTGGTTGCGATACGCATATCAGCGGCAAGGCTCCGATTGCGTTCTGCGTCAGTCATGGCGAGGCTCCGTTGATGGACTGGAAGTCAGAGGGGGAGGGTCAAAGGCCCGCAGAGGCGGAGCTCGTCCAGTCCACTTGCGGATGGCGACGCGCCCGATCTGCCCCGTACACCCATGGGTCAACTGCGACGTGCCTTTGTCATAGGTCAGGACATTCGCGTTGCCATGCACGCAGAACACCGGCGCGGTCCTGTCGGGATCGGGCTGCGGATCGAACCAGGCGCCGGTTTGCAGTTGAACGACCCCGGGGCGCACGAGATCGGACATTTCCACCCCGGCAAGACAAGCCCCGCGATCGTTTTCCAACCGCGCGATCTCACCGTTCTTGAGGCCAAGCTTCGCCGCGTCTGCCGGGTTGATCCGCAGCTTTTCTCGGCCGGCCACCTTGGTTGCGGCGGAGGTTTCGCCGAAATCCAATTGACTGTGCAACCGGGCCGCCGGCGCGTTGGCGATCAGGACAAAGGGATAGTCCGCGGTCGGGCCGCGCTGGTGCGGGCGCCAGACCGGCAGGCCCGGGGCGTCGTCGTAGCCATAGGCGGCGATCTCCTGGGAAAAGATCTCGATTTTTCCGCTCGGCGTGCCTAGCGGCTGACCGGTGGGGTCCTTTCGAAAGTCCTCGAGAAAACCCACGCTATCCGGCCTGCAGGGCAGGTCAATCCAACCTCTTTGCCAGAATTCATCGAAATCGGGCGCGTCTTCGCCCAGCGCATCCAAAGCGGCGCGGGTCGGTTCAAAGAGATGTCGCAACCAATCCTCGGCCGAACGCCCTTCGGTAAAGCTGGCGTGTTCGCGCGGGCCCAGAGCGGCGGTCACGGCGGACAAGGCATCGTAATCAGACCGCGCCTCCCCCTTGGGCGAGCAGAGCTGTTGCATGGCGAAAAGCCGGGGGTCGTTCCGCGTGGCTCCGAAATCGGATCGCTCCAGCGAGAACGAGATCGGCAGGACGATGTCGGCCGATTTCGCCGAGGCGGTCCAGACCTGCTCCTGGACGACAAAGGTATCAACGCGCCCGATGGCGCGGGATAGCCGATAGAGGTCCTGATGGTGATGAAACGGATTGCCTCCAGCCCACCACAGCAGACGAATGTCCGGATAGTTCTGCGGTATTCCCATGAAGCTGTGGGGCTTGCCCGGGTTCAGCAACATGTCCGATATCGCCGCCACCGGGATACACGCGTCGCACAGGTTCTTTCCCTGCGGCAATACCGGAATCGGGACAGCCACCTTTTGCCGCCCCGTATGCGCGAATGAGCCAAGCGCATATATGAACCCGCGCCCGGGCAGCCCGATCTGCCCGACCATGGCGGCAAGCGCCATTGCGGCCCAGACCGGTTGTTCGCCGTATTCGGCGCGCTGCACGGCGTGGGCCACGGTGATCAATGATCGCTTGCGCGCCAGGTCACGGGCAAGCCGGGCAATCTCATCGGCGGGAATGCCGGTGATGCGTTCCGCCCAGGTCGGCGTTTTCGGGCCTTCATCGGCATCGCTTGAAAGATATTCGCGAAACCTTTCGTACCCGACGCAATAGGTTTCCAGAAAGGCAGGATCCTCCAGCCCCTCATCCTGCAAGACATAGGCCATCGCCAGGATCAGCGCCGTATCGGTGCCCGGCCGGATCGGATGCCACACCACGTCGATATCTTCGGGCAGGTCATCGCGTATCGGAGACACCAGATGAAAGACGCCGCCGCGCGCCGCCATTTCGCTCATGCTGCCATGTTCGACGTGATCGCTGACGCCGCCATTGCCAATCGCCGAGTTGCGCAGCGGCATGCCGCCAAAGCTGATAATCAGTTCGGTATGGGCCGCGATTTGTTTCCAGGATACGGTGTTGCGCGACAGTTCGGAGAAACTGCCGATCAACCGCGGCAGCAGCGGGGACGCCGCTCCGGCGCTGTAGCTGCTTAGTCCGCTCACGTAGCCGCCGAAAACGGTGTTGAGAAAGCGGTGGATCTGGCTCTGCGCGTGGTGAAAGCGCCCCGCGCTGGCCCAGCCATAGGAACCGCCGTAAACGCCCCGCGGCCCATGCGCGTCACGCACGCGGCGGACTTCTCCGGCCAAAAGGTCCGCGACGGTATCCCAGCCGACTTCGACGAAAGGGTCGCCGATAGGTCGCGCCCTGGGTCCGGGACCGTGGCGCAACCAGCTTTCGCGTACAGAGGGACGCAGGACCCTTGCAGGATGATCCAGCGCATGGCGCATGTTTTGCAGGATCTTACTGGGCGCGCGATCACCGGGGTGGGGAGTGATATCCAGACCATCCCCCCCGCGGCGCGCATGAAACGCACCCCAGTGGCTTGAGTGAACGATACTATCTGACACGGTTGTCCCCAGTGGGTGGAAGCGTTTCGGCATGGTGACAAGCGATGTGACGTCCGTTCACCGGGCGCAGCTCGGGCTCGGTTGACCGGCACATCTCGGTGGCGAAGGGACAGCGCGGGTTGAACCGGCAGCCGCTGGGCGGATCGAGAGGCGAGGGCGGCTCTCCTTCGGCGACAGCGGACGCCGAGACGATCTCGGGGTCGGGCACCGGCGACACGCTGCGCAACAGGCGGGTGTAGGGATGCCCCGGAGCATCGAAAATCTCGCGCGTGGCGCCGGATTCGATAATCTGGCCCAGATACATGACCGCCGTGCGCTCGCAGAAATGACGCACCACGCCCAGATCATGGGAGATGAAGGCGAAGGCGATGCCGCGTTCGGCTTTCAGCCGGGCCATCAGGTTCAGGATTTGCGCCTGAACAGACACGTCGAGGGCGGAGACCGGTTCGTCCGCTACGATCAGCTCGGGTGAGAAGACCAGCGCGCGCGCGATGCCGATGCGCTGTTTCTGACCGCCGGAAAATTCATGCGGGTAGCGATCGGCCACTTCGGGCGAAAGACCCACCTCGGTCAGCGCGCTGCCGACCAGTTCATCGATGCCGGCGCCCTGCGCGATGTCATGCACCCGGATAGCTTCCGCCAGAGCGTCGCCGATCCGCATCCGGGGGGACAGTGATGCGGCGGGATCCTGAAAGATCATCTGCAGCTTGGGCCGCAGGCGACGCAAGCGTTTGAGCGGCATGAAGGTTATGTCCGTACCGGCGAAAACCACCGAACCGGCGTCGGGCGTCACCAGGCGCAATATGGCGCGGGCGACAGTGCTTTTGCCGCAACCGCTTTCGCCGACGATTCCCAACGCCTCGCCGGCGCCGATTGTGAAACTTACCCCGTCGACGGCCTTCAGCAGACGCGTTTTGGGTATCGGCCAGCCGCGCTTGACCGGGTAGATCACCTTGAGCCCATCAACCGTCAGCAGCATGCTCGCCCCCCTCGACGTGCAGCCAACACCGAACGGTATGACCCTGGCCTTCGCCCAGTTCCACGGTGGGGGGCATGCGGTTGCATATATCCATTGCATGCGGGCAACGGTCGATGAACCTGCACCCGTCAGGCAGCATGGCCAACGGCGGCACCCGTCCGGGGATCGAGGCCAGTTCGGAGAGGTCGCGGTCAACCCTCGGCAGACTGGCGAGAAGAGCGCGGGCGTAAGGGTGTCCAGGCGCGCGGAAGAGGTCGCGGACAGTCGCCGTTTCCACGACATCGCCCCCATACATAACGACCACCCGGTCCGCGTGGCCCGCCACGATCGCAAGGTTGTGGGTGATAAGCAGCATGCCCATCTCTCCCTGTTCCTGCAGCGTGTCGAGCAGATCGAGGATCTGGCGCTGGACCGTCACATCCAGGGCCGTCGTGGGTTCGTCCGCGATCAGCAATTTCGGGCGGCAGGCAATGGCGAGCGCGATGACGACGCGCTGGCGCATCCCTCCCGAGAACTCGTGCGGGTATGACTCGAAGCGACTGGCCGCGGCGGGGATTCTTACCCTCTCCATCAACTCGATGGCGGTCTTCCGGGCTTCGGATTTAGACAGCCCCAGGTGATCGCGCAGCGGTTCGGCGATCTGGGAGCCCACTGTGAAAACCGGGTTCAGCGCCGTCATCGGCTCTTGAAAGATCATGCCGATCTCGGCTCCGCGGATCTTTTCCATCCGGCTTTCGGGCTCGGCCTCGATTGCCCGCGATCCAAGGATCACACGGCCTTCGCTGATCCTGGCGACCGCAGGCAGAAGCCCCATGATGGACATGGCCAGCATGCTTTTTCCGCAACCGCTTTCGCCAACAATGGCGAGGGTTTCACCCTCCGCCACGCTGAAGGATACTTCGCGCAGCGCGTCGCAATCGCGGCCTCCGAGCCTGAGCGTGGTACGCAGTTTGTCGATACGCAAGACGGTCATGCCGACGCCCTCGGATCATTCGCATCCCGCAGTCCATCGCCCATCAGGTTCAGCCCGATCATGACCACGAGGATCGCAAGTGACGGCCAGATCGCGAGCCCGGGATAATCCAGAAGATTGTCGAAGCCTTCGCGCACCAAACCGCCCAATGTCGCGGCGGGCGGGGGCGCTCCGAGGCCGATGAAGGCCAGCGAGCTTTCCGTGCGCACAGCGGTCGCCAGCCAGAGCGTGGCGATTATGATCATGTCATCCATGGTTTCGGGCAGGATGTGACGCGCCACGATCCGCGTGTCCGAATAGCCCAGAACCCGGCAGGCATCTATGTAGTCCCGGTCACGCAGCGCCAGCGCCGCCGAACGCGCCATGCGATAGAATGCGGGAAAGGCGGTGATCGCGATGGCGATGATTAAGTTGGTTACGCCAGGGCCAAGCAGGGCGACGATGATAATTCCCGCAACCATCTGCGGAAAGCTCATTAGCAGATCGTTCGCCGCGGAGAGCCAGCGATCGACCCTGCCTCCGCAATATCCCGACAGGATGCCGATCGCCGTGCCCCCGACCATGGCCAGCGCAGTCGACGCCGCAGCCGTCCAGAGCGTGATCCTCAGCCCGTAGAGGATGCGCGAGAAGGTATCGCGGCCGAACCTGTCCGTCCCCAGCCAATACTCTGCGGAGGGCGGGCGAAACCGCGCCAGCATGGATTGGACATAGGGATCATGCGGCGCGATCCACGGCGCGAGAATGGCCGCCAGAAGCACGACCGCGATGATCGTCGCCCCGATGATGATCGCGATCCGACCGGGCTTGTATGCCTTGCGGTCCGCGCGTTTCACTTCAGTCGAATGCGTCACGAGGTTTTCACCCGCGGATCCACGACCCCGTAGCAGAGGTCTGTGAGCGCGTTCACCAGCACGACCAGGATGGCGTAGGCCACCACCAGCCCCTGCAACAGCGTGTAATCTCTCCGCTCCAACGCGCCGATCACCAGTTTGCCCAGACCGGGCCGGTTAAAGACAATTTCAGTCAGCACCGAATTGCCGATCAACACGCTGAAATAGAGGCCGGTAAAGGTCACCACCGCCAGGAGCACATTGCGCAGAGCGTGCTTCCAGACGATGCGACGACGCGGAACGCCCTTGGCGCGCGCCGTGCGAATGTAATCTGCACGCATGATGTTCATCATGCCGCCGCGCGTGACCCGCGCTACATAGGCCATCATCACGAGGCCAAGGTTGATCGCCGGAAGCGCAAGCGACATCAGCCGCCCCGCCGGATCGGTGATTGGCTTGCCGGATGAAATGACGGGGAACCATCCCAGCCAGACCGAAAAGACCAAGAGCATCATCACCGCGGAAACGAACGCCGGAAACGACAGACCGCCCAAGGTGAAGATGCGCACCGCCCAATCTGTCCATCCGCCGTTGGATCGCGCCGCGATCACGCCAAGCGGAACGCCCAGCGCGACGCCCACGAACACGCCGGCAAAGGAAAGCTCCAGCGTGTAGGGCAGGACCTCCATGATCGACGTCAGAACCGGGCGGTTGGATATCATCGAAACGCCCAGATCGCCCTGCGCCAGTTCGGACAGGAAGGCGAGATACTGCCGCCATATCGGCTGATCGAGCCCGGTTTCCTGATGGAACCGCGCGATCGCCTCGGGGCTGGCCTGATCCCCGAGGATGATCAACGCCGGATCACCGGGAACGATGCGCACCAGCACGAAAGCGAGCGTCAACACCGCGAAAAGCGTTGGTATCAACGTCAGCGCGCGCTGTGCGAAATAGCCCAGCATAGTCTCGCCTTCCGATCGACTTACTTGAGGTCTGTCATCTCTGTGACAATCGGACCGAGATGCATTTCGGCCTGCAGATCATAGCCCCAATCCACGTCCTCGCTGCGGCCATAGGCGATCAGCTGTTCGTAAAGCGGCACCGCGCAGATATTCTCGATGATCTTCTTCTGCGCCAGCGCCCACAATTCCGCCTGTTTCTCAGGGTCGGCCTCGGCCCGCGCGCTCTCGATCTCCTGGTCGGCCACGTCGCAATGCGAAAAGTTCGTGGTCGCGGTCGGGGTGCCGACAGTCGAAGCCGAATGGAAGAACTGGCTCAGGAAGACATCCGCCACCGGGAACCTGGCTGCGGAGTAATACACCACCTGACTGCGGTCTTCGCGGATCTGAGCATGGAACGTCTGGTGGTCCACGACGTCAAGCTGGAGGTTGATCCCCGCGAGAGCGAGCTGCGCCTGCGCCACCTGGGCGATGCCAAGCATGGTCGGCAGGGACGTCTGCACCATCGACAGCTCAATCCCATCAGGAAAGCCCGCGTCGGCCAGCATCTTGGCCGCGGCTTCGGGATCGCCTTCGCCGTAGATCGGGGTCGAGTCGTCCCAGCCAAGATTACCCTTGGGCACCACGGATCCGGCCGGTTGCGCCAGGCTATCGCCAACGAACTGGATGAATTCGGACCGGTTCAGAGCCGTGGCCACTGCGCGGCGCACCTCGATGTTATCCAGTGGCGGCGACGAGGTGTTCAGATGAAACTGCTGCAGCTCGGCAGGGCGCATGATGTCCACGACGATCCCTGGCCGCGCCTTGGTCGCGTCGACCCATTCCTGATCCTGCCGCCCGTAGGACACGTCCAGTTCCCCCGCCTGCAACGCAAGATCGCGAGACGAGTCGGAGGGAATGTACCGGTATTCGATCCCGTCAAGTTTCGGGGCCCCGCGGAAGTAATCCGGGTTGGCGACGAAGCTGACCCGCTCTTGCGGCACGTATTCTTCAACCATGAAGGGGCCGGTGCCGATCGGTTGGGTCCCGAAATCCGCGCCGCGTTCCTCGGCTGCTTTCTTGGAGACGATATTGCCGCCGTGATAGTTCGCCACGAGCCCCAGGAACGACGGCACGGGCGTTTTCAGCGTCACGCGGACGGTAAGCGGATCAATGGCTTCGATCGTGTCGATCGCATCGTAATCGGATGCGAAGGCCGAAGAATCCGGATTGGCGCTGCGATTGAGGGAATAGACGACATCCTCCGCCGTCACCTCGCCGTAGTCCTGGTGGAATTTCACACCCTCGCGCAGCTTGAACGTCCAGACCGTGCCGTCTTCATTGCGCTCCCAGCTCTCCGCGAGATCGGGTTCGAGCGCCCCGATGTCGTCGGAACCGGGCGCAAACCGCACGAGCCCGTTGAACAACCATCCCGTAATCGGCTTGTCGGGGGTGGTCGTGGCGCGGTGCGGGTCCATGGTGCCGAGATCCTGTGCAGCCATCCCGTATTTCAGAACCCCGTCGGCGAATAACGGTTGCGCCGACGCCATCGTCAGCGCCGTCGTAAGCATCAGAATTACTGATCTGGATCGTCTCATGGGTCTAAACCTCCGGTTTGTCTGTTGGATTATCGTTATCTGGCTTTATGCGCTTCAACCGTCGGTATGCCTTCACCAATGAAACTGACCGTCGGTTTAGATCTCCAGAAGGCCAGCGGGTTTACTATAAGTCAAATACCAATAAAGAAATTCAGCAACAGGAAATGTTATGCTTAGCCAACGATCGCTTGAGGTGTTCAAGGAAACGATGCTCTACGGTTCGCTCATTGGCGCGGCCCAACGGCTCCGAATTTCCCAGCCCGCCGTGTCGCGGCACATTCGCGAGCTCGAGGCCCAGACCGGCCTGACGCTGTTTCACCGGAGCGGCAATAGCGTGACGCCCACCGAGCAGGCCTTCGGCTTGCTGGCGGAGGTTGATCGCGCTTTCGTCGGCCTGAAGGAGATCGAGGCCCAGGTGGCGCGAATAGCCAATGGCGAGATAGACGCGGTCACGGCGGCGGCCATGCCCGTCATCGCAACGACCCTCTTGCCGTCTGTCGTCGCGTCCCTCACGGGCCAGTTCCCGAGCACGTCAGTCGAACTCCAGTCGGCCCATAGCAATCACATCATCCCGCGTGTCCGGGGCGGCACCTATGCGCTCGGCCTTGTTTCCCTTCGCCAGGGGGTTGCGGGCGCCCGCGCCATCTGGCGCAGCAGTTTTCCATATTACTGTCTGCTCCCCCGAGAAGATCCGCTTGTGGAAAAGGACTGCATCACGCCCGAGGACCTCGCCGGGCGTCACCTGATCGGATATGCCGACACCTCCGTGTCCGGCCTCATGCTTGATCGGGCGCTTTCCGGCGTCACGCCGCCCCCGGTCGTGCGGCTGCGTGTGCATCTGAGCAAAAGCACCTGGTCGCTGGTCGAACATGGATGCGGCATCGCGATCGTCGATTCCTTTGCGGCCCATGTGCACCGCTCCCGCAACGGGATCGTGCGCAGGTTTGCCACCGACACCAGGTTCGAGCTCACGCTCGTCGTGCCCGAAGTCGGGCAGCTTGGCCCCTATGTAGAAAGCTTTGTCGAGGCTCTTGAGCAGATCAGCCAAACCTACAAATCGGATGAGTTCATTCGAGACCCGTAACCCGGAGCGGAAAGGATCTGCGGGCTCTGCCTGGGCCAGGCACAGACATGTTCAAGCGACTGGTCGTGCGTCGCGGCCCCCGCGCGATCAGAAACTGTGACATCTGTTTCTTCGCACCCCCCGCCGGAGCAGCCGTAGCGGTTCGGCCGAGACGAAGGATCAGCCGGGGATCTCGTGAAGCCGAACCCGGTCGGGCGAGAGCGACTCCTCATCCGGGTGCAGTTCGTATGTGACCAGCGGCCCATCCTTGCCGGCGGAATAGTCAAGGCACAGCGCGTTCGGAGCCTGCAGGACCGGATCGCCGCTGAGCCAGTAGTGACCGAAGAACACCGGGCGTTCGCGGGCGGGATAGGTTCGCGCCATCATCTTCCCCGGTAGCGGGACATCGCGCAGATCATCCATGAAAGGCACCGAGATCGCGATGTCGGGCCAGGTCCGCGCCCCTGCATTCCACCATTGCAGTCGGACGTGATTCCGTCGGGAGCCGTCCTTGTCGTAGATTGCAAATCCATCCGGAAGCTGGTGTTCGGGGCCCTTCGTGATCTCCTCGGCAAGTTGGTAAAGCTCGTCAGCGGGGTCAGCGGTGCGTATCACCTGTTCCTCGGACAGAACGCCACCCTCGGTGAGCGTTCGGACGCGGTCGATCGTGGGGTCGAACCAGCAGGCATGCACGGCGCGGAAACTCTCGGTTTCCAGAAACAGAGGGAGGCTTCGCATCCACGCCAGCGCCTCGCGGGTCTCACCGGCGCCGACGGGGAACTCCGCCAGGAAGCTCGCGTGCTGGCGCAGGTTCTTCTCGGAATGAGCGCGGAGGGGCTGGCCGGTCTCGGGGTGGGACGCGTGGAAGTGAAGGGCGTTCAACTCGTGGTTGCCCATGACCGCGCGGGCCTTGCCGCTGTCGATCAGGTCGCGCACCAGGTGGATGACGGCACGGTTTTCCGGTCCGCGATCGATGAAGTCGCCCAGAAAGACGATGGTCCGCTCCGGGTCCGGATGGACCCAGCCCGCCGCATCCCGCCGCCATCCTAGAGCATCGAGCGCTCCGCGTAGTTTGGCGATCTGCCCGTGGATGTCGGGGACGATATCAACTGTTCCCATGCGCTCTCCCGAGAGTTGCTTCATCTGCTGGTAGCGGGTTCGCAAATGCCGTTGGTCGCCGCCTGCGCCCTGTCACGCTAACGGGTTCAATGCCTTTTGTCGCCGTGCTTTTTCCGTTGCCACCGCGCAGGGGCGCCGCCGCCGCCAATCGCTCTTCGGCCAGCAACCCCATCCGGGGCGCCCGCCAAATGTTCGTTCGGGGTTCCCATGGTCTGTACCGTCCGGAAAACCCATTCCAGCGGAACCTGGGTCGACGGTTGAGGGTTACATTGTCGACTGTCGAAAATCATGGAAGGGCCCCCAATGCGCTACTCATCCATTCTCGCGCTCATGCTGCTGAGTTCAAATCTACAGGCTCAGGATCTTGCAACGCTGTCGCTCGTCACGAGCGAGGAGAGCGGCGCCTATATCGTCGGGCCGGACGGACGTCCGGTCTATGCGATGCTCTCGGCGGACAGCGTCGGGGGGGACGGGCTCGACTCGCTGGACTCTTGCGCGCAAAGTTGCCGGGACAACTGGCCGTTACTGACGGCGCAGGAGGATATCAGCGTCGGCGAGGGCGTAAACCCGGACCTGATCGGCAGGACCGCCAGCGATGGACAGCAGGTGTTGACCTATGCGGATCAACCCTTGTTTCAATATCATCAAGACGTTGCCGGGGGCGAACCGCAGGGTGACGGAATATACAGCTTCGGAGGCTACTGGGCGCTGATGGCGCCATCTGGCCGTCCCATCCGGTCCGGCACCGTACCCGCGGCCGACAACATCCCCGAGGCGCAGTCCGGCGCCGACGAGAACGAGTCGCTCCCTCTCCCGCCGGTTTCGAAATGACGCGTGGAGACGCATAAGGGGCGCGCTCACTATACCGTCGGGAATTGTGAGGCCAGTGTCCTGAAGCGGTAGCGACGGGGGTTAGCACGTTTCAGTGAGAAGCGATCTCCGTCTGAAAGCGTGAGGAGTTCCACGGAGAGCGTATACTGCTAATACGGTTAGGCCATTTCGAAGAAGTGATAATGCCGCTTTGCATGGCGGGCCATACGGGATGAAAATGGGCACCACGTGGAGCATGAAGTCGTCGGACCGTTTCCCTGGCAGATGAGGAGATCCCCTCGGCTCTCGAGTTGCAGAATGCACGCAGAAGAGTTGGTCGCGGCGCACCTCAGGGACCACGGCAAAAAGAGCCTTCGTTATCATCAGAAGGAAATGGTCGACAAAATTCAGGCCCAACATCGTCTCACCCGGAGACGGGCCTATGCAGCCGTCAACAAAGCCATGATTTTCTTGGGAGTAGCTGGATGAACCGTTGGGTTTCGATCCGATAGAGATAACCGGCACCGCCTGAGTAATCACGGCTCTACCGGCGCTTCTATGCTGCGCTCTTGAAGGGACGCGCTCCCTTAATTTTTCCGGAGTTCCGGATATCAGTAGCACCGAAGATTTTCACGCTGTTTTCGTTGACGATGATCTTGTCGATGACGGCGCGCAGGTAGTGGCGTTTGAACTGGAGGCTTCCTTCGCTGAGCTGGGTTCTGACGAAGTCGGCAAACTTCTTCACGGCCTTCTCGGTCAGTTTGGCAGTCGGCTGGAGCTCGGCCAGCGCGCGGTCCTCGGCGGCTTTAGCGAGGTTTCGTTTTTCCGTGAGCTCGGCCAGCCGCTCCTTGAACGTTGGTTCGGAGGGGTCGATCGCGCCGGTCTCCATCGCATCGTAGAAGCGCCTGAGCCGTTTTTCCGCCTCGTTGAGCTCGGCGCGGATCCGGTCCAGATGGCCGCTGTTCTCGTGGCGCTTGAGCGCCTGGCGCTCCATAAGCTCCGAGAGCATTTCGCGGACCCGCTGACTTGAGAACAGGTGTTTGCTGACCGTCTCGATGATGAGCTGGTCGAAGGCATCCATCGGCACGCGCATGCCAGGGCATGTCGACTTACCACGGCCCATCTCACCAGTGCAGCTGTAGTAACGGTATTTTCCGCCCTTGCCCGTTGCGAGCTTCATGCCCGAACCACAGTGACCGCAGACAGCTACTGTCGAGAGGAGGATGTCACTGGTGGTGTCCCGCGGCGGTTTCTTCTTGGGGCTTCTTCCGCGCAGGATCCTCTGCGCCATGTCGAAGCGATGCGCCGGAATGATCTCCGGAACCGGGACGTGGACTGCGGTCTCGATGCCTGCCTTTTTTCCGTAGAAGTAGTCCCCTTTGACCGCGCTGTCCGTCAGCCGCTTGTGAACCATACCGATAGTCCAGTATTTTCCACGCCGGGTTCGATAACCGTTCTCGTTGAGCCAGGCGGTGATCGACTTGACCCCCATGGGGCCGGACTGTGAACCGGCATGCAAGATTGACCCCTGTATTGGGGTAATCGGCGTCCAAAAGTGACCCCCCTGATATTTCTGTTCAGAAGCTTCCTCGACGGATTTGAGGGAGCGAGTTGGGGATGTTGGTTGTG